>CALODV010000022.1:0-2987 GCA_942492065.1 Cloacimonadales bacterium (SeqCode) | reverse complement strand
AACATACATTAAAAGCAAAGCAAGAATGCGTCGTAAAAAAGCTATACGTAAGCATTTAAGCGGTTCAGAACAACGTCCACGTTTAACTGTTTTCAGAAGTGCTAAACATATTTATGCTCAAATTGTAAATGATGAATGCGGATTGACAAGCGTATCTATGTCTACAGCTTCAAAAGATTTTCCTGCAATGGAAAATGTTAAGAAAACTGAAAAAAGTTACAAAGTAGGATATGAATTAGGTAAGAAAGCGATTGCTGCCGGCATTACAAAAGTATGCTTTGACAGAAACGGATTCAGATTTCACGGGCGAGTAAAAGCTCTGGCTGAAGGCGTACGAAAAGCAGCTGAAGAAGCTGGAATCAGCAACTTCGTATAAGGAAGACTCTTATGATGCAAAATAGAAGACAGATGCAAGAATTCGAAGTGGAAAAGATTGTTGATACAAACCGTGTTGCTAAAGTAGTAAAAGGTGGTAGAAACTTCAGTTTTAACGCTACAGTTGTTGTTGGCGACAAAAACGGAATGGTTGGAGTTGGATACGGTAAAGCAAACGAAATCGTAGATGCAATTAGAAAAGCTAAAGAAAGAGCTGCCAAAAATATGTTCAGAGTTCCTATCATCAAAGGAACCATTCCTCACGAAATCAAAGCTAAATTCAGTGCAAGTAAAGTGCTTATGAAACCAGCTGCACCAGGTACCGGAATTATTGCCGGTGGACCTATGCGTGCGATTATGGAAGCAGTCGGCGTAGAGAATATCTTGACTAAATCCATGGGATCTAACACACCTGTTAACGTTGTGAAAGCAACTGTTGTTGGTCTCAAAGCTCTTAGAACCATACAGGATGCGGCTAAGCTCAGAGGTAAAACTGTTGACGAAATTATCGGTCGGGAGGTATCTGATGAAGCTTAAAATAACACAAACTGGCAGTACAATAAAGAGAAAAGAAGATCAGAAAAGAACAATAAAAGCATTAGGCTTAGGAAAAATTAACAGAACTCGCATTCATGATGATAATCCTGTTATCAGAGGGATGATTAACAGGGTAGCTCATCTTGTAAAAGTTGAAGAAATTCAAGACGGTGAGTAGTTAATAAGGAGTAGAAATGTATCTTCATGAACTTAAAAGACCTGAAATCAAATATAGAAAAAAGCGTCTTGGTAAAGGTGAAGGAACCGGAACCGGTAAAACAGCTGGTAAAGGTCATAAAGGACAGAAATCACGTTCCGGCGGAAATATTCCTGCTTGGTTTGAAGGTGGTCAGATGCCTATCCAGCGTCGTTTACCTAAACGTGGATTCAAAAATATTTTTAAAGTTCATTTCCGCGTAGTTAATCTTGAGAGAATCCAGGAAATCAATGAAACTGAAATTGATATTGCCTGCCTCGAAAAACACGGTGTAATCAAGCATATTGGTAAAACCAAAAAATCACCTGTTAAGATTCTTGCTACAGGAAAAGAAAAATTCGACAAGAAAGTAACAATCAAGGCAAATGCGTTTTCAAAAACCGCAAAAGAAGTTATTGAAAAGAACGGAGGAAAGGCGGAGGTAGTTTAAATTGTTGCAAAGTTTAAGTAATGTCTTCAAAGTACCGGATCTTAAAAGAAAGATTCTATTTACAGCACTGATTCTTATAGTCTACAGATTAGGAAGTTATATTCCTACACCTGGAATTTCGGCAAGTGTTCTTCAGTCAGCTTTCAGCTCAAAGTCTAACACATTGTTCGGATTATTTGATTTATTTGTTGGAGGTAACTTCAAACGTGCTTCCATTTTTGCACTCGGTATCATGCCGTATATTACTGCATCTATCGTAATTCAATTATTGGGAAGTATAATACCTTATTTTGAAAAGCTCAAAAAAGAAGGTGCTGAAGGCCAGAAGAAGATGAATCAGTTCACACGGTACGGCACACTTATTATTGCAGCATTTAACTCATTTGCTATCAGTCTCTGGCTTCTTTCTATCGAAAACAGTCAGGGAGTTCCGGCAGTAATGATGAACAAGGTCATGTTTATTGTCACAGCTGTAACAACACTTGTTACAGGTACAATGGTAATCATGTGGCTTGGAGAGCAAATTACTGAAAACGGAATTGGTAATGGTATATCATTAATTATTTTCGCAGGTATTATTGCCAGATATCCGGAAGGGTTCGGAATCATGTTCTCCATGGTTAAATCCGGATCTTTAAGTATTTTCATGGCATTACTGAATGTTGCTATAATGGTAGCAGTTACTGCTGCAGTTCTCTTAGTGACAGAAGCACAGCGTAAAATTCCGGTACAATATCAGAAAAGAGTTATCGGACGTAAAGTATATGGCGGTCAATCCACACATATTCCACTTAAAGTGAATACAGCCGGTGTGATCCCAATTATCTTTGCTCAATCAATAATTATGTTCCCAAGAACTATAGCTTCTTTCTTCAAAGACAGCGATGCTATGGCTGCGATTGTAAGTTATCTTTCACCGGGTGCATTCTTATACACTGTGGTATATGTCTCCTTAATCGTATTCTTTGCTTATTTCTATACAGCTATTGTATTAAATCCTATAGAAATGGCTGATAATATGAAAAGACACGGCGGTTTCATTCCGGGACGTAAACCAGGAAAGAAAACAGCCGAATATATTAATAATGTACTTACAAGAATCACTTTGCCGGGAGCAATTTTCTTTGCTTTCGTTGCGGTATTACCGGAATTTATGCAAAAGTGGACTCAGTTACCTTTCTACTTTGGTGGTACAGGTCTGATCATTGTTGTTGGTGTTGCTCTTGATACACTTCAGCAAATTGAATCACATCTTGTAACAAGACACTATGCAGTAATTTGTAGTAATTTAATACATAGGATGGATTGACAATTATTTCGTCTTAATTGATATTAATTTTTCTGATATGCAGTGAAATTGTTTCTCGTTGATTTTAAACTGCATGTGCACCGGAAATAGGCCACCAAGAATTAGTCTACCGCCGGCGA
>CALODV010000021.1:0-2578 GCA_942492065.1 Cloacimonadales bacterium (SeqCode) | reverse complement strand
AGCAAGTAATCATTGCCTCCCAGCGCTGTAGGTGCTTGTGCACGCAGCCTTCGCACAGAGAGCAGGCGACAACACTCACGACCCGTAATTACTTCTCTATAATTATATTAAGCATTGTTCTCGCTCGCATTAAGACGATTGCGCGTTGACTCGTGGCAGGCAGCTAAGTTTCCATTACCAATACAGTCACAGCATATCTGCAACAACGAGTAGGCCTGCAACGACTTATTTATATCCGGCTTTAGCTGTTGAAAACTAGTTAAAACTGAAGAAGAAGGTTTGACGACGTCTACGAAACCTCGGACAGAGCTCTGCTGGTCTGTGTTAAGCCGACAATGTTGCTGCTGTTTCTGTGTTCTACTGCGGCTTGCCTCGCTTCACTCGTGTCTGGTTCGTACCGTGTTTCTATTATGGCCATTGATATTTGCATCAGGTTAGCTGCAGCTGTAACTATAATTAAGTCGCCGCCTTGTATTAGTAGTAGCAGTAAGTTGTAGTCCGCGGAACATTATGTTAAGATATTATGCAACATTACAAACCCATTATTACACTTATTGCATTGTGTCGCGCACGCTAACAATATACCATAGCAGCTGCTTAGCCCGGATGTTCTATTAGTTTGTAGCCATTCCGCTGTATCCTCATGGTAGTTAACCATGGTTCGTCGAGATAACCATGGTTGCATCCTGTGGTTATATATAATGTAAAATAAATAATACATACATTATATATGTTCTACCACAAAAAGCAATGGCTAGCCATGTTAGAACAGTTACTGTAGTTTACCATGATTAATCGTGAGCATGCACATTGTACCAATGGGCCATGGTTACAATTCAAGCAATTGCATCTAGATTGATACAGAATAGATGGATGACCAAATAGTTCAATCATCTGGAAATCATGTACTGTAGTCAGCCATTGTAGTTAAGAATATGTGGTTGTAGATCAATCGTGGTTACATGCTTTGTTTGCTATAGTCAACCATGAAGAATCATTTGAACATTAAATTAATATTATAACTTTTATAAATAATTATTATTAAAGCAGATGGTCTGTCAATGGTCTGTCACATACATTACTCAAAACATCCCTAGATCCAACTTTTGCTGGATGATCGATCAAGCATTGCCAACACCATGAAGTTCCAGCAATTTGTGTAATGATTTCGCTGGCGGATACACTAGAAAAAAACATCTTCACTCGACTAAATCATAGCATCAGCAACCAAGCTAGTAATGCAGTTTAGCAAGCCTGCTTCAGCCAAGAATTTCAAGAAGTGTACCGGTATCACATTTCTCACAGCAGATACATGTCAATGTCATAGGAATGGTCAATAACATCAGATAAGTTTTAAAGTAATTAACAGCTATTGGCAAGCAGCCAGACAAGATAGAAACAAATATTTGCTGTCAAGTAACTCATAGAAGCTAATGGCTATAATTGTCAGTCGGCTGCAGTTCACACTTCACAGTGGACCGATCTCCACTCAGTACGAACATAGTGCACTGGTTTGAGTTGACGCACTGAAGCAGTGTTCATACTACAGCAGAAAAGACAACAGTGCAATTTAGTACCAGGGTATTTTGTACAATCCAATTTTGTACAAAATTTGTGCAATCAATTAAATTATTAAATCAGTGCATTAAGCTGAGATGGCTTTCAAAAAGATGGGTAGTATCAAGATCGATTGAAGTGCAGTCTCGATACACAATAAGGTTTCAGGTCATCCAAGGAACTTGCAGCCAATGCTTGATATTTGTCATGCCATCATGGTATTGATCATTATAAGAAAGAGCCAACAAACAATATGAATATGAAAAGTTTTGGATTAAATATCAACAACTGGCCAAAATATATTGGAATATTTTTTTGAAAAATTGCGACATTTTTCTTAACGTCTCGCAGGTACTCCAGTTTACATGGAACCGAAAGAACGTCCAAATAGTTCCGTCTTCGGATGGTGATGATCATGATGATTTTGTTTGTTGAATTGATTAAAGCTTATCAATAAGTGTGACATTTAAATAGAATAAGTTAGATCTTATTTTTGTATAATTTGATCACTGCTAAATGTACTTAGTGTGGATCAGGCATATATCAGATTTACTTTGTTTTACTTTTGTTTATCTTTTTCTGTTTTGTTGCATGATATTCATCTTTATTTTGACGAAATAAAGATGAATACATTTGTCCCATAGTGTTGATGCTATAATGAAATCCAACCTATTTTCTCGGCGGTGACGTCGGCTTATTCGCGATCCGCGCTGACTTTTGTCGATTGAATGCATGAAACAGCTACAGTTATATTTTCTACACAGACGTCGACTGTAATATATTTTCAATACCAATCAGCGCCATATGTACAACTTCAAATGCAACAAATGAACTATTGTGGGATTGTTTGGAAACAGATTAGACTGCCTATAAAGTTATTCTATGCGGGATCTAATACTAACAAGATTACTTGGTAAATGGAGGCAATTTTGTACATTTCCCGACTATATCATTAAACTCGACTTATTATATATAAACTTATAGACATATACATCATGGCGAAGACAGCTTGTGTGGAATA
>CALODV010000020.1:0-488620 GCA_942492065.1 Cloacimonadales bacterium (SeqCode) | reverse complement strand
TGGTGACGGCGACCTGGACGCCTTCGTCGTCAACCGAGGTGAAGGACCGGCGGTGGGAAAGGTGCAACCGGGTGGGTTGGGTGACGGCAGCGGGCAGTTCACCGACAGCGGCCAGAGCCTGGGGCAATCAAGAGGAAAGTTGGAGCGTACGCCTGGGCGACGTGGACGGTGACGGCGACCTGGACGCCTTCGTCGCCAACATAGTCAGCGCAATCGCGTCTGGGTGAAAGACGGCAGCGGCAACTTTGAGATGACAGTGGCCAGATTCTGGCAATCACAGCCACCTGACGGCGTGAGCCTGGGGGACGTGGACGGTGACGGCGACCTCGACGCCTTCGTCGCCAACAATTCGAAACGGCGAAGCCAACCGCGTGTGCAGCGGAACGATGGCAGTTCGGCAGCTTCACGACAGCGACCAAGTTGGCAAGTGGACAATGGCGTGAGCCGATGGGCGATCGGACGGCGACAACGACTCTGGACGACGACGCCAAATTATCGTTATGGAGCCAACCTGGTTAAACCGCGAATCCGATCTCTCGCTGGACGAAATCAACGGCAGTCCCTTTTCTCGGCGGTCGTGGAAGCGGTGAAGGCGGTACGGATCACCTTCACGAACAACGACCGGACAAAACGCGACGGTGAGGCACGGTCACCGCTGCCTTCTCCACGACACACTCACGGGGGTGGGTTCGTCGGCGACGTCGACGAGTGACGGCGGTGGAACCGGCCAATGGCGTCGGTGATATCAACGAGACCATCGACCTGGACGCCGTGGCAACCTGACGGACACGGGACGGCAGGGTTATGGCTCCACGGCGGCCGCCGTGCGGCAATCTTCGCTACCGCCACGGTGACCGCCGACTTGACAGGACGTGTCGAACAACGGCCACACGACGCGATCGTCATTGTGCTCGCCGGACCCTGCGAGCGGCCATTTCGGCGAGATCGCTCAGACCCCGTGCATCCGCCACCCGTAGCAGACCTTGGGTGCTCTGGACGTGCTGTGGCTCAACGACGGCAGCGGCAACTTCACCGACAGCGGCCAGAGCCTGGGCGATCTCGCCAGCGAACGCGTGAGCGCTGGGCGATCTGGACGGCGACGGCGATCTGGATGCCTTCGTCGCCAACCGGCTTCTGAGCCGCCCAACGGGTGTGGCTGAACGACGGCAGCGGCACCTTCACCGACAGCGGCCAGAGCCTGGGGAATCACGCGAACAGCCGGACGTGGCCTGGGCGACGTGGACGGCGACGGTGACCTGGACGCCTTCTCGGCATCCTGTCTGGACGACAAGATTGCCTGGTACGAGAACGACGGCAGCGGCAACTTCACCGACAGCGGCCAGAGCCTGGGCAATCATCCAGCTGGTGCGGCGTGTCGCCTTGGGTGACGTGGACGGTGACGGCGACCTGGATGCCTTCGTCGCCAACTCGGGTCCAGTCCAACCGGGTGTGGCTGAACGACGGCAGCGGCAACTTCACTGACAGCGGCCAGAGGCTGGGCGATCACGACGAGCGACGGCCGTGGCGTCCTGGGCGACGTGGACGGCGACGGCGACCTGGACGCCTTCGTCGCCAACCTCGGCCGAGGCGAACCGCGTGTGGCTCAATGATGGCAGCGGCAACTTCACCGACAGCGGCCAGAGCCTGGGCGATCGCAGTCACATGGCAGCTCGACGTGGCCTTGGGCGATGTGGATGGCGACGGCGACCTGGATGCCTTCGTGGCCAACGTCGGCGACGAACAACCGGGTGTGGCTGAACGACGGCACCGGCAGCTTTTCCTCCACATGGCCAGCTCGGTCCGAACTCAGACGTGCAACCTTGGTGACGGTCGACGGAGACGGTCGATTTGGGCCTTCGCCGCGACGTGGACGCTGACCGGCGACCCGGAATGCGACTCGCCAACCTGCGGCCGACCGTGAGACGGACGGTGCGGCGACGCTGGTGCGACGACGGCCGGCCATCGCCATCGGCCGTGGACCATGGCCGCCCTGCCCGACGGTACGATCGTCGCGGTGCGACGAACCCCCGCACCGGCGGTGATGGACCGGCGGCGACGGTCGGCGACGGCCACGATCCCCGCTCTGGCGGTCGCGACCTCAGCGATACGCACTCACCGACGATCTATGCCGCAGCCTCGAGAACACGCCCACGGCGACGTCAGCGTCCCGGCGTCACCGTGGCCAGATGCGTTGGACGGATCGTCACCAACGTATCCGGCCTGGGCCACGCCGCCGGCGACGGCGACCTGGAGGCCTTCGACGCGCACCACGCGATCATCATCGCCTGGTGTCGCGACGGCGGCAGGGCGGCACGGACGGCCTTCAGCGACAGCTGGCCAGCGCCTCGGGGACCGGACGCGGGCGCTCGCGTCGCCTGGGCGATCTGGACGGCGACGGCGATTTGGACGCCTTCGTCGCCGTCTAGAAACGACAATAAGATAGCCTGGTATGAGAACGATGGATTCGGCCAGTTCGGCCCCCAGCAGGTAATCACTACTTCAGCCTTTGGAGCAAGCTCCGTTCATGCCGGAGACTTGGACGGCGACGGCGACCTGGACGCCTTCGTCGCCAACCCGGTCGGCGCCCGAACCGGGTCTGGCTGAACGACGGCAGGGGCACCTTTACCGACAGCGGCCAGACGCTGGGGACGGTGACACCAGCACGAGCCGTGGCGCTGGGCGATCTGGACGGCGACGGCGACCTCGACGCCTTCGTCGCCAATTATTTCGTCGGAAATTATGGTGAAGCCAACCGGGTGTGGCGGAACGACGGCAGTGGCAACTTCACCGATAGCGGCCAGAGCCTGGGGAATCACCGTAGCCATGACGTGAGCCTGGGCGATCTGGACGGCGACGGTGACCTGGACGCCTTCGTCGCCAACGCTGGCGGCAACACGAACCGGGTCTGGCTCAACGACGGCAGCGGCGTCTTTCACCGACAGCGGCCAGAGCCTCGGCAACCAAAGCAGCGTCAGCGTGTCGCTGGGCGACCTGGACGGTGACGGCGATCTGGACGCCTTCGTCGCCAACTAGAACCTGGCAACCGGGTCTGGCTGAACGACGGCAGGCGGCACCTTCACCGACAGCGGCCAGAGCCTGGGCAGCTCGCTGAGCTATGGCCTGGCCCTGGGCGACCTGGACGGCGACGGCGACCTGGACGCCTTCGTCGCCAACGCTGATCTGGAAGGTCAAGTCAACCGGGTCTGGTTGAACGATGGCAGCGGCAACTTTTCCGACAGCGGCCAGAGCCTGGGAGAATCAGACAGCCATAGCGTGTTGGCTGACTCGACGTGGACGGCGACGGGGACCTGGACGCCCCATCTGTCAACAACCTTGAACGTCTCTGCTCGATTGACGCCGCGGCAATTGCGACATTGACGATATCGACGCCCTGTGATTAAATCATGCGGGACGAACAACCCGCATTCGACCCATCGGAAGGACGATGTCGTTGATCTGCTGGACCTCGATCAATGGCTACATCGATGCGGGCGCGTTGAACCCTGGGTCAGGCAACCCGTATTTGCCGGGCGATGCCAATCTGGACGGTGTGGTCGATATCTGACTTCAACATCTGGAATGAGAACGTTCACCGTGCTGTTGCCGCGTGGAGTGCCGGTGACTTCAATGCGGATGGCGTCGTCGATATATTGATTTCAAATATCAATGCAAACAAGTTCACCAACAGGCGATGCAGCGTTACAGACTTTGGCACGCAGCTTCGTCTTGAGGTTGTTGATCTCAACGGTAGCAATTTCTGGCCAGCCAGGTTGAACGGCAGCCACCTCCACAACGGTACACTCGACGGGTACCTCTTGGCCGTCAACCGACGCATCGAGACGGTTTTTCCGAATGGCGCGGTCGATCTCCAGGATGCGGATGAGTGGGAAGACGACAGCATCCTAGCGGACCTTGTTGACGTGTTCTTCACTGACGCCTGGGAAGACTAATTCAATTCCATCTATAAATCGCGAGAGCCAGCATAAGTCCGTTGTTTCTGTAAATTTTAGCATAGACTTGTGCCTCACCCTTTTGCAGCATTCCTGCTGTAGGAACATCAATGAGTTTAATACTCTCAACTGCAGTAAGGGTAAATACAATACATATCAAAAAAATCACGAGTGAAGATTTTTTAATCATAATGTCTCCTGTTTTCTAAGACTGAAAGATTTTGTAATTTCTTCCAGTTCAATCAAAGCCGGTAGTTTCTTTCCTTGAGGGAAATAAACATAGTTGTCTATCAGATAAGCCGTGTCGGTTTGTTTATCAAAAAATCCGTAGAACTGAACTGCTCCGCCTACGAGTATTCTATTGTTTTCCCATCTTCCGTTAAACTTCATCATGTCCAGACCGTTTGCAGTTACCTTATCGAGCTTTAATGAACTTTCAATTAGAGAATCTCCTTCATAGAAATTCATTCCAATATATTGTCTGGTTTTAAGCATCCATTTCTGCAGGTCAGGAACCTTATCCAGCTTTTCATAGTAGATACCTATAATCTTATCAGGTCTGTCACGTAATCTTGAGATGTATGATTGGAAGTTTTTACCACCTCTGAAGTACTTGAAGTTTCTTGGAAGCATTAATTCATATGGAAGGTCTTTGTTACCTTTACGTTTTGTAGTAATAGGATCGGACTTATATCCATAAGCCTTCTGACCTATTCTTTCGTGTAATATTTCTTTAAATTTTACAAAGCTCTTTTCCAGTAAGATTGTGAGATGCTTTTCGATTGAAGCATGTGAATCTGCCAGAATAAATGATATAAGCTGATCGTCTGCCCAGTAGTTTCTTTTAGTGTACAAGCCGATTTTCTTCTGGATAACCGAATTAATAAACTCATCATTAAAACTGTCAGTCAGATATTTACTGACCGGATCCATTGAGGTCAGTGGTGTGATGAATATCAGATTCTTGAACTTGTAGAACTGTTCTATCTTTGTTATATCAGCTCTGAGAACTTCGTAGTATTCTTCTTCTTCAGTAGTTGAATATGTCACTGAAAGAGTCTTTACTATATCGTCACCAAACCTTGTCCATGTCACATCATCAGCGAAAACATAGAGTTTCTGCTGGTGTCCCCAGGAAAGAGGTTTCTTAGGATCAACTTTTACTTTCTTTTTATTATAATATGAATTATCCTCTTTTGAACAGGACATTACAGATAACATTAAAACAAAAATCAGGATAGTACAGCCTAATCTTTTATTTCGCATTTTTAGCTCCGGTGAAATAATTTAATCCAGACAGGAATGTTACTAAAGCAACAAACCAGAAATAATAACGCAGAATAGTTTGAATTATTGCACTATATTGATGAACCTGCTCGAAATTATGCACCAGACTGGCCAGGAACAAAGCTGTAATGATACCTATCATCTGAAAGACTGTTTTCAGTTTTCCCCAGATGTTAGCAGGGATGTATATCTGTTTCTTTGCATAGTAATTACGGAGCACTGTAACTGCTACTTCTCTGAAAAGTACTACAGCAAATACCCAGATATCTATGCACTTGAAAAAGAAAAAAGTCAGGATTGCCATAGCTGAAAGTACTAAAAGTTTATCAGCCAATGGATCCATGATTTTTCCGAAGTTCGAAATAGCTTTATATTTCCTTGCCAGCAGTCCGTCAAAATAATCAGAGATACTTGCGATTACAAAAACAGCAAGACCGATGATTACTCCGGTGCTGACAGGCTCAAACCCAATAAGCAGCCAAATGAACACGGGGACAAGAAGCATCCTGAGAACCGTGAGTGAATTTGGTATAAATTTAATCATATATTTTATCCTTAATATATAAACCTGCACCGATATTTCCTAATATTTGAACAGCCACAAACAATCCATATAAAGGAACGTTCACTGATACTGATCTGTTCAATAAAAGATAGTCATGCAGGATACAAAATATCAGATTAACTAATAAACTGAGGGCAACAACTGTCAAGGTATTCCGTGCAATCATGAAAATAAGCTTTGATTCTGAACCTCCTGCTTCAATAAACACTTTCCAGTTATGCGCCTGATGAATTTCTACGAGATACCTCAGAAAGAATACCATAAAGATGCTAAGAATCAGAAAAACAAGGAAATACAACGTCTTATTTCTGTTCAGATCCCTTACGTCATTGTATTTTTTTAAAAGATCAGCCCGATTATAGTCAACTATCAGCTGTTTATTGTATTTATCAATCTTTGTCATCACTGAATTGATGTCATTTTCCGAAAATGCATCGAAGTTAGGGTATATCTCTGTGACATTCGGAAGATCTACCGATTTTAGAAGCCTTTTACTGTTAGTAAGATCATACTTGGTCAATAGAGAATCTTTAACCTGAGTTTCGGTGAAATTGACGTATCGGTTAGCAAGATTCAGCGAATCTATCCAGATTGTATAATCTTCGATTATCTGGTCATTAAAACTGAAGGCGATTATCGGAGTCTCTTCAAAGGCTTCGATGATCTGTAACTTTTTGAAGTTCATGTCAGAATCGACTGAATACCAGACACTGAACCAGATTGCTGATAGAACAGCAATAACAATCAGTTCTCTTCTCATAGGTCTGCCTTCTGATTAATCAGTTCAAGCTTACTGTTCTGAATTCTGTATACATAATCAAAATCAGGAATATTAAATTTACTTGTTGCAATAATTGATGTTCCCGCCTTTACAGCATAATCCAGAACACTGTTAATCTTTATCATCATTATCTCATCAAAGAAAATATCATGATCATCAAGCAAAATAAGATAGGGACGAATAATTGCAGCCCTGATTATCTCCAGGACCTTCCTCTCTGACTTGGAAAGATATTCCGTGTTTGTTTCCAATTTGTGCTTGATTCCGCAATGATCCGCAAAATCCAGCATTTTTTCTTCATCACGATGGGATACTTTATCAAATGGCAGGATTAAATTAGACCATGCATCTCTGTCGGGAATCAGTCTGTCTCTACCTGAAATAAGCAGAGTCTTCTTCTTTTTTCGGTAAAGCAGGTTCAGTTTCCCTTTCAGAAGTATTTCTCCATCATACCCGGAATAATCTCCATTTATCGATTTCAGGAAAAGTGATTTCCCTGAGCGGTTTCTTCCTATAACTACAATCTTTTTACCGGATGCAATTCGCATTTGCGGAATTTCCAGTATTTTATGCTCAGCATCAAAAAGTGTATAATTTACTATCTCCAGCATAATTCCTTCACATTTTCTCTATTTTATATACAATCTGTTTTCTGTTATTCTTCATGGAAAACTCAAATTCAGTTAATACTCTCATATTGAATTTACTGCAAGAACTTTTAAAATCATTATCCCGTAATTCAGGATACATGACAAAAGCTCTACCACTTTTGCCAAGGTTTCTTTCAATACATCTGACAATATCATCCATTGTGCAGGCAATTTCAAATCTGCTTATATTCCTGCTCTCAGAAGGACTTAATCTGCCGGTCCCTTCTTTGTAAAAAGGAGGATTGGAAACAATAAGATCGAAATAATTATCATCCTTATACTGTTTCAAATCTGTACAGAGAACCTCAAATCTGTTTCTCATTGGTTTTGTGTTACCATAACACAAGTCAGAAAGTTCTTTCTGAATCTCTATACAGGAGAACCTCCATGCAGAGTTTATCAGAGCAAGCATAATTCCTATGATTCCATTACCTGACCCGATATCGAGAACTCTTAAGTTGTCTCGAGTTTCGCAATTACAGATGGTCTCAATAAAAAAAGCGGTATCTGATGATACCGGTTGTCCTTTTTTTTCCTGCAGGATCGTGTAATTACCATAAGGCAACTCTACTACAGTTGTTTCCATGGACTACTTTTATTTACTTAGTTCCAGCATTCTGTTAACACTTCTCAGTGCTTTTTCAGCGATCGCCGGTTCCAGAATTATTTCGTTTTTCTCTTCAGACAGTGTGAGCAGAACTTCTTTGAGAGAAGTTTTCTTCATATTGATGCAAGTTGCTTTAGCAGTCAACGGTCTGATATTCTTTTCAGGATACAAATCTTTAAGCTGTTTAATCAGCCCGACTTCAGTCCCGAAAATAAGGTTATCATGATCTTTTGCAAAGTCAGCCATCTGTTTGGTTGAACCGACTCTGTCAGCAGCTTTGACAACACTTGGAGAACATTCAGGATGCACCATAATTGTGTAATCAGGGAAGCTGTGACGAACTCTTTTTACATCAGCCATGGTAATCATTCTGTCATGTACATTACAGCAGCCTTGCCATAAAATCATTTCTCTGCCAAGCTGATCATTTATGTATGATCCCAGATTTCTGTCAGGAACAAATATTATTGTTTCCTCTTCAGGAATAGTACTGACTATTTTGACTGCATTTGATGATGTAACACAAACATCGCATTCTGCTTTGACGTCTATAGAGCTATTTACATAACAAACAACTACAGGATCCTGATATTTACTTTTGAAGACGGCAAGGTCACTCCCGGTTGCCATATCTGCCATTGGGCATCCTGCTTCCGGGTGAGAGAGCAGTACTTTAGTTTCAGGGTTCAGCAATTTTGCAGTTTCTGCCATGAATTGTACTCCGCAGAACACTATTATATCGGCTTCAACTTTTTTAGCTTCCTGAGCTAACTGCAGAGAATCTCCAACAAAATCAGCAACTTTCTGAATATCCAGAGTCTGGTAGTTATGTGCCAGTATGACAGCATTTTTATCTTTCTTAAGTTTATTAATTGTGTCTATTGTAACTTGCTTTGTAACACTATTCATTTTCAGCTCCTTTACTGGTGTGTCCAAAACCGCCATCCCCACGATCTGTTCCGCTCAACTCCTCTACAACTTCAAAATCAGCGATTTCATGTCTGCAAAGAATCATCTGAGCAATTCTTTCACCTTTGTTAACAACAAAATTATTATCCCCGAAATTAAAAAGGATGACCTGAACGTGACCACGATAATCGGCATCAATGGTACCGGGTGAATTTAGTACGCCGATTCTGCTTTTTAAAGCTAAACCAGACCTTGGTCTGATCTGCGCCTCGTATCCAACTGGCAACTCAATTGATAATCCGGTAGGAACAAGGGTAACTTTTCCCGGTTCGATTACAATCGGTTCGACATTAGCAGCATACAAATCATATCCGGCAGCGTGCTCAGTCATTCTCTGAGGTAAAACTGCATCAGCAGACAGTCGTTTAACTTTTATATCTATTGTATTCATTAATTTCTCAATTTATTTAATTAAAAATCTCTGGTCAAAATAAAGTCGGCAAGCAATTTCAGCATATCTGCTTTTTCTCCGTAATGAGATAGCAGTTCTTTAGCTTCATTAATAAGTTTGGTTGCCATTTCTCTGGATTCTTCCATCCCGTATAGTGAGGGGTATGTAGCTTTTTGTACTTTTGAGTCTTTACCTATAGATTTCCCGAGTTTCTTCTGATCACCTTCAACGTCCAGAATATCATCGGTAATCTGGAAAGCCAGACCAAGTTTTTCACCAACTTTTTCCAGGCGTTTCACATGCTCTTCTTCGACTTCTGCAGCATAGCAGCCAAAACGCATGGCAAGTTTGAGAAGTTTTCCGGTCTTGTTATCATGTATAAACTGTAATTCCTCTTTGGTGATTTTTTTACCTTCGGAAACGATGTCCATCATCTGACCTATAATAAGTCCTCTGCTTCCTGTTTCTCTGGCAAGTTCACTGATTAACTTGATTTTAACCTCATCAGAAAGAGGTACATGTGTCAGCAATTCAAATGCAGCTGTCAGGAGAGCATCTCCGGCAAGCAGAGCCATATCGTCACCATAGATAACATGGCATGTTTTTTTACCTCTTCTGTAATCATCGTCATCAATATCCGGAAGATCATCATGTATAAGAGTATATGTATGAAGAAGTTCAATAGCGGCAGCTACAGGCTGAACAACAGGAACTTCATCGGAAAACAGCAGAAATGTGCTGATTGTGAGATATGGTCTCAATCTTTTACCACCGGCAAACAATGTATGTCTGACAGCTTTATGAATCTCTTTAGGGTACTCGTCTTTCCTTGGCAGGAAACGGTCTAAAGTTATATTGATTAATTCTCGTTTCTCTTTAAGATCCTTTTTAAGATTCAGCTTCTTCACCATTTTCTCCTTTCATTTTATTTTCTATAATGGTTTGTGATAATACTTCTATTCTCTGCTCAGCTTTATGCAGTTTATCCTGACATACCTGAACCAATTTTGTCCCTTCTTCGAATAAGTTAACAAGTGTATCAAGATCATTCACTCCGTTTTCCAGATCATCAACAATGTTCTCAAGCTTTTTAAATGCATCTTCAAAATTAATTTCTTTACTCATAATCATTCCTGTGTGGACTGTTTAACATTCTTCAAACACTGCCAGAAGTTTACCACTTTCAATCTCAACGGAAAAACTATTTTTCTCGCAGATGTTGCTTAATCCTCTGGTTCTGTATCTATAAAGGGACTCATTTGTCAATGTGTATTTTAGTCCTGATACTTTTTTTATTTTAACTTCTTCGTCTAACGGAAGTAATGATATTGTAGAATTAACAGGAACGTTATTTATAACACCGCTTTTTACAAGTATTAAGCATTCGGTTCCGGTAACTATTCTGGTTGGCAGATTAAGGGACTCCGCATACTGAAGATTGGATATAAGCCCAATCAGTTGATCGTACCTTCCTGAGACATTAGTAATAATTATGCATTCAGTTATCCCAAGATTTTCTCTGTTCTTATGGATATAATTCAATGCCAGTTCCGTATCAGTTTCGTCTTTATCGGACAGATAACTTAGGATTATTGTTTGTTCTGAATTAATTCCGGATTTATCTATTGAGTCGAAATCTCCGATTGCAATATCCGGGTTTATTCCTTTATCAAGAAGAAAACGGGTTCCGCCGTCAACACCGCACAGAAAATCCCCATCATTAATGTTATCGAAAATTTTGGGGTTTATTTCTGGAGAGTTGGTAAACAGATAAGCTTTCTTCATGCAGCTGATTCCGGAATTATCTGCGAGTAAGTTTTATGTCTTTTTCCAGTTTGTTAAGATACCTGTAAGGGTTTCTGGTTTTGTTATAGTAAGAAACTTCGTAATGAACGTGGGATCCGGTTGATCTTCCAGTGCTTCCCATTAGGGCAATAATCTGACCTTTCTTAACCTTATCACCTTTTTTTACGAGATATTTATGCAGGTGACCGTATTTGGTCTTGTATCCGTACTTGTGTTCGATGATAATCATGCGGCCGATATTTCTGCCGTAGGAGGTTTTAGAGACAACACCGTCTGCAGTTGCATAAATCGGAGTACCTTTTTTATTGGAAAAATCCAGTCCGTGGTGGAATGATCTTTTTCCTGTGATAGGGTGTTTACGCCAACCGTACGGATCGGATATTCTTCCGAAAGTGGGGTAGATAGATGGAGTATAACGATAGATGTCTTCTCTCAGTTCAACTTTCTTGAGAAGATCTTCGTGTGTTGAGTAAGCAAAATCAGTTCTTGCTGTGAGCAGACTGAGCTTCTTCAATACACTGTTGTAGTTGTCACCAAGGTTTTTATCGTAAGAGTCAAACAGTGAATCACGGTAGGTCATACCACCGGTACCCATAGATCTGACTTCTTTATTGACTTTCTTGAAGTTTTCATCAGCACGAATACTGTCTTCCCATTTTTCCATTGTATGGATTTTTTCAATAAGGGAATCGACATTGGAGTTAATAGCAGTAATTTTCTGCCTGAGAATTGCGTTTTCAGACTGGATAGTGTTAAGTTTATCCAGCTCTGATTTAAAGTTGCCTATGTATATTAAAGACGCTACTATGCTTATCATGAAAAGCCCGAGAAGGGACATTACAATTATCGATGTTTTACTTTTAAGTGAAAACTCCAGTGTTTTTCCTGCATCACCTGCCGGAATAACCAGTTTCCATTTTTTATCAAAATTCATATATTTCCTCTATTTTAACTATCGTATCAATGAATTTCAATAGGTAACAAGTGTCAAGTAATTTCTGTGCAGGGGGTTAAGAGGATGTAAAATTACGGATTGGAAACTAACTGTTAAATACTAATTTTCAAGCTACCACGAATACTGACATATATAAAATTTAAAGATCACTGTAAAACAAGAATTGACAGTACAATATCGCTCGGAATCAGTTTACTTGATATTATCATATGGAAAACTCTTTGTTCTTCTCTTAATAATACTTGAGTTCTCAGAACACTCAATTAATTAATGAAATTCCATATAAACTATGTTTGAATGGAATCATTCAATGGCGAATCGGAATTCATACAAGTCGATCATATCTTTAAAAAATATTATTTCCTTGACCAAAACAAAAAAAATCCTCAATTTATCGTAACAACTAAGCATTGATGTAATTTACATCATTTATTGAGGTAATCTCAGTGGATTATTAACTGACGAAATAAAGCACATTGAATTTAAAATATTAAACATAAGGTATAATTAGTTTTCTAAGGGAGTATGTATGAAGTATATATTATTAATAGTTTCTGTATTATTTTCTTCATTATTATTTGGGCAGGGAATTGAACCAACAGGAGATCCTCATCAGGTTTCTACTCTGGAACATCTGCAGTGGATCAGTGAAAATCCAACGTGCTGGGGAGATGATTTCAGTCAGACAGCAAGCATTGACGCATCTGCAACATCGGGTTGGAATAATGGTAACGGTTTTAGTCCTATAGGCAACTCAACAACACCTTTTTCCGGTGTTTATGAAGGTAATGGTCATGTAATTGATGGACTGTTTATAGATTTAGCAGGTTCGAATGAAGTGGGCTTCTTCGGATATGCTGAAAATGCAATTATCACTGAATTAGGTATTACTAATGTAAACATCACTGCTTCACGTAAAGCCGGTGCTCTTATTGGAAAAAGCAATAACTCAAATTTGTTGAAGAGCTACACAACCGGCGCAGTATTTTCAAACTGGGCAGCTGGTGGATTAATTGGAATTGCAGAAGTCAATACAAGTATATCAAACTGCTACAGCAGGGGTAATGTTGCAGGAGATAACTATGTCGGAGGTCTGGTTGGAGTATGTGTAGGTGCTGCTATTGAATTCTGCTACAGCACAGGAGCAGTTTCTGCAAATAGTGTTGCAGGAGGATTTGCCGGATTCATTGATGCAACAACATCTATTGACAGTTGCTTCTGGGATATGGATAATTCAGGACAATCTATCAGTGCAGGTGGTATTGGTCTGACAACTCAGGAAGCAAAATACTTATATGGCTATCATGCTTATGGCTGGGACTTTGCCCGTGAATCTTTTAATGGAACAGTAAATTGTTGGGATATGGATTTTAGTGGTATTATAAACGATGGCTATCCTTATTTGTTCTGGGAAGATGGAAATATTGTTTCACTACCATTTCCTGCCGGAAATGGTCAGGCAGCAAATCCATACCAGATAAGTAATCTTTATGAGCTTTTCTGGATTTCTGCGAATCCCAATAAATGGAATAAAAACTTCATACAGACTGCGGATATTAATGCCGGAGATACACAATATTGGAATAAAGGTCATGGATTCAATCCAATTGGAAATTCTGAAAATAATTTTACCGGTAAATATAATGGTGGAAATAATGTGATCGACAGCCTCTTCATAGATAGACCTGACTCAGATTATCAAGCACTTCTAGGAAAGGTTTAATTTACAGGAGTTAATAATATAAGTGTTACTAATGCAAATATTACCGGAAAGGATTACACAGGAGGTATAATCGGGAGCATTATATTTGGGACACGGATAGAAAACTTAACCTGTACCGGAAGTATTTTTGGTGAAGAGCTTACCGGAGGAATAATAGGTTTTGCTTATCCCAGAGGTGATGATCGAAGCATATCAAACTGTTCAAGTTCATGTGACGTAGTATCTGTTAACTCCAATTATATTGGCAGTTTAATAGGAAACAATTACAGATATAGAGTGTTGAACTGCCATAGCTCAGGAAGTGTAATTGCTGATGATAGCTTTTCATGTGGAGGATTGATCGGCAGTAATAGCGGAACAATCGAATCATGTTCAAGTTCAGCATTCATCTCCGGACTTAATTTAACTAATATTGGAGGTCTGGTTGGTTATAACTCTGGAGATGTTGTGAATTCTTTCTCCACGGGTGATGTTTATTGTGCAACAGCTCAAAATGTGGGAGGATTAGTAGGTTCCGTTGTTTATGGGAGTGTTGTTAATTGTTTCAGCAGCAGTAATGTTACAGCTCAGAGTGATGCAGGAGGATTAATCGGGTTTTTGCACAGTTCAACTGAAATAGCAAATTGTTACAGCAGTGGAGCAGTTAGCAGTACAAGCAATGCAGGAGGGTTAGTTGGTTCAGGAGCCGGTACTGTTACAGGTTGCTTCTGGGATACTCAGACATCTGGCCAGTCTGTCAGTGCAGGCGGTTCCGGCAGAAATACAAATCAGATGCAGACTATGTATACTTACTTTAATGCAGGCTGGGATTTCTTCGGGGAGACCGATAATGGTACAGATGACATCTGGGTTTTACGTTACGGGCATTATCCAGAATATGCAGTGGATTTCACTCCACCGGTAATCAGCAGTATATCAGATATCCCGGGTGATCAGGGACATCGTGTAGAAATACTCTGGAGCAGAGCATCCATGGACACTCAGTATCGCAATACCAGATTCTATTCAATA
Organism: Cloacimonadales bacterium (SeqCode); assembly: GCA_942492065.1. Classification (GTDB taxonomy): domain Bacteria; phylum Cloacimonadota; class Cloacimonadia; order Cloacimonadales; family JAIOQZ01. The sequence continues at coordinate 473,925 of CALODV010000020.1, read as the reverse complement.
TGGCGGCTAACAGAAACTTCTCCAACAAGAAGTTTAAACGGTACAGTATTGAGCTCTCTTGAAAATTTTTCAACTGCACTATCAGGTATAAGTAGCCCAAGTTCAGACAATTCAAGAACAACAGACGAACAGAATACTATGAGTAATGATTTGTTCCTGCACACAAGAAACAGCTATTGGACATATCTGGACACAATACCGTCTATGATGCTCAGCAATTACGCAGTTATTGCTCCAACAATGATTGACTCCATACAATCTCTTTCTGTTGATGAGTATGAAACAACCTTCATGGTAGTCTATCATTTTGAGAACGGCTTCTATCAATCTGATCCTCTATCCGGTTACTCAATCGATAATATACCACCTCTTGCAGTTGATAATGTACAGGTTGATCTGAGTCAGACAAGAACTACCGGTCTTGTTCTCCAATGGAACGAAGTAACTGATGGACTTTACAACGGGAATCTGTATCCGGAGCTGAATGGAGTTTACTACAAAATATATGCTTCTCCCTCACCCGACTTTGTATGCGACCAGTCAACTTATCTGACAACCACACAGGATTTGAGCTATACAATAGATACTATTGGGACAAATATGAAATTCTTCCGAGTTGTCGTGAGCGATCAGCCATAACCCAAATAAGCAAATTGATGAACATAATATTGACTGCCCGATAAAAAGGGCAGTTTTTTTACTATAAGAAATTATGATATTTCGCTTGACTTTTAAATAACCAATGAAACTTTCACTGGAAACTTATCAGGAGTGTACTAATGCCCAGAAATAATATAATTTATATAATATCAGTACTGATCTTCACAATACTTGCTGGTTGCGTGTCAGCACCTCTTTCCCGAACAGAAAAAATGAAGAAATATTTCGATAGTGACAAGATTGATATATCAGGCTATAGTCGTCCCGGTAAAATTGCCCGTAAACTGAATGTTGGAGTGAACATAAAAGCTATTAGTGAAGATGACAAATATATGCCTGTCAAAACACCGAGTGAAAGGGAATTCGAAGATACAATTCTTAATAGTAAGGACTATATGAGTATCGGGCAGGATATGATTAATCAGGATATGCTCTCATTTTTTGAAGCAGAAATACACAATGAAGCTTTGAGAAGTGGGAATTTTATAATAAATCCCAATGAAGAACAGAAAAGTAAACTTGCACATATATATGATTTAAAGGTTATTGTGAAGGAATTTAATACGGGATCTGAAGTGAAATCAGAAACTGCTGCATCTGCGGGAGTTACAATACCGGACGGTGGTATTCATGCAGGTATTGCTTTCATTTACGCTTTGTCAAACTGCAATACTGATATTGAATTTGATGTAGAGTTATCAAAAGGAAATGAAAACTTAATCAATAAATCTTTCAATAAGAATTATATTCCCCAAACCGATGTTTCTACGACAAACAGAGAATACAAGGAAGTAATTAAGTTTCTTGGAAAACAACTGAGATCGGGTATTGAAGAAGCTGCATATCTTATTGTTACCGGAATTAATGATGAATCAAAATATGATACAAGCTTAAAGGTGATAGAGACATTAAATCAAATGACGATAAATGACCTGCACTTGCAAGCAAAGATAAATAAAACTCAAGCCTTGAATGACTTTGAGGAAGGATGTCATAAAATTACTACTTCCGAAGGAAAGGTATTCTGGGGTAATTTAATAGGGAAAAATGGGAAAAAATATTTGGCAGGATATAATGATCTGCTTGTTACAATAGCTGAAGACAAGCTGATTTCGGTTGAAACAGATAAGGGAGAGAATATCACAGATTCGGTTACAAGTTCTTTACAGCCAGTGAAAATTAAATACAATAAATACAGAAAGTTTTACGACATAATGTAAAACTGTTATTTACACTTCATCAAGTTGAGTTAAGCTATTATAAACTTTGAGATAAAATATTTACTGCCTGATAAAAAGGGCAGTTTTTTATTTTTCCTTGCTCCCCAAACCGTTACTTATATTTTTGCCCTGAAACCGAATAACGCAATAGAAACGCATTGCTTAGCCGGATAAAACTACATTGAGGTAAAAATGAATAAACTGAAATTATCCATGGATAATTTAGACGAAATGTTCCCAACCGACTTCACAGAAGAACAGATAGCTTCTGCTAAAACTATATTCTTCAAAGAATTATCTCTCGAAGCACATAAATTTTACGGGGGTAAAATCCAGACTGTTCCCCAATCAGGCTTGTACGGATTCCAATGGTTCAACTGCTGGTATACTCCCGGAGTCTCCAGTGTATCAACAACAATCAGGGATGACAACGATACATCTTTCGAACTGAGCGGCAGAGGAAATCTGGTCGCTGTAGTCAGTGATTCCACTCGAGTACTCGGTGATGGAGACTGTACTCCTCCGGGTGGTCTTGGAGTTATGGAAGGGAAAGCCTTTCTCATGAAGTATCTCGGCGGAGTGGATGCCGTACCTCTTTGTATAGACAGCAGAGATGAGAACGGTCAGAACGATCCGCAGAAGATTATAGATTTTGTTAAAATGTGTCAGCATTCATTCGGGGCAGTGAATCTGGAAGATATATCTCAACCGCAATGCTACGAGGTGCTTGACAAACTCAGAGAATCCTGCGATATTCCGGTATGGCATGATGATGCACAGGGTACTGCCTCAGTAACTCTGGCAGGTTTCATCAATGCTTTAAAGCTGACGGGAAAACCTGTTGATCAGGTTAGAATTGTACTTCTCGGTGCAGGGGCATCCAACACTACTATTGCCAGACTGCTCATCAAATACGGGGCAGATCCTGCTAAAATGATCATTTTTGATTCTCGAGGCGGACTGCACAGAAACAGATCGGATATTGAGCAGGCAAAAGCTTTTTATCGTAAATGGGAATTATGCAAGCAGACAAATCCGGAACGTATTGACACAATCGAAGAAGCTATGAACGGGGCAGATGCTCTGATAGCTCTTTCCAAACCGGGACCGGACACAGTAAAACCCGAATGGATAGAATCGATGGGGGATAAGCCGATAGTTTTCACTTGCGCTAACCCTGTTCCTGAAATTTATCCTTATGCGGCTAAGAATGCCGGAGCATATGTTGTGGCGACAGGAAGAGGAGACTTTCCTAATCAGGTTAACAACTCTCTCGGTTTCCCGGGGATTCTCAAAGGAGCTCTGGTTACACGTGCCAGAAAGATAACCGACAACATGGCAATAACTGCTGCTGCAGCACTGGCGGAATATGCTTCTGAAAAGGGAATCGACACTGAGAACATTCTTCCTAAAATGGACGATATGAATGTATTCCCCTATGTAGCCTCAAAAGTGGCAGAACAGGCTGTAAAAGACGGTGTAGCACGAATTGAGCTTACCGGAGAGCAAGTTTATGAAATTGCATATAATGGCATAATAAATGCTCAGAAAACTACAGAACTTCTGATGAAAGAAGGATTAATAAAAGAATTTCCGGCTGAAAAGTTGACTGAAATCTTCGAAAATGTTATAAATGCAGTCAGAAATGGAAAGTAAATATGAGTATATTTAAAACATTCAGAGAAAAGTACTATTTATTGAGAGGTCAGCGTTTCCTGATGAAGGGAAATCCTGAAAAAGCGTATTTCTATTTTCAGAAAGCTGTGTTTCTTGGTGGATCGAACCATGTGCAATACAGCATGGGATTATGTCTTGTTTCCATGAACAGGTATCAGGAAGCGGAGCATTTCCTTAAGCAGGCAGTAGACAGTTTCCCTGAGAACGATCTTGTTCTTGTAACCTATGGCGAATGCATGCTGATGCAGAGAAAATGGGAGCAGGCAAGAGGTGTTTTCGAGAAGCTGTGTGAGCTGAATAACTCCAAGTATGCCAAGTACCTAACAGTTGCTATTGACCCTATCAAACGTGATAAGTATGTTGCATCTAAAGAGAGTTTCAATGAAGCCCAGAAAGCAATCAATCTGCGTGACTATGAGAAAGCTTTGACTTTGCTTGAAAAAGCTTATGAGCTTGATAATCACAATGCGTATATCGTGAATAATATCGGTTCTGTTATGCTGTCGCTTGGAAAGCCTTTAAAAGAAGTATATGGCTATTTTGAGAAGGCAGTGGTGATTGACCCGGATAATCAGAAATTCAGGCAGAATCTGCTGTACGTTAAGAAACTCATGAGTGGAGTCAAGAAGAAGTGATCCCGTGGGGATTACCGGAGAAACCTCATGAAGAAACTTAAGAACAGACTGATGGCGATTATAATTGTTGTGATACTGCTGTACAATCCGCTCTCAGCCCGTCTGTTTACCGTAATTACTGCTAAGTCCTTTGATCTTGATACTGAAAGATTTTACAGATTGATCAAGTCGGAAAGCTCGTTTATTCCCTGGGCTAAATCTCATCAGGGAGCAATAGGGCTTGGGCAGCTTAAGCCGTCTACAGCCAGGTACATGTCAGATTATGCTCATGAGTTTACGCTCTGGTTTCCCCCGACAAATCTGGTAGTATCTGCAATGTATATGAAATATCTATTAGATAAATATAATGATAACTGGTCTCTGGCTCTTGCCGCCTATAACTGGGGTGAAACCAATGTTTCGCGACTTGTAAAACGCAGGATTCGCAGAATAGACAGAAGTAAAAATTATTCTGCAATGTTCAGAGATAACAGAGAGACATATAACTATATTCAAAAAATAATCTGATATTAAGATTTAACCGTTTAATAAGGCTATCATATTCTCTACCCGGTGTATTTCTGTGGACTGAGAATACAGGAATTATATGGCAGATCAGGATTCAGCACAGGAGAAGACAGAAGAACCGACGTCGCGGAGAAAGCGGAAGGAAAGAGAGCAGGGGAATGTCGCACAGAGTCAGGAAGTAAACTCAGCGATATTTCTTATAGGAATCCTTCTGTTTTTCAAAATTGGCGGCGGATTCATGATGAGCCGGATAAAACTGGCTGTATCGGAAACCATGTCCCGAATGGGAGATCAGGTTTCAGTCCTCTATATCCAGAATCTGTTTGAATTTTACCTGATCAGGCTGTTTGCCATTCTTGCTCCATTATTTGCTTTATTACTTGTGTTGACATTTATATCTACCTATATTCAGTTTGGCTGGCTGTTTACTACAAAAACCCTAAAACTGAACTGGGGAGCTTTGAACTTTGCTAAAGGCTTTTCTAAATTGCTCAATGCCGAAGCCTGGAAAAGACTGGGGAAATCTGTTATAAAGATTATTGTACTGCTTTTGATTGCATATGTGACAATCAGAAAAGAGATGTATCAGTTTATGGGGCTTGTTGACTTGAGTGTGGAGCAGATATTCTCCTTTATATCAACACTGGTCCTGAAATTGCTTCTAAATATCCTGTTCGTGTTTGTTGCAATTGCTGCAGGTGATTTCATGCTGACGAGATATATGCACAATAAAAAAATGAAGATGTCCAAGTCGGATATAAAGGAAGAACATCGTCAGATGGAAGGGGATCCGCAGGTAAGGAGCAGAATAAGATCGCTGATGATGGCTGAGTCCAGAAAAAGAATGCTTGACGAAGTTCCTGATGCAGATGTTGTCATAACCAACCCTATTCACCTTGCTTGTGCCTTGAAATACGATCCTGACGGTGAAAAAGCACCGATTCTTGTTGCCAAAGGTAAAAGGATTATTGCAGAGAAAATAAAAGAAGTTGCCAGAAAACATGATATCCCGATTATTGAGGATAAACCGCTGGCGAGATTATTGTATAAAACAACGGAAGTCGGACAGGAAATCAGTTATGATCTCTTCAGTGCAGTAGCTGAAATACTGGCACAGGTTTATAGCTTAAAAAATAAATCATTGTAGAAAAGGAAAAAAATGCCTAAAGTAAAGTCTAAAATGCAGGAAAATATTGCTCGCCGAAGTGATATATTCGTCGGTGTTGGTATTGTATCCATTCTGATTGTGCTCTTATTTCCAATGGCACCGCTTGTTGTAGATTTTCTTCTGGTTATTTCTTTCATGATAGCATTTATTATACTTATTGCCCCTATCTATCTTCTCAGACCAAGTGATTTCTCGGTGTTCCCGGGATTGCTGCTTGTTGTTACAATTTTCCGGCTTGCCCTTAACGTGGCAACGACGAGACTGATTCTCGGTGAAGCTTATGCCGGTAAGGTCGTGGAAGTTTTCGGGTCGTTCATGATAAAAGGTAACTATGTCGTCGGTCTTATTATCTTCCTGATTCTGTTTATTATCAACTTCAAGGTTATTACCGCCGGTTCCGGAAGGGTTGCGGAAGTTGCTGCCAGATTTACTCTGGATGCTATGCCCGGTAAGCAGATGGCAGTAGATGCTGATCTTAACAATGGTATTATATCAGAGGAAGAAGCTCGTGAACGACGGGAATCTATCCGCCGAGATGGCGACTTTTACGGTTCTATGGATGGTGCGGCAAAATTCGTTAAAGGGGATGCGACGGCTGGTCTGATTATAACCGTACTCAACATTATAGCCGGAATCATAATCGGTGTTGTACAACTTAAAATGCCTTTTACGGAAGCACTTCAGAGATATACTGTTCTGACTATCGGTGATGGTCTTGTTTCACAAATACCTGCTATTCTTATTTCTACAGCTACAGGTATTATTGTAACAAGAGCGGGAACAAAAGCCGACCTCGGTGAAGAACTTGTAACTCAGATATTTAACGAACCGAAAGCGCTTATTGTTGCCGGTTCTGTTGTCTTTCTGTTTGGTTTCTTCCCGGGAATGCCATGGTATTTCTTTCTGCCGGTTGGAGCAGGTCTTGTAACTTTCGCTTATTTCCTGAGAAAGTCTACACAACAGGCTGTAAAGGAACAGGAAATGGAGAAGGAACAGGTTGCAAAGCAGGAGGAACAGCCTAAGGGTCCTCCGGACATGACTCCTTATCTTCAGGTTGATCCCATCGAACTGGAAATCGGTTACAGCCTTATATCGTTAGTGGATGAAAAACAGAATGGTGATATTCTGGGACGGGTAACAAGTCTCAGAAAACAGATTGCCATGGATACAGGTATAATTGTACCGCCTATCAGAATCAGGGACAATATATCTCTGGTGCCGAATCAGTATGTGATTAAGATTCGGGGTGAAGAAATAGCTGCCGGTGAGTGTCTGGTTAACCATTATATGGCACTTGATCCTGGATCGGTCGAGAAACCTATTAAGGGTATACAGACTAGAGAACCTGCCTTTGGGCTACCTGCTTTATGGATTCCCGAAGACAAAAAAGATATAGCTGAGATGCACGGTTATACAATTATTGAGCCAGCTGCCATGATAGCAACTCACCTTTCGGAAGTCATCCGCAACAGTGCCGATATGATTATTACCAGACAGGATGTACAGAGACTAATTGATAATCTCAAGAAAGTTAATGCCGCTGTTGTTAAGGAACTTGTACCGAATATGCTGTCGCTTGGTAACATTGAACAGGTTCTGAAGAATCTGCTGCACGAAGGCGTGTCAATTCGTGATATGGTAACAATCATGGAAACTCTGGCTGATTATGCAGCTTATACAAAGGATATCGAAACTCTGACGGAGTACGTACGGTATGCTCTCAACAGAACGATAGCGAAGAAGTATGTTTCATCTGACGGTGGTGTATATGGTATTACATTTGCCCCGAATATTGAGCAGACCATCTCTGAAGTCGTTCTGCATAACAAGCAGAAGGGAAGCAATAACTCACTGCCTCCTGAGATTGTGAACACTATATATACAGATCTGCAGGCTGCTGTGGAAGAAATGAATAAACAGGGATTTCCGCCATTGATACTTGTTGCCCCAATAATCAGGGTATACACCAAAAAACTGATTGAACCGGTGATGCCGAATATTCCTGTCGTTTCCTATAACGAGATACCCACCAATATACCTATCAAAGCCCATGTAACTATCAGCATGAAATAAGCTGTGGATGAGTGGTGAACAAAATCTGATCAAATAATCGATATGTTATTTTTTGACAGAAATCTCATCACATACTATTAATCTTATCATTGGACTCACTTGTTATTTGACAAAACTAACATCATAATTATTGTTGAATTATAAAAAAAAGTGGAGTGAATATGAGGATTAAGTCAGCTCAAATGAGAACAGGAAAAGCTTTTGAGTATGCTCTCCTAATAGAATTTTATGAGAAACTTATCGGTAAAACAAAGGTACAAATAATAAAGAACAGTTCCTATAATATTGCATTTGATTGTTTTGATGACTTATCATTAACAGACCAAAGTCGCTATCTTTTGTCGGCTAGTTTTGCAGTTAATTTCTTGATCGACTTAGAGCCTAGATTATCGTATGGAATTGATGTAACAGATGAATTACATTTAGAAATTTTAAGTGATGATCATGGTAAACAAGGTGATGTTAGAGACATACTGATTATTCGTGCTTTGCAAAAATGGGAAATTGGAATATCTGCTAAGCACAACCATAGGGCTGTTAAGCATTCAAGATTATCTGGAGATATTGATTTTGGTGAGAAGTGGATAGGTATTGGATGTTCTGAAGAATATTTTACTCGAATCAGACCAATATTTGATGGCTTAAGGCAGAAAAGAATCGAAAGTAATGGGAAAATGACATGGCAGTCTTTAGGAGATTACCATTCCTCAGTATATATACCAATATTGAAGGCATTTAAGTCGGAGCTCCTACGACTTCTCAATATTGATGAGAGAAAAGTAGCAAAGAACTTAATAGAATATCTAATTGGTAGAAAAGACTTCTACAAAGTCATTAAAGCAAAGAATTCCATTGAAATTCAAGCTTATAATTTGTATAGTACTTTGAACAAGCCAATAAATGATAGAACATCTAAATACAAAATACCACAAGTTATTTTACCGGATCGAATACTGAATATTGATTTCAAGGAAGATTCATTAACGACACTCATTGTAGAACTAAATAATAATTGGAAATTATCGTTTAGAATACATAATGCTAGTTCAAAAATTGAACCATCTCTAAAATTTGATGTGAATCTAATTTCTGCACCTAGAACACTTTTTGTAAATAAACTGTATATTGAGGAAAAATAATAATGAAAATAGTATCTTTGTTTTCTGGAGCAGGTGGGCTGGATAGAGGTTTTGAAGCAGCGGGATTTGATGTTGTATGGGCTAATGAGTATGATAAAGATATCTGGGAAACCTATACTAAGAATTTCCCTTCAACAAAATTAGACAAAAGGTCTATCAGGTTAGTTGATTCAACTGAAATCCCTGATTGTGATGGGATTATAGGTGGACCACCGTGTCAGAGTTGGAGTGAAGCTGGTTCATTAAGGGGCATCGAAGATAATCGAGGGAAACTATTTTTTGAGTTCATTCGGATAATTAATGATAAAAAACCTAAGTTTTTTGTGGCCGAAAATGTGTCTGGTATGTTAGCAAAAAGACACAATGAAGCTCTGTCTAATATAAAAAGAATGTTTACTGAATGTGGTTATCGATTACATTTTTCAATGCTGAATGCTTTCAATTATGGCGTTCCTCAAGATAGAAAACGGGTTTTCTTTATTGGTATTCGAGAAGACATTGATGTAAACTTTAATTTTCCAAAACCCATTACTAATAAGAGGTTTCTTAAAGATGCGATATTAGATTTGAAAGATAGTGTTCTGCCTGCTTTAGAAAAAAATTATAGCAATAAAGATAAGTGTATTGTACCTAATCACGAGTATATGATTGGTGGATTTTCAACGATTTTCATGTCTAGAAATAGGGTGAGAAATTGGGATGAGCCTTCATTCACGATACAGGCAGGAGGAAGGCATGCACCTATTCATCCTCAAGCTCCTAAGATGCTTTTTGTAGAACAAAATAAACGAATATTTGTACCAGGAAAAGAGCATTTATACAGAAGACTAAGCGTAAGAGAATGCGCGAGAGTTCAAACATTTCCAGATCACCATGTTTTTTTATACAATAATGTGACAGCTGGCTATAAAATGGTAGGCAATGCAGTACCATGTAATCTAGCTTATTGTATCGCTAAATCAATAAGGGATCAGATTGCAATAAAAGATTTATCAAAATCGGCATAGTTTTGTTTAGGTCACAAAATTACTCTAAACAACTCCTTTTTCAACCAGGAAAGCTGAATACGCTTTATCTGTTCTCAGAATATGCTTTTGCAGCCATTTACGCAGGAATGTAACGAGTTCCAGGCTGACTATTGATTTGTTTGGGTCCTTTTTCTGCATTGCTTCAATTTCATCGATAATGTACTGGTGCTTGCGTTTGTGATTTTCTGTATCCGGATAATTGTATTTATCAAATAACTCTTCTTCATAAGCAAAATGTTTGACAGTGTATTCAACTATTTTACCGAAAATTACGTCCATTTTGTCAAATGACGATCCGTCTTGCAGAGCTGCATTAAGTTCGTTAAATATATCTATCAGCTTTTTATGCTGTGAGTCTATGCTTTCTATTCCAACGCTGAATGTGTTATCCCAAATTATCGGCATATCTGTCTCCTTTCCCTTTTACAACAATAATATACAGTTTTGAAGACATGAGGCAAGCAGGAAATATGTTCTTGATCTCTGTTCGAGATGCTGATGCCTCCTCTTATGTGTTACTTAGTTATACAGAGAACAATAATCATTATTCCGTTCCGCGTAAAGACAAACGGCCGTTTGTCTCATTGTAAACCTCGGAAGAAACGGAATGACACGGAAAAGAAGAACAATTGTATATGCTGTAGTTCCAACGAAGACAGGTGATTGCATAGCGAACCATTGCGAAGGGTATTTCATTGAACAACGCAGAACCGTTGTATAAATGTCTCATCCTTAGTGTTAAATGATCCCCCCCTTACAGCACAATTCCTTTCAGGGTAGTAACGATATTATTATAATGTGAGCCTTTCCAGTAGACGTTTCCGCAGTTTGTACACAAACGGAAGTCGTCATGTTCTTCGTATACGTACTCCGGAACCAGATCTCTGATATAAGCCTTGTTCACATCTCTTAGTACTCTGTTGCAGGCACTGCATCTCGTCATGATTCGGGCATTGCTGTAAAACAGCATGGATTTGATTTCCCGCAGCTGTTCCAGACGTGTATCCTTTTCAATGTACCTAATCGGCCACCTGATATCCTTTCTTACATGTCCTTTAGCTCTGGTCAGAATAATACGATGCTCCTGCTGGGCAATACGGCAGAGATTCTGGAAAGAGATATTCTTGTAAACAGATGTATCATATCCGAGAAACCTGAGCCACTTAGCAAGCTGAGTAAGATTCTGATCCAGAATAAATTTGTGCATATCAGTCTCTTCCACCTCTCAGAATTATTAATCTGATAAGGTGAACAAGAGCAACGAGTGTGGACGCTACGTATGTCAGGGCAGCAGCTCTCAGAACCTTCCTGGAGTAGACGGTTTCCTCGTTCTGCATATTGATTCCGTTTGAAAGCTGATTAACAGCTCGAGAAGAAGCGTTGAACTCTACAGGTAAGGTTACAACTTGAAACAGAAATGCTCCGGCAAAAAAGATTATACCTAAGTCCATGAGAAATGGTAAACTGAAAAAGAATCCGATTAAAAACAGGGGAAATGCTGCACCTGAGCCAAACTGTGCTACAGGCAGAATGGATGCTCTGATATTCAGTGGGACATAGCCGTTTGCATGCTGCATGGCGTGCCCAACCTCATGAGCCGCAATAGTCACGGAAGATATGGATGCTCCGTGATAAATGTCTGAGGAAAGGCAGACTTCTTTCGTCCTTGGATTGTAATGGTCGCTTAATGTTCCCTGCACTTCACGCACAGAAACATCATTTATACCGTTTCGCCTTAATATATATTGGGCTGTTTGAGCACCGGTCATCCCGGAACTGTGACGCACCCTTTTAAATTTCTGATAAACCGATTGGACATTGGACTGAGTCCAGAATGCCAGTATCATAACCGGGATAAGCAGTACAAAAGTCATATCTCCGAAGAAAAACATAATCTACTCCTTATTAATATTGTTTTTATATTAATAACGAGCAAATTCTATTCCGTTACTTAGAGATTAAAAAACCTCACTGCATTATCATAGGAAGTTTCAGCTACTGTTTTTGGTGGGACTTGTTTAACCTCAGCAATCTTTTCCACTATATACCGTAAATACTGGGGACTGTTACGTTTTCCCCTGAATGGTACTGGAGTGAGAAACGGACAATCTGTTTCGATCATAAACAAATTTTTGGGTACATTTGCAATCACAGAATCCATCTTACTGTTCTTATATGTAACCGCACCTGTAAACGAAATGTACCATCCCTGTGAAAGAACTTTCTCGGAAAAAGCAAGATCACCGGAAAAACAATGGAATACAGCTTCTTTTATCCCTGACGCTTTCATAATATCATAGCATTTTTCGTGAGCATTACGATCGTGAATCACAACAGGCATATCCAGCTCCACTGCCAGTTCAAGCTGTTTCTCGAAAGCTTCTACCTGTACTTTCTCCGGCTGATACATTCTGTAGAAATCCAGCCCGATTTCTCCAATTGCCACCACTTTCTTTTTGGATGCATACTTTTTAAGAAAATCCATATCCAGCAGATGAGCTTCAGATGGGTGAAATCCGACTGCAACCCACATATTGTCATATTTTTTAGCTATATCGAGACACTCAAGAGATGTTTCCTTGTTAAGCCCGATATTTATTATTCCTTCAACTCCTGCTTTGAAAGAATCCTGTATTACTTTTTCTCTATCCTGATTGTAGTTTTCAAAATTTAAATGTGCGTGTGTTTCAAAATATTTCATAGTTATTCCTTAAAAATCAATATTTGTTTTTAAAACCATTATAGCTAGATCAATCTGGAAATTTTTGTTGAGATGAAATTTGCATTCGGCGAAATCGACCTTTCCATTCTCTCTTTTTACAACTAATGTACCATGAATCTCAATATAGTTGTTAATCTTTTTGATATCTGTCAGACTGAAATACGAACCTTCTGTTTTCCAGTAGGTATTAAGCATGAGAAGCATGTTAGAATACGAATTGAACTCATAGAGTGTTCTTTCATCTTTTTCATAGAGAGACAGAGTTACCGGAACATCATTACTTGTTATAATGAAGTTCGTCAGGTCTGTTCCGATTATTCTGTGTTCCATCACCAGATAGTTCAGCTTGTCTGCTATCATATCTATTTCATAGTTGTTCAGCTCTTTGATAACAAGCTTTTCACCGTTATCAAATTCTATGCTGTTTCCGTTAATGTTAAAATTGTTCACAGGAATAATATCAACACCGTCATTATCAGCTACGGATGCTACAGCGATATCTCCGTAAATCATATTCTTGAATGAATCTACTTTCAACTCATGAATGCCTCCATGAGATGTCAGGTGATGTTTCGGAAACTGTCTGATAAGAAAATCGGTAACATTGTTTACTTTGTTATTCAGAAGTTTCTTTTTGAATGTTTTATCCTGGTTTTTATCAATAAACTGTTTTAGTGTTGTAGACGGGTTTACAGGTACACTGTCATCATAGAAGTTGTAAAACTCTTCATAAGTAGACGGAAGAGGTTTTCTTCTTTTACTGACAAGATTATCCATCTTACCTGCTTCACTGAGTTTTTCCTCGGGTGATTTCTCTAGTTTTTTCTCGGATTTCCTGCGATCATTTTTTTTGGGGGGCAGTTCTTCATAATATTCCTTCTTCTTAACTACAATTTCTTCTGGAACTTTCCGGGCAGGCATATCGTCCGGAAAGATTATCGTGAAGTAAGAGTCTGATCTGTAGTAAACTCGATATACTCCATGTTTGCTTTCTCTTTCAATGACAATTGGTACAAACCTTACGTTACTGAGAATTTTCCACAAACTTTGCAAGCTGTTTTTACGAGTGTCTGTAATCTTTATGTTATTATCTGTTACAAATTGTCTGACATATTCGAAATCTCTTGTATTGAACTTGAAGAAGAAAGATTCAAGCATATATTTGTGAAGTGAATCAACAGGGTTATAAGAATCTCCCAACACACTGATATTCTCTCGCATGTTGTAGACAACCCAGTTATCTGAATCCAGAGTCAGAGAAACCAGACGTTTATCTTTATCCATAACGTTCATTCGGATAAAGTCCTTGGCTATATAAGTCCCGGAACCGCTTGAGAAGTTTCCCCTGGCTCTCCATGACAGGTATTGATCGTATAGCTTTTCCGTTTTGAAGTGTTCCTGCTGGGGAGAAAAAGCATATACTCCGGTAGCAAGTGTAAATATAATTAACACCAAACTAACAAACTTTACATTGTTTACAGTTATCATTTATATATTGAATTCCTTATATTAAAATCAGACACTAAAGACAAATCATTTAATAAAAAAGTAAAAGTCAAACATTAAACGGAATTTATCAGAAACTCTATCATTAAAAATAAAATTAATTGTTTTGGCATAAAAAATGCATTAGTCATTGCGAAGGACGAACGTATGAAGAAACCCAAGATTATAAGTACTAAAAACAGGAAGATAAAATTTTACGATGGTAATTCTGCCAATAATATTCATTTTATCGACTCACTTGGATTGAATAATATCTCTACATTACCTCCAGATATTGTGAGAAAAAACAAAAGTGAAAAAAATGATTTATGGTTTGATATCCTCTATCATCCGGAATCAGTATCTTTGAATGAATCTGCCAGTAAAAAAAGATTTTTTGTCGATACTTCCAGTTCTTTTATTGGAGAGTTACCATCAACCTTTTTTATCAAAGAAGTTGTGTATTTATAATTTCACAGGTGTACAATAATATAAATTGAAAACTAAGAAGTATCTGACTTCTGTATTTCTGCCCGTCAACCAACTGATGGGCTTTTTTTTGTTTATTGACACATATTAATACAAATCTACAATAATCCCAAAATCATTAAGGACCGATTATGATACCGGCAACATTATGCTATCTGGAAAAAGACAATAAAATATTAATGCTCTACAGAAACAAAAAAGAGAATGATTACCATGAAGGAAAATGGAATGCTCCGGGGGGGAAGTTCGAATCGGGAGAATCTCCTGAAGAATGTGTGATACGTGAGATGAAAGAAGAAACAGGGTTGAAAATCGAGAATCCTGTTCTGAAAGGTATGATTACATTCCCTATGTTCGACGGTAAGAATGACTGGTATGTATTCCTTTTCAGGGCTTTTGAATTCTCAGGGGAAATGATTGATTCACCGGAAGGCAGTCTGGAATGGATTGAAAAAGATAAGCTGCTCGATCTTAATCTGTGGGAAGGTGACAAGACATTTATCCCATGGCTTTTTGCTGATAAACTTTTCTCAGCAAAGTTTATATATAAAGAAAAAGACCTAAAAGATTTTCAGGTCAACTTTTATTAGTTAATCTTCTGATATGTAAGTTATTGAAAATTGAGGAAGTAAATTTTGTTATCTGTATCCATTTCATATATTATCATTATGTTATGAAATTATGGGAGACTCATGATTATCTAAATCATTTATTTATCATTAACAAACTTTGCTTCGATCGGCATTTTTCTTCTTTTTCTATTGTATAAGAAATTTTTCCGTTAAGAAATCCTGAAGCCTTGGAAAGATTTTAGGAAAGATTTATGGTTTCAGCTTGCTGAAAATACATCTGAAAAAGATGTCGTTTCTTTTGCTTCGTTTTCTTTAGTCATATAAAGAAAATGAAGATAATCAATTCAAGAAGAGACTTCCAGCAGATATACTAAATTGTCTAAGGAATTAAACGCTAGTTAACTTCATTCGGAGTGAATAGTTGCTATAATCTCTTTGGCTATATTGGCTTTGTACAAACTAATTGGAGACAAATCCATCGATGCGTAGCGTTACAAATTCACATCGTTATTATGCAGGCAGGAATGCCTATGTAACCAAACTATGAGTATGGTAATCCGATAATCTCATCGAGTCGTAAAACTCAACTGATAGACTATGTTAAAACGCCTCAGCGTGAATTTGATCCAGAACTTGTTTTGCTTCAGGTACAAAGTTTACTACATGATTCACTTCATCACATGGGTAATCTTTGTATAAATTGGATTAGTTGATGAATTTTCTAAATTCTACCGAATTCCAAAACTTCATCGAGTCGTAATACTCAACTGATAGACTATGTTAAAACACCTCAGCGTGGATTTGATCCAGAACCTGTTTTGCTTCGGGCACAAAGTTTACTACGTGATTAACTTTATCACATGGGTAATCTTTGCAAAGACCGCAGTTATCCAACCCTTTTCCCTCAGCACAGGCTTTTATCTTACATTCAGCACAATGGGAGATGTGTACACCATCCGCTGTAAGGCAGCCAACACAATTGATATCGTTTGGATTGATTTCCGCACCGTATTCTTTTGACCAGAAGGCTGCAGTTTTTTCTCTTAATGCCTGATCATCATTTTTATATGCGATAAAGGCATCACAGTTTTCACAGATTAATCCGCAATATGCAGGTTTTGTCATAATTAACTCCTATCAGGCTCAGACTTGTTCAGGTTCTTCAAGCTTGCTATTGACTTTATTTCTTAAATATTCCGGTAGTTCCTCAAGAATATTTGCTTTTCTTTCGGCATCCATCTGGTTCAATACAAGTGATATTGTCTCAGGATTTTCTTTATCAAGGTAAGATAGAAGCTGTGCGTCATCGACATCTTTCAATACTTTAACGCGTTCAATCTGCATTCCGACTCCTTGTAAAAGTTCTTTCATTTCTGTATTCATTTAAAACTATCCTATTCTATAAAGTCTTCTCCGCCCTTAGAAATCTGTATTTCACCGAGTTCTTCAAGCTTCCTGATTACATCGAGGATATTCTGCCGTGCATTTTCAACATCTCTTAGTCTCACAGGACCGGTATATTCCATTTCTTCGGATATGATGTTTGCAGCACGTTCTGACATGTTATTGAATATTTTATCTTTAACTTCGTCGTTAGAACCTTTGAGGGCAAGAGCAAGGTCCTTCTGGTCTATATCACGAAGCACTTTCTGTATAGTTCTGTCATCAAGATAGATGATATCTTCAAATACAAACATGAGGTTCTTTATTTCTGTTGCAAGCTTAGGATCTTTGGCAGCGAGAGCTTCCAGAATGGATCTTTCAATAGTAGAACCAACCATGTTGATGATTTCAGCAGCTGCTGTAACACCACCGAATTTTGATCCCTGTTGTGAGAAGTCAATTCGGTCTTCAAGCACTTTCTCTACAGTATTAATCATAGCTTCAGAGACACTTTCCATGGAAGCAAAACGCATGATAACATCATTTCTCTGCTCTTCAGGGAGTTCTGCAACAACACTGGCTGCCTGAGATGGTTCAAGCTGAGTAAGGATAAGTGCAATGGTCTGAGGGTGTTCTTTCTGGATGAATGTAAGAAGCTGAGATGCTTCCACCTGTTTAAGAACGTTGAAACCTTTAATCTGCATCATTCTCTGGATTTTCTTGATGATTTCGTTTGCACGGGCATCACCTAAAGCTTCCTGTAACACTTCTCGAGCATACTCAACACCACCGAGTGAGATGTACTGTTGGGCT
Source organism: Cloacimonadales bacterium (SeqCode) (assembly GCA_942492065.1). Taxonomy (GTDB): domain Bacteria; phylum Cloacimonadota; class Cloacimonadia; order Cloacimonadales; family JAIOQZ01. The sequence goes on along the minus strand of CALODV010000020.1, from coordinate 456,354 downwards.
TTAATCAGTTCGTAGAATTCTACAAAAACCGCATCTGTGACATCCGGATCAACTGTTTGTATCGTTGCTACTTTAGCAGAAAGCAATTCAACATCTTCCGGCTGCATATTCTGAAAAATCAGGGAAGAAGCTTCTTTTCCCAGTGAAATCAGCATAATTGCTGCTCGCTCGGCACCTGAAAATCTTTTTAAGACTCTCTCATAATCAATATTAGAATCTTTTACGTTGTCCAATGGCATATAACCTTCTTAGTTAAGGGTTTTTGTCAGCACGTAAGAATGAACCAGTGCAATTCTTTTTAAGTAATCATATTTCCCGGAAGCACCAGAGTGTCCCGAAGTAAAATCAGTATGCAATAATATAATATTATTGTCAATTTTATTATCTCTCAGTCTGGCAACATACTTCAATGGTTCCCAGAAATTGACCCTGGTGTCATGATAACCACACATTACCAGCAAATCAGGATAACTCTTCTTCTGAATATTAGTGTATGGGCAGTAACTCTTCATATAATGATAGTATTTTTCTATCTCAGGGTTACCCCATTCTTCATATTCGGAAACTGTGGCAGATAATTCAGGATCAAACATAGTATTCATCAAATCAACAAAAGGAACATCCAGGATTACAGCCTTGAAAATATCAGAATTAATATTCAGGGAAGCTCCCATAGTGAGACCTCCCGCTGAAGCTCCCGTTGCAACCAGCAAATCTTTTGTTGTGTAACCTTCTTCTATTAAATATTCGGCACAATCTATAAAATCTGTAAAAGTATTTTTCTTTTTCAGCATTCTTCCATCAATATGCCATTGTTTACCTTTATCTCCACCACCGCGTATGGAAGCTGCTGCAAATAAGACTCCGCGATCGAGTAACGAAATAAGTGTTGATGAAAAATACGGTGCGTTATTATCTCCATATGCTCCATAAGCATCCAGAAAAACAGGTACGGGCTGCTGCATATTAATTTTATCTTTGCGGTACACAAGAAACATAGGAATTTTCTCTCCATCATCTGCCGGGACCATCACTTTTTTAGCTGCATAGTCATCACCATTATAAGGAACATTGAGTTTTCGCTCTTTGAGGAGAGTTTTTGCACCTGTCCTCAGGTTTAATGAGTAAGTCTTAGGCAGGATATTATAGGATGAATAACTGTACCTTACACTGTCAGTTACATAGTTGGCACTTCCTCCATATGAAAGATTATACACATTCTGACTCACTTCTACATAATATTCTGACATATCTGCCCAATTGATTATTCTGAGCTTTGTCATACCGTCTTCAGTTTCTGTTACGACCAGATAATCCTTGAATATGTCACAGCCGGTAACGATTCCTGGACGGTGAGGAATCAGGTCTTTCCAGTTTTCTTTCCTCGGACTTTCTGCTTCTACTGTTACTATTTTGAAGTCAAATGCTCCATCAGCATTAGTTGTGATAATGAAATCTCCCTCTCTATGGTCTACGTAATATTCCATATTCTGAATTCTGGGCTGCAGAAGTTGAGGTTCTGCAAAGGGTTGATCTGAGGGGAGATACCAAGTTTCTGTGGTTGTTTTACTGCCGGAACTGATGAACATGTACTTGTCATCTGAGGATCTGTTGGTCCATACGTAAAAAGCTTTGTCATTTTCTTCGAAGACAACTTTATCTTCTTTTATATCCTGACCTAGAGTATGTCTGAATGTTCTGAATGTTCTTCCGGTTGAATCAACAAGTGTATAATAGAAAGTTTTATTATCCATGAACCATGAAACATCATCAGCATATATTTCACCAATATCGAGAAATTCATTCTTTGAAAGATCCTTTATATATAGTTGATACCTTTCATAACCATAGCGATCAATACCCATTGCCAACAGGTTATGGTCAGGACTTTTTGCAAGGAATCCCAGTGTGAAAAACTCTGAACCTTTAGCCAGTTTGTTTTCATCCAGAATCAACTCCTCTTTGGCTCCTTCTCTGTTCAAACGTCTGTAATATGAGTCGTATTGAGAGTCTTTGTCTATTTTCCAATAATAGAAAAAGCTGTCTACCAGAGTAGGGAGGGAAATGTCTTTTTTGGGGATTCTTGAAAGGTACTCATTAAAGAGAGTTTTCTGGAGTTTCTCAGTATCTTTCATCATATATTCGGTGTATGCATTTTCCTTTTCCAGATGTTTTTTAACTTCAATGTTTTGTCTGAGCTTGTCCTTAACCCATGAGTACTCATCGTAAAGAGTATCTCCATGGTTAACAATGCAGGACATCTCTTTTTTGAGTACCGGAGGTTCAGTCTGTCTGCTGAATCCTATGATACTGCAGGAAGTCAGTAAGACAATCACACCAATAAATATAAATGCTTTTCTCATATAGTTTATTCTCCTGTTGATAAAATCAGAACATTTTGCAAAGATCTTAGAACATATTTTTTGTATACAGATTAAAGTAAATATTTTCAGCTTTAATCAGCTCATCATGAGTTCCCTGTTCAGCAACCTGTCCCTGCTCCATAACGAAAATATAGTCCGCATTCTTAACTGTTGAAAGCCTGTGAGCAATGATTATGGTTGTTCTGTTGATACTGAGTTCTTCCATCGCAGACTGGATGTATGCTTCAGATTCAGAATCAAGGGAAGATGTGGCTTCATCGAAAATAAGTATTGCCGGGTTCTTCAGGAATACTCTGGCAATAGAGATTCTCTGCTTCTGTCCTCCTGACAGTTTGATTCCCCTTTCACCTACCTGAGTATCAAAGCCTTCCGGGAGCGACATGATAAATTTATAGATATTAGCTTTCTGAGAAGCTTCTATAATCTGTTCTTCCGTAGCATAAGGATTGCCGTAAGAAATGTTATCTCTGATTGTTGTATCAAAGAGGAATACGTTCTGCTGTACAATACCTATGCTTTCTCTAAGTATTTTATGCTTGAGGTCCAGAATGTCTGTACCGTCTACTTTTATACTTCCTTTGGCAAGCTCATAAAATCTCGGAATAAGGGATACAAGTGTGGATTTTCCTGCTCCTGATTCACCTACAAGAGCAATTGTTTTGCCTGCATCAATCTGCATGGAAACATTTTTAAGAATCCAGTCAGGTGAGGAACTGTACTTAAACCAGATATTGTCTATGTCTATGCTGCCTTTTACATCTTCGATACTTACAGCATTCTTTTTGTCTTTAATATCTGGTTCAATATCCATGATTTCTACAAAGCGTTCAAAAGATGCTGCTCCCTGCTGAAACTGCTCTACAAAGTTGACAACTCTTTGTACAGGTTTCATAATAAAACTGACATAGAGGGTGAATGCCAGCAGATCAGCTATATCAATTTCCCCTTTATAAATCAGCCAGCTGCCTGCCCCTATAACCCAGACATAAAACATGTCTGTAAGGAAGAACATTCCGGAAAAGAAGGTTGCCATAATCTTGTACATTTTCTCTTTGGCGACTTTGAAAGAAGTGTTTACATCATTGAACTTTTCTATCTCAAGGTTTTCATTGGTATATGATTTTACTTCCCTGATTCCTTGAACGGAGTTTTCCACATTACTGTTAATATCTGCTATTCTTTTTCTCACATTCCTGAAACCTTCTCTCATTTTGAGACCATAGGTAAGTCCCCAGAAAAGCATAAGTGGAAGCGGAACAAGAGCAATCAGTCCCAATTTGAGATTGAAAGTCATCATCACAGTATAAGCACCAATTATTGTAAGACCTGAGATGATAATATCTTCCGGAGCATGATGAGCTACTTCTGCGATCATATTCAGGTCGTTGGAGATTCTGGACATAATATGCCCTGTTTTTACATTATCGAAATAAGTGAATGACAGTTTCTGGATATGTGTAAAAATATCTGAACGCATATCATACTCCATTCGTACTCCCAGTATATGTCCCCAATACATACGAATATACTGGAATATCATGTTCACAAGTATAATGCCTACCATCAGCCCAAGCGTCATTAAAAGTGGCTGAATTAACTGTTCAGGAACATATAATTTCAAAGCTCTTCTGGAAAGAATTGGAATGAATATCGATAGTATCGATGACAAAGCAGCTACTGTTAAATCTAGTACAAACAGTTTCATATGGGGCTTATAGTATTTTAGAAATCTTTTAAGCATTGTTATCTCTTTTCATAGTATATAATCAAACAGAGTCTGTCGACACAGTCAGCAGACTCCTAATAATTTTGTAAACTTAAATTTAGTCAAATATTTCTATTTACAGATAATTTCGTATGTATCTGTTGCAATCTGCAGCTCTTCGTTGGTAGGTATAACCAAAATGGTAATTCTGGAATAATCTTTTGAAATTACGCCCTCATTAGAACCATTGGCAACGTTTTTGTTATAGTCAATTACTATACCGAGGTTTTCCAGACGGTTGCAGATTCTTTTACGCATCTGAACACCATTTTGTCCAATACCACCTGTGAATATCAGGGCATCAACTTTTACGAGATTAGCAGCATAAGCACCTATGTATTTTCTGATTCTGTAGGCATAAGCATCCAGAGCCTGGATTGCATGTTCGTTCCCTGTTTCAGCTTCAGCTTCCAGGTCTCTCAGATCATTTGAAATTCCAGAGATTCCAAGAAGACCGCTCTTCTTATTGAACAATTTGTATAGATCGTCGTTTGTGTAACCTCTTTCAAGAAGATAGAATACAATTGAGGGATCTATATCACCGCAGCGAGTTCCCATGATAAGACCTTCAAGTGGGGTGAACCCCATGGAGGTATCGACAGACATACCCTGTTCAATAGCAGTGATAGAAGCACCGTTTCCAAGGTGGCAGCAAATCACGTTAGTATTGTCTCTAGATCTTTTCATGAGTTCAAGAGCTCTGTTAGCGACGAATCTGTGACTTGTGCCGTGGAACCCATATCTACGGATTTTGAAATCATCATACATCTTTCTTGGAAGCCCATATAAGTATGCTGAAGGCGGCATTGTCTGGTGGAATGCTGTGTCGAATACTGCTACATGAGGAATATCCGCAAGAAGAGTCATAGCATTCCTGATTCCTGTAAGGTTTGCTGGATTATGAAGAGGAGCAAGTTCAACATTTTCTTCGATAGCGTCAATGACATCATCTGTAATTCTGACTGATGAGGAGTATCTTTCACCTCCATGTACAACTCTGTGCCCAACACCATTAATTTCTGTGATGTCTTTTAAAATACCCTTTTGAGGATCTGTAATAGTTTTAACCATAAGTTTTACGGCAGCATCATGATCTTTAATCTCTGTGTCGAGATTGATTACATTTTTCTTACTTCTCTGGCTTATGTGACCAAAAGCTGCGCCTATACGCTCAACTAAACCTTTTCCAAGGCTGTCATTTGACGGCATATCAATAATTTCATACTTCAATGATGATGATCCGCAATTAATTACAAGTATTTTTGTGCTTTCTGTACATTCAGGTTTTTCCATTTTATCCTCCGGAAATTTTCTTCTCTCTTCAAATATTAACGTTATATCTATAATGTTCAAATATTACAAATTATATCTTCAGTAATTTAATTCTGCTTTCGAAAAATCCTTACTTGAAGTAAAGATCTTCAATACTTTCACCTAAACCTTGACTCCATACAAATTTGATACTGAAATCCGTGAAGTTGATGATAGTCTTTTCCAGACTTTCACCTAAACCTTAACTCCATACAAATTTGATACTGAAATCCGTGAAGTTGATGAAAGTCTTTTCCAGACTTTCACCTAAACCTTGACTCCATACAAATTTGATACTGAAATCTGTGGAGTTGATGAAAGTCTTTTACCAGACTTTCACCTAAACCTTAACTCCATACAAATTTGATACTGAAATCCGTGAAGTTGATGAAAGTCTTTTCCAGATTTTCACCTAAACCTTGACTCCATACAAATTTGATACTGAAATCCGTGAAGTTGATGAAAGTCTTTTCCAGACTTTCACCTAAACCTTGACTCCATACAAATTTGATACTGAAATCCGTGAAGTTGATGAAAGTCTTTTCCAGACTTTCACCTAAACCTTGACTCCATACAAATTTGATACTGAAATCCGTGAAGTTGATGAAAGTCTTTTCCAGACTTTCACCTAAACCTTGACTCCATACAAATTTCCTGTAGTGATAAATAGTCAAGGTTTTCCCTAACTTTTTAACCACTAATACACAAGTATTTATATAAAAGTAATTACAACATTTATTGAGTAATTGTACAAAGTCTTATATTTGCATTGACATTTATTTTTGCTTCAGGTGTTTATTGACTTATGATAAGGAGAACTTATAATGAATACAATGCTGATTTCAATGATAGTCGTTATTATTGCGGCAATTGTTATATGTATATTGAAACGAGGTAAAAAAGCTTTCCCATATATGCTTCTACCTGTACTCATAATAATTGCAGATTACTGGTTTTTCTCTGATATGCCCAAATTATATTACATTTTTCTTGTCTTTAGTCTGATTTCACTTCTTCTGAAGAGGAAGCACATAGAATATCATTAAAAAAAAGCCCCGCATAAACGGGGCATAAAATCTTTAGTGTGATGCAGAAGCGTGGTTACTTAAGCATAATACATTTCTTTGTAACAGGCTCACCATGTTCAGGAGATATTCTGTAAAAGTATACACCTGATCCTGTTTTCTTTCCTGAACTTTCTTCACCATTCCAGACAACTTCATGGGTTCCCACAGATAAGTTATCGTTAAGAAGGGTTTTCACTTTTTGTCCTTTTATATTGTAGATTGTTACCTTTACATTCTGTTGCTCAGTAATGCTGAATCTTATAGTTGTTCTTGGATTGAAAGGATTAGGGTAGTTTGATGCTTTTACAACAGTATAAGTAAGTTCGTTTTCGTTGTTTTTGACCGGAATTTGCTCGTAAGGATAAAAATATACAGCACCGGCTTTCACACCAATTTCATTGTCATAAGGTGCCGATACAGCAATTTCGTCACCATTGAAGACTACTTTGTGTCCGAATCTTGCTCTTGTACAGATGTCTTCCGGATTTATCTTGCTGTAAAACTCCCATGAATATCCATTCCTTTTATATAAAAACGCTGCTCCGGAGTTTTCTGAAAATTCAGAATCATAACTTGCTCCGATGATGGCATAACTTCCATTTATATCGACGTTTCGTCCGAACATACTTCCGACAGTAACACGGTCAGGGAGTATTTTTTGTTGCTCACTCCACAGACCATTACTGTAGAAGAAGACAAAAGCTGCTCCACTAGTACCGGAGAATGAACTTTGTCTGAATTTACCTATAATCATATAGTTACCGTACAGCTTTATCTCGCTCCCAAAATACTCATCTTCTGCAGGTTCCATTGGTGCGATAATTTGTGATTCTACCCAGCCAGTACTGTCTGGTTCCCAAAGATAAACTAACCCGGCATTGGACAATCCTGAATTTACCATATAAGGAGCTCCAACAAATAATTTCCCTTCATGAAATTCAAGATCTTCTCCGAAACCTAGTACTGCATTTCCGGTAGAGGGCTCTATATATGTTTCAGGAACCCACTGATCAACCTCAAGCTTCCATAAATAAACTCTACCAATCTCTGAACTGACTGCAAGAAGTGAATCAGACATTGAAACAGCCACACCGCAGCGAGCAAATTCTGAATCATCAAAAGCCTTAAGACTCTGTGTCAGACTCCAGACAGATCCATCATAGTGAAATATATAGCAGTATCCGTGATCATTGTCATATGCAGATCCAAGAACTGCATAATCTCCATGTATGTCTACATCTACAGGACCGGCAAAACTTGTATCGATAATAATATCCTGAGACTGATTCCATGTTCCGTTTAATTTTTTCAGAAATGTTACTTTGTTTCTGGGTAGAACTCCGCTATAGTCGATTGAGTATACAATGCCATGGTCATCATTAAAAGCAAAATCACTTCCGAATACCTCTTCTGGAAGAGGATTGTCTGAAGTAATTTTCTGTTCTGTTTCCCAGATTGAACGTATTTTAATGTAGTTCTCTTTTGTCATTGTTCTGGGCTCAAACTGATTCCTGATTGTCAGGGAAACAGTGTAATTTCCTGGAACGCCATAAACGTACTCAGGGTTTTCATCGTTGGAGTCTATGATGTTATCTCCGTCGAAATCCCACTCATACTGGACTATATCTCCTATAGATCCATTGTAGAACCTAATAGTATCTCCTATACTTGCTCGTCTGAGATTAGAATGAAAATCAACATTGAAAGTCGGAATTTCGTACTGGACTAAGCTTCCTGAATTGCTGACTTGATAGTCATATCCGGGGCAGCCAATAAAAATATCATCAACGGTTATTGCCACAGAATTTCCTATATGGTCACCTATAGCAGCTGTTGATGGAGCTAAGACTCTTTTCAGCTCCCATTCATTATTATTGAACTCATAATAGCAGGAGTAGCCCTGTTTATTGTATGTATTACTTGTACCGGGAGCTCCGACAATTGCCAAATCTCCAACTATATCAACTGAACTTCCAAAAAAATCATCGGAATTACCGGCCGGAGGAAAAAAGTTGTCCATCTGTGTCCATGTTGTGCTATTTCTTTCATAGTAGTAAACAGAACCGGACAAAGGACCTGCAGGGTTATCCCCACAAGCTCCAACAAGAAGCCTGGAATCACTAAGGGCTAATGAGTATCCGAACAAATAAGTCTGTTCAGAAATATTATCCTGTAAAGTCCAGTTACCACTGTCATAGTGATAGATGAATACATTATAGTCTGTATCTGTCTGGTCATCCGGATTTGATGAAACTGCGAAATAATCATTATAGTTATCAAGAGCAAATCCAAACTGTGTCCCTGCTGCCGGACTGGTGATTTTTTCATCATAGATCCAGTTGTTACCGGAGAGAGAGTAAATATAGACTGCTCCTTCACCATCAGTTGAGGTATCATCACCGGGAGCTCCTATAAAAAGACGATTAGAGTGCAGCGAAACAGAAAACCCGAACATATCATTGTCTGAAAGCTCATTTCTACTTAAGACTTCAGTATTGGTCCAGGTAGTACCGTTATAATTATAAACATAGACAGCACCTTTATTATTTTTTGAATATGCTCCAACTACTGCAAAGTTGCCGTCAATATCGCATGAATATCCGTAATCTTCAAAGACCTGATTATCTTGAGGGGTTACCAGAGCAATTGATGACCATACTCCATTACTCTTTTGGTAAAAAACTGCTGATTGACTTTCAGGAGCATCAGGTGTTCCCGTTGAGGTCGCTATTGCAAATGATCCTGAAGACTCTAATGCACTACCTAATCCAGCATTCTGCATTGGATTCGTTTGATAAAATGCATTTTCCTGAAATCTGGAATTCATTGAAAACAGACTACAAAAAGTCATTGTTAAAATTATCAAACTCAGAAAATATCGTAATTTTATTTTTTCTGAAAATCTCTTCATTATAACCTTCCTGAGAATATTATTTTTTGTTATCATTTATTATTAACTTTTATTTATGTCAAGGAATCAAAAAAATAAGATAGTAATTATCCGCTCATAAGTTAAATCAATATCTTCTTCCCAATGAGTCTGATTTAATACTATGTATCATTCAAAATCATTCTCATCCAACATTATTTGAATCCGATTTTGTCTCAAGTAAAAGAAATTCTCAGACAATATCAGAGAAGATGCTGATGAGAATTTACTACTATAAATGAGCAAAGGTCTTCATAAGTATTGAAATAATTTAACTAATGACTGTACATGGTCAATACAATTTACTACTGATTTTCGGAGATAAAAATATGTAGTTATGCATCTCATCTGTTTCAATAACTTCTTGTTTCCAGCGAATATATTTAAATATAGTAAATTGCAGGATCAAGAAATTAGTTCATAGTAGCATAAGTAAAATTTATTATGCACTTTCAATACAATTTACAATGTAAAGAAATATTATTGACTATTCTAATCTTGACAAAAATAATTATTTATTCAGTTATGAATCGTTATAAAAAAAAGTCAGGTCTTTATTTAATGAGAACACCAAGATACAAAATTTTCTTAGCCTTTATGGACTGGATAATAATGATAGGCTGTTTTGCCGTCGGTCTAAGGTTAAGATTCAAACCCTATATAGATATTATTGATATCAGCAGCCTTAAAGTAATTAATGAACTTTCAATTTTCGCTGCCCTTAGTTTATTCATGCTTTTGGTTTTTGACCATAATCAAATGTATAACTACCATATCTTTACTAATAATAAGCATCATTTTCTGAAGATTTCGAAAAGTATATTCAGTAACCTGTTTGTTTTTGTTGTAATTGGTATTTATATCAGTGACATCAGTAAGATGCTGGATAGCAGATTGTTTATGATATACTTTATTGCTCTTACTTATGTTGCATTCATCATATACCGGATATTCATATTTTCTAATATCTTCAGATATATTGAGAAAATGGGGGTTTATCGTAGAAATGTGATTGTATATGGTAGCGGGACTAAAGCAAATGAAGTTTATGAATCTATTACAAACGGTAACAGATGGGATTTTCTGGGATTTGTCAGTGAAGGCGTTGAAGCAAAAAGTGGAGTCAATATTCTGGGAGATTTGAATGAAATAAAAAAAATTCAGAAAAAAGTAAGAATAGATAATATCATTATTGCTATCGATGAAGTTGAACATGATAGACTCATGGATATAATTAGCTATTTTCAGCTGATTGGTATCAGAACATTTATCATAGCTGATCTGTATGAAGTTCTTCATCAGTATCAACCTATTGAGGTGTTTAACGGATTACCGCTTGTAAGCCTGAACTACAGCCCTACAAGTTATTATTACAGGTATGTAAAGAGACTGCTGGATATTATGTTGTCTCTTTTCGGGATATTGATGTTATCGCCTGTTTTTGTTGTCATAAGTCTGATTATAAAATTTACTTCAAAAGGACCGATATTGTTCAGTCAGAACAGAGTTGGTAAAGACGGCAAGGAATTTAAGTTTTACAAGTTCAGATCAATGTATGTTGATAATGACAGCTCTCGTCATCAGAAGTTTATTTCTGACTTTATTAACGGTAAAGATGATTCTAAAGTTAAGAAGATAGTTAATGATCCCAGAGTCACTCCAATAGGAGGGTTCATCAGAAAGACAAGCCTTGACGAGTTGCCTCAGTTATTCAATGTTCTCAAAGGTGATATGAGTCTTGTAGGTCCACGTCCCTCTTTACCATATGAATATAAGATGTTCAAGGATTGGCATAAGACCAGATTTTTAGTAAAACCAGGTTGTACAGGAGTTTGGCAGGTAAGTGGAAGATCTCAGGTATCTTTTGAAGAAATGATAGTGATGGATTATTACTATATAAACAATATATCTCTATGGGGAGATATAAAACTGATTTTAAAAACTATCCCGGTTATGATTTTCGGTGATGGTGCATATTAATAGATAAGAAATTCAAGTGAAATATATGGAGAAACAAAATGTATGATTTTATTGTTACTGGCGGATGTGGTTTCATAGGAAGCCATTTTATTGAAAGATTATTGAATGAAGGTTACACAGTACTTAATATTGATAAGATGACCTACGTATCCTGGGAAAATATTGGTTATGAAAACCACAAGAATTATAACTTCTGGAAACAGGATATATGTGATATATCAAATCTGCCTAAATGTGATGTTCTTGTGAACTTTGCGGCTGAGAGTTTTGTTGATAACTCTATCGAAAACAGTGATATTTTCTTCCGCTCAAATGTTCAGGGAGCTCATAACCTTCTGGAAAGAATCAGAGTAAAAGCTGATTTTGACAGACCCCTGTTTGTACAGGTAAGTACCGATGAAGTATATGGTGATACTCTGGAAGGTGAGTTCACAGAATCAGATGTACTGAAACCATCTAATCCTTATTCTTCAACAAAAGCTGCTGCTGAGCAATTCGTTTTTGCTTACAACAGAACTTATGGAATTAATTCAATAATTACTCGCTGCAGTAACAATTACGGTACAAGACAGTATCCTGAAAAACTTGTACCTAAAACAATTATGAGCGTTATGCATGACAGACCTATGACTATTCATGGTGATGGTTCATATGTGAGATCATGGGTTCATGCAAAAGATCACGCTGATGCAATCCTCAGTATTGTTAAGAGTCAAAAAAGAAATGAAATCTATAACATCTGTTCTGGAGAACAATACACAAACCTGGAAATCATAACAATGATTTACAAAGCTATGGGTAAAGAACCTAATTTGAAGTTTGTTCCTAACAGATGGGGACAGGACCTCAGATACGCTATATCAACAAAGAAAATTGAAGAGCATATCAACTGGAAAGCTTCTCATAAATTTGAAGAAGGTTTACAGGAAATTATAAAGTTCTATGAGGAGCACCATGCAGCCAATTCCTAAACATGGGGATGAAAGAGGTTTCCTGATTGAATTCCTGAGAGAAGATGAAAATATTCTGAACTTTAAAGGACAGATTTATGCTTCTACTATTGGCCCTGGAGATGTTAGAGGAAATCATTATCATAACGATAAAACTGAGATTTTCTGTGTGATGAAAGGGCGACTGAAAGTATTAGTACAGCATATCGAAAGCGATGAAATTACTGAATATATCCTCGATAGTGATGGGGACGAACTTGAGAGAGTTGAAGTGCTTCCTAAGTTTGCACACACATTTATCAATATAGGTGATTCTGAAGCGCTATTGCTTGCATATGGAGATCATGTCCACGATCATTCAGGTCCTGATCAATATAAATTCGTGATAAAATCATAAAAAATGTAAGGGCTGTTAATCAGCCCTTTTTTTGAGGAACTATGAGAAAATTAAGTATTGGAATAAAAGATGTAATTTTTGGAAAAGATGTTACTATTGTCGAGCCTGTGAATATGTATGGGTGCACAATTGGCGATGATGTTTTCATAGGCCCATTTGTGGAAATTCAGAAAAATGTTACAATTGGGGCGAAGTCCAGAGTGCAATCTCATTCATTCATCTGTGAGTTTGTTTCTATTGGAGAAAGGTGTTTTATTGGGCACGGTGTGATGTTTATCAATGATCTGTTCAAAGAAGGTGCTCCTGCTCATGGAAAACCTGAATTATGGGCAGCTACAAGGATCGGTAATAACGTATCGATTGGATCAAATGCAACACTACTGCCTGTTTCAATCTGTGATAATACAGTAATTGGGGCAGGAGCTGTAGTTACAAAGGATATCACTGAGCCCGGAATCTATGTCGGTAATCCTGCTAGAAAAACCAGAGACATATAATATACAGACTGTTAACAGACAAGATTGACTAGGAGAACAAATTGCTGACTATGTTCCGAATTGGTAAAATCTTTTCATTATGTTGTGGGTGATTGTCATACAAATATTGCCATTGAATTAACAATTGGACGAGATGAGCTTATCTTAATTTTGCTAAAACAAATCATGATACATATTTAGTAAAATAAAAAATAGGTGTGCAAATATAAATTTCTTGACATTATGTTATGGTGATGTCCAGTTTTTGTCAAAATGAGTTTAATATGAAATATATTTTTGCAGCCTTAATATTTCTTATCACTATATTATGCTTCAGTAATGTTCCGGGTTTTACCGGATTGAGTTTGCTGACAGGCGATAATGCTATGCATAATACTGTATTGAACTCAGAAAAAAACTCTGTTTCTGACCATGCAACAGCATCTCTGAAGACAAACCATAAAGACCAGGTAAACACAACCGTAATACTTTTAATGTCCGTTATATTGCTTTGTGTTGTCCTCTTAAGTATCAGTGTATTCCATAATAAAAGAGCAGGCAGGAAACTGCTGGAAGAAGTAAAAGAAAAGAGAAAAACTCAGACAAAAGTACTGAGACTTGAGAGACAGTACGACAGGCTTTCTGAAAACCTTCCAATTGGTCTATATCGTAATCTTCCAGCTGAAAACGGTAGATTTATCATGGTTAATTCAGCTTTGGTTGAAATCCTTGGCTACAACTCAAAAGAAGAATTGCTGAAAGTTCCCGTAAGCAGTATCTATCATGATAAAGACAGAAGAGTGGGATTTATTAGAAAAATTTATTCTGACAGAAGGGTTTACAGAGAAGATCTCTCACTCAGGAAAAAGGACGGATCAATTATTAGTGCTCATGTTACCGCCAGTTTCAGCTATACATCGGATGGTGAAGTGATTGATGGTATCATTGAGGATGTAACACAGTATAAGAAGACTGAAAAGGCTCTGAGACAATCTCAGAAGATGGAGGCTATAGGAAGACTTGCCGGAGGTATCGCTCATGATTTTAACAATATACTGACAGTTATAAACGGCTATTCTGAGCTTCTGTTGACCAGTATGTTGAATAAACGCGATTCTAACTATATGAGACAGATACATGAAGCCGGAGTCAGAGCTTCTCAGATGACCAGGCAGTTATTGGCTTTCAGCAGGCAGGAATTGATTAAACCGGAAACACTGGATATTAACGAACTGATTGATGTTTCATTCACAATGTTGAGAAGATTAATTCCGGAAGATATCAGGTTGGAATTAAAACTTAGTAAGAATCTGAGTAATATCGATGCTGATGTTGGGCAATTAGAGCAGATTCTTATGAATCTTGTCATTAATGCCAAAGATGCTATTAATGAGAATAAAGAAGACAACATAAAGCGGATTTTAATAGAGACTGACAGTATATCACTCAGCAACAGTTTTGTTAAGGAATTTGATGGCTGCGAGTCAGATGAGTTTGTCTTGATAACAGTCAGTGACACCGGGAAAGGTATGTGCAAGGATATTAAGGATCGAATTTTTGAGCCTTTCTTTACAACCAAGGAAGTTGGAAGAGGAACTGGACTTGGTCTGGCTACAATCTACGGTATTGTAAAGCAGAATAAAGGTTTCATCACATGCTACAGTGAGTTGAATCATGGAACCACATTTAAGATTCTATGGCCAATATCAAAGAATGTTATCAGGGCTGTCAGGACTGAAACAGAACAAATGCATTATGGTAGAAAAGAAACAGTTCTTGTTGTTGAAGATGACAGTTTTGTACGTGAACTTATCACGCAAATGCTGATTGATCTTAATTATTATGTTCTGGCGGCATCAAATGTTAAAGAAGTAGATGCAATTGTTGATAATCCTGAGTATAAGATAGATATTCTTCTGACAGATGTTATACTTCCTGAGGAAAACGGTCGAATTCTGGCAGATAAACTTCTCATGGAAATACCTGATCTTAAAGTTATATTTACATCCGGATATTCCAGAGAACATGCAACACTCAAAAAGGTTCTTGAAAATGACATAGAGTTTATCAGTAAACCATTCTCTATAAATACTCTTTCAGATAGTCTATTCAAATTGTTGTGCAGTAATGATACTGATTAATTAAGTTCCTTCTAAAGCTTCTTCCTCATCAGGAACTTCTTCCTTTACAACTACCGGTTCTCCATCAACAATAAGTTTCCATTCTCCGGGACTGAACGCAAATTTCCATATAAACAGCAATAGATTAACCAGCACAAATGCAACAAAAAAGCTAACAACACCTCTTACGAATGCCTCTATAAGCATTGCTCCATATAAAAAGTAGTTGGTGAAAAACGTAATAAAAAACATCAGCAGCGATACTGCGTTTATAAATGCTTTCAACCTTATGCGAGCAATCATTAAAACTCCGAACTTTTTTACTTATACTGTTTCATTATCTTTATAGCAATATTATGAATATTAGCAGATGCAGAAGACCTGGGATGCTTTAGAATCAAAGGAATCTGCTCCTTTACCGACTCAGGTAGGTGCTTATCGTAAAGCACATTCCCTAGATAACTTACTTGTTTATTCAGAAAATGCTGTAAAATTTGACTAATTTTTTTAAAAATATTCTCAGCTTCATTATCTGTATGTGCCATATTTATGACAACAGACATATCAGGAGCTCTCATATGATAGAAAAGCATTTTCATCATAGCATAGGCATCTGTAATAGCTGTGGGTTCAGGAGTTGTGATTATCACAATCTTATCTGCAGTATAAACAAACTCCATTGTGTTCTCACTGATTCCTGCTCCGGTATCAATCAGGATGAAATCGAAATCTTTTCTTAGTTCCTTGTATACCTGAATAAGAGCTTTCTGCAATTTACTGGAATTCTGCATCACTCTGATATCTCCGGATGCTGCAGGCAGTATTTTAACGCCTTTAGGACCTTCGACAAGCAGATTATCTACTGTTATCTCATCATTCAAAAGATCAGAAAGTGTGTGCTGAGGATACAGTCCAAGTAAAATATCCAGATTGGACAGGTTCATGTCTGCATCAATCAGAAGCACCTTTTTATTTCTTATCGACATAGATATTGCTAAATTTAGAATAAAGTTACTTTTTCCTACACCACCCTTACCGCTGGTTATAGCGATCATCTTGGCATATCTGCTTTTACTGCTCGATTTACTGTTTATGCTTCTAATTTTACTTTCTTCGTTATGAAATTCCATATTTACCTCTGAGAATAATATTAGCCAGTTCATTTCTGTCCGCAATTGCGATATCTTCCGGGATATTCTGCCCGAAACAAATATAGGAAACAGGTTTCTCAAAATCATTTATCAGATTGAGTATTTCTCCACAACTTGAAGTGTCATCCAGCTTTGTGAAGATCACACTGGCATAATTCATTATTCCAAAACCTTTTAAGTAGTCCTTCAAGTCTGCAATTTTTGTGGTCATGCTTAAAACCAGAACGATTTCATCTGTTTTAGCTACTCGTGCACTTTCTTTTAGATGTATCATGTTTTTAACGTTTCTGGTGTTTACTCCCGGTGAATCGACTATAATCAGATCGAAATCAGAGAGTTCCTTAGTTTTGGCAATCATTTCTTCATTATCATAAGCAGGTTCGAATCTGATTTTAGCTATCTGAGCAAAAGCCTTAATCTGCTCCATTGCCGCTATTCTGTAGCTGTCTATTGAAATTATGGCTACTTTCTTGGAATATGTATACTTGTACATTGCAGCAAACTTGGCTATTGTTGTAGACTTACCTGAGCCTGCAGGTCCAATAAACATAACAGTTGTAGGTGTATTTTTATTGAATCTCACAGGGCCTGTGACAGATAATTTGCTCTTTATCTTCTGGTGAAGCTTTTCATTAATTGTATCAATATTCAACAGCTCTTCACCTTTAAGATGCAGAACAAGCTCTTCTGCCATTGTGTTAGCGAGAGATGCAGATACTCCTGATTTAATCAGGTGCTTGATCTGCTGCTGAAGAAGCTTGGGTATGTGAGGAAGATTCTCGTACTTGAAGTGGTTCACCAATAGCTCAATTCTCTCGGAAATATAATCAATTTCCTTGTGAAGAATCTTGTATTGCTGATTATTTACAGACTGAATGCCTGTTTTTGGAACAGCCTGTACAGCCTGCTTGAAAGACTGCTTTGGTAATGCTGTTTCTTCTTTTTTATCTATAGCAGCAGTAACTTCATAAGACTTCTTACCTGTGTCAGAATCCTTAATCCGTTTTGAGTTCAGAATAAGAGCATCTTCACCGAATTCTTCCTTTATCTGTTGAAATGCTTCGTACTCAGTTTGCGCATTGAATTTCTTAATTTTCATCCGAAATCCTTCAGAATTTGTATTATAATCAATGAGAGAGTATTATATGTTCAGTGTCCAGCTTTTTTTACTATCATTATTTAATCACGGAAATCCAGTCAACAGTCATTGGATTTGTGCAGTCTTTTTTTCAGAGGGACAAAAATCATCGGAAGGTTGTCAAAACATGCTAAAAGATTCTTAATTTCATAATTACATGTAGTTCTGAGTGTTAAGAGAGTGAAGCAGGATAGTCTATTCTCAAATATGATACAAACTCGGTCATTTATGCACAATGAAATTTTAATTAGCTGAAAAATAATGATATAGCCTAAATACTTGCTTGACACTACTGTCTCAATATTGATAATTAGGGAGTAATTTAT
This sequence comes from Cloacimonadales bacterium (SeqCode), assembly GCA_942492065.1. GTDB lineage: Bacteria > Cloacimonadota > Cloacimonadia > Cloacimonadales > JAIOQZ01. Next base: position 438,360 of record CALODV010000020.1, on the reverse strand, counting down.
AAAAGGATGTTTGATTATGAGCAATCTGCAGATTATTAGAAAATCGGAAACCTATGAAGTAATAAAAAGCGGTAACAAGCTGATCAAGATATGGAAATCATTAACACCGGACTTGATTTATCAGATAAACAGCGAAGTCGATTTTTTAAAAAAATACCACCATCCGATGATTATTGATTTGCTTGACTATAAGGTCGATGAGAAAAATGCAATTCTTGAATATGCTTTTTTCCCGGGAGAGATGATAACAGTATTTCTTAAAAAGCATCCTGAATACCAGGAAGTACTATGGCAGAAATTAGTAAATTTTTTGCGATTCCTTAAGCATAAAGATGTTTTCATTGGTGATTTCAAACCGGAACATATTTTAGTGTCTCTTGTGGATGATGAACCAACTGTAAAGATAATAGATATTACTCCTCACAGAGAGGTGCTGACAATAGACTGGGCTGCCCCTGAGCAGCAGAAAGGGGTTCTGAACTGGAAATCTAATCTGTTCACACTCGGTTTGATGTTCGCTTCTCTTAACAAGTCCGAAAGTATTATCCGTGAAGCTCTGGAGAATGATGAGAATCCAAAAATTAAGTTGCCGTTTGATACTGATATTATGCAGGTTTGTGATAAAAATCCTGTAAAACGTATTGATAATCTGGATAAATATTATTTTGAGAACTGTGATGGACAGGTTAAAGTTGTAAATCAGCGATATGAGTATAATTCTTTTATTGAGTTTCATCAGGTATTAATGGATGCTCTGTGTACTGCTAGAATTTCCTTCAGGGAGACATACGGTATTTACAAAAAATACAATTCAACCGGAGCAGTAAAAAAAATATCCTCTATAAACGAGCTTTCGAGTCTTAAAAAGTCAGGGGAGTCTCTGGACTTTATCATAGCGAACGAGACCTTAGTTTGGAACGGAAAGTCAATAGTATTCGAAAACAATGAAAATGCTGTTGAAACTGAAAAAGATATGGCTGTCACTGAGATTACAGAAGCTATAGATGCATTCAAGATTAAAGGACTCAGTAAATCGATTGATAAGCTGGTGCAAAATACTGATGAACTGCTAAAGACAAATATTGATGAAGCGCTAAGTGCTGCCAGATTGATTTACAGAGCCGGTTTCTTCTCAGAATCAGAGAAGTTTCTGACAAACTACTTTTCAATGCATAATCCTAAAGGTGAAGACTATGCGAAGTTCTGGATCTTATGGATTACAATACACTTTCATTATTCAGGTGAATTTAATAATATTTTTATTCAACCTGACAGTAAAGGGAATAAGAAGCTCGAAGATTTTCTTTTTATCATCAACAAGCATTTCAGCAATGATCTGGAAAGTATAGAAAGGGCTGTTGAAACAGGAAAGATTGAGCTAAAAAAACTTGCTTACTATATTCTCAATAATCATTCTGAAGATAAATATGAGTATGTTAATGAAGCACTTAGGGAATCAGATGATATTTTTGACACAATAGATACTCTTTCTAACTACTATTATCATAAAGGACTGTATGATCCGGATGCCTGGACTTATATACTTACTTCAGCGCTGGAGTTTGGAAGTGATTATCTCCTTTACAAGTGTCTAGTAAAGCTATTGTCTGTCCTCGATACTAATGGTGAAAATTACCTGTCGAATAGTATCACTCATGTTCTGAGTGATGTCGCTCTTGATGATCGGACATCTTTTATTTCAACAAACGTTATAGACATGTACTACAAACAGTTGAAGTATGCTAAGCTTGTTTATTATATCGAGCAGAATATTGAACTTATCCCTAAAGACTATTTGCCTGAGGCTCTTGTAAAATATCTGGAAATCATTATATCTGATAAAAGGATGAAGCTATCTCAAATCTTCGTTAAGCTTATTAAACAGCAGCTTCATATAATAAAAAGGAAGTATGCTGCTGAACTTAATGCAGTTTTATTCTCTGCTAAGTATTTCCTGAATGACGAAAGATGTGAGTACATTTACAGACTGCTTAGGACTAATCAGGAAGAAAACATAAAACCTGTTTCTGAGCTAAATCGTCTCCAGGATGATTTCAGCAATAAGGAATATCATCTTTTGGTTGAACTTACTAAATACGAAGCACAATCTGAATACATAGCAGGTGAAAACTCCTATTTTGCAGGGCTTTCCCTTATTGAACTGGGACAGAAACAGAGATCGACACACTTTTTTTCTATTGCTTTAACTGTATTCAATAAACTGGGACTCTTCAATAGGTGTCTGGAACTAAGCAGTTATCTTGATCGTGATCAGGCATCTGTTTCCAAAGAAACTCTGGATTATATGACTATTATAAGCAGAATAATTCATTGCAAAGATCTTGTGGAAATCCAGAGAGTTCTGTCAGAAATTGTGTATATGGTTTTTGACTACGAAAAAGTCATAACCTTTATATATGATTCAAATATCAAGAATTTTACTCCTATCGTTAACATTACAGAAGATTATTCCGAGGGTATGGAAGCTATTCATTACAGTAGTCAGATAATGGCAACTTACAAACGTAACCTGAACAAAACATTCTCATTCAATACATCTGAGGATAATATCACAGGCAGCATTCACAGACTTCAGATCAAGAATGCTCTTTGTGTCCCTATGATCGTCGGTGAGAATCTCATCGGTACAATATATATTCATACCAGACAACACATGAAACCGCTTCCTGAGCAAAAGGTAACTCATCTGGAAACGATTGCTTCACTGACGGGTATTGTCGTAGATAAGCTGTTCAGGCAAAAAACTACGATGTCTATCGAATCTCAGGCAGATTTCCATGGAATAGTAGGGCAAAGCAGACTGATGAATCTGTTGAAGAAGCAGATTGTCAGTATCTCTTCAATACCATATGCTGTTCTTATCAGTGGTGAATCCGGAGTAGGAAAGGAGTTGGTGGCAAGGGCTCTTTATGAAGAAAGCAATCAAAAAGGAGAGCTAATAATTATTAACAGTACAACAATTCCCAGAGAGCTTTTCGAGTCTGAGTTGTTCGGTCACAAAAAAGGTTCATTCTCCGGAGCTCATGAAGATAAAAAGGGATTCATTGAGTCTGCAGAGAATGGAACACTGTTTTTTGATGAGATTGGTGAATTACCGCTTGAACTGCAGCCTAAACTTTTAAGACTTCTGCAGGAGCGTACATTCACATCTGTTGGGGATACAAGTGTGAAGAGAACTAACACACGATTTGTCTTTGCTACAAACAGAAACCTGGAAGATGAAGTAAAAGCCGGTAGATTCAGAAAAGACCTTTATGCCAGAATAAGACAGTTCCAGATCAATGTTCCTCCATTACGAGAACATACTGAAGATATTCCTGTGCTTGTCGGACATTTTACCGGTAAATTCATAGAAACCAATCCGTCTATTGAAGTCAGCAGAATTCCGCGTGAGCAAATAACTCAGTGGCAGCATCAGGAATGGTCCATGAATATCAGGGAGCTGGAATACGCAGTATATCGAGCTCTATTGCAACCGGAACTTGTAAATACACTCAAGTCAGAGAAGTTCGTTGTTAAGCTTGATTATAAGTGGGATTCAAAGGATATTGTAGGAGAATACGCAGTCTGGCTTAAAAATCAGCTGGGTTCAATTGAAGAGGTTATGAAGTTTCTTGATATCTCCAAACCTACTTTCTACAGAATTACAAAGAATTATATTAACAGCTAGACTTCATGGGATTTATTTTGAAGCTTTAAAAATATCCGGATGTTTTGCACGGAGTTTTTTCAGCCAGCTCAGAGTCCTGTTATAATTGTTTTCTGCATTCCACAGAATATAGCCTTCACAACCGAGATTATGTACAGCTTCGATCTGGGCATTGATATAGTGTTCAGTGTAGTTTACATGCCAGCTGTTTGCCTGAATATAAGGTATCACTTTACACTTGGGATCGGAGTGATCGATAATCTGCTTTCCACAGGTATAGACAATCTGATACGGCTCATTTTCTACATTTTCTCTATATGCAAAGTTCGAGTTGAAATGGGATGAGTAAATCATCGGATGAATACGCTGGAGGTGTTTGGTCATTCTTTTAAGGTCTTGCCCTGTGTTCAGGATATCTTTATCACTCTGCCAGGCAATAATTGCAAAGACATCAGCAGTAAGACAGACGTTATTCTTTTTGCATATTTCTGATATATCTCTCACGAAGTCAGTAATTACATCCGGTTTCTTTCTTGGTACATACAATGAATCGAGAACTTGTTTTCCGGCTTCTTCAGCTTGAAAATAAAATCTGGCATTATCGAGATTACCCTGAGTCGGGAATCTGATATAGTCCATCTGGATTTCATCTATACCTGTTTGAGCAAAATAGGATACCAGATTTTTTAGGTCTCTCTGTACTTTCGGATTTGAAGAGTCCAGCCAGGATGGACCTTTTACTTTACTCTCCATCCATCTTTTTCCAATACTGTCTGATGGGCAGTAAACACTATCGTTTTCAGCAACATGAATGTTATGGAACATCACAACTCGACCAATAGCATACATATCTCTATTATGTATTTTCTTGACTGTCTTTTCTACATTCAGGAATTTTCGCCAATCGTGATCTATTGTTTTGTATTTATCCGGTACTTTACAGAAGATAGTACCATTCATATCTTTAAGATCGAATACTACTGAGTTGATTCCTGCTGCTTTTGCACTGTCCAGAAGCGAATCAAATCCTTTTGCAAATGCTGTATAAGAGGTAACATAAATACCTTCCATAAATTCAGGTGAATTATCCGTTGAGAAGCAGCTGTCAGCTTCCTGAGTATCTTTAATTGTAATTAGATTATTCTCAGATTCAGACTTTACAGCAAGAATGGAATCTACCAGAACATCAATTTCGTCTTTTTGATGGACATCGGAAGTAATATCAGTATCGGGCTTTTTACCGCAACCTGTAATGAGAATTATTAGCAATAAGATAACAATTAAGTATTTAACTGATTTCAAATTTCGCTTACCTTTTATGTAAATTGCAGTCTGTACAGATCGTAATACAATCCGCGATTTTGCAGAAGTTCATCATGTGTTCCCTGTTCTTTAATTCTACCTTTATGCAGTACAATGATTCTATCAACATGTTTTATGGTGGAAAGTCTGTGGGCAATAATTATTGAAGTACGCCCTTTCATTACTTTTTCCAGAGCATCCTGAATCATCAGTTCTGTTTCAGTATCAATATTGGAAGTAGCTTCATCAAGAATGAATATCGACGGGTCATACGCCAAAACTCTTGAAAAAGCTATCAATTGACGTTGTCCTACAGAGAAAGTTGCTCCTCGCTCCATTACTTCTTCATTAAATTTTCCCGGCTGAGAATCAATGAAGTTGTATATATTAACATATTTAGTAACTTGTTCCATTCTAGCCTGGTCAATTTTTTCATCATCCAGTTTAATATTGTCTGCAATAGTTCCTGAGAAGAGGAATACATCCTGCTGTACAATACCGATATTTCGTCTGATATCCATAAGCTGATAATCTTTCAGGTTTTTGTTATCAAGAAGAATTTTACCTTTCTGGAACTCATACATGTCTGTTATCAGGTTAACTATCGAAGTTTTGCCTGATCCTGTATGACCTACTAAAGCGATTTTTTCACCCGGCTTGATATCAATGTTTATATCTTTGAGAGCATACTCATCGTTGTCCTTGTAGCTCAACCAGAGATTTTCAATTTTAATTTCACCTGAGATTCTATCCACAGACTGCTTTTCTTCTCTATAATCCTGTATATCATTGTCCATCAGATCGAATATCCTTTCTGCACCAGATAGTGCACTCTGCAGGATGTTAAACTTTTCACTCAATCTGTTTATAGGATCAAAGAAGCGATCAAGATAATTTGTGAAAGCGAAGATAAGTCCCAGTGAAAGTGTACTTCTGAGAACAGCACCCCCACCAAAATACAGGATCATGGCAGTACCGATAAATCTCATGATGAATATAAGAGGGCGGAATCTACCGAACAGTATTATCTGGCTGAATCCGGCTTTGAAATAGCCATCATTGATTTCAGAGATTTTCTTTGCTCTGTATTTATACTGGTTGAATATCTGTATTATTTTTACCCCTGAGATGTCTTCTGCAAAATTTGCATTAAGCTCAGCGAGTTTTTTCCTGACTTTTCTGTAGATGATTCTGGTCTTCTTTTTGAAAGTCATAAGATGGATGTATACAATCGGTAACAATGTGAAAACTATCAGAGCAAGTTTCCAGTTGAGAACAAGCATCATGACAATGATGCCGAATAGTGTCAGAACATCCTGAATCAGCTGAATAAAACCGGCACTAAGGGATTCATCCAGGGTTTTTATATCATTTGTGACCCGTGTTACCAGCCGTCCTATTGGATTCGTGTCAAAGAATTTTGCAGGCATTTTCTGAAGATGTGCAAATACGTCTTTTCTAAGGTCAAACATAGCATATTGGGCAGCTTTGTTAATAGTTAATACCTGATAGTACTGAAAAATGAATCTGGCAGTAACTAGAATCAGATAAAGAATACCAAGCAGCTTCAGCTTGGAGATAGAGAATTCTCTCAACTTGATTACATCTTCATTGGCAAGAGTAATATCCCCTGAAAAGACTGATACAATATCTTCTGAAATAAGCAGCAGTTCTTCTGATCGAACTATAAAATTCTGATCCTTCAGTATCTCTCTGTTTTCTTCAGTATTGTAAATCTTGAAAACACCGTGCTTAGATATTTTTCCCGATTCAACAAGAGCTGAGTAAACAGTGTTATCGAAGTAAGGGACTTTCTTGGATGGAACAAGGATATAGGATTCTCCATTTTGATCCCATGTTTCAAGTTTGAGTTTATTGGCAGTCTGCAGAAAATAGTCTTTGTGTTGATCCCCTTCATTAAAAGTAATCAGTTTCGTTCCGGAAACAATATGGTTATCAACTGCTACCATACTGATTACAGGAACAATGAGTTCAACAGCAGTTACACAAACCAACAGAATAATTGATACAACAACAAAAAACTTATAAGGATTCAGGAAAGCAATCAGCTTTTTAATCAGCTGTTTATCGTATACTTTTCCACTCAGAGTGTCATTGGTATGTACAGGTTTCATTAGTCTTCCTCCAATCTCTGAGCAATCTGTTGTTTTTCATGCAGATCGTGATACAGCTTCCCGTTTTCCAGCAACTCTTCGTGAGTTCCCTCTTCAGCTATCTTGCCATTGTCAATTACAATAATTTTATTAGCATGCTGAATAGATGAAATTCTATGAGCGATAATTATTGTTGTTTTATTCTTTCGGAGCTCAATGGTCTGTTCAATAATAGATTTTTCTGTTTTAGTATCTACAGCAGAGAGTGAGTCGTCCAGTATAAGTATTTCAGGATCTGTAAGGAATGCTCTGGCAATAGCAATTCTCTGCTTTTGTCCACCGGAAAGAGTTACTCCTCTTTCACCTACGACAGTTTGGAATCCTTCACTAAACTCAATGATGTCATTATAAACGTTAGCCATTTTAGCCACTCGTTCAACGTCTGCCAAACTGGCGTCCGGTTTTCCGAATTTTATATTGTTCTCAATTGTATCTGAGAAGAGGAATATATCCTGTGGTACTGCAGCTATATTTGAGTGAAGCACAGACAATGGATATGACGATACCTGTTTGGAATCAAGGAAAATACTGTTCTCAGGAGGATCATAAACTCTCATAATCAGGTCAATCAAAGTAGATTTTCCACAGCCTGTTCGACCTGCTATTGCGAGGGTTTCACCAATATTTACTTCTACTGAAACATTTTCAAGTATCTTCTTGCTTGTTCCGGGATAAGCGAAATCAAGTCCATCGATTTTAATATTACCTTTGAAATGAGTAAGACTGTCATCAGCATGAGCATTTGTTATTTCCGGTTCAGTATCTAAAATCTGATTAATCCTTTTTAATGAGGCGGTTCCGCGTTGGTACATATTAACAACCCAGCCGATAGCTATCATTGGCCAGATTAACTGTCCCAGATAAGAACTGAACGCTACATAAGAACCAACAGATATTACATTTTTGATTACTGTAATACCTCCAAAAATAACCACAATACCAATACTGTAACTGATTATAAGCCACATGAATGGATGGAACATGGCATTAAGTTTTACGAGTGCTATATTTTTTTCTACATAATCCTGAGAAAGCTTACACATTTTATCTGTTTCATTCTTTTCCTGAACAAAGGCTTTTACAACTCTGATTCCGGATATATTTTCCTGAATCATACCTGACAATCCTGAAAAAGACTCCTGAACATCCTTGAATTTCAAGTGGACTTTTCTTCCAAAAATGATAATGAACACGGTCATAACAGGAAGTGGAAGAATGGCCATCATTGTCAGTTTGAAATTGATTGTAACCATCAGCATAAATGAGCTAACAGATAAAAAGATTGTATCTACAAGAGCAATAAACCCAAAACCGAACATCATCCGGATTGCATTCATATCATTAGTGGCTCTTGCCATCAAATCACCAGTTTTAGATTTGGTGAAGAAGTTTTGAGACATAAGCATCAGGTGATTATAGTAGTTTTGTCTCAGTTCCTTTTCGATTCTCCATGAATTACCTATGAGAACAATTCTCCAAAGCATTTTCAGAAAATAAATTACAACGGACATCCCAATAATAATCAAAGCAGTTATAAGTAAGTCGTGTTGGGTAAATCCTTCTTTTCCCAGACCATCTATTGCTTTTTTTACAATTCTCGGGATTACTAATTGAATTGCGTCTACCACCAGCAAAATCAAAATACCCAGAATGATATTAACAAACCTTTTTTTTACTATAGGGGCAATATACTTGAATGTTTTCATCAGATCTCTTTTCTTTTTTTAGACTATGAAGATAAAATTCTGACTGAGTATTTTGTCAAACAATAATGCATTTAAAATGTTATATCAATAAAAGCTCTGACAATATAGTATTGACCACTATTCAGCACAAAGAATCAGTGCCCCTTAATTCATCATTTTACATTGTTAAATATCAGGAACTATTGTTGATCGGGAACTGGGAAATAGAGTCTGAACTCTGTGAAAGAGTTGACCTCACTTTTTACCTCTACGGCACCTCCGTAATCATTAACTGCAGCGTGTACAGTTGAAAGACCAAGCCCCGTACCTTCATCTTTGCTTTTGGTTGTAAAGTATGGATCAAAAATTTTTTCAAGATTTGCCTGTGGAATTCCTTTACCGTTATCACGCACGGAAAGACAATAGTAATCTTTGGAGTCCATATTAGGACGCAAATTTATAGGGATATCATTGAAAGCTGTTTTCTTCAGACCTATTTTGATTTCACCTTTAGTTTTATTAACTGCCTGCAAAGAGTTATTTGCCAGATTAAGAAGTATTTGCTCGATAGTTGTAAAATCAGCCAGAATATTTCCATCTGCTTCAATACCGGTTTTTATCTTCACGGTTTTAGGGAAGGACGGTCTTATCATTGCATAAACCTCTTCAATGATTTTCTTAAGGCTGACGATATCTAAAACTATATCATCTTTTCTGGAAAATGCCAGGATTTTCTTAATAAGGTCCTTAGCTCTGATTCCGGCATTCTTAATCTCTCCAAGAAACTCATCAGCTACAGGTGATGCAGGAATCTCAGATTTCAATATATCAACGAAGCCGAGTATGGCAGTCAGAATATTGTTGAAATCATGTGCAACTCCGGCTGCAAGTACTCCAAGTGCATCCATTTTCTGGGCTTGAAACAACTGTTTTCTCAATGCTCTTTCTTCGGTGACATCCTTTACTGCCCCGATGATTTCGATCACTTTGCCAGTGGATTTATCCAACAATGGCTTTGTGTATTCCTTGATCATGCGCTTTTCACCATCTTTGTTAATAATAGTATATTCAACCTTAACATTTTGACCTGCAAGCACATGTTTCATTGAATCTTCGTATCTGTCTTTATCTTCATCGCTGATAATGCTTCTCCACATCTTGGTTCTATTGACAAAATCAGCTTTATCATAACCGGTAATCTTATCTATTGCTCCTGTGATCCAAAAAGTGAATTCATCGGAATTCCCTTTACGTTTCTGCATATAAACGAAATCCGAAATGAAATCGGACACGACTCTGTGAAGTTGTTCACTTTGTCTAAGTTTTACTGTTCTGTTAAGAACAAGCTCTTCTAGATTCATCTTGTACTTTTCATTTTCCTCAATTATTTGAACCTTCTTCAGAGCTTTTTCAATTGCTATTTCGATAATTGCCATGTCTTCAACTGGTTTAGTGATATAGTCCCACGCTCCACCTCTCAAGGCTTCAATTACATCTGACATTTTTCCGGTACCTGATATAATAATTATCGGTGTTTTCGGGGATAGCTCTGTAATGGTGGAAAGCACTTCCAGTCCATGCATTACAGGCATCTGTAAATCTACGAGTACCACATCAGGAGATTCTTTCTTGAATTTATTAATTCCTGTTATTCCATTTGGAGCAGTTATCACAGAGTACTCAGAGTCTTCCAGGTATTCCTGGAAATTCATTCTAATCGCAGGTTCGTCATCTATAATCAGTACTTTTGCTTTTCCACTCACACTCATATCTATTAATATTCCTTCTTATTTATAGAAGCCACACCCGATAAGATAATCTGTACCCGGAACTCTTTTGATAAATGAGGTTTTGTCTGCAACAACCGCACTACTGTTCACCCACTGATAGTCTACCCAGCCTTCTTTCTCATCGCTTTGAGCAGTTATTACAAATTTTGCTGCAAAGTGTACTCCTTTAGCATCTGTGACGTTAAGCATATTGTTGCCTTTAAGTTGAGGACGTTGTCCATGAATAATTGTTTTACCTTGCAGATCAAGGGCAAAAAGATAAAACTCTCCTGATTTAAATTTACTGTCTTCTTTCTCGAATTCTTTAATGGATGCTTCCAATCCATTCTTAACAAAGAACTTTACACCATCTTCAACAAGTTTTTTTGCCTTCGCCTTTTTTTCTTCTAAGGTCATTGATATTAGTAATGCGGGAATCAATACTAGTATCATTGTGATCAAAAATATTTTTTTCATACTTACCTCCAGTTTCTATAAAACTTAATGATAAAAGTAGTTAATACAAATAAAAAATATTTTTACTAAGAATCAGATACCGAAAACCTCAATGATTTTACTTGCGAGCTTATCTGTTTGCTCCTGTACTTTTTCACCTTCGTCAGCTTGAGAGCTTACCTTTGAAAGTAATACATCCCGTAGATGCCACTTATATTGGAATGTTGAACCGGCCAGAGATTTCACAATTTTCTTTTTTTTTCTACCAAACTTTCTGAGTGTTGACTTACTGATATTCTCAGGAATTTTTATGTTTACTATATTACCTGATTCATGTATAATAATCAGTTCAGGTTCAGTTAGAATATAATTAGCTTTCAGGTGTTTTCTAAGTTGTTTCTCATTGTCAAATTCGACAAATTTCAGAGCTTCCAGATTTTCTTCAACACCAAGGCTGTGTATTCTTTCTATAGATTTTTCTGAAAACAGGAATTTACTTTCAGTGTAAACAGGTTGGTTGAAGACATTCTGAACGATGAAAAGCGAGAAGAAAGCAAGAATTCCGGCGATAATCGGAGTAAGTATCCAGCCGATTGATATCTTACCAAGAACTCCAAATTGTATGTTTCTTCCACCTTTAGCTATTGCAATACCCAGCACACCACCGACTACTGCCTGAGAACTTGACACCGGTACAAGTGGAATTGTAGGTAATCCATGAGTTAGAAGCCAGTCATGAAGTGCTTTGGACCCAAATAAGAAGAGCACTAGAGATTCAGCAAGTACAACAATGAGTCCTGCAATGGGAGAGAGTTTAAACAAATCCCCACCGACTGTTTTCATAACTTTATAAGAGTATGTAATAACTCCAACACCAATTGCCAGACTGCCAAGAAGGAATAGCTGTTGAATTCCGCTCATGGTGAATATTGAGAATAATGTTACATCTCTGAAAGGTGAAACTGAGGCAAAAACTCCGACAGCATTAGCTATATTGTTTGCTCCCAAACTGTAAGCTCCAAAAGCTCCTACAATGATAAATGCTAGCCTTGTGTAGGCATCTCTAAGCAAAAGATGTGTTTTAGATTTCCTGAGGATCATTACAAACAGTTTGAACAGAATATAGGAAAATATGGCTGATAAGATTGGGCAGACTATCCATGTCCCGAATATCTTAGTCAATGATCTGTAATCTGTAAGCATTCCAGCAAAAAAGTTCCAGCCAATGATACCTCCGACTATTGCCTGAGAGGTTGATACCGGCAGTCCTGCTTTTGTCATAAGGGTAACAGTAACAGCAGATGAAAGAGCTATAGTGAATGCACCGGCAATCTGGTTAATACTTCCCAGCTTTCCCAGGGTCTGAGAAGCACCTGCCCCTTCCAGAACAGCACCCAGGATAACAAAAATACAGGTGATATAAGCAGCTGTCTTGAATTTGATCATCTTTGTACCGACGGCCGGTCCAAAGACATTAGCCGCATTATTGGCACCTAACGACCAACCGAGGAATAATCCACTGGACAGATAAACAAGCAGCATCTTATATCCTTCTCTTTATAGCATAAATAGCCAGTCTGTCTGCAACTGATTCTGAATAATCACTGATATTTTCCACATTCTTAATGAAGAATCTTAAATGCTGCTTTTGTGATAACTCCAGGTCGGAGTCAAACACATTTTTAACTAAGTCAGCACCAATAAGGTCTATCTGCGTCTCATACACATGCACTTTATTAAGATGTTCGCTAACCTGATAAACTTCTGTAAAGAATGCTCGTACAGCACGAACCAACGAGTCCACAGCCTTGTTGGAAAGCTCAAGCATTTCCTTGAATTTCGTATGGATATTAGATGGAATATCCGGATTTTCCGCATAAAAGCTGAGAAGTGTTTCCTTCATAATATCTATTACATCATCAGTATTTTCCAGAATAGCCAGAACATCCCCTCTGGATTCAGGAATCAGGGTGTATGTATACAGATTTATTTCTACATCTCTCCTGATTTCGTCAGCTTCTCTTTCGCATTCAACAACTTTATCAAGTCTTGACTGAAAAGATTTCAGGTCGTTATTCAAATAGTCTGAGAGACTCATCAAAAATATGATACTGGTCTCATTAACCAGATTCAAGAACTTATCAATTCTTTCGATTAAATGTTTTGTTTTCTTTGTAAACATATTTTACCTCAACATAAAATGATAATCCTGAATTGATAAAAGTGTCAATAAAAAATATTTTTTATATTGACAATCTTTACTGTTTTGATCTAATGTAACGAAAAAGGTAAATGGAGTAAATACATAATGGCAATGAGATCTAAAAGGGGCAACATTAAGGCTGCTGCCATGGATTTGTTTAAAAGATTCGGTTTGAAGAAAGTTACAATTAAGGAGATATGTGAAAATGCTCAAGCCAGTAAAGTCACATTTTATAAGCATTTCAGGGATAAGTCCGAACTGATTTTTGAGATTCTGGATGAGATGCATAGGGAAGGGATGGAGTCGATTCTCACAATCTGGGAATCTGAAACAGATATTAAAGAGAAGTTCAGGGAGTTGATCAGACTGAAAATTCATTATTATGAAGTGCTGGGCGATAATTTTGTGAATGATCTTCTTAACTATAAAGATATACAGGTTTATAATATGAAACTTGTGCATCAGAATCTGAAATGTATGAGAAATTTTATACAGAGTGAGCAGAAAAAAGGAAATATCAGGCAGGATTTGAGTGTGGATTTCATACTGGCAATATTCTCAAAATCTTTTGATTTAATGAAAGATCCAATGTTCCATAAAGTATATCCTGACCCTAAGGAACTGGTAAACGCTATTATAGAAATCTTTGTCTTTGGAGTGGTAAATGAGAAATAGACATATCGCTGTAGTTACCTTAATCATATTATTGTGCAGCAGCATATGGCTGGGAGCTGTAACCGGTGCAGATCTCATTAAGAAAAGTAATTACAGATTAAATATCAGTTATTTCAAAAACCTGCATCGGGATGAAAGAGCATTCTACACTAATTTTATGATTAAGCCAATTATTAAACCATGGATTAGGGGTGCTTTTACTTATGACTTCCTTGGGTCAGTAAAATATGAATATCATGACATTAAACTACTTGAGAGGGATATTAATGCTAAAACAGGATTTCACAGATTAGGTCTGAGAGTGTATGATGACAAACTGGAGTTTGTGATAGGTAAGCAGAAGATAAATTTCGGTGAAGCTCAGGTTCTAAGAGTTGTAGACTGGTATGATACTGTTAACTACTTTGATATCAGTTCATATACTAAAGGAACCGTGGGAGCTTTGCTTAAAGTATATCCTGATATGGAATCCGCAGTTTGGGGATGGTATAATATCACCAATACATACGAATCAAATGAGATAATTAAACTTCATGATGCCGACAAAGCAGATTTCGGTTTCAGATATGAAAGAGATTTCAACAGAGTAAGTTCCGGTATATCGTTCGAGAATATTGGCCGGGAACGTAAGGAAAATCAGAGATTTAAAGGCAGAAAGATTGCTCTTGACCTGAAAGCGGATGCTTTTCTGGGCTTATGGACTGAGGCTCAGCAGTATTTTGTTGATGACTTTCCCGGTATGCAGGAGACTGAAAGGGAGCAGACATCAGTCATGGCAGGAGCTGATTATACATTCCCTCTGGGGAATGGTCTTTATACTATGGCAGAATATAGGATCACATCCTTGTATTATGATTCTTCATCTCAACTGAAAAAGGGTGTGGAAGATATCTGTCTTGTAATGGATTATCCAATTTCAATCATGTATTCCAACATGTTCTCTGTCAGTTATCATCAAACGGAATTTGAGGATTATATTCCTGAACTGTCGATCATGCATTCATTGAAATTCACGGAAGACCTATATATAATCAATCTTCAAACTTATCTTAGTTATAATGATTATGACGAGAAACCTGAACTCGGAGTTCAGATATCATTTCTTGCAGACTATTAAGGAGTGTCTAAATGAGTATTTTAGTAGAAATAAGAAATTTACTTAAAAACTATCCGGTAGGTGGCGGTTTTTTCACAGCGTTAAAGGATATTAATCTTGATTTCACAAAAGGAGAGTTCTCAGGGATTGTCGGTCCCAGCGGATCAGGTAAGACAACGCTTCTCAATATTATCGGATCTCTGGATAAACAGACTTCCGGTTCGGTAAAAGTATTGGATAAGGAACTGGAGAAACTCAGTTCAGGAGAATCCGCAAAGCTGCGCAGCGAGAGTATAGGATTTATCTTTCAATCATACAACCTGCTTCAGCATTACACAGTGTTTGAGAATGTTGAGTTCCCTCTGCTTCTGCTGAATATGACATCGGAGCAGAGAATAAGAGCAGTCATGGATGCTCTGGAGCTTGTGGAGCTGACTGATAAATTGAAGTCCAGACCAGGACAGCTGTCAGGAGGTCAATGTCAACGTGTAGCTATAGCCAGAGCAATGGTAAAGAAACCACCACTTTTGCTGGCAGATGAACCGACGGCTAATCTGGATTCCGATAACTCCTATAAAATTCTGGATTATATGAAGAATATCTGCAGAGAAATGGAGACCACATTCATCTTCTCAACTCACGACTCCAAGGTTATTAAATATCTCGATAGAAAAATCCAGCTTGTTGATGGAAAAGTTGTAAAAGACACTCTGGCTGCACAGGAGGAATAATGCTTATTAAACTGGCACTGAAGAACCTTCTTGGAGTTGGATTTCGAACCTGGCTCAATGTGTTTGTTATTTCTCTGTCTTATGTGGCAATAATTGGAATGGAAGGTTTTTATGAAGGATGGCGGCAGAGAGCCATGAACGAGACAATCGAATGGGAGATTGCAGGAGGACAATACTGGCAGAAGGATTATGATAAGTTCGATCCTCTGACTTTATATGACAGCTATGATACTATTCCTGAATTTACCGAAAAAGATAAAGATTTCTGCCCTATATTGATTCAAACTGCATCGATATATCCTGAAGGCAGAATGTTCAATATAATGTTAAAAGGTATACCGGAAAATCAGAGAGTCTTGAAAATTCCGGTGGATAAGCTGGAAGGCAGTGAAGAGAACGCTGTAATAATCGGAAAAAGAATGGCAAGGACTACAGGGCTTAAGAAAGGTGATTATGTCACACTCCGATGGAGGGATGCAAACGGTACATTTGATGCTCAGGATATAGTGATTTCCGAGGTGTTTACCAGTCCACATCCGGGAGTTGATTCCGGGCAGTTGTGGATGGAACTGAAGCAGATGCAGAAGCTGTTCGGTATGACAGACAAGGCAACGATTATATGCACTTCTTCAGAAAACAATAAACAGATTGATGGATGGGTATTCCACTCTCAGGATTATCTGCTGAATGACCTGAAAACAATATTCAAGATTGAGAGTATTCAGGCAACTGTGATGTATGCTGTTCTGCTTTTTCTGGTTACGATAGCTATTTTTGATACTCAGATTCTGTCTATTTTCCGCAGACGTAAGGAAATAGGTACATTAATGGCTCTGGGATTAACAAAATCTAAGGTTGTGACTTTGTTCACTCTGGAAGGCGTTATGCATGGAGCTATGGCGATTTTCATGGGAGCAGTTTATGGAGTTCCGCTGTTCATTCTTACTGCATCCAAAGGCTGGTCTATGCCGGACAGTATGGATGACTACGGTCTGGCAGGTTCATCCGGAATAATATACCCGGTCTATAATCTGAAGGTAGTTCTGACGACTGTGATATATATTATGCTGATTATCGGAATAGTAAGCCTGATTCCTACAACCTCGATAATCAAGATGAATCCGGCTGAAGCTATTCAGGGCAAAAGGAGGAAGAAATGATACGATTTCTGTTGAAAGGAATATTTAGAGACAGATCGCGAAGTTTGTTTCCGATTATCACCGTTTCTCTTGGTGTTGCCGTCACCATAATATTCTATTGCGAGTTTACCGGATATATGAATGGAGCTATAAATTCTAACGCAAAATTTGATACCGGGCATGTGAAAGTTGTGACCCGTGCTTACAAACAATACTTAAGCCAGAAACCTCTTGATTTGTGTATTCTCGAGGAAAGCAAACTTAAGCAGATGCTCTCGAGAGAATATCCCGAGTATGACTGGAGTTCCAGAATCCAGTTTGGGGGTCTGCTTGATATACCTGATGAAAACGGAGAGACAAAAAGACAGACCCAGTGTATGGGAATGAGCTTTGATCTGATTAATTCTGATTATGACATCAAGCTGCTCAATCTTCAAAACGCACTGACAGCCGGAGCAATTCCTGCCGGATCGGGAGAGATACTTCTGAGTAGTGAACTTGCCGAAAAGGTGAATATAGAAATAGGGGACACTGTATCTATAATGTCTTCTACGATGAACAGTGCCATGGCAATAAGGAATTATACGGTGTCCGGGCTGGTTAACTTCGGAATTCAGATGCTGGATAAAAAAGCTGTGATTATTGATATCAGTGCTGCCAGAGATTTGCTGGATATGGAAGATGCTTCGACTGAGATTCTGGGTATAAGAAAAGATAAGGTTTTTGATGATCCTCAGACTGTTTCACTGGCAGGGCAGTTCAATGCTGATTTCTCCAATCCCGATGATGAGTTCAGTGCAGTAATGATTCCTCTCAGAGAACAGAATGGAATGGGAGATATTCTGGATATGTCGAGTGCTTTTTTATTCGGGATGGTAACTGTTTTCATTATCATTATGGGGATAGTTCTCTGGAATGCCGGTCTGATGAACAGTATCAGGCGTTATGGTGAGATTGGAGTAAGACTGGCAATTGGAGAATCAAAAAAGCATGTTTATATATCTATGCTGTGGGAAGCCGGTATTATCGGTCTGGCAGGTTCGGCGGCAGGTGCTGTAATAGGTTATCTTGTAGCCTGGCCTATGCAGGAGTACGGCATGGATTTTTCCGTATACATGAAGCAGGCAAATATCATAGCCTCCGGCAGGATGTATGCACTGATTGCACCGGAAGCATTTTTTCTCGGGATTATTCCCGGATTTTCATCTATAATACTAGGCACTGCCATTGCAGGGCTGAATATATTCAAACGTCAGACATCCCAGTTGTTTAAGGAACTGGAAAACTAAAAGGAGAAGAACTTGAAGATACATATAATATGCATTACACTCTTAATAATGGTTACCGGCCTGTTAGCTGTTGATGGTGAGTTGACGGGTGAGAAGCTTTTGAAACTGATAGATAAAAACATGAATGCAGATACTATGACCGGGGAGTCCAGAATGATAATCCACACCAGACGTGATACAATAGAGATAACAACCAGATTCTGGATTCAGGGGACAGAGAAATCATTCTCGGAATATCTGGCTCCTGCTCGTGAGAAAGGGACAAAAATGCTCAAGCTGAATGATGATTTGTGGACATTTTCACCTGAAGCCAACAGGAAGATAAGGATATCCGGGCATATGCTGCGACAGTCTGTATCTGGTTCTGATCTTTCTTATGAGGACTATATGGAGGATTCCAGTCTGCAGAAATCCTATACTGCAGAGATTATCGGTGAGGAAATTGTGCAGGACAGGAATTGTTATGTTGTGCAGCTAACTGCCAGAAATGAAGAAGTTGCATACAGCTCCCGTAAAATCTGGGTTGATAAAGAGAAGTTCATCCCGTTACAGGAAAACAGGTATGCAAAAAGCGGAAAGCTTCTCAAGAAAACAGAGATTCGAGAAGTAATGAATGTAGATGGCAGGTGGTACCCGAAAGTAATGTATTTTAAAGATGTTCTGAAAAACGGGAAAGGTACGGAATACATTATAGATAAGATAGATTTTGACGTAAAGATTGATCCGTCTGTATTTTCACGTTCCGCATTGAAGAAGTAGACTGGAATCGTATAGACACAACATTTTGTGTCTATTGGAGTGCACTCTTGTTTCCTACTTGATATTATTGGCAATACCAACCACACCATTCGGAAGGTGATCTGCATGGAATCCTTCAATCAGGTAAATGCGAAGCAGGTCTTGCGAAAGGTGTTCTTGGTGTATCAATGTGAAATCGACATAGTCGATTTACTCAGGTAAATCCAGGTTCTAATCTCTGTAGAGACGTTGCATGCAAGGTCTAATTCTGAGACAACCGTCCGGTTGTCTCTACGCGTATAGCAGGACTGTACAAGCTCGTACAGACAAAGTTCTCCCTAATGTATGTCTGGAGGTGCTCTAACAAAACATCTACGGGGAGATGTCGAGTTTACGAGACAGAGGGTTAAAACACGCAACAAAGATTATACAATATACATCACCCGACAATATAGAACTTTCTGGATCTTGGTCCGTCAAATTCACAGAAATATACTCCCTGCCAGGTTCCAAGCATCAGACTGCCATCAAACACAAATACATCCTGAGAACAGCCGATCAATGAGCTTTTCACATGTGCATCGGAGTTGCCTTCCATGTGGCGGAATGCAGGATAGTCCGGAGAAATCTTGTCCAGTGAGTACAGCATGTCAGATTGAACAGTAGGATCAGCATTCTCGTTGATTGTCACAGCAGCAGTAGTATGCGGCACGAACACAGTCAACCTGCCTTCCTGAATCCCGTTCTCTCGGATGAAATCACGTAAATGACTTGTGATATTCTTCATCTGGTCTTTTCGATCAGTACGAATATTTATAACTTTCTTAATCATTCTTCCTCCTCCTTCTTCGATTCCCAGAACTCTGTACATTCTGTTTCAAAGCTGTCAATATTTCTGAATACTTTATAGTGCTTCCAGGTTTCCGGGAACAGGTTTCTGTATCTCATTGTCAGAAAACGATCGTCCAGCAGAATTATTGTGCCTTTATCATTCATTGTTCGGATTACACGTCCGGCAGCCTGCAGAACTCTGTTCATACCCGGGTATAGGTAGGAATACAGAAATCCGTCAGTGTCCTGTTCGTTATAGTATTCCTTGATAATGTTTTTCTTATAGCTTATCTGCGGAAGTCCTACACCAACAACTATTGCACCGATCAGTGTTTCACCTGTAAGGTCAATTCCTTCTCCGAAAGCTCCACCCATTACTGCAAACCCAATTTGTTTCTGTTTCTGTTCAAAACGGGCAATAAAATCAGTTCTTTCATCCTCAGACATATCCCGTTCCTGAACAACAAAGTTATCCGGTAACGGCTCGAGCTCGGTCAGAACATTCTGCAAATACTCGTATGACGGGAAGAACACAAGATAGTTGCCTTCCCTGCTTCTGTAAGCTGAGCGAATAACTTCCGCAATATGCGAGTAGCTGGAATCTCTGGCTGTATAGCGTGTATTAACATATGACGATATAAGCACTGAGGTGTTCTCACGCGGGAAAGGGGAATCCAGATAAAGCATCCAGTCCTCTTCTGTGCCGCCAAGCAGATCTCTGTAATACTGAACAGGTCTGAAGGTAGCAGAGAAGAATACTGCTGATATGGATTTCTTCAAGCACTCGGCAAGATGCCTTGCAGGGTCGATGCAGAACAGCTCCAGACGGAGTTCCCTGCTGGTATTAGAAATCAATGTTGTGTAGTTGTCACCATAAATCTCGCTGATTTTCAGGAAATTATTGCACTTGAAGAAAAACTCCAGCACGTCATTCTTGTATTCCGATTCCTGATTCTCTGCCAGCCAGGCTTCGCAATCCTTATAGAACTTTGTAATGCTCTTTATCAGGCTTTCCGGTTTGTCCTTGATTGATGCCTGTTTGGCTTTATCTATGTCTTTCCTGACCTGTAAAAGCTGTTTATTGATCCCCTGTAGCCTGTTGTGAACTGTTTTGGAAACCGGTTTCATCAGTTTTTTCAGGTCCATTACTTCTGATTTAAGGATATCCGATGAGTACATACTTCTGGCCCTGTCTACGAGGTTATGTGCTTCGTCTATCAGAAAGTAGTATCTTCTGGCAGAATCCATGAAGAAACGCCTTAGGAATACAACCGGATCAAACACATAGTTGTAATCACAGATGATAACATCGCAGTAAAGAGAAGCTTCCAGTGCAAGCTCAAAAGGACAGACCTTCTCTTCCTCGGCAATCTGACTGATCAACTCGGTAGTCAGTACATCATTCTCAAGGAGTTTTTTGGTAACTCCATTCAGCTTTGTGAAGAAATCAATAGTATATGGGCATTTCTCTGGATAGCACTGGGCTGTTTCCAGAAAACATACTTTGTCCTTTGCTGTAAGCAGCAGGATTTTCGCTTTCAGACCATTTTCGGAAAGGATTCTCAGAGTATTAAGAGCTATGTTCTTTCCGGTAGTTTTGGCTGCAAGATAGAATATCTTCTGGTTGTCCCTGAGGTGCTTCAGAGTGGGGAAGATGGTGCCGATGGTTTTTCCTGTTCCGGTTGGTGCTTCCAAAAAGAGATTACGCTCTTCCTGAATAGCTTTGTACACATAAACAGAAAGCTTTCGTTGTCCCTCTCTAAACACAAACGGGAAGTTAAGGTTTTCAATGCTTATGTCTCTTCTAATTCTGTTATCTACAATTATTTCTGCCCATTTCAGGTATTCATTTATAGTATCATAGTAGAATTCTTTGAGTTGTTCAAAAGTATGCAGCTTGTTGAAAGTGACTTCTTTTTCTTCGTCAATCTGGTAATAGGTCAGTGATACATCTACAGAGTCGAGATTATTCTGCAGACAGTATACATAAGCATAAAGAAGTACTTGAGCCCAGTGGACAATGTTACCGTCCGTTATATGCTCTGAGGGAAGAAAAGTTGATTTTATCTCTTCGAGTATGATATTGTTATCATTAAAGAAAATACCGTCGATTCTTCCCTGTAGAACAAGATCAAATTTATCTGTCTCATGAATATGTTTCAGTGAGACTTCAGCCGTGTAGTTCTCCGGTCTTGATTTCTGTACTTTCTGGTGTGCCCGGGTTCCTTCCAGAGCTCTGGATGGACCTTTATAGGTTGCATCGTAGTCACCTGACCGATATACATATTCGACCAGACTTCTGACAGAAATCGATAACTCAGGCTTTAACATTCTGAGGCCTTTGCATGAATGGTGCAGTTGATTTGATTTTAGAACTCAACAAACTTTTACTCAAAATGAGTTTTGCTTAATAGCTCTTCAGATGAATTCAAAAATTTCATCGAAGTTTTCCATCGAAGCTGTTTGATTTCGCTATTATGCAAGGCTCTCATTCTTTATTCGTTAAAGAGGTAATCTTCAATCAGCAGTTCTTCCTGCATGATTTTTATGTTCTTTTCCAGTTCTTCGTTAATCGGAACTCCATTTTCTTTAACATCGATTGTGTTATAATATTCTTTTTCTCCGGCAATGTAGATTTTTTCTTTACCCGGTTCAACATCAGCGTTCTTGAGTTGTGCCATGATATCACCGGTGATTTTCTTGAAGTCTTCAATATCTGTGAAGAAATCAATATTAAGTGCCAGGAAGAAGTGACCCAGTTTGTAAGGTACACGCTTACCGTCTTCCCATCCGTGGAGTCCATGCAGGTAAGAACCGTTTTGCAGAGCAGCAGAGAGAATTTCAACCATCACGGAGAGTCCGTATCCTTTATGACCGCCGAGAAGTTCACCCTGACCACCCAGCGGCAGCATGGCGGCGTCTTTACTGACAAGGTCTTTCAGAAGTTGTTTAGTATCTGTAAAAGGTTTACCTTCTTTGTCAATAGCCCAGCCGGATGGTGTATCCTTGAATTCTCTGTCGAAGACTTCTATCTTACCTCGTTGAGAGATTGAGGTTGCAGCGTCATAGAGGAATGGGTATTCAAGGTTAGATGGACACCCGAAACAGATTGGATTTGTTCCCAGCATTGGAGATGTTGAGAAGGTAGGAGCGATGGAAGGTCTGGCATTGGTGAAAGTGATACCGATCATATCCTGATCTATTGCCATTTTCGCGTAATATCCGGCAATACCATAGTGAGTGGAATTTCTGACGACTACGGTTCCAACACCATAATTTTTAGCTTTATCAATTGCTTCCTGCATTGCTCTGGTTGCTATTACATGGCCCATGCCATGGTTACCATCCCATACAGCAACAGCTTTTCTGTCACTGATGATATCTATTTTAGTCTCAGGGAACTGGATTCCCGCTTTAATTCTGTCGTAGTACATTTTCAGTCTGCCAACACCATGTGACTCTATTCCATGGAGGTCTGACTGGATGAGTACATCGGCACAGGTTTTCGCTTCATCGGCAGGCACACCGAGACCGACAAAAACATCCTGCATAAATCTGTATAAATTTTCTACGCTGATTCTTTTTCTCATAATATCTCCGTTATTTATCAAATATTGAATTTACTCCGTTAAACGAGAATTTGAAGGATTTCTCCAGCTTGACTTCGTGTGATTTTAACTCCTCTTCCTGATCAATAATGTAAGAATAGGAGAACTGGTACTTGCCGGGTAGATCAAACGTAAGTCGCAACGTGTGTGACAGTTTGAGTTTTTCTGACCTTAAGTCTGTTATCTCCTGAATAATCCCCTTGTAATGAATAAATGTATTATCATAAATGTTTTTACCAAAGCTGAGTGAAAGGTTACTTAAGAGTACGCCTGTACTTACTCCTGACTGCTGATTGATAGCATCCTCACCGGAGTCAGTATTATAATACATATGGAACAGGTTCTGAATAAATCCGGGTTGTATATAAATGTAGTCCAGCTTGAACCACTTTCTGAATCTCGTCTCGATAGGGGACAGAACCGGAGAAATCAGGACATTCTCTATGGAGTATCCTGCAATTTCTATAGCATCATCCTGCATGAGGGATTGCTTCTGCTTGCTGGATAACTGGTCATAGCCGCTGTCATAACGCAATTTCGCAAGAATATCTGAAATAGTGTTATCATCGGAGTTATCGCTCTCCAGCTTGAACTGCAGTGAATTATTGTCATCTGGCTGAATTGCCAGACTGATAGTAGTACCATCAGATATTTTTTTCTCGAAGACAATTTCAAGATCCGGTTCAGGATTGAACTGATTAAGGTTAACATTGATAGTACTGGCCTTGAATGTAGTTCCGAACATATCGAGTGTACCTTTTTCAGAACTGAAATGAGCTTCTTTCACAATGAATTCACTGTCATCGTAAACAACATTGAGATAACCGCCTTGATCCATTGTCACATTGGCAGGATGAGTTACATAACGTATCTGTTTACCTATTCTCGCTGTCAGGTCCAGCTTGAAAGGCAGGTTTGCCATTTCCTCTTTTGCCTGTGCTGCGTTCATGGTATTTTTCTGGTTGATAAGGTTTACCAGACTTTTTACACCGGCAGGGAAGATGAAGTCACCATTTGAAACAACTACATCACCTGTAATCTTCATGTCGTCGAAAGGACCGTTTATTTCGAAGTGGTCACTGTTTCGTCCCTTAACAACTACATTTACAATTCTTTTGTTGGGCATAAAATCTGGTATATGAACCAGAATACCTTCAGGATCTGTGTATATTCTGATGTTACCAAGCTGGAGATTATTAATTGCCAGTTGATTATTTGTGCCCCAATCTGTATTGAAAATATGAACTCTTCCTGAACCCATCAGAAAATCAAATCTGTTTATTTTAAGTGTGTCATTAACAATTATAATATTGCTGAAGAGTTCTGTAATATCGGTAGGCTGATCGTCAATCTCGACAAGTCCGTCTTCTATCTTAATTTCTCCGCGAAGAAGTGTTATATTGTCTTCTTTAACACCAACTTCAATAAATGCGGAACTCTTAGAACGTCCATGATGCAGAGGAGGAATGTTGTCTGACAGAGTCCTCATCAGGTCTCCATTATAGGCAACAAGCAGTTTCTCTCTGTTTCCCCAGGTTTTATTATCAATAAAGTTATGATCTAGGGACCCGGTTACTCTCAGATTATTATATGAATTTTTAACAAAGAATTCGTTTATAATGAGCTTTCTGGTTCTCTGTTGTACATCAATTTTGACATTGTCAACAGGATAGGATATAATGCTCAGATCCTCTGCATTCATACGAAGTGAAAATGTATTATTGCTTTCAGAAAAACTCAGCTTACCTGTCATTCTACCCTTGAAGTCTTCATTGTTCAGGAGAATGTAACTCAGATCGAGTTTATTCATCTCAAGGTCTGCAGCTTTCAGTTTTCCTTTGGTTGCATCAAGTGTGACATCCCCTGTGAAGGTTGATCTGCCTACACCTTTAAGCGAAATATTGTGTATTCTCAGGGAATCCTGTCTACCGGATATTTTGAAGCCAAAACTTCCGAATTTATCACCATCGAAGTTCAGGTTTTCAATCGTGATTTTCCCGTTAACAGCATTTCTCTTAGCTGAATCAAATGTAAGCTCTGTACTTACGATTCCAAACGTATTTTTTGCTGAAGTACTGGAATCAACATAGCGCAGATACTTGTTTAAAGGTAATCTTTTAGCTTTTATCTTGAAAGCAAGCCTTTTAGCTTCGTTGAGAACAACCTTGAAGTCTATAGAAATATCACGATTAATCTTACATCTTACAGATCTGAGACTGTCAAGATTACCTCTTGCCATCAGGTTTATATCAAAGCTTTCATAATTATACTTGGCATTATTTGTTCTGAGAGTGATTAAACTGCTTTTTCGCAGAAAATCCAGAGCAATTCTTGAATCCAGATAGCCATCTAGTTTACCAAAACTTTTATCGTAAAAACGTATTTTTGTTTGGACATCTATCTTCTGTTTACTTCCCATAAACTCAATCTGTCCGTTAAACGAAGGATTTAACTGAGATATCTTTTTTGCCAGAACATCGTTCAAACCAAATCTTTTAAGATCGATATTGCCTTTATATGACTGATCCTTAATATTATATTCAGCTTTACACTCGAATTTTTCACCGGTTCTTCGGGTTCTTGTAATCAAGTTAACTTTAGCAATATCATTTTTAATCTGAGCAGTACCGGTAAGATTTTTAACATCTACTGTCTCATTCCTGATTGCCAGATTTGATAACTTGGCATAACCTTCCATTTTTTTGTCAATAAAAGCAAAAGATGCTTTAATATTGGATTTCACATCTGTACCGTCCTGCGAGTAAGCCAGAGACTTCCCTGTAATATCAATGTTAAAATCCCCGTTGATATTGGCAGAACCATTACCTGTCAGTTTATTTCCCAGGTACTCTATGTTGTTCAGATTAAAATCTACGATGTTGTCAGTATAAGTACCGGATAAACTCAGATCTTTAACAATATGTGACTGATACTTTGTTTCCGGCAGCAGGATGTCGAAGCTTGCATGTGGATTCAATATCTTACCATTAACTTTGAACTGAGCTTCACAAGTACCGCTCAGGTCTTTGTAAAACTGATCAAGAGTCACTTTACAATCCACATCTGCGTCTACAGTACGCTCATCTGAGAGTATGTCTTTCAGACTGGCATTGAATCGAATCATGTCATCATTCACAGAAATATGAGGAGATGCTATTCTGACTGAATCGTTTACACCAGTAAACCCTATTTTATCAGTACTGATTTTGTATGTCATTACTTCTGTGCTGAGATTTCTTAATTCACCTGAATATGTAATGCTTTCATCTTCGTAACGAATCCTTGCAGATATACCCGCCTGCAGATCATCAACTTTATCGATAACCAGACTATCTAATGTGAAGTTCCTGATAATCAGTTCAGCGTAATCAATAGATTTAGTCCTGAGCTCTGTTGCAACAGCTATACTACCTTTGGAAGTCATTGCTGACATTTCGACTGTTTTGGATTTTTCTCCATTCAGATTCATGTTTAAATCTGTCAGCTTCTGCTTAAGACTAGCCTCTTTACTGAGGTATTCTATTTCAAATGATCCGTTATTGATAGCTGCTTCCTTGATCATGAATACAGGCTTCAGATCAATATTCTTTGGATCAAAGGTTGTTTCGGACTTCTTCTTGCTGTTATCCTCATTTTTTTCAGCTTGTTTTATGAGGAGAGAGATTACTGGTTCATTGATCTCTATTTTATCAATTAAGCCGTTTCTGGAAACCCCATGCAGAATTATATCCCAGATGTTATAGTCTGCTCTGATACTGCCGATATGTGCTGTGAGTACACTGTCTGCAGTAAACATGGAAAGATTATGTATACTGAGTTGTCTTTCATTAAAACTGAAAACTCCATAGGAAACATCTGCATTGAGATTTTCTTCCAGTGTGGATATAAAACGTGTTTCAACGTAGTTTGATAGATATCCCGATTTAACAATTATCAAGAATAATAGATTTACAAAAATAAGTAGAGAAACTACTATAATTAGCCACTTATGTTTTTTCAAGTATCATCCTGTCTTTCATTTATGCTTAATAATCCCATCTTTGAGGATATAATTAGTTTTCATTCGATCGGCAATTATGTCGTCATGAGTAACAATTACAAAAGTCTGATTGTGTTCTTTATTCATGTTTAATACAATTTCCATGATTTCGTTTTTATGGTCAGGGTCCAGATTACCTGTGGGTTCATCTGCAAAGATTATTTCCGGATCATTGATTAAAGCTCTGGCTATTGCAACTCTTTGCTGTTCACCACCGCTTAATTGGTTTGGATAATGGTTACATCTATCATATATGTCCAGTTTTTTGAGGAGACCGGAAGCTTTTTCTCTGCTTTTTCTTAAATCTCCTGTAAGTACAAACATCGGCATTGCCACATTGTCAATTGCATCGAAATCTTCCAGTAAATAATGGAATTGGAAAATAAATCCGATTTTACGGTTTCTGAGTTCTGCCAGATTCTTTGAATAAACAACAGGTTCATTGTTATAATAAATCTGTCCTTCATTGGGGGTATCTAAAAGTCCGAGAATATGCAGAAGAGTGCTTTTCCCTGAACCTGACTGTCCCTGAATACTGATAAGATCTCCACTGGATACTGAGAAGTCTGTACCTTTCAGTATATGAAGAGTTGTATTGTAATCTTTAAATTTCTTATGTATATTTTCAGCTCTAAGAATTTCCAATTAATTCCTCCTGAGCAAATTAGTTATATTCATGCCTGAAATTTTCCTCAAAGGCAGTATTATGGAAAAGGTAATAATTACCAGTGCTGAAATAAAAATCAAGCCGGCATTAAGCAGTGAAAAACTGAAGCTTATATCTTCAATCTGATATACATCACCTTTTAAATGATAGATGTCCTGCACAATCAGTAACCAGCCTATTCCATAGCCGATCATTATACCTAAGACAATACCAAAAACAGAAGACAATAGTTGCCTGAGAAGGAACATCTTTTGAATTTCTTTGTCTTTTACTCCATAGGCTTTCATAATGCCAATGTCATGCTGTTTTTCCAGAATCATAGTAGATGTTGCAGATATAAGCTGGAATGAAGCAATAAGTATGAGAAAGCTGAGGACGATAAACAAAATCCGTTTTTCCAGACTGAGAAGCTGGAAGAGATTACTGTTGTAGAACTGCCAGGATAAAATCTGATATTCATTTCCGAGATCGTAGTTCCATGAGGCTGCAATATGTTCAGCATCATCAATATATTTATCTTGAAGAAATACTTCCATCATAGTAATCTGATCAGAATCTGCTGAGAATTTTTGAGCAGTTTTAATATTTACAAACAGATAATGACTGTCATATTCATACATACCGGATTTGTAAAGACCGACAATTTTCATCTTTTGCGATGGAGTCTTTATCCCAAGTGGAGTTATTTCCGGTTTTAATGGACTTAATAATGTAACTGAATCACCAATTTTAGCATTGAGTAGCTGAGCAAGTTTATCTCCAATAATCGCTTCGTTATCATTTTCAATATTGCTTTTACCTTCAATAATGAATTTATTAAAAGGTGTATCCTTGGTGTGGTATCCATATGGTATCCCATGTACTGAAGCACTGTTGATTCTGCCTGATTTTCTCAGCATCGCCTGAGTTACCACAACCGGAGATTGACTGGTAATTTCTGTTTTTTCATTCAAGTATACGGCTAAGTTCTCTACATCACATCGAGTCAGATCATTTCGTCCCTGCTTAAAAATATATATGTGAGAATTTGAGTTTAGTATTGATTTTTTCAGAGCATCCTGATATCCGTCAAAAACAGAGAAAGCTACAGTGAGTACAGCTGTTGAAATTATCAACCCGATCAATGGGAAGAAATTCTGTATCTTGAACAGCTGTCCCGCGCTTTTCAGTGATTTAACGAAATATAAGCCTGTAAGATTCATTTTTTGTGTTTAGCCTAACCTGTAAACATTGAGAAATTCATATAAAAATAAATAACGTAAAGCCCAAGCAGTACGTAACCTTCCCAGCGGACCAGCTTCTGTCTGGTAATTACAAAAAGCACTGCCAGGAAACAGAATATGGATGACCAGATGAATGAGAAATGTACAGATGGAATGTTTTCAAAAACAAGTTTAAAGAGTTTTACAGTAATTCGATCGTGAGATATATTAATCGGTCTTACCATGGATGATACACCAATAATCCATAATACATTAAGCAGGTCTGCTCCAATGATGTTTCCTACTGCAATTTCACCTTCACCTTTACGGGCTGCAATAATTGCAGTACTGATTTCCGGGAGAGAGGTTCCAATCGCAATTACCGTTAATCCTATAATAACTTTTGGTACACTGAAGAAAATAGCTATCTGCTCTGCAGCGCCGACAATAAAATGGCTGGCTATGATTACTCCACCTAAACCTATCAGAAACTTAACCACATGAGATTTTACACTGCTCTTTTCTGTTTTTTGTTCTACTTTACAAGCCTGTTTATTTCGCTCTCTGCAGTTTTTTGCTTCTGTCCATACTATTTTTCCCCAGTATGTAAAAAGCATGACAACAAGTATTGCTCCTTCAGCTCTGGATATAATTCCGTTGGCGGCAAGAATATAGCTCAATCCGAGAGATGCCAGCAGGAATGATCCCATTTTAAACATTGTCATTCTGTGTACTACTATTGGAACCGGAGCTAATACAGCAGCAAGTCCAAGTGCTACTCCATCATCTACTATAACCGAGCCTAATGCATTACCAAGAGCAAATTCAGATTGACCTTTCATAGCTGAAATCACGGATACCGTTATTTCCGGGGCAGTTGTTGCAAATCCTACTATTATTACTCCGACAATGAATTTTGGTATATGCAAGTCTTGAGAGATACCTATAGCAGCATCGACAAACAAATCTGCTGCTTTAAAAAGAATGTAAAAAGCTGCTGCAATAATTATGAAATTTACATATATATTCGAGTATATAATATCCATTAAATCTCCAAGTAAGAATTTATAGAGTGACTGCATAATATCAAAATCTGCTGAAATCACTGTTAATCAATATTTTTTTCTTATGGTATTATGTAAAGTCTATTGTCTTTAAATGTGAAATGCAGTGATAAGAAGTCAACAAAAAAGAATAAATGTGTAGCAACAAAAAAAACAGCCGGTGGAGACCGGCTGTAAAAGTGTGGAAATAAACCTTGTTATTTCAATAATGTCATTTTTGAGGTTTTGATTGTATCTTTAGTTCTGAGTACATAGAAATATACTCCGCTAGAACAATCATTACCATTGTCATCTTTTCCAAACCAGTCAATTGATTTGTCTGCACCCGGAGTCTGATATCCGTCAAAGAGGGTTTTGACTTTCTGTCCTCTTACATTGTAAACAACAATTGAAACAGGAACTTCAGTATCAGTGTAGCCGCTGAGGCTATAGCTGATTTTTGTCTGTGGGTTGAATGGGTTTGGATAATTTCTGTTGATTTTTGTGAATTGGATAAGTTTAGCATCTTCTTCATCAGCTTCCGGTTTAACAGTGATCTGTACCGGTCCGTGATATGTAGCATTGTTATCAATCTCGATGCTTTCAATCCAGTAATAGTAAGTAGTGTTAGTTTCAACATCAATATCTTCAAATGAGTATGAATGCTCGTTTGAAGTGTTGAGAGCAGGAATAGGTGTAGCATTGATGTTTACAGCTGTTTCTTCATCGTTAGTAGCGTTTCTGAGCAGGTTGTAACCAAGCATTTCTGTTTCAGACTGAACAGTCCACTTCAGCTCCACTGTACCTTCTACCGTGTTAGCAGCATTGAAAGAGCTCAGAGTTACAGGAAGGGTATTGTTATCAGCATTGTTAAGAGTTATTGAATATGCTTGATCTGAACCGTTTCTTACTTCCATGTAATAGTTGAATAGTGTATTCGTATCAAGTTCTGATGCTTGGAATCCACCGGTGTTTTCGCCTGTGTTAATTACATCCATCATAGTATCATTTTCATCATAAAATACAACTTCAATACCTGGATTTATCAAGTTCGCTGTTAAATTGTCCTGTCCGTATAATCTGAATAAAAACCAGTCGCTTGTTCCGGTTTCAGCTATTCCGTTAACGATGACAGTTGGGGATCCTAAAGGTATAACATCAGCCTGAGGCTTTGTGTTGTTTCCTTCTGTCTCATTGTATGCTGTCAGAAATACAGCAAAACAAATGATAAAAAACATTAAAACAATTTTTTTCATTTTTTACCTCCAATATGGTTTTCCACACATTGAAAATATAGTCGTTGTTTTTGTGCTGTCAAGATAATAAATTGTACTTACTTTGAATGGTTAGTCAGAAACAATACAATGCTAAAAAACTTATATACATGCTTATACAAGGATATAATGAGTAGTGATTTTGAAAAATTATATGATAACTGATATTAGTCGATTTTTCCGCAAAAATGTAACTGATACATTTTGAATTAGTAAAACTGTCATCTGACATTGTCTGAAAATGCTATAGTGTAAACGACAGAAAAAAAGTTCTGGTTGAAAAGTCTTAGAGAGAAAAACAGCCGGTGGAGACCGGCTGTAAAAGTGTGGAAATAAACCTTGTTATTTCAATAATGTCATTTTTGAGGTTTTGATTGTATCTTTTGTTATGAGTACATAGAAATATACTCCGCTAGAACAATCATTACCATTGTCATCTTTTCCAAACCAGTCAATTGATTTGTCTGCACCCGGAGTCTGATATCCGTCAAAGAGGGTTTTGACTTTCTGTCCTCTTACATTGTAAACAACAATTGAAACAGGAACTTCAGTATCAGTGTAGCCGCTGAGGCTATAGCTGATTTTTGTCTGTGGGTTGAATGGGTTTGGATAATTTCTGTTGATTTTTGTGAATTGGATAAGTTTAGCATCTTCTTCATCAGCTTCCGGTTTAACAGTGATCTGTACCGGTCCGTGATATGTAGCATTGTTATCAATCTCGATGCTTTCAATCCAGTAATAGTAAGTAGTGTTAGTTTCAACATCAATATCTTCAAATGAGTATGAATGCTCGTTTGAAGTGTTGAGAGCAGGAATAGGTGTAGCATTGATGTTTACAGCTGTTTCTTCATCGTTAGTAGCGTTTCTGAGCAGGTTGTAACCAAGCATTTCTGTTTCAGACTGAACAGTCCACTTCAGCTCTACTGTACCTTCTACCGTGTTAGCAGCATTGAAGGAACTGAGAGTTACAGGAAGGGTGTTGCTGGTAAGATTTCTAAGTGTTATAGAATATGGAGTATTGTTTCCACTGGCAGTGAACATATAATGCCAACCCGTGTAAGTGGCTGTGAAGCCACCTGAGTTGTCCGATTGAGTAAGCATGTCCAGAGTTTGACCGTTTTGAGCTTCAAGGAAGATAATTAGACCGGGATTTAGAACGTCTAATGTTATCTGGTCACCCTCGTTTACCCAGAACTTGAACCAGTCTTCTCCTGCCAACTCAGATACTCCATTTACAACTACTACTTGTGAGCCTTGAGGAATCTCATTCGCTGTAGGTTTTGTATTGTTACCTTCTGCTTCATTGTATGATGCTAAAAAAACAGCAAAGCATATGATAAATACAATAAGAACTAATTTCTTCATTTTTTTTACCTCCAACTTTTATTTCCACACGCTTAGATATTATTCTGCTATTTTATCATTGTCAAGGAAAATAATCTCACTAATATGTATATGAATAAAAGTAATAAAACAGTGATAAGAATAGATAAAACAATATACTACAGAAAAAAAATGAGTAAAAGTTTATGAAAGTAAGGAAGAAAGTATGTAATGATAGGAATTCATGATTTTTGTAATAATATCAATATGCAGTTGTAGAACTGTCCATTAACAGATTTCTGTCTTTTCAAGAGAAATTTAACAAAAAAAATATCAAAAAACATGTTTTGAGGATACATGGTCTTCGAAAACGGACAGTCTCTTCGAAATCGGGTATCCAGAAACGGGTAATAGGGTATGAATGTTGGAGAAGGAGAGGGAGGCAAAATGTTAATCAGGGAGTTTTTCTGAGACTATAGATTTTTTTACGGGAATGATAATAATCATTTATATAGTGGTTTAGGTATATTTCAGAAGTTAGCTGATAACAAAAAATACTTAGAAAATTTATAATTTTAAGACTAATTTGGGGGTTTGGCATTGAACATGTTAATAAATAAACTGTGATTCTTGAAAAGTACATGAAAAAATATCCCGGAATATTCATATTCGAAAGTTTAATTATTTAATTTTTTTAATTTCAAAATCAAACGTCGGTTTAAGGTAAAGAGCCCATTCGGGCTCTTTTTTTATGCTTTTGGGTATGTGTTCTGCAGAATCTCGTATTTCTCTATATATTTATTAAGACAGGATTCATACTTTATGGTTGGATATTCATTACTTATGAATGTATGGATATTATGTCCAGTGCATATTTAACTATGTGAAATAGAAGTCAATTAACAATTTTAAATTCCGGCAGAATTATTATGCTGGCTCTATTGCAATAATGCTTTGACAAATTAAAATACATGAAAATATTGTCATTGTTTTAATTGATAAAAAATTATTGAATAGTCGCTGTCTGTTAACTTACTGGCAGAGAGTGTTTCAACTGCATCACAAAAATCATAATTTTATATCAATATCACATGGAATATTAAAGATACATAACTATAAAATATGGAGATATTATGGGATTAAAATCTTTTCCAGGTGGAGTGCATCCACATGATTACAAAGAGTTTTCCAAAAAAGCTTCAATTGAACAGCCCCCATTGCCAGGCAAGGTAATTATACCGTTGTCTCAGCATATTGGTGCACCGGCAAAACCTGTCGTTAAATTAAAAGACGAGGTTAAAACCGGGCAGCTTATTGCTGAAGCAGGCGGTTTTGTATCCATTCCCATGCATTCAAGCATAACAGGAACGGTTACAAAGATTGGGAAATTTCCTCATCCGTCCGGTACTTCCGGAATGGCGATCGAAATTACCGGAAATGGTGAAGACGAGTGGGTAGAAACAGTTGATGAAAAGGATTACATGAATCTGTCAGTTGACGAGATGAAAAAAAGAATCCAGGAAGCCGGAGTCTGCGGGATGGGTGGAGCCGGATTTCCAACTCATGTGAAACTTTCTCCTCCGAAAGACAAACCTATCGACACAGTCATTTTGAATGGAGTTGAATGTGAGCCGTTTCTCACTGCTGACTACAGAATGATGCTGGAAAACGCTGAAGAGATTATTAAAGGATTGAAGATCATCATGAAGATTGTTGGAGCCAAGAAAGGATTTATAGGTATTGAAGCCAATAAGCCGGATGCTATCAAACACATGAATGATCTTGTTAAGAGTGAATCAGACATCAGCGTTGTCGGACTGAAAATCAAGTATCCTCAGGGTGCTGAAAAACAGCTCATTTGTGCTGCAACCAGAAGAAAAGTCCCTAACAAGGGCGGTCTTCCTATGGATTGTGGTGTTGTTGTTGATAACACCGGTACAGCTGCTGCTGTTTATGAAGCTGTTCGCTATAAGAAACCATGTATCCAAAGAGTAATCACGGTTACAGGTTCTATTGTTAAGAATCCTAAAAACCTTCTTGCCAGAGTTGGAACACCTTTCTCAAACCTTCTTGAGTTCTGTGGTGGTACAACTGAAGATATAGGCAAAATTATTTCAGGTGGACCTATGATGGGATTTGCTATTTCATCTCTGGAACCACCGGTGGCAAAAACAAGTTCAGGACTGCTTTTCTTTGATAAGAAAATGGCAAAGAAAAGTGAGGAACATACATGTCTGAGATGCGGAAGCTGTGTAGATATATGTCCTCTTAATCTCGTTCCCAGTATGATCGCCTCTGCTGTTAAGTACAATGACTTCGAAACTGCCGATAAAGCAGGATGTATGGACTGTATGAAATGCGGAAGCTGTGCTTATGTCTGTCCATCACACATTAAACTTATTCAGTGGATAGATATAGGTAAGAATAAAATTTACGAAATGAAAAAAGCTAAGAAATAAATGGAGGATGTATGAATAAAGGCTACGTTGTATCGGCATCACCTCATTTGCACGATAAGAATTCTGTAGCTTCTGTTATGTGGCAGGTTGCAATTGCACTTGTTCCTGCATTAATTGCCAGTGTTATTATTTTCGGCATTAATGCTCTTTTCCTTACACTGTACGGAATCATTGCAGCATGTCTTACTGAAGCAGCCATACAAAAATTTCGCAAACTTCCTGTCTCAATAGCCGATGGTAGTGCTGTTGTAACCGGAATGTTGGTTTCTTTTAATATTAATGTAGCTTCACCATGGTGGCTGCCTGTTGTTGGTTCTGTATTTGCAATAGCAATAGGTAAACAGGTATTTGGCGGACTTGGTCATAATCCAATGAATCCTGCCCTTCTTGGTAGAGCTTTCCTGGTTGCATCCTGGCCGACTCTCACTACTGCAGGATGGACTGCTACAAAATTTGAATCAATAAGTGGTATTAATCCAGCGGGATTAACCGAAAAAGTATCTAATCTTGTTACATCAGCAACACCTCTTGGAGTAGTAAAAGCATTAAGAGACACTACTCAGGTTTCACAGGAAGTTGCTTACAACGCCATGAACCAGATAACAGGAATGGACACATTATCAAATCTGTTCTGGGGTAATGTTGGTGGAGTTATCGGAGAAGTATCCGTGGCAGCTCTGCTTATTGGTGCGGCATATCTTGCATTCAAAAGAATTATTGAATGGAGAATTCCGGTTAGTTACATTGTAACTGTATTTGTTTTAGCATATATCTTTGGTGGAGTAAAAGGACCTTTCAGCGGTACTTTCTCAATTGGTCTGTACCATGTTTTTGCAGGAGGACTTATCCTCGGTGCATTCTTTATGGCAACAGATATGGTAACTTCACCTGTTACGAAAAGAGGACGTTTGATTTTTGGTTTCGGATGTGGACTCTTGACAATCATTATCAGATTTGTCGGTGGATATCCTGAAGGAGTTTCATATTCAATTCTGCTTATGAACATTGCTGTTCCGCTTATTGACAGATTCACAGTTCCCAAAGCGTTCGGGGAGGTAAAGAAATAATGTATTTTGTAAGACTTTCCGTAGTATTGCTTTTGATCGCCGGTATTGCCAGTGGTATACTCGCGTATGTAAACCAGTTAACAGATCCAGTAATTAAGAAGAATCAGGCTGAAGCAGAAAGAATAGCCAGATCAGATGTACTGTCTGAAGCAAAAGATTTTGCTGAACATGAAAAAGACGGATTTAAGTACTTTGACGGTCTGGATGATAACGGGAACGTTATCGGTTATACTTTTATTGCTTACGGTCCTGGTTACAGCAGCACTATCCAGACAATGGTCGGTGTTAACAAAGAACTTGAAGTTCAGAATATCAAAATTATATATCAATCAGAAACTCCGGGACTTGGTGCTAATTGTGTGAAAGATGATTTTGCTCCTCGTTTCGAGAAACAGACAATGACAACACTTAAAGTTGATAAAGATGGTGGTAAGATTGCCAGTATCACTGGTGCAACAATTACAACCAGAGCTATCACCAAATCTATAAGTGCAGGAATCAAATCATTGTCAGATGCTGTTGCAGCTGAATAGGGGGAATCATGTCTTTAATGAAAGAGTTTACTAAGGGATTCGTAAAAGAAAATCCTGTTTTCGTTATGGCACTGGGTCTCTGTCCTACACTTGCTGTAACATCATCGGTTATGAATGCTATAGGTATGGGACTTGCAGCTACATTCGTACTCGTGATGTCTAATATCTTTATTTCATTATTAAAAAAAGTAATTCCATCTCAGGTCAGAATTCCTGCTTACATCGTGATTATTGCGTCTTTCGTGACAATCGTGGATATGATGATGCACGCATATGTGCCTGATGTTCATAAGAGTCTGGGACTTTTTATTCCTCTTATTGTGGTGAACTGTATTATTCTTGGTAGAGCAGAAGCTTTTGCCAGCAAAAATAACGTTCTTTCATCCATTATAGATGGTTTCGGAATGGGTTTTGGATTCACATTTGCACTCGTTGTACTTGCAGCAATTCGTGAAGTACTCGGTGCAGGTCAATTCCTTGGCATGAATGTACTGCCTTCCAGCTATCAGCCAATGCTTGCAGCTATTCTGGCTCCTGGAGCATTCTTTACACTCGGTCTGCTGATGGGATTGATTAACATCTTAAGCAAGAAGAAAAAATAAGGGAGTAGTACATGGAATTTTTAGGAAAAATCGTAGCGATTGCTATCGCCTCAATATTCGTACAGAATTATGTGCTTGCCCGTTTTCTTGGATTATGTCCTTATATCGGAGTTTCTAAAAAACTCGATTCTGCTGCAGGAATGGGTATGGCAGTTATTTTTGTTATGACACTTGCATCTGTTATAACTTACATATTACAATATTATGTGCTTATCCCGCTTAATATTCAATATTTACAGACAATTACATTTATCCTGACAATTGCATCTCTGGTGCAGTTTGTGGAAATGGCAATTCAGAAAATGGCACCAGCTCTCTACAAATCACTTGGTGTGTTCCTTCCTTTGATCACAACTAACTGTGCTGTACTTGGTGTTTCCATTCTTAATATTGATTCCAAATGGGCTGATGGTACATCATATAATTTCATTTATTCAACCCTTCAGGGATTTTTCGCGGGTGTTGGTTTCACGTTAGTACTTGTTCTGATGGCTGGAATCCGTGAAAGACTTGAAAAAGCAGAAGTTCCTGAAACCATGAAAGGTATGCCTATTGCATTCATTATTGCCGGATGTATGGCTCTTGCTTTCCTTGGTTTCGCAGGTATGAAATTCTAAGGGGGAATGATGACTGTAATATTAATACCAGCTGCGGTTGTTGGAGTTCTCGGACTGGCTTATGGTCTGTTTCTGGCAATTGCCTCCAAAGCATTCTACGTGGAAGTAGATCCTAAAATCGAACAGATAATAGATGCTCTTCCAGGTGCAAACTGTGGTGCCTGTGGTGTTCCCGGATGTGGTGCATATGCAGAATCAATAGTTAACGAAGGTAACCAACTGAATAAATGTGCTCCCGGTGGTGCAGAAGTTGTCGGAAAGATTGCTGAAATCATGGGACAATCAGCAGAAGCGGGAGAAAAGAAAATTGCTGTTATTCACTGCCAGAGCGGTGGACACAACAATACATACTTCAGATTTGAATACGAAGGCATTCCAACCTGTAAAGCAGCTGTTCAAGTTGCTGGAGGACCAAACCTCTGTGATTACGGTTGTGTTTATCAAAACGACTGTATGGATGTATGTCTGTTCGATGCAATTACAATCGATGAAAACGGAATGCGAGTTGTTGACAAGGAGAAATGTACAGGTTGTGGAGCATGTGTTAAAGCATGTCCAAGACACCTTATTGATCTTGTCAGTGAGAAAAAACGTGTTCATATCATGTGTATGTCAAAAGATATGGGAGCAATAGCCCGTAAGAATTGCGGAAATGAAACAGCTTGTATCGGTTGTGGTATATGTGTTAAAAAATGCCCTAAAGATGCAATCAAAGTTGAAAATTTCCTGGCAACAATAGACTATGATAAGTGTATAAACTGTGGTTTATGTGCTGATGCATGTCCTACAAGTGCTATTTTTGATCCTCTTAAAGAAATAAGAGCTAAGAAAAGGGCTG
Organism: Cloacimonadales bacterium (SeqCode); assembly: GCA_942492065.1. Classification (GTDB taxonomy): domain Bacteria; phylum Cloacimonadota; class Cloacimonadia; order Cloacimonadales; family JAIOQZ01. The sequence goes on along the minus strand of CALODV010000020.1, from coordinate 399,330 downwards.
AAGCTAAGAAAAAAGCTGAAGCTGCACTTGCTGCTAAGAAAAAAGCAGAAGAAAACGCTTAATATTTAACAATATAAATGGAGTTCTCCTTCAGGGGAACTCCATTTTTATTTTTGCATCCAGGGTAGAGGAGGACCAATGAATGACTATTTTGAAAAATGCTATATCAAATTAAGAAAACTTGAAGGTGGATATGCTAATAATCCGGCAGATCCTGGTATGGAAACAATTTTTGGAATAAGCAGACGTTTTCATGAGATAAGTCAGAAAGAGCTGTGGGCAAAACTTGATGCTGTGAAATCTGAGTCTGGTCTGTCAGATATTGACACTCATCTGGAAGCTGATCCAGAGTTCATGAAGCTTGTGCGTGATTTCTATTATAATTGGTGGAAGGATCACAAATGCAACTTAATGGGGTGCGAATCAATTGCATGGAAGCTGTATGAGTTTTCCTTTAATGCAGGGACATATAATGCTGTAAAAGTACTGCAGAGATCACTTAATTACGCGAATAAAGCAAATCGATTTGGATATGATCTTGTTGTGGACGGTATTGTAGGTACTAAAACGGTTGCAATGGTCAATCAGCTCAACAGGAGGGATGTTGCAGATGCAGTGGTGAAAACTTTTACTTCTTTACAGGTCAGCTATTATGTCGAGCTGACTGAGAGGAAGCCCGAACTGCGTGTATTCTATTACAACTGGTGTATGAGAGCGTATTCGGTTTTTGATTTGTAAAAATGTTCTATAAGACAAAAAAAAAGAGACTGGAAAACCAGTCTCTTTTCAATAATATATGATATTCTTAGTGAGGTTCTTCGTCAGATATTTCCATTGGAGTATGATCTGAGTTGATTCTGTCTTGAATTCTCTGCTCATGTTCGCGGAAGTATGCAACTTTTTCATCTTTGTTTTTACCAAAGAAGAAAGCTTTTACGCTAAGAATAAGTCTTCTGTTTTCGATGTCCAGTTCGATTACTTTGAGTGGAAGTTCTTCGTTCACATCAAAAGCGTACTGGATGTTTTCTGTTTTAGGAATTCCAAGGTGAGACATTGGGACAAAACCTTCAACGATAGATTCGTCAATTTTTACATCAACGAGAATACCTTTTGGGATAAGTTTTGAAACAACACCTGTAACTTCTGTGTTAACAGGAAGTTTTTCATCAAGGTTATTCCATGGATCATCATGAAGCTGTTTTACACCGAGAGCAACTCTGTGCATCGCTTTGTCAATTGTGATGATTCTTGCTTCGATTTCCTGTCCAACTTTGTAAACTTCCTTAGGATGATAAATACGTTTTGTCCAGGAGATATCAGAGATATGGATAAGTCCGTCTATATCATCTTCAAGTTCAACAAATACACCAAATGGAGTGATGTTTTTGATTTTACGAGTTACAGTAGTTCCTTCAGGATAACGTGTATCTATGGTAAACCATGGGTTTGGTTCCATTTGTTTGATACCGAGTGAAATCTTTTGTTTTTCTTTTGATACTGAAAGTACAACAGCTTTTACATTGTCACCAACTTTAACAACTTGGTTAGGATGATTTATTTTCTTTGTCCAGGACATTTCAGAAACATGAACAAGTCCTTCAACACCGGGTTCAAGTTCAACAAAAGCACCGTAGTTAGTGATATTAACTACTTTACCTGAGATAATATGACCTTCAGGGTATTTGCTTTCGATATTTTCCCATGGATGTGGTACAAGCTGTTTAAGTCCGAGTGATACTTTATCGTGCTCTTCATCATAATCGATGATTTTAACTTTGAGTCTGTCACCAATGTTAAGCATTTCGGAAGGATGTTTTATTCTTCCCCATGACATATCTGTAATATGAAGAAGACCGTCAATACCACCAAGATCAATGAATGCACCATAATCTGTAATGTTTTTAACTTCACCATCGAGTTCTTTGTTAAGCTGGATACGTTCTCTCAACGTTTCCTTTTTGGTTTCGAGTTCCTTTTCAAGAACAAGTTTTCTGGATACGATAATATTTCTTCTGTCCAGATCAAGTTTAATAATCTTGAAGTCAGCTTCTTTTCCTATAAACTGATCAAGATTAGGAATAGGTTTCAAAGAAATTTGAGATCCAGGTAAAAATGCTTCCAGACCGAAAATATCTGCAATCATTCCACCTTTAACACGTCGTTTTAACTTACCGGTAACAGTTTCACCGCTTTTGAAGATTTCCTGAAGTCTATCAAGATTGAGAAGAAAGTCAGCTTTCTTTTTAGAAAGTTTTAACTTACCTTCACCATCTTCAATTGCATTAATAAATACATGAATTTTTGATAGCTTCTCAGGTAAATGACCATCAGAAAATTCTGAGATAGGGATAGATCCTTCGGACTTAAACCCGATATCTACGAGAACTTCTTTTTCGTTTGTGCTGATAACAGTACCTTCTGTTATCTGACCTGGCTTAATGTTGCTGAATGTTTCTTCATACAGCATCATCATTTGCTCTTCTTCGGTCATTTCTTTTGTCTTGTCTTCAGCAACTTCAGTTTCAGTTTTTTCTGTTTTCTGTTCAGTTACTTCGTTTTGAATTTCAATTTCTTCTTGATTCATTTGATCTTGAAACAACATTCATTCCTCCTTGTATCCAGGAATTTCTTCAATGTCTGTGACTTGAAGATTCCTGCCACACAATCGTTCTATTATTTTATTATATATATCCAGTATTATCCAGTCAGGTGTACTGGCACCTGCTGTTATGCCAATTTTGTGGTTTCCTTCGAACCACTTCATATCAAGCTCATCGCTAGTTTCGATATGGTGAGTACAAACAACAGAGTTGCTGATTTTAGCCAGCATCTTGGTGTTTGAAGAGTTTTTGCCTCCGATCACTATCATTATATCACTCTTTTCAGCCAGCTTAAGTGTACATTGCTGTCTGATATCCGTTGCGTTACATATTGTGTTAACAACATGAACTTCCTTTACCATAGAAATTGCCTTATTGGCTAAATCTGAAAACTTGTCGAAAGTCTGGGTAGTTTGAGATATTATGCCCAGTTTCTTGTAATTTGCACGAGGAAGTTCTTCAGCTGAGGATACTATGATAGCTTTGCTTTTAACAAAAGATTCCAGAGCTACGACTTCAGGATGATTCCTGTCTCCAAGAATTACCACCTGAAATCCATTTTCACTTAATTCTTTGCAAAATTGCTGAGTCTTGGCGACATAGGGACATGTCGCGTCTATTATTTTGACTTTCTTATCAGATAAATCTTTGTAAGCGCCTTTTGTGATTCCGTGTGATCGGATAATTACTGTGGAATCGGGTTCTACGCTTTCAATCGAGCTGACATAATCCACACCGTTAGATTTTAGTTTCTCTACCATTTGAGGATTATGAATCAGAGGTCCGATTGTCTTAATAGAAACATGCTTTTCGGCTGCTTCCAGAGTAATCTTTATTGCACGTTTTACTCCAAAACAAAAGCCTGAATTTTTGGCTATTGTAATGGAATACTTACATATACACATCTATTTTCCTAATGAATTTATCAAATTGAGAATATTTTTTGAATATTCTCTGTAAATATCTTTTACGTTATCGGTGTCTTTCACCTGAACAGGCTGCACAGGTTTACCTATAAATACTTTGAGCTTTCTTTTTCCAAAGATTACAGACAAAAGTCTGTTACTGTTTTCGATTCTTATGGGAAGAACAGGACTTTGGGTTGTCACTGCGACTTTCCCGATTCCAGGACGAGCGCTAAAATTCTTTCGGCTCCCTTCAGGGAAGATTAGAACGGATTCTCCATCCTCAATTAATCCTGCCATGTGGGTGAGAGCTTTTCTGTCTATTGTACCTCGTCGGATTGGAAATGCATTCAGTTGCCTGATAATATAACCAAGAACAGGTATCTGAAAAAGCTCTTTCTTTGCTACGAAATGAATCGGAACTGTTGAAACACTACCCAGAAGAGGAGGGTCAAGATAAGACATATGATTCGAGGCAAGTATTCCGCTTTTCCAATTCTCAAGATTCTCTTCACCAATAATCTCCATACGGCATATCTTCAGAAGAAAAAATCTTGTTGCATTTCTTGCCAGAGTATAAAATTTACTTCTTTTCATTCTTAACTACGTTATAAATATAACTGACCTGATCTTCGATAGTCATGTTATCGGTTTTCACCACTATTGCATCATCTGCTTTTCTCAGTGGAGATATTTCTCGGTTCATATCATTATGATCCCGCCATTTCATTTCTTCAAGTACAGACTCCAGACTTGTATCGACTTCTCGTTCCTGCAGTTCTAAAAATCTTCGTTCTGCTCGTCTTTCAACGCTGGCATCCATGTAAAACTTATAGTCTGCATCAGGGAATACAACAGTACCAATATCTCTTCCATCCATGATAACAGAACAGTCCTGTCCCATTTTCTGCTGAAGAGAGACCATTCTTTCTCTTACAAAGTCGATCACAGCTATCTCTGAAGATAATCTGGATATGTCTTCTTCTCTGATTCTTTTAGAAACATTTTCTCCGTTAAGAAAAACCTGATTTCCGTTTTCATTATATTCAAATGAGATTGAAATTTCTTCGATCATTTTTCTGAGTTTTATATGATCAGAAATCTCGATTCCACTTTTCAAAGAACACAAGGCACAGGCTCTATACATTGCACCTGTATCTATATAAATATACTTCAATAGCTTAGCTAGCTGCTTCGCGGTAGTACTTTTACCGGAAGAGGCCGGACCATCTATTGCGATAATAATATTAATCCCCATACTAAAATCCATTTTTATAATTTGCAAGTTTGTAGGGAAGCAAAGTTTTGTCAATAACTTTTTGATTTACAATGATTTTCATCGCAATTAAAATATGTTGACTAACAATACTCGGTTCTCCACAATCAATTTCGGAGGTTCAATGAACTCAGATTATCCACAAAGATACAATAATCTGTCTGATATTACAATAAAGACAGAATCAGCCAGAAACGGCAAGAAAATTATTCTAATCAACGAAAATTATATACATAGTAAATACAATCCCGAGAACGAAGGTGAAAAAATTGCTCAAAAAGCTATTTCTGAAAAAAAGAACAATGCCATACGAATATTCGGTCTGGGATTCGGCTATCATATTCTTCCTCTTCTGAAAGAGTATGACCAAATCACAGTTTTTGAACCGCTTAATGATGTTCTCAATCTGGCAGAAAAACAAGCTTTTCTTGATGAACTTTTTGCTAAAACTGAGGTGATTACTGATTTCGATAAAGTTCCTCGAAATGAGAATCAGGATGTAATGGTATTACCTTCATACAGAAATATGTTTGCAGAACTTATATCGGCATTTCGCCAGAACTGCTCCGAGGAACAAGTAAAATCGGTAACAGGGAAGTTACATGACTACAGCGGACTGAGGGTTATTATAGATTACCCCGTCTACGGTGGTTCATATACTACTGCTAAATATATTCAGCATGCCTGTGAGGAACTTGGATTGCATGTGAAAATTGTGGATAATGCTCACGCTGAAACAATGCTTCATGCAATTACTGCCGTGGATAATAAAAGTCATTCTTCATACATGGCATTGAAGTTGACAGAATTACTGTCCGATTTGTTCTGGGAGGAATTCAAATCCTTTAAACCACATCTCGCATTATTTCCAGCCCAATCTCCCGCGACAAAACATTTGCTTAACTCTATCCGTGAATCCTCAGACTGTACTTCTGTGTTCTGGTTTGTTGAGGATTATAAGCGATTTGATTACTGGAAGGAATATGCAGGTAGTTTTGATTTTTTTTACGGCATACAGAAAGAACCTTTCCTGTCCATGCTTAAATCACATGGAGCTGTTTATGCAGATTATCTGCCTATGGCTGCTTCTTCAGAATTACATAAAGTTATGGATTTGTCAGAAGAAGATAAGACTTTTTACGGTTCAGATGTTGCTTTTATGGGAGCAGGATATCCGAATAGACATACTTTGTTTGCTCAGTTGACTGAGTTTGATCTCAAGATATGGGGGACAGGTTGGGAAAATAACCGACAACTGGAACCTTTTGTTCAGAAGAATGGAGAACGTGTTTCAATTGATGAAAGTGTAAAAATATACAATTCAGCCAAAATCAATATTAATCTTCATTCTGCTATGAACGCCGATTTCTTTGAGAAAGATGGTGATTTTGTCAATCCGAGGACATTTGAGATTATTGCCTGCGGAGGTTTTCAGCTTGTAGATGAAAGAAGCCTTTTACCGGAAATACTTGAGCCTGGAATAGATGTTGTGACATTTTCTTCTATTTTTGATCTGAAAGAAAAAATAAGATATTATCTGGCTAATCCCGGGGAAAGGCAGACCATTGTGGATAATGGTAGCAGAAAGGTAAAAGAACATCATTTATATAAACACAGAATTGAACAGATCATTAATAATGCATATCAGAAATCAGAAAAGTTCAGAAACTTTTATGCAGGTGAAAAAGACAGGCATGATCAACTGATGAAGTCAATCGAAGATGAGAAGTTCATTCACTATCTTAATACGTTAACACCTGAGAAACGCAATTCTTTTCATGCAATAATTGAGGATATACGAGCAAATCAGAGTAATTTTGAGGACTATGAAGTCATAATGCTGATTCTGGATACTTTCTACACAAATTCAGGTTAATCCTCTTCAATAATAAAGTAGTATTTATCATCCCTGAATAATTCTATTTCGCCAGTTACGGAGGTAATTCCATATTCGTCTGTAGCAGAAAAGACATATGTTATTTCATCAGTTGTAGTAGAGTACTCCAGGCGGTGGAAAACATACTCATTGGATTCAAGAACATCCCCATCAAGTATGTTTTCAGATGTTTCTGAGTATTCACCATCAACAAACTTCTGATAATGGAAGTCGACAAATGAATAGTCAGTCAGATTCTGCAGTTCAACACAAGCTCTGTTAGGGTTGGCATAAACATTCAGTGTTTTACCTGCTTCAAGAGTAACTTGGGCTGTCATTTTTTCCTCACCGTCTTCCTCTATTACAAAAGTTTCGCCGAAAATAGTGAGATCAACTTTCTTCTCATTAGATTTAAATGGATTCCAGCTTTTCTTAATATCTTTACTAACAGTATAGTAGGTTGAATCCGGCAGGGCATAAGATTTATTTTCGAAAGTAAAATAAACTGTGTGTTTGGTATAATTGTTTACTCTGAGCTGACCTTCACCTTCACAGGCAATAAGTAATATGGAACTTAATATTAGTAAAATTATAAGATTTCTCATAGAATCTCCAGTAGTCTTCCTGTATTTGTCAGTAGCTCTCTTATACTGACAGATGAATCCAGAATTTTAACTGAGTCTGAATTCAAGGCATTAAGCAGTTTAACTTCTTTCTTGTCAACAGCTAATACTATTATCTTTGAGGCTCCTGTTGTTCTGTGACCTGAAATGAGTATGTTTAATTCGGAAAGTGAATTCCCCGATACGTTTTTCAGGATAATAAGAGAAAACTGGTTTTTGACAGAATTCAATAACAGGTTTTGTGCGGAGTCAAAAACATCAAGATTTTTATCAAGCTCATTAGCAGCATTTACTGCCTCAGTACAGAAATATGAATCATTTGAGCAAACGGCCATAGGGTTTGCCATTACATTGCAATACATCTTTCTTCTTCTAAGGGCATTGTTTATTAGTAATGAAAGCTCCTTATTACCTGCAGGCTTTTTTATAACCAGTGAATTTTCTGAAATTTCATTGAGGATTTGCTGTTTTTGCTCATTGTTTGACACTGTAAAGATTATAGGGATTTCGCAATTATCTGAATTATTAACAATTTTCTGATATAGCTCAGTTCCTGTAATACCAGGCATTGTGAAATCCAGGATTATCAGCTCTGGAGAAGACTGGTTTATCTGCTGGAATATTTCAGGTACACCAAGACAAGTTCTAATATCAAAGTCATAGTTGTTTTTAACTATCTCGCTGATAGCATCAATATTGATTTCTTTATCATCGGCAATAATTACAGATTTCTTTTGGAACTTCCTTTTTGATGTTTGAGAGGGATCCATTATAGGAGTTTTCACATGGTAATCATAAATGAAACATTCTTCAGAGTATTTAACCAGTTCATTGTAAAGCTCTTCATCAAGAAGATATTCTTCAAAACAGAATACATCTCCACTGATGTGTTTGAGGATTCCTGAAAGTCTGTGTTTACTGAATGGCAAAGTCAGTGAGATGTTATACACTTCTGAATCAACGAATTGTTCCAGTAGTTTGTAACTTGTATCGAATATGATTCTTTCTTTATTGATCTTTTCACAATGTATGTAGTAGTTCTTGAGTTCGGTTTTGAAATGCAAATCAAATATGTCTGTTTTTATAGGATGTATGTTAAACAGTTCTTCTTTATGTGAGATAATCTTGTTTACTGTATATCGGTAGACATTGACTTCCTTGATTCTGGATGCTTCCCTGAAAGTTACAAGGCATTTGCTTCGGAACAAATTCAGTTGTTCCAGCCAGACAATTTCAATATGAATTTTCTCAAATAGCCCTTTTTCGTAGTTAAGGAACTTAGGCTCAAATTCCCCAAGGTACAAATATTCTTCATCTGCATGAACTATATGAGAAGACACATCCAAATCCTCAAAATAAATTATTACTTTATGGGCTAATCTTGTGAAATCTGGAAAATCTTCAACCGGCTGAATTGCTTTAAAAAACCACTTCATAATTAAAAAAGAGAGAGGAGAAAACTCCTCTCTTAAGATTGTTATCTAAGGTTATAAAATACATCTTTTCCGATAAACTTTGCTGACTCACCAAGCTCATCTTCGATTCTTAATAACTGATTGTATTTAGCAATTCTTTCACTTCTGCAGATAGAACCTGTTTTGATCTGTCCTGCATTAACTGCAACAGCAAGGTCAGCAATAAATGTATCACTGGTTTCACCGCTTCTGTGTGAGATCACGTTTGTGAATCCTGCTTGTTTAGCCATCTGGATTGCATCAAGAGTTTCAGTTAACGATCCTATCTGGTTAAGCTTGATAAGAATTGAGTTAGCTGCTTTTTCCTGAATGCCTTTTTGCAGTCGTTTCACATTAGTTACAAAAAGATCATCTCCTACTAACTGAATCTTTGATCCGAGTTGCTTAACAAAATATTTCCATCCATCCCAGTCATCTTCTGCAAGACCGTCTTCAATTGAGATAATTGGATACTTTTTAACGAGGTCTGCATAGTAATTGACCATTTCTTCGGATGTAAGTTTTGCATTTTCAGCTGCAAGGTGGTATTTTCCATCCTTATAGAACTCAGATGAAGCTGGATCAAGTGCAATATAAATATCTTCACCGGGTTTGTATCCTGCGATTTCAATTGCATCAATTATGCATTTGAGAGCATCCTCATTTGATTTAAGATTAGGAGCGAAACCGCCTTCATCACCAACAGCCGTACTGTAACCGTTCTTCTTTAGATAGCCTTTTAATGCGTGGAATACTTCTGCACTCATTTGAAGGGCTTGTCTGAAAGTCGACGCACCAAGAGGCATTACCATGAACTCCTGAAGATCAACATTATTATCAGCGTGAGATCCACCATTCATGATGTTAGCCATTGGAACAGGAAGTAATTTTGCGTTTGTTCCGCCAATGTAGCTATAGAGTGGTATTTCCAGTTCTGTTGCTGCAGCTCTTGCACATGCCAGTGATACTCCGAGTATTGCATTTGCTCCGAGTTTGCCTTTATTTTCTGTTCCATCTAATTCGACCATGATTTTGTCGATTAAAACCTGATCAACAGCATCAAATCCTACAAGTTCAGGTGCAATGATTTCATTTACATTCTGTACAGCCTTGAGAACACCTTTACCAAGGTATCTATCTTTGTCGCCATCTCTTAATTCTACTGCTTCATGTTCTCCGGTAGAAGCTCCACTTGGCACTGCAGCAACTCCTAAGATTCCGGAATCAAGTTCTACTTCAACTTCAACAGTTGGGTTTCCTCTGGAATCGAGGATTTCTCTTCCATAAATGTTTATTATTTCTGACATCTTAACTCCCCTTTGTTTTATTAATAGTGATAAGCTAAGTTATTTTTTTGATATGTGACGGAAAAATTTTTTTCCGAGTTTCTTTAATGTAAATATAAGTATTAGTGTTGTTACAGCAAAGAAAATAATCTGATACAACGGACTTCCTGTATAATAAGAAAAAAAGCCGGTTAAAAGTGCAGATATTCCCATACCTAGCAACCAGTAACCGACAACAAAAATTTCTAAGAAAATTAAAATTAATCCTGAGTATATCCAGAGCATTATTTGATGTTATTTTTCCTCATCAGATTTATTGCTGTCAGGATCTTTGTATACTCTTTTGATTTTACGTCTTCTGTTGTAACCGCCATAAGATCCATATCCGTATTTTCCACTTTTCTTGTAGTAGCTGGAATATCTTCCGGAAGATCTGGCATTTCTGATTCCGAAGTAGCTCATAAGACGTAACACGATTGATAATGCAAAGTATGCAAAGAACAATAAAGCTGTGAGAGCTAAGAATGTTGTAAGGAAGTGAAGGAGGAACTTTTTAACAGTCTGAATAGAATTTCCTTTTGTTTCATCAAGGAAAATTCTGAAAAAGACAAGATTTTGTTTCTGATTATTTGCAAATCTTTTCTCCAGATTTCTGAGACTATCAAGTTTTGTTCTCTCAATATCAATTTGCTTATTGTATTTTTCTTTATAACTTCCGGTTGTCTTATCATCAGTATAGCGTTTCTTTAATTCCTCAATTTTAAAGTTGGAGTCTTCAATCCAGGCTTTAACATCGATCTCGATTCTTTTTTCTGAATTTTGAATATTATCAGTTTTGAATCCCGTTATCTTCTTCAGTTTTGAGAAAACAGGTGTAGAAACTGAGTCCGGTACTTCAAGAAGGAGTGTTGCACTTGTTCCATAATTCTTCTTCATGAAAGCATTGTCAATTCCATACTTAATACCGTTATTAACGAGAATTTCATCTACTTGTGTGTAAAATTTGCTGATGTCACCAACAAGGTAATCCAGTTGCACTTTTTTAAAGTTCTCTCTAATGTTGAACTCTTTGGTTGCTTCTTTAAAATCATTTCTGACTTCGGTTTTATTGCTGAAAAAATCTAATACACTGGACTTTCTCATTCCACTGTAAATTGATATAAAGATAATTCCGATAACTAAAAGAGTTTTGTATCTCTTACGAAGACTGATCATATTTCTCCTCTCTAACTTTTATTACTAATCAGCTCATCAGCATGAAGCAATGCTAAATCTGACGCTGAACCTGCCAACATACGAGCAATTTCTTCTCTTTTAAGATTTTTGTCCAGTTCTTTAACATGAATAGACGTTTTTTTATTCCCGGATTCCTTCGAAATCAGGAAGTGTTTGTCCCCTAGACTGGCTACTTGTGGCAAATGGGTTATGCATATTACCTGATGATTATGACTGATCTCTCTTAAAAATTCAGCAAGAATATTCGCTGTTTTTCCACCTATTCCACTGTCTATCTCATCAAATACAATTGTCTTAGCATGCTCATTTGCTGATAGCATTCTCTTGACTGTCAGCATTATCCGTGAAAGTTCACCACCGGACGCAGCATCCTTGATTTTCTGGAGTGGAAGCCCCGGTCCTGATGCAAACTTGAACTCAACATTGTCTACACCATCTTTAGTTGAAAAGAATCCTGAGTATAGTTCGTTTGTGCATTCATTCTCAAACTCAACTGAGAACTGAACATTTTTGAAAGCAAGATTATTCAAAAATTCTATTACCTGTTTTTCAAATTTAACAGCTGCTTTTTTTCTCAATACGGTCAATTCAGCTGATTTTAGCTTTATGGAACTCATCAGCGTTTTTAGCTCAGCTTCTATTTCCCCTATTCTGTCCTCTGAAGATTGCATCGCAGCAATTTCAGCCGATACTTTTTTACCATATTCAATAATCTCGTTTATTGATTTCCTGTACTTGCTCTGGAGAAGATTAAGATAGTCAAGTCTTGTTTCTACATCTGTCAGCCTGGACTGATCCAGATCAACTATCGAATGAATATCGCGCATTTCGGAAAGACTGTCACTAATATTTTCTCTCGCTTCGCGTAGAAACTCGGTCGCCTTTTTAATTTGTTCACTATCTTCCTGAAACTTTTCCAGCTCAGATAAATGATAGTTGATTTTGTCAATAACGGAATTATCTGATTCCAGCAATTCCTGTTCATATTGGGTTGCCATATTTAGAATTTCTTCGGCATTGCTAAGAAAGTTGAATTCTTTATTCAGTTCAATGTCTTCATCTGCCGTTAAATTTGCATTATCAATTTCTTCTTTCTGGAACGAATACAAATCCAGAAGATCCTGCTCCTTCTTAACTCTATCTTTTACTTCTCGAAGCTCACGGGCTTTGCGTTTAACACAGTTGTACAAATCATTATAGTCTTCAAGCTGGTTATCAATTTTTGCAAACTTATCGAGAAAACTGCGTTGCTCCTTATTATCGAACAAAAGTAACTGATCTCTCTGACTGTTGAAATCAAGCAGTTCGCTTCTGAATTCGCGGATTATTGAGTTTGTCACTCGTCTTCCATTAAGAAAGACTTTAGCAGCTTTAGCAGTAATTTCTTTTGTTATGAATATCTCATCAGAATCTGCATCAAGATCATGAGTATTTATCAGATTCGCAAGAGATTTGTTTTTCTTGTTAACAGCGAAAGTACCTTCTATTAAGGTTATCTTGTCCGGATTCATAACCATTCCGCTTTTTACCGGAGCTCCCATTAAACAGTTAAGTGCACCGATAAGCACAGATTTACCTGCACCGGTTTCGCCGGTAACAATATGCAGACCTTTTTTCATTTTAAGGTCTATTTCTTCTGCAATAATGAAGTTTCTGATCTTGAGATGTTTAAGCATAGTCTCCTTTGCTACCTTCTGCCCATGTGAAGTTTATTTCTCAGTACTTGATAAAAAGTTTTATTACTTAGTTTGATGAATGATACTTTGTGAGTATCAGCAGTGACATTAACTTCATCGTTTTCCATTAGTCTGAACAGGTTAACTCCATCCAGTTGTAGTAGTACTTCTCCTGTGATATCTTTCAATTCAAAACTAAGGTTATCTGTTGCATCGAACACCATTGGTCTTACAGTAAGAACATGAGGATTCAGTGGAGAGACAACAATCGCATCCATTACCGGAGATAAAATCGGTCCACCTGAAGATAGTGAATATGCTGTGGACCCAGTTGGTGTTGCTACAATAATTCCATCACATCTTGTTTTTAATACATAACGTCTGTCACAGAAAAGTCGGATATCGATCAGCTTGGGAACAACGCCTTTGTATATCACGGCGTCATTAAGGGCTACACCTTTGAATACAGTCTTTTTGTCCCTCTTGACAGATACTTTTATCAGCATTCTGTCCTGTACAGTGTATTTATTCTGGCAGATATGTTTGATAGACTTATCCAGCTCTTCCAGAGTACTATCTGTAAGGAAACCCAGATGTCCCAGATTTACTCCCAGAAGAGGAGTATCGAATTTCATGGAATAAGGAACTGAGTGAAGCATTGTTCCATCCCCTCCAAACACCAGGATGAAATCCAGTTTAGTATCGGCTTCTACCAGCTTAAACAGCTCGGGATCGTTTATCATCTGGTCTGCAAATACATAATAATTAATCTTAGACAGCTGCGGATCATGCTTACAGTTTACTTCTTTCAATTTTGAGTAGATATCTGCGTTATTAAGATGTCTCGGATTAATAATAACACCAATATTCATTTAATAGACTCCATAATTCTTAGATAGGATTCATAGCGATCTTCCGGGTAAAGCCCTGAATCAACAGCGTTTTTTACACCACATTCAATTTCATCGATATGACGACAATCTGCATATTTACATTTGGATTTCAAGTTCCACATCCCCGGGAATACTTTAGGGATATCATAGAAATCTTCTTTATGCAAACCAAGCGTTTTTATTCCGGGAGTGTCAACAAGAAAACCACCAAAATCCCATCGGATCAATCTGCTGGAAGTAGTTGTATGGACCCCCTTACCAGTATTCTCGCTTATTTCCGATGTCCTGAGATTCAAACCCGGCTGTAAGGCGTTGATCAAAGTTGATTTCCCTGCTCCGGAATGACCTGAGAACACTGAGGATTTTCCTGCAAGATGTTTTCTCAGCTCTTCGATTCCGATGTTATCCTGAGCTGAAGTCAGTAAAACATCATAGCCGTTTTCTATGTAAAAACTTATAGCATCAGCTACTTCTTTCAAGCTGTCTGATAAATCTATTTTATTAATACAGATGATTGGATGAATGTCAGATAATTCAGCTATGCAGAGATATCTGTCAATCAATCCCAGATTAAGTTCGGGGTTAGTCCAAGATGCGGTAATTATAACATTGTCTATATTTGCCGCTATAATTGTTTCCAGCTGGAACTCCGAGTCTGAAAACCGAGAGAGAGAGTTTGCTCTGTCTTTGATTTCCTCTATTCTCAGCAGGTTTGAGGAATCGTCAATAACAGTGTCTACTCTGACTCTATCACCAATTGCAATAACATTTTTTGTCTGGTAGTTTATGTGTCTCAGGCGTCCACCAATGGTGCAGGCTTTCAGTTCTCCATCAATTTCCACATTCGCTGTATTATTGGAAAAAACTTCTATAACCAGTCCATCCTTCAGCATTGTATTGCTTTTATTGGTGTGTATACCCTTTTTGTGAATTCTTCTATGTGCTTTTGAGGCTTTATCCAGTTGTTCACCATCAATTTCATCAACGGCTTCTGTCTGAATATTTCTGAACTTTATGTTCTTTCTTTTGAATTTTCTTTTAGTTTTTTTTTTGTTCATGCTGGTTTATGTAATAATCGTTTACGGCAGTTGGAACAAGATGTTCAATCGATTTCCTTGCCTTAATTAATATTCTTATCTCGGACGAAGAAACATCATAGGGAGGTATATCAACATAAATAAGTTTATCCGAGATACATTCCGAATGTCTTTTTTCGGAAGAATCAAAGTTTCTTGTCAGAACGACAAACCTGTATTTGTTGAGAAGTTCGTCTATCCTGTACCACCTCTTTAAGTCAGAGACATTATCTTCACCGATTACAAAGAATATTTCTGATGAAGGGTTATTTTGCTCGAATCTTTTTAGTAAATTGAGAGTGTAGCTTGTACCAAATTCAGGGTTATCCAGATATGAAATCATTATCTTATTAAGGTTTTTAATGGATTTTTCAAGCAGGCTGCATCGTATATCATAAGGCAGGCATTCTGATTTATGAGGAGGATTACCGGATGGAACCATATAAAGCAGATCAAGGTTCATTCTCTCGACAACTTGTTCAGCTATGTAGATATGACCATTGTGTACAGGATTGAATGTTCCGCCCAGTATTCCGAGTTTCATTATTCTTGAAAGTACTTTTTCAACTTTTTAGTTTCTTTTGAATCAGGATACTTAACTTGCATAGTTTTATAATATGGCTCAGCCTTTTCCGGTTCTTTTCTGTTTAACCATACTTTAGCGATATAATATCGCGCTTTACGGTCAAACTCATTTTTATAATCAGCTTCGATTACCTCTCCCAGATACATGAGCGAAGAACTGTAGTCTTTTGTTCTGTAGTAGAGGTATCCGTTAAAATACTTTTTTTCTGCAAGTTTCTGTTCACATTCTTTTACAAGCTTAAGGGCTTCTACTCTTTTTAAATCAGCAGGGAACTTATCCAGAAATACTTTGTAGGCTTCTATTGCCTGAAGTGTTTCTTCCTGTGTGTAGTGTGATTTTGGTGAATCGAGATAATAACATTGTGCTATATAAAAGTATGCATCAGCTACTTTATTGAATTCCGGAAACTGCTTTATGAGTTGTTCAAACTCAAAACGAGCATCAATATAGTTCTTTCGGTTGAAGTAGCACAAGGCAAGCTTATACTGTGCATCTGATGTATAAGCAGAGCTTTTATCAAAGACTATGGTTTCATAGTACTCAATTGCTTTACGGTATTTTCCGTTCTCAAAATAGTCATTAGCAATACTATAACGTTTCTCTACAGGCATTTCAGCAAGTTTGGCAGAAGAGCAGCCTGTAAGAATTATGACGGCAACAATAAATGATGCGATAAACAGGATTTGGTTCAATCCACTAAATAATTTCATTTTAACTCCCATTATAGAAAAAATATACTAATCCGCTGAAAACAGCAGTAATCAACAGAGGATCATACCATCTTATTGCTCTGTACTCAGTATCGGACATATCCATATTGAATGTAATTGTTTTGGAATCAATTATCCGGTTATTCTCTATGATCTTAAGAGCAATATAGTATTTCTTCAGCGGTCTGTTCAGAAACGATTTGCTTTTAACAAGAACATCGGATTTTGATACTGAAACAACAATTTTCTGACAACCATCTTTCAATGAATCGAAGACTGTTATACTATTTAACAAACAGAATTCTTCAACAGTTGTTTCAATTTCTTTTTGCTGGTATTCTGAATCAACAGAAATATAAACTTTTTTAAGAGGTTTCAGAATTTCTGAAAAGTTGTCTATTATATAGGAAGGTACATCTTCTTCTTCCAGTGTTACTGAAAAGCATAGTGCAGGTAAGAAAAGAATTAGTAACAGAAACTTCATTTCAGTTCTTTAAGAAACTTGTTAACAAGTTTCATTCTCTCATAATCGGGAAAAGTTTTCTTTAATCTGGATAACTCCAGACGGGCTTGATCATTTAATCCCAGTTTTTTATAACAAAGCCCAATTTTCAATACTGCATCAGGAGCTTTCCCTGAATCAAAATGCAAATCTGCAACTTTTTGAAATGCTCTTATTGCTTTTGCATAGTCATCAAGGTCATAATAACATTCACCAATCCAGTAATGAGCATTGGGCACTAATTTATCATTTGGATATTTTGAAATCAAATCTGAAAACACTGTAATAGCCTGTTCATACTTCTCGCTTTTGTAGTATTTTCTTGCTTTACTGTAAAGAGAATTACTTTGAGCAGAAAGAGCACAAACAGATAGCAATACAATTAGTATAATCAGATTCCTTTTCATTTTAACCTCGTTTAAGCATGTACGAAAAATGCTTTATAAGCTTTGTAGGTTGAATACAAGTCAGCTTTGCTGCAAAGTTCATATAGTGAGTGCATACCCATGAGCCCCGGACCCACATCAAGCACTTCGGCACCACTTTCTGCGAGGAATTTAGCGATTGTACCACCACCGCCTTCATCAACTTTACCAAGAGCTGTCATTTGCCAGTTTACTTTTTCTTTATTAAAGACGTCAATAATCTTTGCAACAAATTCAGAGTTAGCATCGTTAGATCCGCCTTTTCCTCTTACCCCTGTGAACTTGGTTATTCCTACTCCATATCCTAGTTTACAAGCATTACTTTTCTCGTGAACTGATGGGAAGTTAGGATTAATCGCTGCATTTACATCTGCAGATAGAATTTGCGTGTTTATAAGGGTTTTTCTTAACGTATAGCTGTCAAAGTTTTCGTTATTGTGTTTAAGCAAATCTGCAACGAAATCATACATAATGATTGAGTTAGCACCGGTATTGCTTTCACTTCCGATTTCTTCTTTATCGAAGAGAATAACAACGCTGGTTTTTTCAGGGATGTCACAATCAAACAGAGCTTTTAAAGCTGTGTAAGAACAGATTCTATCATCTTGACCATATCCCGAGATCATACTTTCATCAAGACCGGAATTCCTGCTTTTACCTGCTGGCACAAGTTCGAGTTCTGCACTTAGGAAGTCTTCTTCCAGGATACCATACTTTTCGTTAAGTAAATTCAGAGCCTGAAGTTTAACTGCTTCTTTGACAGTTTTATCTTTTTCAATAAATGGCATTGAGGAGAATATTACTTTCATTGAGCTGGCAGGAATTGCTTCTCCTATTTTTTTTGATCCCTGAACTTTAGATGCCAGGTGAGGGAGAAGATCAGGCATAATAAATACAGGTTCATTATCGTTTTCACCGATTGAAATATGGATAGGAGTGCCATCGTTTTTAATTATCACACCGTGCAAAGCAAGTGGTGTCGACATCCATTGATATTTTTTGATTCCTCCATAATAATGAGTTTTCATAATTGCGAGGTTAGTAACTGCATCTTCACTGAGAGGATTCTGTTTAAGATCTACTCTTGGTGAATCTATGTGGGATGCAACAATATTGATACCATCTTTAATGGGTTTCTTACCTATTTTGGCGAATGCAACGACTTTATTTCTGTAAATAGTATAAACTTTATCAGATTTTGTACCTGAAGCTAAATCATGAAAACCTTTCTCATCAAGTTCGCTTTTCATAAATCTTACAACTTCACGAACAGTTTTACCTTCATCAAGGAATTTTCTGTATGAATCAGCGAATTTCATTGCCACTTTCTGTTCTTTCTTTGTTGAATTTTCCCAAAAATTATTTTTTGTGTACTCGAGTTTCTTTCTAATATTTTCAGAAGACATACTGTTTCCTTTCTCATTTAATATTTAAAACTTTAAATTTTCTGTCACCTATTGGGGCTTTCACTATAAATTGCTCGCCGACTTTTTTACCTATCATTGCTCTACCTATTGGAGATGCAACAGAAATAAGCTGAATACCTTCAACTTCATGATTAACTTCATCCACGCCTACAAGTCTGTAGTGATGAGTTTCTGACTTAGATATTTCTTCTGCGTCAACATAGGCACCGAATCTAACGGCATCTTTAGGTATTGTATCTGTATCAACAACTTTCAATATTGCAGCTCTTGATTTCAGTCTTCCTACTTCATCATCAATGTGTCTTTGTCTTTCACGAGCAGCATGATATTCGGCGTTTTCCTTTAAATCGCCCATTTCTCTTGCTGTTGCGACTTGTTTCACTACCTTCGGTCTTTCTGTTTCAAGAAGAAAACTGATTCTCTTATTCAGTCTTTCCATTCCTTCTCTTGTGATATATTCAGGCATATTTATCCTTTCTTTCTTAACATAATTTTATGAGCAGACAATGCTGCTTTTTTTAATCGGGCATTTCCGCTTTTCGTCCAGTTTTCCACAATATCAAATATTTCCTGATCATAAATGCTAATACTTCCGGTAAGAATTTCGATAAACACCGGATTTCGAGAAATTTTATAGTTCTTAAAAATATTTTTGTAGAAGTTTCTATCAATTTTGCATACAGCTTTAAGAAAATCAATATTGAAATGAATCATATCATCATCAGCATAAAGCCATAAACCTTCAAGTTTTCTGAAAACAGGTTTAATGAGATCCCCATTAGCCTTTATCAGCTTAATAAGCAGTTTCATTATTGCCTGCTTAAGAGTAGAATTACTGCTGTTGAGCCATTTTATAATCTTATCTATAAATTTATCAGGATGTTTTTTGACAATCGGGTAAATCACTTTATCCAGGATTATATGTGCGTGAGTTATGTCTTCACAGCTTTTTAAAAGTGTTCCGGAGTAATCAATATATTTTCTAGGGTCTGTTTTCACCAGCTTTGCAAGAATAATACTGAGAGCTATTTTACCATTTTCTCCCTTAGTACTCCAGAGCGAATCGAAGAAATCCATATGGGATTCCGGATTCTTGGTCACATATGATGCTATATGCTTGGATACTAAGACTACTACGTCTTTTGGCACCTTATTATCAATTCTTTCAGGATAAGCATTATATATAATATCAATATCAAAATCTTTATTTGGAAGCTTTTTTTTCAGAAAGTCTTCAGTATCCTTTTTAAGCCTTGCTTTCCAGTCTATAGAGATCATTTATCTCTCCTTTCAATCGAAATTATTTCCCACCAAAACAGGATATATTGTGATAACGCGATAAAATCTATCTGATTACAGCAATTTTCCCTTTTTTAGTGTTACTTCCCATTTCCAGTATGTAATAGTAAACACCAGATGACAGGTCTTCTCCCATTTTGTTTCTGGGTAGAAATTCAAACTTGCTCTCATTTTGAGTCAGACCTTCAATTGTCTTATTGACTACCAGATCGCCATTAATATCATAAAGTCTGATGCTGCCTGTTTTATTCAGAGGAAGATTATATATTACAAATCTATCCGATTTACTGGTATACAGTGGATTAGGGACAATCTTTACATGATCAAGATTATTAATAACTGTCAAGCTGAAAAGGAATTTATTTCCTAATCGGACCTTATTGCCATCAATATCTTCTACATTCATTACGTTCAGATCGTAAACCTTGTTAGCGTATTCAAGGTCATTAGCAAAGACCAGAATAACCTGATCATTGTTGTAAGTTATTGATTGTACGCTGTTATTCTTATCTATTTCCGGGTAAGAAATAGAATAATTATTCATGTTTGTTGCAGATAATTCAGTAACAATTTCACTGAAATTAATCTCAAGATGTCTTCTGTCTAACACTTTGACGTTTTCTACAAATGGTTTAATTAGCTCAGAACCATCAAGTGTTATGGACAGGTTCATGTCATCTGCAGGAACACCTGTGTCTCCTTTTAAATTGGACACTGAAAGTGTGTATGGAACATCCAGTTCAAATTGGTGGCTGAATGCTAAGACGACTCGTGTTTTAAAAGTGTCAAAATAACAAGATGATGGAAGCTCTATATCTGGTGATACATAATAGTTGCCAATATTGATAGCAGTGTTGGACAACGGCCTGGAGAATTCCAGCGAAACCCTGTCTTGATCAATAAAAGAGACTTCTACCAGTTCAGGCTTGTAGTCAGGCATAGCTGTCTTCCATAAACTAAGCTTCGATGTGCTTACCTGGTAAGATTCATCATGTGTTGCCAGAGCATATTTATACTCCTTATTGGCGATTACCAGAGTGTCAAGGAAGCTGTCTCCTGTAACTCTTACCAGTTCAGACATATTATCATCTTCTATTTTATAAATTATTACTTCACCTGCAGTCAACTCTTCCCAGCTGAGTTTGATTGAACTTTCATTCACAGGAGCAGCTGTAAACTGGTTTGGAGGATATGGTCTGTCCTCTACGGCTGCTTTTGTTATCATATGACACTCATATTGATCCTCGAGAGTGTTATTCAGAAACACTTTGGAAGGTTCATTTCCTGATTGCTCGATTGAGAATGTCTGATATGTTTTGTCAGATTGACCTTTCCATACAGGAACAAACTCTCCATCAACATAGTCTATAATATAAACTCCGGGTGAAATGGATATAACAAGCTCATCATCATTGTCATCGTCAAAATTCACCGTTGTAATAGAGTTCTGTGACCCAATATGGTCAAAGCTGATATAATCCAAAGGGATGTAGGTGTTATTTCCGGTAGCTTTGAAAATCTGGAAATAACTGTATGTTTTTTCAGGTTCTCCGGTAGACTCGGTATAACCTCCAACACAGAATTCCTTAACCCCATCACCGGTGTAGTCTCCACTGGTAATAAAGAAAGCATTAGGTGTAGGCAGTCTGAAAGCCCATGTCTGAACAGCATCAAGGCTTGTGTGCACTTCGTATACCATAACATCACCGTCAGAATCTGATGCTACAATATCCATCAGCCCGTCATTATCAAAGTCTCCGCATGTCATTCTTGTTGAAAATGAGTTACGTGTGTTTGTTGCGGAGTTGTTATACAATGTAAATCTATTGATGAAGCTGTTGCCTATTCTGTCGTAGCCTCTGATAACTCTGGCAAAAGATTCATTCTCAATTGTAATGAGCTCATCATAAACGTCTGTGTCGAAATTGACAAATCGAGCACCCATTACATCTTCTTTAATTAGCAATGTGTCAGCAGGTAATGTGAAATTATCTCTGCTGGAAGATTCATATATTATAATTTTATCCAGATTGATTCCTATTACTTCATCGTTCAGGCTATTGGTATTTCCAACTGCTAATGGCCAGAATTTTCCTTCAAACTGATAAGCAGACTGCATATTACCGGCAGAAATGTCATATACATGAACATCACCATAGCCGGATCCGGCTTCCATACCAATAATTGTATTCGGATTGCTTGTTCCTATACCTGTTATTGCAGTACCAACAGCAATTTGATTATACTCTGTTGTATTGATTGTTGTTTTATCAATATTACCCACCGAATTGAATGCTTGAACAGAATTAACGTTACCACAGAGATTTTCTGCTGAAATCTCTATATCAACCGGACCTTCTGCCAGATCTTCAGGCATTTGAATAATCAGATTTGAGTCCGGATAATCATTATAGACCGTAAAACTATTATTGTCTCTATCAGTAATAACTGCTTTTTGATATACCGCTTCATCATATTTGGATTGCAAGTAGTATCTTGGTGCTTCCTGATAAAATCTTTTATACATGAACATGTAGTTTGTATCTAGCTGTGGAGCAGTCTGATCAAGGTAGACTGTTCTCATAGAAGTAAACTTTCTGTAATCCGAAGTTGTAAGTTCAACCTTTATCAGGTATGTACCATCTGGTATTTCATTTCTGAGATTAAAGGTTGCCAGAACATCATCAACAACATTTTCACTGTAGAACAATGGAGTTGTTTCATGGTCCTCTACATTTTTCCAGTCAATCTGCTCAGGCATTTCGGCAGATGTGTACATGACACAATACCGGAAAAAGTTTTCGGCATCTGCTGTTCCAACTATATCGAAAGAGTCTGCAAATCCTGTTCTATCATCAGGGGATGTAATTTCTACAATAGGCAGGGTTGAAACGGTTAACAATGCGTGAATATCGAGCATACCCATTCCATAGTAATTATCGAAACCATCTGTTCCAAGGTCGTATGCTGATGAGTATAGTTTTGACTTAGCTTCATCAAAAGTGATTCCCGGATTCTCAGAAAGTAGTAATCCTAATGCACCTGTTACAAAGGGAGCAGCCATTGATGTTCCTGACATCTCATGGTAAATTGTTGCAGGATCGTCAACACTATATGTACTGATAATCTGGCTTCCGGGAGCAACAACATCTATTTCCGGACCGAAACTTGAGAAACCCCCGAGATTCATGTCCTCGTCAACAGCTCCAACGCAGATTGTTGTAGCAAGTCTTGCCGGGTAACTTATTCCCGGTTGCGGATCGTTCCCGGCAGATGCAACGATAATTGTTCCGCTGTCATAAGCATACTGGCAGGCATCATCAATAATCTGAGAGTGAGTTTGATCTCCCCAGCTGATGTTAATTAGGTTAGCTCCCATATTAGCTGCATATACTATTGCGGAAGCACAGTCATCATCCTGAAGATAACCTGTACCTTGAGTTGTTCTGAAACCTGCTCGAATCACAAGCATACTGGCATTATGGCAAATACCTGTAATTCCGATAGAATTATCAGAGTCGGCCCAATAATACCGGCTACGTGAGTACCGTGATTGTTTTCATCTTCGGCATCATTATCCTGATCAAGGTAGTCTCCAAGAGCAACTTCAGATAATTCAGGAGCATCTGAGAAATCCCATCCTCTCCAGTCGTCTACATACCCGTTCTGATCATCATCAATACCGTTATCAGCAATTTCACCGGAGTTTATCATTATATTAGCTTGAAGGTCTTCATGCTCAAAATGACAGCCTGAGTCAATAATAGCAATAATAACATTATTACTGCCGGTTGTAATATCCCAGCTTTCTTCTGCATGCACCATATCAAGAAATTGATTTTCAAATCTTGGATCATTAGGGTAAAAATGCATTTTATTTACATAGTTTGGTTGAATGTATTCGATTTCGGCAATGTTTTTAGCTCTGGAATTCAAGTCATTCCAGTCAAGTTCTTCAAAGAATCTTACACAGAAGTATCTGTCATCCTTTGGAAATAGTTTTTTGATGCTTCTCGGGCGATATTTCTCAAAAATACTGTTGATATCTTTATTCTCAAAATGGACATCTTCGAAATTGAGTGGTTCTCTGGTTTTTAAAATCAACTCTCTTGGAGTTAATATTGTTTCCGAAAATAAGTTGAAACTAATTACTAAAAGTGTAAGTACTAACAGTCTTTTCACTATTGCTCCTTAAAATGAGTATGAAACGCCTATCATGTGTATATCATCAAGTTCTTCAGCGTATTTTATAAATGAATATCCTACGTTATAATTTTTAACTTTCACAGAGAATCCTGCAGTGAAATCTTCTTCATCGTAGTTTAATTTATACCCCATTCTGATTTGAAAAATATCATGCAGGGAAACTACGTTACCGATATTGATCTTTAAATTATCGTCATCACGGTATTTCATGAACTTTACTTCACTATGGTTTTTCACTATATCACTTATTTGATATGTATAGATTGCTGAACCTTCATAAGAAAACGGCAGTGTGATATCTTCATCATCCATTTTGGATGTTTTTCCCATATTTCTTAATGCAGCGGAAAAACAGAGATTCTTTATGGGTGATTTGTAGTAATAACCAAGATCAAATGCTAAGCCGTAAGCAGAAGAATTACTGATTCTTTCATAAAGAAGGTGAACGTTAGCTCCTGCATAATGAGAAGGTTTGATTCTGAATGCCATGTTAGTGGAAAGTACCATGTCAACAGGCTCATAGTTGCCAATTAACAGACCGTTATCATCTCTCTTTTCAATTTCACCGTAATCAACAGTACGGAAAGACAAGCCGAATCCCATTTTCTCTGAGCTTTTGATGTAACCCAGATTTTTGGCTGTGATGTCTGCAAATAACTCAGCTGTATTGAATGATACCTGATGATCAGGATTTTCCAAACCTGAAACGGGATGAGTCAGAAAAGAAAAACTGTTGTATGAATTAAAAGAACCTACTCCACCACTTGCTGCAGTAGCCGGATCTTTCAGTATATCCAGCATTTTGAATCCGGATTCTCCGGCTTTTCCATCTACTTTTTCGGCAAACAATGATGCACTCATTATTACCAGTAATAGTATTAAAAATTTATATTTCATCTATTTCCTCCAGAATGAATTTTTTTATTTTTCTATGGCAAACTTCAAGGTTTTCTGTTCACCTCCGGCTTTAATTACTGCAATGTAAACTCCGGAAGACAGTTTAGATGTATTCAGAATGAACTTATCTCTGTTTTTCTCATAAGCATTACATTTCACAGTTCTTTTTGCAATTAAGTTAGCTGCAATGTCAAATATTTTTATTTGAACTTCAGCATCTTTGTTTACCATTAAGTTAAATTTCAAGTCTCCATCATTAACTCTCGTTACGGGATTAGGGAAGATATAGACTTCATCCGGCACAAATAATGATGCTGTATTATAACTGTTGTATTTCATTGGTTTGTAATTAAAAGATGTTCTGCCACTGTTGGCATTTTCCATTAACCAGCCTGTTCCCGCTTTCTGCCCCATGTCTAGTATCAATGTTCTGGTAAGTTTATTTCCTTCATCATGGTAGAAATATGTTGCACACTCAGGCTCATCTTCACCATCTAAGATTATCTTCGAGAAAAATACTAATGGGGCTGAGTTGAACTTATGGACAGCCGTAACAGGATAGCCCGTTATGTATTCATTATGGTAATCCCATCCTCCCAGTCTGTTCAGAGATGAATATCCAAAAATGTCCGGACCATAATAAGGATTGGGAGGCATATATGCACCATTAATATAATCTAAATTATAATTGGGATTATAATCAAATAAAATGAAAGGGGTAGCAACATTGCTTGTATCAGGATAATCCACGGAATAATATGGGCTGCTTATAAGAACACCCTGTGCATTGTATACTGCAAAGGAATTTTCCCCTCCAATTACAATATCCAGATTACCATTATGAGAAACATCGCCAATAGCCGGTTGGGAGATAGTGTTGAGAGGAATCTCTACATTATTCTGAGCTTCCAGTTCTCCTTGAGAGTTATAGATAAACATTTTACGGTCTTTGGTAACTATCACTATTTCTTCGACACCATTGCCGTTATCAATCATATCTGCACCTGAACAGTGGAGTATAGTATCTGCAAATGTGATTTCCTGAAGCTCATAATTTGACAGACTGCCGTCTGCAGTAAGTACATTCATTGTGTAAGCATTATTGTTGAAGGTAACAACGAAACTGTTTGCAAGCCCTGCCACAATTTCACCTGCGAGTGTTCCTGCTCCGACGTTTACCGATTCTAAAAAGCTATAATCCGAATCAAAGAAGTAGAGTACTTGTTCTTCATTATCTTCAAATGGTACACATAATCTGTAGTTCGCATAAGAATAATTATTAACCATAATGTTCTGACTGAGTTCCAGATTCTGATCTGTGTTTCTCACTTCAATAATCTCAATCTCAGAGAAATCAGGAAGTGATTTAACTACAATTACTCCAAACTTATCCGTTCCGTCTATGGAATATTTCGCAGGTACCAATATATGTTTTTCCTGTTCATTGAATACAGGTTTGCCAATTACTCTGATGGATGTAATCGAAGACATAGTCTGTAGGTCGTATGTGTTTTCCACTTCATCACCAATGATTTCCATCTGACCATCTTCGGTGACACCAAAAATGTAAGACTTGTAAAACCAATAATCAGGACCGCTTAGGATATTACATGTTATTCTTGGGAAATCTACATCCAGTACATCTTTGCTCCAACTGTTGCTGGCTTTAAATGACATTTGATTCCCTGAATAACTGATATCATATATTTCTATTTCTGATTTACCGTAATTACCTGCACTTGTAGGAGTGGAAACTAAATCACGATTGTCTCTGTGATGAGCAAACCCAAAATAGTCGTTATTACCTTTTCGATATGCATCAAGAGGAGAACCCTGTCTGTATACGCTAGGTGGGGTATAGTAGTCCAGGTTCTGCACACCGTCTGCTTCTTCCAGGTCTACACCTTTATGGTTTGCATCTCCATTGACAAAGCTGTATTCGAAGTCGTCTTTAAACAACATATTGATGATAGTTTCATCAATGTGCCAGATCAGTAAACCTGATCCATCTACCGGCTCGCCGTCTACGTATATCATAGGATCACCGTATCCGGGAAGATAGAAGTCCCATTCACAGCCTTCGTATGAGTTAATCATGAAGTCAAATCTTGGATCACCTTCATTCGGGTGTCCTGCTTCATAATACTTCTGCTCAGTCGGATGCAGTTTGAAAGTGAAGCTTGGGGCTCCATTATTGCTGCGGCTGCTGTCAGGATTCTGCTGTCTGTTTTCGATCAGGAAATACTCAGTATCAGATATATTAATTTTGTATAATTTGTTTGTTGTGTTCAATGTATCACTTACATGGTTGATGAACAAATCTGTATCAAACTGGTCAATTTCAATAGTGTTTTCCCAGCCCATGTAGTATCTCGTCCAGGCACAGGGGAGAGGTGGTACATAACCAAGAGCATTCCACGCTCCATTACCCATAATACCAAAATAACCGATACCGCCTGATCTGCCATTAGCACTGTAATTGTCAAACAGAGTCGGCATGCCTAACTGGTGCCCGAATTCATGAGCCAGAACTCCGAGAGTTCCCAGAGTCGGGTCAGTTTCAGTAAAATCCTCAAATACTTCAGATTCAGGGCAAAGTACAAATTCATACAGAGTTTTGCTATCCGCTGTAGTTATACCGTTTTCAGTAATATTCGAAGCAAGCGGAAATTCTTCCTCAATTGAGGCTTCATATGATTCTTTAATATCATATCTGTCTACAAAAGTACTAGAAAGAGCGTAAGGATGAGTACCGTGGATATCAGCTTCTCTACCTGCTCCGGCATGAAAAATAAGGTATGAATCGTAGTCGTTGAAATCAATATCATCGTCCAGAGCTGACACGATGTCTGACATAAGGGTTACTACACGTGTACCTGAGTCTGCATCATAATCTCCATAATAAGTGTGATCTCTATCAAGTTCAACTTTTTCATATACCATATAGTTATCTGGTGTTAAGCTGTATTGTCCATGGGAAGCATCATGGAAAAATGCTGACATATGTTTCATGTATGTTTCAAAGTATAGTTTATCGTGTGTTAATCCGTCAAAAGATGTGGACTCTGTATCAAATTTCAGATCAGCAAATTCCACCATTACTACGAGAATGCTGTCCGGTATATCTCTTGATCTTTCCATTGTGTAAGGATCAGGTCTGAATCTTTCACTGGGTCTTTCAGGTTTTATATTGAAGTTTTGGTTTTTCACTCCGGGAAAAACGGGAGCTGCAGTTGCCATTGTTACCAGCATCAGAAAGAGCAAAATAATAGAGATAGATTTTTTTGTAGGTTTATTAATCATAATTATAGCATTCTCCAATTTAATATGACATCATAATTTGAAACTTGAATTTTTTTTGCAACTAATTTTATGGTTTTTTTGAAAATGCTAAAAATAAAAAAAGAAAAGCCCAATCGCCGGGCGGCTATTGGGCTTTTTCTAGGAGGGCATTTTATGTAGGGTGTGAGGTTTTAAATTTTTCCGCTATAAATATCTTTTTCATTACATTTACAGATTTTAGCGAATTCATATTTCGGAGCCCAGCCTTCAGCTTTGGACTTCCTTGCTCTTACGAGCTTTATTCTTTTCACTTCCTGATTACAAACAGGACAAATTACTTTACCTTCGGTACTCAGTTCGTGAGCAAGTTTCGCATTGAAAGTTCTACCTTTTGGCATCTCTATCCTCCGACTTACATTTACAATTTAGTTTTTTGGTATTCAATGTCAAGTTTTTTTTTATGCTCTTTCTATATATTCTCCGGTACGGGTGTCAATCTTTACTTTTTCACCTTTCTCTACAAAGAAAGGTATAGTTAAAGATAAACCTGTTTCCGTAGTCGCGGTTTTACCGCTGCCGGAGGCTGTGTTGCCTTTTACATTAGGCTCACACTCGACAATTTCCTGTACGACCGATATTGGGAGTTCCACTCCTATAATATTGCCTTCAGGATCCATTCGCATGGTTACATCAATATTGTCCATAAGGAATTTACTGATGTCTTCCAGTTGTTCGTGTGGAACTGAAAGCTGTTCGTATGTGTCATTGTCCATGAATACATAGAAATCTGTATCAGCATATAAATACTGTTTTTTGGACTTCTCTACTCTAACTTCCTCAAATCTGTCACTGTTACGGAATGTGTTCTCGATAACCTGACCTGTATTGAGGTTTCTCAATTTTGTGCGAACAAAAGCAGCACCTTTACCTGGTTTCACGTGAAGGAACTCAGTAAATTCATAGAGTCCACCTTTGAATTTAATTATCATTCCATTTCTGATATCACTCATTGAAGCCATAGTATCTCCTGTTCGTTTATATTGAGAGCCAAAGATGTTTTGTATGTTTTTTATGGCAAGGAAAAAAAAGAAAAATGTCTGAAATGTGATGTGGACAATACTTTATAATTCTTGGTAAGCATTGAATGAAAGGGACTAAAAGAATATTTCGCCTCTTCCTTGAATGTGATTTATTAATTGGGCGGTGAATGAAATTGCCGCTGTTTCTGCTCTAAGAATGTGACTCCCAAGAGAAATTGTTATATAATTTCCCTCCTTTAATAAAGATTGCTCTGACTCGGAGAATCCACCTTCGGGACCTATCAGGATGCACACATTCCTGGAAACATCAATATCCCTGATATATACTTTCTCTTCAGTTTCGGATGCAACCATAAGTTGAGTATCTGTTGAAGATATCTTTTTAAGGAAATCTTTCAGGTCAAGTGCATCATGTATTTGAGGAACAAATGGATTGTCACATTGTTTTACTGCAGCAAGGGCTGTGCTGACAAATTTCTTAACTACCGAATCCTTGGGGCGCTTTATCGTTCTGTCTGTAACAACAGGGAAGAACTCTGATACTCCAAGTTCAGTCAGTTTTTCAACAATAAGGTGATCATTCTTGTTCTTGAGAAGAGCGAACGCAGCACTGATTTTTGACGCTGACCTGAATGATTCCTGAATTGAACTGACTTTGCATTTTGTCTGCTTCTTAGAGGTTGATTCTATTTTACAATGAGCTGTGAGTCCTTTTCCATTCAGAATATCAATAGTCTCTCCTGATTTTTTTCTCATAACATGTACAAGGTGATGGTTCTCATCACCTTGCAGTATTATATGTTTATCATCTATGTTAAAATCAGGGTTGTAAAAACTGGGCATTATATAAAGAATTCCTTAAACTTCTGGAAAAATGATTTTCCCGGTTTGAGATCTCTTGCTGAGTCAAAATCCTGCAATTTCTCAAAGAGTTCTTTTTCTTCCTGTTTCAGTTTGGTTGGAGTCATTACAACAATTTTTACAAAAAGATCGCCTTTGTAGGAGCTGTTCACATCTGGTAACCCTTGAGCTCTCAGTCTGAAGACTTTTCCGGACTGAGTACCGGCAGGAACTTTCATCTTTATTTTTCCGAAAAGGGTCGGGATCATTATTTCTGACCCGAGAGCGGCTTGTGAAAAACTTATTGGGAATTCACAGATAAGGTTTTGTCCGTCTCTGACGAAGATGTCGTCTTCTTTTTCATGGATTTGAACGAGGATGTCTCCCTTGGTTCCTCCACGAGGTCCGGCATTACCTTCTCCTCGGATTCTTATATATTGTCCTTCGGATACTCCCGCAGGAATATGTACATTTATTGTTTTTTGTGATGGCTTTCTGCCTTCACCATGACAGGAAGGACACTTGTTTTCAATGATAACTCCTTCACCATGGCAGCTGGGGCAGGCAACAATTGTCTGGATATGACCAAACAGAGATCTCTGCATTTGTCGAACCTGACCTGTACCGCGACACTGGGAACAGGTTTTGGATTTTCCATCCTTAGATCCGGTTCCGTTACAAACATCACAGGCTTCCTTAACATTTATCTTGATCTTTTTGTCTACACCTTTGGAAATTTCTTTCAAGGTCAGAGAAAGTGATATTTGAAGGTCTTCACCTTTATTAGGCTGGCTTTGAGAATAAGATCTGGAAAATCCTCCTCTTCCACCACCACCGAAGAAGGTTTCGAATATACTGCTGAATCCGTCAAAAATATCACCAAATTCTGAGGCATGGCTGAAATCATTCCAGGAAAATCCTCCGCCACCGAAAGCGCCATCCAGACCTGCATGTCCAAATTTATCATACTTCGCTTTTTTATCCTCGTCACTCAGAACTTCGTAGGCTTCTGCAGCTTCCTTGAATTTTTCTTCAGCTTCGGGATTGTCTTTGTTCTTATCAGGGTGGTACTTCATTGCCAGTTTTCTGTATGCTTTCTTTATATCACTGGCTGAAGCTGACTTTTCCAGTCCCAGTACTTCATAATAATCTCTTTTTGCCATATCTTACCTCATTTATAAAAACCTCCGAAGCAGTCTAAAAGACTGCTTCAGAGTCCTTAAATCATTATTTATCGTCATCAACTACTTCGAAATCTGCGTCAACAGGACCGTTATCTGCAGGCTTCTGCTGATTTTCCTGAGTAGGTTGCTCAGGTTGTGGTCCGGCTTGTTCTGCACCAGGTTGAGCACCTTGTTCCTGTTGCATATTCTGATACATTATCTCGCCAATTTTCTGAGCTTTTTTGGCAAGATCTTCTTTAATCTTGTCAAATTCTTCTTTTGAATTTGCTTTTTCGAGCTTTTCTTTAGCTTCCTTAATAGCCTCTTCAACGTTTTTAGCTTCATCAGCGCTTAATTTATCTTTATGTTCTTCAAGAGCTTTTTCTGTTGAGAAGATCATTGTGTCAAGCTCATTACGTGATGTAATGTTCTCTTTACGTTTCTTGTCTTCTTCAGCATTTGCTTCTGCATCTTTTACCATTCTGTCGATTTCTTCTTCGCTTAATGATCCACCGCGTTCGATCTTGATGGACTGTTCTTTACCTGTACTCTTATCTTTAGCAGATACGTGCAGGATACCATTTGCGTCAATGTCGAATACAACTTCGATTTGAGGGACTCCTCTTGGTGCAGGTGGAATTCCTACGAGATCAAAACGACCGAGAGTTCTGTTATCAGATGCCATTGATCTTTCACCTTGAAGTACGTGAATAGATACAGCAGTCTGGTTGTCAGCAGCTGTTGAGAAAATTTGGCTTTTCTTTGTTGGTATTGTTGTATTACGAGGAATAAGCGCTGTCATAACAGCTCCAAGTGTTTCAATACCAAGTGAAAGTGGAGTTACATCAAGAAGGAGTATGTCATTAAGGTTTTCGTCACCTGCGAGAATACCGCCCTGAATTGCAGCACCAATAGACACTACTTCATCAGGATTAACATTCTTGCTTGGTTTTCTTCCGAAGAATTTTTCTACAGCTTCCTGAACTGCAGGTATTCTTGTTGAGCCACCTACAAGTATTACTTCATTGATTTCTCCAATTGAGAGTTTAGCATCTTGAAGTGCTTTCTGGCATGGAACGATTGATCTTTCCACAAGATGACCAGTCATTTTATTGAATTCAGCTCTGGAAAGGTCTAAGTTCATGTGTTTCGGACCTGAAGCATCTGCAGTGATAAATGGAAGATTGATATTGGTTGTCTGAGTTCCGGACAGCTCAATCTTAGCTTTCTCAGCAGCTTCTTTCAGTCTTTGCTTTGCCATGGCATCACCGGAAAGATCGACTCCTTCCTGTGCTTTAAATTTATCAATCATCCAGTCAATGATGATTTTATCAAAGTCATCCCCACCAAGGTGAGTGTCGCCGTTTGTTGAAAGTACTTCCACAACACCTTCGGATATATCAAGGATAGAGATATCGAATGTACCGCCGCCAAGATCGTAAACAGCAACTTTTTCTTCTTTCTTGCTTTCCATACCGTATGCAAGTGCAGCAGCAGTAGGTTCGTTAATAATCCTTTTTACATCGAGTCCTGCAATTTTACCTGCATCTTTTGTCGCTTGTCTCTGAGCATCATTGAAGTAAGCAGGTACGGTAATAACTGCTTCTTTGACTTCTTGACCGAGGTAAGCTTCTGCAGTTTCTTTCATTTTCTGAAGAGTGAAAGCAGAAATTTGCTGTGGGGTATAATCTTTGTTATCCTGATCGATATGAACAACTACCTGATTGGATGGTCCTGACTTAACTACATAAGGCACAGTCTGGATTTCTGATCCAACCTCGTTGATGTTTCTACCCATAAATCTTTTTATTGAGAATACAGTATTATGGGGATTTGTGATTGCCTGACGTTTTGCCAGTTGACCTACTAATTTTTGTCCGTCTTTTGCAAATCCTATAACGGATGGAGTGGTTCTTCCACCTTCCGGGTTTGCTATTACAACAGGTTTTCCACCTTCCATTACACTAACGCAGGAATTTGTGGTTCCTAAATCAATACCTATGATTTTTCCCATTGTTTCCTCCTTATTATTTTTTATTATTTTCTTGTTTATTATTGTTATTATCTACAGTCGGATTTTCTCCGGTAGATACTGCTACTCTTACAGGTCTTATTATTTTATTGTTCATTTTATAACCGTTTTGAATAATCGCGGCTACTTTATTTTTTTCATGCTCAGAAGGAATTTGTGCTAAAGCTTCATGATACATTGGATCAAATTCTTCACCGAGAGCTTCGATTTTTTCAACACCTTCTTTTTTCATAACAGCTTCAAGCTGCTTGAAGATAAGTTCGATTCCGGTCATTAAAGATTCGTATGTATGCTTCTCTTTTCCGGTAATTATGGCACGCTCGAAATTATCTTGAACATCGCAGATTTCGAGTACCAGTTTCTGAGTGGCATTCTTAATCCAGTCTGCTTTCTCTTCATTTGAACGTCTTCTGTAGTTTTCAAATTCAGCAGCTGTTCTGAGGTATTTATCCCTTAATTCCTGTTTTTCCTTTTCAAGCAGACATATCTGATCTTTTAGAGAAATTTTCTTCTTTTTTGAAGGCTTTTTAGCCTCCTTTTCTTTTTTAGAAGAGTCTTCTTCAGAATTAACAGGTATATTTTTTTCTTCATTTTTCATAGCGAGGTACCATCATTCCTTTTTTTGTAGTCTCTGTAATCATTTTGGCAATATCCCTTACAATCGGGACGTTTTTTATATAATTCATTCTGATTGGTGCCAGAATTCCCAGGAACCCCGGTACATCAAACAGTTCATATTTAGAGTATACTAAAGCAAAGTTCAACCATTCCGGTCTACCGAGGTCTTCTCCCAGAGCAATACTGAATTCTTTTCCTGCAATATTCTCCTGCATTTTATTAACGAGAAAATCTTGTCTCTGCATAAGATCAAAGAAGACAAGGATATTTTTCTTCTCATTGAACTCAGGCTGTTCCAGGAATGATATATTTCCGTCGAAATGGATGAAATAGCTTGTGATTTCCCTGAATGCTTTATAAAGCTCGGTCAGGAAAGTAATGAGCAGTTTGTTTGAACTGGTCATATCATCTGTTATCTGGGCAAGGTAGTGATTAAGGATGTCGTATATTCTTAGCCCCATAAGCTCATCGTTAGCATATCTCACAAGTACTTTCAGCTGTTGTTCGGAGATGTCTGCACTGGAGTTAAGGAGGACAGTTTTATCCATACCTGAGTCCAGACTGACTACGAAAAGCAGCTTTTTGTCAGCAATTTTAAAAACGTCGAGTTTTTTCAGGTACCCGTAAGAAATTTCAGGTTCAGCTACAAAACTGAGCTGGTCTGTTTCTTTGGCAAGGTACTGCATAATATAGTGCAATGCCATAGGTATATCTCTGAAGTTTTTAGTGAGAAATTCCCGAACAATATCTTTTCCCGTATATTCGGCTTTGGCAAGATCGTCCTGTATCAGTTCCAGATATCTTCTGAACCCTGCCAATGTCGGAATCCTTCCAGCAGATGTGTGCGGTTGACATATTAAACCTTTCTTTTCCAGCTTGTGCAGGTCGATCCTAACGGTCGCCGGGCTGACATTCTGGATGTATTTCTTGCATAAAAGGCTTGAAGCTACAGTCTCATTTGTACTGATGTACTCATTTACAAGCGACTTAAGTACTTTTGCTTCCCTTATAACATTCTTTTTCATAATTAACTCCATTTAAGCAATCTACTACATCGTGTGCTAACAATAAACAATATAATAAATGTTATAAAAATTGTCAATCTAAATCTTAGAGTGCTAATTTTTATTTTTTAACGGTAATGTCGTAAGTAGTATTTTATTAATTTACAGCTAATAATTTAGTAAATTTATACTTTATATAAATAAATACAGGGTAGTGTCTGATTTTACTTGACTTTATTTCGGTGAATCAAAATAATTCAAGAATCAAATCCATGCGGAGGATTAATGTTTTTTAAGAGACTGTTTGATTTACTGACTAACGATATTGCAATAGACCTTGGAACGGCTAATACGCTTGTTTACAGAAAGGGTGTTGGTATTGTAATTAATGAACCTTCAGTAGTTGCGCTTGGGAACGGCGGCAAGAAAGTTATTGAAGTTGGAGCCAAAGCAAAGGAAATGCTGGGTAAGAGTCCTGATGAAGTCAGAGTGATCAAACCCCTGAAAGACGGTGTGATTGCCGATTTTCAGGTAACTGAAATAATGTTGAGAGATTTAATATTAAGAGCTCAGAAGAAAAAATTCCTGTTGAAGCCAAGAGTGATTGTCTGTGTGCCTTCAGGGATCACAGAGGTGGAAAAAAGAGCGGTAAGAGATTCTGCTCTGCATGCAGGTGCAAGAGAAGTTTATCTGGTTTCTGAACCTATAGCAGCTGCAATCGGTGCTGATTTACCTATTCACAAGCCATTTGGTAATCTTGTTATGGATATTGGCGGCGGTACAACTGAGATTGCAATTATTTCTCTTTCACATATCGTTGTTCATAGCTCCATAAGACTCGGTGGAGATAAAATGGATGCAGCAATAGTAAACTATCTGAGAAAAAAGAATAACCTGCACGTTGGTATTCAGACTGCAGAAAGAATAAAAATGCAGATCGGTTCCGCCTACCCTCTCAAAGAAGAACTTGAGATGGATGTCAGAGGTAGAGATATTATTACCGGTTATCCTATAACTCTAACAATAAATTCAAATGAGATAAGAGAAGCGTTGGCGGAGACTGTAGATTCCATGATTGATGCTGTTAAACGTTTATTTGAAAAGACTGCCCCTGAACTTGCTGCTGATATTGCAGACAGAGGTATTGTTCTGACAGGCGGCGGCTCATACCTTAAGGGACTGGATAAAAGAATACAGGATGTAATTGATCTTCCTGTTCATGTCTATCCTGAATCGTTAACCTGTGTAGTGAAGGGTTCCGGAATGATATTGGACAATGTAGATAAATACAGGGAAGTTCTGATTAAGAAAATAGAAGACTAAATTGCTTAAGAAATCAATTTATTTTGGAATATTACTGTTAATCTCCTTTTTACTGTTTTCCGGTAACTCAAAAGACAGAATCAGAAAGTCCGGTTACTTTTCAAAAACTGTTTTTGCATTCTGGATAAAAGCTTTCGAAAATAAGGCGGCCAGAAAACAGCTTCACAGAGAAAACGAAGAACTGTATACATATAATGCTGAGCTTCAGAAGAAAGTTAATTATCTGGAAGAATGTATGCGGTCAATACAGGAACAGAACATAGATTTATCTGATAAGGCTGAGGGAATAATCTATGCTGATGTTGTTGCTGTATCCGGAACATACAAATCAAGAAACCTGATTATTAATCGTGGCAGTGTTCACGGAGTTGAAATCAATGATGCAGTCATCGGGAAACAGAGCATAATCGGAAAGATAATTTCTGTATCCGGAAAAGTCAGTGTGGTTCTGCCATTTGATAACACTCAATTTAAAACTGGAGTTCTGACAAAGAGCACCCGTGTTCAAGGATTGCTTGAAAACAACGAATATGGTGAAATGAAAATGAACATGATCCAGCTTGGCTCTAATATAAATGTTGCCGATACTGTAATTACATCTAATATATCATCAATTTTTCCCAAAGGTTATCCGGTCGGGATTGTCAATAAAGTACAGAACACATCAGATAATTTATATATGTCAGCTATAATCAAACCTTTTGTTAAGGTTGAAAACATTGAGCATGTAGTAATTTTAAAACATCAGACTATGGAAACGAACGATAATGGAGAATTCAATGAGGAATCCGGAAATTGAAGTTTATGGAATAAAGTATATTCGCATCCCGATTAAAACAGATATCTTTAAACCGGGAGACGATATCGTAGAAATAATAAGAAAATACGCTCTTGATGAAATGCAGCCCGGAGATATACTTACTATCAGTGAAAGTCCTCTGGCAATAACACAGGGGAGAGCTATTCCCGTTAAAGATATTAAAATAGGCTTTGTTGCCAACTTGCTCTGGAGATTTGTGTCTAATGTCAGTTACGGAATTGGACTGAGGGCACCAACCAGCATGCAGTGTGCTGTTGATGAAGTTGGAGCTCCGAGAATTCTGTTTGCTGCTCTTTGTGGAGCGTTAGGTAAACTTTTCGGCAGGAAAGGTGATTTTTACCGGGTTGCCGGTATGCAGGCTGCTTTAATTGATGCGGCAACCACCTCACCAATACCTCCTTATGATGAATGCGTTATAAAAGGTCCGAAGGATCCTGCTGGTGTTTGTGCCAGGATTAAGGAAAGTCTGGGAATAGAAGCAGCTGTTATGGATATCAATGATATAGGCGGATGTTGGATGATTGGCGGAAGTAACGGAGTTGACAGGAATTTCATGGAAATAGTCATGAAAGACAATCCGCAGGGACAGGGAGATGAGCAAACTCCTATATGTATTGTAAGAAAAGCATGAGGTAAGTTTTGATATATTTTTCCAGAGTATTGAGTTTTCTTGTTGCAATCTCACTCCAGTTTTTTCTGGCAGATGAGTTTGCTATTGGCGGAGTTATTCCGAATTTGATTACAGGCTTTATTATATTCTGGAATTTATCAGAGAACTATTACCTTAATATGAGCAGCTCATTCATTGCCGGGCTGGCATTCGACGTGCTCTATCCACAATTGTTCGGAGTAGGGACGCTTGCCTTCACGATCATTGCATTTTTAGTGTATATGCTACACAATTCTATCAGTAAAAACCGAGCATTGGTCGTGTTCCTCAGTGTGCTTTTTCTGAATTTTATCTTCTTTCTGCTGTATAATACCACATCAAAAGCATTCTGGGTTAACGGGGAAGTCACTCTTATGTATTTATTTGGCTTTATATATAATACTGTAATCAGTTTCATTGGCGTTTATTTCCTGTATTTTTTTTCGATAATGAAGATTTCTTTTGATGAAGTACATTAAACTATTTTCAAACAGTGCAACTCTGATACTTTGTCTGGTATTTCTATTCCTTTTAATAGTATTGTTCAGGATGCAGTTTTTCGATAGAGATTATTACAAGACAATTGCCGAGAAGAACTTTGTAAGAATTAAACGCATTGCACCTGTGAGAGGTGAGATTTTTGATAGACAGTACACTCCGGTTGTTCTGAATGAATCATCGAAGAATCTTTATTTTGTTCCGGGGAAACTAAAAAATAAACAGAAACTGGCAGAACTGATTTCAGGTAGATTTGATATGACAACTGAAGATGTTCTGGATATAATTTACAAAAACAGATTCAGGTCATATCAGGAAATACCTCTGGTGCTTAATATGGAGTACGAGGATTTTATCTTTATTTCTGAAAACATGAATTTTTTCCCTTCTCTGGTATTTAAAACCGAGTACAAAAGAAACTATCTGTATAACTCCCATTTCACAGGATATGTAGGCAGAATTTCTGATAAACAATATGAGGATATAGATAAAAAAGAGTATTCTATAAATGATGTAATAGGTAAGAATGGGATTGAGAAAGAATACGAAGAACTTTTGCGCGGGGAATCAGGTTATAATGTAATACAGGTGGATGCCAGAGGAAGATCGCTTGGTCTGCTTAAGCACAATCTTTCCAGAGAAGTTAAACACGGATATCAGATTATCCTGACAATAGATAATTTTGTGCAGAACTACATTCAGGAACTCTTGAAAGGCTATAATGCCTCTGTTATTATGATGAATGCTGAAACCGGAGAAATTATCGCTTATGTAAACAATCCTGTTTATGATCCAAACATATTTATGGGACGTATATCACAAGAAGACTGGTCAGAACTGATCAATAACAAAGACAAGCCTATGCTTGACAGAGCAATACATGCTACTTACCCTCCGGGGTCGGTTTACAAACCGATTGTTGCAGCTCTGGGTCTGGACTCTCATATAATTGATGAGAAAACAGAACTTGAAGCTTGTGTGGGCGGTATGGAGATTGGGGGGAGGTTCTTCAAGTGCTGGAATCCGGCTGGACATGGGCGTTTAAATGTCTCAGAAGCAATCAGATTTTCCTGTGATGTGTTCTTTTACGATTTGTCAACCCGACTCAGATTAGAGGATATTGGGGATTTCACCCAAAGGAATTTCATTACTGTAAGAACAGGTGTTGATTTACCTCAGGAGAGAAGTGGATTTTTTCCAACCCGAAAATGGTATAAAGACACTTATGGTCCTCATGCTTCAATCATTGGGCATACAGTGAACATTTCAATAGGTCAGGGTGAAGTTCTATGTACGCCACTCCAAATATGTGCTTATTATGCAGCTCTTGCCAATGATGGGGTCTGGACTCAACCTCACTTGTTCTCAAAAGCAATTGGTAAAGGAGCCGGAAGAGTTAATGAGAACATGGAGTTTGAACAGCACAAGCTTCCAATGACGGATGAAACTCTGGCTTTAATTCAGAAAGCCTTATATGATACGGTGAACGGTAGAAAAGGGACAGGTCATCTCGCAAGTCATCCCGTGGTTAAAGTCTCGGGTAAAACAGGATCTGCCGAGAATCATATTAATGATGTTACACATGCCTGGTTTGGTGGGTATGCAGAGTGGGAAGACGAGAAGATTGCTATGGTAGTTTTTCTGGAGAATGCAGGACACGGTGGAAACGTAGCTGCTCCTATAATGGGTGATATTGTTAAGTTTTACGATAATTATAAAAAGGTTTCAGGTGAGTAATGAACAGGCAAATAGACAGAATAATCTTTACAGTATGGCTTGTTTTGGTTATATTTGGGGTTATTGCTATTTATACAGCATCATCAACTAGAATTGGTGAAGAATATCATGTTCAAAATTTCTACATAAAGCAGATTATCTGGCTTGGTTTAAGTGCGGTAATGCTATTTCTGATTATGCGAGTTCCATGGCGTATAATTGAAGTGGCAATTGTTCCGGGGTATATTACCGTGATAATCATGTTGATTGCTGTTTTCTTTTTCAGGGAGATCAACGGAGCTCACAGGTGGATTCGTCTGGCAGGATTCAGGATTCAACCTTCAGAGCTTGCCAAGCTGATCACTATAATATTCTGTGCAAAGCTGCTTGCTAAAAAGGAGCTTACTAATTTCCAGAAGTTCACCAGATCAGCGGGAGCTTTTGCTTTGCCGTTTCTTCTCGTTCTAATGGAGCCGGACCTTGGGACATCCCTTGTTTTTCTGGTCTCATTGACGACGATTCTGATAGTTGCAGAGTTCCCTGTTTTGTATATTCTCATGCTGATTAGTCCGGTCATGAGCATTTTATTGATTTTTAATTTGACTTTTTTTATTATATGGACTGTTTTTTTAATTATAATATATATAAGGAATAAATACTCAATATTTCTTACTTCGATCATTGTTATTGTTAATGTATTTGTCTATTTGATTGTACCTGTAGCATGGAATAGTTTGAAGGTATATCAGCAGGAAAGGATTCTTACGTTTCTTAATCCTGCCAGAGATCCGCTGGGGTCAGGATACCAGATAATTCAGGCAAAGATTGCAGTCGGTTCCGGAGGTGTACTTGGTAAGGGATTCCTTGCAGGTACCCAGAAGAGTCTCAATTTTCTACCGGAAAAGCACACTGATTTTATTTTCTCTGTAATTGGAGAAGAGTTTGGATTTATCGGATCTTTTGTACTGATTCTGCTTTATGCTATATTGCTGATAAGAATAGCCAGGGTTATACCGGGATTGAGAGTGCGGGAGTTTCAGATTGCAGCTTCGGGTATTCTTGCTTATCTGACATTTCAGGTAGTGATAAATATAGGCATGAATATCAGTTTGTTCCCTACAACGGGGCTTCCATTGCCGTTTATCAGTTATGGTGGTTCAAACTTACTGATAAACTCAATTGCAATAGCTATGATTTTGAAATTTTATCTGGAAAGGAAATCTTTACTTTAGGATTGTTAATGAGAAAAATAATATTTTGGATTTCAGTTAGTTTCGTATTATTGACTACTGGTTGTTTTTTTGGATCAACACTAAATTTTTCTGAGAAGGATGCAGAAGGGAAGGATAATCTTGTCTTCAATGCTGATTTTGAAGGTGGAGAGTTTAAGTACGATGATGTGCCTTTAGGTTGGATGGTTTTGCACAAGTCTCAGCCTGAGGCGGTGATAACATGGGACAATACAATAGCGCACAGCGGGGGAAAATCTACCTGCATAACTATTGATAACAGCGAAGTTAGCCTGATTTCCGAGGCTTTTGACATAAGTTTTCAGAATGCTTATTATAACCGAATCTTCATGAAGGCTGACAAGTGGATAGGTGATGGAATTACCTGTTATTTTGTTACTTTTGATGATAAGGGAAAAATCAGAAATGAAATTAGTCAAAAAACATCTTTACAAACTGAATGGTCAAAATTAGAATTTAGTACAGGTTTCTTCAAGAAGGAAGCTAAGTATGCAAGAATAGTAATTAATTTCGATGTAAAAGGCAAAAGAAAGATTTGGGTCGATGATGTCGGCTCGTTTAATGTTTACCAATTTACCACAAAATAAGGGAGTTTGGATGGATAAAGATAATCAGTTTTTATATGACAAGAAAAATTTCTGTATTCCGGTAACAAAAGCGGAACCACTTGAATCTATTCAATTTATAATTGATGACTTTGTAAAGAAAACTGTCACATTCTGTGTTGACGGCGAAGGTGATCAATGGGAGATCTGGAGACACGTAGAAGAAAACGACAATGACAAGATTAAGAAAACAGGCATGCCGCTGCGTCCTAAGATGCTTTATGTAGACGGCTCAAAGCTTGAGACCTTCGGGACATCTGAATAGGCGTCTATAATAAGGACAATTTTCTTACTCTATAATGTATTTATTCATGTTAAGCGAAATTCTGCTTGACATACTGTCTGATTTATTTTTTCAGACTATACTAATATAAAGTTGTTAATTCGGAAAATATGGGTCCGATTTAAAGTGAATATTGATAATGGATAGGAGAAAAAATGAAAAGGACTTATCAACCACATAATACTCGAAGAAAAAGAGTTCATGGATTTCGTTCTCGCATGGCAACTAAAGCCGGTCGCAAGATATTATCCAACAGAAGAGCAAAAGGTCGTAAAAGACTCACAGTTTAATGTAT
Organism: Cloacimonadales bacterium (SeqCode); assembly: GCA_942492065.1. GTDB lineage: Bacteria > Cloacimonadota > Cloacimonadia > Cloacimonadales > JAIOQZ01. The sequence continues at coordinate 356,959 of CALODV010000020.1, read as the reverse complement.
GAAATTATAAAAAAAAACCCGGAATATCAATTGTTGTTCAGAAGTAACAAAAGGTTTTCCGGGAATTTTTTTACTGTATTGATGAATGAAGATGCTGAACTTGAAAGTACCCGTATCGGTGTAATTACCGGTAAAAAAGTTGGGAAAGCAGTAGTCAGAAATAAAATTAAAAGAAGGATCAGGGCTTACTTGAAAGCTCATGAAGAATCCATTCAAAATATCAGAAGAAGAATTGTTATCATCGCAAAATCAACGAACCCGCCTCAGAACTGGCAGGATGTAACAGAAGATTTAGATAGCGTTTTTGATAAAATTATGAATTATATATGAGAATTATAAACTCATTCTTTTTAATATTGATCAGACTGTACTCAAGGTATTTGTCACCCATGCTTCCGCCCAGTTGCAGATTTACTCCTACATGTAGTGAATATGCATACCAGGCATTCAAAAAGTACAATGCTTTCAAAGCGCTGTATCTTACAATTCACCGTATACTCAGATGCAATCCTTTCAATCCAGGAGGATATGATCCGCTCCCATAGTTTTCCCCGGAGGTAAATTGGAAAAACGAAATTTTATTGCAATCGGAATTATAGCTGTACTGTTTCTCGTGGTTCAGTATATATGGAAAAAACCTGCTGAAACACAGCAACAGAATTCCGTGAAACAGGCATCTGCTGAAGTTAAGCACACAGCCAAAGAAACCAATGCAGATGATGCAATACAAAAGGATATTAGCGAACAGTCTGACGGTTTATATGAAGCTTCTGAAGAATCAGAAATCATTCTGGAAAACGATATTGTGAAATTTGTGTTCTCTAATAAAGGGGCAGAAATCAAACAGGCGTTTATCAAAAATTTTGAAGATGATGAAAAAAATATTGTCGAGTTGATTCCAGATAGCTTTACAGTCGCCAGAGTGGACTTGCTGGGAGATGGATTTAAAAAACGTCTGACACGCAAAATGTTCCAGTATTCACAATCTGGACAGCATTTGTCTTTCTTCCTGCCTGACAGTATGGGAAATACTGTTGTCGAGAAATCATTTACACTGGAAGATAACGGAAATCTCAAGTTTAACCTGAAGATAAATGAATTCCCGGGAATCCTTGGTTATACATTTGATTTCGGTAGTGGAATCAATGACACAGAAGAGTTTTATAAGATAAAAGAGAAATATAAGAAAAGAGAGTACCAGTTCAGAGCCCAAATCGACAAATCACTACAAAAACTTCCTTTGCAGAAGATTGATAAAGTTCAGTCGTACGAGGGACAATTTGACTGGTTGGCTGTTAAATCTAAATACTTTGCTATGGCAGCATTTCCCGATCCGAAAGTTACAATCAGAAATGTAAAAGTATACAGAACCAATAACAGCCCTGCAATGAAAATCTATGTTGAAAATGTTAACGAACAGCTTTACTGGGATGAGTCTTATGATCTGTATTTTGGTCATCTCCAGAATGAACTGCTTGATAATATGTATGGACGTGGAGCTGGAAACATTGTTGATTTAGGATTTAAGGCTTTTAGATTTCTCAGCAAATTCTTTATGAAAGTCTTTGAACTTCTGCACAAAGTAATCCCTAACTATGGAATGGTTATTATTGTATTTGCCTTACTGCTTAAGGTAATATTATACCCTCTGTCTCACAAAAGTTTTGAGTCAACCCATAGAATGCAGAAGGTTCAACCTTTAATTAAGGAAGTTCAACAGAAATACAAGAGTGATCCTAAAAAAATGAATGCGGAGTTAAGCGCGATTTACAAAGAGAATGGAGTGAATCCATTAGGCGGATGCCTGCCTTTACTGTTACAAATGCCAATATTCATGTCACTGTATCCTATGCTGAGATCCTCAATTGAGTTAAGACAAACACCATTTGTAGCATGGTTAACAAATTTAGCTGAACCGGATCCTTACTATGTTCTGCCAATTATCATGGCTGTTACAATGTTTATACAGCAGAGACTAATGACGCCTCCACAGCAGGATAAGAGCAAAATGGATGAAAAGCAGCAGGCGATGGTAATGAATCAGAAGATAATGGGATATGCTATGCCTGCATTGATGTTATGGATATTCCATACTATGCCATCAGGATTAGTATTGTACTGGACTGTTTTCCAGGTACTGGGAATTATCCAACAGTACTATATCAAGAAAAAATTTCACTAGTAAAAGTTATGAAAAAGGAATTAGGGTGCTTCTATGAAAGTAATTCAAAGAACAGGTAAATCTGAATTTGAAATTGTCACTAATGTATTAAAAGAATTTAAGATTACTAAAGATAAGTTAAAATATGAAGTTGTTGATAAAGGTTCTAACGGTTTTTTCAATCTGTTTGGAGGAAAACCAACTGTTATCAAATTCTTTTTACCTGAAAACACAGACAATGTAAAAGATTTTATCGAAAATTTACTCAAGATGATGAATGTCGAGTTTAATACACTCGAGGTTATCAAGAAAAACAAACAGTTTATCATTAAACTTAATGGTGTCCAGAATAAAGGTTATCTCATTGGTAAGAACGGAAGAGTTCTGGACAGTCTTCAGCACATTACTCATCGTTACCTGCTTCAGTCCGGTATCGATGAAACCAGAATCATGTTTGATATTGATGATTTCAGAAAGAATAATGACAAGAATATCAATTCAAAGATAGAGGCTGCTGCGGAACAGGTTAAGAATACCAAAAAGACCTATACTTTCGATCCGATGAAACCGGGACAAAGACGAATGATTCATAAATTCGTTGAGAATGATAAAGTCTTGAGAACGAAAACTATTGGGGAAGGTGAGAAGAAAAAGGTTCAGTTAATATATGATCCTGATTCTGCTCAGACAAAACCAAGACACCACAGCAATAATAATCGTAAAAAGTACAGAAACTACAGAAATAACCGAAACAATAACCATAGCCGAAATAACAGGCATGAATCTAAGAAACAGGAAAGCAGTGCTCAAGATTCTTAATGCCGGCTCATTCTGGTCTGATGCCGGAGCAGCGATGGGAGTCCTTCCCAGACCGTTATGGCCGAAGAATATCCCTGTGGACTCAAAAAACAGGGTTCAGGCTTCGATTAATCTGTTGTATATAGAATCAGCAGGTAAGAAGATAATTGTGGATACAGGGCTTGGAAACAGGCTCGACAATAAGATTATGAAGATATACTCTCCTTCCCGAGAGAATATTTTGACTGCTCTGGATGATAACAGCATAGACCGTAATGATATTGATTATGTTATTCTGACCCATCTGCATTTTGATCATGCCGGTGGATTGATCAGTAATATTAACGGGGAAGATGTAGTTACTTTTCCCAATGCAAAGCATGTTATTCAGCAAAAGGAATGGGATATTGCCTTGAATCCGGATACTTTGAACCAGGCAGCATACAGTTATGAGAATCATTTATCTCTTATTGATAATGAAAAGAATCTCAAGCTGGTTGATGGTGATTATGATGTAACGGATGAAGTAAAGGTAATCCTGACCGGTGGACATACGAACGGTTTTCAGATCGTTAAAATAGGGTCAGAGAAACCTGTGTATTATACGGCAGATATATTATCGCGACAATTAAATCTCCGAATACCTTTATGTTTCTCATATGATGTTTGCAGAAGAGATACTGCAAAAGCTAAAGAGTGGATTCTGGAAGATTTGGAAAAGATGTCCGGCAGGCTTATTTTAAATCATGACATGGAGAAATCTTACATAGATTTCTAAGAATTTTCTGCAGGGAAGATTATCGAAAAGGTACTTCCCTGTTTTTCTTTACTGTCAATTTCCAGATGACAATTCATCATTTCCAGTAAATCCATGCAGATTCTCAGTCCAATTCCGTTACCCTTTTCATTCATTGTTCCCGATGTTGTGAAACAAATATTCTTATTCAGAATACTATTTACTTGTGTTTCGGTCATTCCAACTCCAAAGTCAGTAACACTCAGTGTGACCTGATTATCATTTCTGGATGATGAAACAATGATATGACTTCCACTGGGTGAAAACTTTACTGCATTAAAGATAATGTTTCTCAGTACAATCTGGAGAATATTCAAATCTGATTTTACATGAACAATAGAAGTCTCGTTGTTAAGAATTACTATGCTTTTTTTCTCAAGTTCTCTGCTAAGATATTTTCGTGTATTATCAATCAGACTATTAATGTTTACCCGGGTAGTTTCTATTTGATTTGTATTATCAAGATATTTTGACCATTGAAGCAGGTTATTTAGCATGTTGTTAAGATTATCAGCAGAATTGTAGACAACTTTAAGAAAATTAGTTTTCTGTTCTGCGCCTAGTTCATTACTGTACTCAATAAGCATTTCAGAAGCACTGAATATAGATGTCAGAGGAATTTTCAAATCGTGACCAATGACAGAGATGAGTTTATTTTTAATTGATGAGATTCTGCTAAGCTCTTTGTTCAGATTATCAAGCTCATCATTTTTTTTCTTGTAAGCTTCAGCTTCTCTTGTTTTCTTTTTAAGTTGGTAGTCCAGTTCAATGTCAGCAATCTGTTTTCTGTTTTGGCTTTCATCTATTCTGGATTTTAATTCGTTGTATTCAATGAGGGTTTTGTATGCAGATTCATACTTTCCTGTCTTATAGTCAAGAAGATGTCTTAGTGACAGGAATTCGGCTCTCAGTAGATCATTCAGTTCAAACTCACTGTCTACTTTATTAAGCAGTTTTTCTGCTTCCCTGAAATTCTCCAGTTCTATATTGAACTTACATAGGTTGAGGTAATCATTGATAACGCCTATTCTGGAGTTAAATTCAGTGAAAATTGTCAGAGATTTATTTACAGTATCAATTGCTTTACTGACATCTCCCATCTCGAAATAACATACAGAAAGGTTGCATAGAGCAGATGCCGTGTTTTCGGGAGAATTGCTTTCTTCAAAGAGTTTAATAGATTTCTTAGTGAGAATGACAGCTTTGTTGTAGTCCTTTTTAGCCTTATAGATAAGAGCAGCATTGGCACAGGATCTTGCATAGCTAAGAGGTTCTTTTAATTCATCCTTAAGTTCGATTGAAAGCAGTGCATACTCCAGAGACTTATCAAGATCGTTCATTGTTTTGTAGATAACACTGAGGTTATTATAAATAAAGGAAATCATTGTACTGTTATTGATTTGTTCAGCCAGTTTCAATGAAATGAAAGAATATTGGATTGCATTTAGCATTCTGCCAAAATGTTTATTACTCATAGATAATAACTGATAGGATTGTATCAGAGCTTTTTGAGGATTATCAAAATCTCCATATTGAATGGCTTTATCTGCGTACTTAATACATTTAAGGTACTCACCATTAATAAAGAGCTTGTGAGCAACTTTAAAGTAGTTATTCAGCTGATTCTCTTTCTTTCTGCGAGAATCACGTAATGCCAGAATATCATCTGAAAGATATTGAAATTTTCTTTGAAGGATGTTTACCTCCACTTTGACAGCTATTGCTGGATCATCTGATCTGATTTTCTCCAGTCTTTAATTTTTGCAGTAGCTTTAAGATTTTCAAACCACTTATCGAAATATTCATCTTTTCCCTGTGATTTAAGCTCAGCAATAATCTCAAAGCGTTTATCCTTTAATAAATCATAATTTATAGGATAGTAGTTTTTGATATAGACAATATAGAACTTTCCATCAACCTCAAAAGGAGTATTGATTAAACCTTCTTTACCATATGATAATATTTGTCTATTCAATTTGCTATCAAAATTTCCAAAAATTTCAGTTTCGGGGGTAAATCTGAAGTGCTGTTCGACTGAAAATTTTTCTGACTTGGTTTCCAGAGTCTTTTCTGTAAAGTTACTGATGATTTTGTTTGCTTCAGTTTCAGCCAAATCATGAGTCTTCTTACTCACCAGGAGCGCTCTGATTTCTTCAGCTTTACTCATAAGTGGAGCATACTCTTCTTTTTGAGCTCTTTTGACCTGAATAATGATATAGTTGCTTGTTTTCTTGTCCCAGATAGGATTAAAGAACGTACCGGCAAATTGATTTACAGCCTTTTTTACCAGAGTCATGTTCTCTCCAAGGACAGGTATTTTAGTGTTTTCGTAGTTTAGATTATTAGCATAATGTACTTTTATACCAAACTCATCAATAACATTCTTGAGTCCTATATCTTTGATAATCTCTTTAAAAGAGTTTGCTTCTTCTTCGATTGATTTTTTTGTATCTCTTGAGAGTTCAGGTTCAATAACAAGCTCTCTCATTTTGAGCAAATTACGTTTCTTTGTCTCAGGAAGCAGAATAACCCACTGGTTACCTCTTTTGTAAGGTTTGGTAGGCTTTTTGAACTCACTTCTGTTTAAGTCTTTCACTACAGTCGAGGGAAGAGAATCAAGCTTTGTCCACCTGATTCTATGATAAGCAAGATAATCATAGAAGTAAGCGTAGTTTTTACCTCTTTTAAGTTCATAGTATATTGAGTCAGCTACTGTTTTAGCTTTTCTCACATCAGCTTTTGAAGGCTGGAGCGGAAATTCATATACTACAAGATCACAGGAGGCAGGTATAAAATAGTCTCGTTTATGTTCATCATAATAGTTCATGATGTCCGGTTGCGAAACATAAGCTTCATCAACAAAGTTTTCAGGATCTACTTCGATAACATTTATGTTTGCTCTGCCTTCTCTGATCTCAAATTCTTTTTTTATCATGTCTTCATCAATTTTTCTATTTTTATGAACAACATTCTTCAGCTTCAAATAAGGTATATATGTAAAGAAGTAATGTTCACGGGCCCAGCCCATAGGAACAGGGTCGTCGAATTTAACTGAATTGACATACATTTCTTTATCTAATTCCCCATCCTTCATGAAGATCTTCATTCTGTTGACATCATCAGGAATATGGGTTATAAGAGAGTCAATTGCTTCACCTCTGGTGACTTTTATATTATACTTCTCAAACTGTTCATCAATTACAATGGATGTAACCAGACGATCCCAGGCTTTTCCTTTAAGCTCTTCCATTTCAGTCGGACTGGGGTTTCGGTCATACTTTGTTTTAAATAACTCATACTGCTGTTTAACTGCTGAGTTATATGCAGGTAGTGATATATATTTTCCGTTAATTTTTCCAACTGTTTTATCCGGTCTGGAAGTGCAGCCCCAGAACAGGGCTGCAATTGTGAGAAGTATAAATATTTTTTTCATAGTTTTATCAATTCAGGTATTGGTAGTATTTTCTACGGTCATCTGAGATTTTAAGTTCTTTCTTGGTTTTGTTATACCAGTTGTTAATGTACTGATTCTGAGCTCGTGTAACTGCTGTTTCTTTAAGACTTTCTTTTTCTTTCTCGAATTTTTCCATATCAGGTTTTGATCTGGAAGTTACCTTAGCAATGTAAGCTCCGTTGTCACCTTTCATCAGGTCGGTAATTCCGTCTTTCTCAAGAGCAAGAATAGCTTTATTGAAATCTTCATCTTTACCAACTTTACTTATGTATTTTACTGCAGTAATATCTTTTTGATTAAGCACTTCCCAGCCTTCTTTTTCTGCTGCTGCGAAGTATTCTTCTTTTTTGTGTTTAGCAGCAAACTCTTCAGCTTTTGCTTTTGCAAGTTCAAGTTTCTTTTCTCTTTCAATGGTCATTTTAATCTGATCTTTCACTTGATCAAGATCACTGTAATGATCACCTTTTACCAGTGAAATCTGAGCTATGTAGTAGTTACCATCTGAATCTTTTTCAAGTTCAGAAATGTCGCCTTCTTTACCAGCGTAAGCAAATTGAATAAGGTTATAATTATTGTTTATTTCTCTTACGTAACGAGCGTTTTCCTGGAATTCGGCAGTTTCACTAACTTCAAGTTTTGCAGCATCAGCAGCCTTTTCAAGACCGATATTTTTAGCTTCAGCGAAGAAATTATTAGCAGTTTCTTCCATCTGGTCTGCAGTTTCCTGAGAAGCATGAACTTCCATAAGGATGTGTCTTGCTCTAACTTCTTCCTGTCCGTCTTTATTTTTTCTTCTGTCTTCAAGTTTAATAACGTGCCAGCCGAACTTTGTAAGAACAGGCTCACTTATTTCTCCTACTTTAAGAGCAAATGCAGCATCACTGAATGGTTTTTCCATACGGTCTCTGGTGAAGTAGTTAAGGTCTCCGCCATTATCTTTTGATGGACCTTCTGAGAATTCTTTTGCAAGCTCTGCAAAGTCTGTACCTTTAAGTGCATCATCTCTTACTTCCTGAATTCTTTCCAGAACTTCCTGTTCGTCTTTTTCGCTTGGTTTCATTTCAATTTTTACAAACTTGAGTTTTCTTACAGGACCTTTTTTATACTTGTCTTTATTTTCATTGTAGTAGTCGTTAATCTGTTCGTCTGTAACAGTAACGTCTTTAATTTTGTCAGTTCCGAAGAAAATGATATCAGCATCAGCTTTATCATTGTCTTCTTTGTATTTAGCAAGGACATCTTCGTCTGTAACTGTTGTATCAGATTTTATGTCTTCATAAACCAGTTCTTTTGGAAGCTGATTTCTGATTTGCTGTTCTAAGAAACTTAGGTCAGGCTCTCCTGAAACAAGTACCTGAAGGTACTTATCTTTGTCAAACTTACCGTCAGTCATAAAAATAGGAGCTTGTTTGATATACTCTGGAGGATCATTGACAAATTTGTTCTCAACGTCTTCATCTGTTACTTTGATACGTCTTTTCTTCACTTCTTTTTCGTAGATAAAGTTGTTAATATACCTGTTCCATAACTGGTCATTAAGACTTTTCATTGTTTTCGTATCAATTTCTTTACCTTCATTTTCCTGATACCAGCTTGTGATATCGTTTTTAAGTAAAGCATCATAATCTTTCAGTTTGATCTTGTGCGATCCGATTTTACCGACATAATGTTTTTTCTGGAATGTGTCTACCACACCCATCAGTGCCATACCAAGTATGAACAGAACTGCAGTTACGAAGATTATTGATTTTTGTTTGTTTCTCATGCTTTGAAGCATCACTTTCCTCCTGATTCCTGTATCATTATTTTATATTTTTTTCATATATAATCTAAAAAGACATTTTTTGCACTGTTTATTTTTTGTGCAATAAAAAAATATTGAATATTTTATCAGTGTTTGGAAAATTGGTCTCAATGTTGTTATTTACTGAATTTTCAGGAGAATTATGAATAAAGGTATTACTCTAAAAATACTATCAGTTTTTATTGCTGTGGCAATATGGATGATGATGGTTGTGCTCAGTAAGCACAGGATACAGTATAACATTCAGGTCACCGCAGTAGACCTGAATAAAGAAATATATATTGTCGATACACGCCCGGCTTATGTTGTCGTTGCTTTCGAAGGCCGAGGTATGGATCTGCTTATGCTGAAAATGTCAGACCCCAGATTAAAACTGAGTGTCAAAAATCTTAAACCGGGTTTAAACGAGTTTGAGACAACTCAGCTTATTCCAGAGTTCCCGGAAAATCTAGATATTACCTATTCTCTGATTGGTTCCAGCAGCACAATTGAGATTCTGGCTGACAGAATCTCAGAGAAGACAGTTAAAGTACATGTGGATTTTGTTTCGGATGATGCCAGAAACTTCTTCATTAGCCAGAAGCTGATAACTAAACCGGAGTATGTGAAAATAAGAGGACCTAAAACGCAACTTAACAAATTTGATGCTGTGTATACTGAGAAACTCACTGAAAAGATGATGTCAGACAGTAAAAAAGATATTTCTCTTTTGAAACCTGATTCCGAAGTTGTTCTGGATATTGATAATGTGAAACTGAGGAAAAGTTCCGAGATTGTTATTAAGAAAACATCTATGTTCGTTCCGATAAGATTTGGAAATATGAAAGAATTCTCTATTGTACCTCAAAAGACTATGGTGAGAATTGAAGGACGTAGTGAGTTACTGGAAAATACAGCAAACCTGAATATTCAGGCTTACGTAGATGATGAAGAACTGAAAGATAAGAAAATGCTGCCTGTAAAATTCAGTGTTGGGTCCGAGATAAAGATTCTTGATTATACGCCGCAGAAAGTTCAAGTTATAAAAAAGGAAGATAAATAGATATGAAGAAGATACTCGCTATCGAAACATCTTGTGATGATACATCTGTTGCTGTTATAGACACAGATTATAATGTGCATGCTAACCTGATTTCATCTCAGCCGGAGCATGATCTGTTCGGAGGAGTTGTTCCTGAACTGGCATCACGAGTTCACCTCAAAAATATTGTTCACCTTACCGAAGCTGCGTTGAAAAAAGCACAGATCACTTTTGATGATATTGATGCTATAGCAGTATCAGTAAATCCGGGACTTATCGGTGCGTTACTCGTAGGTGTTTCCTATGCTAAATCTCTGGCGTACGGGCTGGGATTACCTCTTATTGCTGTGAATCACATGGTGGGGCACGTAGCTGTAAATATGATTGAGCATAAAGATGAAATGGTTGCACCATATCTGGTATTGGTTGTATCGGGAGGTCATACTGAGTTAGCTCACTTCACAGCTGAGCGTGAATTTGAGATCGTGGGTAGAACTATTGATGATGCTGCCGGGGAAGCCTTTGACAAAAGCGCTAAACTGCTGGGACTGGGCTATCCGGGGGGACCGATTATAGATAAACTGGCTAAACAGGGAGATTCTTCATATCAGTCATTTACAATCGGTATGAAAAAGAAGGATAACTATAACTTCAGTTTCAGTGGATTGAAAACAGCTATCAGAAATTTCATAGAGAGTCATTCCCGGGATGAACTTGAAGAACATAAATATGATATCGCTGCGTCAGTTCAGACGGGGATTGTGGATAATCTTCTGTACAAGACTCTGAATTATCTCGATAAAAACAGGATTAAAAAACTGGTTCTGGCTGGAGGGGTTTCTGCCAACAGTGAATTGAGAAGCCGTCTGGAAACGGAAACAGCAAAACGAAATGTGAAGCTGATATATCCGTCATTGAAGTATTGCACAGATAATGCCGCTATGATTGGAGCGGCAGCCGTGGAAAAAACTGCACAGAAAGGAATTCTCAGATCTTGACTTGAATGCATTTTCTACAAAAGGATTCAGGATATTGTAGGGGATTTGAATTTCTATCATAAACAACAGGATAGGTTGTATGGCAGACTGTGAAAAAACGATTTATGTTCTGAAATTACTGTTTTTTTTGTCACAGGTTTCCCCGATTTTTCGGGGCTCAATCAACTTAAGCTACTGATGAAGATAGAGTTGAAAGCTCCCTGAGTCCCGATGAAATCGGGAAAGGGAATACACTTTGAACAAAACAAACGACAAAAATTCTGTTTTTACATACTGTGAACACGGAGTCGAAGGGATTGGCTTAAAGTGAATGCAGTATCTCCAAAAGAGATTGACAGTGCAAGTTAGAGCTCTAATGGAAATCTCCTGATTTTATTTTCAGCCTCAGTTTTTCCTTGACTTTTCCCGAACAGTTAATGCAAATTTGAAGAAACAGAGACATGAGGAGGCGGTTTGTGAAAGTTACTTCATTCAGTGAAACCAGAATATGGCTTTTCATTTTATTACTTTTAGTCCTTTTCACAATTGGTGGCTGTGTTGTTCCTCAGTATTTAAACTACTTTGAGATGGATAAAGATGATTCATTTTATCAGTTAAATGATGAATGTTATCTCTCTGTCTCGTTACGCTCGGAAAACTGCTACAATGTTTCCTACCAGACACCGGTAGAGGATAATCGTTTTTATTACGATATGACATTCATTTTAGAAAAAGATTACTATGACAAAGTCAACAACGGAAGTGAACTGGTTGAGAATATTGTGTTGAAAATGGGTTCTGAAAATGCTGTTCCATTGGCAACTTACAAGAAAGTGTCTGGTAGCTATTTTAATGCGAAAAGATTATATTTGGACAATATGATAGATGTATATTACGGTTTCCGGAGCTTGGATATTCCCAGAGATGTAAAACAGTTAACAGTGGAATTTGATTTCCTGTATAAAGGGAAAAAAACTCATCATAGGGTTGATCTTAACAGGGTAAGAGAGAAGAACCTTGTAATTGTCTTCGGGGATTGATGATGATGTATGCCATGCAAATTGAATACCTAATTCATAGTTCTTTATGCTGCAGATATGGAGATTGCAGGGGACAATAATCATTTTCTTGACCTTTCCTGAGCAGTGAATCCAATTTTGCAGAAACAAGCAGCTCAATCTAACTAATAAATCATGTGTATGAAAAGGATTCCTATGTTTAAAATAAATTCTATGCTCTTTGTATTTCTCTTAATTACATTGCATTTATCCCCTTTATATTGTGATTTCAAGTATGTAAAAGACGGTGTATCTATCGAAGAAGTAAGAGAATATAGAAATAATCTAAGTAGTGCAAGTATAAAACGTAACACCATAATTGCTGAAGGTCAAAAGCTGATTAATTCTGGAAAGTATGATGATGCAAGCAAGTTACTAAAACTAGCATTCGAAGAATACTCTCTTGATCTTGAGATTGGAAGATTATATTTGAATGCATGCGAACTAAATGCTTTTAAGGGAGCTTCCGAGGACTTATTTAGTCATTTATTAGAACTGGCAGGTTTATATAGGAAGATTGATGAAGAAGATGAAAATAGAATACGTTTCAGTGGCCCTACTATTGAAGAAGAAATCTACTTAGGTATTAGAAACTACTACTTTAAGGTATTGGATGATAAAAAATTCATGGAATTTTACTTTGGTAATGAATTAGGTTTAAGGCAACAGGATGACCAAACTGTTTTTGGTTCATTATACTTTAATTATGGATACACTTCGAAAGCTGATAGTATTTTCAAATATCTAGCTACAAAGGTTAAAAATGATGACGAAGGTGATCTTATGCTTATGAGCATAGTTAATATACTTTTTGGAAGCTACAAGTATCATGAACTACAAGTTTACTGTCTTCGCAAGCTATTTTATATATGGCCAGAAACTTTTCCCTTTCTATTAATGTCTAACATTAAAAGTTATAGAGCTCCTGAACTTGATTCACATCCGGATGTAATGGATGACATGCATAAGTTGCTTATAGAATTTTCTGTAGATTGTGCAAAGGCTGAGAAGGCTATAACATCATACTATAATACGACTTATGATGCAGATCAAACATTTAGATTGGTAGAAGAGTTGCAGGAAAAAGCAGAACTAAAGGATTGTGACAGATTAGAATTTCTTAGGAAGGAATTACTGAAGATGTAAGTTTAATTATCTAATGAAGTATACAATTCTAAATCTTGATTAAGAGAAATAAAGGTATCCTTTTTTTATTATAGATATTTAGATTGCAGGGAATATCAATCTGTCTTATCCTCACATTCTCTTTTCTTTTTCTTTATATCTTTAAGCAGGAAATGAGTTAATATTGTTCTTATGGCAATGATTGCAGAAAGCTGACCTATATCATTCCATTGGGGTGCCAGGGAGGTTTTGAGTATACTCGCACCGATGAGGAAGCCAAGTCCAAGCGAAAAGGCATGACCAAGTTCATTTCTGCTTTCCTGGATTGCTGATGCTGCAGCTTTCTTAAGAATAGCGTCCTTTATATATATGTATGTTCCTTTCACTACACCGGTAAAAATAGTAAACATTGCCAGGATATGGCAGATCTGAATAATTACTGAATTAAGTACTTCGACTGTGTGTTGCATAAATACTCCTTAAGATTGAGATTTTGGATAATTGCGGTAGTTTTTTCCTTCATTTTAAAGAAATTCACCTGTGATATTTATTCTACAATTATGCAAAGTTCTCTATAATATGAAACTATTATAATGCATTTTACGTTATTAAACCAGAAGAAGTTTTATTATAGTGAATATTTTGTTCTTTGATCGTCTGATTAATGAATGAACTGAATATGTTTTCAGTAAATGGTATGGAATTTGCAATTATGATAAATGAAACTAAAATAGAAGTGATAAAAAAATGGCACGCCTGTAGGGATTCGAACCCCAAACCTTCGCATCCGTAGTGCGATGCTCTATCCAATTGAGCCACAGGCGCGCTTAAAGTTAATGTGAGTCGCAGAAAAAAATACTATGGTATTAATGTCAAGCAAAATATAAAGATTCGGATTTAACGGGATGTATTGAAAAAATCCTTGCCTAATAATCGTGTCTTTTAGAAATTCACACTGAAAAATATTAATTTGGAGGTATTATGTCGAAATTCAGCATAATCTTTGTCATAATTCTGTTACTTTGTCAACTGGCTGTAGCAGAAACAAATATCGGATTCCTCGGGTTCGAAAAAACAGATTCTTCTTCCGGTGCTCTTGCAAAATCAATGAATACAAGGGACATGAAGACAATATCTGAAGCATATCCTGATTATAAGATTAATAACTATAAAGAGGCTCAAAAAATAATGAAAGAGTTTGGAGTTAAATCACCTCTTGCTCTTGGTATGGATCAGAAAAAAGAAATCTGTAAAAAAATGGATTGCTCTGTACTTATCTGGGGTCAGGTTGGTGCAGCTGCAGAAAGAGGAACATTCAATGTTACAGCCTTTCTGCTTATGGCTCAAACCGGTGATCTTAAACAGATTCGTTTTATTGTAACCAGAAAAACAAATGACAGAATTGAAACTGTTAAAAAGGAACTGTTTGATAAGCTTGGTGAAGCTTCTAAAGAAAAACTGGATAGATTGAATAATCTGGCTCAACAGTTTATTGATAGCGAAAATTATCAGAATGCTGCTGAAAAACTGAATGAATACCTCACAATAGATAAAAAGAATATTGATGTCTATATTCTTCTCGGTTATGCATACCTGCAAATGAATAAAGTTGATGATGCAGTAAAAGTATATAAATCCGGAATCGCAGAAAACGGTAATGACGAATTTCTCGTTTCCGGGCTTGTTGATTCTTATTTTGCTGCACGAAGATTCGAAGAGGCTAAGGACGCGTTAGCTCCAATAGCAGAATCTTCAGATAATAAAGAATACTGGTTCAGACTTGGTCAGATCAATGAGAAAATGAATGAATTCATGGAAGCTGCCGAAGCTTATGAAAAAGCTCTTGAAATTGATGATCAATACATGAGAGCTGCATATCAGCTCGGTATCTTGAAATACAACGAATCTGAATTTGAAGATGCTATTCCTTATCTTGAAATGGTAAGTGCTGAGTTCCCTGATGATAACGATCTTGCATCCAAACTTGCAAAATCATATCAGCAGAGTGGTCAGACAGAGGCTGCAATTGATAACCTCAAAGACCTTATTGAAAGTAAACCTGATGTAATGTCTAATTATATCAAACTTGCTTCAGCGTACATGAATCTTGCCAGAACAGATTTTAACGAAGGTATGTATGACGATGCGATTACAGCAGTAAATGATGGTATTGCAACTCTTGATGGAGTCAAAGATAAGTTCTCAAACCATATTGATATCAGAGAAAAAACCGCTGAACTTTACGGATACAATGGAAAAGTCTTCTCAGAAAAAGGAAACACTGCTAAGCAAAAAGAGAATGTTAACATGGCTATCAATGTATACAAATCCCTGGAGCAGGACAGCGATGAAAAATTCGAAATATCCATGAAGATATCCAGACTTTATTATAGTATTGCACAATACAGCAATGCTACCGAATATGTAAAAAAAGCTCAACAGATTGATCCTGCAAGTTTCTCAGCCTACATGTTTGACTATAGAATTCAGTACAGAATCGGACTTGGATTCTACAATAAATACAATGCTGTTAAAAACAAGATTGATGAAGGAAACATGTACGGTGATGAACTGAACAGTGAAATCGCAAAACGTGATAATCTGAGAAAACAGGCTAATGCTAAATTCGTTCAATGTAAAAAACTTTTACAAAAAGCCGCTTCCGTAGGTATGCCCGGCGAAAAGAACGAAACAAGAGAAGAAATCAAAACAATGAACAAATATATCAAAGGTACAGAAGGTGATTTCTAATAGCAAGAACCGGTACAATTTTCTGAAAAAGACCGAATTATTTTCGGTCTTTTTTTGTCGAAAAAAAAATAATTTCTCTAAAACAACTTGTATAAACAACTCACAAAATTCCAGCGAATTCGAAAAAAAAATATAATTGACAGAATGCTTATCTACTTCTCAAATAACAACTAAATCTAAACACTATTAAATTTCTGCAATTGCATGATCTCATGCTTAACTTATTGAAAATTAATAAGATAAATATAGAAAAGCCTGGAGGAGAGATGTTTCAATACATAATGAAGAGAAATCAGGAAACTGTTCCATTTGATTCACAGAAAATAATTAATGCCATACTGAGAGCCGGATCAGTAACTCAGGAGTTCAATGAAGAAATTGCTGAGAAACTGACAATCAGAGTTTTGAATCTTGCACTTGAAGTTATCAAAGATCCGATTCCATCAGTTGAGCAGATTCAGGATCTTGTAGAAGATGTTCTGCTTGCTTCACCGTACAAGAAAACTGCGAAGTCTTACATTCTTTACAGAGATCAACACGCTAAGATCAGAGAAATAATCTCAAAATCCAATGTGAATCTCATTGATCAGTATATAGAAAAACTCGACTGGCAGATCAAAGAAAACTCCAACATGGCCTATTCTCTTCAGGGACTTAATAACTACATCGCTTCAGAAATCAGTAAAGTATACTGGCTTAACAAAATTTATCCTCCGGAAATCAAGAACTCTCACCTGAACGGTAACATCCACATTCACGATCTGGGACAAATCTCAGTATATTGTGTAGGCTGGGACCTGATGGACCTCCTTGTTACAGGCTTCAAGGGAGCATCAGGAAAAATAGAGTCTAAACCGGCTAAGCATTTCAGATCTATATTGGGTCAGATTGTTAATTTCTTCTATACTCTTCAGGGAGAAGCAGCTGGGGCTCAGGCATTCTCAAACTTCGATACACTTCTAGCTCCATTCATAAGAGTAGATAACTTGAGCTACGATCAGGTAAAACAGGCAATGCAGGAATTTATCTTTAATATTAACGTTCCAACAAGAGTCGGATTCCAGACTCCATTTACAAACATAACATTAGATCTTGTTGTCCCCGAGACATACAAGGATACACCGGTGATAATTGGCGGTGAACCTCAGAACACAACATACAGCGATTATCAGAAAGAAATTGATATGATCAATCTGGCATTTCTGGAAGTAATGACAGAGGGAGATGCAAAAGGCAGAGTATTTACATTCCCGATTCCTACGTATAATGTAACTAAAGACTTCAACTGGGAATCTGAAGTTGCAACAAAAATCTGGGAAGTTACTGCTAAATACGGTATCCCTTATTTCTCTAATTTTGTTAACTCAGATATGGATCCTAATGATGCTCGTTCTATGTGCTGCCGTCTTAGACTGGATACCAGAAAACTTGAAGCCAGAGGTGGCGGACTCTTTGGTGCGAATCCATTAACGGGCTCAATTGGTGTTGTAACAATGAATCTTCCCAGAATTGGCTATCTGGCAGAGAATAAAGATGATTTCTACAGTAGACTGGGAGAATTAATGGATCAGGCAAGGGACAGTCTGGAAATAAAGAGAAAAGTGCTCGAGAAATTCACAGAAAGATGCCTTTACCCTTATACAAAATTCTACCTCAAGAATGTGTATGAAAGATTTGGCCAGTTTTGGAAAAACCACTTCTCTACAATCGGACTTGTCGGAATGAATGAAGCATCTCTGAATCTTCTTGGCTGTGGAATAGATAATCCGGAAGGCAATAAGTTTGCAATCGAAGTAATGGACTTTATGCGGGACAGACTGATAAGCTATCAGGAGAACACAGGAAATAACTATAACCTTGAAGCCACTCCGGCAGAAGGAACAAGCTACAGACTTGCCAGAATCGACAAGAAAAGATATAGAGACATTATTGTCGCGAATGAACATGTAGATAACAACAGCGACCCTTTCTATACAAACTCATCTCAGCTCCCTGTAAACTATACTACAGATGTTTTCGAGGTTCTGGAGTCTCAGGATGAGCTGCAGACTAAATACACAGGAGGTA
The DNA here is from genome assembly GCA_942492065.1 of Cloacimonadales bacterium (SeqCode). Lineage (GTDB taxonomy): Bacteria > Cloacimonadota > Cloacimonadia > Cloacimonadales > JAIOQZ01. Next base: position 338,947 of record CALODV010000020.1, on the reverse strand, counting down.
CTGTTCTACATATCTTTGGTGGAGAGCAGATCAACAACTACAACTCTGTTAAGAATCTGGTAAAAAAAATCTGTGATGGTTATCGATTACCATATTTTACATTTACTCCGACATTCAGTATATGTCCTAACCACGGTTATATTAACGGAGAAAACGAAACATGCCCGAGATGCGGTGAAATCTGCGAGGTATATTCCCGTGTTACAGGTTACCTAAGACCGGTTTCGCAGTGGAATGATGGTAAAAAAGCTGAGTTTAAAATGCGAAAAACATTCTCTATTCCACAGACAAAGGCTACATCATGATAATAGGCGGTTTCGAAAAGTTCTCTATGCTGGATTATCCGGATGGGAAACTGACAGCAATTGTTTTCACTGCCGGGTGCAACATGAATTGCCCTTATTGTCATAATGCGCAGCTGGTAGGGAAATGTGAAAACCGAATTTCTCAAACAGAGGTAATAGAAACTTTAAGCCAGAGAAAACACTTTCTGGATGCAGTGACCATAACCGGGGGAGAACCAACTCTACAGCCTGATCTGGAAGAATTCATTGAAGAAATAAAAGCAATGGGGTATCTCGTTAAACTGGATACTAACGGGACAAGACCGGATGTTATCAAAAGGCTGCTTGAAAAGAATCTGCTGGATTATATTGCCATGGACATCAAATCAAGTTTCAAAAAGTACAAGATATTTACTTCTAACACTCAGGATATTGATAATGCTTTTGAGAGTATCGAAATAATCCTTAAGTCAAATGTTAAACACGAATTCCGTACCACAGTTGTCGACAATCTTATTGATGGGGAAGACATCGGTGAAATTACCGGATTGATTCAGGGTAAGGAAACGTACTACGTACAAAAGTTTAAATCAACCAATACCCTTGATCCTGAATACAGAAAGAAGACTAGTTTGAGTGATACAGAGCTGTTCAAGATTAAATCGAAATATGAGAATAGACTGGAACTGTTTGCTATAAGATAAACCGAATCAACATAGTATATATTGAAAAGGACTGCTATTAAGTAGTCCTTTTCTATTTAACCGGACTTCTTATGCTATTAATTAGCATTGCTTGAAATATTATATTTTAAACTCTTTATTGCCGGCTGATACGTTTTTTCTACAGCATCATCTTCAGATTTTTCAGAGTAACGTTCGTATTTCCTGGAATGCCACTTTGTTATTGTTTTTCCATTGATATCCGTAACTTCTGCTTCTGCAAAAACAAGAGCATAAAAACTGCCGTATTGTCCTGCACCCTTCTCAATAGTGACAAACCTCATATCAAAGACATAATCTGCTTCAGTTTCACCACTGACAATTGTATAGCCCATATCTGTAAGTAAATCGGAGAATTCTGAGTGTATATTGTTCTTTATGAATAATTTGCGTTCACCAAGCAATACAATCCTGAAAGAGTTCTTCGATGTTTTGCAGAAACTGGAGATGATGTTTGTGATTATGCTTCTCTGGTGGAGATTCAATTTATTGAGTATTCGCCAGGTAAGGAAAGATTTATAGTGGAATCTTGTTTCTCCGTTTGGGATTGCAGGGTTTATTGTAATATATCCATCCTTATCAGTAAATTTTCGAATTTTCTTATCGTTATGTGATATTTCAAGTGGTATACCTGCAAGAGAGAATTCTGGTTCAGCAGCAAAATATATTCTGAACTGCACAGACTGTTCAGGTTCCGTAAAAGTTAATTTTCCTTCAGGAGCGATAAGTCTGTTAGATTCCATAATTGAACTGATTTCTGCCAGTGAAACTTTGACTACACTATCTGCATTCTGATGAAATGATGTTAAAGACAGATCAAGAGCACTGATGTAACTAAGCAGACTCTTATAGTAATTACGATCCCTATCAGCATTTTCAGCAATCTTAAGCTTTTCGAGTGCTGCCCTGTAGTATTTCTCTGACTCCACGTAGATGTTAATACGGAAGAAAGAGATGGTAGAAGTGCTTGCCGTGTAGCTCTCTTTGTCATTATCTTTTGTAATTGAAATTAGGCTGTCTGGTATATCAGATGTGTAGATGAAATTATAGCCAGACTCCGCTTGCTGCATTATTGGTTGTTTCTCGAGAGTCTTCAGCCTTTGAATTTTAAAATGTTCTACTATATCTTCACGGAGTTTCATCTCAGCCCTTCGGGGGTTTGTTGAAACTCTCGAAAACCTGTCTGCAGCACTCAGATTTATTGAGATTAACAAGGCCAGTAGTAAAAGTGTTCTGATTTTTATCATGTCAGATTGAATGTATACCTTTCTGAAAGATTTTTTGAGTCAGTAATCAGTTCTGCCTGGACTTTGGCAGATGAGCTGTAGTGGAACTTTCCTTTCTCAGCACTGATAATGAATGTGTTCACTCCAGCAATATTTTCAATGTTTCCGGTTACAGTATTAATGTTACAGACTCCATCTTTTCCCAGAAGAATAAACTCTGTATTTAGAAGAGAATTGATAAAATCTCTATTATCTTCATCAGAGAGATACTGTGTACTGTCAATATGCTGGAGCTTGAAATTACATGTCTGATTTATCATACGGATTGAGAAGTGGAAAACTCCGGAAATGTCAAATGTGCTGACGTCTTTAACTGATAAGGATCCTGTTATTTTTTTTCCATCAGCAAAAGTACCGTTTGTACTGTTAAGATCGCAAATTTTCAGATTCTTCTGAGATATTTTCATGTGTTTTTCCGATACCCAGTCACACTTAAGGATAATATCGTTATCTTCGTGCCTTCCAAAAGTGACATCATTCTGAATGAAAATTACATAGTTTTTCAGACTGAACTTATCCATTACAACAAGTCTTGCATGTCTGTCATCAATAGACTCTGTTGAGTCCTTTTTAATATACTTATTAATTCTGGATGACAGATTCTCAATAATAGTACAATAAATATCCCGAGATTTTTCCAGAGCAGAATTATAGCTTTGTTTTAACTTCATCAACTGAGCTTTCTTGGGTTTTGTTTCTGAGGATTCCAACTGTTGAAGGATAATCTGCATATCATGGATTGCCGCAATAACATTCTTCTTTATCGTCTGTACTTCTTCGATCTTGTCAATGTCTCCTATTTCCATGAAATACTTGATAATATCGTCCATGTTCTTCTTGATTTCATTATGGTTGTCTGCTTTTTCCAGAGTGTTCTGTACCAGGGAATTAAGAAGTTCGTAAAGATCGTCATGTACTTGCTGTTTCATATTGGTAAGTTTGGAAGCAAAATATTCTGCATTACTTTTCCCGTTTATAGTTTCTTCCAGATGCTTCTCAAACCTAATCAGCTCTTTTATCTTAACACTGGAAACAGGTGAGTTGATTATGTTATTGAATAGCTCATAATATTGCAGAAGATCATTCTTGTAAACACTGTTCAGTATTTTTCTGAATAATTCCAGCATGTCATCAATGCCTGGTTTCAGGTCAGAAACTTCTTTAAAATTGAGTTGACTCAGTTCCTTGTTCTGCACAGCAATATTAAAACTATTCAGTATTCTGTTTTCGTCGTAATTCGTTCTTGGATAAGAACAATAGTCGTAATCTTTTTTGAGAGCAGGATACTGTCTGTTAATGAAATGAAGGTATTGTGAATACTGTTGTTTGGAGTCAGCGAGTTTTTTATATTTCTTTGAATAAATGAATGGTTTCCAGTTAATGAAATATTTTTCAAACTGTTGATAGAGTTTTGTCAGTTTGACTATTGATGGCCTATCTTTTGCCTTCTCAAATTCTGTCAATTCGTTATAGTAATTGTAAAGATCCTCCATCTTATTACGCAGAACAACCATCAGATCATTCCTGCTATCCTGAGCTTTCTTCAGATCCTCTTCAATCATAAGAAATGAATTTCTGATCTTAACAGACTTTTCTTCATCAAAATCTTCTATAGGTTCTGCACACAGCTTGATGATACTTTGTGTAACTTCTGCAACTGTTCTGAATCTTCTGAGGATTTTCTTATAAGATGCACCCATTGACGGGTTTTGTTCGGAAATAAGAGCAATAGATTCGTTAAGGAAGCGGATGTTTTCGGAAATATCATTTTCAGCTTTGATTATGTCATCAATATAATTTAATGCTGAATTAAGATATGACTTTTCGAGCTTTGATTTAAGATCTATTACTCTATTATCATTAAACCTGCTATATTCCATTCTGTAGTAGCATTTGTAAGCATTGAAAAGTGCATTTACAAGATAGTCTATTTTGCGTGTACCATTTGCTTTTCTGGATAATGTGTATTGCTGAGATGCTTCTTGAAACCAGTCTTTGTTTGTGGCAGAAGTTCCAATGAGTTTGTTTATCACTTTCTGAGAAGAATCCCAGTTTTTTACGTGATTATTCACTTCTTTCTTCGCAATACTTTTGAGTTCAGATAATTTCAGAAATAATTTCTGCATAATGACTCCTTTAAATCAGAAAATACCATAAAATAACTGCAATAACAAATAAAATATACAGTCCGGTCAGTATTCTGCTGAAATAACCTTTTGTCATTGAATTAAATATAACTAAAACCACGGTCAGCAACACCATTGCTGTTATTAAGATAACATAAGATACCGATTCTTTGAAATAGTGTTTTTCAGCAATTTTATGCAGTGTGATATTCGTGTGGATTTCGTCAACATTTAAATTAATAGTGAGAACATGCTTCTTCTTGAAAAACTTTACTTCAGTGTCGGTTTTAATCGAACCTAAAATCATAAGTTCAGGATTCTTAAAGCGTATCTCATTCTTATCTTCATCATGGAATCTACCATGCTGTTTTACTGCTTCTTTAAAAAGTTTTCTCCTGTTATCAATGTCAGTAATATGGATGTTCTCACTTTTTAAAAGATTATCAATCAGTGTTGCGGAGAACAAGTGATTATCAGTATTGTCATCAATATTTACGGCAATAACAGTTTCATCTGTGATTCTCCTGCTTATATTTTGTGCAGCAGACAATGCATGTTTTCTGATAAACTCAGAACTGTTCTCAGCAAAAAGGCATGATAGCAGCGTTACAAATAATAGAACTAAAATCTTTTTCATAAATAAAATTTACACGATATAATAAATCTGTCAAATTTAAATAGAGTCTGTAATTCTCATTGATGCTGCAGACATCAAAAATATCCTGAAAAAAACTTTACATTATTTGAGCAAAAACGTATAAAAGCAGGAAATTAGTAATAGAGGAGTGTAATGTCAGTTTTTGATATAGAACTCATTAAAATTGTAGATATGGGATCCAAACAGGAATGTTTACAATCCATGGCTGCCATGTTTGCTGAGAAGGGGTTTATTAGTGATTTTGAACACTTTTATTCGTTAATTCTGGATAGAGAGAATACAATGTCTACAGGACTGGGCAGAAATATTGGAATACCACATGCAAGGTCAAGCTCAATAAGCGAATTAAAGTGTGCGGTATATATTCTTGACAATATGATTGACTTTGATTCTCTTGACGAAGAAGGTGTTGATTTGATTTTCATGTTTGCTATACCCAAGGAAAACAAAAAGGAATATATGAGAGCTCTTGGAGCGGTTTCCGGATTTGTAGCAAATAAGGTTAATCATGACAGGCTGAAGCAGTGTGTATCTGTGAATGCTATATTCGACTTATTAAAGGAAGTAAAAATATGAAAAATGCCATTTTGACATGTGCAATAATATTGTTTGTCTCATCATTGTTCTCTATTCATGATGATGCAGGAACTAATGGTTTTAACTTTTATAAGATAAATTTTGCTACACGCTCTTCTGCAATGGGTAATGCACTTACTGGTGCTGCAGATGATGCAGATGCTGTTTTTTTTAATATTGCCGGTATTTCTCAGATTGAGAAGGAGATCGTCTCTACCGCATACTGCAACTATCTCATGGGTGATCATGGTGGAGTTGTTACATATGTCAGACCGGTAAAAGATAGACTGACTGCAGCAATTTTTTCACAATTTTTGACAATCGGAGATATTGAAAAAACTACTGAAAGCGATACAGGTATTTATACCGGAACCCATGGAACATTCGGTTCATCTGATGTTCTTGTTGGTTTTGGTCTTGGATACAAAGTCAGTGACGCAATCAGACTTGGTTTCAGTGGAAAATTTTTGCATGAATCCATCGATGACAAATCTGCAAGTGCAATTGCTCTTGATATTGGTTTACTTCACCAGACTACTAATGAAAACATTAAGGTAGGTATAGCTGTGAAGAATTTGGGTAAGCAGCTTACATACTTCACCGAATCTGAGTATGATGAAGGTCTGCCTACAACTATCACAGCCGGTGTTTCCATTAAGGCAAGAGAATTTATGTTGATTAATGCAGATATCAATAAGCCGTCTAACGGCGAAATATTCCTCAATGTCGGAGTTGAAGGGAATTATAAGGACAGATTATACATTCGAGGTGGATACGATAGTCGTGCCGGTGATTGGGAAGCCGGAGGTGATGGGATTCTCAGTGGTTTTACAACAGGTTTTGGTGTTAACTGGAAGAAATACAGATTTGATTATTCTTTCGTTTCACAGGGAGATCTTGGTGTCAGAAACCAGCTGGGGATTGTCTACTATTTCTAATACCGTTTTTTATCATTTTAAAATATAAACTACAAGCCTGTAATTTTTTGCAGGCTTTTTTGTTTTGCGGAAAATTTATTCGGTTTATTGTCAGAAAAATATGGACATAAAAACTGCAAATAGCGTCTTTGACAAATCAGATGTAAAAGTCTAAGCAGAATAATAAAAAACTATGAGATTCCGGAGGAATTTTGGATTATAAGGATTTTTTACTTGAACTCGGAGTAGAAGAGATTCCTGCAGGATTTATATCTGCAGCAGTGAATCATGTAAAAAAAGCACTGGAAAACAGCTTTAAGAAAAACAAACTGAAATTTGATAAAGTAGAAATATGTTCTACGCCAAGAAGATTCTCTGTCCTTTTCAGAAATCTTCAGATGGTACAGGAAAAAATAGTAAAAGAACGGGTTGGACCTGCAGTGAAAGCTGCTTATGATTCCGAAGGTAACCTTACGAAAGCCGGTCAGGGCTTTTTAAGAAGTGCCGGTGCATCCGAAGATGATGTGAAAATCAAGAAAACGGATAAAGGTGAATACCTAAGCGTTGTTGTAGAATCCGGTGGTTTATCTGCTGAAGATATTATCAAAAGTACTGTAACTGATATGATGAACAGCTTCCAGTTCCCTAAATCAATGAAATGGAGCTCTGAAAAATTTTATTTTGCCCGTCCTGTCAGATGGATTGTCCTTCTCTTGAATGAAGAAATTGTAGATTATGAATATAACGGGTTGAAAGCTGATCGGGAATCATTCGGAACCAGGTTCCGTAGAATACCAAATCCTGTTATGATTAATTCTGTAGACAGCTATCTGAGTGATTTAAAAACGGTAGAAGTTATTGCCGACAGAGAAGAAAGAAAGAAGATTATCAGAAACCAAATAGATGCAATTTGTAAAGAGGAATCGATAAAAATTATTGAAGATCCTGCTTTACTGGATACCGTTACAGACCTTGTTGAATTTCCTACTGCCATACTCGCTCGATATGACAGTAAATATACAGACCTTCCACAGGAAATTATCCGTCTGACATTATCATACCATCAGAAGTACTTCACAGTTGTAGATGAAAACGGAAAATTGACAGATCAGTTCATTTTTGTGTCTAATGGTAACCCTGAATTTGCTGACACGATTCGTCGAGGCAACGAAAAAGTTGTTGATGCCCGACTGGAAGATGCACTTTTCTATTATCAGGAAGATATAAAGAAACCTCTTTCCGAACATGCAGAAAGACTAAATGAAGTGGTTTTCCAGAAAGATCTTGGGACATTGAGTGAGAAGTCTGAGCGAATTAAGCAGAATGCGGAGTATCTGGTTAAAGAGCTGTGCATAGAAAATCCGAATGGAGAATCTGCAATCAGAGCATCTCTACTGTGCAAGGCTGATCTGGTTACCGAAATGCTTAGCGAAAAAGCTTTCACAAAGCTTCAGGGATATATGGGGCAGGTTTATGCTCTTGAAACAGGGGAGAACAAAACAACTGCCGATGCAATAAATGATCACTACATGCCTGTTGGTGAAAAAAGTGAACTTCCGGTTACTCTGGCAGGAGCAATAGTAGCCTTATCTGATAAAATGGATACAATATGCGGTATTATCGGAGTTGGAATGCTCCCTACCGGTTCAAAAGATCCATTCGCTTTGAGAAGAGCAGCAAACGGTGTTGTGAGAATCATTGCTGATCGCAAATTTGATATTAATCTTATAGATTTCATTAAAAATTCAATTTCCACGCTTGGCGCAAAGTTTGATCCCAAACACCTTGACTTCATTGTAAATTATTTCAAACAACGGGTAGAGTGGTACCTCAAATCCGTTAATTTTGATTATGATGTAGTGGATAGCGTGCTGATCGATGCTGACATTAATATACATGAGATAATTCTTAAGTCGGAAGTTCTGCAGAATATAAAGGGTACAGACGAATTTGACAGTCTGGTATCAGGCTACAAACGAGCAGCAAATATTATTTCTAAAGTAAAAGTATTTGAAAAGGTTGACAGAGATTTATTTTTAGAAGAAGCTGAAACCTTATTATTCTCTGAATATCAGAAAGTTGAAAAGCTTGTGCAGAAACAGCTGGAAAATCGAGATTATGAGCTTGTTGTTCAGACTCTGATTACCTTAAACAGCTCTATTCACAGATTTTTTGATGAAGTTCTGGTTAACGCAGAAGATGAAAAGCTCAAAAACAACAGATATGTTCTGCTGAAACTTATTGTTGATTTATTCATGGATTTCGCAGATATAACAAAAATTGTAATCGAAGGAGAATAAAGATGGATATTATAAATAACCTTAAAGAAAAAGCTAAGCTTGTAAGAGGAAAAGTAGTTTTACCGGAAACAAGAGATGAAAGGATGTTGAAAGCTACCGAGATTATTCTAAAAGAAGATATCTCTGATGTAATCCTTGTGGGAGATGAAACTCAGATTAAGGAAAAATGCGAAGAACTGGGAATAAATATTTCCGGAGCTGAAATAATTGATCCTGAACATTCTGAACTGCTCCCCGAATTTGTTGATTTCTTTTTCAAGAAAAGAGAAAAAAAAGGAATCACAAGAGAACAGGCTGAAGCTGCTGTGAAAAATCCACTTTATTTTGGTGCATTGCTTGTGCAGTTTAATCATGCTTCCGGTATGGTTGCCGGCGCTGCTAACACAACAGCTGATGTACTAAGATCAGCATTGCAGGTTGTAGGTGTTAAAACGGGACTCAAGACTGTTTCAAGTTCATTCATTATGGTTGTAAAAGATTTCATGGGATCTGATCGTGTATTTCTTTTTGCAGATTGTGCTGTCGTTCCTCAACCTGATGCAAATCAACTGGCAGATATAGCTGTTTCAACAGCAGAAGTAAGAAGAAAACTTATTGGTGATGACCCGAAAGTCGCTCTTCTCTCATTCTCCACAAAAGGTTCAGCTGATCACGAGCTTGTACAGAAAGTAAGAAATACTGTGAAAATACTTAAAGATAAAGATGTAGACTTCGATTTTGACGGAGAGCTTCAACTTGATGCTGCTGTTGTTCCGAAAGTTGCAGCTTCAAAGGCTCCGGGAAGCAATGTTGCAGGTCAAGCCAATGTACTTGTATTCCCTGATCTGCAAGCAGGAAATATCGGTTACAAATTGGTTCAGAGATTTGCAGGAGCAGAAGCTATAGGGCCTGTTATCCAAGGTCTGGCAGCACCAATATGTGACCTTTCACGAGGATGTTCAATAGATGATATTGTTAATACTTCAATCCTTGTACTTTTAATGTCTGTATAATAAGAAAAAATATATAAAAACTAAGAGGTAGTTATGAGCGTAAAGATTGCTAATAGAGCAAAAGCAATTCTTCCATCACCGACTCTCTCTGTATCTGCTAAAGCCAAGAGCATGAGAGCACAGGGAATTGATGTCATTAATTTCGGTGTGGGAGAACCTGATTATTTTACACCTGATTATATTAAGCAGGCTGGTATTGATGCAATAAATAATAATCATACCCGATATACAAACACTCAGGGTGTGGTTGAGCTCAGAGAAGCTATATGTCATAAGCTCAAGAAAGATAATAATCTTGACTATGACCCGGAAAATATTCTGGTTTCTCCAGGTGCAAAAGCTTCAATATTCCAGATTCTTATGACTTTGTGTGACCCAAGAGATCAGGTTTTAATTCCTTCACCATACTGGGTAAGTTATACTTCTCAGGTTGAGATGGTAGATGCATTCCCGATTTTACTGCCTACAAGACAGACTAATGATGCATCCAGCTTCAAAATCAGTGGCAAACAGCTTGAAGACGCAATCAACTCTCATGCAACACCGAAAGTGCTGATACTTAACAGCCCGAACAATCCTACAGGTACGGTGTACAGAAGAAAGCAGCTTGAGGAAATCGCAGAAGTCTGCCTTAAATATAATATATTTGTTATTTCAGATGAAATATACGAAAAGCTTGTTTATGACGGAAGAGAACATGTTTCTATAGCTTCTCTCTCACCGGAAATGCAAGCGAACACTATCGTAATTAACGGTGTGTCCAAGAGCCATTCCATGACCGGATGGAGAGTGGGATATTGTGCCGGTCCTGCCGAAGTTATTAAAAGAGCCAGCAGAATCCAGAGCCACTTGACATCTAATGTATGCAGTATTGCTCAGATGGCTACAATTGCTGCATTAACACAAGATGACGGATCGGTTGAGATGATGAGAAAGGAATTTGATAAGAGAAGAAGATTCCTTGTTGAGGAATTAAACAAACTTCCTAACATTTCATGTTATATGCCTAAAGGCGCATTCTATGCAATGCCTAATATCTCATATTATTTGTTCAACAATAAAAAGAATCTGAACAGTACTGTAGACCTGTGTAACTACTGGCTGGAAAAATATCATGTAGCACTTGTACCGGGTCAGGCATTCGGGGCATTAAGTTACGTTAGATTTTCATATGCAAACAGCATGAAGAATATTGAAGAAGGTATAAGAAGATTTAAAGCAGGTTTGGAAAGTCTTTTATAATGAAATTATTTCATGAACTGATACGAAGAAGATATGATGAACGTAAATCAGTCAAATCCAATAAGTGGTCTAATCTTATTATCCGGGTGCTGGCAGTTGCGTTGCTCGTTATTGTTATAAAGAATTTTTCTTCTGAGGATATAAAAAAAATGAAATCCTTTTTCAGTAAACAGGAACAAACAATAGAAATTGAATAAAGCAAAAAAGAGGAGATCACATGAAACTGACTATAGTTGGTTCAGTCGCACTTGATACTATTCAAACACCCAGCGGAAAAGTTAACGAGGTGCTGGGAGGATCCGCGTATTATGCATCTCTGGTAAGTCGTAATTTCTGCAAAACCGGAATCGTCGGTGTTGTAGGACAGGACTTCCCGCAGGAATATATTGATATGCTTAACGGATTCAATATTGACACTGAAGGTCTGGAAATAGCCGAAGGTAAAACTTTCAGATGGGTTGGTAAATATGATAATCTTAATCAGGCAATAACACTTGATACTCAGCTTAACGTATTTGCTGATTTTGATCCGATAATACCTGAAAGCTATAAATCAACAGAATGTCTGTTTCTTGGAAATATTCATCCTAAACTTCAGAGAAAAGTGCTCGATCAGCTTGATCATGCAAAAATCATTGCAATAGATACAATGAACTACTGGATAGAATCCTGCAAGGATGATCTTCTTGATGTTATAAAAGATGTCGATATTCTGTTCATAAATGAAGACGAAGTTAAACAACTTACCGGGAAGAAAAATGTATTCCAGGCTGCGGATGCTGCCCTTGAATTCGGTGTAAAACTTGTTGTTATCAAACAAGGAGAATACGGAGCATTCGCAATTTCTGAAGCATTCACATTCTTCGCTCCTGTTTTCCCAGTAAGAAACGTAATTGATCCAACCGGAGCCGGTGATAGTTTTGCCGGAGGTTTCATGGGGTACATCGCAGGAAAGAACGATTTTTCTCAGCACGCAGTCAAGCTTGCTATGATTCATGGATCTGTAATGGCTTCATTCAATATTCAGGATTTCAGTATGACAGAACTTAAAAAAGTTAAGAGTGAAGATATTGAGAAGCGTATGAAGTATATGCTTGATTCAATGTCAATCCTTAAAAACGCAAAATAGGACTTTAGCGCTATGGGAAAACTTACATACGAACAGGCTGGTGTAGATATTCATGCCGGAGAAAATGCTGTATCAAGAATTAAACCTTTAGTAAAAAAGACATTCAATAAAAACGTTTTAAGTCACATTGGCGGCTTTGGCGGATTATACAATATAGATCTGGAAAAATGGAAGAAGCCTGTACTTGTTTCAAGTGCGGATGGTGTTGGTACTAAACTCGTTATTGCCGTAAAAGCAGGTATATATGACACAGTCGGTCAAGACCTTGTCAATCACTGTGTTGACGATATTTTTGTACAGGGTGCTCACCCTCAGTATTTTCTTGATTATATAGGTGTTGGAAAGCTTCATCCCCAGATAATAGAAAACATTATCGCTGGGTTTTCCAAAGCATGCCAGGAAAACGGCATGGCGCTAATTGGCGGGGAAATGGCAGAGATGCCGGGAATCTACAGCGAAGATGATTTTGATCTTGCCGGAACTATCGTCGGGATGATTGAGAGAGATAATATTATCACTGGTCAGACGATTTCTGAAGGTGATGTTGTAATTGGTTATAAATCCACCGGATTGCATACTAATGGCTATTCACTGGCTAGAAAAATCATATTTGATAAACTTAATATGACCGTAGAATCGGTTATTCCTGAATGTGGAAAAACTGTTGCAGAGGTTATGCTGAGCATTCACAAATCATATTATCCGGAACTGAAGGACTGGGCTCTTCCTGAATTTGTTCACGGTATGGCTCATATCACCGGTGGAGGAATTGTCGGTAACCTTAAAAGGGTTATCCCTGACGGACTCAGAGCTGAAATTGACACAAAGACCTGGGATACACCGGCAGTGTTCAGTTTTCTTCAGAATGCAGGTAATGTTGAGATGCCGGAAATGTTCAGTGCATTCAACATGGGTATTGGTTTCATGGTCGTTGCTGATAAAAATAATGCTGATAAGATTATTGCAGCAACTGATGGTATACCTGTTGGTGAAATAGTTAAGGGAGACTCAGACGAGAAAGTAAGGCTGAGTTTCTGATGAATTGGCGAATTATACTTGATAATAAAAGATCGGCAGCCGAAAACATGGCTGTCGATGAAGCTTTAATGCAGGGATTAAAGACCGGAGAGTCTATCCCGACAATTAGGTTTTACGATTGGAATAATCCTACAATTTCCTGTGGATACCACCAAAAGGCAGAAGATGAGATTGATTTTCAGGTTTTAAAAGAAAATGGTTGGGATTTTGTGCGCAGACCAACCGGTGGAAGAGTTGTGCTGCATAAAATGGAAGTAACCTATTGCATAACTGCTCCTGTCGATGTATTTGGTGGCTCGGGAGTCACTGAGTCTTATGGAAAAATTAGTAATGCCCTTGCTGTGGGATTATCTGATCTTGGAGTACCTGTAGAATTTGAAAAAGGGTTCTTAAGTTCAAGTGAGCAGAGGATGGCAGGAAATCCTTGTTTTACATCTAGTTCGAGGTATGAATTGAAGGTTGATGGTCGAAAAATTGTAGGATCAGCCCAGCTTAGGCGAGATGGATTTCTGCTGCAGCATGGATCAATTCAGCTGGATTACGACCAGTCTGAAGTTGCTTTCATTATGAAAAAACTGGATAGTAAACAACGTTTACGCTTGTCTCGGTTGTTAACAAAAAAAACGACATTTATTAACGCACATACTACAAAAAAACAATACACATTCTCAGAGGTATCTAAGGTACTAAGTAAAGGTTTTGAAAAAAACTGGGATACTGACAATTTTGTTTATTCAAGCCTTCTGACAGAATCTGAACAAGCTTTGACAAAAAAATTGCTTGGGGAAAAATACGCTTCAGAAAGTTGGAATTTCAACAGATCGTTTTAAGTGGAACGATTATTGATAGTTATTATTACAAAAATTAATTGACATCTAACAATTCTCGGAATGTTTTTGTCAGATGAAAAAAATATTTTTAAATCGATAAAGGGAGGCCTATTAATGCGGAAAGTAAAATTGCTGCTTCTGTTAATATGCTTTGGAGCGAGTATAGCTCTGCATGCCGGAGAAACGGGTAATTTAGTCGGGAAGGTGAAGAACGAAAAAGGTGAACCGCTGCAAGGCGCTTTTGTTCTGGTTTATCTTGATGAAGATACCATGGTTGGAAATACCATGACAAATGAAAAAGGAGCTTATCAGATTATTGGTCTGATGCCTGGGAAATACGTTGTTAAAATTAACAGAATGGGGTTTCAAAAAGTAGTTTATCAGGATGTTGAAATACAGCTTGATGTTACTAAAACCTTGAATGTCAACCTTAGTGTTCAGACTATTAAGCAAAAAGAGATTATTATTAAAGACACCAAAACAGAAGCTCTTGATGCAAAGGCCGGTAGTTCGGCTCGAGTCAATGATGCAAAAAAACTTGAGGATGACAATATTACTAGTATTGATGCCTTACTGGCGTCTGCACCAGGTACTGTAACCGTTGCCGGAGAGTCTCATGCTCGTGGCGGAAGAGCTAATGAGACAACCATTATGATTGACGGTATGCAGGTAAGCGATCCTGTTGATGGTGGAGCGAGTTTATCTGTAGATATGGATGCTGTTCATACAACATCTCAAATGTTCAGTTTCCCTGCAGAGTATGGAAACTCTCAATCAAGTGTGATGAATATTGTGACAAAAAGCGGTACAAAGGACTATGAAGGTAGTATCAAATATGCAACTGATCATTTCCTGGTAGATGGATATAATTATGACAAGATATCATTTACGCTTGGTGGACCTGTAATACCAATGGCGAAATTTGCCAATAAGTTCACTTTCTTTGCCAATGCCGGATTAGCTCGATCTGACGGACGAGACGGAGAATGGCGGGAAAACAACCCATATGAAGATTATACTTATAATGGAGTTCCACTGTTGAAAAGCGGTTTATATGACTTCTATAATAAACCTTATGAAGGCAGAGACAACATTCTGGGTATTGACATTGACGAAAGAAATTACAACTCATATAATTATAATGCTAAATTTAAATATGGTTTCACTCCGACACAGAAGGTAACACTTGCTTTCAGAGGTGACTACTCAAAGAACTTACCTTATACTCATAGTATGAAATACGCTTTAGACAATTATTATGAAACCGAATCCAGCCAGATGCAAATTGTGGGTAACTATGACTATGTATCAGGCACAAAAATTCTGAAACTTAAAGGATCATACTATAAAAAGAACTCAAAAACATATCCTCGTAATATGGATAAGGGTGATTTTTGGATTCTTGATGAAAGACTGTGGGATCCTGAAAGTGGAAACTTTGGTGTATATGGTGTTGATACTGATGCTGATGGTGTACTGGATTCATACCCTATCAAGGGTAACCAGTGGGCATGGAATGAGATAGGTGAAGAAGATGACAAAGGTGTCGAAGGCTTTAATGCTCCAGGTTCTTTTGTGTCATCTTTTACTGATAACACGACAGAGAATATACAATTCAGAACTGACTTACAATATAACCCGGAAGATATAGGTCATCAGATTAAGACTGGTTTTGAATTGCAGAGACACTTTATTCAAAGGGACGAAATTAGTGGATTAAGCTCAGTAGATCATGGTGATGTAAGAACTAATCTTCAGCAAGCTTTCGAAGCACTTAACTTACAACAAACAGGTTCTGTAATAATTCCAGGTACTGGAAATGATTATAAGATGAAATATTATCCTGAAAATGATATATGTGACTCAGTTCTTGTGATCTATGATGGTCCTGAAGCTGACGGAAAAATTGAAAGTGAAATTTACTATTATAAAGCAGAATATTATCGATACATGACTCTCAGAACTGCCGGTTTACGTGAGGGGTACAAAGCTTCTCCATGGCAGGCAGCTTATTATCTGCAGGATCAGTTCACATTTGAAGGTATGAAAGTAAATGCCGGTTTAAGATTTGACTGGTGGTACCTCAATGACAGTTATGAAATTCAGAAAGTAGATGGTGGATTCAGAACAAGAGATTTTGAAGGTGATACATCACAACTTCTTATTTCTCCAAGATTTGGTATACTTTATCCAATCTCACAGAGAGATAACGTATCATTCCTTTACAATTATCAGAATCAGTTACCTCAAATGAAGCATATTTTCACGACAAAAGATCCTGAAGTTGATGATGTAAGTTTCCTCAATGTCGGTAACCCTGAACTTGAACCTCAAATTACTGTAACTTATGAAGTTGGATATGAACACCAGTTTGCTGATGATTTTTCAGATTATGTGATTGATATCAAAGCTTATTACAAGAATATCTATAACTATGTAAGTACAAGATATGATACACTTGAGTCTGATAAAGATATCACGTATTTCCAATATGTTTCTCAGGACTATGGCAGTGCTAAAGGTCTTGAAGTTGAACTGACCAAAGGGAAAGGTGATTCCTACTATACTCTGGGACTCTCATATTCACTTGGCTGGGCAAAAGGTAACAATGATGAAGCTATACCTGAAGTTTCCAGAACAAGTCTAAGAGAATTCAGACTTCCATGGGATATAAGACACAGTGCGAAATTCAGAACAAACTTCATTGTAGAGAGAGATGATGATTTCTATATTCCGGTATTAGATTATGCGATTCCATTTGGATGGAAAGGCCGTTTCAACGCCGGTTTCAATTATTCTTTCAGCTCTGGAAAACCTTATACTCCAGTAAATGAAGATGACCGTGCTCTGGAAAAATACAGTAAAGAACAAGATTATGTGGATGAAGCATCAATGTTCTTCAGAAAAGACTTCATGCTTGCAGAAAAACAGAGATTATCCGTTTCTTTCACAATTAACAATCTTTTTGATAAGAAAAATGTTGTTGCTGTATATGCTAAAACCGGTGATCCATATGATGATGGTGCAGACTTAAGTTCTGTTAATTCAAATTACGTATCTCCTGAGAGAGAATATGTACATCATCTTTCAGCAGCAAATCCATCAAGATATACAGATGGAAGAACATTCAGATTAGAACTGTCTTATAATTTTAACTAAAATAAAAAATTGATATTAAGGAGGATACAAGAATGAGAAAAAGTAGTATCATGTTACTGATAGTACTGTTCGCATTTCAGTTAGTTTTCGCAGGTAATTTATTTGCTCAGGAAACTGAAGTAATGGAAGAAGGCACAACAGTTGAAAATGAGGCTGTACAGGAGACAGAAGCAGCCGTTTCAAATGATAAAATGGAAGAATCACCAGAAGTTGGTGGTATGGAAAAACTTGCAAAAGCAATTTTCGGTAGCGCAGCAGTTGATATATTTATCAAGGGTGGTTTCACAATGTGGCCAATCCTTATTCTGCTTATCTGGGCTATTGCAACAATTATATGGAAGCTTATTTCTTTACAGTATGCTAAAATCAAAGTAGAAGATTTTCTCGAAAAATTAGTACCTTTAGTAAAAGATAAAAGATATGATGAAGCTATTAATCTTTGTGAAGAAACTCGCGGTCCAGTTTCAGTTATCGTTAGAATGGCTTTACTTAAGGTTGACAAAGGTGTAGAAGCAGTTGAAAAAGCAATCGAAGCTGCAAGTGTTCTTGAAATGGCATTCCTTGAAAAAGGATTTGTTCCACTTAACACTACAATTAACCTTGCACCTATGTTTGGTTTCTTTGGTACAATTATTGGTATGATCACAGCGTTTGATGATATTGCTGCAGCCGGTGAAGTTGACCCTACTATCGTTGCTTCCGGTATCAAAATTGCACTTATTACAACTGCAGCCGGTCTTGCTGTTGCTATTCCTGTTCAATTCTTTAATAACATGTTCATGTCAATGGTAGACGGAATGGTTATTGACATGCAGAAAGGTTCTGAAAGACTTATTGAGACTCTGGTAGAAAATCAGGGGGAATAGATGTTTATTAGAAAGAAAAAAAGAAATTTAGGGGGTATCCCCACAGCATCACTTTCTGATGTTGCTTTTCTTCTTCTTGTTTTCTTTCTTACAACAACAAAATTTGATATTAAAAAAGGTATAGGCTTAACACTTCCTGTTAAGGCAAAGGATCCTGGTGAAACAGCTAGGGTTAATCCTGAAAATGTAACGAAAATTCAGATTGCCAAAGACGGGAAGATTCAAATTAAAGTTGGAAAGAATGAGCCGCAAGAAGTTGCGCTGTCAGAAATCAAAGGTATGATTGGTGAAGTCGTATCCGGAAATCCTGACATGGTTATCTCATTAAAAACTCATAGACTCAGTGACTATAAGAATATGGTTGATGTTCTGGACAGACTTCGTCTTGCCGGAGCAGAGAAAATATCCTTAGGTACAAATTAGGAGTGGGAAATGGCAAAGATTAAAAAGCAATCAAAACCGGAAACAATTATTCCCACTGCTTCAATGTCGGATATAGCATTTCTTTTGTTAATATTTTTCATGGTCTCAACTGTCTTTGTGAAGGAAAGAGGTTTGCGTATTACCATGCCGAAAGCTCACGAAGAAAATATTAAAAAGATACCTAGAAAGAATGCAGTTACTGTATATGTAAACAGAAGCGGAAAAATCTCAATCGATGACAGAATCCTTGGAATTCCAATGATTAGTCCCACCATGCAGAGAAAACTTGCAGAGAACTTTAATATGATTGTTGCATTTAGAACTGATACGAAAGCTGAATATGGCGTAATGGCTGATATTATGAACAAATTAAGGGAAGCAGATGCTCTTTCCGTTACATTTGAAGCCAAAAAGCTTTAGGAGGAATTATGAAAAAGTATCATGATTGGAAAGATGTAGCGAATACGTATTACGAAAAAAGTCTCAGTCTAACAGTTCTGCTGGCACTGTTTGCATTTCTTGTGACACCCGAGATTAAAGTTAAAGCAAGAGATATCAAAATTGACAAACAGATTCTGGTTGAGGAATATATTCCTGAAATAGAAGAACCTATTAAACCGCCGGAAGAACAGCAAGTTCAAGATATAGAGATCGTTTTTGACGAGATTGGTGAAGAATCCGAGGAAGAAGACATGAGTTTTGTCTCTACAATAGATAAGACATCAATCGATATGTTCGAAGAGAAGAAAGCTCCTCCACGTACTAGAAAACCAACTCCTACATTTGTAATGTACGAAGACCCACCTGTACTGGTCAAGCAGGTTAACCCTGAGTATCCAGACACAGCTAAAGAGCTGGAAATCGAGGGTAATGTAGTGCTAAAGATAGAAGTTTTTGAAGATGGATCTGTTGGAGAAGTAATCGTTCTAAAATCTTTGATGAGCGGTCCTGGTGGACTTGATGAAGCAGCTGTTAATGCTGCTAAGCAGTTTGAGTATACACCGGCTAAATTTCAGGGAGAGCCAGTAGCTGTCTGGGTTGAAGTTCCCCTGAATTTCACGTTAGAATAAAAAAGTATAATAAATTGGAGGAATTTAATGAGTAAATTAAATTCGAAATGGTTTATATTGCTGATATTGCTAAGTTTAACATGCTTTATCTCAGCTGAAATGGTTGAGAAAACAAGACCAACGAAGCAGTTGGACCTGGACAAGTATCATGACAAAGGCAATATAAGCTTGAGAGTTTCAAATTATGGATTCTTTGGGTCCGGCTCCAATGGTGAATGGCCATCTCTGGAGTATCCTAAAGGAAGTTCCATTGATTACCTTTTTCAAGGGGCTTTATGGTTTGGAGCTAAAAAACACAGAGTCGATAATATCGGCTTATTGCAATACTGGGAAATGGATGACCAGGGTGAAAAAACCGGTCAGATCGTTGATGAAGAAGATGATGATTGGGATCCTGCTTTCTTAGCATACCCGGTTATTGATACTCTGGTATCTGTTGGATTTGACGGAGATGCCAGTATATATGAATTGCTTCCTCTTTTCAATAGAGAAGATAAGCCGTTGTTAAACTCTATGTATAACAATCTGTATGATAGATTCACAGAAACAGATGCTGTTATTGAAGGTTCAATTCGTGAACACAGACGCGGTGTTGATGATGATAATGATGGAAAAATTGATGAAGATCCTGTTGGAACAGCAATAAAATTCAGGTCAGGTTCTGAACTTCCTTTAGTTTTCGATTCATTCGGTGAAGAGTTTCCGGGAATGTTCACAGCAGCAAATGCTAATGAAATAATTGATGATAATATAAATATATGGTTTCCACTTGGTTTTCAGGATTTATCAACAACAGCTGAAATTTTCTACGATGCTGAAGCAGGTACTTATAACTCAGGATCAATGACAGAAATGGTTGATGATGATGGTGATGGTATAATAGATGAAGACGGATTCCCAATTTCAGAGCAGGATCTTATCGGATTCTACTATGATTATTCTCCAATTCTTCCAAGTACCGTTGCTCCTGAAAGACATTATGGACAAAGCACAGGAACTTCAAATCATATTCCACTTAACATTCAAGTACGTCAAATGAGTTATCAGTGGAGTTATGACTATATTAAAAATCTTGTTTACATTGAATTCGATATCACAAACATGAATGACGAGCCTCTGTATGACTGTGCTATGGGTATTTATATGGACTCTGATGTTGGTCCTCAGTCATGGCAAGGTGATGAAAGATCAAAAGATGATGTCAGTAGTTATGTAAGAGGTAAAGGATTCGAATTTGCCTATACATATGACAAGGATAAAGACGGTGGTCTTACCACAGGTATGATAGGTTCAAGAGTTTGTACTCCGGACCCTGATAACCTTGAGTTTGCCTGCTGGTTCTGGAATCGTGGTGATGGTCCTGATGATACAAATCCAACAAGTAACACACCACCGGTTGGTCAGGTTACAAGTAATGAGAAATACTGGCTTTTAACTGATAAGAATCCAAATACTGATAAATTTACATCTCTTAGAGATTTCCCTGAAAAACAAGTAGATTCACCAGATGATACACGATATCTCTTTGCATTCTACGGTGACATGCAGGGATTATCAGAAAACCCAACAGACGCATCATGGAACCTTGCTCCAAAAGGTACAATGAAAATAGTTATCGCTGTTTTCCCTGGTGAAACAGTCGAAGAACTTAAACAGACTTCTGCCTGGGCAAAACAAATCTACGGTGAAGCACAAACATTAACTAACGTTGTAAAACCGGATACATTCCCTCACTACAATCCACCTGAACCACCACAGTTTCCTAAAATGCATTCTGTGCTGGCTAAAGACGGGAAAAGACTTAACGTATATTGGGATAACAGATCTGAATTTACTCAAGATAATATGACTGTAAGTGATGAGCAGATTGGATATCAGGATGTAAATTCTGCACTTCCAAGTTATCTTGCTGATCTCACGGGTGTTCCTGCAGATGAGCTTAATGAAAATGCAATTGTTGATCCTGAAACAGGTTACAGATTAAGACATGACTTCCAAGGTTACTCTCTCTGGAGTAAAAAGGGAAGAGGTGAATCCGAATTCTGGCAGCTTAATGGCAGATGGGATAAAGTTGACACTTATCAGGATTACCTTGATTACGATATAGTAAAAGAAAATCCGGCAGCTAACTTTACTGATTTTGGTGGAGATCTTGGAATTGACAAGGGTCTTCCTAATGGTAGATTTGCTGATGAAAATGATGTAGTATACAAACACTACAATGAAATGTATGAAATGGTAAATTATGAGATCGGTGACAAGATTTACGGTTACCCTCTTTATGATCCTGATATGAATGATCTGGCAACAATTCAGAACATTGTTGATAATATTACCGATCCTTCAATCAATAAGAAGTATAATCCTGAATATGATAAACCCGGTCAGATGAAAGAGCTTGAAGCCCTTATCATGAAGAATCCTGATGTTTCAGATGAAATATACCTTGCACTATATGATGACAAGCTTATTCCAATTGAAAACCACCTTGGTGAAAATGATATTGATGACCCTGTATATTTTGCAAAAAATGCTGATATAAGACTTGCATCCAGATTCTACAAAGCGGAAATTGATTATCTGCCAACCGGTGTAGAATTCTATGTTGCAGTAACAGCTTATGACCGTGGTATGCCGTCTAATGATCTGCAGTATCTTGAAAGTGGTAAAGATGCTAACAAAATGGCTTTCTTCCCTGGAGCAACAAGCAGTAAAAACATGGATGATATATTCGTAGTACCAAATCCTTACGTTGGTCAGTCTTCATTTGACGGTAGAGTAGAAAATGACACTAAGGGTGATAAGAGTAAAAGAATATGGTTCATGAATCTTCCGGAAGATTGTGAAATCAGAATTTATACACTCGCCGGTGATCTGGTAGATGAAATAGAACACCACGGTGAGCAATTCTATGATATAATTAATGTAAGTAAAGATGGTGATGAAGCATTAGCCGGATCAGGTATGCATCCATGGGATATGTTATCTAAGAACGATCAGGTTATTACCGCTGGTATTTATCTTTATTCTGTACGAGATTTGAAGACTAAGGAAATCCAGGTCGACAAATTCGTTATTATCAAGTAGGAGGTAAAAAATGAAAAAAATTATAATTACATTATTCGTGATTTCTCTTTTTGCCTCTAGCGTTTTTGCAGAAGTATTTTCAAAGACAGGTACAGCGGATATGCAGTTTTTGAAAATAACTACAGATGCTCGTGCAATCGGTATGGGCGAGGCTTATGTTGCAGTATCAGACGATATTTCATCTACATACTGGAATCCTGGCGGCCTTGCATTAAAAGAGAAAAACCAGTCTTTCTTCTCACATACTGAATATGTTGCAGATATTCAATTTGAGTATTTCAGCACATCAGTATATAGTGATCTAGGTGTTTTTGCATTCCATGCATACATGATGCATATGGATGATATGCCGATAAGAACAGAACAGGAACTTGATACAGGTGAAAAATTCACATGTATGGGACTCAGTACCGGTTTGACCTACAGTAGACAATTTACTGATAAGTTCTCCTTTGGTTTTACCGCTAAATACCTCAGAGAAGAATTGTATACATATGAAGTAAGTACTCTTGCATTTGATATCGGTTCTCAATATAACACCAGATGGCGCAACCTTACAATAGGTATGGCTTTAAGTAATTTTGGCGGTGAAGTTGAGTTCGAAGTTGATGATGATAATGATGGAAGAAACAATGAAGATCCATTTGACCTTCTTGATAATGATGGTGACGGAAGAGTTGATGAAGATGGAGATGGTCTTACATCTCAGATACCAATGAATTTTTCATTTGGTCTTTCAGTTGATCTTATGAACGACAGAGAAGATCTTCAATATTTGCTTGGCTCACTTCAAATAAATAACACAGTTGACAGAAGAGAATCTTTTAACCTCGGTTTTGAGTATAAACATAATCTTTTATATTTAAGAACAGGTAAACAATTCAATACAGATCTTGAAGATAGATATGATGGATTTGAAGCTGTTTTACCATCCAATTACGGAATAGGTGTGAAAATACCTACCTCTATTGGAATCTTTAATATAGATTATGCTTATTCCAGAATGGGATGGCTTGAGGAGTCTTTTACTCAAAGTGCTCACAGAATTTCTGTGAAAATGGAATATTAATTGCAAACAATATAATTGTATGAATTGAGGAGGAAAAATGAGAAAGTTATTATTTATAACACTTGTTCTTTCTGTTTCTTTTGGTTTATTTGCTGCTGACTTTATGAAAGCTCAGCCTAAGAAACAGATCAAAAAAATTGCTGTGGATAATCCACAAGTAAGTCTTAAAGACAGAGCTGCTGATGACGAAAAGGATATTTCCTATTCTTGGCATTTAGCTCCACAACCAGTTGTTGATTCCAAATATGACTACTTCCCTGGTGCATATCAGAATCGACCAATAACCTATCAAAAAGAATTTACAAGTCCTTTCGGAGTTGATCTTGGTGACCAAATGGTTATGACTTTCCAAGTTCAACAAAACAACGACAGATACGTAAAAGGTTACTTTGTAAGTAACGATGGCACAAACGTTGAAGAATCCAGTGTTGCTTCTGCTACGCAGAGACAAGGATATCCTTCACTTGCTATCGATCCTAACACTCAAAGAACTTACATTGCTTTCCACTCTGACGTTGATGGCGATGGTGAGTATGAAATGAAAGTTGTTACAGACCAGTATGCAATTACTGAAAACCTTTCATACACAGCTACAAGCGGTTTTGATAATGAAGATTACGGCGGACTCAATGGTACACAGACAGATGACCAGTATATCTGGCCTACAATGTTCATTAGAAAAATGTCAAACGGTGTTTCCAGAATTTATCTTTTCGGTAACAACTACAAGTCACACAATCCTATTACAGGTGATGACTCTACAGCTGCTGCTTCAGAAAATGTTATGTTCGCTTATGCTGACATCACTGGAACAGACGCTGCTATTCCTGCAGATGCATGGACATACAAAACATTCCCTACAATGAATGCATGGAACATGTATGAAAACGATAACTGGGGACGTTTCCAAAAAGGTATTTATGTTTCTGAAAACGGACAAGAAGTTGTTCTTTATGGATATTACACAGAAGATAATACAAGAAATCGTTTCAATTTCAGAAAACAAGTAATGAGAGTTTATTATAACAATAATTATGGTGAAGGTGATTTCCAGATTTATGACAAAGAAATAGACCTTCCTCAAGAAAACCCACAATTCCTTGATCCTGATTCAGATACATTGTATTACTACTTCACAACAGATAACAACCTTATGGCTAATGACAGTCTTTTCTGGGATCTCTATTTCGGATCACACTTAATGACGACTGAAGATAGTCAGGGTAGATTCCACGTTATGAATACAATCTGTCCTCAGTACTATTCATTCGATGGAACAGATACTTTAGGTTATGTATTCTATTTCAGTACTAAAGTTATTGAATTAATATTCGACCCTAATGCTGCTACAGAAGAAGAACGTATTGTTTACAACGCAGTTTATCCTGAAGATAAAGACAGCTTAGGTAATTATCTTGATGATGGTGTATTCCCAAGAGTTTCCTGGGATGTTGACAATGACGGTGAAAGAGACACTCTCAGACACTGGACATGGAACCAGTACTTCTTGCCTTTATGGCATCACGATCTTGATCAGGCATTCCACGAAAACTACTTCAGATACGCTCGTACACCAGGCGGTGAGTGGCTTGCTGCAATGTACGGTGAAGGTGCTATGAATAAGAGAACTCATGACAACTCACTTGATACTCACCCAATGTATGAAAAACCTGGTTGTCAGATTCTCATTTCAGGTGATAATGGTGATCACTGGTCAGATCCTGTAGAACTTTATAACATCTGGGATACTGTTCTTTATGAAAATCCGGACGATCCTAATAACCCTGACACAGTAAACTTCTTCTACGATCAAGCTCTTCGTCAGCAATTCCCTAACGAAGCACTTGTATACTGGTATATGGGTGACAAAATTGAAAAAATTGGACCAACAACTGCACGTATTCCATTAGCTTTCTATGCTGACAACAAATACGGATCATCAATTCAGGAAAATGAAGATGATGAAGTTGATGAAGAAGGTGGAACAATATATTATGGTGTAATCGATATCGATATGAGCCAAATGGCACATGTTATTGTTGCTAATGACGAACCAGATGCACCTAAATATGAAGGATTGGGATTAAGCAATTATCCTAACCCATTCAACCCAACAACAACAATCAGTTTCAGCCTTAAAAAAGATGCTCAAACTAACGTAAGTATTTACAACGTTAAAGGACAGCTTGTAAAAACTATCGTTGATGACAAACTTGAAGCTAAAACCCATACATTCACATGGGAAGGTGATAACAGCTCTAATAAATCTGTAGCATCAGGTGTATACTTTATTAAAGTACAATCAGGTGACAAAACAGACGTTAAAAAAGCTGTACTGATGAAATAGTATAAAGCTTTAAAGCACTAAGAGAGGAACATAACCTGTTCCTCTCTTTTTTATATTATATTGATTAGCTCTACATTCCGGGGCAAAACCCAAAACAGTACTCATTAAGGGTGTATAAATGTTTTAAAGATAATAAAAAGGTGTGATGACTAGTACATTTTCTCTTTTTTTCTTCCGATTCAACAAAAAAATGTCAATATACAGTAAATGGGAATATTTCTTGCTTCTTTCCATGGTGTATGAATTAAGGAGGAAGAAATGAAAAAACTACTTCTATTTGTAATTGTTATCTCTTTTTCATTGATAATTTTGGCGGATGATTTTATGAAAAGAGATGATGTAAGTTCAAAAAGGAACGTCCCTGCGAACAATTCGAATTTCAAATTAAAGGACAGAGCAGCTGATGATGAAAAAGATATTTCTTATTACTGGCATGTTGCTCCTCAACTGATAACTGATTCAAAGTATGACTATTTTCCTGCCAGCTATAATACAAATCCCATAACAAGGCAGGAAGGATTTCAGTCTATTTTTGATTCAACATTGATTCTTGGAAATCAAATGATGATGTCATTTCAGATTCAGCAAAACAACGATCGATATGTTAAGGGCTACATGGTTGATTTTGATGGAGCAGTTAATTTTGAATCGGGTGTAGCATCTGCTACACAGAGGCAAGGTTATGGTTGTCTGGCAATTGATCCTGTAACCCAGAGGAGTTATATTGCCTTTCACAGCGACTATGATAATGATGATGAGTTTGAAGTAAAGATTGTCAGAGACCAGTATATGGTTACTGAAGCTCTTAGTTACACTCAAATGGCTACATTTGATAATTCTGATTATGGCGGAAATTATGGAACTCAGGCGGATGATGAATATGTCTGGCCAAACATTGTCATCAGAAGAATGAATAATGGTGTATCCAGATTATTCATGTTTGCCAATAACAGGATTTCTCACAATCCTATAACAGGAACAGATACAACTGCTGCAGCTTCAGAAAATGTACTTTTCGCATATGCTGATCTGGACGATGCAACCGGAGACGTTACTGATGACGGGTGGACTTACAAAACATTTCAGGATTTGAATGATTGGAACATGTATACAAACGATGAATGGGGTAGATTCCAGAAAGGTATATATGTTTCTCAGGATGGAAGTGAAGTTGCACTTTTCGGTTATTACAAAACAACAGGCACTGTAGATAGGTTTGGGATTATTACACCGGTAATAAGAGCATACTATAATGATAACTATGGTGAAGGGGATTTTGTATCATATGATAAGGAAATCAACTTTGAATTTCCAAATCCTCAATTCCGTGACCCTCAGTCTGATACGCTTTATTCATATTTTTCAACAACAGGAAACATCTCTGCAGGAGACAGTTTGTTCTGGAGCATCTATTTTGGTTCCCACATGACAGCAACTCAGGATTCGCATGGACGTTTCCACGTTATGAGTACACTGGCACCAAAGTACTACAACTATACCGGAACAGATACTATGATTACTACTTACTACATGAGTACTAAAGTTGTGGAGTTTGTTTTTGATCCGAATACCGCTGTTGAAGAGGACAGAATTAAATTCAATGCAGTGTATCCTGAGGACAAAGATTCTCTGGGGCTTTATCTGGCTGATGATGTATTCCCCCGTGTACCATGGGATGTTGATAATGACGGAGAACTAGATACTCTCAGGCACTGGACCTGGAACCAGTACTTCCTGCCGTTATGGCACCATGATCTTGATCAGGATTTTCATGAGAATTATTTCAGATATGCGAGAACAGAGGATGGGCAATGGCTGGCTGCCATGTATGGTGAAGGTGCAATGAATTACAGGACTCATGACCTGAATCTGAATACACACCCTATGTACGAAAAACCGGGATGTCATATTGTATTGTCTATGGATAATGGTGATCATTGGACAGATCCGGTAGAACTGTACAATGTGTATGATACTGAAATCTACCAGAACCAGACAGGTCCTCCGGATACAGTGAACTTTTTCTATGATCAGCTGTTAAGGAATCAATTTCCTAATGAGAGCTTGATTTATTGGTGTATGGGAGATATCATCGAAAAGCCTTCTGATAATGTAGCGAGAATTCATGTTGCCTTTTATGCTGATAACAAATATGGTTCAAGTGTACAGGAAAATGATGATGATGAAGTTGATGAAGAGGGTGGATCAATTTATTATGGCGTAATCGATGTCACCGTGGATTACATTCACGGTAATGATGATAATCTTATAAGTAAATATGAAGATTTACAGGTTACAAATTATCCTAATCCATTCAACCCTGACACCCATATTCAGTTCAATTTGAAAAAAGAAGCGAATGTAGAAGTTTCCATTTACAATGTTAAGGGGCAAAAAGTCAAACAGCTTGCTGATAGAAAATTTGAAGCAGGTAAGCAGGTTCTTAAATGGGATGGAAAAACTGATGACATGAAAGATTCAGCATCAGGAGTATATTTTATAAAAGTCAAAACTCAGGATAATATCGATATTAAAAAAGCAATATTGCTGAAATAACCAACAAATAACAGCAAATTAATTCATACAAAATACATATTCTATAGCCTGCTGATAAACTCAGCAGGCTTTTAATATTTACGAAATGAGTGATGCTATTTAAATATCAGGAATAAACAGACTCAAAACCTTGACAGAAAATGTATAATCAAATATAGCAGATAAAATTTTAAAACAGGAATGAGTATGAAGAAGAAATTACTGGTAATTCTCTTATTAACAATTGTTATAACAATTGTTGGTCAGGTTAACGGTTTTATAACAGATGTAAACGGTAAAACCGTAATGAAACTATGGGGGACACACGAGGAAAGAGGCTATGCTCATGGATACCTCGTCGCTGATAGGTTTCTTCAAGTATTCGATAACTACGTGATCGGCACAATGCTCGCGGGGCAATCACAGTATTACAATGGTATCAGATCTTTTTTCGAAGCAAATTTTGAATGTGATTCTCTGTATGTGACTGAGGCTATGGCTATTGTTGATGGTATACAGGATGCCGGGGCATCAATACACTCCAGTTACTTAAACAGGGATATTGATTATATTGACGTACTTGTCTGTAACACAATACCGGATCTTTCTACAACATTCAGCAGATATTGCGATCCGGACCATACCGGAGGATGTGCAAGTTTGACAAGCTGGGGAAATGCAACTCAAAATGATGATCTGAATGGAGAACTTGTTATCACAAGATATCTTGACTGGTCAGTAAGTTCTCATCTCAGTTCAAACTCAATGATTATTGTGCATGAGCCATCTGAAGCAGATGAACAGCCATGGTTTTCATTTGGGTTCCCGGGGATGTTTGGAGCTCTTTCTGCAATAAATGAGAGTGGTGTGGCGGTTTTCCAGAATATGGGTAATGACAATACACGTGTTCCGGGGCATATGTACAGTCCGGTTCTGCTGACTCTCAGAAAAGCTGTGGAGAGCAGAGATTATAATAATGATAATGTATCTAACATAGAAGATGTAAGACAGGCATTGACGGACGATAACTGTTCTTTCGGAGCAATCGTACAGTCAGTAACGCATATGACAGAGACTGAATTTGCAACAGTGTTTGAGATTAATGACAATCTAGGTCTAACCAGCAGAAATGTATCGGATAATACTATGATTGCCGGAGATAATCTCGCAGCAACAAATCATTTCAGAGAGCTTATTTCTCCTGTAGGCTGTTCCAGATATTCCGCTCTTTCAAGTTCAATTGAAGATACTACAAATGTTACACTTCAGAAAAGCCTTTCTTTAATGTATCATGCTTGTGGTGTAATGCATAATCTTCATGTTATCCAGTATGTACCTTCTACAGGATATATTCGATGGGCTGTTTCAGGTGTAGTTCCTGCTTATCAGTCCCCATCAACTGAGTTAAACAGAAATGATTTATTAGGATTGACTGTAGGTATTACAGAAGATGTTGTACAATATGATAATTCTATGGAAATCTATCCAAATCCGTTTAACCCTGAAACAACAGTAAAATTTGATCTTCAAGAAAATGCAGAGGGTGAATTCTGTGTTTATAATGTAAAAGGTCAGAAGATAAAGACAATCAAAACAGGTTCATTTCAGAAAGGAACAAATATTCTAAAGTGGAATGGAGATAATGAAAATGGGATTAATGTCTCAAGTGGAGTTTACTTGATGGTTTTGAGAACTGGTAAATATACAGTTAGTTCCAAAGCTGTACTAATAAAGTAATTGAATAATAAATTAATATAGAAATTGTTCAAAAGACTTTAAGGTGTATTATTTTTTTTAAAAAAGCTTGTAAGAAAAAGGGCGCTTTTTAGTCTTTGGCACAATTCATAACTCAAGGAGTAAAAAATGTTTGAAAAGATTGAGAAACACCGGGAAGGGTCGATCATTCTTGACGATAGTGATCCAGCAAAAATGGAAGTTGAAGATACTGAGATTAATACCTCCGGTGATTACAAAGAATCTCCGGTGTTTATTTATTATGAGTGGTGTAAAAAATGCGGAATCTGTGCAACATTTTGTCCGACAAAAGTGCTTGCCAGAAAAGCAGATGGCGCTCCATACGTTAAAAATCCGGATAAGTGTATCCATTGTGGTACATGTGACAGATTATGCCCTGATTTCGCAATAACAGGTGCAAAAAGATAAGGAGTTGATATGCCAAAAAAGAACGAACAAGAAAAGAAAACCATAAAGCTGATGCAAGGTAATGAAGCTATTGCATTAGCAGCAATGGATGCCGGTGTGGATTTTTTTGCAGGCTATCCAATTACACCTTCAACAGAAGTTGCAGAAATTCTTTCTCAGAAACTTCCTGCTGCAGGAAAAACATTTATACAAATGGAAGATGAAATTGCAAGTATCGCAGCAGTAATTGGTGCCTCTCTTGCAGGTGCAAAAGCAATGACCGCAACAAGTGGACCTGGTTTCTCACTTATGCAGGAAGCAATTGGTTTTGCAAAGATCACTGAAACTCCATCACTTATCGTTAATGTCCAGAGAGGTGGACCATCTACAGGTTTACCTACAAAACCATCTCAAGGTGACATTATGCAGGCTCGCTGGGGTTCTCATGGTGATGCTCCGGCTATAGTACTTTATCCTGACTCAGTAAAAGAAAGTTATGAATTAACAATTCGTGCAGTAAACCTTGCTGAAAAATACAGAACTTGTGTTGTTCTGCTTCTTGATGAAGTTCTTGGACACATGAGAGAAGCTGTTGAGGTTCCTGATGTATCAAAAATCAGAATCATCAACAGAATCAAACCTACTGTTCCACCGGAATGGTATAAACATTACGAAGAAAATCAAAAATACCTTTCTCCTGTAGCAAGTTATGGTGAAGGTTACAGATTCCACGTAACCGGACTTGCTCATGATCAATACGGATTCCCAACAAATAAAGCGGCTGAAGTTGATGTGATGATGAAACGTCTCAAAAAGAAAATCACAACCAACATCAGAGATCTTGTCCAAATCGAAAGCTTCAAAATGGATGATGCAAAAATAGCAGTATTCGCTGCAGGTATAACAGCACGTTCAGCAAAAGCAGCTGTAATGATGGCAAGAAGTGAAGGCTTGAAAGTGGGACTTCTCAGACCATTAACAATATGGCCATTCCCAGATGATGCAGTTAAGAAAATGCTCAAGAATGTTGAGTCTGTAATTGTTCCTGAGTTAAACCAGGGTCAGTTCATTCATGAAATTGAAAGACTTGCAAAAGATAAGGAAGACGGAAAGATCATACCAATTCAGAGAGTTGATGGCGAGCTGATTACTCCTAGAGACATTCTGAAGAAGATCAAGGAGGAACAATAGATGGCAACTATAGCATTAAAAACAATACATAAATATTTAAGACATAACAAGAAATTCCCGCACGTATGGTGTCAGGGATGCAGTAATGGTATTGTTCTTGGTGATATCATCAGAGCAGTCCATTCTCTTGAAATTGAGAAAGATGATATAGCAATGGTATCAGGAATTGGTTGTTCCAGCAGAATGCCGGTTTATGCAGATTTCAATACACTGCATACACTTCACGGAAGAGCTATACCATTCGCTACAGGTCTTAAAATGTACAAGCCTGATATGAATGTGTTTGTAGTTACCGGTGACGGTGATGCAACTGCAATTGGTGGAAACCACTTTATTCATGCAGCCAGAAGAAATATTAACATAAATATCATTGTACTTAACAATAATATTTACGGAATGACAGGTGGACAGTATTCTCCTACAACTCCAACAGGTGATAGAGCAACAACAATGCCTTATGGAAACATTGACCCTGTTTTCGATATTTGTGAACTTGCAATGGGAGCCGGTGCTACTTTTGTCGGTCGTACAACAGCTTACCATGCAGTTGAAGCAGAAAACATGATCAAAAAAGCTATTCAGCATAAAGGTCTTTCAGTTGTTGAAGTAATCTGTGCATGCCCTGTAATCTACGGAAGACTTAACAAGAAAGGTGCAGCACCAGAGATGATGATGCAGATGAAAGAAAACTCAATTACTATCGCTGCTGCTGAAAAACTTAAACCTGAAGAAAAAGAAGGAAAGATCATTCGCGGTATCTTCCGTCAAATTGAAAAACCTGAATATACTCAAGCATATAAAGGATTAGTAGATAGCTTAAATAAAGGTAAGGAGTCAAAATGAAAAGTACCAGAACTGAAACCAGATTAAGTGGAAGCGGTGGGCAAGGTCTCATTCTTGCAGGTATAATTCTTGCTAATGCTGCAGTTCTTGACAGCAAAAACGTTACTCAGACTCAAAGCTACGGCCCAGAGTCCAGAGGCGGAGCTAGTAGAGCTGACGTGCTTATCAGTGATGATGCGATTTATTATCCTGAAGCAACTCAATTTAACGTACTCTTAGCCCTCACTCAGGAAGCTTGTGATAAATATATCTTTGACCTCAGAGAAGATGGTATCCTTATTGCTGATTCTACATACGTAAAAAATATTTCAATGATAGATTCATCTGTATACGAAAAGAACTTCACTGAAATTGCCATGGAAGAACTCGGAAGCGCTTTACCTACTAATATCCTTACTTTATCTTTCCTTGTTCAGTTAACCAAAGTTGTTACTGTTAAAAGTCTGGAACAAGCAATTCGCAATACAGTAAAACCTGCTTTTGTTGATCTCAATATTAAAGCAATGAAACTTGGATTCAAACTGGCTAAAGAAGCACAATAGTGAGAGAATCATGGTAAAATACATAAGTCATATAGGAATTGCAGTAAAAAATCTTGATGATGCAATTGAATTTTATAAAAAACTCGGATTAGAGGTTGAATCTACTGAAACTGTAGAATCTCAAAAAGTAAAAGTTGCTTTTATCCCTGTTGGTGATACACGTATAGAACTTCTCGAATCAACAGCTCCTGATGGACCAATTGCAAAGTATATCGAAAAGAAAGGTGAAGGAATTCAGCATCTTGCTTTTGCAGTTGACAATCTTCCGGAGGCACTTAAGTTATCTGAAGAAAATAATATACGATTAATAGACAAAGAACCTCGTCCGGGTGCGCATGGTGCAGATATTGCATTTTTGCATCCTAAATCATCTTATGGTGTTCTGGTAGAACTCTGTAAGGAAAAAGATCATTAATTTCTTATTTCCGGAGGATAAATGGAAATTAAAAAGAGCATCGTAGAACTGCAGGAGAAGAGAGAAAAAGCTCTTCTTGGTGGTGGACAGAAAAGAATCGATGCACAACATAACAAAGGTAAGTTGACAGCTAGAGAAAGAATTAACAATCTCTTGGACCCCGATAGTTTTGAAGAAATAGACATGTTTGTTCAGCATCAATGTACAAACTTCGGTATGGAAAAGAATAAGATTCTAGGTGACGGTGTAATAACCGGTTGTGGAACCATCAATGGCAGAATGGTATTTGTCTTTGCTCAGGATTTCACAGTTTTCGGTGGATCTCTTTCTAAAACCTATGCTGACAAAATATGTAAAATAATGGATATGGCACTTAAAGTCGGAGCTCCTGTAATAGGACTCAACGACTCAGGTGGTGCCAGAATTCAGGAAGGTGTAGATGCCCTTGCAGGTTATGCTGAGATATTCTGGAGAAATGTTCAGGCATCCGGTGTTATTCCTCAGATATCTGCCATTCTCGGACCATGTGCCGGTGGTGCGGTATATTCACCTGCTATTACAGACTTTATTATTATGGACAAGAAGAACAGTTATATGTTCGTAACAGGTCCTAAAGTCGTAAAAACAGTACTTAACGAAACTGTTACAACCGAAGAACTCGGTGGTGCAATGGTTCATGGCTCAAAAAGTGGTGTAACACAGTTTGTTACAGAAAATGAAGAAGAAACAATCCTTCTCATCCGCAAAATCATGAGCTATATTCCAAGTAATAACATGGAAGAACCACCTTACGTTACTCCATCCGATCCAATCGACAGATCATGTGATGAGCTTAACACAATTATCCCGGATAATCCGAACAAGCCTTATAATGTACTTGATGTCATCGCATCAATTGCTGATGACGGAGAATTCCTGGAAGTTGCACGTAACTTTGCTCAGAATGTTGTTGTAGGTTTCTCAAGGTTTAACGGTTACAGTGTAGGTATTGTTGCTAACCAGCCAAAATTCCTGGCAGGTTGTCTTGATAACAATGCATCTAATAAAGCTGCAAGATTCGTAAGATTCTGTGACGCTTTTAACATTCCTCTTCTGGTTCTTGAAGACGTGCCCGGATTCCTTCCGGGATCTAACCAGGAACATAACGGAATCATCAGAAACGGTGCAAAACTGCTTTATGCTTTCGCAGAAGCTACAGTTCCAAAAATGACAGTAGTTCTGAGAAAAGCTTATGGTGGAGCCTACTGTGTGATGAACAGTATCCATATGCGTGCTGACGTAGTATATGCATGGCCTTCAGCAGAGATTGCTGTTATGGGACCTGCAGGTGCTGTTGAGATTATCTTCCGTAAAGATGCGAAAGATGCAAAGGATCCTGCAAAAGTTCTTAAAGAAAAAGAAAACGAATACAGAGAAAAATTCGCTAATCCTTATGCTGCGGCAGAAAAAGGATATATAAACGATATTATAGAACCGTCACAAACCAGATTCAGAATTATCAGATCTCTTGAAATGCTTGCATCAAAGAGAGAAGTTAACAGACCTAGAAAGCATGGAAACATCCCTTTATAAGGATTTAGTATGAAAAAAACACTTGTTTTAAGCATATTATTCCTGATCCTTTTTTCCATGATTCAGGCTGAGAATCCGGAAGATTTGAATATTACTTCAGATATGTCTCTGATGGAAACTGCTCAGAAAACCGGGATTCCATACAAGAAACTCATTTCTTATATGAATGTCTCTGATTCTGTAAATATCAGCACCAAACTGAGTGCTCTTAATCTTGGAAAAGCTGATGTTGACAAGGCTATTGTAGAATTCAACAAAATTGAAAAATCGATGTACGGAACTATTACTTTGATCGGAATGCTTGTTGTTTTCTCAAGTTTGCTTATTATCGGAATCATTATTGCCCAACTTGAGCATCTGGCAAATTACGAGAAATGGAAGGAAAAGAAAAAGGAAGCAAAAGCCAAGAAAACTGCTGCTGTTTCCGTTAAGACTGATATCGGAACAATTTCAACCGATATGCCTCAGACTTCCATGAACGCTATTGCAGCCGTAATTGCAACATTGCACATGCATGTTTCTGATGCTGAAAGACAGCAGAAAATGCTTCTGACATGGAAGCGTATTCCGTCATCTTTATGGAAAGCTTATAATATTACAGACATGCCAAATCGTGCTTTTAATAAAAGGAGATAATGTGAAAAACTATCATATGAGAATCAACGGTGAAAAATATACAACAAAAGTAGTTAAATATAATGGTGCAAGAGCTGTTGTAATGGTAAACGGCGTTGAATTCAGAGTTGAAATTGATGCTGAAGAATTGCCAAGCGCTCCTAAATTAGTACGATCAGAAAAATCTGCTCCCGAAATACCTGCTCTTTCTCAAAAGTCAGGTGGATCAGCAAGTGGCGTAAAAGCCCCTATCCCCGGTATTATCATTGATGTCATGGTAAAAGAAGGTGATTCTGTTAACGCAGGAGACGTAGTATGCACTCTCGAAGCTATGAAAATGGAATCTGAGATTGCTGCACCATATTCAGGAACTGTTACAAAAGTTAATGTAAGTAAAGGCGCATCAGTTCAGGAAGGTGATGATATAATCATGCTTCAGAATAATGAACAACCTGCACCTCAACCTGTTGCTAAACCTGCTCCACAGCAGGCAGCACCAGTAGCTCAACCACAACCTTCAGCTCCGGTTCAAGCTGCTGGCGGAGACGTAACATCTCCAATCCCGGGAACTATTCTCGATATCAAAGTTAAAGTTGGAGATACTGTTAATCCTGATTCAGTAGTAGCTGTTCTGGAAGCAATGAAAATGGAATCAGATATAAATGCTAATGCTCATGGAAAAGTGGCTGAAATTCTTGTCAGTAAAGGTGAATCTGTACAGGAAGGTCAGGCACTGATCAGACTGGGGGATTAATGCAGGAAATACTGAATTTCGTTTCAACTACAGGCTTTGCCCAGGTTCAATGGGAATACATGGTAATGATAGGCATAGGTCTGTTGTTCGTATGGCTTGGTATAGCTAAAGACTATGAACCGCTTCTTCTTGTTCCTATCGGTTTTGGTATTATTCTTGGAAATATTCCGGGAACAGCCAACTATGGTGTTTACTATGATGGCTCTGTACTTAATCAGCTTTATTTCGGTGTGAAATACGGTGTGTACCCTCCACTTATTTTCCTTGGAATTGGTGCAATGACCGATTTCTCAACACTGATAGCGAATCCCAAGCTGATTTTACTTGGGGCTGCTGCTCAGCTCGGTATTTTTGCTACCTTTATCGGGGCAAGAATGCTTGGGTTCAATATGGCAGAAGCTGGAGCTATTGGAATTATTGGTGGGGCAGATGGTCCTACATCAATCTTCCTTTCAACAAAGCTTGCTCCTAAGCTTATTGGGCCAATTGCTATTGCAGCATACTCATACATGGCTCTGGTTCCGGTTATTCAACCGCCAATTATAAAATTACTTACAACCAGAAAAGAAAGATTAATCAAAATGAAAACTCCTCGCGTGGTTTCCAAACGTGAAAAAATATTATTCCCGATAGTTGGTGCTCTTGTGACAATATTTATTGCTCCGGGTGCATCTGTACTTCTCGGAATGCTTTTCTTTGGAAACCTGCTTAAAGAATGTGGAGTGACAGACAGGCTTCAGAAGACTGCCAGTAATGCTCTGATTGATATTGTAACTATTGTCCTCGGACTCTGTGTGGGTGCTTCTACTCAGGCAGATGTTTTTGTTGGACCTATCTCCATCAAGATTTTTGGACTTGGTGCGTTATCATTCTGTATTGCTACTGCTTCAGGTGTTCTGTTTGCTAAGTTCATGAACCTCTTCCTGAAAGAAAAACTCAATCCTATGATTGGAGCTTCAGGGGTATCCGCAGTACCGGATAGTGCTCGAGTTGTTCATAGTGTCGGTAGACAATACGACAAGAATAACTTCCTGCTCATGCACGCTATGGCACCAAACGTTGCCGGTGTGATCGGTTCTGCTGTTGCAGCCGGGGTTCTTCTCGGAATTCTTGGCAACTAAAAGATTAATAATCATATATAATTTAAAGGCTGTTCATACTGAGCAGCCTTTTTGCATATCTGAACAGCTCCAAATTAATATCTATTGACACTCAGAAACAATAATTACATTTTTCTTTCATGATATATGAACCTGTACAATACCTTAAAGGCGTAGGATCGCAAAGAGCAAAACTTCTGGCAAAGCTGGGAATTCATACAATTATGGATTTGATGGAGCACATCCCCAGAAGCTACATATACAGAAATCTGAGTGCTCAAATCAACGATTTAAAACCGGAGACATTCTGCTCCATAACTTGTATCATTGTTGAGATGAAAGAGAAATTTCTCAATCGAAGCAAGAAACAGCTTTCTGTTACGGTCTCTGACGGTACAAACAACATGACTCTAACCTGGTTCAGGTATGGTAAATGGATTACTGAAAAGATGAGAGCCGGGAATCAGATCTGGATCAGTGGGCTTGTTAAGGATTACAAAGGTGGAAAGCAGATTATTCATCCTGAGTTCGAGCTTCTCGAGAACTTCAGTGAGATGGGAGAGTTCTGGAAAAAAAGATCTGTGCTTCCCGTATACCATCTCACAGAAGGATTAACTTCCGGGCATATCCGTAAAATGATATACAACGCTTTCTTTCTTTACCATAAGGAAATCGAAGATAATCTGTCGCATGGGATTATCAGTAAGTACAGGTTTTTCAGTAGAAAGGCTACCCTGGAAAAACTGCATTTCCCAACTGAGAAGACAAACATAGAGCAGGTCACAAAGCGTTTGAAATATGAAGAACTGTTCTATCATCAATTGATGTTTGCCAGAAACAACCTTGAGCGTAAGATGAAGCCTGCCGGAATTACTCACAAGGTAACTTTTGAAAGAGTGAACAGACTAAAGAACTCTTTACCTTTTGAACTGACCGGAGCCCAGAAGAAAGTCTTGAATGAGATTCTTGATGATATGCTGAAACCTTTCCAGATGAACAGGTTGATTCAAGGGGATGTTGGCTCGGGAAAGACAATTGTTACGGTTCTCGCAATGCTGGCAGCAGTGGAAAGCGGTTATCAGGCAGCTATGATGGCTCCGACGGAGATTCTGGCGGAACAGCATTACAAGAGCATGAGAAAACTATTATCCTCGCAAGAAAAAATTATAGTTACTCTACTGAAGGGTGGGAACTACAAAGGTAAGAAAGAGCAGAAGAAGGTAATTGCAGAAGGTGGAGTAGATATTGTTGTCGGAACTCATGCACTGATACAGAAAGATGTTAAATTTGCCCGGTTAGGCTTGATCTGTGTTGATGAACAGCATAGATTCGGTGTACAGCAGAGAGCAGTACTGGCAGAACAGAAAGAGCTTCCCGATGTGATTCACCTTTCTGCTACTCCAATTCCGCGCTCACTCGCTATGACTATGTATGGAGATCTGGAGCTGAGTATTATCGATGAGCTTCCACCAACCAGACAGCCGATAAAAACTTATTGGAAATCCGGTAACAGAAAAAAGACACTATATAAAGATATTGCGAAAGAATTGAAAAAAGGACGTCAGGCATATTTTGTCTGTCCATTAATAGAAGAGTCCGAGAAAATGGATTTACTCGCCGCAGATAAACTATACGAGCAGTTGAAAGAGGAAGTATACACGGATTATAATATCGGATTACTGCATGGTAAGATGAAGAATGCTGAGAAAGATGAGATTATGGTGCAGTTCAAAGATAAGAAGATCGATGTACTGGTAGCAACAACAGTCATTGAGGTTGGAATTGATGTTCCCAATGCCTCTGTAATGGTTATAGAGCATGCGGAGAGATTCGGGCTGAGCCAGCTTCATCAGCTGCGGGGGAGAATAGGAAGGGGGGAACACGAATCGTTCTGCTACCTCATTGCTTATCCGCCTATTTCTGAGAACTCACGCAAAAGACTTAACAGTATGGTGGAAACATCTGACGGTTTTGTGATATCTGAGCGAGATCTTGAAATACGTGGTCCAGGAGATTTTTTTGGTACAGAGCAGTCCGGGATGCCGATATTTAAGTTTGCCAATATTGTCAAAGATCAGGAGATATTGCAGGCTTCCAAGCTGGATGCATTTAGTCTGGTGAGAAATGATATTGATTTAAGAAATCCGGAAAACAAAGATATTGCCGCATTTTACAAAATGAAATATGAAGATAAAGAGAAACTATATAAATTCTGAGAGGATATAATGGAAAATTTTATAGAACTTATAAATATTGTAAATAAATTGAGAGATCCTGAAAATGGATGTCCCTGGGACTTGAAACAGACGTCAAAATCACTTGTTCCTAACATGATAGAAGAACTATATGAGGTTGTTGAAGCTATAGAAAACAACGATGCTGAGCACTTGAAAGAAGAATTGGGTGACTTGCTTCTGCACATAACAATGCAAGTAAGAATTGCCAACGAGCAGGGACAGTTTACTTATGCAGAAGTATTGCAGAGTATATCTGAAAAACTTATCCGTAGGCACCCGCATATTTTTGGTGATACGGAAATGACCGATGCTGCCGAAGTAAAGCTCAACTGGGAACGTCTGAAGAAGAAGGAGAAAGAGAAGAAAGATCGTTCTATTATTGATGGTATTCCCATGAGTATGCCGGCCTTGATTATTGCATGGAGAATGCAGGAAAAAGCAGCTTCTGCAGGATTTGACTGGAATGAGCCGGAACCAGTGTTTGATAAAATTAGAGAAGAAACAGAAGAACTTGAAGAAGCAGTAAAACTGAAAGATAAAGATGATATAGAAGATGAAATTGGTGATCTTCTGTTCTCTGTAGTGAATCTATCCCGTAAACTTAATATAGATAGTGAGTTTGCCCTGAAAAAATCTATTGCAAAGTTTGAGAAGAGATTTAAACTTTTGGAAAAACATTACAAAGAAAACAATCTGGATATTTATGAAGCCAGTCTGGAGCAAATGGATGAAGTTTGGGAAAAGATTAAGAAAAGACAGTAATCTTATACTTAAGATATATTTCTTTTCAGGCAGTGCATTTCTGCTTGTGTTTATAGTATTCTATTCTAACATTCTGTTAAAGCATACGAGAAAAGACTCGGAAGTTTTACCTAATTTACTGGCGAAGTACTTCAGTATAGTAGGTGACAAGAATTTCGAATCTCATATGATAACATACTTCAATGAGACTCTGATAAACAAAATTGACTATCCACTTATAATAGCAGATGCTGAGGGAATTCCACAATTATGGAAAAATGTAGGGATATCGGAAGACATTAATACGCAGTATGATTTTCTGAGTAATCTGGAAAAAGAAGCTCTGAAAAGCACTATGGGAAGTCTACCTTACAAGCTGCCCCAGATTTATGGAGATAAAGTCTTTGGCTATGTTCATTATGGAGATTCAATGACAGTTAAATATCTTCGCTATATGCCTTTCTTTGAAATGGGGTTGATAATTTCATTTATTGCTTTTGGATTTTATGGATTCATTCTTGTAAGAAGGTCTGAAAAGAACAGTCTCTGGGTTGGTCTTGCCAAGGAAACTGCGCATCAGTTTGGTACACCGCTATCGTCTCTACTGGCATGGATGGATCTTTTACAGATGAGGCTTTTAGAGTCTGGTGACGACTCAATGTTGTCCTGGATCGAAAATATGAGGGCTGATGTAAAACATTTGCAGAAGGTAGCTAACAGATTTGGTAAAGTAGGTTCTACTATTAAGCGTAATCCGTATTCAATACATGAGATGATTCAGCAGACCGTAACATATTTTGAAAAACGTCTGCCTAATCTCAACAATAAGATTAATCTGCATGTTATCAGCAAGATTGAAGGAAAGCTGGCATTAATAGATGCTGACCTTATCCGCTGGACTCTCGAAAATGTACTTAAGAACAGTATAGATGCTATGACTCAGAAAGGTGGAGATATCATTATTACTGCTTTTAGTCATAAGAAAAATATATCAATTTTGATTCAGGATGCAGGTAAGGGTATTCCTAAATCAGAGTTTAACAAAATTTTTGAGCCGGGGATTACCAGCAAAGAGAGGGGCTGGGGACTAGGACTTAGCTTGGCTAAGAGAATAATTGAAGATTATCATAGAGGAAAAATCAGAGTGCTGGAATCAACAATCGGTGAAGGCACAACCATTGAAATCATGCTTCCGGAGGAATAATGAAAGTACTTACAGTTAAGCAGATGAAAGATCTTGATCTCTACACAATGAACGACTTTGGAATTGCAAGCAGTGTATTGATGGAGAATGCTGCTGCTGAATGTGCAAGAATTATAATAGAAAACCATGAAGATGGAACCTCTGTTGTTGTCTTTTGCGGTAGCGGTAATAATGGGGGAGATGGTTTTGTAATTGCTCGCTGGCTGTTTAACTATGGATTTGACGTTGTTGTGGCTCAATGTGGCAAAGAAGAGAAAATGACTCCTGAAGCAAAACATAATTTGAATTTATGCAGAAAGCTCTGTATAGAAATAATTGATGTGTCAGATATGGATTTGCTTGAAGTCAATGCAGCTGAAATACCTGAAACAGATATTAACATTGATGCACTCTTCGGAATAGGCTTTAAGGGAGTGGTGAAAGGACATTACAGATACTTGTTATCAATGATTAATGAATCTTCTGCTTTTAATTATGCAATAGATATACCTTCCGGAATTAATGCAGATACAGGTGAGGGGATTGAATACATCAATGCTGATGTAACAATTACTATGGCATACCCCAAATGTGGTCATTTCCTAAGGGAAGGTATACTGGCATCGGGAGAACTGTATGTAGTTGACATTGGAATACCTCCACAACTTGAAGATAGATTTGCGTATAACTGTTCTCTTCATACTGATTTCCTGAGGATGAACCGGTATCGATTTGGTCATAAAGGAGATTTTGGAAGAGTAGCAATTATCGCAGGATCCAGGGGATTAACCGGTGCAGCTGTGATGGCTTCCAATGCTGCTCTCAGATCAGGAAGTGGTCTTATAACATTGTTCCATCCTGCAGGACTGGAAGATATATTCGAGATCAAGCTGACAGAAGTGATGACCAAAGCTATCCCGGAGAAGAACGGTCTTCCTGATGGGGATGCACTCTGTGACCTGTTGGCAGGTTATGATTGTGTGCTTATTGGTCCGGGGATCGGAGTTTCTGATTACTCAGAAGAACTGGTAAAAAAGGTTCTTGATACTGTTGTAGAACCTGTTGTTATTGATGCTGATGGCATAAATATTGTAGCAAAGAACCCCGAAATTCTCAGAAATGCAGTATCAGAAAGTATCCTGTTGACTCCGCATATTGGTGAGTTCAGGAGATTAATCTCAGAAAATATTGATGATACCATAAATCAACTTCTTGATTTTACATCTGAGTTCAACGTGAATGTTCTCCTAAAGTCAGCAGTATCAATTTTCAGTGATGGAGAATCTTGTGTCTTCGAGAAATCAGGAAATGATGGTCTTTCAACAGGTGGAAGCGGTGATGTTCTGGCAGGAATAATCATCTCATTTATCGGACAGGGATATTGCATGA
The DNA here is from genome assembly GCA_942492065.1 of Cloacimonadales bacterium (SeqCode). Classification (GTDB taxonomy): domain Bacteria; phylum Cloacimonadota; class Cloacimonadia; order Cloacimonadales; family JAIOQZ01. The sequence goes on along the minus strand of CALODV010000020.1, from coordinate 295,567 downwards.
AAGACGCTGCAGTTTCCGGGTCATATTTATTGGGTTCAACATCAGAAATTCTCTCTGAGTACAGAGAAACAGCATCAATAACTCCTGGTGATATTATTCAGGGGCTAATGTTGAAGAAGTAGGTTTATAAAAATTCAATTCTGAATATTAATGACAATAGTGTTTGTGAGGGATGAAAATTGAGGAGAACAAATAATTCACTGAGATCAGGAGTTCGGTTCCACACCATCCTGAGCCCATCTCAGGGCATTGTGAGTTGCATCTTCATCATTCCCATCGAAATATCTTTCTGTTTTGAAAATTCCTGATTTCTTTGCAATTGCCTGAAACTGTCCTACAGTACTTGAGCTGTTAACAATAACTGATGATCTGCCCATACCGGATTTCTTGTAGAGCTCTTGACCGGCTATCATAATTTTCTGTGCATCGGGAGATAATGGTTTAAGATCTCGCATATCGACAACTACTGAAAAATTGTCTGATGGTTCTGTTTCCAGATAAGCCATACTTTCATCATACCAGTTCTGCATTTCTTCTTTACTGATTTTTTCGGAGAAGAATAATAAGTATCCCGAGTCTCTCTTTTCTATTTTATACATCTTTCCTCAATTTAAGGTTATGTAAATATTATACATATGGTTTGAATAAATGCAAAATAAAAAAAGACATTAATGCCTAAAATTTTCTTTATATGAAAAGTAGTTTCAATTTCCTTGACAACATAAGGGATTGAAAATGTAAAACTTCATACAAGTAAGATGTTTATCAATAAATAATTATGACAGAAAACCCAGCGTCATACATGCATCTTAAGAAGAGAAAACGTATTGGAGAAAAAAATGGATAACACAAAACAGATGATTGGTTTAAGAAAACAAAAACTGCAGAAACTGAACAGCATGAATATTCCGGCTTATCCGGGAAAGTGCAATAGAACGCACAAAATCAGTTCTCTTCTCGAAAATGAAAAGGAGTTTATAGAAAATCCGGCGACAGTAGTAATTGCCGGAAGACTCAAACAGATGAGACGTATGGGAAAAGTTGGGTTTGGTAATGTTGAAGACGATAGCGGGAGAATTCAGCTTTATGTCAGCAGAGAAGTTGTCGGAACAGAAAATTATGAAGTTTTCAAGCTGTTTGATCTTGGTGACTTTGTAGAAATTGAAGGAACACCCTTCTATACTAAAACAGGTGAATATTCTATGAAAGCCTCAAGTGTGAGAATGCTGGCAAAAAATATGCGACCTATCCCAACGGTTAAGGAAAAAGAAGTTGATGGCAAAATGGTCAGGTTTGACGAGTTTGCTGACATAGAGTTAAGATTCAGAAAGAGATATCTTGATTTACTCCTGAATCCGGATAACAAAGAAAATTTTATCATCAGAGCTAAGCTGATTTCCTTTATTAGAAGTTACCTTGAAGACAAGGGATTCCTGGAAGTAGAGACCCCAATTCTTCAGCCTTTATATGGTGGGGCAAATGCCAGACCTTTTATTACTCACCATAATACTCTGGATATGCAGCTTTATTTGCGTATTGCTACTGAGCTGTATCTTAAGAGGTTAATAATCGGCGGATTTGAAAAAGTATATGAGATTGGTAAGAACTTCAGAAATGAAGGTATGGACAGAACACATAATCCGGAGTTCACTGCTATAGAACTTTATCAGGCATATACTGATCTTGAAGGTATGATGGAGCTGACAGAAAACATGATTTCTGATGCGGCAAAGAATCTTTATGGTAAAACAGATCTGAAGTTCAGAGATTATACTGTATCTCTGGAAACTCCTTTCAGAAGAGCTACAATGATAGAGCTGATTGAAGAATATACCGAAGAGGACTTCTCAGATTTCGATAGAGATAAAATAGTAAGTTTCATGAAAAACAAAAAAATTGAAGTTCAAGAAAATGCAGGGACAGGAAAATTGATTGAAGAACTGTTCGAAATTTTCGTGGAAGAAAACCTGATTCAACCTACCTTCGTGACAGATTATCCTTTGGAAATATCACCGCTTGCCAAGAAAAAACCGGGAAGTGATAACATTGTAGAGAGATTTGAGCTTTTCATTACAGGAAATGAATATGCGAATGCATTTACAGAGTTGAATGATCCCGCAGACCAGAGACAAAGACTGGAAGCTCAGGCTGAATTGAGAGAATCAGGTGATCTGGAAGCGAATGTTGTTGATGAAGATTTCCTTGAGGCAATGGAATATGGAATGCCTCCTACAGGTGGTCTGGGAATCGGTATAGACAGACTTGTTATGCTGTTTACAAACAACACTTCTATTAAAGAAGTTCTTCTATTCCCTCAAATGAAAAAAGAAGTATAATTAATATCAAAGTATAGAAGCCTGTTGATTACTCAACAGGCTTTTTTGTTTACTTAATTAAGGTGCATTTTCTAATAAAGATCTGATCAGGAGTTCGCATTTTAATAAAATATACTCCTGATCCACTATCTTCACCTCTGGCATCCATACCGTCCCATACAACTGAGTTTGTTCCTGCTTCGTAGTTCCGATTGCAAATGGTTCTAATATACTGACCTTTGATGTTCAGAATATCTATTTTCACATTCTTAGTTTCAGAAAGACTGAAGTTAATCATTGTGGATGGATTAAATGGGTTTGGGGAATTCCCGCAAAGTTCAGTCCTGAAGGAGTTCACTTTATCATTATTGCCAGTTCCATTCACTGTTATGTAGTTATCCAGCAGAATCGAATCAACTTGTGTACCGTTTCTCACTATCAGCTTAACATCATATACTCCCGGAGTGTCGTATATATGAGTTGGATTTGGGAAATGATGATCAATTACACCGTCATTCTCAAAGTCCCAGTCATGAGATGTTGGAAATGGCAAAGACTGGTCTGTAAATACAACAGTCAGGGGGGCGTCACCGGAAGTTGGATTCGCAACAAAACCGGCGATTAACTGAGCAGAGTACTCATAAGCTCCAAAATCATATTCATTGTTTGACATCATAGATCTTGGGACGTTTTCAATATCTGATACAGTAGCTCTGATATTGGTGTTATTGAGGAATGTTTGCCTTATCCCAGCATCAACACACGGTGAATTTTGAGTGAGGTGATAATCTGAATTATTTGGATCAACAAATGAAGGATCAGATGTGATTGTATTTAATTCATCAAGAGTTGCTCCGGTATTACTTGTAATTGAACCTTCATAACATGAATAGTAAACCCATAAGTTCTGCGAGTTTACTATTTGTGGAGCAGAGTTTCCATATATAATGGAGTTGAAGATAACAACATCCGACGATCCTGAACAGTTCACTCCTCCGGCACCGCTGCCAAACATTACAAAGTTTCCGGTTACAGTTGAGTTTATAACGGAACCTGCAGAATTCTCAAATGCAATTCCCGGTGCACCACTGCCATCATTACTGTAGGCCAGAATGTTCTTTAGTGACACGTTTGAGTTGTTTCCAACGTATATCGCAGCACCATCATCGGTTGAGTAGTTCATTGTCAGTTTAATGTTGAGCAGCTCTGAATTAGAGTTTTCCAGGGAGATACCTCCGCCATGGTTTCCAGCACAGTCTTTTACAACTAAATTCATTAGCTTTGGAGAAGCTCCATCACAAAGAATACCACCCCCATTGGTCTGTGTATCTCCGTTTTGAATGGTGAATCCAATCAGCATTGCTGTATTAGTCTCCCCATTGTTGAATGTTACGACTCTTCCGTTCCAGTTTGCATCAATTATCGTCTGATCAATGTGTCCCAGATCGTAATCAAAAGCATATTCGCTTGCGACAGTTATATTCTTCCCTGAAAAATCGATTTGCCCCGTGTATGTACCGGGAGCAACTCTGACAGTATCGCCATCTGATGATGCATTAACACCGTCCTGAATAGTTGAGTAGTCAGCAGGGATGTTGATGGTAGTTGAAAACAACCCGGCTGAAATTAAAAGAGTAATGAAAATCAAATATTTTTTCATTTGCCTTCCTCCTTAATATTGATAATATTAGGCATGCAATATTTGTTCCATAGAAACAATTTAAATTTACTTGTAATGTATTGCAATACAGTAGATTAAGTATACTGAAACGATCAACGGCATGCACAGAAGCTTTATTCTGAGTGGGATTCAGTTATGAAGGTTGAGTATAAACGAAAATCGGTAAAATGAAGTAATTCAGGCACTCAAAAAATATTTGAGTGCCTGAATATGTGAAAAGCGCTGCTATTTAAGTAAAAGACATTTTAGAACAAAAGTGTTTTCATTTGTTGTCATTTTGATGAAATACACTCCTGAAGATATTTTTTCTCCGTAGCTGTTTGTTCCATTCCATGTGTACTCATGCAAACCGGAATCAAGTATACCTGAAAACAAATTTGTTACTTTTTGTCCCTTTATGTTTACTATATCAAGACAAACAAATTGTTCTTTTTGTAAACTGAAGGATATTCTTGTGTCAGGATTGAATGGATTTGGTTTGTTTCCTAATAATGAAGTGGTAAATGAGTTAACTTCTTCATTTATGCCTGTATTCTCTACTGTTATTAAATTGTTATATATTACTGAATCAGTCAGTGCATTTCTGTGTACTATCAGTTTTACCGAGTAAGATCCTACGTTATTATAAGTAAAGTCCGGATTCTGGACATTCGAGTCAATAGTTCCATCATTGTCAAAATCCCATTCCCATGCTGTAGGCTGAGGTGTTGTTAAATCTGTGAATGATACAAGCAGTGGCGCAGATCCGATAACAGGATCAGCTGAGAAATCAGCAGCTAAAGGGGATATAACTTCATAGCATCCCATGTCCGGAGTAGTATCTCTTAAGTAATTAGTAATATCTACTAATGGAACGTTTACAGTCTGACCATTAATAACTGTGCTTGTTGTACCTGCATTAATACAGAGAGACGTAGGATTTAATCTGTAATCTGATTGACTGACATCAGTAAAATCTGGATCAGAGTTAATGTTATTCTGTTCCTGCAGAACTGCACCGGTATCATTTTGTACAGAATCCTGCAGGTTTGAGTAATGAAGCCACATATTTTGTGAATTTATTATCTGTGGTGCTGAATTATTATAGACAATCGAATTCAGTACAAATACATCTGAAGCTCCATAGCAATCTATTCCGCCTGCGAAATTGCTGTTTGATGTACTGTTATCAACGACTGTACAATTCACAATTTTTGCGTCACTTAATTGACATGCGATTCCTCCACCAATTAAGGAACTGTTATTATGAATCAGGCAGTTTTCAATTCTGGCATCTGAGTTTGAATGAAGAAGAATACCTCCACCAGATGTAGATGAACTATTCTGGTAAATTTGACATGAAGTAATGATTGCATTTGAATTGAAACATGCAATTGCTCCTCCTTCGCTGGCTGTGCAATTAGTTATTATTAAGTTCGAAAGTGTTGGTGACGCTCCTGAACAGAATATTCCGCCTCCTTCTGCAAGTGATGCGTTTCCACCGGATATCGTGAAGCCAATAAGCTTCGAGTTCCAGTCCTCTCCTGACTGAAAAATAACTGGCCTGCCTGAACTTCCTCCACTGATTATGGTTTGCTCAATATGATCAGGATTGCCTGAGAAATAGAATTCGCTGACAACACTGAGAGCTTTTCCTCTGAAATCAATATATTCATCATAAGTCCCGGTTCTGACATAGATTGTATCACCGTTACTGCAGTTTGCAATTGCCATATCAATATGGATGTAATCATCCGGTACGGTATACATTACTCCAACAGAAGGATTAACTACAATGTAATCAGTCTTAGTTTCAGTATCACTTGTTACTCCATTTGAAGCTGTAAGCGATACTGTATAGGTTCCTGCTTCATAAAATGTCCAGACAGGATTTTGCGCAATGTTATCCACAGTTCCATCATTATCAAAATCCCATTCCCACTGAATACAGTCATCTGATGACATATCGGTAAAAGAGACTATTAGAGGAGCATTGCCCGATATTACATCTGCCTGGAAATCAGCTGAAACATTTGGATTTGTAACAGTAATAAAATCAGTCATTGTAACAGAATTCTGATCATTGCCATCACTTATTGTCAAAGCTACAGAATATGTGCCGGGCTGAGTGTATACATGCTGAGGATTCTGCAGATTACTGTCTGTACTTCCGTCATTATCGAAATCCCAATTCCATGAAGTCGGATTACCAGTGCTTAAATCTGTGAAGTTGACTGTTAACGGAGCATATCCTGAGCCTATATCAACACTGAATGCGGCAGTCAGAGCACTTGTTGAAAGTTCACATGGTCCCATGTCAATTGTGCCATTAATTCTGGGATTACCCATCAAATCAAAAGCCGGAATATTATAGCTAGCTGAATTCGGATCACCTGCATTGATACACTGTGATGCCGGAGTAAGATTGTAATAATCATTGAGCAGATCATCAAAAAGTGGATTAACATCAATGTTTCCTGTTCCTGCCCAACCACCTTCAACATTTGAATAGGATATTGATACGCTTGCACTGCTGCTTTCGGTAATGTGATTTGCAGTAGAGTTCCTGATGATACAGTTTACTAACTCTGTCGTACCGTTAAACCAGACATCAAGAGTAGCTGTATCTCCCCATGCTCCATTGTCAATAAAGAGACAGTTGTAGAACTTTGTATCAATTGAGCTGACAATAATAGCAGCTCCTCCTTCCATCATTGCATTGTTATCCTGAAAAACACAATTGTAGAACTTCGAAGAAGAGTTTGAAACAAACATACCTCCTCCATTGAAGGCAGAATTGTCCTTAATAATACAGCTTGAAATCATTGGGCTGGAGTTTTCAATAAGTATTCCGCCACCTCTGTTATTATTAAGAGTTCCGCTACCCATTCGGATCGTGAAACCATTCAGTATTGATAAATTTGTTTCATTAGTAGTGAATTCAACAACCACTCCTCCATTAACTCCACTAATAACGGTTTGCTGAACATCAATGTAATTGCCTGTGTATATAATCTGTGAAGTTAAAAGAATCTCTTTTCCCGAAAAATTAATGTTTTCAGTGTATACTCCCTGATCTGCAATAATTGTATCACCATTCGCTGAAGCATTAATTGCTGCCTGGATTGTAGAATAATCACTCGGGACAGAGATTACACCCCATAAACAGTAAATAGATAAAAGAAAAAGCACAACTATGGATAATTTCATAGACCCTCCTCATGTAGTTTTGCAAATATTAAGCAAAAAACATTCCACTTACAGCAATTGAAGACAAATCATTAAATAACGCTAAATGACTGAAAAGGAAATATAATAGGGAGAGTGAATAAGGTTCATAAAGTGTTCGTAATTGAACACAAGTGAACACATGCGGACAGTATATCTACTTCACTCTATATTTCTGAAAAGCAGGTTATTGAACAGAAAATTCTTGCCTTTGTGAATGCTGTAAATTAGATGGTAACTAAGTTGGAGAGATATGAAAAAAGTATTAATGATTCTTGATAGAGAGTTTCCACCTGATATCCGAGTTGAAAAAGAAGCAAATGCGCTTATTGACGCCGGTTTTCAAGTACATATTGCATGTTTCAGTAAAAAGAAGGATTTCACCGAGAAAGAGATACTCGGTAGAATTCATGTCTATAGGAAATATATAGGTAAAATAACATTTAAGACTAATGTGGGATGTCTGAAGTTCCCATTTTACTTTAATTTCTGGAGAAAGTACATTACGGAAATTCTGGCGACAAAAAGGTTTGATGCAATTCATGTCCACGATTTACCTTTGGCAAAAGTAGGATTGGAAATCTCAAAGCAATTGAAAATCAGGATGATACTTGATCTACACGAGAACTGGCCGGCATTTCTCCAAGTTTCTGCCCATACTAACTCATTTCTTGGAAAGCTGCTTTCGACAGACTCACAGTGGTTTAACTATGAGAAGAATATGGTCGAGAGGTCGGATGGAGTAATCTGCGTTGTGGATGAGATGCAGGAAAGACTGGGAGTTATGGATAATCCCAATGTTATCTCAGTACAGAATACATTCCCTTTTTCAGATAAAGTACTTGAAGTCTCTGAAAATTCAGCAAATATCACTTTCTATTTTGTGGGAGGTGTAACTCCAATAAGAGGATTAGATATTGTTATTGCAGGCTTTTCAAAGCTAATTAAGAAACACCAAGACGTTGAGCTTATTATAGCAGGTAATGGTTCCGAGCTAAGTAATATAAAGAAAAGAGCTGCAGAACTGCATCTAACTGATAATGTGAAATTTCTCGGATGGGTTAAACAGAATGATGCTTTAAGGCTTATGGAAGATGCTGATATTATGCTGTTACCTCATAAAAGACACATCCAGACTGATTGCTCATCTCCAAACAAGCTTTATCAGTATATGTACAGCTGTAAACCAATTCTTGCTTCAGACTGTAAGTCTATTGAACGGGTAATAAACGAAACTGAATCCGGATTGATATACAAGTATGATGATCCGAATAGTTTTGCAGAGTGTGCCGAGAAACTGATAAATGATTCTGCACTCAGAAAAAAACTCGGTGTGAACGGTTATAAGGCTGTAAAAGAAAAGTATAACTGGGCAGTAGATTCTGGCAAGCTTGTAAGTCTATATAAAAAGCTGCTCAATGAAGAATAGATACTGATGAATCCGGTTTAACAAATTTAATAATAAACGAAGTCACCTAACCTTTTTTTATAATTGACATTTCTCCGAAATTACTGTATTTTCTTTATAAACTTGAATTAAGCTATGACTTTGCAATAAAGATTAACAGATAAATTAAACAACAAATTTCAGTAACTAAAACAATTATGCATAGACTAAAAAAGCAGTTCCGGAGGAAAAATGGATACAGCACTTAAAGTTTTAACCGTTAATGTTAATACGTCTTTTTACAGGATAGACAGATATAAATTAGGAGACTTCTTCGGTCCTGTTGATTTAGGATTGTTCCTTTCAGGACGATACAATAGCCTTAACATAGGTACAGGAATCTTTGCCGGTTCGATACTGCCCGGGTCAAACAGGCTTATCTTTACAGGGTTTTCTCCATGCTGGGGAGGTTTTTATATCTCTTCCATGGGAGGTGCCGGGTTAGAGTTTAACAATCTTGGTATAAACATACTTTCAATTGTTGGCAAAACTTCGAGTCCGTCTCTCCTCAAGCTGCGAAGAGCACATGGTGAAGAAATTCAGGTAGAGATTACTCCTCAGGATATACATAAAATCTGGAGTACAGGTGAAAAAGGCGTTTATGAGCTGATGAATAATGTTCTGGTTAATCATGCCGGAGAATATGAATCCGACCCCCGTGTTCTTGCATGTGGACCTTCTGCGGAAACTACAGACTTTGGTGCTATCTGTTCAGCTCCATACAGGAATGGAGAGCTCAGTCACGTGGATACCTGGGCAGGTCGTGGTGGATTTGGATCTAAGCTTTTCCGAGAGCATGGCATAACCTCGATTATCTATGGTGGAACTCATATTGAAGAAGACTTCAGGGATAGAAAAGTTGCTGACAAGTGGTTCAAGAATAAATATGACCAGATTCTCGCTGTTAAGGACTTTGAAGTTACCACGAAATACAGATTCGATCCAAAATTTAAAACAGGCGGAACATTTGGAGTAAACTATGCAGGTATAGGGGGAAGGATACTGGCTTTCAACTATAAAAGTATTTACTGGACTGAGGAAAAACGTTTGAAGTTGCACAAAGAACTTGTGCTGGATCATTATCTTAAGCAGTTTAACGAAGAAACTATTAGTACCAAGCAGCAGAAGAACTGTGGAGAACCTTGCGCAGCACTCTGCAAAAAGATGAACAACAAGTATAAGAAGGACTATGAACCTTATCAGACAATGGGACCTTTATGTGGTATTTTTGATCAGCGAGCTGCTGAAAAAGTTGTTCATTATGCAGACATGCTGGGGTTTGATTCTATTTCAGTGGGGGGAGTTCTATCCTGGTTAATGGATTGCGTGTCGGAAGGGCTGTTAACAATGGATGAAGTTGGGATATCCCACATGCCTGTCTTTGAACCAGATGGTTTTGATGTAGTTAAGGATTCGCTCCATAATGCGGATATTGCAATCGAACTGTTAGATTCTATTGTGGAAAAACGAGGTCTGTTAGATCTTTCTGAAGGTGCAAGAAAATTCGGTAGAAGAATCTCACGCAAGAAGGGAAAAGCTATACTCGATAAATTTGTTTATGTTGCCTTTGCCAGAAAGGGATGGATGGTGCCTAATCAATACTGGACTCCGGGAGTTCTTTCTCCTATGGCAATTATGGGTAAGTACTATATGTATTATGGCAACGAGTTTTTCTTACCTCGAGATTTGGGTGAACTTTCCGCAGAGCGTTTTCAAGGTGAGTTGGTTATGGATAATATGGGAGTTTGTCGATTTCACCGAGGTTGGGCAGAGGAGATGCTTCCTGAGTTTATCGAAAAGCTTTATGATTTGAGAGAAGAGTTTCAGACCAGTCTTAAGTTGACAGCATCTCGTATTAATAGCAGGAATTCGGGAATTTTCTGGGAATCTCAAAGAAATATTGATTATGTGAGAACTTTCCTGAAAAGAAAGATTGAAGTTGATAAGTCCACGGAACAGGGACTGCTGGACTGGGCAGAAAAGTTCAATCGCGAGCAATATGAATCAGCGCTTGATTTCTGGTACGAGATACATAAAGGTATACATCAGTCACTTAAAGAATTTGAGTAGATAATCAGATAGCATTTTGAGATAAAAAAAAGACTGTTGAAATTCAACAGTCTTAGTTTATAGTTGGTGCAGAAGGCGGGACTCGAACCCGCACACCCGCATTGGGCACAAGATCCTTAGTCTTGCGTGTCTGCCAATTCCACCACTTCTGCAATCACTTATGTACTTTTTATTTATCAGTATCTTTTGCTTCTGTTGGAGTGACTTCAATTTCCTGAAGGTCTTCCTGAGAAGCTGCCGGTTTTTCGTTCATCATTTTTTGACGGTATTTATCAAGAACCGGGCTTGAAGCCTTAGTTTGTCTTGATGATCCGTTGATGTACCAACCGATAAAAAGGGAGACTATGAAGAATGCCGCTACTAAACCTTTTGTCGCTTTCTTCAGTACGTCTGATCCACCTTGTGAACCAAACACGTTAGATGCAGCACCACCAAGTAAACCTTCCATTCCGGCACCTTTGCTGGATTGCGAAAGTATTATGAGTACAGTTGCAACACATATTATAACGAACAATATTGATAATGCTATGATCATTTAAATCTCCATATTTAATCTACAGGTGAACACATTCGAAAAACACGACTTTGATGTCAATGTTTTTTTGTAAAAAAATATCCCAAAAGTTATATATTGTTAAAATACAACGATTTCTGAAATATGCTAACATTCTGCAATTATCCTGCATATTTCGTCAACTGATTTATTTTCTATTTCCAGTTCTGAAATATACCCCTTGCCAGACCAGGTTTTATAGCCGATTACTCGCTTACCCATGGACTTTGCCAGAGCAATTTCGCTGAGTGTACCGTAATAACCTCCAATAGCTATGACCAGATCACCGGATGAGACAACACAAGTGTTTCTTGCCTGATTCAATCCGGTAGGCAGCACAATATCCACATATTCATTGGCATCAGCTTTGTCGTAGCTCATCAGGATTCCAACAGCTGTGCCATCTGCGGAACGCACTCCTCTGCATGCTTGTTCCATTACTCCATCTCTTCCGCCACAGATCAGTATTTTGTTATTCTCTGCAATTGCCTCGCCAATTCTGAAGGCAGCTTTCTGTAAATCTTCGTCTATAATTCCGCTTTGTCCTATTACGCTTATTTGTTTTATCATCCTTATTCCTTACTCAATTCATTATATACAATCTTTCCATTCACCATTGTCAATTGTGATTTCACGTCAAGCCAGAACTCATCGGGTTTATCCTCAAAGTCATCAATTACGATCAGATCGGCATATTTACCCGGTTCGAGCGAGCCTAAGGTTTCAGAAGACATTGATCCATAAGCTGCATCTATCGTAAAGGCTTTAAGTGCTTCTATCGGGGTTATAACCTGATCAGGAAACCAAGTCTGTTCATCGGGTCTGTTCCCTGCTTTTCTGCTGATAGCTGAGTATATACAGTGGAACGGGTTGATCTCTGCTACGGGAGTGTCCGAACCAAAACCAACCTTGATACCTGATTCTACAATATCTCTGATCCTGTATGCAAGTGACTCGGATGATGGCAGAAATTTATGTATATTAGTAATATCGTATTTCATATGTATAGGCTGCATAGCAGTGTAAATGTTATAGTCTGAAAGCTTATTAATGTCTGAGGTCTGTATAAATTGTGCGTGTTCAACTCTGAACAGCTTATTCAATTCAGTTTTATCCATAGCTTCAGTTAATGCCTTGATTACGATTGTATTACATTTATCACCAATTGCATGTACAGTCGATGATATTCCATAATTAGCAGCTTTCAGGATTATGGCTTTGAGTTTTTCTTCATTCCATGTAAGAAAACCGTATGAGCCATCGGAATACGGATTACTCATATATGCTGAGCGGGAACCTACCGAACCATCTGCGTATAGTTTAAGTCCGCATATCTTGTACATATCAGTTCCGGTGTATGATTCTATTCCCTGATCAATAAAGTCATTAAGACAGGATTCCGGGAAATGCCAGAAGAAACGGAACTGAGTTCCGCTATCAGAAATTTTTCTGAGAAGCTCAGCCTGTGTTTCACCTTCCATAAAATGAACACCGGTTAGTCCCAGCTTCCAGCATTCATGTATCGTAGACTTTATCGCTTTCTTCATTAGTTTCTCAGGTAGAGGGATCATAACATCATTGATCAGATCCCAGGCTTCCTCATAAAGGAAACCGTCAGGTGTGCCATCGTAGAATCTTCCAATTTTACCTTTACCCTTATATTCAAAGTCCTCGTTGATTCCTGCTCTGTTCAGGGCTTCAGAATTGCATATCTTTGTATGTAAATCCCAGCTTTTAATGCTGACAGGAATATCCGGAAATATTTCGTCCAGAGTATATCTGTTCCATCTGGTTTTATCAAGATTTGTGTTCCATCCGCTTCCGTTAATCCACTCAATCTGAGGATTCATGTTTTTGCGATATTTCCTGAGATAGTTCACCGTATCTTTCAGGCTATAGCAACCTGATAGATTAACTTCATATTGCAGCTTAGCCAGTTGATAGAAATGTGTGTGTGTATCAATTAGTCCGGGTAGAACTAATTTTCCATTCAGATCAAATTTAACCAGACTGCTCTTATCTTCTGCACTCGAAAGGCAATTTTCATACGAACCGGAGCAGATGATTTTATCATTTGATATGAGAATTGAATCGTGTATGTTCATCTCCCTGTTCATAGTCATTACTTTTGCATTAAAAAGGATGTATTCCATAAAAAACTCCTTAGTATTTGAAAGCTTTGCAGGCAGTACTTTTAAGCCTGTAAAGCAATCAATTAGAAACTTTCATTGACTCAAAATGGATATTCTCTAAATTTTGTCAAAACAATATAATACATAAAGAGGATATTGATGGATATTAAAGCAAATTATTCCGAAAAAACCTTAAAGATGAAATCATCTATGATAAGAGCTTTAGTTGCTTCAACCAAGAATATTCCAGGGTTGATATCTTTAGCAGGTGGTTTTCCATCCCCAAAAACATTTAATAAAACATTAATCGCAGACATGTACAGAAAAACAGTTATGGAAGACGGAGATGATGTACTGCAGTATGGAGCATCTCAGGGTGACACACAATTGAAACAGGCTTTAAAGACCTTGGTAAATGCAGAACTCAGTGATGATGAACTGCTTATTACTGTTGGATCTACCAATGCCATATTCCTTTATACCAGTGTGTTTATCGATGAAGGTGATGTAATTCTTGCTGAAGCTCCTAGTTTTCTTGGTTCATTAATTTCATTTGAAACAATGGGAGCTAAAATTGTTGGGCTTGATATGGATGATAAAGGTATTACTCCTGAAGAACTGAAAAGAGCTATAGCTGAGCACAAGGAAAACATCAAATTCCTCTATGTAATTCCTGAATTCCAGAACCCTACCGGTAAAACAATGGATCTTACCAGAAGACAGGAAATCTTTGAGATATGTAAAGAAAACAATATTCAGATTCTCGAGGACAGCCCATATGCTGAACTCAGATACACGGGAGAACATATTAAGTCAATATTCGAGATTGCGAGAGAAGACGGTTCAGATATTGTTACATTAGTTAAATCTTTCTCCAAAATTCTCGGTCCCGGATTGAGAATGGCTTATGCTGTCGGCTCGAAGGAGCTTATAGAAAAAATGAGTTCCTGGATGGAAAAGGTTAACGTAAGTGTTGACTGTGTTTCTCAAAGATGCGTCACAAACTTCATCAATGAGAAACTTCTACCGGGTCATATTACATCTATCTGTGAATATTATAAACCTCTCAGAGAAACTATGCTGTCCTCACTTGAAAAATACATGCCGGATGGAATTAAATGGACAACTCCTGAAGGTGGAATGTTTGTTTGGGTAACCTTACCTGAAAACATTTGTGGAGATGAGTTGTTCGAGAAAGCCAGAGATGAAAAAGTTAGTTTTATTCCCGGTTCAAAATTCTATCCTACTGGTTATGAAAAGCATAATGAAATCCGCCTCAATTTCTCATATCCAACAGCGGAGCAGATTGAGGAAGGCGTGAAAAGGCTTTCAGCAATAATCAAAAAACTTATGGGTTAGTAAAAAAATAACTTGATTAGTAAATTGAAAAACAGTTAATATAGCAACAGGCTGGTGTAAAACGTCAGCCTGTTTTTATTTAAGCAGAAGAGGAGTTATTATGAATCCTGTTGAATTGATACTTAAGAAGCGTATGGGAAATGCCCTTAACGTTGAAGAAATGAAGTATTTTGTTGAAGGATATATAAATGGAAGTATCCCTGATTATCAGATGTCATCAATGTTGATGGCCATCTATTTTAAGGATATGGAGGTAGAAGAAATACAGGCTCTGACCGGGGTTTACATTAATTCCGGTGATAGAATTGATTTTCCTGCTGACTGGAATACGGTTGATAAACATTCGACCGGTGGAGTCGGAGATAAAATAACAATACCGCTTGCTCCCATTGCGGCTGCCTGTGGTGCGAAAATCCCAATGATCTCAGGAAGAGGATTAGGGCATACCGGTGGAACATTGGATAAACTTGAATCAATTCCTGGATTAAGAACGGATTTTTCGGAATCAGATTTCAGGAAGATCATAGATAAGGTTGGTTTCAGTATCATCAGTCAGTCAGAAAAACTAGTTCCTGCTGACAGATTGATATATGGCTTAAGGGACGTTACCGCAACAGTTGAAAGTCTTCCTCTTATCACTGCAAGTATAATGAGTAAGAAAATTGCTGAAGGAGCTCAGAATCTTGTAATTGATCTTAAAGTCGGGACCGGAGCATTCCTGAAAAATATGGAGATGGCAGAACGTCTGGCGATTCTTCTGGCTGAAACAGGCAGAAAATTCGGACAGGCAGTCACAGTTGTTTTCACAGATATGAATTCTCCAATCGGTAAGTATGTGGGAAATGCTCTGGAAATAAAAGAGAGCATTGATTACCTTAGTGGAGAAGATAATCCCGATCTGCATATCATAACTAAAAAGCTGGCTATGGAAATGCTCATTTTATCGAAATGCTGCAAGAATGAAGCTGAAGCCTCGGAGGCTGTAGAAAAAGCTATAAGCTCGGGTCGTGCACTTGAAGTCTTTGCGAAATGGATAGAATTGCAGGGAGGAAATCCTGAAGTGTGTAATAATACAGATCTGCTTCCGTTCAGTAAGTATAAAGTGCCTATAGTGAGTAGAACGGACGGTTTTATTTCAGTAATAGATAGTCAGTCTATTGGTTATGCTTTGATTGATATTGATGCCGGAAGAAAAAAAGTGGATTCTGTACTTAATTACGGTTCAGGAGCAGAGTTGTTTTACAGGATCGGTGACGAAGTGAAATCCGGGGAAAGCATGGGCTTTGTTTTTTGTGATGACAAAGAGAAAGGTGAAGCTGTTGCCGACAGAATTGCAGGATCCTATGCCATATCTGAAAGCGTAAAGCCGAAGCGGGACAGAATTATACGTACTAAGAAGGACTAATCATGTCTCCAAATTTCTTGACAAGAAAGGCTGATAAAATAATTTTGTAAATCTTAAAATATATTTGTGATTTAACTCATTGGAATGAATGAAGTTATATGGTGTCAGCGATCATGTGAAATTGATTGATTGTTGAAATAGAAAAGGAGAAAAAATGGCTGTACCAAAACGAAAAACTTCTAAATCTAGAAGAGATAAGAGAAGAACGCATTTTAAAGCAGAGATGCCTACATGGAATACCTGTTCAAATTGCGGTGAACCAGCTAGACCACATCAAGTTTGTGACAAATGTGGTTTTTATAAAGGTCGTAAAATAGTAGAAGTGAAAGCTCAGTAATGATAGCAGCTGTAGATGCATTTGGCAGTGATAATGCTCCCTTACCTGAAGTTGAGGGAGCTGTTCAGGCCATAAAAGAAAATATCTGTGAGAAAGTTCTGCTTGTTGGCAAAAGAGAAGTACTGGAGAAAGAACTTGAAAAGTTTGATTATCCAGCTGACAGGATAGAAATTGTACACGCTCCGGATGTTATCTCTATGGAAGACAAGGCCTCAACTTCAGTTAAGAAGAAGAAGGAATCGTCTCTGGTGACTGCATCTCGTCTGCACAAAGAAGGTCTTGCTGACTTCATGGTCAGTGCCGGAAATACCGGTGCTGCTATGGCTTCGTCTTTATTCACCTACGGGAGGATTAAGAATGTATTAAGACCTGCCATTGCCATGGTGCTTCCTACGTTAAACAGACCGACATTGTTCCTTGATGTAGGTGCTAATGTGGATTGTACACCGGAGCATTTAGTTCAATTTGCTATACTGGGTAGAGTGTATTCCCAGTTTTTTTATAATAGAGAAGATCCTGAAGTTGCCTTATTAAACATTGGAGAAGAAAGCAGTAAAGGAAATGATCTTGCTAGAAAGACATATTCATTGCTGCAGGAAAGAAATGACATTAACTTTGTCGGAAATATTGAAGGTAAACAACTGCTGGATGGAAACGTTGATGTAGTTGTCTGCGATGGATTTGTCGGAAATGTTATGCTGAAAACCGTAGAAGGTGTTGCTATGATGATCATGAAGATGCTTAAAGAGCAGATTCAGAAAGATTGGCTGGCAAAAATCGGTGCGTTTCTGGCAATGCCTGCATTTAAATATTTAAAGACAAAATTGGATCATTCAGAATACGGCGGAGCTTTATTGTTCGGTTTGAATGGTAATACCATTATTGCTCATGGCAGTTCAAACTCCACAGCAATAATGAATGCTATCAAATTTGGTTCCAAAATAGCTGAATCAGGTTTTATAGAACACGCTGTCGAATCGTTTAAAGTTGAGTGATAATGTAAAGAATGATCCTTCATGCTCGGAGGAGTTATGGTTCAGAAATATTTCGCAAAAATAAGCGGCACAGGAAGATATTTACCTAAGAAAGTACTAAATAACCATGATCTTGAACGTATTGTAGATACAAACGATGAATGGATCAGGACCAGAACCGGGATGCAGGAACGTAGAGTTGCTGCCGATGGAGAAACAACTTCAGATCTGGCTGCTAAAGCCGGCCAAAACGCTATTGAGTCTGCAGGCTTACGAGCAAAAGATATTGAGATGGTCATTGTTTGTACTGTGACCGGAGATCATGCTTTTCCATCAACAGCCTGTCTTGTTCAGAAAAAACTTGGTATTAAAAACACTGCAACTGCTTTTGATGTTTCCGCAGGTTGTACAGGTTTTATATACGGAGCTAACATTGCTCAGCAATTTATTGAAAATGGTACAAAGAAACACATACTTGTTATTGGTGCTGAAACGCTCACAAGGATTCTCAACTGGAATGATCGTGGAACATGTGTTTTATTCGGCGATGGTGCCGGAGCAGCAGTTTTCAGCAGAGCAGAAAACATTGATATTGCAAAAGTTATCGATTCCGAAGTGTCTGCAGATGGAAACTTTGGTGAACTGTTGATTCAACCTGCAGGTGGTTCAAAAATGCCTGCTTCACAAGAAACTGTTCAACAGAATCTTCATACAGTACACATGGAAGGTAATAAGATTTTCAAACTTGCAGTAAAATCAATGTACCATCTTTGTGATGTTGTTCTGAAAAGAAACAAGATGGATGTAGAGTCAATAGACTGGCTTATACCGCATCAGGCTAATCTGAGAATTATTCAGGCTCTTGGAAAGAAACTTAAGATTCAGAACAAGAAAGTAATTGTTAATATCGAAAAATACGCTAATACTTCCGCTGCGACTGTTCCAATCGCTCTTGACGAAGCTGTAAAATTGAAAAATATCAGGAGAGGAGATGTTGTGTTGATGACTGCATTTGGTGCAGGTCTTACATCCGGCGCACTCTTATTCCGCTATTAAGGAGATGAAAATGGCATATAAAGGTAAAAAAGTAGCTTTTCTTTTTCCTGGTCAGGGAGCACAATATGTTGGAATGGCTCAGGAATATATTAATAGAGATTCCGGTTATGCTGCAGAACTGAACAAGTTCGATGAAAAGCATGCAACTAATCTCAAAAGCATTATGCTTGAGGGACCGGAAGAATCATTAAAAGAAACCAAATATACACAACCGGCAATTCTTTTTCACAGTATTGCAGCAATGAAAGCACTGCAGGAGAAACTGGATATTACTCCTGATTTTGTTGCCGGGCATTCACTTGGAGAATTTTCTGCACTGGTCGCCAATGGTGTGCTTAACTGGGAAGATGCTCTTCATCTTGTTCACAAACGTGGAGAGTTCATGATCAAGGCAAACGATGGATCTCCATTTGCAATGGCTGCTATTCTTGGATTATCTCCGGATGCAGTAAAAACTATCTGTGATGAAGCTTCTAAGGCAGGAATCGTTGTAGCTGCTAACTATAACACACCGGTACAGACTGTTATCTCAGGTTCAAGAGCCGGAGTGGACAAAGCAATGGCGCTTGCTGAAGAGCAGAAAGCAAAACGTATTGTTGAGCTTCAGGTTGGAGGACCTTTCCATTCACCTATGATTGCAAAGGCTGCTGAATGGCTTACAGAAGAAATTTCAGGTATCACTTTCAACACTACAGACATTCCTGTTGTATCAAATGTTGATGCACAGCCTGCTGTAGAGACAGAAAAGATTAAGAAAAACCTTGCAGAACAAGTGACCTCATCAGTTCTTTGGGTAGATTCCATGAATTTATTGATTGACAATGGAGTTGAACTGTTCATAGAATTTGGTCCGCAGAAAGTGCTGGCCGGTATGATGAGAAAAATCAACCGAAAAGCTAAGGTTATCAGTATAGATAAACCTGAAGATGTTGACAAAGCAATTGAGGTTATAGAATCATGATAGCAAGTATAAAAGATAAAGTGGTAATCGTTACAGGATCCGCCAGAGGAATAGGTTTTTCTATTGCTGAGCGTTTTGCAGCTGCAGGAGCTCAGACAATAATTATCGATCTTCAGGAAGATGCAGTTAACGAAGCAGTTGCAAAACTCAAAGAAATGAATTTTGCTGCAGACGGATATGTTGTTAATGTTACTGATGCGGATAATGTAAAAGAAGCATTCTCCAATATATTCAAGAAATATGGGAAAATTGATGTTCTGGTAAATAATGCAGGAATAACTAAAGATACACTTCTTATGAAAATGAAGGAATCAGACTGGGATGCAGTAATGAATGTAAACCTGAAGGGGACTTTCATTTGTACCCAGAATGTTATTCGTCCTATGATGAAGAAAAGAACAGGCTCAATAATCAATATTGCATCTGTAATCGGGATTATGGGAAATGCAGGACAGGCGAACTATGCTGCTTCAAAAGGTGGAATTATTGCTTTCACCAAATCCACAGCAAAAGAGCTTGCGTCCAGAAATATCAGAGCTAACTCAATTGCGCCCGGTTTTATAGAAACTGAAATGACAAAGATTCTTGACGAAAAAGTAGTAGAATCTTATGCTCAGGCAATTCCGCTTGCCCGTATGGGAAAACCGGAAGATGTCGCTAATTTATGTCTCTTTTTAGCTTCTGACGAAGCTTCATATATCACCGGTCAGACACTCAATGTCGACGGTGGACTAATTATGTAATCAATACAAGGAGGATCCTTATGGATATCGCTGCTAAAGTTAAAGAAATAATAGTACAGGAATTAGACGTTAATGAAAGTGAAATCACTAATGAAGCGAATTTCATCGAAGATCTTGGCGCAGACTCTTTAGATACTGTTGAATTAATCATGAAATTCGAAGAGGAATTTGATCTTGAAATTCCTGACGAAGAAGCTGAAAAACTCAGAACAGTTGGAAACGCTATTGATTATCTTAAAGCAAAATTAGGATAGTTTATAATCCGGTCTTCTCAGATTTGGGGGGACCGGTAATGCTTTTCGGTATTTTTAAAAGAAATAATGTTTCTTTTACAAATGGCAAACAGCTTTTTTCTTTGAAGTAAGAATCTATTAAAAAAAGAGGATGATATGAAAAGACGTGTTGTAGTTACAGGAATTGGAACTATTAATTCCATCGGAAAAAACGCTGATGAAACATGGAACGGACTTATAAACGGTAAATGCGGAATTGATTATATAACCCATTTTGACACAGAAGATTATAATGTTAAATTTGCTGCAGAAATAAAAAATTATGATTCAAAAGATTATTTCGACAAGAGAGAAGCTAAGAAAATCGATAATTTTACTCAATATGCAATCATTGCAGCTGAAGAAGCAGTTAAAGATTCAGGATTGACTGAAGCTGATAATTTTGAACCTGAAAGAGCTGGTTGTATCTTCGGTGCAGGAATTGGTGGACAATTGACTTTCGAAGAGGAAGCTATCAAAATGCATCAGAAGGGAGCAAGAAGAGTATCTCCTTTCTTTATTCCTAAAATGATATCAAATATTGCTCCGGCACATATTGCTATCAGACATAATCTTAAAGCTATCAATTTTAATGTTGTTTCTGCATGTACATCTGCTAATCATGCTATCGGTACAGCTCTCAGAGCTATTCAGTATGGTGAGGCTGATGCGATTGTTACAGGTGGAGCAGAGGCTGCGATTACACCACTTGCTGTTGCAGGATTCAGCAATATGAAAGCTCTCAGTACCAGAAACGATGATCCAAAAGGATCTTCCAGACCATTCGATAAGGATAGAGACGGATTCGTTATGGGAGAAGGTGCAGGTGTAATAGTTATTGAAGAACTTGAGCATGCTCTTAAACGCGGCGCTAAAATATATGCAGAGATTAAAGGCTACATGGCTACATGTGATGCATTCCATATTACAGCTCCTGCTGATAATGGAGAAGGTGGAGCAAGAGCAATGGCTGGCGCACTGAAAGATGCCGGTATCAAACCTGAAGACGTAGATTACGTTAATGCTCATGGTACATCTACACCACTTAATGATAAAACCGAATCACAGGCAATTAGAACTGTATTTGGAGATCATGCGGATAACTTAAAGATAAGTTCAACAAAATCAATGGTAGGACATTCTCTTGGAGCTGCTGCTGCAATAGAAGCTATAGTGTGCTGCAAGACAATCTGTGAAGGTATAATTCATCCTACAATCAATTATACTACTCCTGATCCTGATTGTGATCTGTTCTATACTCCAAATGAAGCTATCAAACAGGAAGTAAATACTGCTATCAGTAATTCACTGGGTTTTGGCGGTCATAACAGTACTATAGTATTCAAGAAATACGAAAATTAGAAGAAGGTATTACGGCTTTTGAAAAAGATTTTAAAAAGCATAATAGAATATTTAACAAACAGACAGGATCAGACATTCGAAAATGATCCTGTCTGGCTTGAAAATGCGAAAGAATTTCAGAAATCAATAAATTATAATTTTGAGAACATCTCATTATTGCGTGCTGCTTTTATGCACCTTTCTTATTTCAGAAAAAACAACAATGATCCCAAAGCTATATCTGCTTTTGAGAGAATGGAGTTCCTGGGAGATTCTATACTCGGTCTTGTAGTAGCTGAAGAATTATTCATGAAGTTCCCGGAAAGCCCGGAAGGTACATTGTCCAAACTTAAATCAAAGATAGTTTCTGAGAAGTTCCTAGCTATGAAAGCCTTGTCACTGGATCTGGGAAAGTTCATTCTGATGAGTGAAGAAGAAAGACGATCAGGAGGGGCGAAGAGGAAGTCAATACTTTCCGATGCAATGGAGTCCCTGATTTGTGCGATTTATCTTGATTCTAATCTTGTAAAAGCCCGGCGCTTTATCAAGAAGTTTATATTCGAAGGTTTTGAACTTCTCGTTAAAACGGATGCATTAACTAATTTCAAGAGTAAGCTTCAAGAGTACTCGCAATCACTGTATCAGAAACCTCCGGAATATGAAGTTGTGGATGAAGAAGGACCCGATCATAAGAAAGTCTTCAGTGTGGAAGTCTCTGTGAATGGTAAGAAATGCGGCTTTGGTAAAGGATCAAACAAAAAGCAGGCTGAGCAGAACGCTGCAAAAGACGCCTGTGCAAGTCTTGAAATTTGAGAATTTATCCTGTATTCATACCTCATTCAGGTTGTCCTTTCAAATGCATATACTGCAATCAGAATATTATAACCAGAAAGGCTGATTTCTCAATACATCAGTTCAAGCCGGAGATTGATCGATTTCTAGATAATGATAATTCATCAGAACGTGAAGTTGCTTTTTTCGGAGGGACCTTCACATCTCTACCGCAATCTGAGCAAAAAGTTCTGCTAAAATCTGTAACCGAATCCCCATTTTTCAATGCAAAAACAACTTTCGTGAGATTTTCAACCAGACCAGACAGCTTTCTCAAAAGC
The DNA here is from genome assembly GCA_942492065.1 of Cloacimonadales bacterium (SeqCode). Lineage (GTDB taxonomy): Bacteria > Cloacimonadota > Cloacimonadia > Cloacimonadales > JAIOQZ01. The sequence goes on along the minus strand of CALODV010000020.1, from coordinate 272,602 downwards.
GATATGAGCTTCTATAAAGCACACAATACAAGGGTTGTGGAACTGGGTATTCAAAGCTTTTCAAATAAAGAACTCAGCTGTACTAAACGCGGTTACAACTCACAGACTGCGATTGAAGCATGCAATAAGGTAAAAGACAGTGGATTCAAACTATGTGTTCAGCTTATGCCCGGACTACCAGGATTTACAGGTGATACTTTCAACGAGACCATAAGTGTCCTAAAAGATGTAAAGCCCGATTACGTCAGGATTTATCCTGTGATAGTTCTTAAAGATACTGAGCTGGCTGATATGTTCAAACGGAATAAGTATGCTCCGCTCTCTATGGACAGTGCATTGAAATATACATCAATTTTGCACAAAGAATGCATGATAAAAAATATAGATGTAATAAAAGTCGGTTTACATTCAGATGTTCTTTTCAGTTCAGACAATGTTGTAGCCGGACCATATCATCCTGCTTTTGGGGAACTTGTTCAGGCTGAAATGTACTATGAAAAAATAGTTGCTGCTTACCAAAATGGAAAGACTTTGCATATATCAAACAGGGATATGTCTTTGCTTAAAGGATTCAAGCAGAAGTATCTTAAGAAATTGAAAATAAAATTTGAGATACAGAAAATTCCTATTATTATTGACAAGTATATTGAGAAAAGGCATATTATTGTATCAGATGAAATAACTGATATATATTTCTAATGGAGGTTAAATGAAAACTATCTGTGTAACGGGCATTGTTTTAATCTTAGCAATTCTAGCAGGCTGCATCAAAGAATTTGAAGCTCCTGAGTGGGATGTTAACTTTGATCTGCCGCTAATGAATAAAACATACTATATGCATGAAATAGAAGACTCAACTGATTTTATTATCAGAAACGATTCATTATTTGTTAAGTATGAGGGTGATCTGGAGACAGAAACAATAGATGACTCGATACATATAAAAGCAAACAACCTAAACTCCTATCCGTATGTTCCCATAACACCGGATACAACAATGCAGGGTTCGTTAAACATACTTGAGGAATCGTCAACAGACTATTTGCGTATATCATGCGGCATTATATCAAGATGGATTGTAGATGTTGATATACAGCATAATACAGGAAATCTTCAGACTATCATTCTGCAGTTTCCTGATGTAAAAGATCAGGACGGGAATGTTCTGGAAAAGACATATACATCACAGGATTTCGGACACAATGAGATCGATTTGTCATATGTTTCCGATTCAGAATACTATACTGTCGGTGACATCAACAGTACGGAGATACTGGACTCCTTAACAGTTAAAATGACTTCCAGCTATGATACTCCGGCTGTGGGAGATATGATCAGGTTGTCTTTTGAGGAGGATATCTATCTGTTGGAAATGAAAGGATTGATGTATAACAAGGTATTTCAGATAGATGATTATGCAAAAGATAATGATATTAACTATCCTGAAAATCTGGATAATACTGTAAGGATTGCTCCGGATGGAGCTAAGTTATTCATTCATACTGTAAATGGAATGGGATTTCAGGTTAGATTCAGAGGCAAACTAACAGCGATCAATACTAAAACAGGTAAGAGAAGATTTATAAGAATAACCGATTCCGATAGTGTAGTTTTCAAAGCCGCTGTAAGTTTTGATGAACCTAGTGCATCAACTTTTGCTTTAACAGATTCGATAGGATATCTGGCGAATATTTTCCCTGACAGGTTTGAGCTTACTGAAGCCAGTTATGTAATTGGGGGAGATGGAGGTGATGGTGGAGTTGAAGGCTTTGCCAGAGCAGGTTCAGGAGTATCCGGTAGCTTTACTGGAGAAGCTCCGTTTATTTTCTCACTGATGGAAAACACAATAACACCAGATACTACATATTCACAAACGATATCCTCTGATAACAGGGATGATATTGATGAATACTTAAAGAGTGGAGGTGTCTCAATCATTCTGGATAATACATTCCCGGTCAGTGCCGGAGTCAGTCTTTATTTCTCCAGTATTAATGATACAACAGAGATCTTCCACAATCCGCTTCTTAAGATTCCCGGTCCGGGAGAATCTACAATGGTAAATGCTATGTCGAAAGATTCTCTATTCATATTCCTGGATAGCGATGAAATAAGAAATACTTTTCTGAACGATGAGATTTTCATTGGTCTGCGACTTCATATGAAGAGCACTGGCGGACAAGTTATAATTGAGCCTGATGACAATATAAACGTGAAAGTGCATCTTGATGCAAAGTTACATATAAAGCAGTGAGGTATAGATGAAGAAATTAATTATTATCACAGTACTATTTCTGGTTTCGAATGCTGTCATTGCTACTGACATACCTGTATCTGCAGTTTATGGTGAAAGTTTCCTTCAAAGAGCTAATGGAGTAAATGCCATATATTGGAATCCGGCTAATTTGAACAAAGACCGAAACTTTAACAGAGACTACAGCTTTTTGTCTTTTAGTGGTGGAATTCAAAATAATTCATTCTCAATAAGTTTATACAATGATAACGTGGGTAAGTATCTTACTCAAGCTGATAAGGACGATATTCTCAGCGAACTTGAGGATGCAGTAAGAATGAAATTTAAGGTATCTGCGCTTGTATTTGCTACATCTACAAAACATCATGGTTTTTCAATGGGAACAAATTTCTACGCAAAAGGAAAGTTCTCCAAAAAATACTTTGATCTGCTTTTCAATGGTAATGAATACAATGAAGTCTATACTTTCGATAGAAGTGAGAATGGTGTAAGAGTTCTTGGTTACAGTGATATCACCTATGCATACTCCGGGCTGTACTTAAAAAATATTTTACCATTTATAGAGAATCCGGAAAATAAAGTGGTATTCCCTGAGATAAAAGTCGGTTTTTCAGCAAGTGCATTAATAGGCTTGTTAGCAATTAAAACACATAAGTTCGATGCAGAATTGTCTGCCGGAGATGCCGGTCTCCATCTTGATCAGAATATTGAGCTTGATGAAGCTTCAGGTGGATTCGGGTTTAAAAGCTCAATAGGTTTCTCGTCTGAAGATTTTATGGAAAACCTGTCATTAGGTCTTGCTTTTGATAATGTTTTCGGGTTTATAAACTGGAGCGGAAGCGCTGAAAGAACCTATATTACTGCCAATGCGGACAGTGTTTATATTGAAGAACTGGATGATGATGTGATTGATAGTGATAATGTAACTGAAGACTCTGATGGCTGGACAACAAATCTTCCTCTGGTAGTCAAGTTTGGCAGTCTTTACAAAATCAACGGAAATGCTAATGTGTCTTTTGACTGGAAGCAAAGTACAAAAACTACTGCCTCAACATGCGCAAAACCTCATTTATCCATTACCGGAGAGTATGTGGTCAAAGGTATGATTCCATTGAGACTAGGACTTAGTAACGGTGATGAAACTACCGGATATTCTGTTACTTATTCTTCTGGTTACAAAGGAAACAAAATTGAGGTTGACTTATCTATCACTTCTTATGATTTTCTTCTACCAGGTAATTATTCTAAAGGAGTGGAGACTGCATTAGGTCTTAGGCTGTTATTTTAATGGTTATATTCGTAATATTATTAAGCATAGCAATATCATACATATTCTACAGGAAAACTAAACCTGAACTGGATACTAAACGTAGGATTCTACTAATGATACTGCGAGCAATTGCAATCAGTTTTGTGTTTATACTGTTGTTTAATCCTGTTTTAACGCTGGAGAATACATCTACTTCCGGCAGCAAAGTTATAGTGCTGAAGGATGTTTCTGCCAGCATGAACGAAAATATAGCAGACGGTATGAAAAGCGATAGCTTTTTGGACTACACATCATTATTGGAAAAAAAGTTTTCAAGTCAGATCAAGGTATACGATTTTGCTGAGAACCTGAAATCCGGTAATGATACAATTTCTGTTTTCGATTCCAGATTGATTCCATCAATTCGCAAGCTGCTGAAAGTGTTCAACCATGAGCTTATTCAGGAGATTGTTCTTGTATCCGATGGCTGGCTGCATGACAACGATTTGTCCAGTGTTGCAAAACTAAATATTCCCATATCTGTCTGTGTACCTGAAATTATAACAGATCAAAATGATTTGAGTATAAAGTCAATCGTATCAAACAAAAACGGCTTTGAAAACGAAGAACAGGTTATCAGCGTCTCAGGAAGTTTGAACAAATACGAAGGACCTTATAATATTAATATTGCAATTGACGGCAATCCAAAGGTTATCAGAAAATATAAATACTCCGGAACAGAATTTACTCATGAAATCAGCATTGGAAGCCTGAAAAAAGGTAAACATAAGATTTCCGGATCAATTACATTTGGAGAGAACACTGCAGATTCTCTTAAAGATATTAATCCTCAGAACAATAAAAAATTTACTTCCATAAATATTATGGACAGCAAGAAGACAGTTTTGTGCATTTCTGATTTTCCTGATAATGATTTAAGGTACATTAAAAATGCTGTATTAACTGACGAGCATCTAGATTTCAGGTTTCTTCTCTACAAGCAGGATAAGCTTTACCATGGCAGAAATGAAGTAAAAATGAGTGATGAGCTGAATGAAAAGGCAGGAGTACTCATTATATCAAATCATGGAAAAATACGTTTCAATACTTCTCAGACTGATAATATTAAAAGCTTTATGAAAAGGAAGAAAGGACTAGTTTTTCTGGGTGATCCGGAATGTGGTCTTGAAGATATATTAAACTCTGAATATGAGGGATTCCCAGAGAATATGACTGATCAGATTAAGGTCAGCAGATCCGGAAAGAAGATCAGAATATTTGAAAGCCTTGAAAACATTCAGAATCAGTTACCACCGCTTGGGAAAATACATTTGAAACCTGATCCAGCAAAAAAGATACTTGCTGTATTTGATGACGGTGATAATTCACCTGCAATAGTTACAGGTTCTGTTTCCGGAAGCCGCATAGTTCAATTTGCAGTTAGAGATTTTTGGAAATGGAGCATGCACAGTGATGATCCTGATGGTTATAACAGTTTCATTCTGGGCTGTATTAAATGGACAGGTCTTAGTGAAAGTGATCTTATAAATATTGAACTTGATAAAGATATCTACTTCAAGGGAGATAATGCCAGAATCCTTCTCAATGTATATAACGAAGGTATGGAAAGAATGAATGATGTCAGTGCTGAAATATTCATAACCAGGGAAAATCAGCTTGTTGCCAGAGATTTCTTCAAGACATCAACCAGTGGCGAGTTTGAATACATAGCTGATTTGGATCTGGACGGAGAATATGACTACAGGGTTGTGGATCGAAAGTCAGGTATAGAGAAAACCGGTAAGATTATTGTAGCTGATACTTCTTCCGAAGCAATGGATAGTGGTATGAATACCAACCTGTTAAAATATATTGCGGATGTAACTGACGGAAAAGTGTTTAGTAAATCGGAAGATATTGAACTTTCTGAATCATACTCTATATCAAACAAGAAAATCAACGAAATAAGTTTATATAACAATATCTACTTTCTTATGACATTTCTGGCTGCATTTTGTCTTGAATTATATTTAAGAAAAAGATGGGGACTTATTTAGGTTTAAATAAAAGAAAAACTAAATTACTTAACTATTTTTTTCCCTCTGGATTTCCACGAGTTCAATCCACCTTTTAAATCAAAGACCTTAGTAAAACCGGCGGTCTGGAATTGCTTAAGTGATCTACCGGATCTGTTTCCACTTCTGCAATATATAAAGTAAGTTTTGTCTTTATCCAGCTTAGAAATTTTTTGAAAGAAGTCTCTACTGTAAAAATCAATCATTATGGCATTTTCTATATGACCTGAATCGTATTCAGGTTTTGTTCTGATATCAAGGATGACATATTCATTCTTAGATTTACTGTATTGAGATAGTTTAGCTTCAAAATCATCAGCACCAATACTAACAAGTCCAGATTGGCTATTTGCCTGACATGAAGACAAGCCTAAAAGCAGGCATAACACGGATAATACTTTATTTGAAATTTTCTTGATCATAATTATTTTTGTTTCTCCAGTATTTTATCATAACAGTCCAGGAGCTGACTGACAATATAATCTTTGTTGTGCCTTTTGCTGGCAGTTTCTCGGGCATTTACTCCTAACTCTGCAGCAAGTTCCGGATTAGATTTCAGTTCCATCACTGCACCGGCTAGCACCCATGGGTCTCCATCCTGAATAAGCACACCATCATGATTATCAGTGAGGAGGGAGTTTGATCCTCCGGCTAAAGTTGCAATGCATGGCATTCCCAGCAGCATAGCTTCGCATAAACTATTAGGACTGTTTTCTATGTGAGACGGCATTGAATAAATATTTGAGCTAAGCATGTGTTCAACAAGCTGATCCGGTCCCAGTTTTCCCAGCAGAGTCAGATTCTTGCTCGGGTAGTTATCACCGAGGTAGGATTTTGCTGCTTTTACAACATCATCATTTGGGGAGACACCGGCTAGTTTCCATTCAAAATCAACTCCTGTTTTGTTGAGGAGATGAACAGCGTATGCTACAACTTCGAATCCTTTATATGGATTTCCACCAGTTGTAGTGAAGATGGTGTATCGACTTTTCTGAGGTTGAATCCATTTATTTTCGTGGAACTGATCCCTGAGTACTTCTCCAACTTCATAGTAGTCAGATTCAGGGGCTAAAACTCTGGTAATTCTTCTATCCCAGTGAGTCCTGCCAATAATATTCTTACAGTTCTTCAGTATTGATTGCTCATTTCCTTCTTTTACTTCAAAGATTTTCTTCTGATTGATAAATCCTCGGTTGAGAAGTATATCGGACAATTTTCTGGTCCTCAATATATGTTCCTTGGGAATTCCTGAATAGAATTTATAATTGTACACCGTAATATTGCCCTGGATAGATATTGCATAAGGTATATCTTGACATTGCAGTAAAGCAAGCGACTGAACTTCTTCAGTTCCATGACAGTGGATTAAATCCGGTTTTACCTGTTTGATAACATCTACGATTTCCTGTACGTTTTTCTCAGATTTGTAGTTATAGTTATTCCTGTTAAATGCTTTTTCAAACTTATTGGTAACAGTTCGTTTAACAGGCCAGTATGTGGTATTCTTATTTGAATAATGAGGAATATCATAGTGTGTAAGAAAGCAAATATGCAGTTCAATATCATCATGTTTATGTATTTCTTTTTCTAAGGACTTAACCCAGTGACCACCAAAAAGCTTCTTCCCGATCTTTTCTTCAGCCAGAGAGGGTGTTATTGTAATCCAAAGTAATTTCATGTAATTTCCTTGTTGAGACCTTTGTATTGCAACTGGAAAACTTGGGTTTTTCTACGAGAAATCATCAAAAAAATGCTATTTCTCTTAGACAAAGCTCTCTAATTAATATTAAATATCAATCTATTCTTAAATCAGTGAAAGTACTATTAAGTCAAGTTTTATTTGGCAATTGGACAGAACTGATTAAAAATGTAACAAAAAATCTTGACAGCATTTCTTATACATACATGTTTGTTTGTAAACAAGGATATTTATTATGAGAAGAACAAAAGAAGATGCCGAGCAAACAAGAAAGCAAGTTTTGGAAGCCGCTATGCAAGTGTTTATCCGCCAGGGTTTTTCAGCAACAAAGTTGTCAGAAATTGCGATGGAAGCAGGGACAACAAGAGGAGCTATATATTGGCACTTTGAAAACAAAATGGATTTGTATGGAACTCTTGTAAAAGATGGGTTGAAAGGTTTTCATCAGCATATTTTGAATGTATTGCAAAAAGAAGGTTCATTTTTAGAGAAAATAAGAAAAATTTTCAGAGAGTTTTGTGATTTAACTGATGAAGATGCTATGTATTACCAATTGGTAAAGGGTTTTTTTCTCTCTGTAAAAGTTGTAGAGGAACTCAAACCCTTATTAGTTGAGATCTACAATACAGGATTCGAAATTGTTGAAGCGATCAGTTGTGAAATATCCAAAGCAAAGGAAAACGGGGAAATTAGATATGATGTGGATACAGAACAACTGGCTATTTCAGTTTTGAACTTCATTGCGATGATAGGGGAAAAGGTCGGAGATCACAGGCACAGTGAATGTGTTACAGGACGCGAGCTGAAGTATGATGTAGATTTTTTTATTGAATTGATTTTTAATGGTTTTAACAGCATAAAAGTATAATAAATTTTTAGAGAATAACAATCATAACTGCATGTTGATATATTGTGTAGTCAATTTAAATACATGCAGGAATGTATGGGAGAAGACATGGATTTTATTAAGTTTGCAATCGATCGCCCGGTCACTACCTGGGTGATGATTGTAGTATTAGTCATTCTTGGTGCAATGGCTTTTACTTCGATACCAATTAACTTCACTCCGGATATCAGTGTGCCGATTGTCACGGTACAGGTTATATACCCCGGAGCCGGAGCAGAGGAAATTGAAACAAATATTACGCAGAAGATTGAGGATGAAGTATCAACAATCAGTGGGATTGATGATGTTGAATCCTATATAATGGAGGGGTTCACACAAGTAATTATTCGGTTTGATCTGGATAAAGACCCTGATGTGGCAAATCAGGAAGTTAAGGACAAAATTGATAAGATAATCAACGACTTCCCTGAAGATGCTGAAGATCCTGTAATCGGTAAATATGACATTATGGGTGATGCTGTTGTACAATTGTCATTTGTATCGGATATGAAGCCTATTGATGCAAATCAATATGTAGAAGATAATCTGAAGAATAAGCTTTCGATTATTGCAGGTGTGGCACAGGTTGAAATCAATGGAGGGCAGAATCGTGAGATTAAAGTAGTTCTCAACACACAAAAACTTAAGAAATATAGCATTTCACCACTGCAGATAGTTTCTTTTCTCCAGCAGAATAACCTCAGTGTTCCGGGAGGATCAATTAAAAAATCCGGTAAGGAATATACTGTAAAATTTGATGGAGAGATTGAATCCCTGGAAGAACTGAGAACAATGAAAATAGTAACTCCTAAGGGAGAGAGGCGATTAGAAGAAATTTCTGCAATTATTGATGGAGCAGAAGATAGAACAGATATAGGACGTTTTCATAATCTTCTGAATGGTAAGGATAAAGGTAATACCAATGTAATCAATCTTGATATCCAGAAACTTAAAGAGGCTAATTCGGTTTCGGTTGCAGAGGCAGTGATTGCTGAAGTAAAGAAAATAAACGAAACACTTCCTGAAGGTTCAAGTTTGGAAATTGCCAGAGACTCATCAACATTTGTCAAAGATTCTGTAAATGATACGATGTCAGCAATTTACCTCGGAATTCTATTTACAGCACTTGTATTGTATATATTTTTACATAATGTAAGATCAACAATTGTAGTTGCTTTCTCTATGCCGATTGTACTGATTGCGACTTTCCTTGCAGTAAAGGCAGCCGGATTCACTCTCAATGTGATGTCTCTCATGGCCATGTCGGTATCGGTTGGTACTCTTGTTACTAACTCAGTTGTGATTCTGGAAAACATTGACCGTTATGTTAATATGGGAATGGGTAAGCTTGAGGCATCTTACAAAGGAACAAAAGAGATTGCAGTAGCAGTGCTGGCATCTACTCTCACGAATATTGTTGTGTTTGTACCAATTGGTACAATGGATGGTATTGCCGGTATGATGTTCAAGGAATTCGGGCTTACTGTTGTATTTATCATGGGTATTTCTATTCTGGTAAGTTTTACTGTTACTCCAATGCTGGCTTCGCAGATAATCAGAGACAAACATGATATTGAAAGAATAAACAAAAAACGAAAAAGAAAAATAAAACAGATGAATGCCTTTGGTATCTGGTTCGAGAATAAGTTCGAGAAGATTAGTATCAGGTACATGAATACAGTTGGTTGGATAATCAAATCATGGCAGAGAAGATTGTCGATTATTGCTCTATCAATTTTATTTCTTGTTGGCGTCATTGCATCGTTAGGTAAAAAAATTGACCGTGAATTCTTCCCTGTTACAGATAATGGAGAAGCAAAAGTATCAATCGAGTTTCCTCCTTATTATGATATTGAGAAAACTTCGGAAATGTTTGAAATGATTGAAAATAGAATCAAAGTAAACAAAGATGTGGAAAAGATTATCGTTAATATCGGTAAACTTGGCTCAAGTCAGGGTGTTTATCTTGGATCAATGAATGTCTTGATGAAAGATGATAGAATTACTCCAACAGAACAACTTGTTGATAAGCTGAGTAATGATCTTTCTGATATCCCGGATGCTATCATTAAGGTAAGTAAGGCATCTCAATTCAATACCGGGAAATCAGCAATCTCATTTGATGTTCTTGGAGCAGACATTGAAGTAGTTAAAGATCTTACATATCAGGTTTATGATATTGCTGTGCAAGTTGAAGGTGCGGTAAATGTTGATACTGATATTCGACCGGGAAAACCGGAGATAAAAGTCATACCTGACAGAAGAAAAATCTCTGATCTTAACCTGAATGCCTATACAATCGGTATGACAATTAGGGCAAATGTAGAAGGTATCTCAGCATCAAAGTATAGAGTTAACGGTGAAGAATATGATATTACCGTCAGTTTGGCAGAAGAAGATATAGAAGATATTAACAGATTGAAAGATCTTGTCATTCTTACAAGTAAAGGACCTAAGAAACTTTCTGAACTGGCAAAACTGGAATACACAACAGCACCTACAATGTTGTACAAGAAAAGTAAACTACTCAAGCATTCAGTAACTGCAGATGTCGGTAATCGTTCACTTGGTAAAATTGTGTCCGATATTCAGGCTGGAGTAGATGAAAAAATTGATATACCTGATGGTTATGAAATACAACAGGGTGGTGATTCTGAACACCAGAATGATTCTCAGGAGTCAATGAAATCAGCGTTTATGCTTGCAATTGTCCTAACATTTTTGCTTATTGTAGCAATTCTTGAATCATGGTCTCAGGGGATATTCATTATGTTCACTGTGCCATTGGCAATGATTGGGGTTGTACTTGGTCTGGTTGTTTTTGGTGTGGGACTGAACGTTCTCTCTATGATGGCAATCATTATGCTCATCGGTATTGTGGTTAACAATGCTATTCTGATGCTTGACTATGCTAATCAGCTCCACAGAACAGGTACATCTGTGAGCAAAGCGATACTGGAAGCAAGTCACCTTAAACTTAAACCAATTATTATGGCAACACTGGCAGCCGTTCTTGGTATGATGCCCCTTGCTCTGGGACTCGGTTCCGGTGCGGAAATGCGTCAGGGAGTTGGTGTGGTATCAATGTCAGGTCTGTTAATGTCGGCTATATTAACCTTGTACGTAATCCCTGCATTCTATGTGCAGTTCTCCAGAAAGAATAAAGATAACACTGAAGGATAGAAACATGTATGAACTTATAGAAACACTGGAATTTAATGCATCACATAAGGTGACTCTGAATGCTGAATATGAAAGCAAACTTCATACACATTTATGGTTTGTCAGGGTATACATTACATTCAAGAATGTTGATGAGTATGGAGTATCCGTGCCATTCAACGATATGCATGACAAACTGAAATCACTTATAAAACATTTTGATAAGAAATATCTGAATGAATTACCTGAGTTTGCAGAGCTTGATCCTACTGCTGAAACAACAGCAAAAGTTATTTATGATTACTTGAAATCACATATAAACACCGAAAACAACACACTAAGAAGAATTGAACTTCGAGTAACTGACAGCAGAGTAATCTGTTATTACGAGGAGGAAAAATAATGTTCAACAAAGTTTTTACTTTCATACTGATGTTAGTTGCATTGGTAGTTATTCCTGTGGTAATCAGTGCTTCCGAGATTATCAGTATAGACAAGGCAGTGAAAATAGCTTTAAAGAATAATGAAGATATTCTGATGGCAGATCAGGATTTAAAGAATGCTAATCATCAGTATTGGGAAGCATTCTCTAATGCTCTTCCAAAGATTGATGCCTCTTTTACAGGTGTAAAAAAACTGGATAGTACCAATGAATTTATAGATCAGTCTGAGGATTACAGTTTGCAGGGAGAAATTACTCTTGCTCAGCCTATCTGGGTTGGTGGAAAAGTTGGAACCGGAATTAAGATTGCATCAATATATAAAGATTTAACAAAGAAAACCTTCCAGTTGGAACAGGAAAAAAAGAAGCTTGAGATCAAACAGAGTTTCTATAACGTTCTGCTTGCGAGAAAAGCTCTGGAAGTTATTCATCTGGTAAAACAGGATGCAGATGAAAATCTGGCAAATCTGGAAATCATGTTTAGTCAGGGATTAATCTCAGAGTATGATATAGTTAAAGCGAGAGTCAGAGTAAAAGAAGTTGAACCACAGCTTGTACAATATGAGAATCAGCTTAAACTGGCAGAAGATAAACTCAAATCTGACCTTGTGATAGATTTTGATGTAGATGTAGAATTTGCCGGATCAATTAATGATGAAGCTTATAAATCACTGCTTGATATTCAAGACTATAAAAAGAAAGCTCTGGAGCAGAGACTGGAACTGAAAATACTTGAGCTCCAGAATGAGATGTACAAAAATAACAAGAGGATTGTGCAGGGAGATTTTCTGCCAACCTTATCTGCTGTCGGAGTGTACTCAATTCAAGGTACAAACGATTATTATGACAAAGTCTTAGAAAATGACTTCAGCTATAAGAATATCAATGTAGGTTTGAATCTGCAAGTTCCTATATTCAATGGTGGCGGGACTCTTGCAAAGGTTAAACAGGCTGATGTCAGTATAAAAAAAGCTAAACTGCAGTTGATTCAGACTAAGAGGCTTATTGAGCTTGAAGCTGAATCTAATCATAAAAGTATGATCCGGTATGCCAGAGAAATAGAGCTGCACAAACAGAGTGTAGAAGAAGCTGACAAAGCTTTAGATATCGCCAATGTAAGGTATGTTAATGGAGTTGGAACTCAAATAGAAGTTGTTGATGCTCAGTCTAATTTAGAGCAGGCAAAGCTTCAGGAATTATCTGCAATTCATAATTTTATAAATTCATCATTAATGTTTAAACTCTCAATCGGAGATTATAAATAAAGGAGCTGAAATGAAAAAGAAATACATTGTAATACTAATATCTGCATTTATCCTGCTGGCTGGATGTTCAAAGGAAAAGATTAAATCAAAGTCTGTTGCAGACTATCAGAAAGCCAAGGGAATCCCTGTCAGGGTTGAATCGGTAAGTAAAAGAAGTTTGAATCAGTACACGGAATATGACGGAACTCTTGAGGGTGAAGTACACACGAAAGTAAACGGGCTTTTAAGTGATAATATTGCAAAAATCAGTGTTAAAGTTGGTGATAAAGTAAAAAAAGGTGACATTATCGCAGAATTTGAGACAGATAGTCCTTCTGCTCAATACAGACAGACAAAACTGGCCTTTGAAATGGCTGAAAAATCTTACAACAGAATGAAAAAAGTATTTGAAGCTGGCGGAATATCTCAGCAGGATCTTGATAATGTGGAAACACAGTATAAAGTAGCTAAAGAGAATCTTAATTCTGTATCTCAAATGGTGAAAGTTGAAGCTCCGATTTCCGGAACAGTTACCTGTGTTCCTGTAGATAAGGGAGATAAGGTAAACCCCGGTGACACCATATGTGAAATTGTGGCAACAAAACGGCTCAAAATAACAATTAATATTGATGAAACAGATTACTTCAAATTTAAAAAGGGACAGAAAGCAACCATAGAATGGGATGCTGTTCCTGATACTCAGGTAGAAGCGGTAGTAAGTGATGTATCAATTTCTGCAGACCCTGCTACAAGGGGTTTTCAGGTTGAGGTTGTCGTTGACAATTCACTCGATGTTCTGAAACCAGGTGCTTTTGTGAAGGTGAAAGTAAAGACTATCTCACATGATGATATCTTTGTAATCAATAAGTTTAATATTATTGAGAAGAAAGGTAAAAAATACGTATTCATCCTTAAGGGAGATACAGTCAAAATGCGTGAAGTAGAGACTGGAATCGAAGTTGGTCAGGATGTTGAAATTATTTCCGGTCTCCATGAAAATGACAAACTTGTTGTTGATGGTATGACTAAGCTTTCTAATGAATCTAAAGTAAATGTAATAAATAATAACTCATAATTAAATTACTCCGACCCGAAAAAGAATACAAGTACATTTCAATGGGTAACTGAGGATTCAGTTATAAATGTATTTGCCTTCATGATGCTAAGCCTGTTGAGCATTCAGCAGGCTTTCATTGTGTTAATGTTCAATTAACGTATTTACTCGGATTTGTTATATACTCATTGGTTTTGTTCAGTATTGCCTGATATTTACCGTTCTCAATCATTTTTTGAAGTTCTCTGTTGAACTCAGCAATAATTTTCTGATGATTTGGTTTCTTTCTGGATATTGCAAGAAATGCCGGGTTGCTTATCAGAATCGGTCTTAACTCCCTGATTTTCTTTGTGTCATCAGGGTAATTTAAATGCATAAAGTAGTAGAAGTTTTCTCTTGATTCAACCAATAAATCTATCCTCTGATCAATAAATTTCAATACATTAATTTTCATATTGTTTGAAATTTCAAGATTACTGAACGGTTTGTTATCAAATTTATTACCATATGAAAACCCATTTATGATACCAATTGTGAATTGATCCAGGTCATTCAGATTTGAGTATTTATCAAATTTGATTTTTTCATTATCAGATAGAGCGAAAAAACAGATGTCAGCACTGCAGATCTGATTGCTGAAATCGAAGAATTGTTCTCTTTCCTCAGTATAGTAGATACCAATCAGCCCATCAAATTGACCACTCTTAGCCAGTTCCATTGCTCTGTTCCATGGAACGAAAACAATTTCCAGTTCGTACCCGGTTTCTGCAAAAGCCGTGTGGGCTATTTCTCCCATTAATCCACCATAAGGTAGGTGTTCAGCTGTGAATGGTTCCCAGTTGACTGCAGCAAGAGTTATTGTTTCTGAAAAGCACATTACTGAGTACATGAGCAGGACAAGGTAAATAAACTTCTTCAGCATATCAAATTCCTTAATCTGGTATTATTAAAATAAATTAGTCAGATCGCAGTAATTGCCAAGAAATGATTTACACTCCGAGAAACAAAACAAGCTTGACTATTTACAACCGATGATAAAGATTTTGTCAGGAGTATATTATGAATTCAGCTACCTTTATTGCCATATATATGCCGATAATTATTATTTTCTTTGTATTGATACCAGCGCAAAGAAATAGATTGAAATTTCTATTTTATCTCAGGAAAAAAAAGAAAGGAGTTATTAAAATGAGTAATGAATTAGTAAAGAACTGCATAGGTAAGATTTGCACGATTTCTACCGGTTCATTCGGGACCGTTTATAACAAAGCAGAAGTTATAAGAGTTGTCGATAACTGGATGGAAGTAAAGGTTAAAAACAAAAAAGATCTTGTGAACATTGATTTTGTTCAATCTATAAAAATACTAGATAAATAGAGTCTGCTCTCTAATCTCTTGGATACTTACTGTATTTCTTCTTCCTTTTTTCAGGTTCAGGAATAACTTTATTGAAAATGAACTCAAAAATCTTGTCTTCAATTTTGAGGGTCAGATATAGTTTTACAGTGTCATAAGGGAAGTTGAACAGTACTTTCCCGGAAATAGACTCGTTTTTAGCAAGTGTTGTTTTCCGGAGAGCCGTTTCAGAGAAGAACTTTCTGTGTGATTCAATTTCTTTCATTGTTCTCTTGTATTCTGCTCTTCTGTGTTCAGTGTTCTCTGCCCTTTCCCGTCTTGATTCCTCAGCTTCTTCAAGCTCTTGAGGTGTCTTTTTATGATCCTGAAACGTATCTGCTACTTCAAAAAAGCACATTCCTGCGTCCAAACATTCACTACAGTTATTATCTGCTGTTTCTCGTTGAGCTTTTTTGTCGAGATTATCAATAATTTCTTCAGGATTTATGGCTAATGCCACAGTAGTATCTCCTGACTCATCTATGAACAAGCACTTGATAGAGTCGGGTGTGACCAGAACACTGTTATCACTTTTGTTCAGAAAGTTGGTGTCAAAAAATATTTTACCTCTGTCTACACGGCTGAAGTTCAGAACAAGATTCAGATCATCAATTTCCTGCTTTAACATCTGCCTGCCCTTATGCCAATAGTAATCAGGATGATCGGATGTGAATTTAAAGGTCTTTGAAGAGAACATACACGAAGACAAAATAATTATGGGTAGTAAAAATAGTATTTTTCTCATTTATTTATCCTTTTTAAAATATCAAGTTTTATTGTTTCTAAATATGAATTAGTAATAGATCAGTCATACTGGACATTTCGAACATTTTCTATCCTGAAATTTTTTTCAACTCTTGTCAGGTCAAACCGAAAGTCAAAGTTATCAATTTTGATATGTAAAACTATTTGCCGTGTATCCTTTGGCATAGGGAACATTATTTTACCATTTATTGTATCACCGGATCTCAGTGTTGTTTTTCTTAATACACTATTTGAAAAGAACTCCCTTCTCTCATCAAGTTTCTCAATTTTCTTCTCGTATTCTTCCTGTCTTCTTCTTTCATTTTCTTCACGAGACCTGCGGTATTCAGCATCTCTTATCTCTTCTGCCGCAGTTTTCTCCTCTCCATAAATATCGTTCAGGGCACCCAGAAGACAGAATCCGGTCTCAATGCAGTTTGTCGAACTGCGGCTTTTACGAGTATCTGATTTGATTTTATCTATTGTCAGGATTACTTCTTCGGGGCTTACAGCATAAACTCTTGTTGTATCACTATAAATTGTTGCAAATTCGCATGAGAACATATGAGGATCAACCAGGATATCGGAATTACTTTTGTTTGTGATTCTTGCATCAAAAATTACTATATGGTTATCAACGCGATCAAAATTACCAATAACGTTTATTCCCGAACTGTCTTTGAACATTACCTGTTTTCCATTATACCAATAATTTTTTGAGTCTTTAGATTCGAAAATGCAGTACTCAAAATCTGTATGTTTTTCAGGAATATATGTACAGGAAGCAGTGCTAACTAATATAATTAAGCCCAGATAGTTTTTTGCCACTATAACCTCACATCTGTTTACAATAAAAACAGTTGTTTCAAATATTCGTTACAACAAAAATGTATCCTGACCTGTAAATTTTATTTCTTGAATTTGAGTGCATGTATTGAACATTAAATGAACGAGAATACTCTAATACTATGGTATTACAGAAGTGAAATGCTATGTGAATATCGATGCCTGCGATATTTATATTGACACAGCCTTTTAAAACAATCTACACTGGTAATAGTGTGTAATCACGATAAAACTACAAATTAACGAGAGAAAGTATGAAAAGCAAAACTCTGATTGTCACTGGAGATGATATTTTCAGGAGACTTACAGAATACTATGATAACTATATTTATTTTATTCCGGAAAATCTTTGGGAAGTCCGTAAGATACCAGAAAGTGAGTTAATCGAACTAGATACGGCAATCATTGAGAATACCAATAATGAAGAGAAGATAAAGGATATAGCCGAAAAATATATTTTACCATCCAATGTTCCTCTAATTATAATTTCTGATGAAAATGAATCCATTCTTCAGGATTTTAAAGATGATTGTGTATTCATCAACAGGGACTTTACAATGGAAACTCTGGCAAATAGGATAGAAACTGCCCATATTCTCTGTCGGAAAAACACAGAGATCAAAAACTTGAGAAGAGATATGCATCGAATGGAGATAGAACTGCAGAATATGCGGAATGATGTTAACGAAAGACTTTCAATTGAAGAAGAATTGATGGAAGCAGTTAAAGAACTTCAATCAGCCAGGGAAAGTGCAGAATTCGCCAATAAGGCAAAGAGTGAATTCCTGGCGAATATGAGCCATGAAATCCGTACTCCTTTAAATTCTGTGATAGGATTTACTGAGCTGCTTGCTGCAATGATATCTGACCCGCAGCAAAAGAGTTATGTTGATTCCATATTGCTGGGTGGCAAAAACCTCCTGAAGCTGATTAATGATATTCTCGATTTATCAAGGATTGAGGCTGGCAAAATGGTGATTGAAAATGACTATTTTGATTCCTATAAGATGTTCGAAGAAATCAAAAGTATTTTTTCTGTTAAGATTGCCGAAAAAGGTCTGAAGTTTCAGATAGCAATAGATGAGCATTTCCCGGGACAGGTGTATGCAGATGAGGTAAGGTTTCGGCAGGTTATGTTTAATATAATAGGTAATGCAATCAAATTTACTGAATCTGGATTTATCCGTATTGAAGCAAAAGCTGAGATTAAAAACAATGAGAATTGTGTTGCGGATATAACTATTTTGATTGAAGATAGCGGAATTGGAATAAAAGAAAATCAGCAATCACGAATTTTTGAGTCTTTCCTCCAGAATGAGGGGCAAAGCAATAGAAAGTATGGAGGAACAGGACTTGGTCTGGCAATAACCAAAAGGCTTCTGGAAATGATGCATGGTGAGATTAAGTTGGAAAGTGAGATTGATAAAGGTTCATGTTTTGAGATAAAACTTCTGGATATACCTGTCAGAATGGAATCTCATTCTGATTTCTGTGGTCAGTATTTAAATGAAACAATAGAAATTGAGGAGAAAGAGCTTGTAAAGTTCAAAGATATAGACAGTTGTCCCGTATCAGATATTGTTCTTGCATCGTTGGATATGGAACTTTTACCGATGTGGGAGGAAATTCAGAAATCTCATCCGATTTCGACAATTCTTAAGTTTGGAGAAATGATAGAAGAGCTTGGCAGAAATCACTCAGTAGAATACTTAAGGGATTACGGACGACAAATTGTTGAGTGTTCAAATAATTTTGAAATAGAGAAAATTGATGAATATCTGGATTTTTATCCTGATCTTCTGAACAGAATTAAAAGGAAAATACTGAATAGTGAAGAATAACAGTGAAACAAAGATACTAATAGCCGGTGGAGATCCTAAGCAGATTCAGCTTCTGGGATCTATTCTCATAAAAGAGAAATTCGATGTTTCCTATTTTATGAGTGGAGAAGATGCACTTAAAGCGGTAGAAAAGAATAACTATGATATTCTTCTGCTTGACAGTAAGCTGAAAGATGGAAGCGGATTTGATTTATGCCGCAAAATCAAAAATGAACTACAGGGAGTTGAACTGCCTGTCCTGATGATTTCGGCAAAAGCTCTTAAGCAGGAGATTGTCGAGGGCTTTGAAGCTGGTGCGGAAGATTATATTACAAAACCCTTTAATACTAATGAACTTCTCGCCCGTGTTCATACACACCTGGAGATAAAAAGGCAAAGAGAGTTTCTGAAGATAATGAATCAGGAATTGGAAAGACAGGTAAAAGAAAGAACAGAAAAGCTCAGTTTTGAAAGAGATATGAATAAGAAGCTGAGAACCAAGTATGAGGCGATTTTTCATTTAGCACCTGTGGGAATGATTGTTATTAACAGTAAAAATAAAGAAGTTTTGGAAGTTAACAAGAGAGTTGCTGAGTTAGTTGGAAGCAGTATTGAAGAGATTCTGGTAAATTTCTGGGATATTGTAAGCAATATAGAATGCAAGGCGGTTAACATTAAGACTAAAGTGTTGAATCGGGAGTTATTTATTGCAGATACATGTATCACTTCAATGAAAGGGCATAAAACCTATCTTCGTTTTTCAGGAGAGCCCATTGATCTGCATTCTGAAGGGGATTATTTCCTGCTAATTCAGGATATCACAGTATCTAAGAAGTGGGAGCAATCTCAGTATGTTCTTAAGGATACACTAATAAAGTTGAAAGACACTATAAGAGTTGATGAACTCACCGGTCTTGCTAACCTGCTGGAGATGCAATACAAGTTTACAGATTTCAAAACACGTTTTGAAAGAAGTCGTAAAGAGTTTTCCATAATGTACCTGAGTATAAAGCCTTTCATAGAAGTAATGGATTTTTCTCGGGAAAAACAGAATAGGATTATAGAAATAAGTCATTTTATCAGAGAGTCGGTAAGGAAACAGGATGCTGTAGCCAGAGTTTCAGATATGAATTTCATGCTCTTATTACCGGAAACATCGTACTCTGGCGCACTTAAACTTAAAGAAAAATTGGAAGTACTGATATCATACAGAATGAAGAGACTAAAGATTGAGGGTGAAATTATATTTGGTTTAGCGTGGTATAATGATAATCTCTTCAAAGATCAGGTTTTTGAAAACCTTGACATTAACATTGAAAGAAAATAATATTAACATAGTATGTCATTTGTGTTTTTTTTGAAATGCGATCGGCTTTATTGCAGATGCATAAGCAGATTATAGACATGATATAGAAAGTATACGGAGCTAAAATGAGTTATAAACCAAAGGTTCTTATTGTCGACGACGCCCCTAAGAATATACAGCTGCTTGGAAGTATTCTGAGAACAGAAAACTATGATATTTCGTATACTACCAAAGGGAAAGAAGCTGTTAAATGGGTGAAGGAGAATGATTATGATTTGATTCTCCTGGATGTTATGATGCCCGAAATGAATGGATTCGATGTTTGCAGCAGGCTCCAGAATAGTCCTCAAACTAAAGATATCCCAGTAATATTTCTTACTGCAAAGTCTGATAAAGAGAGCATAATTCATGGACTGAGCCTGGGAGCAAAAGACTATATAGGCAAACCTTTTAACAAGGATGAACTTAAAGCGAGAGTTAAGAACCATCTGGAGTTGAAACTGGCCAGAGATGAGTTGAGGAGAATAAACTCTGACTTGGAGAAGGAAGTTAATAAAAGAACAATAGAAGCACGTCAATTGATGGAACTGAAGGAAAAAACGACTAATGCATCTGTTTCAATCCTGTCTGAGGTGCTGAGTTACTCTAACTCAATTGCTTTTTCACGGTCATCCAGTATACGCAGATATGTGGAATTCATTGCTGACAGAATCAGTCCTGAGAGTAAATGGGAATTTGTTCTGGCAGCAACTCTCAGTCAAATAGGGACAATCGCTATTCCCCAGGATTTATTGATAAAAGTATCTTCTGGAGAATCTCTATCAGAAGACGAAAGCGATATTTTTGAGAGACATCCTAAAATAGCGAGAAGGCTTCTTGCTAAAATACCCGGTATGCAGTCTATTGCCTACATGATAGGTGGTCAGCTGAAGTCTTTCAGGGAATACACAGAGATGGATAATTACAAACAGACTCCAATATCATTGGGTGCTCAGATGCTGAAGATTTCGCTTGATTTCGAGATTCAGCTTAAAAGCGGGAAATTTCCCTCCGATGCAATTCAGTATATGAAGGGGCTGTACAATGAGTATAACCCTTTATTGATAGAAGTTTTAAAAGATATTCCTGTCCAGCGTTCCAAGTTCAGACGGAAACAGATAAATGTGCAGGATTTACATATTTATATGATGATAGATGAAGATGTTAAAGCTAAAAACGGAATTACTATCATTCCCAAAAATCAAGATGTTACATTCACAATGGTTGAGTTATTAAAATCATTTAGACAGGGAATAGGTGTGAGAGAGCCATTCTGGGTTAAAGAATTTTTCTAGGAGAAATTTTGAATAATACAGGTAAAAGTAGAATTAAAAAATCTCTTTTTATTCATGTCAGTACAAAGAGAAAAGTGCTTTCAGTTCATGGCTTGTCTGAATATAAGTACTTGCTTGATGACGTGTTTAATGCAGATAGAAGTGCATTGAGTAACAAGTTTTTGACCGAAATACGTGATTTAATCTTTAAGGCTGAATCTCAAAAACAGGTTCAGGGAACAGAGTGGATGAACCATTCTGAAAAGCTGAACTTAAGCATTATTCCTATCTATAATGAAGAGCTTATAATTCTGATAGCAAAAAATAAGCTTGATAAAGAGGGATATGGATTTGGTGTCACAGATGATCTGTCACTTATTCTTTCTCATTTTGAGGAAGGGGTTCTTCTGGAAGACTCGGAGCGTAAAATTCTGTTTATTAACGAGAAATTTCGTGAAATGCTGAACCTGAAGCGAGAAATAAAATTCTATATAGGATTATCCACTCTCAATCTGATTTATGAGCTTTCCCGGGTTTTTCACAATATGGATTCTTTCTACGAGCTGTTTACCAGTATAAATGATCAGTCAAAGGGAAGCTCTGTCAGTGATATAACCCTGAATGATTCTTTGATTGTGGAACGAGAGTTTATACCTATCGAAGAGGCTGGGAGAACTACAGCATACCTGTGGAAACTCAGGGATATTACTGATCGTAAAAAATCTGAGTCCAAACTGCAGAGTTATCTGGATATTATGCTTGAGCAGACTCAGGCCACAAGTCAGATTCAATCTGCTATTATCACTAAGGGTGTTGAACAGTTCGATGATCTTGTAATCTCAACATATTTTCCTTATTTCATGGATAGTCTGGGAGCTATTTCCGATATGATACAGCTTAGTGATGACAAATATCTGTATTTTATTGCAGACATATCTCATACCGGTACAAAATCTGTATTGTATGCTTCAGCAGTGAAGTCAGTGCTGTTCAAACTCTCCAGAGAATTAGAGCTGTTATCAGCGGATGAAATTCTGAAGTTGTTATTCAGTAAATTGGAGCAAAATCTGAGGGTGAATCTTGGGGACAGTGCAGATTTAAAAGTCTTGATGGCTGTATTTGATATAAAGGGGAAAGTTCTTAAGACAACATCTCTGAACTTGCCTGATCTTGTAGTATTTGATAGTTCAAAAAATAAGATTGATACTATAGAGTCCGCATCATCCATTGATGATTTGCAGGAAAGAACAGTTGAAATGAATGAGAACACAATGCTTTTCATGTATACCCATGGCATTTTTTCATTGAAGAAAGATAATACAGCACTTACCGAAACGAAACTAACCGAAATTCTGCATAAATATTATAGAGAATTTTCATATAAAAATCTTTTCCCTGATAATTTTGAAAGAATCATGGCTAAGGAAGGATATGAAAACTCTGGTAAGAATTATTTATTTGTAAATATATATTCTCAAATACTGGAAGATAAAGTTATGAATGTTTCCAGACGCAGGAATAATCACCTTTATTGTATCCAATCTATGCTTTCTGAAGTCGGAAGGATTGGACGAAACTGTGAATTTCTTTCTAAAAGATGGACTGGAGATACATGGCTCAGTTATAAAGTAGAACTGATTGTGAATGAGTTCCTGAATAACATCATAGTACATGGCTTGGATTCAAGAAAGGACTCAAATATATTTGTGATTCTCTCCTTCGATGACGTTTTGGGAATTACTTTTATTGATGAAGGAAAAGAATGGATACTTAATTTTAACGAAAGCAAATCAAAAAATAAAGAAGACTTTATAAGAAATATGGATGAAATGCTGGTGCTAAACGAAAGAGGTCGTGGAATCTCAATGATAAAAGAACTTGCTCAGGAAGCAGTTAGATCGAGAATAGACAGGTATAACTGTACTCAGTTCAGACTTTATCTTAATAAGGAATAAACATGGTAACAATTATTGTAAGATCGTTTAATGATATTGAATATATTGAAACAACAATGAAGATGCTGCAGGATCAAGAATATACTGACTACGAAATTCTCAATGTGGATTCCGGGTCCAGAGACGGAACATGGGAAGTGATTCAAAAGTATAATCCTGATAACTCATATCAGATTAAACCATCTGAATATATTCCGGGGAAAGTACTGAATGAAGCAGTTGTAAGATCGAATGGTGATATTATTGTATTCAATAATTCTGATTGTATACCTCAGGATAGATTTTGGTTGAGGAATTTGATAAAGCCGTTACTCAACGCAAGAGTGGCAGCAGTATTCGGAAATCAGATTTCCAGATCTGACGCCCATTCTCTGGTGATTAAAGATATGGTAAGAGCATTTGGAGATGGCAGGGAGTCAAAAAACTGGCATCATTTCTTTTCGCTTGCAACAAGTGCAGTTAAGAAAACAATGATTCAGGAGCATCCATTTGATCCAGATATCCGGTATTCTGAAGATATAGAGTGGTCATTCAGGATGAAGAATAAAGGATATACACTTGTATATGTACCGGAAGCTGTTGTTGAACACTCACATAACTATACTATTCCGCAGGTCTATAAGAGATTCCATGGAGAGGGTGTTGCAGAAGGTAAAATATATGGTTTCAGACCATCACTGCTCCGGTTTTTCCTTAAACCTTTCATTATGGAGTTTTTAAGAGATGTTTTCTGGATTGCAAAACGCAATGAATATCATTTGATCTGTCAGTCTTTTGTTTACCGGTTAGTTCAGAAATATGCTGTAAATAAGGGTATCAGTGATTATTCCAAAGGAATTAAGCAATGAAAAAAGTATTATATGTAGATACTCCATTCGCTAATGAAAAAGGCGGAGATAAAAACAGAAGCCGATTTTTATGGGATACTCTTAACAAAGAATATGATTGTGATCTGTTCCTGGTGAGATCCTGGCGATATATATTCTCTAAAGTCCATGAACACAATGGTTATACTAACTGCTATTCTATGGGAACTTTGATGGATACAAACCTATGGGAAACTACTGCAGTTTACAAGTTCACCGGAGAGCAGATCAAAAAGTGGAAAAACGTTCTGCAGTCCAATAAGTATGACTTAATTGTTTTCCGTTTCAGCTCTATGGCAAAACTGGCACGAATAGCAGAGTATGTCTCTCCCGATTCAAAGATTATCATTGATGTTGATATGCTTTTTTCCCGTATAGCTGAACTGTCATGGAATAAAAGCAAAATCTTGAAAAACAGATACTTTTTCATTGAATATTTGAAGTTGAAAGCTTTTGAAAGGAAATTCTTCTCAAGACCTTATTACTTTCTTTTCTCTAATGCAGTTGAGAAAAATATGGTGTTGAAATATGCAAAACGCCCTGAACTGCATTATCAGATCTTACCTAATGCAATTGGTAGTGTTAACAGAGATACATTTGAACCTGCATCTGGTAGGTATATATTGTTTTTCGGAACATTGAGCTCGGCTGCCAATGAAGACGCTTTTCTTAATTTTGTGGATAACATGTATCCAGTACTGAAAGAATGGCTGATTGACAATGATATAAGAGTCAGGGTTGTCGGTAAAGAAGAGTCAAAATTATATTCGAACTATAAAGAGTTGGAGAATATTGATATTATTGGGGAAGTTGACGATATAGAATCGGAAATCCATAACGCAATGTCAGTTCTTTTACCATTAAGGGTTGCTTCCGGGACAAGAACCAGAATACTGGAAGCAGGTATGCTCAAAAAGGCTGTAATGACTACAACAATCGGTATAGAAGGTTTGGAGCTGGGAGAGTCAGAAGTTATAATCAGGGATTCTGCTGAGGAAATGTGTGAAGAAATTATGACTCTGCATGCAGAACCTGAGAAATTAAATCAAATTGGAGAAAGACTTTACTCAAAAACGATGGAATTGTACTTTTCCGAGAATGTAGGGAAAGCATTAGTCAAATTTTTAGATAGTGTCAGATCAAGAAAAAAAATAGCAATTCTAACTAACAGATTTTATCCTGAAGTCGGTGGAGCAGAAACTAATATCCATTATCAGGCAATTGAGCTGGCAAAGAACAATGATGTTACTGTATATTGTCCTCAAAGAATTGACAGAGAAAAGACTGAGATTGAGAACGGCTTTATTGTTAAACGGCTTTATGATGTCTTTAATCCGTTGGTTAAACTACCGAATATTAAAACGAAAACTTTATGTCCTACAATCATCTGGCATCTGATAAATGAGCGTTATGATGTGATTCAGTGCTTCCCTGCAATCAGTTATAATAACATGCTGGCATTCATTATCGGTAAACTGTTAAACATGCCTGTAATTCTCTGCTCTTTCGATTTTCTGGATTATGCGGGAATGATTAAAGCTACCGGGAAAATAAATCCTGATGTTCTCAGTACATATAAAGTGAAACATCGTGAAAAGCTGTTTCTTCACGGCTATGACCACATTTTTGCAATTGCAGATAAAGAGATACAGTTTTTCAAACGGTTCAATCCTAATGTTTCGTATTCTCCTGTCCCCATCCTGTTGAATGAATATGAAGTAGATGTGGATAATATCCGAAAGATAAAAAAAATTAGTGATGATAAGTTCGTGTTTCTTTCACTGGGTCGAGTCTCAGAAATTAAGGGACAGATGATAGGGCTCAATGCATTCATTAAAATTGCTGACAAAGTTCCTGATTCAATGTATGTTTTTGTGGGTCGTTCAGATTATGAACCCCAGTTGTTCGAAGAAATGAAAAGGCTGGTTACAGAAAACAATCTTAACGAACGAGTAATCTTCACAGGAATGGTAGATCGCTGGGAAGTATTAAGCTGGCTCAGACATTCTGATATACATGTAATACCTGTGAGATTCATGAATTCCGGTGCTGTTGTGGTTGAAAGCTGGATTAGCGGAACTCCGGTAATTCAGAGTAATGTTGTTGATCCTAATCTGGTTGTTGAAGGCAAAAACGGTTATCTGTTTGATTCCGAAAATATTGATATGTGTGCAGAGAAAATGGTTAAAGCATATGAAAATAAAGATAATCTTTCAGAACTTGCTTCAGAAGGTGAAAAACTGGTCAGACAGAAATATACTTATAAATACTTAACTAATTTATATGAAGAAGTTTATGAAAAAGTAAAAATGAAGTAGTACACTATGGAAATGTATAGAAAAAGAATATTAGATGTAATTTCGAAAGCAGATAATGAAGAGTTGAGAGTTGAACACTTTTCAGGGATTTGTGAAAAAGGAATCAGGGAACTGAGACCAATAAATAACTCATTGTGTTTTTCTGTTGATGATAAGCTGATAGTTCTGATTTATGATCAGGTCAGAGCTTGTCCTATTCATGATACGGAATTATTGATCGCAATGAAACAGCAGAATATTAACAACGCACTTATCATCAATACTGATGAAAGTGTAAACTGCAGAGAAAAAAGAATATGAATATTTTGATAGTAAATACACATTTTGGATTTAAAGGCGGGGTTGAGAAGTACATATACAAAACGGGTCTGTTGCTTAAAGAACAAGGCCATCATCTTTATGGCTTCTTCGAAAGAATGCCTGAAAATGAAAAGGAATTTGAAACAATCTTTGAGAAGTGCTATATCTATAATAATCACACATCTGAGCAGGTAAAAGAATTGTTTGGAGATATAGATGTTGCTTATATCCATAAGATCACAAACCTGAATCTTCTCGAAATGATGCAGGAAAACTACAGGACAGTTTTAACTGTGCATGATCATGATTTCTACTGTATGAGAAAGCACAAATACTATCCATATAAACGCATAAATTGTAACAGGAAGTTCAATAAGTATTATTGTTCGCTTTGTTCCTGCCTGATGCAAAAGACAGGTCAGAACTTTCCCGTAAATTTCCTGAACCCCATAAAGTTCGAAGAGTTTATGCAGACTCTGAAAAAGTGTGACAAAATTGTTGTCCTTTCAGAGTATATGAGAAAGAACCTTATAGATAACGGATTTCCCGATCAGAAAATACATAAAGTATACCCTGTTATAGATAACGCCCCTGAACCGGAGTATCATAAAAATAAGAAACTTCAGCTGTTATATGTCGGGCAGTTAATAAAAGGTAAAGGGGTGGATCAGCTAATTGAGATTGCTGCCATGTTGATATATCCGTTCCATCTAACAATTGCCGGAGAAGGAAATGACAGGGAATATCTCGAATTTCTGGTGAACAAGTTTGGTATCAAGAAGCATGTAACTTTCACAGGCTGGGTTGATAATGTTGACGATTATTATAATAAATGTGAGGCTGTAGTTGTTCCGGTACGCTGGCAGGAACCATTCGGGATGATTGGTCCGGAAGCTTTTTCACATGGGAAACCTGTTATCGCATTTGATATTGGCGGTATAGGTGAGTGGCTTTACCACGAAGAAAACGGATTTCTGGTTCAGGAAGGTAATCTCCTTGCTTTTGCGGGTTTTATACACCAACTTGTACTTGCTCCGAACAAATCAAAAGATATGGGCCAAAAAGCCCTTAAGATTTTTAACACTAAATTTGATAACGAAGAAAATGTGGAGAGAATAATCAGTCTCCTGCAGGGGGATGAATCATGAAAAAACTATTTGTAAGCGGTATGGCTTTTGATAACGGACAATCGGGTATTTCCGATTATATAATAAACACAGTCAGGGAATTACTTGAACATGCTTCCATAGATTTATTGTTATTGAAGAAAGATTTGAAAGCGTTCCCTGTAAGACATCCAAACTTGAGATTCATACTTGTACCGAACTGTCTGGAAAAGCCTGTTATAAACATGATTTGGCATTTATTCGCTGTTCCATTCTGCTTCAGATTGAAAAAATACGACGGAATTTTTCTTCCAGCAGGAAATAGAAGACTTTTGTGTCATTATCCGGTGAAAAGTGTAGCTACTGTGCATGATTTGTCGCAATTTCATATTAAGGGCAAATATGATCCATTCAGAATGTTTTATATAAGACACATTGTTCCGCATTTTCTGAAGAAAGTCAATTATAAGTGCGCGATAAGTGAGAGCACCAAAAATGATATTATGCGATTCTTCAAAACTCCTGAAACGGAAATAGCATTGAACTACAATGGTTATGATGACAGGAGATTTAACAGTACTTATACTTCCGGAAAAGAAATGCCTGATATTTATAAAGGTAAGTATATTTTGTACATTGCAAGAATAGAGCATCCCGGGAAAAACCATATTAATCTTATGAAAGCCTATGAATTGCTTCCTGAAGCGATAAAGAATGAGTATAAACTGATAATGCCCGGAAAATCATGGTCTGGAAGTAAAGCTGTAATGGATTACCATAGTAAATCTGCAGATAAAGATTCAATGATTTTCCCCGGTTTTGTAGATGGTGATCTTCTACCAGAAATTTACAGGTCAGCATCAGTATATGCATTTCCATCATATTTCGAAGGTTTTGGTATACCTATGCTGGAAGCTATGGGGTGCGGAACACCGGTTGCATGTTCGAATACTCCTTCATTAGTGGAAGTCGGTGGTGATGCAGTAGAAATTTTTGATCCTGAAGATCCTGTATCAGTACGGGACAGTATTTTAAAATTACTGACTGACGATGATCAAAGGAAAAATCAGATAGAAAAAGGACTAATGCGAGTGCAGGATTTCAGTTGGAAAGCTCATGCACAACGTATAATGAATTGTCTTTTCATTTAACAGGTATTAAGTAATGGATAAAAGAAAGCTGAAACAGATCAATAAACTTGAAGACAGATTGAGCGGTAAGTCCCGAAAGTCAGTCTATATGATAGAGTCTATGATTACCAGGTTTGTTTACGGGCTTGTAAGCTACTTGATTTCGGTAGGTTTGTTTATTGCTCTTCTTCCTGTAAATGCTGTTATATCAGCGTTTCTTTATATTAGACAATTATTAACTGGTAAGTCTGTATATATAGAAAAAGAAGTATTTGGTGTTTACGGTAAACCACTGAAAGTAAAATACTATAACTTAGAAAATGATAAACTGAATAAGTTCAGTTTGATATTTTACGTCCTGACAGGTGATATTGATCTTGTCGGAGTCAGCATAAGAGAATACTCGAAAGAAGAAAGAGAACTGGGGGAGGCATATCTTCTGGATAATAGTCCAGGGTTGATCAGTCTGTGGTATATAAGACAGGCTAGCAGAACAGCCTATGAAGGACGATTCAGTACAGAGTGGGAGTTTACATATAAGAGGAACCCGATATACGATCTTCTTCTTCTTCTGAAAGGACTTCCTGCCTTATTGTACTCCGGTAAAAACTCTGATTTCAATAGTAAGGTAAACCTTATCGGTATAGAATTTGATAACAAGACTATGGATCAGGCTGTAGAGGATATTGATAAGGCAATTGAGACAGAAAATGCAATCACTATTTACTATGTTAATCCGGATTGTTTCAACAGGATGTATAATGATAGAGATTATTATAACATTATCAAGAGCAATAAAATTGTATATCCGGATGGAATTGGGGTTCACATTGCCTGCAAAATGCTGGGAAACCCTTTGAAAGAGAACATAAACGGAACAGATATGTTCCCATATATCAGAGATCTTGCTATTAAAAAAGAATACAGGATATATCTTCTTGGGGGAAAACCCGGAGTCGCCGAACAGATGAAAGATAAGCTGAAGGAGGATTATCCTGAAATAAAAATTTGTGGGACAGCCGATGGGTATTTTGACAGGTCACAAAGTAATGAAGTTGTAGAGAGAATAAACGAAAGTAAAGCAGATATTCTGTTTGTTGCATTCGGAGCTCCACTGCAGGAAAAGTGGATAAATGAGCACAGAAACATTATTAAAGCTGATGTAGTTCTGGGAGTTGGTGGGTTGTTTGATTTTTATTCCGAAAGGATAGAAAGAGCCCCAAGGTGGATGAGGGAAATAGGAATGGAATGGAGTTACAGGCTGTATAAAGAGCCGGTAAGAATGTGGCGAAGATATATAATTGGAAATCCATTGTTTTTATTCAGAGTACTTGACTGGAAGTACAGAATGAGAGGAAGAAATGGCAGTAGATAAAGATTATCGAAAAAGACTGATCAG
The DNA here is from genome assembly GCA_942492065.1 of Cloacimonadales bacterium (SeqCode). Lineage (GTDB taxonomy): Bacteria > Cloacimonadota > Cloacimonadia > Cloacimonadales > JAIOQZ01. The sequence goes on along the minus strand of CALODV010000020.1, from coordinate 242,039 downwards.
TCAACTTTCTGATACTAATCTGGAGGACAGGAAGACGCAGCATCTCAGGAAAATGATTCTCTGGGAGCTGACGATAAAATTCTCATACGGTTTGAAAAGAGTTATTGATGTAGTTCTTTCATCAGTGGGAATGGTAATTCTTTCTCCTGTATTTTTTGCAACGGCAGCATTGATAAAACTTGAAGATCCGGGACCTGTTTTCTATACACAGAAAAGGGTTGGCTTAAATGGTAAACATTTTGATTTCTACAAATTCAGATCAATGGTGATGGATGCAGATAAACTTAAAGACCAGCTGTTAAATCAGAATGAATCGCAGGCAGGTGTTATCTTCAAGATGAAGAAAGATCCGAGAATAACAAAGGTTGGTCGAGTAATCAGACGATTCAGTATAGATGAGTTACCTCAACTCTATAATGTTTTTCAAGGTGATATGAGTTTGGTTGGACCAAGACCACCAATCCCTCGAGAAGTTGCAGAATATTCTCTTGAAGATAGAAAAAGACTTCATGTGAAGCCTGGTATAACCTGTATCTGGCAGGTAAGCGGAAGAAGCGATATTCCATTCGACCAACAGGTTGAACTGGATAAAAAATACATAAAAAGTCAGAGTCTCTGGGAAGATTTAAAGATTCTTCTTAACACCATTCCTGCGGTTATTACCGGGAAGGGTGCATATTAAAGGAGCATGAATGAAAATATTAGTCACAGGTGGAGCCGGATTCATAGGCTCGAATCTTTGTGAAGCATTAATAGAAGATAATCAGGTTTTCTGTCTGGATAACTTTTGTGATTATTATAGTCCTGATATCAAGAGGGATAATATTTCAGAAGTATCATTGAGCAGTCGTTTTACTCTATTGGAAGGTGATATCAGAGACAGTAGCTATCTGGAGCAAATTTTCAGCGATTATCAGTTTGATGTAGTGATTCATCTTGCTGGAATGGCAGGAGTCAGACCATCAATTGAAAATCCTGAGTATTATGCAAATGTCAATATTAATGGTACGATAAGAATACTGGAAGCTATGAAGAAACACAATGTTAAGAACCTTGTATTTGCTTCGACATCTTCTATTTATGGTAATAATAGAAAAATACCTTTCTCTGAAAGCGATAATGTTGATTTTCCAATATCTCCCTATGCTTCAACCAAGAAAGCATGTGAGTTAATAATACATAACTACTATCATTTATTTGGTATTTCATCGACAATATTAAGATTTTTTACAGTTTACGGACCACGCCAGAGACCTGATCTGGCAATTCATAAATTCACTGATCTCATATCTTCAGGAAAAGCAATCAGTGTTTTTGGAGACGGATCGACAAGTAGAGATTATACTTTTATTGATGATATTGTTTCAGGTATAATCAGTGCTGTTGCATATAATAGATCAGAATGCACATATGAAGTTGTCAATCTTGGTAATAACAGTCCTGTTAAACTCACTGACATGATAGAGATCATTGAGAATAATCTGGGAATCAGAGCAGAGAAGAAATTTATCGAGATGCAGCCCGGGGATGTTGACATTACATATGCTGATATTTCCAAAGCTGAGAATCTCTTGAGTTATAGACCAACAACAAGTTTTGAAGAAGGAATTAGAAGATTTACTCTCTGGTACAAAGAAAAGAGAAATCTGGAGGAATAATGAATATCTCGTTTGAAATTAGAAAGGGTGCCGGCATTGTTAGTCTTGAGGGTAGACTGGATGCATCAAACTCAAAAGTTCTTAAAGATCATTTTCAGGATTATCTGAGTAAAAGCAGAAATTTTGTATTTGATCTTGGAAAACTTGAATTTATCGACAGCACAGGACTTGGTGCAATTGTAGCCTGCCTCAAGTATGTTTCTGAGCTGGATGGAGACATTTACATTGCCAGATTACAGGCTAAACCCCGCATGGTATTCGAAATAACCAGAGCTTACAAGATATTTGATGTATTTGATGATATAGAATCAGCTCTTGAAGCGTTCTAGCGGAATATATTATGAAAGCTTTAGTTTATGGCTCAGTTGAACAGACAGACTGGCTGCAAAAGTATTTTCAGAATTTGCATCCTTATCTGTTGAAAGTAGCAAACAAGCCGGTATTCGAGTATTTTCTTGATTTTTGTTCATTGAATGGGATTGAGGAAATCCGATTCGTGTCATCACACCAGAATACCGAAATGGAATACTATTTTGGTACAGGTGATAAATGGGGTATCAATATCAGCTATAGTATTGCTAAACCAGGGGATTCACTTAAGAAAGTGATATTGAAGAATAACTCGTTCTGCAAGAATTCTGATTTGCTGGTTTTCAGCGGTTACGGTTTTTTGCATTATGATAAGAATAATTTCTCAGGTGATCTGTTTGATGAGAAAGCGAAATCAATAAAGATTATTGCTGGCAATACAGGGATTTATTATGTTAAAGAGGATGATATTAAATCCGATTACACCGAGTTCGCTTCTGCTACGGTAGAAAATATCAGGCTAACTGAACTTAAGCATATAAAGCAGTACTATGATCTGAATTATGCTATTTTGCATGAGGAAAGCAGGAATTATGTTCTACCGGGTTACAACAACGAAGAATGTGTTTTCCTCGGGAAAAATGTTGTATATCCGAAATCTGCCGACCTTAAGAAACCGATTATTCTGGGGGACAATGTTCAACTGAAAGCGAATACAGAGGTTGGACCGGAAGCTATCATTGGTAATAATGTTATTATAGACAGTGGAGCTCAAGTTAAGAACAGTATAGTTTATGATTTGTCTTATATTGGATCTGAGCTGGATATTGATAACAAGATTGTTTATCAGGACATTTTGATTGACCCTGAGTCCGGTGAGTCTATGAAAATCTCAGACGCATTTTTAATTTCCGGTATCCAGGAAAACATGGTCAATTCTTTCTTACACAGAATGTTTGATAAGATTGTAGCCGGAATTCTGATAGGCTTACTGTATCTTCCTGAAGCAATAATCAGAATGCTTACAGATAATAAGGCTGTAAGGCAGAGAAGTACACGTTATTATGTAAATGCTGATGGTCAGGAAGAGAGATTTCTAAAAACTGTAATTGTGAAAAAGACAGCTGGAACAGAGTTGTTTTACAGGTTCCTGCTTGATAAATATCCTTTATTTTATGATGTACTTGCCGGTAAGATTAATCTTGTTGGATCTAAACTGCTTGAGGTAAAGGATGTTTATGATAATACCGAGATTTTATCTGATTACTGGCCGGGAGTTTTTCAGTATTCAGAAATATTCCCAAGTGAAAGGGATGAGAATCAGTTAATGCTGGATGACATGTACTACATAACTCACAAAAGGATAAAATTCGACATTTTTATTATTGCCAAAGCAGTGATTAACAGGATTTCGGGTAAAAGAAAATCTAGTTAAGGTGGAAAAATGAAATCAAAATATACAATACACGGATCTCAGGAAATTGACGCTAAGGTAGAAGCGGACTTACAGATTGTAAAAGAGGCTGTGCTTGCTGAGTTTCCTGAAAAAGATATAAAAGCGATAGTTCTTGGTGGAGGATATGGAAGAGGAGAAGGTGGAGTGTGGTTTGAAGACAAAGCAGAAATGCTTTTCAATGATTATGATTTCTTCATTTTTACATCAAACCTGTCCAAGGGAAAGCTGAGGAAGTTCAGAAGAAAGCTTTCAGCCTTATCAGAGAAATTAACTGAGCAGATTGGAATTGAGGTAGATTTCAGTTCTCCTGTTCCCGTGAGTAAAATTCCAAACATACCTTTTCATCTAATGTGGTATGAGCTTCAACATGGATATATCTATGTTTATAACAGTTATGATATTTTGCAGGAGATACCGAAATATTACGGATTTCAGATGCCTCAGGCTGAAGCTCTAAAACTTCTTCTTAACAGAGCAATGGGGCTGTTGCTTTGTGAAGAATATATTGACGGAGACTGGAACAGACATAACAGGGAATTTGTAGAGCGAAACTGCAAGAAAGCGATCATGGCGGCTGGAGATGCTCTGATGATGATGAGAAAAATTTATCATTTTTCTTACACAGAACGTAAAGAAAGATTCTGCAAACTTGAGTATGTACCAAATATTGACTTGTACGAACTTATAAAAGAGTATTTACTTTCTATTGAATACAAACTTAAACCATCCCTGCTTTTCGAATCAAGGGAAGAGCTGAAAGAATACTATAATAATACGATAAGAATTTTCTCAAGTGTTTACTTACAGGTGTTTTCCGAGTATTACGGGAAAAATGAGCTGAACTTCGATGAATATGTAAAGTGCATTGCAAGAGACAGAAAATACGGATTCAATGTTGTTAATCTTTTAAAGAACTCTGTTAAAAACAGGTTCATCGACAAAATCAGGATCAAGAGTGTGCATTGGTCAATTCATCATCCAAGACAAAGATTGTATCTGGCAGTTCCTTATTTGCTGGGAATACTTCCACCGGATCGCAATGTATTAAAGGTTATGAATTCCGGAAACCTGAAAGCTATGAAAAAGAAAGCACTGAATATCTGGAGAAAATACTGCTGACTATTGGAGGATAAATGAAAATATTAGTGACCGGAGGAGCCGGTTTTATTGGAAGCCATACATGTGTTGAATTAATAAATCAGGGCTATGAACCTGTTGTAATAGATAACTACAGTAACAGTAAACCTGTTGTTTTTGAAAGGATTGAGACAATTACCGGTGTAAAGGTTAAGCTCTACGAAGGTGATATACGCGACAAAAAAGTTCTAAGAAAGATATTCAGAGAAAATGATATCTTCGGAACAATTCACTTTGCCGGACTTAAAGCCGTGGGAGAGTCTGTTGAAAAACCTCTTATGTATTATGAAAATAATGTCACCGGAACACTGAATCTGCTTGAAGTTATGAATGAGAATAATGTCAGGAATATTATATTCAGTTCTTCTGCCACAGTTTACGGCGAGCCAAGTGAAATTCCACTTACGGAAAAAGCTGATCTTGGTCCGACAAATCCTTACGGACAGTCCAAACTTATGGTTGAACATATAATGCAGGATTTGCAGCATGCTGAGAATAACTGGAACATTGTTCTGCTTAGATATTTCAACCCTGTTGGAGCACATGAATCCGGTTTGATAGGTGAGGACCCTAATGGTAAACCTAACAACTTATTTCCGTTCATTGTGCAGGTGCTGATTGGCAAAAGAGAAGAGTTATCTGTGTTCGGAGATGATTATGATACACCTGACGGTACAGGAGTAAGGGATTATATCCATATTCTTGATCTTGTGGATGGTCATATTTCTGCAATAGAACTTCTGAAGAAAGAGTGCGGTCTTGAGATTATAAATCTTGGTACAGGAACAGGATATTCCGTATTGCAGATAATAAAAGAGTTTGAGAAAGCAACCGGTAAATCTGTACCTTATAAAATTACTGAGAGAAGATCGGGCGATATTGCTACATCATATGCCAACCCTCAGAAAGCACTCGATGAGATGAACTGGAAAGCAAAATACAGCATAGATAAAATGTGTGCTGATATGTGGAACTGGCAGGTTAAAAATCCTTCCGGATACTAGAAAGGAACCAGAGGAGGATGTCTTGAGCATTCAAAAAGCTTTTATGAACTTTCCTATTCTTAAAACAGATAGATGTATTTTAAGAAAAATAAACGAGACTGATGCTGAAGATTTCAGCGGGTTATATAATTCACCTGAAGTAATTCAGTTTCTGGACTGGGATGGTCCCGGAACTCCGGATATTGCTAAGATAATTATCCGATTTTTCGAGGAACAGTATTCCAGACAGGAGTACTTGAGATGGGCTGTTGCAGATAAGTTAACCGGTAGAATGATAGGTACATGCTTATTTGGTAAGTTTATCAAAAACTCAATTGCAGAAATTGGTTACGATCTTAAACACGAATTCTGGAACAAAGGTATTATGACAGAAGTTCTCACTGAAGTTATTCGCTTTGGGTTTGAAGAGATGGGACTTCATCGTATACAGGCACTTGTTCGTCCCGGAAATCTACCTTCATTCAAGCTGCTGGAAAAGCTTAATTTTACTCAGGAAGGTCGACTGAGAGACTTTGGATATCATGAATCCAGAAGAGAATTTTTCGATGTTTATCTATTTTCAATCCTGAAAAATGAGTTATCGAAACAGGGTTCGGAGTAGCCATGAAGCTTAAGTATGCTGAACTTGAGACAAAGGAGTGGAATAGATTAGTTTTTGATTTAAATAAAACTGATGTTAATCACCCCGATGCTGAAAACATCCATGAACTTTTTGATACTATTGCTTCTAAACATCCTGAGCTGACTGCTGTTATACATAACAATCAGTCTATCACTTATAGAGATCTGAAAGAGAAAGCGGATAACCTTGCAGTAGAAATACAGAAATTATCAGTAGTACCCGATACACCTGTCGGAATATATATTGATAGATCAATAGATTATGCAATTGCTGTGCTGGGAGTAGTTAAATCCGGATGCGCTTATGTATCGCTTGACCCAGAATATCCTGCAGAAAGGCTTAATCACACAATAAGAATTACCGATACTCCTGTTATTGTAACTAATGACAGGATGCAGAGTTCAATTCCTGATGCAGAGAGGAAAGTAATCAATCTCAGTGATATAAAAGACAATGATACCATACCGGAGAATAGAGCAGGCAGAGATAACCTGGCGTATTTGATTTTCACATCCGGTTCTACAGGATTACCCAAAGGTATATGTATTGAGCATAGAAATTTGATGAATCTGGTGAACTGGCATAGCAGGTGTTTCTCATTTGAGCCGGGCACTAATGTTACTCAAGCTGGGAGAGTTGGGTTCGATGCTTCAGTCTGGGAGTTCTGGACAGCTTTATGTTCAGGTTTAACTATGCATATTCTGGATTCAAGCCTGATCCTCAATCCTGAGAAACTGCATGAGTATTATGAGATAAACGATGTTAAAGCTTCGTTTTTGCCGACACCTGTTGCAGAGATGTTTATGCAGAGTCCTGTTGCTTACGAATCAAAATTGAAGTACCTGTATGTAGGGGGAGACAGACTAACAAGAAGACCTGCAAGAGACTTTTACCCTGATGTTGTGAATCTCTACGGTCCCAGTGAATGTACGGTTATCGCTTCAGAGAAGGTTATAGAGCCGGAAGGAGAAGTGGATTACAGTCCGACAATTGGTGTTCCAGTTGATAATACACAGATATACATTCTGGATGAAGACTATAATGTTCTTTCCGAAGGAGAGATAGGGGAGATTTATATTGGTGGGGACAGTGTTGGTCGAGGTTATTACAATCAACCGGAATTGACCGAAAAAGCATATATCCCTAATCCATTGCCTGGAACATACGGAGAACGACTCTACAAAACAGGTGATTTAGGAAGAGTACTACCTAATGGAGAGTTTGATTGTATCGGACGACTTGACTCTCAAGTTAAGATTCGCGGTTATAGGATAGAGCTGGGAGAAATTCAGTCTGTAATATTGAAGCAGGACAATGTAAAAGATTGTGTTGTATTGGTTAAGCAGGATCTTGCAGGAGAAAAAGCCATTGCAGCCTATATTGCTGCTCAAGGTGATTTCTCTTTAGACACACTCAGTGAATCTATTAGTAAGGAATTGCCTTCATATATGATTCCGTCAGCATATGTATTGCTGAAACATTTCAAGCTTACAGAAAATGGTAAAATTGATAAAAAAGCACTTCCTGAACCGGACTGGAATATTGAAAAACCTGATTTTACTGCTCCTGAAAATGACATTCAAGTCCACTTGACTGAAATATGGGGGAAATATCTGAAACAAGAAAAAATAGGGATAACAGATAACTTTTACAGTCTTGGCGGGAACTCCATTATTGCGGCACAGATTATTACGGCTGTGAACACAGACATTGATTCTGCAGCAACAATAGACCTTCTGCTGAGTCATCCTACGATTTCGGAATTCAGTACAGAACTTACTTCAGAAGGATCAGTGATAGAACGCATACCTGTTTCATCTCAGAGTATTTATCCCTTGTCGTATTCCCAACATGGACTCTGGTATTTCTGGATGCTGGACAGGAATAGAATCGATTATAATATACCTCTCAGGATAGATATTCGTGGAGAAATTGATAGAGCTATTTTGCAGCAGACTTTTACCAAGTTGGCTGACAGACATGCTTCACTTCGAACAGCTTTCGTAACAATGAAGGATTTGCCTTTTCAGGTTATAAATCCAACGGAAAATATTAAGATAGATTACGCTGATGTGTCTTTGCATAAAAGCAGGATGTCAGCTCTTAAAGATATTGAAGTTGAAGCAGGCAGACATGTGTTTGATCTGGAAAAAGGGAACCTGTTTTATTCTAAGCTGGTGAAATATGATGTTGAACGGTATACATTATTCCTGACAATCCATCACATTATTACTGATGGTTGGTCAATGGGACTTTTCCTCAAGGAGTGGAAGGAAATCTATTCATCTCTGGTGGAACAGCGTGAAATTGGACTACCTGAACTAACTGTCAGTTATGGCGATTATTCAGAGTGGACAAAGAAGGTTCCTCCTGCGACAAAATATAAGAAGCAATTTGAATACTGGCAGGAAAAACTATTGCCATTCCCTGAAAGCCTGGAACTTCCAATGAGGAAAAGAAGACCTCCTGTTCAGACGGATTCAGGTAAAAGATTCTGGTGGCACCTGGACACACGTATTTCAAATAAAATAAGAGAATATGCTGAGTCTAACAATATAAGTGAGTATTCAGTATTCTTGTCAGTCCTGAATATAATTCTCTCTGTATACGGAGCATCAGACGATGTTGTAGTGGGTTCTCCATATGCGGGAAGAAATCATCCGGATAAACAGAATATTTTTGGAATTTTTACTAATTTGCTGCCGATTCGCAGTAGTCTGACAGATAATGTGTCATTCAGAGAGTTTACAAAATCTGTTTACACGAATGTCATTTCAGCATTCTCTAATTCTGAATATCCTTTTGATGAACTTATAAAAGATCTGGGATACAAACCGGATCGTTCTCGGCATCCATTGTTCCAGGCAATGTTCGTATTTCAGAACTTCCCTTTACCGGAAATGAAGTTTCATGATCTTGAAATTACTATGAAAGAGATTGGAAACAATACTTCAAAGCTGGATTTCACTTTGACCGTGGATGATATTGATGGGAATTATGAGTGTTGGATAGAATATAATACGGATATCCTGTCTGATTCGCTGATAGAATCAATGGCTGACAGCTTCTATGATATTTTCAGTCAGGTCTTGTTTGCTGATGAAACACCAATTCATGAAATAACAGTACTGAATGATTCTGAATACAAAGAAATCATCGAGGATTTCAACGATACAGAGAAAAATTTCCCTCTGGAAAAATCTTACGGTGATGTTTTCACGGAACGCTGCAGGATGTTTTCTGATAACATCGCTATAAAAATGAATGAGAAGTCCATTAACTATGCAGAACTGGATTCACTTACCGATAAATGGAGCAGATACATAGTTTCCAACGAAATTGGTAAAGGTGATATTGTTGCTGTTGTAATGGATAGAAGTCCTGAATTATATGTTGTCCTGTTGAGTATTCTAAGAGCAGGGGCAGCATATATGCCTCTTGATGCAGCATATCCCGATGAACGAATTGAATACATGTTGAATGATTCAGGGGCAAAGCTGATTGTCACGGATAAAGCTAACTACACAAGAATCAGGGGATTCAAGATAAAACAAGTTGTATATGATGTACAGTTATCTGAAGTTATGAAAGCTGATTTACCGGAGGTAGAAAACGGTACGAATGGGGAAGATATAGCGTATCTTATTTATACAAGTGGATCTACCGGGAATCCCAAAGGTGTGCAGGTTATTAACAGAGGTATGCTGAATCATAATCTTGCTGTAATTGAGGACTATGAGATAACGCAGAAAGATCGAAACCTGCAATTCGGATCAATAAGTTTTGATCTGTCAGTAGAAGAAATATTCCCGACTTTCCTTGCCGGAGCAACTTTAGTACCGAGAACCGAAGAAGCTTTTTCATCTATTCCAGGTTTCCTGAGATACATTGAAGCAGAGCAGATTACAGTACTTAATCTGGCAACTGCATACTGGCATGAGCTGGTAAAACAACTTGATGAATATGCAATTCCTGATTGTGTGAGACTGGTTATAATCGGTGGAGAAAAGGCAGATCTAGCAATTTACAATAAATGGAAAGAAAAGACAAAAAGCAGAATCAGGTTGCTGAATACATATGGTCCTACAGAAACAACAATTATTTCCACCTGGTATGAACCGGGGGATGAAGATAATGATTTTCCTATCGGAAGACCAATAGCCAATACTCAGGTATATATTCTTGATAAAAACCTGCGACCGGTTCCTAAGGGTGTTTCGGGTGAATTATGTATTGGTGGGGCCGGGTTGGCAAAAGGCTACCTGAATGATCCGGAGAAAACAGCAAAAAGCTTTGTTAAGAATCCTGTTACCGGGAAAGGACTAATATACAGAACCGGTGATCTGGTAAGAATAAACGATAATGATTTATTAGAGATAGCAGGAAGAATAGATTTTCAGGTAAAAATACGCGGCCATAGAATTGAACCCGGAGAAATTGAACGACTATGCAGAGACTTTGCAGGAGTTTCGGAATGTGTTGTTATTGCTGCCGAAGACAGAGCGAACATGAAGCAGCTTATAGCATATATTCTCCCGCAGGTAAATGTATCTGTTAATACTGATCATTTGAAAGCTTTCCTGAAGGAACGACTACCTGCCTATATGGTTCCTTCTCTGATAATGATCGTGGATAAATTTGAATACAATACTTCAGGAAAAATAAACAGAAAGACTTTGCCTGATCCTGTCTGGAAAACAGAAAAAAGGAAAATGGTATACAAAACGGGTAAAATTGGGCAGAATCTTCTGCAGATTGCAAAAGATGTCCTTAAAAATGATTCTATTGATTTGGACTCAAACTTTTTTGACTCAGGAGGACACTCTCTCACGGCAATGCAGATGATTAGTCGTATCGATAAAGAATTCAAGGCAATTGTATCGATTTCTGAGTTCATGAATCATTCATCTATCAGAGAGACTCTTACATATCTGAAAGGGCTTTTGCCTGAAGAAAAACAGGAGCAGTCCCAAAACAGAGAATCTGTTGCCGGTATTGTAAAAATCTGGCAGGAAGTACTGAAAACAGATGATGATAATCCCGAATCTGATTTCTTCGAGAGTGGAGGACATTCCCTGACAGCTATGCAGCTTATATCTCGCATTGAGAAAGAGTTTGATGTAAATCTGTCTATTCATGATTTTATGAACAAGAGTACTCTGAGAGAACTCATTGAACTGGTCACAGGAAATATTGTGAGTGAGGACGGAGCTGTAAGTCAGATTGATGTCAGAGCTGAACTTAAACAGGTGATGGCGGATGTACTCAAAACTGAAATAGACGAAAGATATGATTTCTTTGAAAATGGTGGTAATTCTTTGACTGCCATGCAGTTTATAGCTAGGGTTGAGAAAAAATTTAACACTAAACTATCGTTACATGACTTTCTTAATAACTCTATGATTGACGATATTCTGCTTGAGATAAGTCACTCTGAATTCAAAGCAGAGGCAGTCGGTGGAAAAAACGTTTCCGGAGAAAAAGGAAAGGTATATCCGCTTACAGTACAGCAGGAAGGTTTGTGGTTCCTGTGGAAGATGGACAATCACAATGTCGCTTATAATATACCTGTTTTGTTTGAGATCAAAGGTCTGTTTGATGATTATGTAATGAGCAAGACCTTGCTTAAATTGATGCAAAGACATGAAGCTCTCAGGAGTGTATTCTTTGAAGAAAACGGTCTACCGGTGCAGAAAGCCTTAGACTACAATAAAGTTGATATTGAAGTTATAGATATTTCCCAGGAAAACTGGGATGATACCAGATTAGAAGCAGAATACAGAAAAGTTACAAGGTTTGTATTCAATTTGTCTGAAGGTCCATTATTCAGGATAAAAGTATGGAGAAAATCTCAGTATGATCACAGGATGATTATTTGTTTCCACCATATAGTGCTGGATGGCTGGTCTGTGAGTATATTGATAAATGAACTGACAGCTATTTATACTTCATTCATAAGTAATAAACCTGTAAAACTGGTGGAATCAGATAGAACTTTTGCGGATTATGTTAATAAACCTGTTGATAAGCAAAGGCTATTAGTTCTCGAGAAATACTGGACTGAAAAGCTTAAACCTCTTCCGGAACCAATAGAATTGCCTGTCCAGAAGGAAAGACCTGCTGTTCAGACATCTAATGGAGCTAATTGTTATTTTACAATAGGTAAAGATGTTTGCGATAAGCTCAGTAAATTAGCAAGAGAAAAGAGTTCCAGTAAATTCATGCTGCTGTTGTCTGCCTTTAGAGTACTTCTCTATAAGTATACTGCTCAGGAAGATATTTTGATTGGTTCTCCTGCTGCTAACAGGCTTGATCCCGACTACGACGGAGTAATCGGTACATTCATGGATAACCAGCTGTATCGAATTCCGGTCAGTGGGTACAGTAACTTCAATGATGTTATAGATGTTGTGAGAAAGGAGACTCTGGATAATCTCACTCATAGTGGATATCCGTTTAAGTCAATTGTGGATAATATTAATCCAGAACGTGATTTAAGCAGACACCCACTCTTCCAGGCTATGTTTGTATTCCAGAATCTTCCTTCAATTGATCTGGATATTCCCGGACTGGAACTGAATGCAAGAATTCTTTCAAATGATACTTCTAAATTGGATATCACGATGGAGATCGTTGAGATTGACGGCAGTATGCATTGTAGGTTTGAGTATAATCCTGATTTATTCGAGGGATGGTTTACAGAAAAGACCGGTGATCACTACAATGAAGTTATTGTTAAGATGGTAAATAATAGCAGAACACAGATTAAGAATCTGGAAGTACTGTCTGACAATGAAAAAGAAGCAATTAATAAAAGAAATAAAAAAGCAGAAATGAAGTTTCCGAGTGTTACCGTCCAAAAGCTGATATCGGATAGAATTCAGGAGTTTCCTGACAATACGGCAGTTAAATTTGGACAAACCAGCGTTAGTTACAGCCAGTTTGGTGACATGGTGCAGTCTTATTATAGTAAGCTGAATGCTGATACTGCCGATAACATAATAGCTGTGATGATGGACAGGTCGATCGACCTTATTGCTTTAATATGTGCAGTGCAGAGGAGTGGAGCAGCATATTTGTACCTTGATCCTGAATTTCCAGATGAAAGACTGCTGTATATGATAGAAGATTCTGTTCCTGGACAGATTATCATTGAAAGTAAGTATAGAGATAGAATTGATGTCAGTAATGTTCAGATTTGGGAAGATCTGAAAGAGACTGAAAAGGGCTCGGAAGTAAAACAGGATAAATCCGGAGCGGATTCTATAGCATATTATATTTATACATCAGGAACAACCGGTAAACCTAAAGCTGTGAAGGTTCCACATAAAGCTGTTACTAATTTTATCCTTTCGATGCAGAGAGAACCCGGTATGAATGCTGATGATAAACTTCTGGCAGTAACTCCTTTAAGTTTTGATATCTCAGTTCTGGAAGTATTTCTGCCTTTAGTTACAGGTGCAGAACTGTTAGTGGCTTCCAGAGATGATGTTTATGATGCAGGGAAGCTTGCTGATATGATAACTTCTGAAAACATCTCAATAATGCAGGCAACTCCCTCAACCTGGAAAATGCTGAGAGACATTGGTTGGAAGGGCTCTGAAGACCTGAAAGTACTTTGCGGTGGAGAACCTGTGTCAAATGATCTGGCTTCAACGTTATTGACTAAGTGTAGTGAGCTATGGAATATGTATGGTCCAACGGAAACAACTGTATGGTCGGTTATTCATAGAATACAGGAAACTGACGGTAGAATTTATATAGGTCATGCTGTTGGTAACACTACACTATATGTTGTGGATTCGGAAATGAACCTCGTGCCTGATGGTGTAAAGGGAGAGCTTCTGATTGGTGGAAAGGGTGTAACGGTGGGATATCACAATAGAGATGAACTAACATCTGAAAAATTTGTCCAATATCAAAATCCCGAAGGTAAAGAAGAGACAGTTTACAGGACAGGTGATATAGTAAGGTTCGATGCTGAAGGTAGACTAGAGTGTTTTGGTAGAAATGACTTTCAGGTTAAAATCCGAGGGCATAGAATTGAGCTTGGTGAGATCGAAGCAGAACTAATGAAAACCGGTATGGTTAAAGATGTGGTTGTACACACTTTCAAGGATAGAAATGATATGCTGCAGCTGTGCGGATATTACATTGCTGATGAAGCAACATCTTCTAAAGAGTTCACTGAATCAATAGCTGACAAGCTTCCGGATTATATGATTCCGGTTGTATATCAGCGTATGGAGGAGTTTCCTTTAACAGCAAACGGGAAAATAGACAGGAAAAGGCTAACAGCTCCTGAAACAACAGCTAGAAAGAATCAGAATGAAATTGTAACACCGGGTACACCTGATCAGGAAGTCTTGTGTAATATTATAGGAGATGTTCTCGGTATAGACAATGTAGGAATAAATAATAATTTCTTCGAGCTAGGTGGGAACTCAGTTTTGAGTATGCTTGTGATTAACAGACTGGGGCAGGCTGGATTGAGTCTTAAGGTTCAGGACTTGTTCAGACACAAGGATCTCGAAGAACTGGCGGGAAAACTGGAGCAGGCAATGATTCAGGACGGAGTTTTCGGTGACTATTCATTAGTTGAGTTACAGAAGGGTGATAGTTCCAAAACCCCATTATATCTGGTGCATCCATTACCTGGTGATTTGCTTGGATATGTGAATCTTATAAGATATCTTCCGTCTGATTTACCTATTTATGGATTCCAGGCTCCGGGTCTGATGAATCCCGAAAAAGCTCTGGATACAGTAGAAGAAACAGCAGCTCATTATGTTCGCATAATAAGAGAACGCCATCCGGGTGGAACGGTAAATATCGGTGGCTGGTGCTTTGGTGGTACCGTGGCTTATGAGATGATGCAGCAACTCAGATGGAAGAAAGTAGCAGTAAAGAATTTGCTATTGTTTGACACATGGGCTTTCCGACCGGTTGAGTCACTTAAGAAGCAGTACTTCAAAAGTAAAGTAAAGCTGCTTGCAGATTTAGGTATTAAGAAGGCTATGAAAATTTTAATTACAAAAATAAGTAACCGGTTAGCTAGTAATCAGAATTTTGGGGATGAAGACACGTTCTTTGATCAGGGAATGTTTGCTAATAGGTCTGCTGTAAGAAAGAAAAACATTGCAGCAGTCTGCCGATACAATTACAGACCATACAAGGGAGGAGTTGTTTTATTTAAGGCATTGCAGCAGCCTGTCAGCTTTGTTGATGATCCTTATATGGCCTGGGATATATTTGTAGATGAAGTGCATTTGTATAAGATAGATGCCACCCATGATACGATTTTGAAGGAACCACAGGTCAGAGAAATCGCGGAAAAAATGAAAGACCTTTTAGATTGAACACGTATTTATTATTGATTAGCAGTGTTAAATATCTTGACATATAGTTTGCAATGTTATTAATGAGATGTTGTTTTGTGAAAAATAGTATGTGTTGTAATTGGATTAAATACAATGAATTAAGGATTTAGAAAATTTATGAGTTCATTTCATAATACAGATGATAAGTTTAATATAATGAAGTTTGATAAAAAAGTGATGTTTATTTCTATCAGACGGAAAATCATATTAGTTTTAATTTCATCATTTATCGCTTTGGTAGTAGGCGGGATATACGCTAAACTGACTGTTACTCCGGTATGGCGTGCCAGGAGTACATTGATCAGAAACATGAAGAACATTTCTATGAGGCAGGATATGCCATATCTGTATCAACAGCTTGACTTGAATACTGTTCTGTCATCTATCAGGATGCGAAAGAATCTTCAGTCAGTGATCGACAGTTTGAATTTAGATATTACGCCGGACAAGCTGTTCGACAAGATATATGTTGAAAGAGGTGGAAGGTCTAATCTTATCCACATAACAGCATTCCATCAGGAGCGAGACAAATCAGTTTCTATTGCCAATGTTCTGGCAGAAACTTTTATCCAGAATTATATCGATATTCTGAATGCTTCCACAAAGAGAGTATACAATTATTATCTTCCTTTGAGAGATAAGTATCTTGATGACTTAGACAGGTATCAGCTCGCGATGGAACGTTTCAGAAAACAGCATGGAGTGTTGTCGATTGAAGATGAGACTCAGATGAAGTATAACCATCTCAATGATCTGGAACTAAAAAAGATAGAAAATAATATTACAATAGAGGGTCTTAAAAGTCAGATTGACGAAGTCGACTTGAAAATTGCTGAGTTTCCTGAGTTTGTGAAACTTGGGCAAACAGTGAATGAAGTAGATAACAGTAATTTGAAGAAGTTGTATTCTGATCTGGAAAAATATGAAGAAGCTTATACAGAAAAAAATCCTAAAGTGGTAAAAACTAAAGAGGAAATTCGTGAGCTTGAAGAGAAATTAGCTGCAGGAAAAGAGTTTGAACAGGAAATAATACCTGATATTGTAACTTACGGGGAAAGTCCTGTAAAGCAAAGTATGATGTCCGAAAAGGCTAAGTTTGAGTATCAATTAAAATCTGCAGAAGGATTGATTGGAGATTATGATCAGAGAATAAACAAAGTTCGTGCCGAACTTGCTGAGCTTTCGTATCTGGAAAAGGAATATTTTGAGTTAAAGAGAAAATACGATCTCACTATCCGATTACTTGAGATGCTGGAGAATCGTATAGTTGAGTCCAGAATAGCTATGGAATCTAATGTTAGTGATTTTGCAATCCTGGAACCTGCAATTCCTCCAAAATTTCCACAAGCTTCAGGTAGGAAAATGATTGCACTAGCTTTCGGTTTTCTGACCTTCACTGGATTTATGGTGTTCTACATCTTCAGAGAGCTTTTTGATTTCAGAGTAAAATCCAGGTATGATTATGACAACTTTATCAACGTTAATTTTCTGGCAGAAGTACCTAACAGAGATATGTATTCTGATTCGGTATTCCATGCTCAGCTACAGATACTGTATTCTCAGTTGAGAAAACAGATGCCGGCGAAAATGCCAGCGTTCCTTACCATGGGTAATTCAAATGCGGATTCGGGTAAGTCCTTTATTGTGAGAGAGCTTGTTGAAATCTTTATGGCAAAGAATCAGAAAGTACTCTGGATAGAGAGTATTGATGAACACGATGAAGATATTGAGCCATACATGATAAATAAAGCGGTTTTCGAGAAAAAAGAAATATCTCAGGATAAAATGTTTGTGATTGCTGAAAAGCTTCATAAATGTTATTTCGTGCATGATGATCAGGCATATAAGGATATTCTGGATAATGACCAGCTTACTTCATTTTTCCAACAGTTAACAAACTATGACATCATTATCTGGGAACTGTTCGAGGCAGAACAGAATCTGCAGTTGTTCACTACTATTTCAGGATTTTCTGACCTGTTGACTATAGTAACAAAATTCCGTCATACTAACAGGGATCAGCTAGTAAGCGTAATTGATTATCTTAAGAAAAACACTGATGTGCCAATTGCAGGAATTTTGAATGAAGTTCCCAAACCTTACTTTATGGCTTAGGAGTACGGAGTTTTTATGAAGAAACTTATAATTTTAACATTAATATCAATAATTGTGCTTAGCTGCGTAAGAGTGAAACCGGAACTGAAGTCTGTGACTGCCATGCCGCAGTTTCTGGAATCTGTTCAGGTTGAGAAAAAGGACGATAAGAAAATCGAGGAAGAACTTAAAGCTCTGCATACTTTGCCAATAAAAAAATATACAATCGGTGCAGAAGATGTTTTTGACATCTTTGTTTATGATGAAGAAGAACTGACAACTATGGGAGTTATGGTCAAGTCAGACGGAACAATCTCAATGAAACTGATACCTGACCTGCATGTGGAGGGATTGACAATTCCTGAAGCATCCAAAAAGATTGAAAAAGCTCTCAGCGAATATGTTCGACATCCTCAGGTTACTATGAAAGCTGTTCAGCTGACAAGTGCCAGTGTAACTATTCTTGGTAAAATTACACGTCCTGGACGAGTTGTACTTGATGGGGATATGACAATTATAGATGCTATTGCAGAAGGCGGAGGTCTTGCAGTTGGATACTTCCAGAACAACACTACGGAATTAGCTGATCTGGAAAGAACATATCTTCTTAGAGATGGCAGAATTCTTCCAATAGACTTTATGGAGCTGATCAAAAACGGAAATATGCTCTATAATATACCTTTAGCAGACAAAGACTATATATACATTCCTTCTGCAATCAACAGAGAAATTTATGTGCTGGGTGAAGTTAATACTCAGGGACATTATGCGTTCAAAGAAAACATGACACTGATGCAGATAATCAGTTTTGCCAATGGATTCCGGCCTACTGCTAAAAGAACAGTGTATGTTATTCGGGGAAATCTTTCTCATCCGAGACTTTTCAAGATTGATACAAAGGCTGTAATGCGTGCAGAAGTTCAGGATTTTCCATTAAAACCCAATGATATTGTCTATGTACCTGCAAGCCTGTTTGCTAACTGGAACGAAGTACTGGATCTTGTCATCCCTAGTCTTAATGCAATTCAGGGATATTACATTGTAAATGACCTTATTAATGATAACTAATGCCATGTCGATGATAATAATAGACACGGGTTGTATCTGAAATAAGGAACTTACATGCTTTTTGGAATTGAATATAAGTATCTGGTCTTCTTCATTGTCCTGATATTCGGGGTACCATTAGGATATTTCCTTTCATTTCAGTATAGAATATTCGAAAAGATATCCTTCTTTTTGATGATATTTTTTACAGCCAAAATGGAAGATATTAACTTTGTTTCCATGGAATTCTATAGAGGGACATCTAAAGGTTTTGAGGTCGGACTGGTAGATTTAGCAACTCTTGTGATTTTTCTTGTCCTGATTTCAAGAAAAAGTCTGCATGATTTACGACTCCCAAAGGGTACATTATTGTATAGTATATACTTCTTCTTCAGTGTACTTTCTATTGTGAATGCTCCGGCTCCCCTGTACTCAATGTTTGAAGTATGGAAAATGATTCGTATGTATATTTTCTGGTGGGTGCTATATAATTATATTGATGATTACTCAAAATTTCAGGAGTTAATGATCAATTTTGCAATAATTTCAATCTTTATTTTCTTTATGCAGATGCACCAGAAGTATATTTTCAGGATATACCAGTCACCGGGACCATTTCCACACCAGAATTCACTCGTCATGTACGTTATCATTCTTAACAGCTTTTTCTTTTCATATCTTTTTAATGCAAAAGTAAAGAGGTTGCATGTCTGGTTACTTATTCTCGGTTTCGGAAGTGTATCAATTATTGCTACTCTGTCCAGAGCCGGTATGGCACTATATGCTCTTTCTCTCGTTGTAATGTGGACGCTGTCAATGTTTGTGGGGGTTAACCAAAAGAAGATTGCAATTACCGCTGTGCTTCTTATTCTGGCTTCTCTTGCATTGCTAAAAGCTATGGATTCCATTATTACCAGATATCAGACAGCACCGGAAGCATCTAAGACTACTCGGGTACTTCTGGCTGAGGCTGCGGTAAAAATGGCAGATGATAAAAAACTGGGTGTAGGGCTTAATAATTTTGGTCAGGCAATCAATGCTCCATTTAATTATGGTACGCATATTCAAATGCATGATGAAACTGATCCTCTCGAACGTCATGGACTTGTTGAGACAATATACTTAATGATTGCTGCTGAAACAGGATGGCATAACTTAGGTGTTTTCTTGACATTCTTATTATATATGTATTTTTTAAATCTAAAGAATCTGTTTAAGTACAGAAAAACGAAATATGTGTTCATTCCTGTTGCATTAGTTGGAGGCTTACTGGCAATATATCTGGAGTCTTCTCTAGAGTGGGTATTGAAGCAGACGAACAATTTCTATCAATTGATGTTAGTTTTTGCTGTGATAGGTGCAATGCATAGATTAGTTTATGTTGAAAAGAAAGAATCAGTTGAAATAGCTGATTCTGATGAAACAGATAGAGGTATGGATTATGGCCGATAGAAGAGATGAAGATTATTTATTTAAGATGATCAATCCCACAATACAGGAAAGTCTGAACTACGAGCAGAAGAAAGAGATAAAAGCTGTTTTAAGAAGACTGTCTCCATCTTCCATGGGGAAGAAATATTTTGATATCAGATTTACTTTCTGGTTCATTAAAAGATTGTATTTTGTCTGGATTATAGGTGTTGATCAAAGAAGAAAAAGCAGATCAGGAAACACTACAGCATCGCAGAGAGCTGTTACGCTTGTTTTTCAGCTGTTAATGTATCTTGGAATTCTGATAAGTTTATTACTTGTTGCATTCCTTATTTTATACTCACTGAAGTCATTTGCCGGAATTGATATTTTGCCGGATATGCATATTCAGGAATACTTAAGAGAGTTGTTGATGTAATGGAAAATACTTTTGTAACTGCCTGTGACAGTAATTACCTGTGGGGAGCCTTTCTCCTTGTAACTTCACTTAGATATCATGGAGTAAAAGATCCTGTTCATGTTATGGGATATGAACTTTCGGATAGAGAACGCGACATTCTGCAACAGTTTGACGATGTAAAAGTCTATGCTGAAGGCAGAATGACCAGAAGAAG
This sequence comes from Cloacimonadales bacterium (SeqCode), assembly GCA_942492065.1. Lineage (GTDB taxonomy): Bacteria > Cloacimonadota > Cloacimonadia > Cloacimonadales > JAIOQZ01. Next base: position 221,287 of record CALODV010000020.1, on the reverse strand, counting down.
TATCTGCACTCAGAAACCTGATGCAATATTCTCTTCCGAGACAGAATTTACAACATGGGTAGATGCAGATTGCATTATCAACGGTAACATCAAGAATGAGTTTGTTCCGACTGAACCTCTCTTTCATATCAGGTTCAGGGATTTTCATGAAAATGGACTTGTATACAGAGACAGGTATTCATGGGGAGAGAAGTTTGGAACAATCCCTGAAAAAGTTTTAAAAATCTGGAAATGGGATATCAGAGAACGTTCTTATCCTGCAATATCGACAGTGTGCGAAACCAATTGTTTTATTATTCACAAATCGCATCTGCCATTCATAAAACGATGGAAAAACCAGATGGAAAAAGTGATTGATGAGAACACCATAGGTGTCTACAACAAAAGCAGTACAGCTTATTTCATGACAGATGAATCTGTTTTGAACTCATTGTTTGCTTATGCAGATGAAAGCCCAGAAGTCGGAGCATATCCGTACGACCAGAATATGGATGCTAAGATCATTCATTTCAGTCTGTTTCCTAAACCATGGCAGACCTGGTCATACAAGAACATACCTTTTTATGAGATGGTGATGCAGTTTATTAACTGGGCTCGTTCTCAAGGTTATGGACTTCCTGAATTGCCATACTCTTTCCAGCCTGCTAATAAGCAGAAGATTATGAAAGATGCTTTTGTCAGAGAGCTTGTAGCTTCTGTAAGACATGAAATATCAACTAAAATAAGAAGAATTTTTCTAAAATGAGAATACTTGTCATATCAAACTTGTACCCTCCTCACAATATTGGGGGATATGAGATTTCCTGTGCTGATACTGTCAGATATTTGAAGAAAAAACATGCTGTGGCAGTTATAACAGGAAATTATGGTGTTGAAGGAGATCCAGAAGAAAAGTTTGATGAGATTGAGCCATGGAGAATTCTTAAATATATTGATTATATACATGGTAATGCTCTTGACAAATATTATGTTGAGAAGCATAATTATAAAAAAACTATAGAAGTGATTAATCGTTTTAAACCTGATTTAGTCTTCATCTGGAACTGTCAGAAGATTACTATTGCTCCTGTGATTGCAGTGCAGAAAAGTAAACTGCCTGTATTGTTCTCCATAGGGGATTTTTGGCCTGATGTCTACGAGCAGAAATCTTTTGCTGCTTATATTAAAAGAGCTGTTAAGAATTTGCTTCCAGGTGTTGTAGGTGGAAAGCTTAGACTCAATTACACAATGACCCCATCTGAGTGGGTTGGTAAAGTAGTCATAAGGAAATACAGGGCTGTAAGGAACTATGTTGTTCCGAGAAGTGTTCTCATTCCTGAAGAAGTCAATAGACCTGAAAGTGAAATAGTCCGCTATGTCGGATGCGGAAGAATAGAACCCAAAAAAGGCTTTGAACTGGCTATTGAAGCTTTTTCACATCTGAGTAAAGATAATTTTACTTTCCACATTTACGGCGATGGAGATAATGAATATCTGGGTTTCTTAAGAGATTTTATCAGAGATAGAAACCTTAGTGACAAAGTAGAACTGAAAGGCAAGGCTGCAGATGTTTCCAAAATATATGAGCAGAATGATGTGCTCGTGTTTTCATCAAAGGCAACGGAAACTTTCGGTCGGGTTGTCATTGAAGCAATGTCATACGGGATGACCGTAATTGTACCTGACAAGTATGGAGCATCAGAGATTGTAAGCAATATGAATAATGGTATAATTTTTAAATATGGAGATTCTGCTTCATTAGAAGATTCTATAAGGTTAGTCCATGATGATTACAAATTGAGGACTGCACTGGCAGAATCGAGTAGAGAAACAGTTAAAAATAAATATAATTACTATACAGTTCAATCTGAGATCGAGAAAATAGTATTAGATGAATTCAGATTACAGAATAAACGGAGTGTAAGATGAAAAATTTTTTAAATTATCTGATTTTAACGGGAATGCTTTTGATTTTAATTTCCTGTGTTACATACACTAAGCATCCTGTGCCACCGGGAATGGATAATGATTATATCAAGATAAATACTCACCCGACAAAAGCTAAAATCTTTATCGATGGAGTATATTATGGAACATCTCCAATTCAGACTAATATCAGTTGGGGAGAGAAGAAAGAGATAAATATCGTGGCTGAACCGATTTACCCTAATCAGTTCCCACAGAATATTTACCTGCCTGTTCCTCCTGTGGCAAAGTCAATGACCATATACATGAATGTCAAGCCAAAGAGACAATATCAGCCTTGGGAAAGACAGTCACAAAATAATGATTCTCTTGATTTTAAACAGGAACCTCAAATTATTGTTGAACGTGAAATCATAGAACGAAATGTTGCTATGATTCTCCCTGTTGTGTTCTTTGATTTGGACAAAGACAATGTTAAGAACTCTGAGCAACCTAAGCTGGAAGAAGTAGCTGCAATCATGTTGGAAAACTCAGAGTATTTCCTGGAGATTCATGGTTATGCTGATGAAGTGGGAGATAAAGAGTATAATATTGACCTTTCCAAGAGAAGAGCAAATAGTGTTATTGAATATCTGGTCAATAAAGGTGTTAAGAGAAATCGCCTGAAAATGTATATCCACGGGGAACAGGTTGTTCTTGATAAAGACAAGAAAAAGCTGGAAAACAAATATGCCAGAGTTGTTGATTTCAAGATATTCAGCTCTAAAAATTTAAGAAGACCAAAACCTGCAGAGAAACAGTAGATGAGCAGTACTGGCCTTAGGGCTAAAATGATTGCCAATACGATTTCCAATTATGGAAAACTCGTTATCGGCATGGTAATGACAATCTTTCTTACCAGACTCCTGTTCATGGGACTTACTCCCGAGAGCTACGGATTCTGGGCTTTACTCTGGACAATCTTCGGGTATTCTTTGCTTCTGGATTTTGGTTTTGGAGCAGCTATCCAGAAGTCGACAAGTGAGAACATTGCCACTCAGGACTGGTACTCGTATAACAGACTTATCAGTACGGTATTCTTTAACTATTCTGGTTTAGCAATACTGATTGTTATTGCAACATATATAATGTCATTTTTTCTGGGAGAACTATTCAAGTTCCAGGCAGGTGCAGACTTAGAATATTATAAGGCAGTATTTCTCATGTTTGGTATTGGTACTGCTATTGTGTTCCCAACCGGATTTGTCACTGAAATACTAAGAGGGCTGCATGAGATAAAATTGAGAAATTATATTCAACTCACATTTATGATACTGAATTTTGCTCTGATTTTTGCTGCATTTCATCTGGGTTACAAATTGAAAGTAATCACTATTATAACATTGTCTACAAGTTTTGCCCGAAATATAACAATGGGTTACTTCTGTTTCAAGAAGATGCCTGAGCTGCGAATAGGTATAAAGTATTATGATATAAAAGGTATCAAAAAGGTGATGGAGTTTTCCATTTTCGCCTATATTATAACATTCACAAATCTTATCATATTCAGAACAGACCAGATGGTGATCTCCATTTTTGCATCTGTAGCACTGGTTTCTGTTTATCAAATAGCATCCCGCTTGGCAGAGACATTCAGGTCATTTTCCTCTCAGTTTCTGGATAATCTCAGTCCAATCGCTGCGACGCTATTCGCCTCAAATGAAACCTCAAAGCTTGGGAAGATTCTCATAGAATCAAACCGTCTGCTTGGGTTTATAGCTACAATGTTTCTTATACCGCTTATAATATACGTACGGCCTCTTCTGGATATTTGGCTTGAAATGAATTTGAATCCAGGAGCAGAACAAGGTTATACCTGTGCATTAATTCTGCTTGTTTCCATGTATATACTAGTATTTCTGAGAAGCTCATCAGTATATATTTTGCTCATGGGCAATGTTCACAGGGAACTCACTCTGATCGCTGTTCTGGAGTGTCTCGCTAATCTGGGAATCAGTATCCTGCTTGTTAACAGAATTGGAATTATAGGGGTTGCTCTCGGTACTATTATTCCTAATGCAATTTTTGCAGTTGTATATAATATACCTAAAGCATGCAGGTTTGCAGAAATCAAGTTGAAAGACTTTATAGGTCAGGCAGTAATCAGGACGTTTATCGTAGGTGTTTTTATTGCAGGAGTGACCTGGGGAATTTCCCAACTGCATAAACCGAAATCATTTATTCAGCTCTTACTGCACTTATCCTTGTCCTGTGGATTATATTTGATTACATATTACTTCATAGGTTTACATGGATGGGAAAGAAAGCAGCTTAAAGAGTTTGTGAATAAAAAGATCAGGAAGAAATAAGTTTATTAATCAACTCCAGATATTTTTCTTTAAATGGTTCCTGTGTGTAATTATCCTTTAGTACATTATAACTGCTGTTACCCATCAGTTCTAATAATTGAGGATCATCTAAAATCTTATTAACAGATGCCGCCAGGGACTCAGCATCTCGGACCTGATGTCGGAATCCGTTACTATTGTTTCTGACGAGTAAATTATTATCACCTACTTCAGTACAAACAACAGGCAGTGAACAGCTTAGAGCTTCCATAATAGAATTGGAAAAACCTTCGTAAAGTGAAGTAGAAAGGTAGATGTTGGATGTTCGATAAAGCTCCATAAGGTTACCGGGTTTGATGTACACCGAAACACAGTCTTCCAGATTCATCTTCTTAATCTGATTTCTGATTATTGCTTCATTTTTACCATACCCGCAGATTTTATATTCAAAATTAAGATTATACTCGTTCTTGAGAATATGGGCTGTTCGAACTGCTGTTTCATAATCTTTGACATCTTCGAATCTTCCAACTGAAATTATAATAGGCTTATCATAAACAACATTCTTCCTGGGTAATTCATCCAGATAAAAACAATTATTGATTACGACAGACTTTGCGGGGTTGAATCCGAAGTTTTCAAATACTCTTCTGCCTGCATTACTGTTGAAGACAGTATAATTTGTGACATGATTATGTATGAGCTTACACATGGAAGTCTTGTATTTCTCAATCTCAGTTCCCCTGGCTCCACCAACAATGTACTTTACACCTGCGAGACGACCCAGAATCCCTCCCAGAACATTGTTCATAGTCAGATAAGCGAAAATCAAATCAATCTTTTGATTCTTCAGGAATTGGTAAAACTTGATGATTTTCTGAGTTGTACTGCCCGTGAGTCTGACAAGTTTGATGTTTTTCTGCTTTATAAAATCATAAAAGGAGTCATCAATAGACTCCCCATGAATTACTAGCAAATATGTATTATAGTATGGAGACAGAACATTCGCAAGATACATGCTCTGACGTTCTGCACCACCTATTTTCAGAGTTCTGATAAAAACACAGATGTTAGGCTTGTTTTTTGACATATTCGATCAGTTCGGCAAGTCCTTCTTCAAATGTACGTATAACATTAAATCCAAGGTCTTTCTTAGCTTTTTCGATTGAAGCAAGAGAATGCTTTACATCTCCAAGTCTGTCATCCTGATAAACAGGTTTTATGTCTGTACCAAGATACTTATTGATAAGGTCAACAAGGTCATTAAGTGTGTATCTTTCGTTACATGCAATGTTATAAACGTTTCCTGCAGCATTTTCTGCAGTACAAGCGAGCAGATTAGCCTGAACATTGTTTGCAACATAGGTGAAATCTCTTGATTGCTCTCCATCTCCATAAATGATTGGCTGTTTACCGCTTCTCATGATGTTGATGAATTTTGGGATCACTGCACTGTATTGAGAGTTAGGATCCTGATTAGGTCCGAAAACGTTGAAGTATCTGAGACATACTGTCTCAACACCATAGATTTGTGTATATATCTGGCAGTATCTTTCACCTGCGTATTTTGTTAAGGCATAAGGTGATAATGGAGCTATTTTCATTGATTCTTCTTTTGGAAGAGTTGGATTGTTTCCATAGACTGATGAAGATGAAGCGTAAACAACTCTTTTAACATTGAATTCTCGAGCTGCTTCCAGAACATTCAGTGTTCCAAGGATATTCACATCGTTGGAAGTTATCGGGTCGTTAATTGATCTTGGAACTGAAGGTAATGCTCCCTGATGCAGAATAAAATCTACATCTTTGACAGCGTCTCTGACAATATGAAAGCTTCTGATATCGCCTTCAATAAGTTCAAAGTCAGGATTAGTCATAAATTGATGGATGTTTTCTCTTTTACCTGTAGAGAAGTTATCAAGTACTCTGACTTTCTGTCCACGATTGAGTATTTCTTTTACAATATTTGATCCTATAAAGCCGGCACCACCAGTTACTAAATATAAATTCTTCATCAAAACTCCATTTATTATTCTAACATTTTTTTATAAACATTCAGAAAGCTGTTTTTCATTACATCAATAGAAAACTCTCTCTTAAGATAGTCAAATCCATTCATTCCCAATGTCTGGGCTGTTCCTTCATTGTCAAGAACAAAGTTAATCTTGTCAACCAGTCCTTTATAGTCTCCATGACGAATAAGATATCCGGTTTCACCATCAATAACAAGCTCATTAGTACCTCCGCCATCTGTTGCGATAACAGGTTTTTGCAGAGACATATACTCCATGACCGAGTTCGAAATACCTTCAGTGTGTGTTATCAGCAGTCCTGCATAAAATGTATTTACAATAGATTCTACATCAGATTGCACACCTGTGAAAATAATGTCATTCCTGAACTTATTCTGTACTTTACTTTTTGTTTCTTCAAGCTGAGATCCACCACCTACTATGAGAAATACAACATCGTTTCTATTCGTCAGTATGATTTCTGCAGCTTTGATCAATGTCGGGTGATCCTTTCTGCTGTCAACAGTTCCAACCATTCCCAGTATCTTTTTGTCTGGCAGCTCAAGTCTCTCTCTGATAGTTGTTTCAGGAGTTAAATTATTTGCTCTGGACATGTCAAAACCATTGTGTATACAAAACACTTTGTTCGAATTTAATGCATAAGCTCTTATCCCTGCATATGAATTAGCCAGAACAATTTTTGAGAATACTGCAGATATTCTACTGAGAAATTTGACTTTAAGTGATAGTTTGGTAGGAGCATTGGAAATCATGGAATTAATAATAGGAATTCCGGTAACAATATGTGTGGGAATGGTTAAAAAAGAAGTGATTGCACTCCAGCAATGGATAAAGTCCGGTTTAAAACGTTTTACTTCTGAGATTATATCAAAAATTAATTTAGGATCTCTCAAGGCTTTATCATAATTGAGAACTTTGCATGTATGTTTAAGATCGAAAATCTCCTTGAAGTGTTCGACTTTCTTCAGTACCAGAATATGTATTTCAAGTTCGTCGTGATGGTGAAATTGCTTCATCAGCTCAAAAAAACGACGTTCTCTGCCTGCGGAATACAGACCGTTAATTATCATCATTATTTTCAATTCAGATAATCTCCTTTCAAATTATATCTGCCATAGATTGTACGCCCTTTTTCAGCAAGCTCCACTCCTTTGTTATACGCATATGTAGCATCTGCATAGAAGAAAGGAATTGAATTGCATTTGTGTAGGAATAATTGCTTTTTATCAAAATACTTCCTGATGTTCTCGAAGCTATTGTATTGGGTCAGTTTATTCAGAGAGTGGGCATACTCGCCAGTTATTTGAGTCTTGTCCTTAAGGATTATTGTCTTAGGGTATGTATCAGTGTACAATGGAGGAAAAAGTTCCAGATTCATATCTTCCACTGTATGTATAAAAGAAAAGTGTCTGAAATCAGTGCCAATACCAAAGATTTTTGCCTTCAAAAGAACAAGTTTGTAGAAAGGACTGTCTTCATCAAATGAATACGTACTTTTATGGTGTTCACAGGTTAAGTATTCAGCATGTTTTCCCCAGGCAACTACTGATCTCACAGGATGAGGGCTTCTTACAGTACCTGGCGACATGCGAAATAGTTCGTTTATAAGACCGGATGACCCCATTGTTTTCTTTACATTAAAGATTTCTTCCCGGTAGTTCTTGCGTTTGGGGTTGACAAAAGAAGGCATTGCTACAGTTCCATCAGAACCTACTATTTCTTTCAGCAGTTCTATCACATCTTCAGGCTCAAAATCAACAGGATCAATATATGAGAAAGATGTATGTACAAAGATAACATCTCCCTGTTTTATTTTGAAAACATTATGTAATATATTCCTCAGTTCCTCAAGTGTCAGAGGATGTTTTGCTTTCTGCTTCTTATACTTCATGTATAGTTTATAGATGAAGGGTATTTTCTTTTTCAGCAGAATTCGAAACTGTTTAAACACGACTTAACCTCAATATCAAATTTCAATAACAGGTAATATCTGCATATTGTCTGTTTCTACGAAAGCAGTTCCCCATGATAATCCTGAACCAAAACCTGAAAACAGCATAGTTCCGTTTACACATCCTGATTCTGATAATTCTGATGCAATAGTTAATGGTATTGATGCAGAACTGGTGTTCCCGAACCGATCTATTGAGAATAGAGCTTTGTCAGGATCAATCTTCAATTTTTTTATGAAGTGATTTGCTATAAACTTATTCGCCTGATGAAATACCGCATAATCAATATCAGTAATCTGTTTTTCGGCAAAACCCAGCAGTTTTTTTATATCTCTGGGGACTTCACGCATTGTAAAAGTGAATACTTCCATCCCATCCATAAATAACTGCTCATTACTTCTTATGCTTCCGTCTGAGCGTTCTGTCATAACTGTTGATTCTGCAGTGCTTGGGTTTCTATATCCCCCGGCAGGAACATTAAGTATATCTACTCCGGCTCCATCTGAATTTAACGAAAACCATGAATTAACGCTTTTGTCACTTTTGCCAATCAGAGTTGCTGAACCGGCATCACCAAACAGCATTCCGGTTGCTCTGTCCTTTTGTGAAACGGTTTTAGATGATGTTTCACCAACCAGCAGAAGTACGTTTCTGAAGTTTGCCTGAGATGCAAAGGAATAGGCAACAGAGAGTCCGTAAACATATCCGGAACATGCCAGGTTTATATCAAAGGCAGCACAGGACTTTGGTAATCCAAGTTTATTCTGGAGCGACATTGAAGATCCCGGTTGTCTGAGATCCGGGGTTTGAGAAACAAATATAAGCATATCTATTTCGTCTTTTGGAATCTCAAATTTACTTAGCAGGTTTTGAGCTGCTTCAAAACAGAGGTCTGAACTGCAGGTATCAGGAGAAGCAATTCTCCTTTCAACAATACCGGTCGTTTTAATAGCGTTTTCTATTTCTTTATCTGACAGCAGATAGGGGTGATCAATGTTCTTAACAACATTTGACGGAACACATGCTGATACAGCTTTTATTCTTATATTGGAAAATTTTAATAAACTCATTTATCTTAATCTCTTAAATCTTTCAGATACCTGGCTGTCGCGTGTTATTTCTACAACTACCGGAATCTTGAAAGAATCCAGCCTGGTTTTGCAGAATTTTCTCATTCTCATTTTCAGTACTGAAAGGTCTTCATCATTTTTCAGATTGAACTTGGCTTTGACAACCTGTCCCATAAGAGGATTTTTAACTCCACTGACTGAGACATCCTGTACGTTATCCATTCCAAGAAGAACAGATTCAACTTCTGCCGGATAAACTTTCTGACCACCGACGTTTATAATATCTGTTTCTCTACCTAATATCTGTAACCATTCACCATCCTGAATTACTTTATCCTGAGTATTAAACCAGCCTTCTTCGTCAAAGGGATTGGGGGCATTCAAATATCCCAGCATGGCTGTTTTTGCTTTGATGTATAATATGTCATCACATATTTTTGTCTGGTAATCTTCTCCACCTATTTTTACCCATAATGAATCGTTATTACGGGATTTAGATCTCATAATACCTATCTCAGATAACCCATATGTCTGCTTAAGCTTAACATGAGGGAAAATCTCAGATACACTTTTCAGTGTCTGTTCCGGCATTACTTCTGTTCCGTAAGTGATCATTTTCAGTGAGCTGAGATCGTAATTCTCGTAAGCTTTTGACATCAGCATAAGATTCAGGAAAGTAGGGGAAGTGGGAAGCAGTTCAACCTGGAAGTTTTCTATTGTTTTACAGATGTTCTCAGGAGATCTGTCGGCAATTGTAATGACTGCTCCTGCATTGGACAGGATGTAGAATAATGTATTCACTCCTCCGATATGATCAAAAAGAAGGAATGTTATTGTACGTAATAATTTTCGAGGTGTTTTGAACTTCTCCAGAAGGGGTACAAAGTCATGCAGGGATGCTTTGCTTTTACCGGTTGAGCCTGAAGAAAACAGGATTAAGCCCGGATTGTTCTTCTTCTTTAGCTGCAGAATCAGTTCATGGTCAGCCTTAAATTCCGTATTTCTTATAATCGTTTTGTTTCCAATTATCTCAAAGACTTTTGACGTTTGCGAGATTTCCAGAAATTCCTCAATATCCGGGGATTTAATGTTTAATGGAACAACTATATTAGAATTATTGACTAAAGCAAGCAACATCGCTATGGAGTCAGGTCCAAAATCTGAAATAACAGATACAACCTCACCTTTAGCAACATTTTTTACTTTCAGCATTGCTTCTTTTTCTTCTAATAGAACTAACAGATCGTTATATGTATAGCTCTTGTTATTTTGTATTACAGCAATTTTATCTGAATTATTTTTGAATGTATCAATAAGAAATTGAATGTGCATTAAAAAACTCCGCACAAATAAATTATCTGACCTGTCAGTCTGGCTGATTCATCTTTAAGGAAGAAATCGGTCAGGTTGGATACATCCTGAAATTCACCGAACTCTTTGATTGCCTGTTTATCGAGCAGAGCATCCATTTTATCTTGACTAATATTCTTTATCAGGTCTGTTCTGATAGGAGAAGGTCCAATGGCATTAACTGTGACCTTGCTTTCAGCAACCTCTTTAGCGAATATTCTGGTAAAGCTTTCGATTGCAGCTTTTGATGAGGCATAAACTGCTTCTCCTGCCAGATTGAGAGGAGATGCAATTGTTGTGAAATTGATGATTCTACCATTTTTGTGTTTAATCATATAGCGAGAGCATTCACGGCAAAACAGGAATGTACCCACAAAGTTAGTGGAAAATACTTTCTCAACAGTTGATCCCGGGGTTAGAATAGAATGGTTCATTGAAGCGATCCCGGCATTGTTGATAAGGTAATCAATTCTTTTATATTGTTTATAGATATTGTTAACCATTTGTCTGACAGACTTTTCGTCAGATACGTCCAGCAGATAGTGAGTGTAATTCTCATGAGTCAAATCTGTTTCTGTGCGAGAACAACCGATAACAGTCATTCCTTTGCTGAGATAATATTCTGCCAGATATCTGCCAATACCTTTTCTTGTACCGGTAATAATAACAACTTTGCTCATATCTATACAATTTGCTTGTATATGAAATCAGAAAGAGTACCGATGTTTTTGAACGGACTGTTCTTCGCTGACATGGCTTTTTCGCTGGTCAGGGAAACAGATAAGTCATTGTCCATCATACATCCTTCGATATCAATAATTACGTTTACCAATCCCATGGAATCCAGCTGAGAATTTCTGCCTATCAATCTGGTTTCAATATTAACTTCTGTTTCAATATCCATGGATTCAAAATAGCTTTTAACTCTTTCTATAACGATACTTTGTACATCAGATAAAATCATAAATTATCCTAACTTCTTCTGAATGTTATCGAAAATCTGTTTAACTGTTTTCATCTCAGAGAATTCTTTTCTGGAAAAAGTGATGTCAAATTCGTCGTTTATCATAGCCAGTACAGATAATACAGAGAGCGAGTCCCATTCTGGCAAGTCTCTGAATTTGGTTTTACTTTTAACTGAGCCTGCGGACAGATCCAGTGTTTCCTCGAAGAGATTTATAAAGTTTTCCATATATTTATAACCTTTCTTTTTTTTTTAAGCTGTTTTCAGTTCTAACTGCTGCTGAGCAATTGCTTTGTCTCTATAATAATTGTGGAAAACAAATCCCATAATTATACTGAAGTCAAAGGTGTGGAATTTCACCAAAGTTATATTTGCTACCACAATCATGATAAAGATGAAGTATAGCGCTTTGAAGCCTGAGATGGCACTCTCCCGTTTCAGCTTTCTCAGCAGGGTGATTATATACATACAGTATAATCCACCTCCTACTACTCCATAATAATAGAATAGAGAGAGAAATCCCACGTGGATAATATTACTTCTTCCTGCAAGGTCTCTTTTTGCTTCACTTGTAAGAACGTTACCGGTTCCAAGCAGGGCATGTTTTGGGAAGTGGATCATAAATACTTCTATACTTCTTACCCGTGCATCGGTAGACTTACTGAGTAGCCTTTCTGTCAGATATCTTTCAGTATCAATATCCAGCAGAATAGAACTGGCGAGAGTAATAACGATCATAATGACAGCAAGAGTAAGGTATCTCACTGAATTGATAACAAATTTCTTATCGAACTTGAGGTTTTGGGATAGAGCGATAAGGAATGAAATCATCACCCATCGGGATTTATAAAGTAGAACCATTATAGCACATAATATATAATAAAACATGTTATTTTTACGTCCCATAAGTGATTGGCTGTAAAGAATTGCCAGAAATGACGGCACTGCGACCCCGATTGATCCACCTCCGAGATAGTCAAAAATTGAGGTACATCTGAACATCAGGTTCCTGTCTTCATAATTATCTGTAACTCTTTCCAGAGTCCAGAATTCATTAAATTCAATCTGAATAATACTTACAATTGTTCCGAGTATTAAAATAAACTTAATTGCAGCTGTCATGTCTCTGATAATTTTCGTGTCAAAAGAATAGTTTTCAATGATGACCATCATTAACAGCATTGACAGATAATAGTTTGTATAAATGTACCTTGCATAACCAAGTCCCGATACATTTCCGGAAATATAGTCAGCTAATGTTTGATAAATAAAGAAAAGGATATAGAATCTCAGATAAATTGGTATATTAAGCTTCGATTTCTTAACAAGTTTCAAGCTGAAAAATAATACAGATATTACAAATAGAACTACGAAAGTAATCGAAGTGATAAGTGTATCCAGGTACTCATACGAAAGGTATGATAATAGCGGGAAAAGCATGAAGTAATACATCAGGCCATTTAAAATTCTTTTCATTTGAATCCTTAACTTATTTTATTTCTATATGTCGGAATCCTAATCCAGATCTTACAATAAACTCTGGAGATAATCTTTATAGTTGCAATTTGGGATAGTTTCCAGAAGCTGCGAATACTCATCTCTTGTGATAAAACCGTTCCGGAGTGCAATTTCTTCAAGACAGGCAATTTTGAGTCCTTGCCTTGCTTCAATTGCCCCAATAAAACTGGATGCATTAAGAAGAGCTGTCGGTGTTCCGGTGTCCAGCCAGGCAAGTCCTCTACCGGTTTTTATACATTTCAGATTGCCTTTTTCCAGATAAACTTTACTCAAATCGGTAATTTCGAGTTCGCCCCGTTCTGAAGGAGACAATTGCTTTGCATACTCCACAACATTGGGGTCATAAACATATATACCCGGAACAGCATAATTGGATTTTGGGTTGATGGGCTTTTCTTCCAGGCTGATAACATTTTCATTTTTGTCAAACTCAACTACACCAAATCTTCGAGGATTGGAAACGTGATATCCAAAAATGGTAGCACCCTTATTATTCTTTACAGCTTCCCGGAGGAAATCCAGTTTTCCGTAAAAGAAATTATCACCAAGAATAAGAACCACACTGTCATTTCCAATAAAATCTTCTCCAATGATAAATGCTTCTGCAATGCCTCTGGGTTCTTCCTGAATCGCGTATGTTATGTTCAGTCCAATATGCTTCCCATCGTGAAACAGTTTTTTGTATAAAGGAATTGTATCTTCATCGGCAATAATAAGGATATCTTTTATGCCGGAAAGCATGAGTATTGATATCGGGTAATAAATCAGAGGCTTATCATAGACCATAACAAGCTGTTTGCTGTACACTTTTGTTACCGGATACAGTCTGCTCCCAACTCCTCCTGCCAGTACGATTCCTTTTGTCATAAAATCTCCATTTCATTTGACATATTTTTTTACACACAACTCATTTTAAGCCTATCCTGTCAAGCTTATTAATTGTTTTTTGGTGTCCCTACAATGTCTTCCACGAGGAGATAATTATCTGAGACCTTTGCTTTAAGAGAGTAGTTTTTTCTTGTAATTTACCCGGCACTCAGAGCAGAATCTGTACAGCCAAAGAAAAAAGCCATCCCGGAAAAAAGATGGCTTAAGTTCAATATGTTTTCTAAGGATTTATTGTCCCCAGCATCAGTAATTCACCTTGTTCTTTCAGCTCGAATGTCAGTTTCTGCACAGTCTGATCATTAGTGCCATATTTTGTGTAGATAGATGCATATCCAACAATCGCAGACTTCTCTAAGTATTTCTTCTCAGTAAGGTTCCTCACTTTCACCCTGAACTTTCCCTTTGGAGCATAACGTATTGTATATTCCTCTGGACCATATCCTCTTGACATGTCAGAAGTCATTTTTCCACCTGATTTGGTGTATCTGTTGGAGAAACAGCACTTCTCATCGCCGGGCTCAATCACAATCAGGTCCACATCAGCGTCTTTACAACTCCATTCAAGTACAATTCTGACATCGAGAGGCATATAGTTAATAAATATCGGATCTATCCCTTTGATGCTTATCTTGTCATTATGGAGGAAAATGAGATTATTCATTTCGTTGAGCACGATAGTTTTAATATCTTTTTCATCTTTCCACTTATTGTTGATAATATGCATGAACAGATTCAATGCCTGCTGATAATAACCTGCTTCCTGACAGGCAAGTGCAAGATCTCGGAATGACTGAGGTTCTTCCGGTCTAAGCTCTCTTACTTCATCAAACAGAGCCAGAGCTCCATCGTAATCTTTAATGCTTAGAAGCTGTCTCGCGACTAATCTGATCAGTTCTGCATTCTCCAGATCAATTTCCACCATATTGGTAAGAATTCTTCTGGCAGCATCAGGCAAACCTCTCTGTTCGAATACCATGGAAGAGTTATAGTAAAAGAATGGATTGTTCATATTATCTTTCTTGAAGTTAAAATAGATTCTCCCGAGAGAATCAGGCTCTGCCGCAAGTAATCGTTGGGTGTACACACTGTCCTGATTCCATGATATAAGTTTCAACCCAGCAGCTCGAGAACTCAAATATTTTTTTCTCTGATAATCGTATTTCATGTTCTTCAGCAGTTCATCATTATCTTTGGTAATATATAGGTTGCCAGAACTGAAATCAACTTTCTCCAGATTTTCAATGTCAATAACAAATCCAGAAGTTTTTTTCCTGTTTTCATTGCTGACATTCATTTCCTCTGATTGTGCATTCAGCGCTTTGTCGATATTATCAGAGTCATCGGATGCGTCGTAAGTTTGATAACCATATGGATTTCTATATGATCCACTCGGAACAACACCTAATGCTTGTCCTCCGTCAACATCTTCACTCTGCAGCATACCATTTATCATGATCTTAGTTTCAGCTCCTCTTCCACCGCGAGCATGGGATTCACCTCCAATAGTGACATCGCCGGCGGAATCTCTAAGAAGGTCGTCAATACTCTTAATATCTCCGGAAGTATTATATGGTTCATAGCTGCTGCCGAATCCGTTACTGTATTCAATGCTGCCGGCAGATGAAGCCAATAAATCGTCGATTGAACCTATACTATAAGATTCGGTTACTGTCTCATTTTTAACTCTCATACTACTACCTGTAAGTGCTGTTAGTGGTTGCGGTTTCTTTCCTCTCACAAATATTGGTTCACCCATCAGCGGGGATGAATTAAGTTTTTGGTGGATTACTGTTATTTTGTCTCCGGAAATACTTACATTCCGCATGTTAACATCATTATAACCTAATCTTTTAATATCGATGTTATATACTCCAGTATTTAAAGATTCTATGCTGTAGTTACCTTTGGTTCCGGATGTGCCGTAGCGGAGTACTTCACCGTTTTGCGATACAATTATTACAGCACCGGAAACAGCATATCCTGTCTCATCAAAAATTATACCCTCTATTGATCCTCCGGAATAAACTGACGTATTTTCTCCCATTGTTTTTGATGTGATTCCTTGTTTCAATGAACTGATTTTTTCTCTTGATTCTCCGATAGCTGAGGCAAATAAGTTTTCATTACCTCTATACGGATAATACCATTTTATCAATCTTTTCAGTGTTTTATGATTGTCTTTTTCAAGGTCATTATCCTGATCTTCTTCTTTTTCTTTTGTTTCATACCATTCTTTATTGGATCTGGTTACTAGCTCTGGGGGAGGCATGATCCCATGTTTTCGGTAATCCCAGGAATCCTTTAGTACTATCAATGATGTATTTCGGGTAACGATAGTATGTTCTCTACCAAGATTCAGTATTTCATCTTTGTTTGCATCATAATCTCTTTCCAGATAGTGCATTTTCTTTGTTGCCCATATTCTGTGAACAGGTACATTATTCTCCGGTTTAATTTTGATTGATCGAGTTTCTTTTTCTCCGTTGGATGATCCGAAATCAACTTCAATCTCTGCTTCGTCAGAACTTATAATTCCGCTGAATTCAAAGTGTTTATCAATAGTTGTTTTTATTCTTGGATATATTGAGTATACATCACCGCTATTGATTTTATATGACAGGCTTTTTCTTCTGACTGTGGTAATCTTTTTGAGACAGTATACTATGCCGAATCTGCTTAGATTAAGGAATTCCCCGTCAAAAGCTTCAGCTGTTTTATGCAGGAATGTATAGTTGCTGCCTGCAGCAGAAGAAACTGTATAAACAGGTCTGCTGCTTTCTAGAGCACTTTCTTCTCCGATTGTGTTGATCCCATCCGAGAACAGGATGATTTCATCATAGTCGTCAGGCAGTTCAAGATTGTTAAGGTTAGTTCCACCATCATAACTGAATGTTTTGATATAATCGAGTATTTCCTGTCCGGATTTCGAATCATTGAACTCTTTGTAATAGTTGATGCCATTACTGAACCCTGAAACACTTAACCTGGTGGTTGCAGGCAGCATTTTCAGGTATTCCCTAAGGAAAGTAAGTTCTTCACTCAGGTTTCTTCTGTAGCCGGAGTTTGATACATCCCAGAAGACAGCAACGCTTGAAGGTGCTTTCTTTCTTGTATCCTGAAGTTCAGGAGCTTTCATTGTAACATAAAAGTAGGTTTCTCCTTCATGTTCCCCCGTATATACTGCATAATCATTATCTTTGTATTTTGGAATCTCAAATTCCAGAGTTTTGTCGGCTTTAAACTTCTTATCACTGTATTTGATAACTCTATAGCCTTTTTCATTACTGTAAACAAGTTTTTTAAGACTGTTCAGAAAGCCTTTCAGAACTACTTCGCAGTTTGCAACTCTTATCGAAAGATCAAACTTCTTAATGCTCTGCCCATTCTCCAGAGGTAATGAATAGAAATAGTTGTCTGCATCTCCATCCAGTGTCTGGCTAATGGCAAATACTATTCTCTTTGTATCTCTTTTTGGGATAGGGTAGACCTTTGTTTTAAAGAAATTTCCTTTGGTTTTGCTGACGATCCCCGGATTCTTACCGCGTTTTACTTCTGCTTCGTAGGTTTGTCTGGCTTTGACCTTTTCTACAACAACACCTTCACGTAACTCGCCTCTGGTCTCCATTGCATATCGGCATATTTCCTGTCCTTCTGTAAGAGGCATGGAGAATATGCCAGCCAATTCGCTGTGGTTGGGGTTATAAAATGTCATGTCATAGGTTGTTGTT
This sequence comes from Cloacimonadales bacterium (SeqCode), assembly GCA_942492065.1. Taxonomy (GTDB): domain Bacteria; phylum Cloacimonadota; class Cloacimonadia; order Cloacimonadales; family JAIOQZ01. The sequence continues at coordinate 203,552 of CALODV010000020.1, read as the reverse complement.
GCAATGTTGCCGACCACTTCTACCTCAACATCCAACTCTCTTAATTCCACAGGTTTAAACGATCTGCGGCTTACAATATCGAGAGACGGCACCTGAGCAAATCCTGTGCACACAATTACAAATATTAGTAGTGTCAATAATTGTTTCATTTCTTCCTCCCTTCAGAACTGAAATATCTTTGCGCAATTAAAGCCCTTTAACTCTTGTAATTGTGCAAAGCTCTTATAAGAATATTGATCCGTTATAGTCACGAAATTGCATTGTTCGGATTAAATCCGTGAATATCTGTAGATTCGTTCAACCAATTGAAGTCTTCCTGAAAATATCAATGCATAATTTATTCCAAAGTTTAAAATATTTTATTATATTATTAATCAATTCACTCAACTGAAATAGTTATCGGATAATGATCGGAGATGAATTTATTATTATCTCTTCTCGTCTTTATAACTTTGTAGGAGTTGACAACCAGATTTCGGGTAAAAATATAATCTATACGTGCTTGTTTTTCCGGTGACTCCGAGAAATCATTATATGTTGGTCCGGTGCATTCCGGTTGAATTTTGCTGATCGAACTGCTCTCGTTGAAAAAACTGCTTAGAATATCAATTGCTTCAGAATCGGGAAAGGAATTTAGGTCACCCATAAAGATAATTCTTTCGTTATCTAAGTGCTTGGTTCTATTGTAGTAGATGATTAGATGTGCTGATTCGATTCTGGCTATGGTTCCTTCATGATCAAAATGAGTGTTGAAAACATTTACAATGGTGTTATTAGTTTTATCAAGCAGTCTGGCATAGGTCGCTATGCGTTGTGTACAAGCGTCCCAGCCTACAGAAGGTGTATTACTTGTTTCTGAAAGCCAGATGTTATCTGATTCAAGAAGTTTATATCGGCTTCTGCTGTAAAAGACTGCAGCTCTTTCACCTTGATTTATTCCATCTTCTCTGCCTACTCCCACGCTATCGAATGCGGTTAATCTGGATGTAAGGAACTTGTATGGTCCGGGTAGTGCTTCCTGTATCCCGAGTATGTCGGGGTTGTGGTTCAGAATCAGGTTAATAACAGAATCTTTTCTATCTGACCATGAATTATCGACATCATAATGATTTTCATAGCGAATATTAAAGGTCATGACTTTTGTAATTCTCAATATACTTATTCTCCGTTTAGTATTCAAATCCATTCACTTGGAGCTGATTGGGAAAGATCATTAATCTTGTAAAGTAGATATAGACGTCAAGAAAAACCGTGTTAACAGGAGCTTAAAAGATATATTGGGAGAGCATATATAAAAAAAATAATATTTATTCATTGTCAATACAAATGAGTGCTGCTAAATTTGTTCATACCTTAAACTAATAATTATTTTAAACTTTGAAAAGATTTTATTTTGAAATATAATTGACTTAGTATTCCTTAATTTGGAGCTCAGTCAGTTTCATATTTACTGACATTAATATAACTTGTTTCAGAATATAACCTTAAACCGACATTCACAGATCTTGGCATAATGGAAATAATATGGAGTTTTGGAAAAAAACGAATAAACTCTTATATTCTATAAAGTAAGAGATAAGATTATTCTATTTATGCAAAAGGTTTTATTTGCACTTTACTGGTATTTTGAAGACAATGTCTTTAAAATAAACACACAGAAAAATTGACAATATTGCATAGTATCGTATATTATGTACAAGTAAAGTTGTGTTTACTGAAATTAATTGGAATTTTTTAAAAATATAGTAAGAACTCATGGAGGTTATATGAGATATTATTTAGTCGTCGCATTATTAGCTCTTACAGTGTTATTTACTGCTTGTGATTCTTCCACAAGCAATAGTGACAACACACCTGATGTAAATATCGAAGATTTACAGGTTGATCCTAACTTCGATTACAGCACAAAACGCGAAGTTGCTGTTAATCTTCAGGTAATGGATTTTACAAATAATCCGTTAGAGCAAATTTACCTTGAAATCATTGCTGATTTCGTCAGCAAAGAAGGCGGCACTGAGGAAATGGTTATTTTTAAGGGAATGACCGACAACTCAGGTCAGTTAACAGGTAAGGTATTTCTTCCTGCTTACATTTCTGAAGCTTCGGTAAGAGGTTTTATGGAAACAAAAGTAGTTGATATTGCAGGAAATTCAATCAATTGCACATTTGGTGGCAGTTATAACAGATTAACCAGAGGATCACGTTCTGATTTTACTGTTGGACAGACAGCATTTGCCTGGGTTGACAGTACAATGAGTGAACAAGGTGTTCCTTCTGATATACAACGTGGCAGTGTTTCTTCTGAACTCATCAGAACGATAAACAGTAAGCTTCCTGAAGGAAGACGAGTTAGAGATCGTTATATTGATACAGCTATGGAATCAGAAGTTGTTATCAATGAAGATAATACTGTTGTCTGGGTTAAGTTCGTATATGAAGGTGCCGGATATCAGAACGCACTTGGATACTACACATATACAACCGGCAGTGCTCCTACTGTACCATCTAACCTTACAAAAACAATCATCTTCCCTAACGTTTCCAGACCAGGAAGCGGTGGAGATCTAATCCCGGGAGATAGTCTCTATATTGGACAATTCGATGCAGGTCAAACAGTTGGATTCTTTATAGCTCAAGACGCCTGGACCGCAAACCAGACTAACCCAGTGGATGACACAGCTCAGATGATTTATACAAATCCTGCATGGAATCCACAGTCCGTTATTGAATATCAACGCCACAATGTACTTTTGTGGGATGAAGAATCTCAATCTCTTATCCTCGGTTTTGAAGACATTTTAAGACCGGGTGGAGATCAGGACTTTAACGATGTGTTATTCCAGGTTAAAGCTGTACCTCCATCATCAGATGAATATGCAATCTTCAACCCTGAAGATGAAAATGATGATACTGATGGTGACAGTGTTCCTGATGTCCTTGATGATTTCCCTGATGATGGAACAAGAGCATATATTACATCTTACTTCGGAACTCATGTATTTGAAGATTTATGGCCTTCAAAAGGTGATTATGATTTTAATGATGTTGTAATCTATTATGATATCAAACAAATTTCAAATGCAAGCTCACAATTGCTTGCAATCATTCCTGAATATCATCTTCAGGCTTCAGGTGCAAGCTATACAGACGGTTTTGCCGTTGAATTCCCGTTTGACGGTTCAGGTCTGACCTTCACTGCGATGTCTGGCAGCCCTTCTCCAATTTCAGGGCTTCAAAAATACGTGGTAAAAGTTTTCGATAGTACACACGAAGTATTCAATACTAATGGTATGTTTAATACTGAAAATGACGAACCATATCTTGATCCTGCAGGTAAAGAAGTTAAATTCGCTATCCAGTTTGATAATCCTGTAGAATCATCGTTGTTTGAATATGGAGTACCTTACAATCCGTTCATTTTCGTTAAGAGTTTGAACTATCCTGAGTTACTTCAAGAAGAGATTGAAGTTCACTTTGCAGATATGCCTCCAACAGCAATGGTTGCTGATTCATTATTCAGAACAAAACATGATGATTCAGATGCTGCACAAGGAAGATACTACAAGACTTCCACTAATCTGCCTTGGGCTCTTGATCTTGTAGGTATCTGGTGGAACTATCCAGAAGAAAGAGCTTCTATTACAGGTGCTTATATCTATTTTAAAGATTGGGCTGAAAGTAATGGTGCCAATCACCCTGACTGGTATCTGCCTCATGAAGGAAATGTAGATCCTACACTCCTTTATACTCCGGATATCTTACCTTAATAACTAACAATAATTAATATACAGGGTAGCAGAAATGCTACCCTTTTAATTTATATTCCTTTTTTTCGGATTTAGTTCATGATCCGGGATTGAAGATTGAAAAGAATGGAGAAGTCACATATGAAAGAAGTCTCAATTTTCATGTTCATAGACGCACTTGGTTGGGAAACTGTTAAAAAGCACAACTTCATGAAGGATATCCTCCCTCATCAGAATTCTGTTAAAATGCAGTTCGGATACTCCTGTACAGCAATACCAACAATACTAACAGGAGAAAGACCGGTAACCCACAAACACCTGAGTTTCTATTATTACAATCCGAAGGAAAGTCCGTTCAGATTGTTCAGGTACCTTCCTATGAAACTTATGCCTAAGTTTCTGGACAGGTGGCGTGTAAGGCATCTACTATCCAAAATTGTAGCTCGCCTGAACAAATTTACAGGCTATTTTGAAATGTACTCCATGCCGTTTGACAGGCTGCATTACTTCGATTATATTGAGAAAACTGATTTGTTTGTACCCGGAGGATTGGCACCGGTATCTAATCTGGCAGATATACTGGAAGAACAAGGACTTAAGTATCATATATCAAACTGGAGATTGTCTGAGTCTGAAAATATTGAACATCTGAAGAATGAGTTAGAAAAGGGTGAGTTGGATTTCGCCTTTCTCTATACAGCAGCACTGGATGGACTGCAGCATATGGTGACAAAAGATGGAACTGAAGTCAAAGAAAAGCTGGAGTGGTACAGGAACCATATTGAGAAGATTCTGAGTATTGCAGATGAAAATTATGATAATGTGGTTTTTCATGTGATTTCTGATCATGGCATGACAACATTAACTGAAACTCTGGATTTGAAAAAAGTGATTGAAAATCTTCCGCTCAGGTTCGGACTTGATTATGTAGCTGTATATGATTCTACAGTAGCCCGGTTCTGGTTCTTTAACAGTATCGCAGAGAAAATGATTACCAGAAAGCTTTCTAAGGTCAAGGAAGGTAAAATCCTTACCAGAGAAGAAAAAAGTGATTTTGGCGTATATTTTGAGGACAATATGTATGGAGAATTGTTTTTCCTGACAGATCCCGGGGTACAGATTGCCCCCTCAGACATGGGGCTTAAAGCATTGCCGGGAATGCACGGTTTTTCTCCTGATCATCCGGACTCTGATGCCAGCTTCCTCAGTAATAAAGAATATCCTCATAAACCTGAATGGGTTGGTGACTTTTTCAAAATCATGAAACAGGAAATAAAAAGAATCAAAGGTTTATAATATTGTAATAACAATATTTTTCAGTTGACTATATTTGTGTGTTAATTTCATAATCAGTCATAATAAAATCTGGAGATAAAATGAAGAAATATATTCTATTTATATTAATTAGTATAATCCTTATAGCTTGTGGACCTGATGAATCTAATAAGGCTACTCTTACCGGAAGTGTGAGTTTAATTCCGTCCAGTGACGCTGTGAGAAGCAATGCCGGAGTAAAAGTCATGCTATTTGCTAAAGTTGATCTTGACTCTGATTTTGGGGACATTGTTAAAGATAATTCGGGAATCGGAACAGGCTTATCTGTAGAAAGCCTATTCGATCACAGACTTCTTGAGCCTGAGTATGAAGTTCTTACAGGAGACGATGGAACATTCAGTTTTAATGATGTACCAAAGGATACTTACAATATAGTATTTGAGTATGAGGATTATGGATTCAGATATATCAATGATTTTGATCTTTACTCAAACAAATCATTAGATGAGATTGTAATGCATGAAGCAGTGGAAATATATGGTCTGAAAACGGAAGATCTTACTTTGGAAGCCAATAGGTTTTATTATACTACATTTGGTTTCTCAATGGATTCCAACACTCGGTTCACTATCGAAGAAGGTGCAACTCTCCAGATTACTGATGGTAGAGCTGTTCATATTAAAGGTGAATTTCAGGCTGCTGGTACTCAGAGTAATCCTTTTAGAATCATATGCACAGAATCACCTATAATCAGTGAAATAGATGATTTCGATAAGTTTCTTATAGACAGTCTCGCCACTGTTACCGGTCCAATTTCCAATGGTATTGTGTCTAATACAACTCTTGGTTTCCAGGTCTTCTGCAAGCAGACTGAAGGTGTTGTTATTGAAAATATGACTTTTATGAATAGTAATTATGGGCTTAACATGCAGAAGACTCAGAACTCGATAGTTCAGAACTGTACATTCGTTAACCTTTATACTCACAGGTTAAATGCAATTTTCTCTCAACACAATGATAACCTGACGATTGAAAAGAATATTATTTACAAATGGAAAGTCGGAAGTGATATAAAAGATACAGACGGTTTGCTCTACAATAATAATTACATTGATAATATTGAGTATTCCGGTATAAACTTCTATCATGTAAACGGAAATATTGAGCATTGTGAAGTATATTGTTATGCTTCGGATCAAATTGATTTTGATCATGGTGTTGCCCTCACAGTATCAGCAAATTCTGAAATAGAAGTTGAATATAACGTTTTCAGTGCCAATAGTTACGCTATCTACTTTGAAGGTGATGCTTACGGTGGTGGGCCAAGTAACGGTGATATCAACAAAAACAATATCATCTGCGATTACGTTTTCCTCTATGCATTAGGGACTAGAACCGGTAAGAATAACGGAGTGATAGACTTTACAAGAAATTGTTTCTACACTTCGGATTTGGATGTGATAGATCAGAAAATAATGGATAGAAGTGACCATGATGTTGGTTCATATACATGGCAATACTCTGCTGATGTTACATGGGAACCCCTGTATTCAGATTCAGATGGCGTTTCTACAGCAGGTATAAGATTATAAACATAAATATTTTTTGCACAACGCAGGATTTCGATTTGGAATCCTGTTTTTTGTGTTCTTAAGTCCATAACTTTTTTTGTAGAGGCATCTTTGTAATTTTATAATACCAACACAATGATTTGATACTATTTATTTTGCTTTTGAGGTGAAAATCATAAACTTATCTCTAGAAACAATAAAATTTGGATAAAGAAAAGGAGATTATTATGATTACAACTACACTGTTTCCCGGACGTTATGTGCAGGGACCCGAAGCACTGAAAAGACTTGGTAAAGAAGTTTCTCGCTTTGGCAAAAATGCTTTTGTGATTTGTGACCCGTTTGTTTATGAAAACTTGTTGTCCGGCTTTAAAGCAGAAATGGAAGCCGAAATAAATGTAGTTTTAGAAAAGTTTGAAGGTGAATGCTCAGATGAAGAGATAGATCGCATAGTTGAGCAGTCCAAAAAAAGTAATATCGATGTTGTTATTGGAATTGGAGGAGGAAAAACTCTGGATACAGCTAAAGCAGTGGCTCATTCTCTGGGTGTACCTGTTGCTGTGTCTCCAAGCCTTGCTTCAACAGATGCTCCCTGTAGTGCTTTATCAGTGATCTACACAAAGTCCGGAGAATTCAAAAGATATCTGATTCTTCCTAAAAATCCGGATCTCGTGCTTATCGACTCAAAAGTAGTAGCTGATGCACCTTCCAGATTTCTGGTCTCAGGGATGGGAGATGCTTTGGCAACATGGTTCGAAGCTGAATCCTGTAAGAAAAACTATGCAGGGAATATGTCCGGTGATGTTGGCTCAATGACAGGCTATGCTCTGGCAGAATTGTGTTTTAAAACGCTGCTTGAATTTGGTCTGGATGCTAAGATTGCCTGTGATGCTAATGCCGTAACCCCGGCTCTTGAACACGTGATAGAAGCAAATACTCTTCTTAGTGGACTTGGATTTGAAAGTGGTGGACTGGCAACAGCACACGCTGTGCATAACGGTCTCACCGTTCTTGAACCTACTCATGCATATTTTCATGGTGAAAAAGTGGCAATAGGTACACTGGTATCCCTTATACTTAACGATAAAAGCAGTGAGGATGTTCACAGAGTCTTTAGCTTTTGCGAATCAATCGGATTACCGACAACCCTGGCAGAGATTGGTCTGGAAAATGTATCCGATTCAGATCTCATGAAAGCAGCAGAGGCTTCATGCGTGGAAGGAGAAACTATTCATAATGAGGCATTTGAGATAACACCGCAGAAAGTATTCTATGCTTTGAAAGCAATGGATGAGATTGGCAGAAAACGACACATTAAATAAATATGCCTGATACAGTCTCCAGGAAAAAGGATTTTCTGCAAAAGAAAATCCTTTTGCTCATCATCTGAAATTAAAAGGAGACACTTTGTAATACACAACGTAAAAATGCGTTATGAACATTGTAACCTTCGTGTTATTGCTATAAAATTAATTATGGTAAAGGAGTAATAATGTACCATAAAAAAGAAAATGGAGCATGGGTAAGACAAGATCTGGATAGCAGACAGAAAGAATTTTGTATGTGCTGGGATTGTGAAAAATTCAAACCTAATACTGACGGTAAAGGGTGTCCAATTATTAAAAGTGTACTGGATCTTGCATCTACGCATAATATTGTTCTTCCGGTTTGGGAGTGCTTAGAGTTCAATGAGAAGCAGTCATAAATCAGTTTAATCTTGAGCCAGACCATGAGTTTGGCTATTTTTTCGGGGGTAAAAAAGTTTATAATAATTTTTAATTTGCAATGATTACAAAAATGTTTAATATGTCATTGGAGGTTAAGATGAAAAACTTAATGATATTTCTTATGATTACTATAGTATTTAATATAAATGCTGTCTGGGAAAAGACTAACGGTCCGGACGGTGGGGTTGTCAACAGGATTATCCGACATGGTAACTACCTGTTTGCTGCAACTGGGGGAGATCTCGGTGAAAATGGCAGTGTTTACCGTTCTGCGGATAATGGAGACAACTGGGAGCTGGTAAGTTACGACTTTAACATAAACTATGGTGTTATGGATGTTGCTTCAAACAGTAATTACCTGTTCGCCGGAACAAAAGGATTTGGATTTTACCGTTCCATGGATATGGGGAACAGCTGGGAAAACTTTAATCCGGTAGCTGATCTCATTCAATTCGATGTCAAAACTCTGTACGCAGATGACAATATTGTATTGGCAGGTACATGGATGGATGGAATTTACGGTTCAACTGATAACGGCAGCACCTGGTCACAGTTTGGTACAGGGTTGACTGTCTCCTCACTTAGAGTTCTGGAAATCGAACAGCTTAACGGTGAATACTATACTGTAACAGCCGGAGGAGCTTATAAGCTTGTAAATGACGTCTGGACTATGATTACAGGTATTAACGACAACATACTGACCGGTATTGAAACCGATGGAACATACATATATATTTCAGGTAATGCTGATACCTACAGACTGGATCCTCAGACTATGTCAGTGACTCTTCTTGGAGTATTCAACACAAAATGGGTTTACTATGATAGCGGAAGATTGTTCACATCAACATATCAGACAATCTATTACTCAGATGACTCCGGTGATAACTGGACTACTGCAAGCTTTGGGGAGTTATTTCCGAATCTTATTATGAATACATTCTATGCGGAGTCAGGATTCTGGATTACAGCAAACAGTATGTTCAATCTATATAAAACTGAAGATGACGGAATGAGCTGGTCTAAGAACTCCAACGGAATCTCCACGATTACAGTAAATGACTTTGCGACATTTAACAATAAACTGTATTCAGTGACTGAATTTGCAGACTACGGTAGGATTTTCGTGTCTGATGATGATGGAATGAACTGGACAATCACTGATAGTGGAACAGCTGCAATCGGTTTCTTCTCTGTGTTCGGAAATGACAGCTTTATGCTGGCTGCTTCGTTTGGCGGGGGAATGTACCGCTCGGATGACGGTATGAGCTGGAATCTGCTTCCTTTCAACGATCATCCGGCATCATACGGCACTCAGATTGTTGAGCATAACGGAGCTATCTATACAGGAGCACTCGGTTTCAATATAGATGTATACAAGAGTACAGACAACGGTATGACATTCCAGCCATTGAACGTACCCGGACAGGGTGATATCTATGCACTTCAATCCTGGGGTAACAAAATAGTCTACGGCAGAACAGATGATGTGTATTACTCCGAAGACGACGGTATGACCTGGAACGCTCTCGGAAATGGATTCAGCAGCTTCCCGTTCATAAAGCATTTTGCCGTTTACAACAACCATATTTATGCGTCCGGAACAAGTTTATATATGCTTGACGACAACAATGACTGGCAGATGATCGCTCTACCGGGTAGTCCACTGATTCAGTCTATTGGTGAAGCAGGCTCAAAGCTGTTGATTGGTACGAGAGAAGACGGAATCTACGAGCTGGACGCAAACGGTATGATAACCCACAGCAGTATGGGAATACCTGTTGGCAGTAACGGATTATATCCTAAGATAATGAAATTCTATCATGATGATACGTATATGTACGTAAGTGTGGAGATGTTCGGAGTATTCCGGGCACCAATGCAGGTAACAGATGTGAAAGATGAAGACGTTGCGCTGAACAGTCTCAATATGAGGGTGTATCCTAATCCTGCCAGGATTTCCGGCGGATCGAACGGCATATCGGTCAGTTTCAGTCTTAAGGAAAGCTCTGATGCTACTGTATCCATCTACAACCTTAAGGGGCAGATGGTGAAGACTCTGCACAGGGGACAGTTAGACAAAGGCAGTCATGTTCTTACCTGGGACGGCAACTCCAACTCAGGCGGCAGAGCTGCAACAGGCGTTTATCTGATTAAATCGAGCGGCAGCACAGCCAACGGTACATCCAAGCTGATACTGCTCAAATAGTCCTTTAATTTTAGCTGAAATCCCCGATGAAAGTCGGGGATTTTTGGTTTGTCTTACATCCTAGGGAGGGGAGCAGCACACAAGTGATGACGGGTGGTGTAAAAGCCTTGCGATAAATAGATACTAAGGTGAAAATTGATTAGGCAGAATACTGGAAACCACCTCCCTCCGCAAGCGGAGTACTCCTCCACTTGATTCTGGTATTCTCGATAAATCGAGAACACTACGGGGAGGAGAATTAATAGCGGTCAGTATATCAAAACAATAAAAACTTATAAGGTGTGAGAAAATGGAAGATAAAAAAAGCCAGAGCGTTATAACAGAGCCGAAGGCAGTAGATTCCCCTCCTTTGAGGGGTGGCATCATCTAAGTGATGACGGGGTGGTGAATCTTTTACAATAATGAGTGAAGTTGCTACTTTCCCACCACCTACCCGTAAAACTCCGTGTATACTTCTTCGATTCTGGCAGCGAACTTCTCAATATCTTCTTTTGTTGTATCAAATGATGTCATCCAGCGCACAACAGATTTTTCTTCATCCCATATATAGAAGAAGAATTCTTCCTGCAGCTTCCGCACGATTTCCGGATGTACATAAGCGAAAATTCCGTTGGTATCAACAGGATGAACCGGCTTTATCTCTTCCAGATGCCTGATGCTTTCCATAAGGTAAGATGCCATTCTGTTAGCATGTTCCGCGTTGCTCTTCCAGAGATCATTCGAGAGGAACTCAATGAACTGAGCTGAAAAATAGCGCATTTTGGAACCGAGCTGCATATTCTGTTTGCGGTAATACTTTATAGATTCAGGGTCCGGGTGATTAAACACAACGATTGATTCCCCAAGAAGCATTCCGTTTTTGGTTCCGCCAAAGGAAAGTATATCAATTCCCACATCTACGGTGAAAGACTTGAACTCAGCATTGAGAGCTGCTGCTGCGTTAGAAAGACGTGCTCCGTCCATATGCACATACATGTCATGTCTGTGGGCGAAATCTGTCAGGGATTTAAGTTCTTCAATAGTATATAGGGTTCCAACCTCTGTGGGCTGCGAAATCGAAATCATTTTTGGCTGCACATGGTGTTCTGCATCATCGAAGTTAACATACTTTTCTAACAGTTCGGCAGACAACTTGCCATGTTCAGTATGGATAAGCTGCATTTTGTTTCCTGCGACCTTTTCCAGAGCTCCGCATTCATCTTTATGGATGTGCGAGGTTGCAGCGGAAATCACAGAGTGAAACGGTTTCAGCATGGTATTAATGGAAAGCACATTGGCAGCCGTGCCGTTAAATACGAAAAAGACATGTATATCTTCCCCGAAAATCTCTTTGAATATGTTTACAGCCTGTTCCGTCCAGGGATCATCTCCATAGGCGATACAGTGATTGATATTAGCTTTACTGATTGCATCTATAATAGCCGGATGAACACCGGAATGGTTGTCACTACCGAAGCTTCTCATCTTGTTTTGCATTCTTAATTACCTCCATAAGAGAATCTGACATTGGGATAACAGGATTGAAGGGTGGAATTTTACTCATTTTTCTGATCAGCAGATCTTCGGGTGGATTAACCTCTCTGAAAGACTCGACTTCGAGATAAGCTCCATATGTCTGCTCTTTCTTCTTAAATTCTTCTATTGTATTGTATTTTTTAAATAATGGCGATAGCTTCAGTCTGCCTGTAACCTCGTAGAAAACATTCAGCTTCAGGTTATCTACAGTTTTCTTATCCTTAAACTGAAGCATGAATCCGGTAGCTGTCTGTTTGAAAGGCTCTGAGAAGGGTTTCATCATTTTAATGATTGCTTCATTATCATTTTTCAGGAATCTGTGAACTGTCTGCATTTGTCCGATAACTCTGAATCTGTCTGTTCCAAGGTTCTCAGTAGTCATTTTCCTCTTGGACTTTCTGGCTTTAGGCAGATTTGCACGCATTTCAATATTTCCGATATTCTGCAGTTCTCGGATGTTCAGTTCACAAATCTCGTCTTTCTTGTAATAGTGGTAAAAAGGTTCAGGCTTAGGCTTTTCTCTTTCCTCAATAATTTTAAGAAGGCTGTCCTGTCTTGCCAGTTCTGCTTCTGCTGCAGCTTGACGTTCATCCTCATTAAGCTTGTACATAAACATCTGCAGTCTCCCTGAAAATATTGATCCGGTGAGAAGCAGCAGTGCGATCAGGAAGTAATACCATGGGACTTTTCCGGTTTTAACTTCAACAAATATGGCAAATCCTGTAGCAGTGATCAGTGCAACTGAAAAGAAAAGACGAAATCCATTAAAGACTGCTAAAGCAGGCATAAAATTTATGAATATCATAAACGCTGATATCAGAGCAAAAGTCACGTATGCAAAAACTCGTAGTGATTTCATTTATTCTCCTTAAGGTAGAAAATCATGTTTTATATTCTTCATAGAAGCAAATATGTTATCTTCAATATCAATTTTAGGGTGTTCTTTCTGCAAGTTTTTAATGAGATTTTTTGTAAATTCACGCCTGGTATTCTTATCGAACTCACATCCTGAATCAATTGCAGTGATAGACTGTTCCAGCGAGAACTTCTCAACCAGACCCTCTTCAATGAGATACATGGGACGGACTATCGAGTATTCTCCAGCAAAAAGTGACTGAACAGGTGCCATTGTACTAATCTCCCTGGAATAAAGCATATTCATGACTACTGTCTCCACTGCATCTGTTTTATGGTGCCCCATAACAAGTTTATTTGCAGACTGTGACTGAGCGTATTCAAGAAGCAGTTTTCTCCTATTGCGTGAGCAGCTGAAACAGGGATTCTTACCCTTTTTCACAGCAGGATCTGCCTGAATGAGCTTCACATCGCTGCCATATGTTTTTTTTATTTCCTCAGCTTTGTTCTGATCAAAATATACATGTGCCGCAATCACATTTCCATGCATTTTTTTCAGGAGATAGAATAGTACAGCACTGTCTTTTCCTCCTGAAAGGCATACAAGAAGCTTTTCGTCTCTATTGAACATTTCCCAACGAGTATTAGCACTTTGAATAAGTTCAATAAGCTTTTTCTCTAATCTGCTGGAGTATTCCATGATCATAATCCTCATTTTTACAAAAAGTCAGGTGACAGTTTTTCACAGGTACGTAATATTGTACACAAAATATGTACTATGGAGCTCAAATGCGAGGAAATCACTGGGAAACTGTTTTTGGAATTACCGGATTCGGAGAGAGTCACGGACCTGTAATGGGAGTGCTTCTGGAGGATGTTAAATCCGGCTTGGATTTTCCCCTGACAAGAATACAGGAACTGCTCAACGAAAGACGCCCCGGACAGGGTGGGTACTCTACATCACGTACAGAAACTGATGAAATAAAGGTTTTGTCCGGAGTCTTTGAAGGTAAAACAACGGGTATGCCTATTTGTCTGCTTGTAGAAAACAAAGATCACAGATCTGCTGATTACAGTCATATTAAAGATGTTTTTCGTCCCGGTCATGCAGACTACTCCTGGTTCAGTAAGTTTAAAATTCTGGACTACAGAGGAGGAGGAAGAGCTTCAGGAAGAGAGACCATTGCCAGAGTAGCTGCTTCAGGTCTGGTTGAGAGCATGCTTGGAGAAACAATCGTGGAAAGCTATCCTGTTCAGATAGGAACAGTGATATCTGAGGAAAATCAGGTTCCAGCCTCTAATAACCTGAAATGGAGAGATAATAATACCTATAAAGAGGTTTTGAGCTTATTGGATAAGGTTAAGGCTGAAGGTGACTCAACGGGTGCAATTGTACATGTTGATATTAAGAACATCCCCGCCGGATTGGGTGATCCTGTATTTAAGAAGCTAGATGCAAAACTGTCTGAAGCTCTGTTATCTATTGGTGGAATAAAAGGCATTGAGTTTGGTGCAGGATTTTCTCTCGCTGGTATGAAAGGCAGTGAAGCTAATGACAATATGAGTAGTGCCGGATTTCTTTCGAATAATTGCGGAGGTATTCTCGGGGGAGTTTCAACTGGTGAAGATGTAACTATAAGACTGGCAGTAAAACCTGTACCATCCATAAGTAAATCTCAGCAGACTATAGATAAATCCGGAGATAGTCGGATAATAGAAGTCAAGGGACGCCATGATGTTTGTCTGGTTCCTCGAATTCTGCCAGTTGTAAATGCAATGGTGAAGCTTGTGCTTGCCGATTGCTTTGCTTATAAAACCTTATATGATTCTGCATCTGTAAATATTGATTTCCTGCGGGAAGCAATTGATAAAGTTGATGAAGATATACTTATGGCTATCTACAGGCGTAATCAATTGGTTAAGCAGGTAGCAGAGTTTAAGAAAAAAAGTAATATTAATAAACTTGATTCTGCCAGAGAGGATAATATAAAAAAACAGCTTTCCGCATTTGCTGAAAAGCTGAATATAAATATCGAAACTGTAGATAGACTCTGGTCAGTAATTCTCCAACAGAGTAAGATTGATAATTATTCCTGAAGTTTAGACTACTAAAAAATCAGTTCGTCAATATCACCGTCCTGATTATTCTTGTAGCCTAAGCATCTGCACAGATCAGATAACCAGAGTGAGAAATTTCTCTGTTCGTCTTTCTCAAACTCAAGCAGTTGTATTCCCATACCTGCAGGTTCTTCCTCGCGAATCCATCTGACACTGGCTTTGGCTTTTACAGGTTTAGGTTCTTTCTTAAACTCAAACTCAACAATAATTTCTGTATTTTGAGGAACTATTTTATCTGATTCCAGAAAAAGACCTCCATAATTGCAGTTCTTAGCAATTCCGGAATACTCTTCAACTTTGTTGTCCGTCAGAACTGAGAAATGAATCATCTTGTCTGTAGGAACTCTTGGGTTATATCTTCTTTCCATAATATCTCCTGCAATTATATATGCTATATTGGTGCCAATTGAAAAATAGGGTTTAAGCGTTTATTGGTAGGGGTTATAATGTGTGCATCCCCGATAATGAATAGTAGTAATCGGCGATGATATGCAATTTCGAAGATTATTATACGGTTATATGTGACTCAATAATATCTACCAGATCCGAGATAGAAACCGGTTTTTTAATGATATCTCTGATTCCGGCTTTTTCTGCTATGGATGCACTGAGTTCCTCGCTGAGACCTGAACAGATAATAATCGGGAACTTATCTCTGATTCGAGAAATAGCATCTGCCAGTTGCAGACCTGTCAGTCCGGGCATAGTATAATCAGAAATGAGTATTTCATAGTTATACGGATTTGCCTTGAATGCTTCCAGGGCGTCAATACTTGAAACAAAAGAATCCACAGAATAACCGTAACGTTCCAGACCTTCTTTAAAAAGTTCAACCAGATCTTCTTCATCATCAACAAACATTACTTTAGCATTACCTTTTTTGTGTGTACTGTTCCTGTTCAGACTTGTTTCTTCCACGTCCTGAACCGCAAGTGGAAAATAAATGTTAAACGTTGTACCTACGCCTATCTCTGTATTGACATCAATTGCTCCTCCATAGCTTTTTACTATACCATGAACAATTGATAATCCCATACCTGTTCCACGACCTTTAGCTTTGGTTGTGAAATAAGGGTCAAATATTCTTTCCAGAATATGCGGTGGGATTCCCGGACCTGTATCAGAAATGGAAAATCTTACATAATCCTGGTATTCCAGATCCTGTTTTACAGCTTCAGGGATATCTTTATAAATAACATCTTCCAGTCCGAGAGTAATTGTACCACCGGTATCCTGCATGGCGTGATAAGCATTAGTAACCAGATTCACTATTACCTGATACAACTGAGTAGGATCAGCATAAATTTTGCTGTAGCATAGTTTACCTTTTACAATGTTGATTGTAGATGGTATGGATGCCCGAATAATGGTTGATGCCTCTTTGACTATAATTCTGGCTTCAACACATTTTACTTCCTGTTCTGATTGTCTGCTGAATGCCAGAATCTGGGTTACAAGATCTTTTGCTCTGTATATCGTTCTTTCAGACTCTTTAAGTTTACTATGTATTTTCGGCATGCTCTCTGCATAGAGCATAACGAGTTCGTTTCTCTGGAGCAGTATATTCAGGATGTTATTGAAATCATGAGCTATTCCTGCTGCAAGTGTACCAATTGCCTCCATCTTCTGCGCCTGTCTCAATTGAGATTCCAGTCTGAGCTGCTCTGTCACATCCCGTTTCACTGCAACGTAGTTTGTAATCTCTCCATGCTCATTCTTAATCGGAGTGATTGTTGCGTTTTCCTCGTAGTTCGTTCCATCTTTTCTTTTATTTATAAAGTGACCACTCCAGATAAATCCACTGCTGATTGTCGTTTTGAGCTTGTCATAGAAGTCTTTATTGTGCTCCCCGCTGTGGAGTATACTTGGTTTCCTTCCAATAATTTCCTCGGAAGTATATCCACTTATATTGGTCACTGCCGGATTTATGTATTGAATAATACAGTCTTTATCCGTAATCATTACACATTCATGCGCCTGCTCAATTGCCTTTTCCAGCCTGACTCGTGCTTTTTCACTACTAATTCTGCTGGTTATATCTTCAAAGTTGGCTTGCACGCCAACAATGTTGCCTTCTGCATCATCTATAGGGTTAAGGTGATATCTAAGTACCAGTAGTCCGTTTTTCTCGGTTTGAACCTGTTTCTCATATACTGCAGGGCAACCATCTTTCAGGCATTGTTTAAAGTCATCGGCAATACCGCTGTTCGAGAATAAACTGAATTCAAAGAATCTGATTGCGAACAAGTCTTCAATCAGCGGTAAGTCAACAATCTCAATCATTTTCTGGTTGATGTTTATAACATTACCTCTATCATCAATGGAAATAATACCGGTCGGTGAATTCTCCACAAGATTTCTGTATTGACTTTCTCTTTTCTTAAGGTTCAGTTCTGACTGCTTCTTCTTGGTTACATCTGACAGTATTGCAATCACAGCATCATTAGTAAGGAATGTCAGTCTGATCTCAATATCTCTCTGAACTCCGTCTTTGGTCATCATCTTCAGCTCAAAGTCTCTTATTCCTTCTGCACCTTTCAGTTCACGAGTAATAATATTCTGGAGTTTAGATTTCTGCTCTTCGTTAGTAGAAACAGCATTGAGCACAGTCTCTAAGTCAGTCAGATCAGATAATTGATAACCCAGTATATTTATGCATTCCGGATTAAGGAGTTTAATCTTTCCGTTCTCATACAAAACCATACCATAAGGGGAGTTATGGAAAATGTTAAAGAACATGTTTCTTTCCACTCTTAGTTCATCTTCTATTTGTTTACGTTCCTTAATTTCAGAAGTCAGGTGCCTTGTTTTATCCTCAACTATTTCCTTAAGTTTAATTGCCGTTTTGTTTTTCTGTCTATATCGACCATAAATAAATATAAGGATAAATAGAATTAGCAAAGCCGTAACTGAGATAAAAGCAGACATCATTCTCTGACGGTGATTTTGCAGTTCTTTGATCTCGAGTTCGTTTATAAGTAGTTTATTCTCCTGTTCGTTAGCTTCTGCATCATATTTTTCTTTAAGTTCAGCAATAACTTTCTGGTTATTCTTATTGTAGACAACATCTTTTGCTGCGACATACTGATTATAGTGGAAATAAGCTTTTTTAAAATTAAAGAGATTAGCATAGGCTTTGGATATTGCAAAATGATAATTCATCAACTGGGTCGGCTCATTCTTCTGTTCTGCAGCCTTTAGCCCTGCAAGCATGTATTTCAGTGCGGTTTGATTATCGCCTTTCTGCAGGTAGAGGTTACCTATATTGTATTCCAGTAGCCCCAGGTTACCTTTGTACTGTTTTCTTTTCTGCAGATTATATGCTTTCTTATAATATTCCAGTGCGAGATCAGTTTTTTTCTGACTATCATAAACTAAACCAATATTATTGAGGGCAGTTATCTTGCCCTCTGTATAAGACAATTCATCAGCTATCTCCAGAGCTTCTTTGCTGAAATCCAGTGATTTGTTTGTGAAATCCTTCCTGGAGTTAATGCTTGAAAGATTAAGGTAATACCAGTTCAAAAACGATTCATCGCTATTGGAAATCTCTTTTTCAATATCCTGAATGTTATCTGCAAATCTGGATTCGTTCTTGCCCAAACCGTAATTCTGATATATTCCAGCAATGTTGTTTAGATATCGCACGAGATTGGTATCTTTCTTCTTTCTTTTCTGTATGTCCAGAGCTTGCGAATAATGCGAAAGTGCTTGAAAAAATTTACCGCTTCTGTCATATATTAAGCCAATGTTATTCAGTGTGGAAGCAATACTAAGGCTGTCTCCAATGCTGAGTTTATGCTGAAGAGATTCTTCGTACTCAGCTAAGGCTTTTTCATATTTACCGGACTCAAAGTAAACCAGTCCAAGATTGTTATGGCTTTTTGTGATATTCAGGTTGTCATTTATAAGTTTACTGTGTTTTAATGCTTCTTTAAAGTTTTTTACAGCCTTATCAGGCATGCCGTTCATATTACAGGCAAGACCATAGTTTATATATGCCATAATCAGGAGCTTATCAAAGTTGTTTTCTTTACATAATGCAATCGATCTTTGAAAATACTCACTTGCAGCTTCAGTATTATTCATTAAGGCAGCAATGTTTCCCATATTTATCAAGATTACGGCAACTTTACTTTTGCTATCGTTTTTCTCAAAAATTTCTCTGGCTTTTTCGTTATATTCAAGTGCTGCTTTATAGTTCCCGGCGGCTTTGTAAAATACTCCAAAGTTATTGTAAATAGAGCCCAGAGCAGAATCATGTTGTGAATCTGTCAGGCATGTGAGGGCTTTCTTATTGTAATCAATGGCAGAATTATATTTACCCAGTCTGTAGTATGTCGATGCCAGCTGTTTATATAAAAGGCTTTTCTCAGAGCTATAACTTGAATCCGATATTTTCCTTACAGCATTATGCAGTAATAAACGTGCTCTTTCAGGATTGACACTCATTAATTCTTTGGATGATGTAAGAACAGAGTCAGCATATGCTTTTACATTGAAACGGATCGTTCTTTCAGAACCATTAACTGCTTCAGCTTTTATAGAGAATGGTAACAACAGGATAATAAAAGAAAAAATATATAAGGCTGCTTTCTTTTTCAAATCTCTCTCCTGAGAAATACTTTTTTATCTTAACAAATTATCACCGCAGGTTTAACAATGGTTGTCAATTAATTTTTAATATTTTATCATTTATGCCGTCAAATAACATAAGGGTACAATGTAAGAATTTTTTCTTGACAATGAATACTATCTGTTAAGATGAACTTTGCATTTCTTAACAAAGAATTATTTAGGTGGTAAATGTGAGTTTCGAAGATAGGCCTATTGAAGAATTGATAAAGTTCATTCAGGATAACTTTATGAGTAAACGTATTGCTTGTGCAAAGCTTGCTCAGGATGCATATGAAAGAATCGAGGGTATGGGTGAAATAGAACATGAAAAGAAACTGACCAATCTGATTGGTGAAATATACCTGCAGCTGAATCGCTATGATCTGGGAAAAATATATCTGAAAAAATCTCTGGAATTATGTGAAGCTGATAATGATCTTCCCGGTATAGCCAATGCACTCTCGAAGTACGGCAGCTGTTTAATGGGACAGGGACAATATGATAAGGCAATTGAGTATACTCTACAGGCAATTCAGATAGATGAAAAATTGGGAGATATGCATTGTCTTGCCACTAATTTAAGCAATGTTGGGGTAATTTACAGACGTGCGAAAGATACAGATAGGGCTCTTGAGTATTTAATGAGAGCTCTGAAGATTAGAGAAGAAATGGGAGATACTCTGAGGATGTGCGGAGTAAGACTTAATATTGGATTGCTGTTCATAGATAGATGTGATTATGAAAAGGCAATAGAGTTTACTCAACTGAGCTTAAATGATTATCTTGGTTTAAAGTATGAGTCAGGAATTGCTAAAGCACTGAATAATTTAGGAATTATACACACTCAACAACAGGAATTCGTTATTGCTATCGATTTTCTTGAAGAAGCGTTGAAAATCAAGTCTAAGTTGGATGATCAAATAGGAGTAGCTAAAACGACATTCAATATTGCAAGGTGTCACCGTTATCTGGAGAATTATAATGAAGCGTTGGATTGCATTGCCAAATCCAAGGCAATAGCACAGAATTCGGAAGAAAAGCTTGAATTAAGAAAATACATGCGTTATGAAGCAGCTGTATATCATCTTATGGGAGACTTTGAAAAAGCATATGAAATGATGCTGGAGTCTGAAACTCTAAGTCTGGAGATTGAGAAAGATTTTACTTTGCAGAAAATTGAAAAGATACAGGAAAAATATGAACGAATCAGCAAAGAAAAAGATAAAGAAATATCAAATTTGAAGAATAAAGAGATTCCTGAGAAAATTAAGATTATCAATGCGCAGAAATCAGCAATTGAGCAAAAGACAAACCTTTTGTATCAATCTTATGCCGACTTAAAGAAATCTCAAAGTGCTATCATAGATCTCGAGAAGAAAAATACTGCTTTGGCTATGGCGATTACAACAAATCATGAAGTTAATCAACCTTTGATGATTTTGCAGGGAAGTTTGGATCTGTTCAAAATGTCGATGGATGATGAAGTGTTGACTGATAAACAGAAAAAGCTGATTGATAGAATGGAAGGATCACTGGACAGGATAAGAATTCTATTGCAGAAAATGCGTGATCTGGATAATCTGAGATTTGAAAACTACAGTGAAAATGTTAAGATGTTGTCACTAGATTGATGGAAAAGTCTGAAAATAAACGAGATATTTATGAAAGGCTGATAAGATATCCTTTTCATAATATTTACAGAATATCAGATTTGGATAAATCTTACTGGGCTTATACAGATTATTTTACAAAGATCGGTGATGAACTTTCGTCTTATATAATACTCAAGTATTCAAAGTTTCAAATCCCTATATATATTGGTATATCAACTGATTATGACTCTCTTGTTGAAGAATCCTGGAAAGAAATGCTTCCTTTACTGCCTGAAAAATTCTATCTACATGCAAATAAGGAAATTGTGGAACACTTAAGCTTTAAATATGATGTTTTAGAGAATATTAATTCTGTTCGAATGGGATTGAATCAACCTGATTTTACAGGATTTCAAAAAGGAGTTTATGATATCAGGTCTGTAAGTATAGATGATGTATCACAAGTTCAAGAATTCCTGAAAGACAACTATCCTGAAAACTGGTTTGATGTCAGCTTGCTTTCAACAGGGAAATTTAAAATGATAACCGATGATGATGAATGTCTGGCTTTTGGTGGAATTCATACATATTCCGGTGAATTTAAGACAGCGGCACTTGGCTCAATCTCAGTTCATAAAAAGCTTAGAGGACAAGGGATTGGCAGTGTTCTGACTGCTGCAATATGTAGTGATTTATTAAAAACATGTGATTTTATAGCACTAAATGTAAAAGCTGATAACTATCAGGCTATCAGGTGTTATGAGAAAGTCGGATTCAAAAAAGTTATTGAATACTCGGAGGCATTATTGAGTATCAGAGGATGAGTCAGATTCCGAATCTTTTTTCTCAAGATTCAGCTTGTGTTTGGTAACGGATAGTAGATATATTTTAAAGTCCAGAACCGAGTTGGGAGGAATGACATTCTGATACCAGATATCTCCATATCCAAGACTGGGTGGAATAATTACTCTTCTTATTTCTCCCGGCCGCATTCCAATCAAGCCTTCCTCTATTCCAGCTATCATTTTTCCCATACCCGCCATAAAAGTAATTGGAGTATCCGGGTCAATTGAGCTGTCAAACTTTCTACCGTTCAGTAACCAGCCTTCATAGTGCATTGTAACAAAATCGTATTGTTCCACTATCTTAGTGCTGTCGCTTTTCTGCAGTACTTCTATTTTCAAACCCGAATCTGTTGTCCATGTTTTCATAGGTTCAGCACTTAATGTCAATGCTGTCAGCATCAATAGAAGAAATAAGTAATGTTTCATAATTTAGTAAATTACCTCCAGAAACTGTTCCCAGTCGTTAATTTCATATGTTGGCTCAATCCCCGAGTCATTATGCAGTTTTTTAGGATTGTACCAGCAGGTATCAATACTGTAATCATTTCCGCCTTTTATATCAGACTGCAGGTTATCGCCAATAATTATTACTTCAGTTTTATCTTTGATTTCATACAGCTTGAAAGTATAATCAAAAATACCGACATCCGGTTTGGAAAATCCCGATTCCTCAGAAACTGAAATTTTATTGAATAAACCCGATATGGTGGACTTTGCCAGTCTTGGATACTGAACATCCGCAAAGCCATTGGTAATTATTCCCAGTTTGAAGTCGGATTTTACTTTGGAAAGCATCTTTTCTGCTCCAGGCATGTAATCTGTCTGGTTTGACAGGTTAATAAGGTATTCCCTTGATACCAGTTCAGCATCTTTCTTAATATTAAGCTTTTCAAATAACAGTCTGAATCTTTCTGCTCTTAGTTTTAATCCTGATATTTGATTGCGTTCAAATTCAGACCACAAAGTTTTATTTATAGAACGGTATTCATCGAGGATATGTTTCGAAAATTCTATACCAAATTTGTTAAATGTAAATTCAAGTGCGCTGACATTCCCTTTTTTATAATCAAAAATTGTCTGATCCATATCGAAAAGTAAAAATTTATATTTCATTGAAAGTCCTTAAGTTAATTTTGAATTGCTTCTCTCGTCATTGAGTCTATTGCTTTTTTAGATTCATGTATTTTCTGAAAAGAACCGATTATTGTTTCCGCATCCTGCTCATCCTTCAATGAGTCAGCAAAATTATACATCTCATCTATGATTTTTTTATGCATCTGCAATAAATCTTCACTAAGAACGAGTTTAGCTTTACCTGATTTGTTGTTCCACTCATCAATCATGTAATATATTTCTTTGGCAGTTTCGCC
The DNA here is from genome assembly GCA_942492065.1 of Cloacimonadales bacterium (SeqCode). Classification (GTDB taxonomy): domain Bacteria; phylum Cloacimonadota; class Cloacimonadia; order Cloacimonadales; family JAIOQZ01. Next base: position 180,112 of record CALODV010000020.1, on the reverse strand, counting down.
ATAGTTTTCCAATACGTTAGAGTCCACACAGGCTGCTACTTTCTTCAAGTATGTGTAGACCTGCTGAAAGTCTTCAGAATATTCCAGAATGCACTGCAGTTGAACAGCATCGAAGGAACTTTCCTGACCTCCATTCATTTTTATTGATTCGTTTAAGGATACAAGTTGTGTGAAGATTTTTTTATTGCTTGATTCCAACCCGGTAATCTGTCTTTTGCAGGATTGCAGCTCCCGTAAAGCTTTGACAAGTTTCGTTATCAGGAATATTACCAGTCCGGTGTTCAACAGCAGCAGAATCAAAACTAATAGAATCTCTCCTGAGTTGTACGAGGTCTCAGTCATATTGAACTCCTTAATTTTCAATATAATAGCTTGATGAAAAGCATATTGGTTAGTTTAAGGTTCATGATGTATAAACCTTAGCAAATATATAATTTAAGTCTTTATCAATCCTGTCAATTAAAATATAGTAATTTATTCGATTATTACTATATCTTTTCTTTAGATAACACAGTAATTTACTCTGAATTTAACGCCATTGATATTTCACTTATTGACAGAAATCTGTTACACTATATTTTTTTGAAATCAATACAACGGAGATAACTTTATGAGAATTTTCAGCATTATGCTTCTAAGTTTCTTTTCACTGAACACATTTTGTAACTTTCCAACACCGCAGATTGAGTATGCTCCTAAACACTACATCTGTTATAAAGCTATAAAACCTTTAAATATAGACGGTGTACCCAATGAGGAGTCGTGGGAGAAAGTTCCATGGACAGATAAGTTTGTCGATATTGAAGGTGAACTGAAACCACTGCCTTTTCAAGATACAAGAGCCAAAATGCTCTGGGATGAAGATTATTTTTATTTTGCTGCTAAACTCGAGGAGAAAAATATTGCAGGATTCTTGAAAGAACATGATAATGTTATTTTTTATGATGATGATTTTGAGGTTTTTCTGGATCCTGACTGCGATACTCACAATTACTATGAACTGGAAATTAACGCATTGAATACTACATGGGATCTTTTACTTACACAGGCATATAAGGATAATGGAAAAGCCGTTGATCATTGGAACATCTCAGGACTTAAAACTGCTGTACATATCGAAGGTACAATTAACGATCCCAAAGATACAGATAAGTACTGGACTGTTGAAATTGCAATTCCGTGGAATGCTCTGGAAGAGTGCGCCAGACATTCAGGTTATCCCGAAGATAATGAGATTATGAAAGTTAACTTCTCCAGAGTCGATTGGCGATATGATGTTATTGATGGTGAATATGTTAAGCAGAAAGATTCTGAAACAGGTAAGAACCTGCCTGAAAACAACTGGGTATGGTCTCCACAGGGATTGATTGCCATGCATTACCCTGAAAGATGGGGAGTAGTGCAGTTTTCTCATGCTCTTGCCGGAGAAAAAGTTGATCCTGTATTTGAAGAAGAACCTGAACTGAGAGTTGAGCTTTTCAAGTTATATTACATGCAGAAAGAATATGAATCCAAACATGGTCATTTCAATAAAAACTTCAAGCCATATAATAAGGAAATCATTGTTATGGCTGATAAATACAATTTCGTTTATGGGCTGCAAAAAGATGGCAAGATATGGTATGTGAACAATAAAGGACGCTTCTGGTCTGTTGATGCTGGAGAAAAGAAATAATGAATAAACTTAATGATAAATGGATATGGCTGCACGAGGATAATGAAGATTATCTCAAGAAGATAGAGGACAGTATTGATAAGCTGGGCTACTCAGGAATTAACAACGTATTCTATAAGGGTAAGATGATCGAAAAGGCATCCGAGCTCTATAGTGCAGCAGGTATTAAATTTCATGCCTGGACATGGATGCTGAACTGTAATGATCAGGATATTGTCGAAAACCATCCTGACTGGTATATTGTAAATCGTGAAGGAGTGTCATGTCTGGAAAAACAGCCGTATGTAGGCTACTATAAGTGGATATGTCCTTCTAAGAAGGAAGTACGGGATTATCTGGCTGATAAGGTTAGTAAAATCTGTGATATGGAAAATGTAGAATCTGTTCATCTGGACTATATAAGATATCCGGATGTTATTCTCCCGGAAGGTTTACAACCAAAGTACAACCTTGTGCAGGATAGAGTGTTCCCTGAATTCGATTTCTGTTATTGTGAATCCTGTAGAGAAGAGTTTAAAAGAAGAACAGGGTTTGATATTTATAATATGGATGAAAATTTCGATGAAATCAAATGGATACAATACAGGTATGATTCGGTTGTAGAACTGGTGAATTACCTGTGTGGCATCATACATAATATGGGTAAAAAAGTTACTGCAGCAGTGTTTCCAACTCCTGAAATGTCTCGTGAGATGGTAAGGCAGGATTGGGATAAATGGGATATTGATATGGCATTTCCAATGCAGTACTATGCATTCTATAACAGGAAGCCGGATTGGCTTATTGAAACTGCAGGCTCCTGCAATAGAGATCTGGAAAGTAAATTTCCTTTTGTCTCAGGCTTATATGTACCGGAAAGCAGTGTCGATGAACTGAAACAGGCTGTTAAGTATGCAATTGAGAATGGTGCACAGTCTGTGAGCTTCTTTGATTACGGTTCACTTACTGAAGAACATTTTGATATGATAAGGGAACTTTGAGGTATTTATGAATATTTTTGGAAAAGCACTTAAAAATATACCATGGGAAAATAAACCGGAAGGTTGTAAGGATGTATTCTGGAGATACTCGGGTAATCCTGTTATTTTGAGGGATCATCTGGAAACTTCGAACAGTATTTTTAATAGTGCTGTTATACCGTACAAAGAGGGTTTTGCAGGAGTATTCCGCTGTGATGACAAATCTCGCAGAATGAGGATTCACACCGGATTCAGTGATGATGGTTTGAATTGGGATATTGAGCCAGAGCAGATTGTTTTTGAAGATTGCCCGGTAGAGGAAGCATTTAATTATGCTTATGATCCACGTGTAACTCAGATAGATGATAAGTTTATTGTAACCTGGTGCAACGGATATTATGGGCCTACAATAGGTGTTGCCGAAACAACAGACTTTAAAACATACTATCAGAAGGAAAACGCGTTTCTTCCGTTTAACAGAAATGGTGTCATGTTCCCTGAAAAGATAAATGGTAATTACGCTATGCTTAGTCGACCCAGTGATAACGGACACACACCTTTTGGTGATATATATTACAGTGAAAGCCCTGATTTATGCTTCTGGGGAAAGCACAGACATGTAATGAGAACAATACCGGAAACCTGGCAGGGTACTAAAATTGGTGCCGGACCTGTCCCAATAAAAACATCAGAAGGCTGGCTGCTGATTTATCATGGAGTGTTAACTTCCTGCAACGGTTTTGTATATAGTATGGGCGCGGCTCTTCTTGATCCGGATCAACCATGGAAAGTTATTGCCAGATCTGACTCATATCTTCTGTCTCCGCAGAAGATATATGAGTGTGTTGGTGATGTGCCTAATGTTGTCTTCCCATGCGCTGCTCTGCATGATCCGGCTACCGGAAGGATTGCAGTATATTATGGAGCGGCTGATACAACTACATGTTTGGCGTTTTCTTATATTCAGGATATTATTAATCATATAAAATCAGAAAGTAAAAAGTAATTTTAAAGTGTTTCTTTTTACCGACAGGCTGAGTGAGTTGGCTTGTCGGTTATTTTTTTAGGATTGCTTTATATTTTTCCAGCATGAAAATCGGTCTGTAAGATTGTTTGGCCTTACGAAGTCCGTCTATACCCAAATCGCATTCACGATTTACATATGTCATATCAGACCATCTGTTTTCAAGGTACAATTTGTTTATTGCCTGATAAGCACCGGGGAACTCATCGACAGCTTTTTCAATATGAATCACAACGGTATAATCGCTTAACTGCTCTGCGAGAGTGAATGCTGCGATTTTTCCTTCTACGGTTATGTATGCGCCATCAACATCCAGATGTTCCATATTGTTTATAACCTGAATAATGCCTTTTCTTTCAATTTCAAGGTCAGCATAGACTTCTACGTTATTGTGATTAAACCACTGACATTGTGAATCAATGAGTATTTGAGCATTCTCAGCAGTTAATGGAGTGTACTCAAAATCATACATCTTCTTGAATTTATTGAACTGATTCTTTTTAGAGTGGTACTTTCTTCCACTAAGGTTCACCAGCTTTTCTACACTATAAACATAATCTGAATATTCGGGAGTAGGAGAAAACTCGAAATCTTCTGGAAATGCTTTTTCGAGTCTTGTTTTCATCTTCTCAGTAAGTGACCTGATAAAGAATATATTTTCATCTTCACAATCTTCGATCAGTTTTTCAATAACAGCTTTGAGCAGTTCAAGAGAATTGTTTTGGTCTTCTGTTTTACCTACAGGAAGAAAGATCATGCAGTTACCGGCAAGATCCAGAGATTTTACAACAAGAAAGTCATCAATTATTCTATATGAAAACGATTGCCCCTGATTCCATAGATACAGATTTGTAAATGTAAGCTCGGAAATTTCCAGATTCTTATCTTTAAGATATGAGTCAATAATGACTTTATCTTCAAGGGTAACAGATTTCCACATTTTATTTCTCCAATTCAGAATAATTTTGTCAGGTTGAAACCTCATTTTGTTTGAGAATTCTTTTTTCTGATAGCAGTCAGTAGCATCTTTCTTACATATAGAATATTTGTAAACATAAAATTGGCAAGAATAAATCCCAGTAAACACAGTTTCACTAATTATAAATGCTTAGGCATCTTGTCAATGGTTGACAAAGCTGTACATCAGTTGATTGAGGTGCAATTTAAACTACTGTATCATTATTGTTTTGATGTAATATTATGTATTAAAATGTTGACAAAAAGCACTATGTGAAATTTGCATAAAAGACATTGGAAAAGAAGATAATGAAACATAAAGAGAGCTTTGCAGAATAGCAGATCAAGTATCATTTGTAAAAAGAAATTCGATGAGGTTTTGAACTCATCAGGAAAATCTTTCGGGGAAGCTTATTTTGACTCAGAGTATGATGAGTTTTGAATGCGAGTCAACTTATATGCTTTCTTTAGAAAGTATGAACTGACTACCCAATTATGCAAAGTTCTCATTCAAGCTTAACTTTGAGGTAAAACATGAACGCAAAAATATTCCTGGTAACAGGAGGAGCTGGTTTTATCGGATCTAATTTTATCCGTTATTTCCTTACCAGACACTCCGATACAAAAATAATAAATTTTGATTCTCTTACATACGCAGGCAATTTGAGAAATCTTGATAGTGTATCTAATCATCCGAACTACACTTTCTTTAAAGGCAGTATAGATGTTGTGAAAGATGTTAAGGATGTATTTGAGACATTTCGTCCTACGCATGTAGTCAATTTTGCAGCTGAATCTCATGTGGATCGAAGCATTATGGATTCTGGAGCATTTCTCAGAACAAACGTACTTGGTACTCAGAACCTGCTGGATGCTTCCAGGCAGTATCAAGTAAAAAAGTTTGTGCAGATTTCAACTGATGAGGTTTATGGTTCTCTGGGATCTGAAGGGAAATTCACGGAATCTTCCAATCTCCTGCCAAATAGTCCTTATTCTGCAAGTAAAGCTTCAGCAGATATGTTTGTAAGAGCAGCATACAAAACTTATGGACTCAATGTTTGCATGACTCGATGCTCAAACAATTATGGTCAAAACCAATTTCCGGAAAAACTTATCCCTTTAATGATTAATAATGCTCTTCATGATAAAGAACTTCCTGTTTACGGTGATGGTCTGAATGTTAGAGACTGGATTCATGTAGAGGATCATTGCCGGGCAATAGACAGTGTAATTGAGCAAGGTGTACCGGGAGGTATATATAATGTTGGATCAGACAATGAATGGGCTAATATTGATATCATTAAACTATTGTTAAGTAAACTTAACAAACCGGAAAGCTTGATAACTTTTGTGAAAGACAGACCCGGACATGATAGACGCTATGCAATTGACAGCAGTAAAATCCAGAAGGAGTTAGGCTGGAAACCTCAGGTATCATTTGAAGAGGGAATTCAGAGAACAATTGACTGGTATGTGCAGAATAAAGAGTGGACTGAAGACATTGTCAGTGGTGAATATATGAACTATTACAAAACTATGTACGAAGGCAGATAAATTCTATGAAGATAAAGGCGACTATAATTTTCTTGATATGTATTTACTTAACAGGTTGTGCATATTTACGTAAAGACGAAAAGATTGAGAAAAAAGAAATAGTGACTGATAGAGTATTCTCAGAACAATATACGGCTAGTTCCAATCCTGACACTCTAATAACAATTATCAGCAAACAGTCCCAGGAGATTGACTCATTGTATCTCCAGATAGATGAGCTTTTTTATGTTGTTGATTCACTGCAGCAGGCACTTGAAATTTCTAACAACAGGGTTGCAGTAAACGATGATTTCATAATTCCTGATACAATTACTTTTGCTGGAACACTGTTTAATTTGAAAAACGAAAGGTTGCAGGAAAAATTTGAAAAGATTTTCAAGAATGAGCTTAAAGCAGCATATAAGTACATCCCCAGAAGCGGTAGGTATTTTCCTGTTTTCGATTCTATATTCGCCGAGTATGGTGTTCCTCTGGACGTAAAATATCTGGCAATTGCTGAGAGTGGCTTAAATGCCATAGCCCGTTCCAGAGTTGGAGCAGGTGGTATGTGGCAATTTATGCCAAGTACAGCTAAAGGTTACAAACTTAAGATCAACAGCCATATAGATGAAAGGTCAAATGTTCTTCTAACAACAGAAGCTGCAGCTAAATACCTTATTAATGCCAGAAACTACCTGACAGAACGCGGGTCAGATGATTGGCTTCTGGCTTTCTGTGCCTATAACGCAGGTCCTGGATCAATTGCTAAGGTCATGAAAAAGCAGGGAGGGAAGAGCTTCTTTGATTTAATCCTCAGAGTCGATGAGACAAATAAATACGTATGGCGCGCTGTTGCCATAAAGATGATTTTTGAACATGAAGAAGAACTTTTTGGAAAGAAGTTCAAAAGAGAGGAATCGCTTTATAAAACGACCAAGCTGGTAAGCCTCACACTTAAAGGACATTATACTATTGATGAATGGGCTAAGCACCAAGGCACAAATGTGAGTAAAGTCTGGGAACTGAATCCCTGGATTAATATATATAAAAGAAAGAGAAGCAGATATTCTCCTCTGAATGATGTTATCCTTCCACCCGGTACTTATGAAATCCTTTTACCGATTGATGCCGTTCCAAATGAAGATCAGGTTTCATCTGTTGAGAAGAAATTCATGAAAAAGAACAGTGGTTATTACCAGTATCATACTGTCAGAAGAGGGGAGAGTCTTTACAGTATTTCACGAAAGTACAGGACGTCTGTAAGTAAGATCAAGAGCATTAACGGACTGCGATCTAATGTTATATATCCGGGACAGAAGCTTAAACTATACGGTTCCTCAGGGTCATCAGGATCAAGTAGTACCCCTATCCAGGGACAGTCAACATATACTGTCAAGAAGGGAGACACTCTGTCAGGTATAGCTTCTCGAGCAGGCATTTCTCTGCGAAAACTGAAAAGCCTGAATAATATGAACTCAAACACAATTTATCCGGGACAGAAGTTGATTGTCACAGGAAACATATCCTCCGGTTCATCTAAGGGTAGCTCAACCTCCTCCGGAACTGTAAGCGGAGAAACTACAACACATGCAGTTAAAAGCGGTGAGACTCTCGGGGTTATAGCCAAGCGTTACGGTGTAACTGTCAAAGATTTATTGAATGCGAATAACCTGAATAAGACAACCATCTATGTTGGTCAGAGATTAAAGATTCCTGCTAAGAAAAGTTCTGTTGAACGAAAGACTTATACTGTTGTATCCGGAGATACTATTTCCGGAATTGCACTGAAACTGAATACATCTCAATCTCATCTCATCGAAACAAACTCATTGGAAAAGAGACAGCGAAACGGGAAGGCCATAATCATATTACAACCCGGACAAAAACTTTTATACTGAGATGAACTCAGCAGATAAATATGAAATCAGGTCGATGGATCTGGATGATATCGGTGAAGTTCTGGCAATAGAGAATGAACTCTTCTCTTCACCCTGGTCAGTCGATATGTTCATACATGAGATTCTAAACCATAAAGCGTTTACATTGGTTGATGTTACAGAAAAATGTATCGTAGGCTATACTTGTGGCTGGAAAGTTCTGGATGAATTTCAGATAACTAATGTTGGGATTGCAAGAACTCATCAGAGAAGGGGATTAGCTGAGTTCCTTCTGGTAGAAGTAATGAATATTATGCTTAAGGACTTTTGTTTCAATTATTTTCTGGAAGTCAGGGAGTCCAATAATCCGGCGATTCGGCTTTACAGAAAACTGGGCTTTGTGGAAATTGGTAAAAGAAAAAATTATTACAGTAACCCAGTAGAAAATGCATTGATAATGCATCTGAACCTCGGTTCTGACAAGGAGCATGAATGAGAAAGTTCGATTATCTGGTAATAGGGAGTGGAATTGCAGGTCTGGTTTTTGCCCTGGAAGTATCTAAACACGGTAAGGTTGCTGTGGTAACTAAACAGGAATTGAAAGACTGTAATACGGCTTATGCACAGGGGGGAATTGCAGCGGTTCTCGATAAAACCGATTCCTTCAACGAACACATCACTGATACTTATAATGCGGGAGTTTTTCTCGGGAAAAAAGAAGTGATAAATACAATTGTTCAGGATGGTCCTACAGCTATTGAGTATCTTCTGAACCTGGGAACCAAATTTACACGTTCGAATGATGCTATTGACAGTTCTATAGAGAATCTCTCTCTGACTAAAGAGGGCGGACACTCCAGAAACAGGGTTGCTTATGCTGCCGACTCGACCGGTCTGGAAATAATGAAATCGCTTATAGAAAAGTGCAGGGAAAACCCTGATATTCAAATTTTTGAGAAACATCTTGCAATTGACCTTATTACTCAGCACCATGTTCTGCAGCAAAAGAACTTTGTTTCCGGAATAAATTGCTGGGGAGCTTATATCATGGATATTGCTTCCGGTAAAATAGATTCATTTCTGGCTAAGAAGACAATGCTTGCTACCGGCGGCGGCGGCCAGGTTTATAATAACAATACAAACTCTATTATAGCAACAGGAGATGGATTTGCCATGGCAAAACTGGCTGGTGCCAGACTGGTTAATATGGAGTTTGTTCAGTTTCACCCTACCGCTTTTTACTCACCGGAAAACAATACATTCCTGATAACTGAAGCTCTGAGAGGCGAAGGCGCAGTACTTCGTCTGCAAAACGGTGAAACATTCATGGAAAACTACCACAAAATGGGGTCGCTTGCTCCAAGAGATATTGTTTCCAGAGCTATTGACAGAGAGCTTAAACAAAGGGATGATAAATATGTTCTTCTGGATGCAACTCATATTCCTGAAGATAAACTGATTGAGCATTTCCCTTACATATATAAAAAATGTCTTAAGCGTGGAATTGATTTTACTAAGAATCCGATTCCTGTTGTCCCGGCTGCACATTATTTCTGCGGAGGTATATTGATTACCGATTCCGGTATGACAGATGTTAAGAACCTCTTTGCATCCGGTGAAGTTGCCTGCGTGGGGCTTCACGGAGCAAATCGTCTTGCGTCGAATTCACTGTTAGAGGGACTTGTGGTTTCTCTGAGAGCATCTAAGCATCAATCTATAACGGAAGATGTTGATTTTCCTGATATTCCGGAGTGGAAAGAACTGGATGAGTTTAATGAAAATGAATGGATCGTGATATCTCATAACAGAAAAAGTATAAAATCTATCATGCAGGGATATGTCGGTATTATTCGTTCCAGAAGACTTCTCAAATATGCAACGAATCGAATTCATAACATTTATACGGAAATTAATAATTTCTATCAGCATAACGCTGTGAGGAAGGAAGTTATTGAGACAAGAAATCTTGCAATTACTGCAAACTGTATTATCCGTTCTGCACTTATGAGAAAAGAATCCCGAGGTCTGCATTATCTGATAGATTATCCGGAGCGTGACGATAAGAATTATCTTAAGGATACGATAATTTAACAAATAGCTTGGATATTTCCATGTATAGCTTATGTTTTTTATTAAATAGAGACAATGTATTATGTATGGCTCATTTTCATAATGCTCTGTCTGAACGCATAGTTTATGAAGGATGAATAATGGCTTTTTCATATTTTTTCAGAGACTCTGATGCATTGGAGTCTACTGTCACTCACTTGAAAGAAAGGTTTACTGAAAACTGTTCGGTAAAGGTCTGGGATGCAGGTTGTGCATATGGACAGGAACCATTTTCTTTTGCAATGCTGCTGCATCACAATATTGGAGAAGAGAACTATTCAAAACTGGATTTGATTACATCAGATATAGACATAAGCAACAGATTTGCAGAATTTATCGCACAAGGTGTGTATCCGGAAAACCAGTTGACCCGTATGCCCAAAGAACTATTCCTGAAGTATTTCACAAATTTTGATGACAAAAAGAACTTTCAGATTTCGGAAGAAATCAGAAAAAGTATCACTTATATCAGGCATGATTTGTTAAGCCTGAAACCTTTGGCAAAAAATCTTAATGCGATCATTTCAAAGAATACAACAATGCATTTTGACGAACCTTTAAAGACGCAGGTGTTCGAGATGTTCTACAATTCACTCGCTGATGATGGAATTCTTACGCTTGGGCAGCCCCAGGATATGTGCCCGATTGTGGATGATCTGTTTGAGCAGATTGAGCCCAGAACCCTGATATTCAGAAAAAAATGAAGATTGCGGTAATTCGACCTAAGGAACTCTCTTTCTGCAGCTATAATTACCTGCTTACTTCAAGTGGAAACAGCAGAAAAACAATCAACACCATGATTGATGCCGGGGGAGATAGGGATATAGTCGGATTACTGAGGAAATACGGGATTAATGAGGCAAATCCTATTCAGCAGATATTGCTTACTCATAACCATACTGATCATACAAATGGATTGAGCTACATTTTGGAACAGTATAACCCGGTAATATATCACCTTGGTGAAGCCCCTGACTCCCGCTATAATTTAAGAGACGGTCAGGTTATCCGTGCCGGTGACGACTATTTGATGGTGATTAAAGTATCTGAGCATTCACCTGATTCAGCGTGTTTTTATAACTTTGAACATAAAGCTTTGTTTACTGGTGACACGAATATACATTTCAGAACCAGAAATATAGAATATAATTATGAAACTTATCTGGCATTTCTGGAAAAGATAATGACTCTTGGTGTCGAAAGAATATACTCAGGACACCATGAACCAATTGAGTCAGGAGTGAGAAAAATCCTGGAAGTAACCAGAGGTAATTTGTTGAAAGCGATGGGAAAATGAAGAGACTGAAGACAGTATTAATTATCGCAGGCTCTGATCCATCAGCCGGGGCAGGAATACAGGCTGATCTGAAAACTGTGTCAGCACTGGGACTGTATGGATTAACCGCGATTACGTCACTTACTGTGCAAAACACACTCGGAGTGAAAAATACCTTTTCTGTTAGTCCTGAGTACTTCAGAGAACAACTATCTGCTTTAGCTGATGATATAATAATAGATGCAGTAAAAATAGGTATGCTTCATAATAAAACTACTACAGAAGGGTTGATTGATTTTCTTAAAGAATATAGATTAACTAATATTGTTCTTGATCCTGTCTTGGTTTCTTCGTCCGGAAGAACATTGCTTGAAGCGGATGCAATTGATCTGCTAAAGAAAGAGCTTTTTCCATTGTGTACTCTTATAACACCAAATATTCCGGAAGCAGAACTGCTTTGCGGAATGGATATCAACTCTGATAATGACTTGAATACCTGTGCTGGCAGGCTGATTGATGCAGGTGTGAGAAATGTGCTGATTAAAGGTGGTCATTCCGACTCCGGTATTTGCTGCGATTATCTTTTTGACAGTAAACATAAACCTGCAGGTATATTCTGCAATGTCAGAATCGATTCGCAAAACACACATGGAACAGGTTGTACTCTGTCTTCAGCAATAGCAGCTTGTATGGCAGGCGGAATGCACGTAAGGGATGCTGTTTTCCATGCAAACAGTTATCTTCACAGGGGAATAGAAGAGCATAAAGATGTTATTCTGGGTAGAGGTATAGGTCCTTTAAAACATGATAATTCATATTGCAAAGAAATAAAGCAGATTTTCAGCAGTATAGATGATGAATCAGTCTAATAATCATCCCAACTGACAATATCACCAGTTGTAATATTGTATTTTTCAGCAGTTCCGGCATTTACCTCAAGAACATAATTAGCAGGTTTAAGGCATACAACGCTTTCTGTACTGAAAGGAGTTGTGTTCTCAGAAATCTGAACAATTTTACCCACAGAATCAATAAATATTATATCAAGAGGTAATATCGTGTTCTTCATCCAGAAACTGCGTTTATCGGCATAAGGAAACACAAAAAGCATTCCGGCATTTTCAGCCAGATATTCTCTGTTCATAAGTCCAAGTGAAGTAAGGTCAGGTGTGTCAGCAATTTCTACGGTAAACTGAACAGGACTTTCCTGAAGAGTTTTCTGTATCTTCACAACCGTTGTTTTGTATTGAAAGTCAGTATTCTGTCCATTATCAGTCTTTTTCTCATACCTTAAAGCGTAAAACAGACTGAAAACAATTGCAACAATGACAATCCATAAATAAGTGAATCTAATATTTTTTTTATTAGCTCTATTATTACGGCTTCGATGTTTTTTTTTTGTACTCATATTAAACCTGTATCATTTAATAATCACAGATTATCTTCTTCACATATTCGGGCAAGAAATTTAAGAATAAAAAAAGCCGGTTGTGGAGACAACCGGCCAGCATGCGACTACTTTAGGAGGATCATTACACTACTAGCGTAGAGCAATGAACGTTTCTAAAATATTTATGTTTTACTTTCCTTGTGCGCTTCATAAAGTTTGATAGTATTGAATTCTGTTAAATTTGTATTTCTATTTTTATTATTGTCAAGAAATTAATATTTTAATATTGATTTTTTTAATTGAGCTTTGAAACATTATTCGGTGTTAATTAAATATTGACCAGTTTTTCCGTACAGAAAAGTGTTTACAAAACTGTGCAATAGATAAAAATTGTGTTGAGGATCAGATGGATAAAATTAAAATACTTTCAGAAAAAATATCAAATAGAATCGCTGCCGGAGAAGTTGTCGAAAGACCGGCTTCCATAGTAAAAGAATTGGTTGAAAACTCTCTTGATGCAGGTTCAACAGCAATTACAATTGCCATAGAAGATGGTGGTAAAAAGTTGATTCAGGTAGTAGATAACGGATGTGGAATGTCGGAGGACGATGCTCTCACATCTTTCGAAAGGCATGCAACAAGTAAAATCAGCAAAATAGAGGATATATTCAATATCAGTACTTTGGGCTTCAGAGGTGAAGCAATACCGAGTATTTCTGCTGTAAGTAACATGACTCTTATTACCAAGCTTGAAGAAGATGATATTGCCACTCAGGTGGATATAGATAACGGTGTAATGAAGAATATGACAAAAACTTCGGGGAATACCGGTACTACCATTATAGTACGGCAATTGTTTGCTAATATACCTGCGAGAAGAAAATTTCTTAAATCTGTACAGGTTGAAGCAAGACATATCATCAACTATGTTTACTATCAGGCAATACTATATCCTCATGTCCATTTTAAGCTGATTGTTAATGGAAAGATCAGGCTAAACTATCCAGTAGTGCAAACCAAAAAACACAGGATGCTCAGTATTTTCGGAAGTGATTTTGAAAAAAGAGATATGTTCGAGATCTTCTATGAAAAAGAAGGAATGCAGATTTCCGGTTTCATAAAAGGTCTGGAAGAAATCACAGAAGGCATGAATGATTACCACTATATATTCATCAATGGGAGATACATAAAAGACAAGATCATGCTGCACAGCCTCAAGGCAGCTTATGAGCCATTTATTAAGAAAATCAGGATTTTTCAGAATGCAAAGACTCCTCCTCATATCCTGTTTTTCAATATAGCTCCCGAACAGGTTGACTGTAATGTTCATCCTGCAAAACTGGAAATAAGATTCAGAGATGCACAAACAGTTCATGGTTTTGTTAAACAGGCAATAACAAAGGCATTGATGTCCTATGAAGAAGAGAAGTTCCAGTCAATCAGGAAAAAATTCGAATCACCTGCAACATTTGAGAAACCTTCAGCTGCAGAAATCAACACATACAGAAAGAAAGTAGAATATAAAGAGACAAAGCCTGTTTTTGATAACTATGTCAGAGATAGTTTCCAGAAGCTCTATCAACCTGATCTTTTCCACGAAAAATACAGAAACTATCCGTCAGATGTTAAATCCGTTTCAACGGAAGAGATTACTGAAACAACAGAAAACCAAACTCCTCAGACGAACAGACCTGTGGAACATGTGAATTATTTTCTCCTCAGTAAAGAAGAGGAACTGATAAACCCCTGGCAGTTGCATCAGTCTTATGTACTTGTTCAGATCGAGGAAGGACTGTTAATGATTGATCAGCATGCTGCTCATGAACGTATCCTCTATGAAAAAATACTGCACAGAATTCATGGAGCACCTGCACCTACTCAAAAATTACTTTTCCCTATTGTCATAGATATTCCACCTATCCTGCAGCACGTAATACCGGAATTGATTTCTGAAAACCTTGAGATATTCCATAAAATTGGTTTCAGCCTCAAAACATTCAGTGGAGCTTCCATTGTGATAGAAGAGATTCCGGCAGAGCTGGAAGACTGGGATGGGGGAGAAGTTTTCATAGATATTATCAAACAGCTTCAGGACGAGTTTTCTGAAACTTCTGATTTCCGAGACAGTCTGGCAAAATCAGTATCCTGTAAGGCTGCCATTAAAGCCGGTAAAAAGATGTCCCAGAAAGAAATGGTGGCTATGATTAACGATCTGTTCAGTTGTGAGGTACCGTATTTCTGCCCTCATGGCAGACCATTGATAATAAAAATGACATTGACAGAACTGGAGAAGAGATTTAAACGTATCGAAAATCACTAATTAAGCAATATAAGGACATGCATTGAGATATTTAAAATTACCGGTCATAATTATTCTCATTTTAATTGCTAATATCAATTTTATATGGGGACAAAATCCCATAACACTTAAAGTCTTTAAACTACCTGATCCTAAAGCTACCGATGCATACAGCAGAGCAGAAAAGGCTGTTGTGAAAGCATTCAAAGAAAAATATCCTCATATAGAACTTAAATCATTCTCAGGGATACAGATTGAAGATCTGAACATGGATGCAGGACCGTTAATGGCTATTGCCGGCGGGGTATCTCCTGATGTAATCTATGTGAACTTCAGACAATCTGATACTTACATTCAGAACAACTTTCTTTATCCACTCGATGAGTTTGTGAAAAGAGTTCCGGAAGAAGAACTGAATGGTCGGGTAGCAGATCCTGTCTGGCCGGTAATAAAAAGAAAGAAAGATGATGAAGAACATATATGGGCATTCCCTTATGAGACTTTAGTAAGGGTTCTTATGTATAGAAAAGACCTTTTTGCCAGAGTCGGGCTTGATCCTGATTCTCCACCCGATAACTGGGATGAGCTGTTTCAGTATGCACGACAACTGACAATTCCGCATGAAGGTATTTACGGAATGCAAATGGCTACGGGACCTCAGGCTGCCTATGACTGGATTACTTATCTCTGGTCTGCCGGTGGTAGAGCTGTAACAAGAATACCGGGAACCGACAATTGGGAGGCAACATTTAACTCCGAAGCCGGAGTAGATGCTCTGGAATACTACTTAAAACTCAATACAACGAAATGGAAAGATTCCTTTGGCAGAGATCAGGAAGGTTTCGTTTTCAGAGAAGGTGACTGGGGAAGAATGTGGGATGACGGAAAAATTGCCATGCGCATGGATTACATGAATGAGAAAAGCCTTGGTGGTAATATTGATCCTGATTTGTGGGGACTTGCTCCTCCTCCAGCCGGACCGCATGGTGACAGAGGTTCTGAGATTAACTGTAGAATGATGGGGATTTTCGCTGGTGCAGGAATATCAAACAACTCCGGACTGGGTGACAGAGACCCTGATGAAGTTAGAGAAGCAGCCTGGAAATTCATTCATTTCTATGATAGTGAAGAAGCACGGAAGATAAGACTCAAGGTTATGATAGAAGCCGGATATGGCCGAATGCAGAATCCGCTTTACTTGAAGAAGTACGGATATGATGAAGTTCTGCGTTTTGTACCGGAAGGCTGGTTCAGGACATTTGAGGAATCTATAAATAACGGTAAACCGGAACCTTATGGCAGAAATTGTCAAAAGGTGTATGAGTTCATGACTTACCCTATAGATGATTGTATCGCTCTTGAGCAAAAAGGTCAACTGGGCGATACCAGAGAAGAAAAGAGAAATAAGATAAGAGAAATACTGGATGATGCGGTAAAAAGAACTAATGAAAAGATGATCGGGAAAATATCTCCCCAAGAGAGAAAAAAGAGAAACAGTATAGCGGTCTTTGTTGCAATTTTCATTATAATATTCTTTACTACGGCACTTGTACTTGCCTGGAAGACTTTTGACCACAAACCTGCTTACCAGAGTAAGAGAAAGAACAATAAGTTCCTAATTATTGCCTATCTGATGATAGTTCCGGCAGTCGGCTCAATCCTGCTCTGGAAATACATCCCCATGCTCATGGGATCAATGATGGCGTTTCAGGATTATCAGGTTGTTGGTAATTCGGAGTGGATAGGGCTTCAGAACTTTGCGGATGTACTTTTTGACTCGGTCTGGTGGAGTTCTCTCTGGCGAACACTGCAATATATGATACTATCTCTAGGCTTGGGATTTGTTCCCCCGATTATTCTGGCAATCATGCTGCAGGAAGTGTCTCACGGAAAGATAATGTACAGGCTGATATACTATTTACCTGCAGTTATCAGCGGTGTAATTGTGATCTATTTGTGGAAACTGCTGTATGATCCTTCTGATGCAGGAGGACTGAACCAGATTCTGCTGGCACTTGGTTTAGAATCAAGCAAGTGGATAAAGGATGAATCACTGGCGATGGTCTTGTGTATTCTGCCTACAATCTGGGCAGGAGTAGGACCGGGGTGTCTGATCTATCTCGCAGCCCTGAAAGGTATACCTGATGAAAACTACGAGGCTGCCGATATTGACGGAGCATCTTTCTTTCAGAAGATCAGATATATTGTTGTACCAAGTCTGAAGTCGCTTATTATTATACAATTTATAGCAGCATTTATAGCATCTGCCCAGCAGAGCGGGTTTATTCTTGTAATGACTGCAGGTGGTCCGAACGAAGCAACAAAGGTTGCTGATCTTCTTATATTTGAAAAGGCTTATCTGTATCTTAAGTTTGGAATTGCCACTACAATGGCCTGGATGCTTGGTATAATGCTGATGGGCTTCACAATAATCCAGTTAAGAAAAATATCAAAAATGGAATTTAAGACGGTTAGTTCCGATTAAGGTTGATTATGGCTATCATAGGAAAAGTTGGTAAAAAGAAATTCTCGTATAAAGCACTTAATTCATCTATACATATTGTACTTTTGCTTGGAGCAGTCACAATGATTTATCCATTCTTGATAATGCTTTCGGCATCATTCAAGAGTAATGTAGATTCAAAGAACATGAGCATTATTCCCAAGTATTTTTACAATACTGAAGTCCTGTACAAAAAATATGTTGAAGCACGATATAATGAGGAAATCAATATTCTCAAAACTCAGTACAAAGGCCGATTTCCCGATTTCTATCACGTAAATTCACCTGAACAGACAAATAGCAAATTCTATTATAACTGGAAAGAGTTTCTGGCAGAATATGACAAATCATCTGATACCGCAGAGTATTATTCTCAGGAGCAGCATGGAAGAGGAATCTATGCCAGAAACGAACGAAACTTCAGGAAGATGATGAAGACGGAGTCAGATGGAGATATCCTGAAATTTAACGAAAAGTACAATTCCGATGCTATAACATGGGATGAAGTGATTATAGAAGAAAGACAGATATCGTCAAGAAACTACAATTTTAACGCTGCCGGTATGTATGAGGCTTTTAATAAGTTTAAGAATGACCTGAGTCTTGATGATAAGATATATTTTGATCTCGATGGTGATTTTATACTGCGAGAGCTTTATCCAATTTATGGGGATGATCTTGCCGGAATGAATGAAAAGCTGGGAACGAACTTCAAGTCCTGGAGTCAGATAGTTCTAAGCAGGGAAATGCCTGAAAATGAACTGAAAGATCATTGGATTAGTTTTGTGAAGAACTACCTGAATCCGATTTTCATTAATGTTAAAGACGAAGCATTACCTGAGTTCAGGAGGTACTTGAAAGTAAAGTACAGCAGTACAGATGTCATCTCAAAAGTGTATGATGTTGAGATTTATTCATTCGAGGATATAGTGTTTCCTGATGTGAGAGACTGTGCAGAATCTCAGCTGCAGGACTATGTCCATTTTATTTCTCATATTGCAAAACCTGAAATGTTCGCACTCAGACATGTCAATTTTGCTTTCAGAGACTGGTTAGAAAAGAAATATGTTACTATAGATAACTTTGAAGCAGAAAACTCAATGACCTATGCTTCTTTTGAGAGTGTAAGACTTCCGAAAGAAATTCCATCAGAGAACTTGAGTTACCAGCAGGACTGGGTTGAATTCCTGCAAAAACATGCTGATATAAGCCATATATCCGTAAAACCGGAAGCTCAGCAGAATTTTCATCAGTTCCTTAAAAAGCAGTATAATACAGATGAAGATAAGGTTGTCCTTTCCAGATTGAATAAAGCAACCGGATTTAACTATAAAGCTCTGACGAATGTTCACCCCAAAGCTGTGTTTGATAAAGATAAAGGGATGTTCAAACAGTATATCGCTGATTCCGGATCAGGAAAATTTTTAATTGTTAATGCCGAGAAAGAAGTAAAAGCATGGAAACAGTTCCTGGCAGTGAAATATACTACTATAAATGATTTAAATATTAATTATGGTGTTAGGTATTCAGGTTTCGATGATATCCAGATTGATAATTTCAATTTTGATTACTTTCTGTTTATTGAAAACAAAGGTGATATCAAGCGTGAGTTCCTGATTCGTAATTATGCCATGGTTCTTGATGTGATGCTGTTCAGCGGAAGAGCTGTGTTTAATACTCTGGTGTATTGTTTTCTGGCAATACTGACTGCGCTTGTTGTAAACCCATTGGCAGCATATTCCATGAGTCGATTCAAACTTCCGGGAACATACAAGTTTATTCTGATATTTATGCTGACAATGGCATTCCCTCCAATGGTAATGGGGATCCCTAACTTTATCCTGCTGAAGAAACTTAATTTCCTGAATACGTTCTGGGCATTGATTCTGCCTGGAGCAGCAGACGGATATTTTATATTCCTGCTGAAAGGGTTCTTTGACTCTTTGCCGAAAGAAATATTCGAGAGTGCTAATATCGACGGGGCAGGAGAATTCCGTATTTTCTGGCAGTTCGCCATGAAACTATCAAAACCTATTATGGCAGTAATTGCTCTTGGAGCTTTTAATGCAGCCTATAGAAATTTTATGTTTGCTTTTATTGTGTGTCAGGACTCAGATATGTGGACAATTATGGTTCATATCTATCAGCTTATGCAGAGGAGTTCTGCGGGTGTTGGATTTGCAGCTCTTGTAATTGCAGCGATTCCGACTTTCTTTGTGTTTGTTTTCTTCCAGAAAATTATAATCAAAGGTATAGTTGTACCTTCTGAGAAGTGAGGTTAAAATGATTTATCTCGATAATGCGGCAACTTCGTTTCCCAAAGCACCTTTTGTTGCCGAAAATGTGTTTAATTATCTAAAAACAAGCTGCTCTAACGTGGGAAGAGCGTCTTATAACAACGCTATTGAAATTTCCAGAATTGTATATCAGGCAAGAGAGAATGTCAGAAAACTGCTGAATGCAGATAAGAGTGATCGGGTTATATTCACAAGTAATGCCACCTATGCACTAAACATGGCTATTCATGGGTTGGTTAGGGAAAATGACCATGTAGTAACGACACACTTTGAGCATAATTCAGTGCTGAGACCATTGGAGTATATGCGATCTGTTAAGGGTGTTAAAGTCAGTTATACTGCTTATGATGATGATTATTTCCCTGACCTGAATGATTTTGAGAATCTTCTCAAGCAGAAACCTCAGACTGCAGTGTTCACAGCTTGCTCAAATGTCACAGGTAACATCATGCCTTTTAGGGAAATGGCAAATCTTTGCCGTGATTATGGTGTTGTCTCAATTCTTGATGCATCTCAGCTCATGGGGAGCTATCCACTCGATCTGCAGGATGTAAAAGCTGATGTTGTATGCGCACCCGGACACAAAGGATTGCTGGGACCAACCGGAACAGGTGTAATGATTCTGAACTCGGAGACTATTCCGGAAGCTTTCCTTACAGGAGGAACAGGCAGCAATTCCGAATCAATAAAACACCCAGAAATCATGCCGGATATGTTTGAAGCCGGTACACCGAATACAACAGGAATAGTTGGGCTTAATACGGCTCTGGATTTTATTCTTGATATTGGTGCTAGTGTTATCAGAAAACACAAAATCGCCTTAATTAAGCACTTCATAGAGTGT
This sequence comes from Cloacimonadales bacterium (SeqCode), assembly GCA_942492065.1. Classification (GTDB taxonomy): domain Bacteria; phylum Cloacimonadota; class Cloacimonadia; order Cloacimonadales; family JAIOQZ01. The sequence goes on along the minus strand of CALODV010000020.1, from coordinate 159,369 downwards.
CTCGATAATCTTGAGAATACAATTATCCATAGCTGTTTGAATGTACAGAAGCAGGTAGGAGTATTTTCTTTTACCCCTGCCAACATGAGTATTACCGAGCTTACGGGAATACTGGATGAAAATGATATAGCTACCCGTATGGGACTGCATTGTGCTCCCCTTGCCCATAAAGCTCTGGGAACGTTTGATCAGGGTGGAACAATCAGAGTCAGTCTTGGTTTCTTTAACACTTTTGAGGAAATCGATGAACTGTTTGCAGTATTAAGACATTATGACTGCTGATGTAAGCACCTTCCTACTGACCTTTGCAACTGTACATAAAGCCATGCAATGTGAGAGTATACTGAAATCAGGCGGATATAAACTGAAAATGATTCCAACACCGAGAGTGATAAGCTCGGAATGTGGATTCTCTTTACTGCTGTACATAAAGAGGGAAGAACTTAATTCTGCTCTAAGTGATGCAGAAGTTTCAGGAATTTTTGAATTTAAGGATAATCAATATATATTGGAGGAAAAATGAAAATAGTTGATGGAAGAGGACTCGCATGTCCACAGCCTGTAGTTTTAACCAAGAAAGAAGTAGAGAACAAAGAAAGCACTGAATTTCAGGTTATTGTTGATAATGAAGTAGCTAAGAACAACGTTGTAAGATTTCTTAATAATCGTAATGTGAATGTTACAGCTACTGAAGAAAAAGACGGTAATTTCTACATCAGTGCATCCAAAGGTGAAGTGAAGACTGAAGAAGTTGAGGCTTGTGGCTGTACCAGTATCAATTATAAGGATACTGTTGTTTTCATTAACTCTGAAGCAATTGGTTCCGGTTCTCAGATTCTTGGTAAAAAGCTGATGAACGCTTTCTTCTATACACTTACAACCATGGATGATAAGCCTTCATATATTGTATTTATGAATGGGGGAGTTCTTTCATGTGTATCCGGTGCAGATACTGTTGAGAATATCAAAAAACTGGATGAACAAGGTGTAAGAATTGTCTGTTGTGGAACCTGTCTTGATTTCTTTGAAATGAAAGATCAGCTTGAAGTAGGTGAGATCTCCAATATGTACTCGATCGTTGAAATTCTGACATCACATAATGTAATTACGATGTAAATAATGAGAATCACCTTTAGAATGGGTGCAAACCTTCTAAATAGTGTGATTTTAAGTCTCATACACACAATTCAATTTGAAATGAATTACCCCTCTTAATAGAGGGGAATTGGCTGTATTGCATAGTTTTACGATTTTAGATAATTTTGATCTTATGCTATAACTATTTGCAATACATTGACTATGTCAATGTTTATGTTTAACCCTCTGTCTCCATTCTGTCGACATCTCCCTGAGGATGGTTCAGACAGAACACATCCAGGGAGAACATAGTCCGCCAAAACTTGAACAGGTCTCTAACCAGGACAATAAGCCACAAGATATTGTGGCCCTGCAAAGTAGGCAAACTCTACAGATTTTAATGATACCGTAGAGACACAACATTTTGTGTCTCATAATAGAGAGCTGTGGCTCTAACATCAAATGTAATGAAAGTTAAAAATTGGTTTCATACACACCCCAATTCATTTCAATTTGAAATGAATTACCCCTCTTAATAGAGGAGAATTGGCTGTATTGCATAGCTTTAAGATTATTTATGATTTCCTGATATGCATTAACTATTTAATTAGATCTAAAACCAGAAAACAAAAAAAAGGCTGCCATAAGACAGCCTTTAATACTTTATACAATATTAGGGTTGAATTCTGTATATCATTCTTGGGAATGGTATTGTTTCTCTGATATGAGGAGATCCTGCCATCCAGGCAACAATTCTCTCCAGCCCGATACCAAATCCGCTATGCGGTACTGATCCGTATTTTCTCAGATCAAGATACCATGAATATTCTTCCAGATCCATATCTTCATTTTTCATTCTCTCCAGAAGGATTTCATAATCATCTTCCCTTTGAGATCCACCGATTATTTCTCCGAAACCTTCGGTAGCAATAAGGTCAGCGCCAAGCACGATGTTATCGTCCTCAGGATCACGTTTCATGTAGAAAGCTTTGATTTCTTTAGGCCATTTTTCGATGAAAACAGGAACATCGGAACCTTCTGTAATAAGTGCTTCTTCTGCTGCGCCAAAGTCATCGCTGTAGCCTATCTCAGAACCTTTTGCTTTAAGGTAGTCAACAGCTTCTCTATGAGTCATTCTTTTGAAAGGAGCATCAGCTTTTTCCAGAGCTTCGATATCTCTTTCCATTACTTCCAGCTCTTTACGGCATTTTTTGAGAACTGTACGGATAATATGTCTTATCAGTCCTTCCTGAATATCCATGTTCTCGTCATGCTCAACGAAAGCTGCTTCTGCATCCATCATCCAGAACTCTGTGAGGTGTTTACGTGTTTTAGATTTCTCTGCTCTGAACACAGGACCGAAGTCATATACACGTCCAAGGCTCATAATGCCAGCTTCGAGATATAATTGTCCTGATTGTGACAGATAAGCATTCCCCAGGTCGAAATAAGGTACTTCGAACAGGGTTGTTGTACCTTCACAGGCGTTAGGGGTGAGAATTGGAGAATCGAATCTGAAGAAATCGTTGTCGTTGAGATATTCACATACTGCAAAGTACACGGTATGTCTGATTCTCAGGGTTGCCCACTGCTTGCGTGATCTCAGCCACAAATGCCTGTTGGACAGCAGGAAATCAGTTCCGTGTTCTTTGTTGGAAATAGGGTATTCCGGTGAGTCTGCAAGGAGCTTAACTGTCTTAACTGCAAGTTCAAACTGACCTTCTCTCTTGGGGTGTTTTGCAGGTGTACCGACAATTTCTACAGATGATTCAAGACTGATTTTCTTGGCAGCTTTGAACTCTTCATCACCCATATCCGGTCTGAACGCTACACATTGTATTTCGCTTGTTCCGTCTCTTAATAAGATGAACAATAATTTTCCGCTTGATCTGGTGTTTCTGATCCAGCCTCTTAATATTATTTCTTCTCCAACATGAGAAGCTATATCTTTTATCTTAATCATTTTATTTTCTCCTGATTATTTTTTCATTTTATCCAATATCTCAAGTGCTACTTTTAATGCCCTTGTTCCTGCTTGACCGTCAACAACAGGATTTATACCAGCTTCAACCGCATTAACAAAAGACTCAAGCTCTGCAGTCAGAGCATCTTTACTGCGATTGGAAGCATCCACCTCCACAATATCCACAAGTTTTTCTTTAGATTCTTCAAAGCTGGTCAGACCTGCCATAACTTTTGGCAGAACTTTATACAACTGCTTTGACTTGGATACTATCTGTACTTTTTTATCCTGAAAGTCCATGGAGAAATACTTATTCTTCTGGAAGAATCTGAATTTTCTCTCTCTCTTCATGGAAATACGGCTGGAAACTACATTTGCCACAGCACCGTTGGCAAATTCTATTCGCGCATTGGCAATATCAATGCTTTTAGTTGCAACACTGGCACCACTTGCCCGTATATCAACGACTTCGCTTTTAATGAAGTCCAGAATAAGGTCGATGTCATGAATCATAAGCTCCAGTACAACAGGTACATCACTTCCTCTTGGAGTGAAAGGTGCAATTCGGTGACACTCGATGAAAAGAGGATCATCAATCTGATCTGCAATTTCTGTAACAACAGGGTTGAATCTTTCTATATGTCCTACCTGAACTTTAAGATTGCGTTCTCCGGCAATTTTTACCAGATCTTCTGCTTCGTGCAGTTCTGCGGTAATCGGTTTTTCAATAAAAACGTGAATACCTCTTTCCAGAGCTTCTTTTGCAATCTCATAGTGAGAAATAGTCGTTACTACTATAACCAGAGCGTCTACTTCATTGAGGAGGGAATCAAGATCAGGAAAAATCCTGGCATTGATTTTTGTGCCAATTTCCTTAGCTCTTTTCTTTCTTTTGTCGTATATACCTACAAATTTGCAGAAATCTGCCTGACTGAGAATTCTGGCATGATTCTGCCCAAACTGACCTACTCCGACAACTCCGACTCTGATCATTATAACTCCTTAATTTACTGTGATTACAATTCTAAATTCATTTTCACGATTGTAATTTGATGTCAAGGATTTTGTGTATTTGACTTTTTAAGATATGTCTTAGAACCACGGCATTTTTGTCTTAGAATTGATTTTTTATATCTGCTCCCATATTTTCTTTGGTTTTTCAAAGAAAACGGAGCGTTCCAAAGGTCGAACCGGCACGAAATATAAGCCACACCATTCCGAATGATCTTAACCATTCGGAAGGTGTGATTATATATGTTAAAACTTAGAATGTTGTGGTATCTACGAAGTTAAAACTATTTATGAGCATTGTTGGAACTTTCATTGTCAGGCTGACAATATCTTCCTTACCTAAAGCGAGGATTCTTTCTGTCACTTCCGGGATTACTTCGTTCCATCTGAAGTTGTGAACAGCGTTTTTTATCTTACCGTCTTCGAAATACATAACGCCATCTCTGGTCAGTCCGGTGAGTTCACCTTTCTTCATATCGACCATTCTGATGTACCACATTGAGTTTATTATTATCCCTCTGGGCACCATCTTCATCATTTCTTCTTCAGATGTCCCTGAACCCGGGATAATAATGTTGTTCATGTTCAGAGGTTCTACACCTTTCTTTGCAGCATAGAATTTATTTGCCGGCATATTCTTGAGAATTCCGCTTTCAATCCAGCTTGTATCTTTGGAAATAATCCCTTCACTACCGAAAGGAGACCTGTGTAATTCTTTATCCTGCATACTGGATAAAAGACTGAACTTGTCCCCAAATGCTTTTTTGCCAAGTAATCCTGTAAATGGTGTTAAACCTTCATCAGCTTCTCTCATGTTTATCAGATACAGTATGAATCCAAGGAAATTCCCAACTGCCGCCGGTCTCAGGATCACAGGAAGTTTCTCAGCTTCCATGTGTTTCATATCTTTAAGACTAAATAGCTGATCGTTCAATTTAGCAATTTCTTCATTAAGGGCAAAGTTGTTGAAGTCTATTACATTACGAGCAACTTTTGTTTCCATGTCGTTTTTCTTGATAGTCATTGAGTGCCCGAACATTCCGTTCTGATTAAACCCTTCAAAACCGTTTTTAGCCAATAGGTAGAAATATCCATGACTTTTCTCAGTCATTCCTGAAAGCTTTGCTCCTTGTTTCTGAGCGTTGGCAATAGAGTTTTCCACTACATCAACCATATCTTCTACTTTGAGATTATCAGTGGCTTCACTATAGTTTTTTACATCCATATATTCAGCAGGTTCCGGTGAGGGTATATGTTCCGGATCTGGTTGATTCAATTTTGCGATTTCCTGAGCTTGCTTTACAATTCGTTTTATTGACTCTTCATCATATTGGTTAGTCATACACATTCCGGTTTTGTTTCCATAAGCCACTTCTATTGCAACTCTGTTGTTTTCCCCGGTAATATGCTGAGTAATTGCATTCTGAGCAAATCTGGTTTCCAATTTATCGGAACCGGTAAAATAAATTGAGTAATCATCGGCAGTACAGTGTTTTTTTACGAGTTTACCAATTTTATTTATTCTTTCTTTAGAGATCATTGTGAACCTCCTACACGAATATTACGGAAGCGCGCTGTTGCTCCTCCATGGGTCATTCTTCCTGCCTGCATAGGCTGACCTTTACCGCAGTTCACAACACCGAAGGTTTGGAAATATCTTTCATCGCAAATAGCATCGCAGGCATTCCAGAATTCAGGATTATTCGATTTATACAGTACTTTCTTCAGCATTCTTACTTTCTTACCATTCTTGATTTCCCAGAACATGTCTCCACCAAACTGGAAGTTAACCCGGTGCTGATCAATTGAGAATGAACCCTGACCTTCAATGTAAACACCATCTTCCGTATCCGCAATAAGCTCTTGTGGAGACAGTTTTTCTTTACCAGGCTGCAGGTATAAATTAGGGATCCTGTTGATAGGAATATCATAGTAATCTGTTGCTCTGTTGCAGCCTCTACTCATGGTTTCTCCGATAAACGGAGCTGTATCTCTGGTTGTTCCGTATTCATTCAAGATACCGTCTTTAACAATATGCCACTTCTGGTTTGGAACACCGTCATCATCATAACCCAGAGTTGCCAGACCACCTTCCAGCTTATTGTCAGCAATAAAGTTAACAATATCAGACCCATACCGGAAGTTTTTCAGCTTTTCAGGTGTGGCAAAAGATATTCCTGCAAAATCAGCTTCCCAGCCCAGCACCCTGTCCAGCTCAGTAGGATGACCGACAGATTCGTGCATTGTCAGAGACATATGTGTAGGATCAAGAATCAGTGTTCGTCTCTGGTCTTCTCCGAGAGTTCCTGCATGACATTTGGCAATAGCTTCCTGAGCTATGATCGGTGCTTTTTCCAGCAGATTAAGTGAGTTAATAAATTCCCAGCCTTTTGCAACTCCACCTGTTTGCAGAGCTCTTCTCTGACTATCGTTATTAGCAACAGCAGATGCATTAAGATAAGGACTGATATATGTATTCTTGATACACAGCCTTGTTCCGATAGTCGAAGCAAACAGTTTTTCTTCTTTTACGGAGGATAAGAAGAACATTGCCTGCTGAATTTCCTTGTAGTTCATTATGCTCCTGTTAACCTCAAACATAAGATCAACCTTTTCCGGTAGAGTTATTGAGAACGGATCGATTTCAACAGGAGTTGTATAAGTATCGATATAGCTTCTTTCTGAAGCAAGCGTTAATCCCTGCCCATTTTTAATCTTAGCAGAATTATCTGCAAGAGCTACTGCTTTTTCAACTGTTTTCACAATCTCTTCTTTCGTGAAAACATTATTGTGAGCAAAACCCCATGCCCCGTTTTTGAATACTCTTATTCCATAACCATGCAGTTCAGTAACAGAAGTGTTTTTTAAGCTGAGATTTCTGAGAAATATACTCTCGGTCATCTTCTTCTGGATGCGGATATCTGCATAGTCGACATTAAGTCCCTGAGCCTTGTTCAGGGCAATTGATAAATAATCCAAAGTTACCTCCTCAGGCATTATGGTTAAAAAGACAATTTACACACTATTTTCCAAATTACTCCCTCACCGCTTTTTTGCATTATAACCTGTAATTTTGCAAGTTTTTTTTTTTTGGTTTAAAGGTCAAAAATGATTTTGAATTTAGAAATAATAAAATATATTTAAATAGAGATCATAATAATTTATTAGCAAAAATATTGCACAAGGGAGTTAAAATGAAGTATCCTTTTCTTACATTTTTAGTTATTCTAGTTTCAATATTAATAGCAGAGAATGTTAACGTTCCACTTGATGATTATCCTCCGTTTAAAATTGTCAATGGGTCTAAAGTTATTGGTGGTATTGACATTATGCTTACTGATGCTTTACTCAGAGAAACTGGAGATAAGGCAGCATATAATGTCTATCCATGGGCAAGGTGTCTCGAAAACATGAAACAGGGACATTCTGATCTTATCAGTGGAATCACAAAAAAGAATGATAGAGAAGAATACATGTATTTCTTCAATAAACCATACAAAACCAAATCAATCAAAGCCTTTTTCATAATAAAAGATAGTAAAAAAAAGTTCACTTCACTGAAAGATTTTGAAAACTTAACTGTTGGAGTACTTAGAGGGGCAAAATACTTTGACGAATTCTCGAATAATGCAAAAATAACGAAAGAAGCAGTTGATAATGTTAAACAAGGTTTGAAAATGTTAGCCGGTGGTAGATTTGATGCATTCATTGTCAATATTGAAACAGGTAAATATGAACTTTCAAAGCTGAATGATATTGCTGACAAAATCACAATTGCAGATTACAAATATGAAGGAAAAACAGAAGTATATTTTGCCATATCAAAAAAATCTGCACTTATAAAAAAAATTAAGGAATTTGAATCTGCTCAAGAAGCAATGTTGAGAAATGGAGAAATCGACAAAATCTTAAACACTGACTTCAAGTAAAGGCAAGATATCCAATAATCCTATACTTATATCTTGCAAAGCTCAAATTCATAGTATCACTTCCTGAATCTGATAGATAGTCCGGCAGAAAAACTCCAGACATCCTTAATATCAACTTCTCCATTAGAGATAACAAAAGCCCTGATATAAGAATCCAAAGTACTGATTTCCGTATAAAAAGACCAGTAACTGATCTTCTCATTTTTAGATTTCAGATCTGTCTTTAAACCCAGAGCAAAAATTCCATGCAAGGCTGTGGGAAAATAGTATCTGGAAGGATATTTATCAGGAAGCTCAAACCATGAATTAGCTTTTTCATTAGTATTTACTGTAACATACAAACCAATATAATGACGTACTTTAATCCTTTCTGTAATCTCCATACTTCCTCTGAGATACCTGTTCTTCCAGTTGAACTGATGAATATCTCTTCCTCCAAGTCTTGCAGGTGTATATCCAAACCCAAAGTCTGTTTCGTAAAATCCTTTTTTCCCACATATATAACCAAAACTTAATGATCTCCAGCCAAGATTTCCCGCTCCCTGTAACAGTGAATAATCAGGAACTAGCTCTGCTTTTATCGTCTTCATATCGATTGATAATAAGAGACCGGGCAGTGCAAATAGTATTAATAAACCGAAAAGCTTAGTAATTGACTTTTTCATATCTGAATTCTACCTTTCCTGTTTCCTCAATTATACCGTAAAAAGTTATGATATAGTATTCTCTTTTTTCTATACAGTCTGCTCCGAAAGTATAATACGGCTTCTTTGTTTCCTCAGGAGGATGAAATGAATGAGTATGTCCATAAAGAAACATCTCAATATCATTTCTAACCAATAGTGTATCAATATGGTTTATTGTAAAATTATCGAAATATACATTACTTGTTGGAGGAATATGTGCGGTCAGAATATCAATATTATCTCCTTCATACCCAGGCAGAACTACAGAATTATTAATCCAGTTTACAACATTGTTATTGTATTCCTGAGAAGCATTTATTTCCAATGAGTTGTTATTAATAAACACAAAATTGTATTTTGTACTGTCATCTTTTTCCAGACTGAATTTGAATTTGTCCATTCCGAAAATTTCTTTATAAATATCCAGTCCATGACTCAGGCAATCGTGATTTCCAATAACAGCAAACCAGGGTTTATTAAATCTTTCAGCAATATCAGTAAACCATTTATATTCCATTATCAACCCGTATTCTGTCATATCACCTGCATGTATAACAAAGTCGATGTCTGACCTTGCATTAATCAGATCTACAGCCTCTGCGAACTCATTGTACCAGATATGTGTGTCCGATAGTACAGCAATTTTCAATGAATCATGTGTTTCCTTGTTATCCCAATACATATTCAGAGCATTAATATTTTTCTGAATAAGATATGATGGACAATCATAACGATCTGTAGATGTTTCCCATGGATTATACTGTAGTTGGCACCCTAATAAAAAAAGCATTGTAAAAAGAGGAAGAAGCCGAACGTTTTTCATAGTTACTCCCGATCAATAATATTCTCCGACCAAAAAGAATACAAGTGCATTGAGCAGGTATACTTCACGATGCTTATTCCTCCTGATAAATTTGATTACTCAAAAAATTTGGTCAAGTTTAAATCTGATATTTATTATACTAAATCCATCTTCAGATAATAAAATCTTAAGATTATTGCATCAAAATCACAAATCAATTGACAAATCACTAATCAGAAATCTGTTTATACTAAAAAAGTTGAGCAACTATGAACAAAGAGTTTTATCATAAAAAGAAATGGGGTCAACACTTTCTGAATGACCCTAACATTATAAGAAAAATTGTAAAGTCTGCAGAAATTCAACCCGGAGAACATGTCTGGGAAATTGGTCCGGGAAAAGGTGTTCTGACCGATGAAATCCTGAATTACGATCCAAAACTGACAATTTTCGAGATTGACCCCTTCCTTATTCCCTATCTTCAGGAGAGATATCATGATGTTCTGGAAGCAGGGAAAGCTAAGCTTATCCATAAAGATGTAATGAAAACAAACTGGAATGATTATATCGGACCAGATAAGATCAAGATTGTGGCAAATCTGCCTTATCAGATTACCTCACCATTGATGTTCAAGATAGTTGACTACATCAAGCACTTTAAGTCAGTAACTATTATGATTCAGAAAGAAGTAGCTGATCGAATCGCCGCAAAAGCAAGAACGAAAGACTATGGTAACCTGACAATAATGCTGAATTATTTCTTTAATATCGAGAAAATAAGCAAAGTCCCTCCTCATCTGTTCACTCCTGCTCCGAAAGTGCACTCAACAGTCATTAAGCTTACTCCTAGAGAAGATAGTCCCGAAGTTGCAGATATCAATGACTTCAAACGGGTTGTAAGATGTGCGTTCAGTAACAGAAGAAAGATGCTGAGAAGGAATTTCAGAGATATTATGACAAGCCAACAGATTGACCATATTTCAACTAGTTTTGATCTGTCAAGAAGAGGAGAAACTCTCAGTGAAGCAGAATTTATCTGGCTTTCTAACACTTTTTCTTCTATTTCTTAACGTTGTCAGTCTGAACTCGGAATGGAGATCAAACTTTACGACTAAAAAAGATGTAATGCAGTTTGAGAATTACCTGAATATTAACACGGAAATTAGAAAAAACCTATTGTACAATCAAACTGTTCATACTACGCTGGAAAGAGATGACGCTTTTAATCGTAGTTCATCCCAGACAATCCAGAATTACTCTTTAGGTTATAAACGCAGCAATCGGATTCACAGTATTCTTTTAACAAGTACCCGTTCTCTGGACACTGCCAGCCCCGGAGAAACCGATTATTATTACAAAAGAACAGATAATGAATTAGGATACCGATTTTCTTTGAGTGAAAATTCAAAATTCAATCTGGTTTCTGAAGCTAAATTTTCCAATATGGATAATACTATTCGTCAAGTGGAGGAGAAAAATGCTGACTCTGAAGGTTACAGTCTTTCAAACAAACTTCTCTATAATTATCTGGATGAAGTCAACAAGATCGACTTCAGTCTGACCCACCAATACTCAAGTAGAAAATATGATCCTCTGTATGACTTTATAAATATGAGACTGGATTGGAGTTCTACAGATACTAAATTTAACACTATCACCAGTTTAAGCTATGAAAATGCATCCAAAGATATCTATCACTCCTTTGTGCAGACAGATACTCACGAAAAAAGGGAAATTGGTGTAATCAATAACTCAGACATCTTTTTCTCTGACAATCTGTTCGTGAACCTTCAGTGCAATCTGTATTCTCTTAATAACAATTTCAGTGAAAACCAATTGAAAAGCTATGAAGTAGGGAGTGGAGATTTTCTGGTAGACTTAGAAACATCCCTTTATCTCTTTCATTTTAACTGGGGTTTTGATTTTGAGAGGTATGTAAAAACTTTTGAAATCGAAGAAAACTCCTACGATCAAAACTTGTACAGTCTTTACAATAAAACAGTTTTTTCACCTTCGAATGGCGACTCTCTGATTTTTACAGGAAAAACAGATTTTCAGAAGACATCGACTCCATCACCTGACAATCAGACAGATAATGATCAGATTAGTAACTCTATTGAATTGACATATATAGGACAGTTTGGAAAAAGATTCAGATTCAGAAACAGACTACTATACTACCTGAACGAACAAGTTTATATTTCATCTGTCATGTCGGGGAACAATAAAGTTAGAAACAGCTATAACCTGTTACCGGATATCAATATACATCTCGGACACGGGTTCTACTTTTATCAGTATTATCATTTAATGGCAGACTATGATGATTTTGTCTGGGATGAGTTTAATCAGGACAGGTTATTCAGGAGATTGACAGCAGCCTATCAGCTCGCTTATGATCCGGGAAGAAGTTTTTTCACTACTTATACATACACACCTGATTCACCGGTTTTTGTATCTTTCCTATATGAATACCTTATGAAAGACTCCGGAGAAATGAATGGAAATATTTATACAAAGTTCAATGAATCTGAAATTCATAAATTCTGCTTTGATATGAAATTAAATATTGATAAGATCACATTCACATCTAAGACAACATATTTCCAGAGTAACCTTAAAGAATTGGATGAAAAGATGAGTATTATCTATGAGTTTTCCGATCAGTCTTTTTTGGCGGTGAATATCAATCCAAATAAAGCAAGTCTGGAAAAATTCTACTGGAAAGTAGGTGTTGAACTGCTAATGAATTTCTGATAACAAAAAAAACCTGCTGACATTGTCAACAGGTTAATTTATTGAAAGATAATAAATTATCTATCTATTTCAAGTTTCGTAGCTACGGCTTCAATTGCTTTCTGGAACTCTTTAGCACCTTCTTTTTTGCTGTAATCATAAATATAAGGTCTTCCCGCATCACCTGTTTCCATAATATTTGTATCAAGTGGGATTTTAGCAATAACATCAAGATCAAAGTCTTTTGCTGCTTTTTCAGCTCCAGATCCTTTGAACACGTCAACCTTTTCATTACAGTGAGGGCAGGTCAGATAGCTCATATTCTCAATAATCCCAAGAATAGGGATATTCAGCTTCTGAGAAAATGAAATTGTTTTTCTGGCATCAAGGAATGCAACATCCTGAGGAGTAGAAACGATTACTGCTCCATCAATTTTTTTAAGAATCTGCACAGCAGAAAGCGGTTCATCCCCGGTTCCCGGAGGGCAGTCTATAACAAGCAGATCAAGTTCAGGCCATTCGATTTCCTGCATGAACTGTTTGATTACACCCATTTTTGCCGGACCTCTCCAGATTACTGGTTCATCCGGACCAGGCAGTAAGGAAGCAATACTAAGTGCATGAAGATTATCATGAACCTTAACAGGAGTAGGCATTTCACCTTCATTATTTCCAATACCTACACCTTCGATACCAAGCATTTTAACGATAGATGGACCATGAAGATCGACATCCAGGATTCCTACTTTGTATCCTGAAAGCGCAAAACCGTAAGCCATATTTACAGCTACAGTACTTTTACCGACTCCACCTTTACCACTTAAAACAATTAATTTCTTTTTAATTCTTCCAATGTTATCTTCTAACATCTTCAGTTGTTCGGGGGCATTCAAATCTCTTTCCATAATTATCTCCTTTGATGCAAAAAAGTTGAAACTTGGTTCACCTATCAAGTATTTTTTTAAAAACGTTCATCTTCGCACAGATTTGTTCAAATACGAACAAATCTGTAATATCGTAATGACATCAGAAAATGTAAAAATGATATAACAAAAAAAAATAAAAAATGTAATTATATTAAAAACACAGCATTATAAGTTGTAAAGATAGATAATATGAGGTTTGGCACTTAATTTGCAATAGTTAAAGTGGAACCTGAATGGATCAGATTCAGGTTCCGATTGGTTGAAAAGAATCTAATTAAACATCCTTAATGCAAATATTATTAAGCAGTTCAGTATTTGCAAGATTTTTTTCAACAATTCTGAATTTTAACACTATTAAAGATCGGAGGAACGATGAAAAAGAGTCTTGTTTTATTATTAGTTTTAGGGTTAATCTGTATTATGCATGCTGAAAGCCTGACGATAGAATCCTTTGCTTCACCTGAAATGGGTAATTCCAATGCAATAACCCAGTTTAATGACACCTATTGGGTTGCAACAGATCAGGGATTGGTAAGGGTAGTAAGTACTAGTTCATCTATCAGCGGAATCAGCCATTATGACACAGACAATGGATTACTGAACAACAAAATCACTTCATTCACAAATTTTAACGGTCGTTTATGGATTGGAAGCCATGGTGGAGTCAATGTCATGGAATCCAATATTAATTCATTATCGTACCTGACATGTTCTGATGGACTCTGCTGTGATTCCATAAATGCAGTCTCCAGTATTGATAATGCTGTCTGGATAGGAAGCTGTAATGGTGTTACGATAATGAACAGATCTAATGACATTCCTATCAGAAGCTATACAATCGACACTCTTAATACATCAAATGGATTATTGAGTGATAACATTCAGGCTTTGAAAGTCGGAAGAATGTTCAGTAAAAATGTTGGGTTCATAGGCACATCAGCCGGGCTCAATTATTCTTATAAAGATTTTGGCAGTTATATGTGCAGGTCAATCAGTACTGCTGAAGGTTTGACATCAAATGATATCAGGGATATCGAAGTATCGGGACAAAATGTATGGCTGGCTACAAGTTCAGGAGTTTCTGTTATCAGATTCAGCACTGACTTTGACACTTATACAATATCAGAATATAATACAAGTGACGGACTGCCAACAAACAACATCAGAAGTGTTGCTGCAGGAATGGATAATACATACTGGTTTGGAACTGATGCAGGAGTTGTTAAGCTTAAGTTCCTCTCAGTGCCTGTAAGATCAGATGCTCAACCGGTATTCAGAAGCTACACAACAGATGATGGTTTGTTGAGTAACAATATCGGATCTATAACATACATTGACAGAAAGCTCTTAGTAGCCTCAGATTCCGGATTTAATGTCATGGACTTCAATCCTATAGCCATTGATGATGAAATGATTTCAATTACAGAGAAGGTCAGTATTGTAAACTTTCCTAATCCGTTCAACCCTAACACAGAAATAAGTTACAGCATCCCAAGTTCGGGACATACAGAAGTAACTATTTTCAACATTAAAGGTCAAGTTGTTAAGAAGCTTGTTAATGAATATAAACCCTCAGGAATTCATACAATTAACTGGAACGGTAAAAATGCCGCAAATCGTAATGTCTCAAGTGGACTGTACTTCTGCAGGATTGCCCATGCAGAAGGAACAGATATGACAAAAATGTCACTATTAAAGTAATCTTACTCTTTCCCCACCCTTGAGACCAGGCTGTTGATTTTATCAGCAGCCTTTTTAAATTAAAACTTCTTCCTATTTTACTTTGACTTTTATTTCAGGACTGCTTTTTTTTTACCTGAGGTTAATATGGAAGAATTTAAGAGAAAACATACAAAGACAATAAAACTCGGAGATATACTGATAGGTGGTAATAATCCTGTTTCTATACAATCTATGCTTAAAACCGATAAACTGAATACTGCTATTGAGCAATGTGTTGAATTGGAAAATGCAGGATGCGATATCGTGAGGCTGGCTGTTCCTGATCAGGAAACAGCTAAATGGATTCCAGAGCTAAAAAAACATACATCAATGCCCTTGGTAGCAGACATACATTTTGATTATAAACTTGCTATTGCATCTCTTGAAAATGGTATAGACGGATTAAGAATAAATCCGGGAAATATTGGAACAGAAGCAAACGTACAGAAGATAGTAGATAGATTGAGAGACAGAAAAATACCGGTCAGAATTGGTGTGAATAGCGGTTCAATCAATAAAAAATACCTTAATAAATACGGAGTATGTCCAAAATCACTGGTAGAAAGTGCTCTTGAACATGTTAGAATCCTGGAGCGAATAAACTACGAAGAAATTAAAATCTCTGTAAAAGCTTCATCTGTACCCATGATGATAAATTCGTACAGAATGCTCTCAGAAAAAGTAGACTATCCACTGCATCTTGGTGTAACAGAAGCAGGAATAGACTTTGCAGGAACCATTAAATCATCTGTCGGTATAGGGACTTTACTTGCTGAAGGTATTGGTGATACGATTCGAGTTTCGCTTACTGAATCACCGGTAAATGAGATATACGTAGCCTATGAAATGCTTAAATCTCTGGAACTGGTTAAAGGATTGGAGTTAGTTTCATGTCCTACTTGCGGTAGAACCAAAATTGATATAATCTCACTGGCAAAAAAGGTTGAAAAAGCTCTGGAGAAGTTCAGACAATATCCGCTTAAGGTTGCAGTGATGGGATGCGTTGTTAACGGACCGGGAGAAGCCAGAGAAGCTGATTTTGGTATTGCAGGGGGAGTTGGTGAAGGATTGATTTTCAGTAAAGGTGAAATTCTCAAAAAAGTTAAAGAAGAAGAGCTCCTCCCAGAACTTGTTAAAATAATAGAGACCCATCTTTCTTCTCAAAATGTATAAAAGAAATCTGTTTTTTCTGATTTTAATATCACTTCCTCTGTTAGCACATTGTGTTTTGACTGTTTCAAATATCAAATTCGAAGGTAACACAAAATTCAGTGATCAGCAGCTGATGAAAAAAGTACTGCTGCATATAGGTGAAGAATTCTCGCAGAAAAAAGCCAATGAAACTTCTGAAATGCTGATGCATTATTACAAGGATAACGGTATACTTGATGTATATGTATATTATCCGGAACTATCTATTGAGAATGAAGCAGCAATAGTTACTTACAGAATTCGCGAAGGTAATAAACGAAAAATTACAGAATTGACATTTCATGGAAACAAATATTTCAGTAGTTTTAAACTTAAAGAATTTCTCAATATAAAAGAAAGTGATGTTTTGGAACTGAGTGACTTGCCTTTCATACTCAAAGAAATTACTAATATGTACATGAATCGAGGATATCTTTTCGCAGATACATATTTATCCGAAGTTATCAAAAAAGAGGATCATCTGGAAGCCGTAATAGTCATAGAAGAGGGAGCAGAATGCAGAATCTCAAAGTTGATATTCCATGGTAATAAAACTTCCAAAGCTAAAAGTCTGGAAAAAATATCGCAGATTAACAGTATCCGCAAATTCAACCCAAACACATTGAGGAAAATCGAGAATAACCTGATATCAAGAAAGTACATCAAAACCTGCAAAGCTGTACCGATTAACTCAGAAACTCTGCTTCTTCAGATTGAAGAAGGTAAGATGACGTATTTCTCAGGTCTAATGGGCTATGATGAGTCAGATGATAATAAAAAAACCATTACCGGGTATGCCACCTTGAATCTATATAACCTGTTTGGTTCGGACAGATCACTTGAAATCAACTGGGAGAAATATAATAAGTACAGCTCTATGATTGAAGCAAAATATTTCGATCCTCTGCCTTTCAAATTCCCACTGTCTGCCGAAACAGGACTGTATAGAGAAATAACTGATTCAACACTTATACATACAGAAGCCAGACTAAAATTGAAATACAGTACTCTTTATAGTGCAATAGGTTTTCAATTTGAACTGGAAGACTATATACCCGGTACAAGAAGACCAAAGATATATGAAAAGAAATCTATCAAAAGTTACGGAATATCATGGGATCATAATAGTCTTAACAACAACATGAATCCGTCAGCAGGGCATGATTTGACTACCTTGTATTCATTTAAGTTTTTCAGGAAAGATGGTAGTCTGAAGAATTATCAGACAACTGAATTCTCTGTTTGGCAGTTCTTCAAGATAAGAAAAAGACTGGTACTCGGGATTTCACTTAATGGGAAAAATATAGACAGAAAAGATCTGGAAGACTTTGAATTGTTCGAACTCGGAGGAAACAATAATCTCAGAGGTTACAGAGAAAAATCAATGCACGGGTACAGGATCGGCTGGAGTAATATCGAGTTACGTCAATTGATTTCTGGGAATTCAAGAATATTTGTTTTCACAGACCTGGGATATCTGGAAAGTGTAATTAACGATAGAGAAACAACCCTTTCCAACCTGAAAAGTGTTGGTTTCGGTATGCGGTTTGATACAAATGTAGGTTTACTCAGGCTTGATTATGCAATAGGATATCTTGACGATAAATGGACTGAAATATCTAATGGATTTATTCATTTTGGAATTGAAACAAGTTTCTGAGAAGGAGCATAAATGAAAGAAAAAATTTTGAAAATATGGGAACAAAAGGAGTTCTCTGAAAAAGACATACAACTATTTAATGAGTTTAAAGAAGGTCTGAACAAAGGAATTTATCGATCTGCCGAAAAAATCAACGGAGAATGGGTTACGAATGAATGGGTAAAAAAAGGCATCCTTATCGGATTCAGAATCGGCAAGAACATTGCAATGCCAAATATCGAAACTTTTGATTTTATTGATAAGGAAACTTATCCTGTCAGACGGTTCACAATAGAAGATAGAATCAGACTGGTTCCGGGTGGTTCTTCCGTGAGAGATGGAGCATATATCGCACCGCAAGTAACCATGATGCCGCCCATGTATGTAAATGTCGGTGCTTATGTTGACGAAGGCTCTATGATTGATTCCCACGCTCTTGTGGGGACATGTGCCCAGATTGGGAAACGGGTTCACCTCAGTGCAGGTGCAATGATTGGCGGAGTTCTGGAACCAATGAATGCGAATCCTGTCATTATAGAAGACAACTGCTTCATTGGTGGAAACACAGGAATCTACGAAGGTGTAATTGTTAAAGAACAGGCAATAATAGCTGCCGGAGTAATTATTACCGGCGGAACACCTGTATATGATGCAGTAAATGAGAGATATCTCGATTTTTCCATGAAAAAAATAATCCCGGAAAGAGCCGTAGTTGTGGCAGGAAGCAGACCGTTAAAATCAAATCCTGAATTTTCAATCTACTGTCCGATTATCATCAAATACAGAGACAGCAAAACTGAAAGCTCTGTTGTGCTGGAAGAACTTCTCAGAAAGTAGGTATCTTGATTAATCCAACCCATAACATCGGTAAATCAGTTATAAGACAATTTGTGGATAAAGCTCAACCAGGCTCAATAAATCTTGGACTGGGAGAAATTAACATACCTCTGCATCCGTCAATATCCGAAATAGGTAAAAGGGTAATCAGAGATAAACGTATAGGTTATACGCCCAATGCGGGACTTCCTGAGTTAAGAAAATCAATATCAACCTATTACAATAACAATGTTTCTCAAAATGGAGTATGTGTAATGAATGGAGCACAGGAAGGGCTGTTTGCTCTTCTGTTTACATACTTGAATAAGGGAGATGAAGTAATACTGGTTGATCCATGCTATCCTGCTTATGATTCCGTTGTGCAGATGTGTAAAGGGCAGATACGCTATTGCAGTTTATCCCCCGAAGACAACTTCAGAATGAACTTCGATCTTCTGATTGAGCAAATAAACAAAAAAACAAAGTTCATTGTTATCAATCAACCATCGAATCCTCTTGGAACCGCATTAACGGATAGTGAACTGAAAAAGCTGGCAGTTATTGCTGAAAATCATAATCTAACTATCATCAGTGATGAGGTTTACAGAGAATTATATACTGAACAACGCTGTTCAACGATTCTGGACTTCAGTGATAGAGCAGTTGTTATTTCAAGCTTATCAAAATCACATGGAATGACAGGCTGGCGACTGGGATGGATTGCCGGTTCTGAGGAATTCATTAAACCAATAATAGTTACACATCAATATTTAACAACTTGTGCTAACAGTCTCGCACAACATACAGCTATAGAAATATTCAATAACTGCTTTAAAGAAGCAAATAAATACATCAGAGATTTCTTAGATACCAATAGAATAATTGCAGAAAAACAACTTAACGGATTTGAGATGATAAAAGGGGAATTTCATCCATTTCTGTTTGTTAAAGTACCTGACAACAATTTTGCAAAAAAATTGCTTGGGGAAAAAGTGATTGTTATTCCGGGACATGCTTTCAGTCAGAGAAAGCTTAATTGGATAAGAATTTCTTATGGAGTAGCTGAAGAATATCTGATAAAAGGTCTTTCTATTATTTTAGGGAACACATAAATGATAAATTAGGGGGAAAAATGAAAATTTTTGTTTTATTAATCATTCTTGTTACTTCGATTAACCTTTTAGCGACTGAAAATCAGGCTGACTTTGAGTTCAAGCTCGATTGGATAAACTTTAATTTATTACCGGAAATAGAATTAGCAGATGCATCCTATCATAGGCATTATGACTTGGATATGATATCTTCTACAAGATGCACTATGGACGGTGTAACACTTATTACAGCTGATTATGGAAGAGCTGTTGTTGAATTATCTATTGAGAGATATCAACACTTATCTGATGCATATATTGTAAATGCAGTTCTCACTGCCGAGGATAATATTAATCTCGCAGACTTTTTTATATCTCTTGATATTCAGAATACGGTACATAAATTCGAGGGTCCTGAAGCAATATGTAAAAGAGACAAATCACTTAACTCACAACTTGTTCCATTTAAAGACAGAGTAGTTGAGTATTGTACTGAAAACTCATCCTTTACAATTATTGGTTCAAAATTCCCTGAAGTCAAAGGTATTGAGGTCATTGAAGATAATAAAATTTACATCTACTCCTCAGAGTACCATAAGAATTACTGGAGAAAAATCTGGAGATGGAGAGATTGGGAGCCAATGACAAATAATCAAACGAAGACAGGATCTTTCATCATTGCCATGGATCGTGTAAATTATCCATTATTCAACAACTATCCCTCCGGAAAAAAGGGTGCGTTCACCCTTTCGAGTGATGCAGATGGAGAAAGTTATGATAGAGTAAAAGCTATCTATTACGG
Source organism: Cloacimonadales bacterium (SeqCode) (assembly GCA_942492065.1). Classification (GTDB taxonomy): domain Bacteria; phylum Cloacimonadota; class Cloacimonadia; order Cloacimonadales; family JAIOQZ01. Next base: position 138,978 of record CALODV010000020.1, on the reverse strand, counting down.
TTCAAACTATGAGGATCATCCAGATTATAGGAAAAAAGGGCTTTGGGCAAATAATTTGTTAGTCACAAAATCCATATTCGGATATAATAAAAACATTTATGGATTAGCAAAGCAAATGATTGCAGATGGTTTCACTATTGCGTACCATACTTATCACCCTCTGGCTGACAACATGAGCGACTTAAGGGAAAACCTGCTGGAAGAGACTGAAAACTTAAATATCAGATACTGGATTGACCACAGTTTTGGGAGAAATCCTGAGGATCTTACAGATTGCGGCTGGATACCTGACAGTTCCAGTTATATTTTAGACATTCTTGAAGAAGCAGATTTCAAGTATGCCTGGTTAACAGACGGTTTTAATTACAGCCTGAATGCTTTTGAAGAGTATTGTCAACTACCACATATAAACAGAGCTATGTCAAAAGACTATGATTTATACTTTTTAGGTCGTAGAATGGCTAAATGCTGGACATGGAACCCTAATGAAGAGGAAAGTTTTCGAACTGTAACAGAAAGGGACAGTTTACTTTCAATTATTGAAGACAGGGGACTTTTACATTTGTATACTCACATGTGTATGGGTGAACTGGACTATAGATTACCATTTATACAAGTAAATGGAGATACTCTCACTGTTAGAGATGACGTAGAAGAGCGCTTCAGAGAAATAGACGAACTTCAGAGAAACCATGGTCTTTGGGTTGCTCCTGCTGAAGTTATCTATGACAGAATGCTTGCAATTGACTCGGTTGAGATTGTGAGTATAACGGAAGATGAGAATTCCTTCCAGCTTGAAGTCAGGAATAATTCTACTTATGACATTATTGACTTTGAACTAATTTTTGATGAACAATCCATAACTCATGATCTCCTTTCAGGAGAAACCCAGCAATACAGTTTCAACAACATTACAGCAGTAAATCCTGATCCACCATTAATTGACTACAGATTATATTTTAGTAACTCGTTGAATAGTATTATGTTCAGCTTAAAAGACAATATCGAATCAAGAGTAAATTCAATAAAAATTTATAATATGAAGGGACAGTTAGTAAAAAATAGGACATTCAGTGCTGCAAGCAGCAGTTATTCTGTAGGCGTCAACAATCTAGCCTCTGGTGTCTATCTGGTGAAAGTTCAGGGTGTAGATTTTTCCAAAATCCAGAAAACAGTAATCATAAGATAAAATCGAGAATATAACAAAAAGCCTGTTGAAAAACTCAACAGGCTTTCTATTTTGTATGAATTGAGAATTGATTTTATTCGTAGTTTTGATTCAGAAGATAAGGGAGTAAGTAGAGTACTCTTTCTTCCTTAACATTTGCCAGCTGTTTGAACTGTTCAAGGTGTTCAACAAGTTCTTCAGGCAGATAGTTTTCTACACCTAAAGAAACTAATGAGCCATCCATATTGATTGTAAGAACGTTCTCTGATTTCGGGTATTCTCTGATATTGAGTTTTTCCACGCCAAGCTGTTTTCTAAGGTCTTCTTTAGCATCTTCAAGAGATCCAAGTTCATCGATAAGTCCTCGTTCTTTTGCCTGTGTTCCTGTCCAGACTCTTCCCTGAGCAACCTTATGAACTTCCTCTTTAGACATTCCTCTACCTTCAGCAACGTTTCCAATGAAAGAGTCATAAGATATATGAATGTAGTTTTCCATCATTTCTTTTTCTTCATCAGTCATTTTACGCGTGAATGATCCAAGGTCAGCATATTTACTGGTTTTAACAGTTGAGAAGTTAACCTTAATCTTCTTAAGAAGTTCTTCTCCGCTCATCATCATTCCTACAACACCTATTGAACCGGTAATTGTAGTCGGATCAGCATAAATTTTGTCAGCATGACAACTAATGAAATATCCGCCTGAAGCTGCATAACCACCCATGGAAGCAATTACAGGTTTTTTATTTTCTCCGGTTGTACATTTTTTGATCTCATGAGCAATGATATCAGAAGCAATTGCTCCACCACCACCGCTGTTAACGCGGAGAATGATCGCATCAATATTCTTGTTCTTTCTTGCTGCTTCTATAGCATCTGCATAAGTTTTTGAACCTATTGATTTTCCAACCTGTGATTTTCCTGAATGAATGTTGCCTTCAGCATAAATAACTGCCACGTTAGCTGTTGTAGGCTTTTTCCAGTCATAGTTATAATTGATTCTCTTTATATCATTCATATAGAGTACTGTTGTACCTTCCATCTCTTTAATCTCGTCCTTAAGATCGTTCTCGTAAACAAGACCATCTACAAGGCCTTTAGCTACAAGAACTTTTGCATCAAAGTAAGGTCCATTTTCTACTATAGCATCAATAGATTCGGTAAGTTTATCACCTCTTCCGTCAGTAATTAGTTTTTTGTACTCATCAGTGATACCATTGAATATATATTCCAGAGCTTCACGTTCTGTAGGAGTCATTTCTGTTTCTGAGAACATATTCATGGCTGTTTTATATTTGTGAGATCTGAGGTTAACAACATCAATTCCGAGAGTATCAAGCAGACCTTTTATGTAAGGCATTGTGGCGGCAAAACCTTTAATATCTGCCATACCGTTAGGGTTCATATAAATCTTGTCTGCAACAGCTGCTGCAAATGCATAGTTAAAATTACCTACATTTTCGAAGTAGAATATAACTTTTTTACCTGATTTTTTCAAGCTGAGAAATGCATCTCTTATTTCCATGTAGTTTGCAAGGTTAGTCCCAAAACCTACAGGTTTCACTATAATACCGTCATAACTTTTATCAAGCTCAATAGTTTTTAGTATACTAAGCAGTTCCTGTAATTCCATCTGCTTATCTAAAGATAATGTGATAGGTCCGATTTTGATACCTGATCTCTTATCAACAACTGCTTTATTCAGATTAAGCTCATAGTATTTCTTCAAGCCGAATTTCGGCATAAATGCTCTGAAAACCTTATCGTTAATCTGAGTATGATAATATCCCTCAGTGAATCCTGCTTCTTTTCCTGTAGCATCATCATCGTTCATATTAAAGTTAGTGGAAGCACCGGACTTGGCATTACCAAAAGTGCTGGACAGACGAATTCCAAATGTTTCTTCTTCCAAATCTGCATATCCACCAAGGAAATATCCATCGAGGAATTCTGTGGAAATTCCTATTGTTGGACTCTTCATTTCTCCACTGTAAATGTCAGCATCTGCAGTCAGTGTTAACCTGTTGTGAAATTTATCGGAGAAGTAAAGAGGCCTTATTGCGATACCGGCTGTATATATTTGTTTCTCAATCATGCTTGTTGCAGTACTTACAAGTTTTTTATTATACACTAAGCCTACAGAAAGACTATTTACCGGTCGGTACAGCATGGAAGCACCGAAATTACCTGTATCGAAAGTATGGTCTTTCCAATCCCAGTTTGCTCCAAGATAAAAATTATCAAATACTTCAGTTCCAAGATAGAGTTTATAGTAGTTTGAGCTATTGTATCTGTCATAAACAAAACCTAGATCACCCCCTACAACAATTGAGTAATTTTTCCCGAAGAAATCATCACTATCTTTGAAGTTACGCATAAATCCCAGTCCATCAGCATTGTCAAATGCTGCTGCTGCAGGATTTGTCTTTCCTGAAAATATGTCATCAGTTGCCGCAACAGGCAGCTTCATATTATTAGGACTGTGAATATAATCAGCTTCTGCAAATACAAAGCTGAAAATGAATAAAGCAAGTATCAAAACTGAAAACTTTTTCATAACATTCTCCTTATGTTTTGGTGTAATGGTACAATAGTACACCGATACATTTATATGTCAAGATTTTTCACCTTCGAAGTTCGCACTTCTAACTTATAGTCATGTTAAATGTTTTGGTTGCAGTCAGATGTGTGTCACAGATAAAATTTGTGTCAATACAAATAGTGAAGGTAGTATCTGTATTTACCATCGATCTCACACAGCTTTGTATGGTTTTGAGCGAATACTACGACAGCAAACAAAACACCAATCAGAAAAAAAGCCTTCTTAAAACATATTTCCAGAGTGCAAAAACAGCAGTCACAATGCTATAAGCCAGAATAAAAGGAACGTAGATATTGAGTCCATGCACAGCAATAATTACAACGCAATACATCCCGATACTGAGAAAGCAGTCTTTCAAGGTCATCTTAAACTGACTTTTGAACCCATAAAACAATATTGTCAGACCTACAGCATAAGCAGGTATTTTTCCATACTTCCACATGAGAACCGTTGCAAAGAAAGTTGGAAAATATATTAATAGAAACTTTGCTGCGAAAGCTTTCAAGTCAACAATTTTCCCCGTGACAGTTTCTATAATCAAGTACGCAATAATCAGATGATATAGAAAGAGTAATGGATAGCCCATGATGTATCCTCCGTTTCAATATCTCCGTCAAAAGATACTGAGATTCACCCCATATATTATAGTATTATATTGACCCAAATCCTTTTTTGGTTACAGTTGCCCAGATAACATATATTACGAATACTAATATATATGCGAAGAACACAGTAATAAATGACCCTACAAACTGGATGAAAATCATCACCAGAAAATAGAGTCCAACGCATTGCAGCGACTGCTTAATATCAATTTGTAAAAATAAAGTAAAACCAAGAACGTATATTGCAATACTGGCAAAACCGGCTAAAGGTCCAACTATTCTTGATAAAAAGATAGAAGCTACAAAACCTGCAAAAGATATAATTAAGAATTTAAGCATAAATGGTCTGAAGTCATCAATTTTGCCAACTATCGAATCAAAAATAAAATACATTATTGCTGCATTAGCAAGGAATCCTAACATAATATCTCCTTTTTTCACAATTCCTTGAACATATTATCTGTTTTGTCAATATATTTATGAATGGTGTATGTGTGTTTAACCCATATTAGAAGAAGTTCGGGGAGATTAATGAACTCAGCAATGAATTTCAGATAGACTCGAAGACGAGTCAACTCCCCTCGGATTTAGTTAAGCTCTGTTTTCTTTGCAGAAACAAAGAAATGAAGTACAGATTAAAGCGTAATCAGCTCGAAACCTTTTTCTAAGTATTGAGACATGGAAGGATGTCCGGAAAGATCTCCTGCTATAGTCAATCCCTGTTTCTGTGCTTCTTCCAGTGTTCCCATTTTACCTGCACAGGCTTTGCAGATACAATCTATAAGGTTATACTCTTTAAGTTTGAGGTATGCCTTATGAAACGGGCATTCCGGTTTGTTCAGCTCTGTAATAAGCTTTGTTGCCTGTCCTTCTATAACAAGACGAACCTCATTACCTTTTTCATGTAAATCAATTGCATTCAGCATGCCATGAAAGAAACACATCATTTCTCCATTAAAAGCGAAAATTACTATTTTACGATCCATATTTTCCTCCGGGTTTTATTGTTTTTTTATATGTTTTTCTGTTTAGTCTGTATTGTTTCCAGTCTCTCTAAGTATATTCTGGCGTTATCCTTATCTCCTTTTTCTTCAAAGATATGAATTAAATACTCTAAAGCTGTTGTATTCTCAGAATCAATTTTCAGCACTTTTTGAAAGTAGAGCTTTGCAACATCTTCCTGACAGTAATCATAATATAACTCACCCATGGAATTATTCAGGAAAACATCTGTATCACTTAGCTCAGGATTGTATTTTATCGCCTTTTTATAGTAAGATTCAGCCTTATTAAAATCCCCAAAGTCATAATGATAGAGTCTGCCAAGATTTATATTTGCATAAAAATGACCAGGTTTTGTTTTTACTGCATTAAGATAGAATTTTCTGGATTTTTCGGGCTTTTTCATTTGATAGTAAAGATAACCCAGTTCGTAATTTACCTGAGCTGATTCCGGATACAGTTCAAATGCTTTCAAAAAATACTCTTCTGCCTGATCGAGATTGTTCAATGCTATCATCTCAAAGATACCTGCCTGAGTAAGCAGAAAAACATCGTCTTCAGATTTCTCAACCATGAGCTTATTATGCTCAGCAGCTTTCTCCAGATCATTTTCAACAAATTGATAAATATGAACGAGATCGAAGTGAGTGCTTCCTGTGTCTTGACCGTCTTTAATAGTCTGTATACTTAACTCTTTAGCCTTTCTTAACAAAGGAATACATTCTTCTTTGCTTTTCTGCATTCCTTCATATGTCAAAGCTAAGTTCAAATAAGTATTTGCAACATCAGGTTTGACAGATATTGCTCTCTTTAAATGTGATACTGCTTTATCATACTCTTTCTTACTAAGGTAAAAGGCACCAAGATTAGATGATGCAAAATAATTATCTGGTTCAACTTCAATTATTTTCAGCAAATAAGGTTCAGTTTCAGTTGATAAATCTCTTTTGAACAGCAAACGCGAAATTTCTTTCAGATATTCCGTATTATTTGGTTCTAACTCAAGTTTTAGCTTAAGCTCTTTTAACTTTTCATCCACATTCCCTCCATTACTTTGATTGGACTTCGAACACCCTGCAAGCAAGGTTAATGTAATGATTATTATGATTAATGTAGTTATTTTCTCCATGCAATCAAAAGTGCAGTAGCATTTCCTGAAGTCAAGTTAATTACCCCCTCCCATTCTCCAATTGTAGCATCTTGTAAAAAAAATCTTGACATATAAATGTTATGGTGTACTATATCACCGTAACACTAAAGAGAGGTTAATGAGTGAAAGTATTCGATAGTTCGATACCAATATATCTGCAGCTCAAAGAGGAGATTGAGAAGTCAATCCTCAGCGGGGCACTGCCTGAGAACAGTATAGTTCCGTCTATACGTACTCTGGCGCAGCAGTACAAGATCAACCCTCAGACTGTTTCCAACGCCTTCAGTGAACTAACTGACGAAGGAATAATCTTTAAAAAGCGGGGGATAGGTTTTTATGTGTCTTCGGATGCAAAACGGCTCCTGTTAAAGACTCGCGGAAAACAGTTCAGGGATGAAGAGGTTAGGGAACTTGTCAAAAAAGCAATTACCCTGGACTTGAACAAGCAAGAACTGATGGATTTAATTGATCAGGAATTTAATAAACAAGCATCTGATTTGGAGCAAAAATGAGTTTTTTGGAAATAACAAATTTATCGAAGAAATATGGTAAGTTCGAAGCGTTGAAGAATGTTAATCTTAAGATTCCGCGCGGCAGAATAATCGGGCTTCTCGGAAAGAACGGAGCAGGAAAGTCAACTCTTATGAGATCAATCCTCGGGTTTCTGAACTATTCCGGAGAGGTTAAATATTATGGTGATATCCTTAAATCAGGAGATCACAAGATTTTTGAAAAAGTAGCGTTTATTCCTGATGTAAACGGTTTGGACGACAGACTTACAGTGAAGCAGACCATGGATTTTGTCTCAAAGATGAATCCTAACTGGAAAGAGTCTACAGCTTTGAACCTTCTTACAAAGAGCAACATCCCTCTTAACAAAAAGGTTAAGCAGCTTTCCAAAGGAATGAAGACAAAGCTGTATTTGCTCATTACTCTTTCACTTGATGTTGAATTTCTTATGCTGGATGAGCCAACCCTCGGGCTGGACATCGTGTTCAGGAAGCAGTTCTTCAACACCATACTCGGGGAATTCTACGATGAAGAACGCACTATAATGATCTCTACCCACCAGGTGGAAGAGGTCGAAGATATCCTGCAGGATATAATCTTTATACATGAAGGTGAGATTGTGCTTTATGAGGATATTGAAGTCCTTAAGGACAAATATACAAGCATAATTGTACCTGTAGAGAAAAAAGGTGAGTTACTGGCGGCAGAACCTCGATTAGTTACTTATCTTCTGGGAAAAATTCATGCAATTGTTAAATCTGATGTAAAAATAGAAGGTGCAGAATATAAGAGACCACAGTTGTCTGATCTGTTCCTGGCTGAAATTGGAGGAGATCAGGATGAATAAACTGCTATATCTTATAAAAAAAGACTTGATTATATCTAAAAAAAGTATGTACGCTCCGGCTATGCTTGTTGCGGGTACCTGGGTGCTTATTCTTATAGGAATGCTGATAGGTAAGCTAAGGGGGGATGCCTTCAATCCTGCAATTATTTTATCTCAGATAACTGTTGAAAATTCTGCAGATATTGGTGGTCCATTCTTCTACTTCATGCATTATGTTTCAGCTTTTATGATTTCCATTTTCAGTATGGTTTTTATTGGATTTGTCAGCGGTGACGCTCTTAATCTGGATATCAAACTGAAATGTGAATTATTCTATAGAACTCAGCCTGTATCAGTATGGTGCAACACTTTTTCTAAGTATATAGTGTCAATATTCGGATTTATGGCTATTACTTTTGCTGTAGTTCTGGTAAATTATTTGCTGTTGAACATCAGCCTGTATCCTTTCTATAAAACGATTTACTGGAAGATGGGCTTGATTGGAATTAGTCAGTCATTCCTGTCTATGATAAATGCAACAATCTTCCTGGGTAGTTTTGCTTTTCTGTGTTCTGCTATATTCAAAAACTATTCTTTCATGAAGGGTCTTGGAATTCTGTTAGTTATTGATATTGTGTTCTCAGTACTGGAATTCATTTTCTCATGGAAACTTGTATCACCGTTGTCAGGATTCTGGGAAATGCTTTCTCAGGGAATGAGTTTTACTGATTTCCCAATCCATATTGGTGATCACCAAACCCAAAAACTGAGTTCAGATGTAGTTGGAATTATTCCGGAGATTATCAGACGAGAATGGAAAGCCATTTTTGCAGTTAAAAAGCTTCTCATCTTAGCAGTCTCAGCAGTATTCTACGGTGCTGCAACATTATTATATAAGCTCAGAGAAATAAAATCATGATGTTAAAACGATGGCTGCTGCTCCTGCTAGCCGCATTGTTTCTGTTCAGTTGTGATATTGAAATAAAGCTGAACCAGGCTGATATCGATAAGATGGTAAAAAAGACTGTTGCCTTCGAACAGAGGGCAGGCAAGAACAAAGTTGAGCTCAAACTGGATAAAGGAATACTTAACATAAACAGTCATGAGGGAGACTCCCTTAAAGCAGAGCTACGCAGATATGATTTTGCGAAACCTGCTGAAGCCTTATATGCAAATGGAGTATTTTCTGTTATAGCTCCCAGAAAAGAGAAAGAACTGCGACACTGGAATATTAATATCCCAACCGGAAAATCAACAGATATAGAGTTGGAATGTAACACAGGTGATATCAATATGAATTTAACTGATGTTGATGTGAAGAAACTCGATTTATTCTGCGCAGTCGGATCGGTGAATCTTGCCTTGGGGAACTTGAACTCTGATGATGTTTTCATAACTATTCAGAATAGTGTTGGAAATATAAATGTTACATTGCCAGCAGAAACAGGCGTTCAGCTTACAGCAAAAGGTTCCGTTTTAAGACTGGCTGCTCCTGACTTTGAAGAGCAAGGTGAAGCCATGGTAAATGAGTCATATGGGAAGAGTTTAAGCACTATTTATCTTGATATTACTTGTGAAACGGGGAATGTGACGATTAATCAGAACTGATAAAACTAGTAATTGAATTAAAAAAAGGCTGCGGAATAATCTGCAGCCTTAATATTTTAGTCGCTAAATTAATAGTTATTTCTAGGTCTTCTATTATTGTTATTGTCTTTAGCAACGCTTACTTTGAGGTTTCTACCCATAAATTCTTTGTCGTTAAGTTCTTCAATTGCTTGACTAACGCCTTCTTCTGTCATTTCGATGAAACCGAATCCACGATTTCTACCAGTATCTCTGTCAGTAATGATTTTTACATTAATAACTTCGCCTGCTTTTTCAAAATGTTCTTTAAGGTCTTCCTCTGTAGTTTGGTAGGAAATATTTCCAACATAAATTTTGTGAACACTCATTCTGTTCTCCTTGTAATTAATTTGCGTAACTTTATGTTGAAGTCAGTTTTTTCTGAACAGAGAAAGTCATGATGTACTGTACTTGAACCTGGATATAGAGAAATGCAGTTATACACTGACCTATAATCATGCTGTACAACTTCAAAAAAAATCAAAGTCAGATAAAGAAAACTATGAAACAATAAGTTACAAATCTTTTTAAAGATCTTTGAAGTGTCTTTATTATTAAGGCATTATTTTGTAAAGCTTATTTTTCTGAATGATAAATATTTTATTTCAGGCAACTAATATTTTTATCTAAGAACTCATCAGTTATGACTTCAAGAATATGACAGAAGTGCATTAAAAAAGAGAATATTGCAATGTTTTAAATTTCTGAAATCCCCGTCGGCTATTTGATAAGAACGATTTTCCTTACTCTTACTGCGTTAGATGATTTTACTCTTATAAAATAGACTCCATTGGAAACTTTCTTCTCTGAGGCATCACGGAAATTCCAAAAAATATTTTTATTATTTCCAATTTCGGACTGATTCCATGATTTAACTTTCTGACCTTTCAAGTTATAAATCGAAACTGATTCCGGAGTTTTATCTGACGAAATACTGAACTTGCAATTACCGGAGCTGATTACCGACGGATTGTTGAACGTGACATTCAATCCTTGGTCATTCTCAATATCATTATCGTCAACAGATACAATATGAGGCGTTGAGCCTAATTGAAAATCATCTATGAAAATACCGTTTTCAGGATCAGATATATATTCGAAGCCATTCAGGGAATCAGCATAATTGAATCCTAGTTTGATGTTAAACACTTCACCTTCTGCTAATTCATTCACCAGAAAATCATTGATATCAATTCTGTATTCAGCCCAGTCAGATTCTATAATTGCGTATTCCTCTTCTTCACCATCCAGAGCACCGCCTGCACCAAGGAAGATCAATGTGTCATTCCTGGAAATGTTTTCCAATACCACAAATACACCGTGAGTTCCGTACATAGGCATTCTGTACTTGTACCAGAAGCTTAACTCCATTCCGTCAGTATAGGATAACTGCGGGGTTACAATGTTTTGAAGGCTAGTGTGCAATGGTCTGCAAGATAGGCTGTAATCACCCGAGTAGGCGAAAGTCTGAACTTGTTCCCAGGCAACATCCTGCTGCCAGTTTATAAGATTTTCGAAGTCCTCGTAAATGATGCTGCTGTCATCTGCAATTACTATTTCCTGTGTCAACGTGTAAGTTTCAACACTATTTGCGAAACTAAAAGTGAAGTAGACACTATTATCCTCTCTTGCAATAAAGATGTGTTCAAATGTAGTTTGCAGGTCAACATAGCAGCTCTGAAAATCTGTGATTGTCCATTGATTCTGATCGAAATGAATATAGTCATTATTCGTTAAGTTGAAGTTAAGATTCGTCAACTCGTCAGTTCCTGTCATGCCAATCCGGAAATTAAGTATTTTGCTGTTGAAATCCTGACGAAACAAGGTACAGCTGACATGGGAACCCTTAATGAGAAGGCTGTAGCGTTTTCGGATTAATTCTACACCATTATCAAACAGAACCTGATCGAAAGTAATTGTCTCACCCGGTCTGACGGAGCTGTTTTCGGATAGCTTTACAGTTGTATAACCCATCATTGATTGAGTGCCGACATTCACATTGACCGAATATGTATTCGCTGTAACGCTTATTCTGTTTGAGTCAAACAAGTATTCTATTGTCAGATTTTTGTCTTCCGTCGAATTATTGGTTATTGTGGTAATGAAGGTTGTTGAATCCTGACTGTATATATAATCAGGAATATTGGAATCAATTTCAAACAGTATCTCTTCGAAAGTATCCTGAACAGTTGCTGAGTAAGTCTGGTAGTCTTCATGATAAACAGAAATCAAATCTGAGCTTCCGGAAAGAGGAAGTGCAGCATCTCCATTACTGTCAGTATAGCCAGAGTTATATCCATGCGCAACATAGCAGTTTGCCACAGGCTCAGAATCAGCAGTTATATGAAGGACTAAGTTTTCACCGTCCAGATTTTGGGACACGCGCAGTTCCTCCGGATTATAAAGATACAACTTAAAAGGTGCATCCCCAAGTGCTATTAGTTCATAAGCTACCCATTTGTAGACAGATGTTCCCGTTAGATACGGGATGAAATCCAGTTTTTGCAGAGCATTACCCTGGGCTATTCTTCTGACATCTCTTTCAAACATATTTCGGAAGAAAGCTTTTTGATAGAATTCTGAGAATCCGAAAGCAGGAGATGCCGGAGCTCCCCATCCATACCTTGTATTACCTACGTAACCACTGAAGCTGTGCGGAGTTGTTGTGAATTTCTCGCCTATTGAGTCAAAATCAATTGCAGCTGACCAGCAGCCAATAGAGTAAAACATACCGCAAAAATCATTATTGAGATTTTCAATATTCCTGTTTCTTATGTAATTGCCATGCCCCAGAGCCAGAATATTTGTGTTAGCATGTCCAGTGTGCTGTGTAATATTGTAGGATGAGTTTAATGTACTGAAAAAATTATCTTCAGTGTTGTTTTCGCCATAATGGAAGGTAATCTCGAAATCTTGAGGAAAATAGCGATCATAGATATATTGCTGAGCAGACTCGCTGTTGGAATCTGTCCAGAGTTCCATGGAGAATCCTGCAGCTTTTTCGTAATTGGCAGATTCCCCTTTTTCGTAGTTAATCATTTTATTTATGTAGTTATCTGCTTCCTCAGATGTTGTGACCGAAAGACGGCTGACATATACATCCGGAAAGTAATCCACATTATCATCATCTTCACCGAAAACGTTATTTCCATTAGCATTCCAGTCTCCATCCAGACAAGAATAATACATATCACATGGGATGTCATTAGCAGAAGTGGAACTGGTAGTCGCATCAAAAGCAAATGCAGCTCTGTGAGGGATTGCATCGGTATCTCCGGCGAGAGTAACATAATCAATATTACTGTTCTGAACAGTGTATTTAATAAAAGCTCTTATTTTCTCCTGAAGGTCGGTTCCCGGAATGTTGTAGTAGATGTTCTCTACTGTTGCAATTCTGGAGTTATATCCCTGTGTTTTCCTCCATTCTACAAGTCTCTGGAAGTCATCTGCAAATTGTCTTTCAGTGATAATCAGGTGATCAAGTGAAGTGTTTTCGGAGATTTCAATCCCTGTCAGCATACGGGTAACATCATCACTTACCAGATTAGCAGGAAGTGTTTCTGTTCGTGCATACTCGGTTGTCACATTGATCTGAATCTCATCAAAGCCTGTGTATTCCAATGTACCGGTATTGTACATACCTGTATAAAATGATACAAAGCCTATATTTTTATTTCCAGAAAATCCATTCCCGAATCTGTATAGTATGTTTTCAGGGTAAGAGGCAGAATTGTATTCAGTTAGTTTCTTTACTTCAGATTCAGAACTGAGTGGAGTCTGATATTGCACAGGCAATAGGGGCAGTTCCAGTGTTTTATTATATGTGGAGAGTATTTTAATATTCGCATCCGAGATTCTCTGATTAGACTCAAGCAGAAACCAGTAGGTCTGTACAGGTATAAGTGGATTACCAGGTTGAAAATCTATATACTGATTTTCCTGCAGTACGGGAATAGTATGATTTTTATCAGTGTTGAATTCGTTTTTTTTGATTGAAATATTATATGTAACTCCCCAGAGGTTGAACACTGAGAACAGAGTTACAAGAACATAAAATACGGCTAATGTTTTAAATCTTTTCATGCATTGCTCCTTATCTGAAATTTGGGTTGCAAACACTTTTTGTGTCAACAAATTGTTTGATAAATCAGCAGTTTGTAAGAACCTGAGAAAAGAAACATTAAATAATTTGACTTTCTTTAGCTTTGTGATAATATTTTACGTTATCATAAAATTACAAATAGAGGAGGATGACAATGATTACTAACTTGAAAGGAAAAGATTTTATTACGACTCAGGACTGGTCGGTTGATGAACTTAATACGATTTTTGAAGTTGCTGCAGACCTGAAGAAAAAGCATGCTATCGGAACTCCACATCCTTATCTGCTTTATAAAACTCTTTATATGCTGTTTTTCTTTTCGTCAACAAGAACAAGAAACTCCTTCGAAACAGGAATGAACCAGCTTGGCGGTCATGCTGTATTTCTGTCTCCGGAAAAAACTCAGATTTCACACGGCGAAAGTAATAAAGACACTGCAAAGGTTCTTTCTTCTTACGGTGAAGGAATTGCTATAAGACATTGTGATTACAAAATCGGTAACAAATATATTAATGATATGGCTGAACATGCCAGCGTTCCGGTTATTAACATGCAATGCGATGTATACCATCCATGTCAGATTCTTGCTGATTATATGACAATCAGGGAGAAGTTCGGAACAAATACACGTGGACTGAAAATAGGGGTTGCCTGGACAAGTGCACCTAACTACATAAGACCGCTCTCAGTTCCGCAAAGTCTCATTCTGATGATGCCGAGGTTCGGACTGGATGTTACTCTTGCTTATCCACCCGAATTCAAACTTATGCCTGAGATTGAAGCAACAGCTAAGAAGAATGCAGAAGAAGCCGGAGTGAAGTTCGAAATATCGAACAACTTTGAAGATGCATTCGAAGATGCGGATATTGTGATTCCAAAATCATGGGGACCTCTTGTCACAACGGAAGATACTCAGGAAGGACTCCAGCTTATTGAAAAATATCCGGACTGGGTATGTGACGAAAAGATGATGGATCTGACCAAACGAAACTCAATCTATATGCATCCACTGCCTGCAGACCGAGGCAAAGAAGTAACTGATGGTGTTATTGACGGACCGCATTCAGTTGTATATCAGGAAGCAGAAAACAGACTCCATGTACAGAAGGCTTTAATGGCTCTGATTATGGGTGGGAGAATATGAACTACGAAATTCTGAGTATGCTTCTTGGCTTTGTGACTTTAGTTGTGCTTGGCATTATGGCAAGTCTATGGCGAACTGTTGCAAAACTGAAGGTTTATCAGGATATGAGTGCTGAACTGGATAAAAAAATCACCCTTAAAGAAACTGAGTATGATAAAAAGACTCAGGAAGCTATTGAACAAAGTAATGAAATTGCACGACTGCAGGAAAAGCTTACCGGTACAGCTGAACTCTATGATAAAAGCGAAAAGCGTTTAATGGAATTGATCCATAAATATGATACATTAAACAGGGAATTCACTTTGATTCAGGCAAGAAAAGAAGAAGTTGAAAAAAAACTGGAAGATAATAACAAGCAGTACGAGGAACTCAATAAGCTCAATAGAGTTAACTTCGAGAATCTGGCTACAAAAATCCTTACTGAAAACAGTAAGCTGTTTAAGGAACAGAATGTGGAAAGCCTGAGCTCGGTACTTACTCCTTTGAAAGAAAACATTGAGAGATTCGAAAAAAGAATTGCTACTACTCACGATGAAAGTTTGAAACGCAATGCAGCATTAACAGAACATATAAAGTTGTTGAATGATATGAATAAACAGCTCAGTGATGAGGCTAATAACCTTACAAAAGCCCTGAAAGGAAATGTAAAAGCTCAGGGAAACTGGGGAGAAGTTATTCTGGAAAGGCTTCTGGAAGAATCAGGATTGCTGAGAGATATTCACTATGTTCCGCAATCTGCCGGAATGGGACTTAAAAACAGTGAAGGAAAGCAGATTCAACCGGATGTGATGGTAAAGCTCCCAAGAGAAAAGCACATAATTATTGACTCAAAGGTCTCCCTGATCGCTTACGAAAAATATGTTTCTGCTGAAACAGATGAGCAAAGAGCTTCAGCATTGAAAGATCTGAATATATCACTGAAAGCTCATATAGACGGATTGCATTCCAAGCACTACACAACGGCTATAGACGGGCTTGATCTTGTATTCATGTTTATCCCGATTGAAGGCTGTTATTTTCTGGCTCTCAGAGAGTTCCCCGAGTTATATAAGTATGCTTATGACAGAAAGATCGTGCTTGTAAGTTCTACAAATCTTCTGGTCAGTATGAGAACAATAAGCTTTTTGTGGCAGCAGGAAAACCAAAGTCGTAATGCTCTGGAAATCGCTCAGGAAAGTGGTAAGCTCTACGATAAGTTTGTTGCTTTTACGGAAGATTTGAAGAAAATCGGTGCTCAGATGGATACTGTTCAAAAGACTTATGACGGAGCTATGAACAAACTGAGTACCGGACGCGGAAATCTTGTAAGACGTGCTGAGAATATTAAAAAGCTTGGAGCAAAAGCAACCAAGGCTATTGACTCAAACTTAACGAAAACAGATGAATTATTGATAGAGGAGGAAACAGATAATGACTAATAAAGAAAAGCAGATACTTGATAATACAATTAAACGCTGTAAAGAAAAAGGAATCATCATTCCAACGTATAAACAGATGATGAATCCTGAATTGATACCTGAAAAGATAAAGCAGAAGCTGAAAGAACTTGAATTATGGGATCTGCATCCTCTGAATCTGTTCAGGATTACCTGGAAAAACGAACCTGTAAAAGCCGGAGGTGGTTTCGGTGGAGTGAATTATGTAGAGCTCCCTTCTGAAATCACAGGTGTAAAAGCACGAATATTTGTACTTCTTGGTAAGTTTTTCCCGACCGGAGCACATAAAGTCGGTGCAACCTTCGGACCGCTTGTTGAAAAGCTGGTAACAGGTAAATTCGATCCTACAACCCAGAAAGCACTATGGCCATCAACCGGTAACTATTGCCGGGGTGGAGCTTATGACTCTTATCTGTTAGGATGTCATTCTATTGCTGTTCTGCCAATGGAGATGTCTCAGGAACGTTTTGACTGGCTGGAAAAAGTTGGTTCGGAAGTAATCAGGACTCCCGGTTGTGAATCAAATGTGAAAGAAATCTATGATGAGACAAAGCGTCTCAAGAATGAACGCGGTGACGAAATTGTTGTACTCAATCAGTTTGCTGAATTCGGTAATTCACTCTGGCACTATCATGTAACCGGTAAGGCAATGCAGGAAGTATTCAATGAGAACAAAACTGCTGACTCTACTTTCTCAGGAATATGTCTGACTCAAGGTTCAGCAGGAACTCTTGGTTGTGCAGACTATCTCAGAAAAGAATATCCTCAGACAAAAGTTGTCTGCTCAGAAGCTCTGCAATGCCCTACATTACTGTATAACGGTTATGGCGGTCACAGAATTGAAGGTATTGGCGATAAACACGTTCCATGGATTCATAATCTCAAGAATATGGATGTTGTGGTTGATATAGACGATGATAGAGTAATGAAACTGATGAGACTCTTCAATGAAGAAGCAGGAAGGGAACTGCTCAAATCTAAAGGTGTTCCCGAAAGCATTCTGGAAAAGCTGGATTTATTCGGTATTTCATCAATTGCAAATGTACTTACTTGTATTAAGACTGCAAAATATTATGAAATGGATGAAAATGACTGTCTGTTTACAGTTGCTACTGATTCCATGGAAATGTACGGTTCCCGTATGAGAGAAGCCCAAGCAGCGGATGGAGAGTATTCTCCTGAGAAAGCTGCAATTGATTATTACTCTCAGCTTCTCACAGTTTCTACGGATAATATGCTGGAGCTATCTTATTATGATAAGAAGCGTATGCATAATCTTAAATACTTTACCTGGATTGAGCAGCAGGATTACGATCTTGATGAACTGAATGCCCAGTGGTACGATAAGAAATACTGGGATGACAAGTATTCTGTAGTCGATGAATGGGATACGGAAATCGAAGAATTTAATGAGAAAACAGGACTGCTCAAGGAATACGAGTAGATCTTTAAAATATCAATAATAAACTATTACAGGTCACAATTTTTGTGACCTGTTTTTTGGTCATCATAGACTAATCCTTCTTCTTTGTATGGTGAGAAGGAATCTTTTTTGTAGCATTATTCAAAACTCTAAAAGATTTATATATAAACATCTTGCAGTAAAAGTGAAATTATGATATTATGACACCATAATTTGTTAAAAGGAGCTGCTAAATGCCGGAACAATCAGTATGCCGGATCTGCCACGAGAATAAGACAGGTTGCTGTTTAATGAAACCTGACTTGGAACCATTCATGTTCGGTTTGACATTGACTGAAGTTAAACGAATAATTACACATTGCAATCTGCTTCCGGGTGAGTCATTTGTGGTCGATAGAGTGCATAACGATTTTGTGTTTATGTGCAGGGATATAAACTCGTCCTTCAAGCAGTTATTCGTTAATAATTTCAGAATCAGACTCCGAATAGAAGATGGGAAATGTGTATTCCTTGGAGATGAAGGCTGTAAACTTCCGGTAGAAATTCGTCCTTTCTATTGCAGGATATATCCTTTCTGGTTTACAGATAAGAAAGAAATGATCGTTTTACAGTCTCCGGATTGTCTCTGCCAGAAAGAGTCAGATACTCTCGAAGGTATGATGGAGCAGATGGGAGAAACGGAAGAAAATCTATTGATTCTATACCATCAGTGGAAGAAAGCAGTATGTAAACATTTTGAATACTTCATGAAATGCAAATCATGTTTTAAAGATGCTCTTGATAAATACGAAAATATGGCATTGACAGAAAAGATTTGAATGGATAAGCCCTTACTGACAATCATTGTACCTGTATTTAACAGGGAAAAGTATATTACAGACTGCCTACAATCAATACTTTCTCAGACATATAGCAATTTCAGGTTATTGGTTCTTGATGACGGTTCTACAGATGATACACTAAGCTTAATAAACAGTTTTGATGATAACCGAATAGTGATAAGATCATTTCAACATATGGGATGCTGGAAGATAAAAAATGAAGCATTGCGCCTTGTGCAATCGGAATATCTTATGTTCGTGGACTCAGATGATGTTATCAGGAAGAATTATATATCCAAAATGATTGAAAGTGTAAATTCTTGTCCCGGTTTCGATTATTACTATCCCTTAAGACTTACAATTGCAGATTCAAATCTCAAAGATACCGGACGTGTATGGAGGTATCTTGATAATGCGGCTGCACCTGAAATAATCAAACTTTTTTTCCAGCATGCTATCGCAGGAGTTCCTCATCCGGCGTCAGTAATAAAGACAGATTTATTTCACAAAACAGGTTTATTCAAAGATGATCTTAAAAACTATGGCGATGCTGTTTATATAATCCAGAATTGCAGCAGAATAAAATTTAAATCAGTTGATGAAAACGGTTATATAAATCGGCAGCATGATGAGCAGACAAACAAAGACAAATCTCATGCAGTCAAAGCAATTGCTTACCTCACAGATTGGTTTTTCAGAAGCACTTTACCTGATGAGTTTATTCCGGGTTTCACAACAATGAAAGACGTTGAAAAATACAGCTTTGTTCTTCAAACATTTTCTGCCTTTATGAAGAGATTTCCGGGATACGAATCCGAATTTACAGCTTATGCCAAGTATTGGATTAGCCTAACAAGGAAGTAATATAATCGCTCAGATATTTTTCCCGGGCAAATCTTGCTAATGCATTATCCCATTCAGGAATCTCCCAGTGAGAGATACTCTCAAATTTTTCTGTATTCATTGAGGAATGAGTGGGTCTTGGTGTGTCATCTTTAAATGCTGTATATGATACAGGGCTAATTTCTGCTACATTATAATTTACACTTAGTAACTCAGCAAGTTTTACAGCATAATCATATCTTGAAATAGTCCCTTTATTAGCGAAATGATAAGCTCCCGCGGTATTTTTCATGAGCAGAATACTTACAGCATGTATGAGATCTTCAACATATGTAGCTCTGTTTGTCTGGTCATCAACAATAGTCAGCTTCTTTTCAGAGATTATCTTATCACCTATAGAAGACATAAAGTTTTTTCCATTTTTCCCAAAAACCCAGCTTATCCTAATTATCAGTGCATCCTGGTTCACTTGTCTTATCAGGGTTTCACCCTCAAGTTTGGACATTCCGTATTTATTCATTGGAGCAGGTGTATCATGTTCTTTATGAGGGTTGTCAGTTTCACCAAAAATAAAATCTGTACTGAAATGTATGAACTTTATTCGCTTTTTTGCACATATATCAGCGAGAATTTTACTACCCTCAGCGTTTATTCTCAAAGCAGTAGTTGGATCTATCTGAGCCATGGGAACACTTGTATATGCTGCACAATTAATGAGCACTTCCGGCTTATCTTTCTCTACAAGTTTAAGTATCTGCTTATAGTCAGTTATGTTACAACCCTTTTTATCATATGCGGTATTGTCCCGAAAGTCAGGATGATGAGCGAAGGCTGATCCCACCAAACCGTTTTTACCTGTAATAAAGTATTTCGCCATTATGCTTCCTAAAGTTTTTTCTGAAGCTCAACCAGTTTTTGTAAAGCTTCCATAGGTGTGATAGAATTGACATCTATATCTGCCAGTTCTTCCAGAACTTCATTCTTTTCTTCTGATTTTTCAATGAATACTTCAAAAATATCTCTTTGTGGTGACTTTCCTGAGAGCTGTTTTTTTAACTGTGCAGTCAGCCCCTGAGGACTGAGCTCATGCTCTTCCAGGTTACGCAGTATCTGTTTAGCTCTGTTTATGACTTTCATAGGTACTCCTGCCAGACGGGCAACCTGAATACCATAAGACTGGTCAGCTCCACCTTTCTCTATTTTGCGCATAAAAATCATTTTATCGTTCCATTCCTTAACAGAAACGTTGAAATTCCTTACACAAGGTAAAACGTTCTCCAGTTCTGTCAGCTCATGATAGTGGGTAGCAAACAAAGTTTTGGATTTATTCTTGGAAGCTATATGCTCTACAATAGCCCAAGCCAGACTGAGTCCGTCAAAAGTAGATGTTCCTCTGCCAACCTCGTCAAGAAGAACGAGTGATTTTGGTGTTGCATTATGTAGAATATTTGCTGTTTCCAGCATTTCCACCAGGAATGTAGACTGTCCTTGAGCCAAATTGTCAGATGCGCCGACACGGGTAAAAACCTGATCAAAAATTGGCAGTACAGCCGATGCAGCCGGAACAAATGAACCCATCTGTGCCATAATTGCTATCAATCCTATCTGCCGCAGATAGGTTGACTTACCAGCCATGTTAGGACCTGTAATTAGTGCTATGAGAGATTTTGCACTATCAAGTACAGCATCATTGGGAATAAAATCTTCTTCTTTCAGCAAGGTTTCTATAACAGGATGACGACAATCTTTCAATTCCAATTTTCCATCTGAGCTGAACTCCGGTCTGCAGTAATTGTAGTGGTAGGCAATGTAGCCAAGATTAGTTATGAAGTCTGTTTCTGCAATAATCTGTACATATTTCTGAATCCATTCCAGCTTATTGTATATTTTCAGTCTGAGCTCTGTAAATAGCTCATACTCAATGTTTTTTATCCGCTCTTCTGCTCCAAGAACTTTTGATTCGTACTCTTTCAACTCAGGTGAGATATATCTTTCTGAGTTTACCAGAGTCTGTTTACGGATGTAATGTTCAGGAATTTTATCTTTATGTGTCTTGGTAACTTCGAGATAATACCCGAAGACCTTGTTGTATCCAATTTTTAGAGAAGGAATCCCTGTTTTTTCTTTTTCCTTCTGCTGCAGTCCTGCTATCCATCCTTTTCCTTCTCTGCTGATACTTCTCAGTTCATCAAGCTCTTCGTTGTACCCGTCTGAGATAATACTTCCATCTGTAATAGTCAGAGATGGATTCTCCTGAATTGCTGATTCAATAAATTGTGTAATCTCAGAGTAATTTTCCAGATTATCTGAAAGATATCTGAATAACGGATTTTCAAAATCTTCAAGAATAAGTTTCAGTTCAGGAGATGTGGAAAGATAAGTGCTTAGTGCAAGCAGGTCTCTGGGATTAGCTTTCAGAGTTCCTATCTTACTGATAATTCTGCTTAGATCCCCGATTTTATCCAATATTAGTCTTATGTCCTCACATATATGTATCTTTTCTTTACATTCTGCGACAGCATTAAGCCTGTGCTGAATAACATTGATGTCAAGATGAGGGTATCTGATTCTTTCTACAAGAAGACGAGAGCCCATAGGGGTTCTGGTTTTATCCATTATCGACAGCAATGTACCTTCTCTGGAATTAGTTCTGATAGATTTGACAAGTTCCAGATTTCTTCGGGAAATTTCATCAACAATCAGGAAATCGTCCAATGAATAGTATTTTAGAGAGTTGATATGCTTTATATCGTTTTTCTTAAGAGATTTGAGATACTCCAGACACATAGCACATGCTACTGCTCCGGTAGCATGCTCATTAAGACGGAATGCTTCCAGGTTTTCAACACCAAAGAAGTCTTTCAGAGTATTCTCACAGTTGTTGATGTCAAAGTATAGGTTGTCTATTACTGTTACAGGAATTTCGCCTATTTCCGGGCTGAATGATTTTATCTCTTCTGCAAACTCGTGTACAAGAATAATTATCTCTACAGGTTTCAGACGCAGTATCTCATCCTTTATCTGCCCCTGGTTTAGTTCTGTAAATGTAAATTTACCTGTGGAAATATCTACACCAGCGAGACCGGTAAGTCCTTTTTTATCTCTATATAAGGCTATCAGCAGGTTATCAATAGAGTTTTCAAGAAACTGATCATCTATAATAGCTCCCGGGGTTACTATATCGACAATGTCTCTTTTCACAATCCCTTTTGCTTGTTTGGGATCTTCCACCTGTTCGCAGATTACCACTTTTTGTCCTGCTTTTACAAGCTTATGAAGATAGTTTTTCAGTGAATGATGCGGGAAACCTGCCAGTGGTATAGAGTTTTCCTTTTTTCTATCTCGGGAAGTGAGGGTTATACCGAGGATTTTTGAGGCAGTAACTGCATCATCAAAAAAAGTTTCATAGAAATCTCCCATACGGAACAGGAGAACCTTATCAGGATGTTGATCTTTGAATTCCATATACTGCTGGAGCATTGGAGTAAGTTTTGTTCTATCTTTTGTCATTAGTTTTCCATTTCAGTTCAAACGCAAAACATTGGTTTTACACAGTTTTGTATCTGTTGTATTTCATTAATTCACATAAAAGGATTTAATTGATTTTAAATCCAGTTCCTTTTTAATTGTTTGAGCCTGTGATTTGTCCGGGAAAGGTCCTACTCTTACAAGAAACAGTTGGCCTGCTGCTCTGTCTCTGGTAGTCAATATCCCCGGGTATCCCATGTTTTTGAGGGATTGAAGCTGTTTTTCAGCGTTTTTTCTGGCACTGAAAGCACCTGTTTGAAGATAAACACAGTTCTCATTAACTGATACAGCGGGAGTTGTTTTTACTTCTTTTACTTCTTCAGGAATGGTATTTTTTGTAACAGGGTCTTTAATTGTAACAGCGTGATCGTATTTACCAATAATACCCGTATACATTTCTTCTGCCTGAAGACTATATTGAGAGAAAGGATAGTCTTTTATAATCTTTTTAAGGTAACCCGCTGCCAGATTATACTTACCAAGCTTTATACAGCAGTGAGCAGTTTTCAAATGAACAACAGGAATATGATTTATGAACTGTGAGTTTTTGAGTTCTTCGAGCTTTGATATAGCTTTATTGTGATCCCCTAATTTAATATATGAGTCAGCAATCGTGATGTATGATAGTTCTGATAAACCGCAATCACTACTATATTTGATCACTTTTTCAGCTTCAGAAATAGCTGCATTATAGTCTCCTGTTTTGTAGCATGCCAGAGCTTTCCAGTATAACACATCTACGTTTGAACAGCTTTTA
The DNA here is from genome assembly GCA_942492065.1 of Cloacimonadales bacterium (SeqCode). Classification (GTDB taxonomy): domain Bacteria; phylum Cloacimonadota; class Cloacimonadia; order Cloacimonadales; family JAIOQZ01. The sequence continues at coordinate 115,438 of CALODV010000020.1, read as the reverse complement.
CTGTTAAGCAGATCTATTATCTGCTGATATTCCCTTTTCAGGAATTTCAGGTTAACAATCTCAAGAAGAGCTTTATCCTTAAGAGATTCACTTGAGGATGTGTTGGAGATTTTATTGTAGTTATCAGGTCCTGATACTTTGATATTCAGCTTTTCCTTATAGAAAAGAGCATTGTCTTCATCGCTGCAGTTATGCAACTCTGATTTCAATTTATCCAGCTGATTACTGTTTAAAAGCCTCTCATAACTATTTACGTTTATAGTTGCAATTAATGCAGAATTCGCAAATAATAGTGAAATAAGGATTATTTTAAACTTTTTTATTGATTTTTTCATTATTCATAAACCGTAAATTTACTTATATTTTACTTGTCACAATAGTAATTATCATAGAATTTGTCAATATTAACTAAGCTGTTATGGAAGTTATGTAGTAGGAGTTAGTCTAGTTTTAAACTTAATTATGAGAAAGATTTTTAAAGGATGATCAATAAATGAAGTATGTATCAATGAAAAAAATCATTCCCGGTATGGTTCTTGCAAGAAATGTACTGAAAGAAAACGGTCAGATAATTCTCAGAAAGGGTCTTACCCTTGATGAGTTTTATATAGATTCTATCAAAAGACATAATATTCAGACTGTTTGTGTTGAGGAAGACAAAGACAAGAATCGTGGTGAGGTTACAGCTATTGAAAAGGAAAAACTTAAAACAGAAATTAGACCCGGGAAGAATTACTTATTCAAGTACTGTATGACAGATAAATATATGAAGCAACTTCTTGAAGCTGTTATTCTGAATGAAATGTGGAACAGGTGGAACAATGAATAAAATTGAAATACTCAAACAATTCAGAGAATTAGCTGCCAAAGATGATATCGTTCTTGCTTTTACATCTGCAATGACAGAATTCAGTGCAGCTATTGAGCAGGAAGATGTTGAAATAAGTGATATAGTTGCAATCGTAGAGCGTGATCCACTACTGACGGCATCATTGCTGAAGTTGGCTAATTCAAGCTATTTTGGGTTCACCAAGAAAGTTTCTACAGTAAAACATGCAGTTTCAGTTATTGGTTTAAAATCACTAAAAGAAGTCTTCACTGCTTCTGTTTTCAAAAGTGCATTTATTAAAAAAAATGATTCTTATATAGATCAGCTTTGGAAACATAGTCTCGGAACTGCAGTTGCTGCACAGGTTATCTGCAGAAAATGGAATAAAGATATGCTACATGATGCTTTCATTGCCGGGCTATTGCATGATTTGGGCTCATTTCTTATTCATCAGTATTTTCCTCATCTTGCTGAGTCCATAACTAGTATTCTAAAAAATGATCCGAATAAAAGACTGCTGATTGCTGAGCGAAAAGTTCTGGGACTAAAACATACTGAAGTAGGAGCATTTTTTGCGAAAGAATGGCAGTTCCCATCACATATTTGTAATTCTATAAAACACCATCACTATCTGGATTCCAATCAGGGAGATAAGCAGTTTTGCGCTGTTATCATGATTGCCAATAACTTTGCTAAAGCGATGGAGCTGGGGGAAAGTGAGAATGTTTTTGTGGAACCAATACCAAGATGGATATGGGCAATTCTGGGAATAGAAGTAAAAGATTTAACAGAGCTTGTCAGAGAAATTCAAGAAAGCTATCTGGCAACTCTGGCATATATAGAATAGTCTAATCAACTATCAGTTTTTTCTGCCTGATAATCCCAAAAATGAGGTTGTCAGGTTTTTTTATACCTGCAATTGCGATAGGGATTTTTATAATCGTATTAGGTTTGGTAAACTCCAGAGGTTCATCGTTTTCTGTGTACATTTCAGACAAAACTATATCTCTATCGCATGTAATATCGGGGGATATAATCTGGATTGTGCTGTTTTTCAGAACCTTATGTTTTGAATTGTAATATATGAATGACTCATCAACTTTGAATACATCACCAATGAACTGATAGGTTTGAATATATTGAGAAGTAGTGTAATTCTGCAGGTTTTCATCATTTCGGATAAAGAAACCGGTTGAGTATTGCCTATGAGACAGTTTATCCAGCTCAGTTCTCAGCATATCGGTCATATTATCGTTATTCTTATTCAGGTTGGAAACGGCTGTTTTGTATACGCGTGTAACATTGGAAGTATAAAGGATGCTTTTCATTCTGCCTTCGATCTTCACACTGCATATACCGGCATCCCTGATTTCCTTGAGGTAATCAAAGAGACAGAGGTCTTTAGAGTTCATGATGTACGTCCCATACTCATCTTCCTGAACAGGGAACTCTTCTCCCGGTCTGCTTGATTCCTTGAGACTGAAATCCCATCTGCATGGGTGTGTACACAGACCCTGATTGGCAGAACGGTCATTAAGGTAAGCACTTATCAGGCATCTGCCTGAATAGGACATACACATTGCCCCATGGACAAATATTTCCAGTTCGAGATCAGGAAGCCTTCTGTGAATCTCGGATATTTCTTCCAGACTGAGTTCTCTTGCCAGAATAACTCTCGACGCTCCAAGTTTCCACCAGAATTCAGCTGATTTCCAGGATGTAATATTTGCCTGAGTGCTGATGTGAATGTTAAGTCCTGCTTCCTGAGCAAGACGGAAGACACCGGGATCTGAGACAATTACAGCATCAACATTGATGGATTTAAGGAATTGCAGATATTCAGGAAGTTCTTTTAGCTGATGATTATGTGCATAGATATTAACAGTGATGTATATCTTAACATTGTGAGAATGGCAGAATTTTACAGCCGCTTCAAGTTCAGCATCCATGAGGTTTGCTGATTTAGCACGTAACCCGAATTTTCTTCCGGCAGCATAAACTGCGTCAGCTCCGTACAATACAGCGTATTTCAGCTTTAGGAATGAACCGGCAGGTGAGAGTACTTCCATAGTAACAAAAGAAATCAATGAGCCTTAGCGACTCATTGATTCAAGAAATTCTTTATTGTTTTTAGTTTTTCTCAGTTGAGTTCTGAGTGTTTCTATACCTTGTACAGGACTCATAGTTTTGAGATATTTTCTCATTACATACATTCTGTTGATTTCTTCTTTAGAAAGAAGAAGTTCTTCACGTCTGGTTCCGGAACGAACAAGGTCGATAGCCGGGTAGAGTCTCATATCAGAGATTTGTCTGTCGAGAACGATTTCCATATTACCAGTACCTTTGAATTCTTCAAAGATTACCTGGTCCATTCTTGAACCTGTATCTACAAGTGCTGTGGCGAGTATTGTAAGGGATCCTGATTCAAGTGTATTTCTGGCAGCACCAAAGAATTTTTTTGGTCTGTGAAGCGCATTAGCATCAATACCACCGGAAAGAACTTTACCGCTTGATGGCTGAACATTATTGTATGCTCTGGCAAGACGAGTGATACTGTCGAGCATGATGACAACATCTCTTCCTGATTCGACGATACGTTTGGATTTAGCCATAACCATTTCAGCAACCTGAATGTGATTTCTTGCAGTTTCATCAAATGTTGAACTAACAACTTCAGAGTTTTTCTTGATCAGGATGTTCTTCATTTCAGTTACTTCCTCAGGACGCTCGTCAACAAGAAGTACGATGAGGTAAATATCAGGGTGATTTTTCAGGATTGCGTTTGCAATGTTCTGCATGAGAACAGTTTTACCGGTTCTGGGGGCAGCAACGATAACACCACGCTGACCTTTCCCGATAGGTGTGAACATGTTTACTATTCTGGTTGAATAATTTTTAGGATCTGTTTCGAGATCGAATTTTTCCTCAGGATAGTAAGGTGTGAGTTTATCATAAATATGGGCTTCCAGAATTGCGTCCGGCTTGTCAAAGTTGATCATATCTACTCTGAGCAGCGCATAATATTTTTCGCCTTCTTTGGGTGATCTGACTGGCCCGGAAATCATATGACCTTTTTTCAGATTGAATCTTCTAATCTGAGTAAGGGAAACATAAACATCGTCTCTTCCGGGGATATAGTTATTTTGCATGAATCTCAGGAACCCATAGCCGTCATCCATAATTTCAAGACAGCCTGTTGCAAAGGCAAGTCCTTCTTGAGTTGCAAGTGCTTCCAGAACTTTATAGATCAGTTCGTTTTTCTTAAGTGATTTATAACCTTCGATTTCCAGCTCTTCAGCCAGTTCTCCAAGTTCAGACATATTCATTTTGTAGACATCGTCTGGAATGTTCATTGTGACTCCTTTTGACTTGTGATTCAGATCGTATTAAATTGTAAATTATGTATGAGAGATCTGAGTGAACATTATTATAATACTTTATTTTCAAAAAATAATCACAATGTGTTTATTGGCAATGTTTTTTTTGATTTTTTACTTTTTCTGATAAAAGAGGAAAATTTCAATTAATAGTTTGACATGAAGAACGTATTATGAATAATGAAAGACTGAATTCGAACGAAGGAAATTATATGCCAAGATTATTCGGAAAAGAATACCACGAACACTCAAATACATGGTATTTCCATAGTACTGTACGCAATTTCCAGAAAAACGACATTACTTATACAACTTATAGAGACGAGAAGGGTTATACCGTCTTTACGTTCAGAGCTGTACCTAGTTTTGAACAGAAGTTTTCTGCAAAAGTGAAGATTATTTATGATACCGATGAACAGAAAATAGTCAAACACGAATGTAACCGATGCAGAAAAGAAGACACTTGCTCTCACTACTTATCTATAATAAACTATGGTTATAAGTATCTGGATACCGAGATTCTTGAAGAAAAGATTATTCAGACGTATCAGAATAAGTTGCTGAGGTATAATGAATACTGGCAGAGAATCATCATTAACAGCTTTATTGCTGTTGAAGGTATTTATGATACTACTGATAAAATACGTATATATTTCAGAAACTACAAACCCATTGATATCAGACTGGTCTCATTCATTGTATCAGGCAGACCAATCAAGGAAGCTGACCAGAAAATGCTCCCTGCGGTTCATAAGCAGGTTCAGGCATTTTCCAATGAGGAACTTGAGCTTTTAGTGACTCTCCAGAGTTATAAATGCTCGTTCAGCAGGGTCGGACATTTCTTTACAATCTATAAGAAGGATTTCTGCAAAGTTATCCCGGTTCTTAAGTCTATTCAGGACAAAGTATACATCAAGGAAACAGGTGACAGGCTTGAGTTCTCAGATGAAAAAGCCCAAATAAGCTTTATTGTAGATAAAACAGAATCAGATTCTTATATTGTTAAACTTAGACAAAAAGAGATTGTCTCAGCCTTCTTTGTTGATAAAACTACATATATTTTCAGGAAAAACAAGGTGTTCCAGATTCAGCTTCCATTTACGAGAGAAGTAACCGAAACGGTATTGAATGAAGAGTATAAATTTAACGAAGAAGACCTGATCTATTTTGCTACGGTTGTTGCCAGACAGCTTGCAATGATTAAGTGCTATATTGATTTTACAGAAGGTATCGAACTCCCTGAATTTTTTGACAATACTCCTCGAATTACATTCAAACTGCACAGGGAAGCTGACTTGCTTTATCTTAAAGGTAACCTTGATTTTTCTGATGATGTATCCATTCCTTTGTCCAGTCTTGTTTTTCAGACGGAGCTTATCCGTTATGATCAGCATGGAGTGCAAACCTGGTTCTATATACCGCCTCAGATCAAATACGAGATATCTAATTTCCTTAAACTTTTGCCGGAATCGGAGACCAGGAGTGACAGTGATGCCCAACTGGTTTTTGAAGGGGAAGAAAGGATAGATCATCTTAAGAAAGTTCTGTTTGAGCATGCTGATCCATCCTGGAATATTGTTCTATCAGATGACCTTAAGAAAGAGTTTATTTATAAGGTCGAACTCAGTCCTCAGATAAAGGCAAAATCAAGTGCTCAGATTGACTGGTTTGAATATGAAGTTACATACAAATTCAAAGACATTACATTCACTCATGAAGAGCTGAGAAAATTCTTCAAGAAGAAGGAAAAATTCCTGAAGCTCGAAGATGGCAGATTACTGTTCTTCACAAACGAAAAAGCTTTTGAAGACGTTGAAACTCTGCTTAAGAAAAGTGTCAAAGATACATCCGAAAGCTATAAGCTTTCATTATATAACATTCCGTACATCTATCAGTTGAACTCCATAAATGATAATATGCAGATGAATGGAGACACTTACCTGGACCAGATGTATAGCAATATCATTTCTCGAAAGCTGAATGATTCTACAGAAGTTATGCCTGTGTTTAAACCGGTTATGAGAAGTTATCAGAAAGCAGGCTACAATTGGCTGAAAATGCTGCAGAAATATCATTTTGGCGGTATTCTGGCGGATGATATGGGACTTGGTAAAACTCTGCAGGCAATATCTGTTCTTGCTGAAATTGAACAGGGGAAGACTGCTATTGTCATTTGCCCAAAAACTCTTCTTTATAACTGGGCTGCAGAAATCGAGAAATTTGCTCCCGGAATGAAATACCTTATATATGAAGGTGGTAAGGAAGAGCGTATTAAACTTCTGGAAGAAAAGGGAATAGGTGTGCTTATTGCTTCCTATTCAATTATTGTTAATGATATTAATGACTTGAAAGAACGTGAGTTTGAGTATATCATACTTGATGAAGCTCAGCATATAAAGAATTCTATGACTAAACGCTCAAAGGCGATAAAAAGCCTCCGTGGTAATTACAAACTGGCTTTGACCGGTACTCCTATGGAGAATTCTCCTGTAGAGCTCTGGTCGATTTTCGATTTCCTGTTACCGGGATATCTGGATGGATTAAGAAAGTTTAAGCAGGAGTATGTTACACCTCTGGAAAACAAAGCTGAACAGGAAAAACATCTCAGTGCAATCATATCTCCTTTCATTCTGAGAAGGAAAAAGAAAGATGTCCTGATAGAGCTTCCTGATAAACAGGAACAGGTTGTATATTGCGGTATGTCAGAGATTCAGGAAAAGATGTATATGCAGGTGCTGGAAACAGTAAGAAACCAGTTATTCAATACGGAAGGACCTGAGAAAACTAATTATATTCATATACTTGCAGCTCTTACCAGGTTGAGACAAATCTCTAACCATCCTGTATTATTCACTAAAGATGTGAAGAGTAATCTGAATGTCTCAGCTAAGATGGATACTTTGATGGAGATAGTAATTGAAGCTAATCTGAATAGAAGAAAGATTATTATTTTCAGCCAGTTTGTAGAAATGCTAAAACTGATTCGCTCGCAGCTGAAGAAGCATCGCATAGTATTTGAGTACATGGATGGTGATACTAAAAACAGAAAGAAAAGAATAGATAATTTCAACGAGAACTCTCAGGTAAAAGTATTTTTAATCAGCCTTAAAACAGGAGGAGTAGGGATTAACCTTACATCTGCCGATACAGTGATCCTGACTGATCCGTGGTGGAATCCAATGGGGGAAAATCAGGCAATTGATCGGGCTCACAGAATAGGGCAGACCAAGAAGGTTATGGTTTATAAACTGATAACTAAAAAAACAGTGGAAGAAAAAATACTTCAATTGCAGAAGAACAAAATTGAGATGTTCGAGAATATTATTGATAACGGACAGAATATTATAAAACAGATGGATATGGAAGAACTGAGAAATCTGTTCGAATATTAGGAGTAAACGTGAAATCATACAGAAAAGAATTGTGGTTCAGCACAACACAGAGAAGAGAACTGATAAATATAACACCCACTATCAGGCAATGCCTGCAGGAGAGCGGTATTAAAGAAGGACTTATTCTGGTAAATGCAATGCACATAACTGCAAGTGTATTCATTAATGATGATGAGTCCGGTCTGCATCAGGACTATGAAAAGTGGTTAGAGAAACTTGCACCTGAAAAGCCGCATTCTCAGTATAAACACAATGGCTTTGAGGATAACGCAGATGCTCACATGAAACGTCAGATCATGGGTAGGGAAGTTGTTGTGGCTATCACAGAAGGGAAACTTGATTTCGGACCGTGGGAACAGATATTCTACGGTGAATTTGACGGTAAGCGTCGAAAAAGAGTACTGGTAAAAATTATTGGTGAATAAATCTTTCAGATATAGTAAAAGCCGACTGAAATCCAGCCGGCTTTTTGTATATAATATATCTTGTTTAATTACTTCCCAACAACTCTCACATAGGAACCTTCCGGAATCCAGCCACCTGTTCCATTGGCAAGCTGTACCTGACTCCATCCTGATTCTGATTTGAGTATATTCACAATATAGCCTTCATGTATAGTGAATACTCTGGTGAAATCAGTTGAAGGACCGCTGTATCCTATCTGAACCTGACTGCTGATAACAGCTTCGTTATAGTTATTAAATGTGCTGAGTTTGTTTATGGTGATTAAGAGCATTCCCAGAGATAAACCAGCAACAACCATAATAATGAATAAATGAAATGGTTTATCCTGATTTTTCCAGTTAAGGATGTACAGGTTAATCAGTATAACTAATACTGCTAAGATGATTATCAGAGTCCAAGCTGCTTTGTTCACACTGATTTTCTTGTAGAAGTTCCCGATTTTTCCCATGAAAGATTTATCCTGAACCAGCTCTTGTTTATCCTGTGTCATTGTGAGTGCAAATCCAAGGTCTTTATAAGCTCGTTTATGGGATGGTTTCAGATGCAGTGCTTTCTTGTAATACACGATTGCCATAACCAGATTGTTAGTTCTGAAATAAGTGTTTCCAATATTATAAAGCAGATCAGCATTGCTTACTCCTGAATTCTCAACCTGAAGGAATAGTTTGAGAGACTCCTCGAAATTCCTGTTTTCATAATCGGTTTTTGCTTGATCAAGCAAAGTAGTTATTTCGTTATCGGCAAAAAGAGTTATTGCCAACAGTGATATTGCTAAAATTAAATATATCTTTTTCATAATAACCTACTTCAAAATTCTGGTGATATTACTTATGATTGTGTTAAGCATTTCAAAGTCTCTTGCAGTATCTGCAGAAGAAATACCTCCCGGCATAAAACGGGCTTCATTGCATTTCTTAAAGAACTGCTGAAGCTTAATTGCCTGATCGATACTACCTGATTTATCTCTGAATGTGTTAACAATAACATCTGTTGTGGAACCTCGCGGGATGTGAAGCTTATCTGCCAGATAATTGGAAAGTCCGGTTTGTGCGGAAGTATAGAATTCATTTTGTCCCGATTTAGCAGCATCCTGAGCCTGTTTGAGGTACTTCTTGAGAACTTTGGCAGCCTGTCTGTTTCTGGAATAACCTGCATCACCAATAAGTTTTTTCTGTTCTTTTACGTAAAACATTGCAGCAGGTATAGAGATAACATAGATCAGTATTAACAGCCAGAATGTCATACTTGATGTTGTTTTCCTGAAGTTTTTTCCGTTTACATTAGTTATGATGTATCCAATGTCAAAACCTTCCTGAACAACACGTGTTTGTGAATTTCCTCCTGAAATAATAAAGTTATTATCCGAAGGAGCAACACTTAACTTATAATCACCGGCGGAAAGCAGTTTATAGGATTTGGAAGGAATATCAAAGTAAACAAATTGCATTTGCGGGAAGTCTACTTCACCTTCTTTTTTACATATTACAAGGTACTTAACAGTAATGCTTCCTTTTGGTGATTTTCCATCTGTGTTCACATCTGTTTTTACTTCCGGTTCCATAAATCTGAAATACTGAGTATCTTCAAATTTAGGCATTTGAAGTGTCTTCAGGTTTCCTGAGCCGGCAAGTTTAAGCGTATAGGTAAAAGAATCCCCTACTTTAAGTTCTTTGTCATGCATCTCATCAGAAAGTCTGAAGCTTCCCACAGCATCAGATACACTATATTCACCGTTATATTCCGGAGCAGGTTTAATGCTTATGGTTTTCTCTTTACTGGAAATTACATAATCTTTTGTTCTTCCGTAATCAAAGAAAGAATTACTCTGAACAAGTACTCCTATTTCCATAGACAGTGAAGGTATCTTTACTTTACCAACTTCATCGGCAATCAAGTTGTAGGACATTAACTTCATCTGATTATACAGCATTCCATTTCGTTCTCTTCTGTTGAAAGCGATTCTTTTGGCAGTGTAGATTTTATCTTGCCACATATTGCTGAATTCCGGCATTTGATTGTAATCAAGGTCACCTATATCATATCTGGTATAGAGGTAATAATCTACTTTGAAAACTTCTCCCTGGTATGGATTTGATTTACTTACAACTGCTTCTATGAATAGATTATCTTGAAGATTTGTTGAATTTGTCTTGGGACTTCTTCTGCTTTGCCCAAATCGTGATGATCTGTTATTTTGATATTGCTGCTGAGTAGTACCTTCAACTACGCTGATTGATATCGCTTTTGTAGTATAATTTTTTCCGTCAACACTTAAAGAAATAGGTGGTATAATGAAATTACCTTTTTCCTTTGGGTACAAAGGGTAAGAGTATTGCAGAATGACGGTTTGCGAGACTTTATTGTTTATAACAGAGATACTGGATGACTCACTCTGAGAAGGTGTTCCGGTTCTGAAACCCTGAATAGAGGGAAGTCTTGGTGCTGAGGGTTTTCTGTTGAACTCACCATTGATTTCAACTGTCAGATAAGCAATATCATTTAGCCCAATCTTCTTATTATTAACTGTAGCCGTTACTTCCAGAGCTGTAATTACGGTTGTTGAAAGCAACAACAACATACAGAAAATCAGAAGTTTTCTTTTCATTACCTCTCCTTTTTACCAGAATTTTTTGGATCCGCGTCGCTGTATCGGACGACGTTCTTCTTTCTTTTTATCTCTGTTTTCTTTTTCTTTTTTCATTAAATCTTCAAGTATTTTTTCTTCACGATCTTTTTTATTATCTTTGTTTTCTTTTTTCTGCAGTTGCTGCTGCTCCTCTTTTTTGTCAGACTGATCCTGCTTATCCTGATTGTTCTGCTGTTTCTGTTCCTGCTTTTTCTTGTCCTTATCTTCAGAATCTTTGTCCTGCTTCTGCTGTTGCTGCTGCTGTTGTTGTTTCAGCATAATCTGATTAACCAGCTCGAAATTATATCTGGCTTCATCGTTTTCAGGATTTTCATTCAATGCTTTCTGATAGCTTTTAAGAGCTTCCATATATTTTTTCTGATGCGCAAAACTGTTACCCAGATTCTGATATACCTTGGATCTGAATTCTTTATCATCTTCTCTCAGGGCAAGATTTAAATGATCCTGAGCAGCACTGGTACTGTCGTCTTTGGAAAGTGCTGTTCCAAGATTGTACAGCACTCGATTATCATCAGGATTCTCGATAGCATTTTCCTCAAGGAGTTTCACAGCTTCTTCTTTCTGATTCTTCTTTAACAACTTTCTCGCTTTGAAATCGTTGTAAAGTTTTTTATAATTCAGTAGATCAGCAGATAAAAATGTGCTGAGCAATAATAATAAACTGAGTGTGAGATAAATCTTTTTCATAATCAATCCTGTTCTAAGACTCTCTCTTGTTTTATCTTCTTCCTGTAACCAATCAGCTGCTCAAGTAAAATCAGAGCCAGGGCAGTCAGCAGGAAGTAGTGATACTGGTCTTTATAGTTTGCATATTGTCTTGAATCAAGTTTAGATTTTTCTATTCTGTTTATTGATTTCAGCATTTCAGCAATCTCAGTTTGCTGAGGTGTTACAGCATAGAATTTACCATCGCCAATACTTGCAAGTCGTCTGAGTGTGTTTACATCCAGTTTAGTCATAACGATATTTCCATCTGAATCTTTAACATACTCGATGTTTCCATTGTTTTTCTCAGGAATTGGTGCTCCCTGAGGTGATCCGACTCCAAGAGTGTATATTATTACACCCTTCTGAGCAAGTTCTTCTGCAGTCCTAAGAGCACTTTCTTCCAGATCTTCGCCATCGCTGATTAATATGACAACTTTGTATTTTTGTTCAGCCTGGAATAATGAATATGCTTTTGCTAATGCAGCCCCTATATCCGTACCTGCTACAGGTACAGAATTAGTATCAATGAATCCGAGAAGCAGTTTGGCTGCATTGTAATCACTTGTAAGCGGACATTGGACATAACTCACCCCTGCAAAGGGGACTATAGCAATTCTGTCACCTTTAAGGTTTTCGATAAACTCGGATATCTGATCTTTGGCTCTGACAATCCGACTTGGCTGTATATCTGTGGCATTCATACTGATAGATGTATCGAGACACACTACGATATCAATACCTTCTTTTGTAACTGTAGAAACGTGTTTTCCCCACTGAGGTCTTGCTCCTGCAAGTATCAGGAATACAACTGCCAGAGTAAGGAGTATATTCTTCATGTTCCAGTGGAAGTAAGAAAACTGCTGGAAAAAGAAATTATAAAACTTCGATTCTGCGAATTTGCTGAATGCTTTTTTTCTGGATCTCGATGAGAATCCGGTCATTATCCATAAAACCGGTATTAAAAGCAGCAAATATAAAACTTCTGAATTAGCCCATCTCATGATAATACCTCTATGGAATTTCCACGACCACTGCAATTCTGAGCATCACAAGTATTAATGATAACATCAGTGCAGCCAGTGCAAAAATATAAAACATTTCGTTGTATGTGTAATAATCATTTAATTTTATCTCAGTCTTTTCCAGTGTATCAATCTCATCCAGTATTTTCTGGAAGGAATCTTTACTGACAGCTCTTCTGGCAATCTTAGTTCCTGTTTCCTGAGCTATCTTATGCAGAGTCTGCATATCTATTTCAACATTGGTCTTTCTGATAACAGTTCTGCCAAAACGATCTCTGAAAGGATAGTCAACAAGACCTTCCTTACCAACACCGATAGGATATACCTTTATATTGTATTTCTTGGCAAACTGGGCAGCAGTAATCGGATCAATTTCTCCTGCGTTGGAAGCCCCATCAGTGATCAGTATAATGACTTTTGATTTAGCCTCGGAATCTTTGAGTCTGGCTACAGCTGAAGCCAGTCCGTTACCTATAGCTGTTCCGTTTGCAGCATCATCTACTTCGAAAGAGTCCAGTATCTGATTTACAAGGTTATAATCCAGAGTCATAGGGCATCTTGTGAAAGCATTCTCTGAGAACTCCACAATACCGATACGGTCGTTGTTTCTTTTGCTGACAAATTGTTTTGCCACGGAAACAGCTGCTTCCAGGCGATCATCAGGTTTCATGTCCAGAGCTCGCATTGAGCCTGAAGTATCCAGAGCGAATACAATATCAATACCTTTGCTGGAAATATCCTGTTGCTTGAAGGCTTCTCTCGGTCCTGCCAGAGCAATAACAATCATAACTATTATCAAAGCTCGAATAATTACTGAAAGGTATTTCCAGAAAGTATCTCGTTTTGCAGCCAGTTTAAGTAAATCCAGACCGGGATAACTGATTCTGAGTTTTCTTCTCATCATCAGATATTCAATCAGCCCAAAAGGAATCAGAACCAGCAATAGCCAGAACCATTCAGGATGAGCAAATTCAAACATTTTGTTCCTCCTGCCTCTGCTTTCTGTTATATTCAGTCTCTTTTGTTTTAAGGTATTCATTCAGTGAGCTCATAGCTTGTTCTGAAACACTGTATTCCGGTGTGAACTTAGCGAATTTTACTTTATCTGCTTCATTCAGGAAGCCAAGTATCCAGCTTTTCTCCTGGAAATCTTCCAGAACCAGATTAGCTCTTATTTCGGATGTCGTCATTTCTACAGCTTTAATTCCATATGCGAGCTCTACATAAATCCTTAGTATCATCGATAGTTGATAGTGGTACTCAATCAACTGGTTTGTCTGAAGAAGCTTTCTGCCTTTCAGAGATTCCAGCATTTCAAGAGCAATTACATGGGCAGGTCTGTTATCTGCTATTGTTCTCTCTTCAGGTGCATTTCTCTTAGCAATGTACTTTTTAACAAGGCGAACTGCAAGGATAACAATCAGTGCAATTAATATTAGCAGTATGATTGGAAATGCTATTTCAAATGGAGTAGGATTTATCCTGACCGCAGCAGAGTGGAATACTTTGAATTTTGATGTATCAATGTCTGTTGCCTGTTTCAACTCTGCTCTTACTGAATCTGAAAGAATCGATTCTATTACAACAGTAAATGCCTGAGTAGACAGTTTTTGTGTAGTGTCACCAATAACGGAGAATTCAAGAGCAGGGAATTCCGCTGTTCCTGTGTTCCAGGCTGCATACTTGAGGTCAACATGAGTCAGGGTTTTACCGTCTTCAGTTTCTTCCTCAAACTGAGTAACGTCTTGCTTAATGAAGATATCCAGTGTATCTCCTGCAGGGGCGATAATGTTCTCGCCTTTTTCTGTAATAATATCAACAAGAATGCTGAAAGGCGTACCCAGGTGTAAGGTGGTCGGCTTATCAACTTTATATTCAAGTTCGGCTGAAAATAATGAATACAAACTTACCAGCAATATAAATAAAATGCTCAGTTTCTTCATTTATTTTTCCTTTTTAGTCGCAATTTGAAAAACTTCATCAGTTCTTTAGTGTATTGTACGTCTGTTCTCAGATTAACCAGATCAATCTGATTTCTGCGAAAACGTTCTATAGTATCTGTTTCCCGTTTCTCCACCAGTTTTCTGAATCTTTTCCTGACAGAAGCGGAATTTGTGTTAACTGTGAGTGTCTGTCCAGTTTCCGGATCCTCAAAGTCAATGATGCCGGCTTTAGGTAGATCTAGTTCAGCTTTATCCAATACTCTGAGAGCAATAACATCATGCTTTTTGGCAAGCAGCTTGAGACTGTCATCATAGTTTTTATCATGGAAATCAGAAATAACAAAGACAATGCTTTTCTTCTTAATCAGTCTGTAAACGTACTCAATAGCTTTTTTCAGGTCGGTTCTCTTGTGTTCCGGCTCGAAATACAATATGTCTCTAAGTATTCTAAGAGCGTACTTTTTGCCTTTTCTCGGAGGAAGATATTTTTCTATTTCCTCGGTAAAAAGCAGAAGACCTACTTTATCGTTATTTGATAAAGCTGAGAATGACAGCACAGCAGTAACTTCGGTAATGTATTCCGCTTTTAGTGAGCTGGTTGTGCCAAACAGGGTAGAGGCAGATGCATCCACCAGAAATATGACGTTTAACTCACGGGTCTCTTCGAACTTTTTAATATGGGGATAACCCATACGAGCAGAAACATTCCAGTCAATCTGCTTGTAACTGTCACCGGACTGATACTCTCTTACTTCAGAAAACTCCAGTCCCTGACCTTTAAAGAGACTGTGATACTCACCCGAGAATAGTTCACTTACAATATTCCTGGTGGAAATCTCGATTTTCCTGATTTTTTTTATAATATCAGCTGTTCCCATGATGATATCCTATGGAACTTCAATTTCATCAAACAGTTTTGCTACTATATCTTCTTGAGTAATTTGTTCAGCTTCCGCTTCATAAGACAGAATTATTCTATGTCTCAGGACATCTTTACCAATCGCTTTAATATCATCGGGAGTAACAAATCCACGTTGCTCCAGCAATGCATGTGCTTTTGCAGCCTGAGCAAGACATAGTGTTGCCCTGGGGGAAGCTCCTGTTTCAATCAAATCCTTGATACCCTTCAGATTTCGGTATTTTTCAGGCTCTCTGGTCGCAAATACGATATCCAGAATGTATTCCTTGATTTTATCTTCCATGTATATATCTTTAGTAAGTTCGCGCAGTTCCAGAATAGTTTCCGGTGTAACGATGCTGTTGATTTGTATATCTTCTCCGCGAATCATTCTGTCCAGAATCATTTTTTCTTCATTTCTGGATGGGTAGTTAACAACGAGTTTCAGCATGAATCTGTCCACCTGGGCTTCAGGCAGAGGATATGTTCCTTCCTGTTCCAGTGGGTTCTGGGTAGCCATTACTAAAAACGGGTTAGGGAGTTTAAAAGTTTTATCGCTTATAGTAACCTGTTTTTCCTGCATTGCTTCCAGTAGGGCAGATTGTACTTTTGATGGAGCTCTGTTAATCTCATCTGCAAGAATAAAATTGGCAAACACAGGCCCTTTTTTCGGATAGAATTCACGGGATTCAGGGTTATAGATCATGGTTCCGATGAGATCTGCAGGAAGCAGGTCCGGAGTAAACTGAATTCTTTTGAAGCTGGCTTCAACTGTTTTAGCAACAGTGTTAACGGCGAGGGTTTTAGCGAGACCAGGAACACCTTCCAGAAGGATGTGCCCATTAGCAAGCAGCCCCACGAGTATTCTCGTAACCATGTAATCCTGTCCGACTATTGCTTTGGCAACTTCTTTTCTGATATCATTGAGTACTGGAGATTTCTCCATAACTCTCATGTTGATTTGCTCGATACTCATTCATCCTCCAATAATCAGGCATCAGCAGTTATTACAGTCTTCTGTCGCTGTCAACTCCGATGCACCTTTTATATTGTATTCTTTTTTAATAAATTTTACATACTGTATAACTTCAGATTTGTCTTTATGTTTCAAAGAAATTATGTCATCCATCATATTTGAATAGTATTCGACGAAATCAGGATTTTCCTCAACATCTCGAACCTGATCCAGAACGTTTTTTCTGCTTTTCAACCTGTATTTGTGCATCAAGTATTCTTCAAAGTACTTTTTCAGGATTTCTGCTGAAGGTTTGACCGTTTCCAGTTCAATATCTATACACTTTGAGTAGAACCATAGTTCCGGATGAAATGATATTCTAAGACTGCGGTGACTGCGGTTGAATCTTTTTCTTCCAAAGATGAGATACAGAATAAGCCCTATGAGAACCAATACTATGGCAGTTTGGATAACGGAAGTATCGGGGTTCTCATTCATTGTTTAAAACTACCTTTTCTTCTCTCCATGTAGTACCCCTCAGAGTTTTGAAGCTGAAAACTATTTCCTTTCCTTCAATAGCAACAACCAGATAAGAAGCATCACTACCTCGATGGTGCTCCTGTTTCAGGTGACCGGGGTTTACAAAGTACACTCCTCCGGAAGAATCGATAGCCGGTTTGTGAGTATGACCGTAAAATACAATTTTCACATCTGATTGAATTTTAACAAGGTCATTGATGTTATGGATGAGAAGCATTGATATGTCATTAATTGAGATAGCTTGCTTGGCGGGAATAGACCTGTCAAGATAACCCGGATGAAAAATGCCGGGAACTCTTAAAACATCAGCACCTCCAATTACGTCCTCGTTGAAATCGAGATCATCGAAATCATCACCGAGGTGGAAAACATAATTGAAGGTGTTTTCGTTTATTAATGCTTTTCTGAGAAACTTCTGGTTTCCGTGTGTATCAGAAATTACTACTATTTTCATTTTACATTGATGTAGGAGCGCTGACACCTAACAGATTCAGAGCATTTTTCAGAACAATCCTTACTGCATTAATCAGGTAAAGACGAGCAATTGACAGCTCTTTATACCTTTTGTTTGATATAGTGTATTTCTGATAATACTTATGGAACATACCTGCAAGGTCTGTAAGGTATTCTGCTAATCTGTGAGGTTCACGACTATCGGCAATGCCACAGAGAACATGCTGGAAATCACCTAGTTTACGCATGATAAGCATTTCATCATCTTTATTCAGTTTTTTAAGATATTTTTCATCAAAGTCTGCCAGCTTAAGCTTGTCTTTCTCAGCCTTTTTTATGATACTGCAAATTCGTGCATGAGCATACTGACAATAGAAAACAGGATTTTCAGATGTCTTTTTAGTAGCCAGATCAAGATCAAAGTTAAGGTGAGCACTTGGTTTTCTGTTGATAAAGAAGAAACGGGCAGCGTCTTTGCCTACTTCATCGATCAGATCATCCATTGTGACCATTTTACCAAGCCGCTTGGACATTTTTATTTTCTCACCCTGATCAAAAAGGTTAACCTGTTGCAGGAATATCACTTCAAGACAGGAGTCATCATAACCTAAAGCTTGAATTCCTGCTCTGAGACGCGGAACATAACCATGGTGGTCCGGTCCGAGAACATCTATAAGAACATCATTGCCGCGCTGGAGTTTAGTCAGGTGATAAGCAAGATCGGGAACGATGTAAGTTATAGTTCCGTCTGCTTTCATAAGTACGCGGTTCTTGTCATCACCGAATTTAGTAGAGTTAAACCAGATTGCTTCTTCCATTTCAAATGTGCAGTCAGCTTCGGCAAGAAAACTCAGTACTTCCTCCACAACACCTTGGGCTCTCAGGGATTTTTCGGATACCCAGTTATCAAATTGCACGTCGAATTTTTCAAGACTTTCAACCTGCATTTTATGAATTTCAGATAATGCAAATTCCTTCATTTTCTGTAATCTGTCTCTTTCAGAGATATGAAGGAGTTTAGAGCCTTCAGTTGTGTTCAATAATGCAGCGAGTTCGGTAATATATTCTCCGTGATATGCTTCTACAGGAAATTCACCGATATCTTCATTATGCAGTTCGCGGTAACGTAATTCCAGAGATTCTGCAAGAATGTCTACCTGGTTACCTGCATCGTTGATGTAAAACTCCCTGATAGGTCTGAAACCGGCGAAACTCATGATTCTGTATAGAGAATCACCATAGGCTGCGGCACGAGCACTTACGATATTAAGTGGACCTGTTGGATTCGCGCTGATAAACTCTATTAGTATTTTTGAGCCTTTTCCGTATGTTGTTCTGCCATAGTCATCACCTTCTTCATTAACATTAACAATGATCTTCTTGAAATAAGAAGGTTTCACATGGAAATTGATAAAGCCTGGTCCGGCTATCTCAATGTCCTTGTACATCTTTTTTGTCTTGAGCTTTTCTATAACTTGTTCAGCAATAATTCGAGGTGACATCTTATTCGGTTTCGCACTGATAAGGCATGCGTTTGTAGAGTAGTCACCATGATTTACGTTATTAGGAATTTCTACTGTGAAGTTCTCGTTTAATTCAAAATTCAAGTCTTCGAAAGCGAATTGAATGTCTTTGAAAATTTTATTCTTGATCATAGTCTTTCTCATCAAACTCTATAATTTTTTTGTGTTTCCATAAATCTTCGAGATTGAACTTTTCTCTTGTTTTTTCATCAAAGATGTGCAGTATTACAGATCCGAAATCAATCAAAATCCATGTACTGCTGCCAACACCTTCTTTACCGAGAATATGAAATGAGTTCTCCCTGGATTTCTCCAGAACATCTTCTGCGATAGCTTTAAGGTGAGGTTCCCCTGAACCGGAACAGATAATAAGATTATCAGCAAATGATGACTTATTAGAAACATCAATTACTTCAATATTATAGGCTTTTTTTAGTGTAAGCCATTCAACAATTAATTCTTCAATATTTTCATAATTTGGCATATATATCTACCTTCTTTTAGTTAAAAAACTGTTCAAAGTCATTCCCAAGAATAATTTCAAACGGTGCATCTGTATCTGGTTTACAGGCGTAAACAACGTAATCTATACCTGTCATAGTTTTTAACCTTTCCAAATCTTCAGCATCATTTTGTCTGACGACAATGAGAGTTCGCTTATGAACAAATTTGTCCGCATTTCCGTATGAAATTACATCAATGTTTTTTCTAAGTATTTTTTTTCTGACTTTTTGAGCTATACCTTTGTAACCGCATCCATTCAATAGAATTACTCTGATAGCCGGAAAATTTTCTTCGTTTATTTCCTGTTTTTCTTTTTTACATCCTGAGTTTACAAACAGTATGCCCAGTATAAGAATTAGTGAAAAACTTGAGAACAAGATTTTTTTATCCATATAGATTGTCAAACTGTTCCTTAATTCTTTGATAAGTTCTTTGCATGCTTTCAGGTATAACCCTTGTTCCTCCGACAGTCGTCATGAAGTTGCAGTCACCTGACCAACGCGGTACCAGATGGACATGGAGGTGTGCATCAACACCAGCTCCGGCAGCTTTACCGAGATTAATACCAACATTAATACCTTCACAGTGGTAAACTTCCTTCAGAACTTTTTCACTCTTCTGAACAGTCTCAAAGAGATTATGCAGTTCCTCGGTGGTAAGCTGTCCCAGTTCAGAGATATGTCTGTTCGGTATGACCATGATATGTCCATTATTATATGGGTAGAGATTGAGAATTACAAAGCATTTTTCTGATCTGTAGACGATGTAATGTTTCTCATCTTCATCTTCAATACAGAAAACACATTTGTTTTCCTTCTCTGATAGTATATACTGCAGTCTCCAGGGGGAGTACAACACATTATTCATATAAACCTGCTAATACAATGATTCCATGATTCGCATTCTGGAATCAGCGTCGATTGTTCGTGCAATTATTACATTGTAACCATTTAAAACAGTGTTTGCTCGGACCACAGCATCTTTCAAGAAAGAGAATGCACCGATTTCTGAGTTAGATTCTATTACAGTTTTACCTTTAATGATAGAATTTGCTCTGATAATCACATCACTGCTGATTTTGACATCAGGACCAATAATAACAGATTCCGGGTTTTCTATATATACACCGGCCTCCATCCATTTATCTTTTATACTGCGGTAATACGAAACTTCCAATTCGCTTAATTGCTTCTGGGAGTTTATTCCGGATGCCTCTATAACATTATCAAGTACGATACCTGAAACAATTTTGTTCTCTTTATTAAGAAGTTCAAGTGTATCGGTTAGATAGTATTCGCCTTGAGCATTATTGCTATTTATCTTATCAAGTGAATCAAACAGGTCTCTTGAGTTAAAGATATAGATACCTGTATTTATTTCACAGATTTCTCTTTCCACCTGCGAAGCATCTTTAAACTCAACTATTCTGCTGATATTGCCTGAGCTGTCTCTAACTATTCTGCCATATCTGGCTGGATCTTCCATTACAGCAGTTAAGACAGTGCATGAAGAAGAAGTGCTTTTGTGATAATCATACATTTTCTTTAATGTGTCTGATGTAAGCAGAGGGACGTCTCCGCAGAGTACATAGACATCTCCAACATAATCAGCAAAGTCAGCTTTAGCCATCATAACTGCATGCCCTGTACCGAGCTGCTCATCCTGATCAGCAAACTTAATGTCCGGATTAGCGGATAAGGATGCTTTTACTTCATCTTTCTTGTATCCTACAATTGCTGTGATATCTGTACAACCTGCAGTTAAACCGGCATCAATGACATGTTGAACTAAAGACTTACCTGCTATTTCGAAAAGAACTTTCGGTTTGTTGGATTTCATTCTTGTGCCTTTACCGGCAGCAAGAATAATTGCTCCTAATTTATTCATAAATGGTTTCCTTTTATTTTATTATACTAAAGGACAAGAAAAATGCACATTGCAAATTTTTCAAGAAAAATGTTAAGTAAGTGCAATTTATTTTTGGAGATACAGTATTATACAAAGAGTGTGATAAGTAATACCAGCAGCATCAGTAATTTAAGAATCAAAGAAGCTCTGCTGAACCTCATCTTATTGTTTTTCACAAGAAGATAAAACGATAACACAATAACAGGGATGAATACACTACCCAATGTCAAAATGAAATAGAGCAGGGAAACACTACCTGTGAAAAATGAATAGATACTGATAAGTAGTGGGAGGAAGCTAAGGACAAGAACAATGAAACTGGTTTTTTTAAATCCAAGATGTAAGGGAAGAGTATTTGCGTCTATCGCTTGATCTCCAGTTATATCCTCCATGTCTTTAACTATTTCACGAATTAAAGTAAGCAGGAAAGCATAAAGAATAATCCAGATGCAGTTTCTCATATTATCTGAAAGCAATGCTCCATATATAAAGGTAGAAGCTGATGTATAGGCAACGAGTATGTTACCTGTGAGAAAATCCCTTTTCAAGCTCTTAGCATAGTAGAATAGCAGGGCTGAGTTGATTATTGCAAGAAGAAACATCACCCATTTGAAGGTGAGTGTTGAAATATTGATTCCCAGAACGAAAAGGACGACGGAAAAAATGTATGCAGCCTTAGGGGAAAGTTTGCCTGAAGGCAGTACTCGTCCTGGTCTGTTTATCATATCAGCTTTGATATCAAAAAAGTCGTTAATTGCATAACCTGCTGCTGCAATAAGCACAGTTGAAATTACAGCCGCTGCGCTTCTCAGGTGAAACAGATATTGGTTTCTGAAATATATACCAAATAATACGGTGAGTACAATGAAAATAAGGTTTTTAGGTCTTGTCAGAGATAAGAAATGTTTAGTTTTCACTATGGAAGTCTATCCTTAACCATATTGATAACTTCAACTAAGATCTCGTTATTCTTCATACTCTTGATAAGCTTATAAGAATCGTTGAGCAGTTTTTCAGCTGTCTTTTTGGATTTCTCGAGACCAATAAGTGCCGGGTAGGTTGTTTTTCTGTTTTTGTGATCTTCATAAGGTTCTTTACCTAGAAAATCGAATGCACCGACATCGTCGAGGATATCATCGATAATCTGGTAAGCAAGACCTATATTAAGAGCATAATTGCCAAGAGTTATAGCAATGTTCTCTTCAGCGTCGAACATGATACAGGCCATATCCATAGAAGCCTGAAGAAGAGCACCTGTTTTTTTGAGGTGTATGTACTTTAATACATTGACCCTGATTCTCTTTCTTGTTGAAATAATATCAACAGCCTGTCCACCTATCATTCCTCTTGTAGACAGTGCTCTTGAAAGTGTATTAACACATTTAAGGGCTTTTTCCTGATCTTTAATATCTGTAAGGCATTCAAAAGCTTTTGTAATCAATGCATCACCGGCAAGAATAGCCGTAGCATTATCAAATTTCTTATGAACACTTGGTTTACCTCTTCTCTCATCTGAATCATCTACACATGGAAGATCATCATGGATAAGAGATGCAGAATGGATCATTTCTAAAGCACACGCACACGGAATAACCGGTACAAGAGAATTAATATTCTTTCTTCCTTTAAGCATTTCATAGGTAGAGAAAAGGAGTATAGGGCGAAGTCTTTTTCCCCCGCTGAAAACGGAATAATTCATAGCTTCATACAGTGTTTTGTTTTTTAATGAAGGGAATTCTTTTTTATCCGGCTGCTTCAGGTATGATTTTAGATGTTTATCTAAAAACTCTTTTCTGGTATCAAAGTATTTTTGAACTAACAAAGGTAACCTCATTTTCATTTATAATTTCAAAAAACCAAACAATATTATCTGCTATAATGTCAAGTTCTTTGTGGATTTGGTTTACCATGCAAAAAAAAAGGGAGCTTTAAAAAGCTCCCTGAATATTTAACCGTAGTACTTATTTAAGTAAAGTACCTTTACGGATATATGTTTTAGATCCGGCGTTAAGTTTGAAAAGGTAAACACCTGAAGAAACTTCGTCACCGTTATCACTTGTTCCATTCCACATGATTCCTTCGTTGGATTCAGCTGAAATGTGACCTACGTTAATAGTTCTAACTTTCTGACCGAGGATATTGTATATCTCGAGTTCTGCGTTATATGCGTCTTGCTTGAGGTTGAAGATAATTTTTGTTTCAGGGTTGAAAGGATTAGGGTAGTTTGTGATACCGTATTTTTCCGCAGCACCTGGAATAAATTCGTCTTCAGGGTCTTTAGCGATTCTAACTGTAATAGAAACTGCATTTGAAAGAGTAGAGTTGTTAGCATGATCTACAGATTCAATCCAGTAGTAGTAAGTTTCGCCTTCATTAACGTCACCGTCTTCAAACTGGTATTCAGTATAAACTGAAGTGTTTGTAGCTGCTCTTTGACCAACAACGATTGCTGTTGAAGCATCTTTAGCTTCATTTCTTAAAACTCTGAATGCGTTCATGTCTGTTTCTGATTGAGTCGCCCATGTAACACTTACTAATTTATTGTCTGTTACAGCAACATTAAATGTAGCAAGTTCTACAGGAAGAGTAACATCACTTTCTGCACCGATTGTATAGTATCCAGGTCCGAAATCAACATAGTTTCCAACAGTACCAAATGTTACAGTCTGATCTGTAATAGATACAGTAGCTGCTTTTTGTGACCAGCTGTCTCCCAAGTTTGTTTTCTTCAGGAGGAAGTAGTCGGCTGTTGTTCCGAGTGCACTTGTGACACCGTCAATAGCGTTTAAGTCAAATGCAAGTGTTCCTTCTTTTCCGGAAGCACCTTCAATTGCCCAGATTCTGTCGATTCTCTGATCTGCATTTCCGTCGCCAGGTGTTCCTGCGCTAGGAAGATCACTGGTAACGATTTCAATACTTCCACTAGTGTCGTGTCCAATTGAAAGGAAATCATCTGCATCATTGATGAAGTTTGTACATGTCATTGTAAGACCTGCAGAAACGTCAGCGTTTGTTGCATCCCCATCCCATCTTAAAGACTCAACATCGAACCATACTCTGGCACCGGTTGTTCCCCATTCATCAGATTCGCAGTTAACGAGTGTTCCGTTATGAGCAGTTCCACCTGAATTGACAGTTGTTACAGCGTCAGTTGCTGTTGAACCGGATGTTTCGTTAAGTTTCCAGTAACCTTGAAGGTTTCCTGAATTTGGGTGTGATGAGTCTGTTAATGTTTGATTCATGTATTCCTGAATTGTTGCTTCAGTTAAAGCAACGTTCCATAATCTCACTTCGTCAAACTCGTCTGCAACTGATTTGTCTGGGTCAATAGCATCATTAACTAATGCTCCGCCAATAACAACATCAGCAGTCCCTGAAGACTGGATTGATGATGGACCGGCAACTGTACGATTAAGTTCGCCATTAACATAAATTAAAAGGTTAGTTCCACTTCTAACTGCAGCAACATGTACCCAGGTACCTATTGATAAAGGAGCTCCAGCTCCCCAGTTAGTTGTGGATGTAGTACCATCGCTTGATACTTTAAAAGTTACTCTTGTATTACCTTTTGCAACAGACCATTGAAGTTGGTTGTTTGTATCCCATTTGGATACGAATGATTTGTAACCGGTAACATCATTAGGTTTTACCCAGAATTCAACGGTGAAATCCCCGGTAAAATTGTACCCGGAAAAACTATCTTGATTCAGAATACGAATATGTTCGTTTTCTTCGTCAAACTCAATAGAGTTTCCGCCTGCTTGCGCGAAAGCCAACGCAAGACTGCATAAAAAGAAAGTTAAAAAAATAAATTTTTTCATGAAATCCTCCAATTTCTCTTCTATTTCTCTTATATTTAAAATCTATCCAAAAAAGAACTATAAGTTTACTCTGCAAATCTAATCAACTTGGAATTAGATGTCAATGTTTTTTTTAAATATCGACGCTTTTCTGATAAGATTAACTTTTTTTTGAACTAAAAAACGTTTTCAACGCTTTAAGTCTAAAGTTTGAATTTATATGATATAATATAAATCTATTCAGCAAATTGTAAAGTGAAAAATATGCTTTTTTTTCATTTGGAAATAAGGATTTATCAAAATTAATATTGTTTATTTTGTTTAACAGTTTTAAATCATTAATGGTTAAGACAATTTCAATCCTATCAGATTTTATTGCTGGTTTAATTGTTTTTAATGTATTCTCAGAAATGTTGAATATTAAATATGGGGAGTAAGTATCAGAAATATCGATATTAAAGACATTAATCGGAGTTCCGCTCAAATCTAATACCCTGAAAATCAGTCTGAGAAAAAGCATTATCGGAGGGTAATTAAGTGTCTTTACAGATTTTAAATAATTTACCAGAAGGATATAGTATTCCGGACTCTCAAATTCCTGAATAAACCACTGGTTGACCAGTTCGGCCGATGCAATTTGAAATTGGCTCTTCTCATAGTTAGTTTTGCATAGCAATGATTTTGAAAAGGCTGCAGAAATGAAATTGTAAAATCCTGCATCTGATTGTTTTAACCTCAATTGTGTAATGTTCAATAGATCAAAAAAACCTGTCATTCCGGAATTTTCTCTATTAGCTCCTTTCACAATTAGAGATATTCGACCCAAATCTCTTGTCAGGAAGCTTACGATAAGACTTGAGTTGCGGTAAGGTTTTCTACTGAGAACTATAGCATCGGTTTCAATGTAATCCAACTTATCTCCTTTCATACTCATTTTGAGAGACATATATAAATGTATTAAGAAAATAATCAATTAAAAAAAATATATTAGAATGGAACATT
This sequence comes from Cloacimonadales bacterium (SeqCode), assembly GCA_942492065.1. GTDB lineage: Bacteria > Cloacimonadota > Cloacimonadia > Cloacimonadales > JAIOQZ01. Next base: position 89,472 of record CALODV010000020.1, on the reverse strand, counting down.
AATTGCTCTAATGCAAACGTTGGAGACTTTGAAGATATTAGAGATTACGGTTTTCAAAAAGTTGGGACTTTGAAAGCTGTCTACGGGAATTATTGCGTTTTTGTGTCTGTATTATCTTGAAGCTCCGGCATAAATTTATCGGAGGTGTTCATGAGAGACAGAAAATTAATGGTATTATGGTTTATCATTTTGGCATTTATGGGACTGAGTCAACTTTGTGCCCAGTTTAACGAATCACAAGCATTCACAATTCTTGACGAAGGTAAGAACTATATTGAGGTTGAATTCAACATGCCTGAATATCTTACAGAAATTATTAATGTAGAAGGAAAAGAATTTACTCGCTTTAATCATTTTGATGCAGGCATATCTCTTCAAAAGGGCTATCCCGAATTACTCAATTTTTCAGCTATGTTTGCAATTAGAAATACCGGTTCATACAGGGTTGAAAAACTGGATGCTCACACAGAAACTATAGATAATATTTTAGTTTATCCTGCGCAAGGTGTACAGGATTCAGAGAAAATACCGAAGTTTCAGTACAACGCAGCATATTATGAAGAGCATCAGACAAAAGCATATCAACCACTTCAGGAACTTACACTTGGTTATCCTGCTGTATTAAGAGACATCAGAACTGTTAACCTCACAGTAAGCCCAATGCAGTATAATGTAAAGACAGGAGATCTTGAAATTGCAAGGAAAATCAGATTTAGAATTTTTAGATACAGTGAAACCGGTACAAACGAGATATCCGTTTCAAGGAAAAAATCAGAAGCATTCGAGAAGATATACTCAAGTCTTATACTTAACTATAATTATGTCAGGAACCAGGAAAGAAACGAGTATCAAAAAAAATCTCTGGTTATTGTTTGTCCTAACAACAATACTTTACTGCCTGAAGTTGAGACATATGCTGACTGGAAGAGGAACAAGGGTTTTCATGTTGAAATTGCTGCAACAGGTATTAACGGATTAAGTAACAGTACTACGTCCATCAAAAACTACTTGCTTGGACTCTACCAGAATTCACAATATCCTCCAGAGTACATTATGCTGATTGGTGATGCAACAGGATCAATAAGTACAGCTGCTCAGGGTTATGGTGACCACTATTATACTTGTCTTGAAGGTACAGATATTCTTCCTGAAGCTTTTGTAGGTAGAATATCAATAAATAATGTATCACAGTTCGCTTTATATATGTCTAAAATGAATCAGTATGAAAGAGATATGTCGTTAAATACAAATAGTTTTGATAAATCTCTTCTGGTTGGAGATACAAGTCCCTCAGGTCTTTCCTGTGTGATCACATGTAAGTATGCCAAGGATCTTATTCTGGAGAGACATCCTACCCATACTTTCACTGAAATTTATGATGGAAATCCTGATAATTTACTAATGAATAATGCAATAGATGCAGGGACTCTTTTCTTTATTTATAGAGGCTGGGCAGGTATGAGTGGATGGGGAAGTTCAGATATATCCAATCTTACCAATACAAATAAACTTGTAAATGCTGTTATAAATACCTGCAGTTCAGGTACTTTTACAACATCTACGAGTAATACGGAATATTTAACCAGATCAGGAACTCCAAGCTCTCCTAAAGGTGCGATTACCGCAATTGGACTCGCAACAACACATACTCATACTCAGATGAATAACTGCCTGACAAATGGCACAATGCATGGATTATATAAGGATAATTTGAGTACAATGGGTGAAGCAATAATGAGAGGGAAACTTACACTTTACAACACATATAATAATATTTCTTCAGCGGACACAGAGGATTTTACTGAATGGAACAATCTAATTGGTGACCCTTCTCTATATGTCTGGAGAGAGCCTACAAAAACAATGAGTTACAGTGTAATCAGTAACCAGGGTATAGTCAGCACTTATGATAGCTCAATGCAGGTTGTTGTTAATGATGCAGATGGTGACCCTTTAGCAGATGCCTGGGTAACGGTAAGAAGTAATGAAAATTATTATTCTGTTTATACCGGTGAAGATGGAACTGGTGAAATCTTATTTGATGAACCATTAGATGAATCACTGAATGTTGTAGTTACAAAGCCTGATTATGAAACAGTTCTCAGTAGCATTTCAGTAGCCGAAGAAAGCGTGATGAAACCCTATGATATAGTAGTTCATGATGATAATACTAGTGATACTTATGGTAATAATGACGGAATTATCAATCCTGGAGAAAGAGTAAGAATAGACCTGACACTGAAGAATTTCAGTTCAACAGCAGCAATAAATCCTGTTGTTAGTCTTAACTCTGATGACACTTGTGTGTACATCGTTGACAGTGAGGATAACTTTGCAACAATCTTTATTAACGGGATTGTAACCGGTGATAACGGATTCTTAATGTATTTTTCTGAAGACATTGATGAAAGCAGAGATGTTGTTTGCAATCTTGTTATAGAAGATGATAACTCGAACTCCTGGAACAATGAACTACGGCTTCCGGTGGTTGTTCCTACAGTTGATTTGACTGGTATTACCATAGGTGATGGTACAATTCCTCAACAAATACAACCGGAAAGCAATTACACTATAAAAATTAATCTATTGAATTCTGGTACAGCGATACAGGGCGTTTACGGAAGACTTGTATCTGAGTACCATGGTGTGATGGTTACCGACGATATGGGGTACTGGGGAACAATAGAGAGTATGCAGACAGTTAACAATACTGAAGATGAGTTTGACATCGAAGTGCTTCCGGCAGCTGCATACGAAAGTGAAATTAACTTCACACTTAAATTGTTCAATAATAGCGGATACAATGAAATTAAGAAATTTACTATACCTGTAGCATCTAATACAGGACTAAATTTGTCAACAGGCCCGGACGAGTATGGCTATATAGCTTTAGATCAAGGAGATGTTTCATACCAGTATAGCCCAACATATAACTGGATAGAAATTGATCCTTCCCGTCCGGGTTCTCTTTCCGGAATAAATACTCAACTTGTAGATAACGGAAACCATGATCCTGTAAACGGTGTTAATAATCAAATAAAACACTTTGATTTACCTTTCACATTTAAAATGTACGGCATAGAATATTCCAGAATAGGGATCTGCTCACATGGGTGGATCACTTTTTCCAATACAGGTGATCATGAGACGGAACAAGTTATGTTCAGGAACTATCCTATTCCTGATGCTTGTGGTCCAAGTCCTATGGTTGCAGCATTCTGGGATGATATCTACATAGGAAATGGTGCAGGAGTATACTATTATTATGACAACAGTAATAACACATATATTGTCGAATGGTCTAATTGTAAAAATCTTCAGGGAGCTGCTGAAGAGACATTTCAGGTTATTTTGTACGATCCTGCTTTTTATCCTACTCCAACCGGAGATGGAAACATAAAGGTTCAGTATAAAGTATTCAACAATATTGATGATTATTTCTCGTTGGATTATGATCCTACGATGGGTAACTATTGTACTATAGGATTGGAATCACATGATGAAGTAGTAGGTCTGGAATATACATATAATAATGAATACGATTTAAGTTCAAGTCAGCTGGCAAATAATACGGCAATAATGTTTACAACAGTTTTAAGGAATGCACCTGAAAAGTATGCGCAGATAACTGATTATTTCGTTATGGAAGATGTTTCAGGTAATAACACTCTTGATGCTGGTGAAACTATAGATTTAGTATTGAATATTACTAACTCAGGGTTAGTCTCTATAGATGATCTGGATATTTCAGTTTCATGCAGTAATGCAAGTGTGTCTTTGAATGATAATAACATAGCCGATCAGGAAATTGATTGTAATAATGTAATACAACCTCAAATCAGTTTTACAACAGGAATGGGAATGACTACCGGAGAGAAAATTGAGCTGGAACTGGAATTCAGCTGTGATGGGACTGATTCTTATAAAGACTTCATCACTCTGGAGATTGGACAAGCAGTGAGTTCATACAGTATTCTTTCAGGTCAAGTAAGTTTCTCAAATAATAACAACCTCAATGCTGAGCATGTGGTATTGAAAGGGGGAAAATACGGAATATGCAAGCTTGAAGGTACAAGTTTCAGTTTTTACGTAGCTCCCGGAACTTATGATCTTAAAGGTGAATGTCCGGACTTTGCTGACTATATCATCGAAGACATCACGGTTACAAATGGCAATGAGGCTGGTAACCTGATGGTTAATTTTGATTTCATGTGGAGACCTGAAGCTATTTCAGGAGAAGTCGATGGGGCAGATGCTGTTATGGAATGGAACTCAGTTGGTGTAAACAGAAATGACTTCATTCATTACAGGATTTATAAATGGGATCATGTTTCCGGTTTCAGACTGTACGATACAACTGAAGACTCAGTATGGTCAGAAGAAGTGGAAATTGGAGTGCAGGAGCAATACTATGTCACCGCATTTTACTTGAATGGAGAGAGTGCCTCTTCTGAAATTGTGGATATCCTCAGGACATCTACAGATATTCTGGATGAAGAAGTTATTGTCTATACAGATATTCTTGAACAAAATCAACCCAATCCGTTTAATCCGGATACAAAGATAAATTATTCTCTTAAAGCAGGAAAGTATACTGAAGTAAAAGTATATAACATTAAAGGCGAATTGGTTAAGACTCTGGTTAGTGAATTCAAAGATGCCGGTGAACACAGTGTAGTTTGGAATGGAAACAACAACCATGGTAACCAGGTTGGAAGTGGAGTATACTTTATCAGAATCAAGTCAGGGAGTTTCAATAATACAATCAAAGCTGTGCTCTTGAAATAGAGGGTCAACTGGCAGACGATACATAGACTCTACTGATTACGCAAGATAACAGGCTGCTGAGCAATTCAGCGGCCTGTTTTTAATAATATTTTAATTTTTCGCTAAACAGAACAGGGGATTCGACGATATATATGTGCATGGATGCAAATTAATTTCAAGGAGGAAATGATGGAAAGCCTACGACCTATTACAGATGTGGCATTGTCAAATGTTACAACGTTGGTTGATCAGTTGAATAGAACGGTTTTAAAAAATAAAGTTGAAGCCGTTCATGCTCAGGTCTTAAAAATTCCAGATCGTGTTAACGGCTTCAAATGATCATTTCCAATCAAGCTGCAAGGATGTTCAGTATCATTTTGCTACTGGACATCCTCACTTTTTTTTATGATAACAATTCCATTTCTTTTTCTTCCATAAACTGGTTAGTATACAGTTTATAATAATATCCTTCTTTCTTAATCAGGCAGGCATGATTACCGGCTTCAATTATCTCACCCTTTTTCAGAACAATAATCTTGTCAGCAGATCTGATAGTTGAAAGCCTGTGAGCAATTATTATGCTTGTTCTGTTTTCCATAACTCTGTCTATCGCATCCTGAATCAGGAACTCCGTTTCTGTATCAACAGAAGATGTAGCTTCATCAAGAATCAGTATTGCCGGATCAGCCAGAATAGCTCTGGCAAAGGATATCAACTGTTTCTGTCCTGTAGAAAGCAGGTTACCGCTTTCTCCAACCTCTGTATTATATCCGTTTTCAAGTTCCGATATAAATTGATGAGCATGAACAGTTTCTGCCGCTTTTATAACTTCTTCGTCTGTTGCTTCCAACTTACCATATCTGATGTTATCCATAACAGTGCCACTGAACAAATGAGGAGTCTGAAGCACGATACCAATATTAGACTGAATCACTTCAAGAGGTATAGTCTTGTAATCTTTATCATCTATAAGTATACTTCCCGAAACCGGTTCGTAAAATCTGCATGCCAGATTCACAAGTGTAGTTTTTCCTGATCCTGTTTCTCCAACAAGTGCAACTTTTTCCCCTTTTTTGATGTTCAGATCAAAGTCTTTCAGCACGTATTCCCCTTGTTTGTAGTAAAAGGATACATTATTGAAGTTTACACTTCCTTTGATCTGTCTCTGGATTTCTCCATTATGGTTATTGATGAAATTATCTTTTATCTCGACTTCCGAATTAAGCAGAGAAATTACTCTCTCGGCAGATGCTTGGGCATTTTGTAACTCTGCGAACATTCTGGATACTTCGTTTACAGGTTCAAAGAAGTGAATCATATAAGAAACAAAGGCGACCAGAGTTCCGTAAGTCATTATTCCGGCGATAACTCCTTTACCTCCAAACCAGATTGCCAGTGCTGAACCTGCAGCACCAATCAAGAGTATGATAGGAAAATACATCGATGATAATATAGATGCCTTAACTGATGCTGAATACAAACTCGATGATGTATTCTGGAACTCTTTCAGATTCTCATCTTCCCGCACCAGAGTCTTGGTTGTTTTGGCTCCGTGAATTCCTTCATTATAACTTCCGGTAAGCTTTGAATTTTCTTTTCTGGATTTCCTGTAGCTGCTGAGGATACGTCTTTGGAAATACATACTAATCCATACCAGAACAGGGATTACGGACAATACAATAAGTGCCAGCTTCCAGTTCATGTAAAGCATGATTCCGCAGATGATAAGCATCATAGTGAATCCCCATGAAATATCAACCATGCCCCAGGCTATTACGCTTCCGAGTTTCTGACAGTCAGATGTCATTCGTGCCATAATCCAGCCTACAGGCGTCTTGTCATAATAAGAGAATGACAGATGCTGCAGTTTGTTGAAAGTGTCTCTTCGGATATCGTATACAAGAATAGTCTCTACTCGACCTGCAAGATCAATGAACATAAATATATTAGCTGTTTGCACTAATAATAATCCTATGAATATTGCGATAAAAGTACCAATATTCTCTGTTGTTTTTTCTGCAATGAAATGATCTATCGCATACTTGGTCATATAAGGGAAAGCTCCTTCTATTGCAGCTGTGAGAATCATAACAAGGATGATCATCACCAGATATCTTCTGTAGTTCAAGGCATAGCGGAATATCTGTTTCCACAATTTCAGATCAAATCGTTTTGTGTATTCTTCTTCTTTATAGAATGTCTGATTCATTTTTTACTCCGTTATGAAGCAGGCTTTATTATCTTAACCTCTTCATTATCAGCTTTTTCAATGTCTTTTTGAATGTCTTTCTCCAGATAATTCTGGATAGTCCAGATTCTCTTGTAAAGACCTTCTTCATTTATCAGTTGAGCATGTGTGCCTGCCTGAGTGATTTGACCATGCTCAAGTACAATAATTCTATCACATTCTGCCAGTGTGGTCAGTCTGTGTGCTATAATAATCGTTGTCGCACTGCCATGTCTCCTTTTCAAAGCCTGTCTGATACTGCTGTCTGTTTCTGTGTCAACAGCACTCAGTGAGTCATCGAAAATGATGACAGGGGTTTCTTTCATCAAAGCTCTCGCAATGGCAACACGTTGTTTCTGACCTCCGGAAAGTGTAACGCCTTTTTCTCCAACCAGAGTCTCATATCCATCCTCGAACTTCTTGATCGAATTATGGATACAGGCGATTTCCGCAGTTTCATAAATCTGTTCATCTTCAGGATTGTCCGATCCCATTCTGATGTTGTTCTTGATAGTTCTTGAGTACAGAAAAGGTTCCTGCAGAACAATGGATATCTGTTTACGCAGCTCATGCTTGTCGATATCCTTAATATCTTCTCCATCAAGCAGTATGGATCCTGATCCGGGTTCGTAAAGCCTTGGCAGTAGATGGACAAGTGTGGACTTTCCTGATCCTGTTGCACCAAGAATCGCAATTGTTTCACCTGCTTTAATCTTAAGGTTTATACCTTTCAGTACATTGTCATTATCATAGCCGAAAGAAACATCTCGGAATTCAATATTACCTTGAAATCTTCCCGGAGTAAGTCCTTCTGTTTCTTCTTCAGGTCTGTCCAGAATCTCTTTAATCCTGTCTATTGCTACGGAGGTTTTCCCCATATCTGTCAGAGTTCTTCCCATCTGCCTGATAGGCCATAACAGGTTGCCTTCGTAGGTTATGAAGGCGACCAGAGTACCAATGGATATCTTTCCTGATATCGCCCAGAGTGTTCCGATAATCGTTACAATGAAGATTTGTCCAATTGCCAGAAAATCAGATATCGCCCAGTAATAGGCGAGCAGTCTTATAACTCTGTAGTTTTTATCTCTGTAGTGAGAATTTTTCTCATCGAACTTGTCAATTTCATAGTCCTGTCTGTGAAAGGCTTTTACTACCCGTATACCGGACAGATTTTCCTGCAGAACTGCAGACATAGCTCCTTCGGCCTCGTCAGATTCTTTGAATGACTTCTTAACCTGCAGGAAGAAGAAGTATGAGAAGCAGAACAGGGCTGGTATAACAACCATTGAAATCATGGTCATAGATTTATCTAATGACAGCATGACTGGTATGATCAGTATAATCATGAAAATTGCTCTTCCGATTTCCACAAGCTGGGCAGACATGAATATCCTGATTGTTTCCACATCGGATGTGCATCTCTGAATGATATCTCCGGTTTCCATTTTCACATGATAGGCAAATGGAAGTCTTTGGATATGATTGTACAGCCTGTCTCTTAGTCGTTTAGATGCAGACTCGGATGCTGTAGCTGACCATTTACCTTTTAAGTAACCGAAAAATCCACTGACAGCAGTTGTAAGGATAATTGCAACTGCAATGATCCAGAGGTTACTGCGGAAATACTCGTTTCCTTCGGTGTATTCAAGTACAGACTTAAATATTTTTATTTTTGGTGTTTCAGTTCCAATAACATTGTCTATGGCAAATCGTATAAGCAACGGAGAAATGAAGCCAAACAATGTTGAAATAATGATTGCGATAACAGAATAAGCATAGAGTTTTCTGTATCCATGAAGATAAGAACTAACAAATTTCAGTTTTTCTCTCATTTTTGCTCCTTTTTTAGTCGGACAAATTTCCGGTGGCTTCGATTCTCAGGCACAAAAAAAGCCACGGCTCAATGTTGTCCGTGGCTAAATTTATTTATAATTTAAAATATTATTGTTTCATAAAACTTAACAACGGATAATAAATTGATGGATTTGTATTGAACACATGCAGATTTGCTTCAAACCATTTTCTAATGATTAAGTTCATTATCTTACCTCCGTTGTTTTTTATTTGTTTCCAAAAAGAATAATCCTGAAAATTTGTCAAGCAGAAAAGATGAGAAAATGAGGACTGCTCATTTTCTTGACGTGTAATTTATTTTAAAAACCCCTCCACAGTTATTATGTTTAACAGAAAACCAGAATCTTGTGAAGAAATCGAAGACTGATTTAGATATTCAAGAAGAGGGGAATTATCGACGTGTGATTGTTTAAACTAGGTGTTTTGAAATTATAAAAATCCTTATGAAAATTTCCATTAGTTTTACTCATCGCGTAGAGGCAACTGGACGGTTGTCTCATAAACATGCACTTTACCCATGTACTTAATTAATATACCTGCAGACTTTGTGTGACTCAGACGAAATGCACCTTTATATCAATAGTATTAATGAGGATATATTTTGTAGAAGAAAAGGATTATAACAGATCAATACGTTCATCCACCGGAAAATAATATTGACAAAAATTTATAATAGATTAGTCATAAACTCTCTTAGGGGTAAGATAAAAAAAAGAGCTGTTACAAGGGGGAACAATGAAACAGCATAGCGTTACTACAGGCATATTCTTTTTTCTACTCAATTTATTACTTTTCTCAAATCTTTATTCAGATGGTACACAACCACCGGGGATGGGGACAGAAGACAGCCCTTATCTTGTATCATCATTAGACCATCTATTGTGGATCAGTACAACCGAATCCAGCTGGAGTTCACATTTTCTGCAGCTTTCAGATATTGACGCATCACCAACAGCATCGTGGAATGTAGGTGATCATGATGACGACCAAAATACTCCGGATGAACCGATGGGATTTAAATCTATTGGGGAATTCAACTCTTATCAGGATTATACTGAATTTACAGGAGTATATGATGGATATAATTTTCAGATATCAGATTTATATATCAATGATACTGCAAGTCGTTATGCAGGTTTCTTTGCTTATTGTAATGGAAGTTCAATTAAGAATCTGAAACTTGCTGATATTAATGTAACAGGTCGTACTACAGGTGCAATAACTGCCTATATGTGTAATTCTGTCATCGAAAATTGTGAAGTTACAGGAAATGCTTATGGTATTGCTCATTACACTGGTGGAATTGTAGGTGAAAACCGATTATCTGAAGTAAGAACCAGCATAAATAGAGCGAATGTGACTGGAGCAGATTATGTCGGTGGAATTTCAGGGAATATGGGTTCAATATATGATTGTGCAAATTACGGTTCAATAGACGGTGAAGATTATACCGGTGGTATCTGTGGTGTAGGAGATGTAATAAGATCTGTGAATTATGGAGATGTTTCAGGTGATAACAATATAGGAGGAATATGTGGATATAGCAAGTTTGTGCATGATTCGGAGAATCATGGCAATGTCACAGGTGATGAAAGAGTTGGTGGTATTACAGGCTCTTTTGGATCAACTCCTCCTGCGGAATTGGATTCCTGCAGGAATTATGGGAATGTTGTTGGGGTTAAATATATCGGGGGAGTACTAGGTAACAGTCATCAAGGAAAAATGTTAAACTGTTCTAATGAAGGAGATATTTACTGTTCAACTCGGTCGTATTATGGTGGACTTATTGGTAAATATGGGGATTATTTTTTTGTTAAGAACTCATTCTATAATTATGGAACAGTCTTAATCAATACCTCGCATAGTATCACGTTAGGCGGTTTAAATAATGCTCTTTATAATATATGGATTACTGGTAATTATACTTTTGATGTGAACAATCATTATACTTATGATGGGGATTACTATCTGGTAGATAACCTTGCAGATTTAATGAATATTTCTGCTTTCGCTTATGATAATCTTTCTTTTAAACTAACAGATGATATTGAAATGATAACTGTAGGTGGATTTTATATTCCATACTTTAAGGGATCAATAAATGGTAACGGAAAAGCAATAAATCATCTTCACATTTATCAACAACTTCAGGATAATATTGGTTTTATTGGATTCGCTGATTCTTGCAGTATTTCTAATTTATATCTGGATAGAGTATATATTGAAGGAAGAAATGATGTAGGTGCATTTGTTGGTAGAACATCTTATCAAGGAGATCTGAATATCAGTAATTGTCATGTTTACGGACAAATAGAAGGTAATGATATGGTTGCGGGAATATTAGGACATGCATATTATGGTGAAGTTAATATTACCCGGTCATCGTCAAACGCTGAGATCTCTTCAGATGGTGAAGCAGCAGGAATAGCATGTGGAGCTACAAGAATTGAGCAATGCTATACTGAAAACAGAGTATCGGGAGGACTTGTTTGCGGGATAGGTTATACAAGCGGCATAATATGCTGTTACAATACTGCCGTTTTATCCGGATCAACTGTTTTTGGACTTGGATATCAGGCTGAATACAGTTATTCCTGTGGTACTGTTAATGGAAATGCTTATCCTGTATCCAGGGTTTCATCTCCAACTTCATATGGAAATATTGAAAACTGCATGTCCGGTATTAATGCAGATTTTGGAAATAACAGAACTACTGCAGAAATGACATATCCTTATGATGATAATACTTATGTGGGATGGGATTTTGACGGAATATGGAATCATGATGATACAGGAACTATAAATAATGGCTATCCATATCTCGGGAATTATGCGAATTTTTCCTTTTCAGATGAGTTAATTACAGCAGGTGATCAAATAAGTTTTACTAACCTGTCTTTCACTGATAGTGTGGCGTGGGATTTTGATAATGATGGAACTATAGATTCTTACGAAACTGATCCTGTCTGGAACTACAATTCAGCAGGTGTATATTCCGTTAAACAGGTTGCCTATTTTGATTCCTATATCGATACAACGGTTAAATCCAATTCTATCTGGGTTACAAATATTAGTCCCCCAGATCAAATAGACTCCTCTGTAGGATCACTTGAAGAACTGTTATGGATCAGGAATAATAGACATTCGTGGCATATTCTTGAGTGTGATATTGATGCATCTGACACGAGAAACTGGTTCGTCGGCGATCACGATCTTGATCCAAATACTCCCGATTCTGCTTTAGGCTTTCCACCTATGTCAAAATCCTCAATCATAGTGTCAGGCTATGGACACGCAATATCTGATCTATATATCAATCAGCCCGTAAAAAATGATGTTGGTTTATACAATGGAGATGAAGTTTATATTGATTCCGTAAATTTTGTAAATGTTGATATTACCGGAAATCATAATGTAGGTGGAGTAATTGGTTTAACCGGGTCAGTTCAGTGCAGAGGAACCAGTGTTACAGGTCAAGTAAAGGGAAACGTCAATGTCGGTGGATTTATTGGATATTCTCCATATGCAGCCACGTCCTATTCTGATTTTTCGGCAAATGTTTCAGGAAATGTGAACACGGGAGGAATAGCAGGTTCTGCTGCTCGATTATGCTTAAAACAAAGCACTTTTTCCGGTTCAGTAGATGGAATCACAAATTCTGGAGGTTTTGCAGGATGTTCTGTGAATTCTGAAATTACAAAATCTTTATGCTATGGTGAAATTACCGATGATGCAACTTCAGGAGCTTTTATTGGATTCAATGATGGTGGTTATGTTACAATAGCTGACAGTTACTGGAATTCCAATACTATGTCCTGTTCACGGGCGGTATCAAATATAAATGATTATAGTGAAACTGCATTAACTACTGTAGGAATGACCGGTCCTCAAGCTGTATATCCGGAGTCTTTTTTTGAAAATGAACAATACTTTGCGTTTTATGATAACACGGATGGGTATAATCACGATTATTACTTACTCGTAAAATGGATGCTTGATGATGGGGATGGGTATCCATGTAGAGATACTACTTTTAATGTTGATGTATATGACACTGACGAAAACACAGTACCGAAATTTGAGAAAGCTGAACTGAAAAACTATCCGAATCCTTTCAACCCGGAAACAACAATAAGTTACTCTTTACCTCTGGATAGCAATGTTGCAATTTCTGTATACAACATAAAAGGGCAGAAAGTTGTTGATCTGGTTAATGAAAAGCTGGAAAAGGGTGAGCACTCCATTGTTTGGAAAGGAAAAGACTCGAATATGAGAAATGTTGCCTCGGGAGTATATTTCGTCAGAATGAAAGCCGGTAAGGAAACAAAAATAAAGAAAGTAATGCTTTTGAAATAGTAATAAGCATAATTATATAAAGGCGAACTTGAGTACGTACGGTTAAACTTCTATTATCTTGAGTTCGCTGTTTTTTTAAACTACTTCGTTTTTTCAGCAGATAATCAACAGCACATTTTAGAAAAAACTATGTCTGATAAATACTTCCATTCCCGATAAGCTGTATTCTATTTCGGGGAGATATAGTTCCTCAACAGCATTCACTTCCTGCCTCGGGATAACCAGTTTCTTTCCGACAGCATTGTATCTCAGACCTATATCGAAGTTCTTGAAGTGCATCATACCGCCGAGAACAAGTCCATAATAGTTACGCTCAATATCACTGAGAGATTTTGTGTATTGCAGTCTCGGAGTCCTGTAACTGACATCGATAGTCTGCTCTGTACTGAAAATATGACTGATCTTAACTCCTCCAAAGACAGATATCTGGTCAATGAGATTTACCTCTGCAATAATTGGAAACTCCAGAAAGCTTGCCATGCTCATCTCTTCATACTCCAATTCATCAAAAAAGAAGTCCTCTGAAGCCATAACAAACGGTCTACAGGTTATTCCTGCCCTGAAATGAAGAAGATCTGAGGTCGAAATTCCATAACTGATTCCCCCGAAAACACTGGGGAATCTGCTCTTGTAAAAGCCATACTCAACCTTAAATCCACTATTATCAAGAGAATCTGATGTTAAAAAAGGGCTGTAAGATTCTTTGTATTCACCTGAAAATGGAAACTTGAAGCTGATTGTCAGTAAATCCATATCCAGAAAAAAGAATCTATCCTGAGAGTAAAAGAATGACCAGTCCTCCTGAGAAATGAAATGTGATTTTCCAAGAAAATACATGCCGAACTTGTATCCTCCTGAGATGCTGAAATATTTGTAGTCCCAGTTACTTCCTTGAACTGAAACACCTATAGCATGCTTATTATGGCTGATTACAGACCCTTCTCTGAAAGGATCATCTCCAGGTCCATCAAATAGAGAATATTCTCTGTCATATCCTCTGATTCCCTCTTCGCTGCAATATCGATAGAATAAACCTGCATTATATGACATTCGGAGAAAAAGAAACTTTATTTTATAGAGCTGTGTCGTAGAATTCAGATCGACTATGTTGAATTTGTATTTGGATGTACTGTTTTCGAAATGAGCAAATTTTGCTGACAGACCGATTCGGGTACTTGGATTAAACAATTCTGCTTTCAAGTTGATTGGAGTGAACAAAGTAGCTTCGTACTGCATGTTCAAATTAAATGTATTCTTATTGTCTTCAGCATGCAGCCCTATTAAGTATAATGATAAGAGAATTATAAATCGTAATCGCACTGTCACTCCTGTTAAACTGATGTATGCTATAATTTGTTCAAATAAAGGTAAGACTAATGCTCGCTGTCAAGATTATTGAGGTGGAAGAAACATTTAACTTGTATATACAGGGTTAAAAAACAAAAAAGCCTGCTGAAAATCAACAGGCTTAGAATAACAAACAAATAAGCTAAAATTTAGAAGTAGAACATCAGGCTGAGTTCAAATCTTCTTTCGTTGGTCAGCGTGTTCTTATATACGACAAAATCATCATCAAGCAGGTTGTATGCTTTAAAGCTGATATGGAAGTTTTTCTGCATCATATAGATCATGTTTGCATGGACCAGAAAAGCATCATCCATCTTCTTAGCGGTATAATCCTTTCTTTGAGAGATTGCATCGAAGGATATACCGGCTTTAATCTGATCCTGCTCATAGGATACATCAAGATTATTTATAATTCTTGGCTGGAATGCAACTATATTCGAGCCTGAACCAATAACATCATAAGATCGGTAGCTGCCTGAGTACTTGAAAGAAAACTGTTTGTATTTATTGTAAACTGATAATTTCACATATTGAGTATGCATATCTATTGTTGTACTTTGATAAGGAGAATTTACCGCGGTCTGATAATATGTCCTGAAATCCTCTGATGTTTTATAACTGTATTCCAGAGAAACAGGGAAGTACAAACTGTGATGCAGAACGGTATGGAAGTCTACATGATTTTTTTCATGTTCCTTATCAAAATAGAGGGTATGGTAAGGATTAATTTCCAGATTCTCAAATCTTTTTCTGGATGTTATGCCCGGTTCATTAAACACTTTCACTCCCATGTACTCATTAAACTGTCTGCTGTAAGCAAAGATTACTGACGGATAAACATGATATTTATCAGCCCCGAACCAGAGACCGAACTTATCCAGCTGAATTACATCCTGACGCTCTGCTGAAACTGTAAAAGCTCCACTGGAAGCAATAAAGAACGGATTGAACTTGATGTTGGAGTTTTTATACTCAGTTTCCAGCATTAAATCCATATCGAGATCGTTTATAGTTACATTCCCGGAGTTTTCCTGTTTGAAGGTGGACATACCGACTTCAGCTTTAGCATCAATATCTGTGTAAAATGTAAAGCTATGACGTGCGGAAGCAAAAAGTCCTGCCTGAGTCGTTTTGGTTTCCTGTAGATCAAACTCTCTGGTTTCAAAGAGAGAATAGAAATCCGGTTTGTAACCGTTAATTGTTGGTCTCCATAAAGCATTCATGCCGGAGTATTTCCACTTTGATTCCTGTTCATTAATATAGATACTGCTACCCAGGTTAAGATAATCAGAATCCGCTTTATACAGGTCAAAGTCTACCTGCAGATGAGAGTTACTTCCAACCATCAGACGGAATAGACTTTCATCTGATGCCAGTCTTTTTTTTACGGGCACAGGATTAAGTTCAGGTATGAAGTTTTCTGCAAAACGATCATAGTTCTTATCATCCCAGTATTTAGCGATGTCATTTTTATCAATTCCTGATTCATTCTGACAGAACAGGAAACCAGCTGTAAGTAATAAAGCTGTTACTAAAATTTTGACTTTCATTGTATCTCCATAAATCATTTAATTAAAATTTTATCTAATTCTTTAATTCGTTCATCGCTCAAGCTGTCACGAATCATACTATACATATTATCTGCTTTAGCTTTTTCTCCGGTGGCAATGTAGCACTTAATCAGGTAGTATTTCCCTTCAGTACTTACATTTTTATTATCACTGAACATGTAGGAAATTTTAAGCAATTCAACGATAGCTTTTTCATAATCATTCTGGTAGTAAAGCAGTTTACCGGTTCGAAGCTGAATTTCCGCTTTGATGTTATCGTCTTCATTCAGTCGGTTTGCATTTAGCAGCGGTTCAACGCTGGAATAACTCTTCTGGGCAAGAAGAAAATCAATCATTTCGATATCTGCCAGAGCTTTATAAGTTTTATCTTCAGAGCTTTTCAGCTTGTCATAGGTGTCGGAAAAACCGCTGAATCGATTTTCATTCTGAAGCTTCAGTATGTTTAGGAGTACTTCCTGATCTTCAGCATAAACACTTGCACTGTCCAGTCGTGCCTCTCCTTTTTTATAGAAACGGTCTTCGATGAGCAGTTTACCCCAATGAGCGTAAATACCTGCATTTATTTCTTTGCTGTTTTCGTAAAGTTCGTATGCCTTATGGTTCAAATCCAGTTCAGCGTATGCTTTACCCAGAATGAGAACAATGTCAGGATTATCTGATGTTTTCAAATGGTTTTTACAAAGGCTGATTACTTCATTCCAGTTGCCCGAACGCTGTTTGGATATAATTATATATTCACTGACAAGTTCTTTCATGTTGGAATTTGCTATATTTGCTGAGATTGATTCCAATACGGGAACATAGTTGATTTCTCTGGCTTCATTTGATTTAACAACACCTGCCAGAGATTCTTCAAAATCTTCAAGTGAGCCGGCTTTAAGAGCAGCTTTTACAAAAAACTCAGAAGCTTTGGCATAGTTACCCATGTTGTAATATGATTCTGCCAGTCTGTTCTGGATTTTATACAGTCTTCCACCCTTTTGTGTTTTCATATAGTCTGTATAAAAGTCTATTGCACTTGCATAGTCCTGATTATCATAAGCGGCTTCTGCTCCCACTTCAAGAAATTCTTTACCTTCTTCATCCACACTGTTCTTTTTCAGATATTTTGATGCTTCAGAAAAGTTATCCATATTATAATAGCACCAGCCAATCTGGGTCTCAGCTTTATTTTTCTCCTTTTGACCGGAAGCTACTCTAAGAGCGTCTTTATAACGCTCTAAAGCTTTCTGGTAGGATTTCCCTGAATACAGGATGTTTGCTTCTGTAAAAATTCGATTGAACTTGTATTTATCAATATCTTTGATTTGTCCCAGAGCTTCCATGGAGGCGTCATTGTTACCCAGTTTCTGCTGCACTTCGGATAACCTGTTTAGTAGGTTGTCATTTCTGTTTCCGGCAATATATGATTCGTGCAGGTAATTTACAGAAGTACCGAGGTCTTTTCTTAAATAGTATATTTCTCCAAGGTAGTAGCAGGCGTCAGCATAAAACTCGGAATGTTTGTAATTATCTACAATTTTTTTAAATACATTATGGGCAGCATCTTCGTTGTCATTAAGAAGATGTATC
The DNA here is from genome assembly GCA_942492065.1 of Cloacimonadales bacterium (SeqCode). Classification (GTDB taxonomy): domain Bacteria; phylum Cloacimonadota; class Cloacimonadia; order Cloacimonadales; family JAIOQZ01. The sequence continues at coordinate 71,778 of CALODV010000020.1, read as the reverse complement.
AAGCCTGTTTTAAAATATGCTTGGTCTGTATAAAATCCATCCACAGATTCGGCAGTATATTTATTGTAAAATACTTCAGCCTCTTTAAGATTATTCATAAAATAGAACGACTCGGCAATAATATACTGTGCATCATAATAGTATTTGGAGTTTTCAACTTTCATCATCTCCGTAATACAGTTTTCAAAATCATTGTTTTTTAAGTAAGCAAGACCTTTATAGAATATTGCCATTGGCTTCATCAAAGGATCATTGCTTTCTATTATTTCATCATATTTATTAAGTTTCATTTCGTTTGAAGAGAAAAGAGATATCGAGATGATTTCTGTCTTTCTTCTAATCTCTTTATTCGATATACTACTCATGTTTTCATTTATGTGTTTTTCTGCATCTTTGTAATTCATGCTTTTTAGTAATATGAGTAGTTTGAAGTAGTCCTTCAGCTCTGGATCTAATGTAGACTCATTGAGTAGACTCTCTGAGCTATTCAGATCTCCGGATAGAATTCCGGCAGTAATTTTCTGACCAATGAAGTCTGGGTAAAACTGCGAATTGCTATCCATGTCCTCAGAATCACTGACTTTGTTGTACATGCCTTTCTTTAAGTAAAAATTATTTATAAGAATTCTGGAGTAGTCACCATAAGCAGGATCCTTTTCGTACAATGTATTAATGTAGGATGCCGCCTGTTCATCCATGTTATACGCAATCAGATTTTTTATGTGCAAAGTGAGGACGGCTGATGATTGATTGCTGTCCAGGGCTTTTGTACTCATTTCGTATGCTTTGGAATATTGTGATTCTGAGTAATAGATTTCTGCAAGATAATAAAAAGCTTCCCAGATGTTGGAAGACTCGGAATACCTTATTGTATAATCTTTGAGATATTTTTCAGCCTTTTTAATGTTCCCAAGCATGAAGCTGTTCTTACCCTGAAGGAGTACAATCTCTTTGATGATATCCGGATCCGTTTCATTGAACTCCATCTCATCCAGAATTGTTCTTACTTCTGCATAATTACCATTCAGAAATTCTATATACACAGTTTCAAGATTATGCGACTTAACCATAATGTATTCCGGTTGACGCAGCAGATTCTTTTCTATTTTCCTTATTTCCGATCCGGCAACATGGGGCATGTTTTTACCCATGAGTATATCCACAATGATATGATCAGTATTATAAGAACTAAGTGAGCCGAAAGCAGATAATATAGTAATAATACAAATGAGATATTTCACAAAAACTCCTGTAGTTATATTTTTAATGTATATAGATTCTTCACTGTACTTTAAATACAGACGTATAAATTCAAGATAAAAAAATATATAGTTAGTTAACTTGTCAATGTTTGAAGTGAAATCTTCAGGAGATTCTGCTGTTCTGATAGTTTACTGTTTGTTTTGCATGAAAATGCTTGCCAGATTTTCTACAACTCTCAAATTATAAGCATCTATTTTTACGGAGGAAATGTGATTAAGATGGAGTATGATCTATTAGTTAATCCAGGGAAAGAATTGCCGGTTTCCGACTGGTTTAAAAATACAGCATCACAAAAGACAATCAACGATATATTGAGTAATTCGGATGTCTGTGACATTAAGATTAACGGTATAACTACCGGTTTTTTCACTTTCAGCCTTTATCAGTCAACAATGAGTTTTAAACTGTTCCTGAATGATTCATCGGCAATTAGCGAGAACCAATTGATATTACTGCTTAAAGATTTCTGTAATGAGAATTATAAAGAGGAGCACGCTGAATTCTTCACAATAGCATTTTTCAGACAATCGAAATTACTTGAATTGAATAAGTTCATTGATAGAACTGTCAAGATGGAATACACGCCGGTAAGTAAACGAAGAAGTGAGTCAGGATTTTCTATTGAGATTAATGATAATGACCTGAGTATCTCAGAGCTGAAAGATTTTCATTATGTATGCTATTCTGAAGACGCTCCCTACATGCCGGGGGACTGGGACAAAATGCTGGTGAACTTTAAGAACACTCGACTGCCGTCCTACACTTTTTCTTCCGCAACAAATGGTGTTTTAAGTGGCATATGCATTGGGATGTATATTCCGCACAGAGAATTCAAATACTTGTATTCCATTTGTACACATCCTGAAAAACGTAGTACTGGGATTGGTTCGGTATTGCTGGAAAGTTTTCTGAAAGCTGAACCTGTGAAGCCCGTTGTGCTGAATGTTTACGAATCAGCTGTATCTGCTTGTAAACTCTACAGGAAAAAAGGGTTTATTGTGAAGTCGGTGACATCTTACGTATATAAAGGATGAATCCCGGAGGAGAAATAGTTATGAACGATTGGTTAAAAATGCTTGATTACAACCCTCTTAAACCATTGTTGAATTCAGGGAACAATGCAGTAATATACTACACTAAGAAAGAGTTTACAAGCAGTAACAGCACTTCATCAGAACTTATCAGGAATCTTCCTGAGCCTGAACGAATATTGAGCAAAATTAAGGGCTCAGGATATTGGAAATCAAACACAGGTTACAGACTGAAAGCCCCGGCAGTTAATTATGATTTATTCGAAACTTTTAAACAGCTGGCTTGTCTTATCGAGATGTATGATTATGATAAGACGGATGAACGTATTGCAAAAGCAGCTGAGTATATTTTTTCATGTCAAACGGACGACGGTGACATCAGAGGAATTATTGGAGACCAGTATGCTCCATATTATACTGGGCTGATAATGTCTCATTTGATAAAAGCAGGATATGGTAATGACGAAAGAATTGTAAAAGGATTCAATTGGTTAATCAAAATGCGTCAGAATGATGGAGGATGGGTTATAGGTTCACCAGGTTGTTTTGGGGATTATACATCTCAGGAAAGGAAGATTATGACAACTCACCATGTAGGAGCTAAGCAGGATTTTGATAGATCAAAACCTTTTGCTCACAGTGGTACGGGAATGGTTCTTAGAGCTTTCGCCGTTCATGATAAGTACAGAAAGAGTGAAGTTGCGTGCAGAGCCGCAGATTTGCTTAAATCTCATTTTTTTAAAAAGGATAACTACAACTCATACAAGGCTGTTGATAACTGGGTTAATTTTAAGTATCCTTTTTTCTGGACTGATCTTATCTCGGCACTGGATTCAATTTCTCGTATATACGAGTATGATGAAAATGATGTAAATATAAATAAAGCTCTGGGTTGGATTATTGAGAATCAACAGGAATCCGGTTTATGGAAAAACTCATACTCCAAGATCCATAAATCTGTCAGTAACTCGAAAACTTTTGAAGTTCAACTTTGGATTACGTTGTCAATATGCAGAATACTGAGAAGATTTTTTGAAATAGATTAAATATATTTATTTTCTATTTCTTCCCAACGGGTCAGCAACTCAAGAAGTTTTTCTTCAACCTCATTCTGTTCATTTGTTATATCTTCAAAGTCTTTAGCGGATAATGATGCTGCCTGATTCTCAATTTTGTCTGTAAGTTCCTGTTGGCGAGTTTCTAATTTCTCTATTTCTTTCTGTATATTTTCAAGTTCAAGCTTCTCTTTGTAGGAAATCTTTGTGCTTTTCTTCTTTTCTCGCTTTACAATAGGATCTTTCTCTACAGATTCCCTGTAGCGTTTTACGAGAAGGTAGTCTGAATAATTACCCGGAAATTTGATGATCCTGTCTTCTTCAAAAATAAAAAGATAGTCTGCGATTCTGTCGAGGAAATATCTGTCATGAGAAACTATCAGAACGCATCCTTTATAGGCATCAAGATAGTCTTCCAGAATTGCGAGAGTCTGGATATCAAGATCATTTGTCGGCTCATCCAGAATAAGAAAGTTAGAACCGAACATCAGAGACTTCAGCAGGTATAGTCTTTTCTTTTCCCCCCCGGATAACGAACCGAGTTTGTTTTGCTGTTTTGAAGGATCAAACATGAATTTTTGCAGTACATCTCTGGCGGAGTGTAATACTCCATCCTTAGTTCTGATGTGGTGTGCATCCTGTTCAATATAATCTATTACTTTCATATCCTGATCAAAATCGTCAACATTCTGCTTGAAGTAGGCAAAATGAGTGTTCATCCCCTTCTTGATGCTCCCTGTATCAGGATTTTCATCTCCTGTAAGCATTTTAAGGAGTGTTGTTTTTCCACAGCCATTATGTCCGATAATGCCGATTCTGTCATGTTTCTGGAACAGATATGAGAAATTTGAAACGAGTTTTCTGTCATATGATTTGGAGATGCTATTGATCTCAAGAATTGTTTTTCCCAATCTTTTGGTTTGGAAAGATATCTCAAGCTCTTTATCTTCGGTAAGGTATGATTTATCGAGAAGCTCCTTCACTCTGTCTATATGGTTTTTGGGTTTGGAGGATCTCGCTCTGGCACCTCTCTGCAGCCATTTCATCTCTTTTTTTAGCTGAGCCTGCCTTCTTGTTTCTTTACGTTCCAGATCGATACGATGCAGCTCTTTTTGCTTCAGATAGTATGAATAGTTACCAAAATAGTGAAAGACGTTTCCATTATCTATTTCCATAATTCTGTTACAGACATCATCCAGAAAATACCTGTCGTGAGTAACGAAAACCAATGTACCGTTATAGTTTTTCATGAACTGCTGCAGCCATTCGATAGTATCAATATCAAGGTGGTTAGTCGGTTCATCCATTATGAGGAGGTCAGGATTATTCATTAACACTCGTGCCAGATCGATTCTTCTTTGCTCACCTCCGGATAGATTTACTGCTTTTCTCTCAGGATTGTTTATCCCAAGTTTTGAGAGATATTGAACAGCAAGCTGCTCAAAGCTCCACGCATCTGCAGCCTCAATTTCTTCAACTAAAGTCTGTTGTTTCTTGTAATAATCCTGATCTCCTGTTTCAGCGTATAGATTAGTTAAATAATGATACTCTCGAAGAAGATTGAACTCTCTGGTATCGGAAAGGTAAATCTGTTCGAAAATGGTTTTTTCATGATCAATCATCGGTTTTTGGGGCAGATATCCGACTTTTAAGTCGTTCCTGAGAACTATTCTTCCGCTGTTGAGGGATTCTTCTCCTACCAGACATTTAATGAAGGTAGATTTTCCACATCCATTTGTTCCAATCAAACCGATTTTGTCTCCTTCATGAATTCCGAAAGATACTTCACTGAAGAGGGGTTTATCGGTAAAAGCTTTTGATAATGAATCTATTGATACAATTACGTTTTTCATATTATCCTTTAGTCTCAAGATATGATCATTTCTTACGTAGTACTTCATTTTTGCAAGAACTATTTACAAAAACTAAAAAAAAGCTTTACTTGAATTGTTGAATCTGTAGAAAAGCAAAAAAAGACTGGAGAAAAAATTGATTTCAGATAAAGCAAAAATCGGAAAAGATACAGAACTGGGTTATAACTGTATTATTCTTGATGATGTCATTATTGGAGACAACTGTAAAATTGGTCATAATGTAGTTATTCATGAGGGAACTAAAATCGGTGATGGTGTTCGAATTGATGATAATACTATCATTGGCAAAACCCCAATGTTCTCGCCGAGAAGTATTTTCAAAACAGAAAAAAAATTTGACCCTGCTCTGATCGGAGATGATTGTCTAATTGGTGCTAATGTTGTTATTTATGTTCAATGTAAAATAGGCATGAAGAATCTGATAGCGGATTTGGCAACAATCAGGGAAAATGTAACTCTCGGTGATTTTAACATTGTTGGCAGAGGAGCAGCGATAGAAAACTTCTGTACAATAGGAAACAGGAATAAATTTGAAACAAACTCCTACATTACTGCGTATTCTACTATAGAAGATTATTGTTTTGTTGCTCCCGGTACATGCACAAGTAATGACAATTACATGGGAAGAGACCCGGAAAGATTCAATCATTTCAAGGGTGTCACAATTAAAACAGGTGGAAGAATAGGCGTTAACTCAACTATTCTACCTGGAAAGGTTATTGCAGAAGATACAATGATTGCCGGTGGTTCGGTTGTAACAAAAGATACTGAACCCGGAAAAATATATGCAGGAACACCTGCAAGGCATTTTGGTGATGTACCGGATGCTCAATTACTAAAAAATAACAGAGATAAAAAATAAACAGGAAGTTTTAATGAAACAGCTTGTAATAATACCTACCTATGATGAATCTGAGAATATCCGGGATTTGATAACAGTACTTACAAATCTGGATAATATTCTTGAAATACTTATTGTAGATGATAATTCTCCTGATGGAACAGCCGAGATTGTTGAAGAAATGATGAAGGATAATCATCGGATTCACATTCTGAAAAGAGCAGGAAAATTAGGTCTTGGATCAGCTTATGTTGAAGGATTCAAATTTGCTATAGAGAACAAATATGATATCATATATCAGATGGACGCAGATTTTTCTCATGATCCGAAAGTAATTCTGGAAATGCAGAAGGAAATTCAAAAATATGATGTAGTTATCGGTTCAAGATATGTCTCCGGTATCAATGTTGTAAACTGGCCAATGAGCAGATTGATTCTCAGTTATGGAGCTGCCCAGTATGTGAAAATAATCACAGGTATGTTTATTAACGACCCAACAGGCGGGTTCAAATGTTTCCGTCGGGAAGTTCTTGAATCAATTGATCTGGATAATATCGTTTCGGATGGTTATTCATTCCAGATTGAAATGAACTTTAAAGCATGGAATAAGGGTTTTAATATCAAAGAAATACCTATTGTCTTTACTGACAGACGCAGTGGTCAATCCAAAATGTCTAAACGTATCATACACGAAGCAATTAAAGTTGTCTGGCTGTTAAAGTTCAGACAGATTACCGGAAAGCTATAGATTTCATGCGGAAAATTATCCCGGAAGTTAAAATAGAAAAAGTCGTATTTAAAGGATTTGGTCTGGGGCATGCTGACGATAGAACTGTCTTTGTACACAAAGCTTTACCGGGAATGACAGTTGATGTTACTGTACACAAACAAACTGCTTCCATAATTCAGGGAAGTGTGGAAAAATATCATGCTTCTTTTGATCCTGTATGTCCTTCTTTCTTTAATTGTGGAGGTTGTGACTGGTTACCGGCAGAATATGAAGAGCAGATTCAATGGAAATCGGAGATTCTGTCTGAATTCTATGCAAAACAGTTAAAACAGAAGGTAGACGTTAAGCCTTCAAAATCAATTTATCATTACCGCAATAAAACAATCTATCCTCTTGGAGTAGAGGACGGTATGCCTGTAGCAGGAATGTACAGCAAAAGGTCGCATCAAATTGTTACTCACTCTACCTGCAAACTGCAGCCTGAAATTTTTGACAGGATAACAGATAAATTTCTAGAGTATGTCAAGGCAACAAAAGGCGAGATTTACAATGAAATAAGCGGGAAAGGCATATTTCGCTTCATAGGATTCAGATACTCAGAATTCGAAAAGAAGATTTTGGTTTTTATTGTAGTAAGAAAGAAGAAAATACCGTTTACAAAACAGCTGATTCGCATGCTGACCTCTGATTTTCCGGAAATTAAGGGTATTATTCTTAACATAAACAGAAATGATGGAAACACAATTCTGGGAGATGAAGAAAAACTAATCTTTGGGGAACCGGACTTAATTGAAGTACTGGATGGATTAAAGTTCAAAGTTAATTACAAGTCTTTTTTTCAGGTAAACAGACAACAGGCTGAAGCAATGATTCAGTTTGCAAAGAGTTTTCTGAAACAGCAGGACAGATTGGTTGATGCATATTGTGGTGCCGGCACATTTGGATTATGTGCTGCTGATCATGTAGAATTTGTTCTTGGTTTGGAAGAAGTCGAAGACGCTGTAAAGAATGCTGTGGAAAATTCAGAGTTAAATGGTGTCGGAAACGCTGAGTTTACCGTCTGTAAAGTTGAACAGGAACTTGAGGACAGGATAAATCAATATAGTATCAATACATTGTTGTTCGATCCCCCGCGCAAAGGACTTGATACTGCTTTTATTAACGCCTCAGTTTTAAAAAACATTAATAAGATTATATATGTAAGCTGTAACCCATCAACCCAGAAAAGAGATGTGGAACTTCTGTCCGATATAGGTTTTAAACTGAAATCTGTTACAGGGTTTGATCTGTTTCCGCATACTTACCATATTGAAAGCGTGGCAATCCTTGAAAAATAGCATATTGCTTTTATTATTAGCTGTAGTTCTGCTTTTTGGCTGTGACGATTTATCAACTAAGACAGAAGTAGCAGAATCCGATATAATCGACATTCTGGATAAACTTAAAATTGCGTTCCGAAATGATGAAATAGATGATTTTATGGAATGTTTCTTTTCGGATTACCTTCATAATGGTGACACAACAGAGAATATTGAGATAGTCTGGACATCCAGAATGATTACTTATGATGAACTTGACTTTGAAGATATTGAAATTGATGTGCAGGATGAAAATGCAGTTGTTTACTGCAGATTGAAACTCACTTCACCCGGTTACAGTATTACATTCGATGAACCATACGATGAAGGAGCATTATCTTTCTTTCTCAGAAGTGAAAGCATATGGAAATTACATGGGAACAGAGAAGACAGCAGGAGGAACAATGAATAGCAAGTCTGATATAATATATTGGCTAAACAGATGTTACAATAAAGAATATACGACAATTTCAGGCGGCAATCTCAGTTTTCTTAGAGACAGTAAAATTTTTTGTACTCCGACAGGGAAGGACAAGGGAAGTCTCAAAGAAGCTGATATAGCTGTTATTTCTGTTGAAGATTTAACTCCTGAAGGGGATAACAAACCAACCATGGAAATTAACATGCATAAGGCAATATATCAGACAAGACAGGATATCTCCTGCATTATGCATATACATCCTACATACTGTTCCATGTTCAGTGCCTTGAAAAGAAAAATCAGAACGGATATAATGTCCGAGAGCTATATAGTCATTCCTGAAGTTGGTTATGTGGATTATAGTATGCCTTCAACTAAGAAACTTGCTGATGATGCTGCGGAAGCATTGAAGAATACAGATGTTGTTATCCTTAGGAACCATGGAATAATAACAGTGGGGAAGAGCTTCAGAGAGTGTTTTACTAAAGCGGAGGTTCTTGAACATTCAGCAAAAATCCAATATCTGCTTCATGATAGTAAAGATATTAGTTATCTGACCGATAATGAAAAAAGAGAAATAATATCTAATTTTCATTCATGATGGAGAGAGTAAATGCCGTTTGAATTCAATGACCTGAGAATCTCAGATGTAAAACTGATTGATGTAAAAGTTTTTGGTGACGACAGAGGCAAGTTCTTCGAATCTTACAAGAAATCTGAATTCCTTAAGAATAATATACCTTTTGATTTTCTTCAGGATAATATTTCTTACTCTGTAAAAAATGTTCTTCGTGGTCTTCATTTTCAGAAACCACCATTTGAACAGGGCAAACTTATTCATGTCATCAAAGGAGAGATATTTGATGTTGCAGTGGATGTAAGAAAATCATCACCGACATTTGGAGAGTGGGTTTCAGTTAAATTGTGTGAAACGAAGAAACAGCTTTTGTTTATACCTCCGGGATTCGCTCATGGATTCTGTGTACTATCAGATGAAGTGATCTTCCAGTATAAAGTCACATCAGAATATAACCCTGCAGCAGAATCAGGCATAATATGGAATGATGAAAAACTGTCGATAGATTGGCCTGTAAATGAGCCATTACTCTCAGATAAAGACAAAATTTTACCATTATTTGACATTGTAAACTTTAAGTAATATTAAAAAACTTTGACTTATTGATCCTTTGGAACATTTATTGCACTTAGAAAATCAATATTCTATCCGGAGGAAAAATGCCCAAGTACTTAGTTTTAATATTAGTTCTAATACCTCTGATGCTTTCGGCGGATCTTCATAAAAGTTATGAAGTACCCAAGGCTGACATTGGATTCAACTCAAACGGGAAAATTCAGATAAATGAACTACCAACATATTATCATCCCGGGAATCCACATATAAAGTATTATCCGGTATCCCTTTTACTGGAACCGGGTGCAGTTGTTGATGACATCTCAATTGAGTTTGACGGAAGATCAGTTTCTGCTGTCGAGCTTTCTTATGTGTTGAATCATACAGCTATTTCTGCTGATCAGATTGTTCCTACTGAAATGAATCAGCAGTTATACAATACTGATGAGCTTTATCCTGCAGAGGACTTCAAATCATATAATGTCCAACAGAAAAACGGGATGCGTATTCTGAATATTCATGTATACCCTTTCCGCTACAATCCTGTACAAAAAGAATTAACATCGTTCAGCAAGTTTACAGTTAATGTTAAAACAAGTTACAACTCAACTGTATACAGTAATCAGATGCGTTCTCTGTACATGGATGATAAAACGAAAGCTGTAATGAGAGAAATCATTGATAACGATTCTGCAATTTCCATGTACGAATCTGTTTACCCTAATCCTGTTTCCAGATCAGAGAAGATTCTTTTTATCTCAGGTCAAAATTTTCAGCCTGCATTTGCTAATTACATGCAGTGGAAACAGCAAAAGGGATTTGATACTGACTTCGCTTCGGTAGAAGATATTTATGCTACTGCTGCAGGTACTACAGATCAGCAAAAGATTCGTAATTTTCTTGTAACCTACTATCAGCAGTCAATTCAGACAGCATCACCACTAAGATATGTTATTCTTGGTGGAGACTTACACATTGTGCCTATTCAGGGAACATACGGAAGAGTAGGAGATACAAGGGACAATACAATCCCTAATGATGCATTCTATACGAATATTGATGGTGACTGGAATGCCGTTGCTGATGCAGTTATAGGGCATCCGGATGATCAGCCTGATTTGTATTCTGAGTTTTACATTGGAAGATTACCGGGAGACAATGAACAGCAATTCCAGAACTCATTTAATAAGATTATGTATTATGATGACACAATTATATATACCGATGATGTTGTATACCTTGTAGGAGAATTGCTTAATCCTAATCCTTTAACTTACGGCGGATCTTATTGTGATGATGTTCAGACTTATATGCCCCAGGATTTTCAGTACTGGACTTTGTACGACCGCGAAGATACATTCAGTTCTTCCGCTGTGCATGATGCCATTAACGGAGGACTTGGGATTGTTAATCACATGGGACACTCAAATGAGACTATGGTATGCGGTTTAAGTACCGGGAACTATATGAATCTGGAAAATGATAAATACGGTCTTCTTTATTCTCAGGGATGTTACCCAATGGCTCTTGATTATGCCCTGGGAGAATGTATCGGAGAACAGATGATTAACTCTGCTACAAGTTTCTTCTCATTTGTTGGTAACACCAGATATGGCTGGTATATGCCGGGAAGTATTGAAGGCGCATCACAACAGTTTAACAGAACATTTTATCAGGCGGCATATAATACCGCTACCAGAACACTCGGAGCGGCAAACGCTACATCCAAAGAAATGCTTGTTAATGAAGTAATGAACAACTCTGTGCTCAGGTGGTGCTATTATGAACTTACATTGTTTGGAGATCCTTCAATTACTCTTAAGGCTCCATACAATATGTTCCCATATGTTAACCTTGATGACTATACAATTTCAGATGAAAATACCGGAGATAGTGACTCAGTATTTAACCCGGGTGAATCCGTGGAACTGACTCTCCAGATACAAAATCTTCAGGGGTGGAGTGATGCAGAAGATGTTTCTGTTGTATTGAATACCAACAACACAGGTTTAACCTTCAGTGTTGATTCTCTCTACTGGGCAAATCTTACAGTTGGTCAAACAATCTCAAATCAATTACCAATTAGCCTTGTTATTGCTGATACAGTAAAATCAGGGGAAATAGCTATTCCTGTTACAATTAGCGCACGATCCAGCAATGGATTTTTTGAAAAAGATTATGAAATAGAAATGCAAATATCAATGGCACAGGCAAACTGGCCTTATGTGAACAGTGTATTACACTCAAATGTTGCAGGTATAGTCAGATATGATGGAGAGGAAAATCTGGTGCTTTTTGGAAAATCCGGAAAGATGACAATTCTCAATCAGGGTGATGATTATGCTGCTCAAGCTGTTTCTCACGAGGCTGTTATTAAAAAGGAGCTATTCTCTAATCCGGCAATCGCTGATCTAGATAACGATGGTACCGATGAGATTGTTACAGTCTCTCTGGAAGGTGAAGTATACATTACAAACAGTAGTGGAGACTCACTTTACTATAGAGAGATAGATGAGTATGTAACAAGCAATCCTGTTATTGCAGATTTTGATAATGATGGAGATTTAGATATCCTGGTGATTGATGTGTATGCTAATGCAATAATATTCGACCTTCAGGGAAACATGATATCAGATAATCAGATTGCGTTGGACGTTCCATGTCTTGCAAATCCTTCTGTTGCAGATATTGACGACGATAATATACCTGAAATTGTGTTCTGTACGGTAGATTCAACCTTACATGCTATAAACTATCAAGGTGTGTATGCTGCAGGATTCCCTGTTGAGATGACAAAGAGACAGGTAAAAGAAACTTTGATTACACCATATAAAGAAATTATTACCGTAGACATAGCAGGAAACATCAATTACTTCGATAATGAAGGCTCTCTTCTGAGAACAGTGGTTACCGGAGAAGCTTTGGGGTCAAATTTAATCCTGACAGATTTCAATGGGGATTATTACTATGAGACTTGTTTTATAAGCCAGAGTAATATGATGTATGTGTTCGATTCTGATGGAGTACCATTCATGAATTGGCCTGTTCATCTGTCTGACAGTCCTGTCTTTGATCCGGTAACAGCAGATATTAACAATGATGGGCTGCCTGAAGTGATAGTAACCCTTGATAACAGAGAGATAAGGATCTTCAGCTATGACGGTACTGAAATGAATATTTCTCCAATTTTGACCACCGAGACTGCCAAATCTCCTGTATTTCTGCACGATGTTGATGAAGATGATGATTTGGAATTCTTTATTGGATTTGATGCCGGAATTATGGCTATTGATTTCAAAGAACACAGCGGTAATCTCGATTACTGGATGCACCCAAGGTGCAATCAGCAGAGAACAGGTTCTCTCTATGGTGTTATGCCTGTTGGTAATGAATCAAATACTGTGAACAAGTTTACCAATATTGTTAACTTACCATATCCTAATCCGTTTAATCCTGAAACTGAGATTTCATACAGCCTCAACAGTGAACAGAATGTAAACATTAGCGTATACAATATAAAAGGTCAGAAAGTAAGAACACTGACCGATAAGCTTCAGGATAAAGGACAACATTCAGTAGTCTGGCACGGCAAAGATGATCAAAATAAAGATGTTTCCTCCGGGGTTTATTTCTTTAAACTCAATATAGGTAAGGAAAAACACTACCGTAAAGCAGTTCTGCTTAAGTAATACCAGCAACCTTAAAGATATAAATAAAGACTGTTGATGACCTCAACAGTCTTTTTCTCTTTATTAGATTGTCCCTGACTTCTGGAAAATCATATCAACTAATTCGACACTCCATGCTTTCTTAATTTCAGTAAACGCCTTGCATTTTATTGTATTTTCTCAATTCCTGTTAAATTTCAAGTTAGAAAATTTTTTATCTTAAAGATTTTGGAACAATTAATGCTTTCATTCTGGTGTTGGGAATTTATAATTAAAAAAGTGTATTTAAGAGATTTTAATTACAGCATTGAGTAGTTGGAGCGAAAAGTATGGATTTAAACTTTCAGTTTATGATGTTTTATGTATTCACCACTTTAGCACCTCCATTGTATGTTCAATCAATACAGTATATGTGAAACGGGTCTAGAAAAAAATGCGATTACACTAAAAAATAGTTACTTCTCGTAGATTCTTCACATAGCGATAATACTGTTGGAGCGAACAGCATTAATCTACTCGCGTATTGTTTGCAGTGCGATAGCTAATGTAAACAATTCTGCAATCGGTACAGCATGCTGACTACTTAAGGAGGATAAGAATGAAAAAGGCATTCTTACTTTTTGGATTAGTGCTATTGTCTGTAATGCTTTGTGCGCTGGATCACGGAGGTCCGGACAATTATGGTTACAGATGGGCAACGAGTGATAACGCAAATGGACCTGCCTACAATTGGATTACACCTAATACCACAACAGGTACAGTTTTAAATCTAGGTGATGATGATATTGAAGGTCCATTTCCTTTGGGATTTACTTTTAACTTCTATGGAGTTGATTATGACTCTGTGAAAATCAGTTCTAACGGATACTTAACATTTAATTTTGATGAATCCGAAAGCCGACTGTATCAGTTGGTTCCGGATGCAAACACACCCAACAACCTTGTCGGCTGGTTCTGGTCAGACATCGATCCACCTGAAGATGCAGTCTCTGTTGTAAGTTACGAAAATACGACAATTAACGGCCAGAATGCTTTCCTTGTTACATTTGATAGATGCCGTGAGTTTGATACAAGTAACCCCGGATATTTCACAGGACAGGTAGCATTGATTGAAGACGGAACAATTCTGATTCAGTTTGAAGGTTTTTATGAAAACTATGTTATGAGTGATCAGACAATATGTCTGGAAGATGCAACAGGATCTAACGGTATTGTATGCGAGTATTGTGATTCATTATTCTACTCAAACAATATGGCTATAGAATTCTGGGTTTCCGACGTCGGAGCAATTAATCCTGCTCCAGCAACCGGAAATATAGGAATGGCTGTTGACGGCGACTTGTCATGCGGCTTTCTTGCAGGCTCTGATGCTTATGATCTCTGGTTTGGACCTGAAGGAAACATGACTCAGGTTGTGACGAATCAGCCGGTAAGTTCATTTTCGCCATACGCATACAGCGGACTTAACACTCTTGCGACGTATAACTGGCGTGTAGATGTTTATGATTCGGCAGGCAACCTGTACGAGGGACAAGTCTGGAACTTCGAAACACAGTGTGGAGTAATAACAACATTCCCATGGACAGAGACTTTTGACGGGGATGTCTTACCAAGCTGCTGGATTGATGATCCTGCGAACATGACCCCGTGGGATGTTGGTGCTTCGACAAGCTCATCCGGTACAGGACCTCAAAGTGGCGACCATACTTCCGGGTCAGGCAATTTCATTTATACTGAGGCTTCCGGGAATAATAATCAGGTGTTTAAGGTTTCTTCACCGATATTCAATCTTACGGGAATGAGTACACCAACTCTGGAATTTTACTATCATATGTATGGTGGTGATATGGGGACTTTGCAGGTGAATATCTATGAGACTGAAACTCAAAATCTCTATACTGATGTTATTACACCTATTTCGGGAGACCATGGTGATGTCTGGACTTTGGCAACTATTGACTTGTCTCAATATACTGTAGATTTTCGTGTTGAGTTTATTGGAACTACCGGAGGTGGTTACGAAAGTGATATCTGTATTGATGACTTTTCGATCTATGATGTGAACTCCGCTCCGGGATGTACAAATCTTATTTCACCTCTTGATGGAGCTGTCGATATAATCGAAAACAGTACTTTGACATGGGGTGCAGCTCAGGGAGCTACAGGATACTATGTTAGCCTCGGAACAGATAATCCTCCAACGGATGTTGTAAGTTCTCAGGATGTCGGCAATAGTCTGACTTTTGACTTCACAGGCTTAGCTCTCGGAACAGTTTATTACTGGCAGATTACACCTTACAATACCAGTGGCAGTGCAGCAGGATGTCCTGTCTGGTCATTCACATCCAGACCAGATCCATTAGTAAATACCTTCCCGTACAGCAGAGGATTTGAGTCCGGACAGCTTCCGGTAAACTGGATTGATGATCCTGCGAATACCACTCCATGGTCTTATGGAACAACAACTCCGACGACTACAACAGGGCCTGAAAATGGAGACAATACAACAGGCAGTGGATATTTTGCCTATACAGAGTCCAACGGTAACCTTAATCAGCAGTTTAAGATGATGACAAACCCATTTGATGTTTCTTCATTAACAAATCCAACAATGCAGTTATGGTACAACATGAATGGATGTGCAATGGGGTCACTTCAGATAAATCTTGTAAACAATACTTCAGGTGCTGTGACCACCGATATAGTTACTCCAATAGTGGGTGATCATAGAGATGTATGGTACAATGTAGTTGTTGACCTGAGCACATTCTCTGCTGATCCATTCTATTTTGAGATTGTAGCCACTACCGGACCTGATTACTTCAGCGATATAAGTATTGATGACTTCAGTGTCTTTGACAATAGTGCGTCTCCTCAATGTACAACATTACTTTCTCCTGCAGACGGCGAAATGGATATTCCTGAATGCAGTACTCTCAAATGGGATGGAGTAAGTGGTGCGACTGGTTATAATGTATCATTAGGTACCGACAACCCTCCTACAAATGTTGTAAATAACCTGGATGTAGGAGCTGTCTTTGAATATGATTTCTCTGGTTTGGCAAACAATACTACGTATTACTGGAGTGTAACTCCTTATAACGATGCAGGTACAGCAGCAGGATGTCCGGTATGGAGTTTTACTGTGAGATCTGATATGACGATAGATGTTTTCCCAATGATGGAAGACTTTGCAACCTGGCCTGTTGACGGATGGGTACTTGGAGGTAGAAGGACATGGGCTTTCCATGCTACTCACAGTGTACCTTATTGTAATTTCTGGTCATGGGATGGTGGTAATGCTGAGCTGATAACCCCACCTCTTGCACTTACAGGTACTGCAGATCTCGTGTTCAGTTGGTCTCACCACTACAACACAACATATATTGGTGATGAACTGGATGTTTCAGTTTCAACAGATATGCATAACTGGACTTCTGTCTGGAATAGAATAGATGATACTTTTGAATCAAATGATGGTGCAGCAAATACAGCTCCAGGTTCATTTGTTCAGGAAACTGTTAATCTTGATGCCTTCGCAGGACAGACAATTTATGTTAAGTTCGATGGTATTTCAGGATATGGTCCGGACTTCTATCTGGATAATATTGGTATTAACATTACTACTCCACCTGATCATGATCTCTCTACAATTACTGTTACGGGTCCGATTGAAGTTATGGCTGGTGTACAATCTGATTACACAATAACCATCAGAAATAACGGTTTAAATGCGGAATCTAATTACGATGTAAAACTCATGATGGCGACAGATATTGAGCTTGCTTCTGCTACCGGAACTCTGATTCAGCCTGATTCAACTGCAACATTCGTATTGCCCTGGATACCTACTAATGATCAGCAGGGTAACCAGCAGATTTACGGTAAGGTTGTAATGACCGGGGACATGGTTGCCGGTAATAATGAGTCTGCGCCTTTAAGCATTGTTGTGCAGCCTTCTCAAACAGGATTGCAGGGACATGTGTATGATCATAATGATGATCCTCTCTTCAACGCTCAAGTGTTGATTGAAGAGCTTCAGATTGTTCAATATACAGACAACAGCGGATACTACCAGTTTGCTAATGTACCACCTAATTCATATACTGTGACAGCGTCTCAAGCAATGTACCATGATGTTACTGCTGCCAGTGTAAGTATTGTTCAAGATGTATTTACAACTCAGGATTTTCATCTTGGTCAAGGTAATGGCGGCCCGGTTCTCAAGGGTATTGTACAAGACCATAACAATGCATTGGTCGATGGTGCAACAATAGAGATTGCCGGAACAGATATGACTACTCAAACAGATGATCAGGGAAGATACAATTTCTTCCTGATTACTCAGGGAAGTTATACTGTGACTGCTATGAAAGATGGATATATGGATCAAGTTGTTCAGAATCTTAGTGTAATTGATGGTTCTCAGACTCAGGACTTTGTAATAAATGAGTATGGACATATCTCTGTAGAAGTTACTACAAACCTCAGTTCTTTCGAGGGAGCTGTTGTAGAAGCTACAGATGGAACAAATACTTATCAGAATACTGTCAATGATTCGGGATGGGTATTCTTTAACGAAGTTGAACCCGGAACTTATACTATCACTGCTTCACTCGAAGGTACAACTCCGTTTGAAGAAACAGATGTTCTAGTCGCTTACGGTAGTGATCTCACTTACCAGGCAGCTCTTAATGAATTGATGCTTGCTCCAACCAATATTCAGTGGAACTCCAACGGGGGATATCTGAGCTGGAATCATGGTGACAGATCTTATGCCACCAGAACTGATAGAGAAGATGTACTTGCTGAAGGTAAAGGCTACACAGATAAAGGTGCAGATGGTGTAACAACAGAGCGTTCCTTACTCTATTTCAGAATAGAAATTGATGTTCTGAACCAGACGACTACAGACACATTCTTTGTTGTCTCTGGTTTCGATCCAAATGAAACTTTAACTGCGAGAATTACAGCTGTTTATGAAACAGGTAATATGGCAGCTCCGGATTTCGAATTTGATTATATTGTTGGTAATGATGGTGAAGATAATGTTCCATTGGTGACAGAACTTAAAGGAAACTATCCTAATCCGTTTAACCCAACAACAAACATCGAGTTCTCACTGAAGAAGGCAGGTAGAGTAGAACTTGTAGTTTACAATATTACCGGTCAGAAAGTGAGAACACTGGTTAATGAAGAAATGGATGCTGATCATCACATGATTACCTGGAATGGTAAGGATGACAGAGGTAATACAGTTTCAAGTGGAACATACTTCTACAGACTCCAGACATCAGAGTATACTCAAACTAAAAAAATGCTGATGCTTAAATAACTTAGCAAAATTTATACATTGTTTTTAGCTTCCTAATTGTCTTCAGATCCTTAGGAATGGAATAAAGCAAGACAGATGAAACAGCCTTTCAAATGAGAGGCTGTTTCCTTTTATAACCGTCTTTCTCATTATTGGACTTTTCTCCGCTGGTGATTGATTCAATGAATATTCCGGGGGAGGGTGAAATTCCCTTCTCCATGGTCTAAAGGCCTTGCGAATGGGAGACTTAGCCTGATCTATCCATTCATGGCTACGATATCTTATTATTTTGTGCTAACCGTAGATATGAAAAAAAACCTGCCGATAAGATCAGCAGGTTTAAAATAATATCTTTAAACTGTTATTAAGCGTCGAGTTCTTCGAAAACTGATTTCATGATTTCGATAGCTTCTTTCAGTTCGTCTTTTGTAATTACAAGTGGTGGAGCAAGACGGATAATGTGTTGATGAGTAGGTTTACAGAGTAATCCTTTTTCTTTGAGTTTAACACATACATCCCAAGCTTCTATACCGTCTTTAGGCTTAATGATGATAGCATTGAGAAGACCTCTACCTCTAACAGTAGTGATTCTGTCAGTGTCGATCTTTCTCAGTTCCTCTCTGAGGTATTCACCAAGTTCGAAAGCTTTTTCAGTAAGGTTTTCTTCTTTGATAACTTCGAGTGCAGCTTGAGCAACAGCACATGCGAGTGGGAAACCACCAAAAGTTGAACCATGCTGACCAGGTTTAATCACCATCATAATGTCTTTGTCTGCAAGAACGGCTGATACAGGTAATACACCACCGGAAATAGCTTTACCAAGAATTACAACATCAGGTCTGATTCCTTCGTATTCTACTGCAAGAAGCTTACCTGTTCTGGCAATACCTGTCTGAACTTCGTCTGCTACGAACAGAACGTTGTGTTTTTTACAGGCATCGTAACATTTTTTGAGGTATCCTTCGTCAGGAACATTAACACCGGCTTCACCCTGAATAGGTTCAACGATGAATCCTGCAATTTCTTTTCCATGTTCTTCGAGAACTTTTTCAAGAGCTTCTGCATCATTATAAGGTACATGGATGATGCCAGGTACGTATGGTCCGAATCCACCGTATGATTCAGGATCAGTGGAAGCAGAGATAACTGCTATTGTTCTGCCGTGGAAGTTTTCGGTACAGAAAACCAGCTTAGCCTTGTTTCCCTCAATACCTTTTACATCATATCCCCATTTACGAGTAATTTTCATTGCTGTTTCAACAGCTTCAGCACCTGTATTCATTGGAAGAACCATATCATAACCGAAGTATTCAGTTACGAATTTTTCGTAGCTTCCAAGTTTATTATTGAAAAAAGCACGTGAAGTTAATGTTAGAACGTCAGCCTGATCTTTCAGCGCTTTGATAATCTTTGGATGACAATGTCCCTGATTAACAGCTGAGTAAGCTGACAGGAAGTCAAAATATTTATTTCCTTCCGGATCCCAGAGAAATGGTCCTTCTCCTTTTGCAATTACAACTGGCAGTGGGTGATAGTTATGAGCTCCGTATTTTTCTTCTAAAGCCATTGCGTCAGTACTGCTTACGGTTCCGTATTTCAGCATACTTCCTCCTTATATTAATTAATTTGTACTTCTTATGAAAGCTATAATCTTTATGTCAACCTAAATCTGATAAAGTATCGTTAATTATAGTAATTCAATAAGTTAATATTATTCATTAAAATGTATCAACTGTGACCAAGATATCTCTATTCCGG
The DNA here is from genome assembly GCA_942492065.1 of Cloacimonadales bacterium (SeqCode). Lineage (GTDB taxonomy): Bacteria > Cloacimonadota > Cloacimonadia > Cloacimonadales > JAIOQZ01. Next base: position 51,333 of record CALODV010000020.1, on the reverse strand, counting down.
GAATTATTCGCCGATATATGCATGTTGTAGATTAGTTAAATTTCCATGCATTCACTTTGCACTTGACATTTTTGATTATGCATCATTTTTGCAGTATGATGAATTTAGCTAATTATGAAAATACAGCAGTCATTATACCTGTTTACAATGCGGAAAGACACCTCGATGAACTGATAAGAAGGGTTTCTGCTTTTATTCCAACAGATAATATTATTACAATAGATGACTGTTCAATAGATAATTCTGCCCGAGTATGCAGAAAGTTCGGTACAATATATAACCGACTGTCTGTGAACTGCGGTAAAGGTGTTGCACTCAAGCACGGTTTTGAGGTTGCCCGAAAACATGGTTTCGAGTTTGTCATAACCCTTGATTCTGATCTTCAGCATTTACCGGAAGAAATACCGGATTTTATTGACGAGCAGAATATTACGAATGCCGATATGGTTATAGGGAACAGGAACTTCAGACCACGTTTTATGCCGGTTCCAAGAATCGCCAGCAACGGTCTGACATCTTTTATTGTCAGTCTGGTGACTCATCGCAGGATAAAGGATTCACAGTCCGGATACAGGTTGTACAGACTTGCTAAGGTTATACCTAATGACTGTATTTCTGATCGGTATCAGTATGAGACTGAGATAATCTTTTCTTTTGCCAGGCAGAACGCTGTATTCAGTTCTATCGCCATTCCGACTATTTACAATGATGAAGAAAGTTATATCAAGCATGGTCGGGATATTATGAATTTTATAAAAATTGTATTTTACGAGATATTTATTAACTAACTTTGAGAGGACACATGAGAATTTTACTTACAAACGATGATGGTGTAAATGCTCGCGGTATACGTGTATTGCAGGAAAGACTGATAAAAGATAACCATGAAGTGTTTGTGATAGCTCCCGAAAGTGAAAGAAGTGCTTTTTCACATTCAATAACTATTAACAGACCGGTTTATCTGAACGAACACGAAGAAAATGTATGGTCAATCAGCGGTACTCCTGTAGATTGTGTTTTCTTTCTCAAAGATGTTATCAGAATTGAAAACATTGATCTGGTTATATCCGGTATTAACGGTGGTCAGAATATGGGAAGAGATGTTCTTTATTCCGGTACAGTAGGGGTTGCTCTGGAAGCAATGCTGCATGGATTCAAATCAATAGCCATTTCGATGAACGAATACAGGGATCAGAAATTTGAGACAGGTGCTGAGGTTATGGCTCAACTGCTTAAACAGAATATTCACGAGCATTGCAGAGATGGACAGATTCTGAATATAAATATCCCGAACATAACTTTTGAAGAAATAAATGGAATAAAACTTACATCATTAGGTCATAGATACTACAAAAATTACATCAGAACAGATAAAGATGAGAGCGGTAAGACATTTTATCTTATTGGCGGAGATATGCCTGAGTGGGATAACACAGAAAATTCTGATTTTAAAGCAATATCTGAAAATTATGTGTCAATCACACCGGTATGGCCTAATTTTGAAGTTATTGATGTTCCTGAAAGTCTTAAGTCAGGAATAAAGGAATTAACTTTGTAGATTGGATAAAAGATGAAGTTTGAAGATCAAAGAGAAATAATGGTACAGACCCAGTTAATGGGTAGAGGAATAAAAAACGATCGAATTTTAAGTGCTTTCAGAGAGATTCCCAGAGATATGTTTGTGCCTGATGATTTTAAGCTGCATTCATATGCGGATTTTCCACTATCTATTGCCTGTGGACAGACCATTTCACAACCTTACATCATTGCATTTATGATTCAGATTGTGGATGTAACTGATAAGGATAAGGTCCTTGAGATAGGAACCGGTTCCGGATATCAGACTGCAATACTTTCCATGCTTGCTGAAGAGGTTTACAGTGTGGAAAGAATTCAGGAGTTAAGCCTCGGAGCAAAAAGAGTTCTGAAAAAGCTGGAAATCAGCAATGTTCACTTCCGGGTTGGTGATGGTACCAGAGGCTGGGAAAAGGCTTACCCTAAGTGCGAGGAGTTCGACAAAATTATTGTATCTGCCGGAAGCCCGTCCATACCTGAAAGCCTTCTGCAGCAGCTTGCAGATAACGGAAAACTGATTATTCCGTCCGGGTCTCAGGAGATGCAGTCTCTGGAAATGATTACACGAAAAGGTGACCAGTATATTAAAGAATCTTTCGGAAATTGTACTTTCGTACCTTTGATTGGAGAACAGGGATGGTAAAAAAACTTGTAATTCTGCTTTTGATGATGATAATTATCGTTGTCAGTTTAAGTGCTGAGAGTGATGCAGGACATGAATCTGAGCAGCACGGATTAAAAAAGAGAATACTGGATTATTTCACAGATAAAGGTATTTCAAAAGAGTTGACAGTGTTCCTGATATCAATGCTTCCGATATTCGAACTGAGGGGAGCAATTCCCGTAGGAATTCAGTTGTTTGAGATTCCATGGTACAAGGTATTTGCAATTTCAGTTACCGGAAATATGGTGCCTATTTTCCTGATTCTGGTGTTTTTTGGGTTTGTTGAAAAACTTTTCCGTAAATTTTCATTTACAAACAGGATACTTGAGAAGATATTTGAGAAAACACGTAAAAAAAGTGAATTAATCAAGAAATATGAGGAACTGGGACTTATCATGTTTGTTGCCATACCATTACCTGTAACAGGTGCCTGGACAGGTTCTCTGGCAGCTTATCTGTTCGGTTTGAAATACTGGAAATCACTTTTATTCATTTTCATCGGAGTTATCGGAGCAGGAATCGTTGTTACAACCCTGACGCTGCTTGGCTGGACCGGAGCAATTATAGCTCTTGCTGCTTTAACAGTATTGTTGATAATACCTCTTATAAAAAACATGAGGAAATAATATGAGCATTTTGGATATTTTTTCTCGAGAAAAGAAAGTAAAGAATCTCACAAAAGAAGAATTCTATTTCCTGAGAAACGTTCCGTTTTTACATGGACTCAACAGATTGGAACTTAAACTATTTTCACGCCTTCTGCATAAACGCGTTTTCGAAAAGGATGAATGGATTTTCAGAGAAGATTATCCGCATACGGTACTGTATATTATTGCAGAAGGACAGGTGGATATAATTCTTGAGAAAAAGCGCGAAGAAGCAATTAATCTGGTTACTCTGGGACATGAAGATTATTTCGGAGAGGTTGGTCTGTTTACAGAATCTCAGCGAACGGCATCCGCAAAAGCCGCTACTCATGCTACTCTTTATGCTGTGTCTCAAAAGGATTTTCAGGTGTTCATTAATGAGCATCCTCGTACAGCCTCTAAAGTACTTTTCCAGTTTGCGGGGAAACTGAGCCAGGATTTAATTCGAACAAACAGAAAACTGAAGGCAATCAATGATTCGGAGTAAATCTATTGTACGAATGGTCTACTGGCTGTTCATGCTGTCGCTGGCTGTACTTGGAGTATTGTTTTTTAAAAATGTGTTCCCGCTGTTATTTGCTGCAATGATTGTCTCATATCTGCTTAATCCTATTATTTCAATACTGGAACAGAGAGGATTTCCCCGTAGTGTTTCAATTCTGCTGGTGTATCTGGCAATACTTGGAATTCTTGTTATTGCATCCATTACCTTTGTCCCGGCTATCTATGAACAGGTTGTGCAGCTTTCGAATACAGTCTCACAGGCATTTAGCGGTTCTAATAGTGTTGACTTTGTCTCCAGGCTTCCGTATTATGATCAAATTTCGGGGCTTATTCAAAAGGTGGAAAGCAAATTCCCATTTGTGAATTTTGATGCTGCGAAGAATGATGCTCTGACATTTATTACCAGGTTTGTTTCTGATCTGCCTAAAAGAGTAATAGGGATTTTAAGTAATTTTTTCAGTGTTCTGACTTTTATAATTACTATCCCATTGATAAGTTTTTTCCTGCTAAAAGACTTCGACTCTATGAAGAAGTACTTCATGAGGCTTGTTCCTAACAGATATTTTGAGTTAACAATTATAATTATAGAAAAAACAGATGAGATTATCGGTACATATTTAAGAGCATTGATGATTGAAATATTCATCGTGAGTATTCTTTCATCTATTGCGCTGCAGGCTATTGGAGTCCCTTATGCCTTACTGATAGGTATTCTTGCCGGTTTTGCTAACGCAATACCTTATTTAGGTCCTGTTATTGGAATGGGTCTTGCAATTATATCTGTGTTATTGACGGGACACCCCTTCAGTTTAGCTGTTTATTCCGTAATTGCCATGATTTTTGTGCAGTTTCTGGATAACTCTTTTATATACCCGATCGTAATCGGAAAGAATACGGAGATGCATCCGCTTGTTATTATGTTGACAGTAATTGCAGGAGGTTATGTTTTTGGTATTCTTGGTATGCTGATATCAGTACCTCTCGTCTTTCTTGTGAGAGGAATTACACAGGTGCTATATAAGAACCTTAAAGGTTTTGGAATAATTTAAAGTACATGAGAAAAAATAAAAATTGAGATAAATATACATTTCATTGGAGGATGTAATGAAAAGAAAATTTAAACTGATAGCTATCGCGGTCTTTCTCGTATCAGTTTTTGCACTCATTTCCTGTGCAGATGCAAATGATCCGGTCAGCACCGATTCTAACGGAATTCTGCGTATAGAGGATAATGTGCCTTTACCTGGAGCACCTAACGATATGGACGTTTCTGAAAACTTTATCGCAGTTGCAAACGGACCAAGTGGAGTTGTTCTCCTCAATAAGAATTCTTTTACCTTACTTGATGTATTCGATTATGCCGCTTGTGCAGAAGAAGAGGGATCTGCTGCTGAGTCAATGAAAAATATAACCGATGTTTCTATTGTAGAAGGTCTAAACAGAATTTTTACTGTTCAGAAAGAAGATACTGATCAGGTTGGCTGTTATTCCTGGGATGATGAAGGGATTCACTCTGAAGTAACTTTGACAGGAAATACTCAGTCTATCAGTGCTATATATGCTTTCGCAAACAGTCCTGATTACCCTGTATATGGAAATACTATTGATGGTACTGTTACTACAAAAGACATAGTAATAGTAATGCTTCGATCAGATAGATATATCAGAGCATATGATGATATTCTGCTTACGAGTGATGATTTACAGGCCGCTTCACGTGCTTTTACTGTTAGTTTCAGACAGAGTGATTTTTTCTTTCATGAAGGTTTCTATTTTGGCGCTGCAGGTTATGCCGGTGTATCTGCCTGGAACATGTGGGGATATCTGGAAGATACCGATAATAATGAGGCTTTTGATTTTGTAACTTACGTAGATACTCCTGGAGAAGCAGATCAGGTTGTATTTGCAAACAATAAACTCTATGTGGCTGATGTACATAAGGGACTTCAGGTAATTGATGTTACATTCACAGAAGATGCTCCTGAAATGACTCTCAGAGAAGACCTTGCTTACCAGACAAGTTCATTTGCAAGATGCGTATCAGCTAATGAAGATCACCTTGTAGTAGGATCTCGCGGTGGTGGTATTTATTATTTCGAACTCGATGGTGAAGGTAATCCTACCTTTAAAGGACAGCTTCCAAAAAGCGAAATTGGTTATGTTTCGGAAGTTTATGTTGATGGCGATGAAGTTATCGTGCTCAGTCGTGAACTTGGAATCGTAAAAGTCAGTATTAATAAATAATTAAGATAAAATATTCAGAGCCCATCGATTCCGGTGGGCTTTTTTGTTATAAAGGATAAGAACTTTGCTTAGCTGTAGTAAATAACTTCGTTTTGCAGGGATTCGGGAGAAAAAATGAGATTAGCTGTTGATTTACATTCGCATTCCGGGCATGCCGGAGGTGTTGGGAACATACCGTTTGAAAATATATGTAAGACAATGCAGATAAAAGGAATAGATATATTCGGAACCGGAGACTGTATGCATCCCGAACGCTTTGAAGAGCTGAAAACTGTATTTACTGAAGCTGAACCGGGATTGTTTCAGTTCGAAGATTATGATAAAAGATTTATCCTGCAGACAGAAGTGATTCTGACAGTGCAGTTGAACGGCTATAAGAACAGGACTATTGCCCATCATGTTATTCTTTTCCCAGATTTTGACTCTATAACAAAACTGCAGGAGCTGATGGACGTATGGGGGATGAAAAACACTATTGGCAGACCATTTATAAAATGTGAAGATCAGGTGCAGCTTCAGGAGAGATTGTTTCAGATTCAGGATATTCATTCTCTGATTGAGATAATACCTGCTCATGTGATGACCCCGGATGGAATTATGGGATCCAAGAACGGACTGGACAGTATCAGAGAGTTTTATGGTGACTTTACAAGTAATATCAGAGTGATTGAAACCGGACTTAGTGCTGATCCTGAAATGCTGGGTGGAATACCTGATTTCACGGAGCTGACAATGATTTCGAACAGCGATTGCCATAGCGCAGCCCTGAACAGGATCGGAAGAGAATTTACAATGCTGAACGTCAGCAATAAAAGTTATGAGAGTGTGATAGATGCTTTGCGTGGGGGAGATGTTGAGTTTACTGCTGAGTTTCATCCATCAGAAGGAAGATACTTCCTGACAGGTCACAGAGCATCAAGACATGATTCTGGTGAGTTTGTTTTTCTGACTGATAAGCATGATTCAAGGGCAGAGTGCCCGATATGCAGCAAAATGATGCTTACAGGAGTTCTGCAGAGATGTGAGTCTTTGACTGATAAGTCTGTAGTGAAACGTGATAGAAGATTCTATCATCTTGTTCCTTTGATTGAAGTGATAGCTATTGGTGTTGGGGTTAAAACTCTTACATCTGCCAAAGTGACAAAACCTTTTGAACAGATCACCGAGATATTCGGAACGGAAATTAATCTCTGGACTGCAGAAGAAAAGGAAATTAAGGATAAACTGGACAATAAAGTAAACGATGATATAGTGAATGCAATTACTATGATTAAAAGGGGATGTTTTGAATTTTATCCTCCCGGACATGATGGGGCATATGGCAGGTTAGTGCTCAAGTGAACTATCTAAGGGAAAATAATATCTGACGAGTGAAAAGTATATACCAAATCTGATCAGATGTTAAAAGGAAAAATAAAAGAAAGTTCTTGCCCCTGAACATACTCAAAATAAATCTGTAATAACAATCAATTATGAGGTAAGAATATGAATATAATTGAAAGATTAACAGCATTACGCAATGAAATGCAAAAGCTTGGAATAGATGCCTGGATAGTTTCCGGGTCAGATCCACATCAAAATGAATACCTGGCTCCGAGATGGGGAATACGTGCCTGGATAACAGGTTTTACAGGGTCAGCAGGTATTGTTATTGTAACAATGAAAGAAGCAGGACTCTGGACAGACTCAAGATATTTCATTCAGGCTGAAGAACAGCTGAAAGATACCGGGGTTACTCTTCATAAAATGGGAATGCCCGGAGTAGAACACCCTTATAAGTGGCTAAGTAAAAATCTGGATGATAGTTCAGTTGTGGGGTTTGACGGAGAATCACTGACTTACAGCAGTTTTCAAGAGCTGAAGAAAATCGTTTCAGAAAAGGATTTCTCTTATAACTACGATCAGGACATTGTTGACGCTATCTGGAAAGACAGACCGGCAATTCCTGCAGAAGAGTGTTTTGAACTGTCAGATGCTTTCGCTGGTGAAACGATTGAATCCAAATTAAAGAGAATCAGGGATATAATGGCTGAGAAAAGTGCTGAATATCATGTTGTGACTACACTGGATGATATTGCCTGGATAACAAATCTCAGAGGAGACGATATCAAGTATAACCCGGTATTCTTCTCATATCTCATCTTTACTCCTGAAAGAGTACAGTTATTTGTGAATGAAACAATAATACCTGAAGCTCTCAGTCAGAAGCTTGTTACAGCAGGAATTGAGATAACTGACTATAATAATTTCAATACAGTGCTCGCAGAAATACCTGAAGATGTATCTGTTTTGATTAATTCCGGTAAACTGTCTGTTAAGCATTATGATCTGCTGAAGGGTGGAATCATTACCGGAGTAAATATATCTACAGAGCTGAAAGCCCGAAAAAATGAAACTGAACTTGCAGGTATGAAGAGTGCTCATGTAAGAGACGGAGCAGCAGTTGTTAAATTCATGTACTGGTTATCTCAGAATAAAGATAAAGGCTATACTGAATATGATCTTGGTGTAAGAATTAACGAGTTCAGAGCTGAGCAGGAAGGTTATTTCTCTCCGAGTTTTTCTCCAATCGTAGGCTATAATGGAAATGGTGCTATTGTACACTATTCTGCGTCAAAAGAAGGATCAGCTGTTATCAAGCCTGAGGGCTCCGTTCTCATTGATACCGGTGGACAATACTTTGCGGGAACAACAGATACTACCAGAACAATAGCTCTTGGCAGGGTTTCAGATAAGCTAAAAAGAGATTATACTAATGTGCTTAAAGGTCACTTAAAGCTTTCAAATGCAATTTTCCCGGACAATGTACCTTCCATTATGCTGGATACATTTGCACACGAATTTTTATGGGAAACTCAGAATGATTACAGACATGGTACCGGTCATGGTGTCGGACATTTCTTATGTGTTCATGAAGGTCCTTGCTCAATAAGTGTTCGTTCAGATAAAGTTTATCTTAAACCGGGAATGGTTCTTTCAAATGAACCCGGATGTTATATCGAAGGTGAATATGGAATAAGAATTGAGAACCTGATAACTGTTAAGGATATTACTGAAAACGAAGGCAGACCATACTACGGTTTTGATACATTGACAGTTGTTCCTTATGATAGAAATCTGATCGCGAAAGACCTGCTTTCACCTTCAGAGGAAAAGCAGATAAATGATTATCATGCAGAAGTGTACAGTACTCTGGAATCATTTATGAATGCAGAAGAGCTTGCCTATCTCAGGGAAATGACTGCCAGGTTATAGGAGATACAATGAAAATAGCCGTTTACCCGGGGACATTCGACCCTATAACCCGAGGCCATATTGATATTCTCAAAACCGCATCAAGGATGTTTGATAAAGTGATTCTGGCTGTTGCAGAGGCTTCAGCAAAAAATACTTTGTTTACCACCGATGAGAGAACGGAGCTTTGCAGACAAAGCTGCTGTGATATAACTAATATTGAAGTTATGAAGTTCTCCGGACTTGTTGTCGATTTCGCGGAATCGGTAGAAGCAACAACCATGATAAGGGGTCTGCGAGCGGTATCTGATTTTGAATATGAACTCTCTCTTGCCCTCATGAATAAGAATCTGAAAAGCACAATTGATACGGTATTCCTGCTGCCTTCACACGATTTTCTTTATTTAAGTTCCAGTATTGTGAAACAGGTGATAAAACTTGGAGCTTCTATAGATAAATTTGTGACACCTAAGGTCAGGGATGCACTCAGAGAAAAATACAACATACAGGAGAAATAGATGAACAAACAGAAAATTAATGTTAAGATAGATGAACAAGTAGGGGAAGGAGTATATAGCAATTTCTTTATGACCACGTACTCACCTTCCGAGTTCATTCTTGATTTCGGAAGAATTCTTCCCGGACTGCCGGGAGCAAAGATATACAGCAGAGTACTGACAACTCCTCAACATGCAAAACAGCTGTTGAGCATACTGGAAAAGAACATAAAAGCATACGAAGATATGCATGGTGAAATCAAGATGCCAAACCAAAATGATAACAAAGGTATAGGATTTAAGAGTTTGTCAACAGAGTAGAATAAATTCTGAGAGACAAAATTCTTGACGTTAAATATTAAATCTTTTTTCTTGAAATTTCCGTATAAACGGATTTCAATCAATGATATTGAAAAGTCACATAAAGGGAGTTGAAACTGATGAAAAACAAACGTATGAGAAATCTCATCATTATTTTTGTGTTTGTTCTTATCGCGTACTATCTTGTCCCCTTGTTCATGCAGTGGACTACAGGCGTAGAAAAGACAACCGAAACACTTAGCAAAACGAAGTTACCTTGGCAATTTTTAACCGGATCTGATGATAGCGATTCAGATGAAGCTAAGTCTTTGAGGTTGTGGACGGGTAAACAATTGAAGCTTGGACTTGACCTTCAGGGTGGGATGCAGCTTGATATGCAAGTTGAATATCAGAATTTACCTGAAAAAGAAAGAGACGATGCAGTAGAAGCTGCAGTTGAAATTATAAGAAACAGAATTGACCAGTTTGGTGTTGCTGAACCATCTATTCAAAGACATGGTGATGATAGAATTATTGTGCAGCTTCCTGGTCTTCAAGATAAGTCAAGAGCTAAAAACCTTATTGGTAAAACAGCACTTCTCGAGTTCAAACTTGTTGCAAAACCGGAAGATCTCAAAACTGCTGTAGACAGAATTGACAAATATCTTGAGCAAAACCTTGAAAATGAAGAATACAAGTATCTTGAAGACTTTATCTCAAATACATCTGATGATGAAGTTGCTGAAGATATTCTTGGAGATATCGAAGAAACAGCCGTAGATGATACAACAGCCCAAAAAGATGTTGTAGCTGAAGCTGATTCTATTGATGCTCTTAAAAACAGTAAAATATTTACCAGATTACTCTCCAGCAGAGGATACGGAAGCCTGTTAGCTTACAAAGATATTGATAAGTTTGAAAAAATTCTTGCTGATCCGAAAATCCAGGCCAGAATTCCTTCAGGTCTTCAATTCCTGCTCGGTAAAGTAGATAAAAAAGATCCATATGGTGACAGACAGGTTTTCCTTGTTTACAAAAACGCAGAAGTATCCGGCAGCGACCTTGCAGATGCAAGAGTAAATATTGGACAGGGTAACAACCCTCAAACAGCCGGAAAAGCATATGTGACTCTTGAGTTCAACAAAGAAGGTTCAAAGAAATTTGCAACAGTTACAGGTCAGAATATTCAGGAAAGACTGGCTATCTGCCTTGATGATGTTGTTTATATTGCTCCTACAATTCAGAATAAAATTCGCGGGGAAGCTTCAATCACAGGTCTTTCAGATCTCGAAGAAGCTCAGGATATCGTTATTGTTCTTAAAGCCGGTAACCTTCCAGCTCCCGTAAAAGTTATTCAGGAAAGAAGCGTTGGTGCTACACTTGGACAAGACAGTATTAAAGCCGGTTTCATGGCTGCACTGATCGGTCTTGCTATCGTAGTTCTGTTTATGATTGTATACTATGGAATGTCAGGTTTCTTTGCAAACCTTGCAGTAGCAATAAACGTTGGATTCATCCTTGCTGCACTTACAATGCTTGAAGCAGCTCTGACAATGCCTGGTATTGCGGGTATTATCCTTACTATCGGTATGGCTGTGGATGCTAACGTTCTTATATTCGAAAGAATCAGAGAAGAACTTAAATCAGGTAAAACAGTAAGATCATCTGTAGACAGCGGTTTCTCCAGAGCGATGATCACTATTCTTGATGCTAACATCACAACACTTATCACAGCTGTTGTACTTTACCAATTCGGTACCGGTCCTATCAAAGGATTTGCTGTAACATTATCAATCGGTATCATCGGTTCAATGTTCTGTTCAATTATCCTTGTGAAAGCTATGTTTGACTGGTTTATTACTAATAAAAACAGAAAAACACTCAGCATTGGTAAACTCAGATTCTTCGAATCATCAAAATTCAACTGTGTCGGCAGCAGAAAAGTTACTTACATCATTTCTGCAGTAGTAATCCTTGCAGGACTCGTTTCACTTGCTGTTCATAAAGGACCAAACTACAGTATCGACTTCACCGGCGGTACTTCCATGGAACTTGATCTCAGTTCAGATTCAGGTAAGAAAGTAACCCTTGAAGAATTAAGATCTGCTCTTGAAAAAGAAGGATTCAATGAACTTGAGATTATGCCTTATAAAGGTACAGATATATTTGTTGTAAAAAGCAAGAAAAACATAGAAGTAGAATCTGCAGACAACAAGAAAATTGATGTCTCAGCTATCAAAGGCGACAAGATTCTTGCAGCAATTGAAAAACACTTCCCTCAATTCCAGGGAAAAACAAACGAACTTATCAGATCTAAAGACGAAGTTGGACCAAGAATTGGTAACGAGCTTAAAGGAAAAGCTATATGGGCTATTTTCTATGCTCTTCTTGGTATTATCCTTTACATCTGGTGGAGATTCGAGCTCACATTCGGTTGGGCTGCTGTCTTAGCACTTGTACACGATGTGCTTATAACAGTCGGTATCTTCTCTATCTTCGGAAAAGAAATCAGCCTTTCAATCGTTGCAGCACTGCTTACAATTGTGGGTTACTCACTTAACGATACAATCGTTGTGTTTGACAGAATCCGTGAAGACCTTAAAATCTACAGAAGAGAATCATATCAGAGTGTGATTAATCATAGTATCAATGAAACACTTTCACGTACTATTATTACATCACTCACAACACTTATAGTTGTACTCGCTCTGTACTTCCTCGGTGGATCAGTAATTCATGACTTTGCATTTGCATTGATGGTTGGTGTTGTTGTCGGTACATATTCTTCAATATTCATTGCCAGCCCTGTTCTCGTTGATTACTTCCTCAGAAGAGAAAAGAAAAAAGGCGTTAAAAGAGGTAAATAATATCTCATTGACATAAAAACTTAAGGCTGCCGTAAAAAGCAGCCTTTTCTTGTATCTGAATGCATTACGACTATATTTTAATATTAAGGAGTCTAATATGATAATAATACTTTTGACCATAATTATAGTTATGCTGGTACTTGGTGCCTGTGGTGAAGATGATTGTCATTGTGATGATGATTGTGACTGCGGAAGTGATTGTCATTGCCATGAAGTTGAATATGACCGGGAACTTGCTGAGGATTTGGGTGCTGACCAGTATGGTATGAAGAAATATGTTTTCACATTCCTGAAAAAAGGGACAAACAGAGACTTGAGTGAAGAAGAGGCAAGAGAGCTGCAGATTGCCCATCTTAATAACATTAACAGAATGGCAGAGGAGAGAAAGCTGATTGTGGCCGGTCCGTTTCTGGATGATGGTGATATTCGCGGCATATATATCTTTGATGTGGAAACTGTTGAAGAAGCTGAAGAACTGACAAAAACTGACCCGGCAATCCAAAACGGTGTGCTTTCAATGGAATTTAAAGAATGGTACGGATCTGCTGCCTTGATGGTTGTAAACGATCTGCATAAACAGCTTGAACAAAAGAATGTTGTAGAGTCGCGTTGAAGAACATAGACTTGAGAAAATTACTTGGGAATCTGTGTAAACGGGTTCCTTTTTTTATGTGAACCTTTTATTAACCGTACGTAACATATCTATAAAAAACAGATATTTAAAGAGGTTGCAATTTGCTTGACACATCATTTATGATAAGAATCATAGTTACTATATTTTATCGGAGTAGAAAAAAAATTTGAAATTCTTGCAGATATGCAGCATAAAAAAATCAAAACAGAAAAATCATCGTTAATAAATAAAATGATAATGTTGAAATAATACTTCTCACATTTCCGCAATGTCATGACGCATAAAAAATAAGGAGACGCACTTCAGTGCATCTCCAATATCGTAAAGTTTTTCTGAATACTATTCAGGTGTAACCAATGAAACGTCAGTGAACTTATCCATAGGAACTTCAATCAATTCCATCTGTTCATTGGTAATTATCAGCTTATCTCCGTCAAAGGCAATCGCTTCGCATTGTTTAGCCTTTATTGGCATAAATCTCATTCTGCCATCAAAGAAATTATCATCTTCATAGTCTTCGAAGAGCCAGATATTGGTATAGGTCAGAACCGCCAGTTTTTTACCGTCTTTTGAACAATCTGCTGCAGTTACCATTCCGTTTATTTCAAACTCAGCAAGTTTTGTCAAAGGATTCGGCATTTCTGTAGAATAGGAGTCAAGTCTGTATAACCTTGTATTCGAGCCTGATCTGTGTTTTGAAAGGAAATACAATGTGTTGTTACAGGTAAACACTGCTTCGCAATCATAATTGAAGTTAGTTGTGTCCGGTGGAAAAGATTTTTGGTCAGGGTAGTAAAAATCAATTTTCTTGAAATATCTTGTTGAGAACGTTGCAAGAGGATGCGGCTCTTTAACAATGTACACAGCAAGGTCTTTTCTCACATTGGAGTTGTTTCCGCAGGCACCTATTATCAGATTGCCATTATTGTCTGTTGTTATGTCTTCCCAGTCTACATTAACTGCATCAGGAATGTGAATACCGGAATAATCTCTGGCCCATCTCGGTTTGATTAGATTACCATCTCGTGTTACGGCAAAAATCCTGCTTTCATCACCGGAGTCATTTAGTGTCCAGTATACATTATCATATTGTCTGCTTTTAACCAGGGCTGATGATTCGTTGATCATTTCTGAATCAAACTTTGCATACGGTTTTAGGGCAAGTGTATCAGCTTTCACTGGATTAACCGGATAGTAGTTAACTCTGACTGTATTGCAGGCGCACAGTAAAAAGAGAACCGAAATTGTAAATACGGGAAGTATTCTCTTAATCATTCTTTTCATTGTTATTATCCTTTGTTTCGTCAAAAACGACCATTTTTATTCCTTTAACATAGTCATCAATGTGATATGAATCGATATTGTTAAATCTGTCGAGAATCTTTGTGATTCTGTCTATTGAGTCAATAACTTTTGGATAAAATCTCTGAAATTCTGTTATATTATGCTTCTTACAGATAGCATATATCATATCGACATACATCTGTATTACTGATAGTGGTTGTTTTATCTCGTGATTAGCTGTTATTCCCGCTGCAAGAAGTGTATTTCTTTCTTCGAGTTCTTTAAGTTTTTCAGCTTTATTCAGCATTCTGATTCTCAGCAAAGAGAAAAATACGGCAGTAACCATGAATGCTGTGAAAATTAATATGTGTTCATACTTCTCTAAAGGAGTCAAGTTTTTGTATTTAAGCTTCAGAACCCATTGACTATTGGGGAGGATTATCGGAAACTCAGATATCCAGCCTGATGAGGAATCAGTGTTTTGTGCAATAACAGGGTTTTCTGCAGCATCAGGATTATCTCCCTCCAGCTTGTAAAATATATTTTTCTGGTCTATGTCGGATAGTTCGTTCAGTAGCTTGTCCTTTAAGTCAATTAATACAATAACAAATCCCCAGAACTCATTCTCTTTGAATACAGGCTTTCTCGCTATTATTGCTTTGCGTCCATTCTGGATGAGTGTTATAGGACCAATAACAGTTATTTCTTTAGCATTGATTGCTCTGAATGCTCCCTTTTTTCTTCGTTTATCCTTCAGAAGATCATGTCCTATTGCTTTTTCATTGTTCTCAATAGGGTAGATTTTTCTTACAACTCCGTCTGGGGCTAGCTGTATGGCAGAAATTTTACTGTACTGATCAAAAACCGTAGTTTTCCAGCTATCAAAAGATTCTGGATTGAAGTTATTTAGTTTAAGAATGTATTCCATAGCATTGAGAGAGGATATACCTTCTGATATGTTTCTCTGTATCTCCTGAGCAACATAAGAGTTGATCAAGAATAGATTCTGCTGCTCTTTGTTTCTTTCTATACTCAGGTGGAATTTGAATACAAGCTCAGATAGTATTAGTGCTGCAGCAAGTATTATAGTGACTTCGATAAATTTTCTTTTTGCTCTGTTAAACTTAGTATTATCCATAAATACAAAATATTGAATAGCTGAAACAATTACAACAAAAATTTTTCACTAAAGTTGTTGAATATCATAAACATTGACAAAATAAGAACAAAAGTCTAAGTTATGAGTAATAAACATTAATTACATTCAAGAGGTATTATGTTCAATAAAGATGTATTTCTTCTACATTTCAAGTCTTGTTTAAACTCTATTGAATGCAAGTTGTCTGAGTACTTTTTTGCATTAGAAGAACTTAAAAATATAACGGAAATACTGTTTTCCCATACTAGTTCGGACAATCTTGTAATTGAAAAATGGATCAGTGAAATGTTTGCAATTGATGTCGATGGATATTATTTGCCTGTGCATGATTTGAGGGATTTTCGAATGAACAGGCTTTCGGACGAAACCATAAGCTATTTTTGGCAGTCGGAGAATAAAGACAATATTTTTGCCAAACACAGACTATTTGCATTAAAGGACATTGGAAGGATACTGAAGGGAATCAGAAGCAGATTAAATGGCGCGGCCTGGATATACTATCAGGACATAGAGAATGTGTCTGTACAATTCCCCTATATTGATATGAAAACAGCAGTTGAACCTGATTTTAACTGGCTGGAATATCACACTTTTAAAACGGTATTACCGAAAGTTAATCCTGAAAGAGAAATAAGATGGACACAACCAACTATAGATTATGCCGGAGAAGGATTGATCATTTCTGCATCCATACCTATTTATGTTAATGATGTATTCACAGGACTATGGAGTATAGACATACCTGTAAAAGTAATTTTCAGTGAGGATATATTTGGGTCTTTTGTAGAAAATCATAGATTCTTACTTGTCAACAACAACGGTGGTATTCTCTCTGATTCTATTACTGAAGATGTACCGATTGAGAATAAAGGAGAAATTCATTACATGAATATTGAATCCCTTGGGACTTCATTCCAGTTATCCATGTTGAATGAGATAAAAGAACAGAAAGTATTCAGTGATATTCTTAAAGGTAAAAACAATGAAGAATTGATTGTTTATGGCGGGTACATTGAAAAGATAGACTGGTACTTGTTTCAAATGTTTCCTTTGAAGCAATACATAGAGTTTGTGGAAACTAATGTTGATATCTCCCGAAATAGTGATGATAAATCTGGAGTATATAATCTGGAGGACTTCGTAAAGTCTAATTCAATGCTGTCTATGTATGATCACATTCTTCAAACGTTGAAAACTCAAAGCCGTAAAAACAAGCAAATTCTGGATGAACTTCATGATAAAACCGAGGAGTTCAGGTTGATAGCTCAGCTTCCGAGACAGATTACTTATAATTATCACCTCAGTAACGGAAGTATCAGCTGGACCGGGGATATTAAGGGAGTGACAGGTTATACACCGGAAGCATTCAGCAACTACTCTTTCGATGATTGGACAGCGAAGCTTCATCCTGATGATAAAGTCAAAACGATAGAAGCACTTGACGAGGCAATAAGAGAGGGGACTACATTTGAGTGTGTGTACAGGTTCCAGAAAGCTGATGGGACTTATGGATACATTGAGGATATGGGTTTCTTTATTAAAAGGCAGGAGTCAGGGGAAAGAATCATGTTGGGTATAATGCGTGATGTTACGGAAAGAGTAGAGACTGAGAACTCTCTAATTCAAAGTGAAAAGAAGTTCAGGGCTATGTATGAGAATGCTCCCCTTGGCTATCAGTCTTTAGATCAGGAGGGTAACCTGATAGATGTAAATCCTGCATGGCAAAATATTCTTGGCTATAAGTATGAAGATGTAATTGGAAAAAACTTTGCTGACTTTCTGCATGCTGATTGGGGTAGTCACTTCAAGAAAAACTTTCCGGTCTTTAAAGAGCGAGGGTATATTAAAGGTGTTGAGTTTAAGATTATGCATAAAGATGGGTATTATCTGGATGTTGCATTTGATGGCATGATAGGAAGAAATCGTGATGGTAGTTTCAGACAGACATATTGTGTGTTAAGAGATATATCTGGTGAGAAGAAGGTCGATGATGCAATTGAGAAGAGAATTTCTGCATTAACAGAACCGATTACAGATACAAGCTGTTTGACTTTTGAGTCCCTTTTTGATATTGAAGAGATTCAAGTTTTGCAGGATGAGTTTTCGAAATCCTTTAACGTTGCGTCAGTGATAATAGACCCGGAAGGAAGAATCATAACTAAACCCAGTAATATGCAGAATCTCTGCAAAAAACTGATAGCACAATCAAAAGGAGACAGTTTCAGCTGTAATGTTCTTGCTGAAGATTTTGCAAATATATC
Organism: Cloacimonadales bacterium (SeqCode); assembly: GCA_942492065.1. GTDB lineage: Bacteria > Cloacimonadota > Cloacimonadia > Cloacimonadales > JAIOQZ01. The sequence goes on along the minus strand of CALODV010000020.1, from coordinate 33,463 downwards.
AGAAATTAATCCTGTTGTAAAAAGATGCCCAATAACTAATTTGCTGGATGCCGGTACATCGATTATGATTGATAATCAGCATATTGCCAGTTGGGTAATCGGACAGATAAAAGATAGTCAGCTACCAGAGGAAGAACTCTTTCATTTCGCAAAGATGAATGATATTGATCCACATGATTATATCACTGCATACAATGATCTTGCTCTTATACCCCTCAATAAGTTTGAAGAAATAGCAAAATTGATGCATACACTTGCCAATCAGCTTTCTCAGAAAGCGTTTCAGAATGTGCAGCAGGCCAGGATGATAAACAGCTTGAATGAAACAAGAAGTATGTTGAAACATTATGAAACAATAGTTTCTAATTCAACCAACATGTTAGCTTTGATCAACAGGGATTTGAATTATGTAGTCGTGAACAGTAAATACGCAGCTGAATTTGACATGAACGAGAGAGACTTTCAAGGATTGAGCTTAACAGAACTGCACAAAGATAGAGAATTCTCAGAACTGTTGAAATCAAACATACTGGCATGCTTTACCGGTGCTGTAAAAGAGTTTAACTGGGATGTAAAAAGAACTAATAAAAAGACTTACGAATTTGCAGTATCTCCATATTATAATGAGAATCAGGACACTGCCGGTGCGGTTGTAGTGATGAGGGATGTCTCCAGAAAAATCATAGCACTTGATGATTTAAGGAAACTGTCAACTGTTGTTACTCAAAGTCCATCTCTTATATTAATTACAGATAAGCAGGGGAATATAGAATATGTTAACCCTAAGTTTACTGAAGTTACAGGATATGAGCTCGATGAGATAAAAGGTGAGTTCCCGGGTATGTTGAAGCCGGATAATGCAAATGCACATACCTTCGACGAGATGCATAAAACGATTATAAGTGGTCGAATCTGGCAAGGGGAGCTGCAAACAAAAAATAAGAATGGTGAATATCTATGGACGTTGTCAAATGTGTCTCCCGTGTTTGATGAAGAATGGAATATAACCAGTTTTATTAATGTGGCACAAGATATTTCAAGACACAAAGAAGATGAACGCTTAAGAGCTACATTAACCCAGCAGCTGAATCACCACACAAAAATGGAAGCATTGGGACAATTAGCTGGGGGAGTAGCTCACGATTTCAATAATATGCTGAGCGGAATCATGGGTTCTGTTCAACTTATGAAGTCTCCGAAAAGGAATCTTGATAATAGAGCAAAAGAACTTTTGGCAATGATTCAGCAACTAACTGTGCGTGCAGCCGAGTTAACATCTAAAATTCTAACCTTTACAAGAGATGAAGTCAGTCAATCACAATCTATCAGTATACATCAGGCTATTGTTGATACAGTAGAAATTATTAAAAATACGGACATTAAAATGGTAAAAATAGATATGGATCCTGCGGCAGATGATGATATCATTTGCGGTCATGGATCAGCTATTCATAATGCTTTAATGAATATATGTATAAATGCGATCCACGCTTCAGAAGATTCTGGCAGTATAGTGATTACTACTGAAAACAGGAACCTTGATAGCAATTTCTGTAATGACAGCAAGTTTGATATTGAGCCTGGCAAATATATTGAAATATCAATTTTAGATAGTGGGCAGGGAATATCCAAAGAGAACCTTGACAGGATATTTGAGCCCTTCTTCACAACTAAAGGTAAAGAAGAAGGAACAGGTCTTGGACTGGCGATTGTCTATTCAACAATGATTGATCACCAAGGGGCGATAAGTATTGAGAGTGAGATTGGAAAGGGAACTAAGGTTAAAATGCTGTTGCCATGCTCAATTAACAAGACAAGAAGCAGCATAGAAGAAAGTGACATCCCGCGCGGTAAAGGGACTATTCTGCTTGTTGATGATGAGTACAGTATACGGGTTACAGGACGATTCATACTTGAGGAGCTGGGATATACAGTACTTCTGGCAGATGATGGCACTGTAGGAGTAGATATTTTTTGTGAGAAATCAGATGAGATTGATCTTGTGATCTTAGATATGATAATGCCTAAGATGAACGGATCAAAAGCGTTTATGAAGATTAAGCAAATCAGAGATGATGTACCTGTTGTTCTGTCCACAGGATACACTACTGTCAGTAATTTGGAGGATCTGAACAAAAGGGGGCTTGAAGGATTTATCAGGAAGCCATACCAGACACACGAACTGAGTGCTATTTTGACAAAGCTCCTTAACAAATAGGGAGTATTTACAGTGCTAAATATTGGTTGACAGTAATTGATTAGATGCAATCAATGTTACGATTCGGATTCTTTGCATATATCTCGTCTTTGATGATAGTTTTGAGGCTGTTCTTATAAGTTATTGTGATTGATGTTTAACTGCATTTTTGTTTGCTTGATGCGTTATCAGGCTTTCTCAAAAATGCATGATGATAAATTATATGCGAGATTTCCATGATATATAGTTGACAGAGGTTGTAAAATTAATGTTATTTAATTCAATAGAATTTGCAGTTTTCTTACCTGTTGTTTTTGTAATTTACTGGTTGCTTGACAGCCAAAACATCAAATATCAGAATGTTTTTCTGGTTATTGCCAGCTATGTTTTTTACGGTTGGTGGGATTGGAGATTCTTATTTCTGATAGCTTTCAGTTCGATTGTAGACTATTTTGTCGGAATCTATTTGGGCAAAACAGATGACATCAGAAAAAGAAAGTTTCTTTTAGTCACTAGTTTGGTGGTTAATCTGGGATTTCTCGGCTTTTTCAAGTATTACAACTTTTTTGCAGAAAGCTTTGCTAATACATTCACACTGTTTGGTGTTCATTTCGATCCATATCGGCTGAATGTTATTCTACCGGTTGGTATCAGTTTCTATACTTTCCAGACGTTAAGTTACTCAATCGATGTTTATAAGAAAAAACTGGAGCCTACAAAAGACTTTTTCTCTTTCTTTGCATTTGTAAGCTTTTTCCCTCAATTAGTGGCAGGTCCAATTGAAAGAGCAACTCATCTATTACCGCAGTTTTATGTAAGAAGGAAATTTGATTACGATAAAGCCAGTGACGGTATGAGACAGATACTCTGGGGATTGTTCAAGAAAATCGTTATTGCCGACTCAATGGCATATTATGCTAACACAATATTTAATAACTACTCTGATTATTCTGGCTCTGTTCTTGTCGTCGGAGCAATTTGTTTTACATTCCAGATTTATGGGGATTTCTCAGCTTATTCAGATATTGCAATTGGTACTGCCAGGATGTTTGGTTTTCAGTTGATGCGTAACTTCGCATACCCATATTTTTCCAGAGATATTGCTGAGTTCTGGAGAAGATGGCATATTTCACTGTCGACCTGGTTCAGGGACTATTTATATATACCTTTGGGTGGATCCAGAGGCTCAATGTGGTTTAAAGTAAGAAACACTTTTATCATATTTATTGTCAGTGGATTCTGGCATGGAGCTAACTGGACTTTTGTCATCTGGGGAGCTTTGAATGCTCTGTATTTTCTTCCTCTTCTGCTTTCCAGGAGAAACAGGAAGAATACTAATATCGCTGCAGAAAACAGTTTACTGCCGAGTTTGAGAGAAACACTGCAGATATTTGTGACGTTTTTATTAACAATACTTGCCTGGATATTCTTCAGAGCTGAATCAGTAACTGATGCCGTTAAATACATATCAGGTATTTTTAATTCATCTTTATTCCAATATCCGGAGTTAATCCCGCGTAAAAAATTCTTACTGGTTGCATTGTTTGTCGTGGCTGAATGGATTCAGCGTAAGAAAGACCATGTTCTTGATATTCCTGCCGCAATTCCCAGCAGAGCTGTAAGATGGATTATTTATAGTCTTATAATTTTCTGCATTATGTGGATGGCAGGTGTTAAACAGAAATTTATATATTTTCAATTTTAGGTGTATTTATGAGAAAATTTGTTATCAAAGCAATAATATTTTTTGTTCTTTTTACAGGAGTCTGCTGGATCATAGAACTGAGTGGAGTTTTCTCCCGATTCTTACCTAACAGAATAACTTACAATAAAATTGAACTTTCAAAGACTCAAATTGACGGAGCGCAATACATACTGCTTGGAGATAGTGTTGTGGGAAGTCTGTATAAAAATTATGATTCAGGAAAGAATGGTGTTGTAAATCTTGCATGTAACCAGGCTATAGATGTTATAGGACACTATTTGTTATTAAAAAACTTTTTAGAAAAGAACAAAAATGTTGAGAAAGTCTATTTTTTCTATAATCCATTCTCATTCTCAAATAATATTGATCACGTATTTTCTTATAATTACTTTATCAAGCCATTTTATAAAAGAGAGTATAAAAAGTACTTCACAAAGAGAGTACTGAAACAGATAAGAAGCTATCCTTTGTCATATATTGCCAGGTTTCCATTAATTGCAATAACCTACTTTACTCCTGAAATTGAACGCGAGAAACCTGATTTCTTTATTTCTCCAATCTCTTGTGAGTATCTGACTAAAATGAAAGAGTTAGCTGATGAACATGGAGTTGAGCTCCTGGTGCTGCCTCCTCCGACAAGAGAATCAAGGAAGAATGAAGTCGAAAGACTTAAAGATGAGTACACTGGAAATAAATGCAATAATGTAATGATAACTAATTATTTTGACAAAATTATCTATACATCAGATAATTATTTCCAAGATGATGTTCATTTCAAAAGAGAGTACTATTCTAAAGGCAGAGAGTATTTCAGTAAACTTGCTGAACTACCTGCTCTTAACTAACCAAACCAGTGAGGTTATATGGCACTGATTTCAGGAATTTTAATCATACTAATCGGAGTTGTACATATCATATATGGTGAAGTTGTACAGCTGAAGGCTTTGACAGACAGTATAACTGACATGATAACTATCGGATCCACAAGAATCATGATCTATCAGGGAGGAGTACTCCTGTTGCTTGTGGGAACAATGCAGGTCTTAAAAGGACTTAAGAAGCTTAAAGTTAAAGGCTTCCTGAAGTATATACCTGTCGGCTATATCGTTACTAATTTTTCTACATACCTTGTTCTGGGACTTTTGCTGCATCCACAAGTCATAAAAAGTTCTATTCCGCAGATTATTATTTTTGTAATAATAATAGTATTTCTTTTCCTTGATTTACTTATAGAAAAAAGAAAGCAGGCAAATGGATAATTTCAAAGTTCTGCATATTGATACTGAAAAAGGCTGGCGGGGAGGTCAGCAACAGGCTGTTTACCTCTTTGAAAAAATGGTGAGAGATAACCATGATACAGCTATGCTATGCAAAAAGGGCTTTGAACTGGAAGAATATTGCTATAAGAAGGGACTACCCCATTTCCCAATAAGGGTAAGTGGTGAAGCTGATCTTTTAGCGGGTATGAAGATAGCAGGGATATGCAGGAAGCACAAGTTTAACATCTTACATCTTCATACTGCTCATGCGATGGGGTTAGGGCTGATAGCAAAGTTCTTTATGCCATCCCTGATCCTTATCGGTGTGAGAAGAGTTGATTTTCACATCAGAAAAAACTACTTCAGCAGGAAAAAGTATTTCTCAGATAAGATGAATAAAATCGTCTGTATCTCAAACGGTATCCGGAAAGTGCTGCTTGATGATGGTGTTGATGATTCTAAGCTCATTACTATCCACAGTGGAGTAGACATGAATAAGTTTGATGATATTCTTCTTCCGTCTGGCTTTAGAGAGTCATTGAGTATCCCAGACAGTAATGTCATAGTCGGGACAGTAGCCGCATTTGTCGGACATAAGGATTACCCCAATCTGATTGATGCAGCTGAGATCGTTATCAGATCACGAAAGAATGTTACATTTGTGGCTGTAGGAGATGGAGCGAAGCAGGAACAGATGGAAGCTCTGGTGAGTTCTAAAAATCTGCAGAATCATTTTGTATTTACAGGATTCAGAAAAGATATAGGCAATTTTCTTAAACTGTTTGATATTTTTGTGATGGCATCTAAACTTGAAGGGCTTGGAACTTCCATTCTGGATGCTCAGGCTCAGGGATTACCTGTTGTTGGAACAAATACGGGAGGAATACCGGAAGCCGTCCAGAATGGTATAAATGGTGTTCTGGTGGAAAGACAGAATAGTCAGGCATTGGCCGATGGACTGATAAAACTTATTGATTCCCCTGAATTGAGAAAGCAGTACGGGGAAAAAGCTCTGGAAACAGTTAAGCAGTTTTCTCGTGAACACACTTACGCAAATAATCTTGAACTATATAAAACACTTGTTACGGATAAATAGCTTTTAATTCTTTCTCATTCTCCTGAGACTGATCAGGTATATCAATATTGCAGCCCAGATTATTGAATAACCGACTGCTTTTACCATCGGAAACTCCTCCTTATAAATCAAAACTCCCAGAAGAAATTGCAATACTGGTGCTATATATTGCAGGAATCCGACATTAACAAGCGTAATTCTTTTTGCGGAAGCAGCGAATAGCAGTAAAGGAATTGCTGTGACCGGACCTGAAAGCGGAACCAGAATCATGTTTTTTAAGCCTGAGTCAAAGAAAACACCTTTTCCTGTAAGTTCATAGTATATGATGAATACCGCTGCCGGAATTACAAGCCAGGCAGTTTCCAGAAACAGACTTTCTATTGATTTAAGCTGCGACTGTTTCTTGATCAACCCATACACGCTGAATGTAGAAATTAGACAGAGGGCAATCCATGGAATTTTCCCATATATGAATATCAGATACAACACACCAATTCCGGCAATGATTATTGCTGTTTTTTGTAAGGTATTTACTTTCTCCTTGAGAAAGATAAGCCCGAGAAACACAAAGAATAGTGGATTTATGAAGTAACCCAGACTGGCTTCTGTAACTCTGTTTATAAATATGGCGTAGATAAATATACCCCAGTTTACGGATATAAGTACACCTGATAGAAGAGTTGTAAGAAGATTATGTCTGTTGAGTTTGTTTTTAATCGATTTTAATCTGCCTGTGATTAAGAAGTATGCCAGGAGAAACAGGAAAGACCAGAGAATACGGCTGTTGAGCATATAAAGAGCATCAACTCCTGTAATAGCTTTCCAGAAGATCGGGGCAATTCCCCAAAATATATAGGCTGAGACTCCTGTGACAAATCCTGTTTTCTTATTCATGAACTGAGAAATTGTGTGGGTTGAATAATGTCCAGAAAAAAAGGGACTGCTGAAATCAGCAGTCCAGGGAAGATACTATGTATGCTTTGCTTAAACTATTTCTTTGAGTGCGTTGACAGCCGCATTGTAATCAGGTTCGTCTGTCTGCTCTTTTATCAGATCAAAATATCTTACGACGTTATCCTTATCCACAATTAGAACTGATCTTGCTGTTAATGCCAGTTCGTTGATATGAAGACCGTAGTTGAGTGAGAATGAAGCATTCTGATAGTCAGAAAGTGTGTGAACGCCATCAATTCCTTCTGCTCCGCAAAAACGTGCCTGAGCAAATGGAAGGTCTTTGCTGATCCCAAGAACAACTACATCATCTGAAAATTCTGCAGCTCTTTTATTGAATTCTCTGACCTGCATCTGGCAAACAGGTGTATCTATTGATGGGAAAGTTGCTATAACTTTGATCTTACCATCATAATCAGAAAGTTTTTTAGGTGCTAAAGTTCCGTCTACTACTTGAAATTCAGGAGCTTTATCTCCAACTTTTATTAATTCATTATTTAAAGTCATAGGGTTTGATTTAAAAGTAATCTGTGACATGTTTCCTCCGTCATCATTTATTTTTGAGGATAAGTTAACCGGTATAGCAAAAGATGCAAATACTTTTTTGTAATTATTTCAAAAATGTTTTATTTTCCACCTTCGCAATGGTCTTTTACCTTGCGAATGGTGAGATTCTGCTTCACTTGCCAACCATTGCGAAGGTTTGTTAACCATTCGCAAGGTTTTTTCTTACACCTTCGCAATGGTCTTTTGACCTTGCGAATGGTGAGAATGTGCTCCACTTGGCAACCATTGCGAAGGTCTATCAACCATTCGCAAGGTTTTTTCTTACACCTTCGGGGTTTTTATTTTTCATCAAACCAAAATACAATTTCTTCTTCCTGATTATTTGAACAATATGTTTCAAATGAAATTCTATAATTTTGAATATCGTTAAAAAATAACAGATAAAAATCTCTGGATATGAAATCTTTATCCTCTAAATATGAAATTGAACAATACTTCTTTGACAAATCAGTTTTAGGATTGTTGTGAATATAATGAACAATATTACTCATATATTCTATCTTTTCAATTATTTTTGACTTAACTCTTCCTTCAAATAATGTTCCTGTTCGTTTGTATTTATGATTTATGTATTGCGAATATGCATTAAATATATATTGAATCCACTTCGAAACTGGATTATCTGTTTTTTGTTTTACAAGAAAATGATAATGATTTGACATTAAGGAAAAAGCACAGATTTCTAAGTATGACTGATATTTTGATTCTTTCATTATTTTTATTAGTTTTTCAAAATCTGATTCATCTCTAAAAAGTAATTCTTTGTTACAACCTCTATTATAAAGATGATAATAATTACCTTTTTCAAATATCATTTTAGTTTCCTTTTTTTTCTTCCACCTTCGCAATGGTCTTTTGACCTTGCGAATGGTGAGAATGTGCTCCACTTGGCAACCATTGCGAAGGTCTAGCAACCATTCGCAAGGTTTGAAACTTTATAATCTTTATCATCAATTTCGTAATAATTTTAATTTAATATGGGTATAATGGACAGGCTATGCCACGAGCCAAGAGCAATCTAAAACTCAGATCGCCTAGACAGCTGAACCGTATAGACTCAAAGAAAACAAATAAAGACCTAGTATATGGATAGCTGTGTTATATACCTTAAATTTTCAGAGACCGACTTGTACAAACTAGCACTTTTATTACGATCATTTCAAGTATCGAAATGTCAAAATGTAAAAATTTAATTTCTGGTGATGATGGTAAAAGAAGGTCATAGTTTTTTTCAGATGATTTAGTATGAACTACTCGACACCTAATATCATAAATTCTCTCTGAACAATCAGAGATAAAATCACAATTTGGGTTCATAATGTTTATTTTCTTACTAGAAATTTTCTTAGAATTTTTACTCTTCAAAAAATCAACAAAATTATCATCAATCTCAATCATTTCCTTAAGGTCACTATTGGTTACACAATTTTTAATTGTAGCTTTCAGCTGCTCTAACTCTGAGCCGAAGCCGATTTGATGTTTATTTGTTGTAACTGTAGAAAGAATTTTTGTAATATCTGAATCTTTATTAGGATTGAATCTAGGGTCTTTTATCAAGTTTTTAATTTGTTGATGTGCTTCATTTTGCGAGAAAATTGGAAAATAAAATTCTAATATTTGATAATAAGCTAGAAATTGAAGCAAAGGCATTTCTCTTGCAGATTTTGCATACCAATATAATGATATAGGTTCTTTATCATATTCATAGTTCGGTAATGATTTATCAACTTCAAAGAGTATTCTATTTCTTATAAATATTTTTCTTCTAATTTTGACATCTTCAGAAAGCTTTAACCCAATGTTTGTAGAGATATCTAGCTTGAAGAGTATAGAATTACCGATTTTCTCCAATATTTTTCTAGCTTGGTCGTGCTTAGATATGCTTATGTTCTCAATTCTAATTGTAATTTTTCGTTTTGCAAATTCAATTCTTCTGATCCTTTCTTTTAGCACAAATAATATTGCATATTCTGTACTAGGAGTTCCTATAGAAACCTTGATACCAGCATCTGATTGTTCAAAATCAAATCTCGGATTTTCATCTTCTTCCGTTAAATCAGCATCAAATATTCTTGCGAGCTTTCTTATGAGATATCCTCTTGGTCCAGCAAAGCGGTGTACATGTGTTAATTCACATTCAATAACATTAAATTTTGGAGACCATATAGCTTCATAATTTTCAAGGAATTTAAAGTGTTCAAAATCACTTTTAAGTAAGATTTCTAGTTCAATTCTATCATCAAAAGCAATTGGAATAAAATCTCTTGCAACAGGAAACTTTGCTACATCATACTTGGTAATACAGGTTTCACCTTCTTCTGTGAACGATTCCCTTTCTGCTTCATCAATTTCAATTCCAACTGCATTCAATTTTTCTAGTAATTTACCTTCGATCTTCATTTATCCTCCTAATTTACATACTGTATCCGTACACTACAATTTTGTCGTTAACACCCTCCATTTAGGGGCTGTATACGCCAAATGTCGTGTATATTACATTTACACTTGCTTTACTTCTCATTGTTTTCGTCTAAATTCAGATTATCCAAAGGGATCATAGTTTTGCTTTTTGCTATGTTTGCAACATGCGTATAAGTCTAAGTGGTTTTATATCCATATTTTCATCAATAGCCATTTATCTTCATTCTTCTGAAAAAAATCTCACACTTATTAGCACTTTTCTATTTATTCACCATAGAATACTGCAATTAACATAATTATAAACTATGAGTCAAGAAAAAAAGAGGAATGGAAAATAGTTATTTGAGTAACATACTGTGATTTTAAAGTACAAATTTTGATAATTAATTCAGAAGTGTTTTATCTCTTGGAAGAAAAAGTTTGTTCTATAATATATATCAACTAAAATGAAATGTATTCAGGTTTTCGACTGGGCAAAAAAATGGCTCCTGAGGAGGGATTTGAACCCCCGACAAATTGGTTAACAGCCAACTGCTCTACCACTGAGCTACTCAGGAACGTAAGGTGTAATTTAAATGGCTCCTGAGGAGGGATTTGAACCCCCGACAAATTGGTTAACAGCCAACTGCTCTACCACTGAGCTACTCAGGAACATTAAATACAAGTAGCAAACAATTATTTCTTGATTTCTCTGTCAAGACTTTATTTCAGGAAATTTTCAACATTTTGCAGAAAAAAAAGGTCAGCTTTTCAGCCGACCTTCGATTCTATTTGTTTGCAATTAGTTACTGTTTACTGTTGCTGGAAGTGATTATATGATTTTGTGAACCTGTCTGACCATGTTCTTGGAAGATAGAAGAGGTGATCTGTATTTCCATCCTTCATTACAAGGAATCTGTTGTTCTCTTCTTTGAGGTGAATAGCAGTTAAATTGATATTTTCACCACTCCTGAGGTTTATCTGAACACTCAATGTCGGTTTCTCGAATCTCTCTGCGTATTCATCAAACCCGTAATCAAGAAACTGGCTGGAAGAGGCGAAAAGAACTCCACCGAATACTTTCTGAAGCTGCTGATTCAGCTTATCAATGCCGAATTCCTGCTCTTTGTCTTTATAAACCCACAATGTGTCTGTAGATGTCAGAGTGTACTCGTTTCTAGAATACTTAACACCTATTGATGCTATATCTTCTTTTTCAACATCAAGAATAGCTCTCTTTCTCCAGCTTTCTGCCTTTGGTGTCAGAAGCGTGAAAATCTGTGTATTGAGCTGAAGTATTTCATGACTGTTTGCATATCTGCCAAGAGAGTAGTTGTAATTATTAGATTTAGCAATATAAACATCTTCCAGAAGATTGTCACCGGAACCATATATTTTCAGGTTTGTAGCAACACTGTCTTCCATACCGAAAAACTTCAGAGATTGTTCACTTTCCGCTAAAGGGGCAGAATTAGCTTTTACATGCAGAACTTTGTCAAAGAAGTTGTTTACACTATTAGATTCTGCAGGATAGTTTATAGGCTTAGTTAAAATCCATTCTCCGTCTTTTTTCATAAGCTCAATCTCACCTTCAGGAGAAGACATCGCAATTTTCTCAATTTGAACTGAATCGGCAGAGAAAAAATCAATCTGCTTCTCTGTTACATTTACCAGTCCTTTTGATAAGAAATATATCAGTACCAGAACTGCAAGTACTCCAATGTAAATTAAGTTCTTCTTATTCATACATCTCCCTTATCATTTTTCTTTTTTGAGATTCTTTTCTGTATATGATCAAGCCTATAAGCAGCAATAGTAATGAAGGAGCTGCTATATTCACGACTTTTAGTGTTCTCTTATAACTTGTTGAGATCTCTTTCAGAGGTTTGAATTCTACTTCTCTGGATCTGATATTAATAAGATCATCATCAGAAACCATGTAGTCTACAGAGTTCAGTACCAGGTTAATATTGTTTTCGATACCGGCACCACCTGTTTCTTTCACAAAATCACCATCTGCAAGAAGCAGTATTCTGGTATTTTTGTTTTCTGTTTTACCGTTTCCGCTGACAAGTTCCTGAGCCTGACCGTATACACTTTTGATTGTACCTGTATAAATGCCGGCAACGACCTTAGGTCCTTCATTCAGCATAAGCTTCAGGTTCTGCTGGAGGTACTTTGAATAACTGATGTCATAGTTAGGTCCTATTACAGTTCCTGAATATTGCGAAGTCGTCAGAAGGGGTTCAAAGTTGAGTTCTTTGTTTGTTCTTGTTGTATCAATTTCCGAAACATATATTAATTGGATACCTTCCAGGTTTTTGACAATTACATTATCAGAGTCCTGCTGCAGTATTATTGGGAACGGAGGATAACTAACAGGAGTATTTCTGACAAACATTCCCTGTTTCTGAGAAAGTGTTATCTTACCGCATTGTGCATCGGCAACAATATTTTTCTTAATGTTTATACCATAGTTCTGAAGCAGATCAAATATATTTGACTTGATTTCAGTCGCTATACCGTTTCTTACATCACCAATCATTCTATCCTGAAGAATAACAAGGTTTCCGTTATTCATCATGAACTGGTCCAGATTAAATAGCTGTTGATTAGTTAAGGAGTCTTCTACACCTGTGATAAACAAAGCTGATACATCAGGTGCAATTGGTTGAGTAAGATCCGTTTCCTGAAGTTCATGATCTTTAGCTATCATTGTTTTGATGGACTCGAAGGGTTCTGTGATTGGCTGTTGATTCTGACGTCTTACAGGTTGGAACTCTTCGTCAACAGGAGCGAAGAAAGCAACTTTTTTAAGCCCGATAGCTGTTACGCGTTTGATCATACTTGAAATCTCATATTCAATTCCGGTAGTATTCTGGATGAATGGTATTGCTTCGGATTTGTTTCTGTAATTAAACTGAAGTCCCATATAAACTTCGCGCACAACAAACTGATCATCCTCTATAACACGCATCTGAACAGGGGAGATCATATTTTTTCTCGCTTCCATCTTAAGTGCTTCTTCACTGCTTGGATCAATGAATTCGAATTTGAATTTACCTTTTGAGTATGCTTGATACTCTCCGAGCAGGTCTCTTACGTATCGGGAAGCATCTGCATATTCTGCAGGTAGATTTTCAGTGAAATATGCTTTAACGAGAAGTTTATCATCAAGTTTACCTACTATCTTCTTACTTGCTTTGGATAGTGAATATACTTTTCCTTTAGATAAGTCAAGTCTATAGAAAAATGACAGCGATATAAGGTTTACAAAAACCAGTATAGCTGCAAGGATAATAATGTTAACTATTAAAGATTGTTTACTGTTTACACTCATTCTCTACTCCTACTTCCATTTTCTGCTTTCTAAGGTGAAAAATGCGAGTCTCAGGAATAAGAAAGTCAGAGAAACGAAATATACAATGTTTCTTGTATCGATTACTCCGTGAGATACATTACGCAGGTGATAAGTTATACTGAGATACTGGAAAAACGGTGTCATGCTCGCAGGCATGAAGATCAGCATCCCTTCTACTGAGAAGAAAAAGAAAACAATCATAAAGCTTATGATAAAAGCAATAATCTGATTCTTGGTCAGACATGATGCAAACACACCGATCGCTGAGAATGATGCTCCCAGAAGGAACAGACCCAGATAACCTGTGAATATAGCACCAAAATCAATATTGCTGCCAAGAAGTACTATTGTGAAAAAATGTATCAATGTGAACAGCAGCCCTACAGTAACAAGGCCGAGAGCTCCAAAGAATTTTCCAAGAACAATATGGCTTTCTTTCAAAGGAAGAGTAGAAAGCAGCTCGATAGTTCCGGAGTTCTTTTCTCTGGCGAGTGTTCCCATTGTAATAGCAGGGATGAAGAACAGGAATATCATTGGGATGTATTCAAAGAGTGTTCTCAACTCAGCTTGATTAATTATAAAGAGTCTGGATGTGAAAAACCATCCGGAATAAACCAGGAATACTATTAATACAATATATGCGGCGGGACTTTGGAAATATCCCTTGAATTCTTTTTTAGAAAGTAATTGTGTATAAGACATTAATCCCTCCTTCCTGTAAGTGATCTGAATACATCTTCAAGAGAAACTTTCTCTCTTTGCATTTCCAGCAGCTGCCAGGGTTGAGATTTAATGACGTTGTAAATTTCTGCTCTTCTGTCAGTTTTATCTCCATAATGAAGATTCATCATGTGTGAGGAGTCAGAGCTTGAAACAACTTCTACATCAATACCGGGGATTTGTCCTAATGTACTGTTGATACTTTCGAGATCTCCCGTGATTTCCAGTTTGATTGTTGTTTTTTCCTGATGTCCTGATTTAAGCTGCTCAGTAGAACCGTCAGCAACAATTTTTCCTTTGTCGATTATAACAATTCTGTCACATACAGCTTGAACTTCCTGAAGAATATGGCTTGAGATAATAAGGGTTTTGTCTTTACCCAGTTCTTTAATCAGTTCTCTGATTTCAATAATCTGATTTGGGTCCAGACCGGTAGTAGGTTCGTCTAGAACAAGAATCTGCGGATTGTGCAGAATTGCCTGAGCAAGACCTACTCTTTGACGGTAACCTTTGGAGAGGGCGTGAATTGGTTTGGAGATTACATTTGATAAACCTGTCTTGAGAACAACTCTTTTCAAGTTCTGCTTAATTTCTGATGCAGGAATTTCTCTGGCTTCAGAAACGAAAATCAGGAAATCATAAACAGTCATATCAGTATATAACGGATTATTCTCAGGTAAGTAACCTATCATTTTTCTGATTTGCTGAGAGTGTTCGATAATATTGTAATCGCCGACTGAGATATTACCTGATGTCGGACTCAGGTAACAGGTTAAAGTTTTAAGGGTTGTGGATTTACCGGCACCGTTCGGTCCGAGAAATCCCAGGATTTCCCCTTTTCTGATTTCAAAATTGATACGGTCAACAGCCCGTACATCTCCATAATCCTTTACAAGATCTTGAAGTTGAATCATCAAGTGTCTCCTTTTCTTTTACATTTTTCTAGGATTTCGAACAGGTTTTGATAATGAGAGCTTATCGCCTTCCTGTAATCCTGATACAATTTCAACCTTCAACAGATCGTTTAGACCTGTTTTTACAACAGTTGGAGCGGTTAACGAGTCGCTTTTAATCTGGTAAACAATATCGTTTCCTTCACCATCTGAGAAGATTGCTCTTATTGGTATAACGAGAATATCTTTTCTTGTTTCACCAATTATTGTAACGTTAGCACTCATACCCGGTCTAAGCCTGGAATCAGAATTAGAAATCTGGATTTCAATAGGGAATACTTTTACGTTATTTTCTGAAACAGCCATAGCTGAGACTTTGTTTATTTCACCACTGAATTTTTCATATGGGAAAGCATCGACCTGAATTTGTACTTTCTGATTTTTGCTGATTTTTGCTATATCAATCTCATTAATTGATGATTTAACAATCATTTGCTGAAGGTCAGCCAGAACAATAAGAACAGTTCCTTCTGAATAAGATCCGATGTTAGATCTTACCATTTCGCCTTCTTCAACTTGTCTCTTAATAATTGTACCTGATGCAGTAGAGTAAACTTTTGAAATATTGCCTTCAATCTCAATTTCCTTAACCAGGTTGTATTGCTGTTCAGCAATGTCAAAGTTGATAATTGCCTGATCAAGCTCATCTTTGGAGTCATCGAGTTCTTTCTTTGAGATGTAATTATCTTTGAACAAGCTTAGATTGTTCTCATAATCTTCTTTTGCATTCTTTTTTGCAATTTTTGCTCTGATGTAAGAACTTTTTTTATTAGAAATAGAAGCAGACTGTTCGTAGTCAGGTTCTATATCAGCAATCAGATCGCCTTTGTTTACAAAATCACCTTCATCTACATAGAAATGCACAAGTTTACCACCAACCTGAGACGTAATATTGATCTCACGGATAGGTTGTATAGTACCCGTTTCTTCAATTTTAACGGTTATCTCACCCTTTTTAACTGTTACATCACGTTTTTTCATCCCAAACATCTTAGCGTTAACAGCATTCATTTTCTTTTTTCCAAGCTGTGGTTTCAGAATATAGAAGTATCCTGCCGCAAGCAATGCTGCAACTATTAAGAATATGACAAATTTCTTCATTTATATCTCCTGTTAGTATTTTCCAAGTAATAGTCCTGAAACATGCAGGTTAAGTTCTTCATATTTCTGTATGAGAGAGAAATATGTAGAGTTGTGAGAAAGTCTTGCGTTCAGCAGAGTTATCTTTGCATTATCCAGATCAATCATGCTGAGCATCCCAAGATTATATTTTTCCTGAGACATGTTGAAGTTCTCTTCTGCAAGCTTGAGTCTGTCTGTAGATAACTCATAAGTATTTTTCAGGTTCTGCCAGTCTTCCAATAGCTGTTCATACTCAATTCGCTCCTGTTCCTTGTCATACTCAAACTTTTTTTCCGCATGCTTCAAAGTATTTTTTGTATATATATTGTTTGTAATATCTTTATAAGAATCTGTAAAGTTATATGAAAGACTTAGTCCAATACTGAATCCGCCGTCTTTAATGTTTAATCCCATAAAATCGTTTATCTGTTCGTAATCTGCTGATTCACTGAAGTTATAGCTTAAAGAAAGTGATGGAATAATTGATAAGCTGTTCTGAAGTGTAGTTAGTTTTCTGTTCTTCAGTTGAAGCTCTGACATTTTCATGTTGTTTGATTCAGTATAGTCAGGTGCAGATGTTTTAATCTCCACTTCAGGGTCACTGAAGTAAACAGAATCAACAGGTAGACCAATATAATGAAGCAGATCTTCTCTCTGTTTACGGTAGGAGTTGACTTGTTCGTTAAGGCTGATTTTTGCATTGATCAGAGAAATCTCAGCCTGTTTCAGATCAAGCGATGTTTTTCTGTCTGTATCAAAAAGCATTTTAGTTTCCTGGAATACTTTTTGTTCAAGTTTAAGGTTTTCCTGTCTGATTTTCAGAGCATTTTGACCTTCTACGACGGTTAAATATTTTGATAATATTGAATATACAACATCTTTCTTCTTCTGTGTTTCGCTGATTTTAGATTGTTTAAGATCATTTTTTGATGTCATATATCCAAAAATAGACTGATCATTCAGTGAAAATGTCTTTGATATGGAATAGCTCAGTCTTGCATCATCGATTACGTCCATAGTATTGTCTTTTACTGTGTTTCTCGGCAAGTCAAAGAAACTTTCTCGACCTGAATAAGCATAACTGTAGGATGCACTGACGCTGGGAAACAGGTCAATGACGCTTTGAGTCATCTGTTGTTCACTGTATTTTGAATTCAGAAGTTCAAGTTTATAGTCCAGTACATTATCCAGTCCAATTCTGATTATTTGGTCCAGATCGTATGTTTCAGCTGTGCAGATTCCGATAATCAACACTAATGCTATTGTAATAACGGATGTTTTTTTCATTATAAAAACCTCTTTAATTAAATTTCAACCATAAATATATATTTCGGTCTCAGTATATAATACTTCTTAAAACCGGAAAATCTGCGTTTAATGCAGGATTAAAAAGAGAATAAAGTTATAAAATCCTACCAGAGTAGCAAATCCAACAAAGAAGAACCATAAGTACCTGTAAACATATCTGTTAAAGAAATCCAAGACTGTATTAACATCTATTTTTGCACAGATTTCTTCTATTTTTAACTGTACTTCGTACTTTTCTGCCAAATATGGAACGAAGTTTCTGAAAAACTGTTTCACTATTTCGAAAATCAATAGAGCGACAAATTTTCTGATGTTAAAAACTATTACACCAGGTAGGTACTTGATTTTGTTCAGGGCATCGAGTTTTTCCCAGACAATCTGGTATGCTTTCTGTTCCCATTTGTATATATATGTATCCGCATTATTTTCATCGTTAATGGCAGACCAGAACTCTTCAATCCATTTATGGAGTTTCCCCATATACAGATCATGTTTTCTATGGAGAAAACCCGGAGTAAAAGGAATCTTCTTTTTTCCTAAATACAAAGGCTTTTTCGGATAGAAAAAGAAAGCTTTAACAGCAAATACAAACAACCAGCCGAGACCGGTGTTCAAGATTAAAAGACATAATGCTTTGAGAAAAACCATTTATCCTCCAAATCAGAGATGTTTAAGCATATGACCCATTTTTTCTTTCTTTGTTGTCAGATACTTTTTGTTATCTTTGTTAGGTTCTATTTCCACAGGAACCCTTTCGGATATTTCCAGATCGTAGCCGCTTAATCCTACTAGTTTCTTGGGATTATTCGTGAGAAGTCGAATTTTATGAAGTCCAAGATCTTTGAGAATCTGAGCTCCGATACCATAATCTCTCATATCAGAATCGAAGCCTAGTTCAAGGTTAGCTTCTACGGTGTCTCTGCCGTGATCCTGCAGATGGTATGCCTGGATTTTCGCCAGAAGACCAATTCCTCGCCCTTCCTGTTTCATATACAGAATTACACCTTCGCCTTCTTCCTCAATCTTGTTGAACGCCCATTCCAGCTGTTCACCGCAATCACATCTGTTAGAGAATAGTGCATCACCTGTCAGGCATTCTGAGTGTACTCTGACAAGAATGTTTTCTTTTCCTTTTACATCACCTTTTACCAGAGCAATGTGATATTCATTGGATACCAGGCTTTCATAGGTAGAAATTCTGAATGTACCGTATTTCGTCGGCAGTTCAGCTTCTGAGCTTTTCTTTATAAGCTTTTCTGTTTTACGGCGGTACTGAATCAAATCCTGGATTGTCAGGATTTTGATACCGTGCTCAGCAGAATATTTGATTAAATCAGGCATTCTTGCCATCTCACCATCATCTTTAATAATTTCGCAGATAACTCCGACTTTTTTTAGTCCGGCAAGCTGCATCAGGTCAATAGATGCTTCTGTGTGTCCTGTACGTTTAAGAACTCCTCCCGGTTCTGCAATAAGAGGAAAAATGTGTCCGGGACGAACAAAATCTCTTTCAACAGATGAATCTTCTGTCATTTGTATGATAGTTTCATATCTGTCTGAAGCAGATATACCTGTTGTTGTGTTTTTTATAGCATCGATTGATATCGTGAATTTAGTTCCGTGTTTTTCTGTTATATCGTCTGTCATTAGAGGAATGTTCAGTCTCTCAGCGATTTCTTTGCTGACAGGAACGCAAACCAGACCTCTTGCTTTGGAGATCATGAAGTTAACCATCTGAGGAGTAATGAGTTCTCCCGAACAGATCAAATCACCTTCGTTTTCTCTGTTTTCATCATCTACAACAATTACGAATTTTCCGTTTTTAATATCTTCTACTGCCTGTTCTACTGTGCAAAAATGTTTTTCCATTTTGGGGTATCCTAAATCCTTCCCTGTTTATATAATTCTACAAAGTGTTTAATACTTCTGTCATAAGTTTTTTCAGCATCATCCGGAAAATAACATGCCGGAAGCTGTTTCATTGAACGGTGGTAACTGATGCATTCACAGCAGACACCTTTCTTGCTGCAAGGGTAAGAGCAATTGCAGTTCTGCATATTTTTAGCTGAGTTTTCACAATTCATATCTATCTCCTGATTAAGTAGTTTTAAATATAACTATCCATAATACCATATTTACTCAATAAAACAAAGCTCTGCTTTTGAGTCAAGAATGGCAATAAGTTTTTTTTTGCTGAAGGGAGTTTGAGTGGTAAAAGACTTGAATCACAGCTCGGAGTAATTTCCGTCGATGCAAAATTATTTATTTTTTTTATTGAAATGCCGAGTTCACCAGACAAAGGATACTGTGCAAAAAAAAATCTCATTTATCCTCTTTAAGAATTGCTGATTTCACTAATAAGTATACTGCCCTGATTCAATTTTATTGACAATATACTTAAAATTATTCAGTATTAGCTATTATTAATTTTGCTTTATATCCTTTTTATTTATTCTATAGAACCGGAGGATAAATGAACAACGAGTTTATTGGAAAAATAATTGAAGACTACACCCTGAAGATCAGTACATGTATTTCTTTTTCGGAAATTGATACAATAGAGTCAGTTATTGGTCTACTTGATAAGACAGACGAACAGAATTCTATCGCAGTATATAACAAACTGCTGACTTTGCTGAAAAAGCTGAAAGACAAAGATAATGTTGCTGATTTATTACAGCTTGTTTCCGGGTATATTACACAGGTGGACTCCTGGAAATCCGGTCTGGATGAAAAACAGGTCAGGGACTATCCCTCCGAAATAGATAACAGGTTTTCAAGGAAATTATGGCATTTGCATTATAGAACAGGGCAGGGCATCAACAGATTTTTCTTTAATATGAAAAAGAGGGCATCTAAATCTGAAAACGAGTATTCACCTGCATTAAGAGTTACAAATATACATAAGTTCCTCGATAAGTTTCTGATGCCGTTGTCAATGGAGTTTGTTTTCAGTGAATACAAAGAGCTTCTGAAAAGAGAGGACCTATTGATTGAGGCTGTTCTTATAGATTTTTTAGAACTGTCTGATGAGAGCAGTAAGGAATCATCTGAGCTTAGGCAGAAGTTTGATGAGTTTAAGTTATGGATATCTCAGGCACCAACGCGATGGAGCGAGTATATTTCTTTGAAAGCAGGTTTCTTATCAGAGAATTATAAGTGGGCGGATACAGTTTTTAATTCTTACAGGAGTTATTCGGCATTTAAGCTGAAAAAGCATTATAAACAACTGGAAAAGAAGTTTAAATCAGAAAGCAGAGAGATGACAGAACATACTGCTCTTTGTCTGAATCTGTTTGAGAAAAGTATACATAGCAGTAGAAACAATTTACTCAATCAGACTGTACTAAATCAGAAGAATATTGAACTGAATGCCAGACTGGAAAAGGACATTCTGCCGAAGATGCAGTTGATGCTGGATAGAATCGAATCAACCGAAAGCATGCTGAAAGATATTAATGAAGCAGATTTTCACGGGTTCTTGAAAGAACAGGTTTTCCCATTGATCAGCGAACTCAGGGAATCAATTCAGCCTAAGATACTTGATGCAATCAACAGGATTGATTTAACGGGTATATGGAAGAATATAGTGAATGATATAGAATCAGAGATAAACAAACTACCTGATTCCATTGAGATTTTTCAGGAGTTTCCAGCTGTAAAAAAGAAGAGAACAAACAAGTTTACTTTCTTCATGAAGGATCTGGTGTCTTTGCTGATATTCGACAAGATAAAGAGTAAATTCAATCAGAGTCTGAATGATAACATGAATCTGAAAGAAAGAATGCTGCGTTCACTTGTTGAAATAGATGAAGTTATCAATTACAACTCCGAGGCTGCCGAAGAAAAGTTTTTGAAAGAAAAAGATCTTAGTTTTGCAGTATCTGTTCTGGAAGAAGGATTTCAAAGAGCAAAGAATCAGTCAGGGCAGATACAGAATGATGCCAAAACCCTGGTTGGTAATGTGATAGTTAATTGCAATAATCTTGTATCAGATACTATTTCCGGAATGGAAAAACTAACTGATCTGGCTGAGCTCAGAAAAATTCACAGGAAGATTTCAGCGAAAAAGACTCAGAAGAAGGTTATCAAAAGCACTATCAATGTTGGAAAGTTCTTCTTAAAACAACTGCCGTTCTTCTCAAGTCTGCTGAATAAGTCATCGGAAAAAATACAGGATCAGTACAATGAGTTGAGGCGTATAGCTGGGTTGACATCTACCGATGAAGATCAACAGGACAGAATCAGGAAGTACCTGATAGAAACCAAAAACAGGATTGATGCATTGCCTTTTGTTTATCAGAGGCTGTTCAAGGTGGAACCTCTCGATAATGAACGATTCTTTTCTTCCAGAGATTATGAATTACAGGGTCTTATAAGAAGCTACAATAACTGGGCAAATTCTCAACCGAGTCTGACTGCGATTATAGGGGAAAAGGGAGCAGGTAAAACATCCCTGCTGAGAAATGCGCTTCTAAATATTAACAGTGGTCATGAGGTTATAGTAATAAATTTTGATGATACTATTCAATCCGAGACAGTACTGGCTAACATTCTCTCCGAAAAACTATTGACGGACGCTGTAGAAAATCTTGATGTTCTTATTGAAAAACTGGACTATTCTCAGAAAAGAGTCATTGTCTGTGAGAATATTCATCAATTGTTTGTTCGGAAAGTTGATGGGTTTGATCTGCTTGAGAAATTCCTGCATATTATGCACTTATCCCAGAAGGACTACTTCTGGATAGTTACGGCAAATCATTTTGGCTGGCTGTATTTGCAACGTTCAATACATATTGAAAAGCATTTTCGTTTTATTGTTAAACTCCCGGGAATGAATCCGGCAGAGATTTTTGAGATTATTATGAAGCGTCACCGGGCAAGCGGATATATGCTGGATTATATCAAACCTGTGTCCCTGCAGGTGGATAAGAAGCTGAGAAAGCTCTCAGATGATCAGGCTAAACAGGACTTTCTTCAGAAATTGTATTTCGATAATATCTGTTCAATCAGCGGAGGTAATATAATGGTCTCCCTGCTGCTATGGATGCGGTCCATTTCAGAAGTGACCAGAGAAAAAGTTGTCATTAAACCTCTAATCGGTTTCGAGGAGTCGTTCCTGCACGATCTGGAATCAGTTGAGCTTTTCGCTCTTGCAGCTTTGCTGCAGCACGAGAATCTGAATGCACATGATTTAGCTGATATTTTTATCATGAAAGAGCAAGTGGCTGAAACTCTGCTTAAGAGTTTGTTACAGAAAGGTGTAATTATCGAAAACAATTCAGGTTTTCAGATCCATCCATTCCTGTACAGACCTATCATCTCGTCACTTAACAAACAGAATCTGCTGTATTAGGAGTTATAATGAGATCATTGATTTTTACTATTCTTGGTATTGCTTCAACATTATCTGCTGTAGATAATCCAATTTCAGAAGCAGTGAATACAGAAAAAAACTGGAATATCTCCATAATGAAAATACTCGTTTCGGTAATGATATTTATCATTGCAGCTCTCGTACTGAAATATCTTACCCGTGCATTTGAAAAGATAGCTGAACGCTGGACAAGGTTCCGTCTGGGGGTAAAGAGGATTATTCCGATAGTAAGAATCATTGGCTGGACTATCAGTGTATACATTATAATTGTCGGTGTACTGAGACCACCTTTTCAGACAATTGTTGCAGTGACAGCATCCGCAGGTATTGCCATTGGTTTTGCCTCTCAGGATATTCTGAAGAATATATTCGGTGGAGTGATGATCCTGTTTGACAGACCTTTTCAGGTCGGAGATAAAATTCAGGTTGGCTCGTTCTATGGTGAAGTTTTGACTATCGGATTGCGTAGTGTGAGAATTGTAACCCCGGATGATTCTGTGGTATCTATTCCAAATAGTGAAATTGTGAATCAGTCTGTTTCCAACAGTAACTCAGGCGAGACTAACTGTCAGGTTGTAGCGGAATTCTACCTTGATACAGATATTGATTTCCAACGTATAAAGAAGATTGCTTATCAATCTGCTGTTGTATCTCGTTATGTGTACCTTAAGAAACCTGTATCGATTGTGTTTAAACAGGAAATACATATGAATACTCCAAAGATAAAGCTCCGTATAAAAGCTTATGTTCTGGATATTCGCTACGAATTTGCATTCATGAGTGATATGACAGAAATTTTTCAGAAATCATTGCAGAAAGAACTGGCAGGTTGAGGTTTTCTACCAAACAACATAAGGAGACTGAACTATATGAATATAAATAACTTTACTCAATTCAGGCTATTGATACTTCTGTTTGCTTTAATTGCTGTTACCGGTAATCTCAGTGCTTTTATTGACTATTCTCAGAGAGATAACTGGGCTTATTTTTCGGAAAACTCTACTGAATATCACGATGTCTTTTTTGTAGCTCCAACTGTTTTTCTGGGAAGTGATTCTTTATATAATATGCCTTTGGATGATCAGGAGTTGAGAAGAAAGTTTTTGGGTGCTATTAACATGGAAAAGGGAATTTACGATGATAGTGATTGCGACTTTTTTGCACCTTATTACAGACAAGTTGGCCTCAGTTGTTTTGTCGCTCGAGGATATAATGATGCTACAGCAGATGTTAAAATAAATGAAGCTTTCATGAAAGCTTATAGAGATGTGGAAAATGCTTTTGAATACTATTTATCGGTCAGCGATGATCCCTTTATTCTGGCAGGATTCAGCCAGGGAAGTGAAATGATAATTCGTCTGCTGAAGGAAAAGTTCACTGACAGCAGGATAAACAGCAGGCTAATTGCAGCCTATTGTATTGGCTGGAGATTAACCCCGGAAGACATTGAATACAATCCGTTATTAAAACCTGCACAATCCGAAAAAGACTCAGGTGTAATTATATGCTACAGTACAGAATCTGAGAATATTGATAAATCGCTTATTGTTCCAGATTTTACTTACTCGATTAATCCTTTGAACTGGTCAATCGGTTCCAGCCCGGCTGAAGCAGATAAAAACCTTGGAGCTTGTTTTACCGATTATTCAGGTAATATTCTGAGAGAAATTCCTCATTTCACCGGAGCATACATTGATCCAGACAGAGGAACGTTGAAAGTACCGGATGTCGATCCCAAAGAGTATCCCGCAAAACTGGGAATCTTCATGGATGGAGAATTCCATATCTATGATTATATGTTCTTCTATAGAAACTTACAACATAATGTTAAAGTAAGGATTAATGAGTATAGGAAAACTCATAATTAGGAAACATCAAAATCTAGCAGGCATTATCGGGATATACAGTTCCATTTCCATATCATCTGATTTTGTATCATAATCTGCAGGATACTTTTCTATCTCAAACGTACCGCAGTACTTAAACTTTGAATTGTCTACCCACTGCAGGACTGCATATTCATAAAGATCGGTAAGCTTGGAAAGGTGACCTTTCAGAACAAACCTGGCATATTGCTGTTTAGGGATTTTGATACGCTCAATACCTTCCGGAAGTGGTTGGTCTTTATCAACAATCTTACCAATGAGGTAATCTCTGATATTTTCAGAACTGTCTTTTTCTATATTATGATTTACGCCTATTATGAAATCATTATTGCTGTTGAGGTTCAGATTGGATTTTTCCAGCTTGCTCCACATTTTGAGTGAAGCGTTTTCATAAGGTAGCTCTTTTCTGGTAATACCTGCCACATACATTTCATCAAGTCGGACTATTTCTGGATCAGGATAATCTACCTGTTCACCAACGGGATCAATACTCAAGCAAATACACATGCCTTTTTCTGTTTCTCCCGTATCTTCATTTACACGGAATTCTTCGATTTCAAATACATCGGCAAACTGGAAACCGCTTTTGGGTATCCACTCAGAGAATATATAGTCATAAATTTCTTCTTTACCCTCAATTCTGCCGTCATGATGGAATCTGGCAACAAGTCTCTCAGGGAAATCAACTATGGTTAATCCTTCCGGTGCATGAACCTCTTTAGTGATTTTTTTCCCAAGAACACATTCTGCGGAATAACCGGAGTTCTCGAAGCTGTAGTTAAAGGTGGCATAGAAGAAGGTATCCGAGTCGGCAAGTTCATTAAGGCGTTTGACATATTTCATGTCTTTCAGTTCATTCATCAAAAACGGCATTGCATCTTCCTTACCTTCCTGCAGTCCGGTAATACCAAGAATTTCCAAGGCAGGCATAAGCATAATTTCCGGTTTCTTATAACTCATATGTATCTCCTTACAATATCAGAGCAGAATATTTTTAAGTAATGTTTTTTAGTCAACTGTAATCGTGTAAAAAACAACGATTTAGTTATGTTATTAACTTTTCCGTAGGTTAAGAAATTTTCTTGATGAAATATCCTTATATAACTTGACAATATTAATACACATGATTAAAGAATTTTAATGTTATTCAACATGAAAAAATGAGTTATTTCTTTCTGGAGGAAAAATGAAAGTACCGTTGATACAGGACACTTATCTTGCTTCAAGAGTTGTCCTTGTCAGAGTCGATCACAATGTTGTCAAAAAAGGCAAGATTTTCGATGCCCTGAGAGTTGATGCTTCAGTGGCTACTATAATCCATATCTTGAAGAATGGTGGAATTCCCGTTCTTATGTCTCACGTTGGCAGACCAAAAGATAAGAAAACCGGAGAAATTTTAATTGATGAGAAAACATCTGTGCAACCGGTTGTTGACTACCTTAAAAAGAAATTCGATCTGAACTTCTACGTTCCAGAACTCAAGCATGTTACTCCTGAAGGAATATCCTGCATTGATACTTCAATTAATTTGCACCTGACTGAGCTAGCCCAGGGAAAATACGACGGTATTTATCTTCCGAATTGTCGCTGGTTTAAAGCTGAAGAGGAAAAAGATGACAGTGCCGTACAGCTTGGAAAAGAACTTGCAGGGTTGGCTGATATTTATGTTAACGATGCTTTCGGATCATGGCAGCCTCATGTTTCTACCGTGATGCCTGCAAGGTTCATACCCTCTTATGCCGGACTGCTTTATCAAAAGGAAATCGAGAAGCTGGAGTACCTCTTTAATGCTGAGAGACCATTTATGGCTATCGTTGCCGGTTCAAAGTTCGATACAAAGATAGGACCACTGGAAGCTCTTCTTAAAAAAGTTGATTATCTGCTCCTCGGTGGTGTTATTTATAATGCCTATCTTTGCGCAAAATATGGTATCAAGATTAAAGGAATTAAAGAAGATGATGTGGAATCTGCAAAAGCTTTTCTGAAAATATCCGAACAATATCCGGGAGTAGTTCTTGAACCACAATATATTGTGGAATCAGATTCTCTTGAAGAAAGAACCCCTGAAAGCTGCAGAACTCATCACATTCTTGATAAGAAAGAGTATAACTTTATACTGGATGTTGATCCCAAATCATTTGAAGAAGAAAAAATCGCTAATGCTATTGCCAATGCAAAAACTATCTTCACAAATGCAGTTATGGGGCTAACTCCACTGTTCTACGAAGGTACTCAGGCTATGTATATCAGGATTTGTCAAAATGAAAAAGGTCTGAAGCTTTTCGGTGGTGGAGATACCATTCAGGAATTCAAAGCTTTGGCTGCAAAATACTACCTTAAAGCTGATAACGATACGTCATTTTACTTCTTTACCGGCGGTGGTACAATACTTTCTGCCTTAAAGGCAGGTACTGCACTGGAACTTGAGCCTGTTAAAGCTCTTATCAAAAATCTGGAAAAATTTCCTCCTGAACACGAATGCAGTTGTGGACACTAAAAGTATAATATTACTGATAATTATTCTAAGTTCTCTTCAGTGCTTTGCTGAAGAGAACTTTTCTGCTTATAAGAAGATGACAGAAGAAAGATTCAGAAAACAGGAGAAAAAAGCCGAAACTGATTTTGCTGATTACAAGAAGCAGATAGAGAAGCTTTGGGCTGACTTCAAGGAAAGTACACAGTCTCGGTGGGTGGAATACTACGATGATAACCACACCAGATCAATTGTAGATTTCAAGAATGGGGAAATAGTCATTGAAACTACAGGAGAGAGTCTGAATAAGGATGGTAAGCTCCAGGCTGCCAGAAAACTCGGAGAATCTCTCAAGAAAGTGCTCGAAACTGAGGATGAGACAGGGCAGAAGATACTCTCCGGACAGTTAAAGGGAAAGCTCAGTCAATCCGAGGGGAAGAAAACTGTTGAAGAGGTTGTGAGGCAGAAAATATCTGAAGCAGGATCCTCGAAAGGTACAGGTTACAGAATAGTCTTAAAGCTGAAAAGTGATCATTTAAAGATCAGGGCAGAAAAGTATATTAACCGAGTAGAGAGTCTATGCAGCAAATATAACCTCAATCCTGCGCTTGTTATGGGGATTATTCACGTTGAGTCTTACTTTAATCCCAAAGCGTATAACAGAAAAAGCGGAGCAGTCGGTCTTATGCAGATAGTTCCCCGTTATGCCGGTAAAACAATGAACAAGATATTGTATAATAAAGATTCAGTTCCGGATAAGGGCAGGCTTTTTCGAGTCGATGTGAATCTGGAAATGGGAACAGGTTATCTTGCTTATATGGAAAAGCGTTTTTTCTCCGGAATCAATAATATTAGAAGTCGTTATTATTGTATGGTTTGTGGATATAACTCCGGTCCGGGAACAGTTCTCAAACTTTTTTCCGGTATTAAGAAGACAAGTAGTTTATTCAATGATAAAGTTAATAAGATGCAGGCAAAATCAGTGTATTCCACGCTTATAAAGGATATTCCCTACAGAGAAACCAGAGAATATCTTGATAAGGTTAGAAGTAAGGCTGAACTATATGGAGGCTTCTGAAACCTTTTCAGCAAAGATTAGCATCCTTTCTGAGTCTTTACTAAGTGGCTCGAGTTTGTATCCTCCAAAAACATCTGTAACGGCAAATCCGCAATTTTCTAACAACATGTCCATATGATCAAGAGATAAAGCATAGAGTGTAGTTGTGTTTCGTAATTTTTTATTACCCCTTCCATCGAAGATTCTGTAGAAATCATGCCATGTTCTGGATAGTTCTGAGTGATCTGTTTCAATTTTGGAATATAATGATACGATAGAGGTAAATTCTTCGAATTCTTCCGTATATATATGTTTATAGTCTTCAGGATCTTCTCCATGTAAAATTGACAGATCAAGATCGAAGATTACTTGTCCATTTTGTGCAAGGTTTTTATTCAATGTTTTCAGACATTTTTTCCTGGAGGTTGAGTCCGGCAGGAGTTGAAATATGGTATATGGAAAGAACGCTGCACTGTGGATTCTGTTCAGGTTGAAGTCTGCCAGATCAGCTATGACTGTTTCAAGTTTACAATTTTCTGCTTTAGTAGTAAGTAAATCCAACATGTCTACAGATATATCAAGAGCGGTAATAGTATGACCTTGATTAAGTAAGGGGATGGTTATTCTACCTGTTCCTGCCCCGGCTTCAAAGATCGGTCCTGATTCATTCTTGAAAACATCGATCCAGAAATCTACATCCTCAAGCAGGTGAGGGTAAAGGAAGCCGCATTCCCATTCATAAATATAAGGTAAAGTGAGATCATGCATTGATTACTCCTTGGTCTTCCTGATTTTCCATAAAATAAGGTTAAGTAATATTATGTTATAACAAATTTGGTCAACATAAAAGTATTAATAATTTTGAAGTCGTATCTAAAATTAAAATAATTAATATGGAAATTAATAATATTAATAAATAAATTGACAAAATTAATAAAGTATTTAAATTATGATTCATAAAACAAAGGAGTCTGGAATGAACAGTTTAAATTCGTGTCCTGTTTGTAATGAGGAACTCGTTATCAGGGAATATCAGTGCTCACAATGTGATATTACGATAAGGGGGACTTTCGGGCTTGGAGCTTTAAGTAGCTTGACCCTTGCACAGCAGGAGTTCGTTAAAATTTTCATGTGTGCCGGTGGGAATATAAAAGAGGTTGAAAAGAAAATGAATATTTCCTATCCGACAGTAAAAAACAAGCTGGCTGAGATTCAGAGATGTCTATGCGTTGACTCGGAAGAAAGAGACAGGCAGGATATTCTTAAGAAGCTGGAATTTGGTGACCTGTCAGTAGAACAGGCACTTGAACAACTTAAGAAACTATAGGAGAAAGAATGAAAAAGGTTGAAATGAATCAGGAATATACAGTGGAGGTAGGGCATGGTCGTAACAGTGGGATCAAAAACGTTACAGCTGAAGTATCTCCATCATTAGATGGAAACAATGTAAAATTCAATATTGAAGTAAAGGGAGAAATCCCGGATACCGGAAGTAATCTTAAACCTGAGAGTGCAGATATAACCATAACAGCATCAGGTAATGTAGTGTAAGTCCAGGAGGATTTATGAAAAAGATTGATATTAGTCAAACATATGAACTCAAGGCAGAGCCGATGGTAAATCTGAGCTGCAGCAATCTCAGAACGGAGGTTACTCAATCAGATTCAGATATGTGTGAGATAAACTTATATCTGGAGATAGAGGAAGACAGAGATTTCACTGATACAGAGTTCATTGAAGTTGAGGAAAATACGGAAAAGAATGAACTTTCTGTCACAATTCCTCCACAATCATTGAAGCTGAGAAAATACAAAGGAAGGGTAGAGGCTGCTGTTCCAAAGGGAGCGAAACTTGATGTATGTACTTCCAATGGTTCTATAAGAATTGCAGATTTAACAGCTCAGGTTTCTGCGAACACATCAAATGGCAGTGTTTCAGTCGAGACTATTTTCGGTAATGTCGATGTAAAGACACAGAATGGCTCAATAACTTTGAACAAAGTCAACGGAAATATTACTACCGAAGTCATGAATGGTGGTACGAAGATTGAGAACTCAATATCTGCAATCAGTTCTAAATCTATGAATGGTTCAATAAATATCAGCGACACTGTTTTCAACGATGTTGATGTCTCTAATAATAACGGAAGAATAACCATGGTTATCACTGAAGAATGCTCCGGAAAAGTTAATTGTACTAACAAAAACGGACGAATTCATCTGGTAATTCCCGAGAAGCAGACATTCAGGCTTACTGCTTTGAACAGACATGGAGGAATAAAGAATAAACTGCCTGATCATTGTACAATAGAGAAGAAAATCGGCAGATCACATCTGGAGTGTATACGGTCCGGAAATGATAAAGCAGAAAATCTTGATATAAATGTTGAAAACATGAATGGCAGTATACTGCTGACTGATGATCTCAACACAGACAGGGACTCCAGAACTAAAATAAAGTTTGAAGATATAAATGTTGATATCAACCTGGATGGCATTTCTGATTTCGTAAATAAGACAGTCAATACTGCTGTAAACGAAGTAAACAAACTTAAAAACAGGTTTAATATAGATATTGAAGGTTTCCATGTTTCTGATAAGAAAAGGGATAAAATAGATAAGAAAATCAAAAAGGCTGTAAAAAAAATGAAAAAGAGATTTGGAGACAGTGTTGATGATTTTCGGGAAGAAGATGAAGCCGATCTGCACGATATTGTCGTTGATATAGAGCATGAAGTTGACGAAGATCTGCTTGATGCTGAAGAAGATGTAAGAGAAGCACTTCAGGAAGCTAAAGAAGACATCGCTGAAGCTGAAGCAGATATCCGAGATGCCCTGGAAGATATAAAAGAAGCTGAAAAAGTTATAAGAGTAGAACTGAAGAACCTGAATGTTCCCGATGAAACCTTGGATGCACTCAGTTCTAAGTTGGATCGGAAGAAAGACATGCTCAGAGATAAGCTTCATGATGTAAAACGATTTGTGAGAAAGAAAGAAGCTTTCAGCAGAGCACAGGAAAGAGGATTCGGAGCAGTAAAAGAATCTGATGAAGCTTTCAACCAGTATCGCAGCAAAAGCAGGAAGGATACAGGATCTGTTAAGCTGCAGATCTTAAAACTTCTTGAAGATGGTAAAATTTCTGTTGATGAAGCAGATAGATTGTTGAGATCAATATAGAGGTAATATGAGCTTCCAGAAAAAAATCCTTCAAATGCTGGCAGAGAGAAAAATATCTCCGGAAGAAGCCAGCAAACTCCTTGATCAAAGAAATACTGTCAGGAAAAAACTTAATATTCTGGTCTCCAGAAGCACAGAAGAAGATGACTATGAACAGATCGTTAAAATGAGTCTCCCTTATGATATAATCAGATCAGGGTCATATTTTTTCCCTCGCAGCTTGTCAGAAATTGAAATTGGAAACATATCCTTTGATCTTAGTTATATCAAGTGGAAAGAAATAATGGAGCTGTTTATAAATGATGATCTGGAAGACGGAATAGAGATAGAAGTAGCTTCCAAGAACAACTCTAAGATTATCGTAAACATTTTTCCTTCTCAATAACAAAGAGAATCTAATTGAGATTCCATGCCTGTCGGGTCTCTCGGCAGGCATTTTTATTGTATAGTTAAAAAAGTTTACAGTTTTTTCTGAAAAGACATATAGTTTACACTAACAAAAAGCATCTAAAATTAACTCATGTGATTGAATGATACTCATAAACTTTATAAATTCTTTGTAAATAATCAATTAAAGACTGAAAATGAATAGGGTGGAGTACAATTATCATAATTGAATTGTCATTGGAACACTAATTGCAAGTTATAGTGGTGCGATTACTTTAAAAACTGGCCAGCATGCGACGGAGGAGATATGAGAACACTGAATAGAAGTGTTTTTATTTTTATAGTTCTGCTGATGTTGAGCTTATCTCTGTATTCTCAGAGTGATACCATCAGCGTATTGCCTTGGGTAGAATCATTTGACAGCTGGTTACCTGCTGGTTGGCAGGTAAGTGGAGACTGGAACTGGTCACATGATTCTGCTTTTGGATGTGCAGTAGCACCATTCTGGTCTCAGAGTTCGGGAAGTTCAGGTCTCGTATCTCCTGCTGTTCAGTTAACTTACGATTCATACTTAGTATTCAGATGGTCTCACGATTTTGTTTCTGCATATCCCGGTGATGCACTACAAGTACTTGTAACTACAGATGGCACAAGCTGGCAGCCTGTCTGGAGTAAAGCCGGTGATCAATTAGAATCAAATGATGGAGCTGCTTCAAACTCCCCAGGTTCTTACGTGCAGGAAACAATTGACCTTTCAGGTTTCACAAACAATATTATCCAGATTAAGTTTCATGCAATAACCGGTTATGGCCCTAATCTTTTTATTGATGATGTAGGTATCTCCTCAACCCAGATTCTTGATCATGATCTCCTGGCAATTTCTGTGTGGGGACCTGCTAATGCTATGGCTGGACTTGATACCCGTTATCATTTAACTATTGAAAACAGAGGTCTTCAGATTGAAGGACAGTATCAGGTGCAATTGTTTCTGGAAAACAATAGAATTGCTTCAATAAATGGATATAACATTGCAAACCAGGAAATAATTGATTATACTTTTCTGGTCAATCCTGATTCATCTCTTGTGGGAGACCACTTGCTTTATGGAAAAGTAGTGATGGCTGCCGATATGGACAGTGCAAATAATATAACGGCACCAATCAATGTTTCTATTGCTCCTGAAGCATCAGGAGTATACGGTTATGTATTTGATGCGAACGGAAACTCCTTGAATGAGTCTATTGTCACCCTGGTGGAAAATGGAGCTGCAGCCTATACTGATAATTACGGGATGTATTATATATCAGGTGTTTCTCCGGGAATGTACACTTTGTCCGCACAGAAGTATATGCATAACAGAGAAACCACGGATGTATATATTTCAGGTCCGGAGAGACTGACAGTCAGGAACTTTGTCCTGGAAGATGGAGGTTTGATAGCAGGTACTGTTTTGACAATATATGGTGAACCAGTTAGAGGTGTAAGTGTC
>CALODV010000019.1:0-1562 GCA_942492065.1 Cloacimonadales bacterium (SeqCode) | reverse complement strand
TTGGCCTACAAGTATTGTATGATTATGCGGTAATTGTATTCGCATCGTCTCGTCGAAACTCGAGCAAAATTTTAGTCTACAACTATGGTAGAACGCTTTGCCTGAGTAGTGGACAAACAATCAGCGCGGCAACCAGTCAAATCGTTAATCTACAACTATGGTATCGCACAATACGGTGCTTGCACGCTAGAATGTCGGCCGAGAAACGTCGAATTCATTAATCTACAACTATTTACAAACTTGTCGCTAATGAAACTGCGCCACAGCTCGGCACATTGTGTAGGACTGACTCATACATTGTGAGCAGAGTTCCTGGAGATATACCAGACAGTTCGCTGGAGAAACATATTTTCCTGACTTCTATCCACCAAGGCTGATACTGAGATGCTATTTACTGCAGAGAATAGTTTCCATGGAAACGTCTGGCTATAAACCAGTCGCTTATTACTCTGTGTCACAGCTCGACACAATATCATGACAAACTGCATCAGACTCGGCCACGTGATCTTACTGTTAGACCCACAATGCACCGCGAGAAGAACTGAAACAAGAACGTAAAGTGTCAAGAGCTGCATGCATTGATTAGTAAACAGATTGTTAGTGTAGCAGAATAGAAGTACCAGGAAAGGAGTTGGAGAAAGAGAGAAAGAGTCAAAGAGAGAGAGAAGATTAGAGACATTGTTGAGAATAGAATGCAGTTAGTAACGGACAGAGCTGATGAAACCAACGTTTATTAAGATGAAAAAAATATCCTAAAAATAATATAAAAGGTGATGCTAAAATTTACGAAAACTTTGGCTGCTTTCTACACACTGACTTATGTAAAATGTTCACAAGACAGTCGCAGTGACTTGGCAATCACAACAGGATGCAGATATCTTTGTTCGTTGTTCAGATATTGCGTTCCAAATTCGTTGACCTTGCCGTAACTCCTTTCAAGATCATCCAAGGTCAAAGGTCAAGGTCGCGTTGAACTCACAGGGGGTGGTTTCCTATAGGTCCCCCATAGTAACTATGTGTCTATCTGTCACCGTTTCGTCACAATACACAAGCGTGACGACAGACGGACGGACGTTATTATTACTCGTATTTTCATGTTGTTGATACACACTTGTTGCAATAAACAATATCTTGTTGTATACCGGTTCAGTAGACTCTAGCAGGGGTGGATCAAGGAGAGATCAAAGGGGTGTGAATGGGTTGCATCCCCTCCAGGCGATCTGAAACTCGCTTATAAGATACTGCAACTGTAAACAAAAACGAATGGATTAATGAGTTTTTACAGAAAAGTTTAATAAAATACAGCAATGTAGACGCTTAGTAGTGAAATTATGATACACTAAATTAACGCGGTAATAAATTGATTACTAATTAGGTTTATGCATTTAACGAGAATAATGTTTGCGTAAACGTCCGTTTATATAAGTTTAAATACAGCAAGTCTGTCAATTGTATTTACGCAATAAATGTACTGAACATAAATAAATGAACTAAATTTGTTTTATCACTGCTCTTATTAGATATCATGTTAGTTTTGTGAGCAGTGTCGTGCTGCTGTTGTA
>CALODV010000018.1:0-21657 GCA_942492065.1 Cloacimonadales bacterium (SeqCode) | reverse complement strand
CGTTGTTACCGATCGTCGGTTTTATCAAAATCACCCGGGAAGAGTAGATCTGCATTTAACCCTGACCGATTTTCGAATTTCGGTCGCTGAGCGTTCTCAGTTAGTGGCATTTTCGAATGACACTTCTCCAACAGAACCAGTGCATAACTGCTTTTAATATTTTCAAAATTTTCGTTTAATGTAACAACAAGGAAAAAAGCCAGGAAATTCAAAAGTGATAAGAGTGTTTTCCCAAAATAATTTATTCTCCCAAGTTTGTCTATTTTCAAAATATGACATGTGCTAAGTGACATTTTTGGAATGTTAAATTAATATTATTTTCCTGTGAACTAATATTTTAGCATTTCATGTTAACATATTTCAGAAAAAAATGTCAATAAGATAATTTACTAATAAAACTCCATTATTTTTTTACCTGAAATAATCTCTGCGATAACTAATATTTTCATGTTGCCACATCCTTCCTCTGTCTATTATATTATTATTTAATTATATACACATAAAAAAAAAGTAACACTTACTTGAGGGGTACTATGAAGAAAATGGTGTATTTATCGATTTTGATGTTTTTGTTTCTGTCTATTTCGGAAAAAAATTTTATTTACTTTTTTTAAGATGATATCAGTTCCTCTAATTTAGAAAAAAGAACTCTAGATGGATCTTCAGAATCAGATTTCTACGCTTCACCGGATCTTAATGATTATATTCCAGTATTTGCTGTGGATATAACAAATAATGTTGTCCCATGTGAGATATCAATGTAATACTGGGATCTTATTATTATCAGGAAAATCAACATTCATGGTTCGGTGAGTTAGTGAAATATAATTACCCGAAAAGCTAGTTCCAGTCGCATTGGCGATGGAAAATTATTCTACGCAAAAAATTCCGGTGATTGGGATTTGAGATCGTGTAATGCTTTATGAACAGGAGATAATCAGCCAGTTGCTTCCCGGAAAACTATCTATGTGGTGGGATTCGATGCAGTTGTATATGATGGTGATAATAATAAGTTGTACTTATCTGATAACGCCTCAGGAAATGTTTTATTACCAAAAGCTGTGATCCGTGGAAATCAAATGTATCAACAGTGAAAAAGTGTTAGTGCCTTTGCTCTTGCATATTACAATGGGAAGATATATTATGCACTTTTCTGAAAAAAAGTGGAATTTGGGGCTATGTGATATTGATGAAAAAGGTGATGTTTTTTGTTGCAGCTGGAAGCGAGGGAACTACAGGTCAGATATTTGGAATAGCCATTGATACGTAAATGAAAGTTTCATTTATATTGAAGAGGACAATACACAATCAAAGAATTGCAAATCGGCAACTTGATGGCTTGGTCTCAGTACAAGTCGTATGATGGATTTGAGATAGGGCAAACCTTTGGCTTCATCAGTTATCAGCACAACTGCTCTATCAAATGCAGCAGGAAGTGTTACATCTCCTCAGCAATACTCAACGGTACTGTTAACGATAATGGAGCAGAAACAACAATTACATCTCGGCCCAACTCGTTGCCTATGGTTCAATTGCAACTGCAGATCAAAAAAAGTGGATGCGTGGAACAAACAATCCCGCACAGGAAGTGCATCACAGGTCTGGATGATGCTACAGAATATGGTTCCCAGAGTGAAAGCAGTTGTATTCTGAAGGCAGCTAACTTATGGTACAAACAATTCCTTCACAAACCTTCTGCTGGAGTTGAATGCTAATGTTTTCCTTGTCAACAACAGTATTGGATTACGCCAAGAAACGTAAACGTTAACTGGCGATATAGCGGTTCCGAAATCTCCAACAGGTTCTCTATGTTTTACCTGTAATGGTTCACAGATAATCTCGAACATACTTCATACAACCGATAAAAAAAATTATAAAGATCTTAATATCGTTGGCTTATGGCTCTACCGTAACATGGAAGATTGTACCTTACAATGTAGAAAAAGCTTACTGTAAGTCCTGTAACATGGACATTCTATATAATGAATGATTCCGGTGTGCTGGTGAAGGAGAAGAACCCGATGAAGTTGCTCATAATGAGTTGCAAAATGTCACAGTGACTAATCCACCTACCATTATAAATGCTTTCGTTTTTTTTCGGATAGATTTCTATTCAGTCACTGTGAATTTCAATTTTATGATAATGGTTTTACAATTCCTACAAAATCTGTGCAAATTCCAACTTATCAAATCGGCTAATCCGCTTCCATATATTTTATTTAAACCGTGCTGCTGCGGACAGCGCTTTCTCCCCATCTGACAATCAGACTATTATCGTCTTCCAATAATGTAATACAATGCTCGCCAAAATGAACTTGTTCACTGGAATGTACACTCGGGACGATGTCGTTCCTTCGGGGGCAGAGACCCGGGACAGGTACGGATATCATCAGCAGAGTTGACGAAGAGCTTGCCGTGACCGGCAACTCCCGCTCGCAACTTTCTTCTTCTCATCAAAAGTGTCTGTGACCGCATTTATGGTCTGTTGGGATAACCAATCTGAAAAACAACAACCTTGGTTTTAATATTTCAGAATTTCCTACACAAGATGTTGCTGAAGCTGCAAAAGTAAGCGAAGACATAATTGTAGTAACAAACACATCTGCAGAACATACTTACAGCTTCTGCTGATGAAGACATTGAGTATGAAACAGAATACTTCTACTGGCTGGAATCACTTGATTTCAACAATGTCACATTTTCTCCAATGGACCTGTAAGTATCACAATTGAACGTGACAAGGATGATGACATTCCTGATGTACAGATTGCCGCGAATCCACAGAATATACTTGTCCAAAGACCCACG
This sequence comes from Cloacimonadales bacterium (SeqCode), assembly GCA_942492065.1. GTDB lineage: Bacteria > Cloacimonadota > Cloacimonadia > Cloacimonadales > JAIOQZ01. The sequence continues at coordinate 18,849 of CALODV010000018.1, read as the reverse complement.
CACTGAGTACAGCATCTATGAAGAATTTGTGATGTTTTGATTTCCGTATACAGCATATAAATGTCAGCTGATTAAATCCCTTCAATGAAGGATTCAAGGAGCAACAAAATTGAAGAGTTGTCTGAATGGAAAGATTAACAACTCAGGAAATGTTCTTCAGGGGCCCATCAGAATTGAATCAGGAAATACAGTTTTGAAACAAGAAAAGTTGTATTATTGAAATAAAAGTTACTATAGTTTAAAAGCTCAGTTTTCGGACTGAGCTTTTTTTGTGAATAAACAAATTTTTTACATTTTTTCCATAAATGTTTCTGTCGAAATATAGTTGACCGAATCTAACTTCATTGTTTAGTGTACGGCAAAATTTTGGATATATATAGCACATTCTTTTATTCCCATTTGTCGACCAATCTCTACTAGACTGGCTTCGCTGGAATTTTCATTGCATATCCAAAAAAGTGATACATTTGGTTATGATGTTGCAATTGTACTATGCTATTATTTCCGGAATTTAGGCCATAATAGTAATACAACGTCTCTGTTTATATCTTCTTAAAGCCGGAACAACATGGGATTAACTACAACTCACAATTGTTCGATGCAATTGATCAACACTTGGAAGACTCCAAGGATATATCCGGAGACGCGCAACAGCACGTGGTGACGGTGAGCGGCGGCGGGGCGCGCAACCGGCTTGCGGCCGTGGCCGACTGCATCTGATGGAGCAGCAGGAAGACCATTTTTCAGACGTTGCGATTGATGGAGATTATGCAGTTGTGGTGGTGCAAAAGGAGGGTACGGAGCATCTTTAAGCGCAACATAAATACATGGTCTCAAATAGAAATTCGGAGCATTTACTCTTCTAACTCTACGTTTGGTACTTCAGCAGGATATCGACAGCGACAATGCAGTGCGATTCTGATGGAGTATATACACTTGGTAATGACAGTATATGGATCTGCGTCTTTATCTCACCTACAATTTGAGCTCACTTAGTTTTTTAGAAATACAAGACCTTTAATTCATGATAACACAGTATGCTTCGGCAGTTGGCTTATGATGATCAAGTTCTTATTGGAGTTTCCTACAGTTAATGGATCAATGTTCGGTGAAGCTTTTGCCTATTATTACAACTATTTTGATAGATGGTTTTAACAGAAAATTTGTCCTGCGGATATCGCAGCTGGAGAGAGTGGTAATGCTAATGGTGATACAAAGCATCGGTGCAAGATATGCTGATGTTGGAATTGCCAAATTGCCGGAGCTGCTTATATGTTGCTGATGAAGACTGGTTCAGCACGTGGGCCACTGTGGTGAGAACACTTTGGTGCACACAGCGTCTCAGACAGCAGCATCCGCAAATGAATACACAGTATACCAAACACAAGTATTGCTCACGTATTTGGTACTTTTGCAATTCCTTCTGCAACCCTTAATGCATTTCTGTGCATATGTCTATTGAGATGAAAATTACAGCATAAATTGTTTGAGATATGCAGGCTGAAAATTTCTACAGGATTTAATTACTGGTAAGATTAAAACCAAGTGGCAATGTACCTCACACTACGGACATGTTAAGAAACCCACTCCTCCTACGAGAGAATACGGAAGAATTATTCGAGCGTGAAAAGCCATCGCATATAATGCTTGCGATGGATAACTTGTGATCTTCTAATCCTATCATTATACAGTAATGGACGATCCCGGAGCAGACGCTGCTCAGGAACCTCCTGAAAGTAATTCGGCAATCAACTGGAAAATGTTGACAAAGGAGAAAAAAAAACTCTGACTATGCCTGCTATAGATTTTGGAGAGGGAGATATCTAGCCAACTCTGAACTCCGTTTTGAGATTTCCGTACCCGCTACCTCCACCATTCCCGTGCAGGCAACGTATCAACCTCCTAATCTCACTTCCTCACCTGCAAAAAAAAAAACCCTTTTCAGTGCATTCTATCCCAAAAAGAATCAAACAACAACAACCTTCTACTGCAGTAACATAACTTCGCCTAAAAAACTTGCCTATTGTAACGGATCTGACTGGAGAAATGTACAAAAATAATCTCGGCGCAGACTTCTCAACTCCCAGGCAGGTTACATTTACATGGACATCATCTGGAAGAGGAACCGAAGAATTGGCCGCAAAGGTGGAGGAGATCCAACCCTGCCTGCTCGAAATTTCTCCTTCCAACAGGCTGTCTGCACGGCTCTGGATTTTGCCCAGCTGGGAATTGACAACCTCAATCTGAAAACAACAAACTCATCTCAGAAGTGGGTCTCACAGATGTTGCTGAAGCTGCAAGTAAATGGTGACATAATTGCCGGAAATTCGCAGAACATACTTACAGCTTTTCTACAGATGAAGACATTGAGTATGAAGCAGAATACTTCTACCGGCTGGAATCACTTGATGAAAAAAATAACAGCAAGGCTCTCGGACTCGTAAGCATCACAATTGAACGTGACAAGGAAAATGATACACCTGATGTAGTATATCGCATCCGGTATTCATAGAATATACCTCTAAAACGTTCAATCCACGCACAACTATTGAATACAGTCATCTATGAAGATGGTGATGTTATGATAAAAGTATACAACATGTAAGTGACAGTTTATCAGAACATTTAATGAGTGATTCAAGGAAGCAAACAAAATTAAGAAAAAAAATGGGATGGAAAAGAATACAAGGTTCAGGCAATATTTCTTCCGGTGTTTATTTCATCAGAATTGAATCAGGTAATACAGTTGAAACATGAAAAGCTGTATTATTGAAATAATAAAAAAAGTTACCAGCAAAAAAAAAAAAAAAAAAAAAAAAAAAAAAAAATTTAGAGGACAGCTCAATTTATTAATAGAGAATACAAACTAAATCAAGCAAGCTTTCTAAAGAGGTGATATTGAAAAGTCATTTCTGCATCTTTAAAAAAGCAAATCAAGATTGCTTGCAACAGTCCGTTTAACCTTATATAATTTCAGTCTCTATTTCATTAAGAGTATTTTAAAGCTGTTTTGGTGTAATCCGAAGTCACTAGTTTATAGAAATGTTCTGAATTACTGTTTGAATCTTTACCATTCCATTTTACATCATGCTTTCGACTAGTGGATTGATTTTTCTCGTTCAGCAATGTTTCCAATTTTGTCCCTGTTATATACTCAAAGAGAAACGCCAACTTGCTCATCTGAGTACTCCCTGAGTGAAAAACTGATATTGCCTAAATTAGATATTACCTTTAAGAACTGTTGCATCACAACACCTTTTTCGATGGTAATATTGCGGTCCACTAATTTGACATTTCAATCCAGTAGCAATAAGTTGTTTCTAAAAAGATTTCATCGCAATTATAACCTTAGTCTGTTTTTCCCGAAGTGTTTGTGGCCGCAATATGCTCGAGTACCATTAATTGGAATTGTTCGATGAAAGTTCATCATTTTCGCTTCGTTGCAATCTCGAAACCAATAAGGTCTCGTTTCTTGATTTTGTTGACCATGTAATAATTTCATAAAATCATTATTAGTCTCTAGGTTTTTTCTGATGAAAACTCTTGGCAATGCTCGTGACGTCATTACCCGGATCTGCATTTTTCGGGAATTAAGGTAGGCGACCATATGGTTGGTTGCAATTTCAGAGCCTGCTGGTGTTTATAACAGGTGTTGGCATCAATTTCTCGAACATCAGGTATGTTCAGAGAGTATGCATAATATTGCCGATTTCGAGGTTTGAATTTCGTTTAGACGGTCTTGCTCATATCAAATGTTGTATTCCAGCCGTTTCGAAAGCTCGAAATCAGCCTCATTTTGAATTAAGTAATGTGACTCAAGATAATTTGAATCTTGCCGGAGTAAGTGTAGTAAATCTGACTTCAGGATATACTGTAAACCTATCCGGAATTGCTCCTGCCAACGGTATTGTAATTATCTCAAATGGAGCGGATCAGGCAACTTTCGAAGCAGCCTGGAATGTAACACTTGATATGAGTAGGACTGTATTCATACAAGGAGATACTTCAATCAGTATTGGTAATGGATATAATTACTCACTAAGAGTTCCGGATTCTCGTTTAGAAATAGACAGAACCCATACTATATATAGCAATGAGCAAAAGCTTCACTTATCTCCTGAAATATGGAGCAGTAAATCAACTCCTGAGGATGCAAATCCCGGAGTCATGACTCAATCTTTTATTCTCCCTGTAGAATTTGCTACTTTCTATCTTACAGAGACTATTGATCAGTATGTTAATATTAATTGGACAGCAGAATCTGAAAACAACCTACTTGGCTACAGATTATACCGAAGTATCAGTAACAGACTTACAGATGCAGTTCCATTAAACAATGGTCAGGTTATTGCAGCTACTAATAATTCACAAACTTGCAACTACCAATATACAGACTCTAATGCAGTAACAGGTGTGAAAAATTATTACTGGATTGAAATAGTCCAGGCTGACAACAACTCAGGTGGTTTTCTTGGGCCACAAAATATTAATGTTTCAGAATATTCTGTTGATTCCATTGATTACAATATAGTATATGATACAGATGGTATGGGTTTTGACGATGCAAATGATAAATACAGAATAAAACTTCAGATCAAATATAACAATGGCGTTGCTCCAATTGGTTTCTTTAACCTTCGTATACTCTATAATGATGCATGTCTAGCGTACAACAATGCTGAATCTTACAGCCTTGGTCCAATTGAGGACTTTGAATTCTTCGGAATGGATATATACAACCTTGAACCAATTGAAATGTCTTCCATCAAATGCGGTATCAATGGTGTATACGCTGGAATAATCGATTACCCATTGTTCTGCTATAATCTTGATAACACATGGACAGACTGTGCAGTTATGGTATTTGACGTAGTAGATTTTACTCAAGGCACTAACATAAGGTGGGACATGAACGATGCTCAAAATCAGGTGACTTTATATGATACAACACCACTTCCTAACGGCATATTCACAGGTGACCATAATATAGCACCCCCTGCTGCTACACCTGTTGCCTATTATATGCTTTTTTTCAGTGAAATTTCAGATAATCTTTCAAACCAATTAGAAACAACAGCATTCATAGAACTAAAAAATGTAACTCATAATGAATTAGATCTTACAGGAGTAACCGTTGTAAATGTTATGACATCATATGCAGAAACCCTTTCCGGTATAATTCCTCCTTTCGGTTCAGTTGTCATCTCAAATGGGGCTGATTTGTCAACTTTCGAAACAGCCTGGAATACAACATTTGATATGAGCAGAACTGTCTTCGTACAGGGGAGTTCAAACCTCGAAATCGGTAATGGTTATGCATACTCTCTGAACATACCTGATGTTCGAGAAGAAATTGATATAACACCTGTTATAAACACCAACGAACGTAGAATACAAGTACAACCAACCATATGGTCGCCTGCAACAATTCCCGAAAATGCAGATCCGGGTAATGACTCTCCTGGGCTTACACTCCCTGTAGAGTTTTCATCATTTACATTATCAAAGACTAATAATGATTTTGTAAGTATTACATGGTCAACAAAATCAGAAACAGACCTTATTGGTTTCAGATTGCTGCGCAGCGAAAGTGATGAACTTTCATCAGCTATTCCACTTAATAATGCTCAGCTTATTGCAGCCACAAACACTTCAGGAACAACAGACTACAGTTATGTAGACGATGAAGTCTTTTTAGAAACAACTTATTACTACTGGATTGAAGTAGTTCAAGCTGACAATAACTCAGGTGGGTTCCATGGACCGCAAGCTATTACCATCGAAAAAGGTGTTCTTGACTTCTGTGATGCAACAGTTCTTAAAGGTAACTATCCTAATCCGTTCAACCCCGAAACAACTATCAGTTTTTCACTCAAGGGGTACTCAGATGAGCAAGTTGACGTTTCTCTTGAAGTATATAACATCAAGGGACAAAAGGTTAAAACATTGCTGAACGGAAAAATCAATCCGACAGGTCAGCATGATGTAAAATGGAATGGTAAAGATTCAAACGGTAATTCTTTAAGTTCAGGAGTGTATTTCTATAAACTAGTGACTCCGGATTACACCAAAACAGCTAAAATGCTCTTAATGAAATAAGAGACTGAGAATATATAATATTAAACGGACTGTTGCAAGCAGTCCGTTTTTGCTTTTTAAGATGCAGTTATGACTTTTCAATATCACCTCTTTAAAGCTTGCTTGATTTAGTTTGTATTCTCTATTAATAAATTGAGCTGTCCTCTAAATAAAAAAGCTCAGTCCGAAAACTGAGCTTTAAACTATAGTAACTTTTTTATTATTTCAATAATACAGCTTTTCTTGTTTCAACTGTATTACCTGATTCAATTCTGATGAAATAAACACCGGAAGAAACATTGCCTGAATTGCTATCTTTTCCATCCCATACAACTTCTTCAATTTTGTTTGCTTCCTTGAATCCTTCATTAAATGTTCTGATAAGCTGTCCTTTAATGTTGTATACGGAAATCATAACATCACCATCTTCATAGATGCTGTATTCAATAGTTGTGCGTGGATTGAACGGATTAGGGTATATTCTATGAATACCGGATGCGATTGCTACATCAGGTGTATCATCTTCCTTGTCACGTTCAATTGTGATACTTACAGGTCCGAAATACTTGCTGTTATTGTTGAAATCAAGTGATTCCAGCCAGTAGAAGTATTCTGTTTCATACTCAATGTCTTCATCTGTAAAGCTGTAAGTATGTTCTGCAGATGTGTTTGTTCCGGCAATTATGTCACCATTTACTTTTACAGCTTCAGCAACATCCTGGTAGTTACTTCTGAGAATATTAAAACCAAGGTTGTTGTTTTCAGATTGAGTTGTCCAATTTAGCTGGGCAAAATCAGAACCGGTCTGAACAGCATTGAAAGAAGAAAGTTCAACAGGCAGGGTTGAATCTCCTCCACCGTTCACGGCAAATTCTTCGGTTCCTCTTGCAGATGATGTCCATGTAAATGTAACCTGCCCGGGAGTTGAGAAGTCTGCACCGGATGAAACACTTACATCACTCCAGTCAGATCCGTTCCAATAAACAAGTTCATTAGGCGAAGTTGTATTACTGAAGTAGAAGGTTGTTGTTGTTTGATTCCCTGTTGGATAGAATGCACTGAAAGACGCTTCACAGTTTTCCGGTTGTGGAAGTGGATTAGAAGGTTGATCCATTACCTGCACAGGAATGGTAGATATAGCAGGTACAGAAGCAAAAACGAAGTTCAGAGTTGGCTGGATATCTCCCTCTCCAAAATCTATAGCAGGCATAGTCAGAGTTGGTGGAGTTGTTGAGTCAACATTTTCCAGTTGATTGTAAACTACTTCAGAAGGTTCCTGAGCAGCGTCTGCTCCGGGATCGTCCATTACTGTATATGATGAGGTTAGAGGATACTGGTTATCTCCATAAGCATTATATGCGATAACTTTCCACTCAATAATTCTTCCGTATTCTCTTATAGGAAGGGCTTGGCTATATAATTTGTCCGTAGTGTAAGGTACATCTGCGACTAAGTTTCCATCACAATATACTTTAAATCCTGTAGGGGTATTTTCACCTGCATATCTCCAATTTACTGTAACCTGTCTCGGCATATCAGTAGACATATGCACAGGAAATACATTAAGTGTTGCAGAAGGAATTGCAAAAGTACCAAATACGTGAACAGTACTTGTGTTTGGTATACTATTGTATTCATTTGCGGATGCAATAAAAACATCATTGTCTGAGACAGCAACTGATTTACCAAAGTGTTCTCCTCCTGAAGGTGAAGTTGGAGTAATTTTTTGTGCCTGATTCCAGTCATAACCATCAGCAACATACACATAAGCAGCTCCGACAGAGGTTTCAGTTCCAACATCAGCATATCTTGCACCGATTACAGCTGTATCACCATTAAGTGCAACGTACCCTCCAAAGCAATCTCCAGCTGCATTATCCGCAGGACAAATACTTTGTGTTAAAAACCATCTATCAAAATAGTTGCTATAATAATAAACAAAAGCTTCACCGGACATTGATCCATTAATATTTCCTGTAGGAGCTCCAATAAGAACTTGATCATCATAAACTGCTACCGAAGCACCAAAATCTCTTGTGTTATCATGAATTAAAGGTCTTGCTATTTCTAAAAAACTAAGTGAGCTCAAATTGTAAAATCTGAATAAAGACACAGATCCATATACACTATCATTACCAAGTGTATATACTCCATCAGGATCACCCACTGCAATTAATGTACTGTCGATATCTACTGAAGTACCAAACGACATAGAGTTAGAAGAGTTAAATGCTTCCAGTTTCTCTATTTGAGACCATGTATTTATGTTGCGCTTAAAAACATAGGCTGCTCCGGTACCACATCCTTTTGCACCTACAACTGCATAATCTCCATCAATCGCAACGTCACAACCAAAATAGTCTCCTGCTGCTCCATCAGATGCAGTCAGCTTTTGTACAAAGCTCCAGGTTGCGCCCACATTTCTATAGAGGTATGCTGCTCCTGCACCATCACCATTGTCATCATCACCACGTGCACCAACTATTGCATAATCTCCGGATATATCAACAGATCTTCCAAAAAAGTGTTGATCAATTGCATCAGTTGGTGTGAGTTTCTGTAGTTGAGTCCATGTTGTTCCGGCTTTAAGAAAGATATAAGCAGAACCGTTATTGATACTTGTTATGGTTTCGTCTGTTCCGATAATAGCATAATTTCCATCAATTGCAACATCATAACCAAATGTATCGCCTGGATTATCTGTGGGATACATTTCCTGCAGCGGAAGCCAGTCACAATGAAGTAAGAGGTTGATTAGAACAAATGAAATAAAGAATAGTCTTCTCATATTATCTCCAAAGGTTTTTTATTTTACACTAAACAATGAAGTTAGATTCAGGTTGTCAACTAAATAATATTTCGACAGGAAAACTTGTTATGGAAAAAATGTAAAAAAATTTGATTTATTCACAAAAAAAGCTCAGTCCGAAAACTGAGCTTTAAACTATAGTAACTTTTTTATTATTTCAATAATACAGCTTTTCTTGTTTCAACTGTATTTCCTGATTCAATTCTGATGAAATAAACCCCTGAAGAAACATTTCCTGAGTTGTTATCTTTTCCATTCCAGACAACTTCTTCAATTTTGTTTGCTTCCTTGAATCCTTCATTGAAGGATTTAATCAGCTGACCTTTAATGTTGTATACGGAAATCAAAACATCACCGTCTTCATAGATGCTGTACTCAATTGTTGTGCGTGGATTGAACGGATTAGGGTATATTCTGTGGATTCCAGCGGCAATCTGTACATCAGGAATGTCATCATCCTTGTCACGTTCAATTGTGATACTTACAGGTCCGAAATACTTGCTGTTATTGTTGAAATCAAGTGATTCCAGCCAGTAGAAGTATTCTGTTTCATACTCAATGTCTTCATCTGTAAAGCTGTAAGTATGTTCTGCAGATGTGTTTGTTCCGGCAATTATGTCACCATTTACTTTTACAGCTTCAGCAACATCCTGGTAGTTACTTCTGAGAATATTAAAACCAAGGTTGTTGTTTTCAGATTGAGTTGTCCAATTTAGCTGGGCAAAATCAGAACCGGTCTGAACAGCATTGAAAGAAGAAAGTTCAACAGGCAGGGTTGAATCTCCGCCACCATTCACGGCAAACTCTTCGTCAGCTCTGCTTGATGATGTCCATGTGAAAGTTACCTGTCCCGGAGTAGAAAAGTCTGCCCCGGAAGGAACAGTAACATCGTCCCAGTCAGTACCATTCCAGTGAACAAGTTCATTTGGCGAAGTTGTATTACTGAAGTAGAAGACGATAGTAGTCTGATTGTTAACTGGGAAGAAAGCGCTGAAAGCAGCAGCACAGTTTTGCGGCTGTGGAAGCGGATTAGCCGGTTGATCCATTACTTGCACAGAAAGAGTAGGAATTGTTGGAGCATTATCATAATTGAAATTCAGAGTAGGCTGAATATCTCCCTGTCCGAGATTAATTGGCGGCATTGTAATGGTAGGTGGATTAGTCACTGTGACATTTTGCAACTCATTGTAAACAACTTCATCAGGTTCTTCTGCTTCACCTGCACCGGGATCATTCATTATATAGAATGTCCATGTTACAGGACTTGCACAATCTCCGGCTGCATTGTAAGGTACAATCTTCCATGTTACGGTAGAGCCATAAGCTGCTATATTAAGATCTTTATAATAAAGTTTATCGGTTGTATAAAGTATGTTCGATCCTATCTGTGAACCATTCTGATAAACTTTGAAACCTGTTGGAGTTCCGGAACCGCTATATCGCCAGTTAACGGTAACGTTTCTTGGCATGTCAATGCTGTTGTTGGCTGGGAAAACATTGGCTGCAGCAGCGGGAAGAGTTGTGAAGGAATTGTTTGTACCATAAGTTGTACCTTCAGAATTAACTGCTTTCACTCTAAAGTTATATTCTGTAGCATCATCCAGACCTGTAATACTTTTAGATACGGGAGTGTTTGTTCCACACGTCAAAGGACTTTGATCTGCAGTTACAGTTGAACCATAGGCAACAGTTTCACCATATTCAAATGTAATTGTTGTTTCTGCTCCATTATCGTTAACAGTACCGTTGAGTATTGCTGAGGAAGATGTAACACTTCCTGCTGCATTTGATAGAGCAGTTGGTGCTGATGCTGATGAGCCAAAGGTTTGCCCTATCTCAATATCAAATCCATCATACGACTTGAATGTACTGAGACCAGAGCCATCAAGATTACATTTTGCAATTCTTGATTGTGTATTGTCCTCTTCAATATAATAAAGCTTTTCATTTACAGTATCAATGGCTATTCCAAATATCTGACCTGTAGCCGCATCACTTAAAGCTGCAACAAAAGCATCATTACTTCCGTCAATATCACACTTTCTTAAATTCCATGTCCCTTCAGAAAGTGCATAATATATCTTCCCATTGTAATATGCAAGAGCTTGGGCACTAACACTTTTCACTGTTGATACATTTGATCCGTCCGGATCACAGCTTTTTATTGCTCCGCTTCCTGAAACGTTATCAGCAAAGTACAACTTATTATTATCACCATCATATACAACTGCATCAATTTTTCCTATAGATGGATTTCCAGGAAGCAACAGCTGAGTATCTCCTGTTCCATCAACATTACACGATCTCAAATCCCAATCACCGGAATTTTTTGCGTAGAATAATTTTCCATCGCCATATGCGATAGGTTTAGCTTTTTGGGCAATTACTGTTCCTGCTCCTGTACCATTAGTGTTGATTTTCCTGATATAACTCGTCCCGGTATTGCTTTGATGTGTAAAATAGACAACATTGTTTGTTATATCCACGGCTATTCCTGGAATATAATCATTAAGATCCGGTAAAGCGTAAAATTCTGATTCTGAAGATCCATCTAAATTGCTTTTCTGCAAATTAGAGGAACTGTCCTCGTCTAAAGAAAAGTAAACCGTATTTTGTGCCGAAATAGACAGAAACAAAAACATCAAAATCGATAAATACACCATTTTCTTCATAGTACCTCCAAGTAAGTGTTACTTTTTTTTTATGTGTATATAATTAAATAATAATATAATAGACAGAGGGAGGTTATGGCAACATAAAAATATTAGTTATCGCTGAGATTATTTCAGGTAAAGATAATGGAGTTTTATTAGTAAATTATCTTATTGACATTTTTTTCTGAAATATGTTAACATGAAAGGCTAAAATATTAGTTCACAGGAAAATAATATTAATTTAACATTCCAAGGTAGTACTTTAGCACATGTAATATTTTGAAAATAGATAACAGGAGAATAAATTATTATGAAAAGAACACTCTTATCACTTTTAATTTTGATTTTTATAGTTAACCTGACAGCTACATTAAACGAAAATTTTGAAAATGGCTCTAAAAGCAGTTATGCACTTGGTTCTGTTGATCTGGCTTCAGGAAACTGGTCATTCGAAAATGCCCTCTTGGGAACACTCAGCAACGACCGAAAATTTGATTCGAAATCAGTCAGGGTTAAATACGAATCTACTCTTCCCGGTAATTTCTTCATGAATTTTGATAAAACTGACGGTGTCGGTGAGTTCAAGATTTACCACGCCCGATACGGTTCTGATCTTAACCAGAGCTGGACCCTTTACATGTCAACAGATTCAGGATCTTCCTGGAACCAGGTTGGCTCAGAAGTGCAGACAACAAGCACAATTCTCACTCAGGAAACATTTTCCATAAATCAATCCGGAAATGTTCGTTTCAAGATAGTTATTACAAACGGTGTTTCCAGTGACAGGTTAAACTTCGATAATGTTGAAATCACCGATTACGGAACAGGCTCAAATGTTACAGCCCCTCAGGCTTTTACAGCTACTGCAAATGGTGAGGACGAGATTCAGCTTGCTTTCCAGACTAACGGAACAGATCCTGTATTTATAGTTTATGATATGGATAACACATTTTCTTCACCAACTAATGGCGATGCTGTACCTGCTGCAGGTTCTGCATATGTTGGTGGAACAGTATTGTATAACGGCTCAGGTTCTTCATACAATCATACCGGATTAAATGCCGGAGATCATATCTATTACAGAATTTACTCTGTAGATGCTAACAATGACTACTCAACATATCTTTCTGATGATGCAGCGACAGAGACTAATTATTATTCCGGTATCTCAGGTTCAGGTGCTACACTTAAGTCCCAACTTTCAAATCTGATAGACGGGCATACAAGTATTTCTTATACTGCTGCCAGATATGCACTGGAAGTTCTGGATGCCGATCCGGATATTCCCGGCAATATTGTTTCTTTCTACACCGGCTGGTCATTCTCAAACACTTTGTGGAATGTAAGTAATGGTTGGAACAGAGAACACGTCTGGTCACAATCTCATGGAGATTTAGATGCCAATAACTCTGATGGGTACACAGATCTTCACCACTTGAGAGCAGAAGATGCAACTGTTAATGCTGCCAAAAACAACAGAGATTTTGATGAAGGCGGATCAGCTTATACAGATTCTTCTCCTGCTGAAGGAACAAGCGGAGTAACAGGATGCTATTATGATGACTCCGACTGGACATGGGAACCCAGAGATGAAGTAAAAGGTGATGTTGCCAGAGCGATATTCTATATGGATACTCGTTATGAGGGGAACAACGGTGAACTTGACCTGGAAATACTGGATAATACAAATGTAGCTCCTAATCGAGAACCATATTACGGAAAGCTCACTACTCTGCTCAGATGGCACAATGAAGATCCTGTAAGTACTGAAGAAGCTGCCAGAAATGAGCTTATATATACTGACTATCAGCATAACAGAAACCCCTATATTGATCACCCTGAATATGCCGGGCTGGTTTACGGTAATCCTGTCACCAATCAGTCAATCACAAGCTACAACTTTGGTAATGTTGAAGTCGGCTATGAATCAGATGAAATATCTTTTACTGTAACCGGAACAGATCTTTATGATGATGTGACTGTTACAGCACCATCAGGATTTATGGTGTCTCACACTGCCGGTTCAGGTTTTACACAATCTATTACTCTTCCAATGTTTTCCAGATCAGTCAACACAACAGTATATATGAAGTTTGCACCTCTAGTGGAAACAGCTTATAACGCAGACGTTATTGTAAGCAGTCCTTATGATGATGGAGTGAATATTATAACTGTTTCAGGTACAGGGGGAGCAGTTGAATCAAATGCTGATCTGGTGATAAATGAATGGTCGCAGGGGTCTGACGGTGCTAAAGAATGGGTGGAACTTCTTATACTTTCTGAAAATGCAAATATAAGCGGTTATCATCTTACTGATGGTAACGGTTCTCTCGATATTGAGTTTTCCGGAACAGGATTCAGTAATCTTGCTCAGGGCTCAGTGATTGTAATATATAACGGTGGTGATGTAGATGGTGTTATAACTCCTGACCTGAACTACGATGGAGCCGGAGATACTTCCTTACAAATATCTTCTCTGAATGATACAGGTGATTGGGCTCTTACCAGAAATACAGGCTGGAGCAATACAAGTGGAGCTTTCTCCAACAGTACATCTACGGATGTTCCACAAATAGCTGATGGAAGAACAATTCTATTTACATGTCCTAAGCATGCTGCAGGTAATGAAACAGCATATTTTACAGAAAACTCTGCGATTGAAGCTCAGGATTCTGCAAACTGGGCAACTGACGTCTCATCCAATGCCTCCCCTGCCACAGGAAACGGTGGTAACAACACAATCTGGGTTGTGACTTTACCTGTTACACTGGCGTCTTTCAATGGTGTGTTCACTGCTGAAGAAGAAGTGGAACTTAACTGGGTGACAGAATCTGAATCCGAAATGATGGGGTATCAAGTATACAGAGCACCGGAAGATAATTTTGCTGTTACTCAGATTGTATCAAATCTGATTCCTGCGCAGAATACCTCTACTCAGACTCAATACAGCTATACCGATACTGATATAGAAACAAACAGTATGTACTACTACTGGATAGAAAGCATAGATAACGCAGGAATGGCAAGGTACTACGGACCTGTAATGGTTTCAACCGAAGTTGAAGATATTGTTGAACCTGACTTCTTCCCGAAAACCGGTATTGTAGGAAACTACCCTAATCCGTTCAATCCAGAAACAAAGATTGTATACAACGTAATGGGGACAGAAAACGAATATACCCACGTTGATTTAAGAATTTACAATATCAGGGGACAGATGATCAAGAAGCTAGTTGACGAAGCTCAGGCACCGGGAGAAAACAAACATGTTACCTGGTTTGGTAAAGATAAAAATAATAATACCGTAGGTTCCGGAGTATACTTTGTGAAACTCAGGACAGACGACAATGTCACGATAAAGAAAATTACATTACTTAAATAGCAGATTCATTTAAGGTATTGTTAACAGGGCACTTTCGAGTGTCCTGTTTTTGTTGTTGACTACAATCAGCAATCTGTTACTAATTGAAAAAAACTCAGGACAGATAAATGAATTATAAACTACCTTACGGGAAAACATACAAAGAATTCGAGCTTGATGGTAAAAACCTGATTGATGTTCTGCAAATGCAAGATCTGGACCAGATAAAGGATTTAAGCAGCTACTTCAGTATGAAACTGGAAACTCCGGTCGCATCCGAATCATTCTTTGAGTCTGTCAGGAAATCACAAGCTGAATCAGTTGCTGTAATTGTCTCGGATAACACCAGATCATGCCCCTACAAGGTTATTTTACCAATAATCACTGATAATCTGACACGCTGCGGGATAGATAAAGATAATATTACATTCATAATTGCAACAGGAACTCATCCGGCAATGTCGAAAGACGATATTACTGAGCATTACGGAGAAGCAACAGCATCACAGTACAGGTTTCTCTGTCATGACTGCTATGCAGAGGATCTGGTAAAAGTTGGAACTCTGGAGAATGGCTATCCGTTGAAGATAAACAGATACGTCAATGAGGCAGACTTTGTGATAACAACCGGGATTCTCAATACACATTATCTGGCAGGATTTTCCGGAGGTCGCAAATCTATTTTACCGGGTGTCAGTGATTACGATTCTATTCAGAGGAATCATTCTCAGGTATGCCATCCGGATGTACAACTGGCTAATATCAGCACAAATCCGATACACAGACAAATGGTAGAAGCAGCACGTCTTGCCGGAGTTGATTTCAATATTAACTTTGTGCTTAATAACAAGAAACAGGTTGCAGAGGTTTTCTGCGGTTCTCTGGAAGAGTCTTTCAAAGCAGGTGCTGAATTTATCAGGGATAATTATTCTGTGAATTATTCAGAGTTGGCAGATGTTGTCATTACTTCTGCCGGAGGTTACCCGAAAGACAAAACTCTTTACCATACTCAGAAGTGTCTGAATAACGTGGAATGTCTCGTGAAGCCGGGAGGTACTATCATTGTGGTCAGTTCCTGTGTGGACGGACATGGTTCCCGGAAAATGCTGGATGTAATGAGTTCTCATGATTCAATTGAGTCGTTGCTGGCTATTCCACAAAGCGAGATTTCTATTGGTGGTCATAGAGCTGTAGCAACTGCCAGACTGCTGAGTATGTTCGACATAGATATCATCTGTGAGATGGACAGAGCTGAGCTGAAAGCAATGCATTTTGAATTATCAGAGTCAGTTGACCAGACTATCGAGAATGTTAAAATCAAATACGGAACAGATTTTAAGGCATATGTTGTGCCTAACGGAACTTTTTTCTATGGAGTTAAGAAATAACATTGTTATTATGTGAATTAGAGTCTAAATTATTTGCAACTGGCCATCAAGGAGTGAATTATGTCTAAGGTATACTGGAAAAGGATAAATAATAATACTTCCGTTGAGGAGATTCAGCAGATTTCTGTCACATTGCTGGATAGAATAGTAAAAGATGAGAATATAGAACTGGAAAAAACAATTCCTCTCAAAGTACATTTCGGGGAGAAGGGAAATCAGACTTTTATCCGGTCGGAAAACTATCTCGGGATAATTGACTACCTGAAGGAAAGAGATATTGATACTTCTTACATGGAAACAAGTGTTATGTATGGCGGACAGCGACATAAGCGTGATCTACATATCAAAACAGCTAAGGAACACGGTTTTACCCAGCTTCAGATTGTAATAGCGGATGGAGAACAGGGAGAAGCTTTTACGGAAGTAAAAATAGATAAAAACCACTTTAAGACCTGCAAGATAGGTAAGGAGTTTGAGAAATACAGACAGATGATTGTGATTTCTCACTTCAAGGGGCATATGCTGGCAGGATTCGGCGGAGCGATCAAACAGCTCTCCATGGGGATGGCTTCCAAGGGTGGTAAACTGGCTATGCACATGGGAATGAAGCCGCATATAGTTTCCCGCAAGTGCAAGCACTGTAATCTTTGTATGACACGCTGCAACGAAAATGCTATTACGATTGGAAAGAAAAGCTTTATTGATCATGATAAATGTGTTGGCTGCGGTGCCTGTGTTTCGATTTGCCCTCATAAAGCAGTATCGATAATGTCGGTTAAGGGGATAATGAGAATGTTCGGTATTGGCAACCCGTTTCAGGAGAAACTTGTTGAGTACGCTTACGCAGCAGCCAAGGATAAGGACTTCATCTATATGAATTTTGCCATGAACATAACAGCCGGCTGCGATTGTGAACCACGTAAAATGAAACCGTTGATGGAAGATCTGGGGATTTTCGTCTCAACTGATCCTGTAGCAATAGACAAAGCCTGTCATGATATGGTCAGGGAGAAAGGTAAGAAGTTCAGGGGATCAAAACAGTTTGAATATGCCGAAAGCATTGGACTTGGTTCTGCAGACTATGAACTTGTGGAGGTGGGGTAGGTGGGAGATAGATAATTTAGATTAGTAATCTTTCAAATTTCTCTTTCAGTAAGTCTGGATTTTTAGTCTCACATTCCCAAACAATGATAACTTTCCAGCCTAAATTCTGCAATGAAGTAATCATATGTTTATCTCTTTCGATATTAACATTGAATTTATTTTCCCAGAAATCATTTCTTGTTTTAGGTGTATATGCAAATTTACAATTCTTATGCCTATGCCAGAAACACCCATGAACTTGAATAACAGTTTTATACTTAGGAAGTACAATATCTGGACATCCGGGTAGATCTTTTCTATGTATCCTGAATCTGTACCCAGATTTATGCAATATTTGTCTAACAATAATCTCAGGTTTTGTATTCTTAGACCTGATCTGTCCCATATTCCAACTTCGTTTTTCTTTACTTATGGTATCCATATATTATTATGGGTTTGCTTAGTCTTAATGAATTGTACAAAAGAGTTTAATGAAAGAATATCTTCTCTCCATTCCTGAGGAAATTTTTTAAGATTTGGTTCAGGGACAACCAATTTTACATCATGGTCATACATTTCTTTTAATTGATTCGCAGAGATTCCTTCCTGAAGAGTGAATAAATGTTTTTCCTTAATCCTGTCTGCCTCATTAATTACTTGCCTCCACCTATCCTTACAACATGTTTTTGCTGCCATCATATGTAAAAACTTTTCAGGAAAATCTGGTCTATGGTATTCTTGACCTCCAGGGAAAATGAAATCTGGCTTCTTCCTATTTTCAGTAATTACTTGTGTTTCAAATCTTATTTCTTCATCAGAAAATATGCTTTCCAGATTACGCTCCAAAGAGCTCCCTGTCCTTGATTTCCTTCTATTTGCGACAGATAAGGCTATCTTGAGAAAAGAATCAATATCATCAAAGCCATTTATTATCTTTGGCAATACATGTTTTGATTCAATATCTTTAAAAATGCTGAATTCTAATTTCCTTCTTTCCAGTAACAACTTATCAACAGACAAATTCCATTTTTTTCGCGGTAAAAGTTGAAGCACATAATTGAATATTTCATTTCCATTGGGGAAAGATGTTTTCCATATTTCAGGAATGCTATAATTATTGCTTTCACTGGCAATTTTTGCATTTGAAAAGAATATTCCTGGTTCAATTTCTGAGCCAATCCATTCTTCTATCATCGTTTCAGATGTGATTGAACTCGCAACCCATCCTAATGCAACATTCACAATTGGATTCTTATGAATTGCAAAAATAAAAATGGAACCAGTGTTTTCAATATCCATATTGGGAGATTTTACTCCTCCCCAACGAGTGACACGGAATTCATCATACTTTTTCTTATTACCCTTTTCTGGGAAATATTTTGAATTATAGTATATGATTCTCAGGTCTTGAATTTCTATATCTTGTTCAGGGAAGTAAAATTTATCAATAAATCTATCAGGATTATGTTCAAATGT
>CALODV010000017.1:0-56434 GCA_942492065.1 Cloacimonadales bacterium (SeqCode) | reverse complement strand
ACTACTTGCCAGATTTACCTATCTTAATCTTAACAAATTCATCCGCGTAACGGATACCTTTACCTTTATAGTTTTCAGGTTTTCTGCATTTGCGAATTTCTGCGGCGAACTTACCGACATCTTCTTTATTAATTCCGTTTACTTTTACGATTGCCTGAAGCGCTGATTTGGATCCACGCATTCTAGCAACAGGTTCTGCTGAAACGGTTATACCTTGAGGTATCTCAAGAAGGATATCGTGAGAATAACCTATACTTATCTTAAGCCAAGGTTTCATTACCTCTGCTGAGTATCCGGTACCAATAACATGCAGTTCTTTCTGGTAACCTTCATTAACACCGGTAACCATGTTCTGGATGAGAGCTCTGGTTAATCCGTGGAAAGCTTTCTGAGGTCTACTATCATCAGATCTTTCTACTTTAATCAGATTTTCTTCCTGAACAACAACGATACCATCTTGCATTGTATAGTTTAATTCTCCAAGTTTACCTTTAACATGAACATCTCTGTCATTAATCTGTACAGTAACGCCAGCAGGAACCTTGATCGGAGTTCTTCCTATTCTAGACACTTGTTCCTCCTATTACCATACTTTACAAACGTATTCGCCACCAACTTTATGTTTACGGGCATCTCTGTCAACCATTACACCTTTATTAGTGGAAATGATTGCAACACCAACGTTATTATATACTGATGGGATGTTTGTAGAGTTAACATATACACGACGACCAGGAGTTGAAATTCTTTCAATTCCACGCATTACAGGTTCACCTGTATTAGTGTATCTTAAGTTAATATATATTTGTTTACGATAGAATTTTTTATCAGGATCTCTTTCGATCAGATCATAACTGTTTATATAATTTTCTTTATCAAGCATTGATACAATATTTTCTACAATATTACAATGATTTACGAGGACGCTTCTGTGCTTTGCTCTGTAGGCATTGCGAATTTTAGTGATAGCATCAGCGATAGGATCAGTTATACTCATTCTTCCTCCATTTACCAGCTTGCTCTTCGAACGCCAGGGATTTTCCCTTCCGAAGCCAATTTTCTAAAACACAAGCGACAAATTCCAAAATCTCTCATGTAAGCTCTCTGACGCCCACACAATTTACATCTGGAGTATTCACGAACTTTAAATTTTGGTGTACGCTTTTGTTTTACAATCCATGATTTCTTAGCCATTATATCTCCGTTGTATTTGTGTTTTTCTTTTTAAACGGCATACCAAGAAGACGGAGGAGTTCTTTTCCCTCTTCGTCTGTTTTGGCAGTTGTTACAATATTAATATTCAATCCGCGAACTTTGTCAACTTTATCAAATTCGATTTCTGGGAAAACTGTCTGTTCTTTGAGACCCATTGAGTGGTTTCCTCTTCCATCGAAAGATTCATCTGAAATACCTTTGAAGTCGCGAATTCTAGGAATTACTATTGTAATTAATCTATCGAAGAATTCATACATAATTTCGTCACGCAGTGTAACTTTACAACCAATTGGCATACCCTGACGCAACTTGAAATTAGATATTGATTTAGTGGCTTTAGTAATAATCGGCTTTCTACCAGTAATCTGCTGAAGATCTTTCACTGCAAAGTCAAGGATAGCCTTGTTCGCTACAGCTTCACCAACCCCCATGCTGACGATTATTTTTTCCATCTTAGGAATCTGGTTTACATTAGAAAATCCGAAATGTTTCATGAGAGCAGAAGCAACTTCATTTTTGTATTTTTCTTTAACACGATTCATTGTTCACTCCTTAAATCTCATCTCCGGTTTTTTTACAAACTCTAACTCGGGAGTCGCCGGCTGTTCTATAGACGGCACGAGTTGTTTCACCGGTTTTCTCATTAAATAATTTTACGTTAGAAACATGGATTGGAGCTTCCTTTTCAACGATTCCACCTTGGGGATTCTGCTGGTTAGGACGCACATGTCTCTTAATAAAATTAACTTTCTCAACGATAACACGTTGATCCTGAGGGAAAGCCTTAAGTACTTTACCCTTAACACCTTTGTATTTACCGGAGATTACGACAACTGTGTCACCTTTTTTAATTCTCATTTTTGTATGTGTCATCATTGTCTCCTATAAAACTTCCGGAGCCAGAGAAACTATTTTCATAAAATGTTTCTCTCGCAGTTCTCTTGCAACAGGGCCAAAAATACGGGTTGCAATAGGTTCATTTCTTTCATCTATCATTACTGCCGCGTTATCCTGGAAGCGAATATAAGATCCGTCTTTACGTCTTACAGCTTTTGCTGTTCTGACGACAACTGCTCTTTGAACAGCTTTCTTTTTAATCTTACCACCCGGGTTAGCTGCTTTAACTGCAACAACGATTATATCACCCACAGTAGCATACTTTAAGCCGGATCCGCCAAGAACTTTGATACACATTGCTTTTTTAGCACCAGAGTTATCTGCTACAGTCAACATAGTTTGTGCTTGTATCATTTACGTTCTCCTTATTTTGTTCTCTCAATTATCTTAGAAACAGTCCAGCGTTTGTTTCTACTTAAAGGTCTGCATTCCATAATCTGAACAGTATCGCCAATATTGCAATCATTGTTCTCATCATGAGCTTTGAACTTTTTATGTTTACTTACAACTTTTTTGTAAAGCGGGTGAGTAAACTGTCTTTTCACTCTGACAACAACAGTCTTGTCCATTTTATTGCTTACTACTTCACCAATCTTGGTTACTTTGTTTGCTTTTCTCATTTCTGCTGCCATTATGACCTCTTCTGTAATCTTTCTGTCTGGAGTGTTTTAATTCTGGCGATATCTTTTTTCAAATCTCTGATTTTATGGCTGTTTTCAAGCTGATTCATCGATTTCTGGAAACGAAGATTAAAAATCTCTTCACGAATATCATCCAGTTTCTGAACTAATTCTTCTTTGCTGAATTCTCGAAGTTCTGTCATTTTCATACTTCAACTCCATCTCTTGCAACTAATTTAGTTTTGATTGGCAGTTTGTGTCCTGCAAGTCTGAATGCTTCTTTAGCTGTAGCAAGATCAACTCCGTTAATTTCAAACAATATTCTTCCCGGTTTAACAACAGCAACCCAATATTCAGGAGCACCTTTACCTTTACCCATACGGGTTTCAGCCGGCTTCTGAGTGATAGGTTTATCAGGGAATATTCTTATCCAGACTTTACCTTTTCTCTGCATTGTACGAGTTAATGCCACACGAGCAGCCTCAATCTGACGACTGGTAATCCATGCATCTGTTACCGCTAACAGACCATAATCACCGAAATCGACATTGCAGCCACGGTAAGCAAGACCAGTTCTGCGGCCTCGCATTTGCTTTCTATGTTTTACTTTTCTTGGTGCTAACATTGATATCTCCTTAACCTACGAAAGATTCTTACAGAATCTCTCCTCTGTAGATCCATACTTTAATTCCAATGATGCCATATGTTGTTTCACATTCAGTTAAAGCATAATCAATATCTGAACGCAGTGTATGAAGAGGTGTTCTACCTTCCTGATATCTTTCGGTTCTTGCCATTTCAGCTCCACCGAGACGACCGGAACATTGAACTTTGATTCCTTCAGCACCATCTCTCATCGCATTTCTCAATGCAACTTTCATTGCTCTTCTAAAAGATACTCTCTGATTTAACTGTCGAGAGATTTCTTCACCAACAAGCATTGCATCGGTCCATGGTTTCTTGATTTCGTGTATATTAATGAAAACACTCTGATTAATATTTTTACCTTTGTTAACCAGAATGGTTATTTCGTTTCTGAGACTTTCTATTTCTGAACCTTTTCTACCGATCACTTGTCCCGGACGAGCTGTATGAATATCAATATTGATTGAATTCACTTTTCGGTATATATAGATTCTGGAAACCATAGATCTCTGAAGCCTGTTTTTAAGATATTTTCTAAGCTTCAGATCTTCCATGAAGTTGTCTACATATGTTTTACCTGTCGCAAACCAGACAGATTCCGTACCTTTGTTAACTCCCACTCGGAAAGCAATTGGATTAATCTTTTGTCCCAAGAATTCCTCCTATTCCTTATCGTCAGAAATTCCGAGAGTTATGTGGCATGATCTGCGTCTGATTATTGTCGCTCTGCCATGTGCTCTCATTCTATATCTTTTCATTATTGGACCGTCATCAGCCATTGCTTGATGTACAGCCATGTTATCGATTTCGGCTTTACCTTCTTTAACTGTGGCATTTGCAATCGCTGCATTAAGCAGTTTTGCTATATCGTGTGCTACTCTTTTCTTGGAAAAAGTAAGAATATTCTGAGCTTCCTGTACACTTTTACCACGGATTAAATCCAGTACCAGTCGTGCTTTACGGGCTGAGCCTCTTAAGTTTTTTACTCTAGCGAAAGCTTCCATTATAACCCCTTACTGTTATCTACCTTTTTTCTTTTTATCTTTATGACCACGATAGGTACGAGTTGGAGAGAATTCACCAAGCTTATGTCCTACCATATTTTCTGATACATACACCGGAACAAACTTTCTTCCATTATATACTGCAAAAGTATGTCCAATGAAATCAGGAATGATAGTAGATCTTCTTGACCATGTCTTTATAACTGCTTTCTTACTTTCATCATTCAATTTTTCAACTTTAGTCAAAAGATGATCATCTACGAATGGTCCTTTCTTTATTGATCGAGCCATGTTATTCCTCCGTCAATTACTTCTTCTTCTTCTTGGATTTAATAATATACTGATCTGAATACTTACGTTTTTTACGAGTTTTTCCACCTTTAGCGAGTACACCCCATGGTGATACAGGATGACGTCCACCGGAGGTTTTACCTTCACCACCACCCATTGGGTGATCTACAGGGTTCATAACAACACCACGAACGGTAGGTCTGATTCCAAGCCATCTTTTACGTCCGGCTTTACCATAGGAAATCAGGTTATGTTCGATGTTGCCAATCTGTCCGATTGTTGCAAGGCATTCTTCTCTAAGTAAGTATACATCATTCGAAGGCATTTTTACATGTACATATCCGTCTTCTTTAGCTACAACTTGTGCAAAAGCACCGGCACTACGTGCAATTTGTCCACCTCTACCCGGTTTGAATTCAACGTTATGAACTGTTGAACCAAGAGGAATCTTAGCGAGCGGCATTGCGTTACCGATTCTGATTGAAGCTTGAGGTCCGGACATTACCTGATCACCAACATTGAGTCCAACAGGAGCAAGAATATATCTTTTTTCACCATCAACATAGTGTAATAAAGCGATTCTGGCACTTCTGTTAGGATCGTACTCAATAGTTGCAACCTTTGCAGGTACATCATGCTTATTTCTCTTGAAGTCAATGATTCTGTAATGACGACGATGCCCACCACCTCTGTGACGACATGTAATACGACCGTGGTTGTTACGACCGGCTGTCTTTCTCATTGGTTCAAGTAATGATTTTTCAGGTGTTGACGTTGTTATTTCTTCGAACGTATATCCTGTTTTATAACGTTGTGTCGGGGTAATCGGTCTATATTTTTTAATTCCCATTTTTTACTCCCTTACATTTCAAAGTCAGGTATATTCTGACCTTCTTTCAAGGTCACAATTGCTTTCTTCCAGTCCGGACGTTTACCGCGAATATATCTTACTCGCTTATTTTTTCCGCGCTGGTTGATAGTGTTTACTCTGACTACGTCTACAGAAAATATTTTTTCTATTGCTTTTTTAATTTCAATTTTGTTAGCATTAACACTTACTCGGAATGTAAAGCTGTTAAATTGAGTTCTTGCCTGAGTTGATTTTTCAGTAACCATTGGTGCAATTACTATTTCTCTTGGATGTTTCATTTTCCGAAAACCTCCTCAACTTTTTTCAAGGCACTTTCTGTAATAACTACATTATTACAATTAAGTACTTCGTAAGCATGAACACAGTCAGCTCTGTCCATGAAGATTCCCTGAATGTTGGAGAATGATTTAACAATGCTCTTATCACTTCCATCTACGAGAATCAGACTTTTTTTATCGTTCAATCCGATTTTATTTAATAATGCTATAGCTTCTTTAATACTAGGTTTGTCAAACTTCAAATCTTCGATTACAGAAACTTTTCCATCCCTTGCACGATTTGTAAGAGCGACTTTTAAAGCCAATCTCTTCTTTTTCTTAGGAATTGGTGTATACCAGTCTTTAGGAATTGGTCCGAATGCGTTACCGCCACCAACTCTAACAACTGTGCGTCTGTTACCAACACGAGCATTACCTGTACCTTTCTGACGGAAAAGCTTACGTCCTGATCCTTTTACATCTGATCTGAACTTAACAGCTGATGTTCCCTGTCTTTGATTAGCACGGTACATTTTTACCACTTCATATATCAATGCATGAGGATTCTTAGCTTCTACATCGAAAATGTTCTCAGGTAATTCAACCTTACCGATTTGATCACCTTTGCTTGAGTATTTTGTTGCTTCTACCATTTTCAACCTCTACTAAATCTCTTTCTTCAGATACACAATACTGTTACGGTGACCAGGGATTGCGCCCTTTACCAGAACTAAATTGTTTTCTGCATCTACTTTAACGACTCTAAGATTCTTTACTGTAACTTTTTCAACACCTTTATGTCCGGCCATTTTTTTACCTTTCATAACTCTTGCCGGTGTTGCACACTGACCGATTGATCCTGGACCACGATATGATTCATGAACACCATGACTCATTTTGAAGCCGGAAAATCCGTGTCTTTTCATTACACCTGCGAATCCCTTACCCTTTGATACACCTTCAATAGTTACAAGCTCATTCTGTTGGAACATGGATACGTCAAAAGTTTCACCTTCTTCGATATCAGTATACATTTTAAGACGGAATTCTTTTACGAATCTGTAAAATTTACTGTTGTGCTTTTTAAAATGATTTACTTGAGATTTTCTTAATTTTCTTTCCTGGATTTCTTCGAAACCAAGCTGAACTGAATTATAACCTTCTTTCTCAGCTGTTTTTCTTTGAATTACTGAACATGGACCAGCCTGAATTACAGTTACAGGAACAACTTGACCGTCTTCATTAAAGAACTGAGTCATCCCAAGTTTTTTACCTATTAATCCGATCATCTTCAGCTCCTTTAAGTTTTAATCTCTACGTGAACACCAGCTGGAAGACTAAGCTTCTTCAATGCACCGGTAGTTTGAGGTGTAGGATTAACGATATCGATAAGTCTTTTGTGAACAAGCATCTCAAATTGATCCTGTGACTTTTTATTCACGTGAGGTGAACGAAGTACAGTATAAAGAGATCTTTCAGTTGGAAGAGGGATAGGACCTTTAACTCTTGCACCTGTGTTTCTGGTACTTTCAATAATCTCAGCAACTGATCTGTCTAAAAGACGATAATCATAAGCTTTTAATCTGATTCTGATACGATTTTCCTTAGCCATCATGACCTCCACTAGTCATCAATAACATCACCGACAACGCCAGCGCCGATAGTTCTTCCACCTTCACGAATAGCGAAGCGAAGACCTTTCTCCATAGCGATCGGTGTAATAAGTTCTACGTCTACTGTTACGTTATCACCCGGCATTACCATTTCTACACCTTCTGGTAATGTAAGACTTCCCGTAACGTCTGTTGTTCTGAAGTAAAACTGTGGGCGGTAACCACTGAAGAATGGCTTGTGTCGTCCACCTTCATCTTTGGTTAATACATAAGTTTCACCTTTGAACTTAGTGTGTGGGGTGATGGATTTTGGTTTTGCAAGCACCATTCCGCGTTCTACATCGCTTTTAGCCATACCGCGAAGAAGGATACCTACGTTATCTCCAGCTTCTCCCTGCTCAAGAATCTTACGGAACATTTCTACACCGGTACACACGACTTCTACTGTTTCGCGGATACCGATACGTGCCATTTTCTCTCCCATCTTGATTACGCCACGCTCAATTTTACCTGTCGCTACTGTTCCTCGACCAGGAATTGAGAATACGTCCTCAACTGGCATTAAGAATGGCTTGTCTGTATCACGTTCAGGAAGTGGTACATACTCGTCTACTCTGTCCATCAGTTCTTGAATCTGTGCTTCACCTTCAGGATCTGCATTAAGAGCTTTCAAAGCGGATCCCATTACGATTGGAATATCATCGCCTGGGAAATCGTATTCTGATAATAAGTCTCTTACTTCAAGCTCTACAAGTTCTAATAATTCTTCATCATCTACGAGATCGCATTTGTTAAGAAATACTACCATTGCAGGTACTCCAACCTGACGCGCAAGAAGGATGTGCTCTCGTGTCTGAGGCATTGGACCGTCTGCTGCACTTACTACAAGTATAGCGCCGTCCATCTGAGCTGCTCCGGTAATCATGTTCTTTACATAATCCGCGTGACCTGGACAATCCACGTGTGCGTAGTGACGATTCTCTGTCTCATACTCTACGTGGGCTGTTGCGATGGTGATACCACGCTCACGCTCTTCCGGTGCGTTATCAATACTGTCGAATGATCTGAATTCAGCCGCACCACCCTTTTTCTTACTAAGATAAAGAGTTATCGCTGCTGTCAATGTTGTTTTTCCATGATCAACGTGGCCTATTGTACCAATGTTGACATGAGGTTTCGTGCGAACAAATTTTTCTTTCGCCATAGTTCCTCCTTAAAGATCTAAAATCTCCGAACAACAAGCGGAGATTGATATTTCGAAATACAATATTTCTTGTGATTGCCGAAAATCCACAGTCCTGACAATATGTCAATTATTTTCTATTTTTTTATCATTTTTTTTGTAATTGAATAATTTAAAGGCATTTAACCATGAGTCTTATGGACTAATAGTTTGTTCTACAAATCAGTTTTTTCTGTACAGTATCCAAAGCTAATTTACATTTCGTTTATGATTAATAGAATTTACAAGAATGTTAAAAATGTTATAAGAAAAAGTGCTATGCCAGACCCTTATTTTGTATCAAAGTATGCTTGCAGCCCTTATGCATCTTGCCTTCATGCCTGTAAATACTGTGATGGCAGAGCTGAAAAATACCATGTAGAGGGTGATTTCGAAAAAGATATAACGATCAGGCAGAATTTTGCAGAAATATTCAGAAGAGATTTAAAGAGAGTCAGAGAGCCTGGTACTATTTCATTTGGCTCTGGCATTAGTGACCCTTATCAGCTGGTGGAAGAACATGAGATGTTTTTCAGAAGATTAATTCCTTCGCTATATGGCACTAACTTATCTTTGTCATTTATGACTAAATCATCGCTTATTTTACGGGATATCGATTTGCTAAAGCCCTTTGCGCAGAGCGGAAAACTACAGATAATGGTTTCTATTGCACATGTTGATGACAACATAAGACAAATCTTTGAGCCCAATGCTTCATCAATTACAGATAGATTCAATGTTCTCCAGCATTACAAAGAAATTGGAGCCTATGTAGGGGTATTAGCAATGCCGTTTTTACCTGGTGTTTCTGATTCTGAAAAATCTATTTCAATGCTGTTTTCCAAAGCTGTAGAAACCGGAGTAGATTTCGTTATGCCCGGAGGATTGACTTTACGTCCGGGCAGGCAAAAAAATTTGTACTTCTCCATAATTAGGGATCACTTTCCCGTTCTTCTAGAATTATATACTGATATGTTCCGTGAAAACAGAAGCTCAGGCAGTCCTGCGAAGAATTATCAGGACAGATTATCAAGTCTTTACTGGAAATTGATGGAGAAATATCAACTAAATCCCCATGTTGAGCACAAATTTTTTAAGCAAAACTATCCTCTATATGATGAGATACTTATTCTGTTAAATCACATGACAAAAATATACAGTAGTTCAGATAGAATCAATTTACTTAAATCTGCATATAGAGCTTACAGTAAATGGTTGCTAATCGAAAAGAAGAAATTCAATCGGCAACGTTCTCTGAAATACACACAGTTGGAGGATATAACGCGCTATGCTCTTTTTGAAAAACAATTAATATTCAAAAATGACAAATTACTGAGTTTTCTTGAGAAAGCAGTTTCTCCAGATCATTATTTTGATTACCTGACCAAGTCGCTAATATAAAAAAAGACCTGCTGAAATCAGCAGGTCCTTCTTTATCTTATAGTATAATCAACTTATTTCATACCTGAACTCATAGCAAGACCAAGGTTGAAAACCGGCAGGTAAATTACAATAATTATACCACCGACAACAACAGCCATGATAATGATAAGTATAGGCTCAATAAGTGATGTCAATCTTTCGATAACTGAATCAACAAGTTTTTCGTAGAATTCAGCTGCTTTCATTAACAGTGCATCCATATCCCCTGTTTCTTCACCGGTACTAGCCAGCTGAAGCAGAGTGGAAGGGAAAACACCGGTTTTCTTGAAAGCTCCGGAAACACTATAACCTTCTTTCACCATAACCTGTGATCTAACAATAGCATCACTGATTACTGCGTTCTGAACAACGTTTTGTGAAAGTTTCATTACTTCCATGATCGGAACACCGGCACCCATTAGAATACTGAAAGTTCTGGCGAACTTACTCATTACTGAGTTAAGCTTCATACCTCCTATAACAGGAAGCCTGAGGTTTATCGTATCAATAATGAACCGTCCCCGGTCAGTAAGGTAAATAAGGTAAAGTGAAACAATGAATGCAACTATTAAAGCGATAGTCATGATCCAGTGAGCTCTTACCCAGTCTGACACTGCAATCGCAACAAGTGTTGGTGCCGGTAAGTCGGCATCAAATCTTGAGTAAACAGCAGCAAACTTAGGAATGAGATAATAGAACATGACAGCGATGATAACTGCAAGGAAACAGAGGATGAAAATGGGATAAACCATTGCTGAATTAACCTTTCTTTTCATATCTTCAATACGTTCCAGATAATCTGCAAGGTCTGTGAGAACTGTATGCAGTGTACCGGAAACTTCCCCTGCTTTCACAAGAGAAACGTAAAGTGCATTGAACACACCAGGGTGTTGTTCCATTGCTTCAGAAAGGGAGAACCCTTTTCTGATATCATCGTTCATCTTTTTGAGCACTCTTTTGAATTTTACATTCTTTTCTTCTTTTTCAAGATCGCCTAAGGATTTTTCAATAGTAAGACCTGCAGAAAACATAGTAGCCATCTGACGTGTGAAAAAAACTATCTGTTTCAGGCTTACACCGGTTCTCCATTTGTAGAACTCAAGCATAAGTCTGTCAAAGAGAGTGTCTCTACCGGCGAAAGCGTTTTCAGCAGCGCTTTTCACCGAGATAATAGTTGCACCTTCTTTAGTCAGCTTTTCTACAGCTTCGTCAAGACCACCGGCTTTAATGATACCTTCAAGCCTTGCACCTTTTGCATCTTTGATTATATAAGCAAAATTTGCCATAATCTATCCTTTGGGTTTATTCTTCTGCGTACGTTAACTTAATCACTTCTTTAATAGTAGTGACACCTTTTTTCATTTTTTTGAGAGCACTTAAGTGCAGAGTGTCCATACCGTTCTCTAACGCAGCTTCTCTGATTAGATCCTGATTTGCACTATTGAATATCAAGTGTCTGACATTTTTCTTTACTTCGAGAATCTCAAAGATACCAGTTCTACCTTTATAACCTGTGTTATCACAGTGAACACAACCTGTTCCGTGGTAGAATTGAACACCTTTAGCTTCATCGAGTGTCATACCAGCATCGATAATCTCATCTTCTGTTGGGGTATACTCTGTCTTACAGTTAGGACATATTTTTCTTACAAGACGCTGTGCCATCACAAGGTTAAGTGATGAACCAACGAGATATGCAGGAATTCCAATGTCAATAAGACGGGTAATTGTAGATGGAGCATCATTAGCGTGAAGTGTAGTGAACACTAAGTGACCGGTGAGTGAGAACTTGATAGCGATATCAGCTGTTTCATGGTCTCGAATCTCACCAATAAGTACAACATCAGGGTCCTGACGAAGGACTGATCTCAGAGCTGAAGCAAAGGTTAACCCAATTTTTTCATTCGCTTCAATCTGTGAAATACCTTCAAGACGATACTCAACAGGATCCTCAACAGTAACGATGTTATTTTCTATATTTTGAATTTCTTTAAGAGCAGCGTGAAGTGTTGTGGATTTACCACTACCGGTAGGACCGGAAACAATGATAATACCGTATGGTCTGTGAATCCACTTACGGAATACTGTGAAGTGTTCCTCTTCAAATCCAAGAGTAGTGAGTTTGAATCCGAAATCACCTTTATCAAGGAGACGCATAACCACTTTTTCACCAAGTACGTTAGGAGTAATGGATACACGGACATCAACTGCTTTTACTTTTGACCTGAGAGAAATGTGACCATCCTGAGGAAGACGTCTTTCAGCAATATTAAGTTTTGACATAACCTTAATTATTGAAACAAGACCTTGATGCATTCCAATAGGAGGATTCATAACTTCACGAAGTGCACCGTCAATACGGAATCTAACACGAGTAGTTTTTGTTAATGGCTCGATGTGAATATCAGTACAATTTGATTTGATAGCTTCTTGAATAATAAGATTACACAGTTTTACAACTGGAGCATCTTCACCAACTTGTTTATCAAGATCAATTTCTTCTTCTTCATCACCGACAGCAACAAAATCAAAACCACCAACAGCACTATCCACTTCGTTAGATGTTCTGATAGATTTATAATGTCTTTCCAATGTGTCAGATAAAGTTGATTCTCCAACGAGAACAGCTCTAAATGGCTTTGGAAGAATTTTCTTCAGAGCATCGTGTATAATAATATTCTCCGGATCAGTCATTGCCACTACAATCATTTGTTCATTTTCTTGTATAGCAATAACTCTGTTTTCAACAGCGAAAGGCTCCGGAATATAACGAACGGTTGCAGAGTCTAATTCTGTAAGGTCATTTCTGTTCACAACTTCAAGTTCAAGCTGATCTTGCAGAGCTTTCAGAAGATTTTCCTCTGTAATATGACCTAATTTTATTAAAGTTTCACCTAGTTTCAGGTTGAAGTTTTCCTGTTTTGAAAGACCTTCATTTACCTGACTTTCTGTAGCAAAACCATAATGAATCAGAACTTCACCAATTCTTGCAAATTGCGGGTTAAACATAACGACTTTATAACTCCTTTACTGAAACATTATTCTCTATAACGAATGATCAGTATATTAGCATTATTAGTAATATCGGTACCTTCGATTTGAGCGTTGATCTGAACATTTTGTTCCCCTGGAACACCATTTTGTGGTGGAGGACACTCACGAAGTTCAAATATTATCTTGTTTACTCCGATACCTGTTATAGGAGTTTTCATAAAACGAGGGTCAAATGATCCATCTACTTTATATGGTGTATCGCCGTTACCATCTACGTAAAACGCAAATGTACCGCGATCAGACCATGAACTTACGTAAGCATCTTTAACATAGTTACCTTGCTGGTCAGATACTTCGTATACAATATGACTGGATACTGTGTCTGGAGATCCGTCTGTTGGAGCATCTGAACCCCAGGGACCACCAAAGTCAACGTGACCAAGTTGAGGATACATTACAAGTTGCGGTTCGTTCATCGGCATACGGAATTCTGTTGTTTCAGTTACAGTACCACATTCAGCTGAAATTGTAAGAAACTGATTAGCATATGATCCGTCATATACAAGTTTTGTATATGCAACACCTGCAGTTGAATCTTCTTCAGCATTGATATTGCCAACAAAAGCAGCAGCATTAATAACTGCCCAATTAGGTTCTGTACCATTAGGATCTGATAAAGCTGGCCCTATTGAGAACCAAACAGCTGTACCCATGGCAACAGGGTTACCGTATTGGTCAGTTACATTTGCGTTAACTTCAAGTTCCCAGAGACCGCCACCGATATCTGCAGCTGAGTTATAATCCCCAATAGCAATGTTAATATATGAAGGTAAACCACCATTAATAACTATATTGGATTTTGTAGCTGTGATTGCAGCCGCATCATTAGGATCTGAACTGTTACTTACCTGAATATAAACAGTACCGGATCCGGAACCACTGGATACAGTTGCTCTGGCTTGACCGTTATATGCAGTAACTGAAAGATATGAGTTATGATCTGTTACGTTAGTTCCAAGACGACATCCTGTTGGGATTGGCTGATTTTGAGCAAATCTGAAATACATTTCAGTTGGTACATCAAGAAGATTACCAAATGAATCATAAAGATTTACAACAAGTTCAAATTGTTCAACACCACCAGTTCCCTGGGTATTGAGGTCAACTTCATCCTGGAAGTCATACTGGATTGAGCTGAGTTGAGAAGCTCTGATTGTAAGAGCAGTTTCAGCTAATGCTGAGTCAGCTACAGCTTGAATAGTTACAACACCGGCTTGTGTTCCAACACTGAATCTGTTGGTAACTGAACCGTTGTCATCAGTAGCCATCATTCCTGTGATAGAACCCATTGATATTTCTTGTTCACCTTCCATTCTGTAGGCTTTGAAAGAAACATTAATACCATTATCAACTGGGTTATCGAATCTATCAAGAACTTCGGCAACAATATCAGTTCTCATTAAACTTACATCGTTTCCGCCAATTACAAGATTGGTTTGCTCAGGAATTAAATTAATTTTATTTGGATTTCCCGGATTAACTATAATCTGATTATAAGAAATCAGAGTATCAACTTGCACGGTAACATTAGCAATACCGGTTTTTTCACCAGCATTGAAAATAGTTTTTGCAACACCGTTAGATGCTTCAACTTGAGCTGATTGCCCCACGTCTGTACCGTCATCTAACTGGAAATTACCAAGATCAGTTTTAAATGTTACGATTGTACCATCTTGAATGTTTAAGCCATCAGCATCTTTAGGATATGCAGATACTTGTGTTGTCTTGCTGACATCAAGATTAGTAGAAGTAACAACTCTGATTGAGTCTACAGCTGGAGCATCGATGATGTCAACAAATATTGAATGTGACCCACCTTTAACTTCAGCAGTTACAGTTGCACGACCCTTATATCCGAAATCACGGAGTGTAGCCTGTGCAAGTCCACTTGAGTCTGTTACTACTTCATTAATTATTGACCCGATAGTAGTTCTGAAAGTTACAGTAACACCCATAGGAGCATTACCTTTACTATCTTTTACGCGAGCCTGAATTGTAGCAACAGTAATATTATTATCAGCATATATAGTGATATTTTCTGTATCCATATTCTCAGGAACGAGAATTTCAACAGAGTATTCACCAGATGTTGAATTTCTGTTATCACAGCCAACAACAAACAGAGTTGCGAAAGCAGCCAGTACTAACAGAGTTATTATCGATTTTCTAAATATCATTTTTCCTCCAAACCTATTACTTAGTTTCAATAAGTTTTGTGTTTAAACGAGGATCAATACTATCAAGATCTAATTCATATTGTTCATCTTCAACATTTACAATTCTTGGTGTGATTTCGATAATTAAATCGGTAATCAGAGCTTCGTCTACAGTGTGTGTAAAGAGTTTTTCACCAATGAATGGAATCATATGAAGTATTGGAAACTTATTTTTAGTTTTTGTAGTTTGTCTGGATAATAATCCACCAACTATGATTTTGCTTCCGTTAGGAGCTGTCACAGTTGTGTTAACTTTTCTTACTTTTGTTCTAGGAACGTATCCACCAACGAGTTCAGTTACAGAACTAACTTCTGGACTGATTACAGTAGTGATGTGTCCATCTTTATTAACTGTTGGTTTGACTTCGAGTTTAATACCAACTTCTTCTTTTTCAACTTGAAGCTCATATTCTTTATCTGTAACAACGAAAGGAACTGTTTCACCAATATGAATATTAGCAGATTCGCCGCTTTTTGCTGTTAATCTTGTATCTGTAAGAATATTTGCTGCATTATTTTGAATAAGCCAGTCAATAGTAATATCGAAAGCCCATAATTGCTTGCTGAAATGGAAGAAATCATCAACGTCATCCATTTTCTGGAAGTACTGATCAGTTGGAAGTTCACCAAATGGTTGAAGCTCACCGTGAGGTGAGATGTAAGATAACTCATCTGAAGGAGATTCTGAATAACCATAAGGGAATCCAGCACCATCATAAGATGGATCTTCAGCAAGAATTGTTGTTAAGTGGTTAAGTCTTGACCAGTCAACACCAAGTTCTGTTGCATCTTTAACCTGAACTTCAATAAGTCTTGCTCTGATTTCGATTTGTTGACGAGGAATGTCAATTTCTTCGATTCTTGCAGCAATTTCTGTAAATGTTTCAGGATTAGCTTTAATTAATAATGAGTTATTAGATTCTAAAGCAACTATGTCACCAGGTAATATTTTGAGGGCTTCCTCAATTTTTGTAGCTGTAACATAATTTAAATCAATGAGGTAAGATCTTTGTCCTACTTCTTCTTCGATTCTATCTTTCTCACCAACGAGGAAAGTAGATTCACCGATAAGTCTGTATGAAAGACCTACTGATTTAACAACCAGAGCGAGTGCTTGTTCTGTAGGTACATCTGTAAGGTGTACAGTAACTTTCTGTCCTTCATACTTACCTTTATCTTTTTCAGCGCTTGTATCTATTGCCAAAACAATATTGCATTCACTGAATTTTGCTATAGTAGCTAAAATTGAAGATATATCTTCATCAACTGCGTCTAAAGTAATTTTCCTATTCAGTTTTTCTTCATCAACTGCAAAAGCTGTATTACTAAACAGTAAAAAAATTGTTATGAAAAGCAAAATCCAATTAACCTTGTGTTTTGAAGCTTTCATAAATACTCCTTTTTACTATATTTTTTTTTACCAAATTCTTACTTGTTTCTGATTACTATCATCAGAAAGTTCAACAGGCTTCGGTGGAATTTGCGATGCTTTCAATTCAACGATTTTACCGTTTCTATTGTAAACGATTGTCTCTCTTTTGATTTCAACAATTTTGTTGTTGGTTTTTTCAATCACATCACCGACTCTGTACATTTTATTTTCGCCCTTGTATGCTATGGATGCAACACGTGTTCCGTCCTGCCCTATGTAAGTTCCCGCAAGTCTGAGAGTATTGGCAACTTCCATTTCCCATTGGTTAACAAGGTCGACTTTTGTTTTTACAATTAAATTCTGTTCTAATGGATCTTTTACAACTGTGAATACGAATTGTTTACGATCCTTAATTGACTGTTCAATGGATTTAATTTGTTCTTTAAGCTGATCACTTAAACCCATTCTGCTATACTTTGACTGCTCAGGTATTATTTCTTCAGTTTGATAGATGAAATACAAATGAACAGCATAACCTATAATCACTAAAAACACTAAAGCTATTGTGAAGTCTTTTAAGTATCTATTACCCATTATGCCTCCTTCCTAACTTTAAATGTTGAGATATCAAGTATAACCATATATCTGGTTTCAATTGCGGCTGGATTGCCGTTTTCATCAACTTCAACCTGAGAATCATTACCGATAGGGCGAACATCAATTGAATTTACTTTAATAATATTATCAAAGCTTTCAAGTTCTGTTAAAAATTGTCCCATCTGTACATAATTACAGTCAATTTCCAGAGTATATTTGTGTTCAATATTGTGACCAGTAGAGTATACTGGTTTTGGTAAAACTGAATATACAGCAATTTTGTACTTATCAGAAAGATCAGCAAGTTTTCTCGAAAAATCATTGATTTCTTCAGTTGAAAAAGATTTATCATCTGTGATACTGTTCTTAATAACAGTAGAAACCGCACTGAGTTCTTCGTTCAACACTTCAGCACTATTCAGTTTTTCCTGAGCTGTTTTAATCTTCCTGTCAATTGATTTGATTTTCTTGGCTTCAGCTTTCATGATAGTATGAGCTGTATAGAAAAAGACAACAGACAGTAAAATTACTAATGTCAGCAGTATGATGTATTTTCTTTTGATTTCCATATACTACCTCTTTCTCTTTTTACCGGTATTTTTGGCTTCACAATTGACCTGAAAACGAAGAATATCTACATCTTTTTCTTCATCCCTGCTTGATTTAACAAAAACAATATCCGGGAAGTCTGTACTGATTTGTTTATCATTCTTCAAAGAAGTAATGAAACCATCAATCAGATCAAATTCTTTCTTTTTCTTATCAACTTTTGTAATTCCAAAAAGCTTAAGACTACCGTCTTTGAAAGAAAAGTGAGTTATAGCAATATCATCTGTAGTTTTATTTGCAAGAGCGACTAATTTTTTAGCCCAGAAAACTCTGTCTGTAGTAAGCTTGGTAATTCTTTCAAGATCTTTCTTAGACAGGAATTCATCTGTTGTCTGCATACTTTCGATCTTTCTCTGAGTCTCTTTCAGGTATTTTGCCCTGTTTTGGACTTTTTCCTGCATGTTACCATAGAAATAGTAGAAAGTACCTGCTACTGCAAGATAAAATATGATAAATGTGATAACAGTGTTTCTAAACGTTCTGTTTTCATTTTCTATCTTTTGTCTTTGCTCGCCAAATTTATTAAGATTAATTTTAAAATAAAACTGGTTCATCATGTACTCCTTACTCAGGTCTCATAGCAAGACCAACCGCGAGTGCAAACTGCGGATCGTCAGCATGGTTGTATTTGTCTGGCAATTCAAGACCAACAAAAGGATTATACACTTCAACCGGCATATTCAGGGCTTCCTGTAAATATTCCGGTAAACCAGCGATTTTCGATGAACCACCCACAAGAAGAATCTTACGGAAATCTGAATTACCAGCTTCCTTAACGTAGAAACGTAAAGATCTTTTTGTTTCGAGAGCAATTTGCTCTTCAGTGTTCTTTTCTGTGATATCAAGCATACCCAGGTTCTGTTCTGAACCGGCTGCTTTTGCTTTTTTTATTCCATTAGCGAATTTGTGTTCTTCGGCCTGTTCGAAGCTCATATCATTCAATCTCATGAGGTCTCTAGTGAAGTGATAGCCACCCCATGAAATATCTCTGGTAAAGAACTTAGCATTTGGGCCGGTAATAACCATATTTGTTTTGTGGGCACCAATATTAAGTATAACATAAGTACCTTCATCGACAAATGTGTTAAGAGAGAAACAGTTTGCAACAGCAAGAGCTTCAATATCAACAATACCCGGGTTGAGACCGCAGGTTGTTAAAGTCTCTGTATGCTCATTGAGCAATTCTCTTGTTGTTGAAGCAAGTAATATATTCATATTATTTGTTTTCTCTTCAACACTCAGCACCTGATAATCCAACAGCATGTCACTACCGCTGATAGGCAAGTGTTTCTTTGCTTCGAAGAATAGTGCTGAATCAAGTTCATCTTCTGGAAGGAATATGGTTTTTATCTGCTTTATGCTGGTATTGTCACCACCAATACTGGAAACGATTCTTTTTACTTTGCGAGGATTAATGTGCATAGTTTTCATCATTTCGGCAATAATTGGAGCATATCTTTCTTTACGAAGGTCAGATATGATGTACTCGGTACCAGCAGGAACAGTGGATCTCACCTCATAATTCACAAGTTTGAAACCAGAGTGCTGTTTCTTTATGTGAACCATTTTGATACTGTGAGTTCCAATATCTAATCCTATCGATTCCTTAAAGACTTTTTTCTTATCCTTTGCCATATTACCTCTTTTCTTTACAGTTATAAACACTAACCATAACGTTAAATTTATATCTGCATCTCATAACAAATTCTTCTGAGGAGTTAGAAGATAAGAGATTATCTTATTTTTAAATTTCAAACCTGCATTTACTTTCTCGACACTTATTTCGTACTTACGAAAGACAGTATGTTTCTGAATCCAAATATCTCCCCATTCTTCTTCAGAACTGTCGGTCCTTGATAACAAGTCAATAGTTGATCGGAAGGACCGAACTTATCGTCATCATGTTGAAAGTTAAATGCTTTACGTCTCTGATTATGAAGAGAATCCAGCTCCGGTAACGAACATCTTTGGATTGTCTGCAGATTTCTCTGCTACTGAACGATCAAGAAGTCCGTTCATAACCAGGTTGTATAACGATTGATCCAGGGACTGCATACCTTCTTTCGTACCTGCCTGAATCACTGATGGTATCTGATATGTTTTCTCTTCCCG
Source organism: Cloacimonadales bacterium (SeqCode) (assembly GCA_942492065.1). Classification (GTDB taxonomy): domain Bacteria; phylum Cloacimonadota; class Cloacimonadia; order Cloacimonadales; family JAIOQZ01. Next base: position 36,417 of record CALODV010000017.1, on the reverse strand, counting down.
AATAAGATTCCTGATAGCTGAATTAGCAACCATTATCTCTATCGCAGGAACTCGACCGTTTCCGCCTTTTTTAGGCATCAGTCTTTGAGCACATACAGCCTCTAATGATTCAGAAAGCATAGATCTTACCTGCGCCTGTTGTTCTTTTGGGAACATATCGATGATACGATCTATGGATTTTGTTGCACTGCTTGTGTGCAGTGTAGCAAGTACGAGGTGTCCGGTTTCAGCAGCTGTAAGAGCAAGAGATACTGTTTCCAAATCCCTCATCTCTCCAACCAGAATCACGTCCGGATCTTCACGAAGAGCCGATCTCAATGCAGCAGTGAATGACCATGTGTCATGTCCCAATTCCCTTTGATTCACCAGTGAGTTTTTACTTGAATGTACAAACTCTATTGGGTCCTCAACTGTAATAATATGACAATGTTTTTTTTCATTGATTTCATCAATCATTGCTGCCAATGTTGTAGATTTTCCACTACCAGTAGGTCCGGTTAAAAGAATAAGACCCTTCTCCTTCATGGACAATTTTCTCATAACGTCCGGTACATGTAGTTCCTCGAAGGTTTTGATTTCATTAGGAATCACACGGAAAGCCGCAGCTAAACCGTTGATCTGATGAAATGCATTAACACGGAACCTGACATTATTGGTAAGCTTTGTGGAAAAGTCTAACTCAAGTTTCTCTAAAAATAGAGCTTTTTGAGATTCATTCATAACACCGAAAATCAAATCTTCAACTTCCTTGCCTGATAATTTAGGCAAATTAAGTCTTTTCATTTGACCGTGAACACGAACCATCGGGATTGAGTCAGCACTTACGTGCAAGTCTGATGCGCCTGCATCAGCTGTAAATCTTAGTAAATCTTGAATAGTCAAAAGACCTACCCCCGTATTTTTTTTTATTCGCCTTCGTCTTCGGTGAATTCATCAATACCATAACCGTGATATTGAGCTTCTTCAACGTCGTATTCTACTTGTTTACCTTCGCCTGCTGCAAATTCTGATGTAGAAGTAGCAACGTATTTTGTTGGTGGGTTACCTACAACTTCAAATTCCCAGTTGTTAAGTGTAGAAGTTCCTAATTTTGAATCTTTTAAAGCATCTTCGATATCATAACCATCGGTGCTACCGTATGTGTTGTAATAGATATCAAATGCTTTACGGATTGAAGAAATAGCAGTTTGCGCTTCGGCTGATCTTGCTTTTTCAACATAACTCATGTAGATTGGTACCGCGATAGCTGCAAGGATTGCAACAATGATAACAACCACAAGGATTTCAATGAGAGTAAAACCTTTTTGGTTTCTCAGTAATTTTGACATGTTTCCTCCTTAATCAAAACATAATTAAGAGTATTTTTATCCCATAATGTATTTGAGATAATCTTTAAGAAGTCAATTCACATATTTATCTAATTTTGTAAAGAAATTTTGAGCTAATAATTAACTTTTTTTTATATTCAATAATGATGTTACATTTTGCTTGACTTATTTTTGTAGAATTTTAATGAAACGAAATTGATAATTTTGTGTTAAATTTTAAACTAATTAATTTAAAAATCAAAAAATAAAATCATTTAAGGAGATTGTATGAACTCTTACAGGGCATATTTTCTGATAATTATTCTCGTGTTGGCTTCAACTCTTTTTGCTAACGTCGATGACCTGGTAATAGGCAGTTATGACAACAAAGAAATCAAAATGTCTGACCTCAAAGAAAAGTTATCTAAAATACCACCAATGTACCAGCAGCAGTTTAAAACCATCAAGGGAGAAAAAAATCTACTCGATACTTACTCAACCGAATTGATTTACTTCGAGGAAGGTAAGGCCAGAAGATTCGATCAGAATCCTGACTTCCTCAAAACTGTTGAACAAAAATCCAGACCTACTTTAATCAAATATTTTCTGGATAATTACCTTGCAAAAAAACTCTCGTATTCCGATGAGGAAATCAAAGAATACTATGACAGACATAAAAACGCTCAATTTAAAATAAATCCTTACTACAAGATTTTCTATATTCAGGTTGATTCCGACTCTACTGCCAGGCTGCTACTCAATGAGTATAAAAACGACAAAGCTTCACTGGTCGATCTGATGAACAAATACAACAAGAATGAATCGTCAAGAGCACACGGCGGATACACTTTCAAGAAGACTACCAATCCGTTTTTCGATGGAATCGGTTATGACTCTGACCTCGACAGCCTTGTTGTAAATGCTCCTCTCAATAAATTCATGGGACCTTTCACTACAAAGACAGGTATTCATTTTTTCAAAGTAGAAGAGTACACACCTCAAAGCTTTAAGAAACTGGCAGATGTCAGAGATCAGATTAAAGACAGACTGAAACCTCAAAAAATCAACAAAAAGTCACGTGAACTTCTCGAGAAAACAATGAAATCAAAAAATATCAAAATACTTGATTTCGTTCTTTCCAATACTCCATGGAATATTCCGGGTAAAGTTAAAGAAAACTTCTCGACTCCAGTTGTAACAGCAGATGATGACAGATTTATTGTCACTGTTAAAGACGTGTATGACCAGATTAACACACTTGATCCCAATCTTCAGGAATCATATAAAAGTGAGTTGAATCAACAGAGAAAAATTATCAAGCAGCTGCTTGAGGATAAGGCACAGTATGCTGCAGCTATTGATAAAGGTTTTATGAAGAAAGTTGAGTCCGAAGCTGCATATAAAGACATGTACTATCTTGAGCTGATCAGATATACTTACTCTAAACTCGTGCTTGAGAATATCACAATCAGTGAAGAAGACCTGAAAAATTACTATGATGACAACATTGATCGCTACACAATTAACGCTACCAGAAAATATCATCACTACACTTATCCATCAAAGAGAATCGCAAAGAAAGTTCTCAAGAAGATGAAGAAGTATGAAGCCAAACAAGATACTGCCAAGATTGAAAAGCTTCTTGCAAAATATACTGAGGGCGATAACAAAGTTGTAGAACAGATCAAAGAAAACACAGTCCTCATCCCCGGTTTTGGAGTTGACTCTACATTTGCTGAAGTTATCTGGCAGACTCCATTAAACGAATACAGTGATGTATTTGAGAATAGAAACGGAACTTATACCTTCATCAAAATTCTTGATCACAAAGATGAATCATTACGACCCATCGAGTCTGTTGGGCATTCAATTCAGAATACACTCAGACGTCAGGAAGTTCAAAAGAAATTCCAAAACGTTACTGATATGCTGAAGAAATCTCACAAGCTTAAAACATACCCGGAGCGTCTTATTGCCAGATACACTGCAAAAGAGCTTTTTGAAAAAGCCGGAGATGCACAGCAAGCTAAGAATTTCAGCGAAGCTATAGAGTACTACGATGTGGTAGCACAGAAAGACCCTAAAAGCAATGAAGCTGCAAAAGCTTTATTCATGAAAGGATTCTTACTTGCAGAAGAAGTGAAAGATAAAGATGCTGCTATTGCAACTTACGAGAAAATTCTTAAAGAATTCCCGAAAAATGAAAATCGCGATTCAATCGAAATGATGCTGAAAGAACTCAAGGGTGAAATAAATATCATGGATATGATTCAGGAAGATTAATCCTGATAAGGATATAAAAAAGGCTGCATTTTTGCAGCCTTTTTTTTGTGCCTGTTTGCACGGTAAAATTCAACGAGTAAGTAAATATTATTCCCCAGTCATGCTTGCACATGCAAACGTAACATAAATACTATATTATGATTCCTTAAGATCTATAGTAGCCATTCGAATATAATCTGTCAGTTTATCAGCGAAATCTTTACCAAGACAATCGCAATATCTGGTGTATAGATTCTTCCATGCCTGTATGATTAACGGATTCACTTCTCTACCCTTTATGGTTGAGAACAATTCTGTCTTCTTTCCATTGTTTTTACGTTCTATCATCTTCTTTTGCATGAGTTTATCGGCAAATCTACTGATTGTAGAAGGTGCAAGATTCATAATATTACTTAATTCGCTTAAAGATATCCCGGAGTTCTCTACTATTATAATAAGCATAATAGCATGGGGAGGGGAAAGCTTAGTAATCATGAATTCTTCTTCAGCCATTTTGGTAAGTGTTCTTGACAGAGAGTTTGCAACAAAGTACATGCAATTATTCAGATAATTTACTGCCATATTTTCTCCTTCTTGCTTGCACATGCAAATATAAATGAATTTTGCTTTCTGTCAAATAAAATATATCAGATTGATTCTAAAAATCGTCGAATATTTCAGTAAATTAAAATACCTTGAATATTTTTTGCTCTTATGCTCTTAACACATTTTTCTTGTTTCCCGTCATCCAGTTTATTCCTGACAACTAAAAACGAGTGGTATGCCCCTATATATATAATGTATAGGGAAATTCGCATTTCAAATGAAATTATGGAAAGTAACAGATATGTCTTCATTCGTTCTTGAGTTGTTCTTTTTATTTCCTATGCTCTTTTTCTTAATTATTCTCAAAAGTATGAGATCAGATCACGCTATGCTATTTACCTAATAATTTCCCTCAGCATAATCAGCTATTTTTTCATCTTCTACATAGACATCCTGCAGAGTTATTTTTCCTTTGTAGACTCTCAGTACAGCATAGACATCTTTCTTGTCTTTTATTGCTTGTCTATAGCTTATCTCTGCTTTCTTTGCCATGAATTCAGCCATATAATACTTGTCACATGGTATATCTATTTTTACTATCCCGTGTGTTTTCTTATAATAACTTCTATCCCTTACTTTGAAATAAATGTCAGTATCCTCAGGTTTTTCAGTAAGTACTTGATCAAACACATGGAAGCCTGTGCTGTCTTCTTTTATAGTCACATAATACTGATTTGTCTTACTGGTGCTTCCAGATGAAACATATGGGTACAAATGTGTCTCTACTTCATACCTGAGACTGATATACTTACCACGGAAAGCATCATTCGGATCAACAGGAACAGTTCTCAATTTGATTTCCATACCCTTTTCCATACCGATTGTAACAGAGTAAATCATCCATGCGGGAACAAAAAGCTGGATTAACGCAGTCAGCACGAACACTGTTGTGAGAGTTTTCTTAGACATCTCCCCTCCTCCTTCTCTTTATCAGAAAACTGTTTGCATTGATGAAGATTATACCAATTACGATGAATACCAATCCCTTATAAACAAAACCGATATCCGTATCGAAGAACCTGAGAAGAAACTGAAATGAGAATATTACCAGACCGAAATTCATGAGCTTCATATCCAGCATTACAAAACCTTTCACGATCTTACTGATACTAATTGCCAGCAGATACAGATTCATCACTATCATTGAAATCAAATCTGATCTCACAATAAAATACAACAGAGCAAACAATAAAAAACCAAAGTACTCCGGTACAGCCCATTTTCCCCGGTTCTTGACTAATACACTGTAAAAAAGTACAATAGCCAATATAAAAACTAAACCTGCCCAGATTAACTCTCCACTAGCAAGCATCTTACGATAGACCACAAATTCGAGTCTGGAATGTTTCCAGTTATCCGCATAAGAGAATGTAAAGGTCATAATGTAAAAGCCGACCAATCCCAGTATCTTGATCATATTATGGGCAAGTACCGATTCTTTCAGAACACTCAACTCACTAATAAGGATCAATATACTGAAGGTGCAGAAATAAACCAGATCCAAGATAGAATAGTGATCGTCTGTGATGTGTCCGAGAGTTATGAGCAGGGAAATAGCCGCAGTGAGATGAAAATAAGCCGTAATAACAGCCTTTCTACGCTCGATTACAGATCTGAGATAGTAATAAGCCCAACCGGCAAGTAAAATGAAATATTTAAGCAATATCATCAAGTTATCGTGTCTATCTTCAAAAGCAGCTATAGAGACGCCTGAGACACCTGCAATTATAAGCAAAGCTGATGCATCCGATTTCAGTATATAGAGTACAGGCAGACAGACAAGCATCCAGATGAACAGAAATTGTGAGATATCCCCCACAATGTGAAAGATCTGACTGACCATTGAAATACTCGCTCCGACTGCAAACACCAGAAATACAGAGCTTGCTTCTTTCCATGTTTTACTGTCGTACTTCTTCAGAATTGTATACAGACATAACGCCTGTGCTGCTGCGAGAGGCAGGAATGCAATCCCGGTTCTGATATTCCGGGAAAAATTGTCCCAGTTATGGGCTAAAATAAGGATGATTCCTGATCCAATTAAAGCTGCCCCGATGATGGCAAAGATCATAATCAGCAGATTCACGGAGCTTTTCTTTTTATCTTCATAGTACCGTGAAATACGATCTGCAGTAGGTTTATCGATAACCTGAGCATTGAGAAGCTCATCTATATGCTTGAGGAATATTCTGTTCATATTGCCAACCTGATTTTTTCTCAATTATGGTTTGCTTATTGTTTGGAAGTCAATTGTTTTATTGTGGAAAGAAGAAGAGGAGTTGCATTATGGTTTTTGAGCCTATCTTGCCGGACGGACTGATTATTCGCATTTTCTCTTTATTAATGTTTATATATAATTAAATCTGTATCCTCTCTTGAATTTGTTCTGCTGTTGGATTTAGGTTTAAAGCAATCTTCGAAAGTGCTGTAGAATAATCCATTTTTTGTAAGGGCATAAGCTTTATTATCGAATTCTGCCATGTGTATAATATTACTTCCATCAAGTTCTCCTCTCTCATAATTAGCTACTTCTTCTGTTTCTACATCTATAGAAGCATAGTTATGAGAAAAATGCAGAACGAGAACTCCGTTAACCCAGTCTGTTCGCCACCCTCCACCGTAATCTATCCATTCCTCCCACGAATAGCCACCATCATAAGACTTCTTCAAGCATGCATCGAACGAGCCAATAACAATATTATCGTAATAATACATTTCATAAAGACTTGGAACAACATCTAAATAGTTTTGCTCCTCAGTTTCAACATCTAATACAATTATTGGAGGAACATGAGGTCTATGTGAGTATTGCCAGTACTTTCCATTAAAAAAAAAGTTACTCTCAATAACATTACCAGCTCCTTCAGCATTTGCAGGACATCCATTAAAAGTTTTTTCCACATTGAAACTAATTGAGTCAGCAGTATTTATTGAACCATAAAACCATTTTCTCCTACTGTTAATGATGTTATATCTGTAATATATTGATAACATGAATTTCCCATTTTCGTCCACCTTTAGATAATGGGAGTTGAAGTAATAATCGGATTTTGCAAATCTGGCAGGATAAAATGTACTATCAATGAAAGAGGAAATATCCAGAAACCCCAATTCATTCCCTGTTTGTGTGTCTCCAACGTATATTTTGTCACCTGTTGGCAGTCCAAAGAAATAGTATTCATCGCAGATGTATGGAGCCAGATATATTTGGTAAGCTTCAGGTTTAAAAGAATTTTCAAGCTCCTTGACCAGAACAGGTTCATCTACACCTTGCACAAATTTCATAAACTTTTCTTCCGTTACTATATACATCTCTGTGGAATCACTTCTCACATGCACTGCACAAGCTGTTTCTTCACCGGACTGCTCAACTTTTTTCCATCTTACTTTTGTCCCACTGGAACTGGTAGAAGATTTACAACCCGTAAGCAGTACTAATATTGCTACTAACACCGAGTAAATAATTCTATTTATCATACTTTCTCCATAATACCGGAAAATTATTTCAACCACAACTACATATCTGCAAGAATTTCAAATTTGCCTAAGAGCTTCTAACTGTTGACACTATTGATGAAATTCAAGAATTTCAGCGAAGCTCTTTTAATTCTACACCGATATAAAACTTTCCATTTGATCAATGGAGAGCAAATCTGGGGGGGGCGTGTCAAGGTTTTTTTCTCATTTATTCTATTTTAATATAGTGTTATTAAGTGCTTACAATTCATGCATATTCTCATTATGCTCTCCACCTCATCCCCCAAATCTGCCAACTCACACAATAATATTTCCTACTCATCAGTAAAAAGTTAACTTGACTTCAAGAATATCTATACTGTACTTATAAAAATTCAGGAGACACAAAATGAAATATGTTCTAATAATAATATTCAGTATAAGTCTGTTGTTTGCCGCCGGTCTGCAGACAGAAATCAAGCAGGCTTCAGAAAAAGCCAATGAAGGTAACTTTAAAGATGCAGTCGAAATCATGAAAAAATCTGTGGAAGCTTATCCGGATTCATCTGCTGCCCATACAGTCTATGGAATGTTTCTAACCCGTAGAGCAGGAGAAGTCAGTTTTATGAAAGCCGGAACGTTGTCCTCAAAGGCTTTCAAACATTTTGATATTGCTCTCGGTATGAACCCGGAAGACATAAATGCCAGATTGTACCGCGGCATATTAAGTGCCCATGTACCAAAGTTCATGGGAAAGCTTAAACAGGGGATAAAAGACCTGGAAATGATCAAACAGAAGCATGCAGATAAGGAAGGATTATACCTGACTGCTGTTTATTACGCTGGTCTCTGTTACGAAAAGGACGGAAGCAATGACAAAGCACTGGAGAATTTCAAGCATATTGTTATGTACGGAAAATCATCTGAGTATTACAAATCTGCTAAAAAGAAGTATAAAGAACTAAGTAAATCAGATAAAAACAAGTCCAAATCTTCAGGAAACGAGTATGAAACAGCCACAAAGCTAATGGAAGAAGGAAACCTGCGGGAAGCTCTCAAGAATTTCCGGGTAGCTTCCGTTAATAATCCGGATAATCTTGAACTGCACATGCTGTATGCCAGAACAATCGGTATGGAAGTAGAATCAGGCTATAACGAAACAATCAAGGAAGACGTAACCTACCGAGCCGGACTTGCCCACGAAGTCTATGAAGTGCTTTCTCACTGTGTAGAGCTTGCACCAAATGATGAGGACATAAGGTTCCTGAGAGGTTCCGTAGCAATAGACCTGCCGTTCTTCGTAAACAGTCTGGAAACCGGAATTAATGATCTTGAATACCTTGCTGAGAATGCAAAATCAGAAGAGGTTAAGTCTCAGTCTATCTATTTGAAAGAAAAAGCTTTAAAAATGAAAAAGGTCAACGAACTTGCCGAGAAAGGTTTCAATGCCAAAACTGAAGAAGAAAAAGCTGAGCTTCTGCCGCAGTTCGTAAGAGTAAAGCATCCTGTTAAGCAGGAGCAACCGGACGGCACAAGCCTGAGAATCACTCTCAGTATGGGCTACAGAGATCAGATTCAGCCACAGACAGCAATCTGGATTGAAGACGAGAACGGTAATTATCTCGAGACTGTCTACATCTCAGCTTTTGCTGCGTTTGTGAAAGACAAGCAGATTCATCTCCCCCGCTGGGCAAAAAGCTCAGAGTTCAAAAAGACTGAGAATGTGACCGGAGCCAGCATTGATTGCGGAACACATACTTTCTACTGGCAATGTGATAAATATGAAGGGCAAAAAGTGGTTCTGAAAGCCGAAATTTGTCATTGGCCTCATATTATGTACGGCAAGTACGAAATGCCGTTAGATCTTAAATCTAACAAAACATACACACTGGAAGACGGAGATTTTCTGATAAACGAAATTACTGCTGAGAAAGTCAGGAAGTGAGTTTGGAAGAGTGGATTTGTGTTTCAGGGTTCGACTCAGTTCACAGTGTGTGTAAAAACGGTTTGTGATAGAAAATAAATACTATGAAAAAATTTTTGAGAGAAATGTTCGGTAAAACCAGATTGATAATGATTGTATCAATCAATATGGCGATAACCATAATCCTGACAGTTATGAATCTCTGGCATGGGGATTCGCTTTTAACCGTCTTTGTTTCCAATTTCATCTTTTCATATTCAATAGGTCTTTCGATTTATATCGGAATTAACATCATTGAGTGTATTCCTTCTCCCAAACTAATGAGGTTCTTGTTCACACTCATTGCAATCAGCGTTTTCGGAATAATAGGCAGTTTCATCGGATCTTTCATCTATAAGTTGGTATACGGAGTTGAGGTTCATGTACTGCAGCCGGAATCACTACTGCAGTTTTTAGCTCTCAGTCTGATTTTCGGGATCAGCGCTTACTTCATCTTCATTGTTGTTATTCGCAGCAACGAGCAGAAGATGCAGCTTCTCGAAGAGCAGAAATTGCGTACAGATATTGAACTGCAGTCCTTGAGAGCTCGTATCAATCCCCATTTCCTGTTTAACACGCTTAACTCTGTAGCAGGTCTGATTTATATAGACCAGCAAAAAGCTGAGTCTATGATAGTACAGCTATCTGAGTTATTGAGGTTTAATCTGTCTATTTCGGAAAACAAGTTTGTAAAACTGGAGCAGGAACTTAAAGCTGTGAAGGACTATCTCAACATTGAGAAAATACGACTGGGAGACAGACTGGAGTTTTCCATAGACAATAAGCTTGATGATTTGATTGTCCCTCCTATGACTCTGCTTACTCTGGTTGAGAATGCTATCAAGCATGGTATATCCGGTAGTATTGAGGGTGGAATTGTAAAAATTAAGCTTAATAAAACAGATGATAAGTATCATCTGAGTGTTTACAATACATGTGAAAATCCAGCGGGAAATATTGTTTACGGATATGGCTTGACTAAGCTCAGAGAAATACTGCAATTATCATATAAAGGTAATGCTGAATTAAAATTTAGTGTTGATAAAAATGGTATCAAGGCTGTAATAGAAATCAGGAGATAAGATGAAATACAAAGCCCTGCTTGTAGACGACGAACAAATTGCTGTTGAGATTCTCAAAAGACATCTCGGTGAGTTCCCGGATAAAGTTGAGGTTATCGGTTCTGCCAATAACGGTGTTCAAGCAATTGAACTGATTGATTCACTGAAGCCGGATCTGGTGTTCCTGGATATCAAAATGCCGGGGCTGACCGGGTTTGATGTTGTCAACAGAATCAAACACCAGCCGATGATCGTGTTTACAACAGCTTATGACGAGTTTGCTTTAAAATCATTCGAGACCAATACGGTTGATTACCTGCTGAAACCAATATCAAAAGACAAGATAGTTCAGGTTTTCGACAAGCTGGAGAACTTCAGCAGGAAAACAGATTTCAGCTCTTTAGTTAAACTGGTTGAAAAGATTAGTAAATCATCTCGCCTGCCTGTAGAATACAACAACCGCATCATCTTTGTTGATTACAGCGATATCTACTATTTCAAGGCGGATAACAAGTATACAGCCGTTAATCTCAAGGACAAAAGCTACCTGATAGATAAAAGTCTTACTACCCTTGCAGAGACTCTGGATGATGATTTCATCCGAATCCACAGATCGTGTCTTGTTAACAGAAACCATATTTCCGAAGTTATCAAATTAAGCTCCAGAAAATGGGTTGTTAAGCTCCGTGATAAGAATCAGACAGAGTTACCTGTCAGCAGAGACTCACATGAGCTGTTGTTCTGAGCCTGCTATCTATCCAGATCAATAAGATTATATTTACTGTTTCCTAATCCTATTTCTTCCCCGTAAGTAATCTGTCTTTTACCACTGACATAATTAACTTTCAGGAACGTATCGTCGCTGCCATATTCCTTATCAACCAGATCATGGCTTGCATTTTCCAGAGCAATAATATCTGTGGAAGCCAGAATACCAATATCATCCATGAATGGTTCGGGAGCTCTCGAGGAGCAGTCGCAGCTTTTGGATATGTTTGCAAGTACGTTTATATAGACTATATTGTAATTATGATCTATACTCTTTGCGTATTCAGAAAGTCTTTCCAGAAATACGCTTTTCTCTGTACTTCCCCAGGGGACACTTAATGCTCGCACAGGGCAGACCCCTATGCATTTTCCACAACCGATGCACTTATCTTTATCAATAATAAGAGGATTCAATGTTATTGCATCAACAGGGCACTCTTTAGTACACAATCCGCATGAGATACAGTTTTTTGGTCTGGTACCGGGAATTGTTGAAGCATGCAGAGCCATTTTCCCGGGTACACCGGTAAGACCCATACTAACATTTTTAATTGCTCCGCCAAATCCGGCTGAACCGTGTCCCTTGAAATGGGAAAATATTATAAAGCTGTCATAATCGTCCATACCCTTTCCAACATATACTTTATCAAAATGTTTTCCTTTGAAGGGAATCTCTTTTTCTCCATCGGAGTCCAATATATCAAGAGGAGCATAACCGAATCCATGATCCTTTGCCAGTTGAAGATGCGACTCAGTAAATCTGCGTTTCCCTCGATAAAGCACATTCGTTTCTACGAAAGTAGCATTCAGTTCTTTCTGTATTTTGCTCAACAATTTGGGATTCAGGAAATTCTTGTTTCCGTCTTCACCAAAGTGTACTTTAATGGCTACTTTACCGTCGACACCGGAACGAATCCTCTCGAAGGCTCTCATAACTCCATCTGCAGAAATGTCTTTAGTGAAATACACATCTGAAGATGCCTGAGAATTGTCTGATACAGTTCCTGCAAATATTGCAAAAGCTGACAGTATCAGTATTAGATAAGTAATATATTTTTTCATAACAAACCTCACTGTTTAATGATTTATTTTAACAATATGCATTTTCTATGAAGTTGTCAATTAATTCTGTAAAACTTATTTCTTGCCAAAACTCTTAAGTATATACATTAAAGAGTTAAGGAAAGATTATGAAGAAAGCTATATTTGTAGTGATAATTGCTGCTATTACATTAACTGTCTATTTCTGTAAACATGAAGAGATTGTTCAGACAGGTCCCGGAGTATACGCTCCCAAAGATCCTGTACAGGGAGTAAACGAAAACCTTCAGCCTTTTAAGCATGGAGAATTCACTATTACTCCGGTTGCATCATATAAAATCAGAGCTAAGGTATTATCACGAAAAAGATATAAAGCCGGTAAAGGTGGAAAACTTTCACCTGTTGATTTTGCACTTGGCTGGGGAAGAATGTCCGATGAATCTGTTGTGGAAAACCTTAAGATCAGGCAATATCGTCGCTGGTATTACTGGAATGCAAAAGCATTACCCATACCCCAAAAAGAAGTTCAGACACACAGCTCAAACCATCACATCCTGCCTGCAAATGACGCAATCAGGAAAAAAGCTTTGCAGGTTAAAAAAGGCGAGATTGTAGAGATGTCCGGTTATCTTGTTAAGGTTAATGCAGATGACGGCTGGCACTGGTATAGTTCAATTTCGAGAGAAGATACCGGGGATGGAGCATGTGAAGTATTCTGGGTGGAATCTCTGGAAGTTCCCGGACTGGTAAATCCTGAGTTCCTGCATCTGCTTGATAAGTGATGCCTCGTTGCGTAGAGTCAGCCGGACAGTTGACTAATATGTGCGCTTTCATGCACAAATTCTTGTTTACAGTTTTTCAGAACACACCGTCTATCATATCCCATATGTTTTTTCTTCCCGATCTAATTTTTCATGATTAAACATTTACAAATCCAAACAACAAATAATTTACGTACTGAATGATTAGATTAAGGACGTAACATGAAAGATAAAAATTTTTATATTGGACTTCTAATATGCGTTTCTGTTGCAATACTGGGAAAAATAACATCTCAATACGGACCGGCACTCGGTTCTGTTACCTATTGCCTTATCATTGGGGTAATTGTCTCCAATATTCTGCACAACAAAGTTGCATCGTTTTCAACAGCCTTCAAGTTCTCCGAGAAAAAGATACTGCCATTTGCAATTGCTTTGCTTGGACTGAATATAAATTACGCTACTCTCCGAACAATAGGCCTTCAAGGCGGGGCTGCCGTAGTAACTACTATTGCTGCCTCAATACTTTTTTCTCTGCTTATTGCCAAATTTCTGAAAGCAGATAGAGAATTAGCCTTGCTAATAGGTATTGGAAACGGAATCTGCGGATCTTCCGCAATTGCTGCCAGCTCTGAAGTTCTAAAAGCTGATAGAGTTAAGACAGCTGTCTCCATATCTGTAATCAATCTGCTGGGCGTTTTAGGCTTAGTGCTTTATCCCATAGTATCAAAACTTGTTGGTATAAATGAAAACTCAGCAGGGATTATGTGCGGGGCCACCCTTCAGGCTGTAGGTCAGGCTACGGCTGCAGGTTTCGCAATCGGAACAGAGGCAGGTAAAGCAGCAGTTCTGGTGAAAATGGCAAGAGTACTTATGCTCGGTCCTGTCTTACTGCTTCTCAGCATAAAAAGCTCTTCAGGTAAATTCTCTCTAAGGAAAAGTGTTCCACTGTTTATCGTAGTATTTTTCCTGCTGTCATTGATTTCGAATATTTTTGAGATTAATCCTGCAATACTCAAAACTGTAAAACATATTCAGAAGTATTCTCTCCTTATTGCCATGAGTGCAGTCGGACTGAATATAAAGCTCAAGGATATATATTCTGTTGGTGTAAGAGGTCTGATGAACGGTACCTTAAGCTGGATTCTGCAGATTGGCGTTGTTGGACTTGTTCTGATGATATTCAATATCAGCTGAAGGCTTATGCAAGTCCCTTTGAAAGTCATTCGCTTTCCCGATTTTATCGGGACTCAGGGATCTTACAAGGTTAAATATGTCTGTAATTTAAGTTGATTGACAGACTTTTTAAAAAATGCAAGATTTTTGAAATTTTTAGTAGTTTATGTCGCTGGTTTTCCCGATTCCTCTGGAATCAATCAACTTATCATACTGATAAAAATAGAGTTGAAAGTTCCCAGAGCGAAGTCGAAGGGGATTAGGTTTATGTGAACTAAGCGACAAAAATTGCGTTTTTACACACACAGTGAGAGGATTCGAAACACTCTGGATAGTGAGAGAGCCTCACAGAATACCGCAAGGCTCATAAAAAACGTCACTAACTTTTGATTTCTAGTTATGCAAACTCACTTTCTCATGGAAATGTATATCCGTTCCCATATCTTCAAGATTATACTCAAGTTCTTTAGTTTCATTGTTCCAGTGGATCGGGTTTCCTGTAAACGGATTTTTAATTGCTGATTTGTCGAGATATTCCTGAATCTTATCTTCCTTAATCTTGTTCTTAAGGATTTCTGCTTTCACTTTGAGCAGATCAACAAAACCAGCAAGAGTCTGGAGTCTGGCAGCATAACTATCAAGGATGTATTCCTGTGTTATAATTTTATCTTCCAGCAGGAAATAACGGAATTTATCCATGTATGAAAAATGAATTTCAGGATGTCCTTCGTTTATCATTTTGTAGAAATGTGATTCATCTGATTCAGACAGTTCGACATTTCTTTGATAATAGTCTTTCTTCATGTTGATAATGAAATTCTCTTTGCTGAGAGTAGAGGAAAACAGTAGAAGAGTAAACTTCCTCCAGCCTGTTTTTCCTGAAATGTAAGTTCCAAAACTATTATGTCTCGTGTAATATCGGGCTTCGAACTTGAGAGCTTTTGCCAATGATTTTTCTTTTGCCGTAAATTCAGGGATTGCCTGAACAGCATTGTAAATTTCATCTGTCATTTTATAAGAAGCCAGTTCGGAATAAGTTGACAATACAATTGTGCTGCAAATCTGATAAATAAGTTTGCCCATCATCAATGGAGCTTTCTCCAGCATATACCTGACATCTTTTTCACTTTTTTGTATTATTTCTATTGCTTTATCATAATTTCCGTTTATATATTCAAGTCGGGCAACAGCCATTTTCAGTCTGTAATAGCTTATAAAGTTCATTCTGTACGGGAATAGTATAAAAGACTCTTTTACAATTGTAGGTTCAAAAATTTTCTTCGAGACAATAGCCTCTATCTGAGCATCCATGAAAGCATACTTACTCTCCAGTTCTCTGATAAACTTTCCATTGGTTTTAATTGTCTTGAACTGATCAATATTATCTGATTTGATAATGCCAAGCTCAATCGCTTCTTCATACTCGAACATTGGTATTTCCTGTTTGACAGGAGGCGGCTTCATTTCGAAATTCCTCATACTTTCCATAGCATTTCTGTTGACAACGTCCACAAATTCTCTGCCTTCCATAAATTGGTCAGCCTCCGGATCTGCAGTAAAGCCAAAACTATAATAAAAACCGTTTTCTTCCGGGTTTTCCTCTTGGTAATCGTGAACAAGCAGGGATTTAGTATAGTCAGTCATTGGAGCGTCAAAGAACAGCAGATACACATGATAGATAACGAATATAGCTATTAACATCGAAAGTATGTTTATAACTGCATTAAAGGGAGTTGGTTTGGATATTGCCGTTTCAGGATCATGTTCATATTCCTTGCGAGTAACAATAGTTCCTGCCATACAGTCATGGAGAGTCATTCTGTTCTTGCGGAATAGAGATGAGAAGAACCCAATAAATAGACTGAACCAGGAAAGCACAAATCCAAAGCACCTTACCAGAATTCTGAGAGATGATGCCCGTTCACCTGTATTTGCATTTCTTATAACAAATCCGAAGATTTTATATGCAGGCGAACCTTTAAACAGAACATTAAACATGACAAAAAACACTACAATTCCCCAGAATGATGCTGTAACAGCACCGGGAGCTGCAAATAACGGCAGCTTGTTAATATATACAAAGTAAACGATAAAATACATTAATAGTGCAAAAATTAAATCCAGAGATATAGCATTCAGTCTAAGCCCGAAACCTATATATTTTTTTGACTTCATTGTGCCTCCTTGTTTCTTATAAGTCATAATGCCAGAGATTATCAACTAATGTCAATGCAAAAACTTTTCATATCATTAATAAAAACATGATCCCCCGAAAACCATATACAATGTTTACAAAACTAATGGCAAATAGGTGTTTTAAAACAGAAAGACAGTGGAAAATATAATTCAATCTATTAGCTTTGAACTAAGTATGATAGTTTTTAATTGATAGTATTCTCTCTTTTTCTCCGTATAGTAAATTTTTCCGTTAAGAAATCCTGAAGCCTTGGAAGGATTTTAGGAAAGATTTATGGTTTCAGCTTGCTGAAAATACAATTAGAAAAAGAGTGCCTTTCTTTTGCTTCGTTTTCTTTGGCATCAAAGAAAATGAAGAGTGCATTTTTATAAGAAATGTCTACTAAAATTCCTTCCAGTTATCTTGAAGTCTGCTTTTCAAGAAAAAAGGAGGGGGGAATCCAATATCATTAATAAAAGTTATGGACACAAAATAACAGTAATAATTCTATTTCCACATGAATATGATATCATTGAAGAAGAAAATCCGGAAACTGCTTCTTGTTACAGTTTCCATAATTGCATTCTTTGCTGCAATAATAATAATCTCTGACTCATTAGTAAAATCTGCAGCTAAACAGAAAATTTTTACTGAATCAGGAATGCTACCCCACAAAACCGCAGCCTTAGTTCTCGGATGCACACCGGAATACGGCAATCCTTATTTTATTCACAGGATTAAAGCTGCCAAGGATTTATATAAATCCGGAAAATGTGATTACTTGATAGTAAGCGGAGACAACAGCCGCAAAGAGTATGATGAACCAACTGCCATGAAAAATGCTCTGATTAGAGCAGGTATACCTGATTCTGCAATTTACAGAGACTATGCCGGTTTCAGAACACTCGACTCCATTGTTCGAGCTGATGCCATATTTTCTCAGACAGATATCTTTATTGTTTCTCAGAGATTCCATCTTGAAAGAGCTCTATATATAGCGAAATCCAAAGGTATAAAAGCAATTGGATATCAGGCAGAAGATGTTTTTTATGAAATTAATAATTACGTGCTTTTTCGTGAAAAACTGGCAAGAGTTAAAGCAGTTATAGACCTGGTCTCGGGTAAGAAACCAAAGTTCTATGGTGATAAGGTTATTCTGGGAACAGGCGATATAGAACCGTAATCAGCATAAATCCAGATCAACTATTTCCTGAGGAATTCGCATCGGACGATTACGTTCAGGATTGATCAGGCACCATCTCGTCAAAGACTTCACCAGCATTTTCCCTGTCTCTGCATTTCTAATTTCTACCGCTCTGTTGGAAACAGATCCCTCAAAACTTTCCACAAATGTTTCTATTGTTAATATATCACCATCTACTGACGGCTTTTTATATTCCACAAAATGACTGAGAACAAACCAGACATATCCCTTGTTATCGAGGAAATCTTCACAGTGAAGCCAGTGTTCTTCAGAGATATCCTGAATCCACTGCACATACTGCACATTATTTACATGATTATTGATATCCAGATCTTCTTTTGTTACTGTATATTCTATGCTGTATCTTTTTATTAATACGTCATTACTCATTGGAGTCACCTTTTTCTGTCATATCATTAAGAGTATACTGAGTTCCTCTTCCAGCACCGTTTCTAACCAAAACACCTTTCATGACAAGCTCTTTAAGAATTTCCTTTGCTTTAGTATCTTTCGAATTGAAGAGTTCCTTGAAACTCTTTTAGTCAGTGTTTCATGATATTTGAATTATTTTGCGAAAATTTCTTCAATGTCTAGTCGGTCGGAATCGGTCGAAAAATAACTATTCCCATCTTCAGATTTTCCATTAGTTACTTCTGCATCCTTCCTATGAAATCTAACCCCTACAAAACTTCCTGTTTCTTCAATAAGAGGTTCTTTCAAATTTCCCATAATTCACCTTGGACTTCATTTTTTACGTAGGCTTTGTATGTATTTCTACAAAAACTTAGAGCTTTATCAATGATTTTAGTCAAGCTTTACACTGTCACACTTTCCTTAATTAGCTTCACCTGTTTTCTTGAATATCACAAATGAGTAAACAACAGTAGACATTATTATTACGAATGCAGCAACTCCTGAGGTAATCATAACAATATCCGGAAGCTTTTTCATCAGACCTGTCACAAGAAATATTGCTCCGGCAACAATAAAAGCGATTCCGCCAAATCTGTGAGTTCTCCTCCAGACATATTCCGAGGATAATGTCCATGGCGTTTTTATTCCTATAAAGAAGTTTGACGGCAGCTTTGGCATTAGATTCCCAAGCATGACAAACATCACTCCTATAATGGCAAGGATCAGATTCCTCTCTCCAAAAATCTCTGGATTCTTTGCAATCATTATTGAAGCAATATGAATTAGTGCAAACAACGCAGTTATTATCAATACTACAGAAGGAAGTACTTTCTCAAATCTATCCTTTTGTTTCCTGAATCTGACAGAATAAAGCGGCATTAGATACAGCACGAGAAACAAAAGTATATTGACTCCAAGAAGTCCAAGAACACCAAATGTTTTCCCTGACCAGGAATCAACTTCACCTTTCAGATTCCAGTGAGTGGGAATTTGAACATCATCAGCCAGGGATATCCAGAAATAGCCGCAAAAAGCAACTTGAAACAATAGTATCAGAACCGCCCTTTTATAGTTCTTTAACCTTTTCATTATTCCTCCTCAGACTTTCCTTTATTTACAAAGTCGAAAAAATATGTTATCAAATCTTCAATTATTGAACTGTTAAGATAGTAATGTATATATTGACCCTTTTTCTCAGAATAAATCAGGTCAGCATTTTTTAGAATTTTCAGATGTTCACTAATAGCCGGTTTGGATATAGAGAACTCATCTGCAATCTCTCCGGCAGTCATTGTATCTTTTTCTTTCAGCAGATGAATTATCTTCCGTCTTCTTTGATCGGACAACGCCTTGAACAATCTGTCATCAAGCATATTATCTCCTTATGAGAGCTTAGCATAAAGCAAAGACTGTATTAAGTATTTAACTAATTGACTAAATAATATAATTCGAATTCGAGATGTCAAGATTTTTCTTAAATATTTAATTAATTGATTAAATACTATCATGTATGGAAGCTTTAAGAGATAGTCAATTGTAATTCATCTAAAGTTTTTTAGTCATTCTTATTTATAGAGTCATATATCATTTTACTGAGCTCAACCTCACTGAAAGGTTTCTTGATAAATCCGGCAATTTCGGATTTGATTTCCGCAAGATCTTCTTCGCGGGAAAATCCCGAACTGAACAGAACCTTCACTTCAGGGTCTATCTTTCTAATCTCCCGGAATGCTTCCAGACCATTCATTTCAGGCATTATCATATCAAGAATAACCAGATCAATCTCTGATCGGGAAGTGCTATATTTATCAAGAGCATCCCTACCGTTCTCGGCTGTTATCACTTTATATCCCATTTTCCTAATCATTGCACCGGATATGATTCTGATAACGTTTTCGTCATCTGCCAATAATATTGTACCTGTACCCTTTACAAGCTGTTCACTCTTCTCTGCATCCTCTACAGCAAAATCAGTCAAAGGCAGCATAATATGAAAAACAGTTCCCTTACCTACTTCACTGTATACCGTAACAGCTCCATGATGAGATTTTATTGTTCCATAAACTGTTGACAAACCCAATCCGGCTCCTTTTCCAACATCTTTCGTAGTATAGAAAGGTTCGAAGATTTTCTGAATTATATCATCCGGAATTCCACAGCCTGTATCTCTAACTTCGAGTTCAATATACCTTCCTGGAGAAATCTCAAAGGGACTGCTTTTGCAATAGACTTCATTGAGCACTCTGACACGGGATGAGATATTAAGTTCTCCTCCATCTTTCATTGCATGGCTTGCATTTATTCCAAGATTCATAAACACATTCTGTAATTGAGCGCTATCTCCGATAACAACTGAATTCTCAGCATTCAGATTCGTAGTAATTCGGACTCTTTTGTCTATGGATCTTTTCAGTATATCAATAGAATCAAATACAATTTCATGCAAATCAGTTGTTTTGAAAGTGACTTTTCCTTTTCTGCCAAATGCCAGCAGTTTAGATGTCAAGTCGGCTGCTCTGGAAGATGTCTTTATTATCAAATCAATATATTTAGTCTGGAGTTCATTGAAATCTGACGAGAATTTCAGTAATTCAGCCGAGCCCATAATACCACTAAGCATATTATTGAAATCATGTGCAATTCCACCTGTCAGCTTCCCGATGGAATCCATTTTTCCTGCCTGAATCAATTGCTGTTCCAGATTGTGCTTTTCGGTAACATCATCAATTCTTACGACAGCACCTATTCTATCGTTCAGATTTAATGGATAAACAATAATATCTTCGAAAACCGTTTTCCCATTACGTTCAGCTTCATTATTGGTAATAGCCAGAATTCTCCTTTCCAGGATACTCGTTTCAATCTTAGATAAGTCTCCAAAAACATCAGGGAGAACTTCAGAAATTGACTTACCTTCTGCGTCAGGCACAGACATTTGAATCATATCTGCAGCATTTGCGTTCATCATACATATATTTCCTGATTCATCCAGACTGAATATAGCAGACGGCATCGAATTTATAATGCTGCTCAGGTGATTCTTAGCATGCTGCACACTTTCGTTTGCCTTCTGGAGAACAATATTCATCTGTTCATGTTCGTCACTCAGAGATTTAATTGTGTACTGGCTTTTTATCCGGGCAAGAAGTTCAGACTTAGTTACCGGTTTAGTCAGATAATCATTCGCCCCGACATCTAACCCTGTAACCAGATCTTCTATTCTGTTTTTAGCAGTCAGCATCATAACGGGAAGTTTATGCGCAGGGAATTTTTCTCTCAATCTCCTGCATACTTCGTATCCCGACATTTTTGGCATCATTACATCCAACAGCACCATATCGAATGGAGTATCATTTTCAAATGACTCTTCAATAGTGTTTAATGCATCCTGCCCATTATCTACTTTTACAACATTATAGTTCTGCATGGAAAGATGATTTGTCAATACCTGTAAGTTTACAGGTTCATCATCTACAAGTAATATATTGGGTTTATATTCAGATAGTTCAACAGAATCATCTGATTCTCTCTCTGATTGAACAAGATTTTCATCAGCAATACTGAGCTTATCGAATGAAATATCAGATGCTTCAGCATTTTCATCTGCAGCAGGCAGAGTAAATATCATTGTAGTCCCATATCCATAGCGAGACTTGACTGATATGCTCCCGTTATGAAGCTCTATCAACTGTTTTGTGATAGCCAGCCCCAGTCCGGTACCACCATAAGCTCGTTCGGTGGAACTGTCCACCTGCTCAAATGATTTGAATATTGATTCATGCTTCTCTTCCGGAATTCCAATTCCGGTATCACTCACCGAAATCCTGACAAAGTTTTCTTCCAGAACAGCATCAATAACTATTAAACCTTTCTCAGTAAACTTTAACGAATTTCCGATCAAATTATAAAAAATTTGTTGAATTCTGTTTTCATCAGCCAGTACTGCCCTGAAATCAGGATCGATCTTATTCACAATTTCGACATCGCTATTATTGTTTGAACTACTTATAATGCTGATAATTATATCGACAATGGAATGCAGGTTCACAGGTCGAATATTAAGGTTAAGTTCTTTATATTTAAGCTTTGAGAAATCCAGAATATCGTTAACAAGAGATGCAAGTCTTCTCCCGCTGAGAACAATCATTTTCAGATTCTTGATTGCTGCCTGACTCATTTCTCCGGCAACTCCATCAATAAGGGATTCTGCGAGACCGATTATTCCGTTTAATGGAGTTCTCAACTCATGAGATGTATTAGCAAGAAAATCATCTTTCAGTCTATCCAGCTCCATTAATCGTTCTGTAGTTCTTTTCTCCCTGATTAGTTTTTCTCTCTGCATTCGGTGATATCCAATTATGATACTGAAAATAGCAGATGCATAAATCAGATATGCCCACCACCTTAACCAAGGAGGAGAAAGAACCTTTATACGTATGGATACACCTTCTTCATTCCATATGCCATCATTATTTGAACCCTTTAATCTTAAGGTGTAATCTCCCGGAGGAATACCGGCATAACGACCGTAGTTTCTGCTTTCTGAAAAGTACCAATCCGTATCGAGTCCTTCAATCATATATGCATATTGATTTCTCTCAGGATTCATATAATCGAAGGCAATGAATTCAAATTCAAAAAAGTTTTCCTTCCAGCCTAAGTCTATTTTTTCAATCCTCTCTGGTGCTTTTCCGAAATCAACATCAACTCCACCCTGCTTTATAGCAGTTAATTTTATTTCTGGTATGTTTTCATTTAGTTTAATTTTCTCGGGATAGAAGCTGTTCATCCCCTTTGTACCGCCAAACCACATCTCTCCACTTTTGGATGTAATACCGTTGTTTGCATAAAATACATCACCCTGAATTCCATCTGCACTTGTAAAAATTCTGTAGTCACCTGTTTCCGGATTAAACCTGATTAATCCTGAATTCGTTCCAAGCCAGAAAAAACCGTTTTTATCCTCTCCCATTGAGTGAACAGCATCTATTGAAAAGCCTGTTTCTCTTGAATAATTTGTAAATTCTCCGGTTGTAAAATCGAATACACTTAAGCCGTTCTCCGTGCCTATCCATAACTGCTCCTGTGAATCAACGAACAGTGTAACCTGAAGGTTATCACAAATGCTGTTACCATTCTCCGGGTCATGCTCGTAATAAGTGAACTGCTCAGATTTTTTGTCGAATTTCGCTAAACCTTCCCCCCAGGTGGTCGCCCAAATTGTACCATTTGAATCATCCCAGATATTCCAGTGTGTTGAGGTCCCGAAAGTCCTGAATCTCTCAGTCTTCTTATCAAACTTAATCAGACCCTTAAATGATCCAATCCATAAAATGTCTTTATCGTTCGTGTCTTCAATAATTGAGTTAAGTTGTTGAGCATCCGGAATGCTGTTAGGATTTTCAGGCTCGTGTATATAGGACTTAATTACTTTCCCTTTATCTCTGTCAAAAAGGGACAATGCAGCTGGGACGGCAGAGCCCACCCAGAAGTTCCCCTCACTATCCTCAAAGAATCCCGGTGTATAATTTGTTACTGAAGGTATTGAAGAAGAATCCCCATCTTTATGATAATAATGTGTAAATTTATTTTTGAATGGGTTATATCTGGTCATTGCTCCCAATGTGGAAATCCATAAATCGTTTCTTGAATCCTCATATATTGAAATCACAATTTCGACTGCCAGACTGTTTTTATTTCCCGGTTCCGGTCTGAACAATTTAAATCTCTTTCCTTCAGGATTATATTTACACAATTTACCACTATCAGTTATTATCCATGAGACATTGTCATCTGTATTGTGTAAAACCTGTGTAACATCATTGAACTCACCTTTAAAGTGGAGGAATTCATTCTTTTTCTTATCGATAATTGTCAATTTTGTCTGATGCACCACCCAGATTCTTCCCTGATTATCTTCTGTAATCTGGACTACATAATTCATGAAAAGGCTTTCATCTGATCCTGAATCAAACCTGTAATTTCTGAAGGTCCTGCCATCCGGATTCAGAACACTGACACCATTACTTTCCGTTCCGACCCAGAGTTCTCCATCAGAATCCTCAAATATTGCCATGATAATATCATCACAAATTGATTCTTCATCTTCGGGATTGTGAAGAAATCGCTCAATTTTTCCGGATTCCGGTTCAAGCATGTTCAAACCGTTTTCAGTACCTATCCAGATTCTCCCCTTTCTATCTTCATAAACCGCTCTGATATTATCAGAACTTAAACTATTAGAGTTATATTTACTATGCATGTAGTGAGTGAAATTCTCAGCTTTTTTGTCAAACTTGTTTAATCCCCCGCCAATAGTACCTAACCACAAATTTCCCTTACTATCCTCAATAAAAGTATTTTTGCCTTCCCAATAGATACTGGCACTGCTGAGTCCATTTTCATTATTATGATCATGCAGAATATTTTCAACAGTGTTATTGTCCTTGTCATACCTTGTTAATCCTGAGCCATTAGATACAAACCACAGGGATCCATCAGAATCCTCCAGTATTGATGAAATATTGTTGCTGGAAACAAATTCTGAAGATTTCAGGAAATGTTTCAGTGATTTACCGTCATACCTGTATAGTCCATCAACATAAGAACCTATCCAGAAAAAGCCATCGCTGTCTTTTTGAAGTACTATTGCCTGAGATTCTATATCACCGACATACTCAAGATTCAAATCAATATCTTTAACAATTCCTGATAACAAAATTATGCAGGCTGATAATATCAGTACTATCAGTTTTCTCTTCATTTTCACTCCAGATTTTCTTAAAGAAAAAATACTCTATATCTATAATTTAAGCAACAAGAAACCCTGAGAGTTAAGTCGTGCCAATTAGATTTAATAATTATATGCAAGCTAACTTGTTACTATATTAATCAGAATTGGAAATAGATGAACTGCGAATCGTTTAGAACTCCGGTAAGTACAATCAGAAATACTCCGAAAAAGTATATGCTCCAACGGGTAAACACAGGCCGTTCTTTCAAGAATAGGTCTAGTCCTTTGAATCGGATAATACTATCAACAACCATTAGAACTAATATACCCAAAAGGAAATACACCCATAATCTTGATCTCGCCCAAAATGGAACAGCAAAGTGAAAATCTGCAAGCTTATGCATGATCAGGAACGCATCATGCACAGACCTTGCCCTGAAGAATATCAGACCAAAACACAGCATAGCGAATGTAACCAGCCAGCGAAGAAACGATAAAATTAATCCCATATGGAACTTCTTCATAAGCTTTGTAAGAGCTTTCCTTCTCCTCTTTACAAGGATATCGAAGCACAGGTATATTCCCTGCACCACTCCCCATATCACGAAAGTCCAGTTAGCCCCATGCCATAACCCACTCAGGGTAAACGTAAGCATGGTAATAACCAGAATCCTCCAAAGTACCGGCTTAGTTTCCACCAGCGGAAAGTAAATATAGTCCCTGAACCAGGTTGTGAGTGAGATATGATTCCTCTTCCAGTATTCAGTCACATTAGTACTGAAGTATGGTGTTCTGAAGTTCTCCATCAGATCGAATCCCATGCTTTTAGCTGTACCTATTGCTATATCTGAATACCCTGAAAAATCGCAGTAAATCTGAATGGCAAAGAATATCGAAGCTATCAGCAGGCTTACGGAATTATGATTCTCAATATTTCCATATACAGGATCGATATAGGTAGCAAGCCTGTCTGCAATGACTACTTTTTTTATCAATCCCCAGAGAATCAGCCTGAATCCACTGACAACCTTGCTCTGGTCAAAAAAGATTTTCTCTTTGAACTGAGGCAACAGACGGGAAGCCCTTTCTATTGGTCCGGCAACCAGCTGAGGAAAGAAACTGACAAATGCAAAGAAATCTATCACGCTGTCCGACGGTTTGATTTTGTTCTTATATATATCTATTGTATAACTCAGAGTCTGGAAAGTATAAAAGCTTATACCAACAGGCAGAATAATCTTAATTCGAGAATACTCTATCGGTCTTCCCAGAAAAGAAAATGCATTACAGAAGCTTTCGAGAAAGAAATTTGTATATTTAAAGTAAAACAGAAGTCCCAGATTGGCAATAAGGCTCACAGCAAGAAGCATTTTACGTCGAGAATCACTCTGTGACACATATATCAGTTTTCCTATATTAAAATCTACAAACGAACTGAACACAATGAGAATGAGGAATCTCCAGTCCCACCAACCGTAAAACACATAGCTTACAACCAACAGGAAAGTATTTCTGATCTTAATCCTGTCATGAAAAAACAACCAGTACAGCAAAAATACTGAGGGGAAGAATATCATGAATTCCAGAGAATTAAAAAGCATCCGAACTCCTGTCACTGATTCGTCTAATCATTATTCGTTTCATTTCCCTGTTTTCTTTCCAACATGTATGAAAGCAGTTTATTAGAGAATTTTTCAGCACCTTGAGCATTTAAATGCCCATAATCATAGAAGTCTTCTCTTCTGAAGTCACTTTCATGAAACATCTTATCAGACTGCATAAATTCCAGGGAGTTTTTACTGATATATTCTGTGATTCTCTCAGGATAATCCTGAGTCTCAGTAACGTAGATCGGTGATTCCATCAGAGCCAGTTCTATCTCATTTTCCCTGCATAGTACGAAGAACTCAATATGGTAGTCTACAATCTGCTTGTTATAGTCAATGCCCTCTTCCACAGGTTTTTCATCTGAACTGATCTTACAGCCTTTAACAGGTTTATAGCCCAGAATGTATTCTTTATCTTCCGGTCTTATCATTTCCTTGAGGATGTACTCGATCTTTGAGTTAAATGCATAGGATCTCAGCAGCAGTTTCATTCTGTTAAATGGAGATATTCTTATATATTGATCCTTAACAGCTTTACTGTCGCTGAATACAAGAAGGTTTTCAAAATCCCTGTACAGCTTTTCCCGGAAGTTACGTCGTGAAATCTCCAGTATCACCTTTTCAGGTTTATAGCCTTTCTCCAGAAGATATTTGAGAAAAGTAATCTGAAAGTATATGTCAATTGAGTCCATACCTCCATTAAAGACAGTTTTATCCAGACCTTCTGACAGTATTTGCGGATTAACGTGACGTCCCATGCGGGAGTTACCTATGAGAAGCATCTCCGGCTTGTATTCCAGAATGTAATTGATGTTTCCACCAAATTTACCGTATCTGGTTCTTGCAACCATTTTGCGGAAGACAAACCCAAGAGCAAAGTCCAGAATAAGCAATATTATTATGAACAGCAGGATTTTCTTCAAAAAGCCCAGGAACTCACGGTGTCCTGATTTCATTTATTCTCCAAATTTTTTAATGCTGTAACTGCCTGAAATAAGCTAAGCTGAAAGTTTTGGGGAATTTAGTCCGGAGGTGGTGGAGTGTCAAGAAAATGTTAGTGAGTTTCCTGATACACAAAGATTGTAGATCAAGAAATGTTTAGATGAAATTTCTGATATCAGCAGGAAAAATTAGATTGTTTTCTTTCAGCAACATAGTTACCTATAATTACTGAATGTTGTTAATCAATTCAAAAATTAGTCTTCTACATTAATATACTCAGATGCACCTACATCCACTTTACCTCCGGAAATACGTTTATTGCCATAAAAATCGTATTCAGGAAACTCATATCCTTCAATTTCGGTACATCCAATGTCAATCATCGGAGAATCCTTCAATAACATGTAATTATTGTTCTCCTCATCTTTAAAAAGAGGATCAATATTTGCCCAATTATGGCCTTTAATCACAGTATTTTTAATACTTTTGTGAGTAACAAGATTGTATTCAAAAGTATAAACGCTACTAGTCCCTTTTGACAAACAATAAGATTTCAATTCCCAGAATATGTTATTCATTATGATTGGATTACCTCCAAATTGTTCAAATGTATATGCTGTAATTCCTTCACTATAATCAACTATCGTATTATTGATAACCTTAGGACATGAACTCCCAGATAGAAAGAAAGATAGAAGTCCAGCAATCATAATATTGTTATCAATTACAGGAGATGAATCTTTGATTGTAATTACTCCTCCTGGTCTGAACATGTTGTATCTTATTAGTGGGTTTGAATTATCACACATTATACTACGTCCAAAGTGATCTTCAATTTCGCATTTCACAATTGAGCCGGAACTATTGTTAAACCATATCCCTGCAGCTGTGAAATAACCAAAGCCTTCTCTTTCAATACCGGAGAAATAGCTAATATCACAATGTTTCAAATTTATAACTGAACTTGTATCGGCATATATCGCTCCCCAGTACCCGTCTCCCCTTCGAGTCAGAGTTATTGGTTCATCCTCAGTACCTACAGCTTCCAGGTTACCGTCAACCCGTATCATTCCAACATGAGGATTGTCAAAATCATATAGATAGGACATTGAATCAGGTCCTGAATAGTTTGAAAATTCCTTCATATAGTAAGAGGGAAAAGGGCTACTCTTCAGCAGCACAGTAACTCCTTTTTCAATTCGCAGGGTCTCACCTGCTTTCACATGAACAAGAGAGTCAACTATTATGGGAGAATCTTTCTTTCTCCAAACTGTCACATTCGGGTCAGTTGCTTCATTCGGGTTTGTACAGGAACATTCCAGTATTGCAATTAACAGCAAAACTAAAATCCATGTTTGTGTTCTGGTCATACTTTCCTCCAATATTTTAAATCCTGTTACTTGATTTGTCTACTCTCTTTTACAATACTTGATCATAGTTTCCTCCATTATTATAATTAGAAAGGAAAATCATAAAAGGTTGAAAAACTGCTATTCACATATTATTGTATTCTCAACCCCAGATAATTCCCTGTGTAATTCTTTTATTCAAATTACAACAAAATCAAACTTGTATAATGATTGTTGTCAAGGAAGTTTTTTTCAACTAAATTTGTTCTATGTACTCAATTATTTAACACTTAATCTACCGCTCCAAAGGATATGGTACAACATACTATATTACTCTTGACTTATTCATTTTCTCAACCTCAAAACATGATTTATATGATAAGTATGATTTTTATGTTGACATATTTCATACTGTCAAGAGTTTTGCATCAAAACAAAATTACAGGAGATTTCATGGAAAAGTATTATAATATTAAAACCAACAGAATCTTTACTCCGGTAAGGAAGCATGCCTGGATATTTATTCCGGTTGTGGCTGTTGGCGGCTTATGGTACCCTAAACTGGGATTGCTCATTATCCCCATGATGCTGGCTCTTATGGTAACAGGTTTCCTCAAGGGACGTTACTGGTGTGGAAATATCTGTCCTCACGGATCGCTTTTCGACAGGTTTATAATGCCTTTCAGTCTTAATAAGCAATTTCCGAAATTCTTTAAATCCAAAATAGTAATCAGCCTTATGTTTATCTGGTTCATGTATATGTTCGGTAAAAGAATTTACAGTGTATCCAGAATCTGGGGTACTGTCTCGTTTCTCGATAAATTCGGTTTTATATTCGTAGTAAACTATCTTATAACAACCGTACTGGGAACAGCCTTTTCATTACTTGTTGCCCCAAGGTCCTGGTGTAAGGTCTGCCCTATGGGAACGATACAGGGTCTGAGCTACAAAGCAGCCAAAAAGACTAACGCTAACATCAAAACTGATGAGCTTGTTACGGTCGAAGCTGTGGAGAAATGCCAGGCTTGCGGGAAATGCGCCCGTGTGTGTCCTATGCAGCTTGATCCTTACCTTAGCTTCAATCCGGAGACAAACCAGATAGAAGATGAACGCTGTATAAAATGCGGTACCTGCGTATATAACTGCGGATCAAGTCTATTGTCTCTTGCTACTCAGAAAAAGGCTGAACAGATTACCGCAGATGCTGATCTGTCTGGATTTGAACACAGACAAGTAATCAAAGCAGAGATTTCATCGGTGAAAAAACTTAAAGATGATACAATGGAATACACATTCAGTTTTATTACACCGGAGAAAATCGACTACAAAGCCGGTCAGTTTATAATGGTGAGAATCAAGGAAGAGCCTGTAATGTACAGATCATACACAATATCATCATTCAATGAGGACGGAAGAAGCCTTTCCATAACTGTTAAAAAAGTCAATAAAGGCTATGGAACTCATATCATTTTCGATCAGTTTAAACTTGGTGATAAAGTCACTCTGGAGGGACCTCTCGGTCACGAACTGATAGTTGATAAAAAAGCAGAGAACCTTTTGTTTGTTGCCGGTGGAATCGGGATAACACCTTTCATTCCATTGATTAAGGATATAATGCAGGAATCAGGCAATGTAAAAAAGATGACACTGGTTTATGGCGTTAACAAGGAAGAAGAATTCCTCTATGAAGACCAGTATAAAGAGCTGGAAAGTATGTGTCACAGACTCGAACTGATTAAGGTAGTGGCAAGCGATGAAAACTGGGCTGGTCACAAAGGTTTTGTTACAGATGTGATAAAGGACTTGGAAGTATCTGACAGAAAAGTCTATATGTGCGGTCCAAAACCTATGATTGACGCCACAGTTAAAACCCTTAAACAGAAGAAAGTCCCTGAAAGAAATATATTTGCAGAGAGTGCCTGAAAAGTTTTACATAGATAACAGTAACCTTCGTACATAATTACTCCTTTTGAGCTTTGCAATGTCTGGAGGATGTTAAGCTTACTAAGTTGAGTGATATTCTGTCGGACCGAATCAAGAGGCGGATTCTGTCCGGCAGTTTTTTATCTTGAGTAAAATCTTCGAAAGTTCTGAACAATATGTATATAAATTAATACAAATATATTCATTGGGATTGAATTTCAAAGAGAAATACACTATATTTAAAAAGTGCTATGGAATTAAATCTGATTATTTTGCATTGATGATGGAATTTTCCCTTTTTCATCCGTATAAGAAATCTTTCCGTTAATAAATCCTGAAGCCTTGGAAGGATTTTAGGGAAGATTTATGGTTCCAGTTTACTGGAAATACATCTGAAAAAGAGTACTTTTCGATGAAATTTACAATTTCATCAACTTATCCAGTTTCTTTTGCTTCTTTTCTTTGGCATCAAAGAAAATGAAGAGGGCATTTTTCCTGCAAAGCACAAGTTAATATATTTCGATTAAAGATTAAGATTTATCGAAAATGAGAATTGCCAATTTTTTATTTTCTCTGGACAACTTATCAACAGTTTCTACATTCATGAAAAACGTTTAAAGGATTATTATGAATCTCAGAGAATATAACTTACCGGATCAGTTTTTTTATGGGAAAACAGAACCGGGGTTCCATTTTAAGCTATGGATACCGGATCAGGACTATATCGTTATCGGGCAGAGTAATAAAGCAGAAAATGTTGTAAACAAAGAAGCAGTTGAGAAGGACAATACTGTCATAATGAAGCGTCCTTCAGGTGGTGAAACAGTTTTCCTGTCTCCGAAAATGGTTATCATATCTCTGGCATACAATCCCGAGAGCAGAATCAGATCGAAAGATTTCTTTGAGCAAATCAATACGGTTATCATCAGAGCATTAAAAGTAACCGGAATCAGGAACCTGTATTACAAGGGTATATCTGATATCTGTATAAACGATAAGAAAATCCTGGGCTGTTCTATCTACCGAAGAGAGAACCACATATTCTATCATGCTGTGCTTAATCTGGGAGAGGAGATCAGCAGAATCACACAGTATCTGGCTCATCCGGAAAGAGAACCGGAATACCGTCAAGGACGTTCTCACGATGAGTTTGTGACTTCTATTGTAAAAGAAGGTTATAGTTTAACACATCAGCAGATAATTTCTGCAATCAGAAATGAGTTTATCAGGAACTTTGATGAGGTGTATGAGTATTAGGGGGCTTCAGAAACTAATTTCCATAAAGCTTCCTCGCTGTCCTGAATATTTCTTTTTTCCTATATGGATTTGCAAGTGCTTCTTTTTCCACGAGATCAACTTTTCTTTAATCACTCATTTCCTTTTCCGACAAGTCAGAATATAAGGAAATTACATACAAAATGTATGTACATGTTAAATCATGATGTATAAGCTCTCTGACAGACTGTGTAAAAACACAAGTTATCTTATTGTTAATAGTAATTTATGTCGCAGGTTTTCCCGACTCCTCGGGTCTCTACCAGCTTAACATATTGATATATAATGATATGATCGTTCCCTGATCGGAGTCGAAGGGTATAAACTTTGTAACAAAAGAAACGTCAAAATTACGTTTTTATCCAGTCTGTCAGGTAGAGCTTACTTCCTCTCAATCCTGCCATTTTCGTGGATAATCAGTTCAGCCTCAGGGATATCTTCTTCAGTGAGTCTTGATATTTCTTTAACCGCTCTGTTCTGAGCATCAAGCCAGGGACCATGAGCATAATTCTGGTGTGCAGAGAATATATTACCGGACTGGAACTCACCTTCTTTATTGACTTCCACTTTCACAATCGGAGCAATACCGTTAGGTCCGTTCAGGTTGAATCTTCCCCAGGTACAGAAGTTACCCAGACTATAGGCGATAAAGCGACCTTTGTATAAATCTACTGCTCGAACAACGTGTGGACCATGCATGAAAACGATATCAGCTCCGGCATCGATTGCATCTCTGGCAATCTGGTAGACATTACCTCTGTCTTCCCCCATGAAATAATCTGTTTCTCTCGTCACATGGGTTGCTTTGGCTCCTTCTGCCCCAACATGGTAGGAGACAATCACAATATCGTTTTCCTTTGCCAGATTGTTTATAATTCCTGTCATTTCACTCTTCAGGTGATTGTTTTTGCATCCCCGGAAAGGTGCAAACGCAGCAAATCCATACTTAACACCATCTTTCACAAATGATGTCTGTGGACACTCGGTTAATCCGGCATACTCTATACCCAGTTTGTCCAGAGTCTTCATTGTGTTTTTTCTGCCTAGATCGACAAAGTCTCCGGCGTGGTTATTTGCCAGACTCATCACATCGTAACCGTTATGGGTGAGAATCCAGGTAAGGTCTTCCGGGATACGGAACAAGTATTTCTTTGTCTTGGGTGAATCTCCTTCATTGAGAACCGCACCTTCCAGATTTCCGAATGTCACATCTGCCGATTTAAGTATCTCAGTCACCTCTTCCGAAATGAGATTCCTGCCGTTGTCTGCCGGGAGGTATTTCTCAGAAGGATAGTTAGTCCCGGGCATAATATCACCGGTTCCGATAATGGTGTAGTTGCGTTCAGGTGCTTCCGGTTCTACAGGTGGTACAATCTTTTTGACGGAATCGGCTTTTACTGCTTCCATCACTTTTGCAGGAGCTGACTCTGCTTTTGCTGGAGCCTCGGAAAGCTGTGTCTTCTCAACAGGTTTAACCTGCTCAGGTTTTTCCGGGACTTCCGGAGGTGTTTTTGAGGTACATCCGGCGAGCACTGCCAGCATAACTATTGCAATAATTATGTATCTATGTGTTTTCATTTTGTCTCCCATGTCAGGTTTGTGACAATGTTATTGCCAGACATTGAAAATGTCTATTAATATCCGTGTTCAATATCCACAATGTTTACAAGTTCTTTGCTTCCTGTAGAGAATAATGAAATATTTTTAATAACCTCATCCCATCTCTTCAAGTCACTGAAAGGTGATGCTGCTCTATGAGGAGATAACAAAACATTATCAAGTTTATGAAATGGATATTCCGCAGGATGAAGCTCTCCGTTTAAATCTGGCTCTGGTCTGTAATTATACCACACATCAATTGCTGCCGTCATGATTGTTCTGTCTTTCAGACTGTTATAAAGAGCTTCTTCATTGACAACAGCACCACGTCCGGCATTAATAATAATACCATCCTTTCCAAGCAGTTCAAGTTCATGTTTATCAATCATATTATGTGTTTTTTCTGTGTATGGAACTGCAATGATAAGCGTGTCGATACTCTTGAGAAAATCGTGGAGTTGTTCCACAGAATAGTAATCTCTTCTGTTTGATTCGGATTCTGTCAGGTTTTTTTTAAGAATTGAAAACTTCAGATCAAATCCACCGAGAAACTTATGTACAAGTTTATTAACATGACCATATCCCAGAAGACCTATGTGTCTGTTACGCAGTGGAACAGAGGCTGCAAAATCATCTCCAAGCCTCCATTTACCGGATTTCATTGCATTATGGTGAGGGATTATCCTGTTTGTCACAGCTAAGAGCATGGCAGCAACATGCTGTGCAGTAAAATAAGCGTTCCCATGCCCATTTATCAGCATTACTCCACGTTCTTTAAATAACTGCTTAAAGTCTTTTAAGTGCTGAACTCCGGCACCGGGGTTTATCAATACAGACAGCTTTGAAGCTTTCTCCAGCATTTCTTTTGGAGGTCTCCAGCAGACAAGAATATCCATTTCCGGAACAATCTTGTTCAGGGTTTTCTCGCTAATCTCATCTTTGAAGAACATCTCTATCTCAGAATTAGTTAATCCGGCTTTTAGATAATCTTTCAGCTCAGTGCGAGTATCCCAGTAAAACAATACTTTTGTTTGCATATTTCAATCCTGTTGTAGGTTTCCAAAAGTTTTACACTGTTGAGATTTAAGTCAAGCTTGAAAGTTTATAGCAAATGATTATGGGCTTGGCATGATTTATATTTTTGAGTCCTTTTCTTAGATTATTACAATACAATCAATATTAGTGAAGACCTTTTTTTATTATTTATGATAACTTGACATTTTTTAGCGCAATGTAAAGTTACTTCTAGGTAATATTATGAATAAAAAAAATATAATTGAAGCAATAAACATAATCATTCAAACACTACAGAACAATGAAATTGAGAATAAAAACGAGCTAAGAGCTGTTGTATCTCATTACTTACAAAACATGAGTAAATCTTTGCCTTTCCTGACTAGGAAACTTAGAGAGCAAATAGAGTCAGTGCTATATGAAACACAGAATACTACTCATAGAGAGAAAGATGTGATCAATGAAGCAGGATTATTATATCAGACAAAACTTGATTTCATGTTCGAGACCCTTCCTTATGCTCCCCCTAAAAACTACGACTTCACATTTATAGATTTGTTCGCTGGTATTGGTGGATTTCGCATTGCCTTTCAATCAAATGGAGGGAAATGTGTATTTTCAAGTGAATGGGATAAGTTCGCAAAACTAACATATGAAGCCAACTTCGGAGAAACACCTTACGGTGATATTCGCAAAATCAGGAAATCTGAAATACCTAATCATGATGTTCTCTGCGCAGGATTCCCCTGCCAGCCTTTCTCTCTGGCTGGAGTGTCAAAAAAAAATTCATTAGGAATGAAACATGGTTTTGATGATGAAACCCAAGGTACATTGTTTTTTGATATTAAGGAAATAATAGAACTTAAACGTCCAAAAGTTTTTATGCTGGAAAATGTCAAAAACCTTTTATCTCATGACCATGGAAGAACATTCAATATAATCAAAACAACTCTGGAAAGTTTGAACTACACATTTAATTGGAAAATAGTTGATGGCGTTAACTGGGTTCCCCAACACAGAGAAAGAATTTTTATTGTAGGATTTGATAACACTCAGTTTAAACTTTTAAAAAATGATATTATTATTCCTGATCGACCTGAATCTAGTTATAAATATCCATATCTAAAATCTATCATAAAAGAGAAGCTTGAAGGCTATACATTGGGACCGGGAACCTGGGAAACCCTTAAAAGACACAAAGCTCATCATGAATCCAGAGGAAATGGTTTTGGTTACAGAATGCATACTCTGCCAATTACAGAAAATGACATAACAAGAACTATCTCTGCAAGATACCATAAAGATGGGGCAGAAATATTGGTAGAACAAAAAGATGAAAGGCCAAGGAGGCTATCTGTTGAAGAAGCTATGCAACTACAAGGCTATAATCCTTCAAAATTCATATTCCCTGTTTCTAAAACACAAGCATACAGACAAATAGGTAACAGTGTAGTTGTTCCAGCAATAGCAGCAACAGCTAAAGAGATTTGTAAAATATTAAGGAGTAGAGTGTGATTGACTTAGAAAAATATAAATACATATCTCTTACTAGATTTCTAGAAGAAATTGATCAAGATTATGTCTGGATAATAAAGAGACTTTCGGGAAATGACACAGGACTTACGGGAGGACATCAAGCTGGAACCTATTTTCCAAAAGACTTTTTCAAATTCGCGGTTCCAGAACTGTATAATACATTTGAACATAATCCTGATAGATTTATTGATAAATTTTACTTCCCTGAACAAGATATAGAAATTCAAGACCTGAGAATCATATA
>CALODV010000016.1:0-1180 GCA_942492065.1 Cloacimonadales bacterium (SeqCode) | reverse complement strand
AAACTCGTTGACCTTGCCGTATCTCCTTTCAAGGTCATCCAAGGTCAAAGGTCAAGGTCGCGTTGAACTCGCAGGGGGTGGTTTCCTATTAGTGCCCCATAGTAACTATGTGTCTATCTGTCACCGTTTCGTCACAATACCAAGCGTGACGACGGACGGACGGACGGACGGACGGACGGATCTAATGGCGGCTCCGAAACTTCCCGTCAACAAGGTGAACAAAGCCGTTTTCTACCTCGACAACATTGATCCAAGTTTCTTTCAACCAAGGATCTCCTTGTATTGTGGACTTAATCGATAACATTTACCCCGACATTTTTATGTTACAGGAACATTGGCTGACTCCGGATAATCTAAACAAATTTGACATCTTTACAAATTATTTTACGTTTGGATGTTCGTCAATGACTAAGCACGTTGAATCAGGCCTACTGAAAGGTCGGCCATTTGGTGGTATAATGATAATGATAAAACACGATCTTCGCAAATTTACTGAGACTATCTACTGTACTGATCGATGTGCTATTGTCAGAGTTGCTGATGTGCTGTTTATCACTGTATATTTACCGTGCATTGGCACAACAGATAGATTACTGATTTGTCAAGATATATTTAATCATATATGGGCTTTTTGTGAACAATTTCCCGATTGCAGCTACCTAATTGGAGGTGATTATAATGTCAACTTAGACAGTAATGATAAAACAGCTAATTATATTAACAAGTTTATTTCTGAACGTGCTCTACTACGCTGTGATGATATTTTTCACAAGTCTAATATTGCGACATACGTAAACACTGCTTTAAATCACCAAAGTACTATTGACTATTTTGTTACATCATCATCATGCAATATTACTGAATTTTCAGTACTTGACCCTGATGTTAATTTCTCCGATCATTTGCCGATCATGGCTGTATGTCGATGTACGGTTCTGCATTTTCAACAAAGATTTTTTATTGTCTTATATGCAGATGATATATTAATATTGGCGCCGTCACTATGTGAATTGCACCGGAAATATTAACATTGTCAATGATTGTATATATTATTTTGGTTTTAAGCTGCCTAGTGAACTTATTAACTCACGAACTGAAAGATTTTGTACTAAGTATAAACAGTTTGAAAATTGTGATTAATTCTTTACAGTAAAGAACTAATTTTTTGGTACACTGCATG
>CALODV010000015.1:0-2032 GCA_942492065.1 Cloacimonadales bacterium (SeqCode) | reverse complement strand
TGCCGGAGGAAAAAATGAGAATTATTGATTTTTCCAGTCCCTTTGCAGGAGAGATGGAACATTTTATCAAACTGAAGCAGCTCTCCGGCTCTGACTATTACAGTCAGGCCAGATTGCTTTTACGGTTTGATCTTTATCTGGTATCCAACGCATTCGAAGGCAATGCACTTACCAAAACAATATTTCAGAACTACTTCAATAAACTCGGCCATTTACACAAGAAGACATTTTTAAATCATTACAGCATTTTATACCAGTTTTCTTTGTGGTTAAATCAACGGAGATCGGATTCATATGTTCTGGAAAAACGCCAATTTGCAAGACATTCAGTCTCAAGGCAGGCTTATATTTTTACTCCGATAGAAATAAATACAATTCTCAAAAATGCTCAGAATTTAACTAAAAAAGAAGAGATTCGCCCCGGCCTTTATCAAACCCTGTTCAGCCTTCTTTACAGTACAGGTATTCGTATTGGTGAAGCGCTTGCTTTAAACCACGGTGACTATTCTAAAGCTGAACGGCTTATTCATATAAAAAAAGGGAAATTCCGTAAAGAACGATATATCATTTTGAGCAAATCATTAGCCCATGGAATGAACCAATATTTGGATGGTTATGGGGTAAATCTTCCATATGAAGAGTCTTCTCCGTTGTTTATTAATATGAGATCAAAACGATTAACGCACACCAGTGCGTTTAAAGTTTTTGTAAAAATTTTGAACATGTCACAGATTTATAAAGATAAAAATACAGGGCCCCGTTTGCATGATTTTCGCCACACATTTGCTGTTCACAGGCTTTTGCAGTGGTACAAAACGGAAGAGGATATAAATGCAAAACTGCCTGTTTTAAGCACCTATCTGGGGCATGTAAACATTACCTCGACACAAGTTTATCTGGAAGCTGCCAGTGAACTTCTTAAACCCGGTAGCGAGCGCTTCCATCAGTTTTATCTCAAGCATATTAAATAAGGGGAATTCCATGAAACAAAAACACTATCTTTCTCTATATATTCAATCATTTTTTATGAAATACCTCCCAAATGAAAGAGGGGGCAGCAAGAACACAATTTATGCTTACAGAGATGCTATAAAGCTGTTTCTCAAATATTGCGATGGCCATTTAAAGATCAAAATTGACAACTTGCAATGCAATCAGATAAATGCAGATATAGTTCGTAATTTTCTGGATTATCTGGAACAAGAAAGAGGTTGTACACCCAGGACACGAAATGCTCGCCTGGCTGCCCTGAAAACATTTTTCTACTATTTGGGGCGAGAAGTGCCAGAATGCCTTGATTACAGCCAGAAAATCAGTGCGATCCCTCAAAAGAAAGTACCTCATAAAACAGTAGACTATCTGGAAGCCGATGAACTAAAGGCTGTTTTTGAGAGCATAGATGTTCGGGCGCGCAATGGTCTCCGTGATAAAGCGTTGCTGCTGATTATGCACAACACCGGTGCAAGGGCACAGGAAGTTGTTGATATAAAGTTGAAAGATCTGCGTCTTGATGCAGCAAGCCAGGTTAAACTCACAGGCAAGGGGAATAAGGAGCGCATGTGTCCTTTATGGAAAGAAACCATAGAAGCGATCAGAGCCTGTATCTCTGACAGAAAAGTTAAGCAGAAAGAGGACGAACACCTCTTTCTTAATGACAAAGGTGAAAGTATAACCCGATTTGGCATCAGGCACATTGTAAGAAAATATATCGATAAAGCCAAAGAAAAAATATCGTCTTTAAAACAGAAGAGAGTCAGCCCACACACCTTCCGCCATACGACAGCCATGCACCTTTTGCAGTCTGGTAATGAGTTAAATGTTGTCAGACTCTGGTTGGGACATGCAAGCCTGAATACAACACATATGTATATTGAAATTGATATGAGAATGAAAAGAAAAATTTTATCCAAATCTGC
Organism: Cloacimonadales bacterium (SeqCode); assembly: GCA_942492065.1. GTDB lineage: Bacteria > Cloacimonadota > Cloacimonadia > Cloacimonadales > JAIOQZ01. The sequence continues at coordinate 116 of CALODV010000015.1, read as the reverse complement.
GCCCCCCAGTTTGAAGAAGGAGGGTAAGAAATGGCAACAACCTAATGTATTAAAATGGCTTGATAACTTATGCGGGGAGAGCACATTATGTGAAGTATCATAGGCTGAAGCAGGCC
>CALODV010000014.1:602500-604510 GCA_942492065.1 Cloacimonadales bacterium (SeqCode) | reverse complement strand
CCGATGCAATGAGAACAATCGTTTCCGTTGGGAAACGAGAACGAAGAGATTGACTGGCTTTTTCGTAAAAGCTGTTGGTCACCAGAAAGTGGGTGCGCTGGATCGGGAAAGACAAAGAGCCTGACAGGACAACTCTGGAAATGTACGAGAGTGCCGTCATCTGCAGCGAGTGCATCCATGGCCATTGTTTGTTTCATCACGGCCAATTCTTTACGGAGAGATTTGACTTGTGCTTTGGTCGATTGGATCGATTCAACAACGTATTGCGGCTTGACTTGAAGTATTTGAGATGTCTCGGAGAGAATTTTGTCACGAGAAAGGAGATAATCGACGGCACGACGACCTGCGACGGCTTCAATTCGTCGCGTACCGCTACAACTGCGGATTCTGAAACAATCTTGACGGGGAACAAGTCGTGCAGATGGTCAACATGGGTGCCACCACACAATTCAGCGCCACTCCATCTACTTGAACCACTCGTGCTTGATCTCCGTATTTGTCATCAAACAGAGCAATGGGATCAATCGTGCCGAGGTCCGTTGTTTGCATGACTTTTGCCGACACACGGTGACCTTGCACACACAATGCATTGATGCGATCTTCAAGTCGGTCCAGAAACGATCGGGTCGCCTTGTATGAGGGCGGAACGGTGAAATCGAAACGCAGTCGATCATGGTCCACATGCGAACCAGCTTGTAGAATGCCCGACTCTCTCCAGTGCTTGTCTGGGGCGATCACTTGGCGCAGCATCAGATTTAAAACATGGGTAGCTGTGTGGTGAATCGCAATCTGGCGCCGACGGCCCACATCGACCTGCGCTTTGACGGTGGCATCGACTTTGATCAATGACGGCGAGTCGCAGTCGACCAATAGAGCAATTCCGTTCTCAAACGGTCGAATGCAATCAACACCTGGACAACAGTGCCATCGTCGAGTTCTAGTGTGCCTTTGTCGCCGACTTGCCCACCACCTTCGGCATAGAATGGACACGGAGTCGACCCATGTGATCTCCACAGTGTTCGATAGCCAGTACTTTGGCAGCCGCTTCTGAGGTGCTGTGATACCCGGTAAACTCGGGGCATGCGATGAGTCCATTCCATCGACGCACAGGATCCGGCACTTGGCCCACGCCTACGGGTCCTCCATCGGTATCCTTTTGATCCCTTTTCGATTGCCGTCGCTGCTTCTCCATCAGCCGCTCAACCTCTTTCTCGTCTAGATCGAGGCCGCGCTCTTTGACGATCATTCGCGTCAGGTCCACAGGAAAGCCCATGCTATCGTACAACTTGAAGGCCAGCGACGCCGGTACATCAGCTCTCGTCGGGTCAATGGCGTCATCGAGCAGTCGCATACCGCGACCCAAGACGGAGAGAAAAGCCACCTCTTCCAGAATGAACAACGGACGAAGCCATCGTCTGTCGCTCTATTAATTCCGGGTAGGCATCTCCCATCAGCAGACAGACAGCCGACACCGAGACATTAAAACGGTTCTTGGCATCCAAGACGGTGCGCAAATCGCATTGCTCGTCGAATGATACGGCGCAAGACATAGCCACGCCCAACATTGGTCAGCACCACTCCATCTGCAATCAGAAAGGTGATAGCGCACGCGGTCGGCAATGACGCGCACCGCCACAGCGTCTGGTTCATGCGATGTCGCCAGCATATGGATGGAATCCAGTGATCTTGCTGCATCATCCACCACATCTGCCAATGCCGCAACGACCTGATGTATGAGTGCCTGGAAGATATCGGACTCATAGGTGATCTTTGCCCTGCAGCACAGTCGCGATTCGTTCCAGACCCATTCCGGTATCAATGGAAGTCGTCGGCAACCTCTCCAGCACGATTTCTCCTGTCTTTGGATCTAACTTTCGATAGTTTTGCATAAACACAAGGTTCCACACCTCTAGAAACCTCTCGCCATCAATCTCTTCCCCCAGATCACCAAAAACACTTCCGAACATGGTCCACAAGGACCTTCCCCGTCTCCCATGGCCCAAAAGTTCT
>CALODV010000014.1:0-600000 GCA_942492065.1 Cloacimonadales bacterium (SeqCode) | reverse complement strand
CGTGCTTGAGGCCCTCGTTCCACAGGCCGGCGTCATCGAGGTCGTTGAGCAGGTGTCGGTTGACCACCTGGAACTCGCCCGACAGCACGCGCCGCAAAAAAACGTGTAGATGTGTTGGGCTCGCACGCACTCGTTGTTGCCGAGGATCTGCGCCGTGCTCGCCGTGGGCATGGGCGCGACCAGAAGCGAGTTGTGCGTACGCCGTGCGTCTTGATCTTCGGCCTTGAGCTCGTCCCAGTCCCACAGGTCCGTCGGCGTGACGCTCCACATGTTGTACTGCAGCACGCTCTTGAGACAGCAGGGCGAGTCCTCGTAGCTCTCGGTCGGTACGAGCTTGGACGCTGGCCGCTCGCACGACGCCTCGAGGGCGGCGTGGTAGATTGTCTCAAACACCTGCTTGTTGAGCAGCGGGTTCGCTGGGCGAGGCTGTCAAACGGGAATCGCATCAGCACAGGAACGTGTCAGCAAGACCCTGTACACCACGATACCCATGGGCCGATGGCGCATGTTGGAGTTGCGAGCCTCAGGCACAGGGTAAAGGTTGATGTCGATGATCTTGTCCAGGTTGCGCGTGACAATCTTGGCGGCGTACCTTGTCAGCCCCGCCTTCGAAGTCGTACGTCTTGCTCGAGATATCGACGAACTTGTTGAGCACGAGCAACGCGAAGTGCTAGCACACGGCGACCTCGTCGAGGATCAGTGAACTCGACAATCTCCGTGCACAGGTTGAGCTGCACGTGATCGTACCCAGGTTCTTCTGGTTCGACTTGCGGTTGCACGCATCCTTGTACAGCATGTAGGGGGTACCCGTCTCCGTCTGGGACTGCAGGACAGCAAACCACAGCTTTTGCACGTCAATCGTCTCGCGCCCACGGCTTACTCCTCCTTCTCATACTTCTCGTACAGCTGCTCGGAACTCCTCGCCCCAGCATCCGCCAGACCCGGGCACTCGGTGGGGCACAAGAGCGTCCACTTGCCGTTGGGCTCGACACGCTTCATGAACAGATCGGGCGCCCACAGAGCGTAAAACAGGTCGCGCGCGCGCGCCTCGTCCATGCCCGTGTTCTTTTTCAAGTCCAAAAACGAAAAAATATCCGCATGCCACGGCTCCAATCAGGAGATTATAAAATACTTCGATGCTGTTTTTATTGGTCTGACCGCAACTCCAACAGATGTGATAGAACACAATACGTTCGAACTATTCGATTGTGAAAACGGACTTCCTACTTTTGCATATTCTTATGAAGAAGCGGTGAATCATGATCCACCGTACTTATGTGATTTCCAGGTCATGAAAATCCAGACTAAGTTTCAGTTAGACGGTATAAGCAAACGTACCATTTCTCTGGAGGACCAGAAAAAACTGCTGCTAACAGGTGAAGAGGTTGCAGAAATTGACTTTAAAGGAAGTGACCTTGAGAAGAAAGTAATCAACAGCGATACAAACAGACTGATTATTCAGGAGTTCATGAAAGAAAGCATTAAAAGCTCTGAAGGAACTATTCCCGGAAAGACAATTTTCTTCTGTATGTCTATTCCGCACGCCAGAAGAATGGAAGAGATGTTCAATAAAATGTATCCAGAGTTTAACGGAGAGCTGGCAAAAGTCATTGTTTCTGATGATGACAGAGTATACGAAAAAGGCGGATTACTGGATCAGTTCAAAAACTCAGACATGCCAAGAGTTGCTTTCAGCGTTGGAATGCTTGATACCGGTGTTGACGTTAGAGAGATTGTTAATCTGGTATTTGCCAAACCTGTTTATTCGTACACAAGATTCTGGCAGATGATAGGTAGAGGAACCAGACTTCTTGAACAGGATAAACTAAAAAAATGGTGCCTGAAAAAAGACAAATTCCTTATCCTCGACTGCTGGGATAATTTTGAGTATTTCAAGGAAAAGCCCAAAGGGAAAGAAAATATTCCATCCGAACCCCTTCCTGTAAGTTTTTTTGATTTGAGATTGAAGAAAATTGAAAAAGCTATCGCCCAGGAAAATCATAATATTTTAAGCAATGAGCTTGATAAACTGAAAGAACAATTGGACTCACTACCCGAAAAATCGATTGAGGTTAAAGATCATGTAAGCAAAATTAATAAACTGAGGAATTCTGATTTTTGGGAAGAGCCTACAGTACAGCAGATTGAGCAGATTAGAACGGACATCAAACCTCTGTTTAAAACAGTTACACAAACGAACTTCAAAGAAATGCAGTTTGAAAAAGATGTGCTCGAAATCTCCTTATCTCTGATGGATAACAACAGCAAAAGACTGAGCAGATACAAAGAGAAACTCCTCGAAAAAGTCCAGCAATTCCCTCTGAGTATTAATACTGTTGCCAGAGAAAAGAAACTCATAGAGGCAGTGCAAACAGAAAAGTTCTGGAAAAACGTGACAGAAAAAGACCTCAGCGAAATTGTGCAGAAACTTGCACCCTTTACAAAGCATATTGATGAAACCGGCAGGATCAAAAATAATAAACCTGCTGAGTTTAACTTTAAAGATGTGGTAAAAGCAAAGGAATACGTAGAGTTCGGACCCGAAATGGAATCAGTAAGTATTACTAAATACAGAGAAATGGTAGAAAATAAAATTAATGAGCTGTTAAAATCAAACTCCATTCTTATGAAGATCAAAAAACATGAGATTGTTAACGAAGACGATGCTGTACTTCTGGCAGAACAGCTTTATAACGAACATCCCAACATTACCATTAACCTGTTGCGAAGAGTATACAAGAACAGAAAAGCTAAATTCATTCAGTTTATAAAACACATTTTAGGTGTTGAAAAACTGAAAAGCTTCCCTGAAAAGGTTACCGAAACTATCGATATGTTTCTGAAAGAACACAATTATCTGAATCAACGACAGATTGACTTTATCAACCTATTGAGAAAGTACATTATTGAACATGAGAATATAACAAAGAAAAACCTGATTGAATCCCCATTTACAGGAGTACATCCAAAAGGAATACGAGGTGTGTTTAATCAGGATGAAATCAATGAAATATTACAAATAACCAAAGAACTGGTGGCATAGATGTTACAAAACAATCCCGAGCTGAAAAGCAGAATTAATGAATTATGGAATAAATTCTGGAGTGGAGGTATATCTAACCCTCTCACTGCAATAGAGCAGATTACTTACCTCATATTTATGAAAAGGATGGATGATCAGGACTCACAAAAAATCTCTGATGCAAAATTTACAGGTGAAAACTACACATCCAAATTCAGCGGAAAATGGGTTCCTCCCGAATACAGAAATTTACCCGAAGAAGAGCAAAAACAGCAAAAAATTGACAAAGCAACACTGAAGTGGACTCACTTTCGGAATATGCCAGCAGAAAACATGCTTACGCACGTTCAGACAAAAGTTTTTCCCTTCCTGAAGGACATGAACGGCGAAACATCCCACTTCACTCACCATATGAAGAACGCTGTGTTTATTATACCTAAACCTTCACTATTGGTTGAAGCAATAAAGACAATTGAGAATATCTTCGAAATAATTGAGGCAGATTCTACTGATGGCGGACAAACTTTCCAGGATATTCAGGGTGATGTCTATGAGTACCTTCTTAGCGAAATTGCCACTGCCGGTAAAAACGGGCAGTTCCGGACACCACGCCATATAATCAAGCTTATTTCCGAGCTGGTTAACCCCGAGCTGGGGAATCTGGTTGCTGATCCTGCCTGTGGAACAGGCGGATTCCTCCTGGGAGCATTTCAGTATATGATAACTCAATTGAACAGAGACAAAAGCAATGCAGAACCGGATGAAGACGGTTTTATCCGTTTACCTGCCGGGGAACTCTTAAAAGAAAACGTTAAAAATACTATTGATAAAAGCCTTATTGGCTTTGATATTGATTCCACCATGGTAAGACTGGGACTCATGAACCTGATGATGCATGGTATTGATGATCCGCTTATAGATTATTATGACACTCTCAGCAAACGATATAACAGAGAAAGTGAGTTTGATATTGTTATGGCTAATCCTCCGTTTACCGGGAGCATTGACAAAGGCGATATAAACGAAAACCTGAAACTGAATACAACAAAATCCGAGCTACTGTTTGTAGAAAACATTTACAGAATGCTGAAACCCGGGGGAACAGCCGGAGTAATTGTTCCGCAGGGAGTATTATTCGGGGCAGGAAAAGCTTTTGTAGACTGCCGTAAGATACTTGTAAACAAATGCGAGCTTAAGGCGGTTATAAGTATGCCGTCCGGAGTATTTAAGCCTTATGCGGGAGTCAGCACAGCAATACTGATATACACCAAAGGCGGTGAAACAGAAAATGTCTGGTTTTATAATATGGAATCCGACGGTTACTCACTCGACGATAAAAGAAATAAACTTGATGGCTATGGTGACCTGCAGGATATTATTAAGAACTACAATAACCGAAACAGTGAGAATACTAATGACCGCAAGGCAAAATTCTTCAAAGTACCAAAGAAAGAGATTGAAGAGCAGGATTATGACCTGAGTTATAACCGTTATAAGGAAGAAGTATTTGAGGAAATTGAGTACGAAGAACCGAATGTTATTATTAACAAACTGGAAGCTCTGGAAAATGATATTACCGCGGGATTGAGTGAGTTGAAAGGACTGTTTGAGTGAAATACAAAACATTAGGGGCAATAACAAACTGTTTAGATAGTAGAAGAATTCCTCTGAACTCTATCCAGAGAAAAAAGTTGAAGAATAATCCTGTATACCCATATTTTGGTGCAAACAATATTTTGGATTATATTGATGATTATATTTTTGACGAAAAAATCTTATGCATTGCTGAAGATGGAGGAAGTTGGGGATATAATCAAATATGTGCATTTATGGTAAATGAAAAATGCTGGGTAAACAATCATGCTCATGTATTAACTACCAAACCAGGATATTCTTTGGAGTATATTTATTATTATGTGAATTTAGCCAACTTAACCAAACATATTACCGGGACAACAAGAGGAAAACTAACTAGAAAAGAACTTGATAAAATCAAAATTCCCATCCCCGAAACCTATGCCGACCAGGTTCGTATAGCCAATGTACTTTCCCGGGCAGAAGAACTTATAGCAAAACGCAAAGAAAGCATTACCCTTCTGGATGAACTGCTTAAATCCACCTTTCTCGATATGTTTGGGGACCCGGTTAGGAATGAAAAAAGTTGGAGTATTAAAAAATTAGTAGAATTAACAAAACTGATTACTGACGGAAAACATGGAAACTGCGAAGATGAAGCAGACTCAGGCTACTATTTTATTAGTGCTAAAGACATACATGATAATATAATTGATTACTCATTTGCTCGTGAAATTACAAAAAAAGACTTTTTGGAAGTTCATAAAAGAACGAACTTTCAAGTAGGTGATTTAGTAATTGTTAATACAGGAGCTACAATAGGAAAAATGGCAATAGCAAATGATACTAGAAGAACACATAGGACAACCTTTCAGAAGAGTGTTGCAGTAATTAAATGTATCAGAAGTAAGTTGAATAAAAGATATTTGCAGTTTTTGTTAAACGTAAGACTTTCAGAACTTGTAAAAGTATCATCTGGTTCAGCCCAGAAAAATCTTTTATTATCACAAATGAGAAAGATCCCTATTCTACTCCCCCCACTCTCACTCCAGAACAAATTCGCTGAAATAGTTGAGAAAGTTGAAAATCTAAAGGCTGTTTATAACCAAAGTCTGAGTGAGCTGGAAAATCTGTATGGTTCTTTAAGTCAGAGAGCTTTCAAGGGAGAACTGGACTTAAGCAGAATGGAAATTGAGCTTGAGGATGTAAGCTAACTCCCCCCTACTCAAACTGGACCATCGTGATATCGTCAACATACTCGTCGAAGGTGTAGTTGTTGTTATCGCGGTATTTGCTGAGCAGGACGTCTATCTGTTCCTTGTTTTTGTATATCTTATCAAAAAATCGCCGCTGGGCATCCGTCTTGTTCTCAATATTCATGTCCAGCATTTCTATATAGCCGTAGAGAGCCATTAAGGGCTGTCGGATCTCGTGGTTAATGGTTATTCCCATGGCAAGCACGGAGTTCTTGCGTTCCAGCTCAATAATCTCTTTCTGGGCAGCAAGCAGTTTGGTGTTTACTCTTTGTAAATCCTGATTCAGCTCACGCAGCTTTTCGTTCTCTTTTTCTTCCTTCTCCAGATTTGCCGTATACTTCATAATCTCAAGCCTGTTTTCCAGTAAAGTTTCGTACAGTTCTCTATTCTCATTACGGATATCGTACTGCAGATCAATGAATTTCTTCAAATAGTATATAGTCTTATTGTAGTCATTCACAGACTCATAGTATTTCGAGCAAATACTGAAAAACACTTCTTTATTAACCAGTGTCATTGTACTTTCATAACCGGCAATTTTGCCCTCATAATATTTGAACTTCCTGTCATCACCGGTAACTGTAGCCAGTTTAAGAGCCATGTTGTATGTGCTTATAAACGGATCCTTCAATTTCAGGTCTTCGTGGATATCCAGGGACATCTGCAGATACTTCTCAGCATTTTCATAATCTTCAATATCCACATACAGGCTGCAGATATTGCTGAAAGTATACATCCGCTTGTAAAAACTGTTCTCAGGTCTGTACTCCAACGATTTGAAATAATGCTGAAGAGCCATTGGATAATGTTTGAACTTCTTGTAGAGCAGTCCAAGGTTACTTTCTATATCTGCCATCTTATCCTTAGCTTTATGATGTACGTAATATTCCAGAGCTCTTAACATAAAGTTCTTTGCCTGATCATACTGTTCAATGCGCAGACAGTTCAATCCAAGGCTGTTGCATGTATCAGCAATCCCGGACATAACTTCGTGTTTTTCAAAATACTCCAGAGCCCGAGTCAGGTGTTCAATAGACCTGTGATAGTCACCCATTTCCGTCAGAGCAGAAGCAAGCCAGACATCTTCATTTGCAACATGATACATTTCGTTCAACTTAAAGAACTCATTTCTGGCACGAGAGAACACGTTGTAAGCCATAAGGTTCTTATTAGCTGTAATACAGGCAGCTCCTTTAACATTAAGAGCTTTGGCATAAGTAAGTCTGTCATCTATTTTCTCAGCAAGTTCTATTGCCTTATTAATGTATTTAAGAGTCCTGGACCTGTCACCGGAAGAGTAATATAGCACAGCAAACCCCATATAGGTTCTTGCTTTTATACTGAGGTTTTCAGTTCCCTTCAACAAACCAAAATAAATACTCCGCGCTTCAACGGGATTACCAAGTTTGCGTAAAATACTTGCTTTACGCACCAGGCATGTATCTATATCATCGACTCTGTCATACTCCTGTAGTTCTTCTATAAACCCATTAACAAAAGTTAAAGCATCACTTAAGCAAGACTTTTCCAGTACATCTGTAATTTCATGCTTAAGCTGCACCTGATTATCAAAATCTTTCGTTTTTCCAAGCTTTTTATATAGGTTATTCAGCTTTTTAGACTGCATTATTAATCCTTTGTGATATAATAAGAAATCTTTGCATTATTAGAATAGTCTTTTCGTATTTTGGAAATTACTTAATCCTGATTTATGCAAATCTCTAGAAAAAATACTCTTTTACAACACAAATGCCAACATTAAATACCCCAGCAACAGTGTTTCTATTCCAAGCTTCATCGAGATTTTTGTAAATAAATATTTATTCATTTTTGATAATCGATGAATGAATCTTAACCGGAGATCAATCTTAAACCTATTCTATTCAATCCTCTTCAATAAAAACTTGACGTTTTCCAGTGATCATTTCTCCTTCCTTACAATGACATCAGGGATAGACCTTAGTTTGATTGGAATATATATATAATGAGCTCAGGGGTTATTAATGGAAAAAGTAGAAAGCATATTCAAATTTTATTTCAGACTGATACTGGTGGCAGTTATTGCTGCTGATTTTGTCTGGATAATGTGGGATTTACACAGACTTAAGGTTATAAACAGCGTTATTGAGCTATCCACTCTTGATTCAGCTTCAAAGACTCTGCTTATAGAACAAGATGAACTTCTGATGATTCTTAACAAAGAAGAGCTGAATATGGATAAAACTCTGGAGGAATACAATATTGATCCTGATCTGCTGATCAAACACTCACACAGATTTATTCCGGATAAAAAGGTAATAGTTATCAAAATACTGTTCCTGCTGTATGTTCTGCATATTCCTGTTGTCTGGGCTGTAAAGGCCGGTAAATTTTACAGCAAAACCAGAATGAAAATCCGTACAATGCCTGATTGGGACTAAGGGACAACTATGTCAGAATGGAAACAGTTTTATTCACTGGGGAAATTCAGAGAAGTAGTATTCTTAATTGTATTCATATTAGCAATGCTGTACTTGCCGACTGCTATCGAGACACTGCTGAAAGAGGATATAGATTCTGGTACTGAAGAGACTGATTCGAGCATTGACTTATCTTCGGAATACTCTGAATCTCTGGGGTTTAAAGATGCTGCGACAATCAGAAAAGAAGAAAGCCAATTCGCTTTTGGACTGATTGGCATTTTGTCATTCATAGTCCTGAGATGGATTGTTCTGGTGCTTCTTGCTCTGCATCACCATGATGCGACCAGAGCTGCAGTTGAAAAATACAACCGCAGATTTTAGAGACTTCCCTGAAGGGTAATGGATGATGCTTCAAGGGGCTTCAACCTGGCTTTACAGCAAGAGAAGAAATTACATTGTTCCAACATATAAAATTGTATATACTACTTGCTATAGATAGTGAATCATCCTTCATGACTGTTCCATTGATTATCTCAACTATTATTATGATAAATCTTTTTATAGCTGTACTTGCTTTCAAAAATATCTGAAGAATTATTCACAAAAAATCGACAATTAGAGTATCAGTCAACTTTTGCACATAAAAAAAATGAAGAACTTGACATCGTTAGATATGCGCCTTATAATATGACTATATAGCGACAAAATATTTTAAGATACCTAAAAGACTGACATTACATAAATTACAATGCTGAAACCGAAGTAGTAGAAATAACTGTTATTGCAGTTATCTGACTATATTCTTTTGAGTTATGACTAATCAGCAAATCCACATAGAAAAAAATGATTGACTTTAAAAGTCGAAAGTTAATAATTTTAACAGATTTTCTGGAGGAAAAAATAGATGTTTAGATATTTAATGGTTTTGATTTTATTATCCTTTGCTGTCATGAGCCTTGCTCTGCCCAATTTACCCAATAAGCTTGATGATGATGGCTTACGAACAGGCAAATGGATGCACTATCTTAATGGCGCATTTAACGAAACAGACAACTCACTTGGAGCTAAGTATTACCAGATTGTAAAATACAAGAAAGGTATTCCGTCGGGAACGGCTAAAGTATATTTCATGAACGGTCAATTAGCCTGGGAATGCGAGCTTACTTCCAAAAATCCTGATATTAAATCAGGAAATTTCTCTTCATATTACAAAAATGGAGAAGAAAAAGCAGAAGGCACATACACCAACAACAAAAAAACAGGTAGATGGACTGAGTGGGATGAGAACGGCAATAAATCTTCAGGGAATTATATAAACGATAAAACTGCCGGAATCTGGAAATTCTGGGATAACGGCGGGGACCTTTATATGGAAGGTGAATATAAGGGACAGGTCAAGGATGGTATCTGGAAAGAATGGGAGAAAAACGGATACTGGTCAACCGGTAAATACATAAACAATGTCAAAGCAGGAGTCTGGGCATTCTACGACAACAAAGACAAGCTTCTGGAAAAGGGTGAATTTACTAACGGAATCAAGAACGGTTCATGGGAAGAATTCAACGCAGACGGTTCTAAAGCTGAAGGTATCTACGAAAACAACGTCAGAAACGGTTACTGGAAGTTCACCAGTGCTGACGGCAAAGAAAAATCTGAAGGACCTCTGGCAAACGGTAAGAAAAACGGTCTCTGGAAAGAATGGAAAAGAAACGGAGACTATCACGAAGGTATTTACGAAAATGATATAAAAAACGGCAAATGGGATACAACATTTGCAAGTGGTGAAAGAGAAACCGGCCGTTACACCAACAATGTTAAATCCGGTGAATGGGCTTTCTTCTATAAAGATAAATCTGACAAGGCTGTCGGAGCTTTCTCAAAAGGTATCAAACACGGATACTGGGCTTTATGGGAAGCTGACGGATCTAAATCCGAAGGTCGATATGAGAATGGCACAACTACAGGTGACTGGAAATACTATTATCCTGATGGTCAATTGAAAGCTCAGGGTAATCTTGCTGACGGAGTAAAAATCGGAAGATGGTCAGAATGGGAAAAAGACAGATCTTACGGTGTCGGTCCCTACATCAGTAATGTTAAATCAGGCAACTGGGTATACTACGACTATGCTAACAATAAAACAACAGAAGGTAACTACTCCAACAATGTAAAACAGGGAATCTGGAAAGTTTACATGAAAGACGGAGTTGTTGCCGAGTGTTCATATAATAATAATATTGCTACTGGTGACTGGAAGTTCATTAATACTGACGGAACAATTGAAAGAGGATCTTACGTAAACGGTAAGAAAACAGGGAACTGGACTCTATACGATAAAACCGGTAGAAAATTCGCTGAAGGTCCTTATGATAACGGAACAAGAAATGGAAACTGGACTCTCTGGTTTGAAGATGGTACTTATGCTAATGCAGCATTCATGAATGATAAGAAAAATGGAGCCTGGATACAGTACTACAGTCAAAACAACAAGAAAAGTGAAGGTACTTACATTAACGATGTTAAAAACGGTGTCTGGACAGAATGGGATTCCATGGGTAACTACGAAACCGGTAACTATACATCAGAAATGCGTGACGGTATCTGGTCATTCCACAATGCTGCAGATAAAATCCTGAAAAAAGGTACATATCAGAACGATATAAAAAACGGAGAATGGACAGAATGGGAAGCTGACGGTTCTTACTCTACTGGTAATCTCAGAAACGGACAGCGAGAAGGTGAATGGCAGGAGTTCTATGCAGACGGCAAAAAGAAAGAACTTGTGAAATACCTTAACGGAGTTCCTCAATCCTACAGGAAACAATGGGCTTCAGATGGTTCATCGGAAGAAGGTGATTATGCCAACGGTAAAAAAACAGGATTATGGAAACTGTTCTATCCAGATGGTTCTAAGAAAGGTGAATACAGCTATGTTAACGGTGTCAGATCTGAGTATGTAAAAGAATGGGATACCGATGGAACAGGCAGAGAAGGAAGACTCGTTAACGACCAGCGCCAGGGACAATGGAAGTTCTACCATAGCAACGGTAAAACAAAGTCAACTGTTAACTACTATAACAACCAGTACGAAGGTTTAATGACAACATACTATCCTGATGGAGTTAAAGAATCCGAAGGAACTTATAAAGGTGACCTTAAATCAGGAAAATGGACTTACTGGCATTCTAACTCGGTAAAACAAAGTGAAGGCGCTTATTCCAGAGATCTAAAAACAGGATTATGGAAAACATGGTACGACAACGGTTCTCTAAAATCTGAAGGAAGTTATGAGAACAACCTTAAAACTGGAATCTGGAAAAATAGATACCCAAATGACAAGTTAGAATCAGAAGGTGAATACGTGGATGGCTTGAAAGCTGAAGTATGGAACTATTACTATGATGACGAACAACTTAAAACCGAAGGCTTTTACAAAAACGGTAAAAAATACGGTTACTGGTGTGAATGGGGAAAGTTAAAACCTTCCACAAAGACCAGAACTAAGGAACAGAAATGGTTTAACAATGATGTTCAAATCCCGAGAAGTGAGTTCCTGAACCTGAGAAAAGGAGATATCAAAGAAATATCTTCAAAAGCAGATTCTCTTAATAACGTGAAAAAAATTATGAATAAATAAAACTACATCTATTTGAAAAAGCCTGCCGAGTTCACGGCAGGCTTTTTTTATTGCTTAACTACCCAATAAATAGTTCTGTTTGATTCATCGTTAAATGGTTTCCCCGATCTATCACCAAAATGTTCAATCACCTTAAATCCATATTTTTCAATCCATCTATATAACTCTGAATTACTCACAGGATGTTTCTGCTGTCTGAACTCCTTTCTAAGAACTTCCCCATCCGGTTTATGAATGGTTATATAGCGTTTGAAAACCGTTGTTTTATTGTCCTCATCAAAGCTTTCAACCTCCATCTCGGTTATAACCTCTGATCCATCCTCAGATGTACCGCAAAGAGATTTGCGTCTTTGGCCGACAGCTTTCCAGCCTGCTTCCAGAGTCCCATCCATGAAATTGCTGTCTATAAACAAATAGCCACCTGAGTTCAAACAATCAGAGGCTCTCCTGATTAACAATTCCTGTTCTTCCTGAACTGCAAGTTCATAAAAACAATTTGCTCCAAGGATAACCAGATCATACCCTCTGCCCCATTCATCATCAACAGCATTCTTTAGTTCAAGCTTTAAATCATTAGAGCTTCCGGCTTTCTCCTTTGCTCGCTGCAGCATTGCCCCAGAGCTGTCAAACCCGGTAACTTGATGACCTGTTTCGCTCAATGGTATTGCAATTCTACCGGTCCCGCAGAAAGGTTCCAATATCTTCAGATTATTCCTGTCTCCAATCAATTTGATTATCAGTTCCACATCATCAGTATATGTTTCGGATTTATCATATATATCCGCAATATAATATCCGAACTCATACATATTTACTTCATTTACTGCCATAGTTCCTCCATGCCATAGATCACAGTCAGACTAGAAGAAAGTCAAGAAGGAAAATATTAATATAATTCGAAGCTATATGAAAAATGACTACCGATAACTCACAGAGTGTTTAACAATGACTTGCGATATGAGTTAAGTTTTTACACTCTGTGAGTGGAGTCGAAGGGAATAGTTCCACGAAATTTTTGCCTTTTTAACTCCACTATCAGCAGTCATCATAATTTCTATCCTATATTGATCTATCTTGAAAGCACAAGGGCTTTACTGAGCTTTACTTCCGGTTTTTCAACCAGCTTGAACCCAATTTGTTTTGCCAGTTCTAACTCTTCCTCAACCATTTTATCTGAGACATGCATTCCCGGTTCCACAATCATAAGTCTTCCGTCAGGCTTCAGGTTGTTATACAATTGTTGTAGAGACTGCTTCATGTCTGGCGTTTCATGCAATACCCAGAACATAAGCATGAAATCAGCTTTCTCCGGTATTCTGAAATCTTGCGGATCAGCTTTAACCGGAATAATCTTATTCAAAATCCCGGCTTTACTAGCCCTCTTCTTCATCACTTCCAACATTTCAGTCTGCAGATCAACCGCAATAACTCTAGATTCACTATCTGTAATACTTGCCATTCCAATTGAGAAGTAGCCCATTCCGCAACCAATATCTACATTGACAGAATTTTTCTTTAAGTATCTCCCAAAAATCTTCTCGGGATTATGGAACAACTTTCTAATCGGATTATCGAACAAATACGCCATTCTCCATGGACAAACATGACATTTATTATTATCCACTTTATTCTCCTTATGATACTTTTCTGACATTGGCAATTGCTCTTTCTCTGCCAAATACTCTGACTTTCTGCAACAACACCGGGGTAATCAGAAAATCAGCAATTAAAGCTGAAGCTATACCTGTACAGGTCAGTATTCCCAGATTCACATACATTTTTGTTGATGATGTTACGTATACACCAAAATTCATCACAAGAACAAGCGATGTCATAAACAAAGCAGTTCCTATTGTCCTGAATGTCCTTTTTATACTTGCTGCGTACATGCCGGTCCTGGAAAACTCCAATTGTGAATGATTGATAAAGTGAATTGTATCATCCACAGCAAGTCCCAACAGCATGGGCATTATTGTTACTGTTATCATATCCAGCGGAATACTGAAAAATCCCATTACAGCTCCTACTGCAAGTGCAGGTGTAATATTGGGGATCATACCAATCAGTCCGGCCTTAACAGAGCCGAAAACAAGCATCAGAAGCACAGCAATCACGCATAGAGCTATCATAAATGACTTTATCTGTCCCCAGGCAACATTTTTCTGCATAACTGCATACTTGGCAATTTGACCTGCGAATACAACTCTTGCTCCCGGAAAGAGTTCTGCACACTTTTCCTCTATCGCAGCAAAGTCTTTTACAACCTGAGATGAAGAATATCTGGAGAGTTCTACCTGTATGTTCAGTCGCTGTTCATCGTAGTCCATCCACTTCTCTGCCTCTGACCCACCGGCGTTTTCATAGAGAAGCATAGTTTGAGCTAAAACCATTTTGTCAGTTTCCTTCAATTCATCTTCAGTCATTTCACTCGTTTTGTATTCTGTAATATCCTTTACGTCAGGGACTTTATGGAAATTATCATTGCCATTGTTTAGCACAAGATTCAAATCTTTTATAATATTCAGAATGGAACTGGTCTTCTTGGTCAGCTTGAACCCATTTATCATCTTATCCAGCCTATTGAACTTCCTCAGATTCTCAGGATCTTTAGCTTCCCCGCTTTCAGTAAACTCCACCATAACGTTATAGGAATATATAGAGCCAACTTTTGAGTCCCCTATGTTAAGCATCCTGTTAACATAGTCAACTCCACGTCCCATTGTGCGTTCTATATCGAATGATACTTCCACCATATTCAGTCCAACAAAGCAGATGATGGAGAACACTGCAAAAACTGCAAGTATCTTCTTCTGATTTCCCATCACAAAGTTGTTAAGCTTCAGCATTAATCCCTCAACATATGGAATCCTTGTTTTTTTACTCCTATTTTCTCTGCTTCCTGATTTACCAAAACTCAGTAGTGTAGGCAACATTATCAACACCAGAAAATAGGTTACGAATACTAAGCCGGCTGAAGTCAACCCAACCCATCGCAGGATTCTCACATTGATAAAGAGGAATGACATCAAAGCTCCAATGGTTGTGAGAGCAGTAAACAATACCGGCCAGCCTGCTTCGGAAACAGCATGAATCGCTGATTCTTTGCGGTTCTTACCATCTCTTAGTGATAGTTTGAAAAACGAAAAGATGTGTATAGAGTAGCCTATAGAAACTGCCAGACCAAGGAATAGCGGAAGCGGAATCATTATCGGGTCAAACGTGATACCCGCAAAGCCCTGAAAGCCAAAGACAATAATCATCGAAGCTGCTGCGCTGATTATCGGGAATACCACTCCTCTCAATGACCTGAGAACAGATGCCAGAATTATGATTGTGACTAAGAGAGCAATCTTCATGAGGCGAGGTGATTCCTTACCAAAATAATTCGCTCTCTCTGTATCCATAACAGGTAAACCCGTTGTTTTGGGATTTAAAAAGCTGTATTCATCTTTTCTCGCAATCTTATTGAATATTTTACCGACGATTATTTCCGGAGCCACCAGTTTCTCAGGTGTAATCCCAGCATACAACTCAGGATCTTCCTTTACAAGTCTGGCTACAAAATTCTTGTATTCTTCATTGGTTTCCCAGTCATCCGGATATGTTGTAAGTTTTAGAACTATCCAGGTCTGCCTGCTGTCATCCGAAATAAACCTGTTCAAAAGAATCTTCCTTGATAATGCTTTTTCCCTGATTTCATTCAACTCCTTCGCATCCTCAGGGATATGTTCAGGAATCAAATCCTTTATCTCTATTCCATAATCACTGCCTTCCGTAAACTCGAAGTGTGTCAATGAAGTTACTTCGTCTGCAAATGGAGTTTTTGCTTCGAGCTCATCACTCAGTTTTTTGATTCCCGACAATACTTCCGGGTTAAATACATCATCTGATTCCACAAAAACTGCTGCAAAGTCATTGTTTCCGAAAATGTCTTCAAACTCCTCCTGCTTCTGCAGCATAGGATCATTCTCAAGAAACCAGTTATCATCTGATACATCTGTCTTGATTCTCTTCATTCCGACAAATGAAACTGATAGAATAGCTATAAATATTATTATGTTCAGCCATCTCATTTTAACTATAAAACTGCCGAACCCTTCAAACCTCTTGTTTATCATTTTAAGATTCATTACTAACTCCTATAAAAGAACATTGTTCTTATTTGTTCTTAAAAAATTTTCAAAAACTGTATTTCAGTTTGGTTCTGACCTGTGAGTTATCTGACTGATTAGTGTATGTTCCATCTTCTCCGCTAAAAATATCTGCACCGATTTCGGCAGAAATGTTATCGGATAAATCATATGTAATCAGCACTTTATTATACATGTCTTTCTTGTTGATGTTATAGTATGTCATAGCTGAGATATCCAGCATCTGATTCATCAACTTTTTCTCTACATTAAACGTTAATGTTGCATCAAATTCATCTTTATTCAGCTCTCTTGAATAGCTCAATATTGTTTCCGAATACACCTGTCCTGAAACTGCCCAGTCATTTCCCGGATACCAGTCTATACCGGAAAGACTTTTCATAATGTGCTTCTTGTTAAATCCATCATAGTTCTCTTTTTCAAGATACTCGTCGAAATGTATTGAACTCTCACTTCTCATAACGAATTTTCCCATTGTGCAGCTTGATTCTATACCTAACACTTTCTGTCTCTTGTATACTGCATTCAACTCATTCCCATTAAATAGGTATAAAGGAGAGTCAGTCCACACATACAAACCCGATAACGCGAAATCAATCTGTGCAAAATAGAATGATGCTTTTACAGCTGCCTCGGAATTTTCCAGCTTCTGCGCCGGTTCTAATTGTATCACATCCATGCCTTTCATGTTTTTGGGTATGTAAAACCAGGGACTATTGTTATCAGGGAATTCTGCAGTTGTAAAAACAGGTAATCCAATAATCTGGATTTCTGCAGGTCCTTGCATCATGCTCAAGCTTATTGAATTAACAGGTATTCTGGTATCATCAAAATCCTGAGTAACAAATTCAGTCATGTCAAGTGGACAAATCATATCTGTCAGCCTGAAACCATCTGAATTTCCCCACGTGATTAATTGTTTTCCTGCTTTGAAATTATAGTCTTTGATCTGTATTTCAATGTATGCTTCATGCAGTTTGATAGAAGTGTTATCACTTACTCCATTGCTTTCAGCATTAACTGAAGCAAACATTGATAGGTTATCTTTGTAAGAAATGAACTTTCCTCTAAATCTTGTTCTGGATGCAGTCATATCTCCCTGTCTAAATGATACAGCATTAAATGTGTCAGCAAAGCCTGAGAATTCATTATCCGCAACAATAGAGAAAAATAAACCTGCAAGTATTATAACAAGGAGAATTTTTCTCATAGTCTTCCTCTTTTGATTGTCTGGACAGTAAACATATCATCCTTAATACCCAGATTGTACTGAATATCCGAAAACTCGATTATAGTTTTGTGTTTGTTTGAAATGTTATCCATAATGAGTTTCTGGGCAGTCCAAATACCGTCAATCTTCATTATATCCTCAAAATGCAGTGTTTTCATAAGTCCCAGCTTATTATAGTATTCAACTTTCAAAAACATCTTCAAGGCTTTACTTACATAGCAAATCCTTTTAGTATATACTTCATCATCTCCTTTGGGGATAGATTCTACCACCCAGCACGATTGATCTTTGCAATCCTTTTCACCTATGAGTGTATGAGTATCTTCGTCAACACTCCTGTCTCCCAGATCATCATACGTGAAATCAGATCCCATGAAATAATCATTGTCAGATGAGCCGGAAATACGTCTTGTTTTTTTCAGCGCAGGCATATACAACCAGCGAGCATCTTCCTTATCCTGATTTTCATATTCCCAGGACAGAAATCCTGTTCCTTTTACATCCGCAGGGTGATTAAACATCATCACAGATTTTGAATCTTCGCCAAATTCTTTGCTAAGATTTGTTATCTTTCTAACCCTCTGTCGGTTCCTTTTGTTGATGAGAGTCATTGTGATCTCAGATTTTCGAGAATCTCCATCATCCCTTTCATCAACCATTACCATGATTTCTCTTCCGGTGAACTGTTCTTCCTCAACAGCAGAAATGCCGAGAGCAATGCTAATTACGATAATTATCAGAATTAATTTCTTCATTTTATTCTCCTTTTATTTAAATCATATATGAACACTGTTCGCTTTTGTTCGTTAAAAAAAAAGACCGCATCAATCTGCAGTCTTATCTTTACTAATTTGATTATATTTGTACTCAATAAGGCAATGCCAACCTCCATGTGTATAGGTCATCATATCCAGTATATCTTTCCTAGCCTGTTCAAGGGTTTCGTCGGAATTAACCGTATGTTCTATACAGTAAATCCAGGACATAGCATTAGCTCTCATAATTTTTTCTGATATTCCGAACTCTGAAAAATCATGATGATTATCTCCAATACTTACTTGTCTGCTCATTTTAGTTACATACCAATCAATCAGATCATTCTTAAAGTTTGCCAAAGATGATCCGGCAGCTTTATTAGCCAATAGTTTGAACTTATCCCGATATTTAAACACATAGTCAACTGATGGCAATATGAAATCATGATGTCCATCAAGATCAATTCTATCGTGGCACTTTTCATGTTCTTCCAGAACTGTTTTTCCTTGTTCAACGACATCAAGAACAGGTTGAAGGACGGCAACAAACAGTTCATCCTTGTTTTTGAAATAATTATATATATTACTTAATGTTACGTTTGCTTTTGCAGCGATTGCTCTCATTGAAGCTTTACTGAACCCCTTTTCGCTGAACTCCTTTTCAGCGGCTTCAACGATTGAGTGCATCACAAAATCTTTTTTGAACTGTGTCATTTTTCATCCTTTAGTTATCATTCAAGAACAACGTTCTTTTTAATCATTTCCCTGTCAAGCTTTTTTAAGAACAATGTTCTTTTTTTATTTCCACCAGCCATTTGCTGTTTGCTCAGGTTATTTATTGTATTTGATAATAAAAAACTTGTCAAAAAACTAATTGTATTAGAAGTTATTTTTAGAAGAATATTTTCTTACATATTGAGGATGCGAATGACTGAATTAAAGATCTTAATCGTTGATGATTCCACAACAATGAGAAAAATCATCAGGAATACTCTTAAGCGAATTGGATATCGAGATGTAATTGAAGCAGAGAATGGATCAATTGCATTAACCAGACTGGAATTAAATCCTGAAATCAACTTCATCATATCTGACTGGAACATGCCTGAAATGACAGGACTTCAACTCGTTAACAGAGTAAAAGCAACAGAAAAATGGAAACACTTGCCAATTCTCATGGTGACAACCAGAGCTGTTAGGGATGATATTATTAAAGCGATGAAATCGGGAGTATCTAACTATGTGGTGAAGCCATTCACTGCAGATATTCTTAAACAGAAAATTGATAAAATTATGGGATTCTAGATATACAAAAAAGGCTGCTTTAGCAGCCTTTTTAATTCTAATTGTTCAGATTATTTTTCCAACCATGTCAGTAGTGACTCTATAAGTACTTTTATCAGTATCAATTCTCATATTACCATCATCATCAATCATAGTTCTCTGAATTTTCTCACCTTTGGGGATGTAATTCTTAATATCTCTATCATTATAGAAGTTAGGACTTTTTGATAAATGCCCCACTTTAACTCTGATATCCGAAGATTCATTATAGTTTCTTGGCTTAATCTTTGTTGACTTCTTCTTACCTTTTCTGGAAAACTCAAAATTAAGGTCCATATCTGATTTCTCAATCAGTTTGGTTATGTCGTAATAGTCCTCGATAACTTTACCATCAACTTTTATGATTTTATCTCCGGGTTTAAGGTCAGACTCATCTGCAGGAGTATCATCAATAATCCCCTGTATTTCCACGAAAGTCTCTGGTTTATCTTCATTTTTAGCTATTGTGACAACTTTTACGGATGCACCAATATACTTATCATTTGTCAGGGTGTTACTATTATAGAATGGAATAAACTCTCTTTTGAATTCAGAATCTATATTAAGTTCAGGTATAGAAACCGCTATATCTCCAATCTGAATAATTTCATCTTCCGAGGCCCTCGCTCCCAGTTTAAGTCTTATTTTCTTTGTGCCGTCACGAAAGACCTTCAGGTCAACCTCATCACCGGCTTTGAAGGCTTTCAGAATTGACTGCAGCTGGTCAAATGCATATATTTTGTTTCCATCCATTTCAACAATAACATCACCTGTTTTCATGCCTGCTTTGTAACATGGACCATCCCTGACGACATCGACCTGAACTCCATAAGGAACATCCAGACCAATCTTCTCTCTACGTCTGTCAGAAAGCTTATCAGAATATATACCCATGTAGGCAGGAGTAGGATTAATATCCTCTCTTGAACCAAGTTTAACTTTTATAGTCTTTTTCTTACCGTCCCTAAGAACAACGAACTTTGACTGATCTCCAGTTTCTTTAAGTTTCAGCATTGCTTGTATTTGCGATAATGTATATACTTTTTCGCTATCCATCATAATTATGATGTCATCTTTAAGCATGCCGGCTTCTTTTGCACTACCATTATTAAGAACCTTTTCAACATAGACGCCATATTCGTGTCGTTTCTCCTGTTTTATTTCAGATGAAACTGCATCTTTCAAGATGACTCCCAGAACAGCTTCTGAAAAAGAATAACACGAAATCAGCAGCAGCAGGATAATAATTAGATTTTTTTTCATTTCAACTCCTTATAAAGATTTGTACAAATTCTCTATTTTGTTTGGATCCTTTATATAAGTAACTGCACCCAGTTCCTTGGATACATATTTCTCTACAATATACTTTGCAGGGACATCATCTTCTTCAAGTTCAAAGTACTCAGCTTCCACTACTTTTACAAGGGAATCTGGTTCCTCGGTTTGAGCACATTCAGTATAAACGTCACTGAATGTATAATTATGTGCTTTAACAGCAAACTGCGGATTAAGAAACACCATGCCCAGAGCAATGAACATGAACGTGCACAAAGCATAAGCAAAACGCATCTTATTACGAGTGCGAATAAGCTCTGTTGATTCAGTAGGATTAAGTTTGTATTCTTTGATAAGCCTTCCACGCAGTTCGTTCTCGAAATTTGTGTCTACTATTTCAGGAATCTCGGCGTTAAAATATCTCTTTTCAATATCTTTCATGATTGACCCCATTTCTTATTTTCTTTAGCAGTCTATGCATCTTCACTTTGAGGGAATTCTCGCTCTTTTTCATTACTTCTGCAATTTCCGAATATGATAATTTCTGGTAAAAGCGAAGAGCAATCAGATCCCTGTCCTTTTCCGGCAGGGTGTTAATAATTGTTTTTATCTCATTGTATTCTGGGAAATCAACATCATCGATATGAGTACTATTGCTGATTTCCTCTTCAATTTTTACTGAATCTGTAAGCTTTTGGGTTTTTCCTGATTTTCTGTAATGCATGTTGATTTCATTGATAGTGATTCGCATTAACCAGGAAGAGAACCTGCAATTGCGGGAGTCAAGAAGCCTGAATGTATTTAATTTCCTCATCGCCTTGAAAAAAACATCAGAAACTATTTCGTTTCTTACAGTTTCATCTGATACTCTGTGAAAGACATAGTTGTTTACCATTCTGAAGTACTTTCTGTAAAAGTAATCAAAAGCAGATAAATCTTTCTGAGCCTTTAAGACATTTTGCCATTCAGGGTCCATTGAACCTCCATATATACAAACAAAATGCACTAAACCCAAAAAGGTTTCAAGAAAAATGAATTAAAATGCAAGAAAAATTATTACAAAATTGGAATGTATAAAAATCAATAGAGATTGTCAGGCTTTTGCATATCGGGTTTTATAGATTTTCTATTGGGATCAAGTACATGTAATCTCATATTCTCGAACTTAGAGTACTTTACTCCCAGCAGGATATACTCATTAATATTATTATAGTGCTTACCGTTCAAATCACTGGCAAATAGATAATGATGATCAGGATATCTGGACAACTCATTTCTGAAAGACTGAAATCTCCGAAAAATTCCATACAGAGCCTGAACTGATACACCAGGTGTGATTCCATCTTTAAGATAAGTAATTGCGAAATTGTTAGTTTCCGTATTAGAAGAATCAGCAAAATATGCAAGTTTATTCAGTTCACCCTTACATTCAATTTCCTTAAACACTGAAGTAAACTCAGAGAATTCGCCAATAATTCTATCAATTTCTTTAATAAGGGATTTTATCCTGAATATAGGAGTAATCATTTCACACCTCGTTTTATTGTTGTTTCAATTAAAATAACTGAAAACCATCTTAACCCAATATTTATTTCTTTTTTTTATTTATACTGTTAAAGACATTTTTTAAAATCATAAATTTCTATAGATTGGTGTTTTCAACATGCTCTAACCATTACCAGTTGTACTAAGAACTACAAAATTTATATAGAAAGAGCTACCATTGTAGCTTCATAGGAATCGTTTATAACACCTGAAAAAATCTTAAATGAATTTAATTCAGCATTTTTCAATGATTTAGATAACCTTGTATATAGACTTCTAATATATTGAAAAAACAATGATTTAGTCTTTGACAAATTTAATCAGTTTTTTTTGATGGTATCAGAAGCAAGAAAAAGAGGCAAGTATGATCGCACCAATAATACGAGTATCAACATATATACACGTTATTGATAATACATTGGAAAGATTCTCTATTTTTTTTAGAAATATATCCAATTATCTGGACATGTTTGAAAAAAGTGAGATAGAGCTTTCGGGATATTCATATAATGAGTCAACCAACCAATTAGCACACAGGTTTTTGAGGAATGGTTTTTCTGGTGGAGAGCCAATTGAGTCTGTTATAGGGCTTTATTACCGATTAACTACGATGAGAAAAAAACTTGAAGATATTCCCGGTAATCATTTTGTTTTGATGAACGACAGCAATGGAAGAGCTTTTACTGACCCTCTGGAATACTTATTTTTAGGAGTGGAGTTTCAATTGAATTCCAGTCTAAATATTACACATATCTCTTCCAGGTCTACAGATAAAAAAGCAAGCAGGAGAGCTTCTAAAAGATAGTTTTACTTCTAAGAATCTTCATCTTCCTCATCTTCATCGTCATTAGTATACACTTCCCATCCGAACATAGTATCCAGTTGAGACAGCATGACTTCGCTTAAAGTGAAGGATAATGCTCCCAGTAATACAACAACGAAACCGAATTTAAAAAGCCCCATAAACTCAACAGCAGAAAGCTCACTGTCCTGATAATACTGAATAAGTCCGAAGACAAGACAGTATAATGCCCCATTAACAACAGAGAATGACAGATTCCTGATTGTATTCTGCTTTATAAAGTCCCATATATACATAATAGTAATTGTAAATAGTGTCATAAAAACCGGATAAGCAATGATAAATGCATATGAGTTACCAATTCTCACATTCAGCAATACAGAAAAACCTATAGAAGAAACTAACGCTGCTGCGAATCCTGCAGTTTTATTGAAATACACATAGAAAAAAAGAATTAAAGCGCTTACAATTGGAACAACCATGAACTGCATGCCGGATGAATCATTGAAATTGAACACATCTATCTTCAAAATCATCCCCACAATGGCTGCAATAAAGATTGTGGTAACAGTTATCAAAATGAAAGCGGTAATGATGAATGATGGTTTGCGCATACTTATCTCCTAATTAAAGAAATACCATTTTAATTTTACAAAGAAATGCACGGGCATTAAATCTACTCCATATATCTGAGTTTCATCTGTAATATTTCTGAATTCACCGGTAGCACTGAACTTTTTAGTTATATCCAGCCTTACAAATGCATTCAGATAATTGGCATTATATAATGATAAACTTCTATAATATATCGTATTATCATCAAACTGATAGCGTAATCCTGCTGTAATCCTGTTATTGTGTTTCAACTCATAGGTCAAGCTCACCTCATTGTCCATATAGAACTTTTCATACTCGTACTTTATACCAAATTCAGAATTCAAAATAAAATTTCTATACTTAAAATCTTTTTCAATATCTGCTGAGAAAAAAGGTGATTCTATTTCAAGTTCATTGTCATCAGAACTTGTTAAAAATTTAAGGGAAAGTTTGTTTATGGAATAACCGGCTTTCACAGATGCATCGACAAATCTATCTGTCTGTAAAATAATACCTGAATTCACTTCATTGTAATGTAAGTCTTTGTATGATAACGATAAAATGTCATCAACATCCCTATCTGTGTAATCAGCATATACTCCTGCTGAGATAAGATTTAATCCCTCATACTTCAGGTCTCCGGAAGCCCATACAGTTTTTTCACCAAATACACTATTCCATTTCCCGGAGATAAAATCGTTGTTAAATGTATAGTCAGCAAACAGTCCGCTAAACTCCCTGGTACTGTTCACACTGAACTGCATACTGGCATCCAGATTATGATTACCATATGTGAAATTTTTATTGATAGAAAACAGATTATCATACACCTCTGTAGAGTCGAGTTTATCGGAGTATAGTTTATAGTTAATATTAACTAAATCTGAACGATACATTAATGAGTATTCATGAGTGTAATAATTCTCAGATCCGTTGAAAGTAATTGGATTCCGCAACACTTTTGTCTCAGGAACTTTCTGTCTGGTATTGATGTATCTGGTTTCTATTTCACCATATGAAAATGGTAATTTTAACTGCAAATGCATTGAACTGTTAGTTTCTTTAACAACCTGAAGTCTATTATCATAGATTTCTCCATCCAGTCCCACATAGTCAAATCTGAATTGAATATCTTTTCCAAAAATCTTATTTTTTCCGACTTCCAGAACAATGAAATCATAACTATAGTCACCTGTTGCCATATAGGCTTTTACCATCATGGGCTCTAACTCATAGTATTTGCTTTTCAGGCGTAAAGTACTCTCTGTTTCATCGCATAAATAGAACCTGTTGAATGTCTGGTAATATAACGGTAATGAAACTTTGTCAGAGATAAACAGCATTCCGTCTCTTCTGATTAATTTATTAAATTCATGAAAACCTTCATAATGAAAACCTTCTGAGATCGTATATTTTCTGTGAGTTTCATCTTCAATGTTCAGTACACTGTCCACAAGGGCAAAATAATCAACTTTCCTGTTCTCAGTTTTTACAGAATCCAATATGGCAGTACCGGAAGACTTCTTCAGCACGTATAAAGCATTATAAACTTCAGAATCCAACTTGTACGCATCAACCAGAATCTGATTTTTTTTCCTGAAAATGTATTTTGTTACAATGCTTCTTACTGCAGGATTCAAATAATGGACATTTATAGAATCTATATCAAAGTTTACGATATATACATCAGCTTTTACAACTAAAGAATCCATTACCAATAAAGAGTCCTGACCATAAACCGGCACTTGATATTTCTTTACATCAGTTTCAGAAAGCTCTGAAAACAAAGCGACTACAGTCACAAAAATAAATAGAAATAAGAATACTTTTTTCATGTCATTCCTTATAAACTAGATTGATACAGGATTAAAATATGACATAAAATGTCAATAAAGAATAGTAATACACTAGATAATTGTGATAGAATTTGAAGAAATAAGAGAATCAGGTCTGAAAAACAAAAAAAGCACTTCATTTGTACAGATTGTAAACTTAGTCAACAATCTTATACAATCGAAGTGCCTGGAAAATTTCTTATAAGATATTATTTGAGTATAACTTTAACCTTAACATAAGTAAAGTTTGTTTTTACCGAAATAAAGTAATCTCCAGCTTTTTGTCTTGTACCATCAATATCTTCACCATTCCATGTGAAAGTATAAGTACCGGAAGCAAGTCTTCTTTTAGCAATACTTTTTACAAGATTATCATCCTCGTCAAGTACCAGAATTTCTGTTTTAGAATCTTCAGGTATGCTTACAGTAATTGTAGTTGTGTCTTCAAATGGATCAGGTGTACAGGACACAGTTAAGTCTGCGATCGCATTCTCAACATTAGCCACAAGATAAACACTTGCCAATATCAGCATTACTAACACTAATACCTTTTTCATAATAACTCCTTTATATTACACTTTATATTATGCATTTTTTGTTCCAAAATTATCACCAAGACATATTCCACCAACAAGTGCAGCTTTATTGCCCAGTTCAGCCTTTTTAATAATAATCATTTCTCTGTGAACTTTGTCAATATTTTCCAGAATTACTTTCTGCAGCTCATTGAAGGGATATGCTTCAATATCAAGAACACCTCCACCAACAAGAACAATCTGTGGATTCAAAACGGTTATTCCATTAGCAATAGCAACGCCTAAGACGTTCACTGCATCAGAAATTACATCGCGTACTTCTTGATTCATACTAAGATTAGTTAAGACATCATATATTGTCAAGTCATCATTTTCAATTTCGCATATTTTTTTTGCCTTTATCCTGTTCATTATTCCGGTCACTGATGAATACACCTCAGTACACCCATGTTTACCGCATTTACACTCCTCACCGTCTAATACAATTGTCATATGACCTATCTCCATTGACATATAGGTTGAACCATGGAATATCTCCTTACCTGATACAAAGCCGCTCCCAATTCCGGTTCCCACAGTAAAACCAAGAACACTCTTATTAAAACCATACAGGCTGGCTTCACCATAAGTCATAAGGTTTGCATCATTCTCAAGAAATACGGGAACATTAAATCTGCTTTCAAGAAGCTGTTTTGGATTAACATGAAGCAATCCCGGTATGTTAGGTGTAAAACCAAGCACTTCTCCGGATTCACTGTTTACACATCCGGGCGTTCCCAAAGCTATGCATCCCACACTGTCTTTCAGAGAAAATTCGTTTATTACTGAATCGACACATTCTAAGAGGAGTTTTTCGATCCCCCCCGGTGTATGATCTGAAACCGGTATTTTTGAATCAAAATCAATCTTGCCATTGGAACCGATTCCATATTTCAAAAAAGTTCCGCCAAGATCCATTGTTATTGTTTTATTCATTTTTCAACCTTCTTCCTTTTCATAATTACACTTACCAGTTTTTCAAAGTCAAGTCCAAGAATTATCACAACAAAGCCAGCAACCTGAAACATCTTTATTTCTTCTTTCAGTAAAAAAAATGCAAGCAATCCGGCAATTACTGGTTTAATATAGAAAAACATTGCCGCATTAGCTGCAGGTATATGTTTAAGCGCATCAAAGTACATGATATAGGCAACACCGGTCACGCCTGCACCAAGATAAAGAAGCGACATAATATTGGTCGGAGTCATAGGGAAAGTCAAATCCATATTCATTAGTGCAGCAATTGCAAATAAAGTCATTGATCCTATGAAAAATGAAATACTGATAAAGAAATACTTACTATAATTCCGTACTATCTTAGCGGAAATTGTTGTATACAAACCGAACGTGACTGCTGAGGCTATTCCAAATATTGCCCCCAGCAGCATATTATCTGATTGTTTCAGAGAATCTATGTCTGCAAGTAAGATCAAAGCAATCCCGACAAGCCCGAGAAGCAGACCTGTTAATCTGACCAGTGATAGCTTTTCTTTAAGTATGAACTGAGAGAAAATCCCGACGAATACCGGGTTGGCACTTACCAGCAATGCTGCCATTACTGCCTTACCAAAATGAATGGAAAGCTGCAGAAAAAACATAGCTATCGATACATTTAATATTCCGGGGAAACCGATAAAAAGAAAGTCCTTGAATGTAAGTTTTTTATCCATTTTCCTGTACTCAATTACTGCAAGCGGCAGAATAACTAATCCACCTATCAGAAATCTGAGGGCAGTTATTGTTAACGGATGCACAGTGTGCCTTAATGACTTTCCGACATATTCTATTGTAGAGAACAGACATATTGTCAGAAAGCAGAATATATAACTTCTTTTAATCAAATTATCTCCAAATCTTAAAAAAATTTCCATCCAGTTTCTCCTGATAGTGATAAATGAGTCAAGAGTATTGATGAAAATGTATGAAATGTCAAAAATATGTGTAAACATCTTTACAATTGAGCGGTATTCATTTTATTTAGAACTCAATATTTCTGATTAATTTAAGGAGACAAAATGGAAACAGATTACAAGATAGAAATTATTGATTATGAAGGAGCTCAGTTACTGGGTATTCGTGAAACAGTAAGCTTTGATAAACTTCCGGAATTCTTTGAAAGAAATTACACAAAACTTATGCAGCACTTACAAGCTAATGGACTCGAATGTACAAGTATGCCCGTTGCAGTTTACTATGGCTGGGATATGGATAAGAACGAAACCAGCGTAGCTGCTGCACTCCCGGTGAATAAGGTTATAACTGATGATACTATTGAAGGCATAAATATCCCTCCCCGAAAAGCATACATTACAGATTACTTTGGACCCTACGATAAAATGATGCCTGCCTACATGGCATTAATGGCTCAAATGGAGAAAGACAATGTCGAAATGGACCTTCCCTGTCTGGAACTTTACATGAATGATCCTGTTGCTGAGCCTGATCCGACTAAATGGCATACAAGAATTGTCATATTTTACAAAAAATAAAAAAAACATTGACAGATTATCAATCCATAATCATTTTTAATACGTACTTCAAAGGAAATATCTTCTCGAATGCGCAAGTCCAAAGCGGCTTGCGTTTTCTTTTATGAGGTAAAATATGCCAAATTTAATGTTCCCCTTTTTTTATATACATTTGTAATCGCTGACCTTCTATTCTTACATTCAATTGTAACCAGAATGACAAACATCGAGAAAAACAGAACGAAAACAACTCTAAAAATACTGATTATAAACCTTACATCACTTATCATATATGGTTTGATTTCGGCAAAAGGCTGGAATAACATGGTAGGATTCATTTCTAATATTATTCTGTTTATTGTGCTGTTTTTTAAGGATGTATCAAAAACTCCTTTTACTATTTTCGTGTTTCTCTTATACAGGTGTATAATAGTGCTTATAGGGATAATCAATTACATTACTCGCCATGGAATCAGTTAAAACCACTGAGCTTAACCCTGTATACTATTCTTATGACCATGAACAATTCACAGAATCAAGTAATTAGCGAAATTAATTAAAAAAAAAGCAGGTCATCACAAGACAGCCTGCTCTCAAAAGACTCACGAAGCACTAATATATAAATCTAACAGGAATTTCCTCTTCATTGACTTTCCTTGCTTTTGTTACTGCAGGCTTACCTACAGCAACCATGGCTGCCAGAGAATATTCACTTTCTGATTCTTCAAGCAATTCAGCAAGCCTTTTGGAAGCAATTACCGGACCTGACAACCAACATGAACCCAATCCCATATCCTGCGCTCCAAGTAAAATGTTCTGCACGCAAGCACCCAGACTTTGAATCTCAGGATGATTTCTAAGCTTCAATATATCCTCTTTACTATGGTTTTCAAGAATTTCATTAATTGGGGTAGTATATTCTTTTGCCATAACTACAATTACAGAAGGGGCATTTTTAAAGAAAGTTGAATACCATAATACTCTGTCAGCCAATGTCTTTCTGTCTTTTATCTTGTCCTTTAACAAGCTTCCTAGTTTGTCCTCGACAATGTTTGCCATCTGATTGAGAATACTATCACTTTTAATAACCAGGAACTTCCATGGTTTGCTATTATTAGAACTTGGAGCCAGACTACCCAGTCTTATAAGCTCTCTGAGTAAATCATCACTAACTTCAGTATCCTCAAATTTACGACAACTGTATCTTTCTTCCATTACTTTTGTTAAATCCATTATTCCTCCAAAACAATTTTGTATTTAATACAATAATAATATAATTGCAATTTGAAGCAAATTAATTATATTTTATTTTAAAATGAAGTATCAAAAATAGAGTTGAAAAGTTTGTGATGACAATTGATAAGAAATTTTCTTGACTGTCAGAGCATGTATAACATAATGAGAGACAATAATGGGAGGTACTATGAGAAGATACACATCTTTTCTTATGGTATCAATATTTCTATTAGTTTTTAGTATGCTGACTGCTAACCCTGTAACATTGACCAAAGCAGAAAATACGGCTGCTAACTTCTTGAAATTCATGAAAATTGATACCAACATCATGAAAAGCGAAGTGATACTTAACAAGGCGGATAAGATTGCTTACGTTTTTCACACAAGTCCTGAAGGATTTGTTATCGTGACAGCTGATGACCAGTTGACACCGATATATGCTTATTCTACCAACAGCACTTTTTCACAATCAAACGACAATGCTATGCATTTAATTTACACCGACCTTACAGAAAGACTTAGAGTTAAAGATTTCTTTTCTGAAGAGCTCCAGGTTAAAAATTCGAAAGCATGGGATAACCTTAACGAACAAGCTCCTTATTTGGACATTCCTCAAGACTGGGCAATATACCCACCTGCAGGATTAACTGATACAGGAGGTTGGATAACAACCAGATGGGGCCAAGGAGCTCCTTTGAATATGTACTGTCCAATCGACCCTGGAACCGGTAACAGATCTGTTGTAGGTTGCGTGGCAACATCTTTTGCACAACTTGTAAATTATCACAAGTTTTTCACACTACCTAATTTCACCTCAGCTGACAGCTACACATCACAGTATACAAATCCTGATATTGATATAGACAATGATGCCCAGACTTATGATTTTCCCACATTCAGCCAGATGAACCAACTTCTTGTTCCTATGCAGAGTGCATATCAGAATCATTCTACACCTGATACAGATGACAAAGCAGCCCTGAATGCAGCTTGTGGATTCCTTGTACAGATGAGTTATTCTGAAGCAGGCTCAGGTTCTAATACATGGATGATAGCTGATGCAGCAGTAAACCGATTTGGTTATACATCAGCCTCTTCAATGTCTACTTGGCATACCGATGAGACAACATTTTACTCAAACCTGATTACTGATATGCAAAACGCCCGACCTGGTGTTTTATCAATATATAAATCAGTCGGATATGATGGTCACGCAATTAATGTAGATGGCTACAGAAGCGATCTGGATCATTATCACTTAAATTTTGGATGGAATGGAGTTGCTGACGGCTGGTATTCTCTTCCGGCAGGAATGCCTGAGAATTATGATAATGTCAGCAGTGCAGTATATGATGTTGAAGGCGGAGACCTTCCTATGTACCTTTCAGGAAACGTAACAGTACCGGAGGGAAATCCAAGAAATGTTGATCTAACTTTTATGGGTCCTGTTGACTTTGATGTACATATAGACAACACTGATGGTGAATTTCAGCTGTACAATATTCCTTCAGGTTCATATACTATTGTTGGCACTAAAAGTAACCCAGATGGTTTCACATATTCAGGAACAGTTTATATTGATGATAATACTTCAACGCTGAATATACAGATGGATTATAGTGGTATAATAAGAGGAAGCTTAACCGGACCGAATGCATCTGAACCGAAGACAATAGAAATTTTAGAAAACGATGAATTAATCAAGTCAGGAAGTTTCAGCTCAGGCAATTTTGAAATGTATGCCCCACTTCCTGGAAACTACACTATAAAAGTAAGATCAGGTAACAACTATTTCTACATGAGTGATATTTCGATAGTATCCGGAGAACAAGTTCATGATTTGACACTATTGCATGTTCCGGGAAACTTAGGTATTGGAAACCATTCACGTCCTGCAGCTGGTCTGTTTACAGAAATTTCTCTGGAAAGAATGAATTTTGCAGTCAAAATTGAAAATGAGATGCTGACTGATAATATTAATAATTATCTTTATGGAATTCGTTTCAGAACTCCGTTTTCCAGTGAACAAGGTGACCTTAAAGCCGGTATCTGGAAAGGATCAACTCTTATCAGTCAAATTTCAATGGATAATTTTGCTGCCAATGAATGGACTGAAGTCTATTTTGATACTTTCATAAAAATTGATACGGATGATGACTACTATTTTGGAATAACTGTAGATGCTCCCAGTGGAATAAAAAAAGCATGGCTTGATTCCGGTTCACACAGCAGCGGATTTTACTTATCAAATTCCTCAGCAAACTGGAATGAGTTTACCGGTACAAACAATGCTCATCTGTGTATACAAGGGCTTGTAAGCACTGCCGGATATGGGACTATTTCAGGTCATATCACAAATAATCTTTCATCTGATCAGGATCCAATCATCATTAAAGCAGGTAATAACTACCATCATGCAATGACAAACAGTGATTTCAGTATGGATGCAAATGATGGCTACCTTGATATTATGGCTTTTAATTCCATGTTCACTTCATCAGAACAGCAAATACTGGTTGAAAATGGTATCACTACAAATCCTGTAGATATAGTTCTTCAGGTTTCAGGATCAGAAGAAGACGTCCTGAGAGCAAATCCTCTTTCAGCCTACAATACACCAAATCCTTTCAATCCGGAAACAATGATCAACTTCAGTCTTCCTGAAAATGGCAATATCGAAGTTGCTGTTTTCAATGTTAAAGGACAGAAAATTGCCACTTTGGCAAATGAACATTACATGGCGGGAGATCATAACTTGACATGGCATGGTAATGATAATAATGGCAAATCTGTCGGAAGCGGAATTTATTTCTACAGAATCCAGACCAGGAATGATGCCTACATAGGGAAAATGGTCCTTATAAAATAATTGAGCAGGAGATCGTATGAGTTTGAGATCAATAGTTACTTTAACATTGCTGATATTTGTAATGCATTCTGCATTAGCAATTTCATTTAATGAATTTAAAGATGTTACAGCAAAAGCTGTTACACCTGATTTCAGACTTGATGCAAAACAAAGTGTTGAAACATCAGATTCGTACAGAGTTGTATTCCAATCAGCTCTTGATCCTATGGTCTCGGTTTCAATATCTTTTTATCCGGATAGAAACGAATTCAGAGAGGAAGATGTAATTGCTAATTCTCAGGAATTCAAATGGAATAACCTTAGATGTTTGTTCTCCGTTGAACCGGAAGTAATGTCCTGCGTATCAATCTTACTTACCAATGGTAGAGGGCTTATATGCTATAAGATTACAGATTTTCAGGGAACAATGACCAAAGATGATCTTATTCATAGTATAGAATCTCTCGAGCTAAGTAATTTCTAAAAAACTACTTGTTATATAAAGGTCGGGGATCCGACCTTTTTTTTATGAGAAATTTCAAAAAAATATTGACATAATTAGACTCGTCTAACTTTTAAGAATAATTAAGAGAATGGAGAAAAAATGGAAGTCGTATTATCCAGCAGTCTTGAAGATTATTTAGAGAAAATCTGGGAAATCATCAGTAAGAAGGGGGTGGTTCATGCAATAGACATTGCAGAATCACTAAAAGTAAAAAAACCTTCCGTTACCTCTGCTCTAAGAAAACTTGCTGCCAAAGGTCTGATTAATTATCAACCCTACAAACCTGTCACACTGACACACACAGGAGAATTTACAGCTCGCAAGATTCTTGAAAAACACATAGCAATAAAAAACTTCTTCTTGAATGTACTGGATATTGAGAGAAACGTTGCCAACGAACTAG
The DNA here is from genome assembly GCA_942492065.1 of Cloacimonadales bacterium (SeqCode). Classification (GTDB taxonomy): domain Bacteria; phylum Cloacimonadota; class Cloacimonadia; order Cloacimonadales; family JAIOQZ01. The sequence goes on along the minus strand of CALODV010000014.1, from coordinate 566,559 downwards.
CATGCTCCATGGAACATCTTGTTACAGACAAAATTGTTTCCAAGATGATAGCTTTTGAAAAATTCGTTCATCGCTGTCCTAATTTTGATTATTCCTGGATTGATGGTGAAGGTTTTTTCTGCAATACAAAAGAAGATAAATGCGATAATTGTGATACAAATTGTAAAAATAGTTATATAAATACAAAATCGGAGGAAAAGAAGATGAGTAAAGCTCTCAGTGAAATGAAACCCGGAGAAAACGGAATTGTCAGCAGTGTCTCCCACTTAAGCCCCAACAGGAAGAAACTTACTGAAATGGGTATAATTAAAGGAAGACCAGTTGAGATAATCAAAATTGCTCCACTTGGTGATCCAATAGAAATCGATGTAAAAGGCTACAAACTATCTTTGAGAAAAGAAGAAGCCAGCAATATTATCGTAAATATCGGATAAAATTTTTTGCACTTTAAGTTAGCTTAGTCTAACTATTTTTAATCATTTAAAAGTTAGTTAAAACTAATTATTGAGAGGAAGAATGGATACTTATAAAATTGCATTAGCAGGCAACCCCAACTGCGGGAAAACTACAATATTCAATACTTTGACCGGTGCGAACCAGAAAACAGGTAATTACCCCGGAGTTACGGTTGAGAAAAAGGAAGGATTCTACACCTTCGGAGATAACAAGTACCAGGTTATAGACTTACCTGGAATCTACAGCTTTTCAACAAATTCTCCGGAAGAAGTAATTGCCAGAGATGTTATTATTGAGGAAAAGCCTGACCTCGTTGTTAATATCATAGATACATCCAATTTAGAGAGAAACCTTTATCTCACAGTCCAATTGATGGAGATGGGTATCCCCTATCTGTTAGTTTTCAATATGTGGGATGAAATCCAGAAAAAAGGTTGCAATATTGATCTCAAGAAACTATCTGAAGCTTTTGGTGCCGAAATTGTCAGTTTTGTCGGACATAAGAGTATTGGAATTAATGAACTTAAAAATGCGATATTCTCAAATCTCGGTAAAAACAGGAAAAACCTGCTCCACTATTCTCACGAGACGGAAACTCTTATAGGTGAGATAGCCAATATTGTCAGATCAGTCAATAAGAAATACAATAATATCCCTGACAAGTGGTATGCAGTAATGCTCGTAGAAAAAGATGAAAGAATAGCATCATTAATCAGCGACTATACCAAAATAAGAGAAGAAGTAGAATTACTTGTAGAGCATTTTGAGAAGAAAACAGATGAGGGAAGCGATATTTACATAGCAGAACAGCGCTATGGTTTCATTTCAGGGGTTTGTCAAAAATACGTAATGAATAATGTTGAGCTCAGGCATTCGGTATCTGACAAAATTGATGCAGTGCTTACCAATAAAGTTTTGGGACTCCCAATATTCGTAGCTTTGATGTACATGGTTTTCAAACTGACATTTGTAGTTGGAGATCCATTAATGGGTTGGATAGAAGGTGGCTTTGATCTGCTATCAGGATTTATTGAAGGATTCTGGGCAGAAGGCAGCGAAAGTCTTCTGAAATCATTAGTCCTAGATGGAATAATCGGGGGTGTTGGAGGCGTTATTGTATTTCTGCCGAACATCATTCTGTTATTTCTTGCAATCGCAATTCTTGAAGGAACAGGATACATGTCACGAGCAGCATTTATTATGGATAGAATTATGAAGTCCATAGGTCTTCATGGAAACAGTTTTATTCCGATGCTTATTGGGTTTGGCTGTACAGTACCTGCCATAATGGCTACCAGAACTCTGGAGAACAAAAAAGACAGATTCACTACTCTGCTTGTTGCCCCTTTGATGAGCTGTGGTGCCAGACTCCCTATTTACGCACTAATAATCCCGGCTTTCTTTCCATCTGCCATGCAGGCAAAAGTCCTGGCAATCATTTATTTCAGTGGAATCCTTCTTGCAATTCTGTTAGCAAAACTGTTAAGATCAACATTGTTCAAAGGTGAGACAGAGACATTTATTATGGAGCTTCCACCCTATCGTATTCCAACCCTGAGATCTATCCTTATGCAAATGTGGAGCAGGGCTATGATATACCTGAAAAAAGCAGGAACAATCATTCTGGCAATATCAATTGTAATGTGGGTACTTGTAACTTTCCCCAAGACCAACAAGTTTGCTGAAGAATATGCCAGACAAGAATCTCTTCTGAAACAGCAAAACCTTTCTGAGAAAGTTTTCAACGAGAAACTCGAAGAACTGCAGATGCAGCAGCAGTCTGAAGAACTGGCATATTCAATAACAGGTCGTATTGGAAAAGCTATAGAGCCTGTTCTCAAACCACTTGGCTTTGACTGGAAAATCGGTGCTGCCATGATTGGGGCTTTTGCAGCCAAAGAGGTCTTTGTTGCTCAACTCGGCATAGTATACTCTGTCGGTGAAGCTGATGAGGAGTCTCAATCTCTAAGAGATAAGCTTAAAGACAATTATACACCTCTTATAGCTCTTTCAATAATGCTGTTCGCTCTAATTAGCGCACCATGTATGGCTACAATTGCGGTAACGAAAAGAGAAACAAATTCATGGGGCTGGGCATTGGGACAACTCGTAGGATTGACTTTAACTGCTTATATTGTGTCGCTGGTTGTCTATCAGGCAGGAAAACTGATGGGATTCTGATAAGGAGATCTTATGTTAGAAGGAGTAATTATATTTATAATAGTCATAGTTGCGGTCTTATTTCTCGTGAAAAGCTTCAAAAAATCTAAGCAGGATAAGTTTCAGTGTTCATCCTGCCCAGGTTCCCAAATAGATGGTAATCACAGCTGCAGTTGCTGCGGAGATTCAAAATGACAGTTTTCAGCCATCATATTTATGAGTACGAGAAAGGAATACGTAAGCTGATTCTACACACACTGCCTGCCGCAAACAGATATGCTGTAGAGTATAAACTTAAGAAAAAAGGCATCGCTTACCACATAATGAGAAACGGTAAGGACAAGATAAACGTCTTCTTTGGAAATTCATCATGTATCGACGTAATAAAATCTTTTGGAGATAAGTCACTAACGGATTACTCTCCTGAAGAAGATTTCATGTTGGGAATAATGCTTGGATATGATAAGCTTATCCAGACAAATCGTTACTTACAAAGAAAATCTATTGAAAAAACAGCTCTGAAAAGAGCAGTCTAAAGGAGACATTATGAAAACTGCTGTTATTTATGGAAGTACGACAGGCAACAACAAGAAAATTGCTGCTATCATCTTTCAAAGGCTAAGTAACAATCTCCCTGAAGTACTGATGTATGATGTAAGAGACTTCAGCCCAAACAGTCTAACAGACTATGACCTTATTGTTATAGGGTCTTCCACCTGGGGAGATGGTGATTTACAGGATGACATGAACGGCTTTAACGAGATAATTCCGGAACAACCTCTTAAGAACAAAAGATTTGCTGTGTTTGGTGTCGGAGATGACAGTTGGCCAAACTTCTGTACTGCTCCGGATATTCTTACGAAATCAATGACTGAATCAGGAGCACAATTAATGATCGATGCTTTGAAAGTAAATGGAGACGCTTCAGAATCTGAAACTCAGGTAATTGAATGGACGGATACCCTACTAAAAAATTTAATATGAATGTTAGTCATATATAACTTTATATTTGAAATTTCATCAAATAACTCCGGATGAGGAAGTTCCCTCTCTTCTATTTGTTTAGACATATACATAATATACTTTCTCATCCGCACTTTACAAAGGACTTTTAATGATTAGTTTGTGGAAAATGACAGACTTCATGAGATTTCTGACACTATCAGTGTTCTTTAGTGAAAAAGAGCTTATACGCTTCTGGAAAAAAAGCAGATATGACAGGAAACTTTTGAAATCACCGGAATTTATGCATGAAGTAACTGAACAAATCTGCAAACACTCTACATTTGCTGAGAAAATCCAGTCTCATCTTGATAGCAAATACCTGGATGAACATATAGAGTCATCACTGCAAAAATCTATATGGAGTCTTCTCAGAATAAGTGATAATATTGAAAATTTATCCAATTTGAGTAAAATCATAGCTTCGGTTATCAATAATGAAAAAGTGCTACACCAAAGAATTCAATCATTAACCAGAGACAATGACAGGCTAAAAGAAGATGTTAAAACAAAACGCAGCATTATCAGAGATCTTAAAAAGAAACCCGACCATGTAAAGAGTTCCAAGGTAATTTCCGAAAATAACTCGGATGCAAGTATTGACGAAATGAACAGGCAAATAGATAGTCTGCTTGCAGAAATACAAAATCTTAAAGATGAAAATGGCAATTTGCGTTATACATTGGATTCTCGCAACAATTCTTATGAAGAACTCAAGGGCAAATATGAAGAGCTGAAAATCTCAACCTTTACTTGTAAAACCGATGCACCAGTCTTCCTGAATACAGAGTGTCCGCTGCAGACAACTTCCAGGCAAGCTGACAGATGCCTTGACTGTACTGATGGCAGTCTATGTCAGAAAAGGGTCCTGTTGGTTGGAGGCTTAGACAGATGTCAACACCTATATAAGGATGTCATCGAGTCACAGGGTGCGGAGTTCAGACATCACAATGGAACGAAGATCAGCAACAAATCAAAACTCACAGATATGGTTCATTGGGCAGACATTGTATTTTGCCCTGTAAATATTAACAGTCATAATGCCTGCCTGAAAGTCAAATCAATCTGCCAAAAAAACAATAAAGATTATTATATGATGCCCTCAGCCAGTATCAGCTCTTTAAAGAAAACACTAAGTCAAATCTGATTTTTTTAGCATAAAAGTTAGCTTTGACTAATTATAAGGAGATAACATGAAAAGAACGTTACTTACTATTTTACTTGTACAGGCTATGTTTCTAACTGCCATTGAGAAACCAAAAATCCATTCCAGCATTATGCTTGATGCCAAATTTTATTCCGGTTCTGACTCAAATTCGGGGTTATACGACACAAGCAATCGCTATCAAATCAGAAAAGCGGTAGTAGAACTGGAAGGAAAATTAACCGATCACATCGAGTATGGGTTGGAATATGGAGTATCCACATGTTCAGGTGGTGGAGTTGACCTTAAGCTTATGGAAGCGGCTCTGGATTATGATCTTGGAAACGGATTGGCAATTGGTCTGCGTCAGGGTCACGTTTTAAGGGGTTTTGCAGGAGCAACCGAATGCAGTGACAGGCTAACTCTGGAAAAACCTTTGTTCCATAAAACTTTCGCTACCTGCCATCCGACAGGATTTGTTCTGGGCTACAGAAATGACATACCTCTGAACTCTGCTATTGAGTTCGAAGCAGGATTTATGAATGGTCCAAATGGGACCCTTGACGGTGAACATGATTACAACTTCGGCACTATTTTAACTACACCTGTAGAAGGCCTATCACTTTCCCTGAACTATAATCATACTGCCAATAACTATTACAGAAATGACGGTACTCAGTTCAGTGATGAAGGGTATAGAGGAATTGCAGGATTGAAGTATGAGAACTACAATTTCATTGCAACAGGTGAATTCTACACTGGAGAGGGATTCACATTCAATGATCAGGAAATGAAAGCTGCTTATGTCCAGACAGGATACTCAATCAAAACCGGCATGGATAGATTAAATGCTATTACACCATATATTCAATACGAATACTGGGATAAAAATTCTGATCTTGATGATGAAAGTGAATACAGCTACTTCAGCGGAGGTCTTCTTTTCTCTCTGGATTCTTACACAAAACTCAGATTCGACTATTTTACTGAAACCGATAAACCTTCATCTGCCATTGAAACACCGGATTCATTCAATGTGAGATTACAACTGGTATTTTAGGAGGAACAATGAAATATATATTTGCTATAATGATTCTGATCAGTTCTTTTCTTTATGCTGAAACTCTTGTATTATCCGCTACAGATGATATGTATACGGATGCAGACCATCCCGGGACACAACCTGATCTTACCCAGCTCTGGACTGCTGACTTTCAGGCAAGTGGACATTTTGAAAGAATTATGATGAAATTTGATTTATCACAGCTAACCGGATTGGAAATTACATCTGCAACTCTTCACCTGACTCGTCTGTACAGTTGTCCGAGTGGAGGAACTACTGCTTCCAAATTCTACCTGATTACAGAAAGCTGGAATGAAACAACCTGGAATCATACACAACACATCCAATATGATGCACAAGCAGCCATGAACTATGTTTTCACAGGTCCTGGTGGAAATGTAAACCATAACTTTGAAGTAGATGTTCTGCAACTGGTAACGATCTGGCAAACCGGTATGTATGCAAATCATGGATTTGTAATTCAGGCTAACAGTAATCAAAAATTCAGTAAGTTCTATTCTAAAGATCATTCTAACGCTTCCTACAGACCATCACTAGAAATTGAATATACTGTAACAGCAAATGAAGAAAACTGCAAAGATTATTCAGTTGCTGAGCTTTCTAACTACCCGAATCCATTCAATCCGGAAACAAACATTTCTTTCAGCATTCCCTGGAGCTCAAATGTGGAACTTGAAGTCTACAACATTATTGGCAAAAAAGTAAAGACTCTTGCATCTGGATATATGAAGCAGGGAGAACATGTAGTAAAATGGAATGGTAAGGATGAAGCAGGCAAACCAGTCAGCAGCGGAGTTTATCTATGTCAGCTAAAAACCTTGGGAATAAAGAAAGTCCATAGAATTACATTAATGAAGTAGATATAATGAAAACGATAATTAACACTTTTATCCTTCTGGCATTATCTTCCATGTTGTTCAGTTTGACAGCACAGGATAGATTCGTAAAGGATTTAGAAAAAAGTAAGGAATTAGTTCGGGTTGAGAAGCTGGATAACATCTTAATACTTAATAACTCAGCCGGAGAAAAAGTATTTCTGATATTCACTTCAGATTTTCACAAGGAATCAGGATATTGTGGCTTTACTGATACTGCCCTGTTATTAAATAACAGATTTGAAGTCATTGATCTTGAAATCATCTCCAGTGAAGACACTCCATCTTATATCAGGAAATTAAAGCGAAACAAGTTCCTGAGACAATTTATGGGAAATCCTGATTTCGATAAAGTCGAAACTGTTACAGGTGCAACTATCTCCAGTAAAGCAGTAATCAACAGCATCAGGATTTCCTTGCAAAAAGCAAAGGAAAAACTTCGAGAATCAGACAAAGATATAAACCCATAGAAATCCATCCTTAATAAACACCTGCGGGAAACTGCAGGTGTTTATTTTTATATGCAATAGGAAAAGTAAGCTAATTTCCCCTTTACAAGAATTATTGCACAGTTTTTTCCTGTCTAAAGTTATAAAAAACTTCTGCACAATAGGCAGAATTAATTCAGAAAAGCTTATGTGAAAAACTTTTTGATGTTTTTTCAATATCATAGAGATTTATTTATCAAAGCTGTTGAATTTCGCTTATATGTAATATAATAAAGGAGATAAATTTTTATCATGAAATTTAGTGCAATGACCGTTCAATTTAGTAGTTTAAGAAGTACAGTCACACTTATCGTACTTTTTTGTGTGCTTACAATAGGAAATCTATTGGGAGAAGATAATTCTGGTAAAATGTCTATTTATATAAAATATAATTTCCTCAATGGTGGAGAACTTGAATCAAGTTCATACACAGGATCAAGTGAAGAGAACAGCATAAACGAAAAACTTGAACAAGACTCTCCTGCGTTTGCTTACGGAGCACTCATTGAATTGAAAGGTCCTGTTTACCTTGACGTCAATTACACAAATTTCACTCAAAAATGCATAGAGGAATACTCATATGTATCATACCAGCATGTTTTGGAGAGACAGTGCATACAGGCATTGGTCAAATTTAAAAATGATCTTCATGGTAGTAAAGCTTCATTTATTGGTATAGGTGCTAACTTTAATGAAACAGATTATATACTGAAAAGCATGCGTAGGAATAGTAATTTTGGCGAAATAGGTAGAACCACCAAAAAAACTTTTGTTAATCCTGTACTGTCTGTCGGACTAACTCAAAAATTGAGAGGGATTTTTGGTAAAGAGGGATATCTAACCTTAACAGGTGAGCTTATGCCGATAAATATACAAGAGATGAAAATTTATAATGAAAAATTTACATTTAAATACTCAATCATCAATCTTGGACTGGGTATAGGAGTTTATTTATAGCTTATTCCTGTTCACCATACTGAATATCTACTGTCATACTCCCAGAGGAAGTGCTGTAATCTACCTCTTCTGAAATCATTTGACCATGGAGTTCAGAAAAAGCACATATATTTAGTTTTCCGGTCAAGCCCTCGTGTTCTATTTGATCCCGCATTGGATTGTTCAAGGCGATACTGGATTCCGAAAGCCAGAATTTTCCGTTTTCATCAGTTTTATCATAGTATGTGAATTGAGTATGGTTCTCATAATTTACATTACAGTATATAGCCGGTACAGCAAATACAAGCGTATCACTTGTTTCCTCTGATCTCATGTTAAACTTATAGAATCCTGTTTTAACATAAAATTCCTCATCATCAGTTGCATCCCATGTTACAGAATGATGACCGGCCTCCATGTTTTCATTAAGAAGCACCTTAACAGTATCAGAAATATTTTCTTTTGAAATCCAGATCAGAGTTTGTCCTGTCACATTTAAGGAGTAGTATATACTTGTTGTAGGCCTTCCCAGGTCGTAATCAGTTTCATATCTATAGTCTATTCCCACATAAGCATTTGCAACCGGTTGTCCGTTTGCATCTGTAATATGTCCACTGATAAATTTTGGATCACTTTGTTCAAGAAAGCAGCTGCAGAGAATGAAACATGCTAATATTGATAATACTATAAGTGAAATTCTCATTTGTCCTCCGAGTAATTTTATAGATAGAATTTTTATTATTTTGGACTGGTCTGTCAATAAAAAAAGGCTGATGAAAAATCATCAGCCATTTATAATGGTGGGCCCAAGAGGAGTCGAACCTCTGACCGTCCGGTTATGAGCCGGAAGCTCTACCAACTGAGCTATAGGCCCTGTTATGATTAACAGTAACGGATGTTATAAACTGAAAATCAGACTTTCTTGTCAAGCCGAAATTTCCAATTTTAACAATTATTTAACATTGAAGTTTTCGTATAACTCCATAAGTTTAGTACTACGGGTTGGATGTCGAAGTTTTTTCAATGCTTTATCTTCTATCTGTCTGATTCTCTCTCGAGTTACATTAAAGATATTTCCAACTTCCTCAAGAGTTCTGTGATAACCGTCATCAATACCAAATCTGAGACGGATAACACGTTCTTCTCTTACTGTAAGTGAGTTCAGCACATCGTTAACCTGTTTCTTAAGCAGGGTACGTTCTGCCATTCTTTCAGGCGAGATAGTGCTTTTATCTTCAATGAAATCTCCAAGAAGGCTGTCTTCACTGTCATTACCAATAGGTTTATCAAGTGACACAGGCTCTTTGGATATAGAGAGAATGCTTTTGATTTTATCAACCGGCAGATCGAGTGCATCTGCGAGTTCTTCAGGATAAGGATCCCTTCCCAGCTTCTGAGTCAGTCTCCTGCTCATCCTGTTTACTTTATTTATAGATTCTATCATGTGAACAGGTACACGAATTGTACGTGCCTGATCAGCAATTGCTCGGGTAATGGCCTGACGAATCCACCAGGTAGCGTAAGTACTGAACTTGTATCCTTTTTTATAATCGTATTTATCAACAGCTTTCATAAGACCGGTATTACCTTCCTGAATCAGATCAAGGAAGTCCAGTCCTCTATTGTTGTAACGCTTTGCAATACTGATAACAAGTCGCACGTTAGCTTCGATCATTTCGTTCTTGGCTGTTTCTTTCATTTTTTCGCCGCGTTCGATTTCCTTCATCAGGAAAATCATTTCTTCCCCTGTCATACGGGTTTCGATTTCTACACGACGTATCTTTCTTCGGGCATTTTTGATTTTTCGGAGAGTTTCTACAAATATGGTAGGATCCATACCGGTTTCCACTTCCACTTCAGCAAACTCTTCTTCAGATTTCTTAGCTTTTCTGCCCAATGAGCAAATTTCTTCCAGATTATATTTCTTAATTCTGGAAAGCCCGTTAATAGTTTTATTACTTTCTTTAATACGATCAACAAGACTTTTTATTCTGTAGACAAGTCTTTTCACGAATTTATCATGAAATGGAACATCAGAGAAAATATCTATAAGTTTCTTTCTCTTTTCCTCAATAACTTCCATAATATTCTGATCAATGAAATTTCCATAATCATCATATTCGGAGTTGTCAATAATTTCCCCTACTTCATCATAAATAGGTTCAGATGACTTAATTGCATTTTGAAATTTTTCAATAAGCTTCGAATCTTGCGATTTATCGATATAACTGCCAAATTCGATCCTGAATAGTTGATCCAGCCGGATTCTTTTTTCCTTGAACCTGTGAAGAAAGTTATGCATTTCCCTAAGAGAACTTCCTGACATAAACACATATCTGTTTATCCATTTCTGTCCGGATTCAATTTTCTTTGCAATCCTGATTTCTCCATCCCGGTCAAGCAGTGGGACACGTCCCATTTCCTTGAGATACATACGTACGGGATCGTCGTAATAACGCCTGTTTTTGAATTTCTTAGCCTGAGGATTTTTCTTGACAGATACTGATTTCTTAGTGACTTTCTTTTGTGTTTCATCAATGATTTCAATACCGGTTTCGGTCAGGTCAGATATAAGATCATCAATCTTGTCCAGAAATAGTGGGCTATTCGGAAGAATCTCGTTTATCTGCTTGAATGTCAGATATTCATTCTTCTTTCCTAATTCGATTAAGTTTTCCAAGCATTCTTTGTAACTTAACATTAACTCTCCTCAGAGTATACTTTTACCTAAATTTTCAACCTTACTAATTAGAACGTATTGTAATCGTTTTCATTACACTTTTCGTGCTAATCATCCTTAATAAAGCCTGTATCTCCTTCTTGGCTTTAATTAATTCCTGAAATTTATCTTCGTCTTTACAAATAGATATTTCACTGTTGAGCTGTTGTAAATCACGTCTATGCTTCCGTACAGTCATCTGCTGTACAAGATCCTCAATTGAATCGTTTCTCGGTTCTTCAAGAATAATTTTTCCAACTGTGTTTCTGGTACTCTCGTTCTCAATTACACTCAACAGCATAGAAGAATCATCAATTATGTCTTCATGCTCAATAAAAATCCTATAAATATCTCTGTAAATTTCATTTATAAAATAACTGTCATCCATTTCAGAACAAATAAAATTGAGACTTTTTGGATTATAAGCTATAAATCTCAAAATATCCAGTTCGACATTATCTCTGTCAACATAAGAATTATTTTTTTTTATTTTTGTTCTTCTGTTCAATTTTGAAAGAAGCCCCGATTCTGATACACCGAACACTTCACCTACTTCATGTACAATCTTTTTTATATAGAGTTCCTTCTCTGTCTGATCATGGATTCCCTGTATAACGTCCATAATATACTTGACTTTATCACTCTCTGTATAACCCAGAACTTCATCTTTTGCCAGAAATTCATGGAGACTGCAGGCAGACTCAAGAAGCTTATCAAAATCGTCTTTACTGTTTTCTACCAGATATGAGTCCGGATCACTTCCTGACGGTAGTTCAACAATACTGGCATTCCCACCAGTCAGTAAAATTTCGTGTGCAGCCTTCAAAGCTGCTTTTCTACCAGCCTTATCTCCATCAAAAACCAGTTTGAAATTCTTTGTATAGCGACTTGCAAGAATTATCTGATCTCGAGTCAAAGCAGTTCCCAGTAAAGCTGCAGCATTCACATATCCATTCTCATAAAGTCTTAGCAGATCTGTATATCCCTCCACCAGCAGCAAATTGTCCTTTTTGGATGCATCATATCTGGTCTGATACAGCCCGTACAACTCGTTTCCTTTCTGATAAATGGATGTTGTAGGCGAATTTATATATTTTCCACCGGTAAATTCTTTGGTAATTACACGTCCACCAAAAGCCACAGTATGACCTTTAATCGAGATTATCGGAAACATCACTCTGTCCCTGAACTGATCATAGAGGTCATTACGACTGCCTTTGGAAAACAATCCGCTTTCTGCCAGTATTTTAGAATTTATGTGATTCTTCTCCAGGTAATTCAACAACCCTCTATAGCTGTTCAAAGAGTATCCCAACTGGAACTTTTCCATTGTTTCCTTAGTAATACCCCTGTTAATCAGATATTTCTCAGCCTGTTCCCCATGTTTCTTCAGGTTGCCCCTGAAAAAGTCATTAGCCAGTCTGTAAACTGTATATAGCAGTTCCTGTTTGGATTGTTTATGGTTCTTCTTTATCTCTTTCTCAATTGTAACACCTGCTATTGCTGCTACTTTAGTCAGAGCTTCATAGAAGTTAATCTTCTCGTATTTCTCAACAAAAGTAAAAACGTTGCCTGCAACCCCGCAACCAAAGCATTTGAAGATCTGTTTCTGCTCACTTACAACAAAAGAAGCAGTCTTTTCCTCGTGAAAAGGGCATGGTGACTTAAAGTTAGATCCGGTTTTTTTCAGCGGAATATAACTTCCGATAACATCAACAATGTTAACGCTCTGTCTTACAAGGTCTATTGTACTTCTATCTGCCATTATTACTCATTATCGAAGCATACAACGGTTACACCGTCACCACCTGCTTCGGGAGGTGGTGAAAAGAAATCATCAACAATCTTAGTTCTTCGCAGGTGCTGTCTAATTTTTGACCTGAGAACTCCGGTTCCTTTTCCGTGCACAATCCTGACCTTTGACAGACCATGGAATTTTGCATCCTCAATAAATTCTTCTATCTCAGGTAAAGCCTCACTGAATGTTTTACCAAGAACTTTAATCTCCATCAGCGATTTTCCTCTGGAAGGAGATTTACCATAACTCACATTTACTTTAGTAGAAGCTGTTCTTTTCCCTTCAGTAACACACTCCAGAAGACTGTTTCTATCAGTTGTAAAAAGAAATCCGTTCACCGACACTACAATTTTATCTTTTTCTATTGAAGTTATCTCACCTTGAGAATCAAAGTTATCCACCCAGACTCTTTTGCCAATTTCAGGCTTATCGAGCGGAATCCATCCTTCTTTATTGCTATCGGAGTTTAGCTTCTTATCAAATTTACTACCTATAGATGATGCTTTGTTCAATGATTTCTGCATCATTTCGCGTTTTTTTCTATTATCTATTTTCTCTTGATTTCTAATACTATTAATCTCATTATTCAGTTCAGACTGAATATTAGAGATCATATCTCTACCTTTTTTCAGAGCTTCTTTTTCGATTCTTTTCTTATTTTTCTCAATATTATTAAGCTTGCTCTCATATTCGTTAATTTTCTGTTCCAGCAATCTGCGTTTTAAAGTATGCTGATAAGATTCCCTGGCGAGATTCTTCTTTTCCTGGTTCATCTTCTTAATCAGTGTTGTCAGATCAACAGTCTGTTTCCCGGTAATTTCCTGAGCTCTTTCTATCAATGCCTTATCAAAGCCATATGAAGAAGCAATCTCTATAGCAAAGCTGTTTCCGGGAAGTCCAAACTTAAAGCAATAAGTAGGAGATAAGCTTTCAGGGTCGAATTGCATTGATGCGTTAGAGCATTTTTTTTCTTCTTCAGCAAACAGTTTCAGAGAAGTATAGTGGGTTGTGATGACTCCACTCATTCCTTTCTCAAGAAAACGCTCCAGAACAGCCTGAGCTAAAGCCCCTCCCTGTTCAGGATCTGTAGCAGCTCCAATCTCATCTATAAGTATCAGTGATTTCTCTGTCCCGAATTCTATCATCTCAGCTATTCTTTTGATATGAGAGGAGAATGTACTGAGCGAAGCCTCTATGGACTGATCGTCACCAATATCTGCAAATACAGAATCAAACGTTCCTACAACACTTGAATCATCAACAGGAATTGGAATTCCAGCATGAGTCATAATAGTCAGCAATCCTATTGATTTCAAGGTAACTGTTTTTCCACCCGTGTTCGGTCCGGAAATCAACAGAATCTTCATTGTATCATTCAGTTCAATATCAAAAGGAATCACCTTCTTAATACTGCCCAGACTATTTATCAACAAGGGATGTCGTGCCCCCTTCAGTCTGATTTCCGGTTTATCTGAAAGCTCGGGAACAACACCGTTAATCCTGTTTGCATATCTCCCCAGGGCAAACTTTAAATCCAGATCTCTAAGAAGATTACAGTTACTGATAATTATAGATTTCTTTAATATCACATCATATGAAAAGTTCTTAAGAATCCTGAACACTTCTTGCTTTTCGTCGCTGTTCAGACGAATAAGCTTGTTGTTATCAGCTACAATATCTAATGGTTCAATAAAGATTGTTGACCTGCTGGACGATGATCCGTGTTCAACCCCTTTGAAACCGCCAGCAGCAACATCCTTAACCGGTAGAACATAACGGTTATCCCTTAACGTGAATACAGAATCGGACAAATCATTAGAATCGGCCTTAATCCTCATATCAAGAGTTTTTACGATGTTTCGTCTTGTTGATCTCTTCTGTTTTCTGATTCTTCTTAATTCTTCTGAAGCAGAGTCCAGGACATCACCTTCGTGATCGAAAACCTGCTTAAATCTTTTAATCAAATCATTGCAAGACTCAAAACCGGAGATAAGTTCACTGAGGTATTCAATATTTTCTTCAAGTTCAATTCCCAGCATAGATTCGACGATAATCATGTTGTCAATAATCTGTTTCAATTCCAGATATGAAAACACTACTTCATCGTGGTTCTTGAATAATGGAGTTAAATCAGACAACATTCGAAAATCCAGATTGTATCCTATTCTAATGAGATACTGGATTTCTTTTATAAATCCCAGGTGATGAACAAGTTTTTTCTTATCATGCATCGGTGAAACTCCAAGTGCCTGTTCAGCACCGATACTGGAGTGACACTCCTGAGATATCAATTCTTTAACTTTCTCAAACTCAAGCTGTTTTTCCGAATATTTAATGTTCATAGTTCTATTTTTTTTCTACCTGCTCAGCAATTTTCAGTTGAACCTCGTCAGAAGCAATATCCAGAAGCTCAACGATTTTTGATTTTTTCTTTATTTCCGATGTAAATGTTACAAAAGGCAGTACATCCATTATAACATAAACAAGTAACAAAAATATTACTCCATTTACTAAAGCAAATAATGCGCCAAGTATCCTGTTAATTATATTAAGCTGCATGAGTTCAAGTAGTTTCTGAGACACGAAAATCAGTAACCGGATTAAAATACCAATAAAAATGAATATAATTATATAAGATAGCACTATCGCTATTGTTGGATTCAGCGAAAATTTTTGAATAAGTCCGTCTCTTACCAAAGGACCGAACCTGACAACCATGATAAAACTTACAGCCACCCCTACCAATTGCAGTATAGCAGCAATTAAACCTTTGCGGAATCCCAGAAAAGCAATTATACACAAAATAATCAGTAAAATAAAATCTATCATGTCTACCCCTGTAAACGTACTCTATGTTATTTTAAAATAATCAGCTACAATTAATAAGTTTTGTTTGTTAGTTTTTAGTAAAGCTTGTCGAATAATTATGCAAACAAGAAAAGGCTGATGACAAAGTCAGCAGCCTGGATATTCTAAAAAATTCATGAAAAGATTAGTTTATGAATATCTTTCCAGTTTTCTTAAGTTTTTTAACATCTTTCTTCTAGCTGTATTTAGCTTTCTTTTTTTCATATCACTTGGCTTTTCGTAAGCCTGATGTTTTTTGATATCTGACAAGATAGAAGCTCTTTCACATTTCTTCTTAAATTTCTTTAACAAAATGTCAAAAGGTTCATTCTCTTTTGCATATACTGTAGGCATTCTTTCTCACCTCCTTCCTGTCTTAATCTTTATGTCAGGGAAAAAATCTCACGTATTATTGTCAAGCTAATGTAACTATTTTTTCCTTACGCCCAATCTGATAATATCAATAATTCCCTCTTTGGCTTCCTCAAGAGTAAAGTTCACAGTCTTATTATTTAACTCTGTGAGCACAAAATCAAGAGATCCTAGTATTAAGCATGCCAAAATATCCCTATTCACACTTCTCCACTCTCCCTCTGCTATAGCTTCATCTATAAGTTTCTTCAGATAATTGAAATACTCTGAAAAAATCCAATTCTCCGGAAAGTGTTTATAGAAATCACCTGACTGCCTCAACTCAGTAGCAATAAACTTCATCAAATATGGATTTTCCTTGAAAAGATCAACATGAAAGTTAAAGAAACTGATTAGTTTCTCCACGCCATGTTCAACCATCTCAGTTTTCTCAATTACTGACTCCAGTTTCTTGTAAAAAACCTCTTTGAAAGCCTTAAGAAGTAAATCATCCTTGTTTGCAAAGTAAAGATATACAGTACCATCTGCAACATTAGCTGCTTTAGCTACTTCAGAAATTTTAGTATTATGAAATCCTTTCTGGGAGAATATTTTGATAGAAGCCTGAATAATAGCGTCTCTTTTCATCATTTGCTTTTTCTTGAGCTTTTCGGTATCTTTGATAATTGGTTTCATGTTTATTCTCCTTATTAAAATTAAAGTACTAAAATGAATAATCTTCAGTAATTGTCAATCTAATTATATGTTCATTTCAAAATTTAAAATATCATAGGACAGCCAATTGACACAAATGTAGTCAAGTCGTCTCTTTCCGAATTGCCGTAAAGTGAGATTTCAATAGGACCTACTGGAGAGATGTATCCTACTGAAAGACCTCCACCAAATAAAACTCCATATGCTTTCCCGTAAATGTCTTTGCCTTTGCTTCTGAATAGATCACGATAGGAATTGCCTAGTTTACAACCATTAGCTTTAAGAGAAAATACCAGATTCTCAATTGGCTCATAATGCACTGCAGACTGCATAACAACAGCGTTAACTACTGTTTTTTCCATAAAAGAGAAGCCCCATAAAGGCAGGTTTAAAACTGCCGGATAGTGTTCGCCACCAACATATATCTGTCGATCTCCGGTGATTTCGCTGCGGTCTCTGCCGCCAAACCAGAAATCTCCTGATGCAAAAAAATCTCCCATTTCCACTACTTCCTTGTAATGCAGAAAATAATGATTTACCGGCTTCTCATTGTTATCATCAACAATTCTGTTATGACTCTGTCTATAGTCAAGATGCAGCTTTACCCCATTTTTAGGATAAAATGTCCTGTCGAGATTATCCATGAGCATGTACATTCTGAATACAAGATACTTGCTGTACTCTGAACCCTGATACCAGCTTGGTTTTACAAAATTAGGAGTTAACTCAACTTTTTCGTATGAAACATCTCCCCCTATCACAAACTCATTCGTAAAAGTAGTCTGCAGACCGATTGAGCCGGCATATTGCTTGTATTTAAAATTTGCAGAGATTTCGTAAGAGGAATCTCTTATGCTGACATCCAACTTATTAAACCATAATTTAGTTTTCAATCCAAAACCCGGTTTCCATCCTGTATGAATGAAATACTGTACCTCTGTTCCATAATTTTCACTTAGTTTAAAATCAATCGATAGTTTAGAACTTTCCAGAAGGAAATTCCGGTAAGTCCTGTTGAGCATTACAGATGATTTTAGATCAGTATTATAATGAAGCCCTACACGAAAGGAATTTACATTTTTTTCTACAACTCGGAGAATCAGGTGAATTCCGTTGTTGACAGGCTTAAACTCATACGTAACTCTTTCAAAATAACCTGAGCCGTATAATCTGTCAACAAGCTCTCCCAGATCATTTTGATTCATCCATTTATTCTGGATAATGCCGTGTAGACCAATGATAATATTTTTTGAGAGCTTCTCCAAACCAACGACTTCTGTTTTCACAACATACAATGAGTCTACAGTCTTGATAGGAAAGTATGTCTTCTCTCTTGTTTTCTGGCAGTCAGCGACAATTCTTAACTCCTTAAACTGTTCTCTGGCGGTTCTCTCTCCAATGGCTATCAATGAATCAATATACTCAAAGTCAGTAATTGAATAAGCTTCTGTATCAGGCTGAATTAGCAGATCAACCAATTTTCTTTGTTCGAGAGTAGAAAAAGCACCATTCAAACCAATAGACTGTTCAACTATATTTACCAGTGTCTGCAGCTGCTCTTTTGTTTTAAAAGTTCTGGCAACATCAATCCCAATTACATAATCAGCTCCCATTTCGATACAATCGGAAACAGGAAAATTCCTTACAAGACCACCATCAACAAGCAGCTTTCCTTTTAGTTCTATAGGCTTGAACATTGTTGGAATGGACATACTTGCTCTTATAGCATCCGGGAGATAACCCGAATCAAATACAACAGCCTCTCCCCTTTCGATATCAGTTGCAACACATCTGAAAGGGATCGGGAAATCATCGAAGCTTTCAAGATGGTGAACAGAGAGTGTGAGTTTTGCGAGTAAATTTGAAAAATTCTGTCCAGCAACAAGACCGGAAGGCAATACAGGTTTATTATTTTTCATTGGAAATGACAGAGCATATCTTTTTTCGAGATCTTTCTCTTCCATGGATAACGCTGTTCTAGGAGTTTTGTCCATAAGGAAAGAATTCCAGTCGATGCTTTTTGCCAGATCCTCCAATTCTGCCGGAGTGTACCCTATAGCATAAAGAGCACCGAGAATACTCCCCATACTTGTACCAGTTATGTAATCAACTTTTATTCCCAGTTCATCGATAACTTTCAGTACGCCAATGTGAGCAAACCCTTTTGCTCCACCACCACTGAGAACAAGTCCAATACTCAGTGAATCATTTACACTGAAATCTGCTTCAGATTCAGCAAACAGGAAACCTGATATTAAGAATATTATTAATAGTGTGTATTTCATTATTTTGGGGCATTTGTCAGTAAAGCTTCTATATCTATTTCTCCATCATCATCGTCTAAAAGAAAGTCATTATCTTCTTCGACAGTATGGTTACTCTTACGGGAAGGAAATTCCACATGAAACCATGATACATCCTCATCTGTCTTGAAATCTATTGTAAATTCACTATCAACAATAAGGGCACAAAGAAGTTTCAGTTCTAAATTATCATCAAAATCCATAGTTTCTGAAAATTTAAAATCAGGAGGAACTTCATTAGAGTCATGTTTAAAGCACATATCTATGCCTGCAGTTGTATCCTCTGTCTTAAGAGAAACTGTAATAAGTGCTCCATCCTGAGTATGATCCAGAATATAGTCAGTTGCTAAAGAGAGTACATTCAGCAGTATGGATGCATTAATATCAGCGACAACATTATTATTCACATCAAGCTTAATCTCTCTGCGATGCTTGTAATTCATGTTAGATTTATAGAAAATATCAAATTGTTCTATAACTTCCCTGATACTTACAAGATGATCATTCATATTCTTATCAACATCTATGATATATGTCACATTTTTAAGAATACGATTAATCCTCGAAAGTTGAGTTTCAATCTTATCGAGTCCCTTAATTTCCTGATTTTTCATCTGGATTAATTCCAGTCTGCCGGATATCCCCATAATTGGAGTATTCAGATTATGAATTAAACCGCTAATCAGCTTTCCGTACTTGGATGATTTGTATAAACTAACTATATCTTTTTTATTACTCATACCAAAATTATATTTCTTATCAGCTAAAAGTCAACAGCAAATATTTTTAAATATATTAAACGATTGAATCAGTCCTACAGAATTACATTAGATGAGGGGGATAAATCCCCCTCAAAACAATTTTATTTAAGATTGTCTTTAATAACCTTAGCTAATCTTTTTACACCTTCAACGTTCTTATCTTTAGTTGCAAATGAAAAATTGATTCTCATTGTGTTTTGTCCACCGCCATTGCAATAGAAAGCAGATCCAATAACAAATGCGACCTTTGCTTCAATAGCATGTTTGAATAACTCTTCCGCATCCATGTACTCGGGGAGTGTAAGGAAAAGGAATAATCCACCATCCGGAACTGTCCATGATACACAGTCTGGCATGTGCTTTTCAAACTCAGCAAGCATGACATCACGTTTTTCGCGGTACATTTCTTTGATTTTCTCGATATTCTTGTCCATCAGACCTTTTTCAAGGAATTTTGCAGCAATTCTCTGCGTGAATGGAGGTGTACATAAATCAACTGCTTGTTTTGCAACAACAAGTTTATCGATAACATCTTCATGTCCAAGAGCCCATCCCAGTCTGAATCCGGGAACGAAAGTTTTAGAGAAAGTTCCGAGAGTTAACACGTGACCTGAATCATCAAGTGCGATCATTGGAGGAACATGCTCTCCTTCGAATCTGAGTTCTCTGTAAGGACTATCTTCAATAATTAGAACATCATATTTTTTTGCAATATCAATAATTGCAACTCTTCTTTCTTCAGGCATACTGATTCCTGCAGGATTCTGAAAATCAGGAATACAATATATAAGTTTTGGTTTTTCACCTTTTTCCTGCATTTGCTTAAGCGTTTCTTCAAGTTTATCAGCTCTCATTCCATGCTCATCCATTTCAACACCAACAAGATCAGCTCCATAGCTGTTAAAAGCTGATAACCCACCAAGATATGATGGAAGTTCACAGATAATCTTATCTCCTCTGTCTACAAAGATTTTTGCAACAAGATCCAAGCCCTGTTGAGAAGCAGTCGTGATAAGGATATTATCCATACCAAGGTCAACGCCTTCTTTTTTGTATCTTTTAAGAAGCTCTTCCCTGAGAAGATTATCACCTTCTGTTGGTCCGTACTGAAGTACAAGAGTAGCATCTTCTTCCATAATTTCATGGATGATGGTCTTCAGTTCATCTACAGGAAAAGATTCAGGAGCAGGAAGTCCACCGGCAAATGAAATTATTTCCGGATTTCTGGTTAACTTGAGAAGTTCCCTGATTGCAGAACGTTTCATACCTTTGGCATTTTTAGAAAAAATGTTTTGTAAATCGCTTACCATTTTTATTCCTCCATCTATATGTTTTTATATTTTAGTTCTTCTATTTTTTTGTTGATATCATCCAGAGCGGATCTATCAATAATAACCTTCAGTACATGCTCCTGATTAATTTCGTCATATTCATCTTCAACAATAGTTGCACTTGCATAAACAAAATTCAGTAATTTGTGCTGTGTATATGGAATTTTCAAAGTAGACTCAGCTTTTCGGCTGGTTAGGAAAAACTTAATTCTGCTGTAAAGCTCTTCAATGTTCTCTTTTTCTTTAGCCGAAATGAATATTGCATGCGGGTAGTCATTCTGCAGCTTCTTTTTCAAAAACGTGTAATGTACTCCCTGAACCTTATCTATCTTGTTAAATACCATAAGTACATCTTTATCAACAGCTCCAAGTTCTTCAAGAACCTCATCAACTGCAGCAATCTGATCAAAAACAAAGGGATGAGAAACATCGACCACGTGAAGCAGTAAGTCAGCTTCCAGCACTTCCATCAGCGTACTGTGAAAAGATTCTACCAGACTATGCGGTAAATCCTTGATAAATCCGATTGTATCTGTTATTACAACCTGCTCTTTTCTGCTTAGGTAAATGGATCTTGTTGTAGCATCCAATGTTGCAAACAGTTCATTTGCGGCATAAACATCTCCATTTGTAATCTGATTGAATAAGGTTGATTTACCGGCGTTTGTATAACCTATCAAAGCCAGGTTTATAGCCTTACGCCTTCTAGACCGCTTGGTTTCTGTATGTTTACTGATAAGCTTCAGTTTGCGTTTGTGCTGTGTTATTTTATTCTGAATTTCACGTCTGTCGACTTCGATCTGTTTCTCGCCGGGACCTCTGAACCCGATACCACCCTGAATTCTTGAAAGGTGACCCCAAAGGTTTTTCAATCTGGAATAATTATATTCCATCTGGGCAAGTTCAACTTGAAGCTTGGCTTGTTTTGTTCTGGCATGTAAAGCAAAAATATCAAGAATCAATTCTGTTCTGTCAACAATTTTGCATTTGAATTCATTAGCAAGATTTCGAGATTGAGCAGGAGACAAATCATTGTTAAAAATGATAGTATCAGGTCTGTCTTCATCATCGAATTCATCCATCAGAGATTTTATCTCCAGTATTTTACCCTTCCCAATATATGTAGAGGGCTTAGGTTTTTCCATAAATTGAGAGAAAACATCCACAACTTGTGCAGATGCTGTCTTAACAAGGCTTTTGAGCTCAGTAAGAGATTCTTCAAAAGCCTGTTTGTTTTTTCTATCGGTAAGAACTCCGACAAGAATTACACGTTCTTTTCTTTTTCTTATGGTTAGCAAAACAGATCCTTATTCTGATTCATAAATAAGGACTTTCTTGTTCCGGTTTCTCCAATTATTGTATTCTTCCCGAATCTCCATCAACCAGAGTGTTTTTTTGTTCTCATCCTCAAAAGTTAAGATATCCAGATGATGAAACTTACCGGATCTCCCTCTGAAACTCTTCTGGGGTAATTCAATATCAAGCTGACTATTTCTTCTTAATATTGTCACTTCATTAAGAAAAACCCCAGGAGCAAGCTCAATAATCGCTCTTGCCTCTACAATACCCTGACTTACATCTTTGAATTTTATGTTCATATAACCTCTCAAAATCTTACAATAATTCAACTTTAAAGCAATGTTTGCAGGTTAATTGTCAAGTAAAACTTTATACAATTATTACTCAATATATACTTGATGTTAACAAATAGTCCGGGATATCTATGAACAAGAAGCACATTAATAATGTTAACAATTATAAAGCCGCAGGTTGTTAAAACATCAGTTGCATGTAATTTCCGATTTTGTAAATAAAATTGTTTCTTTTTCCTTTATTACGGTTATTATGTATAAAAAGAAGTTTGCACAATGAATTAATTGACGTTACTTGATAATTCACATAAATTATGAAATACCTACAGTTTATTGAGCAAGCTATAAAATTGCTCAAATTTCGTCATATTGCTCAATTATTTGTGTGACTAACTTGAAAATGATGTATAATAAACTTCAATATGTTAGATTTAAGATTCTTTCCAAATTTTTCTTATGTTTCAGGTAATATATTTATGAATACTTTTGCTAATTATTTTCATAATCTATCTCTCAAAAAAAAATTGATTCTGATATTTCTATCAGTGTCAATTGTAACTGTAGTGACAGGGGGAATTACAGCTGCAATCATCGGAATTGATTACGTAAAAGATTACAAAATAAGATGGCTTAAACACATGGCAATTACAATTGGTGACAATAATGCACATAACCTTGAGATGTCATACAAAAGCCATTCTGAAGAGATTCTTGATAAACTGAGACTGCTACCTGATATAAAATACTGCACAATATACAATTCAGATGGAGAACTCTTTGCAAGATATTCTTCAGCAGAAGAAAAACCTTTGGAGAACCTGCACATTGAACCTGAAATCTCTTATGGAAGAATACATGGTGAAAAAATCATTGTGCAGGAACCAATAATGAAGAACGGAGTATACATAGGACATATAAGAATGATAGCAGATTTAATGCTTAATGTCCTGATAGCAAAAATACTTACAGTCATGATTATTGTGATTATACTTTTCGTCGTTATATCTTACTTCCTTGGTCTAAAAATCAGAGAAATTATTTCACGTCCTATAGGTAAGCTCATTGAAATATCTGAAGAGATATCTAATACAGGAAATTACTCCTTAAGAGCTGATACAGATTCCAGAGACGAAGTAGGAAAATTCAGCATTCAATTCAATAGCATGCTTGAGGTGATCCAGTCGAGAGATATGGAGCTTCTGAGTTCCAATGAGAAATTCACAAATATATTCAACGCTCAGAGTGATTCTATAATCATCCTAAACATAAAGGGTGATATTCTGGATGTGAATCATTCAACATTACGCATGTTGAGTATTTCCAGAGTTCAAGCACTAAATCTTAATCTTTTTACCCAATTGAAACTAAAATCTGACAGCACTTTTTCAATCAAAGAACTGCTCGACAAGACTATATCAGATGGATTTTCAGAGTTTGAGGGAGAATGCCTTAAACCTCTTACAAATAACACAATAAACCTTCAGATTAAAATCAGAAGACTTGATATTTCCGAACCTCCCCTGTTGATTATGTCTGCAAAAGATGTTACGATACAAAAAAGAGATGAGCATGAACTTGCAAGCCTCAGAGATTACCTCTCTAATGTTATTAATTCAATGCCTTCTACTCTGGTCGGAGTAGACAACGAAGGGAGAATTACTCAGTGGAACGATCATGCCAGTGAAGTGACAGGAGTTCAACACAGAGTTGCTATCGGACAAAGACTACAAGACCTGTTCCCTCACCTTAAGCCAGAATTGGATAAAATCGAAACAGCGATTAAAGAGCATAAAGTACAGAGACTTACGAGAAAAGCCCATAACACAAAAGGTCATCAGAAAATAGAAGACATTACAATTTATCCTTTAACCGGTGAAAATGTGGAAGGAGCTGTTCTCATTATTGATGACATTACTGACAGGGTAAATATGGAAAAAATGATGATCCAGTCTGAAAAAATGATGTCAATCGGTGGACTGGCTGCAGGAATGGCTCATGAAATTAACAATCCGTTGGCAGGAATCATTCAAAATACACAGATAATCCAGAATAGATTGCTTAAAGCCTCTTCGAAAAACATCAAATCAGCTGAGGAAGCAGGAATAGTTATTGATGATCTAAAAAAATATGTCACACTTCGAGAAATTGATAAAATGCTGAATTACATAAAAGAATCCGGAGTTAGAGCGTCTGTAATTGTAAAAAACATGCTTAGCTTTTCCAGAAAAGGTGTTCATGAAAACATTGCCAGCTCTGTTACTGATCTGTTAGATAAAACAATAGAGCTTGCTTTTAATGAATATAATTTGAAAAAGAAGCTTGATTTCAGAAAAATTAATATTGTTAAACACTATGAGGAACCACTGCCAAAAATAATGTGTGATCCTGGAAGTATACAGCAAGTATTCTTAAACATTCTTAAGAACGGTGCTCAGGCGATGCAGACAAAGAATGCCGAACACTACAGTCCTGAAATCAACATATCAGTATCTAAGTATAACAATAATGTAAGAATAGTTATCAGGGATAATGGACCCGGCATACCAGAAAATATGATCAGTAACATATTCGAACCATTCTTCACTACAAAAGAAGTAGGTGAAGGAACAGGCCTGGGTATGTCAGTATCCTATTTTATCATCACCGATAAACATGGTGGAAAAATCAGTGTTAAGTCTCAAGAAGGTGAATGGACCAGCTTCATAATTGAACTACCAGCCATTGACAACAAAGAAGCTTAAATCCTTTGACAACT
The DNA here is from genome assembly GCA_942492065.1 of Cloacimonadales bacterium (SeqCode). GTDB lineage: Bacteria > Cloacimonadota > Cloacimonadia > Cloacimonadales > JAIOQZ01. Next base: position 541,243 of record CALODV010000014.1, on the reverse strand, counting down.
ACTTCAACAGCACACACTTTCTTATTTCAGCTTTTTCTCCATCCTTCTGTAACCTGACAAAATAAACACCTGAAGTCACTTTCCTATTGCTATCATCCTTACCACCCCAGACAACACTATGTTTTCCCTTGCGTAATTCTTGATTCACAACAGACTTAACATGTTGCCCTTTCATGTTATATACATCGAGTTTTACGTTTAAATTGCGACTTAATTCAAAGCTAATATTTGTGCGAGGATTAAATGGATTAGGGCATAACATCATTCCTTTTCCGGTTTCAGTTTCATTATAATCTGCAGCAGTTGTACTTTCTCGTAGTTTTCCTACAAAGCAATCACGATTCCCGTCTGAAGTAATCCAGAGATTATCAAAAACAGCACTGGAAGAATAATCACCTGCAATATAAACATCCCCGGCATTATTTATAAACAATGCTGAGCCAACATCCCATTCACTTGATCCTGCTTCTTTCCCCCACTGGAAATTACCGAAAGAGTCTATCTTCAGCACAAAAACATCTCTACTTCCATACCCATTAAAGCTGATTGATCCCATTGTTGCAGCTCCGGAGAAAACTCCTGTTGCATAAATATCATTGTTGGAATCAACGAAAATATCTCTGGCTGTATCCCATTGAGATGATCCGCCATGAGCTACCCAATCCCAATTTCCGGCAAAATCCACCTTGGCAATGAACATATCTCTATCACCATTCCCGGTAATTTGAATACTGTCAAAAAAAGCTAAATCGGTATGGTGTCCACTTACAATTGCACCTGAATCAATTGGAACAATCTGATAAGCTTCGTCGAAATTATTTCCACCAAGTCTGTTAGCCCACAAGAAATCTCCGACATCGTTCATTTCTGCCACAAAGCCGTCGGTATAACCGTCACTGACAAGTGTATCAGAATCCCACATTGCTCTTCCGGTATAGCTGCCACAAAGAAGAATTCTGTTATCATCTGCAACCTTAAGATCAAAAGCAGCATCTGCGCTTGTTCCACCTGCATTTTTCATCCAACTCCAGTTTCTTAATGGGTTTAATTTCGCAACAATGATATCTGTGTTTCCTCTTGATACCAATGTATCAGTGTCATAGAATATCGTATCCGCGAAAGACCCCGTTATATAAGCATAGTTGAGGTTATCAACAGAAACACTATTTCCTGTATCCCATCCTGATCCGCCTATTTTTTTACTCCAGAGCCAGTTTCCATCAAAGTCCAGTTTAGAAACAAAAATATCACCTTCTCCGGAGCTAACAAGAGAATCCGGCCCCATAAAAGCAGTCCCCTCAAAAACACCCGTAATCAAAAGGCAGTTGTCCGCTGTTATATCAATATCATTTCCTTCATCCGTATAAGAGGTTCCGCCGCCACTCGTACTCCAGAGCCAATTTCCCTGAGAATCCATTTTAGCCACAAAAATATCTCTTCCCCCCTGACTTGCCACGTACTCATTACCAAAAAAATGACTACCCTCAAAGTAGCCAACCGCATATATATTCCCATTATCGTCCCCAATAACAGCATTTAATTGTACGTCAGAAGTTCCTCCGGCTGTAGCAACCCAGTCCCATACCGGGGTTTGAGCGTTGAGACAGCTTATAAAAAAAATGATCAGGATAATTGTAGATATTTTCATTCTTACCTCCTTTGAGTTATCAATTTTAAACATAAAAGGCAAAAACAGTAAAGGATTTAATTTGTAATTGCAAAAAAAAAGACTGCAGGAACTTCCCACAGTCTTTGTATAGATATTTTTTAGTTTACCATTTAACTTCTGTACCAAACCACAACGCTGTAGCAGAATCTTCGCCATCAACATAATCTTTATTTGGCATATAGATACCCCAACCGGTATATAGGCAGGCTTTTTCATGAACATCGAAAGAAGCGGTAAGGTTGATTTCATTGTACATGTTTTCTCCGGACATGTCTTTGCCACCAACTTTCCATTCTTTTGTGTTATCATTGAACATCCAGAAATCAAAACCAACAGTAAGTTTTTTGCACATAGCCGGTACAAAATCAGAACCAACATTAATCATCATTAAACCAGTATCACCTGTATCATGAATATTGAATGCATCGTAACCAACTTCAACATTACCCATTCCAATACCTGTGAACGTTTCGATTTCATCAACAGTGCTTACATCATCGCCAGTTCTGTAGAAAAACTCAAATCTAGGCATAACACTCATTGTACCAAGATCCATATCACCTTTTACTCCTGCATCAATTAACATACCGGAGTAATCGATTTTAACTGCATCATTTGCACCCATTTGCATTGCAAATTCAAAATACGGTTTCACCATTCCATCCATTAATGTCATATCAGTTCTGGCACCGAAAACATTAACTGCATCACATTCTGTTTTGTGATTTGCAACTTCAACATTTTCACCTCTTCTGAAGAAGTAGGCATGAAAATCTGTCATATCAGCTATTTTGTTCAATCCACCAATAACACCAAAGATTTTTTCTGCGTGATCTTCTTCAATATTTGGGTATTCAGCATTCTCAAATTCATCCATATTAATTGTCTGAAAATCAACCCACATGTTATCTCTTTTAAACATAAGAGCTGCACCGCCAACGTAGTCAGCAGGTCCTAAGATGTTTCCGCCGCCATAGTTCCATAGTTTTTGACCAAAATGAGCGGATAAACCTTCTATGAACAGATTATCATACTGAACATAAGCCTGTTGAATTCTAAATTTAGCATCTTTCAGTTTGTTACCGCTATCAGAGTTAAACATAATCCATTTGCTTCCACCATCACCTTCGGCTCTGGCATGAATTTTAACCATAATGTTTTCAGATATCGCAGTATCAAAATTAAGATCAAGACGACCGGTTGTAAACGTAGTCATGTCATTAAAATTGTTATCTTTGAATTTTGTCCAGTCCGTCATGTTGTTTTCACGGTCCATTTCAAGAAGAAATCTTCCATGAATATCAACTTTTGGATACTCACCTGCGAATAATGCTGTTGTAAGTACAACAATAAGTAAAATAGTAATTTTTCTCATACTACCTCCAGTATTTTTTTGATTCATTGAATCATTGTAAGTTCACTACTTATTTTTACTAATCAAATAATGGAAAAATATATTATACAAGTAAAGACTTTGTCAAGATAATAGTTAAATTAAATGCTTGGAAATTTTTACGTGCGAAAATTGAAAGTGACTGCAAATTGATTTTAACGAATTAAAAGTAGCAATATCAAACAATTAAGAAAGTATATCATCTGCCTCGTCTGTAGCTTCTGGCTCGACATTCTCTGAATCCTGTTCATCAGGTTTTACAGGGTATGCATATTCGGAAAACAAATGCGTCAGGACCAGTAATAGACTCACTGTTATAAACAAAGCAATTGCAATACCTATAATTTTACTCATGAAAACATACCCCATATCAATATCATCTATGACGTTTATTGCAGAAGCATCGCCAAAGACGATATTAGCAATTACTAATACTACTACAAGAAACAGGGCTATTTTCATTTTATCTCCATCGAATATTTCAACTCTTATATTGATCTTTGAGTAATTAGAGTAGCTGATTCAGCTATTTTGTAAAGCTCAAATATAATATAGTATATATATCGGCACTAACCTCTAAAAAGTCAACTTTTTTTCCTGATCATTGATACTGTTGTTATTCTGTTCTTTCCTGATCTCTTACTTTCATACATTGCATCATCTACTACTTTTACATGCTCATGCAGGTCATATAAAGGAGAATAGTCTGTTACGCCCGAAGATATTGTAACATTGAAATCACAGTTATCAGACCTGAATATTCTGCTTTCTACAGTGATCCTGATTTTTTCAGCAACTCTGTGTCCTCCATCACAATCAGTTTCCGGAAGCAGAATCAGAAACTCTTCTCCACCCCACCTGCAGACCATGTCCTGAGCACGGGTATGATCAGTAAATATTGATGCAAGTTCTTTCAGAAGAAAATCCCCCGTTTCATGCCCATATCTGTCATTAACTGCTTTAAAATCATCTATATCAATCATAATAAATACAAATGTCCTGGATGATCTCATATACCGAATCATCTCCGAATCTATCTTTTCCAGCATAGCTCTTCTGTTTGGTAAATTTGTAAGTGGGTCGTGACGACTGAGTTTTTTAACTTCAGTCAGAGCTATAACCAACTCCTGATTTATCTGCTCCAGAGCTTTTTTGCTTAGATTAAGCTTCTTCATTCTGCCAAGAAAAAAAATAGTCGCAGAAACCATCAAAATAACCCCCGTTACAGCAATGCATATAAGATGTTTAGGAGAAAACGCAACATTTTCAGGAGTATCAACAGTCACATCGTCAGCTATTTCAATATAATTATTATTCCCGAAACAGAAAATACTACCGGCAAAAAGCAGATACAGAATAATAACTGTCCTTAATTTTCCATTGCATTTTCTGCCGTGCAGCATAATAACTCCTCAGAAGAGTTTTACGAGAGATTCAGAGAATAATAAAAGATATCTGAATTACGACATTATCTGGAAACTGCAATCGAGAGAGCTGTAGCAAGCTTAACAACATATTCATCTGTTCGTTCCAGTAAAGACAGAAGAGATAAACAGGTATTTTTTAAGATTATATTACCTGCATTGGGGTCACTTGAAATAATTTCTTCAAAATCACATCTGGAAAGTGTATACATTATGCAGTCAGAAACGGCAATAACATTTGCTGATCTCTTCCCTGCCCCGATCAAACCGTTTTCCCCAAAAGCCGGGCAATCTTTATCACTCAATGAAGCTAACTTTTTTTCCTCAGCTTTAAGTCCTTCAATTTCCATTGTCAGCTTTCGGGTTATTCTCACATCACCTTTATATAATATATAGAGTTCATCTCCCTTAGTATTCTCCCTGATGATATAGTCGCCTTTACTGAATTTCTTTTCCTTAAGGAAAGAAGCGACAAATACTAACTGAATATCACTGAGTCCTGCGAAAGTTCTTACATTCATTAAACTTATTGCATCTATCATCATTCTACCCTATCACGATCGCTGAATCGTTTTCTGTAGCTTCATAGTCTTTACTGGGGTTTATATGTATCACATAATTCTGTTCAGGCAACTTAGAATTAGCACTCTGGAGAGCATTTTTAATAAAAGCATCGATTGTTGACCCCTCATCAGAAAATATATCTGAAATCTGCATCTTTGGTCTCTCTGTAATCAATCCTATCAGTACAACTTGTTCTTCCTTGTAAAAATGTTCTACTATTGAGCTGTATTTCTGTCCGATCAATGATTGCGGTATCTTTTTTGTAATGATGTTATGCTCTCTGCTATGCACAAGGTGATTATAAAAACTGATGTAATGACTATTAAGAACATTGTTAGCTATGAGGTAACCTCCAAACTCTTTGAAGATTACAATGTTATCTACACCTATCTGTTTCAGATGGGGTTTATTCTGAATATTTATCAACTGGACTGTCAGATGAATGTCTTTGGATATGAATTTGATTGTGTTGGCAACAATTATAGATCGGTCATCTGCGGACTGAACCATCAGGTTTGCGTCAGGTAAAACGATTACATGTTTTGCAAATCTTACATTAGCCCTGTTGAGTATTTCCGTCTGAGTATAATCACCACGTATATACCCTAGGCTGAGTGTTGGATACTTTGCTTCGAGGTCTGTGAAAAAATCAGGTTGAAAATCTCCAATCAAAACAATCATATCATCAATACTTTTTTCAGTAAATGCATTCAGCATTGTTTCAACCGTTTCATTCCAGCCGCAAATTACAATGTGGTTTCGCTTTTTAATCTGTTTCAAACCTTTTGCTCCTCTGAGTTTATCTTCAACCATTACAGTTGTAATAATACCTGTAAAAAGTGAAAATAATGTAAATCCTATAAATATCAGAAATATTCCAACTATTCTGCCGGCAGAAGTCTTAGGAACGACATCGCCATATCCAACAGTTGTTATTGTCACTATCGACCACCAGATACTATCCATGAAGGATGTAATAGTATTGTTTCCATTTGACTCGATAATGAAAATAACAATTGCACTGATAATTATCAACGCAGAAATAATAATACCAATAAGAGAGAATCTTTTAAATGATTCATTCCTGAGTATTCTTTTGAAGGCAAATTTCTTAATTTTATTCATACAAATAATCTAAGTCTGTAATTTTTTTTTACAAGAGATATCTGGATTGTGAAAAAACAGGCTGCCCTGTTTAAGACAGCCTGTTCAAGATTATTTTATTTAGCCAGTTTTCTGATTTGTTTTTGAGTTCCCATCACATTTCTGCTGCGGAAAGTTTCTTTTTCAGAAAAAGTACTGGTCGCTGTTGTTGTGTTGTCAGGTACTTGTGAATCCGCCTGTCCTGCTTCGAAGTTCTGAACCCACATTGTGTTGTCGCTTGATAATACAGAACCGTCAAAGTTGATATCCTGCAAATTATAACCATCTGAAACACCTGCTGAGAAAGCATTCCTCCACTCTGTATTATCTGAAGAAACAATTGTTCCATCATCTACAATATCACCTGCTGCAAGACCGTAAACTCCCGTTTCAACTTCGTTTAACCCGAGATTAGCTACACCGGTTGTATAGGTCATATTAGCTGCAGAAAAATCGATAAGAGCTTGTGTATAAGCATCCGTATAGAATGTATGAGAAACTCTACTCATAATATTAAGGTGGTTTCTGTGTTTCACTACAACAAAGTAGGAACCAGGATTAACGTTAAACCATGGAGTATCACCATCTGATGCAGTTACAGTTCCATCACTATGCAGAAGCATTGATTTACCTGTAATTGTTGAACCTGTTGCAGTTGAACGTAATTCAAGATATATCCAGTCTACAACGTCCTGAGGCATAGTATCTACTGATTCCGTGTCATAAGGAGAAGTTAACGGTAAGTACTGGTTCAGAGTTGTACTCATCATGTGAGTTGCTGAGTCATATGCTCCTTGTAAATATACTTTCATATTTGAGTATATTTTTGTAATTGTAGGCATTTCCCCATTAGTCTCATCATAAAGAATCCAGTCTGAATAAGTTGTTGTAGCAATTGCTGAAACTCTGTTCTCGTCAGGATAACAGGTAATCAGTGAGTTTGCCACTTTATACCAAGCTCCATTCTGGTATCTGTAAAGCCTTAGGTTAGTTTCATTCAAGTCACCAACTTCTGCATCTGAGTAGTAGTAATTGAAAGTTGTGAATAACGATCCGTTATTCTGAACCGGCATAACAGAAAGAACACGGTTGACTGTATACTGATCATGTCCATCAGGAAGATCCATGTGTTTCTGATTTTCCATGACAGCCATTCTGATACCCATTGGATTCGCACTGAAACTGTTTACAACAACTGTAGCAGCTGTGTCACCGCAAGTCGTTTCAAATACCGGAATAATCTCACCTGCTGAGTTATCAGCATTTTCATTCAGATATACTTTTATAGCATTTGAATAAGATGTACCTGAAGTATTTGTAGCAACTATCATTGCATAATAGAATGAATCTGTCAGTCCTGTAAATTCATACTGATTAACTGTACCATCAAGGCTCACAGATTGCTCAGTAGTATTGAAGTCAGGATCAGTTGATATTTTTACTTCGTAGTTTGTATTATCAGTATTGTTTGATACTTCCCATTCAAGTATGAATGAAGTGTTTGTATTCTGGTACATTCTTGAATAGAATGCTGTGAATTCCGGACTGCCGTCAGCATTACCATATCCGTTAACAGTCAGAGTCTGATCAGCTGCACCATTTGTTGAATGTACGAATTGAGCAGTAAATGCAGCATTCACATTCGGAGTAAACATAACATATATTGTCTGATCTACTGTTCCGTTAACAGGGGTAATATCTATACTCTGAGAATAGCCAGTGCTATAATCGCTTGAAACCAGATAGGATTGTGAGTTAGTTGTTACATTTACATCGCCTGTTGCATCATATGCACGTAGTCTATAACTCTTGATTGTGCTGGTATTCACATCTGCTACAAAGTATTGTAAATCCTGTGGAACAGCAATACTTGGAACAGGAATACCTGTACCTGTAAGACTGATAATCTCTGTGGTAGCATAATCTGCAATATGCTCAATATCACCAGCATAATCTTGTGCTGCAGTTGGTATGAACTTCAGATCAAGAGTTTTTTGAGATAATACCCCAAGAGAGTCAGGAGAGAATGTTAAAACACCATCAGATACTCTTGTATGGTTGGTACTGCTTGTGTTTTTACTGGTTTTTGAGTTTTTACTTCCTGTTGAAGTAGTTGAATATAATGAATAACCTGAGGCTGTTGAAGAAAGAGCTGTTGCAGCAACATTCTCAACTAAGTCAAATCCTGCAGGAATATTAACCTGAACATCTGAAGTAAGGTTTACAGCGGATAATGTATATTGCCTGATACTGCTTTCAGAACCAACATATACATCGCCAAAATTGCCGTCTACAGTACTGATGTTTATACTTGCTGTATCAAGAGCTCTACCTCGAACTGCAACATTTTCAGTTGATACATAATCAGCTGAGAAATCGATTGTTCCCGAATAAATACCAGGATTTTGAGGAGCAAAACGTACATATAATGACGTAGAAATATCCCCATTTGCATCCGGTGCAATATAGAAACTTCCTGTAATATAAGTTCCACCCTGTTCAGAAACTTCATACTGATCAGGAATCGTAACGAGAAGACTATCTGTTAAATCCTGTGCATTTACGACAATTACCGAGCTGTCAGTGACATTCCCAATATTAACATTCGGGAATAAATTCTGGAACTGTGAATCGTCAATAGTTAATGCAGGAACCGCAAGTCCGTTTCCTGTAACATTGACACTCTTAGTAAATGCTCCGGTGGAATTAAAGTCTATAGTATTATCGAAGTTTTGAACCGCGTCAGGAGCAAATCTGACATAAACAGTTGTTTCTGCAACGGTTCCGCTTCCGTCATGATCGATATTTATTGTTGTCAGCGGCGCAGGACTTCCACTGAACGAACTCAGTGCCATTTCGTATCCCTGTGGAGCAGTAATTGAAATCGGATCTGTAAGATATTCTGCATTAACTGTTACAGCTTGCTCTCCGGTTATATAACCCATCGGGATATCACCAAATGTCATTGTTGTCTGATCAATAAATATCTCAGGTTGTGTATCTGTCACTCTGATGTCATCAAGATAGATCGCAGAAAGTGCAAAGTCGTAGTTATTGTATATCCTGAATCTGATTTTGTAGCCAGCAGTCAGGTTGAATCCTGTGAGAGCCATTCTTTCTTCAGCCCAGTCAAATGCACCCGAACCTCTTGTGAAGTAATCATTGTGCCAGGTCCCATCGTAAACATCTACATTGAAGTACATAGGGAAAGCACCGGGAGCATCAAATTTGTACATGAAACTCAGTAGAACTGATCCTGTTCCAGTATATGGTTCAAATTCAATTTCTACCTGATTTTCTGCACCCATATAGTCTGTACAGAAACTTCTGAGTCCGTAACTACCTGATGCAGATTCATTAGTACTTATTTCAATAACACCATTTCCCGGAACTGTTGTTATCATATAGTCTGGAAGCACTCCATCTTCAAAGGTTTCTTCAAAATCAAGATATCTCATCTGTTCGAACAGAGTTGTAAAAGACCATACGACTGTGTTTTCCGCATCACCTGCATTATTGTAAGGTACAATTTTCCAGTAATAAGTTGAATTATGCTCTAATCTGTTAAAGTTATAACTTGTGACGTCACCAAGGTCAATTCCATCAGCCACGTTTGTTGGGTCGGTTGTACCATCGCTATCTGTACCGAAGTAAAGTTTATAACCGTCGGCATTACTTACTGAATTCCATGATAATGTACCCGTTCTGGCAACATCAACTTCACCAATTGTTGGAGCAACAGGAGTTGTAGCCACTGGTGTAATAGCTCGGACTCTTATATCATCAATACAAATATCACTGTGATATCCGGATCCAGTGTATGCTCTGAATCTGACTTTGATTCTGTATCCTTGCCATGGAGTCAGATCAATAGACATTTGATGCCATATATCTCCCTGATCTCCTGAAATTTGAGCCATGACATCATCATCCCACGTATCTGTATCTACATTATATATATCAAGATTAAGTGTTCCCATTTGATATCCGTACATGTGGTACCAGAATTCGAATCCCGGATTGTTTAATGCAGAAATATCCAGAGTAGGTGTTATCATATGGAATGCCATATAATAATTACCTGAAGCTTCTGTGTAAGCAAAATATCCAGATCCTGATGTATGATCTCCTGATTGAGGACCTGTATCAGTTGAAGATGTATAAGTCCCAAATGACCAGTTAGCATCATCATCTGTAGGCTGAACAAATGCGGTTGGAAGACCACCACTTTCAAAGTCTTCTGTCCATGGGAAAGTTGTAATCGGACCATAATCTGTTGTAAATGACCATAAAGGTACACTTACAGGTTCTCCATTATTATTGTAAGGTACTATTTTCCAGTAGTGGACTGTATTTGCTCTTAATCCTGAATATGCATATGTTAGAACATCGCCTAAATCCTGACCATTTACAATATCTGTAGGTGGATTGTCTGTACCTAAATAGAGCTTGTATCCGGTAGCGTAATCTGCCTGATACCAGCTCAAATCACCACTAACTGCAACAGCTGTTTCACCGTCAGCAGGAGAATCTTCAAAAGTTGCATCTGGAGTAATACCATTAATTGTAATATCATCAATACAAATATCACTTTCGTAGCTGGATCCCGTTGTGGCCCAAAAAGTAATTATTACTTCATGGCCTTCCCATGCTGATAAATCAACAGTTCTTTGAATCCAGGATGTTCCCTGATTACCACTGACAGACCAAATATTTGAATCTTCTGTACCTGCTGTAACATCATATATACTTACTCTTAATGTACCCATGTATGACCCATACATGTGATTCCAGAATTTCAATGATGGAGCTGATGTGGGAGACAAATCAATAATAGGTGAATTGATAATAAAATCTCTGTTATATGGACTACCGGAAGCTTCTGTATATATGTAATATCCTGATCCGGTATGATCCCCTGAAGGACCTGTATCTGTAGAAGATGTACTGCCATAATGCACAGTCCAGTCATCATCATCGTTTGTACTTTGTACCCAGCCTGCAGGAAGAGTATTACTATCAAACCTTTCTGTGTAAGGAGCTGCTATGGCAGTTGCCTGTCTTGTCCTGAATCTCCAAACCGGTCCCTGAGTTGTCATTCTGCTGTAAGAATTATGAGAAACTACCTGCCATTGGTATTCAGTATCTCCGCTTAAACCTGTAAGCTGATGTGATCCTGTAGTACCGGCAGCAGCACCGGAAATTACTTCTGTCATGTTTCCCGTTGTACCGAACCATAAATCATATGTTTCAGCCATAGCACCGAAATCCCAGATAAGAGTCAAATCCATAGATTGATAATAAGCATTATCAGCAGGAACAGGATTTGACGGAGTGGATGGATAGTTATCAGAAGTTGTGAATGTGTAAACAGGACCATATGTTGTAGCTCTTGTTTGTGAGTTATAAAGAATAATCTGCCACATATATGTACTGCTGAAGCCAAGATTAGAGTATGAATAACTTCCTGATGTACCTGCTGCTGCCCCAGCAACAACCTGAGTCATGTTACCCTGTGGTCCAAACCACAAGTCATATGTTTCTGTACGATCGTTAAAATCCCAGGTAAGACTTCCATTAACATCAATATCTGTTGCATAGTCTGCCGGATAAAGGTTTGTAGGAGCTTCCGGAGCAACAGGAACAAAGACTTCTATAGCATAATCTTCCACTTCACCATAACTTGTTGTACCGCAAGGAGTACCAGAGTATGCGCTATAATTTGATCTTACTCTCATCATCACAATACCTGTATTTGCAGTTTGTGGTACTGTGATATCATCTGTAACACTTGTAACTGCACCAGAACCAAGCGGAAAGCGTTCAGTACTGTCAAAAGAACCGTTTTGATCCCAGTCACACCAAACTTCAAATCCCTGGTTATATCCCCAGCCATTTACTGAAATTGAGTATGTTTGTCCTTTTTCTACACTTGTACTAAACTGTCTTGAGTAATTCGTATAACTATCACTTTCTGTAGAGCCTGTATTATTAACGATTCCATTAAATGAAACCTGTGAAATTCCCATGTAATGTCCATTACTTATATTGGCAATCCCTGCATCACAAAATGAATCAGATGCAAAGTTTGCAGCAACATCAAAAGAATACTCCATATTTCCGTTGTTATCACCATAAGACCAGGCTTGAAAGTATATTGTTTCATTACCCATCATAGTAAAGTTAACAGCTTCATTATTTCCGAAATAAAGAACTTCCCCACCACCGGCGATAGCATCACCTTCGGAGTAAGTTGTTCCATCTACAGGAGTACCAAATGTAGAACTTGTGGACCATGCAACAAGAACATCATCATTGTTAGCATTGTTGTTCCATGTAAGTTCTGTATCATATGGATTTAAGTAAGATGCAGTAAATCCTGTAGGACTTAGCACAGATGATACAGAACTGTTAATTGTTATATTATCGAGATACAAGTCAGGACCGTAACCTGAGTAAGCATGAAATCTCAAATATATTGTCTGATTATCATAAGCTGACAAGTCTACATTTGCTGTAACGAATGAACCGGGAGTCTGGTTACCTGCACCATCATTAGACTCAAAGGAAGCACCTGTTCTGGTCCAGACTGTTGTCCAGTTTGACAAATCTGTAGATATCTGTACATCGAGCCTGTCATTGGGATATGATGTATGATAAAGGTGAGACCAGTCAAAATCAAGTGTTGAGTATGTGCCAAGTACAATATCAGTTGAAGTCATATCAGAGAAATATCCCTGTGACCATCCCCAGAAATTTGCATAGGCGATACCACCGCTTGAATCTTCGTCCCAGTCATAATCTCCTGTTATTGTCCAGTCAGCCAATGGCCATGAAGAAAAATCTTCAGTCCATGGGAATGTTGTTATTGTTCTAGTTGTCAATGTGTTCATTGAACTTTGCCCTGTGTCCCTGTTTGGAGGAGCTACCGGTTGTTTTCCCAACAGTTCATCGGTAACTTGTGCAGAGAGCAGGAAAATTGAAACTACAAAAATTAGTGTTAATACTTTTTTCATAATCATCCTCTTCTCATTTATTTTTTTTAATTAAATACACCTTCTTCTCTAAGAATATCACATATTTCTTTAAGTTTATATTTTTCTGCGAATTTAAGCGGAGTCCAGCCATTACTGTCTTTAGCTTTTACATCCGCACCTTTATCAATTAATATTCTGGCAAGTTCGCAGTTTCCACTTTGAATTGCTATCATTAAAGCAGTCTGTTCGTTTTCTGTTTTAACATCTATTCTGGCTCCTCTTTCTATAAGAACAACACTTACATCATGAAGTTTTGCCCTGGCCGCAAGCATAAGAGGAGTCCAGCCGTTTTTAGATATTGTATTAATATCAGCTCCTTTATCAATCAGCATCATAGAAAGATCGTGAAGTCCTTTTTCCAGACTCATCATCAGAACATTATAACCATATTCATCTGTGTGATGAATCTCAGCATTGTTAATAATAAGCGCTTCTGCAACAGCATTATCCTTGATAGCGATAGCCTGCATTAACGGGTTCCATTTGTTTTTATTGAATATGTCAAGGTTGCATCCGGCTTCTATCAGTCGAATTGCTTTATCGGTCAGTTTAAAGCGGAGAGCAATGTGCAGTGCCGTATCACCATCATTGTTAACAAGATTCAAGTTTGCTCCATGATTTACGAAGTACTCAAAATACTCAGACTGGTTTATCTGCAGAGTCATCATCAATGGTGTCCAGCCCAGATTCATCTGGATATCCATATCTGCTCCATTTTCCACAAGAGCTTTCACTATCTGATCATTGATGTTTTCAACGGCATACAAAAGTGCTGTTCTACCATCATTTGATGTCAGGTTTAAGTTCGCTCCTTTATTGATCATTGCCATTGCCGGAGCATTCTGATCAAGAGCAATTGCATGCATAAGAGCAGTCCATTTATTATAATCCTGAAGATCCAGTTCAATCCCTCTGTTAATCAGTTTTACTGCCAGGTCTGTATAACCTTTGTCAAGTGCAATAAACAATGCATTCCACTGGTTATTATTAGCAATATTCAGGTCAGCACCTTTTTCGATTAACAAATCTACAATCTCAGGAAGATTTTTTTCTACTGCCATCATTAAAGCAGTCCAGCCGTTACCATCCCTTATATTTACATCGAATTCAAAATACTTCATATATGTAACAGCATTTTGAACTCGAGAATCATTAATAGCATTTGTAAGGTTTATCCAGTTCTTGTCATACTCAATAATCGGCTTGATTTTCTCAGTTTTAACCGTTTCCTTAGTAGGTGAAGCACAGCTAGCAACAATTAAAACAACTAATAAAATAACAAAATTTTTAACAGAACTCTTGATCATATCCTCTCCTTAACTTACTATTTAGTTCATTATAACAATTTGTTAGCGTTTTAACCATTTTAGTCAATATAAAATTGTGTAATTTATGTATTGAAATTTGGGAAATAGTCTATATGTTCTCTATAGCTTATAAATACTTGTACAAAAAGCTTAGGTCATTATTTCTTTCGTTCAATACAACAGCGTTAATGTTGATTAACATATTGTAAAAAGGCTGCAGTCTTTTTATGACATTTTCTGACAATAACTGTTCCCTGTTACTGATGCTGTTTATAATTTCACGTAAGGTAAATTTACCGTTCAGGTGATTTACAAACTCTCTGTAAAGTCTGTCATTCTTCAATTTAAGGAGCATCCCTGAAGATGTCTTCATTTCGATAATCCTGCTGGTCTCTGAAAGACATCCTGCTAATATCTTTTTATAATGACTAAACATAAGCGGAATATTGTCTACATTATTCAGGTTTATTGATGTATCAGCATTTAAGGACACATAGAAGCCATGCGTTTTTATCCTGCAGGACAGCAACTCTGCAACTGCGTATTTCTGAAACTCTGACAGATCATTAAGAGAATTTAAGAATTCATCGTTCATCATGTGAAATTCAGGATAGTAGCTCAGCTTCTTATCCTCCGGAAAGTCTACAAAATGCAAACCATTTCTCTCCATCAGATTCAAAATTTCATCAATTCTGTACGCTTTGTCCTGAGAATGAAGAAACATATCATAATAACCACTGTCACCATATATCTCATAGTCTTCATTGTTTTCTTTCAGCATGGAGAAAAGATTTGTTTCCGGTAGGCGATCTACAATAGTCTTAGTAAGTTCAACCTTATTTTCTTCGTTTTTATCAGATTGCCTGAGTAATCTCATTAATTCCTGTATCAGATATACCCCTGTTCTTCCGGTATTAGCATAGACCATTATTCCTGCACATCCATCAGGTTTGAGCATTTTTCTAATAACTTTAATTCCACCTTCCGGATCTTCCAGATGATGAAGTACACCTACACAATTCACATAATCGAATAAGCCTGAATCATGTTGATCGATGTTGAAAATTGATTCTCTTAAAAAGGTTATATTATCTAGATTCCTGACTGAAGCTCTCTGTCTGCATATTTCAATACTCTTTTCACTTAGATCTACATGAACAACTTCACCATTAAAATTTCTTAACTGCTCAGCCAGAAAGATTGTTGCATCTCCGGTACCACCACCAATAACTAGACATCGGAAGTCTTCAAAGCTTTGGTTTCCACCATAGCAAAAATGATTTATTCTGAGAAGATTGTCAGGAACTGTAAATATTAATCGCTTTTTTTCATCTTCCGGATTTCTGGGCGGATACGGAAATTCTTCATACTGTCTTCTAACTTTTTTAAGATACATGTTCTGTCCTTTTATATATTACCAGTAAAATAATCCTTAAAGCTATATGATAGTAAAGGAAAATTTTAAATAACTTTTAAAATACAATCAATTTATTACTTGACTTAAACTTAGTGAAATAAATCCTGTGTTCTCATATTAACAGGTAATTAACAAGGAGTATAGAATGGCCAAGAATAATCGTGGAAAGTCTTTGAGAACATTACCGGCTAACGGTAGAGGTACTTGTCCTAATTGCGGACGTACCGGAGCAAAACTTTTATGGGAAAATAAAAAAGATGATAAAACTATAAAAGTCTGCAAAAGATGCAGAAATATTAAATTGTAGTTCCATAAAACATTCTTTTTCAGGCTTCTGTTTTCAGAAGCTTTTTTTTATTTCCTGAGTCCATATTAACTTCGATACAACGCTCCATATTTAAATATTTGCATTGTGTTAATAAATCTTAACAAACAAATATATTTAGTATACTAATCAATCCCCATCTCTTTTATTCCCCGCAATTTACATTTTCATATGTATTTTTTAAATAATTATTTTAGTCTAACCTATCTTTTATTTTCTATTAACAGTACAGCTTATAAGTATTGCGAGATTAATTAAAAATTAAATCGGAGGAATAATGAAAAAATCATTATCAATACTTATTTTACTTTCTCTTATCGCACTTTTATCTGCTGGTGAATATCCACAAGTAAAAGTCGGTGGACGTGTTATGGCTCAGTATTCCTGGGAAAACAACTTTGATTTCACAAAATATGACAGTGGCGCAAATAATGACAAAAAATCTCTCGGAGAGATGAGAATCGATCTTAAATTTTCTACAAAAGTAGCAGACAACATTTCTACAAAGATAGCAACTCGTATTGAAGGTAATGAAGGTTCCAAATACGCTGCTATGGGTGGTTCAGACACAAAAAACAAACTTAAAGATGCTACATTCAAACTTCAGGAAGCGTATGTAAAAGTTGACAAACTCTTCGGACACGACATGCTTTCAATGACAGCTGGTAGAAGAGCTCTCGCCTATGGTAAAGAAAATGTTCTTGGTGTATCTGACAGATGCGACGGTTTCACTTTATCATTAAAGAATGAGAATATGTGGGCAGACCTTCATTACTGGGTAAAAGAAGAATTTGACGGTGTTGATGAAGAATGGGCTGACGTTGAAGCTGACCATGATGCAATCGTCTGGGGTGCTGTTGTTGGTGCAGAAAAAATATCTGACATGATCAACGGACACGCATACTTCCTCAGAAAATCTGAAAACGTTTATAATGGTGCAGATAAAGATCCTGTAAATGATGCTATCAACGTATTCGGTTTATATGCTGATGCAAAACTCATGGATGGAATGATTGCTCCTTATTTTGAATTTGCTATGCAGTCAGGTACTGAAGAAGCTACTGAAGGTGGAACAGATACTGACTATTCAGGAATTCTTGTAGACCTTGGAAGTAAGTTCAAGCATAAAATTGATGGCGCAGGAAAAATTGACGCAGAACTCGAATATTTCCTGGCATCAGGTCAAGATGATTCTGAAGATGAAACCTACTGGAAAGGCATTGGTTACGGTAATAGAGAAGAAGGTTACCTTTATACATATAATAAAGATTTAAAAATACTTAAAGATAAAAACATAACAAACTCAAAAGGCTCAGGAATGCAAATGATAAAATTCGCTGCAGGTTTTGCTCCTGAAGCTATTGAAAATCTTCACGTAAAATTCGCTTACTACATGTTTGGTGATGCATCAAAAGATCAAAAAGTAGGCGACAAAGAAATATCAGGTGAAAGCATTGTTAGTGAAATGAATTTTGTTGCAACATACAAACTTTCAAAGAAAACTAAGCTTTATGGTGGATTTGCACTCATCTCCCCAAATAAAGACTATGTAATCGCCGGTGAAAAAGAAGACTCGGCTACAGCACTGTGGTCAGGCATACAAGTAAAATGGTAATGTAAGTCACAACACAAACCTACCTCATCCTGGCAGCAGAATCAATCTGCTGCCTTTTTTTTTGGTTCCTTAAAGAAGTAATCTTCACTATCAGGTATAATTTATATACTGCTCACTTCAATTTACAATTCTAATAACTGAATCCCTGCTTATAGTTTCTCTTAAATTATAACATTCAAAATCAGAATTCACATATTATGCATTTACAACCACCGTTTAAACACAAATGCTATTAACATGTTTTCAATATACATATATTTTTACTTTTGCATGTACAAGCATTTTTACACATTTTAGCATCTTTGGCAGTTTGCAGGGTATTTTTTTTCTATGTTCGACATAATCTAACATTCAATTCCATATATAACTGATAATAAGTACAAATATCGCCTTTTTCAATCTTTTTTGTAAAACCCTTGAAGCTTTATCATATAAGGCTAAAACATCATTTGTTTATTTTTATTTGTATGTACATGATATATCCTGTGCGTTTTTCTGAGAAGCCAATATCTGTATTATCATTTATAATTTATTCATTACAAATCATACTTTTGTGAGTGTGTTCAGAAAAAATATCTTTACAAATACTGAAAACACGTATATAACTTGGTCATAAATTAAGCGGATTTGTTTCTGAGTCTGCTATTATGAAATTTTCTTCATATCAAAATCAGGCTTTTCTGTTTTTTAACTGTACATTGAGGAGAAGTCATGAAAAAATATTTTATAATTTGCATGTTACTGGGTGTATCTCTTTTTATCAATGCTGATATTACCAGCAATTTTCGCATCAATCAGGAAAATTCACATATTCAGTTTGCAGGAGAAAATGCTATTCTTACTTCATCAACAAATGTCTACGCAGTATACTGTAGAAAAGACAATGATATGGGAGTTCTGGAACTGGCAGTTTCTTTTAACAACGGAGCAAATTTCAGCTACTATTCTATTGACACGTTATTTACTCAAACCCCGGCTAAAATCAAAATGTTATTGCCACAATTAAAGAAGATTGATGACTCTTCTGTTTTCATTATCTATAATAAACAAAACACTGATGGAAGATTAAATCTATATAAAGCTGTTTTCAATACTTCACTGCAAGCTTTTACGAAATCAGTATTATCTGAAAATATAACTTCAGCTCCGATTATCAGTCAAGAACCTGGTGACTTCAACGTTTTTTATTCAAGATCGTTTAGTGAGAAGGCTACAAACTACAATTTGTTCACAGATACTCCAAAAATTGATTTCCCGGAACAAGATAACAGCTATTTCTGGGGTGCGGATAAATTTTACGGAAAAGTCCATTCAAATGGAAACATTTACATGCGGGAAGGATTTTCCCCTGTTTTTCATAAACCTGTAACTGCACACAATGACATACTATACATAGACTCTGAACCGGTTCCCCTAACTAATCAGGTAATTTTTGAGCAAGGAGCTGAAGAAAATACTTCCAAAAAGTACCTGCCTGACAGTGCTGACAACTTAAGAGCTATTGCGAACTCGCCTTTTGATCCAACTGCAGACATTGTCTATGTCAAGATTAACGGATCAAACTATCAGTCTATGTATGCTGCAATTACCGAATACACAGAGCAGATTCCCGTTTACTCATGGTATCCTGCTGATGATGATCAGGCCAGAGATATAATTAACAACGGTGGCAACTGGTTTGAAGATGCCACAGTAATATGGACAAATAATATAACAAAATATGATACTTTATGGACTCCCGGACCCTCCGGAGTTGCAGAAAACAATCAGTTCTGGGTGGAGTCCACACTCTGGATTGAGGGAACAATTACCGGAATGCAGACCTGGGGTAGCTCTGAAGATGTATATATTACAAGTGATATACTTTACACAGGTACCCCAGTCGGTAATACTCCTGATGGGTTCAACCCTCAGCTAAACGACTACTCAGACCCGGTTAATGCAAATGATTATTTCGGGTTAATAACAGAAGGCAGTATTTACATTAAGTATAAGCATAGAGATCCTTTCCAGAATAATATCCTGAGAGATGATAATTGCAGTGATGTTCACCTCTATGGATGTTATGCGGCTATCGGATTCGGAGACACTGAAACCGGTCCTGACTCATGGAGAAATGTAAGTAAATTTACTTTTGAGTATAAGTACCCGCATACTGGACTTAAGGATTTTGCAAGTATAAGCCCTTATACTCTCAATGATACAATTTACACGAATGCCGTGTATCATAGGTACATTTTAACTGATCCCGAAGAAGTTCCTGCAAACTTAAGAATGTATTGCCTTAAGAAGCCTACAGGTTATGTGCAGTTCCCTATAGTGTCAACACAGACTAATGCCAGAAACATAAACCCCGGCTACCATAACAATTACCCCAATGCGAATCCGAGCAGCAATCCCCCTATGATAGCCTTTGACCTTCCCGGGTATAATCCTGCTGGACCCGAGCTTGAAAGTGAACTCAGCACTGAAAGAGGTGATTTATATATTTATGGTTCTCTTATACTTAGAAGAATGAGCTACACACACATCAGTGGGGCTGATCCTGACAGACATCAGAATGCCGAATGGAATTTTGACACATGTAAATTCGGATCTGAAACATGGTCTGCAGGATACATGAGAAAAATGTACTATGATACCAGATTCCGGAATATCGATTTACCGGGGATTCCATATGTTAATAATACAAATATTTATGGTTTGTCATTAATTGATGAAACCGTTCTCACTGAAACAGAAATAGTACCACAGACATCAATGGAAACTAACACTGATTGCTTCTATGCAAATGATGGTACGTTATCGATTGTTGCAGCCCAAAAATCAGTCGATGGTAATCCGATAGGTAATTTTGACATTCTCACATCAACCGACAATAATGGATTTTTCCAGTATGCAAATTTGAATACCGGTAATGATAATCTTATTCTTAAGGATATAGATATCTACAGCGGAACAATGTATTTTCTGTTTTATGACAACAATACTGAGAACAATATATTGTCTTCTTATGATCATTCAACCAACTCATTGACTGAAATTTGTCAGTTCAGTGCAGACTATGACCTGAGTGATATGGATTTCCGGAGCAATGGAAATGTAGTAGTTGCAATTGCAGAGAGTGGCAATGATTCGCAAATTGCATTTTATAATGAAGAAGATCCCTCGACGGCCCTCATGTACTGGAATCCGGCATTTCTGGATGATTCATCGAACTCGCCTGCTTCCGGGCTGTATCTCGATATATCACCAAATAATGATGTACAGATAGCTGTTCAGACCAATGAGCTGGAAAACTGGGGTGATTTATATATTGGACGAGGAAACTTCAATACTACCGATACATTTGAAGAAGTTAATACTGCAGAAAAATTCAGCATCAGCAATTTTCCGAATCCATTCAATCCGGAGACAACAATTTCATTCACTATCCCGGAAGATTATAACGTGGAAATCACAATATATAACATGAAAGGTCAAAAAGTTAAATCCCTGCTTAATGAAAAACTGAAAAAGGGATTTCATTCAGTTAAGTGGGATGGAACTGACTCTAAAGATAAAAATGTTTGTTCAGGTGTATATTTATATAAATTGAAAACTAATAAGAAAACCCAAAGTCTCAACAAATGTCTCTTACTTAAGTAGCGTATACTTAACTCCGTGAAGCCCTGCAGAATTGCAGGGCTTTATTTTTCGTCGAAAATTATGATATCTGAGATACATTCAAAACTATATATTAAAAGATTACCGCTATCAATTAATGTCAAACACTGCATATACAATTTTCACGAATGAAGTACAAATGAACCCGTTATATAAGTACCTTATTATAAATATGTTAATATAATCTATTCAATTTGTAAACATCAGGAGAAACTATGAACAAGATTATATTGTTTTTTGTTATGTTATGGGTTTCAGTTTTGGCTATTTCTGACATTACCCGTGAAATTAAAATAAACCAGGACAACACAGCTGTAAGGTTTGCCGGAGAAAATGCAGTGCTTAACGATAACGACAGATTATGTGTTACATATTGCCGTAAGCAGGGATATGAAGGCGTGCTGGAACTTGCAATCTCAGAAGATCAGGGAGAAAACTTCAATTACTATATTTTAGATACACTTTACACTCAGACACCCGAAAACCCGGATATTTTCTTACCACAATTAAAAAAGTACAGTAACGACTTATTATATATAGTATATAATAAAATATGTGTTACAGGTGACATCCTCCTGTGCAAAGCTGCCATGAGCTTCTATACAGACAGTGTTACCAGAACTGTTATTGCGGACTCTCTCACCTCTGCCCCAATCCTCAGTAAGAACGAAAATGACTTTAACGTATATTATACCTACTCTACTGTAGAGAATGCCAGTGATTACTGTCTGTTCTGGGATGATCATCATCTATTCTATCAAGGATTGGATATTATGAAGCTCTGGAGTAGAGATACTTTTAACGGGAACTTGCATTCCAATACAAAATTCATACTGCAGAACGGCAACAATCATATTATAATTTCAGGTAAAACAACAGCTCATGAAGATATTGTGATGGAAACAGGTGTTCATGCACCTTTAGATAATACACAAATTTTTAACGAGGGTGCACAAGACTTTGTGAAAAAGAAAAATCTTTCCGGAACTGCGGATGAACTGAGAGCAATTGCATCAACACCATTTGATTCTACCGCAGATATTGTATATGTTAAAATAAATGGAAGCAGCTACCAATCCATGTATGCATAAATCTCAGAAACTCAGGTTCAGATTCCGGTTTACTCATGGTATCCTGCTGACGACATTCAGGCAAGAGACATTATCAGTAATGGTGGAAACTGGTTTGAAGATGCAAATGTAATATGGACGAATAATATCACGAAATATGACACAACCTGGGTTCAAGGACCTTCCGGTATTGCGGAAAATCATCAGTTCTGGTTAGAAAGCATTCTCTGGATAGAAGGAACTGTTTCCGGAAAGCAGACATGGGGTTCAGCTAAAGATATATATATTACCAGTGATATTCTATATACTAATACTCTACAGGGAGATCATCCTGACGGATATAATCCCTCAACAGGAGAATATACGAATCCAGTTAATTCGACAGACTTCTGCGGTCTTGTTTCAGAGGATATGATATACATAAAGTATAAGCACAGAGATCCTTTTCAGAACAATATATTGAGAGTTGATAATTGCACTGATATTGACATATATGCAAGCCTGGCTGCAATTGGATATGGAGACCCAGAAGCAGGTACTGATATAGTACGGCATTCCAGTGCAATCACTTTTGAATATAGAGACCCACATATAGGATTAAAGGATTTCAACAGCATCAGTCCATATACTTTGAATGATACGACCTACTCCGATGTGGTTTACCACAGATATATTCTTGATGATCCTGTCAATGTTCCGGACAGCCTGCAAATGTACTGTCTCAGAGACTTACCTCAATACATGTACAGCCATATTGACAGTAGTCTGGCAATAACTAATCCAACATATCATAATAATTACCCTAATATCCCCGCTTCTTCCTGTCCCCCAATGTTTGCTTTTGATCTTCCCGGGTACAATCCTGTTGGTTCGGAAAAGTACAGCGAAATAGTGTATGAACGTGGCCATGTATCCTACTATGGAGCTTATGTTTCTCGTAATACTGGGTTTATACATTCCAGTGGAAGCGATCCCTTGCGGCATCAAGGAGCATCATGGGATATGGATAACTTTATACTGGGGACAAGCACATATTCCAATGGTTACGGAAGAAGCTACTTTCACGATAAAAGACTGCTGATAAATGAAATCCCGGGCTTCCCAAAACTGTATAGTCTTGCCTATGGGGGTTATTCCCTCCTGAATGGCACAGAGTTATTCGAAGACATTATGACCATCGAATCTCTTGCCAGAAAGTGCAATGGCGGTTATTATGCAAAATCAGACAGCATAGCTGTATTGTTCTTCCAGAGAGAGACAGATGACCGGACAACTTGCGAGTTTGATCTTTATCTTTCCACTGATAATAGCTCCACCTACGAATACAGATCAGTCGCACTTGACACTCAAGGTTATACGCTGCAAGATGTTGAAGTCAGTGATGATGAAGTTTATGCATTGTTGTATAACACAATTACAGAAGAAAATTCAGTTTACACCTACGATAAGATCAATAACATCCTGACAGAATACTCACAGATTCGTTCTGACTTTGGAGTAAGCGATCTTGCTTTCTTTTCTGACAACAGCTTCATAATTGCTGCTCCTGAAAGAGAAACTGAAACTCGTATTGCTTTTTATGCAGAAAACAGTTTGCCGGATGCTTCAATGTACTGGAATCCCTTCTTTATTGATAACTCATCAGATGATCCGGTACAGGAAATTACTATGAACATATCTGCAAATGATGAACTTCTTCTGAGCATTCAGACTAATGCTGTTTCCGGCTGGGGTAACTTATATCTGGGAGAAGGATTATACATTAACACTCCAACCCATGAAGATGTGAATAAGCTCGAAAAATTTAGATTAAGCAATTATCCGAATCCATTCAATCCGGGAACGAAAATTGCTTATTCCATACCTGAGAACGCTGACATTGAAATTACCGTCTACAACCTTAAAGGCCAGAAAGTTAAGACACTGGTTAATGAATCGGTTCTTAAGGGAAGTCACAGTGTAATCTGGGAAGGAGTAGATGATAACAATACTCCTGTTGCTTCCGGGGTATATTTCTATAAATTGAGGGCTGATAACAGGACTATCAGCGTAAATAAATGTATTATGATAAAGTAATACAAACCTGACAATGTATGAGTCCTGCTGCATTGCGGGACTCATTTGAATTATTTATATCTGTTACTAATTATTTTGGATCATTAACCATACTAATATTGTCAAAGTCTAAAAATTTGTTGGGGAATTTCAGACCGTGCATCTCCAGTGCGAAAAGGCAATAAGGAGACATTATGAAAAAAATATCTATCTCGTTATTCGTACTTTTAACCATTCAGTTTCTTGTAGCTGATATTGGCATGGAATTTCAGATTACCCAGGGAAATTCTCAGGTGAAATTTGCAGGAGAAAGCTCAATAATCAACACACAATCTAACATCTATGCTGTATACTGTAAAAAAGATGGTGATATGGGGATTCTTGAATTGGGCATAGCTAATGGGTATGGATCACCTTTCACCAGATATGAAATTGACACCTTGTATACTGAAGTTCCAGACAATATTGATGATATACTTCCTGTTATTTAAGAAGCAAACCAAACTGAGTTAATGATTCTCTACAACACATTCACTGCAGATCGTAAACTTGTTTTACATAAAGCTGTCTTTGATCCATCACAGAGTACATTTATAAAAACAGAGCTTACTGATGAGATAACATCAGCACCTGTTCTAAGTAAAGACTCAAATGACATGAATGTGTACTACTCAACGTCTTTCATGGAAAAGCCGTATGAGTACTGCTACTTTATGGACACAATGAAATCAGTAATGCCGGAGCAGGAATATGTTGCAATGTGGTCCACAACAAAACCCTATGGTAAAATACACTCAAATGACAAAATACTGTTAGAATCAGCATCGCAACCTCATTTCAGAGGGTTTATAAGTGCTTGTAACAGAATCATGATGAATAGCGGAAACCCTGCAAATCTTAATTTTCAATCCGTTTTTGAAATGGGAGGAAAAGAGTTTGCAAAGCGAAAGAACCTGCCTGATGTTGCAACAGATTTAAGAGCATTTGCATATACACCATTCGACTCTACTGCAGAAATTGTCTATGTCAAAATTAACGGTTCTACATATCAATCCATGTATGCTTATATAACTGAAACACAGGTACAAATTCCGGTTTACTCCTGGTTTCCGGCAGATGATGATCAGGCAAGAGATATAATAGCAAATGGAGGGAATTGGTATGAGGACGCACATGTTATATGGACCAATACAGTTACTAAGTATGACACAGTATGGACTCAGGGGCCATCCGGAACAGCTGAGAATAATCAATTCTGGGTGAATTCAAATTTATGGATTGAGGGAACAATTACCGGAATGCAGACATGGGGTTCATCCAAAGATGTATATATCACAGGAGATATTCTATACACAGACACTCCTCAAGGTCAAAATCCGGATGGTTACAATAGGACATTCGACGACTATACTGATCCTGTAAACACGGTTGATTACTTTGGATTAGTTACCGAGGGAAGCATCTACTTTAAATACAAACATAGAGATCCGTTTCAAAACGGATTAATCAGAGACGACAATTGTAACGATCTTTACTTATATGGAAGCTATGCTGCAATAGGTTTTGGAGATACTGAAAACAGTCCTTATCCCTGGTATAATGCCAGTAAGATAACTTATGAATATAACAGCGTTCATCATGGGCTTAAGGATTTTCATAGTTTGAGCCCATATACACTAAATGACACACTTATATCAGATGTGATTTATCACAGGTACATAGTAGCAGATCCGGACATAGTTCCGGATAGTCTCAGAGTGTACTGCCTGAATAATCCAAGTTCATACATTGCATTCCCTGATGATCCTGTTACACTTTCTCCAAGAATACTGAATCCGGGATATCACAACAGCTACCCAAACACTTCCGCCAATAATGTTCCTCCTATGCTTACATTTGATTTCCCCGGATTTAACCCGGTTGGCCCTGAAAACATTCACGAGATTTGTGATAACCGAGGAGAATTATATATTTATGGTTCTGTTATTACCAGGCGTATTGGATACTTTAGAAATGATGGAAATCACAATATGAGACATCGCGGTGCAAGATGGGATTTTGCTGAACATATTTACGGCACAGACACACAAATGACAGGTTATGAGTACAGATGGATGTTCCCCGACAGAAGGCTGGAAGAAATCTACTTACCCGGTTTCCCATTGGTAAACAACATCAGCTTTGAGAGAATCGCTCTCACCAATGACTCCTTAACATTTGAAGCAGATTTGAACACCCTTGAAACGGAACATATAAGTAAATCATGCTTCTTTGCCATGAATGATTCTATTACTTTCTTTGTATCGCAGCGTGAAATTAGTCATTATCCTGTTTCGGTATTCGATATACTCCAATATTCCGGTTACCCTGAGGAACTCTACTACACTGAGTTAAATTCCGATATTCCTAATATGAAGTTGATAGATGTAGAAATACATAATGGTGTTATTTTGTTCATGTTCTTTGATGATAATTCCACATCAAACTATGTATATAGTTATGACGAAAGCAGTAATTCATTAACTGAGATGGTTCATTTTGATAATGGCTATGCCTCAGTAAACATGGATTTTCTCTTTGATGATCAAATTGCAATTGCTTCTCCGGAGATAAGTACTAACAATCAGATTTGTTTTTATTCAGATGATTTTCCGAATAACGCTTTTATGAATTGGGATCCGATGATTATAGATGATAATTCAGCTAATCCTGTTTCCTCAATCTATTTTGACACATTTGGGGCTGACAATATTTTTGCATGTTTACAAACTAATGAAACCGATGGCTGGGGAAGAATATTTGCAGGTTCAGGCAACTATGGATTAACAGATAATGATAAAAATGATTTTCAAGACGCAGACATGTTCAGCATAAGTAATTACCCTAATCCGTTTAACCCGGAAACTAACATTTCTTATTCTGTTCCTGAGGATGCTCAGGTAGAAATATCTATCTATAACATAAAAGGCCAGAAAGTAAAGACTCTTCTTAATAAGAAAGTTCTGAAGGGGAATCACAATATCATCTGGAATGGTGTTGACGATAATAATACTCAGGTTGGTTCAGGTGTTTACTTTTATAAACTTAAGGCAGATAATAAGACAATCAGTATTAGTAAGTGTGTATTGATTAAATAATACTAATTTACAAGCCCTGCAGAAAGCGGGGCTTGTGAAAAAAACTCTACACACAGACTCACTTATATTAATATTTATCCGTAAATTAATTATGAAAAATGAAACCTTATCAGTTGGATAAATGCGTAATACTAACTGAAAATTATAATGCAGAGGAGATATTATGGGTAGACTATCAGTTATTTTATTTTTTTTATCAATGACATTCATATTAATGGCAGATATTACACTTGAGTTTCAAATTAATCCTAGTGACTCACAAGTCCGGTTTGCCGGAGAGAACTCAATAATAAATTCTCCGAGTAATATATATGCTGTATATTGCAGACAGCTTAATAATACAGGTATACTGGAACTGGCAATTTCTCATGGCTATGGCAGTCAGTTCTTCACTCGCACAATTGATACACTTTATACAGAGGCTCCATCTGATATCCATAAAGTCTTACCGATTATAAAACAGTTTGATAATGAAAATATTATAATCGTTTACAATAAAGCAGATAACAGGAATAAACTTGTACTGCATAAAGCTATGTACAACACCACACTGAATATTTTTACTATCACAGAACTAAAAAAAGGAATTACATCTGCACCACATATGACTAAATATCCGGATGACCCCACTGTTTATTACTCAACTTCATTTCAGGAAAAAATATATGACTATGCATACTTCATTGACAATATACGTTCTGTGATGCCTGAAGAGTATCAAGTCTACATGTATTACACTTCGCACTTTTATGGTGATGTACATTCTAACGGAAATATTGTCATAGCTAAAGACGGTTTCCCGACTTTCGAAGGATTTGTTTCGGCACATGAACGAATTAAGTTCCAGGGAGGTTACAGCGTCCCCCTTAATGATCCAGATTATATTGCTGAAGGTGGAGAGCAATATGCAAAAAAGAAGTATCTTCCTGATACAGCTGATAAACTAAGAGAAGTTGCATCTACTCCTTTCGATTCAACAGCTGATATCGTTTATGTAAAAATTAACGGTTCTACATATCAGTCCATGTATGCTAATATATCTGAGACTCAAGTCCAGATTCCGGTCTATTCATGGTATCCAGCAGATGACACTCAAGCAAGAGACATCATTAACAATGGAAATAACTGGTATGAAGATGCTCATATCATCTGGACAAATACTGTCACAAAATATGATACCGTCTGGACTCTCGGACCATCTGGAATTGCAGAAGACAATCGATTCTGGCTTGATACAACACTCTGGATTGAGGGTACAATATCCGGATTGCAAATCTGGGGATCATCGAAAGATGTATACCTAACAAGTGATATATTATATGCAGGTACTCCACAGGGAAGACATCCTGATGGATACAGCGAAGTGAATGATGATTATTCTGATCCGGTTAACTTTGAGGACTATTTCTTCATGATATCTGAAGGTAGTATCTACATGAAATACAAACACAGAGATCCTTTCCTGAATAACACTTTGAGATATGACAATTGCTTTGATATAGATCTTTATGGCTGCTATGCCGCTATTGGATTCGGTGATACTCTATCCGGTCCCTATCCATGGTACAATGCCAGCAAATTTACTTTTGAGTACATGGATCCACATATTGGATTGAAAGATTTCCAGAGTATCAGTCCTTATACATTAAATGACACATTATATTCTGATGTTGTGTATCATAGATATATTATTGCAGATCCCACCACAGTTCCGGACAGCCTTAGAATGTACTGTTTAAATAACCCATCAGATTACATTGAACCTCCTTCTGGTCCAAGCCTTATCTCTGCTATGACGGATAATCCAGGATACCATAACAGTTACCCAAACAATATAGCTTCCAATACTCCTCCTATGATAGCATTTGAGCTTCCGGGATATAATCCTGTAGGCGCTGAAAATAGATATGAACTGGCATTTACAAGAGGGGATGTTAATATCTACGGAGGATTAATATCAAGACGAACCGGTTACTTCTTAGTAACCGGAAGAAACGATAATAGACACAATGATGCTGAATGGGATATTGAAAATCACCTTTATGGAACAACTACATCACCAGCTGGTTATAATCGAAGGTTTTTCTACCATGATGCAAGATTTGATAATCTCGATCTACCCGAAATCCCTAATTTGAACTACATCGGGTATGAAAAATTTACTTTGGATGGAGATGTCATGAAATTTGAAGCAGATATTACACAGTCTGAGTTTCAGGAAAATACAGGGAAATCATTTTATGTCTGTAACGACTCTACATATATTTTCATTTCACAAAGAGTTGAAGATAACGTTCCAATAGCATCATTTGATGTATACCTGTCATCTAGTATTAATGATACTCCTCAATACATACAGCTTATCTCTGATATAGGCACGATGGAACTTAATGATGTTGAAATGAACAACAACCTGATATATCTGCTTTTCTCAGACATGAGTAATTCTGAAAGCTTAATTTATACATATAATATATCGACAAATATGTTGTCTGAACTGTATCGAATAGACTCTTCCTCAAATGTTTGTGACCTGGATTTCCTTTCTAACAATCAGATTACATTAGCACAGTTTGAGAACGCAGCTAATCCGGATATTTCAATATATACTGAGTCATCTCAAACATCGCCGGCATTATTCTGGAACTCTGCTTTCATGGATAATACTCCACAGAGTTCATTATCCAAAATCTATTATGATGTGTTTGGTGGAGATTTCATTTTTATGTGCTTCCAGACCAACGAAGACAGCGGCTGGGGAAATCTATATGCAGGTATAGGAGACTTTGATGTTGTTGGAGCAAAAGATGATGAACTAACAATAGATAAATTCAGTATCAGCAACTATCCTAATCCGTTTAACCCGGAAACAAACATAGCTTATTCTATACCTGAGGACGCTGAAGTAGAAATATCTATCTATAACATAAAAGGCCAGAAAGTAAAAACTCTTCTTAATGAGAAAGTTCCGAAGGGGAATCACAATATAATCTGGAATGGTGTTGACGATAACAATACTCAGGTTGGATCTGGTGTTTACTTTTATAAACTTAAGGCAGACAGTAAAACAATAAGTGTTAATAAATGCGTATTGATTAAATAATAATTGTAAAGAATAAACTGAAAGCCCTGTCTGATGCAGGGCTTTTCTTAGTATATAGTAAAGTAAATAGTCTATTTCATCAAAACCATTTTACCCGTTTCAGAATAATCTGGTGTTTGCAATCTGAAGAAATATACACCTGTACCAACAGAATGTCCTGAGTCATCTTTTCCAGTCCACTTCACTGAATGCTGTCCGGAAGGATTTAGCTTTCCATCAATAAGAGTTTTTACTTTCTGACCTTTAATATTGTAGACTGTCAGATTAACATCAACTTCTTCATTTGAATGTCCTTTAAGTGAGAATTCAATAGATGTTTCAGGATTAAATGGGTTTGGATAGTTACCTTTTACTTCAGTGACTTCCGTATATCTGTTCACATCTGAATTTCCGGTTAGTTTATCCCCTTCGGTTGGTTCTATGAGATTGTTGGCGACCAGGTCTTCTACTCTGTCTTCTTCATTCATGATCCTTAATGCACTTAACCCAGTGTTGAACTCATGGATATAGAGATCATAAGAGTTTCCACCTCCTATCGCGAGTTGAGAATCACCTTGAATGAATTTACCCTGGAAACTATCTCCCCAGAACCTTTCAAAAATATCTCGAGAAGAACCATTTGTAATAACCAGCTCTTCGCCTGCAAGAAGATATACCCAGTCCAAACCATCAATCAAGGCAAAACTGAAACTTTCTCCATTTATCTTCCGAAGCCGACAGTTTTCCAGTCTCAAAGTTGCATTACTAATATTTTTAACAACAATATATGATACGGAAGGATCAAAGCCATATTCTCTTGCATTGACTTCACCAAAATTTAAATCACTCTCAACAGGATGACGCCATGTTATTGGCCCTCCAGATAAATGTATTCCGGGAGATGCAAATGAAGGATTTCCGGGACTCCAATTATCAGGAGTAATTCTCTGCATTCTTGTACCACTTACAACAGCTGTAGTAATATCTAAACTTTCACCGTTTATATTAACCAGATTGTAGCTATGTCCTCCACCAATATCAAGGCTGGGACTTCCCTGTATAAAAGCTCTGTTTTGTGTAAAACCATTTGCACCCCATGCTGACAAGAAATTAGTAATTGTTGCACCATTTGAAACAACCATGCATTCGAAAGGAGAAATTCTGCCACTAAGAGGAACAAAACTAGTTGTGTTATTATTTTGCGTTATTGTCAATGTGGAAAGATCAACAACATTTCCCGAAGCGTTCAAAATCTCAATAAATCCTGTGCTCAGTGTGTTTCCCGGTGTGTTCGGAGAGATTTCGGATATAAATAGGTCTCCAACTGAAGGTTGAACTGCATTACCGGACAGAGAAATATCATGATCTCCCAAAAAACTTCCATTAGCTACATCTGGGCTGTTGTACAGAGTAATGTGGTTTTGAACCCCGCTTTGGTCCCAATGAATATCGACAGTAAACTCACTATTAACCACATCGAAAACCATGACTGCACAATCTGTCCAGGTATCCCCAAGATTGTAACACATCACAGGAGAAGTTGCAGGTCCGTAGTAAATACAATTAATTCCGCATTTCACGGGTGACATCTCCACTGGTAGAAGTGTATAAACATCCAATGAACTTGCAAACAAGTGATCTTCAACAGGTCCTAAACTGTATGAATCTGAGATATTGAATGAAAGACAAGCATTGTTATAAAGCAATCTCAGATTGAAGAATCCTATTGGCAAATCACCTGCATTAGATTTTATCTGGAGTTTGACCTTATATTGGTTGTTCATAGAATCATACCCCATGCCATCAGCATCATAGACAATATTATAATCAATACTGCCATATAAAAAAAGCGTTAACATAAAAAATGCAAAAAACATTGAAACCAGTTTCATCATTCCTCCTCAATGAATTTAAGTCGTGTTTCTAATATCAGATTGCGTTGAGAAATTACATGTTTTGAACTATAAGTACATTACAAATATTATTTCATCAGAACCATTTTTCTCGTCTGTATAGAATCATTAGTTTTAAGCTCATAGAAATACACTCCGGAGCTGACTGCCTTCCCGAATTCATCTCTGCCGTTCCAGGTAGCCTTATGTTTCTCCTTAAGGGATATAATACCATCGACTAATGTCCTGACTTTTTGTCCTTTCGAGTTATAAACGGTCAAGCTGACATTCACAGCTTCCCCGTATCTGCCTTTCAATCTGTACTCAATCGTTGTTTCAGGATTGAACGGGTTGGGGTAATTTGTCTGTAATTCTGTTCTGCCAGAATAATATGGAGGAATATCATCTGAATCCTCCAGTACAGTACTTACTGGTCCATAGCTAACAGAGTTACCGCTTAATTCCACAATCTGCAGCCAGTAAAAAAGCCTTGTTCCTTCTGAGTACTCCTCTGTATCACTGTCAACATAGTGATATTCGTATGTCAATTCAGCAGAGGCAATGCCTGTAAAATGAAGCATTTCAGCCTGTTCAAAACTATCATTATTGTTTCTGTATATCCTGAATCCAAGCAAATCATTACTGGATCCCATACTCCAGTTAATACTGACAGAGCTTTCAGATATGGAACTGGCATTGAACGAAGAAAGAACAACTGGTAAAGGCTGATCATCCGGATCACCAATAGCCCAGTTCGAAAACTCCGTCACTCCTGACACAGTGACATAGTTTTCTACAGTGTTTACACTACCACCTGCAGCAACCCACTCCAGACCATTAAATCGATATAATACCAGCCTGGATTCTGATTCCAACGGAGAGTTGAAACCTGCTCCTGCCAATTCTTCATCTGTATAGTACAATGTGAGAGCAGCATTAAATGCAGCACCTCCGGCATCAATATCATACCAGCAGGATAGACATGTTGAGCCATCGGGTATATTGGACGGTTTTACTGAATGCTTAACAAACTTTAGAGTATCTATAGACTCTGATGAGAAAATAACAACTGCAAGTGTCTCTTGTGCTGCAATCACATACTCACCTACCCCTGCAACCTCTGTATTTACTTGTTGAGCAGTTGCATCAACCGCAGCTTTTGCATTCATTTTTCCAAAGCCAAGTTTATAGTTTGGACTGCTTCCACCATAAGATGCACTTTCTGTAACGATATCATTATAGGTATTTTCTGTGAGTTTGTCTTTCAGGTAACTTGGTGTCGCATTATTGTATTTTTCCAGCATCAAAGCCATTGTTCCTGCAACGTGTGGAGCAGCACCGCTTGTACAGCATAAAGAACTGTATCCCGCACCTGAAGAAGCATCCGGAGCATAGACATCTGTAGGAGCAGATATATCAGGCTTTTGTACACCGTAATATCCGCCGAAACTTGACCCCCAGTACGCATTGCCATCTGTAGAACTAAATGCACCCACAAGCATGACCGATTCAGACATTCCGTAAACATTTAGCGATGGAGCCTGAGTTGTATAATTGTTAAACTCAGCATT
The DNA here is from genome assembly GCA_942492065.1 of Cloacimonadales bacterium (SeqCode). Taxonomy (GTDB): domain Bacteria; phylum Cloacimonadota; class Cloacimonadia; order Cloacimonadales; family JAIOQZ01. The sequence goes on along the minus strand of CALODV010000014.1, from coordinate 506,876 downwards.
TATGCCTGAAGCATAAATCTGTCCCCACCAGTGTCCCCCATTGTCATCGTGGGCATCACTTACAGGTTCAAGAGATAATGTCCAGACATCCCCGGCAGAAATGGTTCCGCTTTCATCTGAAACAACAAACTCTATATATGGGTTGCCCTCAGAAGTTGAATCATGCGCAACATAAACTCTTCCATAAGAGGTATCAAAAGCTGCATTACCGGCAATAGCTGCCGACTGGTTTGTTCCGGGATCAACTATTTTCAAATTGAACTGATCCCCTGAGAAATAATAATATCTGCTTACCAGATAATCTATATCTTCTGTTAAAGATCCTGATATTTCTATTTCAATATCATCAACAGGATCAGAAAAACTCGTAGTAGAAGCACAAAGCTGGTGTGAGTTATACCAGTTACCACCAGCTACAGATACTGCTCTTCCCTCTTCTGCAAAAGACTCAAGTGCTTCAGCAACCGGATGAGAACCGTCAGGCTCTCCCCAAAATGTACCAAGACTGATTGACAGCACAACTGAATACCCCGGATAATCAGAATCAACAACCTGCCGGATATAATTTATTGCATCTACTGTATATGATGTACCTGATGCTTTCTGTACATAGATTATTTTTGCATCAGGTGCAATTCCTTTCAGTTCGCTATTTGCTGATCCGGATCCATCACCGCAAGCTATTCCGGCACATTGAGTACCATGATTATACCCACTGTATATCGCTGGTCCGAAATCTGTATTCAAATCGTCATCAGAGTATTCATATCCGAAATCAAAACCTGCTGGAGCATTACCATTATGCTGCTGGTCCCAGATCCTGAGAATCCTTGTAGAGTCATTCTCGTCAACGAATGCCGTATGCTGCCAGTTAAAAGGATTAGAATCAATAATCCCGATTATCACTCCAGCTCCGGTAAAACCATCTGCCTGTACCGAATCAGCATTAACACCCGGAATACCTGCCATTGATATAATTGTAAGGACGAGAACTATCCATTAATTCTATATCTGGTATATCTTTATAGATTTTTTTTATCAGAACAGAATTCTCAAGGTTATCCAGTTCATTTAGCGGAATCTCAACTGTTTTGATATTATCGATACTACTTATAACCTTTATGCCTTCCGCAGTAAGTGTTGATGGAGAAGCTTCACTTTCAATTATACAACGTACTAAATTGTTACTCCTGTTTGCTGATTCAGTCCACTTCATATAAACAGGTATCCTTAAGCAGGAAATTGAACTGAAACTCAGTATAGTGAATATTAATAATAAATTATGTAGTTTTCTCATATCCAAAATTATGAACATCTCCCATGAAGATGCAAGTTTTTTTTGCCCTGACAACTTTTTTTTTGTGTTTCTTGTACTTTATGGTTAATTTTTAATTGTTATCAGATAAAAGTTATTTAATTGATGTTTGACAAAATGTTTTTATTGACAAAATAATGATTTAACTTACAAAAAAGAAAAAACGAAATAGGTGAAGCATGTCATTTCAAGAAAAAATTGAGAACAATCTTAATGAATTATCTGCTGCAATAATAGATATTGATGAAAAAGATAATCAGGAAATAGGTCAGTTACTGATACAGTTTGAGAATCTTGTTAAGTTAATGAAAGATGAAATCATTCCCGAAATTGATTATATCATTAAAGAAATATCAAAATGTCTGGAAGCTCTAATTCTTAATGATATAGATCCCGTAGATGACATTGATGTTGTGTACGAAACAATCTTCAAGAATTTTGAGGATTTAAGCAGTTATATTACTAAGCCTGCTAAAAGGGAGAGTATCGCGGCAAAAATCAAAGATAATATGAACACTGCCCTTTCCAGGTCAGCAGAAGAACAAGTTCCTCTAGATGACGATATCGAACCTGAACAGGAAGCATCTCAGACAGTTGAAGAAACAATAACATCAGAGCAGAATGATCCATATTCAGACTTAAATAAGCAGGACAATCAGGATGAAGACCTGGATATGAATGATGAAGATGATGATATTTTTCTCGATTTCCTTCAGGAAACTAACGAGTATATCGAAGTTCTCGAAAATGAAATTATTGATTTGGAAAGCGATCCTACGAATAAAGAAATCATCAATAATGTTTTCAGACCATTCCATACTCTCAAAGGCGTTTCGGGTTTCATGGGTCTTAAACTGCTTACAAAAATCTCTCATGAAACAGAGAATCTTCTTGATATGGCACGTAATGATAAACTTGCTATCGACGAATCAATTATTCAGGGAATCCTTAACTCACTGGATATGATCAAAAGCATCGTCAATAAACTATCAACAGAGAACAGAAAAGAGCAAATAGATGAAAGTAGAGTCGATCAGCAGATCAATTTGCTTAAAATCCTTATTTCTCAGGAATCTAAACCTGCTGATTTAAAGTTAGACCTAACCATACATGATGATTCAGATGATGATGAAGAGGCAGGAGAAAAGAAAACTGCTGCTAAATCAAATGAAAGGCAAAAAGATGCCAGAGTTAAAGTCAAAACTGACAAACTTGATTATTTGGTTGATATGGTTGGAGAATTAGTTATAAACGCTAATCTGGTTGCTCAGGATAAGCACATAGCAAAAATTACTAATCAGGAATTCCTTAAGAAACTAAGCCATATGAACAGAGTTGTCAGTGAACTGCAAAACGCATCCATGGCATTGCGCATGATTCCGATTGCATCTACTTTTTCCAGAATGAAAAGAGTCGTGAGAGACTATACTCATAAATCCGGTAAAAAGATCAATCTTGTTCTGAAAGGTGAGGACACTGAAATCGATAGAAATATTGTGGACAGCCTTTACGATCCCCTTGTGCATATGATTAGAAATTCATGTGACCATGGAATTGAGGACGCCCAGGCAAGAAAAGAGACTGATAAACCAAAAGAAGGAACGATTACTCTTGAAGCCTACCACAAAGGTAACAATATTGTAATAGATGTTATTGATGATGGTAAAGGTCTGGATAAAGAAGCAATCCTGGAAAGAGCAATTGAAAGAGGACTTGCAAAACCTACTGAACAGTTAACCGACCAGCAGATATTCCAGTTCATAATGATGGCTGGATTTTCTACTGCAAAAACAATTACAAATGTTTCCGGTCGTGGAGTTGGTATGGATGTTGTTAATCAGACTCTCAAAAATCTGGGGGGTCGTGTCGATATTAAATCGGAGAGAGGAAAGGGAAGTACATTCAGTATAAGCTTACCGCTAACACTCGCGATCATAGAAGGCATGTTGGTCAAGAATGGGGATGAATTGTTTATTATTCCCGTAATCAACGTCAAAAGAACTCTCAAACCTGACCCGAATGCTATCAACAAAATTGTCGGTAAAGGTGAAACCCTGAATCTACACGATAACCTGATTCCGATCCTTAAGCTTCATGAAGTTTTTGATACACCTAATGCCAAGAAAAACTATGAAGACACACTTTTGATAATCGTTGCAGGTGGAAAAGGCAAGGACTACGCTATACTTGTTGATCAGCTTATTGGTATCCAGGATGTAGTAATAAAAAGTCTCGGAGAAAAATTCAAAAAACTAAAAGGTATTTCGGGAGCAACAATTCTCGGAGATGGATCAGTTGGTCTGATTCTTGATGTCAACAGCTTGCATGATTGAGGAGTCTATGTCTAATATATTCAAAAAACACGAAGTATCCGATAAACTGTTTGGAAAATTCTCCAAATTATTGTATGATAAAACAGGAATAAACCTTCATTATGGTAAAAAGCAACTTTTACAGTCACGTCTTAGCAAAGTACTGAGAGATAGAAATATAGAGTCTTTCGAAGCTTACTATGATATAGTTATGAATGACAAATCTGATCAGGAACTTGTAAGATTAATTGATATAATATCTACGAACGTAACATATTTCTTCCGAGAAGAAAAACACTTTGAATTTATGAAAGGAATCTGGATAGATCAAGTGGGATACAATGGCGAACAACTGAATATCTGGAGTTCAGCCTGCTCTACCGGAGAAGAACCATACTCCATAGCTATTCAGTTGTATGAACTTTTGGGAAAATCCAGAAAATTCAATATACTCGCCTCAGACATTTCAACCAGAGTCCTCAAGACAGCCCAGCGAGGAGTTTATTCTATAGACAAGATTGACTCCCTGCCTTTACCAATGAAAAAGAAGTATTTTCTAAAAGGTAAAGGAGATTCTGATGGCTTTGTTAAAGTACAGAAACATCTAATTGATCCTATTGAGTTTCGTAGAATAAATCTTATTGAAAATAATTCTTTTCAAAAAAAGTTTGATCTGATTTTTTGTAGAAATGTAATGATTTATTTTGATTCGCAGACCAAGAACAGTATAGTCAATAAATTTGAAACACACCTGAAAGATGGAGGATACCTGTTCATAGGGCACTCAGAGTCTTTAAATGGTTTAAACCATGGACTTAAATACGTTGCCCCTGCGATCTACAGGAAAACTTAATGGCTGTAAATGATGTCATAGAAAATAAATATTTGATAAAACCCGGTTATCTGGTGATATACAAAGAAGATCTTCATGTCTATGGAGTTCTTGCATCAGGTGTCTTTGTTGCTTTATGTGATGTTAAAAAAAAATACTCCGGATGCTGTTTTTACCTTTATCCCGATTCCTATAAATCTATGAACACTCCAAAATATGGTGATATCGCAGTTAGTCACCTTATTTCAAAAATGAAAAAAGCAGGATCCTCTTTAACTGATATCAAAGCTCATATTATTGGTGGATCAATCAGCAGTAAAAATGATTATGGTCAAAGAAACACAGATAAAGCTAAAGAACTACTGAAAAAAAATAATATCGATGTGCATTCTGAAGATACTGGTGGACAACTGGCCAGAAAATTTATATATCACACTAAAACAGGTGAAAGTATGGTAATGAAAGTTCATAAAGTCAGAAAAAAAGACTGGTACCCCTACTGCTGAGATAATATATCAACAATTTCGTTTTTTCTAGTGAGAAAATCACTTCGTAATAATAATTTGCTTTTTCCCGCATATAGTTTAAATTTTACACTAAATAAAAAACAGGATGAGTTATGGCAAAATACGTAGTCGTAAACATTGCAGATATGAAAATTTCTAACAAACCGGAAGATACACTCATCACTTATTCTTTAGGTTCATGTATTGCTATAGTTCTTTACGATCCACGAACGAAAAACGGTGGGATGATTCACGTCATGCTTCCTGATTCAAAGATTGAAAGAGACAAATCCAAATTGATTCCGTACAAATACGTTGACACAGGTATCCCTTTGTTGTTCAAATCATTGTTCAAGATGGGCTCCAAAAGAAACAGCATTGTTGTCAAAGTAATTGGTGGAAGTAACGTTATGGATAAAAACAAATTCTTCAACATTGGTGAAAGAAACTATGCAGCTGTTCGTAAAATACTTTGGCGTAATAACATTATGATCTCTGCAGAAGATGTTGGAGGTAGTAAAAGCAGGACAGTTAAGCTATTCATGGATACAGGTAAAGTGGTAGTTTCCAATACAAAAGAGGAGTATGAGATATGATTAAAATGTCAGACATTATTGCGGACATTGAATTTCTACCTCCTTTTAGTAAGGTTGCCCAGAAAGCTCTTGAATTGCTTAGAAAGGAAGACTTCACTATGAAGATGCTGGCTGAAATCATTATGTATGATGCAGCGCTTACAGCTAATATCCTTAAAGTAGCAAATTCAGCAGCTTATACGAAACAGAATGAAGTCAGTGATCTGCAAACAGCAATTTCCCTTATTGGCTCTAAAGAGATCAGTTCAATTATTATGATATCTGCAGCTAAGAAATACTTTGAAGGAAAAATGACAGGTTACGAAATGTTTCAGGGAGAAATCTGGGAACATTCACTTTCGGTGGCAATTATAAGCCAGCACCTGCATTACCTCGAACCAGGTATCGACTCTTCAATACTGTACACTGCGGCACTTCTGCATTCGATAGGCAAGATAGTACTCAGTCAATATGTACAAAATGAGGTAGAACTGGTAAATGACCTTACATCTAATGACTCTTTTGATTTCATTACCATAGAGAAAAAGGTGGTAGGATTCACTCACCCTGTCGTTGGTGCAGCAATCCTGAAAAAATGGAACTTCTCCAAAACTATCAGTGATGTAGCCAAGTACTACAAAGATCCATGCAAGATAGACAGTCCTTATGTCCGTCTCGTTGCAATTGCAGACCATATTGCCGTTCTGATTGGGAAAACTTCACAGCGCGATGGACTACAATATAAGGGCTGTTCCGAATTGTTCGCTCACTATAAGATAAAAAGCAGAGATCTTGATGATATAATTTCTGCTTCAGTTGACAAAATTAATGATTTGATAGAAAGTTTTAAGTAACAGGAGATTGAGCATATGCCTTATAATATATTAGTTGTTGATGATTCCAGATCACTCAGAAAAGTACTTATCAAAACTATCCGCATGTGTCATATTGGGGAAACAACTTTTCTCCAGGCTGCAAATGGTAAGGAGGGTCTTGAAATACTTAATCATGAGTGGGTTGATGTTATTTTCTCAGATATCAACATGCCTGTGATGGATGGTTATGCCTTTATTGAGGAAGTAAGGAAGAATGATGTTTTTGCTCAAACTCCAATTATAGTAATAACATCAGAAACAAGACGTGATGAAATGGAGTCTGTTCTTGCTAATAAAATTGCAGGAATCGTGTCAAAACCGTTCAGACCAGAAGATATTAAACAATATTTAAACCAATTATTACATTTGGAGGAAGAATCATATGAGTATGATGACGAACCTGAGGGATTTGATTTCTAAAGTTCTTGAAGAAATGTTCTTCATGATTGAGGAAACTCCTCCTGAAGACAATACAGAGAACTACCTTTATGAATCAACAATAGATGATCCATATTTTACTATAAAAATACTGCTCGGAAAAGAACTGGCAATGGAGATTACGAATAACTTTCTTGGAAATCAGGATGACATTGATGAAGAAGATGTACATGACTGTTTAAGAGAAATCGTGAACATGTTTGCCGGAAACTTTATTGGCGATTATTACCCGCAGCATGAAAAGCTGATCCCAATTCCTCAAACGGAACAGATTAAGAAATATAACGAAGAAAACTATGGGGATTTTGAGTCCACTGTTTTCTATTACGACAGTAAACCCCTGAAACTTCTATTGAAAGAGAAATAATGCGAAAAATCAGAGTAATTGTTGTTGATGACAGTGCCGTTGTTAGACGTTCACTGTCTCAGCTTATTAATAATGAACCTGATATGGAAGTAATTGCTACTGCACCGAATCCATATTTAGCCAGAGATAAAATTGTAGAACTTAAACCGGATGTTATGACTCTGGATATTGAGATGCCTCGTATGGATGGAATTACTTTCCTGGGGAAAGTAATGCACTACTTCCCTATCCCTACTGTGATTGTAAGCTCTGTAACCAAAAAAGGCTGTAGAGTCTCCATGAAAGCACTGGAAATAGGAGCAGTAAGCGTCGTACCTAAACCTTCTGAAGCTTATTCTATTGAATCTATTGAGAACGATTTGCTTATGGCTGTAAGATCTGCTTCAAGAGCAGTTATCAGAAAAAAGAAAAAGGTTGAAACCGTTACTCCTGCACAAGATCTTCAGATTACAACTACAAACAAGATAATCGCCATAGGTGCTTCCACCGGTGGTACTGAAGCTATAAAGGAAGTCTTGACAAGACTGCCGGGTAACTCCCCAGGAATCGTTATGGTTCAGCATATGCCGCCTGGATTCACTGCAGCATATGCAGAGAGACTCAATGGTATCTGTAAAATGGAAGTAAAAGAAGCACAGAATGGAGATGTTTGTCGACCCGGTGTTGCTTTACTGGCTCCTGGAGATTATCACATGGTTCTCCGAAGAGTAGGTGCAAGATACACAGTCAAAATCAAAAAAGGACCTAGAGTTTGGCACCAAAGACCCGCAGTTGATGTACTTTTCAACTCAGTTGCTGAACACTCCGGAGTCAACTCTGTGGGAGTACTTCTTACCGGCATGGGAAAAGATGGAGCTGACGGATTACTGAAGATGAAAGAAATGGGAGCGAGAACAGTTTGTCAGAATGAAGATTCATGTGTCGTTTACGGAATGCCAAGAGCTGCAGTTGAAATAGGCGCGGCAGACTATGTTGATGATCTTTATAAAATTCCAGATCGAGTAATTAAGCTGCTCAGACAGATCAAGTAAACATCTCCGGTCCAAAATATTTCCATTAAGTATGACTGTTAAAGTACTACCATATAATCCTCAGTGGAAAGCAGAATTCCTCAAACTAAGCAGTTTCCTTAAGGATAACATCAGCTTAGACTATGTGGATATACAACATGTTGGCAGTACTTCTGTCGAAGGATTGTGGGCAAAACCGATCATAGACTTGGACATAATTGTTGAAAATGAAAAAGATAAAAAATTAGTAATAGACAACCTTAGAAAAATAGGTTATAATCACATCGGAGACTTGGGTATTAAAGGACGGGAAGCATTTAAACTCTCTTCGGGAAATTCACCGGATTTTCTTAAAAAACTGCAATTTGAACATCATCTTTACCTTTGCATTAAAGGAATCACTAGTCTTGAGAACCATCTTTTGTTCAGGGATTATCTGAGAGAACATCCTGAAGCATGTATCAGATATAGCAACCTGAAAAAAGAACTTGCAAAACGTTTCCCCGAAAATTTCGATACATACACTGAAGCAAAAACTGATTTTATTGTAGATATCCTGATTAAAACAGGAATCACAGACAGTGATATCAATGATATAGCTAAGCAGAACAAAATAAAGCAAATACGTGAGGTTTGAGTGAGAAGAAAAATATTTATCTCTTTTGATTTTGAAGGAATTGGTGGTGTTACCGATTGGAAAGAAACTGATAACGATTCAAGATTTAATGAGCTGGCAACAGAACAAATTAATGCATTTACAGAAGGTATTCTGGAAATACATCCTAATGCTGAGATTCTTCTTTGTGATTCACATAACACCGGCCAAAATATTATCTGGGAACAATTGAATCCTGCAGTTATACTGATAAAGGGATATCCAAGAATATATTACATGATAGAAGGGCTAGATGAGTCTTTCACAGATTTTGTTCTATTTGGTTATCATTCCCCAATTGGGCAGAAAGGTAATATGGATCATTCATACTCCGGTTCAGCGGTTCATAATATTACTATCAATGGTAAACTTGTAGGTGAAGCCGAGATAAACATGTTAGTGGCATCATATTATAATGTTCCGCTCAGGTTTTATTATGCTGACTCAGAAGCTGTTAACTGGATGAAAAACATAACCTCTGATGAAACCGATTATCTTGTATCAAAAGAGCCAATTTCTCGCTTTTCAGCAAAGCTTGTACCACACAAAAAGAATCTAAGTAACTTAAGAGAAGCAGGTAAATCATTCACTAACTGTACCGGGTTTCTTTACCCAGAGGAAGAATTGTACAAAATGACTATTGAACTCTCTGACTCAGCTCTGGCATATGCATGTCATGTAATTCCCGGTGTAGAAATTGTAGATACAAGAACAATCAGTGTTATTGCTGAAAATCCGTTGGTATTGTATAAGTACCTCATGACTGTGTTATCTTGTACTATTGCTGCAAAGCATTTCTGATGAGTGATGATCTGTTCAAGTTCCTCTCCTCCGTCAGAAACAGTTCTTGCTGCCTTTGGCTGCTCGTCTCATCCGGTTATTATTACAGGTGGGCAAAACCAGAATTATCGGTCGGACAATATAGTTCTCAAACCAGCTGTTGATAATGATGAAACTAACTGGATAGCTGACTTCTATAATACGATTGATATACCAGATCTGAGACTGCCGCAACCTGTGAAGAGTTCGGAAAATAAATATGTCTACAATGGCTGGCAAGCATGGGAATATTGTGATGGAAAGCACAAATTCAGTGATTGGCATCAAATCATTGAGCTGTGTATCAAATTCCATCAAGGGATAGAACACATTCCAAAACCTGACTATTTTCAGAAAAGGGATCAAAATCCCTGGGTGCAGGCAGATAAAGCTGTGTGGGGAGAAATTGAATTCAATTTCCATCCTTTCTTACAACCTGTTATAAAGCGTTTGAAGTCACGTCTTGAACCAGTCAAGTGTTCATCTCAATTAATTCATGGAGACTTTGGAGGAAATGTCCTGTTTTCAGAAACAGAGAGTCCGCTTGTCATTGACTTTTCACCCTATTGGCGTCCTGTAGGTTTGTCAATTGGAGTAATTATTGTCGATGCTGTTGTATGGAATAATTCAGGTATTGAACTTGTAGAAAAATACTCTCGAGAAAGTTTGTTACAGTTTATCCTGAGAGCAGAATTGAGAAGGGTTATTGAACTTGATAGGCTATATACTTTGTACGGAGTCAATAAACTCAAGGAAATTGAACAACATTCTGAACTGATAGATTTTCTATGCAGCTGAACACTGTTTATGCATCAAATAATATTAACAAATCTCAGTAAAAAAATGTTTAGGTAATTGACAATTTACTCCTTCAGGTTAAATTATTTATGAAAACTTGATATTCATGGAGCCAATATGGAAAAAGTCTTTTTTGATCATTTCAATGATGAGCATGCTAAAACTGAAAAACACGAAAAAATTGTTGAATTATGTCGAGAGTCTTCAAATCTTTGTTTAACTGATAGTTCTCAGGCACTTGATGCATCAACTACTGCCCTTGATCTTGCTGAAAATCTTGATGATGATGAAAACAAAAACTTATTAATCCTCGCATTGATTTCAGTATCATACGCATATTGGTATCATAATAACATGGCAATTGGTGAAACATACGCTCATAGAGCTTTGGATAGCTTTAACGAATCAGAACAAAAACACATTTGTGAAGGTAGAATATGGAGTTTACTGGCCCTATTCTCAGCTAAGAAGGGAGAATGGACCCTGGCTTTGCATCACTTTGAGAAAGCTGTAAAAGCAGATATGAATGTATGCTGTGGAAAAAACTTCAGAATGATGCAGGTAAGTAATCTGGCAGGTGTATATAACCATATTGGTGATTATGAATCTGCGTTAACCCTTATTGATGATGTTGTTGACTATTATAAAGAGAACAATGAGTGGATTTCATATTGTCAAATTCTCTTAAATAAAGGAGTAATCCTTCATAAACAAAATAAGTACTCCGAAGCATTAGAAGCCATAAATAAAACCTTAGAAACTTACACAAGAGAAAACATCAATGATCTTCATATGAAAAGTCTGATATTTACTAATATGGCATCAGTTAAGCTTGATCTTTATCCCGATGCTATTGTTGATCCGGAGAATGAAGTAAGTCGTCAGATAGAAAATGAGATTGGAAGAACTCATCACCATTACAACCATGTTACCAATACTATAAGATCATACATCAGACAGAACAAATTAATGGAAGCTGAGGAAATTTTTAATGAGAAGATAAAACGGGTCAGGAACGAAAGCATGCTGGACTACCCTAAATTACTTGCGGCTGGAATTATCCTATTCAAGAAAAAAGGAGACCTGCAGACTGTAATTGATTTGCAGAATGAACTTCTATTGTTTAAAGATCAGAGTTTCAATAATACTCTTGCGGAACAGCAGGCTAAATTTAAGGCAATATATGAATTCGAGAAAAGTGAAAATGAAAAAGAGATCTATCGTCTGAAAAACATCGAATTAGCTTCACTTAATGAAAAACTATCCCAGGTAAACGAAGAAGTTATTAATCAGAAAGACAGTCTTATAAGCCTGAATGAGCAACTGCAAAATATGATAGCCCATAAAGACAGAATGTTCTCTGTGATTGCACATGATGTGAGAAATCCATTTCAAAACCTACTGACCACTATGGAAAGTCTTACAGATTATTACGATGATTTTACTGATTCAGAGAAGAAGAAATACCTGCATAAAAGTAATGAGATGCTGCATAAGCTGATAGATTTCTTCGAGAATCTTCTGGAATGGGCAAGAATACAAACAGACACTCTTAAAACAAATTTTGTAAAGCTTAAACTGAATAAAATAATTGATGATGTACTGTATCTGGCTGAAGATAGAATAAAATCCAAAAGGTTGACAGTTGTAAGGGATTATGAAAAAGAAATAGTATTTTGTGCTGATCTGCATATGATCCAATCTGTAATCAGAAACCTTATTAACAATGCTATCAAGTTCTCATATACTGATAAGAAAATTATCATCAAAGCATTCAGTGTTGATAATATAACTCATATGAGTATCATTGATGAAGGCACCGGAATCTCGGAAGAGGATATTGCAAAGATTTTTGATCCGGAGGTTCTATATTCGCAGAACGGTACAGATAAAGAGCGAGGATTTGGTATTGGACTTGTCCTTATCAAAGAGTTCATAAAAAAACACAATGGAACCCTCGAATGTAAAAGTACTCCCGGAGAAGGAACAACAATGACTGCCAAAATTCCATGTTGCAATGCACTCAGGAAGTATATGTAATCCTCAGACGATTCTCTAATGGCTTCTTATCACAAGATATCTTTCACATCATTTTACATTCAGTTGTTGACTATTTTATTAGTGTTCTGACTTATTGTACAATGTAAATACAATGTTTTAATATACCATGTGGAGTTCAGATGAATACTATATTCTTCGATCTATTCCAGAAAAAATATGCTAAAGATATAAATCAAAACAAAATTATTGATCTTTGTCGAAATTCTATTCAAGTGGTTACAAAAAGTAATTCAAACTTCGATCAAGCACTTGAATTGATTTATGATGCTGAATCGGTGCTTCTTGAAATCAGTGAAGAATCAAGAATTTCATTCAAAATACTCATTCTGACAACCAAAAGTTTCCTGTATATTAATGGAAATAATACCAAGCTTGGAATGCAATTATCAAAAGAAGCTTTAGATTTATCTGAACAGACAGGACAGTTCACTGAGTGCCGATGCCGAATTCTCAGCACTATGGGACTTTTTGCTATTAGACAAAGTGACTGGTCTCTAGCTTTGCAATACTTCAACGAAGCATACAATGCACCTGAAAACAATTGCTGCAATGATGAGTTCAAAATTATGCTGCTGAACAATATTGCCGGTATTTACAATCATCTTGGAGACCTGGAAACATCCACAAATATTATTGATAGAATACTTGAACATTATGAACAGAAAGAGAACTGGTTTCTTTTTTGCAGAGCTTCACTTAACAAGGGAGTAATACTGCATAAATTAGGAAAAAGCACGGATTCACTAAGTACCATGTATCAGGCTAAAACAATTTATGAAACCAGGAATTTGAACAATGACGAAGTTCTGGGACTGATCTACAATAATCTCCTTGCTGTTAAGCTCAATCACAATCCAGATGAAACTGCTGTAAAGGAACTTGAAGAAGCATGGAAACTTGAAAAAAAATACAACAAAACCTTCCACTATTATGCCTTATGTGCAAATACAATCAAGTCACTTGTCAGAAGGAAAAAATTTACAGAAGCAAGAGAACTCTTCGATAATTGCATAGATTCAATTGATAAGTCAGACATGAACTATACTACCCTGCTTGAGGTTTCAATTCCTATATTTAAAGATCAGGAGAATTGGAAAAAAGTTGCTGAAATGCAGGAAGAGATCATTGCATTCAACCAAAAAAGTTTTAATCAGAAAATTGCTGAACAACAGGCAAGATTCAAAGTTCTTTATGAATATGAACAATCTGAAAAGGAAAAGGAAATATACAAGAAAAAGAATCTTGAGCTTGAAGAGCTAAATTCCAAACTGGCAGAAGCCTATGATGAAATATATCTGCAGAAGAATAATCTTGAATGCTTGAATGAAAAACTTCATAATATGGTTAAAACTAAAGACAGAATGATGTCTGTAATTGCTCATGATGTTCGAAATCCATTTCAAACCCTTCTAACAACAATGGAATCCCTGAATGAATATTATGATTCTTTCAGTGACTCGGAGAAAAAGGAATATCTTAGAACGGGTAACATTATGCTTTCTAAGGTTATAAACTTCTTTGAAAACTTACTTGAATGGGCAAGAGTTCAAACTGATAACCTGCAGATGAATACTAAAGAAATTAACCTTTGCAATCTTATTGATGAAGCTGTTTTCTTACTTGAACCAAATGCTAAAGACAAAGGAATAGAGATCAATGTTGAGTGCTGTAGTGAAACATTTATATACGCTGACAAGCAAATGATCCAGTCTGTTATGCGTAACCTCATCAACAATGCCATAAAATTCTCCATTCCGGGCAAAGCAATTACAATTACAGCAGCAAAAAACGAAAACCATGTTAATATAAGAGTTATTGACCAAGGAATAGGTATCAAAAACGAAGACATAGAGAAGCTTTTTAACTCAGATATTTTGTTTTCTACTAATGGTACAGACAAGGAAAGAGGTTTCGGACTTGGTCTGGTTCTGGCACGCGAGTTCATCGAAAATCATAATGGTACATTAAAATGTTATAGTGAACCCGATAAAGGAACTACCATGGAAATCTCAATTCCATGTTGACTCGAAGTGAATGCTTAATACTTTTTGCAGAAAAAAGGCTATTTCATGAATAAGAAACTATATATATCTGATCTTGACCATACTCTATTGAATGATGATGGTCAGTTATCTTGTTTCTCAAGAAAACACATTAATCTAATGATTTCTGAGGGACTGTGCTTCACAGTTGCCAGTGCCAGAAGTTACGCATCAATAAAACAAATACTTTCCGGATTGAAGCTGCAGCTTCCAATAATAGAATTTAACGGTTCTTTCATCTCAGATTTCAATACAGGAGAACATCTGTATGTCAATGCTATTGATAACGATGTCGCCTCTGGTGTACTTAAAATCTGCCACGAAATGAATCATCCCGTTTTCGTTTCATCATTTGATGGTGAACAAGATCTTTTGTTTTATCCTGAATCTGCTTTGCCAGGAGTAAAATGGTACGTTAACAACAGAATTGAGAATAAAGATAAAAGACTAAGATCCATGATTCCGGATGACGAGTTACTTAGACTTAAAACAATCTGCTTTAGTATTATCAATTCCGCTGAAGCTCTGTCCGATTTGTATAGTATTCTGAAACTGAAATACAGCCAAAAAATGGAAATTCACCTTATAGATAATCCTTATAGTCCCGGCAATGCCTGGTTAACATGTCACCATATTGATTCCTCTAAAGATAAAGCTATTGAGCAGTTAAAGAAAATCACAGATATGGAAAATTTTGAAACAATAGTTTTCGGGGATAATATGAATGATCTGAAAATGATTCAAAATGCAGATAAAGGTATTGCAATAGGAAACGCTGTTCAGGAAATCAAAGATGCTGCAGAGAAAGTTATTGGCAGAAATGATGATGACAGTGTTGTAAAGTACATAATGGAGGATAAGCGACATTCTGTGTAATAGGTAGAATATTTTTTATGAAAATTATGCTGCTATACTTTACATAATCATTTTGAAATTCTTTCTGGTATAAGCTTTAGTGAATCCATTGAAATGCCACCATTCATGTTTGAGGGGGTGAAATCCTGCTTGAACCATTATACGCTTCAATAACCCCCTGTTGGATTTCTGTTCATCAGTCAGCTTTCTGATCTTACTCCAAACATATGAAAGTATCACTCCCGTTTTCGTGCTGTAAAAAGGATTGAATCCCATATCCAGCATTTTGCCCTCTGAGTCAATAATGGTTATATCCACTGCTGCCCCATAATTATGCATTGATCCGGTACTGGGGTTTGCAACAAATACTTCAAACTCTGTTCCCTTAACTTCTTGATACATGACCTTCGATACTGAATTAGGTCTGGCAGCATCCATTATAAGAAGACGATATCCCTTGTATTTAGAGCTTAGAATCTTCTGAGCTTCAGCAAGTTTAACTGCCACAGCCTCGAGTAAGTATGCTTTTTCCAGACCCCCGTAAAAATCCTGTTTAAATACATTCCATTTTCTGCTTGAATTAACAAGCTTAACTTTAATGTCAGGAGCGATACTTGAAACATCAACCAACCCGGCACTAAGAAAAGTCTGTTCAACATCGACCTCAGCAGCCGTGATTAACTGGACAGTCAGAAATATGACAACAAGAAGAATTGGTCTGAGCACTTATCAACCTCCGAATACCTATCATTTTTTCAGTAATTTGTTTTATGTTTAGTAATTGCATTATGTTACATTAACGACTCAAAAAGTAAACAGGAGTCACAAGACTCCTGTCAACGAAAATAATAAATATTCCGATAGCAGATAGAATTCTGAATTACAATATAAACTCATTCAATTCATTGTTCTTGTGCATTTCGTACGCTTCTTTAACAGTTTTGCCTGCCGCACCAACGTAAATCTTCAAGTTCATGTGTTGGAGAACCATTGCAGCACTTCTCCCCGGACCATTTCCTGTTACAATTGCATCAATAGCCGTGTTAGATATTTTTTCTGCAGTTTTTGGTCCTGCCCCATGTTCATACTGACTTACTTCTGTGTTGTCTATAACTTCCATTACGTCTGTATCACTATCCACAATACACAAGTATTCGGCTCTGCCAAATCTTGGATCTATCTCTGAACTCCAATCTTTGCCTTTTGCTGTAAAAAGTATTTTCATTTATCCTCCTCGGGATATAATAATTTGTAAATCCTATTCCATGAATCTTTTATTATTTCTTTGATGTCTTCTGAACAGTATTCATAAGGTGTTTTCAGGTTGTTCAATGCTTTGGGGAAAGACATATCGTACGGTACTTCTGCTAACATGTTTATACCCTGGTCCTTACAGTAATCCTTAAGTAATGCAGTTTTATCTAGGTTCAGGTCAAACTTATTGACAATACAACCTGCTGGAATCCCAAACTTTCTGATCAACTCAAAAAGCCTCTTAAGATCGTGAATACCAGACACAGTAGGTTCGGTAACAATTACGATATAGTCAGCTCCGGAAAGTGATGAAACTACCGGACACCCTATTCCAGGAGAACCGTCTGCAATAATAAGATCAATACCGGTTTCATCTGCTTTTACTCTAGCTCTTTTCTTAACTTCTGCGACAAGTTTGCCGGAATTGTCAGCTCCAATCGCCAGAAAAGCATGAATCATTGGAAAGCCATACCCGGTAGTGGACGAATATATGTTTCCAATATTCTGTAACTCCATCTTAACAGCCTTCTGAGGACAGACTTCAGCACAATACCCACATCCTTCACAGCTAAGCAGGTCTACTGTATATTGATCAATATGACTGACCGCTTCGAATTTACAAACTTCCTGACATTTGCCGCATTCAATACACTTAGATTGATCAATTACCGCTTTATAACCGCTGAAAAAATCATCTTTGTTAGAGAAATCAGGCTTCAACAGCAGATGAAGGTTTGCTGCATCAACATCACAATCTGCAACAACAGCCTTCTGTCCGGCGATAACAGCAAAAGATGCAGACAATGACGTTTTACCTGTACCACCTTTACCCGACAGTATTACTATTTCTTTCATCGTACTTACCTTTCAGTTTGTTAATTTTCTGCAGCAGTTTTTCAAATCCTGTTTTGATTTCATCAGTCACAGAGTGTATAAGTTTTCCATCTGAATAATTCTCAGCTGCTTTTTTATCGAATGGTATTCTTCCTGCAATCTCGATACCTTTTTCAGTACAGTAATCTTCAATTATTGCGTTCTCGGGATCATTTTTATTGATGATTATACTGAATGGTTTATTAAGTTCCTGAACAGTTTTAACCGCAAGATCAAGATCGTGAAGCCCAAGTGGAGTTGGTTCAGTAACCAGCATAATGTAATCCGAGTTCCTGGCTGTTTCAATAAAAGGACATGAAGTTCCGGGAGGAGAATCCAGAATTACCAGTGAGTCTTTACTGTAATTGCCCTCGATAAAGTCAAATGCCTGCTTTATCAACGGAACTGCTTGTTCTTCACCAATATTCAGTTTACCTTCTACAAATTGAAGATTACTATTATCACTAAAGAGATTCAGTTGTCCGATTGTTATCGGTTTCATTTCCAGAGCATTTTCAGGGCATAAATCAGAACAGGCAAAGCAGCTGTGACATAATTCATTTAAGATAATAATTCTAGTTGTAATATTCAGTACGGCATTGAAATTACACATTTTACTGCATTTACCACAGAAAGTGCATTTAGTACTATCCCAATCAGGGACATATTTGTTAACTTGAATTGTTTGTTGCAGGGGCAGGCTTATAAAAAGACCTGAATCAGGCTCTTCAACATCCAGATCTACATGGACTATAGATACCGATTGAGCAAGAAGCTGACTCAGATTAGCAGAGACGGTAGTTTTTCCAGTACCGCCTTTCCCGCTGGCAAATGCTATCTTCATAATCGAAACTCAAAAGTTTATTAATGATCACAAAGATTTTCGCCTGATTTCAGATTCCCTGCTAGATACATATCTACAAGTTCTTTAAGGCTTTCAGTTCTGCAACCAATGATTACTTTAATATTATTCTGTGCAAACAGTCCCTGAGCTCTACTGCCCATGCCACCTGCAATAATCAGATTACATCCGTTCTCAGCAAGAAATCTTGGGAATGTTCCAGGCTCATGTGGGGGAGGAACAAGCTCAGATTCATTTGCAATTTTATTATCAGCGATATCAAATATTTTGAATACTTGACAGTGTCCAAAGTGCGGACTTAATATACCATTTGTTGTTGGAATGGCTATTTTCATAGTTTTTCTCCTGTAATTAATTTTTACATTTCAAGTTCACATGAAACTGTATGAAAAACTATGTTAGCTTAAATTTCTCAGCCTTCCTGCATTTTCCTTCTGCAGCATGGACCATGACCATATTGAGCAGCAATACTTTCCAGATTATCTGAGCCGCATTTAGGACATTCATCAGCATCATTCTCAAATGACTCTATAAATTTTAGACCGCATTCCTTGCAAATCAGTAAATCTTCTTTGAAATGCACAAGACCACCATCGATATGAAGCTTTTTCTTTTCCAGAAGAAAAGATGATACTTTCTTGTGAGCTTTCTGAATAACTCTTGTAAAAGTAGGTCTGGAAATATCCATCTTAACAGCAGCTTCAGCATGCTCTAACTCTTCATAATCAGCAAGTCTGATTGCTTCGAACTCATCTATTGTCAGATTGATCTCTTCAAGATTTCTTGCAGGAACACCAATCGGCTTAAAACTTCTTTGAACCGGTGGTAATTCAATCATTCTGCATTTTCTTGATCTTCTCATACAATCTCCTCTATGAACTTATTTTCATCGAAATAAGTTGGTTATTTTTGTCAATCATTATTTCTCAATTTTATTTATTATAAGTTAAATGACAAGTATTAATTGTACTTATGTAATTCACTGAACTTAATTTCTGTGAATAGAAACAACTTTCAAATCCATTGTAATTAACACTGTCAACATATTATAGAATCTATCTGAAAAAAGCACATGAGCAAGGATATTGTTAAGGAAAATCAGTTCTCTCTCTTTTATTGCCTTGCACAAAAAATACACTCCTCCAATAATATAAGCTACGAGTTAAATTCATCCAGCAAACTGAACAAAATTCACAATATTTAAGCAAGTTCTTGACTTTCAAGACACTTTTAGTTAATATGTAAAAAAATTCAGGAGCTGCTGATGAAATATTTTTTAATCATATTTTTTATATTACTTTCGACATACGTATTTGCAATAACATCTACTTCATCCGGAGGAAACTGGGCTGATACCTTAACCTGGGTTGGACACCAGATACCCGGAGTGAATGATAATGTTACAATTAATGGTCCTGTCTACTTAACAGACACTAAAACTGTATCCTCATTATCTATAAACAACGGTGGAGGAATAAGAAACGGATCGAGCTATTTCGGCACTATCAAAGTGATGGGAAATTTCACAAACAACGGATATATAGAAAATCACCCTACTAACTATTATCTGTCCTTATACACTTACGGAGATGTTACAAACAACGGGACTTTTGCTGTTAGGACACATTATATTGAGGGAGCCGGATCAAGGAAATATTATTGTAGTTCACTACATCCATTACAAGCATCCTCCGAACATAGAGTTAATGCAATTGTTGACACAATTTTTGCTGAATCTGATTTGCATTTCGCTAGTGGTAAAATAACCGGAGTAAGTGGAAATGCTGAGATAATGCTTACCAGTCCCACTAACGGCTCACATCATAATCTACATTTGGATGGAACTAACTTGCAAAGCACAACTATTTACGGAGCATCAACTAACAGTGTTTATATTACTGTAAATGAAATGTCCTCAGCCATAATTCATAATGTAAATATCTATGGTGAAACTAACATGGTTAACTCAGAATTCCATAATGTAGTGAACTATGGAACACTGCAGAATAAATCATCTTACTATTACAATCTGGACTTGTATGGAGATATAACTAATTATGGTGTGATCAGGAACAACCCCAGTGGATACACACTTACTGTTAACAACTACGGAAACTTTTATAACTATGGCACAGTAACACCAGGAAGATTTGATTTCTTTGGGGATACTGCACAAACAATCGATTTTGACAGTGGACACCCAATGAGTGCAGCAATTGTAATAGATCAGGTTGCTTCATCCCCCCTTATATCTAACAATGACCTGTACTTTGAGAATAATTCATATATAGATTTTAACTATGCGCAGTTAGATATAACTGATCCGAATGCAGACCTTTATTTAGTAAATTCCGAGTTCAGAGATGCTGATATTCAATCAACCATATCAACAGAAATTCACTCTGATGATGATACAAAATTATACAATTCAGCTTTTACTTCAGCGACTCTCTATGGAGTTCTCAATTTTAATGCCCTGACTCATTTCAATGGAGATATAATTAATAATGGTGTTATCCAAAACAAGGACTATTCTTATGATCTGCACTTCCATGGAGATCTGGAGAACAACGGCGTAATTCTCAATAATCCCAGTGGTTATCTTCTAAATATATACTTTTACGGTGACTTAGTCAATAATGGTGAAATAAAAAACTATAGATTATACGCTGCTGGTACAGAAAATCAGAATTTAACTTCATCACAGAACAGTATATGGAATGTTGACTACTTTTACGATAACGTTGATTCTTCAGATGTTGTCCTGCAGAGTGACCTGTATCTAGACCACACTCTTATGGATTTGAACTATACTGACATGCTTTTTAACGGATACAAACTAACCTGTAATGGTGGACAATTAAGGGACCTTCAAATTGTTGGAGGAAACGGTTCTACTTTGCGAATGGATTCATTGGCGTTTGTGCAGACCATGACTGCTGATGACCTGATTACTGAGGGTACAACTCTAGTTGCAAGTTCTGTCACAATAAATAACCTGATCAACAATGGTATTTTATACAATTATAACAGTAATTCCTATGTACTTGTCGTTAATGGTGAAATAGAGAATAATGGGACAATCGGATCAAATCCTGTTGGATATTCTCTTACTCTTGACCATCATGGTGACCTCAGCAACTATGGTGTATTCAATCCCTATACATATAATTTGCGGGGAACAACCGATCAGGAAATATTCTCAAATATCGGAACTACTCTTGAGCCGTATTATGTCCATGACAGAGTCTCAGCTTCAGCAGTAATTATGAACTCAGATTTAATTTTTGATAATACTTATATTGATTTAAATTATGCTGAACTTGATATGAGTAACTCAGGAGGAAACGGCTTCACATTGTCATTATTGAATGGATATTGCAGGGATATAAATAT
This sequence comes from Cloacimonadales bacterium (SeqCode), assembly GCA_942492065.1. Lineage (GTDB taxonomy): Bacteria > Cloacimonadota > Cloacimonadia > Cloacimonadales > JAIOQZ01. Next base: position 485,031 of record CALODV010000014.1, on the reverse strand, counting down.
TGATGGAAATACCGGTTCAAAACTATTCTCGGACGGTACCGGATACTTTATTAATATGACAGCCGATACTCTTGTTACAGATGGCACAATAGAATTCAGCTCCGGTGTTTCTGTTGATAAACTTACTAATGATGGAATATTGCAGAATCAAGGCAGTAACTCCCAGGAGTTCATTGTCTATGATGAACTGATAAATAATGGGACAATAAGATCAAATCCACAAGGTTATCTTTTTAGCATCAGTTTAAGAGGCAACCTGACTAACCATGGAGTAATGAATGCGTATCATTGCTACCTGAATAGTACAACAGATCAGCATATTTTTGACGACGGATCAATTAGCGTTAATTATATTACTGATCAGAACGGAGCTTCTAAAGTCATTCTGGACAGCGATGTAACACTGACAGGTGCATACATAGATCTTAACTGGAACGAGCTCGTTTTAGTATCATCTCTGGATAACAATCCGGTTAATCTTACCTTGGATGGCAATTACATGAAGGAAGCAGTGATAAACGGCACTACAGGCTCTACATTGACATGTTTCAATGGTAACTACATATACTCCATCACCGCTGATACTCTTGATTTTACTGGTAATACCCTAATCCACTCTGGAGTTACAATAGGAGAGTTGATAAACCATGGAACGCTTACCAATGGCACTAATGGAGGCTATACTCTGGAGGTAGATGGAAATATAACTAATTATGGAACAATATCCACTTCTGCAAGCGGTTATTCATTGACAATCAACCTGGATGGTAATATATACAACGAAGGTGTTATGAATTTCCATGCACTTCACCTTAATGGGGATGATCAGCACCTTAACTTCAATACCGATACGTATGACATCACTCTGGCTTACTTCACCAAAAACGGTACAGGAGGAGTATATTTTGACAGCAACCTCCAGGTTACCGGGGCAGCAACCGACTTCAACAATCATGATATTTATCTATATAATGGAACTGCTCCAAAACTGTATAAGCTTTCTGGCGGATACTTTAAGGAAACAACTGTCAGGACCATCGATGGCTCTTCTGTAGAGATGGAGAATAATGCTTATGCCACAACCGTAACATTTGAGGATATAGATTTATACGGCACAATTGAAGTCAGATCAGGAGTGACATTCAATAAAGTTGATAACCACGGAACACTAGGTGCGTATTATGCAGAACTCATTGTAAATGGTCCTATGATGAATTACGGTATCCTGGATCATTCTACCTATTCCTATAATATGAAGTGCTACAGCGACTTTACTAATCTGGGAACTATAGATATCAATAATCTGGAATTCAGAGGTATGGGAGATGTACACATCAATTTTGATGGAATTCAGAACATTGTATCCACAACTATTTTCTCCGGCGCAGGAAATGTGCAATGGAATAAAGATAATGTATATACCGGAACTTATGATGATGCTTTAGTTATTTATCCAAATAATCCGACGTATGCCGGTTTCTATCAGGCTGGAACCGGTAGAAAGTTATATATAACCAAAGACCTAAGGGAAACCGGTATTCAGAATATCCAGATCTCGGCAGCAAATGGTGATGTTCAATTAACCTGGGATGAGATTCCCGGCGTTCTCACCTATAACATCTATGAAAGCGATTCCGATGGAGCTGCACAAAGCCTTTTGACAAGCGTAGATGACATTAATATCGGTAATGGAACAGTAAGTACACAATTCGCTGATGTAGATAATAACAAATTCTACATCATTAAAGCGACAAATTAGATAATAACAAATAACTTATATAAAGGCATCGTTTTGTACGGTGCCTTTTTTGATTGCTTGATAGTTAACTAAACAGCAAAGGCTGTCGGAAATTCCAACAGCCTTAAAATATAGTGTCAATCCTGAGGTAATCAGCAGTTATTTGCAGTACCCGCAGCGAATGGATTTGGTGCTTTTTTGGTTTGAACAGGTTTATCATTTAGAGGAATCAAACAGAGAAACTTCATTACTGATTCTCCTGCATTTCTGAATTGGTGTTTCATTTCCGGATCAGCAAAAATAACATCACCGGCTTTGAATGGATATTCCTTATCCTCTGTAACAAATGTTCCGCTTCCCTCGACTATAAACACTTCATGTTCCCAGGAGTGGGAATGGTATGGAGTAAAACCACCCGGTTCTACTTCGAACATGCGCATAGCAAAGTTTGGAGCTTTGTCTTTTTGAGAAATCAACCATCTGATTTTTGTCTTCTTAGCTCCTTCGATATTCACTTCTTCAAGTTTTACATCGGTTGCAGAAATAACTTTCATAATTTCTCCTTAAATTAATTTTTCTCTACAGTAAAGAATACCCTGATATTTTTAAAAGTCAATAACTTTATTAGAAGAATTCTAAGTCTGTTAAAAATCAACGACTCCGTCTAAAGAATTTTGCTGTAATAAACATTACTATTTGTTTGACACGAAAAGCACCTGCTCGAAGATTTTGCCACAAAATTAAAATGGAGTCAAAATGATAGAATTTAAAGATATACATGAACTGGATGAGTCACAGATAAAACAGGAAATTGCTGTTGTGAATCACTACATAAAAACAATGGAAATTCAGGCAGTCGTTTTCAATTACCTTGGTGCACTATACAACGAACTTGAAGAGTTCGAGAATGCAGAACAGGCATATAAAAACGCTATAGAGCAATACCCGGAGTACCGGGACTCATACGAGAATCTGGCAATGCTGTACCTGATTAATGATATGCCTGAAAAAGCAGAGCAGCAGTTTATCACCAACATGGAATCACCGAATTCCGATATTTTCGATATCCTTAATGTGGTATATTTCTACCTGGACTCCGATGAACTGGAAAAAGCTGAAAACATTCTGCATAAAGCTATGGAAAAATACCCGGAAGATGCAAACCTGATTAATGTTGCTGCTGATTTCTTCAATAATGTCGGTAAAAACGAACAAGCTGATGAACTCTACATTAAAAGCCTGGAAAATGATCCTGAAAATGCTGAAACACATTATAACTATGCGATCCTGCAGGAAAACATGGAAAACTTTGAAAAAGCTGAAGAATATTATTTAAAAGCTCTGAAGCTTTCTCCAGACTATTCATCTGCTGCGGTTAATCTTGCAGTTCTTTATGAGAAGCTGGACAGAATCGAAGATGCCGAAGGTTATTATATTAAAGCAATTGTAATTGAACCGGACAATCCTGATGCGTATTATAATCTTGCCCTGATGTATGCTTCAACCGGAAAGAAGAATCATGCAAAATCTATCCTGAAAAAGTATATGGATGCAAATGATAATGATGATGAAGAAATTTATCACTTTTATCAGGAATTAATGGCAGAAAAAGTATAAACTATACATAAACAAAAGCCTGCTGATTACTCGGCAGGCTTTTCCATTATAAGCCTCTTTATTCAATTCCTGCCTTCAGTATTTCCACGGCAATTCTGCGGAAAGATTCATAAGGTATATCATTTGTATGCCAGCCGTATGGGAATGACTGATGACCATTAACTACATACTCACCCAGTATATGAGAAGCTTCCTCGTTCCCCATAGTAATGCTTTTTTCTGTTTGAATTCGTCTGATCATCTTACTATAAGGATCATAAAGTTCAGCATAGTATATAGGATCAGCAAACTTCTCCGGATCCTTCAGCATTTTCCATGTTAATATTTTATAGCCTTTTTCAAGAAAAATCTGCTCATATGCTATTGCATCATAATCAGGGCTGATCTCCCGTCCCAGGATTCCATCATCATAGAAACCTTTTAGAACGCTGTACAGTGAATCAGCTCTATCATACATTTTGATTTCATTCAGAGCTCTGATGGCAACCGAATACTAAGATAACTTTCAGGATTATCATTAACAAAATCTGTAAAAACTTTGCATGCATTAAGAGTATCTTTGAGTTCATAAGCATATATATTGAATTTCAAATTAAGGAAGATGGCTCTTTCATTCTCATCTGCAGGTATCAGTGGTGCAATTTCATCAATCTTTGCCAGAGCTTTTTCTATCTCTCCTTTATGCAAATAAACTTTAGGGATAATACCTAACAACAGATTTGGACATTCATTCCCATTTTTATGAAGTTTGAGTATTCTTTCACCATAAGCAAGTGCAGAATCCGGAAGATTCATCTCCAGATATAAGTGACACATACTGTTATAAGCTTGAAAGTCGTTTGGATTCAATCCAATAACAGCCTTATAACTTTTTAATGCCTTGTCATACTGACCTAACGCTTCACAAGATCCGGCCCTGTAGTAATATGTATGCGGTTTATCCATTCCTGCTTCAATTGCTTTATCAAAAAACTTAATCGCCTTTTTATCTTCCCTCATAAAATAATATGCTTCACCGACAATGGAAAGCTCATGTGGTTTAAGCGTGTCACAACCGGCATATTTCTTTACGATAATGTCATACTTTTTCTGATCAAGTAAGTCCTTCATTGTCATTGAGTCGTAATCTGTATTCTCAGGTCTTAATCCGTAACCTTCTGCATGCATGGATGCTGCAGGTTTCATAGGACCGGATTTTACTTTGTGACCACTTGAGCACCCCATGAATATAAGAGTAATGAGAATTAAAGAAATTGTTTTGTGCATTATTCCTCCCAGTTTTTTTCAAACTCTCTGAACATAATTCCTTTGTGTCAATATTTTTATTGTAGACTGTCCGAAAATTCAAAATTCTAATATTGAGCTAATAACTGCAATTATCTTGTTACTTATTGCCGGTCTCGTCATCAGAACTATTTTCAGAAAGATATTCCCTGTTGGGGTATAAGTTAGGAAGCAGACAGATTTATTTTCGTGTATAGATAAATATCGCAATATTTGTAAAGCATCAAAATTTAGAACTATGTGCCATGACCATTGTTAATCAGGATAATTTATTTAACAATCAGCTTCATATTTAACTAATCTTGAGTTGTCAACATTTTACCAACGTCTCTTTAGATTTGTGTATCCAATTGAAAATGAGATAAAGATTATTTTACAGTAAATATCAGCATGTTTTTTTATACTCCCAAGTCGGGATGTAGCGCAGTTCGGTAGCGTTCGAAGACAGAGTAAACTCAGCTTTCCGGTTCTGGACCGAGAGGTCGTCCCGATAAATCGGGATCATCCCTACCATTGCAATTATAATTCAGTATCTGTTTTGAACGCCATACAACTATCCTCCTGGTTCACCCTACACAATCATTGCTAAAGATATTTCAGCAGCTCTCTTTCTTTTACACCGGCATAAAGTTCTATATACTTTTTGACCGGGGAAAAATTGATCTTTGGATAGAACACTTCCTCGATCTGGAACAGCCCTACAGAAGCATTCATCTTAACAATAATCTTAATAGGTTTTTCTTCACCTTTACAGATTATCACATTCTCAATTTCTCCTGCAGATGTTCTGTGAATATCGCCCGGTTTCGGATCCCCGGAAAGAAGTGTTGGAATTCTTGCTCTCCCCTTTTCCATATCAGAACCATCTGCAATAAGCACTAATCCGGCTTCCAGAGAGTTTATTTTAGTTGTTGCCATATGCCCTATTATACTTTCCAGAGTAACAGATTGTACTGCCTTTTTAAGTAGTAACTGATCCGGTGAATATATTTCATCCAGAAAACGCTGTATGTATGGCAATGCCAGCTGAAAGCTGTAGTATTCATGATTACTGCGGGTAATTGTCATACCAAGGTCGTGAAAAAGGGAGCCCATTACAACAGCACATAAGCTGTCAGCAGAAGTACCAATGCCCTCTTCTTCCAGAGTAAACTTTACATCCGCCTCTTTGAGCAGATTGAACATCTTAATAGCGTTATAAGTAGCCGTTCTCATGTGGACAGGACCATGATCGTTAAATCCAAGTCGTTTTATAGATACATTATTTGCATAATCCTGCATAGCCTGCAGTTCATCATCTGCGAATATTTTCTCCAGTAGGGTTACAGCTTTCCCACTGGCAATCCTGAGGATTTTTCGTTCCATACTCAGTTGCTTGGGTGATCGTTCCATATTATCCTCCTTGTTTTTTAGTTTAACCAGAAATTATAGTACATATAGTTTGTAAGTCAAGTATAAATTTGAGATAATGCGGAAATGAAAAGATTATTTTGTTCCGAATCGCTCGAAAACTGAGTAAATCTCTACTCCGTATAGTATAGCAAGATGATTTGGAGTAAAACAAAATATTCAGTAGCAAATGAGTTCTCATAGCCATTAGCATTTGATATAAATCAACAAATCACAGAATAACTGCAGATAATACTTTGCAGTCGGGATGTAGCGCAGTTCGGTAGCGTTCGAAGACTGAGCAAACTCAGCTTTCCGGTTCAGGACTGCGAGGCCGTACCGATAAATCGGGATCATCCCGACCATTGATATTTGAGCAGTCAATTAATATCAAAACAATTAAGCTAATTAATCGAGACTTATATTTTAATCAAGAACAAGCATAAAATCTCTTGTATGATATTAAAAATAGCTTTTTTTAGTTTGTATAAGACCAAACACATAATTTAATGTATATTGACAATATCGTATACAATAGTAATCATCAATACTAAAAATATTCCTGATGTTTTATGTTGAATTTAAAAAAATAACCATATTAATTCTATTTAACTTATTTAATTTTATAATTTTACAAGGATTTCCAATATTAGACTTCAATTTAATATGGAGAATACTCCACATTGGAACTTAATTTGCATTGATAGCAAATGTGTACATTAAGATATTCTGCAGTTTGGGATTCTAAAAGAAATGCATTTGCCGCTACTTTTTTACTGAATTCCGGAAGAATTTCTTTTTTTTTATTACGGAGTTACTTTAACTTAAGGAGGAAATATGAGATATTTTCATTTTGTACAATTTCTTTTTTTATTATCAAGTCATGTTGGGGCAGTTGATTTTTCACCATCTCAACCTATGCTGAGACAAAACAGATTAACGAACATTGGAAAATGCACTATTGCAGACATTGACTATGACGGAGACATGGATTATATTGAGAATAATCACAATGAGCTTGTGTGGCAAGAGGACACAAACGGAGATGGGTCTTACTATCTGATGCACAATCTGGGTAGTTTCTCATATTGGCTTGAGTCAATTGAGTTTACCGATATGAATAATGATGGATACAATGACATTGTTGTAACTGTTCTTGTAGAAGAAAATCTATATATATTCACTAACGATGGATCAGGAAACTTTACAATGGAATCACCGGTGTATATAGGTTTTGATAAATGTGAAACTACTCTTTATTATGATTTCAACAACGACGGATTTAAAGACATCTATCTGGGTAACTATAATATGGGAAAATACCTTTCCAGAGCAGCACTTACAGACACTTTCGCTATTGTAAATCTCAATAATTCAGTGTACTTTCAACGTAAAGATCAATTACAAAATAATTATAATATTTTAGCTGATATGGATAATGATGGTGATATGGATATTGTTGGTGTTTCTCAATATAATTCACCATTGAAATGGCTGGAATTTGATTCTTCAGCAAATACTTTCACATCCAGTCATGATATTGCCATGTTTGATTATCAGGATCAGTATGCATTAGTTGACAATAACAATGACGGTTTGAAGGATATTCTTCATTATGATTCCAGTCAGGAACAGCTTGTAATTTACGAGAATGATGTTAACCAGAGCTTCAGCAATTCTGTAGTTCTTGCTGACTCTGTTCTTGATGCTAGATGCATTGCAGTTGCAGATTTGAACAACGATAGTATTGATGATTTCTGTGTAAAACATGATTTCAATGAACTTGACGTTTATTTTGCAGGAACCGGTGGATACTCTCACGCTTATTCCCTTGAAACATCCGGAATGTACTTTTTCATTGCTGACTATAACTATGATGGCTATCCGGAAATTAACTGTGAACTTGATGCAGGCTGCTATCTTGTCTATCAAAACAATGCAGGTGTTTTCAATCTTGACAATAGAAGTCTGGAGTCATATAAATCTATTAGAAATATGAAAGTTGCTGAAGCCGGAGGAAGTCCCTTTATTACTTACTCTAACTGGGCTTTTATCAGTGAAATCGAAGTAGATAACAATGTATTTCTGCCAACTGCAGTTCCAGAAACAGACATGAATAGTATTCACAACTATGACTGTGCAGATATCGATATTAACGGAGATTTAGATTATGTAGTTATAGATGACCTTTATTCAAGATTTTCACGAATAGAACAGCTATGTTATTATCAGAATGGACAGAAAACTGTGTTAAGTTCAACTGATTACATGTATGGAAACTCAAGCTGCTGTTTCAAAGATATGGACAATGATGGAGATCTCGACATTGTATATGCTTGCAGCAGGAATGATGATGATCACATAACTATTTACGAAAACTCACAGGGAACTTTCAGTAACGGCATAATTGTTAGTCAGGAAGATTTCAATCATCTCGAGCTTATTGATGTAAATAATGATAATCTGCCTGATATGCTTTATTCTGTACCCAATGGATACATCAGAGTTAGTTATAACAATGGAAATATGTCTTTTGGACTTTCTGATCTTGTGTTTGATGAAGATGGGGTTAACATGTTCAGGTGCTTTGACATGAATAATGATGGTTATCTGGATATTATAGTTCCCCCACATTTTCAGGATAATTCCATTTCAGTATATACCGGTACAATAAATTTCGGACAGTTCTCATTGACTCCACAAATTATCGGATATCTTGACTACTATGATTACGGAGAAATTATTGATGTTGATGGCGATGGAGACCTTGATTTTCTTTATCTTATATCAAGTCAGCCTATGAATGTTATTGGAGTTCTGGAGAATAACGGTTCAATGACAAATTGGTCAAATAATATTCTGGCACAATGTAATATAATTACAGCATTAACAGCAGGTGATATTGACAACAATAATTCTATTGATATTGTATTTGCAACTTCATCCGGAGAAATCCACGAAATACTGAACAATACTATTATCACACCAAATGTAGATGGCAGTATTGAACCTTATTGTACTCAAATCTTAGGAAACTACCCTAATCCATTCAATCCTCAAACTGAGATTAAATTCTCAATCGCTGAAGAAGGACGTGCAGAATTGTCTATATACAATTTGAAGGGACAAAAAGTGAAAACACTTGTTAATGATCATATTGAGCAAGGAGAACACTCGATTGTATGGAATGGTAAAGACTTAAATAACAACGATGTTTCCAGTGGGGTATACTTCTATAAACTAAAGACTGAGAAACATTCTGAGACAAGTAAAATGCTGCTGCTTAAGTAGAAAGCACATCTCTCAATCATACATAAACCCCGTTTCGAAAAAGCGGGGTTTTGTTTTACATGAAAATTAGTTCATGCAATAAAACATTTAAATAGATAATTATATCACAGTAAAATAAAAAGTTGACTAAATGAGTACTGGTCAATTTAAGTACGTTAGGGAGAAAGAGTATGCTAAAAAAAATTAGTTTTCTATTAATATTGATTATTGCTTGCGGGGCTTCAGCTGTAATATATGTTCCTGCTGAATTCCAGTCTATTCAGAGCGCAATTAACGCGGCTGTAGAGCCGGACACAATAATAGTATCTCCGGGTACATATTATGAGAATATTAACCTGATGGGTAAAAACTTAGTTCTGGCTTCGGAGTTTATCACAGCAAGTGATACATCTTATATAAGCCAGACCATAATTGATGGTAGAGACAGCACTTCTGTTGTTACTTTCAATTCTCAGGAATCTGACAGTACAAAAATCATTGGATTTACAATAACAAACGGTAATGGAACCTGGGGGGATTTTGAGTATCCTGGATTCGAGCATAATTATGGAGGAGGAATTCTCTGCGTTGATGCTTCACCGACGATTTCATACTGCAGTATTGAGTATAACTACGCTGGTGTAGACACATCATTTGGTAAAGGTGGAGGAATATTCTTTAAGAACTCAACAAGTAACCTGGATCATTGTGTTGTAAAGCATAACAGGCTTTATGGAACTCCGAATCATACAATAAGAACCGGAGGTGGAATCTTGATGCTTTCTTCCTCAATCACTATAACTGACTCAGAGATAAAGAACAATGTGAGTAGTTTCTATGGTGGAATCATTGCACGATACAGTCATCTTGAAATGTTCGATTGCGAAATCAGCGGTAATGAAGCAGAAGTTAGAGGTGGAGGACTTGGACTATACGATGACACAACATATCATCTTAAGAACGTCTTATTTCATGATAATGAAGCAGGTGATGATGGTGGTGGATTATTAATATGGTATAACTCTAATGGACTGATTGAGAATTGTGTGTTCACCCTAAACAGGGGAAATGATTCAGGAGGTGCAGTTACAGTAAACAGATCTTCACCTTGTTTTAACAACTGCATCTTCTATAACAACTCAGCTCCTTCCGGAGGAGTTTATTTTGGATCAGGATATGCATATAGTTCATTTATGAACTGCGTTATGTATGAGAATTTTGCTTCAAATGGAAAAGTTCTGCTGGGGCGCTACAGTGGATCTGACAAGTTCTATAATTGCATTTTCTATGGCAACGGGCAAAACCAATTTTTCATGATTGACGGTAATGTTGATATTGATTACTGTAACGTAGAATACGGTGTTTCATCTATAAGTGAATCAAGTATGGGAGATCCAACCTACAACTATGGACAAAATAATATTGAAGTAAACCCTATGTTCACAGATGAAACCAACCTTGATTTCTCTCTTCAATCAAGTTCACCCTGTATTGATACAGGAATCAGTGATACAACTATAGTAACTCTTACTGAATTTGACTTCCTTGGTAATCCAAGGATTTTCGGAGCGGAAATCGACATGGGAGCAATTGAAAATCAGGGAAATGTAAGTAATAATGAAATCTATGCTTATGACATCAAATCTTTGAGTAATTACCCTAACCCATTCAATCCTCAGACTGAGATTAAATTCTCTCTAGCTGAAGAAGGGCGTGCAGAATTGTCTATATATAATTTGAAGGGACAAAAAGTGAGAACACTTGTTAATGATCATATTAATCAAGGAGAACACTCGATTGTCTGGAATGGTAAGGATTCAAATAACAACGATGTTTCCAGTGGAGTATACTTCTATAAACTAAAAACTGAGAAACATTCTGAGACAAGTAAAATGCTGCTGCTTAAATAGAAAATAGAGCCAATGTTTAATCCCGATTCTCTACATAGCGAATCGGGAGTTTTCTCCGATTATAGTCAAATATACACATCAGGAATCTACTTATTATTGATAATGCACATCAACCTATTGTGTATTTCCCTGAATAACTTTCGTATATTCGATCCAATATCATTTAACTGTGAGACATCCAGCATTATTTCATCACCCAAATTAAAAGAACAGTTGATATTCTCCTGTGCTATTCCATTGTTATGTATTAGACTATTCCTTACTTTTCTGAATTCCTGTAATTCTTTACAGAGTTTAATGAAAGGTTTATCCTCTTCCCTATCCTTCCTAAAAAAATATTCACTTAAATCTTTTATTTTAGTTTCAAGTGGTTTTTGTCTTGCATGGTCTCTTACAAGATTTTCAATGGTTGTGCTCTTATCAAAATTATTTAGATTCATTCCAATTTTTTGTTCTTTCCCCTTTAACCACATGTATTCTGAGTATATTTTCGATATAAAATCCTCAATGTGTGTAAAAGCCATTATTAACGCTGAATTTGTTATATGTTTCCTGAAATTTTCATATTCTTTATACAAGAAATCAATTGTTATACCTATATTGAATGTATCATGATTCTGGATTAAACTATACACTTCTACACTCGATACTTCCAGAAAACCAATAAGAAGATTCATTTGCTTTTCAAAATCCGTGTAGTAGTTCACCATTATACCTCCAATTTTCTATACTTACTTATTACTCATTCTTACTCAACTTCTCATACTGGTAATTAAATACCCTGTACGAAAGCCCCAAAAGTTCTGCCGCTCTCTTTTTATTTCCTTTGGCTTTCAAAATAGCCTGGGTAATATACTTTCCCCTTATATCATTCAAAACTGCTTCAAGATCAATTTCTCCGCTTAAATCTATTACACACTCCAGCTCAGGTTTAACAGAAAACGAGAATGTTTCGGGGTTAATCACATCATCGGACAATACAGCTGCCCTGTTGATCTCACTTTTCAACTGCCTTATGTTCCCGGGCCAGTCAAACAACATCATCTTCTTCAGAGTATCATCATTAATACTCTTTTCAGGATACTTCTTTTTCAGCAAGTAACGGGCAAGCTCTGGAATATCTTCTCTCCTGTCTTTAAGGTCAGGGACTACCAGCTCAAAATTATTCAGCCGGTAATACAGGTCTTCCCGAAAATCTCCACTTTTAACTTTATCTTTCAACGATTTGTTTGTAGCAGAAATCACGCGAACATCTACATGCTGCGGATCAGATGTTCCTATCTTGTACACTTCCCCGTTTTCCAGAACCCGCAGGAGCTTTGCCTGAAACTCCAACGGCATCTCCCCTATTTCATCAAGAAACAAGGTTCCACCGTCAGCTTCAATGAATTTCCCGTTATGGTTAGTTATCGCCCCGGTAAATGCTCCTTTCTCATGTCCGAAGAACTCGCTTTCAAACAGATCTTTCGGAATTGCTGCACAGTTCACAGCAATGAACTTTCGGTTTCTTCTCGATGATATCCTGTGAATTGCTCTCACAATCAGCTCTTTACCTACTCCGCTCGATCCCTGCACCAGCACGGAAAGTTCTGTATTAGCCACTTTCTCTGCCAGATTGCATGTATCTTTTATAGCTTTTGAAGATCCTATAATCTCCCTGAACGGATCATCCTCGTATATCTGCGACTCAAGAGCACTGAGCTTTCTGTTAAGTTCAACCACTCTGACAGCGCCATTGAGTATTGCCAGAATCTCGTTATTATCAAACGGCTTTGACACAAAATTATAAGCTCCGTCCTTCATTGCCTGAACAGCATGTTTTATCGTTCCGTGGGCAGTTATAAACACATACTGAGCATGTTTCTGCAATACTTTCAGTTTCTGCATTGTCTCAAGTCCATTCAGCAGAGGCATATTCATATCCAGCAGCACAACATCAAACTGGTTTTTACCGCATATCTTTATCGCTTCATTACCGGAATCTGCATCTATAACTTCATAGCCTTCTTTTTCCAGAAGCATTCTCAAGATAATCCGGATTTTCTCTTCATCATCTACAATCAGTATTCTGTTCTTTTTGTTCATTCTTTCCTCATGCCTATTTTAAACTTAGTTCCAACACCTTCTTTGGAGATCACACTCATACTCATATTCATTGCTTCTGCCAGATTTTTTGAGATAGCCAGTCCCAGACCTGTCCCACCTTTTTTTACAGTAAAAAACGGCTTAAAAATATTACTGACAACATTCTCCGACATTCCGCACCCGGTATCCTCCCAGTATACATGAACATCATTACCATTGATCTCTGTATAAATCTTAATCTGTTTACGCTCACTCTCGAAAAGAGCATCCAGGCTGTTATTCATCAGGTTAACCATAATCTGCCTGAGTGCATTCTCATCAGCCAATACAAACTGCTTCTCAGCACTAGCACTTATTTCCACCATGACTCCCAGTTCAGACAATCTCTGTTCATACAGCAGTTTTACCGATTTGATCAGTTCATATAAATCTACTTTTTCAAGGTTTATCACTTTGGGTCTGGCATAAACCAGAACTGACTCGGCAATATCATTTACTCTGTCAACCTCGCTGATAAGGCTGTCCGATAGATTCTTCAGCTTTTCATCAGGTACGCTGTCCATAATAAACTGGATAGAGCTTCTGATAGATGTTAACGGATTCTTGATCTCGTGGGCGATCATGGAGGCTATGCTTTCCACCACAGACATCTTTTCATTGATAGACTCGTTCTTCAACCGTCTCTGCTCATGAAGCATTCTTCTGGCGTTACCAAGAGCAATTGCAGAGAGCCGGAAAACAGTCATAAGAAACTCCAGAACTTCCTTTTTGAGCACTCCCGATTCTATCATGCAGAACCCGATCAGCTCATTATGAGATTCCAGCGGGAAAATGTAGTCGAACTTAATGCCTGAACGGACAACTTCATCCTTATAAACATATTCATAAGCCCGTTCCCCATGGTAAAGCCAGGTTGAATTGGTTTTAAGCCAGTGCACAAGTTCCGAATCAGTTGAGATTTCCTTATTCCTTTCCTGACAGATAAATCCTGTTTCCTTCAGCTCAAAGAAGCTGACACTGGTTATATCAAAGAATTCTATGATTCTCCCCTGCATAATCCGCACAACTTTATCAGGATCCACAATAATAGAATAAGCCGAGATAAACTCATTAATGATTTTATTGAAATCAATTTTACTTTTATTGAACATGCATAAACTCCATACTACAATATGAAGTATCTTCAGTATTTCTGTCAAGATAGCTTTGTGTAATAGCATAATCGAGTCTACTGCTTCTGTTATGCCAGCTCTCTGTCGTATATTACAGAAGTGAGGTGGAAGAAAAGAGGGAATCAGTCATGCGGAAGAAATATCATATATATCATTGCTTTAATGCAATATATTAGTATAATCTCATCGGTTCAACTTTCTATTAATACTCGACTCCGAGTCCAGTATGTGTAATAATGCAAGTTATCTTATAGTTAATACTTATCTATGTCGCAGATTTTCCCGATTCTTCGGGACTCAATCAACTTAACTTACTGACATATTTAACCTTTCAAGCTCCCTGAGTCCCGATGAAGTCGGGAAAGGGAATATATTTTGAACAGATATCTTTGCTCCAAAATAAGACTGATTTCCAGAAAATGGAAAAACATTTGACATATTGAGCATAATTCAATCATTTAGGTATTGATACTAAAATCCATGTAATCTGTGAGGACTGATGAAATATCGCATTTTCCTGTTACTCCTTTTCTGCCTGTTCCTGTTCTCCTGCTCTGACAATAAAAGTAAAGTCTTGAAAATGGAGGATATATTCAAACTGGAGTCTGCAATAGAATTAAAAGACATAGATGAAATCCCAGTTTTTACATTTACTGAATTCGGTTTTTTTGCTATGCAAACTCATTCCAGCAGAGTGTCAAAGTTTCTGAATGATGGAACTGAAGAAAAAATGTTTGGTAAGAAGGGAAAAGGACCTGGGGAGTTTGAGTGGGGCAGATTTTTGTCTTATTCTGAAGACAGTCATTTACTTGGAATATATGATATTCCAAATTTCAGAACAATGTATTTCAATGAGTCTTGTGAATTTCAGAATCATGACTCTCGCCCATTGTCAGGGATTCCATATTTCAAACTCAGGAAGAATAATATTGAAGTATTTTCTTATTCTCAATTTCCTGATAATAATGGATTTTGGAAAAACAATATTGCTGTTAATGACTCTATCATTCTAAGCAATAATGAAAAGACAGATTCCCAGATACCGGAAAAATACTATCAATACAGCTACAATTCAGGCAGAATCATAATCTTAAAACCAGATGGATCGGACTTCGAGTTATATAATTACGATATAAAAAGCAGGAAATTAAGTCGCATAGAAACAGGTTCAAATAAGCATTATATGATAAATTTAACAAATATCATTAATGTTCTGGCAATTGGAAAATACATCATTCTTGAAGCGAGTAACACTGAAGGTCGTCTGGAATACATCTTTCTGAAACAAAATGGCAAGTATATTGGTACAATGGAGTATGAAGAGGATTACAAAGCGATTTACGGTGTCTATAACAACCACATTTATGTTGTTGAAGCTGATGACTCCGAAGAATGGATAAAAGTGCACAACTATATTCTGAAGTAAGATGGATCACTGATGAGAGCGAAATACATTGTTCTACTATTGATATGCCTGATGCTGTTTGCTTGTTCTGACAATAAAAGCAAAGTCTTGAAAATGGAAGATATATTCAAATTGTTGAACACAGTCAAGTTAGAAGATACTGATTACTATCCGCAACTTATTATTACAGAGACTGGTTTTATCACATTTCAAGCTGACTTGAGCAAATTCACAAGATATTTAGATAATGGTGAAATTGTCAGTTCCTTTGGGAAGAAAGGAAAAGGTCCCGATGAAATAGAATTTGGAAAGAAGTATTATTATTCGAGTGATGAGGATATACTGGGAATCTATGATATCAGAAGCATTAGAATGACATACTTTGATAGGTATGGCAATGTTAAAAAGCAGGAGCAAGTACCATACATCGGCATCCCTTTGAGTAAGATCAAAAAAAACGATTTCACTATAAAATCATTCTCATATTTTCCTGATAGAGACAATAAATGGCAAAACACAATAACTATTAATGACTCACTAATTCTATCAAATGAGGAAACTCTTAGATCAGGGGATGTTACCGAACTGAATTATTATTTCTTCAGTTACAATAATGATAAAGTCTATATTGTGGCACCAAATCAAGGTGACTTTGATTTATATGCATACGATTTAATTAAGAAGAACTTGAAACATCTGAATGTAAAAGGTGGAAATAGTCATAAACAGATTGATATCCATAACATTATTGTAATCGGCAAATATATCATTTTGCCTGTTACCAATGATGATGATTCCGGTAGTTGGCTTTGCTATAAGACTAATGGTAGATATGTTGGTGAATTGATTTGTGAAAATGAAAATGATTTTATAGTGAACTCAAATAGCAAGAATATGTACGTTGTTTCTACTGACAAAGAAGAAAACTATTCTGTAAAGATATACACATTGAAGTAGTAAAGGATCACTGATGAAAGCAAAATACTTTATTCAATTATTACTGATATTTGGATTATGCTCGTGCAATTATAGAATGCAGGAGAGGAAGCTTGCTTTTGATATAATCTCTGAATTCAATCTCCTGAGAATTACCAATCCTGTTCTTTGTGCTTCAGATGACAAGGTGTTCGTTACTAACATAAGGAAGCAAACAGATGGAGAGATATATGAATATAATTATAACGGTGAATTACTTTCAAAGTTTGGACAGAAAGGAGCTGGACCAAATGAGTTTACAAATATATTCAATTTGTTTTATGACTACAAGAGAAAACTGTTAGGAATATATGAACCATTCAAGTATAGCATAAGTTTTTACAACGATAACAATTCATTAGTGGAAAAGCAAAAACTGAAGAAAGTAATTTTTAATAATGTATTTACTTCAGACTCGAATCTGTTAAGATACTACTACTCTCATAAAGGTGAGAATCTTAAATATCGCTATTTGCACGATGTATATAATAATAACAGCGAACCTATATCAATTAAAGAGAAAGAAGTTATATCTAAAGGTGACCATAGTACATTCAAAGAATCAACAAGAATTGCTGCCAATATGGATTTCTTTTTCATCTGGGATTTAAATGGCAATGAAACCTCTGTCGAGCAATTCGACGTGGAGGGTAATCCTGTTAAGAAATGGGATTTGGAGATGCTGCCAAGATATCTTGAAAACATTAAAAAACATAACAGAATACATGCAGGAGATGATTTCATTCTATACGATTTTCAGGACAATAATGATGTTCACTTCTATGACGCCTATGATTTCAAGAATAAATATCTTGGCACCATTAGAATGAGCAAGCCTGAAGACACAATCCCGTTTGTTTTTAAGGATAAGATTTTCATGCTGGAATACAATGAACAAGACGATGAAGATTTCTATGTTTGTAAAATACTGAAAATGAAGTAAAATCATCAAGGAGACATGCATGCATGCATTTATTCAATTCATTTTAATGGTAATAATTCAATCATCAGTACTTTATCTTATAACAAATAAATTAATGATGATAAGCAACAGCCCTTTCGTTAAATCTCTAATTGTAACTGTAATTATAGCCGCAATCGATTCCGGAGTTGCATTATTAGTAGGAGATCCTCATGGATTTCATGCCGGAATGTTTGCAAAAATTGCAAACTATCTGACAATTATACCAGCTCTTCTAACTTTCAAAATTGCTTATGACCTTACAGTACAACAGCTGTTTTTCTTCATTGTTGGTTACAGGATTATACTGTTTGTTGTTGGTTTTACAATCATCCCCATAACAGCTGCAATATATTAATATAACATGATCGGTTCGGTATTGATATGTGTAGAGTATTGCAGGAATGGCTGGCAATAGATGAATAACCAATAGTTTCGTTAAGTTTACCCTCAGATTCCGATTGGAAATCGGAACCAGCTCCCTGAACAGGGAGCACATCACCGCTAAATCCTTTTTCTTGCGTATATCTTCTCTTTTCATTTACATTCGGAATTTCCTGATACGAAGTCTTTGCAGTTGCTATTGTTTGTATTTTCTCTTTATCATTTAAAGTCGTTATAGGCCTACATTAAGTCTTTTCAATCGCAAATTTGTGTAATCGTTCTATCTGTTGATAATAGTAAATTTTCCCGTTAAGAAATCCTGAAGCCTTGGAAGGATTTCAGGGGAGATTTATGGTTCCAGCTTGCTGGAAATACATTTTGATAGAGAGTGCCTTTCTTTTGCTTCGTTTTCTTTGGCACCAAAGAAAATGAAGAAACAAATATCAAGAGTCAAAAAATCAATAGGATTATAGGAAACAGAAAAACATTTGACATATTGAGCATAATTCATTCATTCAGGTATTGATACTAAAATCCATGTAAACTGTGAGGACTGATGAAATATCGCTTTTTCCTTTTACTCCTTCCCTGTCTATTCCTTTTCTATTGTACAGATAAAAAACACGATCATACATTGAATGTTAAACAAATCAGTTTGTTTAAAGTACCGGAACTGTATAAATCCCCGGTTGTATGTGCTGCAAATGATAAAATAGTATTCACCGATGCTGAGGATGGTGTTATTCATGTCTATAATTATTCAGGGAAGAGACTTAAATCCTTTGGCAATAAAGGACAGGGTCCCGGTGAATTCCAGGGAGTTTATCATATTGGCTATCAGGAGAATGAGAATCTGTGGTACTTTTACGATCTATACCATTGGAAAATCCATGTCTATTCCGATACTTTTGATTACATCAAATCTGAGAAAACACCTTCGATAATTGCAGGAATGAAACCGTGGAAAGATAATGTTATTGTTCAGGTAAGAATTCCGGTAAGTGTTGATGGATCGAGAATCTTTGACGACAGGATAAAAGTGTTCAACCAAAAAGGTGAAGAAAAGATTGTAAGAAACAAACTGCTGAAATCAATTACAGATGTTGAGTTTATGCTGGAATACGGCTTGATGTTTGACACTAATTACAACAAGCTGTTTGTTCTGGATAAACAGCAGAACACTTTCTCCATAGAAGAATACTCAGACGAGAACACGAAAATCAAATGGGAACTGGAAAACAACATAACTGTCATAGATAATGCGAAAATATCGGGTATCTATGCAGGAAAAGATTTTATCATTCTAAAAAGGTTTAAATCCGACGAAGAAGCTGAGAAATACTACTCTCATTATGAGTTCTATGACCTGAATCAGAAATATCTCGGCAAGTTAATTCTGGATAATGAAAAAGAGTACATAATAGACGTGTACGAGAGCAAACTGATAAAACTTGTGAAAGACGAAACCGGAGACTATTCGTGCAGTATTCTGGAGGTGATATTTTGATGAGAGAAGTAAGAAGTTTCGCACTGATCTTTTTTCTGCTTTTCGTAATTTCCGGCTGTTCAGATAGACGTAATTCTAATGGAAAGCTATCTATTTTGCCAGTTATCAGCTTTGAAATAGAAGGAGCAGGCAGTTCTCCAATTGTACATGCCTCAGATGAATATATTTTCGTCAGTGATATGCTTGATGGAATTGTAAATGTATATAACTATGAGGGAAATAAAATCAAAACCTTTGGCAGCAAAGGAAAGGGACCGGGTGAGTTTTTGTCTGTATCAATGTTATGCCGGTTAGAACCCCTAAATGAATTAGTAATTTATGATATTTACCAGCAGAGACTATCATTTTTCAATAAAGAGTTTGAACTCAGCAATACCGTAAATATTCAGGAATACCTTTTGAGTTTACAGCCACTTCAGAACAATTTACTTTATGTTACCAGAAAACCCGTAGAAAATGGAATGAAGAGTGGTTTCAACGATATAGTAATTATGAATAAGACTGGAGAGGACAAAAAAATCATAGCTAAGAAATTTCTGCCTGCATCTGATGATGTTTTAGCCTATGTGGACAAAAGTCTGATGATTGATACGAACTCAGAGAACTTGTTCGTTCTGAATAGAGGCGATGATGATTTTGGCATTGAACAGTATGTAAAAGGAACAGACAAGAAAGTCTGGAAATTGAATAGAGAAAAAGTAAACATTGAGTTCGCAAAAATAAATTCTATTCATTGTGGCAGTAATTTCATCGTTTTGAATTTGGTAAAGACTGATAACTCATTGAGCTATGCATTCTTTGATTTGGACGAACAATTTCTGGGAGAACTCACCATGAATGCAGAAAATGAGTATATTATTGATGTCTATGGAAACAAACTTCTTAAGCTTGTGACAGATGAAAATGGTGATTACTACATCAGTGTTTTAAAGGTAAAGTTCTGATTGGAGTAGTTTGACAATGCACTCCTGGAACGGCTTGTAACTTTTTACCTTTTGACTCAGCTCACAGTGTGTGAAATAATGCAAGTTATCTTATAGTTAATACTTATCTATGTCGTAGATTTTCCCGATTCTTCGGGTCTCAACCAGCTTAACTTACTGAAAAAGTTAGAGTTGAAAGCTCCCTGAGTCCCGATTAAGTCGGGAAAGGTGATTGGTTTTGAGTGAATGAAGCGACAAAAATCACGTTTCACGCAGTCTGTCGGTATTCCAGCAACAAGCCAGTTTACTTCTCGCTTCCAATTTACAGGTCGCTCCTAAAGGAGCTAAAATTCTATAGTTGGTTGTGATATTCTACAAACGGTGTCGCACCTGACGGAGCTCGAAAAGCTGACTGACAAATCTCTTTTTACTGCAGAACTTGTGCAATTTAGTTAGACATAGCTGTCAGTATCTGTATTTCCTCTTTATCTCTGTATAATGAATTTTCCCGTTAAGAAATCCTGAAGCCTTGGAAGGATTTCAGGGGAGATTTATGGTTCCAGCTTGCTGGAAATACATTTTGATAGAGAGTGCCTTTCTTTTGCTTCGTTTTCTTTGGCATCAAAGAAAATGAAGGTATTAACGTCTTCTCACTTTTGATTTACAGGTCGCTCCTGATGGAGCTCGAAAATCTGCCTGCCCAAACTTCCGAATCCTATAGCAAAATTGAAGAGCTTCACCTTACCGAACAGCCAAGGCAAAGCTCTATCAAATATTAATTGCTACCTCACATCATATTTTCTCAGAACAAACAGACTTGTGGCAAAAATCAGCAGATTGTACAGAATCAGCAGAGCAAACGGTCTTACAGCATGCTCTAATCTGGCAGAAACCGATGATTCTGTATACTCCGAGCTCACCAGTTCTTCAGGATATTCAAAAGCTTCCTGTGTAAATGCACTGTTACCATCACTCCACGCCCAATTATAGAACTGGTGCAGACTGTTTTCATCTCTGGCATCCTGTTTCTTAGCCAGTTCAGCCACAGTATCAAGTTTATTGTAAAACTGCTTTTTCTCGTTTTTGTATCTCAGGAACCCGATATCAAGGATAGAGTTGCCTATCTTCCTCAACAGCTCGTAAGGTGACAGCATGGAAAGCCTTAGAATAGTTTCTGTCTGTGCTTCCCCATCCCTTAAGTATTTTTCCCATTCTGCCATTTTAAGTGCATTGGCAGCTTTGACAGCTCCGGATCTCAGACCCTTCTCAATATACATATTACCAGCTACATAATGCTGATTCTTCTCCTTATCGTCATACTTGTCACTCCAACGATTGAATTCCGCATTAAAAGCTTCATTCATTCGGGTAAGGTATGCCCCAATAGCATCCACTTTAGTTATCTGATTACCTACAAGTATTGCAGTTTTGGGGATAATCACAATAAAAAGCAGCCAGCAGACCAATGCCTTGACAACTGCCGAGTTGGCATTCTTTGCCATGGATATCAGTATCCCCAGCAATATGAAAAAACTGATGTAGATTATGGAAACAAAGCTCCATATAACTGACTCAGCTATTAAAGCTCCGCTGATTCCTTTATTAAGAAATGTCCAGATAATTAGTGATAATACCTGCCCTGCCAGTATCGTAACAAAGAACAGGCTAAGCAGACTCGCATATTTGGACATCAAAATCTTATATCGAGAATATCCGGATATAATCAACAGTCTCAGAGTAGAATTATGTTTTTCCTCCGATATAACATTGTAGCTGAATATCAGAGCTGAGAAGCTGCACAGGAAACCAATTATGAAGAACCAGTTAATCCTCTGTTTAGAGTCATCATAGTTATGTATTGCTTCTACCTGGCGATAAGTAAGTCCACTGGAAAAGCCAGTCGGGTACGATTCATCCCTCTGGATAACCATAGAGCTTAAAGGTTTTCTCATGTAAGTGACATTTGCATGCGCAATCATCATTGACAGATTTCCGGAACGCTCCGAAGCGCTGTTTTGAATAGTTTTATACTTGTTATTGTACTTATCCAGATCATCTCTGTACTTGATTGAGTTGGAGAAAGCTCCTACAACAAACAGGACTATCAGGATTGAAAAGAATATCTGAAATTTGAGTTCTTTTACCAGCAGCAAACAGTCTTTTTTGTATAAATTATAAAACATCTCTCTTCCCCCTATCTGATATCAAACTTGTACATCAGGTAATAACAGACAACAAGCAGCACAATTATTATCATCAGGAACTGCAGCATAATTCTGAACGTCCTGCTCAGTGATTTGCCTGCACTTAAACCTTTGAATTCGTATTTCGGTAGATCAGGTAACTTGAAGTCAAATCTTTCCAGTGAGTTAAAATGTGCCAGGCAAACATCTGAATACTCTTGCTGAAGACGAGACTTATCTTCCTGAGTCATCTCATGCCCAAGGTTTTTAATAAACTCAGCAGCAAACTCGTTCACATCATGACATACTTCCCCCGGTTCCATCATTGCATAATACTCATCACTGTACAGCCAGTTATTCTTTATTGCCAGATCAAGCATACTATTCCTTAAGGCAACACCATCACGCATGAAATTAATAACATCATCAATATCATGTCCTGAGCTCTTCTGAGCAGCATCCTCAAAAAGTGCAATAGGAGAAGCAAACAAGTAAACAGATTTCATTCTCTCCTGTTTCGACATCAGCATAAACAATTCCTGCTGAATGTTTTCCATTTTCTGCATCAGCGGATAATAGTCTTCATAAAAAACTTTGACTCTGAGCATCCTGTAGTCAAGAACAGCCCGAGTCGTATAAAGTAAAGTATTGGTTAATCCTCTCCAGCCATTTGAATTATTATACCAGTAAAAGAAGTCCCTAGGTTTATCCTGAAGTCTCTCGGAACTGTCAAAACTGTCCATTTCCTTCTGCAATACTCCAATCTCTTCCCGCATTGCTCTCTGTTTCTGCATACCGTTAATCTTGTTAGAAAAGAAAGAATATCCCACCGGTACAAGCACTAACAGGAATATCCAGATTGCCAGCACCAGAACCAGTGACTTGGCTGTTTTCTTGAAAATCAAAGAGCAGATTGTTCCAATCAAGGCGAAACATAAAACAAACAGAAATGCAAACAGCAGATAATTTGCCAGACTCACATAAAAATATGATGTTATATGGCCGGAATGCTTTATTATCAGATAAAGTACACTTAGCAGAGTAGGCACCAGTAATACAGTAAATGAAAACAGTGATATTGTCAGAATCTTTACTATCAGAAAGGTAAATTTCTGCACTGGATATGTGAACATGAGCCGCAGAGTGCCGTTTTCCTTCTCTCCGTTAATTGTATCGAAGGCTATCAGCAGCACAAACAGTGACAGAAAAAATGTTATCAGAAAAGTTATATCCATATCGGATTTAGTCGGATGAACAGGATTGTACGACTGAGAAAATGATGAAGGTCTCAAGATTGATTCAAACATCCTGATCTTTATAATATTCCCGTATTTATGGGTTAATCCTTCATGGAATACGCTGAATAGCTGGGGTGGAATTACTGCCGGAATCATCAGATAACTGTAATTCATCGACCTATCTATTTCTTTCTGCAGCATTTCGTTATCATCAATATACTGCTGTTGCCTCTGATTGTATTCATTCAGACGCAGAGAGAATGTAACTCCAAACAGCACCATGAAAATACAAATCGACCAGATTACTCTATTACTTCTCAGAAGCCTTTTGTACTCGTGTTTTACCAATAGACTGAACATAGCATCTCCTTAATCTGCTTCAACAGATAATGAGTTTTCTATTCTGCCTTCCATATAGTCTATATACAGATTTTCCAGATTCTCAAACTCGAATTCATCTCGTCTTCTTGAAAGCACAAGTTCACCATCCTTCATAATACCTATCTGGTCAGCCAGTTCCTTTGCTCTGAATATATTGTGAGTAGACATGAGAATTGCCTTCCCGTCTTTCTTCATTCTTAAGACCAGATTCTGAAAATCCTTGGCTGCTTTTGGATCCAGCCCGGAAAACGGCTCATCCATCAGGATAATATCTGCATCCTTAACAATTGCAATTGCAATACCGGTCTTTTGCCGCATACCTTTGGAATAATAACTGACAGGTTTGTTGATGAAACTTTCCTGCAGACCAATGTCCCGAAGAATGTTCTCAAGCTCGGTTCTCGATCTGTTTGTTTTACTCAGATTAGAGAAGAACTTCAGATTCTCATAACCGGTAAAATTCTCGTATAGCCTGACATTCTCTGAGATGTAAGCAATATCATTTTTTGCTGCTCTTGAGTCCTGAACAGAGTCCTTACCATTGATTGTTATAGTGCCCTCTGTAGGTTTTATAAATCCGCAGATCAAGTTAATTGTGGTAGATTTACCTGCTCCGTTCGCTCCGAGAAGCACGTAAATTTCACCGCTTTCAACGTTAAAACTGATATGATCCAATGCGATCTTCTTGTCTTCATACCTCTTAGTTAAATCTTTAATTTTTAACATCCATCCTCCTTAATTGCGTGACAACTTCACCATGAAGTAGATCAGCGTTCCAAGTATTATTATTGCCGCGAGAATCAGAATTATATTAAGCCAGATATTGGACTTGTTGAGTATCTCCATTTTCAACTCCTTATCTGACGTGAATATACTTTTACTTATATCTTTGCCCTTTGCTTTTATCCTGATCTGATAAATACCCTGTAATGATTTCTCGTCGGGTATAATGCTGAACTTCAGTTTCTGCTCCTGTTCAGGATCGAGTTTATCAATAAATTCAGGTTCTATCACCTTTTCCCACCCGGATGGCATAAGAACCTCAAATGTCACATCCTTTATAGCTTTTTTACCGGTATTCTTGATGCTGAATGGAGAGATGTCGAACTCTTTACCCTTTTCCTGCACAAAATACATGTTGTTCAGTGATAGCTCCATTTCCGCTTTCCCAACAGGAATAATCTGCAATTCCCCGAAGCCTGTTACCTTATTCTCAGGACTGACAACGCTAACAGTAAATACAAGAGCTTCATCAAATACGGATTCATCCAATTTCTCGGGAACAGTAACACTTAGAGCTACATTATGAACAGGTTCCTGAGCAGACATTGCCAGAGTTGAGATTGCTGCATTATTGTTTGTATTGATGAAGTTGAAGGAATATGTTTCAGGCAACCCTTCACAATTCAGCTTGTACACCTCTCGGGAAGCTCCGAAATACTCAATTCTCAGATTGTAGATAGCCGATGAAGCAGTTTCACCCTCTTGAGAGAACACATTGGATGTAATAACAACAGAGTGTTCGGCAGTCTTTCGCTTAAGCCACACTCTTTTCTCATCTACCTTTCCGGCATACACGGCAGATACTGTAACAGCCTGCACATCCTTGAGTACAGTAAAATCTATTGTGTAGCTTTTACCTGACAGCATTTCCGGGATATGATACTCATACGGCTGAGAAATAATGTTACCGGACTCATCCTTGAGTGAAACATATACGTTATATAAACTCTCCGGTCTCAGCTTCATATCTTTGAGTGTGCTGATAAGATCATCCTCCAGAGCATATGATCCGGCGGAATTATTCTTTATCTCCATTACAACTTTGTAGCGACCTGTTTCGTCCTTATATTTCTCTGCCTTTACAACAGTTATATATGGATTTTCAAAGATCACCCCCAGCATATACTGCTGAAAATTCAATTCATCATTCTCATACTGCAGTTTGATGTTCTCATACTCATCCTGAGATATATACTTCTTCTCATAGAGTTTCTTTGCACGGTTGAACTCTTGTTCTGACTGTTCAAGTCTCTTCTTCGCTTTCTGCAGAGCAAGTATGCGAAAACGGTCGTCGTTAGGATTGTATTCCTGATATGTTATACCGGATATAGAAGTCATAAGCAGGAAGTAAATAAATAATAAAACTAATTTCTTCATATAATCTCCGCAAATAGTAATGCATGCTGAGTGCCAAATTATTTTTTTTGTGTATTATACGGTAAATAGGGATGTTATAGTTAAGTTCAGACTAAGAGAAGATATAGACCTGTTTCAGAATTGTAGATAACTGACAATATTGTAATTTTAGCAGTGACTGAATACTTTTAAGCTTGACTTTTTTGTCAGAGTTCCTCAAATTGAATCTTGTTAAATGACTTTATGTAGTATGTAAGGTTTGCAATGAGTTTATTGCACTTTTGAAGTATTGGGCGTACTTCATTAACACTCCGCAAAAGGTTAATAATACATTATATAAAGTCTGGCTGTTGAAATTCAACAGCCTTTTTTTATTCCCCAAACTTCCTTAAGCATACTTTTTTCAAAGATTTACTTCCTGTTTTAACTATTGCTCAGAGCAACTATTAGCTTGACATTTAAACGAGTTTCAAAAGCTGTGAAACCATAAATCAATTATTTAAGGAGAATATGATGCACGTATTAGTCATTAACAGCGGATCATCATCAATTAAGTTTCAATTACTTAATATGGATACAAAACAACTTCTCGCCAAGGGACTTATCGAAAGAATAGGACTTCCTATGGGTAACTTTACTTACAAACCAAGTGGAAAAGACAAGCAAAGCTTTGAATTCCCTATTCCCGAACATAAAGTCGGATTGAAGAAAATGCTGGAAGTAATTGTTGATCCTGAGATTGGAGTAATTGAGAAGATCGATCAGATTGATGCTGTTGGTCACAGAATCGTGCACGGTGGAGATAAAATCAAATCATCCATTATTCTCGATGATGATTCCATCAAGACTATCGAATCATTAATCCCTCTCGCTCCTCTGCACAATCCGGCAAACCTCCAGGGTGTAACAGCTCTTAAAGAACTCCTACCTGCATCTACACCACACGTTGGAGCATTCGACACAGCTTTCCACGCTTCCATGCCGGCAGAATCCTACATCTATCCTCTTCCATTTGAAATGTATTCAGAGCATGGTATAAGAAGATTCGGATTCCACGGAACAAGTCATAAATTTGTGGCTTTACGAGCAGCAGAAGTTCTCGAAAAAGACATCAATGACTTCAATTGTGTTACAGTTCACCTTGGAAACGGTTCATCACTCACTGCTGTTAAAAACGGTAAAAGTGTTGATACTACTCTTGGTTACGGTACAATGTGCGGTGTTCCAATGGGAACAAGAGCCGGTGATATTGATCCTGCGATCATCCTTCACTTACTCGAAGACATGGGAATGAGCATAGAAGAAGTACATAAAATGATCTACAAAGAAAGCGGAATGCTTGGTATGAGCGGTATTTCCTCAGATCTCAGAGATATTGAAGCCGGTGCAGATGAAGGCAACGAAAGAGCTCAAATCGCTCTTAATGTTCTTGCTCACTCAATTGCTAAAAATGTTTGCGCACTTGCTTCCAACTTTGACAGACTCGATGCTGTTATATTTACTGCCGGTATCGGTGAGAGATCTCCTGTTGTCAGAGACCTTGTATGTAAAAAACTCAAGGTAATAAACGCTATGTATGATGCCTCCAAAAACGATTTCAAAGGTGACGAAAGAATAATCTCAGCAGATGATTCTCCTGTAAAAATCATGGTTGTTCCAACAAACGAAGAACTTATGATTGCCCTTGATACTGTTGAACTTGCTAAGAAATAAATCAAAATATATATTAAACTAAGGCTGTTGGCATTGTCTGCAGCCTTTTTTTGTCACAAAATCACTTATTTGAGAAGAATACACCTGTTTATCATATTCGTTTTCCCATCAAGAGTCAGTCTATAAAGATATACTCCCGATCCTACATCTCTGCCTTTCTCCGTCTTTCCATTCCATTTGAATCTGTGAATACCATTATCACATCTTCTATTCACTAATGTTTTCACTTTCTGACCCTTAAGGTTGAATATATCAAGCCTCACATCATAAGCTTTCTTCAAAGAAAACTCAATCGTTGTTTCAGGATTAAACGGATTAGGATAGTTTCTCATCTCTACCGCATAAATTGAAACATCATCATTCGCTGTTCCGGTTTCAGAAATATCATATTCAGCATAAACCTGCACACCATTCCTGACTTCTCTCTGTCCGGACGGCCAGATAATCACAAGGCTGTCTACAATAAGAGCATCCCCAAGACCAAAGTGAACAGCATCACTATTTTTACTGCAATATCCGGATTCTGATCTGATTTCACGCATCTGCACAACAGGCTGATTGCCAATTGTTGCGTAACACTTAATTATTGTCCCAAGAACTGAGGAATTATTCCCGGAACCAGTGAGCCTGATCTTAATCCAACTGCTCATATTTCCCTGATTCTCGAAAAGATCATTCTCCTCAGTGTATTGATAATAATTAGCTACATACAAGTCCAGATCTCCATCGTTATCGTAATCAGACCAACCACAGCCATATGACCAGCCATCGGCATCAGTTATTTCATTGTTAGAAACCGAGGTGAAAGTACCGTCTCCATTGTTCTGATAGAGCCTGTTATTTACTACTTGTAATGGATTAGGAGAACTGAGATCACCAATATTCGCAACAAACAAGTCCAAATCACCGTCATTATCATAATCTCCCCAGCAGGAACCAAATGAATAGTCCACATCATTAACTATCTGACCTTCAGTAATTCTGATAAATGAACCATCTCCCTGATTATTATACAGGAAGTTCTTTCCATTGGAATTATATTTAGCGTTAGTCACAAACAGATCAAAATCTCCATCATTGTCATAATCTGCCCAGGAAACACCAAAAGACTCGGATAAAGTGTCAGTAATACCCGCATTTACTTCAGAAGTAAACGTCCCATCACCATTGTTAACATAGTATTTATTCAATTCCATTTCGGAATTAGCAACGAAAAGATCTTTGTCTCCATCTCCGTCAACATCGCACCATGATGAACCGTAGCTGTGTTCCGCTGAAGATGTCAGTCCTGATCCCGATGCACTGTAATACATATTGTAATCATTTTTGTACAAAGTATTCCTGAAGGCATTATATGTTGGAAACGCTTGAGTATCGCTTGAATTTGTTATAAATAAGTCCACATCACCATCACTGTCAAAATCCACCCAGTTTGGAGTTATTGAACCGACTGATAATCCGGGCGAAAGAGGTTCATCAGCCTGAGTAAAAGTATGGTCTGGATTCTGGAGAAACAGATAATCCTCGTGTGCAGGCCATGTTGCAATGTAACAGTCAAGCAGACCATCTTCATTAAAGTCGAACCAGGACGATCCACGACATGGAGCTATGAATTGCGAAATTGTGTCTGAAACGGTAGTGAATGTTCCGTTTCCATTATTAAGATATAGGAAGTTTGTTACTTCAGGGCTGTGGAAGTTCATATTAGTCACATACAGGTCATCAAAACCGTCATTATTGTAGTCTACCCAGTTTATCCCTTGAGAATAACCTTGATCAGTTACATGACTACCGTTAGTAATTCTAGTAAAGCTATGCCCATAGGCAAGAGTAAGAAAAAAAGAGAAAATAATAGGAAATATCAGAACTTTTTTCATTTCAACCTCCGGAATTTAATTAGATTTCAACCGATAATTTACATATTAACGCATCTTCCGAAGGTTAGTTACAATAATTGAGCTGTATTCAGATTTTTTTATAGATGTCATCCACGTGGCATTTGGATATTCCTTCGAATGAATGAATAAATACTAACCAATTAGTAAACCATTAGATAACTACTCTAAAGAACTATCCATAATTTCCTGCACAGCCTTATCCAGCATGTCCTCACTAACTGCCTTCCCTACTTGTTTCCTGCTCTCTTCCAGAGTATCATCAAGAGCTTCCAGGTGATCTCTTGACTGTTTCATAATAGGAAGAAGCTCTTTTAATGTGTCTTCCAGCACACTGAGATCGGCTATTAAATCACTTGGATTCTCCATCAGGCTAATCGCTTTTTCCAGAAGCAAAACAATTCTGTCGTTCAACTCTTGAGCATTAATGATTTGATCCCTTAATTTCTGCCGGGTTACACCGGAAGTATTGCTCTGTACCTCATGTATTATGCTTCCCAGCTCTTTCCTGACAACAGACTCGGTTAATTTTATCTGATTGTTTCTCATTTATTCTCCATAGCGTAAAGTTATGCTGCGAATTAGTTATGTAATGTAGATGCGTGTCAATAATAAAATGGGAGGATTGAGGGGAAACTGAATGTAATGATAGAGTACTGGTCGGTACATCAGGCAGGCTTCTCCGATTTAAGCATGATAAAAGAAAAACGTGAGGAACTGGCAAAGATTTTTGTCCGTTACGATTATTCAAATAACCATATCATTCGGGAAGAACTGACAGAAATAGACCGCATTCAGAGTGATATCAGAGCGATTATGGTGCGAATAGAGACTGCCGGAAAGGATACAGCAGAATCCTGATTCAGGGAAATTGTGGACTTACCGGAATCTGACATAAGACACCGGTATAGCCCTGATTTTTTCTTAATAGTCTAACCTTCATTTTTGCCGATAATTAAGCATCGTCTCTCATTTTTTTGTGAATTTTCTGTAAATTTTCTATTGACAAGAAAAATGCCGAAAGTAGATATGACTTTGCTTTTGCGATGCGGGAGTAGCTCAGTGGTAGAGCCCTACCTTGCCAAGGTAGTTGTCGCGAGTTCGAATCTCGTCTCCCGCTCCATTTTTTTTATCAGGCGACATCGCCAAGTGGTAAGGCTAAGGTCTGCAAAATCTTCATCCCCGGTTCGAATCCGGGTGTCGCCTCCATTTTTGATATTGCTTGCCGGAGTGGTGGAATTGGTAGACACAAGGGACTTAAAATCCCTCGAAGTTCGCTTCGTGCCGGTTCAAGTCCGGCCTCTGGTACCATATATATTCAGCCGAGTTTCTCGGCTTTTTTTTATTCCCCAAACTCCTTCCCCATTTTTTACACATAATTGCTGAATATGTATTGACAATTATTTACGTCTGGTTCTAAATCAACTTAAACGGCATAATTTTACGTATCTACTTATTTACTTAATAAAGGGGGAAAAATGAATAAGATATATTCATTTATCATTTTAGTATTAGTTTTCTCAGCACTGTCTGCTATAGAGCCTGACTGGGAAACAGTTAGAAGCTACAACAGTCCTTATCAGGATCATGGCAGAGTATGTGCATATGACAATCAGGACAACCTGTATGTAGCCGGTACTTTTACATCTCAAATTACCATTGATGGTGTACAGTATAGTTGTACAGATCCAATTAATGGAAGCTTTCTTGATATTTTTATTGCAAAGTTTGATTCAACAAATACCTGCCAATGGGTGAAAATTTTTGGTGGATACGACAGAGATGACATTTATGGTTTAAAAATCAATGATCAGGGAGATATTTTTATCGCAGGTCATGTTTCAGCAGGTGTTTCCTTCAGCGATGACTTCGATCCACAAGTTGGATATTGGGACGGTTTTGCAGCCAAACTGAATACTGATGGTCAATTCATCTGGGTTAACACATTTGGTAACAGTACTATTGATTTCGTTTATGATTTAGAAATTGACTCTCATGATAATGTATACATTGCAGGTCACTTTCAGGGTATTGTTAACCATGGAGCTACTGTCTTAACCAGTCAAGGTGATAAGGATATTTTCGTAACAAAAATCGACTCAACAGGTAATTTTGCATGGAGTGTTTCTGCAGGAGGAACCGGATTGGACTACGCACAGGCACTCAGTATTGATGAACATCAGGATTCAGTTGAAGTTTATATTGGCGGATCATTCAGTGCCTCTTGTCAGTTCGGCAATATAACACCGCCCTCAGCAGGAGGTAGAGAATGTTTTGTAGCCCGTCTGGATAACAACCAAAACTGGGATTACGTGAAATCATTTGTATGCGGTACTCGTGACTGGATTGGTGATATATATGTAGATGAAAACTCTTGTGTCTTTGTCGGAGGTTCTTACACGAATAACATTGTTATCGATGATTATGTACTCCAGACAAATTATACCGGTTCAAATTCTTTCATTTTCAAAATGGATCATGAAGGTTTGATAGAGTGGCTTGAACCTATTACAGACAACGGTAGTAATGTAGTTTACAGGATAACTCCTGGTAACGATGACAACTTGATTGTCTGCGGAATGGCAGGACCAGATGTATGTGTAGGCACTTCCTTTACTGGAGCTTCAGGTTCGAACCAGGTCTACGTTGCCGATATTTCAACTTCAGGTTCATGGAACTGGCTGAAAACAAATCTGCAAATGACAAATATTGCTAACGACTGGCATCTCTCCAACATTAGGTGTGTTGATGTTAACGCTGACGGAGATATAGCAGTTACAGGTGCAGTTAATGGCTTCTCATTCTTTGATAACTTTGGTGTGCAATCCTGCCTTACTGATGGATATGAAGATGATAACGATGCCTTCTGGGCAATATTACACCCGGATAACACTATAACTGATGAAGATGAAAATACATGCCAAACATATACTAACGAATTGATTGGCAATTATCCTAATCCATTCAATCCTGAAACAAGAATTGAGTTCTCACTGGCAGAAGATACTTTTGTTGAACTTAGTATTTACAATATTAAAGGACAAAGAGTAAAAACATTCAGGGAGAACCACTTCAGTAAAGGAGACAACGCTGTAATCTGGAATGGTCAAGACAACGAAGGTAATCCATGCAGCAGCGGTGTTTACTTCTTCCGACTCAATACAGGAAAGGAAATAAGAACTCATAAACTGCTTTTACTTAAATAATTAATCAATAGCAAATACAGCCTGCTTTCTCAGCAGGCTTTTTTTAATTCCTGAACACATAAATGTTATCAATATTGTTTATTGATATCCTTGATTTCCTTACGGATTTTTTGCGACAGTCTTACATGTTATGAATATAGTTGCAGAAATTAATGCAAAATAAATAAGAATTGTTTTGACAACGAGTAAATGTTTCCTAAACTTTTGAGTAATACTATAATTTTACGCTGGTTGGGATAGCGACTATTTACTTAAAGGAGGATGCGATGAGAAGCGTACTTATTTTTTTATGGATTTTCTTTGTTGTTGTTTCTGTCGGTGCACAAACACTCGAATGGCAGAATGCAACGGTTTTCAGCGGCACAGGGAATGATAGAATCAGGGACATATTTGTAGATGACTTATCAAATGTTTATATCACCGGGAGATTTTCGGGGGTAATAACTCTCGGGCAGATTTCTTTAACATCCAATGGGAACTTTGATATTTTCGCAGCAAAAATGGACAGTAACGGAGATTGCGTCTGGGCAGTAAGCGGTGGAGGAACAAACTTCGATGAAGCTCTGGCAATCGATGTAGACTCACTGCAAAACGTATATATTTGCGGTCAGATTGAAGAAGAAAACGTCAATGAAAATGGATCGGCAACCTTCGGGAATTTTACAGTTCCAATGAACGGTGACCGTGATATCTTTATAGCCAAGATCAGTAATGATGGAGCCTGGGAATGGGTAACCCACTCAGGAGGATCCAGAGACGATATGATGTATGACTTGAAACTTGATCATCTTGGAAACTTGTATTGCGCAGGTCAGCTAAGTTCAACAGCCCAGTTCGGAAATCAAATCATCAATCACAATGGTTCTGACGATGCTTTGCTCGCAAAGCTGGATACTTCAGGAAACTGGATTTGGATAAGAAACATGGGGACAACCGGTACAGATTGTGCCTATGGTTTAGATATTGGTCCACATGGCAATATTTATACAACTGGTCACTACGGTACAGGTTACACGGAAGTCTTCCTCTGGAAAACCGATCCTGCCGGTATTGACTTGCTATTCACATGCAGTGATGGACAATACTACGAATTAGGTTTTGATATTGTGGTAGATCAGGAATGTAACTCATATATTTCTATAAACTATGAAAATATCCTTAGTCTCGGTGGGCAAAATATTACAGGTTATGATCATATTGATATGGCAATAGCAAAACTGGACTCAACAGGTAATTGTCTCTGGGTAGCGAACGCAGGTGGTACTTACGAAGACAGAACTACCAGACTGGATATCTGTGATTCGGGAGATATAATTACATCAGGGTACTTTATGGAACAAGCCAGCTTCGGAAATATTGATGCATCAAACGCCTGGAGAAAAAAATCCTTCTTTATAGGTTCTGTTGATCCTCAAGGAAGCTGGAAGTGGGTACAATCCGTAAGTCATAACAGCATCGGTTCCTCAATAGGAATGAGCGTGTTTGTGATAAGTGACTCAACCTTCTATGTTGCCGGAGAATTGGAAGCACCCACACAGTTTGATACATTGAATGTTAATCAAGGACTTGGCAACGAGGCTTTTTATGGATTACTGCAAACAGTGGAACAGATTACAGGAGCAGAAGAAGATTTATCAGTCAAAGAAGTCTTGAGCTTATCAAACTACCCAAATCCATTTAACCCTGAAACACGAATAGAATACTCTTTGCCTGAAGACGGTGAAGTTTCACTCGATATATTTAATATCAAAGGACAGAAGGTTAATACTCTTGTAAAAACGTATGAAGTCAAAGGAAGTCACTCTGTTATCTGGAACGGGAAAGATCAATCAGGAAACAAATGCGGCAGCGGCATATATTTTTACAGACTTTCAAGCGGGAGCACATCAAAAACATCTAAAATGATACTAATGAAATAGAACTTAAAGGAGCTATTATGAAACCTCTCTGGGTAGTGTTACTTATTCTTTTTTCCATGCACATGGTTGCTGATGATTACCACTGGGAATTTACAGACGTTATTGGGAATACAAGCGATGATCTCGGAAAAGACATTGCATACGATAATCAGGGAAATGTATATTTCACAGGTATGTTTAAATACTCTATTACATTAGGCGGTGAAACTTATTATTCCGAGGGGTCTGAAGATATTTTCGTTATCAAATACGATCCAGACGGAGTAGTGCAATGGGTTCAGACTGCCGGTAGTGATGATTGGGATGAAGTAACAGATATCAAAGTTGATGCTTCAGGAAACATTTATATCTGCGGTGGCATCAGACCTGACTGTTACTTTGGGAATCATCATATAGTTGGCAATGGACAATTTGATGTATTTGTTGCTAAGTTAACCCCTGCCGGTGAATGGGCATGGGTTAAATCTACGGGATCTGACCAAATGGATGCTGCTTATGATATAGATATTGACGCTGTCGGAAACATCTACCTGATTGGGTACTTCATGCAGACAATCAATTTTGGACAACATCAGCTAACAAGCCTTGGGGGGTATGACATCTTTGTAACTAAACTGGATACATCAGGTGATTTCAGCTGGGCTCTTTCTGCCGGGGGAAGTAATACTGATACAGGTTTCAGTATCGCAGTTAATGACAACATAACCTCTAATGAAACTGACATCATTGTTTCCGGTTACTACCGCAACGGTTGTAATTTTGGACAATTCCAGCCTACCTGTGAGGGTGAGTATGATTTGTTTTACGCCAAAGTCAGCGAGACAAACGGATGGGAATGGGTTAAAAACTCAGGAAGCACAGGACGTGACTATTGCTATGGAATTGAATTCGATTCAGCGGCTAATATATATATAGCTGGAGGATTTCATGCTTCCATGAGTTTCGCAGATATCAGTCTGAACTCTACCGGTCTGTATGATGCATACCTTATGAAGCTTGATACTGATGGAAACTACTTGTGGAGTAGAAGCATTGGAGGACTTGGTAACGAGCAGCTCTATAAAATTGCTGTTGACAACCAGAATAATGTTTATGCGGCAGGATACGCAGGAGCTAATGCTGTTGTATCAGATTCTCTTACAGGACCGGCAGACAATAGTCAGGGATTTATTGTTAAATATGACTCAGAAGGTTTGGTAAGGTTATTTGGAGTAGTTGATCCGGTTAACGGCTTAGTTGACAACACCTCAGGCAGACTCACCTGCCGTGGTATAGATATTAATGATAATCTGGATATTGCTGTCGCAGGCACTATTGACGAAGCAGCATATTTCGATGGGAATATGGAGCACTCTCATGGTCTGTTAGATGCATTCTGCTCCCAGTTCACTCAGAGAGTAATCAGCAACGATAATCCTGGCATTGAGTACAGCAACATCAGACTATCTGCGAATGTACCAAACCCATTTAATCCTGAAACCAGAATAGAGTATTCTATCCCTGCTGATGGACTTGTTAACATGGAGATATTCAACATCAGGGGGCAAAAAATCAGAACCATGGTAAACCAGCATATCGAGAAAGGTGATCACTTTGTAATCTGGAATGGTAAGGATAAGTACGGAAATAGCTGCAGCAGTGGAGTATACTTCTACAGACTGTCTTATGGAAACACAAGCAAGACTCGTAAAATGGCATTGATCAAATGATTTTAAAATTGCCAGACACAGTCCAGTGGATACAGTTATATTATATACAACAAGGCTGCGATTTACTCTGCAGCCTTTTTATTGTGAACTAATTTGATTATTAACGGAATTATTTATCGTATAATAATCTCGCTTTTACCTTCAGCAATATCATGACTTTTCTTCAGATAAGGATAAAGAACATTGAACCTGTCAAAAAGATAATACTGTCTGTTTTTGTTAAACTCAGCATAAGTCATATTTTTAAATTTCTTTCTGAATGCCAGCATTACCATATCCATTTTTCTCTTGATCTGTTCCTGATCAATTACAGCTTTATTCTTCCTGGTAGCAGAACGAATAGCAACAAGATTCTGCTTATAAGACCAGTACTCATATTTCCCATCACTGAAGTTTAATTGTGAATTACTGAAATCATCATACTTGCTGTATCGTTCGGATTGAATAATTAGAAAATTGATCTTTTCCTTTAATTCGATAGCATCCTCAAATTCCATTCTGTCTGCAAACCCTCTCATCTCTTTTTGTAGTTTGCTTATCAAACTCTGAGAATCACCTCGAATGAAATTTCTGAAAACTTCGACAGCTTCGCCGTATTTTTCTTTTGAGATCAGCTTACGGCAAGGAGCATGACAACGTCCAAAAGTATATTGTATACATAATCCGTCAGGTGACTTACCGGTGCAAGTTCGCAGTTTGAAAATACCTGCTGCTTTTTCAATAAATTCTTGAGCGAAATACTTGCCTGGAAGTACCGTCAGAGTTTCATTTTCAGAGTCAGTCTCAATATCTTCAATTACTAATGCAGGAAAATCATCTCTGGTGAGAGCCAGCTTCATGCTGCTGCTGTATCTTCTCAACTTTACGTTAAAATGCGGTTTAAATATTTTTATTGATAAGTCTTCCAATAATAATGCAAAAATGTCAGACTTGCATAAGATGTAGTCTATCTCAGAGATGTGATTCTCCATTCCGCTCTTATGAGAACCACCATTGAAGTAAGATGATACTCTGGATTTGAGGTTTACGGACTTCCCAACATAG
The DNA here is from genome assembly GCA_942492065.1 of Cloacimonadales bacterium (SeqCode). Classification (GTDB taxonomy): domain Bacteria; phylum Cloacimonadota; class Cloacimonadia; order Cloacimonadales; family JAIOQZ01. The sequence goes on along the minus strand of CALODV010000014.1, from coordinate 446,984 downwards.
ATTATTCCACCAACTTTATCTTTAAAGTAATAAACTCCGCACTTCTCCGGTATTCCATTAACCAGCTTACTTTTTTTCATCCTTGCTCCTTTTCCATAATCTACTTTGATATTCAATATTCAAGTTGTCCGAACAACTATTCCTTATCAGCTTAACATCTATATCAGAAAATCTATATGATGGAATAGTTTTGTCAAAGCAAATTTGTATAATCGAATCATCTTCCAAATTATTGATCTTATCGACCAGCAGTTGGTTAATATCTATCTCAGAATCCAAATCGGATCTGTTCAGCACAATTTTATGCATTTTGCGAGTTTTCAACTCAATAAAAAGTTTTTTAGTAATTATTTTTGAGCTCTCAGGAACAAGTTTTATCTGGTAAAATCCTTTTCTCTCATTCATTTCTGCAAAAGATGTTTTGATGGTTGATCCACTTAATAAAACATGTATTCCCTTTATAATACTTTCCTGCTGTCTATGAATATGCCCAGATAAAAGCATGTCTATATCTTGGGGAATATCCTTATGGCGTATAACTTCGGGTCCTTTTCGGAACATGTAGTTCTGTGTTCCCACAACCGCTCCCGCTATTGCCTGATGAACCAGGACAATCCGGAAAGAGTTTTTGGAACTCTTGTATCCTGTTCTCTCCAGATGATTTGAGAAGGTCTCTTCAATATTCTTCTGATAAGGAAATCCTGAGATACTTACTCTAACATCACCCAAATCGACAACAAATGTTTTATGCTTATCAAATACTTTTATATTATCATGCAAAGGAAATTTACTAACAGGTAAAACTGACCGTTCATGATTGCCGGGGACAATATAGAATTTAAGTCCTTGTTCAGCATAATTGTTTAACAGTTCATACACTTTATCAACAATTAATGGGGGAACTTTACTCCTGAAAAACAGGTCTCCCCCATGCAAAATATGCACAATTTTATTATCTAAAGCATAGTCCAAAACATCTCTGAACTGGTTAAAAGCATCGTACCCTCTTCGTCGCCTTTCGATACGAGGACGCACAGGATAATCAAATCCCAGATGAGTATCACTAACAAACAGAAACGTGTTTTTCATTTACATGATCTTATATTTGAATAAGTTTCCGGTATAAACATCCTGAGCAACTACATAGCCATCAGCAACTGTAAGAGACTGCGGGAAGAATAATACATCTTCCGGTAGTTTGAGTGTGCTTATGAGATTTCCGGAATAATCATACTCATAGATAAAATCTTTTGTACCTGTGGCAACTTTGTAATCTTTAGCAGTTTCGCACTCCATTCCGGCTTCCGGATTTTCCATTGTTGCCTGCAAAATGTAAAATGAATCCCCATTCTCAATAAAACTACCTGCTACAAAATATTTTGCGTTACCATCATCGGGAAACTTGATTTCTTTACGTGTTTTTAGATCAAAAAATCTGTCTCCCTTAAAATAGAGAACTGCAAATTCGTTTTCTCCCCTACAAGTATAATCATAGTTTCTGGAAGCTGTTTCGAGCTTGCTTTGTACAAAAAGAGAATCCAGCTCCAGAACTTTTTCCTCGTTTCCATCTTCAATAGTCTTGATACAGCATTGCGGTTTGGTGGAATATTCCATCACATACATTTTATCATTCAAAAACTTAACTGTGTTAGGGAAATCAGTTTTGATTGTCTCCTTGTACTTACCGGATTTATCAAAAACAGCTATCATCATCGATGACGGATCCGGTACTACAACATCTCCATTCCCGCTAATCGTAAAAGGTCCCATAAAATTGAATTCTCCGGGACCATGACCCTTAACACCGAACTTTCTCTTGAACTTCATGCTATTCAAGTCATAAACACGAATATCACAAGCTGAGGGATCTGCTACGAATAATTCATTATCACTTATCTCTGTATAAACTAGTCCGCCAAAATTGTAATTGGCATCTTCCTGCCAACCCAGACTGTCAATCACAGAAAGTTTATTCCCTGTTTTCTTAACATTTTCTCCGCAACCCAAAATTCCACATAATATAATCACTGTAAATACAGTCAATAATCGTAACATTACTCCTCCTTTTTAACAGCACAGATAAGAAATCTGTGACATGTTACTGAATATTTTTTTTCTTTATTAATTCGCTCATCGATTTTGAGAAGACTATCAGCATATTTTTCAATACTGAAATCAGGAATCTGCCATGGAATAGCATTTAGATAGAAGCAAACAGCGTCAATCTTTTTAAATATTGTTCTTACGAATTCTTCTTTTTTTTCTGCTATATTGAAGTACTTTCCTAACTCCCTGCAGGCATAGTCAAGGTTCCAGTAAGTATACTCAGATTCCTCAGCTCCGAGAGCAGTATTTAACTCTCTATCATTCAACCCGCCAACCTGTTGAGTAATGAAAACACCGTCTTTCTTCAGTACTCTGAAAACTTCTTCAGGTTTGTACGATTCGTGCCTGTTAATGACAAGATCAAATGTATTATCCTTGTAAGGTATAACATCCTCTGTTATATGTTTAACTATGACTCCTCTTTGTTTAAGGTTACTTTGTGCAATTTTAAGATTTGGTAAAAATCCTTCTGTAGCAGCCGTGAATTCCGGGAGATCACTCAATTCCATCAGGAGTTCTCCCCCTCCTGTACCTAAATCTAACATTGCAGATGATTTATGAATTGCTTCTCCAATAATCTTCTTATAATCCCATGTTGTAGGTTCAGTAAACATAGAGCCATCTGAGGTTATTTCTGAGAAATCCCAGCCGGTAAACAGATTAAGCTTGTCTTCAATTCTTTTAAGTTTCTCATTAATCATAAATACATTATGAGAATTTATTGCCAAATAAAGCAAGAAATTTATTATTGATTGATACTCACGTATTTTTTTTAGATTTTGTAAAAAAAACTATGAAATTTTGATCAGATTAGTTATATTAGTTATACGAAGATACAAATAACAGAAGATTTCTATGGATAATAAAAAAAAGGTAGGAAATTGTTTGATAAAACTAATGAAAGTGGAATGGGTAACACTATAGATTTTAATAAAAGTGACTCTATTGTTAACTTGAGCTGTGAAGTCTACAGACTGCTCATGAATACACAAACAATTGACGCTCTGTCCGATTCACTCTATGAGATTCTTATATCAAAACAATACATACAATCTGCAAATGTGATTTTTCCAATAAAGAAAGAAACAGGAAGAGTTCCAAAACAATCAAGCACAAAAAATACCAGCAATAGCCTGCTGCAATTGAGATATAATCTGGTCTTTACAGAACCTTATATTGGCTGTTTGGATATTGTTGCTGATTCTGCTGAAGTTAATGTTGAGGATTTGGATAACTTTCTGAGAGCGTTCGTAAAAGATATAGAAATTTCTGTATCAGAAAAGCTTAACGCTATAAATGATCCAAAAGAAACCGTGACTGAGGAACAGAGATTTCTTTACAAATCAGTTATTGATAATGTTCATGATACAATCATGATTATCCAGAATAACAGCTTTGTGTTTCTGAATAAATCTGCTGTAGATTTAGGCGGGTACCCAATAGACGAGCTTCTGAATAAACGTTTTACTGACTTTATCTACTATGAAGACGTACCTATGATTGTAAAAAATCATGAAAAAAGGATGGCTGGAGAATATATTCCTCCCTATGACTTCAGATTTGTCAGGAAAAACGGGGAAATCAGATGGGGATTGATCAGTGCTACAATTATTGAATGGAATAATGATATAGCTTCTATTTGCTTTATTACGGATATTACAGACAGGAAAAAGTATGAACATGAGTTAATCGACAGCGAAGCTAAATACAGGTCATTTATTAATCATGCCATTGAAGCTATATTTGTACTATGTGACGACCGATGTGTCTACTCAAATCCTTCAGCAACAGTGCTGACCGGTTATAATGAAGCAGAAATCAATGATATCAGGTTTAGCGATATTTTTCATGAAGATGATCGAGAACTTATGAAAAGCGATCTTCTTATGCGACTCGAGGGGTACCCTATTCCATCCGCTGATCGCAGAATTATTAAAAAAAATGGAAATCATAAATGGGGAATTGTTAATCTCACAAAAATCTCATGGAAATCTGAACCTGCAATTCTGTGCTTCATAACCGATATTACTCAAAGAAAGAAAATTGAACATGAGATGTTTGAAAACGAGAAAAGATATAGAGATTATATCGAAAACTCCCCTGAAGGGTTCATTGCTTTTGATGAAAAAGGCAGAATTGATGAAGCAAACAGGTCAGCTGAATACTTATTGAGTTATGGAAGAGAAGAACTCAAAAAAATGACAGTGCGTGATATTGTTGCTAAAGAGCACATTGAAAAGCTTCATCTCTTGATTGTTCAAATAAAATCATCAGGATTTTTAAGTGATGAAATAGAGCTTGTGCGTAGAAATGGTCTAAGAGTCTGGGTGAATTTCAGTGGAGTCCAGATTAACGAAAACAGATATATCTCATTCTTTTCTAATGTGTCAGAGCAAAAACACTCACAAATGATACTTAAACAAACTCAGCATTACCTGAATTCTCTTGTAAACTCAATGCCTTCGGCAATTATAGGCTTAGATACAGACTTAAAGATTACAAGATTAAATTATCTGGCTAAATCATATTGTACAAGTTCCCTGGGGCATTTGTTGCTGATGAATGTATTTACTGCATTTTCATTTCTTAAACCTTATGAAAATGAGATTAAACGCTGTGTTTTGAACAAAGAAAAGTTATCATTAAACGAAGTATTTTTCAGGCATGATAATGATGAAAAGTTCGTGAATATTCTGCTATACCCAATCCCTCATGAATACAGAGATTCTGTGGTTATAAGAATAGATGACATAACCGATAGAGTTTTCTTCGAAAGAAAACTGATTCAGTCATCAAAAATGTCGACTATGGGAGAACTTGCAGCAGGAATGGCTCATGAAATTAACAATCCTCTTGGATCAATAATGTCCGGCGTGCAAAACACTCTCAGAAGAATTTCTACCGAATTACCTAAAAACCTGGAAGTTGCTGAGCAATTGGGAATCAACCTTGATTCCCTGTCGCGGTATTTTGAAGAACGCCATATTTACTCTTATCTGGCAGGCATCAGTGACTCAGCATCAAAAGCATCTAAAATTGTGGCTAACCTGATGAGTTTCAGCAGAAAAAGCAACTCAGATTTTGAAGAAGTCTCAATCAATAAAATCATTGAATCAGCTTTAAAAATTGTAAAAAATGACTTCGATATAGAAAAATCGTACGATTTCAGACATATCAAAATCACAAAGATTTTCGATCAATCCATTCTCAAAGTATACGTTGATTTCTCTGAGATAGAGCAGGTTTTCTTTAATATACTGAAGAACGCAGCTCAGTCAATCCATCTGGCAGAAAAGAAAATTTCTGATCCTGAAATAATCATAAAAACCTATGAATCGAAAGACCATGCGATTTGCGAAATAACTGATAACGGTCCAGGTATTGATATTGAAAACCATAGCAAAATGTTCGAACCTTTTTTCACAACAAAAGATATTGGTGTCGGAACAGGACTTGGACTATCTGTAAGTTACTTTATAATAACAAAGACTCATAATGGGATTATTTCGGCAGAATCTGCAGATACCGGCGGACTCAAACTCGTTGTGAAACTACCTATTAAGAAATAAAACAAAGACCGACATAAGCCGGTCTTCTTATCTCGTGTATTTACTATTATTTTATGATTCTGAATGTTTTAATCTCAAACTTACCAAACGGAACAGCCTTTAAATCAGTAGACCGATTATCACTAAGTGCATTCTCCAGCATATCAGTTTCTTCAACCTTACTGTATGGAATCTTCACATCAATCTCAGTTTTTACAGGTATACCTTTGAATTCATACATTCTAAAAATGATATCCCTGTTATCTTCAGCATACTTTATTACTTCCACCTTAATATTGTCTGAACTTACTGATACAATACTATTCAATAAAGAGTCTTCTTGCAGTGCTCCTTCAGTAATTATCAATGCTGAATTAAAGCTATGAGCAGTCTTGAAGACATCCGAATTGTTTAAATCACCTGCATGCGGGTAGTACATGTAAGAAAACTTATGAATACCTATATCAGCTTGAGGATCAGGATTCTGTGGACTTCTCAGTAAATTTAGTTCCATAACATTATCTTTGATATAATGCCCATATTTGCAGTCATTTATTAATGCAAATCCTTTATCTGCCTGTGATAAATCGGCAAAACGATGTCCTGTTACTTCGAACTTGGTCTCATCCCAACTTGTATTATTATGTACAGGCCTTTTGATTGTTCCATACTGAATCTCATAGCTGGCATCTTCAGCATAAATTTCAGGGACTGCCTGAACTCTTAGCATTTTTCTTTCTTCCCGCCAATCAACTTTGTTATGGAATATGATTCCCGGTTTGTGAGCAAACAACTCTACAATCTGGTGGATTCTGGATTGTCCAACAGTAAATTCCTGTTTTATTCTTATTACCAGATCAGAATGATGGACTAACTCCATGTTTTCCAGAACTGCATTTTCCGGAACAGTACCTCTGTAGTAGTGGTTAACATCCCAGGCATCCCAGTTATTAGGTTTATCTTCCCATAATTGAAGAACGTTGGCTTTTCCCTGGAGAACTTCGCAATTGAGTTCTTTTACGATTATGGATGTCAAACATCCATTTTCATCAATTTCTATCTTATAGAATGGAGTTTCTACACAACCTCTGTTCCATGTGATTATATTCTTCTCGGTATTTTTAAATGTTCCTGGTACTGCAATAACAGTTGCTGTAGATAATGCAGGTACTGTAACAAGACAATCAATATATTCTCCATATTGATAAAACTCAAGTTTGTTTCCTGATACATCTTTGACACAAGCAATCTCTTCCTTGCACTTCAACGTAACGAGTTCATATCTATCCCAATTGAGTGTATTTATTATAGTCCATGTATTTTTTTTGCTTTGTATAACACTAAACAAAATTGATTCTCTGATATTATCCAGCTTTTGCAGATTTTCTTCAGATAACTTGTGAGCATCTTTATAAACCCATGGAATAGAAGACCCGGGTAATATATCATGAAACTGATTCATAAGAGTGTCTTTCCAGACTCTGTCAATTTCATTTTTGTAGACAGCCTTGTCATAACCTGACATAATCATAAGAATCTCTATATCTCTAAGAGCAAGCTCAAGCTTTCTGTTGAGTTTCTTCATATAAGCCTGGGAAGTTAGTGTACCTCTGTGTAATTCAAGATACAATTCTCCAACCCATGCCGGAAGCTTTTCTTCTGGAATCTGATGAATCTTATCGAAGAAATCCTGCCCTTTTGCAAACTTGAACTTAGGAAGGCTTTCCATATCTTTTTGCCGCATGCCAAGCTCAATATGCAGCTCTGAAGGACCTCCCCCACCATCACCAATACCATAAAGATTAAGAAATTCATCTGAAACGTCAGATTGAGCAAATCTCTCCGCACTCTTCATTAATTGATCAGGCATATTAGCCAGATTGTAATCATTAGTAGGCAGGAAGTGAGTCAGAATCTTTGTATTGTCTATTCCCTTCCAGTGAAATGTATGATGTGGGAATAAGTTAGTTTCATTCCATGAAATCTTCTGAGTCATGAAAGTATCTATACCACACTTGGACAGAATTTGAGGTAATGCAGCTGAATAACCGAATACATCAGGTAACCAGAGGTTTCTTACATCAACATTGAAGTGTTGCTGATAGAACTGTTTGCCATAAACACATTGTCTAACAAGAGACTCTCCACCCGTGATGTTCATATCTGGCTCAACCCACATTGCTCCCTGGCATTCCCACTGACCTTTTTTTACAGCTTCCTGCATCTCTGCAAACACTTGTGGTTGATTATCAAAAATCCACTCATATATCTGAGGTTGAGAAGCTCCAAAAATATAATCAGGATATTTTTCTATATTTCGCAATGCAGTAGTAAATGTTCTGACGGCCTTTCTTTTAGTTTCTCGAATTGGCCACAACCATGCTAAATCAAGATGAGCATGTCCAACAGAATATACTTCCAGAGCACTATTATTAGCCTTTGAAAGGAGTAATTCCTTGGAAATATCAAGAGCAGAGTCTATTCCTTTTCCATCATTCCAGACATTGCATATTTGATTCAAACCATAAATAAGTTTTTTCCTCTGAACACTTTTTTCACCTAGACTTTTTGCAAGATGATATAATGTGAAAACATCAATATAGAGCTGTCTGTAGCTTTCCCTGAATCGAACAATATGAGCTTTTTTCAGTTTAAACTCTGTGTCCTGTTTCCCGAAGAGTCCATTAGCAGAAGCATCTATCAGCAGTTCAAACTCCTCTCCCGGTTTCAGAAAATCAAGAGCAACATAGTATTTACCTTCATGATGATATGCCGGACTTTTAGCTGTTAATCCCATGTATGGTTTTCCATTAAGATATACACAGCCTTCTCCTGTAATATCGATGTAAGCTCCATATTTATCACCAGAAAAGTCTTCCGGAACTGTTCCCTTCATTCTGAACCAGGCACAATTCCATACTTCCGCCCATTTTTCTCCAATTTTAATTTCAGAAAAGGTATAACTTGATAAATCAGAGTATTTTATTGGTTTTTTGTTGTTATTTACATACTCTACGGTCATTTCTTTGAAGTCAGAATAACACTTGTCTCTTAACTCATCAATAAACCTTGAAGCTCTTTCGAGCTCTATTCTTTTTTTCCACATAAGTAATCCTTAAAAAAATGATTTTTCAGATTTATTTATTACTGTCAAATAAGGTCAAGAATTATCTGATACATGATTCCTAATATTTCTTTTTACCTTTTCTTCTGTAGTCTGTTTTATTACCTGATCTATTATCATTATCTTTGTCAGAGTTTCTTACTTTTTTTTTCTCTTCTGCAACTTCAATCCTTAATTGAATACCATTGTACTGCATTTTACCAAACTGCTTCAAAATCTTTGATTCATATCTCGAATCCAGCTCGATAAATGAGAAATTACTGAGAATTTCTATTTTACCAATATCTATACTTCGTTTAAATTTCATTCTGTTAACAAGATACATAAGAGCTTTCTTTGTAAGGTTATCTGAAGATCCCATATTTATGAAGAATCTGGTGAAGTCAACATCCTCATCCTTATTTTTCTTTTTCCTCTTCTTTTCTTCGGGATAATTGAGATCTGCCGCATCTTTGTAGTACTCGAGATATTGATTGAACTCAACAGCTACAAAACGTTTGATAAGGTCTTCTCTGTTAAGCCACTCCAGTCTTTTATAAACTCTATCTATGAAACCTTCCATCTGAGTCTCTTCTACAACAACGTTTTCAACTTTATCAACAAAATTGAACAATTGCTTTTCACAAACTTCCTTTCCGGATGGTACAGCTTGTCTTACAATTGGTTTTCCAAGTTTATCTTCAATCTGTTTCATGCGCTTTTCTTCACGATAATTTATAATTGTAATTGAAGTACCACTCTTTCCGGCTCTTCCTGTTCTTCCAGATCTATGAATGTATACATCAGGATATTCCGGTGGATGATAATTGATTATATGAGTCAGGTCATCAACATCTATACCTCTTGCAGCAACATCAGTAGCAATAAGTAACTGGATGTGTCCTTTTCTGAATCCATTCATTACTCTTTCTCTCTGATTTTGAGATAAATCTCCATGAAGAGAATCAACATTGTAATTATCTGATTGAAGTTTCTCAGCTATTTCCTGTGTTTCTTTTCTTGTTCTACAGAATACTATACCGTAAATCTTTGGATTCATGTCTGCAATTCTTTTGAGTGTATAGTATTTATCTCGAGCATGAACTTTATAGTAATAATGCTTAATATTCTCGGCACCTTTATTCTCATGTCCTGCAGATATTTTGTGGGGATCATGCATAAACTCTCTTGCCATACGGATTACATCCTTAGGCATAGTAGCAGAAAACAGTATTGTCTGTTTTTCTTTCGGAGTGAACTTCATAATGCCGAATAATTCTTCCTGAAAGCCCATATTAAGCATTTCATCTGCTTCATCCAGAATCAGTCTTTCTATTGCATCAACCTTGAGTATTTTTCGTCTCAACAGGTCGAAAACTCTTCCCGGAGTACCAACAACAACGTTTACATCGTTTTTAAGCTGGTCGATCTGGTTTTGTACTGAAGCCCCACCATATACTGCACAAATATCGAACTTATTGATATACTTTGAATAACTTTTAAAATCATTGGTAATCTGCAGACAAAGTTCTCTTGTGGGACAAAGAATCAGGGTTTGTATACTATTTGATTTAAGGTCAGTACCTTGAATAACCGGTAATCCGAAAGCAGCTGTTTTCCCTGAACCGGTCTGAGAAAGTGCTATGAGATCATGCTTGTGCTCAAGCAGCCATGGTATTGATTTCTGCTGTATTTCCGTAGGTACAACAAAATTCAAATCTGCGATTGCTTTCATTAGCTCATCTTTAAGAGCCATTTCATTAAATTTAATCATTTATCCTTCCGTTTTGAAATCACAGCACAGTACCTATAGCTGATGAAAGTTAGAAATTCATCTAAAAATCACTAATGATATATAATTCAATGCGCTTCCTCTATGAATTTTTAACTTTCATCGATATTTGACACACTTTCAGTAACATCACTAACATTATCAACAAAGCATATTCTCATTTTATTATGCAATGATTTCTGTATTTTTGAATTATGTCAGTTTTTGTAACTACAAAATCTTGTCAAAGCAAATTAGTTATTTTCTTTTATTTAAAGTTGTTAAGATTGTAATAAGTTAAATAGTATTATTTATGATCACAATTATTGAGGATAATAAATTCACAAAAAAACGGCTGCATTACTGCAGCCGTTTCGAGAAATATATCAGCTCTTATTTAAGAAGAACAGATTTTTGTACTTTGCTGAATTCACTTGATTTCATTTTAATGAAATATACACCTGATCCAACAGCTTTACCTTTATTATCAACACCATGCCATGTAAACTGGTGGTTACCTGCCTGAATTACTTCATCAACAACAGTTTTTACAAGTTCACCTTTGATGTTGTATATTTTGATTTGAACTTTTCCTGTTTCTTTCAGACCAAACTGTACGTTAGTTGAAGGATTGAAAGGATTAGGATAGTTTTTACTCATAAATGTAGTATATTTGTTTACGCCATCACCAATACCGTGTAATTCCCAGTGTCCTTCAACATCTTGAGTTGGAGCACTTTCCATAAACAGATGCTGAGCGGTTACATGATAGTTGTAATTAACATTAGCTTCAACTACATCATTATAAGTTGTATCTGTAGTAGTACCTACGAGAACATAGTTAGATTCTACTTCTCTGTAGATGTTGAAGTGCTGGAACATTGCTGCAGTTACTTCATTGAATGACCAGTCTAACTGAACATATCCACCTGTAGAAACTGATTCATCAGCAACTCCCATAGTTGTAAGTCCGGATGGTGCAGGATATTCGTTGAGAACGAAGTCAGTGTTATACATGATATCGTTAGTATTGATAGTTAAGTTGTATTCCTGATCTGCGAAAGCACCGTTAAGATTACATTTCACAAGATAATCACCAGGAGTAACATAGAACATGTAAGACCCCATAGCTCCAGGATATCCCATATAGCTTCCTGCTTTTACATATATTCCGTCATATTCACGAACAGCACCTTCTGTGACTGTACCGACAATAGCACCGGAAGGCATTGCATCTACACCAACTTCAACAGGAATCTTATAGCTTTCTGTTGTACCGTTGTATGCAATTTCAAGTGTGAACTCAATAACTGTATTAGCAGCTACGTTAGCATTTGTTGTCACTGAAAATTCTGCTTGTTGTGCCATATGGCTTTCAAGCGGCATAATTCCTGACTGTACTGAGGAAATAGCTACATCTGCATTGTCACATGTAAGTGTAATGTTTGCAGAGTCAGCAGCAACTTCACTGATGTTCTGAATATTGAATACCATTGAAACTTGTTCGTCAGAATCAAGTATTGCATTCAGGTTACCCATATGATCAGAAATGAATGTATCTGTTAAAAGAAGTTTTTGATTTTCAAGGGCTTGTGGGCTTACTGTGAAAAGAAGAGCTGTATTAGCTGATACTGTTCCACAATTAGCTGCCCATGTATTTCCGTAAGTAATTTCAAGACCGACATTACCAACATGATTCTGAAGACCGATTGTACAATAGTTACCTTGATCTCCTGAAAGTGAGAAACTGCTGTCAGTATTCTGGAAACTTGAATACTGAATCTTGATCATTGCATCACCTGTGTAAGTAGGATAATACATTGGATCATAGATTATAATCTGCATTGTTTCATTTCCACCATTATTGTTAGGACAGTTGTACCATTCTACAATATAGATGTTCTCAGTATTGTCATAGTAGTAGTATACTCCACCGGATCCAACGTAAATATCATCCCACATTGCAGCTATCATTGGTGATGGACCACCTGCATCAGGAATATTGTAATTTCTGAAGAATGGAGAATCTGAATCCTGACCACCAAATGTTACGAATCCTTTTGATGAAATGCTTATGGAGTCATAATCAACACCATAGAATTTAACAGGGAAAGGTAATTGGAAAGAATGAATATAATTGTTTACTCCATTATTTTCATCATGGTTTCCAGTATCAATCAATCCTGCACTTGTACCAGGTAAACCACCTGCAGCTGAAGGATTAATCTCTATCCAGTTATAGGTTGGAGCTTGTGGATGTGAATCTGAAGATTCGATACAGATGTAACCATATTCGTCCGGTCCGGTTACAAGACTGTAGGAAGCATTACTTCCAACTACAACATCTATTTCTTTGACATCCTGATAACCGTTATTGTTGAACAGTTCAAGCATTAATTTTACATGCTGTCCAGGATATAATTCTTCTCCTACAACAACTGAGAACGGATCTAAGTTAGTTACAGCCTGGTTTGGAGTAAGATCTCCAAACTGAGCGATATCACTCATAATGCTGTAAGCAGCAGTATTAGTTGTGAGCCTACCATATACATTTGGAATAGCTGTTGGACACATGTTAGTTAAGTCAACTGTGAGTGTTCCCATATCACCTGGAGCAGGTGTTGTATTTGATGCATTAGCTAATGTGAAATTAGTAACATCAACTTGTGGATTTTTAACTTCAACCCAGAATTTTGTTGTGTATACATCATCATTAGTTGCGTTAGCTACTGAAATATCAAATTCGATTGTTCCAGGTGCTTCAAAATCAGGAGAAACGGTAAATACGTAAGGAGTGTGTGATCCAACGTGACCACCGATATAGAGGTCATTATATACACTGTAATCTGATGTAATGATAACTCCAGGTGTAGCTGTACTTATAGTTGCTTCAGGTCCCATTACAGGAGCAGATCTGAAGTTTTCAATCTGAAGTGTCATTTCAACTTCTTCACCAGGATTAATAAATCCATCATCGTTTCCATTTGCATCATCAATACTGGAATCAAAAATACTTACAATACCGTCACCTGTAAGGCTGACAGTTGAAAGTACAGGATTATGGTCAGGTTTTGTAACAACAAGAGAAGCATCTCCGGAAGCTCCACCTTCGAAATGAAGTGTTACATTACCTGTTTCATCTGTGTAGCCAGAACCGAACAAGTCATCACCAAGACGAAGTGTTACCCAGGCACCTTCAACAGGATTATTATTTTCATCTTCAACATAAGTTGAGAAGTATTCCTGACCTACAGGAATCTGAGCATCTGCAGCGACTACCATATCTGATGGAGGTCTTCTGAAAACATCAAGAGTTGGGTCACCAATGAGGTTATTCCACTCAGTAAATGTACCAACGTAACTCTGAGCACCACTGACATTCCAGAATGTATTGTAAAGTGTAAGTTTACCACGCATGATAGCTTCACCCATGTTAGACATGTTATCAGCATAAAGACCATGCATAGTACCGTTTGTAAGACAGTTATTCAATTGAGTGTGAGTACCTGATGTTGCCATACCAATTGAACTGATTGATCCTTTAGGAGCAGCAGGAGTTCCGGCTCTGAAAATAGATTCAGTATTAGATGTACCTGTTGCGAAAGTACCGGAAGAACAAGTATTAATTACAGCATTAGTAAGTTTGTTTGTGTTTGTAAGAGCTGCAGCATTTCCAGCTCCCCAGCCACTCATACCAAGGTATCCACGATATATCCAGAAAAGTGTTCCGGCATTCATTGAGTTTTCCATAGATGTTGGGCTTGGGTTACCACTGTAAAGCTCATCATATTGATGATCCCAGTCAAACTTACGAATAAGTTCCATTGCATGTTTACATGTGAGTATGCAGGACAATCCTGATGGAGATGTATCACCAACCATAAGACTCTTATCATATGTGTTAGCGTTTAAGCTTGTATCTCTTTCATACAGGTTCATTTTTGCAAGGAAAAGTGAGAATTGTGTAACGGACTCAATTGAGATTCTACCAACAAAAGCTTCAGGAAGAATATCATTTCCATCGAGTTTTGTGTAGTTGTGGTCACCATGTGTAAATACAGGAATGGAAAGCTGTCCACTACCATCACCGATAATTACTATGTATTCTGGTGGATTTTCCGCATTATCATACAAATCCTGAATATAAGCCTTAATAGATGAAGAACTTGTTCCTGCTCCATCATCATTAGCTCTTACTTTTCTTACAAAGAAACCTTTGTTTTTCTTCCATTCAATATACGGATCAAGTTCAGCTTCAAGATTATCGTCATCTGCGTAAACAACGATCATGCTTCTTTGCTGATAATCAGGATCGTCAATACGGCAGAATTCATCATAATTGAGAATCATTCCCTGATAAAGATGTTCAAAAGATTCTGATCTCTGTCTGTTTGAATGTATCTCGTTGATTCCTGCTTGAGGAGTATGGTTAATTCTTAAAGATACTCGTGACTGTACTGTAAGCTGTTTAGTTACAGGATCATAAGTAAATGGGTTGATTGATACGTTAACGACACGGAAATCACGCATAACTGCAGGATCACTGATTACTGTAAAAGGTTGTTTTTTATATCCAGATTCATTACCAGTAGTATAGTAATTAGTATTGATAATGAAATCATCAACTTCGTTATAGATGTCCCAACCTTGTGAAGGATAGATATTCAATCCATTGTGAATCATTTGTGATTGTCTCAATACTTCCAGATTACATGAACCTGTATTAGGGATAGCAAGCATTGCTGAAAATACAGGAAGTTCCGGATAACCTGCTTCCTGAGTGTACCCAACAAACTCGTTGTGGAAGCGGTCATAAGTTACATTGTTAATAGTTTCCTGATATACTTCAATACCAGGAAGTGTAAATTCAAACTCAGTATAACTGGAGTTTGATTCGATTACTCTGAAGAATACTTCTGAATCCCCACCTTCAAACGGAATATAGTCCGCAAATAAGGAAAGAGAAAGAAGTAAGCACAGAACAAACATTAGTTTTCTCATACTTTGACTCCTTCGATTTCGCATCAACTGTCAATATTATCAACATTTGACTACGTTTATATTATAATTTCGAATACATTAAAACATTCAAATATGTAAAGTTTATCGACTAATTTCACAATATTGTCAAATTAAAATTTGCAATTCTGTCCAATTTTAAAAAAAAAATGAAATAAGCCCCATAAATAACACTATTCTCAATTAAAGTTTGACAAAATTCATCCATAATTTAACATGGAAATCTGTTTCTTTGTGCACCTGTAGCTCAGCTGGCAGAGCAACTGACTCTTAATCAGTGGGTCCCGGGTTCGAATCCCTGCAGGTGTACCATTTTCTTTTACAATTCTCATTGTAAACACATATTCAAATTCCTAATAGTGATAAATTTCAATATATTTCCATAACTACTAACTAATATAATACATCGAACTCAGAAAAAACAACGCAGCCTGCCGAGATCTATCAGCAGACTGGTTCAGGTTCAAGTAAACGCTCTATATTACTTGTTGAAATCTTTGCATAATTAGAATAGTCAGTCATGTTTCTTAAGAAAACATAAGAGTTTAATCGACTCTGCAATTATGCAAAGCTCTCTTGCTGCTATTCATATCTTAAGGCATCAATCGGATTGAGGTTCGCCGCCTTTCTTGCCGGATAGTACCCGAAAAAGATTCCTACTGCACCGGAAAAACTAAAAGCTGTCAGCATCACAAGAGGACTGAGAACTGTATACAACGGTGTAAACTTGTCTATAAACAAGCTTATAGCCACTGCCAGTGTAATCCCGATTATCCCACCTGCCAGACTGAGAGTTACAGCCTCGGTGAGGAACTGTGTCAGTACGTCTCTGCTGCGTGCACCTATAGACAGTCTGATACCAATTTCTCTGGTTCTCTCCGTAACAGATACCAGCATGATATTCATAATACCTATTCCCCCCACAACCAGTGAAACACCTGCAATAGACCCAAGAAGCATTGTCAGCATTTTAGATGTTGATGAAGCCATTTCTGTTACTTCCGACTGATTCATTATTGAGAAGTCATCATCTTCCCCATCTCTAAGCTTGTGAGACTTCCTCAGGATTGTGCTGACCTCTTCCTGTACATCTTCAATAATATCTATTTCTGCAGCACTCACGTAAATCATGTGGATATATCTGCTGCCTTCCATTTTTTTCATGACTGTTTCCAAGGGTGCCATTACAACATCATCCTGATCAGACCCCATTGAGTTTTGTCCCTTGGATTTAAGCAGCCCAACTACTTTGAAAGGATATTTGTTAATTCTGATAGTTTTGCCTATCGGATCTTCATCACCAAATAACTCATCAGCAACACTTTTACCTATTACAGCAACCTTTCGTCTCAGCTTACAGTCCTTATCCGTAAAAAAACTGCCGCTTTCCAGTTCCCAACTCTTTATAACCTGAATATCTGGATTTACTCCCTCAATTGATGTTCTCCAGTTTTTTGACCCGTAAATAACCTGTGCTCCACCTGACCTTACACTGCCTGAAACTCCAATAATATTGTCACTACCCGTCTTCAGGGCTTCAATATCATCTGTAGTAAGTGTATTTCTGGAAGCAGTTCCCATGCTGACATTCTTATCGCGGAAACTAGGTCTTCTGACCATAATCAGATTCGTCCCCATGGATGCGATATTCTCTTCAATCTTCTTCTGAGAACCTTCCCCAATTGCTACCATGACAATTACGGAACATACTCCGATAATTATTCCGAGAGATGTCAGGAGACTTCTCATTCTGTTCTTCATGATACTCTGAACAGCGATTTTTATAGTTTTAACTGATTTCATATTCAACCTCATTCAGATCATCGACTTCTTTCCAGTTTTCCAGATCTTTTCTGGCATCCTTCTGATCTTCATTAATTTTATCCAGAATCTTATAGCCATCCTTAAGAATCACTTTTCTCTTCATATATTCGGCAATTTCAGGTTCGTGGGTTACAACTACAATTGTAATTCCCTTTTCGTTCAGTTCCTGAAACAATGCCATTATTTCTACAGAAGTTCTGGAGTCCAGATTACCTGTAGGTTCATCTGCGAGAATCATGGCAGGCTCGTTTACCAAAGACCTTGCTATGGCGACTCTCTGCTGCTGTCCACCGGATAGTTGATTAGGAACGTGATCAATCCTGTCTCCCAGTCCAACAAGATTTAAGCACTTAACAGCCTGGTCTCTTGTATTCAGCTTTTTATCACTTCTATCGTACAGCAATGGCAGTTCAACGTTTTCCAGGGCTGAAGTACGCGGCAGCAAGTTAAATCCCTGAAAAATAAAGCCTATTTTCTGGTTTCTAACTGAAGCATAATCATCTTTGCTTAAGGTACTTACATCAACACTATCCAGCCTATATGTTCCATTACTGGCGTTATCGAGGCATCCCATTATATTCATAAGAGTAGATTTTCCTGAGCCGGAAGCACCCATCACTGCAACGAACTCTCCCTGTTCAATGTTCAGGGATACGCCGCGGAGTGCATTCACAACAACTTCTCCCATATTGTAATCCTTTCGGATAGAGTTCATTTCGATTACCTTGCTCATTAGAATAATCCTCCTCCCATTCCCGGAGGTCCTGGTCTTCTATTGTTCTGACTACTTGAACTCGCACTGCTTGCAGTATTAGTACCGCCGCTTCCTTTCTTCAGTACCTGACTCCCCTCTTTCAATTCAGGAAATCTTCGTTCGGTATCATTCTCTGTTGATGCAGGAGGTGTCATAACTGTAATCTCTGTTTTATCACCGTCTGAGAATCCGGTTTCTACAGGAACGAATGCAATATCACCTTCATTCAATACGTATATCATTTTTATGTTGGAAGTATCCATTTGCTGACGCTGCTGCCCTTGTCCTGAATGTCTATTTCCTCTACCGGCACCACTTCCCGGTCCTCTTCCTTCACTGCGCATTTTGCTGAATATCCTCTGCATAGTTTTATCATCCGGTTTATAAGAAAGTACAGAGTTTTCAACCATCAACACATCAGTCTTCTCTTCTGTAAGAATTTCCAGAGTAGCAGTCATTCCCGGTAAGAGAATTTCATCTTTGTTTTCTGTAGAGATTATTACTTTATAGTTTACTACATTCGATACAGTTTCAGGTTGCAGTCTTACCTCTTCAACCACTCCGCTGAATGTTTCATCCGGGTACGCATCGACGGTGAATTCTGCTGCCTGTCCTTCCTTTATCTGCCCGATATCTGTTTCATCGATCATGGCATGTATCTCCATCTTCGACAAATCCTCTGCTATTACGAAAAGAGTTGGAGCTGAAAGACTGGCAGAAACTGTCTGACCTGATTCTACTTCTTTATCTATAATTTTACCGGTTATAGGTGACCTGATAAAAGCATATTCATTCAGGTTGAGTTTTGCCTGATCCAGTCTTATCTGAGCCGAAAGCAGACTTGCTTTAACTGCCTTGTAATCTGCCAGACTTGACTTCAGATCATACCCGGTAATAAAGTCTTTTGCATGCAGTTTTATATTATCTTCATATTTCAGTTTACTGAGTTCCAACTGAGCTTCTACTTTCTGAAGATCTGCTCTTGCACTCTGAACTTCCATGTGGAGCTGTAATGTATCCAGAATCGCTAATATCTGATTTTCTTTAACAACATCGTTGAAGTCTGCAAAAATTGATTCTATCTTTCCGGAAACCTGTGTACCAACTTCAACAGATCCCACGGTTTCCAAAGTACCGGTGCAGGAAACATAGTTTTTAAGATCACCACGTTCTACCGTACTCAGTGTGTAATTCACTTCTGATTCACCTTTACCGTTCATCTTCCAGTATGTGTACCCGACACCAACCAGTACTAATATTATGATTATTGATATTACTTTTTTCATTTTTCTATCCTTTCCCCTGAAATTGGGATATTCCTCTTTTACCTGAATCCACGGGAAGGAGGCATTCCACCGGGTCCTGGTCTTCCACCTGATTCCGGTCGTTCCCCGGGTCCCTGCATTCCGGATCTGCCTTCTCTTCGTTCTGCCTGCATTTCTTCGAACTTCTGTTTTTGCTCTTTATTAAGGTACTGAGCTATCTTCTCATCGTATTTCTTATTCCTTTCCTGTATCTTTTTTCTATCAGCAGTCTTATCTCCCATAAGCTGACCAGGCTGCGGTCTGTTAGATTCCATGAAAGCTACTTTTTCCAACATTACAGGCTTGATTTTTTCTACCTGATCCTGAGTAAGTTCGATTTTTTTTATGTAGGTTTCCATCATTCTGTCTGTCATTTTTAAAACGTTGTCACTATAATCTTTGGCTGCAATCGTCATGAACAGTCCCAGCAACAGTATAAGTATAAAGGTCTTTTTCATTTTAATATCCCCTATTTTTAGTTATCTCCTATTATCTCGTTTACGTACTTTGAGAAAAGCATCTCTACGGTTATCCTGCATCTCACCGAACTTCTTAATCTGCTTTCTATCAAGATGCTCAATTATTCTTTTATCATATTCGCTTTTTTCCTCTCTGAATTTCTTTAATGCTTCAAAGCGCTCCTCTCTCGAAGAGTTTTTATCTGGTCTGTTCTTTTCCATAAATGCAGTCCGCTCAAGAATTATCGGTCTGATATTTATAATCTGTTCCTCTGATAGATCTAGCTCCTTTGTATAAGATTTCATAATCCAGTCAGTTCGTTTTACAACATCTTCGCTGTACTCTTGAGTAAATCCGATTGAAAACATTAGTGCGAGTGCGATCAGGATTAAAACTTTCTTCATGATAAACTCCTTAGTTTTTGTTGTTTTCAATTTGTAATACTCTAAAATGAGTCACAGTCTGCGAAATTTCCTGAGAATTTTAAATAATATCTCAGTGCCGACAGCTAAATCATTAAGGGGATTTAATTAATCAGAGAGGTATTTTGTTGTTAATTTGGAAGGAGTAGCTATATGTTAATGTTTTATTATCAAAACAGGATATTTTTTTTGATTAAGAGATGAAATTTTCTACATCAACCCGGAAAACACATACAGGATTATTCCCATAACAGAAACAACAGCCATCAGAATCAGCGAAACACTGAATCTGTCGCTTTTTCTGCGAGCTCTTTTCTTGTTGATGATAAGTCCGATTACACTCACAATCAAGCCGAGGATCATAGTCAAGAACAGTACAAATGCAGTATCAGGATTCCAGTCCGTATTCTTTTCCACATCATAGAAGCGGTCAAAAAAAGTCACATTGTCCGGTCTTGCCTTCTGGTACAGAATCAGAGCAACAAACATTATGGCCCAGCTTGCCATGGCAAACCAGCTTATCATTTTAAACCAGATGTCTTTTCTGCGCCTTCTGTCTCGAAATCCTGATCTATGTTCCATGCTGCTTAAATCTTCCTTTCAATTTCTCGTCTTTTCTTACGGGACATAAAGTAGTACAATATAGGAGTTACAGTCAACACAAAAATTGTCGAAGTCACCATTCCGCCTATTGTGGAAAATGCCAGCATCCTCCAGTAATCTCCTGTTTCCAGTTTTGTACTGAACACCATCGGCATTAATCCGAGTATGGTTGTAAGAGATGTCATAATGATTGGAGTAATCCTCTCTTTTGAAGCCTGTATTACTGCATGCAGCAGGTTTTTATAGGAATGATATTTAACAATATGCTGTACAAGTATAATAGAGTTATTCACAACAATACCGGTCAGCAGGAGAAGACCAACTCTGGCAGTTGGCTCAAATGCTGTATCGGTAATATAAAAAATCAGGGCAATCCCGATAAAAGCTAATGGCAGTGTCAGAATAATAATGAATGGGTACAGGAACGACTCAAACAATGATGCAAGTACCATATAAACGAGAATGATAGCAAACAGAAGGAGAATGCTTATTGTATTTTTATCTTCGTTAAAGCCTGCATACCCCTCTTCTCTGGCAAATTTGAATCCTTCCGGTAATGGATAATTCTCCTTAACCCATTCTATGAACTTCTGACTTTTCCTCCCGGAACCTCTGAAATCAAAAGCGATATTACGTGTATACATTTCGTTGCTTCTTCTTATTGCAGGCAGCACTTCTGTCTTTCGGATATCCGCAATTTCAGAAAGTTTAACAAATCCTCCTGATGCAACAGGGATCCTGAGAGCTCGTAAATCATCTATTGAAAACTGATTGTAATCTTTATCCTTTATGAAGAACGAAAAATTCTTATCATTTATCTTTTTGTAAAAGTTTCTACCGTTAGAAGCTGCTTTCCCCGAAATATAACGTATTATTTCATAAATATTAGTATTAAACTTGGCAATCATCATTCGGTCAAACTCAATAGTATACTCATAGAGTTTTCCGCTTGAATACCATCCTGTAGAATTTGGATCAACATTTACAACCCGGCGAGATGCCTTTTCCAGAAAGTGACCGAAATCTTCAGCAACAACTTTTAACTGATCATACTCAAAGCCATTTATAGTTATTGTATGCCCACTGGAAGTACCGAACCCAGTAGCCCCGAAGGAAGGTCCAAAACCGGATATCCTGATTCTGGAATTACCAAGATTTGTTGCGAAAGCTTTAAGTTTCTCACGAGTAATTAGAGGATACGCTGTCTTCTTTGTTTCTTCATCGAAGTCAACTCTGATATAGGCATATCTACCCCATACAGATGTTTCATAGGAGACAATTCCTTCTGTTTTCTCAAGCTGATCCTCAAAATTCACAGCAAGACCATTAACTTGATCAACCCGCGTTCCCACAGGCAGCTCAATGTGAATCGCAATATAGCTGTCATCCGGCCAGTTCCAGGTATTCCCTTTGTAGACTTTTTCTTTGTATACCCAGATTGAGTAGGCAAGTAACCCCAGAACAAGTACAATCCATATATATCTGAACTTTATCAGAAACTTAAGTACTTTCTGGTATACACGAATAAGAAGGCTTTCTCTTCTGAGTTTGATCTTTTTAACAGAGGAAACTGACGTATGCTTCATGATAAACGGAATGAATGTAAACGCAACAAGTAATGAACTGAGTAATGAGAATACAATTGCGTATACAAACGGCAGATAGAATATTTTCATATCTCCTTTAAAATAAAGGAATGGTCCGAAAACTATTATTGTTGTAAAAGTCGAAGCTGCAAGAGATAGGGCTACTTCCCTCACTCCCTGTGTAATTGCAATATTCAGGTTCTGTATCTTTCTCTGTAGTCTGTTGATGTTCTCAAAGATAACGATTGAGTTATCCACTATCATTCCGAAACCTATTGTTAATCCGGCAAGCGAAAGCGAATTCAATCCGATATTAAATACATAAAGAGCTATAACAGCTAATGCCTCTGAGATAAATATAGAAAGCAGAACATATATTGATGACTGCATTCTCCTCAGAAAAATCAGGAGGACTGCAAATATAATCAGAATAGAATATGCTCCTCTCTTAAATAGAATCACAAGTTCCTTACGGATTATCTCAGACTCGTCATCAAGAAGAGATATAGTCACATCTTCCGGGAAAGCAGATTCGTTTTCCGAAATCAATTGTTTTATTTTGTCCGACAAGCTTAGGGTATTTGCAGTAGGTTCTTTGCTTATAGTTAGCTTTACCTGAGGAAGCCCATTATACCTGGTGTAAGAAGAAAACCTGGAAAAACTCGATTCAACATCTGCTATTTCCGAAAGCTTACAGGCAGTACCTGATGTAAGTGGAATTTCAATATTTCGGATTTCCTTAACCGACTCAATCCTGTCATTTATCTCTATAAAAAACTCTTTCTGTTCAGACTTTATATTTCCGGGTGAAAACCTGCTTCCAAGACTGCGAATAGCGGACTCAATCACCGAAGCTGATACACTTACATCATCGTGAAGTAGAATCTGAACCTGTGGTGTTCTGGTTCCATCAATATTTACTCCTGCAATATCTTCCACAGCATAAATTTTGTTCAGAACAGTTCTGTTTATAAACTCTTCGATTTCCTCCGGTTCATAAGGTCCTGAAAAACCATATCGAAGAAAATCCTTTTCCCTGAACTCTTGAGGTACATAATCACTTATCTGAGGATTAACATTATCGGGTAAAATATCCTTAACAAGTTGGATTTTTTCATTCAAAAGAAATCGGACATAATCCATATCAGCATCTCGAGCGAACTCAAGAGTTACCTGAGATTGTTGAAAAGCCGAATATGAGTATACATTTACTACATCAGGTATTGCTGCGGCTATTTCCTCCAGAGCATAAGTCACATGAGACTCCATTTCCTCAGGAGACGCATCCAGCCAGCTCGCACTGACACTTAGTCTGGGATATGATAAATCAGGTTTCAACGCCAGAGGAATATTCAATACCGAGAATACAAATAATGTTATAATGATAAGCAGTATCATTACTATAGTAACAGGTCTTTTGATGGCAAACTCAGGTAAACTCAGCATAATTCTATCCGTTACAAGTCCTTGAGCTTCAACTTACAGATCACATATTTTCCCTTGCCGTTCTGTGTAAATCCGTACGCATCATTTCCCAGAAACATTATCCGCCCATATATATCGCTGTTAATTCTGCATTTTCCAGTAAGGACTCCATCGCAATCGTAAATATCGAAACAACTACCATCTTCATCATGTGTCCTTACCCACAACTCACCATTATTCTTCACTTGCATTGATTCAATTGAATTGTAGTACATGAAATCGCTGTTAATTCCATCACTGCCGTCCATTTTCAAAATGTTGTTAATATAGCGAGCATGCTTTGCAGCTGCATCTGCTTCATCGTCTCCTTTTCGGATTCGTGAGTATTTCTTTTTGATTGTCTTTTTCTGCTCACCGTTGAAGTTATATCTAAAGATTTTATAATCATCAATACTGCGTTCAGTTAGATAAATACCATCACTGCAATCTGTTGAAATCAACGATCCTGTAAGGTTGTAGTTATTCAGAGCGGAATAGCTGCTTTCATATATCACAGTCTCATGTGCAAAATCTCTGTCCAATAACACAATCCGATTTTCAATAATTGAATCATCATCCAGAATCCTGGGCTTTGCATAGTTTATCAACTCACTGTCTTCGGCATTACTTCTGCTGAATACCAGATAACCGAAATCAGATTCGTATGTTTCTTCTAAAGTCCCCCTGATATTAAAGTAAAGGATTTCATTCTTGTATCCATTAACTATTGCCAGAGAGTTTCTCACTTTATCAACGAACATGTATGCAGGTCTGTATTCCTCATCTATAACAGAATTATCTATTGTAAAAATCTGTTTCCCCTTGAGATCATATCCGTAGATGATATCCGGACCGGGATCAAGAAACACTAATACGTTCTCGAAGATAAGACCATTATGTACATTTTCGAAAGAATCAGTTGATATGGTCTGATCAATATCCAGCTGACTCTCCTTTATCCTTGGTTCAACACCTGACTTGTCTACACAGGCAGTAAACACGGTTATAGCTGTTAACAATAGTAGTATTAAGCCAGTCCTCACGATGTCTCCATTAGAATTTTCCAAGTATTGTTTCATTTCTCATTTTCTGAATTTCGATCAACTGCTTAAGATATATTTGTTTAACTCTCATCAGATCTGTTTTGGCAGAAGTAAGATTATTAAGTGCATTTTTTAACTCTAGAAAATCGAGAATTCCTTTTTCGAATTTCAGTTTAGCCAGATTACTCTTCTTCTCCAGCAGCTTAACTTTGTCATCCCTCATAATGATTTCTTTTACCGTAGTATTTAACTGGTTAATCATATCCGTATACTTAATCTGCTGCTCCGCTTCTAATTCCCTGAACTCAAGTTGTTTCCTCTTATATGCATTTCGTTGTATCCTGAAGTTGAAATAACGAGATGGAATTTCTGAAAACGGAATCTGCAGATAGATCGAATAAGAGTCCTGATCCGGTTCATCAGTGAAATCACCAGAGAATATTTTTTCCCTGGACTTTGCTGTCATGAAACTATATGAAACACTGATATCAGGGATAAAATTGGATATTGCCTGATAATACCCTAATCGGGATTCTTTCTGATCCAGTATATTATTCTTTATTTCATAAGTTTTTGTTATATCGATGTCTGATGAATGCATGCTATATTTAAAGTCAGGTAAAACAAACTCGTCTTGAGATGTAAGAGTCAAACCTGTAATGTTGTTCAATTCTTCCAGAACACTGATGAACTCACTTTCCGTTCTGTTCAGCTCAAGCTCCATGTTCTTTTCTTCTATCTGGGCAGAAAGAAGATCAAGTTCGCTCCATTTACCGGAAGCAATGGCTGTCTGCAAAAAGGTTACCTGAGTACGATAATAATCAAGAGTCTCATTATATTGTTCTATTTCAGACTTCAATTGTACTAAATCAGAATAATAGCCTATCAGCTTAATTAATTCTGTCATGTAGTTATTATCTGTTGCGAGTTTATGCTGTTTATACTGATTACGAGTGATGAAGTAGTTGAAAAACCGTGAATCATTAAGTTCATAGTAGAGTGTAAGCTGAGAAGATCTCTGATATCCGCTGACAGTCACATTGTCATATGTATTCTCAATGAATCTTCTGCTGTATGTAAAAGAAGGCAAAAGAGAGAATACACTATTATAATTTCTGTACTGATAATCTTTAAGAATAAGTCTGTCACTCTTCAGAGTATAAGAATTATCCTGTAATCCCTCTACACATTCTTCTATAGTTATACTGGATAAACTCACTACTGCTGATATGATCAGCAGCCATAAAACTATTTTTCTTTTCATTTCACATCATCCCTTACGAAATAAATTTAAACCTTTATTGGTTTGTAACGGTAAACAATCTGTTCCTCGGTATCAACCATATATATATTACCATTATCGTTTATATAAATATTGTTTACAGATCTGTGAAGAGGATATCTCTTTTTAATAACGCCATCGTTTCCAAAGATTTCCAGATAGGAATACGGCATACCTTCTTCAAAATCAGCATTATTTGATTCTCCCCAGGCAAATGTTACGATATAAATGTCTCCATCAGGTGCAATATCTACAGCAGAAGTAACATAATCGAAGTCTATAAACGTTGTTTCCCTTCCGTTGTTCATTCCTTTCCTGAAAGCCACATCCTTCACATCGAAATCTAATTTCCTTGTTAATCTTGACCGCAGCCTTTCTTCTCTGAAAATATCAATTTTATTTTCCGCATAAAATGAACTGACTACAACACCATTCCGAACTGCAACCTCCGAGAGATTCCTTACAAAAGCTTCCATCATCTGATCTGCTTTCTCAGGTTCACCAAATCTTTTTTTTATCTTAAGGCTGTCCGAAACAACATACAGGTAATTTTCCGCATATTCTCCGAACATCATTCCCTGATTGGTTGCTACAAGATAATCTGTTCCATATGAGAAGATAAAACCTCCCTGATAGAAAGGTGATTTCCCCGATCTGACATAATCTCCATCAGTAGATATTTCCAGAAATTTCTCATTCTCAGAATCCGTAATGATAATATTACCTCTAACCGTAAAACACATATTGTTAGGAAGATTTACTTCACCAGGTCCCATACCTTTACTACAGAGCTGTGCTGTAAACTTACCGGAAGAATCATACTTATACAAAGCAGATCCCGCTTTATCGAGAATGTACACATTTCCGTCATCATCTTCAAGTATATCAACGATTCTCTGAAAGAAAATACTGTCATCCGGTGAACTCTCAAAAACCTTATCTTCTAAAAGTAGAGAGCTGTTTTCTACCGGAATGTCGTAATTCTCTACATATATTACACCATCTTTCTCGGAAATGTCTGCTTGCGGCTTACTGCAGGCAAACAACATAAGAGGTACAGCAAAGATAATCAGTAAATATCTCATGATTTCTTCCTGCTGACTATTTTATAAAGCACAGGAGTAAGAATCAGAGTCAGGAAAGTTGCAGCAGTAATACCTCCTATAACGGTTACAGCCATGGCAGCCTGTAGTTCCGCTCCGCTTCCTAAGCCAAGCGCTAATGGAAGAAGACCGAAAACAGTTGTAAATGTTGTCATAAGAATAGGACGTAATCTTACTTTGGCTGCAGTTACTATCAACTCAACCACATCTTTCGAGCTTTCTCTTCGCTGGTTTATGTAATCAACAAGCAGAATTGCATCATTAACAATTATACCCGTCAGTATGATAGCTCCAAGAGTTGACATTACACTGATAGCTGTATTTGTCAATGTAAGAGAAACAGCTATGCCTATCAAACCCATTGGTACAACGAACATGATAATAAACGGAAGCTTGAATGATTCAAATTGCGATGCAAGAATCATATAAACTAACAATACTGCAAATATCAAAGCATAAATCAAAGACTGCATGGAAGAAGAAATCTCCTTGTTAACGCCTTCTACTACAATCCTGACATTTTCAGTTTCTGGCATCATCTCTATGAACTCATTACATTTGGCAATTGCATCAGCCAGAGTGGTATCAAAGCTAAAGCTGATCTGTAGTTTCTTATTCTGATCCGCTCTGTGTATTTCAGCTAAAGTAGTCTTCTTTTTCACCGTGACCAGTAGTCTTAGAGGAACAGATTTATCTCTGTAATGTACGTATTGCTGAAGCAGATTTTCCAGATTTTTGTCATCTGCAAGCTTGAGAACAATATCTATCTTGTCATTGTTTTCACTGAACTCAGAGACTTTTGTACCTGTCACATGCGAACTTACTAGTGCAGCAATCTGGGTAACAGGTATTTCATACAGGGCAGCATTTTTACGATTTATTTTCAGTTCATATACAGGCTTTTCGTTTTCGTAATTCGTACTGAAATTGTGAAATCCCTCAACTCCAGTAAGCAGTTTATTCATTTCTTCAGCGAGAAATTTCTGCTTTTCCAGATTTTCTCCGTAAATATTCACTTGAAGCCCTGAAGCATCTATATGCAGAAATTGTGATAAAATGTTCGAACCCTTTTCGTAAGATATTTCTCCGGGCAATGTTGAAGTAAGCTTTTCAAGATCATTAATCACAGCAGAACTGGAAAAATCATTATGTATTTTGACTTTGATTTCTGCAATATTTTTAGTTACTGCTTCATCAAGATAGTATGTGAGCTTATCTTCGCTGGATTTACCTATTGAAGTGAACCAGCTCTTTATCCTGCTGTCATCTTTGAGTATCGTCTCTATTCTATCTGTTATTTCTTTGGTATGATCAATAGAAATACCCGACTCAAGCTTAATCTGTATAGAAAACTCTGATTGTTCAAAATCCGGGAATAGCTCAAAATCAAGCCCCTTCAATAACAGGAAAGCACCACCTAGCATTGCTATAAAAAGAATGAGTACAACAAAACTGTGACTCAACGCAGTTCTAAGCAGTTTCTCATATTTACTTGTAAATGATTTGAAAAAAAGATTGAATCCTGTTACCATGTTCTTCAGTATATATTTATAAAGCATTTTCAGAAGGAAATAAATCAAAATAAAAGGATAAACCGGAATTTTAAAGATTGCATACAGTGTCCTCTTAAACTTGGACCTGATCTTTTTCGTTTTTTCTCTGTGAGTCCTCCTGAGAGACATCAGAAGTGGAAGCAGTGTCACAGAAACAAGCAAAGATGAAAGGAGAGAAAACGAAACAGTCAAACCCTGCTGTCTGAACAATGAAGAAGCAACTCCTTTTACGAACAGGATAGGAATAAACACTGCCAGAGTAGTCAAAGTTGAAGCTGTAATAGCCAACCCTACTTCTTTTGTTCCAATAAAACTTGCTTTAGCCCAGGATAATCCCTTTTCCCGGTATCTGTGTATACTCTCAGAGACAATGATAGAATTATCCACAAGCATACCCACTCCAAGAGCAATTCCGGAAAGTGAGATAATATTTAATGTAATTTTACTGAAGTACATCAGAATGAATGTTATAAGAATTGATGTAGGAATTACAATGGCTATCTGCAACGGATTAGTCAAATCCTCAAGAAAGAAGAACAGTACAATAAAAGCCAGAATAGCGCCAATTATTATTGCTTCCAACACGT
Organism: Cloacimonadales bacterium (SeqCode); assembly: GCA_942492065.1. GTDB lineage: Bacteria > Cloacimonadota > Cloacimonadia > Cloacimonadales > JAIOQZ01. The sequence goes on along the minus strand of CALODV010000014.1, from coordinate 417,453 downwards.
TTTTAATAGAATCTTCCACAAATACAGATTGATCGGATGCAATATGAAACTGGATATCACTGTATTCTCCTGATATCTTCTTTAAAGTCTTTCTGACCAGTTCGCATACCTTTACTGTATTTGCCCCGGATTCTTTTCTGATCAAAATACCAAGAGTTCTTGAGGAATTAAAACTTGTTATGCTGAAGTCATCTGAATAAGAAAAAGTAACATCTGCAATATCTCCAAGCAGTACTGCATTTCCGGTACCTGTACTGATTATCGGAATAGACTTTATGGACTCCAGATCCTGAAACTCACCCTTTAAGCTGATATTGAAACGGTAATGTCCTTCTTTTATCGATCCACCTGGAGAGTTAAAGCTTGAATTACTGATAATCTGACTTACACTTGTAGCGTTCAAACCGAATATATTCAACTTGTCTTCATCAACTTTTATAGAAACTTCCCTGTCCAGATCACCTATAATTTCTGCAGATGCAACACCATCTAATTGCTGCAATCTTCTTTTTATCAGGTTTTCAGATAATCTCTGCAGCTCAATAATTCCTGCATTGTTCTTAAGAGAAACAGCAATATGAATAACTGGATCTTCTGAAGGATCTACCCTGGCGATATTAGGTCTTTCCAAATCATCAGGGAGAATATACCTTATACCGTCAAGCTTCTCCCTGAGATGCAGAGCAGCATAGGACATCTTTGTACCCCAATTATATTTTATGGATACTATAGAGACATCCTCTCGTGACTGTGAATCAACACTCTTCACACTTTTCAGGGTTGAAACTGTTTCTTCGATTACCTGAGTTACAAGTCGTTCTACCTCTTCCGGTGAAGCATTTGGATACGTTGAGATAACGGTCAACTGCGGATAACCAATGTCCGGTAGAAAATCAATTGATAACTGAAGAAATGAAACCACACCCATGATTACAGTAAGCAGATAGAACATCACTATACTGATAGGGCGTTTTATACTGAGTTCTGTTATTTTCATAATTATCAGAACTGCCTTGAGATTTCAGCAAAAGAAATAGTATCAGCAACACTGATATTAGCATCGTGTGATAACGAAAAGTTCCCTTTGACGATTATTTCCTGGCCAGCCTCAACACCATCAAGAATTTCAGTAAAATATTCTGTTTTAACACCCGGCTTCACATACTGCCATTTTGCCAAACCGTCCTGTGCAGCAAAAACAAGAGTCTTACCATCCCTGGAAAGAACTGCATCTCTATGAACAAAAATAACATTCTTATTAATTTTTCTGGCAATCTTCACATCCGCATACATACCGTGCTTGATCATTCCATTATTTTTTAACTCAATGATTACTCTACAGACCCTTGTTGCTTCATTCACATCAGGAGATATGGATTTAACCTTTCCCTCAAATACTTTTCCCGGAACTGCAGGAAATTGAATTTTACAAGACGCACTTTTTTGAATTTCATTTACTTCTGACTCAAGAACATTAACCTCAACCCTCATGACATCCATATCATATAGTGTATAGAGTTTCTGTCCTGATGAAACCTCTTCTCCAGCTTCAACAAATATTTCTGAAACTGTTCCTGAGAATGGCGCATTTACAACTGTATGTTTTAAATCGTTATCCAGCTTTTCTTTGTATAATATAGCTTCAGATAATCCTGTCTGAAGCTTCAGGTTTTCATTTGAACTATTCTGAGAGACAGTCTTCCAGGCATCAAATTCTGCTCTGGCTTTCTGCTCCTGAATTTCTGCATTCCTGAAATCAAGCACGAGATTGTCTGATTCCAGTGTGATAATCGTATCATTTACCAGACATTTATCATGTTCTTCAAAATTGATTGATTTGATTTCTCCGCTTATTTGAGATTTTACCTCCAGGCTTCTTTGCGCATATGTCACACCATTTGCAGTTAAATATTCTGTAAGGTCTCCCTGAACTGCCGGAGAAACTGTAACAGGTACAGATATCTTATAATTTGTATCAGCTTTCTTGCCGTTTTCTTTCTTCTTTTTAAGGAATTTACACCCAGTAATAAATATTCCAAATATAATTAAACAAATAACCAATCTTCTATTCATAAAACTTCCTTTGTGAAAATCATTGAGATCAAAGCACATTTGTACTATTCGATTTTTGTTCCCTCTAACCTTTATTTATATGCAACCTCGCGATTGACAACTTTTTTTTTAGTTTTTTAATTGAAAACTGTATTATCAGTGGTTATTTACTTGCCCCTTCAATACATAATATCGTAAAAGCGGACTAAACTCACTACCTGCCTGCTCTTTTATAAAGTCTTGATTAGAAGGAACTTCACTTCTAAAGTGATTCAGCAGCACCTGAACATATCCCGAGAGAATCTCATTTTTAATTTCAAAATCTCTTATCTCATTTATTTTTTCACTCTGACCGGAGTCAAATGCCCAGTACAGCCCATAAAGTAAAAATACATCATCTCCCTTATCCTTATAGACACGTATACACTCACTGACTGCACTATCGGGATATGCATTATTGTATAAGGAATATACTTCCCAGAATTTCTTTTTCTCAGCAGATTTGATGTTTCTTACTGCATTAGACAGCATGAGTACATTGTTAACTTCCTCACCGGAAGGATAGGTAATAATAACATCGGCAAGAAGCGTATCGGCTTTTTCCACTTTGTCTTCCAGCAGGTTTTTCTGAATCTCCAGAAAATTCAGTTCAATTACCTGTGATGTATTCGATGCGTGAAGCCTCAATTGCTTCTTCTGCTTTTTATAGTCTTCCTGAGAGCCATTTATCAGATAATGTTTCATCAGTTCCATAACTACCTGATTCTTCTGGAATACATTGTTTGTTGATTTCTTAGCGAAGTTCAGATACTCAAGCATTTTATCGAAATCATGATTAAGATTACGTTCCAGTTCTGCGAGAATTACCGCACTTTCAAATTTCAGATTCTTACGACGGGTTCTATAACTTTTCTTCTGAAGGTCATTGTACAAAAGCTTCATATCCTCATAGGCTGTGAAATACTCTCCTCGACTAACATCAACCCTGGCAATATCAAGTCTTATCTCTGCTCTCTCCACAAATCCGCTGGTAGAATCCAGTAAGTGCGCATACCCCTTTCTGGCAACATCCCAGTTTTTCAACTGCATCTGCTGGCGGATGAAGTTATCAATCTTATCTTCTGACAGTTTCTTAACTTCATTGAGAGCAGACTCATAATCGTGCACATGATTGTACAGATCTGTCAATAAATCCGCCGATATCTCCGTTTTAAGCTTCCTAACCTCTTTCTCAATTATTCTCATATGAGTGATATCTGAGTCTAAAATTGACCTGAGCGTTCTGAGCATCGTATATCGCTGGTTTTTGTTTGAGGCATATCTCAGGACTTCTTTAACTGCTTTTTCCGGTTTATTGGCATTTTGATATGCTGTTGCAAGCTGGATAATATATAAGTTGGGATTCTTATTCATTGATCTGGCTTTCTCATACATATCTATTGCAAACTCATCATCTCTATATGCAGAAAATAAAGACCCCAGAGCATTCACGAGAGATAGCTTATAATTGCTTTTCTTCAATTCCTTCAGTGCCATAGATTCCGCTTCCACAAGATTACCTTTCTGCAGGTTCACACGAACCTCCATCTCTGTTCTCTTTTCAGAGCTGAATACATTTTTATATTTGTTAAGAAGCTCCTCTGCCTGATCAAGTCTGGAAGTCCTCATAAGAATGTTGAACAATCTGGTAATAACCATTAAATCATTTGGGTAATCATTTAGCATGTTACGATAGATTTCCTCTGCAATATCGAATTGTCCTTGAATCTCCATCTTCTGAGCGCTACTTAGCATCTTAGATCTTTTGTTCCCTCCGGAGGGCAGGCGCATAATATTTGTCTGAGCAAACATCATTAAGGATAGAAGCATAACAAAAAGGCATATCATTTTTTTCATTTTCCACCTCCTTGAGATCCTTCATTCAACTGACGGATATACTCCTGTATCACTTCCTGATACTCCTCAGGATAATCATTGAGATTCCTGTACAATTGGGCTTTCTGTTTCATGGAGTTAAACTTCTCAAGCACATGATCCGGTACTGACCAGTCTTTTGTCGATCTTTCCGCACGTCTTTTCTTGGATGTTTCTCTTTTGTTTATTGATTTCTGTATATCAAGCATTTTAGATACAATCTTACTCTGTCGATCAATCAATTCTCTATCCACTTTCCTATATCGCATTTGCCGGGATATTTCTTCCAGTTCATCAATAAGCTGCTGCATAGCATCAGCCTGTTTCTGGGCTTCCCCTTCTGTCTGCAGCATACGCTTCATGTTTTCAGCCATTCTCTGCTCATTACCTGCCAATTCCTGTAATTGCTGCCTCTGCTGAGATGACATTCCTCTGTCAGACAATTTATCAAACAACTGCTGTGTCATCATATTCATAGTCATCTGTTCTGCACTCATTTTTTGCATTGACTGCATGAATGACTGCATTGAACCACTGCCGTTGCCTGAAGACATGCTTCCCTGAGACTGCATAAGATCATAGATCATTGTGTTCAGAATTCCCTGAAGCTCAGGAAGATACTTATTGATATTGTAAACTTTAGCATCATTTATATCTGTAAACATATTATGATAGACTTCATTCAGTCGGGCGACGTCTGTAAAAAACTTTGGAGTTATGAACAACACCGCCTGTGGTATTGAGTAGAGCTTGTTAAGTGTTACTTCCAGACCCTCTTTGATTGCAATCTGTTCTTTGACAATCTTGAACGGATCACCGTCATACCTGCTTATGTTGTCTTCCAAAAGGGTCGATAACAGCGTGAACCTCAGTATGGAATCAGAAATAATAGTGCCAATGTCCCCCATTTGTCCACCAGACATCATGGACTGCATCATCTTAAGGTTTTCCTGCATCTGCTGCATCTGCTGCATTGCATTCTGCTGGTTCTGCTTTGACTGCTGCATCTGATTCTTCTGCATGTTCTCAGAACTTTCCTTCATCTCTTCATCCAGTTTCTTTTGATCGAGTTTTTCCAGTTCTTCCTGCATCTTTTGAGATAAACTGTCCTGCTCTGAGAATAAATCTTCAGAATCCTTCATCTGCTCTTCCAGGTTTTTCAGTTTCTCCCGGAGTTCTTCCTGTCGTTCTGCCAGCTTTTCTTTATCAGCACCGTCTTTGGTATCTTTCATTAATTCCTGCTGCTGCTTCATCAGTTCTTCCAGCATTTTTTCACTTTTCTGAAGACTTTGTTCCTGCTTAAGCTGTTCAAGAAGCTCAAGAGTTTGATCCAGTTTCTTATTGTATTCTTCAATACTGAATTTAAATTTCTCGAGCGATTTAAGAATATCTTCCTTTTTCATATCAAAAACATTTTCCTGCATCTTCCGCATTTCTTCCTGTAACTCATCAGTGAAAACTTCATCCATCATATCCTTGATCTTTTCCATTTTATCCAGAGTCTCTTTTTTCAGGGATTCGTTCTGCTCATACTGATCAATTACTTTCTCATATTCTTTCGCGAGTTTTTTTATATTTTCAGCAATTTTCTGTTGTTCTTTAAGGACCGCTTCAAGCTCTTTCTTATCTTCCCACTCGGGATTATCCTTCTTCATCAGCTTACGTCGCTGTTTCTCCAATTCATTAAGCATCTCTTCAGACTCTTTTTTCTGATCTTCAAATGAATCCTTGAGATTATCTTCTGTCTTTTCAAGCTGCTTATAAATTTCCTCAATAGATGGAACTCTCAGCCTGTACTTTCGGCTCATTCCTGTCTGGGAACTCGGTTTATTGTCTTTAACGGTTATCCAATATTCAAGTTCATCTCCGGGACCAAGATCAAGAGTCTGTCCATCAAACAGATAGTCAGTATCATATGTTATTCCGGGAATCTTATCAAGAATACTTCTGGATCCTTTTTTACCAAGATATCTGAAATGAAGCTTCAATGAGCTAAGTCCGAAATCATCTGAAACAAGGAAGTGCATACCGGCAAACATATCTCTTGTCAAAATTGTATCTCTTGCCGGATAAGTAATTTCAGCAACAGGAATTTCATCCTTAACCACTTTTACATAATAGTCTATTCGCTGAGACTGATTACCCAGAAAATCTACTATCCTGAAATAATAGGAAGATGATCTATCAGCTCTGAACTCAGTAGAGAATCTCTTGGCGGCAATCCTCTCCATATTATCAATATCTCCGCCACTCCACATAACATCTGCAGATTGAAGGTCGTTATTGGCTTCAATTTCGATTCTTACCTTTGTACCCTCAGGAACATTCAGGTTACCATCAGCATTTTTATATTCATCGTCATCAAGCTGCATGTATTCGGGATACTTCATCTTAAGACTGATTGATCTAATAACCGGCTTTTCATAGACATCCACCCTGAATGTATCTGATACTCCATACTGGCTTTTTACGTAATACGAGAATGAATGATCTGAATCTTTCAATAATACTGTGCCATTGATCATAGATGTTTTCTTCCACAGTTCAGTCTCTCTGGTAAATAATGAATACTCTGACACATCAATTGGCTTAATCACAGAAATTTCAACATCATCTCCCCGCAGAATCTCAATTGAACCGGGAGTAATCTGAATGTCCTCAATAATACTGTTCTCCGGGATAGTGAATCTGAATAAATTCTCCAGTGACTTCTCAAAATTTGCCGGGAAAACAAAAAAATGAGTGGATAGAATTACCATTAAGATTAAAGCATTAACAATCTGTTTCTTAAGAGGCTGCTTATAAACTGCAAGCTTTGCAGAGTGTTCATCCGCCAGATCCATAATCACGGAAATAATACTGTTTTCCTTCTGCTTCTGCATTAACTCAAATGCATTCTGCATGGTATCAGATTTATCATCATTATGCTTATCAAGAATTGCCGCAGCCTGCAGCTTTGAAACTGCATTTACCGTCGTTTTATAAATCACATAAATGTAGACACAAAGCATTATCAACCAGACAGCAATATTTGTGATATAAGTTGCTGCCGCCTGGTTCGGAGCTAAAATTGATTTTAAAATTACTGGAACTGCAAATCCCAGATTTAAATGTACTACAGCAATAAGAATCAAACTCATTGTTGCATTAAGGATGATGTTATTGTTCAACTTTATCTGTTGTTTCTTTATTTTTTCTTCAAATTTACGCATTGATTCCGTTTTTCTCCCAGTTCATACCCTGAAAAATTCTGTACTCTTTCAGGTAATGGAAAAGGCTGTTCATCCAATGTTTCTTCGTTCCGGGAAAAGGATTTACAGCTATACCATTCTTCATCACATTCGATGTAAAACACCGTGTGATGTAAATATCCGGTCTCATAATTTTTACACACTCTGACAATATCTCAATATACTCATTCAAATCAGGAATCTCCTCTTCAACATCAAGTTCAGCCAGAGAAGTATTCTTATATATAACTAAATTATGGAATTTTATTTCAGTTAAATACTCTACACTGTTCAGATATCTGATACTATCCAGCAAATCGCCCAAGCTTTCCCCAGGTAGACCGGCAATTAGATGAGCTCCGGAATTTATTTTATAGTCTGATAACATATCCATAGCATCTTCAATATCTGCGAAAGTGTGATTCCTGTTAAGGAGTTTAAGGCTTTTATCATGAATGCTCTGAACTCCGATTTCTACAGTAACTCGTTTTTTCAGCTGCTTCAACTTGCTGACAAGAGACTCTTCGAGAAAGTCAGGTCTGGTAGAAATCACTATCTCAGCTATAGCCGGGTGATCATCCGCAGTGCTGAAACATTTCATCAACTCGTCTTCATCTCCATATGTAGAAGTCTCAGACTGAAAATACGCTATATATAGACCTTGTCTTCCATTTATGTGACGCTCTATCTGCTCTGCAATAGATAGATTATTGTATGTTTCCCTTTCAAAGGTATCCGGCAAACAGAATACACACCCGTCATTCTTTCTGTTAGGGCATATGCTGCTAATCCCAAGCCCTATCCTGTTTATCTTTTCCTTGTACTCTTCTTTGATATATAGAGAATACATATTCAGATATTTTGTTAAATCCATTATTAAAAACCTTGCAAGCATGTGATAAAAGAAGCGATTAATTGTCAATGATTGATTATTTTTCCTTAATGAAGTTTCACATATAATTTATATAAAGAAAAATCGAATCTATTTTTCTTTAATACTGCATATTACACATTCACAACCATCATTCATCTCTACGCTGAACTACCTGTATGCAATAAAAAACTTGACTTTCTGAAGTGTCTTAAAAATTTAAAGACAGTTATGGGGCATTAGCTCAGCTGGGAGAGCGCATGACTGGCAGTCATGAGGTCAGCGGTTCGATCCCGCTATGCTCCACCATAACTTTTACAATAATTGTGTTTTTAATGTATTAATCAATCAATCCTTTTTCTGAAACTTCAATTTTGAATATTATGACATCTTCAACTTAAACCGGAGCTATTATGTATCATATTAATATTTTACAAGAGAATGACTTTGATGATTTTTTCAGAATTTTCGCCAATGCATACCCCCAATTGAAACCATCTGGAACAATATGGAAAAAGAAGTTCCCTACTATGACAGATGAAAATCTTCCTGTAAGATTATATGGCGCATTTGATGATAAAACTCTTCTCGGAATATTCACTATCCATGACTTCAGCATGAATTTTCGAAATGTTCAGCTTAAAAGCTCTGGGATAGGCAGCATTGCTATTGACCTGCTCCATAAAAAAGAAAAAGTTTGTAAGTTCATTATTGAATACTTTCTGGAGTATTGTAAAATCACAGGTAAGATGTTTGCTCAACTCTATCCCTTCGAACCGGGATTTTACTTTAAAATGGGATTCGGATACGGTAGTCAGATTTACTCATTCTCACCGAATACAAAATCTCTGAAATTCAGAGGAAATAAATCTAATCTAAGACATCTCAACCTGAAAGATCTTGATGATGTTATGGGCTTCTATAATAAACTGCAGAAAACTAAACACGGACTTCTATCCCGATCAAAGCATGAATATACCGAATATCTCTTCAGACCTGGACATATTGCCCTGGGTTACTATGAAAATGACGAAATGCTGGGTTACATGTTCTTCCGTCTGAAGCAAACCTGGGACAATAGAGAACTGCATCTGGTAGAAGTGCAGTATGAATGCAGTGAAGTATTTCATACATTTCTCAATTTCCTGAGTTCTCAGTCTGATCAGGTTGACAATGTTTTCATCTATACTTTTGATAGAGATTTGTACCACTTGCTATCAAGTCCAAGAAGCAAAGACAGTACTCTGTTCTTCCCTATCTATCATAAGACAGCTGATACCGGCGTAGGATTGATGTATCGCTGCACAAATATTATCAAAGCTCTGGAGGTTGTATTAACGAAAAGTAACTTGAATGCATTGGAAGAATGCAGAATAAGAATTTCGGACAGTCTTCTTAACCAAAACACAATAATCAGTATCAACTTTAACGATAAGACTATTCAGGAATCAGATGAATCAGGTGACTTTGATCTTGATATACCAATCCAGACTTTCTCTTCATTGATAGTAGGATCCCTTAGCGTGCTTTCAGCAAATAAACTTGGTCTCATAAAATGCACCAATAAAGAAAAATTCCAGTTGCTTAACGGTCTTTTCAGCACCGATAGACAACCGGAATGTTATAACATTTTTTGAAATCCGGGAGTTTATTCTGATTTCTCTTTATCTGATTTTACCTCAAACAGTTTGAGATTTTCTACATACATATTGAATCTTTCGTCTGAACTCAGCTTCTTGCTGTAATCTATAAGAGCTTTTTTCCATGAACCGTGCATACTGTTAGGAATAATAATATACTCTTTACCGAATTTATCTCTGTTTTTATCTATTTCACTATAGCGTTCTTCCTGATTACGAGCACCATTAAAGTCTGCAAAATCAAAGATATTGTCACCTATAAGCATAATAATATTATGTGTGGCTGAAACAATATCTCTTCTTGCCTGCTTCTTACCTCTTCCTTCTCTCAGCAAGATATGATCCTCTGAAGCGTCTGGAAATCCGAACTTCTGCAGATTTCTCAATGTTCCATCTATCTGACCAACATTCCTGTTAGAAATATAAAAAACATTGATGCCTTTCTTGTATGCGTAATTAAGAAACTCCACACTTCCCGGAACAGGTTCAGCTATAGCGAGATCTATCCAATTGTTGAAATCATCGGGATATTTTGTTTTCCGTCTGATATTTACGGCATTGTAAGGTGAGTTCTGAAGCACTGTTTCATCAATATCAACTACAATTGCTGAGTTTGGCTTGATTTCTCCAAGACCATCAATATAGTCTTTTGCTGTATTATAAGCCTGATAGCAGCATGCCCTGTATTCCGCTGAGGTTTGATGCCATAAAACAGCCATGAGATATTTCTCTTCATTCAGTTTTATCCTTTCGGCAGTCAGCAAAACTGCAGTCAGCAAAATTAATGTAATAAAATAATTACGTCTATTTCTCATATTCTTGTTCTCCCTTATCTTGAACGTACAGGTCTTCCGGCAACATATCCATTAGAATCTCATCAAATTTTTTCCCAAACCTGATCAAAGCTTCCCGGCGTATACCTACAAGTCTGAATCCAGCTTTCTCATAACATTTAACAGCTCCTTCATTGTAGGAGTAGACTTTGAGCATTAAATTGTGCATGTTAAGATATTTGAAAGCAAAATCTGCCAGAAGCCTCATTGCCTCAGAACCGTATCCTTTATTCCACATAGATTTATCGCCAATAAAAATTCCAATCTCACAATTCTGGTTTCTCTGGTCAACATTATGTAAGCCACAGTTTCCTATCAATTTATCAGTTGCTTTATCAACAATACCATACATGTGTTCTTTACTGATTTTCTCCAGAACAGCCTTTTCATAGTGCAATGTGATTGTCGAGTTGGATATATTTAAAGTTCGGAAAACGTCCTCATCATTCAGCCAGATACAGTACTTCTCCGCATCTTCCAGTGAAACGGGGGCCAGATAACATTTTTCCCCGATCATTTTTTTGTAATATTTCATAATAATCTCCAGTATATTTAAAGAGCGCTGCTTAGTTCCTTCTGCTTGGTCTGCAACACTTAAGAGTGTTGGAATTGAACATAAATCTCAAAACCAATTGATTAACCATCTGCAAAGCTCTCATTTCTTTGAACATCAAACAGTGCCAAATAGTCAAATCTTTTCTTAATATTCCATTAAAGCTTATCTCTTCCTAACATTTTAAAGCAAAACAAACATAAACAGATTCCTGTTTTTCTTTAGAAAGGAAAAAATGTATTTCAGATTTATAACACTTATCATTGTCCTGTTATTTAATTGCCAGATTTTCTCATCAACCAGGTACTTCACATATAACGAGACAACCGGAAACGATTCACACAATTACACTGTGAAAATATTCAACGAAAACAGTACAATAAGACTTGAAGCTGATACTTTTTCAACCATCTGCGACAGCCTGTTCAATACAATAGAATACTCAGCGATCGGCAAATCCGGATCAAAAATAATGTCATCCCGAAGAACAGAAAAAGAGCTGCAGTTGACAGAGAGCAGCCAAAACAAAACCTTCAACCCTGACCCTGATTACTGGTATCAAACCATGTTTAACATGAAGGATTTTATCACATCTGAACAGAGAAAAAGAGTTTTCTTTCTACTTCTTGACTATAAATGTGATGAAAACAATCCTAAACACAAATTGAAAAAATTTGTTCTCAATAAAAAGGGAGAAGAAACTATCCACCATGAGGGAAGGAATGTTACTGTATACAAAATTGAAATGACACTTACGGGATTAGGATCAAAACTATGGAAAGCACATTTCTGGTACAGGACCGAGGATTTTATGCTTTTCAAGTTTATTATGAAAAGAGGCGGTCCAGGTACTAAACCAACCATTACAACATTTGTCAAAGAATACACAATTAAATAGTATCCACATTCCTATTATTTATAACCTTAATATTTTATTCATTTGACTATTACTGAAATATGTTTATGTTATTAATTAACAATGTGTCTGAGGAATGATAATGAAAATATATTTTCTAAGTAAAAATGTTAAACTAGTCAACAGTGCAAATGCATGGAAATCCGACAGGGATTACTTATCTCTTTCTGCATTTTCAAACATTGGCTACCTTATAAAAAAAGTTAAAGAGATTGTGCCGGACATAATAGTTATAGATGTATCTGACTCTGTAGAACCATATGATTTGATCAGTAATTTTAAGATATTATCGGAAATACCGGTATTCTGTGTTACTGAGAACCCAAATACCGAGATAGCCGTTAAATGCATGAAGTCAGGATCACTTGATTATATTGTATACAAAGGACTGAGCATACAGCAGGTTATTGATACAATATTACAAACATTTGAAAAGGAATATGATAACCATTATCCTGATAACCATATTCAAACTGTTAGAAAACTCAAGCGTGAAAAACAACAGAAAAGTGTAATTCTACACCGTTCTCCCATTATCTATTTTTTTTGGAATCCATTTGACAATAAGAGTCTTAAGTATGTCACAGAGAGTATTGACTTACTTGGATATACTCAGGAAGAATTCCTTACAGGGGAAACAAAATTGAACGATCTTCTATTCCAGAAGGATATGGACAGTATTATGGATATGATCGCTCAATTTGACGGTGCAGAAGAAAGCCACACCTATACTCTCGAAATTAGAGTAAAGAAAAAAGATGGATCTTTACACTGGGTTGAAGACAGAACAACAGTATTGAAAATGGAAGACGGAAGTATTAACTGCTACACTATCCTACTTGACATAGAGTCTTACAAGCAAACAGTTATTGCTTTAAAAGAAAGTGAGGAAAAGTTTAAACAGGCTCATAAAATGGAAGCAATAGGCAGACTTGCCGGTGGTGTTGCCCATGATTTCAATAATCTACTTACAACTATTCTTGGGTATTCGGATCTTGCACTAATGACTGCTGATTCTCCTAAAGAGTTGGAAAACGCTATAAATGAAATAAAAAAATCCGGTGAAAGAGCAGCTTCATTAACCCACCAGTTACTTGCTTTCAGTAGAAAGCAAATCATGAAATTTCAAGATGTTGATCTCAATAAGCTAATCCTTAATCTGAGCAAAATGTTAAAAAGACTGATTGGAGAAGACATCTTGTTTCAAACTAACCTGAAGCCTAACTTACCTCCTGTTTATGCTGATAATTCCCAATTGGAACAGGTTATAATGAATCTGGTTGTTAATGCCAGAGATGCAATGCCTCGAGGTGGATCAATAGTTGTATCCACAAAACCAGTAACAATTAATAAAAACACAGCTACAGTGCAGGATGTGGAGGTTGAACCGGGAAAATACATTGAGCTTTCAGTTGCTGACGATGGATGTGGAATGGAAGCAGACATGACGGTTTTGATCTTTGAACCATTCTTCACGACAAAAGAGCAGGGAAAAGGAACAGGACTGGGACTATCAACTGTTTATGGTATTGTAAAGCAGACCAAAGGTTATATTTGGGTAGACAGTGTTTTAGATAAAGGAACTACTTTTAAAATTTTGCTGCCAATGAGTAAAAACTCAAATACAGAAGTAAAAGAAAATAGTACAGATGAAAAACCAACCGGCGGTAATGAGAATATCCTTGTTGTAGAAGATGAAGAAACCTTAAGAATCCTCACTGTTAAGATTCTTAAGAAATTTGGGTACAATGTATATTCAGAGAAAAGCGGTAATAATGCTTTGGAGTTCATCAAAGAATCATCGAATGATCTTAAGATAGATTTGTTAATCACAGATGTAGTAATGCCAGGCATGAATGGTTTTGAATTGATTCAGCAGGCACAGAAATTCATTCCTGAATTGAAAATCATTTATTTTTCGGGATATACAGACAGTATTATTGAAGACCATGGAATATCTCAGAACAATGATAATTTTCTGGCAAAACCCTTTACCACAATGGAGCTTTCGACAATGGTTCGAACCATACTTGATTCATGAGCTATTCCTAATTCTAAACCTGTTTAAACAATGTTTATATGCATTAGCAACTTTAGAAAAAAACACAAATTTTCATAGACAAATATTAATAATCCTTCATAAATTGTGAAAATAATTTCCACAGGATTATATGGGATGAAATCAAACTCGTCAGAGAAGCAGGCAAACTTAAAAGTTTTACTTGAAAATGTGAACAGTTCTTATATTTCTACAATAAAAAGCAATATCAGCAAAATTTTCAGGGTTTTCAGCGATCCTGATGCAACAGCAACTGAACTTAAAGATGTAATCGAAAATGACCCACCTCTTTATGCTAAAGTACTTAAGTATGCTAATTCAGCATATTATGGTTCAAGAAGAGAGATTTCTGAGATAAAACAGGCCATTATTTGTCTAGGTTTCAACACAGTCAAAGAACTTGCTCTGACTCAGAAAGTGTGCACAATTTTTGAGAAAGAAGAGAAAAATGAACAATTTTCCCTGTTGGATTTGTGGAAGCACAGCATTTCGGTGGCAATCTGCGGTAGACTTCTGTATAGAAGAGAGTTCAGAGAAAAAAGCGATTTAATATACACAGCAGGCATTTTGCATGATATTGGCATTATTATAGAGGACCAATTCAGGCATGAACAATTTAACCATATTATAGATGAAGCCGGATCGACCAATTCAGACACTATAGATGTTGAAAACCGAATACTTGGATTTAATCATTCAGATATAGGAAAAGCAATTGCCGAAGATTGGGGTTTCCCAGAAGAACTTTGCGATGCAATAGGTTCTCATCACTATTACAGTAGTGAATCAAGTCTGCTTTGTAAAGTGCTGGCAATATCAGAATATATATGTCAGGCAGAGGATATCGGTTTTTGCGATACCCCCTATATTGATGAAAATATGTATGAAACATATAAAAGTGAACTGAATATTGAAAATGAGGCAATAGATTTGATTAAAGAAAAGTTAATGCTTGAACTCAGCCGAATGGAAGAACAAGGATGGTTTTAATTAATGAAATCTGACATTGAAAGAAAAAACAAACAAATTGAAGAACTAAGAGAAAGAATTAAATATCTGGAAATTGAGAACAGGCACATTAAGAATGACTATGCTCTCATGAAAGAAGACTATAGTCAGGCTTCAGATAAGTATATGGAAATCCTGCATGATTTTGAAAAATCTAACAATGAACTGAGACAGAAGAACATATTGATCTCAGAACAGAATAAGGAAATCAAACAAAGAAATATCCAGAATAACATCCAGAAAGAACAACTTGCCAGACAAAATAATTTCCTTCAGACTTTACTGGACAGCATTCCTAATCCTGTATATTATAAGGATATGGAAAACAAGTTTCTGGGTTGTAATGAAGCTTTCTGCAATCTTGTAGACCTGAGTTTTTCCGAAATAATCAATCAGAATGAAATACCGTTAAGCTCGAACCTCTCTCACAAAGCATTCGATGATTCAAACCCTGATCTTCAGCTTGGCAACACTTCTAAAAGGTTTGAATATAAATTGAATCTCAGTAATTCCAACAGGAATATTGTTATCAATAAAGCCGTATTTAAAGATATCAACAGAGAGAATGCCGGACTTATAGCTGTCATTACAGATATAACAAAACTAAAAGAAATTGAAAGTGAATTGAAAGATTCGCAGACTAAACTGCAAATTGCGATGAAATCAAAAGATAAGTTCTTCTCGACTGTTACTCATGATTTGAAAAACCTTCTTACAATTCTCTTTATGTCCTGTGATGCTATAGAAAATGCCGATTTAAATTTGAATCAGGAGCAGCAAACTCGTATTGTCAAGAAAGCTGCCAGAGGTTTCAGACAGTTTCATGAAACACTAAACAACCTGCTTAACTGGGCTAAATCCCAAACTGGAAGAATACCTTACGAGCCTGAAACTATAGATATCCCCAAGATTACTGATAATTGCGTTTCATTGCTGGAACCTTTTGTTAAAGAGAAATCCATTAAGCTTATTACTGAAGTAGAAAGTGACTGCATTGCATTTGCTGACAGGTCTATGCTTCACTCTGTTCTGACCAACCTCCTCACCAACGCGGTAAAGTTTACTAATTCTGACGGTATTGTTAAACTCACAGCTGTGACTGAGGGAAATACTTGTGTTATTACTGTTCAGGATAATGGAGTGGGGATAAGTTGTGAGGATCAGGCAAGACTATTTAATATTGATGAAAATTTTACCAGAAAGGGCACAGAAAATGAGCCCGGTACCGGTCTGGGACTTATAATATGTAAAGAGTTTATCGAAATCAATCGCGGTTCTCTGCATCTGAGCAGTGAGCTGAGCAAAGGAAGCACGTTTGAAATACATCTACCTACAATAATCTGACAGGGAAGATAACATGAGTATTGAAACCAGGATTAAAGATTTGCTTTTGAATCACAGAAAAAGCTATGCTTCTCTGGTTACTATGTACTTTCTTTTGTTCGCCGTTATTTCTTTTACTGTTATCAGTATTGTCTGGATAATCAGTGACTTTATATCTCTTAAGAAAGAGATGAAAAGATTCAAGTCTGAATATGTGGATTATCAGAAAAAACAAGTTAAAATGCACACTCTGAATGCTGTCAGAATTATTGATAACTTCAAAAACGATTATATAGACAAAGCTGAACAAAGCACTGCCCATCATGCATTGACTCTTGATAAAATTTTCAACACTGTTGGCAAGCAAACCAGAAGAGATAATGATCAATTTTCTTTTCTTACGGAACTAACAGATGACTATATTTCCAGAAAACCTCTGCTGAATGCCACTCTTTATTCTACAACAAACAACAGGATTTATTCGCATTATCGAAATGACAAGTCGGAACATCGTACAAACAATTATGTAAAAACAGTCATAGACAGCTTCCTGGCATATAACGAAGAGAGAAGCAGCCAACTCGTAAGAATCCAATTAAAGGAAATAAACTCAGAGGAGTTATTCTATATTGTGTTCAATCAGCAGACTGCTACATATATAATGATAAGTGAAATACTTTCTGATAGAAAGCAGGAAGTACAGCAGGAAGTCCTTAAAGAAATCCAGAAGATTTCATTTGGTGAGGATGGTTATATCTTTGTAAACACTTACACTGGCGATGCGTTGCTGACAAATGGAAAGCTCAACAACACTCAAGTAAATTTGTGGAATCTGGTAGATCCTGATAATAACAAAGTAATCCAGATGGAACGAGCTGCAGCGGCTAAACCTGATGGGGATTACATACAATACAGCTGGAAAAAACCTGAGGGTACGGAACCAATCTCAAAGATATCATATATAAAAGGCATTGATGACTGGGAATGGATGCTTGGAGCAGGTTTTTATCTGGATAATGTTGATGAAGTAGTAAGTAAACAAAGAAAAGCTACAATCAAGTCCATTATTGAAGAAGTATTAATTGTTATAGTGGTTTTGATATTACTGCTGATACTGATTTTCTATTTTTCCAGGTATCTTACTAAAATGACAAAGATGAACTTCCAGATACTAAATAACTTCTTTCAGATTGCAGCTAAAGAGGCGTCTCTTATCAATGAAGACATGCTTCACTTTTCAGAATTCAAAGAACTTGCATCTGCAGTTAATTCAATGATTATAGAAAGAAAGCAATATGAACAGGAAAAAGCTGAGTTCGAACGGAAGTCTTCAGCTCTGGCAATGGCTGTCACAGCCAGTCATGAGATAAACCAACCTCTTATGATTCTTTCAGGTAACATAGAACTTCTTCAATTATCTCTCCGAAATGAAAATCTAACACAAAAACAGCGACAACATCTGGAAATGATTTACAAAGCTCTGGCAAGGATTCAATCAATTTTAAGCATGTTCAAAGAGTCCAACTCAGTAAGATTTGAGAATTACAGCGACGGTACGGATATGGCTATTCTTGACAAAAGTAAGGAACAATTATAAACACCATCAAAATGGCATTCAATACTAAACATTATCAGATAATCCGGAATCCCGCTGAGTAACTTGTCTTGACAATAAAAAACTTTGGTAATATGAGAAATTATATTGACAATATAAAGTATTATATTATTATCTTAATATATTTTGTATAGTTTTGTAATTATTTGTCCTTAATAATATTGGCATTATATTTTTTTTGCCGTATAATATAATTAATAATAATAAAGTGTTTCTAAAATCACATTTTCTGGGAGCAATAGATGAAATATTTATCAATATTTACTTTGATTCTACTATGTGCATCTTTTCTGAACTCTGCACCTCTTGAGATTTTTGAGTGTAATCCTGATACAACAGGTGTTGAAAACGTTCCTACATTTTCAAACATTACCTTTCATGTCAGAGATACCGATCCCAATGGTGGAGTAAACGAAAACTCCATAGTTGTGCAAATTCAGGATGAGATTTATTCTCACACAAGTACAAACAGTCAGTACATCCACTTTTTCCCTGTGAATGAACTGGAATTTTATGTCGTTATTGACCCGGCAACAGATTTTGCTTATGGTGACACCGTCAATGTTTCCATCGATGCTTCAGATGTAAATGGTGTTCTAATGCCAACATTTACATATAGCTACAGATGTATCATTGATAACCTACCTCCATATTCAATAGCAATCAATCCTACAGCCGGAGAGGATCAAGTTCCAGTCAATTCACCTATCCAGTTCAGGGTAAGAGATATGGAGATGGGTGTAGACATTTCTACAGTTACAGCAACCATAAGATATCAGAATAATACTGTTACTTATGGAAGTAACGACACAGAGAACTTCCAGTTTTCCGGTAGACTGGACAACTTCTTATGCCAAGTTGATATGCCGGATGATTTTGATTTTGGTGATTCAGTAAATGTCGTCATTAATGCTGATGACCTAGCCGGAAATCATATGATACCATATACTTACTGGTTCATGTGTTTTATTGATAACGCACCTCCATATACCGGGGAATATACACCGGACATTAACTCCGTTGATAACCCTGTTTTTACTAACGTATCATTTAATGTATATGATCAACATTCAGGTATCGATCTCAACGAGCTGAGAATCAGAGTCAATGACAACTACTACACACATGTGAGTACGTCAGTCAGCGTAAATCCTCTAATTGGAGACAATGGTTACCAGGTGATAATCAACCCGATTAACAACTTTGCATTCAATGACTTAGTGAACGTTACCATATGGGCAACAGATACTCATGGAAATGAGATGGACTCCATATCCTACTCATTCCAGACAATTGCTGATGATACTCCTCCATATACAGGAGACTGGATTCCGGGAAACAATGCTCAGAACGTTCCTTTAAGTACAAATATACAGTTCAGCGTATATGACCTGGTTGCAGGTGTAAACCCGAACTCAGTAATCGTTACCGTCAACAACGATACAACTTATACCGTAACAAGTACTGGTGTTAGTTATGTACAGATTCCAAACGGATATCGATTCACAATAAATCCAACCGTTAACTTTGATTTTAATGAACTCGTACAAATAGAAATTCAGGCAACAGACAACAATAATAATGTTATGATCCCTTATGATTATTCATTCCGTACAATTCCGGATTCAAACGATCCTCCTGTTTTCCAGCTTCCTGATACATTCTATGTTAATGAGGATGACAGTCTTGTTGTTGACTTTGATGTCTATACCCACGATCCTGACGGTGACGTTCTTACGGTTGCTGTAAATCAGAATCCTGCTCATCCAAACATCAATGTTACAGTTGATGGGTATTTGGTTACATTTAAGCCGACATTCCAGAACTGGATAGGTACAGAATCAGTTGGGTTTACAATCAGCGACAACCGTGATAATACTATTGGAACAGTAGATGTGACAGTACTTCCAATAAATGACAGACCAGTTTTGATACTGCCAGATGAATTTGAATTTAATGAAAATGACAGCTATCAGATCAACTTTGCTCAATACATTCAGGACGTTGACAATAGTATTGGTGATTTCCAGCTTAATGCAAGCGGTAATGATGATATCAATGTAGCTATAGATAACACGGTTGTAACATTCTCTGCCGATCCTTACTGGTTTGGAGAAGAGACAATCACATTTACAGTATTTGATGATGACACCAGACTCAGTTCATCCGATACTGTTCTTGTTAGAATTAACAACATTGTTGAAGCTCCATTAATAGATGGTCCTGCCAGTATTACTCTTACTGAGGACACAGCTCAAACGTTTGACTTCTCTTATTACATTACTAACAATGATAACATACCAATAACATTAACTCAATCGAATGCTAATGAGTTTACTGTTGATGTTGCAATAAACGGTTTTCAGGTTACGTTCACACCTGCTTCAGACTATCAGGGTACAAGAACTATCAGGTTCAACCTTCTTGATGGGAATGATAACATACTTGATTATGATGATATAGAGATTATTGTAACTCCGGTGAATGATCCTGTAACTCTCAACCCTGCTTTCCAAAGCTACTTTGAGTTCACTCAGGGATCTTCACTGAATCTGGATTTCAGTAATCTGATTATGAATCCTGATGCAATTCCTTATGCTGTAGCTCTTTCAGTCACAGGTAACGAAAATATTATCGTGAATATAGATAGCCTGATGGTTAATATTTCTGCATCAGAAACATGGTCAGGGCAAGAAAGACTTACATTCACCATAACAGGTGATGAGATTAACGGAACTGACCATTTTGAGTTTGACAAAGAAATTGATATTAAAGTGATAACAACTGTGCAGATTAACCCTTCCTTTAATGATTATTTCTCATTCACCGAAGGTACTTCATTCAGGACAAGTTTTGCCGGAATGGTTAATAATGCTGAAAACTATTCACTTGAACTTACTTCTTCAGGAAACACATTTATCAACGTTCTTATAGATAGTCTTGATGTTACATTCTCTGCTCCTGAAAAATGGGTTGGAGAAGAAGTAATAGCTTTCAAAATTACCGGAACTGATCTTAACAGCCGTGCTAACTGGGAATTTGAAAAAGATATTCGAATTATTGTTGAACCTGCTCAGGAAAACCTCGGAGAAAAAGTCGAACTGCAACACAGATCAATTACAAGGGACCTTGGAAATCAGTCAGATATCTATATTTATACAGAAGTAGACATTTCGAAAATAAAAGGTAAGATTCTTTCCAGAAGAGGAAAAGTCATAAAAGAACTGAATATTCAGACACTCGGTGACAGAAAAGTAACAAACTGGAATACTACTGACAATGATAATAAACTTGTCGACGGTGGATTCTACATCTACCAGTTCAAGATTGATGACAAGATTTATCAAGGTAGTATAATTGTTGTAAGGTAAGGTTATGAACATGAAAAATATACTCGTTTTAATATTACTTGTTTCCCTTTCACTTTTGTTCTCTCATGAATTTGAAGAGCACGGAGGAGTTCGTAATGCAGCAATGGGCGAAACCGGAATATCCAACAGCACAGATGTTTCAGGAGCCCAATGGAATCCTGCATTAATAAGCAACCTGAAGCACTATCAGTTTGTTACAGACTTGAGACAATCCTCAGTTCAACTGGACAATGATGATATATATCATAACTTCTTATTCCTTGGAATTCCAGTGGAAAAAATCGGAACATTCTCCTTAAGCGGAGGCTTATTCAATTCAGACGAATATGAGAATGCCGAGCTTAACTTGAATTACGGTAGAAAAATTGGAGACAAATGGGCAGTTGGTTTAACTCTTGTTAACTACTATGTGAACTACTCAGGAGTTTCTGAATCTACAACAGCTATGGACTTTGGGCTTGGGGCACTTTATCATCCGACAGAGTACTTCACACTTGGTTTATCCACACGTAACCTGCTGCGACCTGATGTTGCAGTAGATTCCCGAAATGAAGACAAGCTGCCTATGCTCGCAGGTATTGGAGCTACATTCCATGCAAACAATCTTATTATCACTACTGATTTTGAATATCAGGACAAGTTAAATACAGATGATGAGATAAGACTTGGGCTCGGTGCTGAATACTCAATCTATGATAATCTTGCTCTCCGTACCGGTATTAACAATAACTTCCTTACCGCAGGGTTTGGAGTAAAAATGTATACCAAAAACTGGTTCGCCAATCCTGACAGAACAAACGAACTGTACAACGTGAATACAGCAACCATATCACTTGATTATTCTGCAAGATTTCCAATTTTCTTCAGTGGCGGAAATGACCTTATAAGTTTTGAAAACGAAGCTGAAACAGAATACGGTGATCACTTTATTGGTATCACGGTAGACTTCGGTACAGACCGTGTTAACAAGAGTCAGCTTGCATATTATTTCCCTGAAAAGTATGGTAGAAAATTCGGTATTGCAGACACAGTTTACATAAAAGAAGTTGTAAGAGATACAATCTATCAGGACAGAACAATAATCGATACTGTTGCTGTTTATGAAAAGATTGTAGATCAGGAACTTCTTCAGGAAAGACTTGAGGAACAACTGGAAATAGTTAAAGTAAAAGAATACGATAACATAAACAGAGCATCAGTTGACCACCTTGTTAATGCTTTACGTTATTACTATAACGCTGAGTACAAAAAATCAATCGCTGAATGCGAAAAATCTATAGATATAGCTCCTAGACTGTCACTGTCATACATCATTCTCGGATCCATCTACTATAAGATGGGTGATAGTGAACTTGCCTTTGACTACTGGGAAAAAGCTAAGAAAGTTTACTCGAAAAATGAAGAATTAAATAAAGTTTTAGAAAACATTTATAATGGAATTGAAGATTTCATTCCACAATATTAGAAAAAGGATTTAACATGAAAAGATCATTCATCATCGTTATGTTTTTGTTTTCCATCGTTGTTCTGCTAGCACAGAATTACGATACGGTATACCAGATAGATGCTGAAAAGAGCCTGGCTGAGCGTATCGAAAAGGTTATTGAGCCGATTGCCGGTAAAACAGTCGTAATTGTTGATCTTGAATTAAGATATCCGCCAGAGGGGCTTGTACCGTTCGGAATGGAACTCGATAAAAAATCAAGTCTTCCGGGAATTCCCGTTGCAAAATCCAAGGGTGTTTTAACTCCAAACATTGCTGATCAACCAACATTTCCTACGATTGTAACCAAAAAGAAGATCATAATTTATGCTGACCAGAATCTCTCACCGGATAGAGAAGCGTATATTGCTGAAAATGTTGCAAAATGGTTTGCTCTAAATCTTCTTGAAAACGATGTTCTTGAGATTAGAAAAGAGTTAGATCTGGCAAATGGCTCTAAAGGAAACTTCTTCACTTCCCCCGTATTCTATTTTATTATCTTCCTGCTTCTATTAATAGTCTTCTTTGTAATAGCCTTATTAAATGTAAACAAAATGGCTGAATCAATGAGACATGTTAATATTACAGGTATTGACAGTCTTATAAGAATACTCAGCTCCATGCAGACGAAGTTTGAAGCTATGAGTAACGCTGTTACAGGTCTGGATTACTCTTCTAAAGAACCTCTGCCAATTCAGGTAATGGAAAAAAGAGAAGCTGTGTATGACGAATCAATGGACTTCCATTTTATAGAGAAATTATCCATGAAAGAGTTTGTTCATCTTATTAAGGATGAATCAGCAGACAGTGCTGCTTTTATTCTGGCAAATCTCTCAACAAAATATGCTAAGGAATTCTTCCAGGAATATCTTGGGAATTCAGCAGAAATTATCAAGAATATGACATCCTCAGTCAAAAAGACTAAGAAGGAAGTACAGGAACTTAGAAGTAAACTCTATGATCGTTTCAAACTTATCATTGAAGAAAGTCAGGTAAGATTCGAAGGGGCATCCACTCTAATTAAAGTTACTAACTCATTACCGACAGGATATAGTTCAGACTTCTACAAGCTTATTCAGAAAGCTGACGGAAAAGCTGCTTCCGATATCAGAGCAAAGGTATTCCTTCTTGAAGATGTTGAAAAACTGGATGATAACATTATTGATCAGATAATTAAAGAATCAGATCATAATCTCCTGGTTAAGTTCCTTCTCAGTGTAGATGAAAGTCTGCTTCAGAAGTTTTTCCAGAACATGTCAGAAAGAAACATACTGATTGTTAAAGAAGATATGGAAGTGCTTGGACCACTATCCAGTGATGATAAAGAAAAGACTAAAAACAGTATGCTGGCAATGATCAGATCAATGCTTAAATACAAATAAGGAAAATGTTATGAAGATTAGCACAATATTAGGTATGATAATCGGGTTTGGAATAATCTTATATGCAATTTATCTTGAAGATGCAATTCAGTATTTCCTGAACCCTCAGGCTATATTGATTGTTGGAGTGGGAACTTTTGCATCAGTATTGATTTCATTTTCCTCAAGTGCAATAATTGACGCTTTTGTAGCTTTTTTCTCAATATTTACCGGTTCAGGTCTTTCACCTAAGAAAGTGATTGAAATAATTGTTAATCTGGGTAAAGAAGCAAGAACAAACAGCTATGAGAGCCTGTTACTCAATCGACATGTTAAAAACCTTGGCATGCTTGAAAGAGGTATAAGGTTACTCAATGAAGATGTTTCACCAGATAAAATTGAGACCATTCTCACCAGGGAAAGCAAAGCCCTGTCTGACAGAAACAGAACAGCAGAAAGAGTGTTCAGACTTGCAAGTACCTTTTCTCCACTATTCGGGATGATTGGAACTGTTATTGGTATGGTGATTATGATTAACAAATCAGCAAACCCTGACGATCTTCCTAAAGCAATGGGAATTGCTCTGCTCTCAACCTTGTACGGACTTCTGTTATCAGGTCTGGTGTTCAAACCAATAGCAAGTAAGATAAGAGATAATAACCATACATGCAACAAAGTAAATGATATCATTATCGAAGGTGTTCTCTCTATCCAGAATGGTGAGAATTCACAGCTTACAAAAGAAAAACTTGAAACATATTTACACTAGAGTTTGACATGAGTAACAAAGTAATAAATTTTAAGGGAATTAAACGTTTTGCACAGCAAGATACAACAGATGAAGAAAACTGGGTTGATGTAATGGTATCTTTTGCCAGCCTGATGCTTATTCTGGTTGTGTTCTATATGTTCTTTCAATCTTACCAGAAATTGTATGATGAAGGCAAAATAGAAAATGCTGTCTACTCTCAGGATTCCACACGGTACGTCTTCACTTTAAAAAATGCTGAATACTTTGAAAGAAACAGCAGCACTTTTACTGATGACTCCGAGCAGGAGCTTATTGAACTTGGCAGAATGCTTAATTCGAAAATTGAAAACCAGAAAAGAAAATGGCAGATTAGAATAGAAGGTCATACAGACGATATTCCATTCAGCAACAACATGTACTCTTCTAACCTGGAACTCAGTGCAGCCAGAGCATCCGCTATAGCCAATTTCTTTATTGCTCAAGGTTTTTTGTATCCCGATCAACTTCAGACAGTCGGTTATGGAGACATGAAGCCTATGGTGCCAAATGTAAGTGATGAAAACAGAATATCAAATCGAAGAATAAATATTATCTTATATAAGATAAAGTAATAGTATTAACATTACAAAAGCCTGTTGAGTTTTCAGCAGGCTTTTCTGATTCTTACATCTCAATGAAATGCTGCATCTTCTCCTCAGTCATTCACAATTGACGTTTACCCATACATCAGAAAAGCCAATTTTGAGAGCATATCTTTGTATTTTTGATTGATCTTCATTGTGACCAATCAGATGCTTGATATAATAATATATAGTCATATTCAACAATAGAATATCGATAAATCAAATTAATTATTGACTTACTTGAGGGAATAATAAATATTATGAACTAAGATATTTCTATTATCAGAAGTATCTAAACACTGAAAAACAAGGAGAAAAGTATGCGAAGACAATTATTATTAGCCTTTTTGCTTTTATCAGTAGTTTCCATATTTGCACAGACCTCAGGCGGACCTGATGCATATGGTTATTCCTGGATTAACAGCAATGATGCTAGTGGACCTGTTTTTAACTGGATTACTCCAGATACCGTGAATGCGAATCAGGTGACAACACTTGCAGATGATTCAATGGTTGGTCCATTTACAATTGGTTTTAACTTTCCATTCTACGACCAAACAAAAACTGACTTTTATTTAAGTTCTAACGGTTTCATTTCTTTCTCAGGGGACACAAACAGTCTCACTAACTACACTATTCCTACACCGGGAGTTCCTAATGACCTTATTGCATGGTTCTGGGATGATATGGATCCTGTAAGTACTACAATCCCTGCTAATAATGCCCGTGTGTATTACGAAAACATAACCTACAGTGGTACTAACGCACTTCTAATCACATTCCTGAATTATCATGAGTATTCAGGAGAGGGGACAGGATATGTTGATGCTCAAGTTATCCTTAGAGATAACGGTCAAATTATTGTGCAATATGATTCATTCAATGGTGGTATTGTATTAAATGAAGCAACAATAGGTATTGAAAATTCTGATGGAACTATCGGTCTTGAATACTGTTTTGATGACTCAACATTAGTTTCAAATCAACTTGCCATAAAATATTACACAATTGAAGACGGCTATCCCGAATTTGCACAAAACCCGAATCCAGCTTCAGGCTCAACAGGTGTTCTCGTCAATGGAAACCTGACATGGGATTTTGGAGCTGATACTGAGACTTACGACTTATGGTTCGGTCCTGCTGGAAATATGACACAAGTTGTAACCGGAGCAACTGCCGGAGCATCAGGAACATATGCATATAGCGGACTTAATACACTTTCCGGCTACGAATGGAGAGTTGATACTCATAATTCTGCAACAAGATTATCAACTACAGGTGCAGTCTGGACTTTTGAAACTCAATGCGGAACAATAACAACATTCCCTTGGAATGAAGATTTTGAAGGCGGAGTGCTACCATCATGCTGGATCGAAGACATGAATAACCTTGATCCTTGGGCTTTTGGTACTTCTACTCCTTCATCAACAACAGGTCCTCAATCAGGAGACCACACTACAGGTGCCGGATACTTCATGTATACTGAAGCTTCAGGAAACCTTAATCAGGTTTTCAAAGTGACTTCTCCAATATTTGATGCATCTGCATTGACATCACCTGTTCTTGAATTCTGGTATCACATGTATGGTCAGTCAATGGGTACTCTTCAAGTTAACATTTACGAACCAGCCACTGCTACATTACACTCAGATGTTATTGCTCCTGTATCAGGAGACCAGGGAGATGTATGGAGCAACGCAAGTGTAGATTTAACATCTTACACTGGAGAATTCCAGATTGAATTTATCGGAACAACAGGCGATGATTATTACAGTGATATCTGTATTGATGACATTGGAATTTATGATAACGTAACTGTACCTGCATGTAATGCACTGAATACACCGGCTGATATGGCTATTGACGTTATTGAAGCAGGAACACTTACTTGGAGTGGATCACAAGGAGCAACTGGTTATAAAGTATCTTTGGGTACAGATAATCCTCCAACAAACATTGAAGATGGTCTTGATGTTGGAGCAGCTTTTTCTTATGACTTCTCAGGATTAACTTTCGGAACAACTTACTACTGGATGGTAACTCCTTATAATACGAACGGTGAAGCAACCGGATGCCCGGTAAGATCATTCACTACAAGAACTGACCCAACTGTAACAGCATTCCCATGGACTGAAGACTTTGGTGTATGGCCTCCACAAAACTGGGTTTTTGCCGGAACAAGACAATGGGCTGAAGATGCTGGATCAGGATCTGCTTACTGTAACTTCTGGGGCTGGAGCGATGGAGATGCTCATATGGTTACTCCTCCAATTACCCTCCCAGCTACAGGTTCATACAGCTTTGGTTTCAACTGGTCACACTTATACAGCACAACATACCCTAATGACTCTGCAGCAGTATTCGTATCTACTGATGGAGTTAACTGGAATATGGAGTGGACTCTTGGTGGAACTAACTTCGATTCAAACGATGGAGCTGCAAATACTGCTCCGGGAACATTTACATATGCTGAATTCAATCTTGACAGTTATCTTGGACAAACTATATACATTGATATAGTAGGATACTCTGGTTATGGTCCTAACTTCTACGTTGATAATGCCACTGTTTTCAGCGTTTCAACACCTCCAGGATGCTCAACAGCTGATGCACCTGCTGACGGCGATAATGAAATTATCGAAATGGGAACGCTGAGATGGAATGCAACTGGTGGAACAACAGGTTATAAACTCTACTTTGGGTCTGATAACCCACCAACAAACATTGAAGATGGCACTGATCTTGGTAACGTTCAAACATATGATTTCTCAGGACTTGCATTCAATACTACTTACTACTGGACTGTAGTACCATACAACACTAATGGTGATGCAACAGGCTGCCCTGTCTGGTCATTTACAACCAGACCTGATCCTACAGTTTCAAACTTCCCATGGACTGAAGATTTCACATTCCCAATCGCACCACGCGGCTGGAGCTTAGGTGGAACACAGCAATGGGCAGAGTATACAGACAGTACACTGTCATGTATTTTTGCAAACTTATGGGGATGGAATACACCTAATAATGCTGAACTGTACTCACCACCTATTAACTTAACTGGAAACGCAGACCTTCTTTTCAAATGGTCACACACATTTAATACTTCATATCCGGATGATGCATTTGAAGTATCTGTTTCTACTGACCAGTCAAACTGGACTGTAGTCTGGTCTATTCAGGATTCATTGTTTGAATCAAATGACGGTGCCCAAAGCACTGCTCCTGGTACTTTTGTGCAGGAAACAGTTAATATAGATGCTTACAGTGGACAAACTATCTACCTTAAGTTTGATGCAATCTCAGGATACGGTCCGAACCTTTATCTTGATGATGTTGGTATTAATATCACAACTCCACCTGACGATGACCTTACAGTAATCACAGTTGTTGGTAATACAACACCTATGGTTGGATCACCTTCAGATTACACAATCTCTGTAAGAAACAATGGTCTCAACACACAATCTACATATGATGTCAAACTTATGCTTGCTCCTGATACTGAAATAGGAACAATCGCAGGTACAACAATTGCTCACGATCAGATTAATGATTACGTGATCACCTGGACTCCGCAAAATGGAATGGAAGGTGTACAAAATATCTTTGGTAAAGTTGTTCTTGCTAACGATGAAGCTCCGGGAAATGATGCATCAGCTTCACTTCCTATAAACGTTCAAGCTTCACAAACAGGTATTCAGGGATATGTACGCGATATTAACGGTAACCCACTGTTTAATGCTCAAGTACTAATTGAAGACCTCCAGACAGTTCAATATACTGCTAACAATGGATTCTATCAATTCCTCAATGTTCCTGTGAATACTTACTCAGTAACAGCAAGCCTGACTAACTATGATGATAACACACAAACCGGTATCGTCGTAACACAGGATAACCTTACAAACGTTGATTTCACAATGACTCAGGGAGCTATCCTCATGGGTACAGTTTACGATCATGCAAACGTTGAAGTTGCCGGAGCTACTGTTGAAATCGAACAGCTTGCTCTTACAACAACAACAGATGCTCAAGGTAACTATACATTCGTGCAGGTTACACCCGGAACATACACAGTTAACACAACTAAAGACGGTTATATCGATCAAACTGAAGCTAACGTAGTTATCGCTGCAGATGCAACTGTTGATCTTGATATTATTCTTAACGAATACGGTCACTTTACAGTTAACATCACAACTAACCTTAGCTCACCTTCAGGCGCAATTGTAGAACTTACTGATGGAACAGAAACTTATCAGGAAACAGCTGATGATACAGGTGTTGTACTTCTTAACGAAGTCCTTCCCGGAACATACTCACTCACAGTTTCCCTTGCAGACTGTAACACAGTAGAACAAGAGAATGTTGTTATCGTTAACGGTGACAATACTCCTGTTGATGTTACTCTCAACGAAGTTCTTGTTGCTCCAACAAACATCCAGTGGCTTAACAACCAGCGCCTTCTTGTATGGCAGCATGGTGACAGACTGTTTGGTACAAGAGCTAATGGTGAAACAACACTTGTTGAAGGTACTTCTTACAATGATAAAGATTCAAATGTAGATAAAAACGAACGTGCATTCATGTACTTCAGAGTAGAAATTGATATCATCAATCAAACAACTACAGATACATCTTTCTCAGTTACCGGATTCTCAATAGGTGAACAACTCACAGCAAGAATTACAGCTGTATACGAAACAGGCACAGCAGCAGCTGCGGATTATGATTTCACATTTGGTGACGTTGCAACCGATCCTGAAGATGTTAACCTTGTAACAGAACTTAAAGGCAACTATCCTAACCCATTCAACCCGACTACACACATTAACTTCTCACTTAAGAAAGCTGGTAAAGTAGAACTTGTTATCTACAATATCAACGGACAGAAAGTAAGAACACTTGTTGATGGTGAAATGGCAGCGGATAATCACAGTGTTAAATGGAATGGTAGAGATGACAGAGGAAACTCAGTCTCAAGTGGAACATACTTCTACAGACTGCAAACCTCAGAAACCAGCCAAACCAGGAAAATGCTGATGCTTAAATAACTCAGTAATATTTATGCACCTTCTGAATGGTGTATAACATAAAACTTAAACAGCCTTCCGATCGGAAGGCTGTTTTTTATATTTGTGCTGAAAACTATCAATCTTATATTCAGGAATACTCAATTACCGAGATATCCTCAATACCGTTTTGCGAATACATTGACTGCTTCAATTTTCCTGTAGTAACTAGAAAAATTATGAGTAGTACCTGCGTAATTCTTTGAAATCAAAACGTTATCTGTACTTCCGGTTAAAAAGAGCAGCACTAATCACTGATCCGTGTTTAGCATTAAACTACAATCATGTATTTGCATGAGGCATAATTTGAAGTATTATCAGATTTCTTATGATACGTGAAAACGTCGTATTCCCTCTCCCTGTTTTAACATCAAAATGCTACTGAAGTATTTCCTTTAAGGAAAGCTCTTTCAGGACACCAATACATTTCGATAAAGATAATGAATTAGTTATGCAAACTAACTATATTTTTTTATAGGCATAGAAGCATGCGCAGACCATATCCTAAGAACGAAAAAATTAGTGAATCCATTTTTATCTCTAATCTGATATTTATAAAGGGACACCATTTTCTAAAAAAAACGTTACCTCCCAAGTAGTTTAAGAAATGTACCAAATCCATATCCGTGTAAATCATTTAATTCAGCACAACAGAGTGATGATAAAACTCCTACTCTTAATACTATCGTTCTAAATACATTGTGGGACAAAATCAAGAGTTTTAAGATGATTTCGATACAATCCAGTAACTTATCATATATCATCTTTGAAAGATAATATGGGGAACTGAATAAGACCATACATAAGAAATCAAAAATTCTGACAGGAGAGAACATGAAAATTCTTTTCATTCAGGTGAATAATGTCGAAGCACTCACACATAACAACAAAAAAAGGCTGATGCCTGAACATCAGCCTTTAGTTTATTATTTAAATTCTATTCATCGTAATTATTTACGTGATAAAGCATGATTGCATTGAAGTCATCAAATGCGTTATTAAATATTTTTATTTGTGATAAATCTCCGTGGAAGTTATTGTAGTTATAGCTGCCAAATTGTACTGGTTGTGTAAATGACTGACCCATTCCGAGAGAAACATTATTCACGATATCCCATCTCAGTTCTCTGGACACAAGATAATAATAATCGAAACCGTCGTAAGTTTCACCATTATTTGATATCCATGCTTTACGAGCACCATCTGCTTCAAGAGTAACAATTATCAAGTGCCATTCGTCATCATTGTAACCAGAGCCCCAAACCCCTGTAAGCATTTCATTCTTATACCTTGTAATTCCATCGTTTGTTTCAGAATTGTACAGGTTATCTGCAAGTATTATTGCACCTTCTTCTGTAATACCTATCATATGATGGTAGACATCATGTCCAATAAGATTATCTACAAGTGAATCAGAACATACTGAATAAATTACAGCAACTTCATCTTCACCTTCAGGTCTCCAGTCAGTTTTAAACCATGCAGCGAATGTTACAGCATCTTCACCAACAGTAAGTGTATCAAGAAGAGCTGCTGCAATGTTCAGAGTAACATATGAAGCATTATTGTTATCATCAATAATATTGTTATAAAGAGAAGAATTAGCATTACCAAATCTATCTTCTCTGTCTGTGGTATATTCTTGAGAAACAGTACAAGTTGTATTGCTTATAAGGTCTACGAACTCATTGTTCTGAACAGTGTAATCTGCAAGAAGCCCTTCAGTTGGAATATTACCAATTGGGAAGTAGCTGCTCCAGCCAAACTCACCATTATCATCTTCAATTTTGAAAAGATAGTAAAGACTGTTATTCCAGCTCTCATCAAATACAATATTCATTGAACCATCAGGGAAATCATTACTTGTTCCAAGATTAATAGGCTCGGCATAAAGTCCTTCGTAAAGATATACAGTAACAGGAGCAGTTGCACTTTCCCATCTTACTTCTGCTGGTTCTTCTCTAAGGAATACAGAAGAACTGTTAGGCATAGTAATCATGATCTCAGGTTGTTTTTCCTGAACCATTACATACTCAGAAAAGCCATAGTCCTGTGTACCATTTGTAGAAGTAATCTTCACTCTGAGAGTATACTGATCTCGTGTATTCCAGGAAACTGGTACGGGAGATGTTTTTGTGTATGAACCTGTATTAGGAACCAACATCATATCATCTGAAAAGATATCAACATAACTGTCACCATGATAAACATGTAATGAAACAGAATCACCTTGAGCTGCAGTATCTATATCCCAAGTAACTCCGACATTTAATTGTCCCGGAGCCCATATTAAAGTAGATGCAGTGTTAATTTGAATATTAATATTGTCATTTCTGTCGGTAATAGTGAAGTAGGAACTCCAACCATAATTACCTTCATTATCTTTGATCTTTAATCTATAATCAGAACCTGTTTCAAAATCATCAAGAGGCGTCTGATTTCTGTAAGTATAAACACCATCATTGTCACTATCAGCATTATTAACACCGGTAACGTATGGTCCAAGATATGTGTCACCCTGATAAATATCACAATCTATGGATGTTCCGGTTGCACCAGACCATTCAATATATGTTCCGGATTCACCTGAATGCCAGTTTGACGTCGATGTCGGATATGTTACTTTAATTATGTTTGCATTCTCGCCATCCTCGTTTTTACATCCGGCAAAGAAAAGCAGTGTTAGTAGAAGAATTAGATTTAAAGTTAATTTCTTCATTATTTTGACTCCTGTAAATGTAAATATTTTTATTTCATCAAAAAAAATACTAAACCTATATTAGGGCAAGTTTTTTTTCAAACTAATGAATACTGAGAAAAATATCAATAATCTATTTTAATAAAAGCATTTTTCTATCCAATTTCCTTTCCGGGGTAGAAATCCTGTAAAAATAGACTCCTGAACCAACTGAATTACCATTATTATCAGTTCCCTTCCAAGTCATACGATTCATACCCTCATCCATTACATCGTCAAACAATTGTATGACTTTTTGTCCCCTTATATTATAAATGCTGACATTTACTCTTTGTTGTTTAACATTATTGAACTCTATTGTCGTTTCAGGATTAAATGGATTCGGGTAATTTGTTGCTGTGTAAGCCTCAAAGGAATTCTGGTCATTGTCTAATCCTGTTAACCTGATGCTTTTGATGTTTGTCCTTGATGATTCAGTTTGTGAATTAAAAGCAACAACGTACAAGTCAACATCTGAAGAAATTGAAAACTCATATTCAGTCTGAGTCATTGGTAAAGTTGTAACCAAGGTTCCATTATCGTAAACCCTGTAACCATCCCAACTGATATAATCAGAGTATGCAGGAGGAGACCATTTTAATCTGGTATTTCCTGCCGTACCCGAACTTACTATTAGATCTGTAGGATGATCAGGTTTTAATAAAGAAAAAATCCATCTGTTGTCGGGCTGGATAAAGTCCTCTCCCGACAAAGTGACGTCACACATCTTAAGATTATAATAGTCTTTTGTATACTGTATACCGTTATTGTATTCATAAATCTTCATTTTGTAATAACCATAGCTTTCAGAATACCATATCTCCTGTATTTCCAATCCATTATCCATAATTCTAACAATATCTGCCATCTCCGGCTGACCATTAACTGTTATACTCTCACTTACAACAAATTCAGCATTAACCAGGCTGGCTTGATTTCCTGTTATGGCACTGTAGTTCCAGATATCTCCGCTTTGCGGATTAAACCTGTGTTCTGTAACGATCATATCAATAATAGTATAATCAAATACTCGATTAGGGTCCAGCTCCATCATTACACCATTCACTGTGATTTCGATAGTATTGCTCTGAACGTATTTTGTAAAACCGGTGTGCACTTCTGAGCAGAAATGTACAGGATAAGACATCACTCCCTGAAAATCCTCCTGGGCATCTACGTATACACTGATAACCGGATTATCATCATGCAGAATAATATCATTATTATCATTCGCAGTACTATCAACGATTATAAGCTGCGGTGTGAGTAGTCCTCCATAGATACCATATCCAGGTGGCACATCTTCAACAAATTGAGCTTCGATTGTAACATAATAGTCTCCGGAATCAGGGACGTTTACATAGTAAAATCCTGTTGTGAACTGAGGATATATTAATGGTCGATCCAATGAATCAGCGTTGTATACCTTTATCAATATGGAATCAACTGTATTAGCTCCTGCATATTGAATATTTCCGGATATTGAAGGCCGCTGTCCAGATGAAATAGGAGTAAAAATCACCTGACCTGTTCCCAGCTCGTGAATACTCTGAGCAATGAGATTCAGATCAAATTCCCCCCATGAGTTATTCTGTGCATAAATATCCAGACTGGAGCTTGTAACAACTGAATTCTCTGTACCATCCATCTCATTATCGTGAATCGAATTATATCCATCATCTTCAGTATCAAAATTGGTGATATTGCCAAGTACAGGCTGAGCATCGTTAGCTATATAGAATCCAGCATAATTATGTGCTACAGAATTGCCTGAAAACACGGAATGACATCTCGGTCCATAACACATTATTCCTGCTCCGGAGTTTGCATTTCCGGCCTCATAATTATATGAAACTACATTATTAGTGTATATACCTGAAGTATTTGCAGAGTATATTCCTGTATAATTAAACTGAACAAGATTGTTGTATATTTGAGGATTGACGTTTCCGACACCCATTATGTCAGAAATTATCATTCCCTGTCTGTTGTTGTGATGTATATTATTATCCCTAATAGTAGGGTTTACTGTGGCATCCTGAGTTTGAACAGTGAGATGTATTCCACCATACCATGAGCCGGATAATCCGCACTGAGTAATCTCACAGTCCTCAATCAGTACATTTCCGTTTTCCGCAATAGTAATTCCTGCATCATCAATCGCTGTTACTAATGTATTTCTCACAATCATTTCTGGGGGATTGGCTTCACCTACAGCAAAAAGATCTATTCCTTTTTCATGATCATTTATCACACAGTGATCAATAATTACAGGACTGGTAACTACCTTAATACCACAGCTGTTCTGCCCTGCAGTTCCTGAAACTCTGCAATAATTGAATCTGTTTTGCTCATCTCCTTCAAGTCTTATCCCCTTCCATTCAACTGCATTATCAGAAAGAACAAATTTTATTGAATCTGCTGAAGTTCCTTCGGCTATAATCCTGCCAGCTACATTGATCTGATATGCCCCATCTACAAGAACTGTAACACCCTGAGCAATAATCAGACTATCAACTACATTTACATCTCCGATGATATTTACAGGAGATTGGGCAAGTTCCCAAATTCCACTGGTATCACCTGAAACATCAATTGAGTACAACCCTAGTGAAATAAACATTATCATCAGAAAGCAGATTTTTTTCATCTTTGTCTCCTTTGTCTAATCAATACTAAATTGCAGAATTAACAAATTTAGAATATATGATTATTTAGAACGTTCGCATATTTACTAGATGATTAAAAATCAATATTATCCTTAAGTCAAGTATTATTTCAGAGGTATCTACTCTGTAGACACATGCATCTCCGAACTTTTTAGCAAATTGCATTCTCCGGGACTAGTCCTGATTTGATTTCATCTAATCAAAGCTTAGAATTATTTTCCGGAAAATATATAAATTCCCCAGCTATTAAATATTACATGAATTGACCTGAGTTTGATGCATATCCATATCAATGTTTATCTATAAAGTAATAATAGTCAGTATGTTAATAAGATAACTTGTTTTTTTGCTTGCAATAAATAGAAGTTACATTTATAATGCATCAAAATCTATCAAATGGAGGAATCATGGTTTCTAAAATTTTCAGTACAGATAGCAAATCAGGTGAAGCAATAGCATGCGTTGATGGACAAAAAGTATATAAAGGTCCTAATAAAACCGGTTTGGCAATTCTGTTTTTTGAGGGAACAAAAATGTATCTGGGAAACAACAAAGCAGGCAAAGCTATAGCTTTCGTTGACGGACAGAAAATTTATGAAGGCGGTTTCAAACAAGGAACTCCAATAGCGTATTTTGAAGATGGTAAAGTATATAAGGGCTTAGGGAAAATAGGCAGTCCAATTGCCAAGTACACCGATGATAATATTATTGGTGCAGTAGCGGCAGCTTGTTTACTCGTTCTGAAAGCTGTTAAAAGTGCAAGATCATTTTATATGGGAATGTAGCTTGAAAGAAGCGCTATTTTACGAAAAACTTAAAAGGGCAAAGGTTCAATGTAAGCTTTGCCCTCATATGTGTATCATCTCAGAAAATGAAGAAGGAATATGTAGAGCCCGAATCAACCTCAAAGGCACTCTTTATGCTGTCACGTATGGTAAAACAGTAACAATCCATAAAGATCCCGTAGAGAAGAAACCTCTGTACCATTTCCTACCCCAAACACAAACATTGTCACTGGGTCATAACTCCTGTAATCTTAAATGCCGTTTCTGTCAGAATTACCATATCAGCCAAATGCAGTCTCGCACTTTCGATATAAGCGTTGAACAGCTCGTGACATATTGCATTGAGAACAGCATTCCTTCAGTCTCATTTACTTATACCGAACCTATTACCTGGTTTGAGTTTGTACTGGATGCAGCTCGTGAATTGAAGAAACACAATATCAAATCCATAATGGTTTCAAACGGGTACATTAACCCCGAACCTTTGGAAATGCTGCTTGAGGTTGTGGATGCTTTTAACATAGACCTTAAGGCTTTCACAGATAACTTCTATAAATCTCTCTGCTCAGCAACACTCAAACCTGTTCTGGACGCTATCAAGTTGATTTCGGAAAAAGCTCATCTGGAGGTGACAAATCTCGTAATACCAGAGGAAAACGATGATGATTACTCTTCTATAATCGAATTCATCAGTAATCTGAATCCGGACATACCGGTACATTTTTCAAAGTATTATCCACAATATGAAATGATGAATCCACCAACTCCCGACAGCATTCTGAAAGACATATATAATTCTGCAATATCAAAACTAAATAATGTGTATATTGGCAATATAGTGACTTCAGATGAGAATAATACTGCCTGCCCTGAATGTGGTGAACTTCTTATTGAAAGACGTTATTTCAATGCATTAGTCACTGATGATTTCAATGGTAATTGTCCCTCATGTAACAATAAAATATATGGAGTATGGAGTTAATTGAATTTCTTAAAACTGATACGGCCATTCGATATTATTATAGTTGTACTGCTTCTTGCACTGGCTGCAGGGCTTGCTTTAAAAGGATTCAGATTCAAATCAAAGCGATACGTTGTCATAACCAGAGAAGGAAATACCGAAGGTGAATATCCTCTTGATAAGGACAGATTAATAAAACTTGATCATAATATTGTTGTTGAGATAAAAGATAATAAAGTCAGAGTAAAATCTTCACCATGCAGGAATCAAATTTGTGTTAAACAGGGATGGTCCAGCTCACAACCGATAATCTGTGCTCCCGAAAAACTATCTGTTGTTATCAAGTCCGAAGATTCAGAAGAAGAAATGCTTATCAGTCACTGATCATTCTTCTTTCTGCCAATTCTGTGCGTCCTGAATTCCCTTTTCAGTCTTAACAGTCTGCAGCACAATTCCACCGGTAATCAGGAACAGCAGAATCGATAGAATTGCAAATCTTTGAGAACCGGTAATCCTGTGCACCTCTCCATAGAGTAAAGGTCCTATTATAGCGGCAATCTTTCCTGAAAATGCATAGAATCCGAAAAATTCTGCTGATTTATCATCAGGTGTAAGTTGAGCAAGCATAGACCTGCTGCACGATTGACTTGATCCCATTGCTAACCCGGCAAGCAGACCCACAAAATAGAACTCAGCCTCAGATCTGCAGAAGAAAGCCCATATAACAGCTCCAACCCACAATACCAGAGAAATAGTAATTGTCTTCTTAGCACCTATTTTATCAAGAATATACCCGAACCCGAATGCACCTGCCATAGAACTGAACTGCATTATAATAAAGTATACGAGTAGATCCTTTGTTTTCATAGCAAATTCTTCTCTGCCATAAACAGCACCGAAAGTGATAACAGTTATAATGGCATCATTATAGAGGAAGTAGCTAAATATAAATTTCTTAAGCTCTGACAGCTTAGAAATGTTTACTACCGAAAACTTGATTCTGTTATACGCTATTCTGAAGTAATTTGCTCTCTTCGAGGGCTTGGAAAATTCACTTAACCAGAAAAATGTGAAAATTGAGAAAATTGCGAAGAAGATTGCAACACTTGGAAATACCCACCGTACTGCATTATGTACAAGAGGTAAAGCTATAAGAAGTGATGTTAAACCTCCTGCATAACCAATTGCCCAGCCCCATCCGGATACTTTTCCAATATGCTTCTTAGAGACAATCTCCGGGAGAAACGCATTGTAAAAGACATTTGCACTGTTAAATCCAAAGTTAGCAATAATAAAAAAGGTTAAACCAGTATTGATATCACCGGGGCCAACAAAGAACAGCAGCGCTGTAAAAATGATTGTAAGATATGTATTATAAAACAGAAACTTCTTTTTAGCTCTGGAAAAGTCTGCAACAGCACCGAAAATTGGAGCAGAAAGAGCTACCAGAATCATGGAAATTGCCATGCCTCTTCCCCATAATGCTGTACCGTCACCTGAGTCTCCCACAACAGTATTCACAAAATACACGCTGTATACAACACTTACAATAATTGTAGTAAATGATGAATTGGCAAAATCATACATCATCCAGCCAAATATATTTCTGTTCATCTTTAATTTATTATTATCTTTCATCAATATAGTCCTGAAGTACAGAATTTAAGTCAATTACATCCAGATTAAAATATTTCTCACCGAAATCCCGGGGAGAAGCAATAAAAACCTGATGCTCCGGGTTAAGGAACTCACGAAACTTTTCAATCCTTGTCTGGTCCAGCTCAGCCAGAACATCATCGAAAATAAGTACAGGAAACTCGTTATTTTTTTCTGCGAGTACTTTTGCGTGTATCATCTTCAAAATCAATGCAAATACTCTCTTTTGCCCCTGAGAAGCAAAAAACTTAGCAGGTAGCTCATTCAATTTTATAATATAATCGTCAAGATGAATTCCAAAAAGTGTTCGACCGGTTTCTTTTTCCTTTCTGGCAAATCGCTTACATGCATCTTGATAGTACTCTTCGGAAGTGATTCCTTCTTTCCTGCTGATTGAGTAGGCATACTCAATATCTGCCGAGTCAATCTCAGAGAAGAAATGCTTAAAGAAATCCAGCAGATATCCCCTGAAATCCTCCAGATACAGTGATCTTTCTTCATAGATTTCACAGCATGCCTGAATATAAGCATCATCCCAGACTTTTTTTTCTTCAATTGTGAATTCTGATTTAAGCAGGGCATTACGCTGCTTAAGAGTTTTATGAAAATCACCCAGCACCTGCAGGTATCGAAAAGAGTACTGTGAAACTGCCAGATCAAAGAATTTTCTTCTGATAGAAGGGGACCCGTTGATAATATTGATATCATCAGGTTCAAAGCTGATAACTTTGAAGTTCTGATACAATGAACTGACTTTCCTGACAGGTTCACCGTCTATTTTGATAATCTTATTTTTATTGTCAAAACCGGCTGCCAGATTAATATCAACAGAACGAATATGCATATCCGCCTTAATACGGAAATAGCTTTCTCCAAAGTTGATCAGATCAGAATCATTTCTAGCTCTGAATGACTTCCCAAAAGCAAAATATGCAATAGCTTCCAGTAAATTGGTCTTACCTGAACCGTTATTACCGGTAACTATTGCACCTTTATCGTTAAAAGAATGTGAAAACTTCTTATAATTTCTGAAGTTATTCAGCTGAATGTTTCTTATTCTCACTATCCTATTCTTAATGGCATCAGCAGGAATCTGGCGTCATATACAGCTTCCAGATCAACATTATAGAGAAGAATCGGGCTTTGAGAGTTCCCGAATGTAAGCATAACTTTATCAGTTTCTATAACATTCAGTATTTCATTCAGGAATTTATAATTGAAAGCAATTTTAAGATCTTTTCCTTTATAATCAAATGATGTAATCTTTTCTGCAGCTTCACCTTTTTCACGGTTTGTTGATTTGATCGTGAAATCGGTTTCTGAAATTTCAAATTTAATTCTGTGGTTGTCTTCGGAAGAAAGCAGTGAAGCTCTTCTTACAGCCTGTTTAAGTATATCTCTTGATAATGTCAGGGTATTTGCATTATCTTTAGGCATAGCCACAGTATAATCAGGGAATTTACCTTCAAGAACATGTGAAAAAATTGTATAGTTTCCATAGTGGAACATAACTCTGTTTTCGTCAATAAGAACAGATATTTTGTCATTTTCGTCATTGATTACTTTCTTAATAAAGAGCAATCCTTTTGTTGGTACAATCTTTTCTACTTCATTCTCAATTTCATTTGGCTGCATAACTTTGAACTCAGCTATTTTTTTACCGTCAGTAGAAACCATAAGCTGATGATCAAAAGCGATTTTCCAGAAAATACCTGTGAAGACAGGTCTGTTTGTCTCAGATGATACAGCAAAGTGAGTATTCTCGATCATTTTAGAGAAAATAGCCGCATCAACTTCACGAGCATTACTCATATCTACATGGGGAATTAATGGAAACTGCTCATGTTCAGCACAAACTAAATCAAAATTAGCGTTATCACATTTTATATGCAGTTTATCTTCTTTCTTTTCGAAATAAATCATTGCGTCAGGCATAGAGTTAACGATATCTGTAATATCTCTCGCTGATACAGCAGCTTTGCCGCTTTCTGCAACATGAAGCTCAAACTCAACCACTACTGTAATCTCCAGGTCAGTCGCTGTAATCCTGATTTCATTTCGTTCTTCAAAAGTCTCAATAAGATAGTTTGTCAGAATTGGCATAGTGTTTTTCGAAGGAACAATATTGCTTAATGATGCCAGATTCCTGATTAGATCTTTCTTTTCAATTGAAAACTTCATGTTTTATCCTCTTTATGTTTGTTTTAATGTCATTCAAATTAAACTCAGTAAAATTGTCTATAAAAAAAGAAAAGCAAAAACCATTCTTTGATTTTTGCTTTTACAAAAAACTTTTCAAACTATTTCACTGCTTCTCTAAGTTTCTTTCCAGCTTTGAATACCGGAACTTTTCTTTCAGGAATAGGAATAGCTTCTTTAGTTCTTGGGTTAATACCTTTTCTAGCCGCTCTTGTAACTACTGAGAATGTACCAAAACCAACAAGTGAAACTTTTCCACCATCTGCCAGTTCGTTTTGAATACCTTCGAGTACTGAAGTCAATGCTTGAGCAGCTGCCTTCTTTGTGATCTGAACATCTTCTGAGATTTTTGTGATTAATTCTTCTCTACTCATTAAATCCTCCAAACGTATTTTTTGTCTATGTAACTAAACCGTTTAGTACGTGAATTATATAAATCTGTCAATAAAAAAATTTCTGACAGACGTTATTTTTATTTTTAGAGATGTCTGAAACCGCAATTCACTGATAATATCCAGTTTTAACTGAAGGATTTTTTGATAGCCTGTGTAAGTTTGAAAACTGATTCAAGCTCTTCTTTTGTGAATTCTTGCTTGCTTATATTCTTGAAAATATCTCTGATTTTCTTCAGATTTTCAGATGAAAGCTTATAATAGTCAAGAGCCGCAATCTGTTCATTCTCAATGTTATCCACATTATAGATAAGGTTGCTTAAAACACCAACTTCATTGATTACACCGGTTTCTTCAGCCTGATAGTTATCTATAAGCAGTTTTGAAAGTCTGTCCAGACCTTCAGTCCAACCGCCTAACTGTAACAGAATAAATGTGTCAAAATCACCTGAATCGTACAGAGTAAACACAATATCCTGCTTGTATTTATCAAGAGTAACTTCCAGTTCTTTCCACTTGTCTTCCTCAATAAGCATTTTAAGCTCATCCGCAAGCTTGAGAATATCATCACTCAGTCCGATAAATTTTGAGTAGTCAATCATCTGAGCAGCAATATCAATAAGTTTTGTTTTATTGCGTGACTGCGCAGCAAAAATTGCATCAGCTGTTAAAGCCCCAAGTGAAAATGCTGCTTTAAACACATTGTCTTTAATCTCCGGAAGTTCATCCGGAAGTAGTTTGTCATATTCGGATCCTTCGAGATAATCTAACTTCTCAAAAACATCTGAAAATGAAGGTAAAGGAAAATGATAATACTTTACTACCGGTGTTTTCTCTTTCTTCTCTGCAGCTTTTTTCTCTCCACATCCGAAAATAAGTGCAAGAATGCTGATTGCAACTACCAGATAAATCATTTTTCTGATCATCGTATCCTCCCGATTTATTCATTAATCTTTATAGTAATATTTTAATTTAATATAAGTTAATACATTTAATAATGCAACATAAAGTAATGT
Organism: Cloacimonadales bacterium (SeqCode); assembly: GCA_942492065.1. Classification (GTDB taxonomy): domain Bacteria; phylum Cloacimonadota; class Cloacimonadia; order Cloacimonadales; family JAIOQZ01. Next base: position 374,360 of record CALODV010000014.1, on the reverse strand, counting down.
TACAAGCAGATTAAAATTATACGTTCTGAAAATTCGATTGAAAAAAAGCTTATAGCTTGAAAGAAATACATTTTTTTCTGTATTCAGATACTTGCCGTCCATCATATCAACTGAAAGATTAAGGTACCTGTTCACATATTTCTTCTTCCTGTACTTCTCACCAAAACTATTCTTCTCATTAACGATCTTTTGTTTTTCTTTATTAAATTCACTTTTAGTAATTATACCGTTCTCATAATTTTCTCTAAGTGTCAATCTTTTTTTGTTCAATAATTCCAGTTTATACTCAAATGGATTCCGCTTAGAATATGCAGTATACAACCCCTCAAAGAGCCATCTGGAAGGAATTATCTCCACTACTTCAGGCACAGGATTGGTTTTTACAACCTGCAAGCTCCTGTTCATTCGCTCATACTCTATGATCGCTCCACCAAAAATAATCTGCGGTATCAAAATCAAAGGCAATACATTAATAATCGCCTTTCTTGAGTTTATAAATGAAGAAATCATCATCCCCAGACTATATCCGAATGCTCCGGCAACACAAAGATACAGGAAATTTATCCAGAATACTCCCCGAATCCCCAGAATCAGCACGGATACACTCAAATAAAGCAGAGACTGTACTATAGTATATAACGCCAATGCAGTAAACTTACTGAATAAGTGATAGGAGATTCTTGACTGCAGCATCTTTTCACGGATAAACATCCTCCGCTCTCCCAGTATCTCTTCTATGCTGTTCGACAAACCCATGAAAATAAACACAATTATCGAAATAAAAATGAATATCCCCATATTGATATTCTCGGCATAAGAATACACATCGTTTGTTGGAGCCAGTCTCAATATAAATGATATCAGAAATCCCAGCAGTGGAGCTTCCAGAAATGTAATAAGATTGTTTGACCTGTTTCTGAACTTCAACAGAAAGTTTTTATACAAGTATGCAATCAAAAGCCTGCTGAGGTTATAGAATCCCAGCCTCTTCCTCTTTATCCTGCCTGATGCGACCTCCTGATTAGGATCTGTGTTTTCTACATTCATCAAATCAAATAATGTCTTGCGCCTGAACTTATCCCGCCAATATACAGGTGTAAACTTCCGCTTCACCATCAACGTGTCATTCTTCTGTATATACCGAATCTCTCCGTTCTCATCATAAAACGGATACTCTATAAGCTCATAGAAAAAATCAGGGATCTGCTGACGCTTCTTCTTGCGGATTATCTCCTTGCGCTTTGTCAGAGAGTCTATCTCTGTATTAAAGTAATCAAAAGCATCCTGAGGTGACCCATAATAGACCTGCTTTCCACCCTGATCCATCAGTAAAATCTTACTGAAGGTCATCAGTATATCCGTATTAGGCTGGTGGATAGACAAGATGATGATCTTTCCCTGATTGCACAACTTCTTCAAAAGCTCTATCACCTGAACCGAATCTATGGATGACAGACCGGATGTAGGTTCATCGCAAATCAAAATTGTTGGTTCTGTAAGCAGTTCCAGAGCAATATTCAAACGTTTCCGCTCTCCCCCGCTCAAAAGCTTGTTCTCGGCATTCCCAACAATACTGTTTTTCCTGTGCTGCAGGTTCATCTCCATAAGGATGTTAGCTATTTTCTGCCTGAGGTTCTCCTTGGATATCCTCGGCAGCAGCAGCTTACCTCTGAAATAGAGGTTCTCATAAACTGTCAGTTCAGGATACAGCAAATCTTCCTGAGGGACAAATCCGACGAACTTGGAGAAGTAGTTTATATTACTGAAATAATCTTTACCATCGAGAGTAATGGAACCGTAAGTGGGAGTTATCTCGCCTATAACAGTTTTGAGCATGGTGGATTTACCGCAACCGCTCTGCCCCAGAATTCCCACCAGATCACCCTTGGACATTGAGAATGAGCAATTATCCAGAGCCAGTGCACCATCCGGGAAATAGTGCTTAAGATCAAGAACTGAAAACTCCTGCACCTCGAATGGAATCTCTATAAGATCGAGAAACTGGTTGATCCTGAAGTTCCTCTGGTTAATTGTAATGATATCATTATTCAGGATGAACTTAGCTGATTCAGTGATCTTCTTTTTGTTTACATAGAAGTCCCACCGTTTCCTTTTGGGATAGATGTAGTAATCACCGGACTGCGACTGTATCCAGGCAATAGTCTTGCCTTTGTCCTCGGCTGACATATAGAACATGTTGTTGTCAAAACCGATATACATCTTACCCGGGGTAACCGGATTAGCTCCGATATCATCTCTATGCTGAATTACATCAGTCAAGAGAAACGGATCGTAGTTATCAATACAGATAGAATCGTCAAAATGCAGCTTTATTTCTTTATTGACTGGTATCTTATCGTCGTTTACTGACACACAGCTGTATTCCTGAATAAGGCTGTAATGATTCTTGTTGTTTATAATTTTAAATTTATAGCTTGTTGTGGAAAAACTGATTATATCGTATGAATTACGAGAGTCCATCATCTTTTGCAGATGCTCAGAGGAAAAACTGACTTTACCGATATTCAGGTGCCCCATTGCTGGTAACAGATACAGTCTGTTCCCCTTCAACGGCTGATCATTAATAAAAGCAGAACTGTTGTTGCTGGTTCCGATAAATATCAGTTTATCGATGGTAACAACGAGAAGCTCTTTGTCTTTGACATCACTGTCGCGGAACATGATGTCAGATTCGCCGTCAGGACCTATAATAAGGTAATCGTGGAAAAGTGATTTTCTTGTGTGATGGAAATAGCGGAACCCTCTGATAGACACCGGTTCGGTTTTGCTGTACTCTATCGCATCGATAATCGCCATAAAGCCTTCCGTCTCCAGATTAAGCTTTTTGGACAGCTCCAGAATCTGAGTCACGTCTGTTGATGAGAACGAGTTGTTGACGTTTGCAAGAGCAATAAGACTGATAAGGATTCTGATCTTATCGAGAGTAATGAGATGCCTGTTGAGGAAGTTGAGGATTTTTGGCATATCCAGTTCTTTCTGACTCATCTCCCGGATAAACATTTCCCAGGATATATCTTCCTGACGGAACAGGTTTTCCAGCAGATTGAACAGCACATCAGTTTCGGACTCATCTATCACATCATCCGAGCGAATCAGGCTTATATATAAACCCGTAATATGCTTTATTATCTCTTCTCTGATTTTGGCATCTTCTTTATTCATTGCGTTGACTCATGTACTCCGGATTGTGATGTTACAGCACTTCTACCTTGCACTTTAAAACACCGTGAGGAATCAGTCCGATCTTGTCGGCCGCCCCGTAAGACAGATCGATATCCCTTCCTTTAATGAAAGGGCCTCTGTCGTTAACCCGTACGATAACGGATTTCCCATTTGACTCGTTTGTTACTTTCAGTTTGGTTCCGAATGCAAATCTCTTATGTGCACATGTCATAGCATGCATATCGAATGTCTCACCGTTGGCAGTTTTACGTCCATGGAACTTCCGTCCGTAGTACGAACACACGGCGTAGAACTCCTTACCTTTTAGGGGAGTTACACTCTTCTTTTTTGTTTTCTTAGTGGTTGAGGCTTTTTTCACATCCTTAGTCACATAAATGACGTTAGGCGTGCAGGCACTGAGTATTACACACATTATAATACTGAATGCCAAAAGCTTAGAGCTGTTTCTCAACCAATTAATAAATATACTTTGCATCAATTGTTTATTTACCTGAAAATCTTTTCATGTCAATATATTTCGATATTTTGTTGGTATCAAGGTTTGATGACTACTTCACTTTTTTAACTACAGTTGGTCACGTTATCTTATTTTGACAATCATTTTCCCCTGTAAACTCGACATTTCCCCGATGTGTTTTCATTTTGTGAAAACACCTGAAATAAATTAGGGAAAACAATTTAATGCAGAACTGTTGAGAATTTGCATAAGCAACATTAACATTGCATTTTTTTTTAGATATTAGATTATAATCGATACTCGAAAGAATCTAACGACTTTGTGCTCCCTCTTTCTGTTTCTGGATGTATTCCTTCGGAAACATCTACGGGGAGCTGGTTCTCTCGATCTTATCGAGGGAAGCTCAGGGTTAATTCCATAGATCGGAGTTCCTCGCTTGCAGGGACTTCGAACAAGAGCTGTGTTTCTTAACCCTTTGTCTCGCATACTCGACATTTCCCTACTAGGGAAAACAAACAAATGCAAAACCGCTAAGCTTATACAATCATCCTTCCTTTTAGTGAGGTACTGCACATATAAGAAGCAGGATAGAGTTTTCATTACATAGAAAAGAAAATAATAGACAAGATTCCTGAAGTTTTAAAAATCTTAAAGTATGGAGATAAAAATGTATGATAAAGAGGAACTCAAGAGAAAAGGTCTAATCTCAACAGGAAGAAGCCTGCCTTATAATCCCAAGTTAAAAGATAGAGCAAAATATCTGCGCAGCAATTTAACACAACATGAGAAGCGACTTTGGTTCTGTTTCTTGAATAAATGCGGTTATAAATGGAGAAGACAACATCCAATAGACAATTATATCTGTGATTTCTACTGTCCTGAGCTTAAACTTATTATTGAAATTGATGGTGAAAGCCATAACAGTGAGTTTGGTAAAAACTATGATTATGAGAGAGATCAGATTTTGAAATCTTACGATCTCAAAATTCTTAGATTCAGTAATCAGGAAATCATAAACAATCTCAACAATGTATGCTCTGAGATTTCGAAGTTATTTGTTAGATAATATATAAGTTCTATTGAACCCATTATTTTGCTAACTCGAAGCCCGACAGATTCTATCAACTTTGTGCTCCCTCCTTAAGGGAGCTGATTCTCACGATCTTATCTGGGGAAACTGAGGGTTACCCCCAACAAAAAAACCTGCCGAACTAAGTCAGCAGGTCAGTAAAATTATTATGTGTTGTAATCACACCATTCCGAAGGTCTGAAGACCATTCTGAAGGTGATAGTTATTTTGCAGCTACAACTTCTACGATTTCAGGGATTTCTTCTTTAAGAACTCTCTCAACACCGGCTTTAAGAGTTAATGTAGCCATTGGGCAGCTTCCGCAAGCACCTGTAAGTCTTACTTCTACTACATTGTCTTCTCTGATTTTTACAAGTTCAACATCTCCACCGTCAGCCTGAATTGCAGGTCTTACCTTATCAAGTACTTCTTCAATACGTTCACGAGTCATTTCACTCTCCTTCTATGTTTTTTATAATCTTTTTAACTTATTCTGTTCGAATGATTAAGTCATGTTTTACAACAGATTAACCATGGAATTCCTATTGATCTTAATAAAAAATTATTTATCGGTATTATGTAAAGAAATTTATAAAAAAATTCGATAATGTCAAATTATTCTGTGAACATTTAAGGTTTCTCAGTTTTTCTTGAAGCACTGACATCTGTTCTCAAAAAGTATTTCCGGAATGCTGAAGCTTTAGCTCTCCATTTAATGTAACTGCTTCAGGTATTGATAAAATGCATCTGAATCCATTTGTGTACTAAGCACTACAAACACTAAAATTAGTGTTCGGACACGGGCTTTTCAATCTGATTAATTGATGAAAAGCAATATAGATGTTTGCCCTGAGCCCCTGATTTTTTTGACCCGCATCAGTGCTTATACTGAAATTATCAAAAATCCTTTGACAAATTACATCAATATGCTGTTTTTGTAAAAAAAATATGTGAATGTGGAGGACACATGAAACACAGTGGATTAGTTAAGAAAAAGTCATTTTCTCTGATAGACTTATTAATGATTATTATGGTTATTGGAATTATCTTTGTTTTTGTTATTCCTCTCAGACAAGATGGAATCGACTTCCAGAAAGCTCAGGAAGCAATCAAAAATATCCAGATTATTAAATTTGCTGATATTGCCTACAAAAACGATCCTGAACTTGGTGATGGCGACTATGCTGCTGAACTCAGCTTCCTTAACCTTAAACTTGAAGAGAAATATTTTACTTACTCTGTCACAGATTCCACAGTTGTTGCTACCAGCACAGAAGAATTTGGTGTTAAAGGAGCACAGATTATTTATAATCTTCCTAACGGTCCCTGGATGACTGGCGGTAAAGAAAAAGTTAAAGACAGAATCAACACTGACTGGTTACCATAAAATTTTATGCCTTCGCAAGAAGGCTTTTTTTTTGATCAACACACATGTTCTTTCCTTTTATTGGCTACGCAGAAACTCACTATAAGCCGCCTTTTCTGAAATCGGCTTACTATAGAACACACCCGGAAATAGTATTCGATATCCCTCACACCCTCAAATTGAAGAAACAGAAAACACTTCCGGTATTCTGTATCATTAAAGATGCCGACAGATTTCCCTGCACGATTACATCTGTAAAAGCCTATCTGCAATCCGAAGCATTTTGTAGAAAACTGACTATATCGAACTCAGATATAGTTGCTGACCAGCCATATCAGGCACAAGAGTTCTCAATGGAAATACCCGTTGATCTGCATGATAAACAAGTCTACATTACAATCAAAGCTGAGTATAAGCTAGCAGACAATACAATTCATACCTGTATCAACGATAACTACAGAGGAATGCCGTACAATCCGTTCAGAACTTTCATCTCCAGTGAAGAAGACTGTTTCCCCGATAACTGGTACAAAGGCGATAGTCATTATCACAGTAACTACACAAACGACCAGGTTGAATTCGGTGCAGATGTAAAATCTGCTAAATCCGCAGCAAAAGCCCTTGGTTTAGACTGGTTCTTTGTCACCGATCACTCTTACGATCTGGATGATCACGAAGACAATTACCTGCAAAACGATCCTGAGTTGACCAAATGGAAAAAGCTTAAGAAAGAAATTACAGATTTGTCAGACGATGAGGTCAACATAGTTCAGGCTGAAGAAACTTCTATTGGCAGTACGGAAAGTAAAAACCTGCATCTGATAGCAGTAAAACCACAGCGATTCATCCCCGGTTATGGCGACAGTGCAGAAACCTGGGGAAAAACTGCTCCTACCGTAAATATTAAAGATATCGAGCAATACAACCCGGAGCTTCTTATAGCTGCTCATCCTTTCGAACCCGTGTCATTCCTGCAGACCCTTCCGTTCAGCTTCAGAAGAAGCGAATGGCAAAAGCCGGATTTCTCAGCAGGGAATGTTAACATTCTACAGATCATCAACGGTTCCAACAGCTCTCACATAAACAGAAGTATAAAAAAATGGGTGGAACTCCTGCTGAATGGTGACCAATACTATATAACAGCCGGCAATGATGCTCATGGTAATTTTGGATTACAGAGACAGGTAAAACTGCCGTTCATACATCTTGAGTCTAAGAAAGAACAGCTTTTCGGAAAATGGTTTACAGCTTTTAAACACACCTCCAACAAACCTGTCGAAGGCATCAGAAAAGGATGCGTGATACTCTCTAACGGACCATTTCTGGACTTCACCCTGGAATCAGACTCAGAAGTCCATCAAATTGGTTCTAGAATTGAATATTCATCAGAGCTTAAATTCAGATATACAACAGCAACGACTTCTCAATTCGGTGATTTCAAAAAAATACTTTTATGCATTGGTGATACAGACTCAGGCAAAGAATTCTGTCTGGATGTTCTTAAAGATGATATCTGCGACTTCCTGCCCAAAAACGGATATATCAGAATGGAAGCTTTTACTGAAAATAATAGTAGAGTAGTGACCAATCCTGTCTGGATTGTTTCTGAATAGTTTTTTTTTACACCGGGAACTGATACTTATCCCTGTCCAGCAAGTGCGATAAAGCAATATTGCTCTGCCCTGCCAGCATGTTATTCTGGATATCGGGTATTTCCTCCTCAAGGGTGTTCAAAAGATTCTTAGCCCTGCTGCGCTCTTTCTGATCGTAAAAACGGCATTCATCCCTGAACAAAGGCAGATCAAGCTGCTCCACATAAGCAGATATCCATGATTCGTGAACATATATCATCGGTCTGATCACCGTGTTTCTGCCATCATCAGACTTCAGAATCGGAGCCATTCCTTTCATAATCCCACTGAAAAAGAGATTCATGAGAAGCGTCTCATTGGTATCGTTCATGTGATGCCCAAGGGCAATCTTGTTGAAGTTATGCTCATGAGCGTAAGAATATATTACACCACGTCTAAGTCTGGAACACAAAGCGCAATGAGATTTTGATTTATCTTTAACTGAATCAATGACGTTCTCTGTATTCGTTTCCAGAATTGTTGTTTTGATATTGTACTTTTTCTCTGCAGCATTTCTGATGATAAGATTATCTTCCGGGCTGTGCGGATAGTCCACTTTCAGCGCTTCAAGCTTAAAATTTACCGGAGCTTTTTTCTGCAACTTAATCAGCATATCCAGCATTACCCAGGAATCTTTACCGCCAGAAAGACAGACAAGAATCCTGTCTCCCTCGGAAATCATTGTGAAATCCTGAATCGCTGTACCGATTTTCCTTTTGATTTTAACCTTGTAGTTCATACGGGAATCAGGAGTACTCTTCTTTTATCTCAATGAACTCGTTAATGTTATCATATAACAGCTCAACAAGTCGAGGTTCGAAATGTAATCCACTGGCTTCGAACATCAGAGATTTGGTTTTATCTTCTGACAGAGACTCTTTGTATACTGTCTGGAAAGAAAGAGCATCATAGACATCTGCAACGGCAACTATTCTTGCTTCAAGCGGAATATTATATCCTGCTAGTCCTTCCAGATAGCCGGTACCGTCCCATTTCTCATGGTGGTATTTGATGATGTTTTTGGCAATCTCATCCACACTGCTGTCCTGAAGCATTTTGTATCCACAATAAACATGGCTCTTTACAGCATCGAATTCCTGATTTGTCAAAGAATCCGGCTTCTTGAGAATATTCTCAGGAATACATATTTTTCCAATATCATGTAAAGATGAGAACAGTCTTACTTTCCTGATAAACTCAGCATTACAACCATATTTTTCTGCCAGTATATTACAATACTCTCTTATTCTTATGAGGTGGTTCTTAGTTTCACCATGATATATATGGTTTGAATTTTCCAGAGAAGAAACAATAGCCCAGACTACTTCCATCAATTCGCTGGTCTGTTCGTCAATAAGATTCAATAATAGAAACTCTTTATCCTGTATCAACTTCTGACTTCTCAGCAGTTCGTCTTTAGCTTTTTTCAGTTCTATATTCACTTTAACGCGGAATATCAGCAAGTCCTTATCTATAGGCTTGGAGATATAATCTTTTGCACCTGTTTCCGGGAACTTTTCCCTGAACTCAGCATCGTCTATACCGGTCATGAATATCACAGGTATGTCATTATAAATATCGGAATCACGGATAAATTCAGCAACCTGGTATCCGTCTGCTTCCGGCATTATCACGTCCAGCAGAACAAGATCGGGAGCATGCACTTTGATTTTCTCTATTGCTTCTACACCATTTACAGCTGTTACAATATTGTAATTAGCTGATTTTTCAAAAATTCTGCTGATAATTTTTAGATTAACCGGAACATCATCAGCAATAAGTATTGTACCTTGATTTTTTTCAGTCATTCTCAAACCTTGAAAGGATATTTAAATCCCTTGTATTTATATGCAAATCACTAATTCCTGCAATCATCTTATCATGAAAAAGATTCTTCATGAAAAACAGGAAGCACTAAACCTTATTAGTCGGCATATCATTGTTATTGTCAAGAAATTTGAATGCAGATATAGGTATCCCCCAATTTTTTCTTATGAACCCGACTTCAAGATTGTGAAAGAAATGTTACAACAGACATTCCTTAGAAAAATGCCCTCTTACTTAAACAATTAAGAAATTCCTGCATAATGTCCTATTCTGCACCAAATTGGGTGTGTTGATCAAAAAAAACATATTTTATTAAAAAAACAATCACATTATCTTCATTTTCTTTGAAGCCAAAGAAAAGAAGCAAAAGAGAAATTGCCATCATCAATGCAAAACAATCAGGTCTAATTCAAAGCTATTACATGAAGTATATTTTTCTCCAAAAATATATTACAAAGCTCTTATTTGCTATAAATTATGTATACATTGTATTAAGTTCCCGCGGTGATACCTAATTTGAATGCATATACTCATTTTCGTATTAAGCTTCATAATCCTGACACCTGAAGTTATATCGAACAGTTTAAATAAAAAATTAAGTTTTTATATCCACTTTTAATACATATATTATAGATAGAGGATAATTATGACAAACTACATAGTAAAAAGCATAAATCTTAAAGATATGAAATTCCTGATTGATTCAGCAGGTAATGAAGGATGGAACCCCGGTCTGCACGACTGGAAATCATTCTATAATGCCGATCCGGAGGGCTTTTTCATTGGTTATTTGGATAATGAGCCTATCTCCTGCATTTCAGCAGTTAATTACCACAATAAATATGGATTTATCGGATTTTATATTACAAAGGAAGAATTCAGGCACAAAGGCTACGGTATGCAGATATGGAAACATGCTATGGAATATCTTTCTGACTGCAATATAGGGCTTGACGGAGTACTCGAACAGCAGAATAATTATGAAAAGCAGGGATTCAAGCTGGCTCATAGAAACATCAGATACAAACTTGTACTGAACGATACATATATCAAACACCCGCAAATTACTGCCATTTCTAATTCTTTCACTGATAAACTGTATCACTTCGATGCTGAAATATTCGGAGTGGAAAGACAGCAGTTCCTGAAAAACTGGATTGCAGATCCTGAATCAAGGACATTCCTTAAAATGAATTATGACGAAGTCTCGGGGTATGCAACAATCAGAAAATGCCAGGACGGATACAAAATAGGACCGTTGTTTTCAGCATCTTTCCATGAAGCAGACCACCTCATGCAATCTCTACTGTCTGTTGTGGAAAAAGGTAAATCAGTGTATCTGGACATCCCTGAGCCTAATTACTCAGCTCATGAATTGGTTAAAAGATACAAAATGAATCCGGTGTTCGAAACTGCGAGGATGTACAATAAGTTCATTCCGGAAATCCCACTGAAAAAGATTTACGGTATAACATCTTTTGAGCTGGGCTGATCAGAAAAATAATTCCAATTGAGCACTCTGATGTTCTTTTATTAGATCAGGATTATCAGTATTAATCCTGTTCACTTCGGGGGATACAGGATGAAGCTTAAGATCATTTATATCTAATTCCGGTAAAAGGGAGTCCCATCCTGCAGAAAGCCAGTCTGACAAGATATTCTCAGGCATCATCAGAGGCATACGATGGTGTATATCCTGCAGGACTCCTTTTGATTCTCTGGTAATAATAGAAAAGTAATCTCCATCTGCAGTCTTTCTGCAAACACCTCCGAAAAACAAAAAAGGATCTTTCCCGGAATAACAATAATATGGTTTTTTACTGCTCTTCCACTCAAAGAAACCGTTTGCAGGAATGACACATTTTATGAAATCTGTATTTTTTCTTTTTGTGAGTGTCTCAATTCTGCTGTTAACAAGCAGGCTTCTTTTATCTTTATATGTATTATCAATGCCCCATTTAAACTTATCAATTATTAACATATTATCACTGACTTTAATCGCTGGTGCATATTGACCCGGGCTTATGTTATAACTTGGTTTAAAGATATCCTGACCCGATTCAGTTTTGATATATTTCAGCAAATCCTGTAAACTGGAGTACATAGCAAATCTACCACACATGGTTAATCCTTTGTTTATTCATTGTTCAACTTATTTCACATTATGTCATAATTTTAGCATAGTTTTTTATTTGACTTTTCAATAATAATTTGTAAAAGTGTTAATAGCAAGTAAATATTCTTACAATTGCGGAGATTCTTATGAACGGATTTATTTTGCTGGTTGAAGACAATCATGAAGTCGCCCAGCCTTTAAAAGAGCTTTTAGAAGAACTGGATTATGCTGTACTTGATATAATCAACTCAGGTGAAAAAACACTTGAAGTCCTGAAGAAAATCAAACCTGATCTGATTCTTATGGATATTATGCTTTCCGGTGAACTTGATGGAATCCAGACAGCTCAATTAATAAAAGATGCATACGACATCCCTGTCGTCTTCTCAACCGGCTATACAGACGTAGAACTATTGGAAAGAGCAAAGATAACTCACCCGTTTGGTTATATATTAAAGCCCTACCAGAAAAGAGAGCTGCGGGTTATAATTGAAGTAGCTATGCATAATTACAAGATTGAGAAAGCTATCAGAGACAGTGAAACCAGATTCCGGATGCTGACGATGAATTCATCTGACATTACGACTATCATAGACCACAAAGGTCATATAATGTTCAATAGTACTGCTGCAGAAAGAATTATGGGATATGATCCGGAAAAATCAGGTTCCTCTATTCTGGATTTTGTTCACCCTGAGGACAGAAGAAAAGCTGAAGAAGTTATTGAAAACCTTATAGACTACCCAAATCGTTCTCAAAGAACAGAAGTAAGAATTGAGCATAGAGACGGAAGCTGGAGAATTCTTGAGATTATAGCCAACAACTTGCTGAGGGAACCGGCAATAAGAGGTATAATAATCAACTCCAGAGATATTACAGACAGAAAACTTGCTGAGAATGCCAAAAAAATAGCCCAGGATGAGAGAAACAAATCAGCCCTGGCAATAGCAGTTACAGCCAGTCACGAGATCAATCAGCCGCTTATGGTGCTGAAAGCTAATCTGGAAATGCTGGAGATGAACCTCCCTGAAGGCAGTTTTAAAGGACGCAACAGAAAATATATTGAGAAGATAGATGATTCTATAGAACGTATACAGACAACTCTCTCCAGAATCAAGGAAGCACAGTCAGTACGCTTTGCCAACTACAGCGATAATACTGAAATGATTGTTTTTGATACGGAGGATTAGAGGATTAATAGTATAAAAATACCAAAGCAATGTGAAGCATAGTATGTAGGGAACAATAATACCATCACTTAGATTGAGAGACTGCGTATACTTGTAGATAACATAATAGTAAAATCTATCTGAGAATAATAATTGTAAGTCAGTTTAAGATCGTGGCTTCAGACCTTCATATATTTTCTGGACTTTTTGCAGATCGATCCAGGCAGGTTTTTTCCAGGCAGTATGTCTGAGCAGTGCAGATGGATGGTAGGTCACAAAAGTCCTGATACCTTTATAAGTATGTTCAGTTTCCCTTAGTTCCTGCATCCTGAGATTGTTCTTCAGCAGGGTCTGTCCTGCAACTCTTCCCAGTAATAACAGGATTCGAGGTTTTATAATCTCAATCTGTTCTTCAAGGTATGGAAGGCATGCTTCAACTTCTTCCGGTTTCGGATCTCGATTATCAGGTGGACGGCACTTTACTATATTACCGATATACACCTGAGATCTGTCAATTTTGATTGCCAACAGCATTTTAGTGAGAAGCTGCCCTGCTTTACCGACAAATGGTTTTCCACTTTTATCCTCATAAAATCCGGGACCTTCCCCGATAAGCATCAGGTCGGCATTGGGATTACCCTCTCCATAAACAAGATTAGTCCGCCCATGACAGAGCGGACATTTATTACAATCTTTATAATTTATGAAATTTTGCTTGAGCCTTTCTTCGGATGTTCCGGTTCCGACAGTACCGACTGTTTTATCTACAGCCTTGAACTCAGGACTCTTTTTAAGAAACACATTGTCCACTCCCATCATCTTCATCAATTCAAAGTGTTGAGAAATACAGTTGGGAGCCATCTATTTCTTATACCGTTATTCGTCGTCTATATCAAATTCTTCTTCAGCTGTAATATAATCAGGTATATCGTTATCTACGACGTGATGCAATGCTTCAACAGTAATTTTCTTTGAAAAGTTTTCTTTAATAGTATTTGGAAGAGCTGATAATCTCTTCACTTCAAGGTTAGCTAGAAGTAAGTATAAGTAATTATCATTATTCTCTTCAAAGAACTTATCTATTTTATCGTTCTTCATTTAGAACCTCCGTAGTAATTTTCTATATAATCGCTGTATCTGCTCATTCTGTTCTCTTCTGCCTGTATAATACTCAATACATCCTTAACAGCTGTATCAAGGTCATCATTAATGACGAGATACTGGAACTGTCCGGCTTTTGCTATTTCCAGATGAGCGTTTCTAAGTCTTAATTTAATTTTCTCTTCAGAATCTGTTTTTCTGTTAACTAATCTGTTTTCCAGAATTTCAGGATCCGGCGGTAACAGGAAGATTGATACCATCTCAAAACCTGTCTTCAAAATCTTCTCAGCTCCTTGAACATCAATATCCATAATAACATGATTGCCTTCATCAACCTGATCCTGCACAAAATCTTTAGAAGTACCGTACCATTTCCCGTGTACTTCCGCATATTCCAGAAACCTGTTCTCTGCAATTCTCTTCTTGAACTCATCCTCTGAAATGAAAAAATAGTCGACTCCGTGTCTTTCATTCCCACGAGGTTCACGTGTTGTGTAAGACACAGAGTAGACAATATCATTTCTCGCCGGAAGAATCTCTTTTAATATTGTAGACTTTCCCCCTCCGGATGGAGCAATTAGTGTTATTAGAAATCTGTTTTTCCTGATAAATCTAACCTTCTATTAACTTCTTGTATTCGTTAACGGATAATAATTTTTCAACTTCGTCAACGTCCGCAAGTTTAATTTTTACAATCCAACCATTTTCGTATGGTGAGCTATTTATCAGTTCAGGAGTATCTTCAAGATCAAGATTAACTTTGATAACTTCACCTGAAATTGGTGAAATAATATCTTCAACAGCTTTTACTGCTTCGATTGAACCAAATGATTCTCCGGAAGCCACTTCGTCGCCTTCTTCAGGAAGTTCTACATAAACGATATCTCCGAGTTCTTTCTGAGCAAAGTCAGTAATACCGATGTAAGCGTCTTCACCATCAACTTTTACCCACTCATGTGAGTCTGTGTAGTATAAATTATCCAGAACCATTGTTCCTCCAAATTTTGTATTTCTTATAAAAGCATCCACAAAAAAACGCAGTTTTGTGTCAAGCATTTCATACAATATATAAATATAAATATTTTTGTGTCAAACATTATAATTAAGATATCTGTATAATTGAAATAATTCATTATAATCAGTAACAAAAAAAAAGCAACTTAATTCGGTGAAAACTATATAACTTAATGGACGGTTTTGACAGAAGAAGAACACAGCGTTTCCGCAGTTTATCAATCAGCAGCAATCTTTTTTAAAAGATACTGAAACTTGTGATATTTCGTGAGTTTTCTTCATAAACAACTCAATCAGATATAACTTTCAATTAAAACCAACAATATCTCATGCTTTTATTATATTTCCTGCAAAACATGAACACTATACTTCAACAACAACCATTTTCAATACAAAAAGAGCTTCACACCACAGAAATTAAAAAATATTCTGTAACTACATTGAATAGTCTATATTTTACATGACAGCATTTACAAACACTCCTATTTATCCATATTACAGCACAAATAAGCTAATCACCGAAGCACTAACTCTGTAAAAACAGGATACATCATAGACATACCTGATTGTTTCTCCTCGGCTATACAATATAACTATTACCACTACCTGTAATTAACCACATCGCACTAGTTGCACTCAAAATTATTTCACAGCAACAAACAATACCGGTAAAAAAGCGACTTTAGATGTGTATTCGTAACCTTCTACAAATCAGTCAGTTGAAACCGTAAAAAAAAAGTCATCAAATTTCAAAAAAGAGCTTGACGGTCTCACGAAAATAATAGAAATTCGCACATAAATAGCAGGAAATATCAAAAAAACTCAAAATATATTAGTTCCGGAGGAAACGTGCCACCTCGTTTTATAGGAAAATTCGAAGCATCAGTACATAAGCAAAGGATTGTTATCCCTTCATCCATGAAGAAGAAGTTCAGTCCTGCCGCTAAAGATACGATTGTGGCTACAATTGGTTCAAACAGTAACCACATTGTCATTTTCCCAATGGATATCTGGGATGAATATATTGAGAAACTTGAACAGGGTGAATCACGTCAGCTTGAAATGGTAGATTACCTTTACGATTATGCAATTGAGCAAAAGCTGGAAGGTCCGGGAAGAATAAAACTTTCCGATGAATTATTGGAACTGGCGGGAATTACTGACAAGGCTGTTATACTTGGAAAGGGTAATTATATTTCCGTCTGGGCACCAGAAACTCTTGACCAGACAATAGAAGATCGTTCAAAGAGGGTTTCCTTTAAACCGGGAGACTTCAGATTATGAGCGAATACCACATCCCCGTAATGCTTCATGAAGCTGTTGATGCTATGCAGATCAAATCTGACGGCGTCTACGTTGATATGACTTTTGGTGGTGGTTCACACACCAGAAAGATGCTTGAATCAAACGAGTCAGCCAGGGTGTTCAGTTTTGATCAAGATGACGCAGCTATTGTAAACGCTGAAGCGGTTTCAAGAGATTTCGGAGACAGGTTTACTTTTATCAAGAGCAATTTCAGTAATCTCAGAACTGAGCTTTCTTTGCTGAGAGTTAAGAGAATAGATGGCATCTTGTTTGATCTCGGAGTTTCATCTTATCAGATTGATACTCCTGAGAAAGGCTTCAGCTTTCAATACAATGGAAGACTGGACATGAGGATGGACCAGAGCTGTGGGGAGACAGCAGAAGAAGTTGTAAACTCCTACAAACTAGATGAGCTGGTAAAAATATTCAGAGAATATGGTGAAGAGAAAGAGGCATACAGGATAGCAAAAGCAATAGTAAACAAGAGAACTGACAAGCCTATCGCTGACACTGACCGACTTGCGATGATTATTGACGAGGCTGTTAAGTCCAGAATGAAACAAAAAGCCAAAGCAAGAATTTTTCAAGCTCTGCGAATCCATGTGAACGGAGAACTTGATGTCCTGAAAACCGCCTTAAGAGATTCAGTGTACATTTTGAATCCTGAAGCAAGAATTGTCGTTATCTCCTATCATAGTCTGGAAGATAGAATAGTAAAGAAGTTTTTCCAACATGAAAAGAAGGATTGTTTATGTCCTTCAACTTTCCCAGAATGCAGATGTTCCAAGGAGCAGACATTAAAAATAATCACAAACAAGCCTCTGCTTCCAACCGAAGAAGAGATTTCAGTTAACGCCCGTGCAAGAAGCGCAAAAATGCGTGTTGCCCAAAAAATTTGAGGTGAGTATGAAGAAAAATCTATTATTAATTTTTGTTTTTATTTCCGGTGTAATATTTCTCCATCACTTTAATGCCCATACTATACTCAGAACTGAGAAAAAGTCTGTTGCATTGAAGAAAGAGATTAGTTCTTTAAAGACTGAAAATTGTGATTTAATCATGGCTAATAATAATCTTATTGATCGTAAAAGAATCGAGAAACTTGCGAAAGACCACCTTGCAATGATTCTCCCTAAACACAATAATGAGTATTTACACTATATAAAGAAAGACAAAAAAAATTACAGTCTTACCGATTATTTCATTCCCAGCTTAGATGCAATTCATGACTAAAGATAAATTTAGATTACTTACATTAATACTTATTAATTCATGTATCGTTCTTTTATGGGTAATACATCTTTTTTTCATTCAGGTCAGGGATATCCATAATCTGAAAAACAGAAAGATGCGTTACAAGCCCCGAAAAGAGATACAGATACCTTTCCGTGGGAATATTACAGATGCAAACTCAACTCTACTGGCTACAACTATCAAGAATTATCAGCTTGATATGGACAAGCAGTCAATCAGAAGATACTGTAAAAGAAATGATAAAAACTATGATGAGACACTCAATAGAGCTGTTGAAATTATTTCCGATAATTCAGAAATTTCTGAATCCGATCTTAAAAGAAAACTCAAAAGACATAAAAATTCAGATTTTATAATGCTCGCAAGCTCTGTTAAAGAATCTGATTTACTTAAAATAAAGCAGAATTTAAGGGCTGAACACATCCCCGGTATTAACTCAACTTTCAAATCGATGCAGAGAGTTTATCCTAAAGGAGCTTTAGCATCCAGACTTATAGGGGCCACTAAAGAAAACAGTGCAGACTCAGGAGAAGAAGAGTCTTTATATAGTATTAAGGGCGTAACCGGATTAGAGTATGCTCTGGAAAAATATCTTAAAGGCAAATACGGCTGGAAAACAACTTATTACGATGGTAATCAACAAGCTATTCCAGATCCTTCACTCGCAGAAAAGAAAGTGGAAAACGGTTCTACAGTTACTTTAACAATAGACGCTGAAATTCAGGAAATTCTGGAAAAGCATCTTAATTCCGGTATAGAAGCATATAATGCAAAAAACGCACTCGGTGTAATTATGGACCCTAAAACCGGTAACATTATTGCCATGGCAGGTTCATCCTGCGAAGATTCAAAGAAGAAGCTCAATGAGATTCGCACTTACGGAAACATGCCTACATCCTTTATATTTGAACCTGGCTCTACAATAAAACCAATTACAGTACTTCTTGCTCTGGAAAAGAAATTATATCAACCGGAGGATATGGTTGACTGTAGAAAATACAAACTAGATCGCCGTGTAATCAGTGATGTTCATGAGTTCGATGAACTGTCAGTTAAAGATGTTATTGTTCATTCAAGTAATGTCGGAGTAGCTAAGATTGTTGAAAAAATAGGCTCTAAACCATTTTATAAAAGACTGATTGAACTCGGATTTGGTCATAAAACAGGAATTAATGTATCTGGCGAATCAAGTGGAATATTAAGAAAACTGAATAAATGGCAAGGATTCTCACTGCATTCAATATCCTTTGGGCAGGAGATTGGTGTAACAGCCCTTCAGCTGGCTAATGCTTATTGTACTCTGGCGAATGGCGGAAAAGTAATGCAGCCTAATCTGATCAAGACTATAGTTGATGACGAAGGCAGTACTGTACTTGAAACTAAACCAAAAGTCCTGAGAAAAATCTCAGATAAGAAAAGTCTGACTCAGCTGCATGAAATGCTCGAGGGTGTTGTTGAGTATGGAACAGGTATAGCAACCAGAATAGAGAACATCCGAATTGCCGGCAAAACAGGGACAGCAGAGAAGAAAGCAAAAGGACAAATTGGTTATGCAGAAAAGGCTCATACTCCTGTATGGGCAGGTTTCTTTCCTGTGGAAGATCCAAGGCTGGTGGTAGTTATTGCATTTGATGAACCTGATTACAAATATCACTATGCATCAATGTCAGCTGTTCCGACGTTTAAGAAAGTAGTCGAAGAGATACTGGTACTTCCTGACTACAACCTTCTTGCTGAAATTAAGCAGGAAAATCAGGAAACTGTGACAATGCCCGATTTCATGAATATGGAATTCAAAGATGCTCTTCCTCTTCTCGATAAAAACAAGTTGAAATACAAAACTGTATACAAAAGTAAAAGCAATACTATCACAAATCAATTCCCTAAACCAGATATCAGCTTCAATCCTGATAACGAAATTCTTCTTGTATTCGGTCATGGGAACGATGTCGCTGAACTTGAAAGCGAAACAATGCCTGATCTTGTAGGCTGTTCTCTCAGAAAAGCTGTAGAATATGCTAAAAGAAATCATGTTAAACTTAAAATACAAGGCAGAGGGGTTGTTGTCAAACAATCTATCCCGCCCAAAACGAAAATAGAATACGGTCAACTATGTCACATTTCAGCAGAATAAATTTATCTTATATTGCCGCAATACTTGAATCTGAGAATCAGCTTCTTGGTAAAGCTAATTTCAAGAAGTGCCAGATAGCAGACATTGCTACAGATTCCAGACAGGTTTCTGAAAACACATTATTCGTTTGTATCAGGGGTTTTGTATCTGATGGTCATAAGTTTGCACAATCTGCAGTAGAAAAAGGTGCAATAGCGCTTATAGTTGAAGAAGAGATTGATATTCCAGTACCGCAGCTTATAGTGAAAAATTCAAGAAGATGTACTGCAATTGCTGCAGCTATAATCTATGAATCAGGTAAACGTACTCCTGAACTTATAGGTGTTACAGGAACAAATGGCAAAACGACTGTGTCTCATATTATACATCATATTTTAACGGAAAATGGTTATAAAACTGGATTGATCGGAACTCTTGGCTATTATATTGGCAAAGAAAAGTTTCCATTGGATCGAACAACACCTGATATAGTTGAGCTTCATAAGATACTGTATTCCATGAATGACTGCGACTATATTATAATGGAAGTGTCATCTCATTCTATAGCACTGGATAGAGTCTACAGACTTCAGTTTGCTGCTGTAATGTTTACTAATCTGTCCAGAGATCACCTCGATTTCCATAAAACAATGGATGCTTACAAAAGCACAAAATTTGATTTTATAATTAGTCAGTTCAAAGAAGGAGCAAAAGCTGTAATCAACAGAGACGATCCATATGGTAAAAACCTGCTGAAAGCTCTGGGTGATACTGCTGAAAGTGTATCTGTTGAAGATACGGAAAATGTTACCTCCACTGTAAATGGTTTTTCATTCAACTTAAACAACGATATAAACGAATATAAACTTCCGATGAGCGGTCAGCACAACCTGTCCAATGCTTTGATGGCAATGAAATGCTGTACCGAACTTTGCGATATCAATGAAAAGAATATAGCCGCCTCTCTCCCATCACTTCCTCAGGTAGACGGCAGGATGATGAAAATAGACAATCCGGCTAACTTAAACATATATATTGATTACGCACATACTCCTGATGCGCTGGAAAAAGTAATCAAGTCTGTTGAATCCATCCCACACAAAAGAATAATATGTCTGTTCGGTGCAGGTGGTAATAGAGACAAGACTAAGCGTTCTGAAATGGGACGAATTGCCTCTATGGCAGCAGATTTGTCTGTAATCACTTCAGACAATCCCAGAGATGAAGATCCTGCAGAGATAATAAGAGACATCATTACAGGCATAGCTTCTGATAAAGATATACTTATTAAATGTGACAGAAAAGAAGCTTTGGATACTGCAGTTAGAATTGCAGGAAAAGACGATATAATTATCATTGCAGGAAAAGGACATGAGACATATCAGGAAGTTAACGGTAAAAAGCATTACTTTAATGATAAAGAAATTATTCTTGAGCTAATTGATAAAGGACACATAATTCCTGAGATCATCAGAACAACCGGTACAATAGAACTGGAAATTCCTGTAGACTCCCTCCAACTCGAATATTTATTCAATACCAATAAGCTTGACAAAAGCCAATATAAATACATCTCTACTGATTCAAGAACAATAAAAGACAACAGCATCTTCTTTGCTCTTGAAGGTGAAAATTTTGACGGACATGCATATGTCGGTTCAGTTTTAGAAAATTCAACCTGCTTAGCTGTTGGTCATAAAGATCTGGATTTACCAAATTACATCAAAGTTGATGACTCACTTAAGGCCTATCAGGAATTCGCTTCTTTCCACAGAAGCCTGTATTCCTCCATTAACATTGCCATAACAGGATCAACCGGAAAAACAACCACTAAAGAATACCTCTCAGCAATTCTGGGAGAAAAGTATGAAGTACTTACAACTTACAAAAATGAGAACAACCAGATTGGTGCAGCTAAAACATTACTCCAACTGAATTCATCCCATGATTACTCAGTTCTTGAGTTAGGATCAAATCATTTTGGTGAAATTGCAGCAATTACCAAGATTTGCAAACCGGATGTTGCTATTATCACTTCCATAGGTAATTCCCATCTGGAATTCTTTGGAAATATCGAAGGTGTTCTCAAAGAGAAATCAGACATTTTCATGTTTGATCATACAATCAAAATCGCTCCAGCTGAGTATTATGCTAATTCAGACTACAGCAACATGAATGTATTCGGAGACAGCTCTGAGTACCATATAAATATTATATATAAAGAGAAAGATAGAATACAATTCAGTGTTAATGATCTGCATCTGGAGGTAAGTTCTCCGGTTGGACATACAGCCTGGAACGCCGGAATTGCAGCAATTGCAGCTCAGGTACTGCAGATAGATTCAGATATAATCAAGAAGTGCATTAAGATCAAACCTGACTTAGGCAATCGCATGAACATCTTCGAGAAAGATGGGATTACATGGATTGCAGACTGCTACAATGCAAATCCTGACTCCATGAAGGCAGCTATTGATTTCTGGCAGAGTTACTTGGTTGAAAGACCACATACAGCTGTTATAGGAGATATGCTTGAGCTTGGTGGGTCTTCAGATTATCATCATAAGCAGATTGGTGAGTTTCTTAACTCAGTAGATTCGGATTTGACTGCTTCGGTAGGTTCTAAAGCGAAGCTTTTCAATGCAGATGTTCACTTCAAGAATGTAAACGAACTGCTTGAGTCAGATTTTTTAAAAAAAATGAAACCTGGTTCCATCGTACTTGTAAAGGCATCTCATGGGATACAGCTAGAAAAAATTATCGATAATATCAGAAAGGAAAATTAATGTTTTATCACATATTTAAACCGATTTCAGATGTAAATATCCTGTTCAATGTGTTCAGATACTTCACATTTCGATCTGTTGCAGCATTCGTAACAGCATTAGTGTTTTCTGTTATTCTTGGTCCTCATCTCATAAATGCATTGAAGAAGAAACAGTTTGTGGAAACAATAAATGATGTTGTTCCAACAAGCCATAAATCGAAACAGGGAACTCCCTCAATGGGCGGTTTAATAATACTTTCATCCATGATGCTGGCATCACTGCTCTGGAACAATCTGGTAAATACTTATGTACTGTTCCTTTATCTGACAGTCCTTTGGCTTGGAGGACTCGGCTTCCTTGATGATTATCTCAAGAACATAAAAAAGCTTAAGAAAGGTCTTGTAGCTAAATATAAATTACTGGGGCAAATTACACTTTCACTAATAATCGGATTAGCTTTATACTTTGGATCTGAAGAAAAGACATCCATTGCCAGTATCAGCCTTCCATTCTTTAAGGAAACTGCAATTTATCTGGGTGTTGTATTTATACCATTCGTCATTTTTGTCATTGTCGGCACTTCTAATGCTGTTAATCTGACTGATGGGCTGGATGGGTTGGCAGCAGGTACTATTTCAATCGCAGGATTTGCCTTCGCAGCAATGGCATATTTTAAGGGTAACTCAGTGATGGCAGAATATTTCCACCTTGAATTTATTCCTCAAGCAGGTGAAATAACAATCTTCCTGTCAGCGTTAACAGGTTCTACAATTGGGTTCCTGTGGTTTAATACCAAGCCTGCTGAAATCTTTATGGGAGACACCGGATCTCTTTCTCTCGGAGGTTTGCTGGCGGTAGTATCAATTCTGCTCCGAGAAGAAATTTTCCTGGTAATCGTTGGGGGCATCTTCATTATGGAAGCCCTTTCATCAATAATGCAAAGATATTATTTCAAATACACAAGAAAGAAGTATGGAACCGGAAGACGAATTTTCAAAATGGCTCCATTACATCATCATTTCGAACTCAAGGGTTTATCTGAAGAGAAAATCGTAGTCAGGTTCTGGATTGTTGCCTTAATTCTGGCAGCTCTGGGTATTGGAACAATAAAACTCCGCTAATTATCGGGAGGAATAAGATGAGTAATAATTTTATAGTGAAATGTTGCTATTGCGACAAAGTTAAGAATGAAAACAACCAATGGGTTAGCAGAAAAGAACTGCATACAACTGCGACTCATGTGTCTCATGGTATTTGTGACAGTTGCTTTCAGGAATATTTCGCCAAAAGAGCGTATAATTTTGGCAATAAGTCTTTAAACAAAGAAAAGCACAAGAAATACAAATCTAATCTTGCATACAAATGCATATAGTGGAAAGGATTTAAATGAAAGTAGCAGGTAGAAAAATCTCCGTATTAGGAATGGCAAGAAGCGGAATAGCCGCTGCCAGAAAAATTATTGATCTCGATGGAACAGTTTTCATCAGTGACTACAATAAAAATGCTGTTATTCCTGAGGGACTTGAGTGTGATTTCGAAACAGGAAAACACACGGACAGAGTACTGGAAGCCGACACTATTATTGTAAGCCCTGGCATTCCTGCCGATATCCCCATACTTCAGAAAGCTGCAGAACACGGCATTGAGGTGATTGGAGAAATTGAATTCGGTTTCAGAATCATGAATAGCAATGCTGATATAATTGCTGTTACAGGTTCAAACGGAAAATCTACTACCGTCAGTCTTATCCACCATATACTAAGAGAATGCGGACTGCGAAGTATTCTCGCTGGAAACATAGGAAGTGCATTTACATCGTTTGAGATCGAAAAAGACATAGCTGATGTATATGTTCTCGAATTAAGCAGCTTTCAGATTGAGCTGTTAAGATCTTTCAAGCCAAATGTATCTGTTTTGCTGAACATTACTCCCGATCATTTGAACAGATACAGAGATTTTGAGCATTATGCAGACACAAAAGCTATGATTTTCAAGAACACTTCAGAAGACAACCTGGCAGTCTTTAATTTTGATGATCCTGTCAGTATTAAATATCACAATAATATCAAAGCAGCAGTAAAATCTTTCTCTATGAACAGGCAGACAGATGCCTGGTATAAAGATAACACTATACATGTTCAGGGAGTGAACTGGAAATTCAGGGAAGATGAACTATCAATCAGCGGACCTCATAACATTCAGAATGTAATGGCTAGCCTGCTGGCAGTTTCAAAATATGATTTAAACTATGAAAATGTTAAAAATGCATTAAAAACTTTTGTATCACTTGAGCACAGACTTGAGCAGGTTGCAGAAGTTAATAATATTAAATTTGTTAACGATTCTAAAGCAACAAACACCGATTCTGTGAAATACGCACTTAAAACTTTCGCTCAACCCACACGTATTATTCTGGGAGGTTCGGATAAAGGAGAAGACTTCTCAGTGCTGTGTGAACACATGAGTAATGTTGCTAAAATCTATCTCATTGGGGAAACCACTGAAAAAATGCGGAAATGCTTTGCAGAACTCAGTGTAGACACATTTGAGTCACTCGATTCGGCGGTTCGAGAAGCCTATAACGATTCCGCACAGGGAGATGTGATATTGCTTTCACCTGCCTGCGCTAGTTACGATATGTTTGATAATTATATCCACAGGGGAAACTCTTTCAGAGAAATAGCTGAAAAAATAAGAGAAGAGAATGAAAAATAAAACTTATATCGCAGAATTCGATTACATTATGCTTATATGCTACATTGTCTTATGCATAATCGGAATGTACACAATGCTGAATATAAGTTCCACAAGAACTTCCATGACTTATTTCTATAAGCATTTGATATTCTGCTTTGCATCTTTCGGATTTATGTTTATTGCATTCAGGTTACCTAATCTGG
Source organism: Cloacimonadales bacterium (SeqCode) (assembly GCA_942492065.1). Lineage (GTDB taxonomy): Bacteria > Cloacimonadota > Cloacimonadia > Cloacimonadales > JAIOQZ01. The sequence continues at coordinate 349,066 of CALODV010000014.1, read as the reverse complement.
AGAAGATCAGAAATATGTCATTCTTCTTCAATGTTCTGATTATTATAAGCCTTATTCTTGTTCTGTTTATAGGTATAAAAGTTAATGGGGCACGACGTTTTTTCCGTATCGGTCCATTAAACGTACAACCAAGTTTGTTTGCCAGAATTACTCTTGTTATGTATTTTGCACACATTCTGGATAAGAAGAAAGATATAATTGAATCCTCCACTCCGCTGGAGTTTTTGAAAAACTTCAAGCCCCTTATCATCCTTCCTCTTATAACCATGGGACTGATTTTTGCAGAGAAACACCTCAGTGCTCTTATTATATCCGGGCTTACATTGCTAAGTATGATGTGGGTTGGCAAGGTAAATATCCTGACTATACTGCTGATTATAGTTATCTTGCTGGTTGGACTTATTGTAGTCATCAACTCTGGCGACGAATTCCGATCAGTCAGAATCAAGATATTCAAAGAGTATTCTGTACTGCTTAAATTACTCGGATTCTCACAGAAAGCTGAAATTGATGGTGGAAAAGTAGATGATTACCAGATTAAGGAATCTCTTACAGCTTTATCCAGTGGTAAAATTGTTGGAACCGGTTCTGAAAAAGGAAGAGGTAAACACTACTATCTTCCTGAAGCAAAGACAGATTATGTATTCTCTGTGATCGGTGAAGAATTCGGATTCTTTGGAGCAATTATTGTTTTAGGGCTGTATGTAACTTTATTCTTCAGGGCATTAATAAGTTCATGGAGAAACGAAAGCTTATTTTTAAGATTGTTCGGTATGGGACTGGCTTTGAATATATTCATTAATGCAATGGTCAATATTGGTGTTGCTATTTCTGCAATACCTTCAACCGGAGTAACACTTCCATTCATCAGTTATGGAGGTATGTCTCTTCTTGTAAACTCAATATCTATAGGACTCCTGCTTAATATCAGCAGTAAAAGGAGGGAAGTATGGTAAAAGTTCTTATTGCTACCGGTGGAACCGGAGGACATATTCTTCCGGCTATTTCAATTGGAAAGGAATTAGAAAAACTGGGTTGTCAAACAGTATATGTTGGCAATCGCAATGGAATGGAAATAAATATTTTTGAAGATTATAAACTTGATTATAAACTTATTAATGTGCAAAAGATGTACAGGAGACTGACTCCTAAGCATCTCAAGTTCCCCTTTAAGCTCATACAAAGCATTTATCAGAGTCTGGTAATCTTAGGAAAAGTAAAACCAGATGCAGTTGTATCCACCGGAAGCTTTGTCAGCGGTCCGGTTGCAGCAGCAGCATTTATTAAAGGAATACCTGTGTTCCTTCAGGAACAGAACTGTTTCCCGGGTGTCACAATAAGACTCCTCAGTAAAATTGCTAAAAGAATCTTTCTTGGTTTCGAAAGTGCAAAAGATTTTTTACCTGAAAGCAAATGTCTGCATTCCGGAAATCCCATACAAAAAAGAACTGATACCCCTCCCCCGGAGCTAGCACGTCTGAACTTGAGAAAAGACTCTGTAAAACTGCTCATTCTAGGAGGATCTCAAGGATCAGTTGCAATAAATGATAAAATTACAGAAATTGCTGATAGACTGTTGGATGCAGGTATAGACCTGATCTGGCAGGTTGGAGAAAAAAACCTACCAAAACTTGACAAAAAACTCAAGGGAAGAAAAGGAATTTATGCTTTCGGATTTACTAATAATCTCAATGAATTGTATAAAGTTGCAGATTTTGCAATAGCAAGATCCGGTGCGATTACGGTATCAGAACTTGAGATAAACAAAATTCCGACCATATTCATTCCTTATCCTCATGCAGCTAATAATGAGCAGTATTATAATGCAAAAGATTTTTGCAGGCAGGGAAAGGGAATTGTATTGTTCCAGAATGTTCTTGATACTGCTACCCTTGTTACGGCAATCAAAAATATGAAAAACTCCTGGAAGGCAATGAAAAAGCAGTTTCAGAAATCTATTCATGAAAATGCTGCTGAGTTTATTGCCAACGACATAAATGATTACATTCTTGAAAAGAGGAAATAATGTTTGGAGCGACTAAGAAAATTCATTTTGTAGGGATTGGTGGCATTGGAATGAGCGGTATTGCTGAACTTCTGTTAAATCAGGGTTTTGCAATCTCCGGATCTGATTTGAGAGAATCAGAACTTACAAAGCATCTGGCTGATATTGGCGCAAGTATAACTATCGGTCACAGCTCTGACAATATATCCGATGTAGATGTTGTAGTTAAATCATCTGCGGTTAAAAATGATAACCCGGAAATCGCAGCAGCAATAAGTTTAAAGACACCTGTCATCAGAAGAGCTGAAATGCTCTCTGAAATCATGCGAATGAGCTACGGAATTGGAATTGCCGGAACACACGGTAAAACCACAACAACTTCCATGGTTGGTATGGTCCTTAAAGCTGCAGCTCTCGATCCTACCGTAATTGTCGGTGGCAAAGTCAAGAACTTCAGTTCTAACAACCTGCTTGGATCAGGAGAACACATAGTTGTGGAAGCTGACGAGTTTGACAGATCTTTCCTTACTTTGACCCCAATTATCGCAGGTATAACAAATATTGAAGCTGATCACCTTGACTGCTATCCTGATTTTGGAGAGATAAAAAAAGCCTTTATTGAGTATGCAAACAAAGTACCTTTCTTCGGTTGCATCCTTGCCTGTCTCGATGATACCGGGGTTCAGTCAATAATCCCCTCATTAAACAAGAAGATTGTGACATTCGGGCTTTCCAGACAAGCTGATATTCGTGCTGAGAACATAGAGATGAAGAATTTCAAGTCATCTTACGATCTTGTATTCAGAGGTTATACACTTGGACGTATCAACATGAACACTCCCGGTATTCACAACATACAGAACTCACTGCTTGCAGCAGGTGTAGGACTTGAACTGGATATTCCATTTGAGAAAATCAAAGAGGGTCTCGAGGAGTTTAATGGAGTTTTCAGACGTTTCGAATGGAAGGGAAACTTCAAGGACATAGATGTATATGATGACTATGCACATCACCCAACAGAAATCCAGGCGACTCTGAAGGGAATAAAAGATTCTACAGATAGAAGAATTGTTGCAGTTTTTCAACCGCATCTTTTCTCTCGAACCAGAGATTTCTATCAGGAATTCGGAAGATCATTCTTCCATTCGGATGTGTTGTTTGTTACTCCAATCTATCCTGCGAGAGAAAAACCGATTGAGGGTATTACCGGCAGGATGGTTTCTGATGCTGCAGTTCAAAATGGTCACAGACATGTGAAATATATAGAATCGAATGAAGAAATTATAGATGAAATTACAAAAGTATTAAAAGAAAATGACATTATTATTACTCTGGGTGCGGGAAGTATTTACAAATATGGCGAGAAACTACTGGAGCTGAACAATGAATGATTTCAGAGAATTTAATCAACTGGATGTTCCTTTAAGCGAATTATCCTACATCAATATTGGTGGAAAAGCAAACTATATCTTTTCCCCCGAATCAATTGAAGAATTACAGCGGCTTTTACCTAGACTCCAGGGAATGAACTATCTATTCCTGGCAGGTGGAACAAATATACTTTTTCCTGATTATTTTGAAGGAGCGGTAATTACTGATCAAGCACTTCCTAAAGAATTCGATGTTGAAAAGAATTTCATTACAGTGTCCGGTAATTATGTAATTAACGGTCTTATTCGAAAAGCATGCGAATACAGTCTTGGAGGACTCGAATTTCTCGGTGGTGTGCCTGCACATATAGCAGGTCTTGTCAGGATGGATGCCGGTGCTTATGGCAGATCCATTGGAGAATTTATCAGTTATATCAAAGTTATATGTAAAGACGGTTCAATCCGCAAGTACACTAAAGAAGAACTTATGTTTGATTACAGAGGTTCTTCCATTGAAGACTATATATTCGAAGTAAAACTCAAAATGAAAAGAAAAACACCTGAAACAGTGAAAAGAGAAGTTGACTTTTACATAGCAAAACGCCGTGAAACCCAACCGTTAAACGCGCATAGTTTGGGTTGTTTTTTCAAAAATCCGGAATTACCGGATGGAACCAGACTATCAGCAGGAAAACTTATTGACGAATGTAACCTGAAAGGATTATGTGTCGGTGAAGCTTTCGTCAGTGAAAAACATGCAAATTTCATAGTTAACAAAGGAAATGCCGAATTTCGTGATGTTCACACTTTGATAGACCAAATACAATATAGAATCACTGACAGATATGGCATTAAGCTTGATCTCGAAATCATTGATGCCAGCAAAAACTGCAAGGGAACCAAATGTACGTAACAAGAAAAAGAAGAGGCAACAGCAGATACTTTGTTCTGTTTTTTGTCCTGATGATACTCTTAGTATCAATCTTCTTCATAGCCAGAAGCAGCCTTAAAAAAGTTGATTTTTTTAATATTCAGACAATTAGTATTGAAGGAAACAACAATCTTCAGACAGAATTTCTGGTTAATCTGGTTAGCGATCTTGAAGGCAGAAACATAATTGATGTATCCGCTGAAGAAGTAAAAAGTAAGTTCAGCAGTATCGTAAGAATTTCAGATATGAAGATAAAGAAGAAGTATCCTTCTGAGCTTGTGGTTAAAATTAAAGAACGCTCAGGATACCTGACAATCAAAACAAACGATGGTGAATGCATACCGGTTGACCAAGACAATGTCATACTGGATAATACAGGATTTTATGTTAATGAAAATACACCGTTAGTAGAACTTGACTTATCTTCTAAAACTCTTGAAGTTGGCACAGAATTTTGCAATAAAGATTATCTGCAGATTAAAGAGTTTCATCAATTAGTGGAAACCAATAATGCTGATCTTGCCAAGAAAGTATCAGAATACTTTTATGAGCATGGCTCAATCTATTTCATTGAGTCTAATAGTGGAAGCCAAGTTGTTCTGGGAGAAGAAAATATTGTTAAAAAACTTCAATACTTCTCATTCTTCGAACAGAATAAAGGACTAAAACCGGGATCAGTCATTGACATGAGGTTCAATGATCAGATAGTTTGCAGAACGGAGAAGAAATGAAGAAGTACCCTGTAATCACTGCACTGGATATAGGCACAACAAAAATTTGCGCTATCATAGCTGCTGTAAATCCTGATAATGTTCTTGAAGTTAAAGGCGTTGGAATCAGCGAATCCAATGGTCTGGAAAAAGGCATAGTAAAAGACATTAACAAGACTTCAGAATCAATCAGGCTTGCTATTCAGGCTGCTGAAAACAAAGCTGATTTAAAAGCAGAAAATATTTTTGCAGGTATTGCCGGGGAACACATAAAAAGCCGAAATGCAATTGGCAGAATTTCTATTTCAGATCCAAGCGGAAAAGACCCTCTGGAAATCAGTGAAGATCATATCAATGCTGTGATCAATGATGCTAAACGAACAGTAAAAATTCAACAGGGACATGAAAATCTGGAGATTATCCATGGAATACCACAATATTATGACATTGATAATCAACGAGGAATCATCAATCCTATCAATATGAGCGGATACCATCTCACAGCCCATGTACACATTGTCCTGGCTGATCTTAATGCTATTCGAAATATCACTAAATGTATCGAACTTGCTGGATTCCAGCCGTTAGATGTAGTATTAGAACCAATAGCATCTGCTCAGGCTGTTCTTAATGAAGATGAACTTAATCTTGGTTGTATTTTGATTGATATCGGTGGTGGAACTACAGATATTGCTGTATTCTACAAAGGTTCTATACGTTTCAGTACTGTAAAACCTATTGGTGGAACAAATGTAACTCAGGACTTAAGTATTGGTCTCAGAACGCCGCCAAAGTCAGCAGAAAAACTTAAGGTGAAAGTTGGAAACGCTGTTCCGGCTACTGTTCCGGATGAGGATACTATAGAGATTGAGGGAATCGGAGGTAGAGAACCGGGATTCAAGAAACTCAAGTTTATATCTGAGATTGTAGAATCTCGAATGAGAGAGATACTGGAGATTTCTTACAGATCGGTCTTTGCCAATTATAACCAGGAACTCATGACTGCCGGTCTGATATTAACTGGTGGAGCATCACTATTGCAAAACTCCGATAAGCTTGCAGGTGAAGTTTTCAACATGCCTGTAAAAATTGGAATTCCGATGGTGCACAAACTGAAAGGACCAGTTTCACAACTGGAATCACCTAAGTTCGCAACAAGTGTCGGACTGCTTTTCTACGGTCTGGAAAGTATTCCTAAAAGTAAAATATTATCAACACATAAAGTGCATAGTTTTAATGACAGAATTATAAGAACAATAAAAAAATGGTTCAATTCATTCAAGGACTTTATCTAAGTCCAAGGGGGAAAAATGTTAGAATTAGATCAAGACAAAAGCTATTACAACACTAATATCAAAATTGTTGGTGTTGGAGGTGGCGGAGGAAATGCCGTCAACACTATGATCAAAAACGGAATGAGTGGAGTAGAGTTCATCGCTGCTAACACAGATTCTAAAGACTTGAAAAAATCATCAGCAAAAATCAAACTTCAGCTTGGTAAGAAAATCACCAAGGGACTCGGAACTGGTGCAAACCCGGAAGTTGGTAAGAAAGCGGCCGAGGAATCAGAAGAAGAAATCAGATCCATACTCGATAATACCGAAATGGTATTCATCGCTGCAGGTATGGGCGGTGGAACCGGAACAGGCGCAGCTCCGGTAATCGCTTCTATAGCAAGAGACATGGGTATTCTTACTATGGCTATCGTAACTAAACCATTTGGTTTTGAGGGCTCCAGAAGAAAGAAAAACACTGAGTACGGTCTGGAAGAACTCAGAAAAGCTGTTGATACTTTAATCGTAATTCCAAACGAAAAACTCAAAGAAATCTATTCAGATATATCTATAGTAGATGCATTCACAAAAGCAGATAACATCCTGTCTGACGCTGCAAAATCAGTTTCAGATATGATTAACCTCAGTGGATATATCAGTGTTGATTTCAGTGATGTTAAATCAGTAATGGCTAACATGGGTTATGCACTCATGGGAACAGCTATCTGCGAAGGTGAAGACAGAGCGATCAATGCAGCTAAAATGGCAATATCCAACCCACTGCTCGCCGATATCTCCCTTGATGGATGTAAAGCTATTCTAATTAACGTAACAGCAGGACTGGACATGAAAATGTCTGAATTTGATGAAGTTTCACAAGTTATAACCAATGAAACAGGTACTGACGCAAATATTATTATTGGTCTTGTAATCGATAAGGAAATGACTGAGAAAATCAGTGTAACCATAGTAGCAACAGGTCTTCACAGTGATGATGAGAAGATTGCCAATATACCGGAGCTTAGCAATAAGTCTGAAAAAGAAAAACATGAACAGCTTGATATAATTTTCGATAGAATCAGACAGGCAGATACTACTTCTCCGGAGATTGTACAGGAGAAACACTCTTTTGAGAAATCTAAAGTATCAACAACTGAGAAAATCGAAATACCTACTTTTATGAGAAGGTTTGATTAACATAAACTGGTAACTTTTACCTCACTTTCGTTTTTCTTATAATTAAAACGAAAATGATATATAGATTTTCTAATCTAACAACCCCCGGAAAGCCGCATTTTTGCGGCTTTCTTTCTTTGTCACAACAATTTTTACTTGGTTTTCAAAGATCTCTAAGAAGCGTCCTTACCATCGACCGCACATTGTGGATTCAAGTTCCAGATATTCTGTAAGCTCTTTGTGATCGTAGTTTATAAGTCGTTTATTCTGACAAAAATTGTATTTAACAACCTCCAGATACTTCAATATATATTCTTTTACAGATTCATCGAAGTTTTCTTCAGGGAATATCTTATCGATAAGCTTTAACTCCATCAGTTCATTTGTATGTATTGGATCTCGAGAATAGAGGAGCCTCAGAGCATCTGATTTACCTACAAATTTCTGAAGCAGAAATGGCAAAGCTCCACTAGGGTGAAGACCATACTTATTATGGATGGGGATGAAATTGGTGTCATTTGTTGAAATCCTCAAATCAGCAGACAGAGCTGTACCAAAAAAAGGAGTTGAAATCTGTCCTTTAAAGGCAGATATCACTGGCTTCCTGAATGTATAAAAAGCGAGGATTGTCCTGTTAATAACAGTCAATTCTCGCCCTCTAATAAGTTCTTTTTGACGGTCGTGTTTCTTTTTGAAACAGTTACTGTCCTGGTCTTTCGACATAAGCTTGTCCATGAAGTCATCATAGGCCTTCTCTCCGAGTACATCCTTTTCATTTAACAGGCATAATGCCTTGACTTCAGGATTATCCTCAGCCATATTGAAAACTTCGAACATTTCGGCAACTCGATTCAGGTTTACAACCAGCTCAAAAACAACACCTTTTACTCGAATAAAGTATATACCGTCTGAAATATACGTTTCATAAAATTCATTGTTTATTTCGATACACTGCTTAGTTTTCATGATATCCTCCAATCTATGTTATCTTTAACTATAAGATAAGTGAAAAATTTGCGATTGGAAAAATATTTTTTAAAACTAAGCTAAAATTCCATTATGCACTATATCTTTGAATTTATATCCAAGTTGCACTGGATCAAGATCTGTATCGAGTAATAGCCACTTTGTCATTGAATAATCCATATATCCCATGAGCATTGTGGTGAAAGTATCAACATCCAGATCTTTTCTGTATTCACCTCTGTCAACAGCTTCCTGAATAAGGGATGTCAGATGATCCATGAATACTTTTAAAGGTCTGTACTCAGGGTATTTCTTAATAAACTCAGGACTTTGTCTGAGTTCTAGCAAAACAAATCTCGCCATGGATCTATTTTCAGCGTAAGTGTTGATGTGAGCAATAACAAAATTCTCTATTTTCTCTCTCGCTGTCTCACAATCATTTTCCAATGCTTTCAATTTGTTAAGCACATTTTCTGAGTAGTATTCAAAAGATTTTATCAAAATGTCGTCTTTGTTGATAAAATAGTTGTACAGTGTTCCTTCAGATACACCTGCTTTTTTTGCCAGCTCCGGTGTCCTTGTATTATGAAATCCTTTTTCAGAAAACAGTACTATGGCCGCATCAATAATAGACTGTCTTTTATCCTTTAATCTAAGTCTCTTATACATTTTCTCTCCTTCTTTTCCTAGATTCGAAACTAACAGGACAGATGTCAAGTAGTTTTGTAAGTTTTTTTGATAGTTTTTGTCTGATTTTGTCCGCATTTTGCATTACAGGTATACATTACATAAAGTTTTCATATTGTCTTATATACTATTATGTTCCAGTTGTAATATAAGTCACAATTAGTTTGAATTGATCTTAACATCACTTGTTACAATAAGCTTTCATCTAATTATTACTTTTCAATTAAGTTGCTATTATATCTTATTGAACTTGACATTGAAAATTGATTTAGTTTAATCGAATCAGAAATTCCTTGGGGGAAATATGATTATTGATTCCAGATATGAGGTTTTAGAGCAGTTAGGCATTGGTGTCTGGGCTACAGTTTATAAAGTACTGGATCTCAGAACCAACAAAATTCATGCTCTTAAACTATTTCAAAACCTTGATGCAAAAGCTATGTATGAAAAATTTTCTGCAGAAGATATGTATCACATTACACAAATTGAGCATCCGAATATAATTCCTGTGACAAACTTTGGCAATTACGGGAAACACATATATTACATCAGTGAGTTTTTTGAAGGCAAAACACTCAGCAATTTCGTTTTTAAGAAGTTTAACCTGGAACTTCTTTATGACATTATCGTACAAGTATGTTACGCATTAAACGCTCTTCATCTGCATAATATCATCCATAAAGACCTTAAGCCGGATAATATTATGTACACGATAAGAAACAATAAACCTTATGTCAAAGTACTCGACTTTGGATTCTCCAAAATTGATGTAGAAAAGAAACAGCAGAATATAAGCGGGAATCTTCCATATGTTGCTCCTGAAATCTACCTTGGAAGGGGTGCAAGAATTCAAAGTGACTTTTATTCTCTTGGCGTAACACTTTATAAAATAACAACCGGTTCTCTTCCTTATTCTCCTGAGAAAATTACGAGCCTGATCGCAGGTAATCATCAGAATTTCTTCCCAAACTTTCCTAGAGTTCTTAACTCTAATATTCCTCCTCAGCTGGAAAAGTTGATTATGAAGCTTCTGGAAAAAAACCCGGATAACAGATATAAGAGCATTGAGGAAATACTTTCCTACATTAACAGGATTCAATTGAAGAAATACATGTTCTCACAAAAGAAATCAGCGGTTACAACACTGAGATACAAATCATATTTTGTGAGAGAAGACTATGCAAGACAATTGCTTGATTATATACCTATCATAAGAAACGGTAATGGAAAACTCGTCGTAGTTATCGGTGGAGAGGGCCTGGGAAAAGATTCTATGCTATCGCTTTTCAGATACCACCTGCTTACCGATGAACAGTTTACGTTTGATTATACCTGCAGTGCCAAGCATAAGGATCCATTCTTTGCTCTTATCAAAGAATTCCATTATTATGTGAAGCGTAACAAAAAATTGGAAAAGGACTTGATGAAGATTTCTGTTAAGTTCAGAAAGTATCTCTATGAATCAGAAGAGAATGCTGATCAAATTTCTGAAAAGAAAGACGAACTGGAACTGGATTACGAGTCAGCCAGAAACTTTATTTTCCACCTTTCAGAAGAAAAGCCTCTGGTGTTTATCATAAAAGCCGGGCATTATCTGACAAAGGACACCATAGATTTTGTCAACTTCATTTCAAGTGAGATATCAGAGAAAAAAGTATTGATTATAATCAGTGTTGATGATCCCAGCTCTCTCAGCGGACTCATCCATACAATCCAGTTCAAGATCAATCCGCTTACCGTGAACCAGACGCACAGCTATATTCAGAAAATTCTGAATAGTTCAGTCCCACTGGAGTTCTCGCAGCAGATATGGAAAAGATCGAACGGAAATCCTCAGTTCAGTAGAGATATTATTATTGATTTAACAGACAAAAAGATAATCTGGAAGGACAATAACTATAATTTTGACATAGATTTAAGCAACTATATCCTGCCCATGCATATCAGGCATTCCATTTACAAAAGAATGAGCTACCTGTCACAGGAAGTTTATCTTGGAATGCAAAAGCTGTCAATATGTCATACACCTCTTACAAAATCATTGATTCAGCATATTCTGCAGGTAGATGAGCGAGATGTATTTTTCCTTATACACGAGTCCAACAATAATGAACTGCTTTATAAACGAGGTCAGTATTACCTGTTCTCATTTAAAGAAGCAAAGAACAGAATGTTCAATGAGTGCAATCAGGAACTTATACAGGATGTTTCAGCTAAAGTATTGGACTATTTTAAAGATATCAAGATTGACTCAGCTGAGATTTGTGACGGAATAATCAAGAATGCTCTCATGATAGAGAATTGGGAAAATGTCCGTCAAAACAGAATTCAGCTAGTTAATATATACAGCGAAAATTACAAACAGCTTCTTGCTTTCCGTGAGATATGCAAAGTTATCGAACTGGATTTTTCAGGTAAAATTGAATTACAGAAATCAGAGTTAATGTCTGATTTGTCTCTATTCCAGGAAAAGGCCGAGTTAACCGGTTCAATTCAGATCGCCATGTCTTTGATGGATTCAATAGACAATCTACCGGATATTTTCGAAAAGCATTATATCCGAGCAAGTTTCCTTATGGGTCTCGAACATCATGCGAAAGCCAGCAGATTATATGAAAAAGCTCTCCAATATGCCATAACAGGACGTCAGAGAGTATCAACGATAATCAATCTTACCTGGACACTGCTGAGATTGAATAAACTGTCCAAGGCAAAAAAATATCTTAAACTGCTGGAAGGTGTGCCTATGACACCTGACCTGAAAGTCTCGTATATTGACAGAAAAGCTCTGGTTCAGGAGAGAGACGGTCATCTGCTTGAGGCCATACAGTTTGTCGAAAGCTTCCTCAGTTCTCCACCAAAAGGTGATTCTACAAATTATCTGATTAAGCTTGGATCCATGCATAATAACCTCGCTTATATGTACAGCAATAACAGAAACATTGAACAAGCGTACATTCACTTTGAGCATGCCAGAACAATTTGGGAAAAAGTAGCTTATGAAAGATCGCTGGGGCTTGTATATAACAATCTGGGCGACCTTGCTCTAAAACAGGGAGATACTAAAACCGCTTTTGAGCACTTTGATAAAGCTTTCACTGTATGTCAAAAGGTAGATCAGAAACGTGGACAAGCTTTGGTTTATATCAATTATGGAGAAGCATATATTAAACTTGGACGCTTCAAAAAAGCCGAGGAATATCTGCTTACCGCTCGCGATATAATTACATCTATAAACTCCACTGAATACTCTGACTCAATAATGAGTAACCTTGCTCTTACAATCAGTAAAGTAGATAATTTCAATCATTATTACGAATTTCTTACTGAACACTCTCAGGATGTCCTTAATAAGGAAATTCCAACCATAACACCACTAGTGAAAACATATTTCTACTATCTTAATAACATTGGAAACATCACTAAATTGAATGAGTATCTTGAGATATGCCTCGATCAGAACTTATTCGAAGATCAGGATGAGGAATTCTACTATCAGATTCTCGGACTCCTGCTGATGAGCAGTAAGGACTATGACGGCGCTATTACTAACTTCAAGATTGCAATGGAATATGCACAGAAAAGTAAAAGTGCTTATGCTCAAGCTATCTTACTCATAAGAATTACCCAATGCTGTTACCAATTGAAAGAATATCAGCTTGGTATGGACTATCTGCAAAAAGCAAAAAATCTGATTGATAAGTACAAGTTCGAGTACTGGAGCGTTGTTCTTCGTCTCGTAGAAAATGATCTGCTTCTGTTAAACTCCAACTATCCATTCAGAAAAATACTTAGATCAATTCTTGAGATTCTTGACTTTGTTCTCGAGAATAAGCTGTTTATTCTGGAAATTAGCTGTTATGAAAGATTATTCCAGATTTATAGTGCTATAGGCGCAGATAAGAATGCAAGACATTATTTCTCATTATATAAGAATAAGGTTCAGGAAGTTGTAAAGTCAATTCCTGATGAAGATAAATACTATTATCTTGAAAAAAAGCAGATATCTAAGACATCTTACAAAGAAATTCAAAGTTATCCTCTGGAATCACGTAACAAATACAAAAAAGGAGACTGGCAGGAACAACTGTACAATCTATTTAAACTCAATGAGCTGCATAGAATGAAGTTCCTGATTGACAAGACAATACATAACCTGCTTGCTCCTGAAAAATACTGCCTGATTCTTTATGATGATTTCAAGAACAAAGGAGATATCTTCTATCTGCATGAATTCGTTGAAGATGATATCTATCATCCAAAATATGTACAATACATAGAAAGTTCTTTGAATGTAAACAAAATCACATATAAGCAGATAGATAACCTGAACACAGTATTTGTTCCTCTTAAAATAAGAACTACTAAAGTTGGAAGTCTGATCGTTCAGGATAAGGGGGAATTGGAGTTCCGTGGTGTTGAACAGAGAATTCTTAGAGTATTAAAGCTTCACCTGACATCTGTATTGATGAGAATTAAAGAGTTTGGAGACCTGAACAATAAAATGTCCCTGCTTAAGCAAATGATGTCCGGAACACACCTTTTCTTCTCCATGTTTGATCAATCTAAACTTGAGCAGGAAATAGTATCGTTCGCAATTGACTTTACTCAAAGTACTTGTGGATACTTGATTAAAAAAGATGAAACAGGTAACTATGTTTATGAAGTTGCTCTTGATGAAAACAAACATATTATAAGAGATTACTCTCACATCAGTAAAACAATGCTATCCGAAGTTCACAGATCAGAACAGCCAATATACACTTCTAATGCTATGTTGGATAATACATTTAAAAGCTCTATCAGTGTTCAGGAATATCGTATTAATAATATATATTGTGCCCCGATCCATATTGATAATAAGATCTACGGGTTCCTGTATCTGGATAATCATATGAATTCGCAGAAAGAAATGTACATAAACAGAGAATTCATGGATATGCTCATGATGCAGATCAAGATTGCTCTCAAGAATTCCATGCAGTATAACTCCCTGATGGAAAAGAACCTTGAACTGCATTCACTCGATAAATCCAAGGATAACTTTATAGCAATCGTCTCGCACGAGCTTAATACTCCTCTTGTATCTCTTCAGGGTTATGTGCATAGATTACGCAGAGATATTGAACCGGGAGACAAAGCTAAACTGGATAAGCTGGAAAAGGTTGAAAACAGCGTTAATAAACTTCTTTTGACCACTAATGATATAGTAAATCTCAATAAGTACAGTGTTGTAACCAGCCTGGATAAAGAGTTCACTGATATATCAGAACTGCTTGAACCGCTGATTTCACAGGCCACAGCAATATCTGAGAACAGACACATGAATATATCTCTGGAAATGTCTTCAGATCTGCCTAAGCTTTATGTCAACTGGGAAGGTTTTCATCTAATGATCTATAATTTGATTCTCAATGCAATCAGATTCACCAAGGATTTTGGTACAATTGTCGTGGGAGCAAGATACTCATCATTCCAGATCGAAGAAATAGACGGCAAACAATCTGTTGTACTGTATGTACAGGATAACGGTATCGGGATCCCTGAATATGAGCTTCAAAATGTATTCAAAAAATTCTATGAGTTAAATAATCTGTGGTCACATAAATCAGGCATTATTGAATACATGTCAAGTGGTCTGGGAATAGGTCTTGCTACTTCAAAAAGAATTGTTGATCTCCATAATGGAAAAATATGGATTAAAAGTAAACAGGGAGAAGGCACAACAATATTTATTGCAATACCAACAGTAACAAAAGAAGAACTGGAAGCTGAACTTACAAAACACTAATTACATATTAGAAATGAGATATATAAGCAGATATTGTTCGTGTAAGTTCGATAATATCTGCTTTATTTTATTCTGATAAATCCTTTTATCTTATCATCAATTTTACGCTCAACCTTTTTTATACAGCTTCTTTCAACTCCTGAAGAATCAATAAACGGCATGTTCCCTTCTACAGTTAACAAACTATCACCGTTTACCTCAATAACAATACCGATATGGTTGAATTCGGAATCAGCTTTAGAAAGATTTCTATATACAACTATATCTCCCGGTTGTGGTTGAACACTATCTGTCAACCATTCAAACCTTTCAGATGTAATTGAATAATCATACCAGGTTTTAACCAGTGCAAAAGTTGGTCTCCCGGGGAATGGAGCAGGCTCAACATCTATACCTGCTTCACTAAGGCAGTACCAGACAAAAGCTCCGCACCAGTCGAAACCCTTGTTAACGTCCATGTAAGGAGTACTACCGTCTTTTTCAATTAAGAATGGTCTGAACTCTGACAGATACTTTTCAATCTCAGGTCCTGCCTTCTTCCCTATCGTGGCAGCAGGATTTAAGTTAAGCTCAGATTCAGCTTTATTAACAAAATTTTCTCGCCCTGACATAAGCGTTCCTCTTATTAAGGTATTTAAGTATAAGCATCCATAATATAACGTCTAACATAATCTACTCCTTAATATCTTCTGAAAAGAAAAGCCAACTCACCCAGCAGAGTGAAATCAGGATTCTCTTCAGGCATAATCGTAATTGGTGGATATCTGTGATTGGTAGAGAGAAGGATGATTACTTTGTTTCTCGTATCAATCTCCAGTTGTTTCAAAGTTATTTCTCCGTTAACTCTGACTGCAACGACTTTCCCGATTAAATCAGAGAAATTATCTCCATTCCTGATAATAACCAGATCATTATGATGGATAGAAGGCTCCATACTGTGTCCGTTTACTCGAAAACATGTGAAATCTGAAATATCATTAACATAAGATTTATCAAGTGCTATTACATCAAGCGGTTCATAGTTTTCAACAGCAACAGGTGGACCGGCAGCAATCTCTCCGACTACCTTCAATTCCAGTTGATCATCAATTGTCTTTCTGGTGGCTGCAATCTCTTTCAACTGCTTATCCAGAATCATTTGAATTTTGTTAAGCTTGTTTGGTACAGCAGGAACATCATCTTCATTCAAAAGCATACTGCCGTCTCCTGTAAGAAGCCAGTGCGTATTAAGCTTGTAGCGTTCTGCTAACTTTGATAAGTCAATTATATTAGGTCGATTCTTTTCACTGATCCACTCGGAAACCGCTGTGGGAGTATATCCGAGATAATCAGCTATATCCTTATTTTTAAGTCTATTAGCCCGTATAAACTCTTTTACTCTCTGACCGTATCCATGCTTCATATTAAGCTCCCTTTATGCTTTTTATGATACAATATTTAGCTTAATGCTAATTTATGTCAAATTTATTTTTAGTTTATTGCTAATATTTTCTTAACTTGACTACATGTGTTAGTCAAATATTATGAATTTCATGAGAAGAATTATTGTTATTACAGCCTTAATCATGCTTATCACAGAGTGCATATATTCTGTTCCCAAGAATGTATATCCGCTTATTGACGAATACCATACATACAGTGAGATTCTGCCGGAACTTCAATATATAGAAAGCCTGAATCCGGATATTTGCCGAATAGATATTATTGGATACAGCAGCAATGAGCAGCTTCCGTTATATGCTTTGAAGGTATCGCACAATGCTATTTTTGACGAGGACTATGATCCGGACATTCTATTTTGCGGACAGCATCAGTCTGAAGAGGTGCTTGGTGTAGAAATAGTACTGGAAAACGCAAAAAGGCTTGTACTTAACTATAAACGAAACAAGTTCATTACAGATGTTATAGATACTTATGAATTATGGTTTATTCCTACAGTAAATCCTGAAGGATTGAGAATTGTGACATCAGGATTAGATAATACTAAACGGAAAAACAATACTGATACCAACTGGAATGGTATTTTTGAAATCGATGTTGATGGAGTTGACCTTAACAAGAACTATCCGTTTAATTGGCATTGCGACGAAGTAACTGAACCTGAATATCGCTATTTCAAAGGCTATCAATCATGTTCTCAGCTTGAGACTCAGGCAATGATGAACTTTTTTGATGAGAGAAGATTTGTTGCATCTGTCTTCTATCACAGCTCGCAGACCGGGAACCAGTCCGAACGTATATTTTACCCATGGCAGTGGGATTATGAATTATCACCCGATTACTATACACTACAGAGCATTGCAGAAAAAGTTGCCCAAAAGCTACCAAGAGACTATCTCCCCGGGAATTATGAAGTCCATAACCTCAACAACAATAAAAAAGGCTATGCCCGAGATTATATATACTCCCGATTCAATACATTTGCCCTGACCATTGAATCGGGGGGAAACTCTCCCGAAGGAATCTCTATAATCCATCCTGACACAGAGTTTCTGAACATCATCAAGGAAAAACATTATCAGGCTTTTCTGGAGTTTCTCAGACAATGCAGTGAACATCTGTTTTACGGATATATTGAAAACTCCAGACCGGAGAACAAAACAAAGATATACATCGTCGAAAAGCCCGGATTAAGCCCGATTAATCCCGGTAATGAAGGTTACTTCTTCAGATTATTGGAAAAAAGGAATATACCTTATAATTTTATTATAGACAAAACATTACATAAAGTGTATTTTTCAGACAATTCAAAACAATACACGTTCAAGATAAAGGATAATCATGCAGATAAATAATAGATTAAAAGAAATTGCGGTTGCAGCCGGAAGCATCATCAAGAAGAACTTCCATCTGACCCATCGTTTTGATACCAAGACTACTGAATACGACCCTGTGACTGCTATTGATATTGAGGTTGAAAACTTCCTCAAGGAACAGCTCAGTAAACTTGTTCCCGGCAGTGAATTTCTGTCAGAAGAAACTGACTCTGATTTTAAAGATGCCAGAAAACTATGGATTGTTGATCCTATAGACGGCACAGTTAACTTCCTGCATGGATTCCCTTTTGTATGCACGTCTATTGCATTGCAGATAGATGGCATAATTGTTAAAGGAGTGGTCTACAACCCTATTACAGATGAACTTTTCTTTGCTGAGAAAGGTTTCGGAAGCACTCTTAACGGACGCAAGATTCATGTTTCCACCAATGATGACTTTAAAAGGTGTCTGCTGGCGACAGGCTTCCCCTACGCTTATAACACTCTGGAAAACAATAATCTTACATACTTTGATCACTTCCACAAAAAAGTACATGGAATAAGAAGAGCAGGCAGTGCAGCTCTGGATATGTGCTATGTTGCCTCCGGAATATTTGACGGATACTGGGAACAATATCTTAAACCCTGGGATGTTGCAGCAGGAAAAATCATTGTAGAGGAAGCCGCTGGAGTTGTTACTAACTTCAGAGATGGCTTTACCCTGAAGGATAATACGATAATCGCATCTAACCCGTCTTTACATAAACTGATGAAAAAAGAAATTGAATATATCGGAAAGAAGTATGAGTACATTTAAAATCTATAATAAATGGCATTTTCTGGTAATCTTATCCGTTTTATTATCTATCTTTGCCATTGCTATATCAAAGGTAAATCTGATAAGCAAAACCGAGACTCAGATTCAGGATGTTCTGTACAGAATCACTCCGGAAAATGTTACTCCTGATTCCAACGTTGTTATCATTGCCATAGATGATTCCAGTCTGGAATTCACTCGTAATAACAGATTCCCGTGGCCCTGGTCAAGAGACATATATGGGATTGTAACTGAATACCTGACATCCGCAGGGGCAGAAAAAATAATGTATGACCTGCAGTTTACTGATCCTGATTTTGACAGAGCTGAAACATTATCAGAAGAAACAGACGGATATTTTGCCGAAGCTATGCGAAACTGCGGAAACGTAATACTTGGAGTTCAACTGGTTCCTGACAATACAGGTAACATTGAAATTGCTTCAGGACATTTCGACACTGAGCTCCCCTATCCTGCAGATACATCATATTATGGAATATTGAGTCCATTGCAGATATTTCTGGAGAATACTGATGACATAGGTATTGTAAATGTAGAACCTGATGATGATGGAGTAATCAGAAAACTTTCACTGCAATACAAAATCAAAGGTAATCATTTAAGACAGTTTGCATTATCTGCTCTTTCTGATGATTTAATGGCAAACATACCCGTAGACTCTGATGGAAACTGTAAAGTACTCTGGTATGGAAAAGGCGGATCAGACAGCAAGTTTAAATACTACACTATGGGCTCGGTTATCCAGTCTGCTATTAATAAGATTCAGGGACAGAACAGTCTTTTCCGAGAGGATGAGTTCAAAGGTAAATATGTCATCATAGGAACTACAGCGGGAGGTCTGCTGGACTTAAAAACAGTTCCTACTGACAGAATATTCCCGGGAATGGAAATCTGGGCAACAGCTTTGAGTAACTATCTGAATCAGCATTTCGTCAGAGAACTGCCCCGGTATATGCTGATTCTGATTTTGCTTATAACAGTTTTGTTAATAACATTCAGCTACAAGTTTACTGTCAGACTGATGATATACATAATCCCGGCAGGATTGTTAGTTTTGCATATTGCAGCTTTCTTCATTCTATGGAAGCACATGCTTATCCAATACCCAATCCTGAATATAACACTGACAATCATTATTACATACCTTATCAATACATCAATCCATTACCTTAATGAAGGTCGTGCCAGAAAGCAGATAACGGGTTTGTTCTCCCGATATCTGCACCCTAAAGTTATCGACGAACTGATAACAGATCAGGACTCCATAGAAATGGGCGGTAAAGAGATAGAAGCAACAGTTTTATTCACGGACATTGCCAATTTCACAACCTTTTCAGAGGGAGTAACAGCTAATAAACTTGTGCATCACCTTAATGAATACTTTGAAGACCTGACAACAACGGTACTAAATAATCGCGGATTGCTCGACAAGTACACCGGTGACGGCATCATGGCACTGTTTGGAGTTCCTGCAGGTTTTGAGAATCATGCTTTTGATGCCTGCAATGCTGCACTATTATACAGAATAAGTAAAAGACGGGAAATAACTGATAACTCATCTGCAGCTGAGAAGTTTGCCGCTAATACACGCATTGGTATAAATACGGGAACAATTGTCGCGGGAAACATCGGGTCTAACAAGAGGATGGACTATACAGCAATAGGAGACCCTGTAAATCTGGCTGCACGCCTGGAAGGAGTTAACAAGTTTTACGGGACTTCAATAATTATAAGTGATTCTACTTACAAGCTTGTGTCAGACAGGTTTATATGCAGAGAACTGGACTCTTTGAAAGTAAAAGGTAAAAACGAGCCGACAATAATTTATGAGTTACAGAATTTTTTAGATTGTCAGAATTGTGCGCATCTGTATAAGTTGAATACGGTCTATTCGGAAGGATTGAAATTCTACAGACTGGGTCAATGGGACAAAGCAATCAAAAGCTTTAAAACATGCATTGAGCAATATAGAGACAGAACCTCGCAGATAATGTTGATGAGATGTGAAGAGTTGAAAGAAAATCCTCCGACTGACTGGACAAGAGTATTTGTTCTGGATAAAAAATAACTGATTCTTTGGAGTACACAAATGAAGAAAACTATACTTACATATATTATATTTATTTTCTGCCTGACAATTTCAGGAGAAGTGATTTCACGTCAAAGGGCTTACCTTCGTACAGGTCCCGGTGCATTTTACGAGATTGTAAAGGAACTCAAAGCAGGCGATGAAATAAAGGTTATCACAGAAGAAGAACCTTGGCTGCAGGTTGAATATGCAGACACGACAGGTTATCTGTCTGCAAAAGCTTTGCAGAAAAAGCAGTCAGGTAAATCATCTTTCTTATCTCGATCACTATCAGGAGACGCATCAATCAGGATATCTCGACACGGAATGTCAGCTGGAGCCAAAGGTCTGGCAGCAAGAGTCATAGATAAATACAATGGTGATCCTGCATTCTTCGATACCGTTTTCTCATGGAAATTTGATGAAAAAGATTATAAAAACTTCCTGAAGGAATCTAAGAAAGAGCATAAACTGAGATTCAACAAGAAAGTTGAAATCCCACCTTACGATGTCCCGGATCAATTCACATTCTCGGAAGAAGTAATGGGATACAGTCTGGCATCAGTTGTTGCTCAGACAGGTCTTTATCAAGATAAGAACTGGAGTAAATACATAAACTACGTTGGCAGCAGAATAGCAAGTTATTCAGACGCATACGATGTTCCATTCAAGTTCTATATTCTCAATACAGATGTTCCTAATGCTTATGCGTTTCCGGGTGGAATTATTTTTGTTACTAAAGGTCTGCTGAAAAGCATTCACTCTGAGGCAGAACTGGCATGCGTGCTTGGTCATGAGATTGCTCACGTGACTCACTATCACGGTATGCTGGAGATGGAAAAACGCAAGAATCATATAAAAGCTGATGACGCATTTGCAGAATTGGATGAAGAAATGCCGGATGCATTTGATGAAGAAATATCTGCTGTGGAGAATGAGCTTGAAGATGAGATGTTCAGCATGTATGAAACTCTGGTAAAAGGCAGAAGCGATGCTTATGAAGAAGAAGCTGATTACGTAGGAGCAATTTATGCTGCCAGAGCCGGCTATGACCCTGCTGCACTCCTGACAGTTATTCAGAGAATAGCTTCTTTACGCTCAGTTGACGGTCATTACAGAGCTGAACTCCTGGGCAAAAGATTAACATTATTCAAGAACAATCTCAGCAAAATAGATAAGCTTAAAAAACAGAGAGCTGTCAGTGAACGTTATCAGAATATGCTGAGTAACTATAAGCTGTATTAGTAAAGAAAAATTCGGCAATAATCAATTTTCGCTGTCAGTAAACGTACTTGAATGGACATCTAGTGTATTTTCTGAAAGAAATATTACACAAAACTATTGACAATCTTTTTAAGGGATAATAAATTATAAGTGGTTCGTAACATGGTCTACTCTCAACAGACGTTATAAGAAAAGGAGTTCTATATGACGGATATTAGTGTATCTCATGTTACTCAAAGCAGTACGTATCAGAACAGAGTACAAGCACAAAGCCAGACAAGGTCCTCTAACGGAGGAAATGTCGACTTTGGAAATGATTTTAATGTAGACATCGGGTCAGACTCTTCTGAGTACAAAACCTATAATTCAAAAGCAGAATTTGGCGCTGCAGTCGTTTCCAGAACTTTGGATATGATGAACAACAAACCGACATCCGGGTTTGGAAATTCTCAGCAAGCCAGTTATCAGTTTAATAAAGAAGTACTTGGAGCTTATCTGGGTTAATTCTCCTTAAGCTCTTTGTATTGATCAAACCAGCCGCAGGTCCGCTCACTTGCGGCTTTTTTTTCAAATGAAAAATATTACATTTTATAGGTAGAGTATGAAGATTTCAAAGAAAATGACAATTTCCATTGTAGTAATATCAGCTCTGGTCTGCTTATATAAGCTTGGTCTGATCAGAATTGAAGTTAAGAAATTCATGTCTATAGATTAATGGTAGATTTGTTCTCTTGGTTCATGCCTGAAGTATGAGTGGAATTGTGTAGAGTAAAAATCTCTTTGATATGGAGGCTGAGGATTACATCAGGAGAACTGAAAAATTGAGCGACAAGTCCAATTAATAAGTATCCGAAAAGCTTCCCATACATCATTTGCCCTCCCTGAAAAGAAGCAGGGAAATAAGCCGAGTAACTCGGCTTAAGTGTCCATCCCTACCTACCTGAAATAAATCAATGAATTTCTATTATATATGACAATGACCCCTGATTTTTACGCAGAATTCGTATTATATCTTCCAATACTACAATAAATTACAAAATCAAAAAAAAATGTTTCATGAATTAGCACTGTTAAGTGTTTGTTCATAATTGTTGATTGTTTTGTACAGTTCACTCAACTTAATCACCTCTGCAGTCTGCTCCAAAATGATCTCTAAAACTCTATTACAGAGCATTATGAACAAAAGAAAACTGCTGAGTTATGAAATTCAGCAGTTTATATGTATATGATTTCTTGTCTTTACTATGCTTTAACTAAAACGCCATTTTGGTCAGCTTTTACTGTACCGATTATTGCTGCCGGTAATCCAACAGAGTTCATTTCCTGCACCATTTTTAATGCCTGCTCTGAGGAAATTGAAAACAAAAGTCCACCGGAAGTCTGAGGATCGCACAATAGATCAACCATTTCATCTTTAACATCAGCTCTATTAACAATCAGGTCTTCGCAGAATTCCCGATTCTTCATGGTTCCACCGGGAACGAGTCCATCATTAATGTACTCCATAGCATAAGGAAGTGCCGGAATTTTTGAGAACTCAAGTTCTACTCCGCAATTGCTGCCTGCAAACATTTCTTTAATATGCCCCAGTAAACCGAAACCTGTAATGTCTGTACAGGCTGATATATCATAACTGCCTGCTATTTCAGCAGATTGTTTATTCAGCATAACCATGTAACGGGTTGCTTCAGCAAGCGATTCTTCTCTGACCATCTCTGCCTTTAAAGCTGTATTTATAGTCCCATTTCCCAGAGGCTTTGTCAGAACTAGATTATCACCAGGTCGAGGAGTGTTATTGAGATAGATTTTGTCAGGATGGATAGTTCCTGTTACAGCGAGACCATACTTCACCTCGGAATCATTAATACTGTGACCTCCCAGTAAGGCTGCTCCGGCTTCCTTCAGTTTGGAAAGTCCTCCATCCATTATGGCTCTAAGTACGCTCATATCGAGTTTGTCTGTCGGAAACCCGACAATACTCAGAGCAGTTACAGGCGTCCCCCCCATGGCATAAACATCAGAAAGAGCATTCGCAGCAGCAATCTGACCAAATGTATAAGGATCGTCAACTATTGGAGGGAAAAAGTCAACAGTCTGCACAATAGCCGTTTCGTCATTAATCTTGTAAACACCTGCATCTTCAGAGTGTTCATAACCTGCAATCAGGTTCAGATATTCGGGTTGTTTCAAGCCACCCAGTGCTTTGTTTAAGGCGCACGGCCCTAATTTAGCTCCGCAACCGGAGTACCGCGAGTACTGCGTCAGTCGAATCTTATCCATAATATCCTCATTAACTAACCTTTATTGAAAACTGAACTTTCTCTTTTGAAAATGAGAGAACTTACGTAAAGAGCTGCACAGGCAAATACAGAAAGAGATATGTAAACTAAAGCTAAATTCACAACAGGGTAATTACCTGATAGAACTACTTTTGTTGCCAGAGTAACGTTCAGAATAGGAATCAGTGCTGTGCCGGTATTAAGTTCTATTCCCGGTAGCATTCCCATAACTGCCGGTAAAATAACAACAATCATCAGAGGTGAAACAATGCTCTGAGCTTCTTTGAATGATTTCGCAATGATTGACAACGATAAAAGCAGACCTGAGAAGAATACTGACAGCGGTATCAGAAGCGTTGTAACAATAATCATAGACTTGATTTCAAGTATACTGATAAGTGATTCAAGAAGGTCTTTAGGTATATCTGAATTCATTCTGACACCGATGTAAAGTCCTACAATTCCTGCTATGGCAGAAACAAGTCCACCTATTGTAACAACACCGAATTTACCGAGCAGAATCTCAAATCTGGAGACAGGAGTTGTGAGAAGAGTCTCATATGTGCCGCGCTCTTTTTCGCCTGCAGCCAGATCAATTGCCGGATACATAGCTCCCATAAAACAGAATATTATAAACAGATAAGGGATGAACCCACCAACGTTTTCTGCCAGTTCTTCCTGCATGGTCGCCATGTTAGTGATTTCCAGTTCAATAACTTCCAGTTGTTTAGCTTCAATTCCCAAAGCAGCGTAACGCTCATCCATAAACGGTTTTTTATATTCATCAAGAATATCCTGAATTCGTTTTTTTACAATCCCGGTTGTAGATTTTGATTTGTAATATGCGTCGATTCTACCTGTCCCCAGCTCTTTGATTTTCTCAAAGAAGTCACTGCTGAACATGAAGTACACATCCAGACTGTCATTAACAATCTTGTCATTAATTTCATCTTCAGATGTCTCATAGACAATTTCAACATTTTCGTAACCTTCCAGAAATGTCTGGAATTCCTGCGGTGTTTTATCTTTTATCACTGCAACCTGGAGAGCTTTAGCTTTCTCTTTCTTAGCCATTCTCACAGAAACTCTGGTCATTACGTTCAGGAGAACAGGGAACAACATCAGAGGAAGAATAATCATTGTGATTAATGTACGTCTATCTCTTGTTATATCAAGGAACTCTTTTTTCATGATTGTCTTAATTGCATTCATTATTCAGCTCCTTCGATGAATTTGATAAATCCTTCTTCGACGGAGATATCCCCTATCTCATCACAGAAAGATTGATACGTTCCGTTGTACAAGAGCTTTCCTTTATGGATTATTGCCAGATCATCACTGAGCAAAGCAACTTCACCCATGATGTGAGTTGAAAAGATAATAGTTTTTCCATCATCCTTACATTTACGCACAAGCTGCACAATATTCTTTGAAGTGATAACGTCCAGCCCGACAGTAGCTTCATCAAAAACGAGTACCTGCGGATCATGGATCATAGTACGCACAATAGATGTCTTCTGTTTCATACCGGATGAAAGCTTGCCAATACGCTGATCGGCAAAACTGTGCATGTCCAGAACAGTAAAATATTCGTCTATACGTCTGTTGAGGACTGTTTTATCAAGTCCGTAGAGATTTCCGTAGTACTTTACTATCTCACGCGGTGAAAGTCTGTCGTAAAGCTTGGTTGATCCTGTCAGGAATCCAATATTTTTATGTACTTCCTTATCTTGTTTTGTGACGTCATAACCGTTAACTTCCACTGACCCGGAAGTAGGTTTCATCAAGGCTGCTATTATTCTCAGAGTCGTTGTTTTTCCGGCACCGTTAGGACCAAGTAATGAGAAGATTCTCCCCGGTTTGCATTCAAAGCTGACGTTTTCCACAGCATTGATTTCTTTCACGGGAACTTCCATTTTCTTTCTCTGGTCTTTGGTGGTCTTGAATGTTTTAACTAGGTTCTTTACCGTAATCATTCAGTCTCCTTGTTTAATCAGATTTTTCCATTAATACAGACTGAGAATAATTAAGTAAAAATTGTCAAGTAATGAAGTTTTTTGACCTCTAATATTATAGTTTTCGATACGAGTATTGAAATAATGATTGGCATTTAAATATCATGAAACACATAATAGAAAACAAAATTTCAAAAAGGAGATGTAGCGTGCAAGCATGTAGAAGTTTTAAAGAAATGATTAATGAAATTGAGATTAATGGGATGAAGCGAAGCTACAGCTTTATTGATGAATATCTCGTCAATGATTGCCCTATCGAATCGAAAGAGAATGTTAAAATAGTTTTTGTTCTCGAATCACCACATATAGATGAGGTTTGGGACACTTCGGAAGATCCATGTAGATTTAAAATAAAGAAAAAGGGCAGTTCGAAAAGGTTCCCAGCTGCTGGATTTACCGGATGCAACATGACAAAAACACTTATTAAAGTAGGAATATTAGGAAATGATAAGAAGAACTATAAACCTCTTGGAGAATTAATAAGTAAAAGGTTGATTAACAATATTGCAATTATGAATGTTTGCAGTATACCAATGCAAAGAAATGCTTACGAAGACAGTAAAAAAATTGAAAACAATTATTTAATAGATATAATTGAATCAATTAAAAATAAGTGCCAGATTGGCAAACATGGACTCAATTTTGACAATGATAATGAAAGAAGAGTTTCAAAAGTACTAAGGAATAATCTGAGACAAAGATTAGAATGTATTAAAAACGCATTAATCATACCTTGCGGTTGGGTGGCACAGAATTTCATAACAGCAATTTTAGAAGAAAACGCAGAACTAATAACTATCAAACAAGATGATAACACTGAATTATCTGTGAGACATCCTTGTGGTATTGATAGCTGGGATTTAAAACAGGATATATTATCAGAGATAAAAAATATGCTGCGAAACACTTAAACCCTGTTCCGCTTTTTTTATTCCTTTGACACAGGGCAAAAAATCTATTATTATTTTATAAAGCGTTAAGGGAATAAATATGATCAGATATATACCGTCATTCATCTTGAGCAAGTACGAGAAAAACGAATTCAACGGCTGTCTCAAAGGCTTTATACTCCTGTTTGATATTGCAGACTTCACAAAAACCGGCAACTACCTGCAGGAAAAAAGCAATCTTGGGGCTCAGGAACTGAGTAATTATATTGCTGCGGCATTCGAGGATTCCATTGATATAATCCTGCGTAACGGTGGATTTATATCAGTTTTTGCCGGTGATGCTTTCTGTGCCGTATTCCCTGAATGTAACCCTGATAATATTCTCAGTGCTGCCTGCAGCATCCAGTCCAGGCTGAAATCCAACAGCAATTACTCCTGCTGTCTGGGAGATTTTGACATCAAAGCACGTATTACTGTCTGCTTTGGTGATATACACTGGAAAATATTCCGCAACAATCTGCAGTGTGAATATATCTTTTTTGGAGATATCATTAATGAACTAGCCAAAGTCTCATCATATAAAAACGAAGTGGGATTTTCAGCTTCAGCAGCGAATTTTATTGGAATAGAGCATTTTGAACAAAAAGATCAAGTTTATACACTTTCTACTCAAAGCTATTCTTCTTTACCCCATGAAATTGTATATATGTACTCCCGGAAAACTCTTGAGAAATTCATTCATCCCAGGTTTATCCGCACTAATCCGCAAAATGAAATTCGTCATGCCGCCTATTGCTTTATCAGCCTCGGAAAAATACCTATGACAGAATTAGAAGATACGGTTAAAATTATCCATGAGCTGCTTGATCACTATGGTGGACTGATGAACAAGCTTGATGCCACAGATAAAGGTGTAATTGGATTGATAATCTTTGGTTCTCCAAAATCAGATGCCAGAATTCTACATAAAATGAGTAGATTTGCTCTCAAAATAATTGAAGAAGTCCCCGAAGTATCTATTGGACTAGCGTCCGGTTTTGCTTATTCCGGTTACACGGGCGGTAAAAGCATAAAGGAATATACATCACTCGGGAAATCTGTTAATCTGGCAGCACGCCTGATGATGGACGCAGGCAAAGGAGAGATACTAACTGACCACTTCCTTTATTCAGATATCAAGTCTCAATTCCAGTTTGTAGAAAGCGGTAGAAAACTGAATCTGAAAGGATTCCTTAAACCTGTAGAAGTACATCATCTGGAAAGCTATATACAGGAAGCTATGCTCAGATCAAACTACAAATTTGTGGGGCGTAAAAACGAAATGGATCATATCCTTTCTCTCATGAACTCACCGGATAATCAGATGATAATTGTAGAAGGAGTTAAAGGTGCGGGAAAAAGCCGATTGATAAGCGAATCTGTTATGAGTATTGAAGACTACAGAATGGAAAAGATATATCTGAATGAACTTAGTACAATTGTACCGTATAATGTTTTAAGACTTATTCTGGACAGCTATTTCCACATTGTGAGAGAACAGCCAGAAGATGATCTATATGCACAATTCAAAAGAAGCTGGAATAAACTATGTAATAACGATAGTGATTGTTCTGGGTACGAGAATTTGCTGTTTTCGTTAATAAACTCAGATAATACTTCTGAACACACAGCGAGATCAACTCATGATGTTAAACAAACAGTAGCGGCATTCAAGTACTTTTCGCACAAGATTACTGAGGATAGATCAGTCATGTTTATTCTTGATAATGCAGAATTCATTGATGCTGAGAGTCTGCATGTAATCTCCCGTTTGGACTCCAATATGAAAAACCCCTTGAAAATTGTGTGTACCAGTGAAAAGGGTGAAATACTCGATTTACTGTTCTCTAATTTTGACAGCTTTTCGGTTTCGAGAATTATTCTCAGCCCCTTGACACAGGAAGAAACAAATGAAATGGTTGAAGACATATACAAGAATGACAATATTGACCGCAACACCTTGAAATACATCTATAGACGTTCCGGCGGTATTCCCTCATCTATTGAAAGACTGGCTGATTTAATGGAGGAATCAAGGGGATAAAGAGAGTCCCCAAAAAAAAAGACTCGAATTGCTATACAATTCGAGCTTTAAACTTTATGTGTTGCTACTTGAGCATTACACACTTTCTAATCGCTGCATTTTCCCCATCAATATCGAGTTTATAAAAGTACACTCCTGATCCGACTGATCTTCCGTCTGAGTCTGAACCATCCCATACAATACTGACAGGACCGCATTCCTTTTTACCGCTATACAATTCACAAACCTTCTGACCTTTGATATTATATATATTGAGTTCAACATCTGAAGTCATTTGTAAACTGAAACATATAGTTGTGGTCGGATTGAACGGATTAGGGTAATTAGCAATATTGATCTTGTACATCGGGGAAATTTCAGAGTCATCACCCTTAGTTAAATTCTCAGGAAGGTTGTACAAAAATACTTGTCCCCTATCGGGAGCATAGAAAGTTGGAGCTGATACCATAAGTGTGTTTGAGGAGAGTCTGATTGCTTCACCAAAACCTCCTTCTTCAGTTAGTTCGTAGATCAGGTTCCAAGCTCCATTCTCAAATTTGTACATCTGCACAGTATTTATTGAGCTTTTTCCTATTACTGCGAAATCATCGTGACTATCAAAATCTGATATATCGTGATTTACCATAGAAAAAATCTTTTCCCAATTGTTGTTGCTTAATTGATAGAAAACCAGAGAATCTGCATTATTAACGAGTAAATTTTCTCCATGAGATTTAATTACAGCATCTTTCTCAATATTTGGAATACTCTGCACTTCATGCCATTCACTTCCGCATAACTCGAAAATTCTTATACTCCTGTCATAATGTAAAAAAATATAGTCATCATTTATTGTTGAGAATCCTACAAATATGGTATCAGAAGGAACACTGATAGTCTGCATACAAACCGGACCTGAATCGTTAAATTCACCAAATTCTATGTAATCATAATCATCAAATCCTGAAGAGGTCCATCCATTATACTCACATGCAATATAATATTCATCAGATATTCCCAGAAATTGATCTCTTTCTTCTAATACTTGAATTTGACCTTCGTCGAACTTAAGAAAAGTGTTGGACCCCCAGGACAAGCAATATCCCCATGTATCATTCATTTTGATTGCTCCTCCCCCAATTGAATCAATTGCAGTCCAGCCACTTTGATTTTTCTCATATATAACATTTCTTATATAATATTCAAAATCTGAAGGTACCGTATAGGGATAAGCAATCACAAACTTGTTCTCTGTCAAAAAAAACTGATGACTTGGCCAATATTCCCAGCATAAGCCATCAACATAAGACATTCTAGTTGAGTTATATTGGAATTGTGTACAACCAAAATTATACCTGTTCACAGTAATGTAATCATTTTTCGTCTCAATCTTCTGTCCGTCAGGAGTATCAATAGTCAGAGTAACAGAGTATACTCCTTCATTGTCATATGCAAATACAGGATTTTCTTCATTACTGTCAATTACACCGTCACCATCAAAATCCCAGGCATAAGCGGTCGCTCCTCTTGAGGAGCTTGTAAATTGCACCTCTTCCTCGGGACGTAAATTCACTGAATCTGAGAAGAACTCGACGAAGCTGTCATTATATTCAAAACATCTCAGTTGATTTCCATTGACGGTAAACAAAAAATCTTCGTCAATAGTTAGAGTTTCATCAGTATCACCTGTAATATGGCATATGAAAACTAAACCATTATCTGATACTTTTGTTAAGCAGATATTTTCAAACGTTTGCAACTGATTATCTATTCTTTTCTGAATTCTCTGATCAATAGATACAAGTCCTGATTTAAAATTTACATTCCCTGCTCCCCAACGATCGACAGATCCATTTATTCTACCTGTTTGCCATATGATATTATCTACGTCCAGTAAGCCTATTTGATCATCTATTTTCTGAACATATTCTCCATTATCAATATTACTTGTAGTCCTGTATGTACGGGAAAATAAATCCAGACTTTCTGCTTCCTGCCAAACATTATTTTCCTTTTCCATAACAGTTGTTTTATAACATGCTTCCCCATGACGATCTCTAAGATACCAATAGTAGATGTAGTTCATTGATACTGTATTTCCCTCAATGTCACCACTGTCTATCCTGAAGTCATCAAGAATATGTTCATGTATATATAAACTATCTGTTCTACTAAAGAAAAAACACATATTTGTCAAATCCTCCCCAGGAAATCCTCCCCTAGGATTCCCTTTGGAAACAACAAGAGTATTCTCATTTAATATGGCAAAAGTTCCAAATGGAGCACTAGAAGCATAACCGGCAGGTTGATCGACAATCTGATACAAATTCCAGATACTGTTCTGCTGCTGAAAAACATAGACTTTCTCTTCTCCAGGGTCGCATACTGCTGCCATACTGTCTGAGATATCTACCTGATAACCAAACTCAGAATCAATACCTAAATTTGGAACTGTCAGCTCCTGTTGTAATACCCAGTCAGACCCCGATCTTTCATAAATGAAAACCCTATTGTAATTCAAAAAAGATATAATTAATCTGTTACCGCAAACTTCTGTGATAATCCCGTATGACAAATCAGTTATGCCATCAGGTAGAGACAGTGTCATCTCCCTAAGTATATCCGCATTACTTGAACAAGTGAAACTTAATAAATTGATAGAAAATAACATTCCAAGAATAAATAATAGAAAACCTTTGCTGTTTCGCATTTCTCCTCCTGATATTACTTATTTTTTGCTATCTTGGCTATAAGTTTTTTGAAAATATTTTTATATAAGCAATTTTTGAACCAGTATTATCCGGTTTTCGAAAATCTGTGTAAAAAAATATGTAATTTTGATTTCTTTGTTTGGCTAACGAAATATAACCTTGAATGCTTAGAAGCTGATTCAAAAGTTACTGAAAAAAATTATGAAATTGTATATGCAATTGATACATCTGTCATTTTTAACAGATTTCTTGGATTTGCATTATCAATATTGAACAATCAACCTATCAGTAAACGTTATATTATTGAATCAGCGAGTATTTTGGATTTTTTTCGCATGAGAGAGAAAACGTCTGATATTGTTTTGCGCCCATCATATTCAACTGAAATTAAGAAAATCTTAAACAAATTTGACACTGCTCAGATCAGACTTTATTTTTTAAGAATATAGGTAAATAAGATATTTCACTTCATTATACTGGGAAATCGGTATGAGTTACTCATGTGAAATAGCCTTAAGTTGATATTAGTCACTTTCATTATCAAAGTGTTTAGACATTTTGTCTGTTTAGATAAGTAATTTTCGATAATTGGTGAATTTGCTTTGATATTTTACAATGTAATCCTTAATGGTAAGGAGGAACCATGAACAAAATCGTCATCATGATAATAGTATTTATTCTGACTTTACCTTTATTTTCACAGACAGCTGTTGCTCCTTCGGGTCTTGGAACTGAAGCCAGCCCTTATCTTATTTCTACATGGCAGAATCTATACTGGATCAGTCAGAATTCAGGAGAGTGGGACAAGCATTATCTACAGACTGCAGATATTAATCTGGCAACAGCAACACCACCTGTAACAACATGGAACAGCAATAAAGGCTGGACTCCTATCGGAAATTCAACAACTACATTCACCGGTATTTACGATGGTGGCGGATATAAAATAAGCAATCTTTATATGAATTACCCGGGAAGCGGTGAGCCCACCTCAGTTGCAGAAGTAGAGGCTATGCCAGGGAATATTGGTTTGTTTGGGTATATCGAATGCTCAGCAAGTGCTGACGCAGTAATAAGGAATCTTGGAATTCTGAATGCAGCTATAACCGGAGGCAGGGCAACAGGATCACTTGTGGGAAGAGCATTGCTCCCAAGTAATGCACGTCACGAGACTGTAATAGAAAACTGCTACATTACCGGAACAGCTATAGTACGCGGTTTTGGAGCAACAGGCGGTTTAGTGGGAGCTAATAACTCGCAGAAAAGGAGTAGAGCACCTGTCATACGCTACTGCTATTCTAATGCTGATGTCGAAAGCCGCTTTCCTACCAATACAATCCAGAACCCGGATGACAATAATGAATACTTTAACATTAAATATGGCAGTCTTGTCGGCTGCAATGAAAACGGTTACACAATTGACAGTTATTCAACAGGAGATGTCTATGGTGGACAACGAGCGGGAGGCATTGCCGGGTGTTCCATAAGGGGAGCAGTCGTTCGCTGCTATGCTACAGGTCAGATAAGAACAGGGTTTCAAAGTCCTCCTTTTACTGCCGATACAAGTCCATTTGTTGGAGGTATTGTTGGTAGAGTTGAAGGAGCTCTTCCCTCAGGTCTGGGAGGTTTCCAAGGAAGCGGTGCTATAGAGATGTGCTATTGGGATACTTCTACTTCAGGTAATACGACTTCAGGAGGAAGTTCCGGAGCGCAAGGGCTTCCCACAGCTCAGATGCAGCTTCAATCGTCGTATCCGGACTGGAACTTTGATGGTGTCTGGCTGATTTCTGCAAATCAATATCCCCGCTTAGGCTGGCAGGATGGCTTGAGTATAAATCCGCTTTCAGATACTTACGAAGGTATGCTAACACCAACAGTAGTAGGGGATGTTGCATATCCTGATCAGATATATTCAGCATCGAGTGTTGGCGGACAGGATGTCTATGTCGGTTTTATGCCAGCAGCAGACGAGGTCACACACGTTTCTATCTATTCGATTTATTCTGAAAACCCTTTAATGGTAGAAGGCAATTTCCCTAATCCGCAAAATCTGGGTGCTTATTGGAAATTCTATTGTTCTGAAGATCAGGTTCTCAGGAATGCACAGTATCTCGATATCCAGATGCCTTTACAATACACTCAAATCTGGTATAGATATTCTCGTGATGGTTCAGAAATTCTTTCATGGAGAGAAGTCCCGTTTGGAGTCTCTAATTACTTGTCAGGAACATATATCTACAGAGTAAATGTAAATGGGCTTTCACTACCTGCTCCCGCCAGATCCAGTGAACTTGGCGAAGTCGAATTTGCCGGTGATATTGGTGGGGATGATACTCTCCCTGTCGAACTTTCATCTTTCACAGCTTCACAGACTCTGTCAGATGTTGCATCAATAAAGTGGTCAACAGCTTCAGAAAGTTCTTTACTCGGCTATAATGTACTTAGAAATGAAGAACTTAATCTGCAGCAGGCTATGTCAGTCACGCCAAATATAATCTCTGCTGATAATTCTTCTACAGGCAGCAGTTATGAGATTATCGATAACGATGTCTTAGAAGGAAAAACTTACAATTATTGGCTGGAATCCGTCGAAATGAATGGTAATACACAGTTTTACGGTCCTGTTACACTCACAATTTCAGCAGATGATGACGAAGAGGATATACCCATTATAACAGGAGTTACAGGTATACAGTCGATATATCCTAACCCCTTCAATCCAAAGACAACAATCCGCTATTATCTGAAAGAAGACTCTGATGTTGAAATAACAATCTACAATATCAGGGGTGAAAAAATTCGTACTTTTGATAAAGGAATGCTGACCGGAAGTAAACATTATGAAGTCATCTGGGATGGAATAGATGAGAATGGCTCAGTGTCTTCAACCGGAACTTATATCATTCAACTCAAAGCAGGTTTCACAAAGCACACTCAAAAAGCTCTCATGCTAAAATAAGTTACTATTACGAACTATTAACCGGGGAATATTCCTCGGCTTTTTCTTTTGATAAAAAAACACCACCCGGAAGGACTTTGCCTCTTGGATGGCGTTTAATATATATTTCGTGCTTTACTTATGTATTTTTGAATTACCCTTATGGCTGATCGCTGACTACAACCTTGAAGTATTTGCTTTCAGTTCTCGATATATCAACATCATAACTTGTGTCCTGTGTAGTAGCCAAAAGATTAGCAGGAATACAGTCAAAGTTCGGATTAGATCCGGCATAGACTCTGTCCCAGATTCCATTCTGTTCGGGGTA
Organism: Cloacimonadales bacterium (SeqCode); assembly: GCA_942492065.1. GTDB lineage: Bacteria > Cloacimonadota > Cloacimonadia > Cloacimonadales > JAIOQZ01. The sequence continues at coordinate 314,047 of CALODV010000014.1, read as the reverse complement.
ACTGTTACCATTGTACCCGCCTTCAGTAACCTCATCCCAGCTTAGTGTAAGGAATGTGTTTCTTTCGTTGCTGATTGCCACCTGAACATTATCAGTTGCATAAGGAGCTATATTATCTACAGAATAGCCTGATGCGGAATTAGAAGTCAAATAACTGTTGGGAAACATATAAAGAACTCTGTAGGTAGATTCATAATCTGCTTGAGAAAGAGAAGCTGAAGAATCTACCAAAGATGGGGTGATGTATGAGTAAACCGAATAACCAACTGCCGGAACATTATTGAGGTAAGTCCAATATTGACCATCTACTGAAATGATTATCTGCCTGCTGTCATCTTCCTCAGGAAGAGCAAACTCTTCAAAACTGTTCATAATAACGGCATCATCATCAAAATTATTTGCATTTTGAGCAAGTCTCCAGACTGAATAAATATTTGCAGGATCAATATCATTAATCTGAATGAAATATGCACCCAAATTATTATTAACATCCTGCAGCTCAGTAATATTGCTGACTCGATATGGATTATACTGACTTCCGTCTCCTCCTGCAAATGCTGACAGTGACACAGTCATACTAAAAAGCAAAAGAAATGTGAAAACTGTTTTAAGCATATACTTTCCTCCGAAGAAAATTACTTTTCACACATTATGAAGCGTTATTCACAAAACAGTCAAGTTGTTAATTTGCAAAGCGTTCCGTCAGAATCTTCCTCATTGCTGAGTGTATCTCAAAAGACTTATTCTAATTGGCACCATATAGTTAGTTATATTTCTATCACAGGAAAAGTTCAGTTCATTTTTTTTATGGACAACTGGTTAAGTGAAAAATGGCAATAGTATTTTAATGCAGTCAAAACCTTATGGAGGATATAAATGTGCAGATGTTCCATATTGAACAGAAAGTGATTTTTAGAATATGAGTAGCTAATTAAGTTCATGAATTTCACGAAGCATATTTATGAACTAATTATATTGAATGCGATTCTGCTTTCTGTTAAGTCTATTGTGGGGAATTCTAAGTTTAGATTCTAATTTCTGCTTCTCTTTGTAGTTTATAAAATGCATTGATGAATATTCAACAATCATTAATCGCATAATTCTCTCTGCAATTCTTGAAAAACATCCTTCTTCTATTTCTTTAGTTATATTCTCAACCTGCAAATTTTTACTGTACCACATTAAAATTCCATGTTTAATTATAAAGGAAGCTGGAGTATTAACAACATCACATACTTTCATTATGATCTTATTGAGTTTGTCGGAACCTAGTGAATTGATAGCCTTGTTGATCAAGCTATATATAGCAATAAAATTAATGTTCCAGAACAATGTCTTTGATATCTTTTCCAACTCTTCATTGTTAGGTATTCTTTCCTTCTTTCCTGCAAGTTTTTGCTCCAAAAGTTTATCAACAATAATTTCATTGATCCTTGTAGATATTATTTCAATCATATTTTTTTGAGCTTCCTCTTGTTTAATAAACTCGATAAGCCAATTTATAATTCTCAGATTCACCTTCATTGCTTCCTCGAAAATGGCTTCCAATTTAGGTATTTCTAATGAACCAGCTCTATTTTTTATTATCCGTCCCATTACTTCAACAGTCTTAAAGCTTCTCCTGATTTCAGTCTCTAGCTTAACTTCTGCATGTTGATCTTCATCAATTAAATGCTTTGAATCATCAATATAATCGCCCCTTCTTAGTTTGTCTTTTCTAAGCTTTTCTGGAGTAATTGATGAAGATGGTAATGATGCATCTGTCACATATTGAACTTGATCATCAAAAAATTTCAGTTCACTCTTACTTAGTGTCGCAGAGTTGAAATCATCAAACAAGCAATAAGCATTTAGTAGTATTTCATCTAAGAGATAGTCATCTTTAGTATGATGAGATATAAATATTGCAATATAAGCATTTTCGTCTTTCTGTAAATTATTTATTATCCTATTTACAACATTTTTCTTAGGTTTTAAATTCTCAGCTAAATATCTAGCCACAAAAAAATAGTATAAATACTCATAGCGAAATGAGAAATTTTTAAAATTATCATATGCAATAAGACAAGAGTTAACTAGATTTGCAATTAGTACTTCTTGATCTAATGGTAAGTTAAAAGACTTCTTATAGTCATTCATGAATATCTCGAACTCATCTTCTGATAATTCACTTTTTTGGACATTATAAAAATAATATGACAACTCTGTAAGGAAGTTTATGTATATATCCATTTCATCAGTTTTTATTTTCTGTTTTCTCAGGTACATATATATAAGAGCTTGATAACAATAGCCCTGAGATGTTATTTCTTGATCAAGAGGTTTTGAAAACGCATCGTAGGTACATACAATTGAAAGTATATAGAAAGGATAAGATGGCATTATGCCACCACCAATAGCTTTTCCAAGAGTAGTATTCACTAGGTTGGTCTTGTTATCAATCTTTCGATAAAAATCATTATCAAGTTTAATTACTTTATCTTTCTTATCTGTCAGTAAAATCCATTTTTTTAGCAACTCGTAGCGAAGAGATGAATCAAATTCCTTGATCTTATACCGCATAAAATCCTTAGTTAAGCTATCATCTTTGAAGTTTAAACTGAATATATCATCAACTACAGCAATTATGTTTTGATAGTCTGCAAGTCCTGATAAATGTTTCTCTTTATTATTTGCAATATGAAAATTGTCTAATATGATAACTATCCTGTTACTATTTATATCACTGAATTGTATGTTTTCATACTGGGAATTAAATGATTTCAATATTATCTTTTCAATCTTCCCGTGATAATTCTCCTTTTCGGAAACATAGATTGGGACATAGTTTAGTTTAAGCAATTGAGATATCATCCTTTTGCATAAAGTTGTCTTTCCAGACTGATTCTCACCAATAATTAAAACTCTTTTTAGTTCAGGTATGTTCTTAATTATCATCTCTGAGTTATGTGTGTCCTCATACTCACTTAAATCATTAAAAACCTCCAGTTCAGGATATATGAAAATATCATCTAATAATACTCTTTCTTTGTTAGGATGTGCCTTTTCAAGAAGGTCTATCTCCTCCAAAAAAGAAACAAATGAAGACGTTAACTGCAATTTCCTAAAAATGTTTTGTTCATAAATTACTCGTTTAATACCTTCATAAGTTATATTCCATGCTTTATTTTTATCAGAATAACTGTTTATAGGTTTTCCATCAGTAGGTAAAGCTAGGAGCAAGGATAAATCTATATCATCTAACCAACCACATGGAGAAATGATAATTGGAACTACTGATATCCATTTTTTTTTCATTAAATAAATAGCACGTTTTCTCTCATCTAAGCACGCTTGAGAAGATAAAAAATTTGCTGAAATTATCAAACAGATAATATCGCTACATTCAAATTTTTCATAAATTTTTTTTTGAAAATTATTCCCCGGTGTTATATTTCTGTCATACCAAACGTTAATAGATCCATTATTCATTTGTGGGTTAAGATGTTTTATGAACTCATTAACATACTCCTCATCAGAATGAGAATAGCTTATAAATAAATTCAACTTTGCATCATTTGTCATTTTTGCTCCCTTTTATGAAAGTTATTAATAATTAACCTCATTTTTAAGTAGATTAGCATAGTATATTTTGTCAACTATTTTTGTCATAATTCATCACATTTACTTAGGAGCCTTTAATGATCATATTTCTCTTACTTAATATAGTAAGTTCAAATTCTCACTCATTGTATCAGATATTCAGAACTTAAAGTCAATCGAAAAAGTTAAATTATATAATATTGTTAAATTTAAACATTCCGCATTCATCTTCACACCTAATTAATGCTTTATACATTACTATGTTTATGTTAAAAAAATTAATCTTTTGAAAATAAGGTATATACATTATTAAAATTGTGTGGACGACCGCTTCGGTAGCGGTATAAAAAATGGTCGGGACGATCCCGATTGACTCGGGACGACCGCTTCGGGAGCGGTAAAAAACATGGTCGGGACGATCCCGATTGACTCGGGACGACCGCTTCGGGAGCAGTAAAAAAACATGGTCGGGACGATCCCGATTGATTCGGGACGACCGCTTCGGTAGCAGTAAAAAAACATGGTCGGGACGATCCCGATTGATTCGGGACGACCGCTTCGGGAGCAGTAAAAAAAAATGGTCGGGACGACAGGATTTGAACCTGCGACCGCTCGAACCCCATTCGAGAAAGCTAGCCGGACTGCTCTACGTCCCGATTGCAACTATGTTTTGAGAGCACTATTTTTTTGACAAGTTTTTTTATGAAAACAGGTAGAAGAACTTACTATCCCCCCTACTCCATCTCTTTCAACTGCTCCAGAATAGACTCTGCTGTCTTAATACCAATTCCCGGCATGGCAGCAATTTCTTCAGCACCGGCTTTTCGCAGATTAGCCACAGAACCGAACTGTTTCAGCAGCATAAACTTCTTATTCTCACCAATACCCTTAACCCTGTCCAGATCACTTATCAGCGTTCTGTGCGACCGTCTCTTTCTATGGAACGTAACTGCAAACCTGTGAGACTCATCCCGAATATGAATAAGCAGTCTTAAAGCGGATGAATTCCTTGGTAGCAGGATAGATGTCTTCTGCCCGGGCAGGAACACTTCTTCTATCCTCTTCGCCAGAGATATCATCTCTATATCATCCTGCTTGTACTCCTGTAGAATACTGAAGGCTGAGCTGAGCTGTCCCTTTCCCCCATCAATCACAATCAGATCGGGCTTAACATAATTATCTATTTTTGCCAGATATCTCGTTAAAGTCTCCCGCATGGAAGCAAAGTCATCCTGACCTTCCACAGTCTTCATTATGAAGTGCATGTAGTTCTTCTTCTTAGGCTTGCCATTCTCAAAAAACACCAGTGAGGACACTGTGTCGGTTCCCTGAATTGTGGATATATCAATACAGATCATTCTGCGAGGGAGTTTGTTCAGCTGCAGCTTCTCTTTGAGTTCCTGCACCGGCAGTATTGCCCTTTCCTTAGTCTTCAGATGCTGTAATCTCAGTTCTTCCACATGGTTGAAAGCGTTTTTCTTTGCCAGTCCGATAAGCTGTTTATTATCACCCTTCTGCGGAACAATAACTTTGTTCTTCAGCATCTCATTGATAGCTTCCAGATCTGTCGGTTCATATTGACATAGAATCCTGTAAGGGAGATCGTCCAGTTTATTCATATAATACTGTTTAACAAAAGCTTCCATAATCTCAGGATATTCTGATCCGGCTGCATTGTCCATAGCATAGATTTCTCGATTAAGCAGTTTACCGGACAGTATCTTAAGCACACTCACGGCAGCCCTGTCCGCATCTTTATATATACCTATTACATCCCTGTTAGACTGATCGGCAAAATGTACATGCTGATTCCTGGTAATAGACTCAATGTTCTTGATAATATCCCTGGTTTTAGCTGCCTTTTCAAACTCGAGATTTTCGGCATAACCTTCCATTTCAGACTTGAATGTTTCGATTATCTCGTCAGTCCGTCCCTGCAGGAATCGGAATATACTCTTTATAGTCTTTCCGTATTCTTCCTGAGTAATATAACCGACACAAGGTGCCGGGCATTTCCCAAGCTGATAGTTTATGCAGGGCTTTTCATGAATAACCTTGTGGGCAGGAATTGTTCTGGTGCAGTTTCTGGTTGGGAAAATCCACTCAAATCGTCTCAGAACTTTTCTGACAGCTCTCACCTCGGTATATGGTCCAAAATATTTCACACCTTTTATAGATGTATCACGAGTTACAAACACTCTTGGAAAAGGTTCATTCATGGTGATGGCAATAAACGGATATTTACGATCATCCTTCAGCATAATGTTATACTTAGGACGATGTTTCTTTATAAGATTTGCTTCCAGAACGAGAGCTTCGTATTCGGTTTCGGTAATAATATAGTCCAGATCTCTGATATTACTCACCAGTTCTTCTGTCTTGGGATCATGAGACGATCCTGAAAAATAGCTTCTCACCCTGTTCTTCAGAACAATAGCCTTGCCTATGTATATTATCTTCCCATTGGAATTATACATCCTGTAAACACCGGGTTTTTCCGGTAAGAGTTTCAGTTTCTCTCTTATCTTCTCAGAAGTTTTCTGCTTATTTTTTCCCATAATCTGATTCCGTATTGAATCCTTAACAAATGTACACCTGCCCCAAAGACAACAAGACAGGTAACAACACTGACAGCAATCCTTACTATTGCCATAACCATAGTCTGTTCAGCTATTATCAGGGATATGATTTTTACTGCTGCTCCCACAATAATATTCAGTATCACAAATCTTATCAGCTCAGGATTGATCAATTTGACTCTAATATTACTATACTCTTTGTTCAGTACTCTGAGAAGAACAAAAAACTGTACTACGGCAGCTATAGAAGTAGCAAGAGCAAGCCCGTTATGCTGCATGAACTGCATGAGGATAATGTTCAGCAGGACATTGACAACAACCATGTGTATTGAGATTATAACCGGTGTACGTGTATTTTTGTGAGCATAAAAAACAGGGATGATAACTCTGTTCAGACAGAGAAAGATCAATCCAACACTGTAATATACCAGAGCAGAGTAACTCATATTCAAAGCAGTACTGTCGAATGCCCCTCGCATAAAGAGGATGCGAATAACATCCTTACCAAGAAGCACAATCAGAAGTGTGATAGGAATGGAAAAGAACAGCATTGTTTTCAAAGCAAAATTCAGCTTAGAGTTCAGGTTTCCCCATTCTTTCTTTGCTACATAATCTGAGAAATACGGTATAACAGCAGCGCCGGCAGAAACACCTATGATTCCGAAAGGAAGCTGCATCAGTCTGTTTCCGTAGGCAAGAGCTGAAATGGAACCCACTACGAGCAGTGACGCAAGTATCTGGTCTGCCAGCAGATTGATCTGTCTGACGGCAATTCCGATAACTCCCGGTAAGAACTTTTTCCAGAGATTGCTTATAGTTTCAGACTTCAGGTTAAATACAGGACTTACTGTATAATCAAGCTTCCTCAGCAATGGAAACAATGTTACAGTCTGAAGTATACCACCAACCAGAACCCCGAATGAGAGCCAGATTGAAAGTTCCGCAACATCTCTGCCGATGAGCAATCCGGGAAGAAGCATAGCAGCTATCATAACCATATTCATGAATGAACTGGTCAAGGCCGGTATGAAAAACAGTTTATGTGAGTTGAGAATTGACACGAGCATAGAAGAAAAGCCGATCAGTATGAGGAATGGAAACATTATTCTGGTAAGTTTAACTGTCAGCTCATATGTAACCTGATTGAATCCCGGGGCAATTAATTTGACGATCCATGGAGTCAAAGCAAGACTTATTATACATAATAAAGAGAGCAGGCACAACAGGATTGTCAGCAAATTCAATGCAAAATGAATCTGCTCTTTTTTTCCGTGCTTGACTCCTATTTCCTGATACAACGGTATAAATGCTGCCCCAAGAGCTCCTTCTCCAAAAAGTCTTCTCAAGAGATTTGGGATTTTGAAAGCTGTATTGAAAGCATCAGCCACAAAAGTTGCACCAAAGAAATAAGCAAATATCTGATCTCTCAGAAGTCCGAATATCCTGCTGATCAGTACAGCAAAGGACATTGAGCCAATATTTCTTCCCAGTCTTTCCTTACTCATAAACTAATCTTCACTATTCTTTGAATTAACTGCAAGTTTTTTAGTGATTGTTATGTTAAATTTTCTAAACTGCACAAGAATGAAAATCAGCGTTACGATGAATGCCAGAGTGTCTGAGACCGGAGCAGAATACCATACACCCTGCAAACCGTATACACCGGAAAATAGAGTTACAATAGGTATAAAGAATACAATCTGTCTGGATATATTGAGGAAAAAAGCGGGTAGAGCTTTTCCGATAGCCTGAAAGAAAGCGGCACCAATAACTTGAAATCCTACCAACGGCATAACCATACATATTGTTCTCAGTACAGATGATGCTTCTTTTATCATATCTGCATCCGTGGAGAATATTGATATCAGTTGTCTTGGTAATATATTAACAATTATGAAACCCGCTGTTGTAATGGAGACAGCCCATATAGAAGCATATTTCAATGATTGTTTAACAAGTTTAAGTCGTTTTGCTCCGTAATTATATCCTGCAACTGGCTGCAAGCCCTGAGCAAGTCCAAAGATCGGCATCAGAATCATCATGATGATTCTGTTTATGGCACCTATGATAGCAATAGAGCTGTTTGATCCATACTTCACCAGAATCCGATTGAGAAACACAATCATAACCATCGATGAAAACTGTCTGAAGAAAGCTGAGATTCCCACAGAAAAAACTGATTTGATTATATCCGGTTTTATCCTGATGTTTGACCAGTGCAGTTTGACTGAGCTTTTCCCGCTTAAGAGGAAGCAGAATGTGTATATAGCCATGGAAGTCTGAGCAATAACCGTTGCCAGAGCAACCCCCATCATACCCCATTTAAAAACAAAGATGAAAACAGCATCCAGTATGATGTTGACAAAAGCAGAAACAAACATAGTCCCCATCGCCACTTTTGCATGACCTTCCGATCTGATAAGATTATTGGATGAAACAGCAAAAGCAAAGAATCCTGAACCTGCGATTATTACTCTTCCATACTCTGCCGCATAAGGCAGTAATTCATTATCTGCCCCGAATAACCTCAGCATGGGCTCAAGAAAGATCAATCCCATGGTTGTAAATACGGCTCCGAATAACAACACAAACAAGAAGACTGTCCCCACTGTGTTTTCAGCTTTTTTAAAGTCTCCCGCTCCAATAGACCGGGAAATCAGGGAAGCTCCTCCAATTCCAAGCATGGAACCGACAGCCAGAATGAATATTGAGATTGGCAGAACAACAGTCACTCCTGCAATCCCGAGTTCTCCGATACCTCTACCGACAAAAGCACCATCGACAAAGTTGTATGTACCCTGGACAAACATACCGATGATGGCCGGTAAGGACTGTCTGAACAAGAGCCCGGATATATTAGAGTCTGATAAAACGTGATTATTTTTCTTCATTGTTTCCACTCGCTGAAAATTAAGATTTCTGGCAATTAAAAAAGCAGAGAATCGCAATATATTCCAAGTAAAAATATATTTTTATGAAAAAAGAGGCTTGATTGATAAACAAAAGTTGACAGATTTCTGCAGGAAATTCTATTATTAGAATTGTTTAAATTTGTAGTAGAATACGATTAATATCAATACTATTATATACATAAAAGGAGTAAAGATGAGAAAAACCTTTATTTTACTGGCAGTTATTTTGGTCAGTCTCAGCATGGCCTGGGCTGATATCGATTTTTTAATGGAGAATTCCGGTGCAGGACTTGGATATGATGCTGCAAACAGCACATATACCGTTAAATTGAAAATCAGAAGCAATACAGGTCCTCAATCCATTGGTCACTTTAACCTCAGAGTTCTCTATAATAACAATGTTCTTAATTTTGATATGGCAAGTTCATCATTTGATGATCCTCTCTTCTCTTATGACCCATTTAATATGACACCTTCTTACATTGGAAATCCTGTAGAAATGTCTAACATTAAATGTGGATTCAACGTGCTTTTCACTCAAAGCTTCCAAATGTTTGCTTATTCACTTGATACCACCTTCATCGATGTTGGTACTCTTGTATTCAATGTTGTCGGTTCAGATGACAATATCGATCTTCACTGGGATCAGTCAGGTGTACAAAACCAGATTCTCACATGGGAATCCATGGCTATTCCAACAAACTCTTTCGCCGGTGATATAAACGAAATTATCGGAACACCGGTTACTGTTACTGCTCCAAACGGTGGTGAAACACTTTATGCCGGAGATATGCAGCAGATTACATGGAATGCTCCTGCATTACCTACAGTTGACGTAGAAGTATCTTATGATGATATGGCTACATGGACTTTATTAGCAGACGATATTCAGAACACAGGAAGCTATGACTGGACTGTTACAGATCAGTATTCCTCAACATGTCATGTAAGAGTATCCGGAGATTTTGACGGTTCTTCATATTCAGATGTTTCAGATGCTGCTTTTGCAATTTCTGTTAACGCAATTGAGCCTGCAAACCTTACTGCAAGCGTAACAAACCAGGTTGACGTTCAGCTTAACTGGGATGCCCCTGCATCAGCTTATGTTACAGGTTACAAAGTTTACAGAGACAACAACATGATTCATGAAATTACAGACCCTGCAACAACAAGTTACCTTGATGCCGGTCTCTCAGCCGGTTTATATGATTACTATGTAACAGCTGTTTATGGCGCAATTGAATCAAATACATCTAACGTTGCTAATGTTGAAGTGGAAATTCCTTATGCTCCTACTAACCTTCAGGGAACAGTTCAGAATGTAACTGATATCGTTCTGACATGGCAAATGGGAACAGGTCCGGTAAGGGCTCAGGAACAAACAATTATTACAAGTGAAAACAGCATGTTCTCACAAGCAGTTAATGTTCCTGTTGAAATCTCATCACAACAAACACTTTATCCTGACAGATCACTTCTTGGCTACAAAATTTATAAAGACAACGTGATGGTTCATCAGATCAATGATCCTGCTATTCTCACATGGACAGACAGCGGACTGAGCAATGGTACTTACATGTACTACGTAAAAGCCGTTTTCTCTTCTGGCGACTCACCGGAATCTAACCGTATTCAAATGGATATTGAAGGGCTTTACGCTCCTAGAAACCTCACACACACTATAAACGGAAATGATATTACAGTTACATGGCAAACACCTTTAACAGGTCCTACAAGATCACTTCTAGGATACAAAGTATACAGAGACGGAAATGTTATTCATACATTCATCACAGCTGATACTCTTACATATACTGATATGAACCTTGCAAACGGATCATACTCATACACTGTAAGTGCAATGTATTCATCAGGTGAATCACCTCAAACAGCAGCTGTTGTTGTTGACCTTGAAATTGCATACGCTCCTAGAAACCTTACAGCTATGGTAATGAATGATAACGATGTAGACCTTGCCTGGAACACTCCAGCAGTTAACTCCGTAACAAGAGCGACAAGGGAAACTGCTCCTACATTATCAGCAGCAGCAGTTCAGGAAAGCTATTCTAATGGTGTGGATGTTATTACTCCACAAAGACTCGAAAGAACTCTTACACAATTCGAAATCTACAGAAACGATCAGCTTATCCACACTACTGCAGGTGTTACAGATACAACTTATTCTGATACAACTCTTGCAAACGGAAGCTATAACTATTACGTAAAAGCTGTTTACACATCAGGAACATCACCTGAGTCCAACACAGCTACAGTTACAATAGCAGTACCTTACGCACCAAGCAATGTTGCAACAACAGTTGATACAAACGACGTTACTATAACATGGGCTGCTCCTCCAACAAACGAAAGAAACGTAACAGCTTACAAAGTATACAGAGACGATGCTGAAATTCATGTAACCGCTGATGCAACTGTTCTTACATATGAAGACATGGACCTTATGAACGGCAACTACACATATTACGTAATTGCAGTTTATGCAGACGGAGATTCAGCTCCATCCGCTTCAGCTATGGCTGGTGTTCATTTCGCATACGCTCCTATGTACCTTAACTACACAACGAACAACGATACTGTTAACCTTTACTGGAGCATTAACGACTTCGTAGATACAGACAGTCTTCAAAGTTTTGTAATATACAGAGACAACACTGAAATAGGTACAGTTGATTATATGTCAGAAGCTGATACAATGTTCATAGAGACCGGTCTTGCCGGTGGTGAATACGATTATACTGTTGCAGCTGTATACTCTTTCGGAACATCAGATCAATGCGATCCTGTATCAGTTATAGTTGAAATCGTTGCTAATGGCAATAATGAAAACGCTCCTGTAAAAACTATGCTTTCAGGAAACTATCCTAACCCATTCAATCCTGAAACAGCAATCCATTACAGTCTTAAAGCTGACTCAAGAGTAAACATCACTGTTTACAACATCAAAGGTCAGAAAGTAAGAACACTGATTAATGATCACCAGACATCCGGTGACCATGAAGTAATCTGGAATGGTAAATCTGACGCAGGTCAAGATGTTGGTACTGGTGTATACTTCTACAAAATGACTACCGGTAATTATACTAAGATCAACAAAATGACTCTTCTTAAATAATCGGTATCTCAATAAAATATTGGCTGCAGGTTCTTATCTGCAGCCTTTTTTTTGTCTGAATAGCTCATAAACAATTGAAAAATTATCCTTGACATAACCTCACTGATTTATTTCATTTTGCAATATTTTATATCGGTGTAGAATGAACAATATTTGAAATTCTTGCAGATATGTGGATGTGTTTTTAATAAGTATGTAATTGTTTCTTAGTAAAACTTTCTTAATGTAGTAATCTGGTTTCCTAAAAACTCAATTTCAATATGACAATAATATAGTATCAAAAAAACGGAAATGAGAATGCAAACAATTACTTCCGGCAAGAAGACCGCGACAAACCCATTTCCTGAATACATTATTACAGGATTATGCTTTGCATGCAAGTTTTTTTCTCGTTTCCACAGAAGGAGAAAGAATGAAAAGGATTATTTTTTCTATTACTATCAGTCTGCTGATATGCGGATTATATTCTACTACTAACTTCGCTGATCCCGGAGCTCAACAGAATGTTACCGGACCTCATTATGCGTGTTCCGCAGGTGCATCTATTAATATAAATGTATATGTAACTGGTGGAAATTTAACTTCAAATCAATATATCGGTATTCATCATAATGGTTCTGCAGTTCCATCATGGATATCACTTGCCGGCTACAGTTATCATTCTTCAGGAATGACTCAATATTTCACTTTTACATTCAGTATCGCTGCAAATACAGATCCTGATTCAAGAAGAGGCGGATGTTATCTTCAAATATATCAGAATGATGATTTGTATGGTGATCCATGTCTTGTGCAGTTTTATCAGGAAGGTCCCGGTTTTCCAAGTCCTGTCCAGGCAATGATAGCCAATGCTCCCGCAAATAGTATTATTGATATCCCAGAAGGTACATACGAAGGTTTTATCTATATAAATAATAACAATGTCACGCTCAGAGGAGCAGGACCTGATAAAACAATATTGAAATGTTGTGGAACCCATCCCACAATACACATTACCAATTCAAATGTAACATTGGAAAATCTGTCCATAACAGATGGAGAGTATAGATTTGGTTCAGGTGTGCTTAATGAATCAGGTGCAGTGACAATCAGAAATGCAAATATTTATAACAATTTGGCAGAAGATATCAGACTTACAGGTTATATATGCAGCACAGTCAGGGCAAACTCGGTAACCATGGAAAATGTTCTGATGTATGACAACTACAATGAGTTCAGTCCTGAAATTACTACTTCTGTTCTTAATCTGAACCAGTGCACTATTGTTGATGGTCAGTACTTTGAGAATGAGTATACTGGTGCTTATTGCGGTCTCACATCTAATCCGACAAATATAACAGCCAACATATCTAATTGTTACATAGATTATCCAGCGGGATTTAGCGGAAGCACTGTTTTCAACAACACGGTTTGTGAAGCGATAAACACCGACTTATTCGATCCGATGTACTCTATTTTCTTGTTTCCAAACCTGTCGGTACAGTCTAATCCTATGTTTACGGATTCTGAAAATGCGGACTATTCGTTGATTTGGGATGATGAAGGAAAATCTCCATTGATTGGAGTTGAATTCGAACTAGATGGAACCACCGTAGATATTGGAGCATACCAATTTGACGATAAACGCCTTAACTACCAGTTTGATACTGATGACACCAAAAGCGATAACTGGTTCTGGGTAGGCTTCCCTGTTATTGATCCAATTGATAATCATGACCAGTTGGATGGTTTCTTTGCAGATTTTATGAATGCTCAGTTTACTGTTCATCAATTCAGTTATCAGACTCCAGATAACAGTAATGAGACAATGACTGTAACAACATCAGCGAATATGGAAATATATTGGAGTAATGACAATGAAACCCTGAAACAATATAAAGGTTACAAGGTTCAGATTGATAACGGTGCAGCAATCAATAATTATCATGGAGTATGTATCAGAAATGATGAACCGGTAAACATACCTTTCGGTGAAGTAGAAACCTGGGTGTGCTATTATGGAGCAGAATCATCTACTTCGCCTGTGGCGGCTTTTGGTGGTAGTTTAGGTTCTCAGCTTAAGAGTATCCATGGCCAATATTGGTCTTACACTAAATATGTGGAAATAACCGGATCATATCCATTCTATCAGATAACAATCACCTGGGAAGGTGTGGCAAACCAGAGTTATTATGATGGCGTACAATACGGTGACATGATAGTGGTTGAAACTGAAAACCCTGCGTCATTTATCTGGGATGAAGGATTTGTGTCCACAGGAGGCGGAAGCGTTGTTAACACAGTCTTCAATAATATTGAGGCAGATACGGATCTGAATTACTTTGACTATACTGAACAAGCTGATTATAACACATTTGTATTTGAGTTTGCTCCGGATGATATTCCTCAGGAAATCGCAGTATATGCCAACGGTGAATGTATTGGTGCCTCAGTGGTACATGGTCGGGAAGCTGCAGTATTCGCCTATGTCACAGATGACCTCTATGATGCCAACGTTGATATTGTAAAATGGTATGGAGAACGTGAAGATGTATTCTCAGAGAATCTGCAAGTTTATGATGCAGAACAGAAGAAGTATATGGAAAAGGATATCAGACTGAGTTCTGGACATCAGAGAGTCAGAATATCTTATGTTGAACATGATTATGAGGAAGAAGAAGCACCGGAAGCTTATTCCTTTACCGGTAACAACTACCCTAACCCGTTTAATCCAACCACAACCATATCATACAGTTTACCGGAAAAGGGCAATGTCTGTATTGAAGTGTACAACATTAAAGGCCAGAAAGTCAAACGACTTGTAAATGAGCATAAAGAAAGCGGACATCACACAATAAAATGGAACGGAACAGATGAAAATAACAAAAGTGTAGGTTCCGGAGTATATTTCTATAAAGTCAAAACAGAAAAATCCTTGTTAATAAACAAAATGATAATGTTGAAGTAAAATAGTGCTCCCTATACAGGGAGCTGTCTGTCCTGATTTAGTCAGGGCAGGCTGAGGGTTAACAATAATAAATAAATATATCTCACACCATTCGCATTTCTCTGGATGTGTTCTCTCAGAAACATCTACGGGTCTTAAGACCATTGCGAAGGTATGAGATATTAAAGGAAACCTATGAAAAAGCAGTTTGCAATACTGATACTTACATTGATACCTATAATTATTATAGGTGCTACCCACACCGTAAATCTTGATGGCAGCGGAGATTTTACCGATATACAGCAGGCGATAGACAGTTCATCCGATGGTGATATTGTACTTGTATATCCGGGATTTTATGCGGTAAACCTCAATTTTAACGGTAGATCCATAAAACTTTATTCAATGGAAGCACTAACCGGAGAAGATCATTATATTGCAGAAACCATACTAAATGGGTGTGGTGTTGGCAGAGTAATAAAAATCTGGGGACAGCAGGTAAACAATGCAGAAATAAGAGGTTTTACAATTACTAATGGATATGGAGATGAGGGTGCAGTGGGTGGTGGCATTTGTATTAATGTGGATGGTAATATGAAAATTACTAATTGTGATATTTATGAAAATAAAGTTACTGATCTTGGAGGTGGAATTTATATTTCCGGTGAAGTAGATATTGAGTTTGCAGGGCTTGATATACATGACAATTTCTCCTGGTCAGGGGGGGGGGTTTGTTATAAACCCGAATTAACTTCAGAAATGATCTTTTCTTCTGTGAACAGATGCAGTATATACAATAATATGGCATATAGCGGTATGGACTTATCAATTAGATATATTCCCCGAGATTATGACAAAGTGACAATGATCTATCTTGATAAGTTCAGTGAAGCTGTAGCATCTCGATATTATGCAAACTACAGTAGTTTATATTCATCCTATACAGGAAATCCCATGCAGTTTAATATTCTCAGAGGTCACATAACACCAATAAATGCAGATTTATATGTATCCATGGATGGAGATGATGCTAACTCCGGACTGTCAACTGATGATCCAAAGTATTCAATAGTAGATGCCTGCAAGCTTTTGGCGGCAGACAGTCTTGATCCCAAAACTATACATATTGCAGCTGGTGATTACTCACTTCAGTTTCTAAACAGATTTAATACTCCGGTTTTAAAGAGTCATTGCAGATTAGCCGGAGCAGGCTCAGATGTTACTTATCTTGGGGGATATATTTCAGAAAGACCCATTTTATATGCTATGTATGAATATAAGGATATTGAAATTACAGGATTGACAATAGAAAATCCTGTCGGGGAAGGATTGACTTTTCGGGGTGATAATGGTAAGAATGTGAAACTTGGAGACATTGTCATAAAAAACTGCTTCAGCAGGAGTATAACAGCTTTAATGATTGAGGATTGCGATTACGTTGAGTTAAAAAATGTGAGAATTCTTAACTGCAGATCAACAGACAGCAAATCAGGACTATACATGTATGGTATCGGTAAAGCAGTAATTGATAGTTGCGAGTTCACTGGCAATCAGGTAACAGAACATCATATTGAGTGTTGTGATAATGCAGTACGGGTAACAGCAGACTCAGTTATTGTATCAAACAGTATATTCAATGGAAATACAAGCTATGCCCCCCTCAATGAAAATGCTTTTGTTCTGTTTGGAGACAGTCTTGTTGTATTTGAGAATAATCTTGTAGTTAACAACATTTCCTACAACGCACAGGCTGTGGGGTATATTGGTTCTATTTATGGTGACACATATGTCAGGAATAATACATTTGCTAATAATTATATCAGTTTTCAGACAAACCTTGTTAAGTTTGAAATTGTAGGTAATAATTCTTACGTATATAATAATATCTTTTACAATCCTTACTCAATGTACGATTCCAGAGAAATAGCCATATGTACTGAAGATTACCATAACTCCTCCACGATAAGTAATAATCTGATATTAGGTGGAGAGCAATCAGTTATGGTAATACCCAAGGAAAACGAGCATCTACTAACTTACGAAAACACAAACATTAATGTTTTGCCTGAGTTTGTCGGGGGAGATTCAACTTCCGCAGAGTACTACTATCTAACGGAAACAAGTCCCTGTGTAGATGCCGGAGCTGTAACAGGAAGCAATTTCCCTTTGCTTGATCTGGCTGGTAATTCCAGAATATACGGCAGTACTGTAGATATAGGTTGTTATGAATGGCAGCCTGTGAGTAATTTTGATAAAGAATTGGATTACAAATTAAGCAAAGTAAATGCTTATAACTACCCTAACCCGTTCAACCCAACCACAACCATATCATACAGTCTACCTGAAGAAGGCAATGTGTGTATTGAAGTGTACAACATAAAAGGTCAAAAGGTAAAACAACTGGTGAATGAGAACAAGGAAAGCGGACATCACACAATAGAATGGAACGGAACAGATGAAAATAACAAGAACGTAGGTTCCGGAGTATATTTCTATAAAGTCAAAACAGAAAAGTCCTCGTTAATAAACAAAATGATAATATTGAAATAGTATTTTCCCCTTGCGAATGGTCTAAAGACCTTCGCAATGGTTGGAAAATATCGTACCCTATCGAACTTATTCGATTTAGGGTGTGTAGTTTGGAGAACACTATACTCATTCTGCAAATCAGTATGGATTATTAATTATTTATTGATAAATCTACCTGCAGCCTTTTTTTTTGTGTCTGAATATCAGGGAAACAAATAAAACTTGCAAAAAATACATTTCATTCAATCATAGATTCACAGTCAGAAATCCTGAGAAATAAATCACTTAACTTTAAGCTGGCATATTTCGCAGGTAATCAATAAATTGTTTACGGAGATTCCATGAGAATAATTTTAGCACTTATAATAATGATGTTATCTCTTTGCCTTTGTGCAAAAGAAGAATACAGTATTTTTTCACTGAAGCTGAACAGAACTATAACATTGGATGAGCTGGCTTCAGAGCTTGTTAACTATGATATAATTTTCTTCGGTGAGTATCACGATAATCAGATTCATCATAAGCTTGAAGCAAAATTGCTGGAAAAACTGATAAAGCTTAAACCGGGCAGAATTGCCGTATCCATGGAAATGTTCGAAACAGATGTTTCTGACATAATGGATGCTTATCTCGACGGCAGACTTTCCGAAAAAGAAATGATTACCAAAACCAGAGCCTGGCCCAACTATCTTTCCGACTACAAACCTGTCGTAGACATAGTAAAAGTAAACAATCTGGATTTTATCTCGGCAAATATCCCGCGCAGAATTGCCTCTGCCAGAAGAAAACACGGATATGATTTCAAGTCATTCCTGAGTCCATCAGATACTGTTTATGTTCCGAAGAATCAGTTTGTTTTCGAAAATGAGTACAAAGAGCTGTTCACAGAGATGATGAAAATGTCCATGAGTACTCATCCGGCAATGTCCGGACTCCCCCAGGGATTCTACGAAGCACAATGCATTAAAGATGATGCCATGGCTGAACAAATTTCTAATTTTAAGAATAGCAATAAGAATAAAATAGTAATTCACTATAATGGAGATTTCCATTCCAGATACGGTCTGGGAACAGCAAACAGGGTGAAAAAATTGACTGACAATGCGAAGATTGCTGTAATTGCCCCTGTACATTCCTTCGAAAAAGAAGACATTTATTATAAGGAGCTTCCTGCAGGTGATTTCCTCATAAAAATTAATGGAGAGTCTGATGAACAGAATTCTGAAGATAGATAACATAAATGATGCTATAAACGAATTGAACAAGATAAAAGTCTCAAGCCAGGGAGTCGAAGTAATGGCCCCCAAAGCTCTTGCCGGAGCTATAAAACTCACAGGCGTAAAACTCGGTGCCGCCAATATACTTAAACAGGAAATGCTGTCCATCGGAGCAGATGCAGCGGTAGCGCGTGGTGTTGTGGACGGTAAACTGGAGTTCAGCGATGTAATTTTGCTGGGTGATCCGGATAAGCTGAAAAAACTCATCAGAAAGCTTGATTATCAGACAATATTCGGCTTGCCCACCATTCAGAAATTTCTGAGAGAAGCAGTAGATATTCTTCTCAGCAGAAAGCAGTATCAGCTTAAGCTGCAGCATAAGACAATCGACTTGAGTGAACCTGTCATTATGGGTATACTTAATGTAACCCCGGATTCGTTTTCCGATGGAAGCAAATACATGGATACAGATAAAGCTGCTGCCCAAGCTATGAAACTGATCGAAGATGGAGCAGGTATTATCGATATTGGCGGAGAATCAACACGCCCCGGCTCGGAAAGCGTAAGCTTTGAAGAGGAGATAAAACGCGTTATTCCTGTCCTGAAAAAGATTAGAGATAAAACGGATATACCGGTTTCAATAGATACTACTAAGGCAATCGTTGCAGAGGAAGCTATCAAAAACGGAGCTGATATCATCAATGATGTATCTGCAATGCAATGGGACAGCCAGATGATTGATGTACTGAAAAAGTATCCTCATGTTCAGATTATTCTAATGCATATGAAAGGGAATCCTCGAACTATGCAGGAAAATCCGGAATATAATGATGTAATTGACGAGATCATGACTTTCTTTCAAAATAGGATAGACTATTGTCTGGAAAACGGTATAGATAGAAGCAGAATCCTTATTGATCCGGGGGTCGGCTTTGGCAAAACCTTTGAGCATAATATGACGATTCTCAAGAAGCTGTCCGAATTCAAGTCACTTGGTTACCCTGTTGTCCTGGGGGCATCCCGAAAAAGATATATTAATGAGATTTACGAATCAGAAGCATCTGACAGACTTTTTGGTACAATCAGTACATCAGTACATGGAGCAATGCAGGGAGTGCATATTATCAGAGTACACGATGTGAAAGAAAATGTACAGGCAGTAAAAACTATTTCTGCAATCATAAATAAAGGATAGAATCAGGTATGGATTTTCTGAGACCGGGATTAGCTGATCTAATAGATATAATAATCATATCTTTCATTGTCTATCGAGTATTGCTGATAGTCAAGAAGACAGGCAGCTTCCAGATTCTTATAGGCTTCGCTATTGTTCTGGTGCTCTATCTTGCATCCGTATTTCTGGAATTGAGAATGATCACTTCGGGTTTTGAGATATTGAAAAATTACTGGTTCATTGCATTTATAATACTGTTTCAACCGGAAATCAGAAACTTCATTTTAAAAGCCGGATTTGATAAAGATTTTAAATCTTTTTTTCAACCTCGTAAAAAGTATATTTACTCCCCCATTCTGGAGTCAGTAAAATCCATGGCTTTCAGAAAAACCGGAGCATTAATTGTTATAGAAAACTCTCAGAAGCTTGATAAATATGTTGAAACCGGTGAAGTTATTGATGCCAGACTCACCCCAAAGCTTCTTATAACCATATTCAATAAATATACTATCCTGCATGATGGAGCGGTAGTAGTTAGGAATAACAGAATCCATGCCGTAAAAGTACTTCTGCCTCTATCAAGAAATATTGAGCATGTCCAGAGGCATGGTACAAGACATCTGGCAGCAATTGGTATTTCAGAAGAAACAGACGCATTTGTTATTATCGTCTCAGAAGAATCCGGTCAGGTCTCAACAGCCAAAAACGGCGAAATCAATCACAATGTTACTCAGGAAGAACTCGCTCAGAGAATAGCTGATGAAACTAAAAGATAGAACAGTTATCTCTGTTGGACTGACGGGCGGGATAGCATCGGGGAAATCTCTGATCGCAGAATGGCTGGAAGCTGACGGTTATACTCTTGTATACGCAGACAAGATTGGGCATGAAGTCCTCACCTCGGATGAAACAATCCATGAGATCAGAAAATCCTTTGGTGAAATATGCTTTGTAGATGGTTGTATAGACAGGAAGAAGTTGGGGGAACTGGTTTTTTCTGACAAACAGAAACTTGAGGAACTGAATTCTATTACTCACCCTCGTATCAGACGCAGAATGCAGGAACAGATGGAAAACTGCATAGATGATAGAATAATTATTGAGATTCCTCTTCTGTTTGAGAGTAAATTGGAAGAGCATTTTGATGCAATTATTCTGGTATGGTCAGACATAAAACATAGGATATCCCGCATAAAGCAGAGAGATTCACTTTCTGAAAATAAAGCAGTTCAACGGATAGAATCTCAGACCGATGATTCATACAAGATTCCATTGAGCGATTTTGTTATCGCTAACAACAACACAATTAACTCGTTAAGAGAAAAATATTACGAATTAAGAACTTATATTAATTGCCTTAACGACAGAAATGCACTACCTTTTTATAAGATATAATGAAAAATGTTTTATTGATAATAATCACATTATTGTCCGGCTGCATGTTCAATGCAATTGATACTAAGGTTGTCAGTCTGGACTACAATAGCAAGCAGGAATTCAAAGATTTCAAGCTATCGGAGAAACTCCTTCCATCAGTAATATTTGCAGGAACTGAAGGCAATGAGCAAATAGTTTTTCAGTCATCCAATGGAGGATTTGTAGAAATCGATATAAACAAAGCCATCGGAAGTGCACTTAAAAGATGGCAGCAGGAGAGATTTACCAAAGACAAAATTAATGGCAAGGATACTCTGAAGATTTCCATTCCAAACATTGAGATTGATAAAAATGTATTTGATCCCAGATATAAAGCATACGAGCTTAAACTTGGTATTCAGCTCAAAGTTGAATACTTTAACACAGAAATATCAAAGACAAGATACTTTAATGAGAAAAAGAAAATTGTAATTAATGATCATGATAAGCTTATACTGATTCTTAAAGATAATTTAAACAGTATTGTCCTGAACTTGATAACAAAGATCGATAACTATTACGATTCGATTGATAAAAACTGATAAAATCACTTGCATAAACAACGTTGTATAAAATTTATGACGTGAACTCAAAAAAAGGATTTTCAATGAAACTAAAAGAAATAATTAAAGCCATTGATGGAGAACTTCTGACTCCTGATATCAATCCTGATATTGAAATCACTTGTGCATTCGGATCAGATTTAATAAGTGATATACTGATGTGTACAAAAGAGAAAACACTCCTTCTTACCGGACTGACAAACCCACAAATCATCAGACTTGCTGATATGATTGAGATTTTTGGTATAGTATTTGTCAGAGGTAAAAAGCCTACTGATGAAATCATTAACATGGCTAAAGAAAGAGAACTTCCACTGATTACTACCAAGAATACTATGTATTCCACAAGTGGAAAGCTCTTTAGTGCAGGACTCAGGAGCTGCAAAATCTAATGGCTGAGTACTGGACATATAAAGAAGAAAAAGAGTCTGCAATCAAAGAATTCCTCAGCAAGTCTGCAGAACCTGAAATGACTCTGGAGTTTGACATAAAAGTCAAAGACTTCATTAATGCCGGAACTGCTTCATCATCCATCAAGTTAACGTTAAAGAAACTTGGTGTGGATCCTCAGATCCTGAGACGATTGGCAATTGCCTGCTATGAAGCTGAGATTAATATTGTTGCCCACTCTAATGGAGGCAAATTGTTTGCCTTTATTCACAATGAGTTAATCCATCTGCAATGCAAAGACGAAGGACCCGGTCTTAAGGATATTGAGCAGGCTATGGTTCCCGGCTGGTCTACGGCAGATGATCTTGTCAGAGAAATGGGTTTTGGTGCAGGTCTTGGACTGCCTAACATTAAAAAGAATTCCGATATGATGCATATCGTATCAAGCGAAAACAGTCCAACTCTTTTAGAGATTATAATTATGTACTAATTTTGTAAATTTTTTTTGAAGTATCGGATTGCATATGAATAACAAAGAATACTTCCATGCTTTTGATATCAACCTTGATAAGTGTGTTGGATGTACACATTGTGTAAGAGTTTGTCCAACTGAGGCTATCCGGGTTCATCATGGAAAAGTTGAAATTAATAAAAACAGATGTATTGACTGTGGAAAATGCATTGTTACCTGCAAATACGGTGTGTTCAAGCCAAGAACTGATGATCTGAGTTTGATCAAAAACTTTAAACACAGCCTTGTAATACTGTCTTCATCTTTTGCAGGTCAGTTTCCTGACGACATTCCCTATTCTGTAATAAGGGAAACTCTGTTGAAAATTGGATTTAATCAAGTTGCAGATGAGTCTGAAGCTACCGAAGCAGTTAAAGAAATGATTCGTGAGTTTGTAACAGAACACAAACACATCAGACCAATTATTTCAAGCAGCTGCCCGTCGATAATCAGACTGATCCAGGTTAGATTTCCATCGTTACTGCCGCACGTAATACAGTTAGAAGCGCCAATCAGTATTTTAACAAAGTACTATAGAGACAAGATATCTAAAGAGCAGAGTCTTGAACCTGAGGACATCGGAATTTTCCTGATAGTCCCATGTATTTCTCAAGTGACTGCAGTTTATCAGCCTGAAGGGGCATATAAGAGGATGCAGGACGGAGCTTTCGGAACTAATCAGATTTATAACCTTATAATGAGTAATCTCCCCGAGAAGTATCCTAAGGAAAATAATGTACTTTCGAAAGGTCATAACTGGGCTATTGCAAGCTACCGGGCAGATGAAATAGCTGATGAAAACATCAGAACTCTGGCAGTTAGCGGCACCAGAAATGTGATAAAGATTCTTGCTGATATTGAAAACCATCAAATAGAGAACTTTGATTACATTGTTCTTTCAAGCTGTATTAATGGCTGTGTTGGCGGAATATTGAACGTTGAAAACCTGTTTGTTGCCAAGGCCAGAATTAAGCGCAGAATAGATAATGACTTCTTAGATAATCCCGATGGAGATTATTTCCGTAAGCTGAACAAAGAAGGTTTATTTGATATCCTCCCTCTGGAGCCAAGATCTATCATGCAGCTGGATATGGATATCAAATCTGCTATTACTAAAATGAAGAAACTGCAGGAAATAGAGTCCGTGTTACCCGGTTTTGATTGTTCTGCCTGTGGCAGTCCAAGCTGTCAGTCATTGGCAGAGGATATTGTACAGGATAAAGCAACAATAGATGACTGCCTTGTACGAATGAAGAAAATCAAGAAAAAGAAAGACTAACATGAAAATACTTAGTAAATACCCTAATCTTCCAAGACAGATAATTTATTTTGAAACAGTTAAAGGATTAACCAATCCACATGGAGAAACCTCCAGAGTATATTATGGAACAACCTTTACTCTGTCAAAGGAAGAATATGAAAACCATGAGTCTTCTACGCATAAAGTTGAAAAGCTGATTTCCGAAGCTTTGGAGAAACTGGCAAAGGAAAACAGCGATAGTGAACCGGATAATGAAGGTTTGATAGAAATACACGAAACATACGATATGGACAGTAATAATATACTGTTCTTATTAAAAGTGCCATTCAAGAAAAAAAGCTGATGGAGTAAAAATGAATATTAAAGTATCAGAAATTATTGAGAAAATTGAAGGAAAAATTGTAACTGAAAATGTTAATATTGATGAACTTACTGTCTCTGACGGATACGTATCCGATCTTCTCAGCGATGTAATGGGAAATGCCAGAGATAATATGATCTGGGTTACAATTATGAGACACATGAACGTTATTGCTGTAGCATCACTTACAGGAGTAAAAACTGTTGTGTTCACAAATGATATTGTCCCGGACAACAAAGTAATAGCTAAAGCAGAAGAAGAAGGAATCTGTCTTGTAACAACAAAACTTCCATCCTTCAACACTGCCGGTATAATTTACTCATTAACAAACCAGTAATAAGGTAAAAATTGCCGTGGTATAAGTCAGATCTGCATATTCATTCGGTTCTGTCACCATGCGGTTCACTGGAAATGGCACCGTCAAGTGTTATTCAAAAGGCCGTTGAAGAAGGACTGGATATTATTGCGATCACAGACCATAATACTCTGAGAAATTCAGAGGCATATCGTTCAGTCGGGGAAAAGCAGGGTATATACTGCTTCTTTGGTTCAGAAGTACAAACATCTGAAGAAATTCATGTTGTTGCGCTTTTCGATAATAAAGAAGATGCAGATGCTTTTCAGGAGCTGCTGGATTCAGCTCTCCCCCCACTGTTGAACGATCCTGAGTTTTTTGGTGATCAGGTAGTCATTGACCAGGATGAGAATATCGTCTGCTTTGAAGAAAGACTACTTCTTAATTCTGTACTGTGGAACCTTGAAGAAACTCTGGAGAACATTCTGGAATGTAACGGATTCCCTTTCCTGTCGCATATTGATGCACCGTCATTCAGCGTTTCATCACAACTCGGTTTTTTCCCTGAACTTGATAACCTGCAAGCTGTAGAGCTAACGGCTAACACAAGTAATGAAGCTGCTGCAGAAATGTTCGCACCAGTAGCAAATCTGGCTGTCTTCAGAAACTCCGATGCTCATTACATTAAAGATATAGGAAAAAGTCATACATACATTTTTATGGACGAGCCTTCTATTGCTAACCTGAAGAAAGCTTGTAAAGACTCTTACAATAACATCAAATACAAGTCCTGATTCCCAAAAAATAAGTTTTTCAAAACTGACATCGTTTATATATTTTCTGTATAGAAACCAATATACTCTTAAACATACCAATGTTTACTGATGAAATTCTCTTAATCCTTTAATAGCAATCTATTCAACAATCAAATAGCGAATGAGAAATATTTAGTTTATGTTAGAATTCTGTTGACAGTTTGTAATTAAATTAAAAGTTAAGGGAAGTATAATAACCTGTTGAAGGAGGATGAATGACACATAGTCAATCAACAGATAACTTGCTCTATAAGAAACTTGAAGCAGTAATCGAAGAAAAAATGAAAATCAGAAATCCGCTTATTGAAATTCTTCATAAGGCTCAGGAGATTTTTGGTTATTTACCAATGGAAGTTCAGGAATTTATCGCAGATAAAACAGGTATACCAATAAATCAGATTTATGGTGTTGTCACATTCTATAACTTCTTTTCAATGAAACCAAGAGGAAAACACATCATCAACGTTTGTACTGGTACTGCTTGTTATGTTAAAGGCGCAGAACGCCTTATTCAGATGCTTAGCGACGAGCTAGACGTAAAACTTGGCGAAACAACAGAAGACAAAATGTTCACACTTACATCAGTACGTTGTGTTGGAGCATGTTCTCTTGCACCTGTATTTGTAATTGGTGAAGACACTTTTGGAAGAATTGAAACTAAAAAGCAGATCAAAGAAATCATAAGCAAAATTAAAGAGACTTCTGTTTAATGCAGGATTTATCACTTCATATTCTTGATCTAATTGAAAACTCAGTACGAGCAAAAGCAAATTGCGTAAAAATTTCAATCAAGGCTGACATTAAACGCAACATGATCACGATCGGAGTAGAAGATGATGGAACCGGAATGGACGAAGAAGTCCTGGAACATGTTGTAAATCCGTTTTACACTACCAAAGTCGAGAGACAAAAGAAAATTGGCTTAGGCGTACCTTTACTCAAACAGAATGCTGAAAGCTGCAACGGCAGTTTCGAAGTATACAGCAAACCAGGTGAAGGAACCAAACTGAAAGCTGTTTTCCAACTTGACAGCATTGACCGAATGCCCCTGGGGAATATCACTGATACCCTGCTGGGTGCTATCATCGGGCACTCTGAAGCAGACTTTGATATTTATTATGAGCGTACCGGATTTGCCGGACAGAAAGTATTTGAATTGAAAACAAAAGAAATAAAGGAAGAACTCGGTGGTATACCGATTACATATCCTGATGTGATATCTTTTATTGAAGAGACATTGCTGGAAGGATTGAAAATGACAAAACTGGAGGAAATCTAATGAAAACTTTGGAAGAATTGAGAAAAATCAGAGAAAAAGCACAGAATGAAATGAAGCTCCGAAGTTCAGATCATAGAATCAAAATTGTTGTTGGAATGGGAACATCCGGAATTGCTATGGGAGCCAGAGATGTTATGAAAACTTTCCTCAACGAAATTACAAGACATAATCTTACTGATGTACTTGTTACTCAAACAGGCGAAAAAGGCTTATCTTCCATGGAACCTGTTGTAGATATTATTGAAGATGGAAAGCCAACAATAACTTACGGTAAAATGGACTCAGGAAAAGCTGAAAAAGTTGTTGAAAGTCATATTATTAACGGTTTTGTCTGTGAAGACTATGTAATCTCTACCGAGAGCAAGTAATCCTACGGAGGAAAAATGCCAGTAAAAAGAATTGATGTTCTAATATGCTGCGGTTCAGGTTGTGTTTCCGCAGGAGCACTTAAAATTAAAGAAAAAATGATTCAGGTTCTTGAAGCCAACGATATTCTCAATGAGATTAATATTATTGAAACTGGCTGTATGGGACCATGTGACTACGGTCCTGTTATCAAGATTTATCCTGATGGAACATTTTATCAGAAAGTTACAGTTGAAGATGTTGAAGAAATGGTTATGGAACACTTCATCAAAGGTCGTCCCGTTCAACGTCTCATGCTTAAAGAAGATGAAAATAAAGTTATTGTAGATCAGAAAGAAATCCCTTTCTATAAAAAACAGGTTAAAGTTGCCCTGGAAAACTGTGGACATCTTGATCCTGAAAGTATTGAAGAATATATCGCTCTTGGCGGTTACGAAGCTCTTGGAAAACTCGTTACACAACTGACTCCGGAAGATGGTATCAGCGTTGTCAAAGAATCAGGACTCCGTGGTCGCGGCGGTGGTGGATTCCCAACAGCATTAAAATGGGATCTTACAAGAAAACCTGTCGCTGATCAGAAATACGTTATCTGTAATGGAGATGAAGGTGACCCTGGTGCTTTCATGGACAGATCACTCCTTGAAGGAGATCCTCACAGAGTACTTGAAGGTATGGCTATCGCTGCTTATTGTATCGGAGCATCCGAAGGTTACTTCTACATCAGAGCTGAATACCCTCTCGCAATAAAACGTATCAGACAAGCAATAAAACAAGCTCTTGAGCTTGGCATCCTTGGAGATAACATCTTCGGTTCAGACTTCTCTTTCAAAGCTGAAGTTCGTACCGGTGCCGGTGCATTCGTATGTGGAGAAGAAACTGCACTTATAGCTTCTATCGAAGGTAAAAGAGGCCAACCATCCGCAAAACCACCATATCCATCAGTAGAAGGACTCTGGGGTAAACCAACAGCAGTAAACAATGTTGAAACATATGCTAACCTGCCTACAATATTCACTAAAGGTGCTGAATGGTTCTCTCAAATGGGTACAGAAACCAGTAAAGGAACTAAAGTGTTCGCTCTTACCGGTGATGTTAAAAATACAGGTCTTGTGGAAGTTCCTATGGGAATCAGTCTTCAGGAACTTATTTTTGAAGTTGGTGGCGGAATCCCTAGCGGTAAAAAATTCAAAGCTGTTCAGCTTGGTGGACCTTCAGGTGGATGCCTCACTAACGATCACCTTGACGTGCAGATAGACTATCAGTCACTCATTGAAAAAGGTGCAATGATGGGTTCCGGTGGTGTTATTGTTATGGACGACAGCAATTGTATGGTTAACGTTGCTAAATTCTTCCTGGAGTTCTCAGTTGAAGAATCATGCGGTAAATGTACACCATGTAGAATTGGGCTCAAGCACATGCACGAAATTCTGGAAAACATCACTTCAGGAAGAGGAAAAGAGGGAGACATCGAAAGACTTATTGAACTTGGTAATGTGATTAAACAAACCTCACTCTGCGGTCTCGGTCAAACTGCTCCTAATCCAGTACTCAGCACAATCAGATATTTCAGAAACGAATATGAAGAACATATCAAAGAAAATAAATGTTCAACTCTCGTTTGTCTTGATCTTATCAACTTTGATATAGATAAAGATAAATGTATCGGTTGTTCACTCTGTGCTAAAAACTGCCCTACTAACTGTATCTCCGGTTCAAGAGAAGAAAAATACACTATCAAACAGATTGATTGTGTTAAATGTGGAAACTGTGTGGATGTATGTCCAGTAAATGCAGTTGACAAAAATGCCGGAATGAGACAAGAAATTATTGATTTCAGAAAAGCTCAAGCCGAAGCTGCTGAACAAGAGTAATAAATATATTTTGAGGTATGGTTAATCCCATACCTCTCTTTTTTTTTACCCGGACAAATATGATTTCCATAAAAATCAATAATCAAGTTCTGCAGGCAAAAGATAACGAAACAATTCTGCAGTGTGCTATGAGGAATAATATGTACATTCCTCATTTGTGTTATCACCCCAAGACAGGCATTTGCGGAAACTGCCGTGTCTGCCTGGTTGAAGTTGATAATAATCTTGTACCAGCCTGTTCTACTGCTGTTTCACCGAACATGGAAGTAAGAACAAAATCCAAACTGGTTCGAAATACTGTTTCCATGATACTTAAACTGATTCTGGAATCAGGAAATCACAGCTGTATCAACTGTCCGGCGAACCTTCATTGTGCTTTGCAGGATGCTGTTTTCTATTCAGAGATGGATGACTATGTTATAGGACAAAGAGTTAATAAACCTGATACATCATCTGAGTTCATCGTTAAAGATATAGATAAATGCATCAGTTGTGGGAATTGTGTAAGTGGCTGTAATAATACTGTTGTTAATGAAGTCATCAGTTTTGCGGACAGAGGTGGAGACACCAGAATTACGATTGATTACAACAAAAAACTGGGTGAATCAAGTTGTGTTCAATGCGGAGAATGCTCTCAGCTATGCCCTGTAGGAGCTATTTACGATAAAAACTCCAAACGAGCCTACCGTGACAGAGAGATTAATAAAATCAGATCCATCTGTACATACTGTGGAGTGGGGTGCAATATTGAAATTCATACGCTCAAGAAGACCGGGAAAATTATTCGTATCCGTGGTGTAGAAAATTCTGAAGTTAATAATGGAATGCTCTGCAGTAAAGGTAGATTCGGCTTCAGGTTTGTTCACTCTGACAAAAGGCTGACAACACCATTGATAAAGCAAAATGGAAAACATGTGCCTGTAGATTGGGAAACAGCAATTCAGACTATAGCAGATAAGTTTCAGAATATTATCAGAGAAAACGGTAAATATGCTATTGGAGGTTTTTCCTCCGCAAAATGTACTAATGAGGACAACTATCTGTTCCAGAAGCTCTTCAGAACGTGCATAGGTAACAATAATGTTGACCATTGCGCGCGGCTTTGTCACTCTTCTACAGTTGCAGGTCTTGCAGCATCTCTTGGCAGCGGAGCTATGACAAATAATCTCAAAGAAATCCATCAAGCAGATGCAATCCTTGTAATAGGCTCTGACACAACTGCCGCACATCCAATAATCGGAAACAAAATCAAACAAGCTGTCAAATTCCACAAAACAAAACTCATTGTAATTGATCCTAAGAAAATAGAACTTGCCAGGTTCGCTGAAATCTATGCTTCTCAAAAGCCGGGATCAGATACTGCACTGATTAACTCAATAATACATGTCATTATTAAAAAGAACCTGTTCGACCTTGAGTATATAAAATCCCGAACTGATCTGGACTCATGGATTCTTTTTAAAAATGAGATGCTTAAACCAAAGTATGCTCCCGAGACAATTGAAGATATCGCAGGCATTAAAGCTTCAACCTTATATAAGATTGCAGAACTGCTCGGTAAAGCAAAAACTGCAGCTGTCTATTTTGCTATGGGGATAACTCAGCACACATCAGGATATCAGAACGTACTCGCTCTGGCTAACCTTCAGTTAATGTGTGGTAACATTGGCATTCCCGGTGCAGGAGTCAATCCTCTCAGAGGTCAATCTAATGTACAGGGAGCTTGTGATGTGGGATGTCTTCCGGATACTCTTCCGGGTTATGCAAAAGTAAGCAAACCTGAATCTATTGAAAAATTTGCAGACTACTGGCATACTGAACTCTGCAGCAAACCGGGATTAACGATCACAGAAATGCTTGATGGAGCAATTTCCGGAGAAATAAAAGCTTTATACGTTATGGGAGAAAACCCTGTTTTGAGCGATCCGGATCAGACTCATACAATAGAAGCTCTGAAATCTCTCGATTTACTTGTTGTTCAGGATATATTCATGACAGAAACAGCTGAAATGGCTGACATTGTTCTCCCTGCAGCATGTTTTTCAGAGAAAACAGGTCATTTTACAAACACCGAACGTAGAGTGCAAAAGCTGAGAAAAGCAACTGATTCACCAGGGTCAGCAAAAAATGACTGGGCAATAGTAACTGACCTGGCTATTGCAATGGGTTATAACTGGAAATACTCAAGTTCTGAGGATATCACGAGAGAAATCAACGAAACAATCCCATTTTACAGAGGTATCACTCCGGAAAGAACTGAAGAAAAAGGAATCCAATGGCCTTGTCCTGATACTAATCATCCAGGTACAGAAATTCTTCACCAAAACAGCTTTCCGATAGGTTTGCCAAAATTCAAAATTGTTGATTATACTCCACCTTATGAGATTTGCAGCAGAGAGTATCCACTAATCCTCACTACCGGTCGACTGGCTCATCAGTTTCACACAGGAACAATGATAAGGAAAAGTAAAGAGTTTGATCGTCTGTCACCTCCAACAGTAAAAATATCGCCATATGATGCAGCCCAGCGGGATATTGTAAATGGAGAAATCGTCGAAGTGACATCAGCCAGAGGTGAGATATCAATTGCAGCAGAAGTAACTGACAGGATAAAAAAAGGTGTGGTTTTCATTGCTTTTCATTTTCATGAAAGTCCTGTGAACCGATTAACTCATAAGGAAATTGATCCGGTAGCAAAAATCCCTGAATACAAAGTTACAGCAGTACAAGTTAAAAAATTAATTGCCAATAATAACAAGTAGTAAATAAATTGAATAAGAGATTCAATCTTTCTTAACAGCGAGGACGGATCTGGTGGTCCAACTGGTCTGCAAAATCAGTAGCAGGCGGATAACACCGTCTGTGGCAGGTTCGATTCCTGCCCTCGCGGCCAATTATGAGGAAAATATGAATGCACTTAATGTTCCCAGTATAGAAAAACTCCTGCAAGATGACAAATTTGCAGAATATAGCTCCCATTTAGATCATTCTTTTTTAGTCTATTGCGCAAGAGAAGCAATAAAATTAAATAAAAATAAACTGCTGAAAAACAACAACCCTGATATTAGCGAGCAATTCTGGATCAATTCTGTATATGATTTCATCAAAAAGCTATCACAACCAAGCTTAAAACCAGTAATTAACGGATCAGGAATCATCATCCATACTAATCTTGGTAGATCTCCCCTGGGATCAAATGTTATCAGTGATCTGGCTAAGAGAGTATCCGGGTACTCAAATCTGGAATTTGATCTGGATAAAGGACGTCGCGGTAATCGTAACAGTCATTTGAATGAAATACTGAAATATGTAACTGGAGCTGAAGATTCTATAGCTGTTAACAACAATGCTGCTGCTGTATTCCTTACTCTTAATACTTTGGCAAAAGATAAAGAAGTCATTGTATCTCGTGGTGAACTTGTGGAAATAGGCGGTTCATTCCGAATTCCTGAAATCATGAAACTTAGTGGTGCAAAAATGGTAGAAATTGGTACTACAAACAGAACCCATCTCAAAGATTACGAAAATGCTGTAAATGAGAATACCGGGGCAATAATTAAAGTGCATCAGTCAAACTATCATATTTCAGGTTTTACAAGTGATGTAGAGTTAAAAAAACTTATCAGACTTGGGAAAGCAAACAACATACCGGTCATATATGATATTGGTTCAGGTCTGCTCAGAAAACCTGAGTCAATTCCATTGGACGAACCTGACGTCAAAAGCTGTATTGATGCCGGTGCTGATATTGTAACTTTCAGTTGCGACAAACTACTTGGAGGACCACAAGCTGGCATCATCTCAGGGAAATCAGAGTATGTTAAAAAAATTAATTCCTCCCAGCTTATGCGTACTTATCGAATAGGCAAGCTGACAATCAGTTCTTTGATTTCTGTGGTATCTAACTACTTCTCCGAAGAAAGGCTTATGGGCAACACTCCACTATTCAAATACTTAAATCTAACTGATGATGAGGTAATGTCAAAGGCTGAATGCTTGCAAAAAGCACTTAGTAAAGTGAATATAAATTCAGATGTAATAGAGAGCTACGGAAGATGTGGCGGAGGTACTTTACCTGATTTCAGAAGAAACAGCTATGCAGTAAAACTCAATATTGACAGAAAACAGACAGATTCACTTTTCTTTGATCTCCTGAAACTTCAAAGACCTGTTCTCAGTATACTAAGAGAAGGTGATATTCTGCTAGATGTTCTGTGTATTGAACCTGATGACTTCCGGCACATTGCTGATTCAATTAAAATTAGCATTAAGGTTTGATGTATGACGCAGATAACTGACCAGCAATTTGCTCAGTTAAGATACAGAATTTATAACTATTCCTTCAAAATAACAAAAAATGTCGATGATGCGGAAGATGTTGTCCAGAATACGTTCTATAAATTTTATATTCAGGAACCTGATATTCAACATCCAAAAAGTTGGTTGTTTAAAGTTGCTTATAACATGTCTATCAATGTGTTGAAAAAAAGAGAGAAAGTAAAATCAATTGAAGAGCTCAGAGAAAAAATCAACTTCCAAATTCCTACCTATGATGAAGGCATAGATAAACAGAAAGAAAATCTTCCTTTTGAAACGTTAAAAAAAAGTTTGAATCCCCAAGATATAAGAATTTATAAGTACTATTTTGTCAAACAACTTAGCTCCATCCAGATAGCAAATAAAATGAAGATCAAACCCAAAACCGCCCAAAAGTATGTTCAAAGGATGAGACGAAACCTGAAAGCGGCAATTCTCAAAGAACAAGGTTTAACCTGGACGAAAAATATACTAACCTATCAACAATATGAAAATGTAGGCAACTTTATCAAACTTCTTATAAAGAAAACTCAGAATAACAATATTGCCTCCCTGAGAAGCTATTTTCAGAATTTCTCTCTGGAGAGTATGCCGGAATTCACAATTTCTCAAATAAAAGACTGGGGAATCCGTCTTAAAGAAAATGGTTATCTGATGACTTTATTCTGTCTGGATGAAAGCGATAAAGTGCTGTTCCTTAGTATCAGCTTCAGAATTAACAAGCTTAACCGAATTAAGATTTTCAGCGTTAAAAAGCCGGGGTTCTTCAAAGTCAAAAAGGATTCAACTAAGGCTAAATTGAGTAAATCAAGCAATGTTAATCTTACATATGATGAAATTAAAAAGCTTGAGGGCAAAAAAAAAGGCTGCAATTAACCTGCAGCCAAGTAAGATGATGATCTTTGTGATAGATTTATAATTTGATGGGTGGAGCGTCCCCCACCCATCTGGTTCGGTTAGCCTAGCACTCCCAATGCCATCTGACAGATTATTAGATGACATTGCCACAGCAGATTTTGCCAAAACTATTTGTAACTTATTCTCTTTTGTGTCTCCGCAATCATAATTCCATATTTGATTAAGTGTTTGTTTATTACGAGAGTATATTACATATGGTCTTATAAACCATATAGCCAATATAAGCAGGTTTTTATATACTTGGCTGTGTTTCTTTCGAAACGTAGAATTATTAATTGGGAGAATTTGCTTATCTTAGCTTACGCAAATTCTGGACGAAATACTTCCAGATCATCCATCCTATGCTTAACGTTATCCTATCAGACGCAAAGCCATTTGAGGCAACGAATTAGCTTGTGCAAGCATTCCGACTGCAGCCTGTGTAAGAATTTGATTTCTCACAAATTCTGTCATTTCCAGAGCTACATCCACATCTGAGACACGAGATTCTGCTGACTGAATATTCTCAGCTTGAATTGACAAGTTCGTTATTGTGTTCTCCAATCGGTTTTGAACAGCACCAAGAGCAGCCCGAGCGTTTTCTTTACGAATCATAGCCGTATTGATTTTCTCGAGTGCAGCTTGTGCAGCATCCTGAGTACTGACTGCAACCTCAGTTGAGCCAATTCCCAAAGCACTTGTTCGCACATCACCTATACGTACAAAGTAGTAATCTTCAGCCCTGTCATTAGCAGGTCCGAAGTGAATTTTTGCACCACCGGTAACATTACCGTTTGCATCGGCAGAACCAGAAACTTCCTGCCATCCACTACTGTTAGTCCATAAGCTTTCTGTAGCGTTCCAGGTATTCGTAGAAGACCATTGACCGTTACTTCCTGCTATAGAGACGTTTCCATTCAGAAGCTTAACCCCGTTGAAATCTGTGGCTGTGGCTATTCTATCAATTTCAGCTGCCATTGCTGAAAACTCGGAGTGTATAATCAAGCGTTGCTCGTTAGTATACGTTCCGGTAGCGGCTTGCTCTGCTAACTCTTTCATACGTATAAGTTTTTCATCGATAACTGCCATTGCACCTTCTGCTGTTTGAATCATGGAAATCCCATCGTGGGCATTTCTAACTCCCTGATTCAATGATGCAACTTCAGCTCTCATTCCTTCACGTATTGCGAGACCTGCAGCGTCGTCCGCTGCTGAATTGATACGTAGCCCTGTAGACAATCTCATCACTGACGTGCCGAGACGACCGTAAGAATCAGTAAGATTCCTTGCAGTATTCGACGCCATCAAATTATGGTTTATTACGAGTGACATCTTTCCTCCTTGATTGGTATATTAGTCATCCTTGCTAATATAAGACATTAGTCTTATACAGCCGACATTCTGCTGTTTGCCGGGGAACCAAACCAATCTCGAATCATGGAAAGAAGCCTCTCAATCTAACCTATAAGTCTGAGTGCCATTTGTGGTAATGAATTAGCTTGCGCTAACATACCTACTGCGGATTGTGTCAGTATCTGATTTCTTGTAAACTCGGTCATTTCTTGTGCTACGTCAACATCAGAAATTCTCGATTCTGCAGCCTGAACATTTTCAGCCTGGATGGATAAGTTAGTAATGGTGTTTTCCAGACGATTCTGGACAGCACCAAGTGCAGCACGAGCATTTTCCTTACGGACCATTGCTGTGTTTAGTTTTTCGAGAGCAAGCTGAGCTGAGTGCTGAGTACTTACAGCTACCTCAGATGCTCCTATACCTAATGCGCTTGTACGAACATCACCGATTCTGATGAAGTAATAATCTTCAGCTCTGTCATTGGCAGGGCCAAAGTGAATTTTTGCTCCACCTGTGATGTCGCCATTGGATGCTGCGGTACCATTAGTTTCCTGCCATCCACTACTGTTGCTCCACAAGCCTTCAGTTGCCGTCCAGGTATTCGTTGATGACCACTGGCCATTCTGACCGGCAATTGAGACATTACCGTTGAGTAGGTGAATACCATTGAAATCCGTCGCTGTCGCGATTCTATCGATTTCTGCGGCCATTGCTGAAAACTCGGAATGAATAATCATTCTTTGCTCGTTGGTGTATGTACCGGTAGCTGCCTGTTCAGCCAATTCTTTCATACGAATCAGCTTTTCGTCAATTACCGCCATACCGCCTTCAGCAGTCTGGATCATTGAGATACCATCCTGAGCATTACGAACTCCCTGATTAATTGCAGAGATTTCAGCTCTCATACCTTCACGGATTGCCAATCCTGCTGCATCATCTGCAGCTGAATTAATACGCAGTCCTGTTGAAAGTCTTTGAACAGATGTACTCAAGTTACCGTAGGATGTAGTAAGATTTCTGGCTGTATTCATCGCCATCAGGTTATGATTTATTACGAGTGACATCTTTCCTCCTTGATTGGTTTAATGTACTTCCATGATACTGTATAAGACTAATGTCTCATACGATTATGGCTTATCTGCTGACATTTCTAGGCTTAACCAAACCAATCTATGAGAAAATATTCCACTCAATAGTTAACCGATCAATCTTAGTGCCATCTGAGGTAATGAATTAGCTTGTGCAAGCATTCCTACTGCGGACTGTGTAAGGATTTGATTTCGGGTAAATTCTGTCATTTCCTGAGCTACATCAACGTCAGAAATACGTGACTCTGAAGCCTGGATATTCTCAGCCTGAATTGAGATATTAGTAATCGTGTTTTCAAGTCTGTTTTGAATAGCTCCAAGCGAAGCCCGTGCATTTTCTTTCCTGATGATAGCTGTATTAAGTCTTTCAAGAGCAAGCTGTGCAGAGTGCTGTGTACTTACAGCAACTTCTTCTGAGCCAACTCCGAGAGAAGAAGTTCTCATATCACCGATTCTGAAGAAGTAATAGTCTTCTGCTCTGCTGTTTCCGGAACCGAAGTGAATTTTAACACCACCGGTAATATCTCCGTTTGCTGCAGCTGTTCCATTTACTTCCTGCCATCCAGAACTGTTTGTCCAGAGGCTTTCTGTTGCAGACCAGTTGTTTGTTGAGGTCCATTGACCATTTGTTCCTGCTATTGATACATTACCGTTAAGCAAATGTACTCCGTTAAAGTCAGTCGCTGTTGCGATTCTGTCTATTTCGGATGCCATTGCTGCGAACTCAGAGTGAATAATCATTCTTTGTTCGTTTGTATATGTACCTGTTGCAGCCTGTTCTGCAAGTTCTTTCATACGAATCAGTTTTTCATCAATTACCGCCATTGCACCTTCTGCGGTCTGGATCATAGAGATACCATCCTGTGCATTACGGACACCTTGATTTAGAGACGCTATTTCTGCTCTCATGCTCTCACGGATTGCGAGTCCAGCAGCATCGTCTGCAGCTGAGTTTACTCTCAAACCGGTTGAAAGCCTTTCGACAGAAGTACTTAAATTACCATACGCCGTAGTAAGGTTTCTTGCTGTGTTCATAGCCATCAGATTATGGTTAATTACGAGTGACATCTTTTTCCTCCTTGATGAGTGTATCATCCTTGTATTAGGAACGAGTTACTCATAATTTAGCTTCTGCTATGAGTGCGTTTTGATATTTGTGCCAGGTAACACATCTATCACATCACATCTATTTTCTTGTCAAAAATCTGTATTCTTTTCGTAATTATTTAATTAAATCTGAAGCTTATTGTTGATATTTATCTAACTGTATTATCCAAGTAAACGGAGTGCCATTTGTGGAAGAGAGTTAGCTTGTGCAAGCATTGCAACAGCAGCCTGTGTTAAGACCTGACTCTTGACGAATTCTGTCATTTCTGATGCAACATCTACATCTGAAATTTGTGATTCTGCAGCCTGAAGGTTTTCTGATTGTGACTGAAGGTGAGCAATTGTGTTTTCCAATCTTACCATCATTGAACCAAGGTGAGCTCTCTGGTGTTCTTTTTCAAGAATAGCTGAGTCAAGCTGTTCAAGAGCAATCTGAGCTACGTGCTGAGTTGATACTGAAATCTTGCTTGCTGCTGTATCATCCGCACTTCCAACATTTTCAAAAAGTCCGTTTGTTGTCATATCACCAATATTGATGAAGTAATAGTCTTCAAGACGATTGTTTGTAAGACCAAAGTGAACTTTTACACCAACATTATTACGATATTCACCGTCTGCATCATAGTTGTTTGCAGTTAATGTAGCAGGACCTGATTGAAGCCATCCGCCAACTGTTATGTTGTTGTGAGCATCTGTAGATAAATCACCGTTGAGAAGTTTTCTTCCGCCAAACTCGGTTGATTCAGCTATACGGTCAATTTCGGCAGCCATTGCAGCAAATTCTGAATGAATAATCTGTCTTTGCTCATGTGTGTAAGTACCGGTTGCAGCTTGTTCTGCAAGTTGTTTCATTCTCATGAGCTTTTCATCGATGATTGCCATTGAGCTTTCTGCAGTTTGAAGCATGTTAATTGCCATTTCTGCATTTCTGATTCCTTGATTGTAAGTTGCAATGTCGGATCTCATCTCTTCTCTTACTGCCATTCCTGCAGCATCATCTCTAGCCGAGTTAATTCTCAAACCTGTTGTAAGTCTTTCAATTGACTTACCCATTTTTGAATAATGAGATCTTAAGTTGTTTGATGCATTTAATGCATACTGGTTGTTGTTAATAAAGAGTGACATGTTCATCCTCCTTGATGACTGTTTTTTTGGGCTTCCTTGCCCTTTGTTTTGTGTCTTTTTTCTTTATTTGGTTGTATCGATAAAGTGTGATCTCTTGTGTGCTGATGCATACTTAGAGATCGCTCTTGTACCTATACTTTTCTTACCGAGTTTAAGTCTGAGCTCTTCTTTCTGGTTCTCAAGCTCCACACTATTTTTGTTTTCCGAGTCAATGATCTGTTTAATCTTCACATTAATATCGGTAAGAATTGCATCTGCCTTAGTTCTTTTTTCAGTTTTTTCAGGCAAATTTTTAAAGACATCAAAGAGGATATTCTTTTGAGTTGTATGTATTGAATCCAGAATCGTGGATTTCTGTTCCATCAACAGATGAAGAGTATCTAAATCCTCATCTTCAATTGCTGTGGTTTCATTAAGAGTTATTTCGAGATATACACTATATAACCTGTGTAACTTTGCCAAGCTTTTCAATTGATAAATTATATCATCAACAGGAGATTCCGGTAATTTAAGAGATGAAAAATCTAAAGCAACTATTTTGTTCTCAAGCTCAGAAATATTCTTTTTTATAAGCTCTATCTTATTTTCTACAAAATCTTTTGTTCCATGCTTTCTTTCTTCCGAAAAAAGAAGGACTTCCAGATTCTTCTTCTCTATTATCAATCTGCCAAGTTCTAGATTATACTGAATCCATTGGGAATCATCGTATTCAGGAAGTTTATCAGAACTGTCAGGGTCTGCTTCTTCTTTATGTTTCCTCTTCTCGTTATTAGAGTATGAAGGAGGATTCTGATTACCTGAATCCTGCCTGTCCACTACTTTAATCTCAGAAGCGGCATTAATTCTTTCGAAAGCATCTCCATATAAATCCATCGTATCTCCTGATTCTATATCGGGCTTATCTCTTTAAACTTAAGCAATATATACTTAGTATTTGTAATACACGAAATATGACAAGTAATAAATTTTATTTTTGTAATGGTTTCAATTACTTATTGCGAGTTTTAGGCAGTTCGTTCCAGGAGGTTGTATAACGAGGAGACAGTTGACCTCTTTTCATGCTCCACTTTTTCTCTGCCCCCATGGAAGCAAGCTGTATAGTATCTCTGCCGTATTCATTATTTATCTTATCGATAATATCCATTACCGTTCTACCCTCAGTCTCCACATAAGCTTTTGTAAATGCATCATATTGAACATCATCCTCATGAGTTATCCCTGTCAGCATAATTCCCGATTTCTTATACAAGTATCCGGGCTTATAGATTTTTTCAAATATACTGCAAGCCTGTTTTATCATTATCGATGAATCAGCTGTAGGAGCCTTGAATGCACATGTCATCACATTTCCATACTGCGGCATCTCTTTTTTATAAGGATTAGTTGTTATAAATACTGTGATAAAACTCGTAACAGATTTTTGTGCCCTAAGCTTTTCAGCCGCTCTGGCTGTATAGCTGGCAACCGATTCTCTTATTTCGTTATAATCAGATGTGAGTTTACCAAATGACCTGGAACTGACTATTCCTTTCTTGGGGTCTACCTCAAGTTCAACCTCATAACATGGTATCCCTCTCAACTCATGTACTAACCTCAGACCTACAACAGTCATGTATTCACGAACCCACTGATCAGGTGCTTCTTTCAACTGTCTGGCAGTCCTGATTCCGGCATTCCTCAGAAGCTTGGCATATTGTCTTCCTATTCCCCACAGGTCACTCACGTCGACATTATCCAGTATCCTATCGATATTTTCATGATTTACCAAGCTGTAGACACCCTCCAGCTCAGGCTTCTTTTTGGCTAACCTGTTTGCAAGTTTGGCTAAGGTTTTGCTGGGACCAATTCCCACGGATACGGGAATACCTGTCCATTTTTCAACAGTTTTCTTTATCTTAAGCCCATACTCCCTCAACGATATATTTTCTACCGTATTCAGCGGAAATATAACAAATGCTTCGTCTATTGAATACACTTCCACCTGCGGACTGAATGTTTTCAAAGTTTCCATTACTCTTTTGGAAAGGTCGGCATATAGTGTGTAGTTTGACGAAAACAATTTAACGTTATACTTCTTAATCAAATGTTTAATTTTAAACACTGGTTGCCCCATTGGAATCCCCAGTTCTTTCACTTCCTTAGATCGAGCTATGATAATCCCGTCATTATTGGAAAGCACAGCAACCGGCTTATCCTTCAATGAAGGATTGAACACTTTTTCACATGAGGCATAAAAGCTATTGCAGTCAACTAAAGCAAAAACATCCATCATCAATCAGCTTTGTGAATCACGTAAGTCACAACACCCCAGATTGTGAAATCACTTCCCTCTTCCAGATATATATCTTCATAATCAGTATTCTCGGGATGCAGATACCAGAGTTTCTCAGTTTTAACTAGTCGTTTAACCGTCAGATAACCATCCAAAGCTGCTATAATGATAGAGTTGTCTCCAGCATCAAGGGCACGATCAACAATCAGAATATCATTATCATGAATACCGGCCCCAATCATAGAGTCACCTTCGACTCTGATGAAAAAAGTGGCTGCAGGATGAGCTATAAGGTACTCGTTTAAATCCAGACTCTTTTCAATATAATCATCTGCAGGCGAAGGAAAACCTGCAGGAAGAGTATGCCCGAGTAAAGGTCTGCTAATTTTAACCTCATTACGAGGACTGACAATTTCCTTGATTGTCTCATCTAATCTTAACGTTTTTCTGAATACTGTCTTTTTCATATTATCACCGAAACAATAATATCAACTAACAAACCCTTGTAAACCAATATTTTTACAAAATTCAGCAAAAGGAGATCAAAATTGATGTAACAAAGAATTGCCATGAAAGTTATAATAAGTGAAAAAGCAATAATTGGAGGAACCAAATGAGAAACATGAAATTAGTAATCTTACTGGTTGCAATATCATTAGTTACAACCATGCTTTCAGCATATCCACCAGTAAACAGTGATGGAAAATCTCCTTTTGTAGAGGTTGTAAAAAATACAAGAGATGCGGTAGTTAATATTAAAGTAGAGTCAGAAATTCAACTCAGAGGTAGAACATTCAATTCACCATTCGAAGATGACTTTTTTAAGTTTTTTGCTCCGCGAATGCCGAATTCCAGAAAATCCACACAGATGGGCTCCGGTTTCATTTACAAAACAGATTCTAAAAATGCCTACATTATAACAAATAACCACGTTGTGCAGACAGAAGGTGATATAACCGTTTCGGTAGGTGAAAAGCATAAATACAAAGGTGAAATTGTCGGGAGAGATCCATCTACGGACCTTGCAGTTATTAAAATTGAGATAAACAAAGACGTTCCACTTTCTAAGATTCCACTCGGAGATTCTGAATCTCTGGAAATAGGAGACTGGGCTATTGCAATAGGTAACCCGTTCGGACAGCTTGGTCTTGACAGAACAGTTACAGTCGGAGTTATTTCTGCCAAAGGAAGATCTAACCTTAACTTCGGAACAGACTCCCCCGTATATCAGGATTATATTCAAACTGATGCAGCAATAAACCCTGGAAACAGTGGTGGTCCGTTAGTAGACATTCACGGTAAAGTAATCGGTGTAAATGCAGCAATAACCTCACCTGCAGGTGGAAATGTGGGAATCGGTTTTGCAATCCCTGTTAATCTGGTGAAGAAAGTAGTTAACGATATAATGGATAAAGGAAAAGTAGTTAGAGCCTACCTTGGTGTGTTACCCCAGGAACTTAACGAAGACTTAGGTAAAATGATGAAACTGGATGACCTTAATGGTGTTCTGATTGCCAAAGTAGAAGATGATACTCCTGCTGATAAAGCCGGTCTAAAAAAAGGGGATGTTATCACCGAGATTGATGGAAAAACTGTAGAAAACCTGGCTAAATTCAGAATTCAGATAGCAAACCAGGAAATTGATAAAAAAGTAAATCTTGGAATCATCAGAGATGGTAAACACAAGAATATCTATGCAAAACTGGAAGAATTCCCGGACAGAAGCGTAACCTCAAGCAGTGGAAAGGAAGAGAAAAACTCAGGCTTGGGTATTGATGTCGTAGACAGTGATTCTGACATTGCAAGACGAATGGGATTGAAAGACCTTGAAGGCGTAGTAATAACTAATATCGAGCCTGAATCATTCGCAGCAGCTTCAAGCTTATCAGTCGGAGACACAATTCTGGAAATAAACAACAACAGGATTAAGAACGTGAAAGAATTTGATAAAATGCTGGAAAAAATTGATAAGAACTATTCCGGTTCATTAGTCCTCTTTCATGTAGTGACGAAAAATGGTGTATATAAATTCCTCACAATTAACATCAAATAGTTGTAAACCAAGATAGAGAAAATGCAGCCTGTTGAATCTTCAGCAGGCTGTTCTTATTTATTTAATTTGATTTGTAAACTTGATTTGAAAAGATCAATGATCTTCTCTTCCTGATCTTTTTCAGATATTACTGGTTTCTCGAAATCTTCAAGAAGAACAAATCTTATATAGTCTGATCGCTTTTTGTCTTTATGAAAATAATATTCACATTTCTTGAGCAGTCGTACTGCTGTTTCATCTGGAATCGATGAGTTAAGATTCAATGATACTGTTTTCTTCTTTATTGTATCTGCGATGTCTTTGTTCAGTAACCCAAGTTGTTCACTGATATCAACTGCGGTCAGCATGCCATAACTTACAGCATGACCATGAGATATGGAATACCCTGATGCTTTTTCTATCGCATGTGCAAATGTATGCCCAAAGTTCAACATCATTCTTGCTGAATGGTCGTACAAGTCCTGTCTGCATACACTTATTTTCAGTTCTATTGCACTTCTTATTGTATTATCTGAGATATTCCCGCCTGTGAGTGCATCAAAAAGACTTCTATCGGCAACAATACCAATCTTCATTATTTCTGCTAAGCCTTCACGAATCTGAGAATCTGATAAGCTCTTGAGAAACTCTGTGCAAATATAAACTATGTCGGGTTGATGAAACACTCCGATCAGGTTTTTTGAACCTCTGAAGTTAACACCTGTCTTTCCTCCAACTGAAGCATCAACCATACTCAGTAAAGTAGTCGGGATCAAGACGGATTTCATTCCTCGTTTGAACGTTGCTGAAGCGAATCCTCCGATATCGGTTGTTATTCCTCCTCCTACAGAATACAGAGTGTCATTTCTGACAGCGTTGATCTTATCAAGAAAGGAGTAAACTTTTCGGATAGTGTACAAGTTTTTATTATCTTCATTAGGGGTTACAAGAAACCGTTCCGTTTTACGGAACAATTCCCTGTAGTGTATATATACTTTTTTATCGAGTACAGCTATTTGGTTTGTCATAATCGATTTAAGGTCATCCAGACTGACAAACTCTAACTTAGTTTTAATTATATCTTTCATATTATCTAAT
Source organism: Cloacimonadales bacterium (SeqCode) (assembly GCA_942492065.1). Lineage (GTDB taxonomy): Bacteria > Cloacimonadota > Cloacimonadia > Cloacimonadales > JAIOQZ01. The sequence continues at coordinate 269,578 of CALODV010000014.1, read as the reverse complement.
CAGAGCAATTTTCCCTTTTTGCACATCTCCACTATCATCATATACGACATAATAGTAAATTCCTGAACTACAGGCTTTTCCTGCTGCATTAGTTCCATCCCAGTCAAAATCATAATGTGAATTTTGATCCATTTCTATAATAAGCCTGCCAGAAACATCAAAAATTCTGCATTTGTAGGAATCCGATGGCATTGAACCGTTACCTGAACTGTTTATAATCTTAATAACATCACCATTAGAAGGGTAAAAAGGATTAGGGTAAACAATCATATTCGATGTAGAAGAAACGCTTCTAGTATCTTTTCCAACTTCTACTGATACCATTCCATCTGTTGTCCCTATGTACATTCTGCCTGAATGCCCATCAAACTCAAGATCGGTAATAAAGTTTGTCATCAAAGGGGTGTTATCTTTATCGTATAATGTATAAGCATCGTTCTCATAGTTATATACGGAGATACCATAATCTGCTGTACCAATCCAGACATTACCATTAGCATCAATTTCTATACATGTCGGAGTAGCGTTCTCAGCTCCATAAAGTTTTGGTTCATCCACATAGTATTTATCGTAATCGCTTTTTATCTCCCACCTGCCATTTATCAGAGTTTCTCTTTTGTAGATAACTCCAAGTTTATGCCATTCCTGATCAGCATTATCATAGAAGAAAACTCCCTTGTTTGAACTGATCCAATAGTCATCTTTTCCATCTCTTTTGTAATGAGCAAAACCATTTATAGAACAGCTTGCTCGCATTTCCGGAACAGTAGCAAGAATCCATCTGTAGTCTGTTTCACTTTCCGGAACTTCAAAACTATTCCACACTCTAAGACCATCATTTTTTGAACCAAACCAGATTTGATCGTCGTCAGTGCTTTCTGTATCTTCACCAACAGTCATTATTTCAACAGTCTGATTTCTTCCCGGAACTGAATAAACCGTAGTATTTCCCGTATCAACGTTATACGCTACAAGTCCACTACCATAGCTGCTAATCCATAATTCATCTTCATCCTTCTCTGTGATATATGCTATAGTATTACCTGCAAGTCCATTACCTCTGAGCAGAAGCTCCCAATCTTCTTCATCAGTATCCGGTTTTTTCAGAACAGATACACCATTTCCCCAACCTTCATCCAGATAATACCCATAAGCTCCCAGCCATATATCATCATCTTTGGCACAAATAGTATATATATTGTTTCCAACCAACTCTGAGTTATTGTATGTATAGGTTTTCCATGAATCTGTTGTGTAATCGAAAACAGAAACGCCCTTTCCCCCGCTCTTGGTTTCATCAATTCCCATAAAACCATTGCTTACCCATACTCTACCTTTGTCATCGGCTTCGATATCTGTAACCGGATTAGTGCAGATAGTCTGAGTCTTAAGAGATATCCATTCATCAGCAGAATTTTGTATCAAGAGTCCATCACCCCAGGTTCCAAGATATAACTTATCACTAAGAATTTCGATTTTACTGATTGCTTTGTCTGTTATGTCTTGCAAATCTGTACTTTCATATGTTCCATCAGTTTTAATCTTAATCAATTCTGTAGTTCCGGCATTCAGAAATACTTCTTCATTAGTATCCCAAAATGCCAGGCTGGTCCAAATATTGCTCTCTTCATCTACATACAGAGGATATGCACCGTGCTCAATATCCGGAACAGTCGAAGCGTAGGGTTGCCCAGCTGGAAAATCAGGCCAAATCAATAACCCATTATTGACACTTACAGCAACCAGATTATTGTTTTCACTAAAACTAATGAAGCTTGTAACATTTTCACCCATAGAAGCTGCATCAATTGTATGCCAACTTGTCTTTATCAACATAGAATCTGCATGTACATAATTAATACTGCTTGATCTCATACAGAGCAGATAGTTATCTTCAGTAAGAACAACAGATTCGACAATATCTTCACTTAATCCATTCGAACTGTTGAATATATTTTCAACCAGAGGAAATGGATATTCTGACATGTTTTCGTAAACAGCTAATCCCTGATCGGTAGCTACATATATCAAATCCTCGGTCATTATCATATCATTCACATTATTGCTGGGTAATCCGTTTTCATTTTTAAGGCTAATTAAAAAACTACCACTGTTATATCTGAAGACTCCATCTTCATCTGATGCGAATAGTACATCTCCAGTTGACTCTGAACCTCCGATTGTATGTATTTTCATTGATTCAAAACCGGATTCACGTACAAATTTGTTTTTCAGTTCTCCATTATTAACATTATAAACTTCAACACCACCCCATGTCGCTGTATATATTTCATCACCAATTCTCTTAAAATCATATATATGTGTTGTATTAGTGTATAAGTGCCAACTCCTTACAGCTGTAAGAGAAGATATAATGCTCAAAATCACCAGTAGTGCCATTTTCCCTTTCATTTATTCTCCAATGTTTGATTTTCATCCTTTTTATCATTATTAATCAGTACTTTTTTAATTTGACCTAATATGAAATACAACATCAAGGTCAATGCCAAAGCCATAAACAGGAACAGTATCAATACAATTTTTTTTGTAGTAAAAGAAAATCCTAAAGCTATCAATCCAAACAAAAATGTAATAAAGTAAACAATAAGAACAACTGTTTTCTGACTAAATCCAAGTTGCAGTAGTCTATGATGTAAATGATCATCGTCTGCCTTAAAAATATGCTGATTGTTCTTCACTCTTCTGATTACAGAGCTTAATGTATCAAAAATAGGTACAAATAGAGCAAGTAAAGGAATCAATAATGTCATTGCTGTGATTCCTTTGAACTGTCCATTTCCTGCTATTGATAAAGAAGCCATGACAAATCCGAGAAACAGGGCCCCTGAATCTCCCATAAAAATTTTTGCCGGATTAAAATTAAATATCAAGAATGCTATGTTGGATGAAAGCAATAATGAAGTAAGTACCACAATCAAGAAGTTGTCATACATCAATCCCACTAACAGCAGAACAAAAGACGCAATAGAAACTACTCCTGATGCCAGACCATCCATTCCATCAACAAGATTAACAGCATTCATTACAAACAAATACCAGATCAGAGTCACAGGATATGCAAAGAAATGCAGTTGAAACTCCGGACCAAAAGGATTTGTCAGTTGATCAATTCTGATTCCTTTCCAATAAATAAAACTGACAACAATAATCTGCATAAAGAGCTTGATTGTTGCTTTCAGATCAAACTTATCATCTATCACCCCAATTATCAATGTCATTGCACCACCAATAATTATTGGCATTACAAAATCATTGTATATGTATTTATATCTTAGTGTTAAAAAAAACAAGCCCAATAAAAAGCTTAAACCAAAACAGATACCTCCTGAAGTTGGAATAGGCTTTACATGTATTGTGCGTTTATTGGGAAATGCCATAATATTTAATTTCCCCGCAATCTTAATAAAAAATGAAATCAGCAGGAATGTACTGAGAAACCCCCATACAAACGCAAAAATCAAATCTATCAGAAATTTATCCATTTAAATATAGCTCCTTATAAGCAGAGACAAAATCATACAAGCTAAAGTCATTTCTAATTTTTTCCAATGATTTGTCACCAAGAAAATGCAGAGTTTTTTTCTTTCCGGGTAATTGAAGCAATAACTGTTCCAACTCAAATGGTTTCATAACATCCACAAGATACCCATTATCACTTGTTACAAGCTCATTATTGCCTTTAATATCCGATGCAATTACCGGTAATCCGTGAGACATGGCCTCCAAGATTGAAATTGGTAAGCCTTCCCATTTCGAATATAGCAGAAATACATCTGCGGCTAAATAATAGTCTTCTACATTATTTGACCACCCCGGTAAATGGATTCTTTCTGTTAATCCTGCTTTGGAAACAAGTCCTTGACAAACATCAAACAATTCACCATTTCCAACAAAGGTAAAATCTAAATCGGGTGTTTTATGACATGCCTTAATGGCAGTTCTTATAGTTGATAAAATGTTCTTTTGCCTGGAAAATCGGCATATACTTACAACATTTATCTTATCTCCTGGACTTCCTTCTGCCCTATTGGTCGGGACATCAATACCATTAAAGATTGTCATGGAGTTTTTCTTCCCAACCAGATGCTCAGTTAATGCTAATTGCCTTTCATACTTGTTTACAAACACATTCATATCGGCGAATCCGGCTGCGAATTTTTCAAGCAGTTTATAAAACATTCTTGTTTCCGGTGATTGATATGGATGGAAAGGATAACCATGTATAGTATGAATCACTTGGGGAACACCGGCAACTTTTGCTGCTATTCGACCCAAAAATCCTGTTTTAGATGAATGTGTATGAACAACATCAAACTTTTCTGCTTTGATGAATTTGTACAAACGGTAAAAAACTCTGAGATCACCAACATTGAGATTTCTTTTCAAGAACGGTTCAATATGTACGTTGACACCCAGTTTCTCTGCCTCTTCAATTAATGAATCTGACCTTCCATCAGGTTGGGGAGCACATAGAAGCCACATATCAATATCTTCATCACACAAGTTACTGAATAACTGCAAGCTTACTTTCTGAACACCAGAAAGTATTGGCAGCAGTTGAATATGAAGTATTTTCTTACTCATTCACCTGCTCTTATGCGATCAGAAAGCTTCATAACCTGATTCTCTCTAGAATACTCAGGATTTACTTTGTGCACCTTCATTGATTCCCTGTTATTCTTTATAAGCATTAATATTTGCTTCTTAATTTCCTTTACATCTTCCATGGTGCATATATGATTATAATTTTCTGTTTTCAAAAGTTTTTCTGCATCTCCTTGTCGGGGAACCATTGCAAGTATTTCTTTTCCTGTCCTTAAATACTCGAAAATCTTTCCAGTTAGAACATTCTTACCGCTTGCTGTTGCAATAAATAGTATTAGTACATCTGATTTCTGCATTATTCCTACAGCTTCTTTATGATTCACCTGCGGGAGAATTTCTATGACTCCGTTCAACTCTGGGCAGCTCAGCATATTCATCCATTCGATAAAGAAATTTCCAACAAATCTGAAAAGAATATTTTCGGGAAGTTTATCCTCGGCTTTAAGCTCTTTTAATGCATTAACTAAAAACTCCGGTGATCTGTTACCGTAAAAATTACCTACATAACTAAAAACTAATTTATCATCGTCTCTTTCCACTTCTTCTTTGAAATCATTAGCATCCCAGCCATTGTACATAACAGATATTTTTTTTCTAAGGTGAGAACCAAACTTTGTGATCAGCTCTTCCTTCATTGTATTTGAGACTACTGTAATAATTTTAGCCCGTTTTAATATATTTCTTTCCATACTCTCGGATATCTGCTTGTGTACAGAAGTTGCATAAAAAAGATACCTGTTAATTGTCCAGTGATCCCGGTAATCTATAATTAATGGTTTACCAGTAATAATACTTGTAAAATAGGCTGCAACTCCACTTGTGTATGGTCCGATTGTTGCCATCACATAATCATGTTTTTTTTGTAGAACTGCTTTAATACCGGAGTATAATGCAAATGGAAGCCACAGAATTTTCTCATCTATCGGAAATAGGGCTCTAATAAGTTTCTTTTTCTTCTCACCTGTTTGAAAATAAAGCTTATTTGTCTTCTGCTTACTCAACTTTCTCAGAATATACAAAATCCCCATAGGATCTGCAGTGAAAGTCCTTAGTGTTGAATCCGCCCTGCATTCTTCTGACATACTGTCATCATATGAATGAAATTGTATGTTTTTAACTGTAATCACATCAGTTAGAATGCCTGAGTTCTTGAAATATTTCACCATCTTACAGGGTCTCTGCACTCCCGGACCTCCAAGCGGAGGAAAAAAATAAGCGAAAAGAAGTACTCTTTTCTCAGTATTTAATTTTACAGCCTCTTCCAGTTCACTAATTTGAGATTCCCATGTAAAGTGCTTTTTGTATTGATCAACAGCTTTTGAGGATATTTTCTTATATTCAGTCTTATCATCTGCCAACTCCAGACATTTCAACATAACTTTTTTTAAAGCTTCAGGTGAGTACCCAGATAACATTCCAGTTCCTGCTTTAATAATTCTGCGTTTCATTATAGGATAATCATTTACAATTACCGGTAGACCTGCTTCCAGATATTCAAGCACCTTCAGACTTAAAGTGAGTCTATATCTCGGTATTTCAGGATTAGTCACCATCATACCGATTCTGGATTGCTCAAGATAATGAAATACTCGGTCGTGGGGTATTTTATTGAAGTGAATTATCTTTCTTTTAAAACCGTTTGATTCCACAAAATCCTCAAAATAATCTCTGGCACTCTGGGTAACGAATCTTCCCAGAAAAAGAAACTTGATTTCCCTTTCTTCTAAAAGATTTTTGCATGCTTCAAGAACAACTTTCAAACCTCTTTCAAAAGATATTCCACCGGCATATATAAAATCATATTTTTTCTTAACTTCATTCTCGGATCGTTTATTAATCGAAGCTACAGGATTATTTGCACAAACATGGACGTCATCACATACTTCCGCCAGTCTCGCTCCCAAGTATTCATTAACAGCAATACTTGAATCAACAAACTTCAATAAGATGTTTTCAATAGTATAGTAACAAGCATATACAAGTTTGTTTACTATAGGATTTCTGAATTTCTCGGCAGAAGCCATTGCAAAAAACTCATGACAGTCATACACCAGTTTACAGCTGAGTTTACGTTTTAATTTTATTCCGGCAAAGAGTGTCATAGGTTCAACACATATTACAACATCAGGCTTATAATCTTTGACTTTATAGTAAAATGAGCGCAATAATATACACTTTCTGGCTTTAGGTACCTGCTCAAAAGATGGGTTGGTCAGAATAGTATGAGGTGAAGGGAATGTGTTGAAGATTCTGACCTGATGGTTATCTGCCAGAGTCAGAGCAATTTTATGGTACACTCTTGTATCCAATGGTATATGACTAATAGTAATAATTGCGATTTTCACCTATTCTCCCGTCTGCTCACTTCCTTTTATCTCACGATAAACATCTTGTAATGCTCTCTTCAGTATTATTCTTGCTGTACTGTCTTTTTTAAGATTCATCAGAGTTACAACTCTGTCTCTCACTTTGGATTCAACATCTCGTACCTCAATGATCTCCACATTCCCAAAAATCTGAACCGAAAATTGAGATATGCTTTCATGAAAATGAACAATTACTTCTTCCGGGTACTCAATAATTTCCACACCAGCTCTTTTCTTCCACCATTTAGCTAAGCCCATAAGCGTATATTGAAATACATTCTGCTGAGATATATACTCTATAATATAAGTGTAAAGCTTTTTACCATAAGGGATATCTGTAAAATTAGATATGTCGAAAGCAAGGTTTAACATACCATTTGTTTTTTCAACACTACTGAAAAGTCTTTTTACAATTTCTTTCGCTCTTTCGAATGAAACACATTTGTAAGGTGATATTTTTAGTACTTCATCGTTAAACATCACAGGCATTTCCATATAGTTGTAGTGCATATGAGTCTTTGAACTTGGTGAAAAATGTTTATATGGAAAAGCAATCCCATTGGAGAACCCACTTGTCTCCCTGTTAGATATGGATGAATCATATACAACTTTCAGCTTATGGTGAAATTCCGGTGTATGATCAGAAGAAAATCTATAACCATTCTGTCTGATTCCTGTTTCCATTAAATTAAATGATTCCATCAGTTTGTATTTCTGATTATCCAGAATATCATTCTTGTAAGATAAATAAGATCCAAGAAGTGAAATTTCCTTATTACTTTTCTTAAGAATATCAGCAGTATTCAGAATGTCCGGGTCATCAAGGCTGTAGTCTGCATCTTCTCTGGCCTTAGTTTCAGTGCAGAAGAAGAATGTACTTCTTATTTTATATGTTTCTTCAAGCTTAAGTATGAAATCAAAGTTCCAATAAGGCTCAAAATTTGTTACTATATACTTAATCTTTTCGACAAAGTTCTTTGTTAAAATTTTCCATTTAAATGTGAAAAACAGGAAGATATCTGTGAAAAACGAGTTAAATAACTGTAGATATGACCATTTTTGTAGTCTGCGGACATTGTGAGATACTGAGACGGCATATTTTTCTGCATTTGGCCAGTATGATTTTTTAACTAGATACTTCCCTGAGTTCTCAGCAGATTCTGAGAAGAACAGATCCATAACATTCAATAACTCGTTGATATATGGGATACCTGTATAATTGTGGAAAGGATTATCCGTGTCTTTGAACTGCTGCACGTTGTTTCTTTCTTTGTAATAATCTTTATGATCCAGCATATGATAGAAGATATTACCCAGAATGTCAAAATGGAAATAACCAAGATATGTCCTTTCATCCCTTCTGAAAGAAATAGGAGTCTTTATGTCTTTCTCAGATATAATCGGGATATTCTTATTGAATTTCACTTCCTTGATATAGTCTGAAAACTTTCTGGCAGGTATCAATTGTGGTTGATACAAGTACTCATAAAAAGGTGAGTAAAAAGTGATTCTGTCTCTTGATACATATTGAAGCTCATCCTGAGTCGGCTCAATCAGACTGTACAGAAAAAGTATATCACCGTCATCCAGCTCACTCATTTTCTTTATGAATCTGTAATTGTATCCCAGAGTAGTAAATACAAAATCACAGACATATTTGATTTTGTTACTGAATCGCTCAAGTTTATAATCTAAAAATATTGCTATCATTCCTTATCCTCTGTACAAAGGCTACAAGTTCAGGTAATTTTGTCCAATTAAACTCATAATAAGATTTGAGTAATCCCCCAAAACCCTTCTTAAATGACGCAAAACTCTCTAAGTTGGCACCATGAAAATTGTAGTAGCGGAACGTCTTCTTAGATTCCTCAATCATTAAATGTGTCAGCAGAATAGAAAATCCTTTATCAAGATATACAGGATCGGTATAGCCTTTCCAGGCATAAACAGTCTCCTGCTTATAGTCATTTATTACAATCTTAGTTCCTGTTGCCACTTTTCCATCATAATAAACCCATTGAGTCATATTACCATTCTTTAATTGATCTTCAATGAATCCTCGTTCCTGTCTCCTGTTACCCAGAGGACTACTGTCCTTGCGGCCAAATGTTTTATCCTCAAGTTCATAAAATAGATCAAGGTTGACTTCCTTCAAAGTCTCAATATTGTATTCCCTCAGTAATTTCCTGCATTTTTTGCGCTTTGACTTACTGTAATTATCAAAAGTTTCGGGGTTCAAATCAAGTAGGAATGTCTGCCTTGTGGTTGTGTAAACAGACTCATTCCATACTTCATCAGATTGCGATACAATGAATGAAAACTTCCCTGAGAAAAAATTTTTCTTAAGAAAACTGCACATTTGATCTATAGATTCAACAGAAAGACTGCATGCCGAACCGATAACTGAGTATGCTGTATATGGAAGATACAATGGCATAACAATCTGATTCAGAAGGTACTTTTTTCTAGAGAATACGGGAAATATAAAAGTATTGTCCTTCTCCTGCAATCTAACAGCACATATATCATAACCATAATTAACCTGAACAGATTCTAACCATTCTTTGTCAGAGAATACACTTTTACTATCTTTTAAAGCTGATAAATCAGTTACTTCAATATCTGCCATTCAGTTATTATTCTTCCTCGCTCTCGTATTGATGGAGTTTATTTCTGAGTGTTCTAGTTGTAATTCCGAGAATTTTCGCAGCTTCCGTCCTGTTGTTGCCTGTTTTTTCAAGTGTGTCGAAAATCATCTGCTTTTCCATCTCTGCAATTGTCATTACGCTGTTTTCCGTTTTCGTCACTGTTTCTTCAGCAGGTTCTTTTTGAGATTCCTGACCAGTAGTTCTGTTCTTAAACAGATAGCCAAGAAACTGGAATGATTCTGCTGTTAATACATCTTGTGGATTAGTTATTACAGCACGTTCAACAGCATTTTGCAGTTCTCTGATGTTACCTGGCCAGTCATACTCAACCAGTTGCTGCATTGCAGATTCAGCTATAACCTTTTTGGGAGCTCCAAGATTGAAACAAATTTTTTTGACAAAGCTTTCCGCTAACAATGGTATATCATCTTTTCTTTTTCTTAGAGGAGGTAAATGCACAGGAATAATATTCAACCTGAAGAACAAGTCTTCTCTGAATTTCCCTTCTTCGACATAATTAGATAATTCTCTGTTCGAGGTAGCTACAATTCGAGTATCTATCTTCTGAGGTGTTTCACTCCCGATTCTGACAATCTCTTTTTCCTGTATAACTCTGAGGAGCTTAGCCTGAAGGTCCAGATTCATCTCACTGATTTCATCCAGCAAAATAGAGCCTTTATCTGCCATTTCAAATTTTCCGCGAGTTCTTTTTATTGCACCGGTAAAAGCTCCCTTTTCAAAACCAAAAAGCTCACTTTCAATAAGATTTTCGGGCAGCGCTGCACAATTTATTTTTACAAAATTGTGCTGGTTCCTACTGCTTAATCCATGGATTGCCTCAGCAATAAGTTCTTTACCCGTACCGCTCTCCCCTGTTATCAGAACAGTTGAATTTGTTCTGGCAACCATTTTCACTACGTCCATTATATCGGAAATAGCCTTGCTCTTACCAATAATTTTAGGAAATCCGGTCTGATCCTGAACTTGCTTTGTAAGCTTTCTGTTCTTTGCTATGAGATCCTGACGTTCAAAAATGTGTTTAACAATCATTTCCAGTTCTTCCAGTGCAACTGGTTTGGTAATGTATTCGTATGCACCGTAAGCCATTGCTTTGGATGCACTCTCTCCACCACCATAAGCTGTTATGAGCACACTGTCAGTAGCAGGAGAATGCTCTGTTGCAAACTTAATCACATCCAGACCACTCTTACCCGGCATTTTCAGATCTGTAAATATCAGATCATATTCTTTTTCTTTAATTTTAGCTATCGCTTCTTCCCCGTTTACTGCAACATCTATGCTGCATTGAGAATATTCTGTAGAGGTCTCAAAATAGCTGCTTATAAAACTCCTGATTAAGGGTTCATCATCAACAATTAATATTTTCTTCTTCATAAGTCTCGTTTAAAGGTAATGTTATTGTAAAGGTTGTTCCGACTCCCGGCTGAGATTTTACTGAAATATCTCCCCTGTGAAGCTGAACTATTTTTTGACAGATAGCCAGCCCAAGTCCGTTGCCGGATTCCTTTGTTGTGAAAAACGGATTAAATAATTTCTTTATATTTTCTTCGGAAATACCAATTCCATTATCAGTTATGTAAATTTCAACAGTGCTGAACAATCTCAGTAGCTCTTCCTTTTCCTCATCTTCAAGAAGATCACTGAAGCTCTCAGGTTCATTGGCGTTTAATGTAATTGTTACATTCCCGCCTTCATCAACTGCATCATATGCGTTCTTCAGAATATTCATAAGAATCTGCTGAAAAAGGTGCACATCCAGAAAAACATGTATTCCGGATTCTGTGATATCCTCAATGATTTTTATGTTTTTACCTGATTCAGATACACTCATCCTGAATAACTCAACAGTTTTGTCAAGTACATCAGTCAGTTTAACCTTTTGCACATTCAGTTTCTGAGGTCTGGTAAAAGTCAATAGATTATTGACGATATTGTTTAAGCGATCTACTCCCGTTATAATAGGCTCAACAAGTTTCTTACGGGAATCACTTTCTTCAATTTGTCTGTTGAGTAGACCGGCAAAACCACCGATTCCACCAAGTGGATTTCGTATTTCATGGGCTACACTTGCAGCCATCTCTCCCAGTGCAGCTAAAGTTTCAATATGATTGATCCTCGACTGAAGCTTCCTCAGCTCTGATACATCATTAATTGCTTCAACTATCCCAAGTGATGTTCCTGTTCTGTCCTTAACAATTGCTGTACTGAATTCTATGTCTTTTCGTTTGTCATCAACAACCACAATTCTGTGTTGATGGAATATTTCTTTACCGGTTGTAAGTGTATATAAAGCTGTTTTATTTCTGATATTCTGATCTGGAAATACATCTTTATAGTTACGTCCAACAACTTCCTCTTTTCGCAAGTTAGTTATATCTTCAGCAGCTTTGTTAAAAATGGTGATAATCCCAGTATTATCCAGAACAATAACACCTGTATGAATACTCTCCAGAATACCATTAAGAAACGTTTTTATGGTGTCGCTTTCTGCTATTTTAAGCTCAAGCTCATTATTTTTATGTTCCAGCTGCTCAGTTAGATTTTCTATCTGCTTCTGAAGCATTGCATAAGTCGTTTCAAACTTACTGACTACTGAATTGAAATCCTTAAATGCTAAGGTTAAATCACGAATATCCTGGTTCGACATGTTATCCTTTCAGAAACTCGTTTTTCTTCTGTTTGTATTCTTCCTCAGTCAAGATACCTTCAGCCAACAACCGATCCAGCTTGTTAAGTTTTTCTCTTAGCTTCAATGTCTGCACATTCTTAGTATTATCACTGTATTTGCGGGAAGCTGTAGATATATCACTTTGAGTTTGTATACCGGGTCTTGACTTTACTTCAAAAATTTCTGACTTATAATCCAGAACATCTGCCAATTCAACATTTTCACTACTGTTTCGGCCTTCTAGTCTTCCTTCCAGTTCTTTAATTCTTGTTTTGAGCTTCATATTCTCGAAAGAAACATCATTCTCGTATATTTTCGCACGAATAATTCTGTCTATTTCTTCCAACTTAAAAGGCTTGATAATATACTCTGAAGCTCCTGATTTAAGGGCATTTACAGCAGTTTCCAGACTAGGATATCCTGTGATTATTATTACAACAACTGATGGTCTATATTTTTTTATCTGGGCTGTAAGCTCAATACCACTCATTCCTTCCATTTTTACATCAACTAGAGCAATATGGATTTCTTCTTTGCGAATAATCTCCAACCCTTGTTCTCCGGTGGAAGCTTTAAAGGTTTTGTAACCGTTTCTTGAGAGGAAATCTACCAATACATCTCTTAAAAGCGCCTCGTCATCGACAACAATTATGTTTGGCTTCACAGGCACCCCTATTCATCATACTGGATATCTATTGAAAATTTCTCGCCACACCCGCATTCAATATTTATTGAAGTGATTATCCCATGTTTATCCCTGACTTCTGTAATCACAGGACTTTTCTTAGCCACTTTTTCTGTGTTATTTTCAGGATTTATCTCTTTAACATCTTCTGCGATTTCAGGCTTTTTGATAATTTTGGGGAATTTGTTATGTTTTGTTACGCTCACACCATCATCAACAACTTTGTAATTTTTTATTATTCTGGTGCTCATAATAACAAATTATAATGTTTTGAAGATTTTTAAGATGGACTGTCTGAGTGAATTTAATGAGAAAGGCTTAAGAAGATAACCGTCTGCTTTGGTAGAAAGACTTTCTTCCTGTGCTTTCGATGGCTGATAACCTGTCATTAATATAACTGGCAAATCAGGCATATACGTTTTTATTGCCTTAAGAAGCTTCAAACCGTTCATCTTAGGCATTCTTATATCACTGATGATTAAATGAAACTTCGTTTTTGAACAAGCTATAATAGCCTCTTCTCCATTAGAAGCTTCAACGACATTATATCCAAGCGTTTGTAAAAACTCTGAGATTATTTCTCGGATGTTTTCTTCATCATCGACAACTAATATATTTTTTGTCATATATTATTTCCTCTGCAATTTTCCACAATAACTTTATTTTTGAGAGTGACATTATATTGTCAACAAATTAATTCTTACTAAGAAAACAATTTGTCAATTTCGTCCTGAGAGGTACTATCCTCAACAGCTTCTTCTTTTTTATTATTCTTTTTCAAATCTTCATCAAGTGATGGAGATGTATCAAAAAGTTTATTTATCTCATCATCGTCAATAGCACTATCATAATCACCATGGTGTTCTATAGATTCCAATGTCTGTGTACTATTGCTTCCATCTGTCTTATCCTCAGGGATATCAGAATTTGTATCACCGGTATCAAACAGATTATCTATAGCATCCTGTATATTACCTTTATCGTTGAAAGATGCATCTGCATTAAATGATTTATCATCAATTGTCTTTTGTACAAATTTTTCAGCACCATTATCAGAATCAAAATTCTTCAACATATCAGATACATATATCAGTGTTCCTTCTGTATCAGCAAGCAGAGCATAAGCTCCGGCAATCTGCTGAGCAGTAATATCTTGAAACTGCAGATAGTCCATAATTGTAAATGCTGAATCCTGATTGGCATAAATTTTATCTTTTAGCTCACTGAACTGTTCTTTGACATCTTCGTCAGATTTATTACGTACTGTGTCTTCGATCTTCTCAACCAGCTCAATAATCTTCATCTGGTCATCATCCAGCTTTTCAGCTACATCTAATATCTTGTTTGTAGCCTCTTCAGTTGTTGAAGTTACTTTTTGAAGCTGCACACCGGTTTTCTTGATAAGTCCGTCTACACTCTTTTTTAACTCGCATCTGCTTGAATGAATAGATTTAATAACTGACTGTATAAGATTATAGCCTTCCATTAGAGTATCTGGAATTTCCTCAAGCTTAGTCTTTATTTTCTCTATTTTCTCCCTAACCTGATTTGCATATTCTGCAGTCATTTCTTTGAGTAATATCTGATTTAGTACATCATATACTTCATTCATATACTCATTAATCTTCAGCATTGTAGGAAGAATACCCTTGGGTGTTGATTTTGGATCACTCATTGCACCATCCTTATATCAAATTCAATTTTTTTAAGATTGTGTCTATTTTCTCTTTCATTGTATCTGGAGTAAACGGTTTTACAATATAATTGTTAACTCCGGACTTCATGGCTTCAATGATATCGTCTTTGACACTTCTGGTGGTAATCATCAAAATGGGAATATTCTTGAATTCCTGTGAACTGCGAATTGTCTGTACAAATGTCAGTCCATCCATTACAGGCATATTCCAGTCTGTAACCACAAAATTAATTCCTGGTATGGTTCTGAGCTTATCTAATGCTGTTTGACCATTATCAGCTTCCTCAATATCCCTGTAGCCCAGTCGTTTCAATGTGTTTGTTACAATTCTACGCATTGTAGGTGAATCATCCACAATCAAGAACTTCAATATATTCATGTATCCTCCATCAGATATTTCTGACTATAATAAACTTTCTATAAATAAATCAATATCCTGCAGCTTCTGCTTGAAATCTTCAAGATACTCATCAAAATCTTTTTTCTTCTTATTCTCATACGCTGCATCCAGAATTTTCCAGCTTGAACAGACTGAAACAGCATCCTTTGTCTTATTAATTTCTGTTCCTTCATCAAGCAAGTTCGCAATCTTGTTTGCAATTATAACAGTGGCTGTAAGTACAGATTTTCCAGGGTCACCATGATGTGAAAATATGCAATCAACAATGGGGTCAGGAAAATTCCATCTCTCTGCAAGAAACCCGCCAAGTTCTATATGGCTTGTTCCGTACAAATGATACTCAGCTTCATAAACACTTATACTGTGACCTATAGCTTTTTCTGTTACTTTTATAGTATAATCAGGTATTGTCATTCCTGCAACAAGTTTACCTATATCATGCATTAATCCTGCGGTAAATTCTTCTCCATGTGACTCAATTCTGAAATCACTATAAAGCTTTTCAGAGAAAAAAGCAACTGTAACTGAGTGTCTCCAAAAAGATTTAAAATCGAAATGATTGTTGTCAAGTAATTCGTTTGATAAGTTCATAAACATCATCGAAGCAATCAATTTCCTTAATTCTTCAAATCCAAGAATTACTACTGCAAGTTTAACAGTATCAACAATATTTCTTACACCGTAATATGCGGAATTAACAACCCTCAAAACCTTGGCGGTTAGAGCAGGATCAGCCTGAATCAACTCTTCTATCTGTTGAGCATCAGCTAAATCACACGATAACAACTCCAATAAACGGGATGCAACTGATTGTACAAGAGGCAATTCCTCAAGATTTAGAACTCTTTCATTTAAATTGAACGATTCCGGCATTTCGACCACCAGCTGTTTTTACTTTACATTTTATAGACTATTCAATTTTTGTTTATTTACAAGTTATTTTTTACACTTATTAAATGTTTTATTATAAAATCATCATTCTGATGAGTTGAGATCCTTGACGCATCTGAATCCCAGAATTGATGACCTGCTATCGGGAGCGCTGAAGCTTCGAGTATAAATAGATACATCATAAAGATCAAAAGCCCAGCAGCCTCCTCGTATTACTTTTCTGTTGCCGATAGACGGACCTACAGGATTTTTCTTAATGCTATATGTATAATAGATATCATCATACCAGTCTTCACACCATTCAAAAACATTACCACCCATATCAAAAACTCCGAGCTCGTTTGGACTGAAACTTCCTACAGGTGAAGTATTACGCCATTCATCACCTCCATATGTGCCCTTAATATTACAGTAAGTCCTGACATCTGAACTATCACCAAAAGCTGAATAGCTCAACCGGCTCATTCCAAGCTCCCTATAAGCATACTCCCATTCAGCCTCTGTTGGAAGCCTTTTACCAGCCCATTTAGCATAAGCCTTTGCTTCTTTCCAGCTAACATTTATCATTGGGTGATTTTCCCGAATCCAGCCCGGCAGCTCAGGCATTCTGTTTCCGGTAATCTCACAAAACTGTCGATATTCTTTCACCATTACTTCGTACTTATCAAGATAAAAAGGCTCAAGCTCTACAAGATGCTCAGGATTTGTATCTCTGCTGTATCGGTTATCATTGGTTCCCATCTGGAACTGACCTCCGGGAACATAAACCATACCGTCATAAACATCATTCTCCTCGAACTCACCTTTTTTCATCTTTACATGGATATCAATATCTGCCCCAAGCTGCATTTTGATCTTTTCCAAAGACTTTCTGTATCCTGATTTACTGAGAGTAACTGCAACATTCCTGTTTTTATATCTGATAACTCTGACAGGGGTTTTGCCCTCATATTGTCCGTCAACATAAACTAATGCACCGGATGGCTCTGAAGTGATATAGAGTTCTGCCCGAATCGACACCAAATTTATGTTAGTAGCTGACCTTTCCCCTTTTTTCAATTCAATAACACGTCTGACCTTGTTATAACCTATTTTCTCAATACGCATCAAATATCGATCTTCAGTCAGTTCAACAACGAGAGGTTCCATATTAACGGTGCGTCCGTAAAACTTATCATCAATATATACTTTCGCATCAGAGGGCAAAGTATTGATTACGATCTCTGCATAATCAACCGTATCACTGTGTTTACTTCTTCTCAACTCAGCTATTCGCTCTCTCTTTCCTTTGTCAAACAGGACAACTTCATCTCCTTCTCCAACAAAATCACCCTGGATAAGTTTTGTCCTGGCTAGTTCACCCGATATAACCTCTATAACAATCAACTCGCCAATTTTCCTGCTGTCATACCCGATAATACGCAAAGTCCCAGGATCATACACTCTTTCACCTTTGCGGTACACATATAAAATGTCATTACTCATAACACCATGTTTCATTCCCAGATTTATGATAAACTCAGGGTTTTTATCCCTGACAACCACACCTTTAATATCGAAGTTATCCGCTAGCTGATATACAGCTGTTCTGACATTCTTCAGCAGTGATTTGTAGTCAGGCAGACTTGTAGCAGATTGTGGATATACTGTTTCTCCGGTTGTAACAACAGTAAGTTTGAGGTATATGTAAGCTGTGCTTTCCTTTATGTATATTGTTGGAAACAGGATATAGTCAGCATTCAGGAGTTGTCCCAGCCTGAAAATGTTAGTCTGTTCGGTGAAGTCTTCCAGTGAAAGCTGTTGTTCTCTCAGAATAGCGTCCAGATTTTTCCTGTCGATAATACTGAACTTTTTTGTCTCTGAGATAGTCTTAGTAATATCTTCAAATAAGAGCTGACTGGTATTATCATCCAGTTTTTCCGAAACAACATCGAATATAACTATATTGGGCATGGCTGCAAAAAGCTGCATGCTCAGCAATAAAGCTGTCAGGACAGAAAGTAGTTTACTTATTTTCATGCTTAAAAAGTGATTTGGATTTTGAAAAAGTCAAATTTAAAATACAGAGATTTACATAAAATGTAAAGGCTACCTGATTAAGATAGCCTTATTAGTACATATATTACAATATTATATTTCCTGTCTTTACGTGTTTTTCGTTGTTTATATGGGGTTTATTTCAACATTATCATTTTGTTAATTATTGATGATTGTTTTGTTTTAATTTTATAGAAATATACTCCGGAACTAACGCTTCTGTTATTACCATCTGTTCCGTTCCATTTTATGGTGTGAAGCCCGTTTTCTTTATATGCATTAACTAATTGTTTTACTTTCTGTCCTTTTATGTTATAAACGTCAATGCAAACATTGCCTTCAAAGGGCAGACTGTATTCTATGGTTGTTTCCGGATTGAATGGATTTGGATAATTACTTAACTCAAGATCTGTATACGGGTTGACATCAGTACCGATTGGTGTCTCCCTGATAAAATTAATCAACCGGAGTTCACGATACTCATCAACTCCTCTTACTTCTGCCAGATCATTTAAACCATCATTATTTATATCGCCTATAATACCATAGTAAGCATAGTAGCCATTAAATGATGACGGCGGTAATATCAAATCAGGATTACCCGTCCAGTCCATATTGCAATGTATAGTATAATATTCATTGTAAGGTGCTGATTCTCTGCAAAAAACAATATCATCAATACCATTAGAATCAATATCCTCAAAAGTTATTGATTTTAAATCTGATCCATCGTTGTTCAGGTGTTGGAAGAAAGTAAAATCCATATTCAGGTTATCTGAGCCATAAATACAGAACAAAGTATCTTGATTTCCTCTTGTAATAAGAATATCCATTTTACCATCATTATTGAAATCTTTGTCTACAGAAATACAATTAGTAAGAAACTGATCAGCATATGGAGAAACTATTGTAGTATCAGGTATATTGGCTATATTAACACCACCTCTGTAAACATCATATACCGGTTTAAAATGAAATCCTGTACTATTCTGAGTTCTAACATATCGTGACAGTATTATTTCAGGATATCCATCTCCGGTTAAGTCTCCTATTGCTCTAACCCAACCATATTGGGAGTTAATATTTCCCTGTCTGCTCCAGTCACAAATAGTGTCAGGATTATCAGAACCCAGAAAAACTGAAACCTGCCCCGAATAACTATCTCCTGCCATTCCTGAATAAACTATTAAATCATCATAACCATCTACATTAATATCTTCAAAAGATAAATCATATCCGAACTCATTTTCTCCAATCAGATTTGAGTAGTCGTTACCGTTAAGAGTTAAATCAGGTATTGTATCCATTGCAGCTCCACCGAAATATACCTGAACTCTACCGTTCATAATATAATTTATTGGAAAGTCACTATCGGTAACAACCAGATCATTTGCTCCATCTCCGTTAATATCTCCTCTTAAATCAATCTTATTATAGAACGAACTTGTATCAAATGAAAATTCAGGAGTAAAGTCAAAATTATTTCCTCCCAGGTATACATTAATTTCAGGATCCAGACCTAAATCTGTCTCCCTGCCTTTTAATATTACAAGATCGGGAGTTGAGTCTCCATTTATGTCCCCGATAGTAACATTAAAAATATGATTATTGTCTTCTGTTGTAAGTGTAGTCAAAACGTTTATTGTATTTTCTGCATAACATAAAAAACATAGACATGCCAAAAAAATTAGAAATGTGTATCTAAGCATAATTCCTCACTATTTTAATAATAGACATTTGTTGGTTTTTATTGTTTTGCCGTTTGCAGTAAGACGATACAGGTAAACACCTGACGCAACGACCGTGTTATTATTATCTTTTCCACTCCAGAGAATCTCGTGAGTCCCACTGTTAAGTTTTTCATTCACAAGAGTTTTAACCTTCTGTCCCTTCAGATTATACACTGAAAGCTCAATGCTGCTTTCTTCGGGAATATTGAAACAAATTTTTGTTTCCGGATTGAAAGGATTTGGATAATTACTTAACTCAAGATCTGTATACGGTTTGATATCATTACCGATTGGTGTCTCCCTGATAAAATTAATCAACCGGAGTTCAAGAATCCCATTAACTTCTCTTCTTGCTTCTGCCAGATCATTTAAACCATCATTATTTATATCTCCAATATTACCATAGTAAGCATAGTAGCCATTAAATGATGGAGGTGGTAATATCAAATCAGGATTACCCGTCCAGTCCATACTGCAATGTACAGTATGATATTCGTTGCCAGATGCTGATTCTCTGCAAAAAACAATATCATCAATACCATTAGAATCAATATCCTCAAAAGTTATTGATTTTAAATCGGATCCATCATTGTTCAGATGTTGGAAGAAAGTAAAATCCATATTCAGGTTATCTGAGCCATAAATGCAGAACAAAGTATCTTGATTCCCTCTTGTAATAAGAATATCCATTTTACCATCATTATTGAAATCTTTGTCTACAGAAATACAATTAGTAAGAAACTGATCAGCATATGGAGAAACTATTGTAGTATCAGCTACATTGGCTATATTGACCCCACCTCTGTAAACATCATATACAGGATTAAAATGAAATCCTGTACTATTCTGAGTTCGAATATAACGTGACAGTATTATTTCAGGATATCCGTCTCCGGTTAGGTCTCCTATTGCTCTAATCCAACCATATTGGGAGTTAATATTTCCCTGTACGCTCCAGTCACAAATAGTGTCAGGATTATCAGAACCCAGAAAAACTGAAACCTGCCCCGAATAACTATCTCCTGCCATTCCCGAATAAACTATTAAATCATCATAGCCATCTACATTAAGATCTTCAAAGGACAAATCGTACCCGAATTGATTTTCTCCAATCAGACTTGAGTAGTCGTTACCGTTAAGAGTCAAATCAGGTATTGTATCCATTGCAGACCCACCAAAATATACCAGAACTCTACCGTTCATAATATAATTTATTGGAAAGTCACTATCTGCAATAACCAGATCATTTGCTCCATCTCCGTTAATATCTCCACTTAAGTTAATACTGTTATAGATCATACTTGTATCAAATGATAAAATAGGAGTAAAGTCAAAATTATTCCCTCCCGGATAAACACTAATAATAGGAGCTAAACCAAAATATGTCTGCCTGCCTCTTAGTATTATAAGATCGGGAGTTGAGTCTCCATTTATATCCCCATGAGTAACATTAAAAAGACCATAAAGGTCATCTGTTGTAATAGTAGTCAAAACGTTTATTGTATTTTCTGCATAACATAAAAAACATAGACATGCCAAAAAAATTAGAAATGTGTATCTAAGCATAATTCCTCACTATTTTAATAATAGACATTTGTTGGTTTTTATTGTTTTGCCGTTTGCAGTAAGACGATACAGGTAAACACCTGACGCAACGACCGTGTTATTATTATCTTTTCCACTCCAGAGAATCTCGTGAGTTCCACTGTTAAGTTTTTCATTCACAAGAGTTTTAACCTTCTGTCCCTTCAGATTATACACTGAAAGCTCAATGCTGCTTTCTTCGGGAATATTGAAACAAATTTTTGTTTCCGGATTGAAAGGATTTGGATAGTTTCTTAGCAAGACAGGAAACTCTGAAACATGTTCATCACCTTTATCATCAATCATGGGAATAAGATAAAGCTTTAGTAATGATTCGTCAAGAAATTTAATGTAAGATCGTTCTGAAATTGGTTTTAACTGAGCCTTTTGTCCTACAAAATCACTTCTTTCTCCGCTTAATTGCATAAGGCAATATATGTACCCAATTTCAATTTCTGAAGATACAATATCATACTCGCTTTCTGCCGCATCTATCAAAGATTCAAAGTATTCAATTGCTTCTTCATAATTACGGGACTTTATGTTACAGTAGTTCTCAAGGTAATCTGCAAGCTTTGCAATACTTCCTTCACAATTAAGATTTGGTTCTGTTGAATAATAGTTTTTTAAGGCATTATAATCTCCATAAATATTCAATAATTCTCTAGCTGCATAGGCAATAAATTCTCCTTCGGGATAATTACTGATAATCTGTTTAAGTTTTTGTATTGCCATGGAATAATTATCTGATTCAATAAGAGAAACTGCCTCATGATAAAGAGCTTCATCCCCTCCAATCACCGGCTGCATAACTCCGATTAAATCGCTTATCGGTAAAAGTTTAAAGCCAACTTCCAGAGAATCAGGTTCTAACATTGAAGGAATAAAACGCATAGAATCCGGAATATCCGGTTCATTATCCCCATCTAAATCCCCCCAAAAATTGTTTTGAAAATTTCTAGTTGTATTCATGTCAGGGCAAACTATAAGATATTGATCCCAGTAGCCTGGCTGATAACTTTGATCACTAATTTCAACCTGATTGTTATTCAGGTCAAATAAGCAGTTTTCGAAAAACACGATTTCTTCTAAGAGGTTATCATGAACTCTCATTTGAGCATAATCATCAAGGTCAGTATTCCGCAATATTGAGACATTTGATTCTCTTGAAGCTGAAATACCACAGTGCCAGTTATCATAAACATGTGAATTTATTAAATTGCAACTTGAATCATAGATATGTATGCCTGCTTCTCTATTGCTGAAAACCGAGACGTTAATTATATTGTGAGTACCTTCTCCGGATTTAAAAACAAGAATACCGTTTCTGATATTATCCGAAATATCACAATCAACCACACTGAAACTATCACAATCACATATATTGATACCGTTATTGGATTCTACAATATCCGTGTTATGTATGCTTACTGAAGAGTTTCTATAGCATTGAATCCCATCTATTGACTGATTACCTTCTATACTACAGTTCGAAATAGAGAACTGTGAATTCTGACTATTTATCCCTGAATCAAACAGAGATGAATTACTTATATCTAAAACACCACCGTTACTTTTTAATTGTGACTTGATAAAAACAGAATTTTCTAATATCGTTGTGTTATCAGAAACAATATTGAGACCATCCCAACCAGTCTGAGAAGTGAAATTTACGTAATCACCAACAATTATACTGCCATAAACATCTATACCATTTCCCGGGACTTCTATCGTCTCATCATTGTTTTCATATTCTATAGTCTCAGCATATCCCGTTATAGTACAATAATCATTTATGATCAGGGAGGCATTATCAGATACCACAATTCTTGCATTTCTGCCACCAAGTGACTCCAGACTGATATCAGCATCGATTGTCAAAGTGTTCTCCGGTCTCACCATCAAATCTAATTCATAACTTGTATTAGTTGTAATTACTTCTCCCGGCAAGGCAATATTTGATATAAAAGGAAAATACCCTATACTAAGAACTCGAAGTTTATTGTAAGAGAAGTTTGCAGAAACAATACCATTTTCATTTGTATAACCAAGAACATACTCTCCTGTTGTTGTATTTTCAAAATGACACTCTGCATCGGCAACCGGAATACTTCCATCCAATACTTGAAGAGTATTTTCACCTGTAAACCGTGCTGTTAATCTCTGAGGATTATAATAATATGGTTCACACAGAGGATCTCCAATCATATGAAGCCCAAAAAGCTCCATTTTGTAGTAACTACCTGCATTTGGCCAGAGAAACCTGGTAAATGAGTCAGAAATTGGAGTTCTTCTGTTGTGTATATATGCCCAATCTAAAAGTTGGTAGCAAAAACGTGGTCCGTAAGAAATACTAACCGGTCCTGTCGTGCCAACATAGAGTGGTCCTCCGCTATTCTGTAAATATGAGGTAAAAGCTCTTGCCATACAAATATTGCTGGAAGGTAAGCCAGGATAGTTACATGTGTTGCAGGAAGGTATAACAGCTATACCAAACTTCCCATCTGCATTTAAATTATCGAAGCCATTATTGCTTTCCTGTATGTAAATTGAGTTGCCTGCATCATAACTGTCAAGACTCCAGAATCCATACTTAGGGCTGCCGCCATCATTAATGTACCAGTTGGCAATTGATACATGATCCTTCGAACCATGATTACCGAAATGAATATTCCCATAACCTTCATTAAGAATAGAAGTGAAATATGAACCAGTTGGTGAACCCAGAGGACCATCTACCGGATCCTCAGTTATTGTTGTCATATCATAGTTAAGATAAGTGTATAAATTGTTAAATCTGTTCATTGTTGAATTGCCAGCAGCAAGTTGATCTGCAACTGAAATAAATGCTTTGCTCAGATATTCAGTATTTCCGTTACCCGGATTGTAGTCATAAGTTACAACCTTATTAATCCAGTTTTCAATTTCCTGAGCTCCACCGTTTGCATTAGAAGGAACCAGCAATCTGGCAACTCCAATTTCTTTATGGTAATCCATTTCATAGTGCTGTCCATTATAATAACCGTCTAATCCGTATTTGACCGCATAATTACTATTACCGGTACTATCAGGAAGAGGATCTTCAATGAGTGACCAATCAGAATTGAATTCAGAGAAATACAGATCAGTACATGTCTCAGAATCCCAATATTGGAACTGTTGTATGAATCCCAGTGAGTCTTCGTAAACTTTAGTTCTTAAGTGACAACCATACCTGACAGGAAAAACAGTTTCATCTCCCACTAACAAGGCAGACAAAAGACCATTATCTGTATATTGCTCAAATAAGTACTGTCTCACAGATCCTGCAGCATCCATTATTCCTGAGTAACCAGATTCGGTACCTATCTGGTCACCCAGTGGATATTCGGATATTATTTCCTCCAGTGATTTAACATAAATACTGAATCCAAGTATCCTTTTCCATTCTATGTACTTATTGATGTATGGAATTTGCTCATTACTGGCAATAACAACACATTCATTCTGATCTTCTTCGTAGTAATCTCCGACATATTGAGGAACGTGATGAAATTGTGTAATATCTTCAGGATTTTCCACGAAGGAACTGAGTTGATTATCAATTTCTGTCAGATACTGCAGAGTCCTTATACCTGGGTAGACAATCTTGTCACTGGAATTCTCAAATTCAAATGTAAAACTTATGTTTGTATTAAAAGTCAATTTTTGTGTAACCGGATTGTACTGATATGGATATACAGCAATAGTTACAATTCTGTTTGCCCCATCAATATAACCATGTCCTTCTATTTCAATAGGTTTTTCCGGGAACAGCTTATTCTCTGAATAGTAAAATGAATCCGGATGCACAAAAGATTTTGGTTCATAACCATCCATAAGGAAAACCTGATACTGAACAGGACATATATTATATGTACCTGAAAGCTCTGTTGTTGTCGTTGTTAAGACTATATTGCTGACATTTTTTTCCTTTGGTATTATGTAAGAGAGAAATTTAATAGGTAATTGAGGAGAGCCAATAACATGATTATGTTCTAAATCCGAGTTTTCTATTACATTGTAGTTATTGGAATTTATACAGATTTCGAAGTTATTCTGGTCAAATTGTACATTATAACAAAGCAATTGAATAACACTAAAAAGCATTAAACAACACACTAGTTTAATCTTCATTTCTCACTCCTTGTCCCTACAAGCAATGTATGAACTTTTATGTGCATCATGCAACTTAGAGTGTCAAGTTTTTTTTATGAATTAATGCATATTTTTTTATTTAGCCTAGGAACATTTTATCTTGCCAAAAAAAACTCTCCGTTTATAATAAACCCAAAAATAGGAGTTTAACCATGGATGAAAATTTAAAGAAAGTACATCAGCATTTTGCGGCTACATGTTTTAATAAAACCTGGGAATACCTTGATATGAAAGAAAGAACAGCAGATGATGATCTGCAGATGATTCATCTGGCTCATACTTCCAGATGGCACTGGGGACAAATTGGCGAACCTTTACAATGGGCACGCGGTGAATGGCAGATTTCCAGAGTATACTCCTCTGCCAACAAACCGGAACCGGCTCTGTTCCATGCGAACAAAAGCCTTAGATACTGCACGGAACACGATCTGGGAGCATTCGATACAGCCTTTGCTTACGAAGCTGTAGCCAGAGCGTATTACATTGCAGGAAATATGGAGAAAGCTCAGGAGTTTGTGGAATTGTCCAAAAAACACGCAGAAGGAATCGAAAAAGAGGACGATAGGAAATATCTCCTTGGAGATCTTGAGATCATAAAATAGTATATATAGAAAAGAGGAATCAGTTTAATCCGATTCCTCTTAAATTACTTAAAAATGACCTAAAGTTTGTAATACTGACCTTCATCGACAAATCTATTTTTTACAACAACACAATTCTTTATGTATTCTTTTATTCGTTCTTTCATATCATCAGGCTGAAGAATAATTGACCCGGGTGCAATTGACTCCAGAATTTCGAATGTAACATACTCTGTAATGTAATTCTCAGAAAAAACCTTCATGAACAAACTCAGCTTATTTGTAGGACCATGAACAGATCTTATTGAAGAAGAAGCTGAAGTATAAATAGCTTCCATAAGATTATAGTACTTTGAGAGATTTACTCTTCCTTCTTCTATATCTTCGTTCAGTGCTAAAATATTCTCCGGTTCCATGCACCACTCTGCATACCAGAAACTTACGAAAACCCAATGTAAGATTTCACGATTTTCTACGCAAACTTCACAAACATCATCTGATAACCTGGTAAACCTAAATGGGAACTTTGTTCTGTTTACAGCAACTACTTTTGAAGAGAATTTTGCACATCTTGCCAGTGTGTTTAAAATCTCATCATTATGCCTGTTTAACATATATGCTGTTACGATCTCATCCATGGCAGATTTATATTTGTATTGACTCAAATATGCTTCAGCTAAATACCAATGAGCCAGATAACTGTCCTTATCTATCTCAACAGCTTTTAACAAAGATTTCTCTGAACCTTCAAAATTTCCCAGTTTGAAGTTTGAAATACCGGAACTAATCCATGCATCAGGAAAATCAGGTTCCAACTCTATAACTTCGCTATATAATTCTATAGCCTTGTCATATTCACATACTTCCAATAAGCTATCAGCTTCTAAAAGTGCTTTTCCTGCTTCCGGAGATAATTCAGAAATCTTTTTAAAATTCTTTTGCTTAGCAATTTTTTCATTCATCACTTCCAGATCAATATCATCCATTAAATCATCAATTATAATATCTGTCAGTGTATCTTCCTCTAATGGCATCAGTTTATATTCAATTTCGCTTTCTTCCATTCTCTCCACCATATGACCAACATAGTTGTCTGAATATGGAAGTGTACAACTTGTTATAATTATTGCTGCAAATCCCAGAAAAAGCAACTTCTTCATGTATTTCCCCCTCTGCTTTTCAGTGTTTCTATCAAATGAAATCAGTCTGTCAAGCAAAAAAAAGCAGACAAATGTTAAATTGCCTGCTTCATTTATATTTTATTTATGCTCAACTCTGCATATGTTCTTTCAGGAATTTTCCGGTGAAAGACTTCCTCTTCCTGATCAATTCTTCCGGTGTTCCTTCCGCAATGATTTTCCCGCCTTCGAGACCGCCTTCAGGTCCAATATCAATAATATAATCAGAGCTCTTGATTACATCCAGATTATGTTCTATCACAACAATAGTGTTACCCATATCAACCAGCTTCTGCAGAACACACAGCAGTTTTTTGATATCATCAAAATGAAGACCTGTTGTCGGCTCATCAAGAATATATAAAGTCTGACCTGTGCTGACTTTACTGAGTTCTCTTGCAAGTTTTATCCGCTGAGCTTCCCCCCCTGACAGTGTTGGCGAAGGCTGACCGACTTTAATGTATTCCAGACCAACATCTTTCAATGTCTGCAGTTTATCCTTTATCCTTGGAACATTCTCAAATACTTCCAGAGCTTCCTGAACATCCATATCCAGAACATCTGCTATGCTCTTGCCTTTGTACTTCACTGCAAGTGTTTCGGAATTATAGCGTTTACCCTTGCAATCCTCGCAGGTCACAAAGATATCTGCCAGAAAGTGCATTTCTATTTTTCTTACACCTGCACCCTGACAGCTCTCGCAGCGTCCGCCCTTCACATTGAAGGAAAATCTTCCGGGTTTATATCCCCTTATTTTTGCTGCCGGAACCTGTGAAAACAAGTTCCTGATCGGATCAAAAAGCTTTATATATGTCGCAGGATTTGATCTTGGAGTTCTGCCAATAGGCTGCTGGTCTATGTTTATTATCTTATCAAAGTAATCGAAACCTGTGATTTTATCGTAAGCTCCCTGTTTAAGATTAGCTCTGTTCAGTTTATTTGCCATCGCAGGATATAATATCTGATTGATCAATGAGCTTTTCCCTGAGCCTGATACTCCTGTGACACAAGTCAGAACTCCAACAGGAATCTTGACATCTATATTCTTAAGGTTATTCTGCTTAGCACCCTTAATCTGGATATATTTTTTACCTTTTTTACGTCTCTCAGCAGGAGTTTCTATTTTCAGTTCTCCCGAAAGATATTTCCCGGTAAGAGATTTCTCAATTTTCATTACCTCGTTAATAGGTCCCTGAGCTACAATTTCACCGCCAAGAACACCTGCACGTGGACCGAAGTCAACAACCTGATCGGCAGTTCTAATCATTTCTTCATCATGTTCCACTACAATAATTGTATTACCGAGATCGCGCAGTTTAATAAGCATGTTTATCAATCTGTTGTTATCTCTCTGATGTAGTCCTATACTTGGCTCATCTAATATATACATTACACCAACGAGACTGGAACCGATTTGACTTGCCAACCTGATTCTTTGTGATTCTCCACCGGACAGAGTGGGAGAACGCCTGTTTAGCGACAAGTAATGCAGTCCAACATTTATCAGGAAACTAAGCCTGTTTCTTATTTCTTTAAGAACTTCTGCTGCTATAATTTTTGCATTGCCGTCAAGCTCTATATTAGTAAAGAAATCATGTGCTTTTCCCACTGAAAGGTCAGTAATCTCATCTATACTCCTACTTCCGACATGAACCGCAAGGCTTTCTTTCCTGAGCTTTTTACCTTGACAATCAGGGCATACACTATCAGATATAAATTGAGTGTAATAACGCTTCATACCTTCGGAAGTTGTTTCTCTGAGTCTTCTCTGCAGAGTTGGAATCAGGCCTTCATAGTTAGCCATCCATTCACCGTGCCCACTTGTTCCCTGCCACTTCATTTTAAATTTTTTACCTTTAGATCCATACATGATCACATCTCTTGCCATTTCTGAAAGATTCTTCCAGGGAGTATCCAGCGAAAACTGGAATTCTTTAGCAACGGACTTCAATATTTTAAGACGCCAGCTCGATTTCTTGTCAGCCAGCTTACCCCAATGCACGACTGCACCTTCCATTATGGAAAGCTCATGATCCGGGATAATAAGATCAGGATCAAACTCCATTTTTGTTCCCAGACCATTACATGTTTTACACATCCCAATAGGGCTGTTAAAAGAAAAATGCTGAGGTGTGAGTTCAGGAAAACTTATGCCGCAATCGTTACAACTGTTAGATTCTGAGAGAGTTTCCTGAGTTTTCTCATCAACATAATCAACCTTTACCACACCATCCGTAACTTTTAAGGCTGTTTCAACAGAGTCAGTAAGTCTTGAACGGATTCCGTCTTTTATAACCAGCCTATCTACAACAATATCTATAGAATGTTTGCTCTTTTTATCAAGAACAATCTCTTCACTTAAATCTCGCAGTGTACCGTTTATGACAACTCGAGCAAAACCTTCTCGACGTGCTTCTTCCAACTCATCTTTATGTTCACCTTTTCTGTTCTGCACTATGGGAGCGAGTATCTGTAACCTGGTCTTTTCTCCCTTAGCCAATATATGATCTATTATCTGGTCAACACTCTGTGCTCCTACTTCCTGTCCACAGCTGTAACAATGCTGAACTCCGATTCTGGCATACAGAATTCTAAGATAATCGTAGATTTCTGTCACAGTACCAACCGTAGATCTGGGGTTCTTACTGGCAGCCTTCTGCTCAATTGAGATTGCCGGAGAAAGTCCTTCGATATAATCGACCTTAGGCTTCTCCATCTGTCCTAAGAATTGTCTAGCATACGCAGACAAAGATTCTACATATCTCCTCTGACCTTCTGCGTACAACGTATCAAAAGCCAGGGAAGATTTTCCCGACCCGGATACTCCTGTAAATACAACAAGTTTATCTCTCGGAATCGTGATATCTATATTCTTCAGGTTATGCTCCTGAGCACCTTTTATGTAAATTTCAGTCTTCAATTTTCCTCCATTCAGAAGATTTGCATCGATACAAATTTCGAATCATAAAAATTATGTTGTAATAACATAATTACTTGATATAAAACAAGTTGTTAACATTATAATAAATCTCAACCACCTGCTTCCTGAAACACTTTTTCTGTTTTGATACTTAATTGTAAAGAAGTATTAATAAATTGTTTTTTACTGAATTTACTGTTCTGAGCATGTTTCAATTATGACTGATTCAATCGACTTTTTCCGGTACTTTTGTCTTGAGAATAAAATCCAGATACATCTTAACTCTTGCAAAGTGTTCTCGAGTTATCGATCTTGCCAAAGGAATAAACGAGTCATTCTGAGCATTGAAAGCTACACAATCCAGATCATAATGTCTGGCGATTGCCAACGCTCTTTCGTTGTGGAATTTCTGGGATATAATGACACATTCCTGTAGTTTGAAAACGTGTTTAGCTCGGTATATGGAATAGATTGTCCTATCCCCATGTTTATCCTGAATAATCCTGTCTTCCGGGATACCTCTTTCCTGCAATGCTTTCTTCATTACTCCAGGTTCATTATAACCTTTTTCACCTTTTCTGCCGGAAACGATGACCTTCCTGATTGTTCCCTTTTCATACAATTCAACAGCAGCATCAATTCTGTGCCAGAAGAAAGGATATATCTTACCTCTGATTGAAGGAGTTGTGCCCAGTACAATACCATACTCAAATACTTCATCAGAATCAATTGTTATGAATTGATCATTTCCTGCTGAGAGTCTTACAACCTGATAGTTAACAATCATTCCAAGATAGAGCAGAATAAAGCCCCAGAGTATAACAGTAATCACTCCGGAGCTTAAATATTTATCTATTTTCTTATACAGTTCTTTCATTACTTACAACTAATTTCATTTCCCTTCAAAGAAGCTTTTGAATCTATCCAGCTTATTCTTTTCGTTATTAACGGTCCATGCATCTTTGGAAAGTATCTCGTAAGCCTTTTTTGCATATTCCTTTGTATTAGCCTCATCTTTTTCCAGAATAGCAATTTCCATCAGTTCTTCATAGACATATCCGTATGGCTTCCCGGTATAGTCAATAAATTCTTTTTCCAGTTTTAACTGTAGTTTCTTAGCCTTATCAATCTGATTAAGTGACCTGTAACATCTTGCAATTGTCCATTCCGCAATGAGCACACCCATTGTATCATTTCTGGATTTACGGAATTCCAGTCCTTTTTCGAACAGATTCATTGCTTTATCATACTGTCCAAGGTCATGATAGGTCCAAGCGGTGTTATTATACAACGGTCCAAGCCAGCCTGATACTCTTTTGTTTTCAGAGGATTCAATATATTCAATAGCTTTCTCACTCCAGCCTAGCTGCTTATCAGGTTCTTCAACGATTGCCATCATATGGGCTGCATCAACAGCCAGGAACGGATAGTTATATTGTCGTGCTTTGTCCCACACAGTAAGAAAAGAAATTCTTGCAGCTTTTGCATCTCCGGCAGTATTTCTAAGTCTTCCATACTCCAGAAGATATCTCATGTACGCTCTGGATTTATCATTTTTCCCAATCAGTTTTAAAGCACGCATCAGGTACTTCTCACCATCTTCAAATCTTTGCTGCAAACCTCTTGCTCTAGCCATTTGAGTTAGAATTTCCGCTCTTACCAGCTTATCATCTAATGGGGTTTCTTCCAGAAGCTTATCCAGTTCTCTGTGGGTAGCTGCCGGATCCTGATATTGCCAGTACTTACTGAAGTCCATCCCATTACCTTTGTCAGGCTTAATCTCTGAACACCCCATCAGTAACGTTAATAATATTGATATAATTATTACAAATCTCATAATATTCCTCTCTTAATAGATATTAAATAACTCAATAAAACGTTAACAAACACAAATATGTTTATTAAATTGACCAATAATCATAGCCTTAGCTACTTGGTTAATCAATAATGATATTTTTTGAAAATCGATGATTATGTAAAGGAGATTTCATGAAAGATATAAGAAACCTGACAGCACCTTGCGGAATTGACTGTTTCAATTGCGATTTATACGAGGATAATATCACCGAAGAACTTGTGGAAATGATCAGCAAAAATATGAACATTCCGGAAGCTTTAGTATATTGCAAAGGCTGTAGAGAACAGAAAGGGAAAATAATGGACGCCTTCGCCTGTGAAACCTGGGATTGTGTTTCCACAAAAGGGCATGAGTTCTGTTATGAATGTGATGATTTCCCATGTGAAAAATTTCTCACATGCGCAGATGGAGCAAGTAAATTCCCGCACAACTATAAAATGTATAATCTTTGCCGGATAAAACTTCTTGGCTTTGAAAAATGGACTGAGGAAGCAAAATCCAATCGTGAGAAGTATTTTAACGGTAAACTTATCCCGGGTACCGGTCCTGTACTCGAAAAAGCATAACTTCCTGAAAATGAAAATAAAACAAATATTGACAGCATTGATTATTAAGAATAATAATGGATAAATTCATCAGGAAACAAATATGAACGAATTTTTCTTGTATCTGGATAATCTGAAGCACACGATGAATGAGCATCCTCTGTTTTCAGTTGGAACACTTCTCATAGTCGGTTATCTTATAGGTAAACTATCGGCGAAAGTAAAACTCCCTGAGATTACAGGATTTATTATTGCCGGTATATTGCTCGGGGATTCTGTTCTGCAGGTTATTCCCCACCACATGAAT
Source organism: Cloacimonadales bacterium (SeqCode) (assembly GCA_942492065.1). Lineage (GTDB taxonomy): Bacteria > Cloacimonadota > Cloacimonadia > Cloacimonadales > JAIOQZ01. Next base: position 236,661 of record CALODV010000014.1, on the reverse strand, counting down.
GAGTCATTGAGAACCATTACAGAAGTTGCTCTGGGGCTTATTGCCCTCACAATTGGTGGTGAGTTTTACTGGAAGAAACTGAAGCGGATGGGTAAAGCTATTCTGATCATTACAATAGTACAGATATTATTTACCTTCCTGGCAGTCACTATATCCCTGTGGCTCTTCAAGCTGGAACTACCGTTTGCTTTGCTTCTGGGAGCAATTGCCGCCGCGACAGCACCTGCTGCAACCGTTGCCATTGTACAGTCGTTGCGTGCACATGGAGTATTTATCGATTACCTTTACGGAGTTGTAGCTCTAGATGATGCAGGATGTGTAATCCTGTTTGGAGTTGTTTTTGCCATAGTTTCCGGTATGCTCAACCCGGGAGGTAATGAAAGCAGCTTTGTTATTGTTATGCATGCTTTTCTGGAAGTTGCAGCCTCAGTGACAATCGGACTTGTAAGCGGTTATCTCATTCACATCACTACACGAAAAAAGAACAACAACAATGAGATACTCATTATCAGTCTGGGTATCATATTTATAAGTACTGCTACAGCAATTATATTTCACCTGTCTCCTCTGCTTATGAACATGGCAGCAGGAGCAATTCTGATAAATCTTTCACCCAGAAATCACAGAATTTTCAGAATACTGGAACCGCTTTCCCCTCCTGTATATGCTCTCTTTTTCGTAATTGCAGGAACAGAGCTTCAGCCGGCGATATTCATGAACAAAAGTGTGTTGCTGCTTGGTACAGTGTATATAATCTTCAGGGCAATAGGGAAATACACTGGAGTATACACAGGCTGTCTTATCAGTGGATCTCAATCCAGAATAAGGAAATATCTGGGAATTTGTATGCTTCCACAGGCCGGTGTAGCTATTGGACTTGTCCTGCTGATACAGGCATCACCACTTATTAAGCTTCTACCGGCTGATCAAGTTGCAATAATAGATAATATGATAAACATCGTTCTACTATCAGTATTTGTGAACGAGCTAATTGGTCCTTCATTATCGAGATATGCGATAATAAGAGGAAACGATATGGAGAAATAATGGATTACACAGATTTTTTCAGTACAGACTGTAGTGCGGTCGGTTTCAACCCTAATTCAAAAAAAGACGCTGTTAAAGGTCTGGCAGAACTAGCCGGCAGACATGTAAAATTGAAGGATGTTCCAGTTTCAATGATTTATCAGAAACTGATGGACAGAGAAAATCAGGGGACAACCGGTTTTGGGGATGAAATAGCTATTCCGCATGCCAGAATCGAAGGGCTGGACCAATTCATAATATTTATTGCCGTTTCTTCCAAAGGAGTTGATTTTGCCAGTCTCGACAAGAAGAAAGCCAAAGTATTTTTTGTTATTCTCGGACCGGTAGAACAAGTTGATGTCCATGTGCAAATCCTGGCTTATATTTCTGGCTTAATTCGTAAAACAGGCATAAAAAAAGAACTCATTTCATCTAATACGGTTCAGGCAATAAAAGAAAGCCTTTTCCGCAACACAAGCCTTTCTACAGGCAAAATCAAGAAAATCAGGAAGATGAAACTAATGTATGTTATACTGTACGTTGAAGAGTTTCTTTATGATATTCTCGAGTACTTCCTGGAAGAAGGAATAGACGGAGCAACTGTTTTCGATTCTTTCGGAATGGGTGAATATATCTCCAATATACCGATTTTTGCCAATTTCATCGGATTTATGAATGAGAACAAAAACCAGAGCAAAACAATTATTGCCCTGATTCCTGAAGATAAAATTAACAGAATTGTATCAGGAATAGAAGAAATAACCGGTAACCTGGATAAGAAACAGGGAGCAATGATTTTTACAGTTAATATAGATTTCTTCAAAGGTACTATGAGAATGATGTAATACAGTCATTCAGATTTAGTACAATCTTTTACATCTCAGACGGTTGATTAAAATAGTTAATACTGTTAAAGAATTTGACAAAAAAAACGAAACTTTGAAAATTGAGAAAATTTATTTTTTGGATCAAGTATGAGTAAAGATTTTTCAGGTAATTTAGAGAACTACTTCAGTCAGTTCAGAAAAAATATTATTGGCTATGATGCCGAATTTGAAACCCCTTATGGAGTTAAACCCCTAATTTATGCTGACTGGACAGCCAGCGGCAGGTTATATAAACCGATTGAAGATGCAATTGCAGAAAAATTCGGTCCTTTTGTCGGTAATACCCATACGGAAACAACTATTACCGGAACATTGATGACCAAAGCATATCATGAAGCAAAAGAAATCATTAAAAGACATGTAAATGCTTCAGAATGCGATAAAATAATCCTTGCCGGTTCAGGAATGACCGGAGCGATTGTCAAGCTTCAGAGAATTCTCGGTCTGAAAATTCCTGAAAAATACTGCGAGAATTTCTCAATCTGCAATGAGAACAGACCTGTAGTTTTCGTTACTCATATGGAGCATCATTCCAATCACACGTCCTGGATCGAGACAATTGCTGATGTAATTATCATCAAAGCAACCTGCGATGGTCTTGTAGATGTTGATCACCTGAAAGAACTCCTGGAACAGTATAAAAATCGTCCTCTTAAGATTGCTTCAGTTTCAGCTTGTTCCAACGTTACCGGAATGCAGCCTCGAGTTCATCAGATAGCCTCTCTTGTTCATAAATACGATGGATATTGCTTTGCTGACTATGCTTGTTCAGGACCGTATGTAAACATTAACATGCATCCTGAAAACAAAGAGGAAAGACTTGATGCAATATTCCTTTCACCACATAAATTTCTTGGTGGTCCCGGAACTCCCGGAGTACTTATTTTTAATGAGTGCATGTACCATAACAGAGTACCGGACAGACCGGGCGGTGGTACAGTAAACTGGACAAATCCCTGGAATGAAGTCGGATACTACGAGGATATCGAAATCCGTGAAGATGGCGGAACTCCTCCATTCCTTCAGACAATCAAATTTGCCTTATGCGTGAAGCTGAAAGAGAAAATGGGAACGGAAAATATTGTTAAGAGGGAAAAAGAAATACTCGAACTTATTTTCGATAATCTTCCTCAAATCCCCGGCTTACGTATACTGGAAGAAAGCCATAAGGATCGTCTTGGTGTTATTTCTTTCTTTATGCAGGATAAACACTACAACCTTATTGTTAAATTGCTGAATGACAGATTCGGAATTCAGATGCGTGGTGGTTGTGCCTGTGCAGGCACATACGGACATTTCCTGTATTACATTCAGAAAAGAATATCCCATTCAATCACAAAGCAGATTGAAAGCGGAGATCTTTCCAAGAAGCCGGGCTGGATCAGATTTTCCATCCACCCGACAATTACCAATGACGAACTCCACTACATCTTTGATGCACTGAGACAGATTGCCGAGAAATATGACGAGTGGAAAGAAGACTACGATTATGATCCCTCAACTAATGAATTCACACACAAAAATGATATAAATCTTGAAAACAGGCTACTAGAGGATTGGCTGAAAATCTAAAATGCTACCAACATTTAGATAAGCTCAGATAATTATTACTACCTGAGCTTTTTTTATATGAGTACTACTTTTCGCTTTTAACTTCCCAGAATTTATGTAATTCTTCCATGTAGTAACCGATCGGCTTACACTCATTCTGATAATCAGCATAGCCAATCACATGTTGAATTCTACCTTTCTTTACAATAACAAACCAGAAGTTATTACCGGTATCATCAAACTTCAGTAAACTTGCATTCCTTCCTTCAGTATCAAACAAAATGCGAGTTCCCTGACTTATATGTGGTATAATTTCATTGTACCTCTTCATAGTATCCCTGAGATAGTGATTTTCTATTATAAAACAAGTCCTGTTCGAATCAAGTTCTGTAAATTCATTCAACATTGGATAAAAAGAAGCATTGCAGGAAGAACATGAATATGGTGTTGCAATACAAAGCAGAATCGGATCTTCTGAATTGTAAATCCTGTCAGAAAAATCAACTTCATTCTCATTCAAATCTGTCAGTTTGTGCTTGAACAAAAGAGAATCTGTAATTTTACTGTAATCGTAGTACTTTGTTACTTTTTTTTCTATCATTTCATTCACTGAAATCAAAGAGATACAGAATGACATAAGTAAAATTAAAATCACGAGTTTCTTCATTTATACCTCTAACTTATATTCAACATATTTCAGGACACCAGCATCTTTCTTTAAACCGTAAAATGTGCTTGTTTCTTCATTATAATAGACTGGCATGAAATTAATGGGAAGTACTATTTCATCATCTGCTTTGTTGTTACCTGTAAATTTAATAATCAGATAATCATTCATATCTCCGGATGCTTCTTTTACTTTCTTCATCCTGTCCAAATAGATCATAATAATGCTTTTAGATTCATCACAAAAGACTCTCTGTATCTGGGAATAAGTATCAAAATGCCTTGGAATCAGTTTGTTTTCTCTCATTATAGTTACTTCCTGTTCCCTCAGTGAAAGCATAGTATCAACCGTTGTATACAGTTTTTCAGAATCTCCGGCAATTTCATAAATATCAGTTCCACAACCATTCATTGCCAGTACTTTATCATTGTATTTGAAAGCGTAAACATTGAAATAAGTATTTTCTGACAACATCGCTTCTGTGAAATCGAGAATCATTTCACTATTTCCTTCATCAGCACCAATTTTAAGAAGTTTGTTTATTCTACTATCTAATTGATCACGATATTTTGTATATTCAATAAAATGCTTTTCATCTGTTAAAATTCTTGAATCACTGTATTGGTTATCCAGATTGATTTCATAAACACTCAATGATTTTCTTTGACTAGTACCTGAAGTGGATTTTGATGTATACATTTTTGAGTCTATGATACTGAAAACACTTGATCTAGTTTTAGAATCCATATCAATTGTATATTGAGTTTCAAAACGATTACCAATGAGTTTCATAGCGGAAACTCTTGTGTTACTTTGATCAAGAAAGAAAAGAGTATCGTCGATGCTTACTGTATAAACAGGACATTTCAATGAATTACCGGTATATCCTTTGGGAACCGCAAAATCACTAACGTGATCTGTTTTTATATCGTAAGAATAAAAAATTCTTGTCTGTTCGACAGTTTTATCACCATAAAACAATGTGTCAGGCAGTGTTACAAACACCAGTACATCATTACTTTCATTATACGCTGATGCTTGATTAATAATAGTACCATTTGTCTCCATGATTTTCTTTTCGTAAATATTCACAATATTTACAGCATGTAATGCACTTAAATAAATATATATATAAATAACAGTATAGGTGAGTCTTTTCAAAGTTTCTCCTTTTAAAAAAAGACACCAGTCAGAGAAAGAACTCTGACTGATGCTCTTATTTATAGATTGTTGTGATCTAAAATGTCTTCGTACAAATCTAACAGTCTATTAGCTTCACTAAAACAATCAGTACCAGGATAAGTACACACAAATTGACATCTGTATTTACTTACGGTATAATCTCTCATTTTCATGTATCCCATAATCATTTCTTGCCACTGAGTCCACCTGCGAATTTCTTCAAAACCCTGAACCTGAACATCTCCAATATTTGTTACTGCGTTCATCACACAATGTCCGGTTTCTGCATCAAGGTCACATGATAGTTCATAGATTTCATCAATTCCGTCAGCTGTCAGCAGCATGAATGATAAACAGAATATGACTGCTATCAGTAATTTTTTTATTATTCCTCCTGTTAAGAGTTAATTAAAGTGTTATTTTTCAAATATGTATATAGGAGGATAGGAAAACAGTTATTGCATTTCTCTACACCCCATATACATGCCATCACAATTTCCTTTCGTAAGTAAATTAACACTTGTGAATAGTTTTTTTTGTCAACTAATTTCTAATTTTTGTTTGTGGAGCTCTGGTTTATATATATTTATCATTTGCAAAATAATAAATTTTCCTGAGCGTGTTATTGAGAACTTGCAGATTGCCGGAAAGCCAGCAACTGAGTATCATCTCTAATTTATTTCTTGACTTGAAATCTGAGTATTGAATATGTCTTTACATAATGAAATTTTATAATTTGGAGAAAGTATAAATGCTTTTCAACTCATTTGAGTTTTTAGTTTTTTTCCCAGTTGTAACCATTCTCTACTTTTCAATACCACATAAAGTAAGATGGTTATTGCTGTTGATTGCCAGCTACTACTTTTACATGTGCTGGAAACCGGAATACGCAATACTTCTATTTGGAGTAACAGGGATAAATTATCTTGCTGGTTTAGCAATAAACAAGGCTGAGAAGAAGAAGACAAAAAGAATTACACTGATAATATCGGTAGTACTGAGTCTATCGGCACTGTATTATTATAAGTACTTCAACTTCTTCGGGGAGTCCATAAACTATATAATGAGCAGTATGGGGCTTCTCATAAAAATCCCTCTGCCCAGGATATTGCTGCCCGTTGGAATATCGTTCTTCACTTTCCAGGCATTAAGCTATACAATAGATGTTTATAAAGGAAAACTGAAGGTTGAAAAAAACTTCGGGATATTTGCTCTGTTCGTATCCTTTTTCCCACAACTTGTGGCAGGGCCGATAGAAAGAGCGACCAACCTTCTGCCACAGTTCTACAGAAAACACACTTTTGATACAGATAAAGCCACTCAGGGCTTACGTCTCATGCTCTGGGGAATGTTCAAGAAAATTGTTATTGCTGATCGTGCTGCAACTTATGTTGACGCTGTTTTCAATCACTACCCACACCACAGCGGTATATCTTATATGCTGGCAACAATACTGTTCGCGTTTCAGATATATTGTGACTTCTCAGGATATTCCGATCTGGCAAGAGGTTCTGCCAGAATCATGGGATTTGATCTGATGGTTAACTTCCGATTCCCTTATTTCTCTGCCAATGTTACCAAATACTGGCAGAAGAATCACATATCACTTACTACATGGTTAAAAGACTACTTATATTTCCCACTCGTTGAAAAAAATCCTACAATGTTCAGAATATGCTTTTTCACTTTCATAACGTTCCTGTTAAGCGGATTGTGGCATGGTGCTGACTGGACTTTTGTTATCTGGGGAATCTGGCAGGCAGTGTTCCTGATTTATGATATTCTCATGCGGAAAAAGAGAAAGAAATTAGATAAACGACTTAAGAAAATGAAGCTTTACACTGTAAGTATTTATTTCAGATATCTGCTTACTTTTATCATATTATGTCTGGGATTGATTTTCTTCAGAGCATCAAACTTCCAGCAGGCATGGGCTATTCTTCAAGGAATTGTTACATTGAAGCCCGGAAGCGTGTTCATTGATCCACGTTCTCTCAGTCATTCTTTTGCTGGAATAATTATTCTGATTGCAATGGAGTACAATTCAAATATGGATATCAATGAGTTCTGGTTATCAAAACCGAGAATTCTGAGATGGAGTTCTTATCTTATAGTGGTAGCATCGATTATGGTTTTAGGAGTACTGGATGAATCACAATTTATCTACTTCCAATTCTAACGTGAAAAAATTCGTCATAAAACTCGGAATCTTCTTCCTATTTGTCCTGATTTTAGATCAGCTTATTGGTTTTGTAACCCAAAAGGTTTTCGAAAATATAAAGAAAAGTTATTCACCTCCATATATTCTTATGGAAGCAGTAAAATCCGAACCGGATATTCTTGTTCTCGGGGCATCCAGAGCCGGACACCATTACAATACACAAATGATGGAGAATGAACTCCATAAGTCAGTATATAACATTGGGCTTGATGGAACAAATACTTTTGTGCTCAGCAGAGTATTAAGAATCTTTCTGGCAAACCATAAACCTGATGCTGTTATTGTGGATTTATCCTACGGAATGTCTTTCGAACTTAGAGAAAGCCTCTCAGGGAAATTGAAATCGTTCTATCTGACAGAAAAATATCTTGATAATTTTCCATCTGAGATATCAGACTTCAAATTCACGGAAAAATTCTTTAAACATATAAACTTTTATAAGTATAACTCTATCTTTGCCTACCTCCTGAGAGATTATTTTATTCCGCCAAACAAAAAAATGATAAAAGGCTACCAGCCTTTATCAGGTGTAGACAAGCTTCTAACAGAGCCGGATTCACTAAAAATGGATGTCAATGTGTACGATCAGGAGTTATACGATTCGGTTGTAGATATGGTGCGTGTATGCCAAGAAAATAATGTGAAGATTGTTTGCGTTTCATCTCCGAGATTCTACTCCAATACAAATCTTGTTCCACAGGATTTCAGAGAGTTCATGAAGGAACACAAGGTACCGTACCTGAACTACGGCAATAAAGAATACAAAATCTTCAGTAAACCGGAATACTTTAAAGATACTTCTCACCTGAATTCCACAGGAGCAGATATTTTTACGGAAATGTTTATTAAAGATATTCAGGAGATAATACATATAAAGTAAGTCTCATCAAAGTCAGAATTTAATCAGGAAACTTGATGAGCTCTCCCAAAACCAATTGAGTTCATTCAGAATATAGTTGTTTGAATGGAGAACCATGCCAAATGTATTTGATTTTTGTCGTCTGATATTACTGAAAACTATCAGCTTTGAAAAGCAATTTTTGTAGTCTGCTTACTTAATTATTTCCCTGAGTTTTTCCGAAAGAAAATCACCTATTTCTCTATGAGTAATATAATTCCAATGTCCTGTTTTGTTAGTTGCAGACCAGTAATGAGGATCCATTCCCTGCTTCTCCAGTTTTTCTATAACTTCAGGTATTTCAACAGGAGTAATTCCGTTTTTAATCAACAGCGCTGCAATTTCTTCATTATAAGGTTCATCAGAACGGTTAACAATTACAATATTGCTATCAGAAGAAACTTTCTCAAGTATCATTTTCACTTTGGAACTTACTTTTTTAGAACTTGCATCTGAACCTCCCCCCTGTTTCCGGGAAGGAGCGAATTTATCCAGAAGAATCTTTGCAGCGTTTCCACTGGCCGCAAGTCTTCTGCAGCTGTTAAGCATAGTAAAATAAGGTGAATACTGAGTTACACTTGAATAAATCTTATATTTCTTTATTGCCCCTTCCGAAAACTTCTTGAGCTTCAAACTGTCATTATCAACCACATACCCCAGAGTAAGAGCATCGTTAACTTCATCGTAAAAATCAGCTTCAGCCAGAAAGAACAAAGTGCGATCCGGTTTAAATTCACCCACAAAGGTTTTATATTGAGCATACATTGATTCAAGAGTAAACCCACTTCTTCCGAAGTTCAGAACTTCAAATCTGATCTGAGAATCTCCGGAATTCAGATTTTCTTCCATTATCGTAGCCAGATGGTTTCTCGCGAATAATTGAAATCCTTCAATGTACGAATCTCCAAGAAGTGCTATACGATATGTGCCGGGTTTTCTTTCTCGGGGATAGTCAGCATAAAGATAGCTGTAGTCGTTAACTTCACCGATTGAAAAACCTTCGTTAAACGCTGAGAATTTACGACCGGGACGGAATATTTTCCCGTATCTTTTATCGAAAATATCCTGAGATGTTGAGTTTATTTCGCTGAATAAGAGATATCTATCCAGTACAACGAGTGTGATTGAAAAAGCTAAAACAAAAAGTATTATTGATTTAATATATTTCATAGTTATACCCTAAAATTGGAAATACACGAAAGGTAACGGCTCAGACTGGAACATGAATGTGAATGTCACAAGTATCAAAGCTGTCAGTATTCCTGCTGCGAACTCCCTCTTCTTCAGTTTTAATACATAGGTATGACGCTTTGTGTAGTATTCCAGAATGTCAAGAAGCAGATTTACCAGAAGGAATGTTAAGGTAATTGTCAGGAATCTGTAACTGAGAGCACTTGATTCCCAGTGTATCATCTTAGTGAAAAAAATCTTGATTGTCGTAAAATCTTTTGCCCTGAAAAAAAGCCAGGTAATAAGAACAAGAACGTTAGTAGCAAACATGGAACCCAGATATTTCATAAAGCCGGGAGCTCCTGAATGCTCATACCGGAAGGCTGCTTTCTTTGAGCCAAGCATAAATTTATGAATTGCGAGATAAAGTCCGTGTAAACCTCCCCAGATAACGAAATTCCAGCTTGCCCCGTGCCATAGACCACCAAGAAGCATTGTTGCCATCAGGTTTACGTATGTCCTGCCCTTACCCTTTCTGTTACCACCAAGTGAGATATAAAGGTAGTCTCTCAGCCAGGATGAAAGAGATATATGCCACCTTCTCCAGAACTCTGTAATATTTGCAGAAAGATATGGCTGTTCGAAGTTCTTCATCAGCTCAATACCAAGCATTTTAGATACACCTCTGGCAATACTGCTGTATCCTGAGAAATCAGCATAAATCTGCAGGGAGAAGAGTATCAGTCCACTAAGAAGCTCAAAAGATGTATATATTTCAGGATTACCGAAAATATGGTCAACTATCCTACCGGTTGTATCCCCAATCATCACTTTTTTAAACAAACCTGTTACAATCAGGACAATACCCTTGATAAACTGATCTTTTGTCGGAGCATACTTCTTCGAAAGTTGAGGTAAAAGATTAGATGCTCTTTCAATAGGACCTGCCACAAGCTGTGGGAAAAAGGATACAAACAGAGCAAAGTCTATAAAATCATGGGTTGGTTCCAGCTTCCGTTTGTATATATCAAGAGTATATGACATAGTCTGGAACGTATAGAACGAGATTCCTACCGGCAGAATGATATTCAGATGCAGGAAATCCAGATTATGACCTGTAAAACTGATCATAGACTCGAAGCTGGAGACAAAGAAGTTGAAGTACTTGAAGAATCCCAGAATCCCAAGATTAACCACAACACTGGCAGCAAGCATCAGTTTTCTGTGAGTGACGTTCTCCGTGTGTTTAAGTGATAAACCGAGGAAGAAGTCTACTATTGTAGAAACAGCGAGCAAAATGCAGAATCTCCAGTCCCAGTATCCATAGAAAATATAGCTGGCAACCAGTAGGAAAAGATTCCTTGTCCGCTTGGTCGGTAAAATGTAAAATACAGGTAACACAATCAGTAAAAATATAAAAAATATAAACGAATTAAAGAGCATTAAAACTCCTGATATTGATTTTAAAAGTAATATTCACATAACTAAGGTTAATTGCGAATGTACTAGATACAACACGATTTTCCCATTATGCAAATCACTTTATACTAATTCAGGCGGCTGATAAATTAGTCAATATTTTTTTGTCTGGATTATCTTACTCCGATTGCTATTGAGTCATATCTAATAAGAATCTGTCAGTCTAAAGTATACTTATAAATCATTCCTTCTGCCTGAAGAGGGACCAGAACTATGTTGTCGTGCAAAACCCAGTTTGTATAGAAAACAAGCATTTTGCCGTTTGTTTCCAATTCCCATGTTTTCACGATATTCCCATTTTTGTAGTAGTACAAATTTGTTTTGCCTGTCGCAGAAGTTCCATCTTCCGATTTATATCGAACAGATACGGGTTGTATAAAACCCTGTTTGTATGGCATTGGTCTTCCAAATATAGTAAGATCAGCATTGCTCACATCCGGTTCTTCAAAAGCAATGTTCTCTGATTCTCCACTTTCACTCAGAACAAGCTTATTATCGAAAAATCTTTTAGCAACAACAATCCGATCTTTAATAGTATTGAAACTGTACATATTATAAAGTCTGTCATTTTTCTTATCCTCATTAGCAGGAAACAATTTGTTCGGTTCAGCAATCTTTTTGAATTTCCCATTCTCCAAGACACTTATTACCGAAGTTTCCAGAAAAGGCATACCGGCAGCATATAGCTTTCCCGCAGAAACAGACAAATAGAATAATAAATCTGTTTTCATCTCACGGAATGTTTTGTTTGAGAGTGAAACAGCTGCAAGCTTTCTATTACCTACATCAGTAATGTATAAACTGTCATCTATCACTGCAATATCTTCCGGAGCAGACAATTCTCCGGGACCTTTTCCGGTGGAGCAGTATTCATTCAAATACTCAAAGCTATAAAGGTTAAATGCGAATACTTTACCCTGAGAGCTATCGAGAGCAAACAGCTTATCATTAGAACATGTCAAACCTTTGATGTTCTGAAAATAGTACTTATCATTATTCTGCCCCCCAAGAGAATCCCGGGGAGCAATTACACTTGTTTTCTTGCCTGTATCGCAAGCCGTAACTACAAGAGAAAATAAAATTAAAGCTAATATAATGTATTTTTTCATGACACTTGAAAATAATTAATTATTCTAAACTTGAAGAAACTCCAAGTAATTCCCCAAGGGAGTATTTTGCATTACAAATATAAGTTGCACATCTTGGATCCATGATACCGTTTCCGGAAAAGCCTGGAACATCAGCTTCTGCATCTGCATTATCATATATTTCCCTTAGTCTTTTGTTAAACTTAGTTAATTCTCTCCCTTCTAGACTTCTTACAGCCAATACTTTACAAAACTCATCTTCAACATCAGCTGCGTCGATAAAATCTATTAACATCTTTGTTGCTTTTTCATCTTTATTATTCTTCAAAGCTCTCACAGCTGAAGCTTTTGCATGAAAATCAGCTTTAAGAAATGGTATAAGTTTCAATGGATCAAGTTTTAGTCCAAGGTGATAGGCTGTTTCTAATGCGACATGCTGTCTGAAAAAAACGTCCATTTCCTCTTTCTCAACATCCGCAGGTTTTAAATCCAGCTGACTATTGATGAAATTGATTATAGGATTAAATTCAAATTCCTGTTTTCTGTATTTATGCCAAATTGCGTTATACGAAAGTATATAATCATCAATACTTACAGCAGCTCTGTGAAATTCATGCCTGTATGAAGTGTATACTGTTCCATCCTCTATATATGCACTACCTGATGTTGGTGTTGGTAGCTCATAGCAATTTGCACTTGATTTTAAGATAAAAAAATACTCAGTATCTTTTTTGAATCTATAAAAATCATCATCATGTCCACCTGTCCAACTCATTATTTCCAATAAATAGAATCCTTTTATTCGAATAATATCTGGTAGAGTATCCTTACTATATGTTTCAATGACTCTTATCTCTGCACCTTCTTGGGAGTCTGATGAAATCACCTTACCTTTTATAAATGTATCAGCCTTTAATAGAATTTCTTCCTGCCATGGTTCTTCCCATGTAGTACCTATAAGAGTAGATGCAAAAAAAATAATTACAATTAAGGTGATAAGATTTCTGAACTTCATAAATGTCTCCTTACCGAAAATTTCAAAAATTATCAATATTTATTGTATTACGTCAAGCAATTTCATCCCCCTGACCTCAAGCGAGCAATAATTCTTGAATTATTTTACAATCGCATATAAATATCTGTATGTCAACAGGCTGTCAGACAGCTTAAACAGGTCTTTTTCCTTAATTATCACTCATTCTCTAAAAGTTTTCCTTGACTCTTAAATTTTATAAATAACGTTGTGACTATCAATATAATACAAGGAGATTGGAATGAAGAAAAAAGTTATTATTATGGGTGCAGCCGGAAGAGACTTCCACAATTTCAATACATACTTCAGAAACAATGAAGACTACGAAATTGTGGCTTTTACAGCTACCCAAATTCCTGACATTGATGGTAGGAAATATCCTGCAGAACTCGCCGGAGAACTTTATCCGGAAGGAATTCCCATCTTCGCAGAAGAAGAGCTTGTATCTCTTATTGAAAAACATAACATTGATATCGTTGTATTTGCATACAGTGATGTTCCTCATGAAAGAGTTATGCACAACGCATCATTAGTGAATGCTACAGGTGCTGACTTCATGCTCATGGGAGCAAAACATACTCAGGTTAAAACAACAAAACCATTAGTTTCTATCACTGCTGTTCGTACAGGTTGTGGTAAAAGCCAGACAACCAGAGCGGTTGTTAAAGCTCTCAAAGCTAAAGGTAAAAAAGTTGTTTCTATCAGACACCCTATGCCTTACGGCGACCTTGTTGCTCAAAAAGTACAAAGATACGCAGAACTTGCTGATCTTGAAAAACACAAATGTACTATCGAAGAAATGGAAGAGTACGAACCACATATCGCTATGGGCAGTGTAATTTACGCTGGTGTTGATTACGAAGCAATCGTTCGCGAGGCTGAAAAAGAAGCTGATGTAATCATCTGGGATGGTGGAAATAATGATATTTCTTTCTACACTTCAGATAAAGAACTCAAAATAGTAGTTGTTGACCCACACAGACCTGGTCACGAACTTTCCTACTACCCTGGTGAAACTAACGTTCACCTTGCTGACGTTATTGTTATTAACAAAATTGACTCAGCAGATTTCGATGATATCCAGATCGTTCGCGAAAACGTTATGGAAATCAACCCTGATGCTATCATTATTGATGGTGCTTCACCACTCACAACAGATAATCCTGACCTTATCAAAGGTGCAGATGTACTCGTTGTTGAAGATGGTCCTACACTTACACACGGTGAAATGGAATACGGTGCAGGTGTTGTAGCAGCTCACAAATGCGGTGTTGCTAACCTCGTTGATCCTAGAGAATTCGCAGTTGGTACTATCGAAGAAACATTCGAAAAATACCCTGAAATTGGTGTTCTTTTACCTGCTATGGGTTATGGCGAACAACAAATTAAAGATCTCGAAGAAACAATCAATGCTACTGAATGTGATGCTGTTCTGATCGCTACTCCTATCGATCTTTCCAGAATCATTAACATCAAACACCCACACACACGTGTACAATATGACCTGCAAGAAATTGGTGCACCAACTATTGCTGACGTATTAAAAGATTTCTAAGATAAAATATTATCAGAAGAGGAGACTTGTTTTCAAGTCTCCTTTTCTTTTCTAATAAAATCTTTGCGTAATTGGAGTAATATTATCTCAGGTTTCAAACAGATTCCGATCGATGAAATCATTAAGTCTCATCCCTATCTTTTTGTTTAAACCGATAGATTATGTTATTATGCAAAGAATACAGAAAGGTGGATAAATGAAAAAGAAAGCTGTTCTTGCTCTGGGCGGAAATGCCATAATCCAGTCCGGGCAAAAAGGTACAATCACAGAACAATTCGCCAACACAAGAGAATCTCTTGGCGGTATTGTTGAACTAATTGAGCAGGACTATCTCCTTGCGATTACTCATGGTAATGGACCACAGGTCGGTAATCTGTTAATCCAGCAGCTTGCCGGTTTAGAAAAAAATGTTGCTCCTCTTCCACTTGGTGTTCTTAATGCGGCTACAGAAGGAACAATGGGTTATATGATCGAGCAATCTCTGCAAAACAGATTGATAAAGGAAAACATAGACCGTAACGTTGTTACTATTATCTCTCAGGTTCTTGTAGATGAAAACGATCCAAGCATTAAAAATCCGTCCAAACCGGTCGGTCCGTTCTTTACCAAGGAACAGGCAGACAAAATGATCGAAGAATACGGCTGGACAATGGTAGAAGACTCCGGTAGAGGCTACAGACAAGTTGTGCCTTCTCCAAAACCTGTTGATATTGTACAGAAATCAATTATCAAAACTCTGGTTGATGAAGGTAAAATCGTTGTTGCCTGCGGAGGCGGTGGTGTTCCGTTCTATAAAACTGAAGAAGGTCTCTTCGAAGGCTTTGATGCAGTGATAGATAAAGATTATGCATCTGCTCTTCTTGCTATTCAAATCGATGCTGAGCGTCTTGTAATTCTGACAGGTGTAGAAAAAGTTTCAATCAACTTCGGCAAAGAGAACCAGCAGGATCTGGATACTCTCAATGTTGAAGATGCAAACAGATACCTCGAAGAAGGTCAATTCCCTAAAGGTTCCATGGGACCAAAAATCAGAGCATCTATATTCTTCCTCGAAAAAGGCGGAAAAGAAGTCCTGATTACATCAATCGATAAAATAGTTGATGCATTTAACGGTAAAACAGGAACAATAATCACAAAGAATTAATATAGGTGGGCGTAATGCTTTTACATAAAAGATTTATAGAAAATGCTAAGAAATATTCCAGTAAACAGGCAATAATTGATATTGCAACAGGAAAGAACTTTACATACAGTGAAGCCCTGATCGCTTCCATTATGCTGTCAGATAAGTTTAAGAAATTCCCTGAACAGAATATTGGTGTAATGCTCCCGACATCTGCCGGATGCATACTTTCTTTTATAGCTCTTTTATTTTCAGGCAAAACGCCCGTTATGATCAACTATGCAACAGGAGCAGAAGATAACTGCCTGTACGCACAGGAAAAGTGTATTTTCAGTACAATCATTACCAGTAAAAAACTGCTGGCAAAGGTCAACTGCAAGCACGTGGAAGGAATGGTCTACATTGAAGATATACTCAAATCTGTTAACATTCTGGATAAGATTAAGTCTGCTGCCCGTTCTAAACTCCCTGCGGCGTTTATGGGCGTTCACGGTGGTAAAACCAATGATAATGCCCTTATCCTGTTTACATCCGGCAGTGAAAAAGCTCCAAAAGCAGTGCAGTTGACACATAAAAACATTCTCGCTAATACTGATGTTGTGCCATTCTCCATAAAAACAGACCACCATGACACTTATGGTGCCTGCCTGCCTTATTTCCATGTCTTCGGACTTACTGTTACGTTCTGGCTCCCCATTATTCTGGGCGCAACTATTGTTGCCATGCCAAATCCGATAGACTATAAGGGTGTCTGTGATACTATCAAAAAGCACAAGATTAATGTAATTGTTGGAACCCCTACTTTCTTCCATGGTTACCTGAGAAGAGCTGAGCGCGATACATTCAGGTCTGTGAGACTCGCTATTGCCGGAGCTGATAAACTCCCTAAAAAACTGCACGATGACTTCCTGCATCACCATGATGTGAAGATACTGGAGGGCTATGGAACTACTGAAACCAGCCCTGTTATTTCGGTTAATCCCGTTGGAAAAGATAAACTCGGATCAGTTGGACTTCCGCTCAAAGGTGTAAAAGTCAGAATCATCAATATTGATACTGATGAAATTCTTCCTCCGGGCAAAGTTGGGAAAATCATGGTTAAGGGTGATCTTGTAATGAAAGGCTACTATGATGATATCGAAGAAACATCCATGAGAATCCACAATGGCTGGTATGATACCGGTGATATGGGAATGCTGGACAAAGACGGTTATCTGTGGCATAAGGGTCGCTTGAAGCGCTTTACGAAAATCGGTGGAGAAATGGTCTCCATGGTTAAGATAGAGAACGCTCTGGAAGACCTGCTTCCGGAAGATGCCACCTGCTGTGTAGTAGACGTACCTAATCCTGCTAAAGGTGCAGATATCGTTGCCGCCGTTACAACCAAAGAAGTTAATGTGCGTAAACTTAAGAAACAGCTCTCAAAACAACTCTCCTCAATCGAAATACCTCGCGAGTTCTATATTGTAGATGATCTACCATTGATGAGTTCAGGCAAAGTAGATTTCAGATCAGTGGAAAAGATCTGTAAAAAGCTACACAATAGTAAGGTGAAGAAAAAGCATAAGTAGAAGCAAAGCAGTTCCTCTATTTTTGTGATTACCAACCTGTAACCTTATTTCAACATTATCATTTTATCTATTAACGATGATTTTTCTGTTTTGACTTTATAGAAATATACTCCGGAACCTACGTTCTTGTTATTTTCATCTGTTCCGTTCCATTTTATTGTGTGATGTCCGCTTTCCTTTTGCTCATTCACCAGTTTTTTTACCTTTTGGCCTTTTACGTTATACACTTCAATACATACATTGCCTTCTTCAGGAAGACTGTATGATATGGTTGTGGTTGGGTTAAACGGGTTGGGGTAGTTGCAGAGTTGCAGCTCTTTTATTGCAGGTATATTGTAATTACCATTTGCTACCTCAAAGTCCTGTGTATATATGCGGCAATATTTGTAAACTGTATCGTTGTAAGAACCTGAACCAACAAGGATATCATTCCTTCCATCACCATTAATGTCTCCTAATCGTCTTATTGTTTTACCAAATTGATGCTGGTTATATCTACCAAACTTGTTAACTGAAGATATAGTATCCAACACTCCATTTGTAGAGTAAAACACGTTAAACATACCTGAATAATCCATAGTTTCAGGAATAGTAAATGAAACTGCTAAATCAGTAAATTCATCATTATTCATATTGCAATACTCAATATCAAGTACGTATCTATCCGTACTTAACCACTCAATATAATCATGATCGAAATTACTATTGCCTTTGAGCAGGTAAATCTTTCTTTCATTATCACCCCAGACCAGATCATCAAATCCATCATTATCAATATCACCTGACATACTTAAGTGCTTTCCAAAATAATTATGCTCTACACCTGCCAGTGAATCAAAAATTGTGAATTCAGGTGTCTGACTGATTGTTGCTCCGCCCCTGAACAAACTAAAACCGGGTATTAGCTCATTATTAACCCAATTCCAGACGGTAATATCTTGGAAACCGTCTCCATTAAAATCTCCAACACCGTTTGCCGCACCAAAACCTCCATAATTCTCATTATAAAATGACCAATCTACGACTGTATCAAAATTTGCAGAGCCATAATACAAGTATAGTTTTCCTGTAAAGTATGAATTAATACCTATTGAATTTACTAATAAATCGTCGAAACCGTCATTGTTGAAATCGACATCAGTTTTTGTCTGAATCCCAAACTTACTGAAACTATTATCCTCAAGAATGACATCCACATCGGTATCAAAAGGATTTCCACCCCAGAAAATGTGTACTGTCCCAAGACCATAATGAAACATATCACCCTTACTTATAACCAGGTCATCATAACCATCACCGTTCAAGTCTCCACCATAACTGATGCAATACCCCCAATGATATCCATTATCTGCATCGGGAATAGTATAATCAGCAACAGTATCCGGATAAGCAGACCCCATATATATTTTTATTTCACCCAGATTATGATAAGCACCTATGGAAACATCTCTACATAGGACAATATCATCATATCCATCGCCATTCAAGTCACCGCCTGCATTAGTATTCTGACTAAACACGGTATTATACGGGTGGTTGAACTCAAGTAAAGTCTTTAAACTGTCCTGAGAGAATAGTAAATTGCAGAATACAATTGAGATTAAAAGTATGAAATGCTTTCTGTTCATTTTATTTCCTTGTAAAGTATCCTCCTCGCTGTACAGCGAGGAGGTTTTAGTTAATTTATTCTATTATTTCAATAACACACATTTGCTGATATCTATTGTCTTGCCATTTACCTTTAGTTTGTAGAAGTAAACACCTGATCCAACTGACTTGCCAGTTGAATCTAATCCTTTCCAGACTGCTTCATGTGATCCTTTCTGCAATTTGTCATTCAGAACGGTTTTGACTTTCTGTCCTTTCAGATTATAAATATCAACCTTTACATTACTCTCTTCAGGAATACTGAAGCGAATTGACGTTTCAGGGTTGAACGGATTAGGGTAGTTGCCCAGAAGTTCAGGGAACTTACTGATATCTTCATCAGAATCTGTTTTGTCTACTTTTCTTTCAGTAAGTATACTTGAAAGTACTTTGTCAACATTTTCGATATATGACTGTTTTGAAGCCGGTTTGAGTTCAGGTCTTTTTCCGACAAATTGAGCTGATCTACCGCCATTAGTTTCCATAAGACAATATATATATCCTGCTTCTATGCCTGCCATTGCAACTTCGATCTCTGAATCAGAGTTTTCGATAATTTCTTCGAAGTACTCGATTGCTTCTTCATAATTACCTATTTCTATATCACAATAGTTTTCAAGATAAGCTGTCAGTTTGCTTATGTTTCCATCGTAATGCAGGTTGGGTTCTGTTGTGTAATAGGTTTTCAGTTCATCAAAATCAGTATAAATATCAAGCAAATCAGATGCGGCATAACCGGCAAAAGAACTTCCGGGATATTGGCTGATTATCATTTTGTATTTCTGAACTGCAATTGATATTGCCCCGTCTTCCGCATATTCTACAGCCTGATGATAAAGAATCTCATCTCCTCCGTCAGGTGGATCCGGAACAGAACCCACCAAATCCCAGACCGGTGACAACAAATAACCTGCACTATCAGGTAAAGGGTTTAGTTCAGGAGGGTAAAACCTATTTGAATATGGAAGTATCGGATTACCATGACTGTCCAGATATCCCCAGAAATTCCCTGTGAATTTTCTTCGGTTAACCATATCCGGACAGTTTATCAGAAACTCATCCCATGTATCTACTGTAAAATTGTTATCAATAATCTTATTTTGATTATCCTGTAAATCCAGAATACAATTTTCTATAAATGCAATTTCTTCCCAATAATTATCTTTTATTATTGAATGCTGATCAGATGAAGATTCCTGATCGCGAGTCACTTCAATATTACTTTCTCTCAAGGCAAATATACCCCTTCTCCAGTTATCTGTAATAGAGCAGTTAACAATTTTGGTTCTGGAATCATAAAGCCTGATTCCATTAACTCGATTATTGAAAATAGTACTATTACTGATTTCTGTACTGAGACTACCGGATTTGAATAATGAAATACCATCAGCTCTATTATCTGATATTACGCAGTTATCGATACTGACATCTTCACAATTGTTTAATGAAACACCGGTGAGAGCTTCTGCTATATCTGTGTTGCTGATGTTGACAGATGCACTGTTGATAGCCTGAATACCTGTGAAACTTGGATGTCCGTCAATAATACTGTTAGATACAGTGAGAGAGCCAGATTGTACTTTGATAGCTGCATTGATGAAGTCTGAATTACTGACAGTTAAATCACCTTCTTCTTTGGAAAGAGTACAGCCACCTATTGTAACATTATTCAAAGTCAGCGGGGAACTGTTATAAATATTGATTCCATCCCAGGTGCCATTGGAGACTAATTGAGCTCCTGAACCAATAATCAGTGTTCCGGAAACTTCTATACTGTTTCCGGGCATAACAATTTTATCTACAATCTGTCCATTAGTGCGAGTGAAACCTTCTGCAGTAAGAACACAATTACTGGCAATATTCAAAGTTGCACCTTCTTGAACAATTATTTTTGCATTTCTTTTTGTAATATTGCTTAAATCGATATTCCCTGCCAGATAAGCAGTTTTGCCAGATTCAATAATAAGATCATAATCTATTGTTTCATTTGCAATTGTTTCATTATCAAGTGCGAAGCGAGTAAAAGTTGGTAAACAGTCCGGCGCAATAACACTCACATAATCATAAGCAAAATCACTGCATGTAATGCTTGGTGTAGTACCACTTTGAATTTCTTTTACACATTCCTCCTGAGTTTGTGAGTTATAAAATATAGCTCTACCATAAGTTGAACCAATACAATTTTCATTATACTGCCTTGATACTCTAATATATCGTGGGTAATCTGGGTCTCTGGTTACAATGAGGTTATCAGGTTTTTCTCTCCATAATCTCAGAGAAGGGTCTCCAAATAGAGTATATGCAAAGTCTCTTCCTGAATAGTCTAATGCTTCTCCCGCTTTAATGTTAAATATGGGCCTATGATTGCTGTCAGGGCCTATAGCGAGCGACATAAAAGCATTTCTCATTGAGTCATGAGTACCGAACCAGCCTAAATTAGTATTACCAACAAGAACCGGTCCACCTCTGTTGGTTAAATACATAGTGAAAGCTCGTGCAATAGACATATTTGTGCCCGGATCTACATAGTTTGCAATACTGCAGGAAGTAGAATTAAAGATAGCATATTTACCATCCTGATTCATATTTTCGAAACAGTTTCCATCTTCATTAACTACATTATTATTATTATTATAGATATCTTCATAACTTTCAAGACTTCCAATATGATAACGTGGATTTTCATTGTCTCCGGTAGTTGCAGTAGACATGCAGAACTTTGCTCCGTGCAGACTGAAATGCATGTACCCATTGCCAGTATTAATCCTATCTATCGTCAGAGAACCAGAAGGAGGTCCTAATGAACCATAAGGATCAACTTCTAAAGATAAATTAACTGTAAATCCAAAAGACTGATATAAGTCAATTAATACTTGTTGTTTTTGATCAAAGTAATTGTTCTGAATGAGATTACCATTAGCCAGTAATCTGAAATTAGATGCCATTTGATCTGCAGCAGAGAAGTGAACATTCTCCAGATAGTTAACATCACCATAACCGGGATAATTTTCATAAGTCTTGACTTTTTCAGTCCAGTTAATTATCTCCTGTCTTCCGGCATCATTGCTTTCAACTAATAACCTACCTCCTGAAATCTCTCTCAGACATAATGGATTATCATGAGACCAATGACCATATTCATAGTCGTCATTTATATCAACATTCCAGGCACCATTAAAGTCTTGGAAATACAAATCTGATACAACTTCATAGTCAACAGGGGGGTCAGGTGGTATCCAGCAATTATCCCATCCATATCTTACAGGAAAAGCAGTTTCATCACCAACCAAGAGTACATGTTCAAGACCATTGTCTCGCCATTGTTCATACAGGTATTTTCTTACTCTTCCGGCATCATCATTAATTCCATAATCACCGGGAACAAAGTCGTCTCCGTTGGGATATTCAGTTATTAGAGTTTCAAGAGATTTAACATATATGTCAAATCCTAACATTTGCTTCCATTCTACAAATTCACTTAATGCCGGAATAAGGTAATCAGGTGATATAACAACAAATACCGGCTTATCGATATCAGGCCAGATTCTGTTTGTGTTTGGCTGTATCATATATGTATCAATATCTTCTGTATTCTCTACAAGTGCTTCAAGAATAGTTTTTGTACTTTGATAGTTACATGTTGTAACAGTATTTCTGTACATAGCAGGTTCTGTAGAAGCTGTGTAATCAAAACTGAAATTTATTGAGTTGTTAACAATCAGTTCCTGTGTTACCGGATTGTATTGAAATGGATATACATCAACAGTCACAATCCTGTAGCATCCGTCAAGATAACTCTGATCTTTCACTATTACGGGTTCAACGGGATAATCTGCGTTAACACTGTAAGAACTCAGGATCTGGTTCCACAAATGGCCCCGGTACATAATCAATAGAAGGCATTACAGGTGGTTGGGTAGGGATAACAAACAATGAATCTTCTGCCAGATTGTCAGTTTTACTGATATTAACTGCAGAGACATCCATTCCAGTTGGGACAATGAATTTAAGCGTTTTTACAGGTAGATTAGGTGCACCAATTTCTTGTGATGAATGTAATCCTTCATAATACAGGACATCATATATTTTGTCCTTAATTATTTCAAGTTCGGATTCATTAAATGTAATTGTATGATTTACGCAATAAATAGCTGTAAATAATACAAACAATACACACAGAAAAAATATTTTTTCCATGCTTTCTCCTTCGGTGGATACGAGAATAAACTTGCATACAAAGCATAATCCTGCAATAATGTATTCAGGAAATGGGGTTGTTGAGCTCTTCTGCACGAAGTTATTGTTTACATTCTCATTTCCGTTTTTTTGATACTGTAATATTGTCATTTTGAAATTGAGTATTTAAGAAACCAGTTTACTACATTAAGAGAGTTTTACTAAGAAATTAATTACATACTTATTAATAAACACATCCACATATCTGCAAGAATTAAGCATGTAATTCTACACCGATATAAAATATAGCAAAATGAAATAGATCAGTGAGGTTATGTCAAGTGAATTCTTTCTATAATGAAGATACTTTGGACACATATTGATTAGTTATTCATTTTGCCATTACTTATGAATCCCCCCCCTCCCCCTCCCCCTCCCCCACAATTTTCTCTGCTTTCAAACAATTAATTTCTACTCTCTTAACAAACTCTGATATATCTTTTATGTATGAAGTTCTGTAATTATGACCAAAAGTTTTCTTTAATTCAATATTTTAAGAACGAATACACATAATGGAGAAAAGTAAAAAATTGTCTTGACGTAATTTAAGGGTTTCAAGTCCTATCCTCCATTTTGAAGACACTAAGAAATAAAGGATTTAGCGTGAATATTGAGAAACTCAGAAATATAGGCATCAGTGCTCATATAGACTCAGGTAAGACTACTCTTACCGAAAGAATTTTGTATTATTGCAATAAAATACACAGAATAGGCGAAGTACGCGGAAAAGACGGAGTCGGGGCAACAATGGACTCCATGGAACTGGAAAAAGAACGCGGTATTACAATATCTTCCGCTGCTACTAACGTAGAGTGGAAAGACCACCCTATTAACATTATTGATACTCCCGGACACGTTGACTTCACCGTAGAAGTTGAACAGGCCCTGCGTGTTCTGGACGGTGCAGTACTCGTGCTGTGCTCAGTCGGCGGCGTGCAGTCGCAATCTTATGTTGTAGACAGACAGATGAAACGTTACAACGTTCCAAGGTTGGCATTCATTAATAAATGCGACAGAGTTGGAGCTAACCCGGAAAAGGTTACGGAACAGCTCTGTGAAAAGCTTGATCACCATGCTGTAATGATGCAGATTCCTATTGGACTCGGTAACGAGTTTGAAGGAATTATCGATCTGGTAAAAATGGAAGCTCATTTTTATGAAGGAGCAAACAACGAACAGGTACTTATTAAAGAAATACCTGAAGAATATATGGAAGAAGCAAAACATAAGAGAGAGGAAATGATCGACCAGATTACTCTCTATTGCGATGATCTTGCAGAAGCTTTTCTAGAAGGTGAAGAAACCGAAGAAATGATTTACGAAGCTGTCAGAAAAGGAACTATCTCTCTGGCTCTTACACCGGTATTTGTAGGTTCTGCCTTCAAAAACAAGGGTGTTCGTATGCTCCTTGATGCTGTACTGCAGTACCTGCCTTCTCCAAAAGATATTGAAAACCATGCTCAGGATATGGATAACAACGGCGAAGATGTTCTGCTTGAATGTACTCCGGACAAACCATTTGTCGGTCTTGCCTTTAAACTTGAAGCACAGCAGTATGGACAGCTCACATATATCAGAGTCTATCAGGGAAGCCTGAATAAAGGTGATAACCTTATTAACAGACGTACAAAGAAAAGAATTAAGGTAGGACGTCTTGTAAGAATGCATGCCAGCAGTATGGAAGACATTACTTATGCCAGAGCAGGAAACATTGTCGCCCTGTTTGGTGTTGACTGTGCCCTTGGAGATACGTTTACAGGCGAAGATATCAATTACTCACTGAGAGAGACTTATGCTCCGGAACCAATTATTTCACTGGCTCTCGTTGTGAAGGACAATAAATCCAACGATCAGCTTTCCAAAGCTCTTAACCGTTTCACCAAAGAAGATCCTACTTTCAAAGCTTATATTGATGACGAAACATCTGAAACTATTATCTCCGGTATGGGTGAACTTCACCTTAACGTATACGTGGAAAGAATCAGACGAGAATACGGTGTTAATGTAGATGTAGGAGCTCCAAAGGTTTCATACAGAGAAACATTCAAGAAAAACGTAACTTTTGATTACACACATAAAAAACAATCCGGTGGTCGCGGACAATATGCAAGAGTTCAGGGAACGTTCTCTCCATCAGGAACAGATGAAAATATTTTTGAAGACAATATCAAAGGTGGAGTTATTCCTACCAACTACATCCCGGGCTGTGAAAAAGGCTTTTTCAATTGTATGGATAAAGGTCAGATCACAGGATTTCCTCTTGTAGGTGTCAAAATGACGCTTGATGACGGTAATTTTCACCCGGTAGACTCATCTATGCTTGCATTTGAAGTTGCTACGAGAGATGCTTTCAGAGAGCATTACGGACAAAGCAGTATTAAAATCCTTGAACCGGTCATGAATGTTTCCATTGATACACCATCCGAGTTCAGATCAAACGTACTTGCTGTTGTGAATCAGAGACGCGGTTTAATTACAGATACAGTCGTAGAAGATCACTTTACCAAGATTGAAGCCGAGATTCCTTTAAGCGAAACTTTCGGTATGGCAACTGTTATCAGATCATCCACCCAGGGAAAAGCCGAGTTCACAATGATATTCAGTTCCTATAAACCAGTTCCTGCTCAGATAGAAGAAGAGCTTATTCAGGAAATGAGAAGTAAAAAATAGACCCCCAACAAACTCATATAGATCAAGAGTACTTTGCTTGATGTAAAACCAACCTTGCAAAGTCGTAAAAGTAACAAAACAAGATTCCTTCTCAAAACAAAACAGTCACCCGTCAGTGACTGTTTTTTTTTATATTTTTGAGATTATGCATAAAACATTAGATAAAAATTATTGAGTGTCAGAAAAAGTACCGGGAACTCATTATGGGTCAGAATATTATGATTTCAAAATCGAATTGCTTTTATTCCATGTGAAAACATGTAGATTATGGTACTTTTGTCAGAATTATTATAGTAGTTGGTTATAAGCGGTAAATAAAAATCGTAAGAAGAGTTTCGAAGATCTGAGGAGCGTTAAGCTATCACCCTGTCTCCATCCGAAAGCCTGTAGAAGTACACTCCGGATGCAACAGATTTATTTGAGGCAACAATTGTATGGTTAATGCATTCCTTCACATAAAAAGTATAGTTTACACCTTGTGGCATCGTTAAAGATATGTCAATATTTCTATTGTTAGTAGCATAGATGTATGTCATGAATGTAGTGTTCAATCCAGTATACGATAAAGTCATATCTTCTGTATGAAATTGCGAGTTAATTGTCGCATTCAAGGGTCCAACTCCAGGTCTGACTACCATACGGTTATTTTCAGGACTATTACCTTCCAATACGGTGATATCAGTATCGAAACGAAGTAATCTTGAAATTAGAGGTGTAATTTGATAGTGAACATCACTAAAATCAAAATCACAGAATAGTGATGGGAAAGTAATAAGAAAAATCATGAAAATGTTAATGAATTTCATTGAACTCCTCGTATGAGCTTGTCAAAAACTTTGATTAAATCCTGCTTTATACTAATTGATATAGGACTACTGTATGAAAAGTAGCTTCTCCAAACATTCTTCTGCTCATAATAATAGTTTACTAAGAAAGCATAGAATTCTACTGGAGAACTGTATGGAATTGACTCGTATAGTTTCTTGATTGACAATGTAACATTTACCCTGTCCTGCTCACTAATCGAATTATAAATTGATTTGGAAGACAGTAAACTAAATAAAGTGCTAGCTAGTATTGACAGATCACCATGATCCTTATATGTGTTCCCTTTGACGAAACAATCTTTGAATGTCTTTTGTCTCCTGAAATCTTCTATGTAACAATTCTCAAATAAATTAAGTATATCTTCAAGATAATTGTTCCTGCGAAGTAGTTCATGAAATCCATTGAATTGAGAAAGCGATTCAGGTTTGTCCCTTTCTATTGCTAATTTAGTTTTAGCACATGTTCTTATAGATGCAAATTTCAGACTTGGGTGATCACAACAATAAAGAATCAGTTCTTCAGTTGTAAGACTTCCTAAAATTTCTTCCGGTAATTGATATGGTACTTTCTCATAATCTTTACCATATTGTTCAAAGTCTCTGTAAGATACATTTGAGAAAATAAACTTTGGATTCTTATAGTAATATTTAATAAAATCTTCATCATTTTTGTATGATTGTGAAAATTTTGGTTGAGTGCCGCTAATTGCTTTTGATGAAACACTAGTGTTGTTAGCACTTTCTTGGATAATATCATCTTTAGATGCATAATGATTTTCTAAATGACCCAATATATATGATTTACCTTCTATAACCTCAACAATGTTTTCATCGAATCGAATTTGATTTTCACAAAATAGATTAATTGATAGATTTGTAACAAATATTACAATCAGTATATTTTTCATACTTTTTCCTTTTCTTAATTATAGTTAATTCGTTTTGCTTGTCAAATTTTACAGTTTATGTTGTTAATAAATTCTTTGTGCTATCTGCCTGCTTATGGAAAATACCAGTGTTTCATACTGTACTCCTCACTCTTATGGGGTTATAAATTGCCTTTCTTGTTTTTGAAATTGAACTACCTTCATTTTCTTTAAATGACTGTAAAAAGATACTTTCTCATAAACTGAATAGTTGATGAATTTAGGAAATTTCATCGAATCCGATTAGAATAAATCAGTATCAATCTATTAGCAAATACATTAAATATCACTTCATTTTCTTTGAATGTCCAAAGAAAACGAAGCAAAAGAAATGACATCTTTATCAAAAAGTATTTACAGCAAGCTGTAACCGTAAATCTTACCTAAAATCCTTCCAAGGCTTCAGGATTTCTTAACGGAAAAATTTACTATACAATGATAAAGAAACATCATGCAGAAATTTCTTAATTAGAAGGGCATTTTAATACGGTATCTTGTTTTTGAAATTCACACTAATGCTGTTAAGCGTTACCAATTCTACATTATCGGGTATTTTCCACCCACACAACAAAATAACAATGTAATATTTGCTTTAGTTTCAGGAATTTGTCAATAAAAAAACGCCCATCGCAATGACAGGCGTCTTTATAATGATTGGCAAAATCTTGGACCGTCGTCCAATGTTATATCGTTGGAATCCGATTTTGCTTTAGATAAAAATTATTTTCGTTTTTCTCGAGATCGTTTAGACAACAACAGGAAAGTTCTAAGCGACTCAGCATCTTTGAGGGACATCCATTTTTTCAGGAAATCCTGTCTCTGTACAATCTGAGCAATAGCCATCAGAGATTTCAGGTGGAAATCCCTCTGATCCATACTTCCGGCAAGAACAAACACTGCATTGACAGGAGAATTACCCTCTGTCCAATTTATACCGGCTTTGTTCCTGACCAAGGCAATCCCAAACTGCTCAGTTCCCTCAAGAATAATATGAGGTATTGCTATATGATCTGTGATATTTGTATTAGACATCTTTTCCCGCTCACAAAAATCTTTGTGAAGTTTATCAACCGGTAAATTAAACTCTGTACTCAGCTCTTCAGATATAAGTTCGAAGAACTCACTGAGCTCATTTGCCTTCGGCAGATCGATAATCTTTGCATCCTTCAGTAAACCGTCAAACCTGTCTTCGATGATCTCATCCCTATCTTTCAGAATATCAAGCAGTTCAGATTCGAGAGCTTCATAGTTTGAGGTATTCACCAAAGATTTGTTCATTACCATTTTCACAAGTTTCACGAGAGCAGATTTATTTCTGTCTGTTTTAACAGCGTATATCCTGTACCAGAAATAACAGAACAGGATGAATCCAAGAGTTACTGAAAGCGGTACAAATCCCATCTGGAAAATCAATATGGAATAAGTGAAAATTGCAAAAATCTGAATCCACGGAAACATTGGAGACTTAAAAGTAGGTTTGTAATTACGTATCTTAGAGTACCGCACAACAATTACAGAAAAGTTGACCATAATAAACAAAAGTATCATGAATGTAGAAGCTACTTTTGCCAGTACTTCAACCTTAAGGAACAATATAACGATAACCATAAACACGCTTGTAAAGAATATGGATATTGTCGGGGTTTTATGTTTTTTACTTACAAATCCGAACATCCCCGGCAGCAGCTTGTCTCTGCTCATTGCCATGGGAACTCTTGAAGCTGCCAGAATACCTGCATTGGCAGTCGTCACGAATGCAAGAATAGCACCCACTGAAAGAACAATCTTTCCGGCTTTACCAAGGAATATTCCTGCAGCGTCTGAAATTGGTGTCAATGTATTGGTAATCTGCTCTGGTTTAAGCACTCCGAAAGTAATTCCAACCACAAGTATATATAAAACACTGACAAGGAGATAAGCCATCATCATAGCTTTGGGTATCGACTTACCTGCATTTTTACTTTCTTCGGCAATACTGGCAATTTTTGTCAATCCACCATACGAGATAAAGACCAGACCTGTTGCTTCCAGAATAGAGTTCATTGAACCTGATTTAATAGTACTGAATACGTGAAAATCTGTTACCCTATAGCCAAAAATTACGTATACTCCCAGAATTGCCAGTAAAAACATAACCAGAATCACCTGGAATGAACCGGAACTCTTCACGCTGACCAGATTCACAATTGTAAAAAAGATACAAGCTCCTGCTGCAATCATCTTTATGTGATTGTAAGTAAGATCCGGGAATATAAGAGTCGCAAAAGCACCAATACCAATCAAGGCAAATGAGCTTTTCAAGGCGATGGAAAACCAGTTGGCAAATCCTGCCAGTATACCTGCCGGTGTTCCCAGAATACGCTCTGCGTAAAAGTAAGTGCCTCCGCTGCGAGTCATTGCCGTGGATAGTTCAGCTTTTGAGTACACACTTGGCAGCATCAAAATGGCAGCCAGAATGTAAGATATTATAGCTCCGGTTTTAGCTTCTGCGTAGGCAATAGCAGGAAGAACAAACAGTCCTGAGGAAATCATTGATCCGGCAGCAAAACTGAATAAAGAGAAAACACCGAGATTTTTGTGTAATTTCATTTAGTCCTCGAAAAAGTGGTTAAGCTTATCAACTTCTTCTCTCTGAAGAATTTCAAAAACTTCTTCAGGAGAATCTGCATGGACGATCATTTCTTTAATGTGGGAATGATGTCCAAATATCTTAGCTATTGTAGCCAATGCCTGAAGGTGTAATTTGTATTGCGACTTTGGTGTTGCTATCAAAATAATGATATTAACCGGTTTGTTATCGAGCGCTTCGAAATCAATTCCGTCTTTAACTGTTGCGATGACACCTCGAATATTTGGTCCACCCTCAATTACAGCGTGCGGTATAGCAATACCATTCCCTATACCTGTAGAGATTTCATTTTCTCTCTGTTTCACACTATTTACCAGATCTTCCTGAGATATTTCCTGAATATTATGTGTCACATGCATGAAGTGAGATAATTCTTCCAGAGCACTCCATTTATCCTTCGCCTGAAGATCAATCTTTATGAATTCTTCCTGGAGAAAGTCCAGAAGCCTTAAACGGTCTTTGTTAACTTCTCCTGAACGTT
Source organism: Cloacimonadales bacterium (SeqCode) (assembly GCA_942492065.1). Classification (GTDB taxonomy): domain Bacteria; phylum Cloacimonadota; class Cloacimonadia; order Cloacimonadales; family JAIOQZ01. Next base: position 205,794 of record CALODV010000014.1, on the reverse strand, counting down.
TTATGGCCTGTCCGGTGAAGATGGGACCAATTAATTCATAAACAACGACTGCACTCAAAACAATAGCTGTCACTGAAGAAGAAATCCCTTTAAATACTACCGAGTTTTCAACAAAAAGGGTCAAACCAATTGCCAACCCAGCAAGTGGATACATAGCAATACCGATATTCTGTGTAATTGTTTTCGTGGAATTTGCAAATACTGCACCAAGTACAGGCGCAGTAGATTTACCTACAAATCTGGCAACAATCATGATGATCCCCGCAACCCCGGAAATCAGCAATGCATGAAAATCAAAATGTGTTCCCGCAAGCACAAAGAAAAGTGCGTAGATAGCATCTTCCAGATCGTGGAATGCAGAGAAGAAATCTTCTTTATATTTTGAGAAGTTTGTTATAATCATACCAAGAATAAGACTTGATAAAAGTCCTGAAAATCTGAATGACTCAGAGATTCCAACAGTAATGATAAGAGCTAACAGCACCATTGTCGGGAAAGACGCATGTATTTTCTTCTTTCTTTCGGTGAAAAGAATCAGTGCCAGACCTATACCGCCACCATCAAGTAAGGACTCAAACAGATATATAAAAGGTTGTAGAATCATCTTCCCGACGTTGAACTCAGCATGCAGATTTCTCTGTAAAAGAAAGTAATACACTGAATAGAACAGAAGAATGACAATAACGTTATTCAGAGCTACTACCGCCAGGAGAGTTTTGGTAAAAATCCCCTTCGCTCGTTTTTCCTTGACAACATGCAGTATAGAGCCCGGAGCTGTGGCAGAAGCTATTATACTGACAAAAAGAGCTACTTCAACGGGTACTCCCAGCACATAATACAGTCCTGTAAACACTAAAGGAATTACGCATAGAATATCTACAAGAGTAATCCAGATTATTCGTTTACCAGAATTATGGAGTTTTCTGAAATCAAGGTGAGATCCAATCGACAGACCTATTAATCCCAGTACAAAGTTTGTGATAGGAGTAAAACCTTCATAGGCAGATTCAGGGAATATATTCAGCACATAATGTCCGATGATTATCCCACCAATAATTTTCCCTGTTACCGATGGTAATTTAATCTTTGCTGAAAGCTTGGTGAACACAAATCCGGTTAATACAAGAATTGACAGAATCAACAATGTGTTTCCGTTTTCCAGTAAAGCTGTTTCCCGGTGTACCCAGGCTGATAAGTGACTAATTACCGAGTTCAATCAATCTCCTCTATTAGTTCTCCCTTTAAAGTCCATCCGGTTGCTTCAGTAATTTTTACCTTCACAAACTTGCCTATCAGACTCTTATCCGCTTTGAACACTGTAATTTTGAAATCACGGCTTTTCCCTGCCAGCTCTTCAGAATTCTTTTTGCTCACCTGTTCGACATAAATTTCTTTTATTTTTCCGATCTGCTCTTTATATTTCTTGTTCGTAATTTCGTTCTGCATGTCTATCAGACGGGAAAGCCTCTCAAGCCTGACTTTTTCATCAACCTGATCTTCATACTCGGCTGCAGCTGTTCCTTCTCTCGGTGAATACTTAAACATGAATGCAAAGTCAAACTCAATTTCCTTCATCATATTATATGTATCCATGAACTGTTCTTCCGTTTCACCGGGAAACCCGACAATAACATCAGTCGTTATACTGATATCCGGCATGGCAGTTCGCAATTTTTTGATTAGCCCCATATAGTGTTCGCTGGTATAGCCTCTGTTCATTCTTGTAAGAATATCTGTATTACCGGACTGCATTGGCAGGTGTATGTGTTCACAAACTTTATCAAGTTTTGCCATGTACTTTACAAGACTGTCTGACAGATCTTTAGGGTGTGAAGTAACGAAGCGAACTCTCTTTATAGTCTCCAGAGAATCTACCTGTTCCAGCAATTGAGGAAAATCAAGTTCTTTCCAATTATATGAGTTTACATTCTGACCAAGCAGAGTAACATCTTTGAATCCATCATTACCTGCTTCTTCCACTTCTTTGAGTATTTCATCGAGAGGTCTGCTGCGTTCTCTACCTCTGACATGCGGAACAATGCAGTATGTACAGAAGTTATTGCATCCGCGCATAATAGTTACATAAGCATTAAGTTCACCCTGCCTGATCGGCATCATATTGTGGTAAACTTCTGCATCATTCATTTCTGTTGCAACATTAACCCCGTAGAAATCCAGAAGATTTATTATACGCGGCAAATGCTTGTACTGATCAACTCCAACTACAAAGTCTATTTTCTTATTTATTTTTTTAAGCTCTCCACCAAGACGCTGAGCAACACATCCTATCACTCCAATTTTTAGTCCCGGTTTCTTTGCTTTACGGGAAATCTCATTTGATATTCTTCCAATGACCCTGTCTTCAGCATGTTGTCGCACAGAGCATGTATTGAATATTATAACATCAGCTTCATCTAGTGACTCAGCCTGTTCATATCCTGCCTGTTTCAGAATTCCGCTTACAAGCTCGGAATCTGCAACATTCATCTGACATCCGTAGGTTTCTATATAAAATCGAATTTTATTCATTTCCATCTCTTATTAATTTAGTTAATTTTCAGTAAAACCCCAAGATATTATTTTCGTACGAGAAGACAAACTGCTGTAGCAGTAATACCTTCACCTGATCCTGAGATTCCCATTTTTTCTTCAGTAGTAGCTTTTACAGATACATTTTCTACATCAGTTTCCAGATCATCAGCGATGTTCTGCCTCATCAGGTCAATATATGGTCTCATCTTAGGTCTTTGAGCACAAATCGTAGAGTCAACATTTCCTATGATATATCCTTTACCCTTGATAATTCGACATGCTTCTTTAAGAAGGATCCGACTGTCTATATCCTTGAACTCATTGTCTGAGTCAGGGAAAAATGAACCGATATCTCCCAGAGCCAGTGCACCAAACAGAGCATCAATAACTGCATGTATGAGTACATCTGCATCAGAGTGTCCTTTCAATCCCTTCTCAAAAGGTATCTGTACACCTCCAATTATGAGAGCGCGTCCTTCAACTAATTGATGAACATCGTATCCATGACCAATCCGCATTAGTCCACCGTAATAGATTTAGATACGTTCTTCGGAACATCAGGATGAACCCCATGATCTTCAACTGACAGCTTATCAAGATACTCCATTTTTTTAATACTCATTTTTAAAGCCAGTCTCTGCAGAACTACCGTTGATGAAAATGCAGTCAGAAGTGAATCCCCGGTTTTAGGAAGCGGGATATATCCCCAGCCATAATACTTGGAAGTATCAGGATTCAGACTAGCATTTTCCATAAGTTTGTCATTCTCTTCAGCGATTACATATGTATCAGCACCTCTGATTTTATGAGTGTTTATCTGTGAAATTGTAAGATTGACATCTCTATCATCCGGACCTGTTACATAAAGCAATGGATAATTTCTGTAAAGGGGATTGAAGAAATCATATCTTCTGATAATATCCTTAAATACTTTAGTTGCTGCTGGAGAAAGATTGAACGGAAATGTCCTGGTAAAGATATAGGAACTGAGAACCTTGATTATTTCCTGCGTATCTTCCTGAGACAAATCATATAAGTCAGCATTCTCTTCAAGTGTATCGATTGTTTTATTGAAGTACTTCAGCATTGATTTGATGCTTAGCAGACCGAACACTGTGTTCTTACCAAGAATTGTATTAGGACCATGCTTGAATTCGGATGCTTCTCCACCTTCAGTGTGATTCAATACAGTTTCTCTGATCTTAAGAGCACCTTCTTTAGCAACTCCACTGAGTTTAGTTGCCAGAATATGCATTGAAGGTTCCATGTATATCTTATTAGCTATTTCATCAATTTTATCTTTTGTCGTTTCAATTGTCTCTTTTATAAGAAGAGGTATCTGAAGGAGTTTTTTGTATCTTCTATCTATATCCTTGGCAAATGCATTGATCATTTCTTCTGGCTTGCCATTCTTCTTCATATGATCCATTTTCATCTCAGCAGCTTTGATAGCAAGATAATAAAACAGTGTAAGCTGATTCACAAAACTCTTTGTTGCAGGAACTGCGATTTCAGGACCACATAGAATAGGAACCGAAACATCAGATTTCTCCTGACCAAGTGTTGAGTTCATGTTGTTTACCAGAACAATCTTCTTAATATTTTTCCCAAGATTGTCGATGTCGTTGAAAATATCTATAAGGTCTTTGGTTTCCCCGCTTTGAGATACTCCGATAATCACATCATTATTTCTTAAAGAATTTGAATACTGACCTCTGAAATCTCCGGGCAGAATAGGAATTATTTTGATTCCGGCAATCTCATTAAAGAATACAGCTGCAACCTTTGTTGCATTAAAGGAAGTTCCGCAGGCTATTGTATAAATGTTTCTCTGGTTATCATTAGTATTACTTAACAATTTCACAAAGTTATCTATTTTTGTATCGAACTCAGTTACATCGAGTTTTTCGGTAATGGAATCAAGTGCTTTGGCTGTCAGGAATCTTTTCTTATCAAAATGAGAACCGATTAGTTCAATATATGTGTTCATCTCACTTGAAAAGAAATATTTTTTCTCAAAATCTTCATATACAACAACATCATATATAGTTTTATAATCTTCCTGTATGGCTTTATAAAAAACTGCACTTTCTTTCGAGTTGATAAATTCATCAAAATATTTTACTTGCTCATCGAAAGTTTCAGACTGTTTAATTTTATGATCAAGCTCTTTCATACAAGCCATCAGTTCAATTTTATCCAGCAGATTGAGCATTCTCCGACCTGTATTAGATCCACCCAGGAATATCTTTACAAGTTTTCCGGTAGACTCCGTTTCATTGTCAATTTCCTGATCCATGAAGTAGTTATATTTAGGAAGCAGTTCTGTGTCTTCAGCTCTTAGTTTTGATCTTCCTGCCTCACGGAATATCTGCTGTCCTTTCTTGTAGAATATATCTTCTTCATTCAATCTTTTAATTCTAGCATCTTTATATGCAAATATCTTGAAGAAATCAGCAGTGTACTCAACAAATTCACCTTCTCTCAAATTCACGAGATATTTGGTAAATCTCAGAACTGCAGTCAAATCTGATGAAGCAAGAGAAAACTTGTTCCCATCAACTTCCCCTACACCAAAATAGAGACTGCTGCCTGCTTTGATAGCATACTGATACTCAGTTACAGGGTCGGTAATAACTGCTGCGAAAGACCCGGTTGTTTTATTAATAGCTTTTGTAATGGCCTTTTTCATGCATTCAGATCTGATTGAAAAATCAGAATGTTGTTTTGCAGTATAGTTCCTGAGCTCTATTTCAAAATAATGTTCTACCGTGTGAACGAGCATTTCACCGTCGTTATCAGAAAGTACATCATGGCCTTCAGAAATCAGAAAAGTCTTTAATTCTCGAGTGTTTGTAATATTTCCATTATGTGCACCGTAAATATGTGTCTTACATTTTACTTCATGCGGCTGCGAATTCTTTTTATCCACAGCTCCAAATGTTGCCCAGCGTACCTGACCACAGAAAATCTTTCCTGCTTTCTCTTCAATCCCCAGAGTTTCAACCAATGTACTGGGAGCTCCAACATCTTTGAGAAGTGTTGTTTCCTTCTTATCATTCTGAAAAATAGCTCCCGTTGAATCATATCCTCTATATTCCAGAGCTTTGAGAAGCTTTGATGCATACTTGCCGAGATGAATACTATGTTCGGCAAGAGTCATTCCAAGTACACCACAACCAAGTCCCAGTACAGGTATTTTGACCCTTATAATTTTATCAGCATAGTTAGCACAAATTTTTTCGACAAGTTTTCCTGTCTTGTTAATGAAATATTTATTCATAGTTTTGACCTTCTTTCAATATATATTCTGCAATAAGCAGATCAATTGGGTTTGTAATTTTTATATTTTTTTCAGAACATATAACATATTTTACATCGTATCCGTAATATTCCAATATTCCGGCATCATCAGTAAAATCATTCAGCCCTTCATTCTTAGCTCTATTATGAAGCTTAATAATCAGTTCTTTCTTAAATACCTGAGGCGTATGTACCTGTATCAGCTTAGATCTATCAAGAGTATCTGCTATTAAATCTCCTTCAATTTTTTTTATTGTATTTTTAATTCTCGTTGCCGGAATTACTCCACCTGACACAGACGCAGTATGTATGAGTCTGTCAATATCATCAGCACTGATAAAAGGTCTTACACCGTCATGAATTAAAACAAGGCCATCAGCTCTATCAATAGCTTTCAGACCATTATACACAGATTCCTGCCGAGTACCTGCACCAATTGTGCATTTTACCGGTTTGACGGTATACTCCTGTCGGAAACGTTGATTGTAAAACTCTATTTCAGCTTCGGGTAATACAATGATAATTTCATCTACAAGATTATGTTCGACAAAATTGTCTATAGTCCTGAATATAATGGGTCGACCATCCAACAACATGAATTGTTTTTTTTCTATAGAGGACATTCGTGTTCCTCTTCCACCGGCTGTAATTACAACACTGTTACTCATATTTTTATTCCTGCAATTATATATCTTGAAAACAAAAAAAAGAAAATTGTGTCAAGATAATATCGTATTACAGTTGTATTGTAATTTTCAGCTTGTCTAAATACTTGAAAATAGCAGGTAGTCTCTCCTGAAGTTATCAATAATTGTGTTTACTTTTTCATAGCCGTATTCTGAAAGTAGTTTGCTATACAGATCAAGATTTTTTTTCCAGATAATCCGTTCCTGGAGACAAAAATCTGACTCCAGGCTCTGTAAAGCATCAGGCACTGAATATTTGCACATATTTTTGACCCAGCATTTGTAGCAATTTTCAATTTTCGCTGCAGCCAGTTTTTTTTGTGTGGCAATTAGTTTATCCTGCAAAATCCCTGATTGCAGGCTACCGACTTCGTGCATTTCCTGGTCAGGTGTATTCAGGAAAAACTTTCCGCTACCATCAATGTGTAGTGTAAGTGACATATTATCAGCAAATAAGTTATCCTCACCCAATATATCCCGATTGTTAATGGAGTGAATCCTGGCCAATCCCCTTAAAGCTAAGAATGAATTATAGGATATTACCTTTTTGCTGTTCATTCTCAAATTGGTAGACTTTAAGGAGATAAACATTTTTTCTCCGTAGTAGTTTTTGCCAGCCTTTTTTGATCTGTCTCTATTGAAAGTCAGTTCTCTTATATTAAGTAAGAGTTTTATGTCTTCATATATAAAATTGTTATCTTTGTTCAATCGACTCAACTCTTTATTTTTAAGTAGAATCGGAGAAATTCTGACATTTCTGGAAAAGAAAAGATTATCATACTCTTTAATAGCATGAAGTGAATCTTCCAGTCTTAAAATATCCTCTTTCTTAACTGTTTTGTTATCTAATTTTGCAATATTGATGTAAAAATCATGAAACACAATGAAAGGAATGATTTCTTTGTTAAAACCCCAATCCAGCACATGAAGAATGAACTGGAATTTTCCAGGCAATGAAGAGCAGAATTCTACCATGGCAATCAATGCTGATGAGTCTGAAGCTACAAGCTTACCTGAGATTTCAATTGTTACAAGTTTCGAAGGTGAAAGATTATCCGCATAATATAAAATACTCTTTTTGAGAGAATTGATGTCATTTATATCATCAATATTGTTAATATATAGAGATTCAGGAGTAAATTGAACATGATGATTCCTGATTGAATCAATGAAAGTGTCCTTTACATTTTCATAAGGGGTGGAATATATATCAGATAGAATGTCAGACTTATGTAGGCTTTTATATATGGACACACAATTTCCGGACATAAAGTTTTCATCCAGAATTGCAGATACATTATTGTACAATTCTGAATTTACCTTCAAAATCTTCCCTTTGTTTCCATTGAAAAGGAAATAATCATTGCCGGTGCGTATTTTTTTTAAAAGAAATCTTTCTTTATCCATATATTAAGAAACCTCCTGCACACCATAATTAATAATTCTGTGTAAAGTTACATAGAAGGAGTAATGAATCTTTACATTTAACAAACCTGACATTTCGATATGCAGGAGGCTGATTAGAGTTAACCCCACTCCGCAAAAGTTTACTATTTTTTATGCTGAAATATATATGCTTTACCGTTTACAACGATAATTGTAACGTCTTCTTCATTTGTAAGTTTTATTACATCAATATAATCATAATCAATTTCTTCAATACTTTCAGCGCTGAGTACGGGTAATTCATCTAAGCTTGAAGAAAAATCTGTTGCAAAAATGCAAGTTATTACGAAAAAGATTTGACATAAAATAAAAAGTTTTTTCATTATTTACTCCAATAATATTTCTTTATTATTAAACCCAGTAAATTAAAACAGGGGACGAAAAATGGCGCAACTAAAAGGTTATCAAGAAGTTATATCTCATTCATTTAAGGTATCTATGACATATTTAAAAAATATTCATGATTCCGAAGATATTTCTCAGCAGGTTGCAATGCTCTTTTATTTATCGAAAGATAAAATTTCTCCTGAATCGCAAAATTCCTGGATTCACGTAGTCACAAAGAATAAATGTCTGAAACAACTGGATTTACAAAAAAAGAATATCAATTTTGATGATGTACAGGATTATATTCCCGACCAATTTGTCGATGAATCAGCTAAAGATTCTGATATTGAACCAGATGGCAACATACTGCTTGAATATATTGATGTACTTAAACGACCTGATAAAAAATTGTTCATGGATTATGTAAAATCCGGGCAAAAGATTAAAGCTCTCTGTAAACAGAAAAAATTGAAATATGATTCTGCCAAGAAAAAGATTTTCCGCATTAAAAAAGACCTCAAGGCTAAATATTTCATGGAAAAGGGAATGATAGGTACAAAGAATATCCTTTCCTCTAAACTTCAGGAAAACATACAGAACTTTATAAAAGTGTTCCGGGATTCAGTCAGCAATAATTCTCTTCCAAAAATGAGGAAATACTTTGGCAGAACTATCTCAGAAGATGAAATCCCAGTGTTTAATATTTCAGAAGTAATTGAATACGATGTCAGATCGATAAGTAAAGATACTTTTAGAATTTATGTTTACTTTTTAGACAATGAAAGAATGAAATCATTATTTTTTGATATAAATGTAGATCAAAGTCAGGTAAAAATCACCAAACTACCCAGTTACTCAGAAAAAGTAATTGTTTATGATGTTGAAAACACTTCCGATTTAGTAATAGATCAGTTTCAAGAAGATAAAAGGACCGGAGTAATCAACCTCAATCAAAAACAAATAATCGAGATGCTTCCTCATAGTGGTTTCCTTGAAGAATACTATATGGATGATCCGGAATCTTCTTCCTGATCATTTTCCAGCATCATATCCAGAACAGCTTTCAGCTTACCTTTATGTAGTGGCTTAAGCAAATAGAAATCAACTCCACACTCTCTCATTTTATCGACCTGATCATCATCTTGATTCGAACTGATAACAATCACATTTGATGTCAGGTGACTTTCCTTAATCCTTCTTGTAGCTTCAAGCCCATCCATTACCGGCATTGCATAATCCATTGTTACAACATCAGGCAGAAGTTTTTTATACAGCACTGTCGCCAGAAAACCGTTAGCTGCTTCACCAATTACTTCATGCCCCAGTTCTTCCAGCATCTTACGGAGCAATCTTCTCATTGTTTGAGAATCATCAACTATCAGTATTGTTGCCATTTTGGTCCTTATTCACCAAGCCAATTTCGATCCTATCATATTCATCATTTATCCTGCTGATCTTCTCATTCAGTTTTTTAACAGCATCACTATACTCATTAAGAATATCTATCAGTAAAGTATTTGCCCTTGTTGATACAGTCTGAATTCCTGAAATTTTATTCTCAATATCAGCTGTCAGATCATTAAGGTTACCTTCGTCTATAGGCACATCATTTATTAGTGAATTCATAGAGTTAAATCTTTCTTTGATTTTCTCTGAAGCAGGCAGATATATATTACTTTCCAAATGTGAACTGATATGATTTATAATCTGGGACAAATCATTAACTGTTGAGTTCTGCTTTGTAAGAATATCTGAAACAATCCTGGCTTTTGACTTCAAATCGGTATTTATTGAGTCAAGTGCTCTCAATTTATCCTCAATCATCTGTTCCGACGACTTGATAGATTGACTGATATGTTCAGTTTGCCTGGATAGATTTTTCTGAGAAGTTTCTGATTGAATACAAATTTCATTCATCATTCCTGAAAGCTTTTTCAAGTCTTCAGCTATCTTTCTTATCTGGGTTGAGCTTCCTTGTGAAGCACCGGAAATGGAAATATTTATAGCAATCATTAACAATTCTTCTGCAAAGTCAGATACTTTGTTTCTCATCTTGGTAAAATTATTCAATTCTGATTCGATTCCTGAAACGCTTTCTCCCAGGCTCTTAATTCTGGCAGTCTCATTTCCAATATCCAAGAGCAGCGGTTTTATATCTACCAGATTAGTGTCTTTATCCAGTAATTCGCTGTTTCTCTTTGCAGTATCTTTCAAATCCGCCAGGACACTACACATAAATGAAGTAACACTTTTATCTCTATCAATAGCTTTATTGTATTCTTTTTTCATGAAATCATGGTACTCAATAAAAGAGGTTTTAATTTCTGTAAATTTATCTACAAGCTCATCACCTGAAAATTCGAGATTGAATTTTGTACCTGTATTTCTCAGGTCAAATATTAGCTGCTTCATTTTCTCATTTATTTTCTGATACTCACTCAGTTTATCATAATCAATCTGTAACTCCTGCATAGAAGCTTTTCCATTGCGGAAATATTCGGATAATTTTTCTGCTGAACTGCAGACATTATCTCTAAGAGACAGTACCAGTTTATTAATAAGATCTGCAATGGTTCCAAACTCATAACCATAAGCTACATTAACCGGATTATCTGGAACAGTTTCATATTCATTCAATGCCTCCAGGCTATCTATCAGCTCGTAGACCGGAGCAGTAATGCTTTCCGAGTTGTGCTTCATTGAAAGTAAACTGATTATTGCAGTTACAATAGATATAGCTATCAGAAGAAGTACATTTATCGAATTATTACGAAAATCATCACTCTCAATATCTGCAATCTCTTTAGTGAAAACATCTGACACAACATAAGGCATTATTGACTCATATTTTGCTATAATAACTCCAATTCTTTCTGCAAAGAGGCTATCCTGTTTCAATACCTGTATATCAGTATTGATGTTCTGAATAATCTTGTCTATCTCGTCAAAATTTTCTGTATTCTGAACATCTGGAGTGTTTTTCCATAAAAATGGGAAAGATTTGTAATCGTTAATTATATCGGGCACATTCACCATATGAGATGCCTGAACCTTCTCAAGAGTTCTGAAATAACTTTCATACACTGTAAATCCTGCTTTAGTGTCATCTATCTCTTTCTGAGTATTCATCTTGAGTAGAATGACTATAGCAGCAATCATCAGAAAACTGCAACTGATAATATTTATGTATGAGTAAACTCTGAGTTTTCTTTTTAAATCGGTATTCTTCATATTAACCTTCTGACAGAAATATAGATGTCAAGTAAGATAATTCTGGACAACTTGACAAGTATTTTCTAAATAGTAAATACTTAAAATAAAACTTTCTAACAGGAGTGAGTATGGCTAAAAAAGATCCTGTAATATATGTAACCGGAAACAAAACGATAGATATTATTTCTTATATCTTATTGATAGCAGGTGTATTGTGCATGATTTTCTTTTTCATCGTTTACCCGTTTACAGACCTTCATAAATTAAGAAACGTGAATGAAATGGGAGAAGTTCCAGAGGAAGATAATTTTGCTATTCTATGCGGTTCAATTGGTCTGATTACCGGACTGGTTCTTTATTTACTGCTTCAGAGTGTTATCCAGATCAGAGTAAAAAAGCTAATCGAAACGTTAAACCAGTAGGTGATTATGAATGTTATATGTAATCTTGTAGTTGTAACCTATGATATAGGTCCGAGTTTATCTTCCTTTGTGGCAAGAGTAATAAAAGTAATAAAAGAAGATACAAATGTGAAACATCAGCTTAACCCCATGGGATCTACTCTGGAAGGAGAATTTGATGATGTTTTGAGTCTGGTAAGCAGAATTTTTCATAAGTTTTCAACAGATTTTGAGCGTCTCGGCATTACACTTAGTATTGACTATAGAAAATCAAAAATTAACCGAATGCAAGGTAAAGTCAAAGCTGTAGAAGATAAGTTATAGATTCCGTCACATTATAATAATTTTTGTAGGGTTAGTGCAATATTTATTGCAAAACTTCTTTTTGTACTTAAATTATTATTATATTTATTATGAGCCGGGAAGAGTATTCATCTTTGAGACAAGGTATTGAATGATTATCCTTTTATCAACTCGCTTTATTGAAAAACGGGTATAGATTCTTCTCCGGACGTAAGATAATTCCAAAAATGAGGTGAATTTATGAAAAGAATCCTAGTTATAGATGATGATACCACCATGTTGAAAGTATTGAGTATACTGCTGGCAGGGCATGGATATGATGTTGTTACAACAATGGATAGCCAGGAAGGAATGGATCTGCTGGAATCTGAAGATTTTGATTTGCTGGTTGCAGATATAATTATGCCTGAAAAAACAGGAACTGAGATAATTCAGGAAACACATATTAACTTTCCGGAACTACCTATTATTGCTATTTCCGGAGGCGGTTTCTGGGAAGCTGAAAGTTATTTAAAAACAGCTAATGCTGCCGGAGCCTGTAAAACGTTTAAAAAGCCTTTCGAACCAGACGAACTAGTTCAGACTGTGAATGAAATTTTGAAGTAATTACAGGTTAATATTACATTTAATTCAAGATTTTATTTACAAAACTTATATAAAAAATTATTCAGGAGATTATGAAATTATACATAATCTTCTTTTTAATTTTAGTTGTTTCAGTACTCTATTCATTAGAAAATACTATTACAGAGACGTACAAAACCGGAGCCAATGACAGTAGAATCACTGCTCAGGTTATTGCTGACGAGCTTGTAAAAGAAAAAATAATTGAAACGGTTCGCGAGAAATACAAGATTTCTCCTGATACTGCAGCCTTACTGTCCGTACTGATCGACAGACATGAGACCCATACAGACTGGGGTGGAGATTTCTTTACAACCTCTAATGAGTACTCTGAAATCGAATCTTTCAATAGCAAATTGCATGAAGTTAAAACAGATTCCATCCTGTTCAGTCACATTTTCAGATCACAAAGCAGAATTGATTCAGCAAAGATAGAAATTGCAAAACTCCAAAAAATTCTTACCGGAAAGATGACTCTTCTTTCTCAAAAACAATATTTTGATAATGTGTTGAATATTGCATCAGAAAATCTTTTCCAGACAGGTATATATCATTATTTGAATGCTGCCCCTGACTCTGCCCTTGTAAGACTCTACGAAGCATCTGAATTGATATCAGACAATGCTGCAATTTACTTCTTCTTAGGTTTGACATACATGAAAAAACTTGATTATGAAAATTCTATTGCAAGCTTCGAGAAAGCGTTGTGGCTTAATAAAGATTATAATCCGGTTTATTATTATTGTGCACTTTCATATCTGGAACTGAAAACAATGGATAAAGCAATAGAATATCTGGAATTATATCTTGCTGCTGAAAAAAGGAACTTCATGGCATGGTATTATGCTGCAACTTATTATCATTCTCAAAACAATCACCAAAAAGCGTTGGAATACTATATAAAGGCCTATAATCTAAATAAAGGCTATATGCCTGTACTGGAATATCTGGCATGGCATTATAACAAAGAAAAAGATTATGAAAAGGTTGTAGAGTTCTACGAGAAAATCGCTGACCTGGAACCTAACAATGAAGATGCCTTTAAGACTCTTGGTTTAGCTTATACCTACATGGGAGAAATGAGTAAATCAATCAAAGCATTTGAAGCTGCAATCAAAATTGACTCTACAGATTCCGAGATTTATTACAATCTGGGACAAAGCTGTAAATTTGTTAAAAAAAACAGAAAAGCAATAGATGCATTCAAAAAGGCTATGAGTCTTGAACCGGAAAACATGGAGTACATGTTAAATCTGGCACAAATGTACGATCTTGAGAATGAAAACGAAAACAGCATTAAAATCTACTCTGCTATTCAGCAGAAAACACCTGGGGATCGCACAATATTATTCAGACTGAAAGACTTATATGAGACAACTGATAATGACGACAAACTGATTGAAACACTAAACAGTATTCTGGACTTTTTCCCTGAGGAGACGCATTTCTATACTCAGATAGGTGATACATATCAGAGAAATGGAAATTATACTGCAGCAATTGCTGCTTTCAAAAAGAAAGTCGATCTGGATAATGATGATGCAGATGTTTACTATAAATTAGCTTTATTGTATGAAGTATCTGACAGTACTGAACAAGTAGTGGACTTCCTTAAGAAGACAGTTGAGTTTGATTATAAGAATTCTGATGCACACGAAAAGCTGGGAGAGCTGTATTACACTGACAATAACTTTAAGGAAGCAATAAACAGCATGGAAAATGCGATTACAACAGGTGATATCAGCTCAAGCAATTACAATAATCTTGGTCTGTCCTATGCCTTTATGGGAAATAATGAGAAGGCAATTACTGCTTATAATAGTGCATTGGAGAAGAATCCTGCGGCGGCCATCACTCACAATAATCTGGGATTATCGTATGCTTATCTTCGTGATGATGAAAAAGCAATCAAATCATTCCAAAAAGCAGTTGAAAATGATCCGAAATTTTCCTCTGCCTACTATAATCTGGGCTTATTGTACAATATCAAAGGCTACTATAAAGATGCTCTGAATGCTTTCAACAACTCCCTTTCAATTGAACCGGGGCAATCAGAGACTCTGGCAATGACAGCGAGAATCCAAGTCGAATTGAACAATTTACCGGAAGCTATAAAAGTCCTGAAATCTGCTATTGAGATCAATCCAGACAAAACAGATCTTTATAATTCTCTTGGAGAGATTTACTTTAAGCAGGGAAATTACAATTTGGCGATTTCCACTTACGAAAGATCCATTGCAGTAGACTCTCTACAATCCTTTGTATACAGTCAATTAGGAAATGCTTATGAGAAAAAAAATAACAAAATTCTGGCAGAGAAAGCATATAGAAATGCACTTAAAATAGATAAAAACGATGCAATTGCTAACTATAACATGGGACTGACATACTCTGCAAATGGAGATTATGACAAAGCGATATCGTCATACAGAAAATATATTAACCTTTTCCCTTACGATGCCTCATCTTACAATAACATGGGAGAAGCATATGCAGAAAAGAAGAACTTCGAGGAAGCATTGAATTATTACCAGAAAGCTGTCGATATTGATCCGAAATATGTTGATGCATTCTATAACATGGGTCAAGTGTACTTTAAGAAGAAATACTACTCTCTGGCAATAAACTATTTCCTTAAGACCATAGAGCTTAGTCCCGGTAACTCTGAGGCCTATTACAATATTGGAGTTGCCTATTCTAAAGTGAATGAACCTGATAACATGATTAAATACATCAAAAAAGCTGCCAGACTGGGAAATACTGCTTCTCAAAATCTCTTGAGGACTATGAAGGTTAAGTGGTAATCTTTAGTTGAAACGTTTTAAAGGTTAATCTGTTATACTAGTAATATTGTGATATTATTTGATGTACATTCAAAAAAAACTTGCCCTTTATTATGACATAAAAAAAGTTACTTATTAGTATATAGAAAATTATTAAAAGTGATAAATTGGAGGAATAATGAAAAAAGGAATGCTTGTATTAGTACTGATCCTTTTATGTGTATCTGTAATTGCTAACCCTGTTAAAATTGCAGCAGTCGACACTCAGAGAATTGCAAAAGAGTATATTAAAGCAGTAGAGGCAAAGAAGAAACTTGATGATTTTGAAAGAGTTTACAAAGAAGAACTGCAAGGTTACTATGATGATATGCAGGCTAAATATGAAAGTCTTCAGCTCAACGAATCTGTATGGACAGAAGATCAGAAAAGAAGAGCCGGCATGGAGATAAGCGGACTTCAGGAGCGCTTTGAAACAAGAAGAAAAGAAATTGATGAATTATATGCTAAAAAAGAATCTGAACTTATGAATCCTGTACTCAAAGAAGCTCAAGAAGTTGTTACGGCAATTGCAAAAAGAGAAAAATATACAATCGTACTTGATTCGATTACATACGTGTTAATATATGTTGATGAAACAATAGATATAACAGACATGGTGCTTAAAGAATTAAATAGCAGACCATAAACATGTAACATAATTTTAACTACTGCCTGTTGATTCATTCAGCAGGCTTTTGTTTATTGTATGAAAGAAACGGACCTTTTCCCTCCGGTAAGAAATTACCTTGAAAGCCATGGATATAACGTCCATGCTGAAGTTGGTAACTGTGATATAGTTGCTACAAAAAACAATGAAACAATTATCCTCGAAATGAAGCTGCAGCTATCTGTTAAACTCATTTGTCAAGCGGTTATCAGACAAAAAGTTGAATCGACAGTATATATTGTTATCCCTCAGAAAAGAATCAGCAAGAGACAAGATTTTAAAGAGATAAAACATCTTTTAAGGAGACTTGAGCTTGGATTGATAACTGTTGATACAGACAATTCATTGTCACCGGTTAACATTATCTTTCACCCACAGCCTTATCAGAAAAGAAGTAACAAAAGAAAACGGGTCTGGATCAGAGAAGAAGTGTCAGCACGAGGTGAAAATCATAATATTGCTGGAAGCAACAGAAGAAAAATAGTGACTGCCTACAGAAAAGATGTAATATATATAGCAACTGTATTGAAACTATGCGGTCCTCTCAAGATTAAACAAATAAAAGAACTTGGTGGATCAAAAAAAACTGGATCAATACTTAACAGTGATTTCTACAAGTGGTTTCGCAGAGTTGCTCATGCAACATATGAACTGACTCCTGCCGGTCACAAAGGTCTGGAGAATTTCAACGAAATCAGAAACAAATATGAAATAATAATAAAAACTAAACTTAGTGAGTTAAATAATGAATAAAATGATATTCGAAATTGAGCAGTTCCTCCTGAACAATAAGCTTCATCCCAGAAAAACAGGTAATACTCTAAAAGTCTACAACCAGAGAGAAGGAATAAAATTTGTATTTTCTGAGTCACCTGACTTCAAGTTCCTCAAGTATTCACTAAATCTGATAGATCAGGATACTGATGTCTATATTGTTGTATCAAAATCTTTTGCACAAATTAGTGAATTTTCAGAAATCTGCGGTAGACTCAAATTGGGATTAATCATCTATGATTCAAGTTCAACCGGACAGAAAATCAGAATTCAGTACCACAGCAAACGCGAGTCATCCAAATTGTTTATTAATAACCTGCATTTCCAGACTCCCGGAGCAGCAGATATCATAACAGATCTACGTAGAGAATCAATAATCATAGCTAAAATACTGTTTCAGTTTGGAGCAGTAAAACCTGCAAAACTCAGAGCTGAAGGAGCAACTGGGAATATCCTTAAAATCCTTGCCAAAAACAGTTACGGATGGTTTGTAAGAGTATCTGGGGACAAGTATGCTCTGTCTGATAAAGGTAAAAAAGAGATAGAGTTATTTAAGGAATAAACTAACTAAACCTGGCTATAATCAGATCAAACACACCAGCCAATTTAAGTACAGCAACAACAATTGAGACCATAATCACATACTTTATGAATTTATCACCTTTCTTTATTGCTGAGTGAACACCAATCTGCCCACCAATGATATTCCCTATTCCCAGAGGAATTGCATATGTCCAGTTAATCTTCCCGGACACAATGAAAATAGAAAGTGCTACAATTGTATATATCATGATAATATTAAGCTTTAACGCATTAATTTCCAGCAAATCCATATCATCCATAATAAACTGAAGAACAGCTATGAGGAGTAAACCAACTCCAAGCTGAATAAATCCACCATAGAACCCGGCAACAAAAAGCAGTACATAGTGCCAGAAACGAGACTTTGTATGATGAGACAGTTTTTTCTTGTTTGGCATGAAGTTCATAATAATAACAAATACAAGAACAATAATCAATACTTTGTCGAATACTGCCGCAGATACATACTTTGCCAGTAGCGTTCCACATATTCCACCGATAATTACAGGTGCAATAATGTATTTCTTCTCCTTTATTGGAACAACTCCGTGCCTGTATAAGGAAAATAGACTTGTTATTTTATGAGAAAATATACCAACTCTGTTTGTTGCATTGGCAATATTAGAGGGAAGCCCGAACATTATCATAAATGTCAGAGAAAATACCGATCCACCTCCGGACATCGTGTTTATGAAACCTGCTACAGCACCCCCAACAACTAAAAGTATAAATTGTAATATCATGATTTTCCGTATAAATAGTCTAAAGTTTCAAGCTTTCCGGCTTTCTTCAAAGCCTCAATAACATATTTCCTATTACCTTTTTTGTACCATTGCACAAGTGCTTTCATTAAGCGTATTTCTCTGCCCCTGGGTACATTAATTTTCTTGCTTGTCTCAAAATCCTGACCTGTGAAATACATACAGGTACTAATCGTCATAGGAGTAGGCGTGAACTCCTGCACTTGTTCAATCTTCATTCTGTTTTTCTTAAGGAAAACTGCCAGTTCTACAGTATCCTTGAGAGTTTCCCCGGGATGACCAACAATCAGGTATGGAATAACAAACTGCTTTTTACCTGCCTGACGAGAAAATTTCGTAAAAAGTTCTGTAAACATTTCATACTGATTAATTCCCGGTTTATACATGTATTTCAGTACCCTTCCTGCAACGTGTTCAGGGGCAAGTTTGAGATACCCTCCAGTACACTCCGCCGCAAGTAATTTAACAAAATCATAAGACTTAAGTCCAAGATCAAACCTTACTCCTGAAGACACTCTAACATGAACTCCTGTTCTTAGCAAAGACTTAAGTAAGTTCACATATGAGCTGTGATCTGTATTAAGATAACGACATACTTCCGGATAAAGACATGACCTTCTGCTGCACTCTTTACTGTTTGTACATCCAGTTCCATACATGTTCGCAGTAGGACCACCGGCATCTGTTATTGTCCCGGAAAATCCATCTCGTTTGATCAAATTGCGAGCTTCTTTCATAACCGAATCCATTGATCTGGACTGAATCTGCTTTCCCTGATGTGCCCCGATAGCACAAAAATTACATCCCCCGTAACACCCTCTGTGTACAGTCAGGGAATCTTTTATCTGTTCAAATGCAGTAATCTTACCCTTGTTTTCCGGATGAGGCTTATACTGAAAAGGCAGACCGTAAATCCTGTCCATTTCACACTGAGTCAAAGGTTGGGCAGGAATATTGTGTTTTAAGTAGCGTCCTGCAAAAGCCATGTACATTATTTTATGTAAATGGTTCTTATAGAATATCTTTGACATTTGCAGGAAACCGGGTTTAGTTTTGCATGTATCAAAATCAGGTAGAACTACAGCATTCTCAGGTATATCTTTTACGAGCTCCATTGTTCCGGGAACAGAAGTGACCTGATTCCCTTTATTTCTCAGGTCAGCAATTCTTAAAATCTGTTTCTCCCCCATTCCATATACAAGAATATCTGCACGAGAATCCAGGAGAACTGAATTACGGATTTTATCGCTCCAATAGTCATAATGAGGAATTCTTCGCAGGCTGGCCTCTATTCCACCAATTACAAGATATGAATCTTTATACAAAGCCCTGATTTTCTGAGAGTACTTGATTAAAGCTCGGTCCGGTCTTGTGTATTTCACTTTTTCCGGTGTATATGCGTCAGATGAACGAATCTTTTTCTGAGCAGTATACTTGTTAATCATAGAATCCATGTTACCAGACGATATCCCAAAAAAAAGGCGAGGTTTCCCAAGTTTAAGAAAATCGTCATCCCCGGTAACATCCGGTTGAGATATTATTCCCACAGAATAACCTTCAGCCTCCAGTAATCTTCCAAGAAGAGCTATACCGAAAGAGGGATGATCAATATAAGCATCCCCGGTTATCAGGATAATATCAAATTGCTTTTCAGCGTTTTTATTTGTAGATAGAAATTTATCTGAAGTTCTTGCCAGAGTCATTAATATCTGTCATTAACAGGATTAAGCCTTATAATATTAATCGCTTGAACGCCTTTTTCAGTATCAATGAGGTCAAATTCAACTTCTTCGTCCTGAACAAGTGTTTTAAGCTCGCTTGGAGATTGAGTTACAATTGATTTCCAGTGTACAAAGTATTCATTTCTTTCTTCAGTTATTATAAAACCGTATCCCTTGTTTGCATTAAACCATTTTACTTTTCCGTGCATTTTATTCCTTTTGTTATAATAGAACGGCTCTCGGACGAGAGCCGTTCAATAAATTATTCTATAAAGCTGCTTGAGCTGCAGCAAGTCTTGCGATTGGCACTCTGTATGGAGAGCAGCTAACGTAGTTCATTCCAACTTTGTGGCAGAATGTTACTGATTGTGGTTCTCCACCATGCTCACCACAAATTCCGACTTTAAGATTTTCGCGTGTTGAGCGACCTTTTTTAGTTCCCATTTCAACGAGTTGACCAACACCTGTTTGATCAAGAACCTGGAACGGATCGTTTTTAAGGATTCCTTTTTCAAGATAGATAGGAAGGAATTTTCCAGCATCATCTCTTGAATATCCGAATGTCATTTGAGTAAGGTCATTTGTACCGAATGAGAAGAATTCAGCTTCTTCAGCTACTTCATCAGCTGTAAGAGCAGCTCTAGGAATCTCAATCATTGTTCCAACCATATAGTCGATTTTGTCGTTTCTTTCTGCAAATACTTTATTGATTTCTTCAACAATAATCTGTTTCTGAAGAACAAACTCAGCTTTTGTACCAATAAGCGGTACCATGATTTCAGGTAATGCTTTAATACCTTTTGCTTTTACATTAAGAGCAGCTTCGATAATAGCTCTAGCCTGCATTTTAGTAATTTCAGGATATGTATTTCCAAGACGGCATCCTCTGTGTCCAAGCATTGGATTGAACTCAGCAAGTGATTCAACTTTATCTTTTACTTGTTGAACAGTAATATTTAATTCATCTGCCATAATCTGCTGGTTTTCATCTTCGTGCGGAACGAATTCGTGAAGAGGAGGATCAAGAAGTCTTACAGTAACAGGAAGTCCGTTCATTGCTTCAAATATACCTTCAAAGTCACCTCTCTGCATTGGAAGAAGTTTTTCAAGAGCAACTTCTCTTCCAGCTAAATCATCAGCAAGAATCATTTCTCTTACCGCTTTGATTCTATCACCTTCAAAGAACATGTGCTCTGTACGACAAAGACCAATACCTTGAGCACCAAAGTTTCTTGCAACTTGTGAATCATGTGGTGTATCTGCATTAGTCCTTACATTCATTTTTGTATACTTGTCACAAAGATCCATAAGTTTTCCGAAATCTCCACCAAGCTCAGGATCTTTTGTATCGATTTTACCTGAATAAACTTCACCGGTTGAACCGTTAAGTGAAATCCAGTCACCTTCGTTATATGTTTTACCATCACAAATCATAGTTCTGGTTTTATAATTAATTTTAACTGCTCCAGCTCCTGAAACACAGCATTTACCCATTCCACGTGCAACAACCGCTGCGTGAGATGTCATACCGCCACGTGCAGTGAGGATACCTTTAGCTACGTTCATACCTTTCAAATCTTCAGGTGATGTTTCGATTCTAACGAGAACAACATCTTTATTATCAGCAACCCATTCTTCCGCTTCATCAGCGAAGAATACGATCTGACCTGTAGCCGCACCAGGTGAAGCAGGAAGACCCTTGGCAATAACGTCTGCTTCTGCAAGTGCATCTTTGTCAAATACAGGGTGAAGGAGTTCATCAAGCTTGTTAGGCTCAACTCTCTTAAGTGCTGTTTTCTCATCGATCATGCCTTCATCAAGCATGTCCATAGCGATTGAAACCATAGCTGCACCGGTTCTTTTTCCGTTTCTTGTCTGGAGTAACCACAGTTTTCCATCCTGAATAGTAAATTCAAGATCCTGCATATCTTTATAGTGATCTTCAAGTTTTCTTTGGATTCCATCGAGTTCTTTATATGACTCAGGCATAATTTCTTCAAGTGAAGGGAAATTTTTAGCTCTTTCTTCTTCAGAAACCTGTGCCAGCACAGCCCATCTTTTGGCTCCTTCAAGAGTGATTTGCTGAGGAGTTCTGATACCTGCAACAACATCTTCTCCCTGAGCGTTTACAAGGAATTCACCGTTGAAAAGGTTTTCACCAGTAGCTGCATCTCTTGTAAAGGCAACACCGGTAGCACTGCTGTTACCCATGTTTCCATAAACCATTGACTGAACGTTTACAGCTGTTCCCCATTCTCCAGGGATTTTATTAATTAATCTGTAATATTCAGCTCTTTCGTTATTCCAGCTTTCAAATACTGCGAAAACTGCTCCCCAAAGTTGATCCCAAGGTGATGAAGGGAAGTCTGATCCGGTTTGTTCCTTAACAGCTTTCTTGAATCTATGAACCAGTTCCTTAAGATCTTCTGTTGTGAGTTCGATATCTTCTTCAACATTTTTTTCTTCTTTAATTTTTTCAATAATTTCTTCAAATGGGTCGATGTCTTCTTTTGATTCAGGTTTCATACCAAGAACAACATCTCCGTACATTTGAACAAAACGCCTGTAAGAATCCCAGGCAAATCTTGGATTTCCTGATTTTTCTGAAAGACCTTCAACAACTTCGTCATTCATACCAAGATTGAGAACTGTGTCCATCATTCCCGGCATTGATACTCTTGCTCCGGAGCGAACTGATACCAGTAAAGGATTAACTTTGTCACCGAATTTAGCATCCATGATTTCTTCAACATGTGCGATAGCTTTTTCAACTTCCGGTTTCAAAAGCTCAGTAACTTTTTCTTTTCCAATAGTGTTAAACTCTGTACATACTTCTGTTGTAATTGTGAAACCTGCAGGTACAGGAACCCCGATGAGGTTCATTTCCGCAAGGTTTGCACCTTTACCACCAAGAAGATTCTTCATTTCTGTTTTACCTTCGGCTTTTCCGTTACCAAATAGATAAACTCTTTTTTGAGTTTCGTTCATTTTTCCTCCAAGTGATTATTTATTAAAACTTTAAATATCATCGTTTTTTGCACTGTTAAATTAAGTTTGACCTTTTCTGTGTCAAGGGAATATTTACCATCTGTTTATGTTTCAGGCATTAAAAAGAACTTATACTTAACTCTTTGGCAAAATTTCTTTTACGACGTTCATTTATTTGAATCGATAATAGTTATCTCTATGTAAAATCATAAATTAAACGCTCATACACTTATAATATTACAAAATATTCTTATAACACAAATCAATTATTATTTTAGCACCGTTTTTTTGTTAATAATGAATATTGAATTATTTTTCAGTTAATTTTGACAAGTATGCAGTATTGCTGTAGTTTATTATGTAAATGGAATTTTATTGACAAAATGTTTGAGCATGTATAGAATATTGAAAAAGAAAATAGTCTATTTATTAACACTAAATTAACCAAGGTAAGGTCTATGGTATTCAAAAAATTCATACTTGTGATTCTTTTAGTGATTGCATCTGTTAATATAAGAGGCAAC
Organism: Cloacimonadales bacterium (SeqCode); assembly: GCA_942492065.1. Classification (GTDB taxonomy): domain Bacteria; phylum Cloacimonadota; class Cloacimonadia; order Cloacimonadales; family JAIOQZ01. The sequence continues at coordinate 182,120 of CALODV010000014.1, read as the reverse complement.
ATTTATCTGACTAATGAAGAACAGGCATATCTAAAAGAAAAACAAGAGATTGTCTTTGTTGGTCAAACAAATTATCCTCCGTTTGAGTTCATTAATGAGAACAATATGTACGACGGCATGATAATTGAGCAGATCAGATGGATCAGTACAGAACTTGGATTCAAGGCAGTGTTTACCCATAAATCATTTTCTGAAGCTCAGGCAGATGTACTTTCAGGCCAAGCTGATGTGATTTCAAGCTTCTTTTACAGTGAGAAAAGGGATGAAAATTTTGATTTCACTGAAACCATTTATGATGTTCCAGCTATCGTATTTGTAAAAAAAGACAGAACTGATATCAAAGATGCTGGAGATCTGAATGACAAAATAATCGCAATTCAAAAAGGTGATTATGCTGAAGAATACCTGAAATCCAGAAATATTAAGCATAAGGTTCTATGGACCAATGACTTTGAAGAAGCTCTACACTGCGTTGTAGACGGAGCAGCTGATGCAGTCATTGGGGATGAACAAATTGTTATGTATGAGATTTATAAGCAGAACTTAGATGAGAAAATAAAAACTGTAGGTGCCCCCCTTTATGTCGGTCAAGACTGTATGGCTGTTAAGGAAGGTAATATTTTCCTTCTTGATATCCTTAAAAAGGGGCTCAAACTGTCCAGAGAATCAGGTGTTTATGACAGAATATACCAGAAATGGTTAGGTACGTCTCTCAATCAGCCGGTGAATATCTGGAAGAAATACCGTAGCCTACTGTTATACATAGGCTTGCTTATATTTATCACAATAGTTTCTGTTTTTAGTTGGATTAAAAAACTTCAGATAGAGGTCAGCAAAAGGACCAGGCAGCTTTCATCCATGAATGAGGAGTTAAAGAAGGAAATCCTGCAAAAACAGAAGGCTTCAGAACAACTGAATGAAAATGAAATGAAATTCAGGAATCTCAGTGAGCAGATGATGAACGGTGTAGCTGTTGTCAGTAACAATAAATACATCTGGATAAACAGTGCTTTCGAATATATCACCGGAATGACAAGATCTCAGCTTCTGAACAAAGAGCACAGGATTTTCCGTTTCCCAGAGAGCAGAGTTGACCCTGATCTTATTTTATGGAATGATTTGGTAAAACATCATGAAGGTAAAACTTTTGAGGCAGAAGTCATAACGAGAGAAGCAAAGACATTCGTTGAAATCTCAATGCAAACAATATTATTCGGTAAAGAAAATGCAATTCAGATCATAATCTCAGATATTACTGCAAGAAAAAATGCCGAGTTAAAACTGATTGATATTTCTGATCGAAATAAAGCTCTCCTTGAGTCATTGCCGGACCTTATGTTTGTACACGATGTAAATGGAAAAATCGTAGATTTCAATTCTAAGAAGGGCTCTGTACTCATGCTCCCGGAAAGAGATGTTATAGACACCGATCTAAGCAGTCTTCCCATATCAGGTGAAACTGTAAATCTGTTAATAGAAAACATCAGAGAAGCTATTAGGACAGGGTTTACACAAACTGTACGGTATAACTTTACTATGAATGAAGGCAATAAATTCTTTGAAGCTAAGATCAGTAGATTGAATGAAACACAAGCCTTATCTTTGGTTCGGGATATTTCCCAAACCATGGCATTACTGGAAGCTGTCGAGAAGGATAAAGAATTTCTCTCCGTCACATTGAATTCAATAGCTGACGCAGTAATAATTTGTGATACACACGGAAATATCCTGTTGCTGAACAGTATTGCCGAAGATTTGACAGGATACCAGCAAAATGAATGTGAAGGAAAAAGCCTGGAAGCAGTTTTTAACATTGAAAACAATGAAACAGATAATCAAATAATCAATCCTGTTGAAAAAGTACTGCAAACAGGTAAAACACAGGGGTTACAGGAAAACATTGTACTTATCTCTCGGAATAATAGAAAATATGCTATATCCAACAGTGCTGCTCCAATTGTCACTAAAGACGGAAATACTTTGGGGGTTGTACTTGTTTTCAGAGATGAAACCCAGAGAAAGAGGATTGAAGAAGAAGCAAGCAAAGCTCAGAAGCTTGAATCAATTGGTATACTTGCAGGAGGAATAGCTCATGACTTCAACAATATTCTTACAGCGATAAACGGAAATATTTCTCTGGCAAAACTGATACCTGAAGTTGAAAAGAAAGAAAAATACCTTACACATGCAGAAAAAGCTGTTGAACAGGCAAAGAAACTTTCCATGCAGCTGCTAACATTCTCTAAAGGTGGTGATCCCATCAGGGAAACAGTCTCCATTAAGGATATCATTGAGGACTCCTCAGGTTTTGTACTCAGGGGATCTAAAGTTAAATGTAACCTCCTCTTTCAAGATGACCTGAAACCTGCTTCATTAGATAAAGGGCAGTTCAGTCAAGTAATACAGAATATTGTTCTTAATGCCAATCAGGCGATGCCGGATGGTGGCACCATAGATATTAAAGCTACGAATGCAATTCTTTCAGACAGCAATGATTATGCTTTAGCCGGTGGAGACTATGTTAAGATCGAAATTAGAGACTCCGGTACAGGAATTCCTCAGGCTAATCTCGAGAGAATATTTGATCCCTATTTTACAACAAAATCGGATGGACATGGGCTTGGGCTTGCAATTGTTTACTCTATTATAAAGAAACACCACGGGTTGATAACTTTTGAATCCAATGTGGGGCAAGGTACGATTGTCACTATTATGCTCCCTTCTGCTGAAAGAAAACCGGAGGAGATTGAAGAGCAACTTGATACTACACCTGACGGCAAAGGTCATGTTCTGATCATGGATGACAATGATGATGTTAGAGATATCATAGGCAGTTCCCTTAACTATCTGGGATATACTTATTCAGAAGCAGATGATGGTCTTATTGCTATTGAACTGTACACAAAAGCATACAGAACATCTAAAGCATTCGATGCAGTTCTAATGGATTTAACTGTTCCCGGTGGGATGTCCGGTAAAGAAGCTGTTCAGGAGATTCTCAAATTGGACCCTGAAGCTCAGGTAATTGTGATAAGCGGTTATTCCAGAGATCCTATTCTGGCAAATTTTGAAGACTATGGATTTGTTGGTAAGCTGATCAAACCATTCCAGATGCAGGATATGAAAGAAGTACTTAACAAGGTTATAAGAAAGGACTAGTAAATTTTATTGCTCAAAATGACAGAATATTAGGATTAAAAATATGAGATTCGGAACTTAGGATCTTGAAAACTTCATGAAAACATAAAAAACAGCCTTCCAAACGGAAGGCTGTTTAAGTTTTATATTATACACCATTCAGAAGGTGCATAAATATTACTGAGTTATTTAAGCATCAGCATTTTCCTGGTTTGGCTGGTTTCTGAGGTTTGCAGTCTGTAGAAGTATGTTCCACTTGAGACTGAGTTTCCTCTGTCATCTCTACCATTCCATTTAACACTGTGATTATCCGCTGCCATTTCACCATCAACAAGTGTTCTTACTTTCTGTCCGTTGATATTGTAGATAACAAGCTCTACTTTACCGGCTTTCTTAAGTGAGAAGTTAATGTGTGTAGTCGGGTTGAATGGGTTAGGATAGTTGCCTTTAAGTTCTGTTACAAGGTTAACATCTTCAGGATCGGTTGCAACGTCACCAAATGTGAAATCATAATCCGCAGCTGCTGCTGTGCCTGTTTCGTATACAGCTGTAATTCTTGCTGTGAGTTGTTCACCTATTGAGAATCCGGTAACTGAGAAAGATGTATCTGTAGTTGTTTGATTGATGATATCAATTTCTACTCTGAAGTACATGAATGCACGTTCGTTTTTATCTACATCTGAATCTTTATCATTGTAAGAAGTACCTTCAACAAGTGTTGTTTCACCATTAGCTCTTGTACCAAACAGTCTGTCACCATGCTGCCATACAAGAAGGCGCTGGTTGTTAAGCCACTGGATGTTTGTTGGAGCAACAAGAACTTCGTTGAGAGTAACATCAACAGGAGTATTGTTACCGTTAACGATAACAACATTCTCTTGTTCTACTGTGTTACAGTCTGCAAGGGAAACTGTGAGTGAGTATGTTCCGGGAAGGACTTCGTTAAGAAGTACAACACCTGTATCATCAGCTGTTTCCTGATAAGTTTCTGTTCCATCAGTAAGTTCTACAATTGCGCCTGAAGGTGAGCTAAGGTTAGTTGTGATGTTAACTGTAAAGTGACCGTATTCGTTAAGAATAATATCAAGATCAACTGTTGCATCTGCAGCGATAACTACGTTAGCTTCAGTTTGATCGATATAACCGTCTTTAGTTGTGTTAACTGTGTATGTTCCGGGTGTAACCTGCACGAATGTATAGTTACCTTGAGCATCTGTTGTTGTTGTAAGAGCAAGCTGTTCGATTTCAACAGTAGCTCCGGCAACTTCAACGTTTGCATGATCGTAAACTGTACCCATGAGGATAGCTCCCTGAGTCATTGTGAAATCAACGTTTGTAAGGTTATCCTGTGTTACGACGATACCGGTTTGTGTGTTATCATCATAGTTAGTCAGGCTTGCTGTTACTGAGTAAGTATCTACAGGAACATTGAGGAATTGATAGAATCCATTGTTAGCAGTATATTGAACTGTCTGGAGGTCTTCAATTAGTACTTGAGCATTAAACAGTGGGTTACCGTTAATATCGCGTACATATCCCTGAATACCTGTTTGTGAAGCTTGAACGTTTATAGGAAGTGAAGCTGATGCATCATTTCCCGGAGCTTCATCATTAGCAAGAACTACTTTACCAAAGATACTTTGTGCACCTTCCATTCCTGCTTGAGGAGTCCAGGTAATAACGAAATCGCTGATTTGATCGTGAGCAATTGTTGTACCTGCGATTGAACCAATTTCAGTATCAGGAGCAAGCATAAGTTTTACATCATATGTAGATTGTGTGTTGAGACCATTGTTTCTTACAGAGATTGTGTAATCTGAAGGTGATCCAACCATAGGTGTTGTATTACCAAATACTGTAATAGCTGTAAGGTCATCATTCGGTGGAGTTGTAATGTTGACACTTACATCATCAAGATAAAGGTTCGGACCATATCCTGAAATACCATCGAATTTAACATAAATAGTCTGTCCGCTATATGTATCAATGTTTATTGTTTCCTGTACGAATGTACCTGGAGCTGTATTACCTGCACCATCTCCGGATTCGAATTGATCACCTGCGATAGACCATACAACATTCCAGTTTGTCTGATCGGTAGATATTGATACTTCAAAAGCATCATTTGGATAAGTATCATTATAATGGTGTGACCATTTAAAAAGAAGATCCGCATTTCCTGTAAGAGCGATTGGAGGAGATACAAGTTCTGCATTTCCATCACTCCATGACCAGAATCTGGCATAGATACAAGTTCCAACACTATCACTGAATTCATCCCATAATCTTGTTCCACCTAAGCTCCATCCACGTGGTTCGATTGGGAACGTAGAGAAATCTTCTGTCCATGGGAAGTTAGATACCGTAGGATCAGGTCTGGTTGTAAATGACCAGACAGGGCAATTAGCAGCATCACCAATTGCATTGTAAGGTTTTACTGACCAGTAATATGTTGTACCAACAGCTAATCCTGTATAATCATAAGATAAAGCTGCGTTTAAATCAAGATCATTTTCGATAGTTGTTGGAGGGTTATCTGTACCTAATGAAAGTTTATATCCGGTTGCACCTTGTGCTCCAGCCCATGATAATGTGCCGTTTTCAAGTATGTAATCTTCCCCGTCAAGCGGTGCTGAAGGAGTAGTACATACTGGAGCAGTGCTGTTATCGTATATTGCGAAATCATCAATACAGATGTCACTGTAATAGTTGTCACCTGTAGTTCCGATAATTTCTATCATAAATGGATTTGCACTATGTGCTGAAAGATCAGCTGCTGCATTGATCCATAAGTCTCCCTGATCTCCACTTACCTGAGGAACGATATCAGCTGTAACAGTTCCGGTAGCTACATCAACAAGATTTATCTGAAGTGTTCCCATTGATTGACCGTACATGTGATACCAGAATTCGAGTGTAGGAGCACTGAGAGCTGAAACATCAAAAGGACTTGTAGTCATTTTGAATACTTGATTCAGGTTACCTGATGCTTCAGTATACATAAAGTTACCGGTTCCACTTGTGTGATCTCCATTTTGAGGACCAGTATCAGTTGAAGTAGTAGAAATACCATATGACCATGGATCAAGATTATTAGCATCATCTACCCAGTTTGTGGGTAGTGCTGCAGTTTCGAAATCTTCAATGTAAGGGAATGTATTAATGGTTGGGTCCGGTCTTGTTGTAAATGACCAAACAGGGCAACCGGAAGCATCACCGTTATCATTATAAGGTGTTACCATCCAGTAGTAAGTTGTAGCATATGATAAACCGGTGAAATCATATACTAAAGCTGCAGCAACATCCTGCATATCAGCAATGTTAGTTGGAGGATTATCTGTACCGAAAGATACTTTATAACCTGTTGCGCCAGTAGCTGAATTCCAGTTTATTGATCCATTTTCTATGACATCTATAGCCATATCTAATGGAGAAGTTAAGTTTGTACAAGCTGGTGCTGTTACATTGTCATATATAGCAATATCATCTATTGCGATGTCACTATAAAAACTGTCAGTACCAATTGCTTTGAATCTGAAAGCAAGGTCGCTTGCAGCGAATGAAGTTAAATCAATAGTAACTTCTGACCATACAGGAGCGTAACCAAACGCAGCAACGCCATTAGTCCATGAACCATTTGAGTATATATCAATGCTTAATGTTGATTGAGCCTGATCAGCCTGATCCATATCACCATTCCAGAAGAAGAATGATAATACAGGGCTTGTTAAACCTGTAACATCAAATGGAGTAGTTGAGATAGCTGCGTTATCTTGACCTGTACCACTGTCATCAAATCCAAGGAAATTACCTGAACCTGTTGTATGGTCCATATCTGCAGCGTAATCTAATGTTGTTTCAATATCCCACATGTCTTCAAGACTTTCATCATGTATCCATGCTGTTGGGATTCCACTTTCAAAGCTCTCACCATAAGGGAAGATATTAATTGTAGGATTGCTTCTTGTTGTAAAAGTCCACTCAGGACATCCAGAAGCTTCACCCGAAGCATTCTGAGGAATTACTTTCCAGAAATACTGAGTATCATAAGCTAAACCACTGTAATCAAGTGATAATGAATCCACAACAACATCATTGTAGATATCATAGTTACCTGTTGATGAGCCAAGAGATACTTTGTAGCTTGTTGCAAGCTGAGCTGAACTCCATCTCAAAGTTCCAAACTCGGTTACTGTTGTAGTATCTGTTGGAGCAATGCTGGATGTACAAGCTGGTGGATTAGCAACATTCATAACAGTAACGTTATCAATGAATACATCCGGACCATATCCAGAAGCTGCATAGAAGTTTACAACTACAGTTTGTCCAGCGTATGCAGACAGATCGTATGAGTGAGTAACAAATGTACCAGGAGTAGTGTTTCCGGCACCGTCATTTGATTCAAGATCAGGACCAACTTCTGAGAAAATCTCTGTCCAGTTTGTACCATCAGTTGAAATAAGAACTGCAAGTGAGTCATTTGGGTAAGTTGTACTGTAATGGCTTGACCAATCAAACATGAAGCTGTAGTTTCCTTGAGCTGGGACAGCAATTGGAGGAGTCATCATTTGAGCTATACCACCATTCCAACCCCAGAAGTGACAAAATGCACTCATGGATGCAGTATGCTGAGCCCAGTCTCTATCACCCGCAAAAGTCCAGTCTACTGGAGGCCAGACTGAAAAGTCTTCTGTCCATGGGAAAAAAGAAATTGCACCGGCTTGAGTTCTGAAATTCCAGGTAGCACCATCAGTTGAGAATCTTGTGTTAGAATTATGAGATACAACTTTCCACTCATAGTCAGTTCCTACTGTGAGTCCAGAATATGTGTAAGAACCTGTTGTTCCGGCTGTTGCTCCGGTAACGACTTCTGCCATACTTCCTGCAGGTCCAAACCACAGATCGTAAGTTTCTGTATCAGCTCCGAAATCCCATGTAAGAGTTCCATCTAAAGCAATTCCTTCACTTCCGTCTGCAGGAACAGGATTCTGAGCAAAACCCGGGTACCCGGCTTCAACAGTGAAAAATCTGATTGCAAGGTTATCTGATAAATTAGATCCATCGTTGTAGCAGTATGTTAATCCTGCAGTTCCGTCAACATTCTCAATACCTACAGAACAACTTGTTCTGTCAATGATATCATCAATCTGCTGGTACTGAATGAAAATTTCACCATTTTCTGAAAGAATAACCTGAGCAGTGAGTTTACCACCACCATTATAAAGGTATTCATAATAATCGATGAAAGAGATCAGGAAAGCATTTCCACCATTAAATGTGATGTTCTCATAATAAACTTGTGTTGCAAGAGTATCAAATCCAGGGTCCATGTCATCCCAGTACCAGGCAATTAGGTTATTTGGGTTGCTTGGATTAGGCATATCCTGATTAGCAAGTGAAGATGTTCCACTGAAGAATAAAAATCCATCAGATGAAACTGTGAGTGAATCATAAGAAACACCATAAAAATTGAAGTTAAAACCAATAGGTACAGGATGTGTAGTCGTGTCATCCATACCTGTAATTTGTGTCGCATTTGCATTTGGTGTTATCCAGTTGTAAACAGGTCCGTTAACATCGTTACTGTTTATCCATGAATATCCAAAAGCATCCGGCCCACCTGAGTTCTGACCGAATAAGATAGTACTGATTAATAAAGCTACAGCGATAATAAATAGCTTTTTATTCATACTGATCCTCCTTTGTGTAGTTTGCATGCTGAGAGTAAAAATTGCATTTTTGTAAAATGTAGTCAAATATTAAGATGGAAATTTTACTTATTGAAGCATAGTTGTATAATCAACATTATACTGTGTAAACTATTTTTTTGAACTTTTTTTAAATAAAATTAAATATAAACCAGGAATTGCCGGTAGAAGTGCATTGAAGAAAAATATTGTGAGAGCTGCAGTTACTGATATCTCTGAAGAGACATTCAGCTGACTGAAAAAGTAAACAGCAAAAACCTCCCTGAATCCTAAACCACTATATGAAACCGGGATTGTGTTCGATGCCATAATTAGAGACACTGATAGAAACACATTCCAGAAACTGATTTCAATAAATTGATTAAGAATCAGATAATACTGTATGAAAGTCAAGAAGACAAATACTATATGTGAAACAGTCACTCTGGGGATAATCTTAAGGAAATTCATTGCCATATCATCGATTTTCAAGAACTTAAGCCTGATTATAAGAAAAAGAGCAAATGGAGCTAATGCACACAATACAAAAGCCGACAATTTTATAGCAAAATGTATTTGTTCAAAGAAATAAAATGATGCAAATAGTGCAAAAATCAATGTTTTCCATGTTAGGAAAAATAGTTCGAAGAAAATAAGAATTGCTGATCTTTTCTTACTGTGATTCAGGAAAAATATTTTGCCGAAGGCTGCCTGAGTACCTGGTATAAGGAATCTGAGTGCTAATCCTACCAAATGAGTTTCGAATGCTTCATACTTATTTTTTACATAAGAGTCATCTATTTTAAGAAGAGATTTCCAATTGTAGTATTGAGAATACAATTTTACAGCAGAAGTAAGAAGAAGAGCAGCAACAACAGAAAGTCTGTACTCAGAAATGACCTTCAGCAACTCACTAAAGTCTATTCTTCTGAATACAAAAAAAAGAAGCACTGCAGAAACAGCTATTTTCAAGAAAAAAAAGACTTTTTTTCTGTTAATCTTCATTTCCATTTCCAGTTACCTGTATTCCCCATCAGCGAAAAACTTATAACAATATAAGGAAAAACAATCATATAGGGATAATGCTTTAAAGAAAAGTTAAAACCATGCTTTTTACAGGATGCATATATCAGATGATAGAACAGCAATGCGGTTATGAGAATTGATGAAAGAAACAGTGCGGCACTCATCAAAGATCCTTTAATAATGCTGACTACCATGAATACCGGACTCAACACATAGTAAAAAAAGATACAGACGGAAAGAACCTGGTAAGGAACATTACTCATTTTAAATTTACCTGTATACCTCTTAACCCTGTTGAAATAATCAGAACTCTCGTAAGCTTTAACCATCGATAAGTAATTGTAAGTAACCTTTCCATTAAGAGAGACCACCTGTTTCAATGTCAGTTTATCATCTCCGGATACGTAGTTTCTTATTCTTTCATATATATTGTTATTAATTATGAAGTCTCTTCTGACTGCCATATTTCGTCCTGAGCAGCTCATTGGTCTGCCTACACCAACAGTTGAAGCAAACACAGATGTACTGAACCAGCGGAAAACGCTCATGAAGAACTTGCTGCCTACTTCTACAGAAGCTCCAATAGACATTGTAATAGATGAATCCATAAAATGATTAAATGACTTAAGCCAGTTACTCGGTGGAGTACAATCTGCATCTGTAAAAACTATAATGTCTTTCCCTGCATGTTCAACTGCAAATTTCAAAGCAGCTTTCTTTCCTTTGAACCTGGTGCTTTTCTCTTCTAGTCTGTAGCATCTGGCAAGTGGTGTCTTTTTACAGAAAGCCTGCATCAGCTTATATGTGTTATCTGTTGAGGCATCATCCACAAGAATTATCTCAAAATCATCATACTCCAGTTGTCGAAGTCCCTCCAGCAAAAAGCCAATTCTTTCTTCTTCATTTCTTGCAACAGAAACAACAGAATATGAATTATGAGTCTCCTTTATCGCTTTCAGCCGATATATACCGTTTATGAAAAAGAGAATTATAATCCAGAACATGACAGAAAATAATGTATAAGCTATTAACAATGATTGATCCTTAATATTCTCGTAGTTTGTTGAGCGTAAGCTGTTGTCAGCCAGCAGCCTCTGATTCATACTCAAAAGGTTTTTTTTATAGAATATGTCAAGGTACAAAATAGAGATATGAATTATCATCATTTTTTATTGACTTTTTGGGTACTGCTCAATATGTTTTTTTCAGGAGCTAAATATGAAAAAGACATTTTTACTACTTGTACTGTTCGCAGTACTCATTTGGGGCTGCAACAGCAGTGACTCTACAGGACCATCAGGAAATAATGGTTCTACCGAATTTTCTGAATATGACTATGAGCTTCAATTGAATCTCATTCAAGTTCCTTATATAGATGGTACGAGAAGCTATGGCTATTCAACCATATTCTTCAGATGTAAGGACAATGAAGAGCTTACTAATTTTACTTGCAGCATTAACAATGTTCAGTGCAATACAGAATGGGTTATCTATACTCTTTCTGACAGAAAAGGTTATAACATCTGGGGAATTGAAATGGTAGAGGATTCTACATACACTGTCAGCATTCAATCTGATGAAATCACAAAAGAACTGACTGTAACACTTCCTTCTGTAACAACTGCAAATTGGCCAACAGACTTTGATTCTGCTCTGGATTTCTCAGTTAACTGGACTTCCGAACTGGACAGCGATCTGCAAAGACTTTATCTGACCTGTTATGATGACGGTTATATTAATCAAAAAGATTATGTTTACGAGATTGATCCATCACAAAGAAGCCATGTTATTTCCGCGAACTCAATCAGCTCAATGTATACAACTCATGAGTTTGAGTTGAGAAGGATTAATTATGTGTCATCAGGTGAGTTTGTATTAACTGCCAGAATTTTGGACAAGATGTCCTATTCGTGTTCGATATGCTGATTACTCTGCATGGAAGCGTGACTTCCTTTTGATTTAAAAAGAGTTTTTAACTTAATACACGGGATTATTGATCAGAACACCATTTCTGATAAGTAATCCCAAGCTTTTTTCATATCTTCCGGCATATCGTAAACAAACTCCATCCTCTTTCCTGTATCAGGATGATTAAAGCATAATTTATAAGAATGTAAAGCCTGCCTTTTCAGATACTTTTTTAACAAGTTCTTGATCTTCTTCCTATAGTAATCTGGTACTCTACTCAAGATTTCATTATCACTGCTATAAACACTGTCACATAAAACAGGATGATTAATGTGACGCATATGCACACGAATCTGATGAGTTCTTCCGGTTTCAATCTTCAATTCTAATAGAGAAAAATAGTCTATAGATTCCAGAACTTTCCAATGAGTAACCGCATGTTTTCCTTCAGTATCCACGGTCATTTTTGTGGGATCTTTTCTGGAACGATTAATATAGGTACTTATTGTTCCATAACTCTCACATCCATCAAAGTCCGGTGTTCCAAGAATAATAGCTTTGTAGTATTTATCGATTTCCCTGTCTTGAAAAATCTGACTCAGAGCTGCATGCATTCTGTCGGTTTTAGCTACAACCAGAATTCCACTTGTATCTTTGTCCAACCTGTGAATAATCCCGGGTCTGTCCGCCCCGGACATAGACGATAGATGTTTAAAGTGATATAAAAGCCCATTAACCAGTGTTCCCGAAAAAACTCCTGGTGCCGGGTGAACAATCTGTCCTGCCGGTTTATAAATTACAGCAAACTCTTCTTCTTCATAAATTATATCTATTGGTATGTTTTCAGGTTTTATTCTGCTATGTTTTCTCTCAAGTTCTGCATTGATGCTTATTACTTCACCCTCAGACAGTATATAGCTTTTTTTAATTTCCCTATTGTTTACCAGAACTTTTTTGCTCGCAATTAATAAGTGAATAACACTTCTTGAAAGACCTTCCGATTTAAAGAAGTCAGTAAGAAAAACATCAAGTCTAAGATGTCTGTCCTGATCATCGTGATATATAATTTCCCTGTTAAGCATGTTCTGTTTTTTCTACTTTCTTTTTCTCTATACTCTGAATTGCTATCACAGCTCCGATAGCCTCACCGCTTTCATTTCTCACGATACTGCTTTTTAAATTCAGGTGTCTTTTCTGTGAAGGGAAGAAAAACTGTTGATCAGACTGTTGTGATCTGGATTTAAGCACGCTCATAGCATATTTTTTTATATTGTTCTCAATTTCTGGATTAAATCCGTTACTGATAAGGTTTACGTCCCGTACCAGTCCCGGGAAATGTTCAGATGCAACATCGCTGACAAAACTGATTTCTCCGTCCAACTTCAGGATTACAATTCCGCTGTCTACTATTCTCATAATAGAGTTTAACCTGCTGTAATGCTCTATAATTTTCTCTTTTTTAGCCTGATCAAAACTCAGAATAACATTGATCATTTTCTGCATTGCCATAATGATCTTAACAATCTCGGGGTCATTTCTCTTTTTATAATCATACTCATTAATATCAATCTTATAGTTTCCTCTGGAAATCTCATCAATGATATGAGAGCTATCTTTAAGACTCCGCCTCAAAAAGACAGGTATAAAGAAAAAGTATATGACACTGACAATGAAGAATAAAAATAAAAATACCAGCTGCATGTTAAGCAGAATATTCCTGAATTCTTCAAATTCCGAGGTATCAATTTTGGTTGAATTATCTACAAGTGTGATAAGTAAAAATATCGATTGCAGAATAAACAACGAAAGAAATACTGCTATGAGAATTCTGATTCTTTTCGTGATTTTCATTATTTCTCCATTTCCTATCTCTCTGAAAAGTCTTTGATCAGTTCATCAATACTATTTTTAGCTCCCAGCAGAACCAGAATGTCTCCGTCATTGATTACATCATTTGCTCCAGGGAGTTCATTAACTTTCTTCTCAAGTACATTGTTTCCATCTTCGGTAACTGTCAGCTTATCATATTTAATAGCAACAACATGTATTCCAAACTTGTTTGGAAGAGCAATCTCCTGAAGAGTTTTACCAACATAATCTTTGGGTACTGCAATTTCAGCAATCGTATGACCTGTAGAAAGTCTTACATACTGAAGTACATTACCGGAAAGCAAAGATTTGGAAAGCTGAATACCAATTTCTTCCTCTGGGAAAACAATATGATGCACCCCTATAAGCTCAAGAATTCTTGCATGAAGTTTACTGTCCACTTTAGCATAAATTCTTGCAGCTCCCAAATTTTTCAGTAATGCACATGTAAGTACACTTACCTCTATATTGTTTCCAATTGCCAGAATAACCGCATCCATCTCATGAACATTAATCTGTTTAAGACTTTTTTCATCGGTACTATCCAGCGGAAGAGCTATAGATACTTTATTTTTAACTTCTTCAATTAACTTTTCATCGTTATCTATTGCAATAACTTCAGCACCCTGCTCAAACAAGTCAGTCGCTATTGTCATTCCAAATTTACCAAGACCAATAACAGCAAATTTTGCCATAATAACTCCTATTCTATCCGATAACTATTTTTTCTTCGGTGAACACTAATGGTTTACGGGTTTTTGCCTCAGAAAGCGCAAATATGAAGGTCAGAGGACCCACTCTCCCCAGATACATCAATAATATAATTATCAGTTTACCCGGAGATGAAAGATCTGATGTTATCCCCATGGAAAGACCTACAGTGCCAAAAGCTGACACTGCTTCAAATATAACCTCAGAGAATGATGGTCTATCTGCTGCTTCATCAGACTCGTCAATTGAATTAACATTCACAGCAGGAATTATTGGTTCTACCAAATAAACAGCTTCATCATTAAAGACAGATACATCATCTAAAGTACTCATAAACGTACTGTCACTAACATCGGTAACATCAAAATTGTCCAGTTTATTCATCGTGTTTTCTACCGGCGGCATAAAGCTCCTGCCCGTATTAACAATCTGATTCGGCTTCTCATCTATTTTTCCTGTCTCTGTCATCAGTAAAACGTAAACCATAACAAAAAGAAAAGTTATAGATATAGCCATCAATGCCATAACACGTTTAAGTACCTGATCAGAAATTCTTCTTTTGAATACCGATACACCATCACCACCCTGCATGATTGCCAGCACTGCCAGAATTATTACAGCGAATGTAGTGGTTTTGATGCCTCCACCGGTTGATCCGGGAGAAGCTCCGATAAACATCAGCAGGATTGTTGTAAGAACAGACGAATTAGACATCTCACCATTGTTGACAGTATTAAATCCTGCTGTTCTCGTTGTAACCGACTGAAATGTAGAAGCCAATAGTTTTTCGAATATATTCATACCTTTAAGGGTATAGTTGAATTCAGATATCAGAAAAGCGAAAATCCCGATCACAATCAACAGAACTGTCATAAGTATAACAATTTTTGAGTGCAGACTTAATCTGGTAGGTTTGAATGTTCTGATACAATTACGCTGAACATCCTTTATAACGGTAAATCCGATTCCCCCCATGATTATCAGTCCCATGACAGTAAAGTTTATACCCGGATGAGTTTTAAATCCTTCCAAACTGTTCGAATAAAGACTGAATCCTGCATTACAGAAAGCAGATATGGAATGAAATACTGCATTATAAATCCTGTTATGCGCTCCGTCAACCGGGAAAGAAAAATACAGGAGAACAGCTCCCAGAAACTCAAAGAAAATTGTAACGAAGAAAATACTCTTAACAATATTCATCATATCAAGCTGAGTAGATTCTCCCACAACATCCTGCATAATTCCAATACTTCGCGCACTCATCTTTTGACCCAGAAGAATAGCAAAGGCCGTGGAAATTGTCATAATACCAAGACCTCCAACCTGAATCAGCAAAAGGATTATCAGCTGACCGAACTGCGAGTAATAAGTGCCTGTATCATGCACAATAAGTCCGGTTACACACGTAGCAGACGTAGCTGTAAACAGGGCATCCAGAAAGCTTGTATCATTACTTATAGCATAATCATTGATAGACCAGGGCAGCGAAAGCAGAAATGCTCCTACCACAATGGTGATGAGAAATGATGCAAGTACGAAAACAGGCGGATTGCTGGAGATTTTTTTATATAACCTGACCTGACTTGTTTCGGGATCTGAGGTCTGCAGTCTGGCTGTAATATCTCTTACTGCCACGAATATCTGCCTGCCTACAAGATAAAGCTGAATAAATCTGGGATCAGGTTTGAAAACCAGCAGAAAAGCTATGATAAAAAAGTCTATCAGCTGCCTTCTGTAGGTAGAAAACTTACCCGGATTACTTAGCACTTTAAGCAGGATATATGCTATATAAATATATTTGGTTGAAGGAAGATATACTTCATTGAATGATAAGAAATAAGAATTATCTGCCAGATGATATATCAGGAAAAGCGATATAATATTAATCCCGGCAATCAGATATATAAGCTTATCAGCATATCCGACTATCTTATTCATTATGTGTTTTATACTAAATCTCATTGATTCCAGATTTCTTTCACTTATTTTTTCTTGGACCTCTCTCCAGTATTTTTATTACTTTCTTATGAATCTCTTCAGGAGTTAAGGTCGCATCGATTCGCTCAACCATACCTTTTTTGTCGAATAACTCTACGACAACGTCAGTTTTCTCATGGAATGTATGAAGTCTGGATTCGATTTCCGTCGGATAGTCATCTTTTCTTCTGATGAGTTCTCCCCCACAGACATCGCAGATATCCTCTTTTGCAGGAGGATTATACAGCAGGTTGTAGTCTTTTCCGCAATTTGAGCACAATCTTCGGGCTAACATCCTTTGTTCTGCGATCTCATCATCCAGTTCCAGTAATATCACATGATCAATCTTGTAATGATTAAGCAAATATTCAGCTTGTTTAAGATTTCTGGGAAATCCGTCAAGAATAAATCCATGAGTTTCAATTTCCTCATCAATAATTCTGTAGACGATTTCGTCTGAAACGAAGTTACCGCCATCAACGAGTTCTTTTATTTCTTTACCAAGATCAGTAAGATGTTCAATATGCCATCTTAATTTAGCTCCGATGTTAATGTGCTTTGTTCCGGCTTTTTGGGATGCCATTTTAGCCTGGGTACCTTTACCGCTACCCTGAATTCCCATGAAAACAACTCTTAACATATTTCCTCCAGTTTACTGAATATGAAATAAAAATTAAGTATACACATTCAGGTTTTCCCGTCAAGTTTCTTATGTAATAACAATGAATAATTTTTCTTTTCATGTTTTTTACATGTGCAAATTTTACCGCTATCGCATAGAATTTTCAGACACTTTAGAAAATAAGTTTGACCCGAACAGAACTATTATTTTTGTTGATTGCGGTCAGCATGTATTATACATCTGATATACAGTTTAACGCAAAAAATAAATAATAGAGAGGAAAAAATGGACTGGTATATTAACGCAGTTACTTCTCATCCGGTTATGATGGCAATGATTCAGTTCGCTATTCTCGGTACACTCGGAGAATTCATCTCCAAATGGATCGTCAGTAAAAAAATATTCATGCCTTTTACAATAGGATTTGTCTTATGGAAAATGGTTGTTTGGGCTATTCTCGCCTTTTTTATTAAAATGGCTTTCACAGGTATGGAAGGATTTCTCGACAGTGCCGTAGATCATCATCTTATGTTCCCCGCCGTAAAAGAAGCTGGATTTTTCAGAGCTTTCATGAAATCGGTTACAACTAACCTTTTCTTTGGTTTCTTTTTGATCATTGCTCACAGATTTCTCGATAACCTGGTTCTCAAGGAAAAATCTTATAAGGGAATCGATATCGGAATCAAATCATTGATCTGGTTCTGGATACCTGCTCATACAATTACTTTTATTCTGCCTAAAGCATTCCAGATTGGTCTTGCAGCATTATGGTCAGTTGCCCTGGGAATCATTCTCGGTTTTGCAATTGCTGTTTCCAACAAGAAATAGCAGATAGACAAATTTTACGATATTGGAGATGCACTGATGTGCGTCTCCTTATTTTTTACTTCAACATTATCATTTTTTTTATTAACGATGATTTTTCTGTTTTGACTTTATAGAAATATACTCCGGAACCTACATTCTTGTTATTTTCATCTGTTCCGTTCCATTTTATTGTGTAATGTCCGCTTTCTTTATGCTCATTAATGAGCTGTTTAACTCTTTGACCTTTTAGGTTGTACACTTCAATACATACATTCCCTTCTTCAGGAAGACTGTATGATATGGTTGTGGTTGGATTAAAGGGGTTAGGATAGTTACTGAGCTGTAAATCCGTATATGGTCTTGTATTATTCTGTGCTTCCTGTATTTCTACAATTGAGTAGGCTTGAATTGTTCTGGATGAATCGAGACTGTTAAAGGTCTGAAAAAAAATATCATTATATCCATCACCATTGAAGTCAAAAACCTTTTGATTTGCAAAACCATGCTGGAAAGTTGTATCATCAATAATTGATAAGTCATAATTCAAGTCGAAAGAGGGACATCCTGAGTAAATTAACACTCCTGTACCTTCCATATATGTAAAGGTATTGATAATAAGGTCGCTGATACTATCATTATTTATATCAGAATGCATAATATTAACGATATTCAAATCAGTCACGAGTGAATCACAATTATCGAAAGAGGAACTACTGTTACCCCAGATAATTTTCAGTTCTGAATTTCCTGTTTGAATTGCAAGATCATCGAAGCCATCAGCATTATAATCCCCACCTATATCTTGTAATCTGGTTATACGATTTAAAGATGTCTCACTTTCGGAATAAACCTGATCCAATTGAGAATCCATATTTACGCTACCGTCATAAAAGCATATCTCATTTGATCCGTTAGTACCTCTTCGAAGCAAAGTAAGATCATCAAAATTATCTCCGTTAAAATCTCCTGTTGAGATATTCAGACCAAGTTCACGGTTTACATCTCCCTGAACATGGAAATCGCGAATTGTATCAAAATTTGATGATCCGAAAAATATTTCTGCCTGCCCATTAAACCAGCCATCGGGTCCATTTGAACTGACAACCAGATCACTTATTCCATCGTTGTTGAAATCACCACTGCAGTTTACACAATAACCGAATACCAAATACCAGGCATCGTCAATATAATCTCTTCCATAAAGTGTAACGTCAGGGATTGTGTCAAAATCAGTTCCACCCCAGTATATATCTACTTTACCTTCGCAGTATATCTGATAATAAGGGTCTGTATAATAAGGTGATGAAATTACCAGATCGTCAAAGCCATCCCCGTTCAAGTCTCCATCAGAACACACCCAGTAACCGAATTGCTCTTCGGAATCAGATGAAATCATTACATAATCCACCAATGTATCAGGATGTTCTCCACCAAGGTATATTTTCACTTCGCCAACAGGCGTATAAAGCTGAGTAAAAAAACTTTTTACTGTTATCAAATCACTATAGCCATCTCCGTTTAAATCACCTCCACCTCTCACATTACTGTTTATGCCATACTCATAGTCAATATTTGCTTCAAAGAATTTGTATAATGAGTCCTGAGCCGATAAAATTGACAGGAAAGTTAACAAAATAAGACAAACTAAAATATGGTGTTTCATAAGAATATCCTTTTGTTATCTCACACCATCCGAAAGATTATGTCCTTCGGAATGGTGTGAGATATATTTATTTATTATTGTTAAACCTCAGTGCTATTAGCAGAATGGGCATAGCATTTTCCGCTGATTTTACACACCCCAAATCGAATAAATTCGATAGGGAACAGTATTTTCCAACCATTGCGGAGGTCTTAAGACCATGCGCAAGGGGAAAATATTATTTCAACATTATCATTTTATTTATTAACGAGGATTTTTCTTTATAATTCAGGAAAATTACACATCCACATATCTGCATGAATTTCAAATATTGTAATTCTACACTGATATAAAATATAGCCAACTTCTAAACAGTTAAGAGGGATTGTCAGGGTCTTAATGAAATCGTGTAGATCATAATGTATGCCTCAGTATCACCAAACCTTAATCCTCTCTTCCATAGGTATATAAAACAAATCATCCTCAGACGGATTGATCACTTTGTAAAACAAATCCTGATTGTACAAAACACCTATTGCTCTGAATTTTTGCGGAGGATGAGCCCTCTCTGCAGTCTTCAGCTCGTATTCCGCAGTAGATTTCTCACGCCAGAATTCAGCGTAGTATTTAAAAAAAGCTGTCAGATATTGCCTCATGTCATCTGATCCCTCAACATCATTCTTTTCCTTCAAATAGTTTCTCATGGCTGTGCAGGCAACCTCAAATCCACTTAAATCCGCAAAATTCTCTTGTACCATAAGAGTACCGTTAAGGTATACACTATCCTGCAAAGTATAACCGGAGAACTGGGTTATCAGCGCTTCACGTACAGATTTTAATGTGTTTTTTCTCAATCCACGGGCTGTAATAAATCTGGTAAACAAAGAGACATAATTACCTTGCTCATCAAAGTTTTGTCCCATGGCATCAATTGAGTGCGTCATCTCATGTGCAATAGTTCGCCCAAGAGTAGCATAGACGTATGGTATGTCATCAATATTGTTCTCATCCAGATCGAACAGGATACCGGCATAAAGCTGAATAGAATTTTGTTGATAGATATTGTAACAGCTCGTTTCAAAAGGTCCCTGACTCCATTTTGCGTATTGTATTTTTTGCAGTTTTGCTGCATGCTCTTCAATCAGTTGTTCATTCCCCGGAAAATCTGTTTGAGAAAACTCAGGCAAAATAGGCACTTCTGTTAATTCGGGAGCACCTACAATTATATTTAAACCCTCTATTTTACTTATGAATAATTTCTTGTAGTAGTTGCCTAATCTATCAGTATTTTGAATCTTTTCTATGAATGTTTTCTTAAGTTCGGAGATGATTTCATTAATGAATTGTCTTTTACTTTCTGAGATAGTAATCTTCGAAAACAATACTCCAAAGTACATGGGAAATGCTTTCTGTATGTAATATACTTTTGATTTATCTGACTGTAACTCGCTGCTGTCAGCCAGACTATTATAAAGGTTCCTAAGAGCTGTCAGATTGTGCAGGTCGTCTTTCTCCAGTTTGTAATCATGTTCACTCTTCAGTATTTCAATTGATTTATCAGTAATCTTCTGCCACAATAAATCCCAGTTATTAATTACAGGCAGATTATCGGGTATTATACTGTTGTTAAACCAATCTTCATTAACTGCTGTATAATAATCCACAGGAACTTGTTCTGCAGGTAAAAGAGTAACCATGGACATCATAAAAAGTATTAAGATTGATGTGAGTATTTCAGGCAAAATCCACCTCCTTTTTTTAGCTAAAAAAACATAATAACAGGAAAATGTCAATTATAATTTGAGAGTCACTCAAAACAAAAACAGCCTCTCGAAAGAGGCTGCTCTGTTAATTTATTTCCATCCGAAGGTCTGTAGACATCCGAAAGCCGCATCATGGATGCTTTAATTATTTAAGAAGTATCATTTTCCTTGTAAGCTGTTTATTATCTGTTTTTAACTTATAGAAATAAACACCTGATCCGACTGTTTTTCCTTGATTGTCAACACCTTGCCAGGTAATAGTATGTGGTCCGCTGGAAAGACGATCTTTCACAAGTTCCCTAACTTTCTGACCTTTTATATTGTATATGGCAAGTTCAACATTCTGATCTTTCGCAATAGAGAACTCAATCTTTGTTTCAGGATTAAACGGATTAGGATAGTTCTGATTCAGATATGTTGCCGGAGCGTAATCAGGCACATCATTTCCAACAAAATCTCTTGTCACAATGATTTTACCTGTTGAGTTCACATTAATCGGCTGAATTACAGGATTGCTTCTTGCAAGGTTATATAATTCGTTTCTGTATTCAAGGTAGATGTATACATCATCAGGGAAGTTTTCTGTATCAAGAGAGAAGACGATGTCGTTCAGATCGTTGATATCAAGTTTGAATTCCCATTCCATTCTGGCATCTGCTTCGTCGGAGAGAAGTCCCCTGATATCCTGATTGAGAAGATTGAAATCTGCAAATGATTCATCCTTTTCGAAATACATTGAAATATTTCTGGAGAATGGTTTTACAGGTGGTTCAATCAGGTCAAAATGAGGATCAAACTCATCTGAGCAGTATTCTGAAGTACCGAGAATGATACCGTCTCTGTCCATACTGTTCTGAGTAACACTGATCTTAGCAGAATAGTTGATTTCATTGGTAAACATCTGGTCAGGATTGTCTATGAAAGGCACAAATACAACTTCTACATTATCTCTGAGACTGTAAATCCAGAATCCTGAACCTTCTTTGATAACATCAGCCATCAGGTATTCATTATCGTAAGTATAGCATACATCCATAATTAAACCAAACTGAACTGCTTCCGTAAAGTTAAATGTAGTGTTGTTATATGCGAATCTGAGATCGTTCATGGTGTAATCGCTTATATGCGGGTTAGGTACAAGATTCCAGCCGTAATCCAAGGCGTGATTAACAGGATTCAGCTCAAATGACGCATTCTGAATTGATACATTACCGTTGCTGATGTCTGCCCAGTAAGCCATACCTGAGTCAAAGCTTGTCTCAGTCTGGTAAGCACTGTCAACATAGCTGTGCAGTGTAAGGTTTCCACCGAATACAGTGTTGATATCACTTACATCAGTTACCGGATTAGCCAGTAATTTTCTACCGGGAAGATAACTGAACTGATATTGTTGAGGAACTGAACCAACCTGCCAGCTGCTCATATATTCTACATATTCACCGTTTGTAAGTGTTGCGCCAATCACAAGATTAGCATCTTCAAGAAGCATATCTTCAGGTACTGTCCAGTTTACTGAGGAGACATAGTAGATCTGATCTTCAGCTAATGTAATTTCATCTGTTTCTGATCTGAGGAATACATCGAAATGATCCATCAGGAATGAATAATCAATACTCCATGAGAAGGTGATTTCATCACCATCTGAGAAGTAACGATTGCTGTTGTATGTAAAGTCGACTCTTGGTAGAATGTTACCAAGGTAAACAGTGAATGTTCTGTAATCTGTGTTTGAAGCCTGGAATGTATAACCAGAAACAGAAAGATCTGTCTGAATTCCGGAAGAGTTGTCTACAACCCAGAGTTTTCTGCCGTCTCTGAAACCTACATTAGGACAGGTTACTGTAAGGTCTTCATTATGTATAGATGTTCCGACTCTCATAACCCAGCTCTTAAGAGCTTCATCAATATCATAGTAGGACTTGATATGTCTGGAAAGCTCTTTGTTGTTCTGCCAGTATCTTTCGTAGAACTGAGCTTTGATATATGTGCCTGTAGCACCCTGTGTGTCAGTGTAATCAATTCCGCTGTTGAAGTAGTCCGATGCGGCTTTATTAAATCCGAATTCAACTGAGTCTATAACTGATCCGTCAGAATTGGATATCATAATTTTGTATATTACTTCCGGAGTAGCTTCCCTTACGAAGTTACTTACATATTCAAGGTTATCATTACCCATTGTAGCAATCTTATAGTAATAAGTTGTACCGTTTTGAGCAGTATTATCATCATAGTTATAAATTACATAACTGGATGTTGATGGAGCAAGTTCAGGATTTGAGTTCCAGTCTGCTATAGTCTGGTAAGGACCATCAATATCTGTAGCTCTTTTTACGATGAATCCCTGATTATCTCTTTGAGTTGCTGTTGTCCAGGATATTTCAACAAGATTATCTCTAGGAGTTGCACGGAAGATATTATTGTAGAATAATCCCGGTGTAGCTATTACTTCATCTGATAGTTCTGATACGTTACCGTTAAGGTCAACAGCTCTAACTCTGAAGTAATAAGGGCCGTCTCCCAGGCCATTGATAGTATATGATGTTGTAGCTTGAGATCCTAATTGAGGACTGAGACTTTCATCATAAGCAAAATAGTTGTCAGTTCCTATAGGCTCATCAGCAACCAGCACTTCATAAGTGTCGAAATCAAAATCAGAAGCCTGAGTCCAGTGAAGTGTAACAATCCCTTGAGATTCATCATAAACTTCAAGGTTTGTCGGAGCAACAGGGGGCTGTCCGTTATCCATTACAGTCATTTCGTTTATAACTTCACCCATTGCTGTGATAAATGGCTGGTAAAAAGCAATGCAGTTATCCCAGACTTTATCCATATCGTATGTGCCTGTATCAGGATTCCATCCCCAGAACCATTTTTTATTCAGTGTATCTTGAGGATAGCAGTTTGGAAGCTCATCGAATTCAACATGGAAAAATGGTTCCCAGACGTCATAATCGTTCATTCCGGCAATAGTATATTCCATTTGTTTATTGTATGTGTAACCAGGTAAGTCCATATGACCATTAACAGGAAGGAGAGTATCTCCATACTGATACGTAAAGTCGTACGTTCCCCAGTTGAATGTGTAGTAATCAAAATAAGTTACATCGTCATGAATACCTACAGTATTAGCAGGAACAGCAATGTAAGGAGTCTTGTTCACAACATCAATCTTTTCGAACGATAAGTCTCTTATAGGTAAATTTGGATTACTTTTCCCGTTACCGGCAGAAATCTGGCATGGAGCATATCCAATATGAGATTCTGTATCGTAAGTGTGGATCTGTACCGAAAGTTCTTTTCTGCCAAAATCATCTCTTATATCATCACAGAAAGCACGATAAGCAACATTGAATGGGTGATTTTCAACACGACTAGGATCACAAAGTGATTTTGAGTTTGTGTAATCTCCTTGTTGAGACCAGACAACTTCACGTCCTGTTCCGCTTACACACCAGTATGCTGCATCCCATTCTATAAATGCTTTATAGGACATTACAGTTGTTGGGTAGTCATCGTTGATGTGAGGAGTAGTGATGATCACAGGATTTGCAGCGTTAGGGCTGTATATATATAATCCCCAGGCATATGCAAAAGCTCCTGATTCATCATCAAGTGAATCGGCAGCAGTTCCGTTATCATCATAGAAAGTTGTATCCGGTATTTCTCTAAGCATAAAGAATTGTCTACCTGAATCGGTGTCATTGAAATCGACCACTTCATACGGGAATCCGAATGCAGCGATAGCAGAATCAGCTCTTGTCAGTTCACCACCAACACAAAAATCCACAACCATCTGCCAGTCGCTGGATTCTGTGCCATCAAAAGTATTATAAGAACCAAATCCGGCTGTTTGTCTGTCAAAAGCAGCGTAAACATTATATCCCGGGTCAGCAATACCTTCAGCGACATGACTGAGCCAATTATCATAAGCACAGTCATCGGTATGCCCGAACAAGAAGTCATAAAGACTTGCATTTTCTACTGTTACTGCTGAAAGCATTAAAACTGACATCAAAGAAATCAGCAATATTATATATTTCTTCATTGTACACTCCATTTATTTCATTAACAGCATTTTACCGGATGCTGTTCTACCATTTGCTCTAAGTCTGTAGAAATACACACCTGTAGATACATCATTGTTTGATGAGTCTTTTCCACTCCATGTGAATGTATGTTTTCCATCATTTAAAAACTTATCTACCAGTTTTACTACTTTCTGTCCTTTAACATTATAAATTATTAGTTCCGCATTAGAGGATTCAGAAAGTGAGAACGAGATGTTAGTTTCCGGATTAAAAGGATTTGGATAATTCCCGATAATCGCGGTAGCATATCTTACGTCTTCAACATCATCATTACCTACAAGACCAAGGTTTATGTTTACAGATGCAAGCTGACCAAGTGTTACCTGAACACCCTGTTCTGTGTACTCTTCATAACCTTCTGCCCAGTAAGTTATATCATGTGTTCCTTCCGGGATGTTGCGGAGTATATAGTAACCGGCTTCATTTGTAAAAGCAAGTCGCTCGGAATTAGTTCCAACTACATTTACAGAAGCACCTTCAATCGGATTATCATTTTCGTCATAAACGTAACCGTCTAAGTCACCACCGGTAAAAGGAGATGCGAATATAGCAAAGTCTGCATACATATCCATGATGATACCACCGGTAAGTCCTTGAGATAGATCAATATCAGTTGAGCTGTACAGCAATCTGGTCTGATCTTCATACTGAGGCATGGTATTGCAGTAGAACTTGTTATTCTGGCTGTATGCTTCAGGAGTATATGACCTGATAACTGTAACTACAAGATTTCCCAGTCTCTGAGAATATGGTGTATTAAGTGCAATATTAACCAGGTGGTTACCTCTCATAAAGTCAATCGAGCCTTCATAAACAAGCTGCTGATCATAAAGCTGAATCCATCCGTTTGTCAAGTCTTCTCCTTCAGTTTCACCCATGTAAATTTTTACAGGTACATTTTCCACATCATATATGAAATTATTATAGAAACATAATTCATAAAGATTTCCGGTGAATCCAATTATCTGATTAGAGCTTACTATTGTCTGGTAAACACTCATATTACTGGTTAAGTCAAAAGGTATCTGATTGTATTGCAGTGATGCATTATTATCAATCACTAAATCTACTTCGGAAGTATCAACAAATTTTACATCAACATGATCAATTGAGTTATTTGAATCGTTTTCATCATTCTGATATGTTATCTTTCCATACACTTCTGTGTACTCAGATGTCATCTGATCAGGTGTGTTCCAGGTAAGAAGATTGATTACATCTGCTCCGGCAACAAGTGGAGACGGAACATCAAAAGAATGTAAAAGAGTATCATCGGACTTGTACAACCCGATTGTATAACCGGAAGCATCGTTTGTACCTGTGTTTTCAACATGGAAATTGAACTGATATGATTCTGACGGTTCAAAGATTCTTGCAGGGAAATCAACTCCTGTCAATCTCAGATCATCTGCAGACTGAACTTCCATTTCCGGGAAAGAAATGTTATCAATATATCCTGCATCATCTCCCCCATCGGTATTTCTGTCTTTTTCATATTTCCATGAAACAGTGTGTTCTCCGGGAGGAATCGGTACTTCAAAAAGTGACCAGTTTGTATCCCCGCTTATCTGGGCTAATACCCCACCGTCAATGGAGAAAATTAGAAAATCGTAGTTATACTCACTACTGACTCTCCAGTAAAAAGAGAGAGTATCAAGTCTGGTGACATTGAGAGTCAGGAATAATTCAGAGTTTTCATAATGTGTAACTGTTCCTGACTTTGCACAGTATGTACCGTCCTGTGGATTAGATGTGACAATTGTCCAATCTGCATTTCCCCCATTTTGCCAGTTGTTGGCTGAAAAATCTCCGGTTTCGAAGCTTTCCTGAGCAAAAACGGGAAGGCAAAGAAGAACGAATGTCATGAATAAAAAAAGTTGTTTTTTCTTTTTCATAATCGCTCCTGTTATATATGTTTATTTTGTCATTTTCTCCTTGGTAATTGTCTTTTATACTGTATTACCAAAATTTATCGTCAAGTTATTTGTTAACAATCTTATTACGCTTGTGAATAGATACTAATCAGAATTTAAATGAAAATATTCTCACTTGAGACATCAATTGCACTTATCTCATTAAATTGCTTTACAATAGCAATATTAAACGTTGTTTCCTGCATATATAGTTTTGATTACTTAAGCAAAATCAACTTCCTGGTTTTCACTTCTCTTCCAACCGAAATACTCAATAAGTACATCCCTGAAGATACCTTTGTTCCGGTGTCAGCCTGTCCAGTCCAAAGCACGGAATGGTTTCCTGACGAAAGAGTTTCTGATACAAGTGTTCTTACAAGCTGTCCTTTAGCATTATAGATTGAGGCATTGACATAACTCTCGCATTTCAGGCTGAAGTCGATTGTAGTTTTTGGATTAAAAGGATTAGGATAAATATTAATACTACTTATTCTGACTTCATCAATATCATTAACTGGAGAATCAGCAATTACTTCAACATTCCACATTATTTCTCTGGTATATGTTGTATCTTCTATAGTGTTTGCTAATATACACTTCACCATGTGGCTGCCTGTTGAGCTGAACACCGGAAACACCATATCTGATTGCAGACCAACCTGTTCAACCTCATCGAAATACCAGCTATATGAATAAGAATGTTCCGTGAAAGCTGCGAACATAACTTCTTCAGTTAACTCACATAAAACCGAATCTGTTTCCGGAAATCTGCTGTAGATTTGGGGTGTCAACACTCGAATACTGTCGATCACCACAGGTGTAATAGGTCTGTCACTGGCATCTGTTGGTGTACTGCCAATAGCATAAACAACATTCATTCCTTCAATAACTTCACCGAACACAGCATGGTGATTATCCAGATGAGGTTGAGCTGCCAAAGTTATAAAGTACTGTGAACCGCCTGTATCTGGACCGGCATTAGCCATGGATATCACTCCGGGTCCATCATGGAGCAAATCAGGATGAAATTCGTCCGGAATAGTATAGTCGGGACCACCTGTGCCATTACCGTCAGGACATCCATCTTGAATCATGAACCCATCTATTACTCTATGAAAGATCAAGCCATCATAGAAGTTATCTAATGAGAGATCAATAAAATTCCCTGCGGTTACAGGAACCAGATCTTCCCTCATTTCAGCTTTAAAATCCCCCATTGAAGTGTACCACTTGACTAAAGATTGTGAGTATAACGCAGACATTAAGAAAACAATAAATAAAACGAATGTAAGTTTCCTGAACATATTTTTCTCCTGCTTCTTTTTTTTAGAAGAAAAAGACCGCAATCCATGATTATGTCAAGACATTCATAGTTAAGATTTTCCCGCAACTCAATAATTAAGGAAAACTTTTTATATATTTTCTTTGATACAACAGTAAAAACAGCGGGAAAAAAGCTTTTTCTTAAAAAATTTCATGACATAAGTTAGATTATCAACCTTTATTTTTCAAGTATAAGTCAATCAACAACCACTAATAATTAAAGGAATACTCATTTTAATTTTGTTTTGCTGAATATTTTTATTAGTATTTATTTGAAGTTAAATTTCAAGGAGTGAAAAATGGCTGATTGTCAATGTCTTCCAAAGTGTCCATTCTTTAATGACAGAATGAAGAACATGCCCTCAATGGCAAATGTGTATAAAAAGAACTATTGTCGGGGTAATAATTCCGAATGTGCAAGATTTATGGTATTTAGTGCTCTTGGTAGAGAAAAAGTACCTCTTACACTTTTCCCAAATATGATTGATGAAGCTAAAAGGATTATTGCCAGGGGATAATTACATATACTTTTCAAGTAATTATTATATTTAAGGCTTTTTTTAAGAGCTGTGCCCGGTTTGATTCTGCAAAAAGTTCAGTACATTCGTCAGCTGATATAAAGATAGGTTGAGTTTCTGAGATGTAATAAGTGTAGGCTTTGAGTGCTCCCACATCTCTATTAAAATAATGATCATATGAAAAGATGAGATAACAATACCTTATAACATGATTTGTTAGTGGACCATGTTGATTGCCCATAGAAATCTTTACTATTGAGTTGACATATAGCTTGAATCATATTTCCTATCCTCCAAGGTGATGGAGTTCACCTTTAACCGCCATTGTGCTGATGACTCCTGCAATAATGAAACATATACAGGAGAACTCTATGATTACTTTCGGAATGATAACAACCATTATACTGCTTGGCGGGTGGATATTCTCAAAGCTATTCTCTAAAATGCAGTTACCCTCTGTTCTCGGTATGGTTGTATTTGGAATCCTGCTGAGTATTTTCATAAAGCAATACACAACTGATGTTCTCTGGCAGATTTCACCCTTCGCAAAATCAATGGCTCTGATCGTGATTCTCCTGCGTGCCGGTCTGGGCATAAAAAAAGAGACTCTTGCCAAAACAGGCAAAACTTCAATCCTGATGTCTTTCCTTCCCTGTATCATTGAAGGTTCTGCGCTTACTATTGCTTTTCATTTAATCTTTGGTTTTGGCTGGGCTGTTTCCGGACTGACTGCATTCCTGTTGGCAGCTGTTTCACCGGCAGTGATAGTACCATCCATGCTCACTTTCATAGAATCTGGACTGGGCAGGAAAAGAGAGGTACCCACAATTATCCTTGCAGGAGCATCCATAGATGATGTTTTTGCCATTACTCTGTTTTCAGCATTTCTGGGTATTGCTGCAGGGAACAGTATCAATCTTGGTAAATCACTGTTAATGATACCCTTTTCAATTCTAAGCGGTATACTGGCTGGATTGATTCTGGGATTGTTTCTCGTTAATTTCTTCAAATTCAAGTTCAAGATTCGCGATACAGAAAAAATATTGATAATACTCTCCCTCTCTCTGGTCATTGTTGAGATAGGGAAACTAACCCACGTTGCAGCTCTGCTTGGTGTTATGACTACAGGGTTCATTCTTCTGGAGAAAAAAGAGGACACAGCTCATAAGGTTGCCAAGAAGCTCAGCAAAATATGGGTGTTTGCCGAAATCGTCCTGTTTGTGCTCATTGGCTTTTCTGTAGACCCTCATGTTGCAATAAAAGCCGGGACCAAAGGCATAACCGTTATATTAATTGGTCTGCTCTTCAGGTCTATTGGTGTAGTTCTGGCAACTCTCAAATCTGGACTTAACCGTAATGAAAAAATCTTCTGCATTATTGCCTATCTGCCTAAAGCAACTGTTCAGGCAGCACTGGGATCTGTTGCTCTTGGCAACGGGATTGCTGAAGGAGAACAAATTCTGGCAATAGCAGTTCTCTCCATAATACTCACTGCCCCTCTCGGACTCATTCTTATAAACACATTTGGGAAAAAACTTCTTAAAGCTGATATGTAGCTTAAAAGCTTGCATAATTGAAAAATATTCCTTCCCCAGCGGGAAAAACATGCCCATATTTCCGAACTGAAAAATCATTTTGTTTAAGAAAATTCGCTAATACACTAATATTCCATCAAATAGACATGAAACACCTTTTGGCATAGGCATTGCATAATTTTGTTGTAATAAAATTATAAGGTGAACCATGAAAAAATTTGAGTTTTCATTACAAAAAGTGCTGGATGTTCGAGAAACTGAGGAGAAGATTCTCCAGAAAAATTTATTGCTCATTCAGAATGATATTCTGGAAACCGAAAGAGAACAAAACCAGATTACATCAAGAATTGCTATGGAAAATTCCAAACACGAAAGGAATTTGAGAAAAGAAACTAATTCAGCAAAAATAATGCTTCACCACAATTACATTTCAACTCTTCAAGACAAACTCGAAGGCCTTAGAGATAAGATCGAAAAACTGATTGAAGATGAATCCAGAGCCAAGCATGAGCTTCTGGAAAAAGTCAGAGAAAAGAAAACAATTGAGAAGCTTAGAGAAATGAAATTCGAAGAATATAAAACTATGGAAAAGAAAGAAGAACAAGCGTTTCTGGATGAGATAAATACCCAGAAAAAGAAAGATTCAAGATTTGAGAGTAACTAATGAAGAAAAATTTAGTCCAATACATCATTGTGTTCCTGCTTTCCTTTATTGCAGCGAACATTGTGCTGTTTTTTCTGATAAGAAATAAAGTAAGAGATGCCAGAGAAAACATTGAAATTGTTGCCGACTCTCTTGGAGTAATGGACTCCCTTGCTGTGCTGGAACAGGATTCAGTCTTTGTACTGGGCGATAGTATTCCTGATAAACTGGATGAATACAGACGACTGACAATACTCAAAGAAGAATTACAGAAATACTACGCATTTGAAAATTTGCAGGATATGTCCTTTGAAGAAGCAGACTCCCTGGTAGAAAGACACTCCAAAATCATAGAAAGCCTGATAGAACGTCAGCAGGCATATATCGAGAAAATTGAAGAACTAAGAAAACAACTGTCAGAAAAAAATGTAAAAATAACCAGTCTTGAGGAAAAAATTTCCAAAATGGAAGAAAAATTTACTTCTCTGGAGTCACAATATGCCAAGGAAGAGGAACAGGCAGAAGAATCTGAAAAGCAAAATTCCATTAAATATCTGGCAGATACCTACAGTACAATGGATGCGAAGAAAGTGGCTCAACTTATGCTTCCTTTAACAGATGAAAAAATAATAGAAATTCTGCGAAAGATGAATCAGAGAAAATCAGGAAAAGTACTAAGTTACTTACCCCCAAGTCGATCTGCAAAAATCGTAGCTCTGATGGCAGAATAAGGATAGAAAGATGAAACAGCAAAATCCTTTTATACTTCTCAACAACCTTACAGCCGATCTGAGCAGCAAAAGGTTAGTTAAAAACAGTAAAACAGGATTGAGTGCTAATTCTCAGGATTTTGCTTCCTTAATCAAAAAGCTTACCGGTAGTGTAACATCTGAAAACGGGGCAATCAAGAAATCCGTTTCAGATGATGTGATCAGTAACCTCAAAAAGATGAACTTCATTACTGAGTCAGGAACAGTTAATGAAGCAATGGTATCCGTTCTCCCTGTTGATGAATCCGGTAAGAAGAACATCTCTCAGTTCCTGCATAAAATAGCAGATTCAATTAAAGATAGAACCAAATCTAAAACTTTTAATTCTAACATCAGATCTCTGAGCTCGTCATACGCGCAGATGAGCTCAGAATCTGTTCCCCAAAACAGAGATAACAATAAGAACAAAAATATTACTCTTAAACCAGGTCAGAGAACTACCCCAAAAACAGAGAGTAAGAATATATTTTCAGATGTGAAAAATGAAAACCAAAACGCAACTGCTGATAGCAGCAAAAAAGCTTCTGTTTCTGACACATTTGTCTTGGACAGTCAAACTACAGTACAGAACCTGCCTACCGATCAGAAAGTAAAGACGAAACCGGTAAATACTGATTCTGCAAAAGCAAAAACTGAAAAAACCAGTGCAAACACAGAGAAATTGTCTCAGAACAATGTTAATGTTTGGACACAAACCAGTAGTAATGATCAAAGCAGACATGCAAAAAAATCAGAACAGTCTACTGATCAGTACGTTTCAGCTAACAAGAAAACAGGTCAGGTTAAAAATACTGATTCAAAAGAGAAAAATACTGAGAGTAAAGCAATCAATAAGACTAAATCTCAGGTTGATGTAGAACATGTTGCTGATAGAGAGTTAGAAGTTGCTGCAGCAAGCAAAAACATTTCGAACACAGGCAAAGAAAACACAGAAGAGAAAACTGATAGTCTGATTAGTTCTAATGTAGCTTCAAAGAATAAGATTGACTCAACACCTGAAAAGACGTCTGTTAATGGAATAGTATCTAAAATGCAAAAAGTCAAAACAGAATCGCCAAGTATTGAAGAAAGTACTGCCAAAGTCAATACTACTCTCAAAACTGAAAATAAATTAGCTGATCCACAAGCAAAACTTAATTCAACTATCGTAACCAAGAATGAAAATTCAAAAAATACTGCGAACATTACAGAGTTAAATAGTAGAGAAAAAGTCACAGGTAGTGCAAGCAAATCTAAGGGTTCTGCTCTGAATGATAGTTCAGAAACTTACAAAGTTAAAACAACTTTAGAAACTGGAAAATCCTCAAGAACTGTAGAAAATACAGTTGATGCAAAAACAGGAACAATCTTAAAAACTAATGATTTAGCAGAAATCCAGACTGAGCAGAAAAATGTAAAAACTCAAGGCAGACGACGAACATCGGTAACGGTTAGACCACACGTCAAAAGTTCAAAACATAGTAATTCAGTTACAGCATATCTTAAAACCGGTTCCTCAAAATCAACTGCAAAGAGCATTTCTGCTCAAACTACTGTAATTAAACACAGAGAGCGTACACTGGTGTCAGGTGACTCAATTGGGCAATCTACAAGAGTTTTAAAAAGCAAGCATCAAGCAGTAACTTTAAACAGTCCTTCTAAATCTATTCATAGGGCTTCTCCTTCAGATAATCATAGTGAAACAGGATTACCCGAAAAGATTGCTATAACAAAACAAAAAGATAATAGTTCCAACAAAGTTCCTGTAACAAGTCTCAGAAGAAAAACTGAGGTGAACACAGGAACAACTTTGAAGCAGAATACTAAAGTACTACAACAAGACTCTATTGTTAGAAACACAATTGTTAAAACAGTATTGATGCGAAAAGCAGAATCTGCATCAAATAAGAGTGTTTCCAAAAATGTACAGAGAATAGATCAAACTAATCAGCAGAATAAAATTATAACCGGAACAACCATTAGAGTTTTTTCTACTCCTTCAGATCGTACAGGTAATACTACAGCCAGATTAAGCAACGTCAACATGCAGGCAATTTCTTCAGGTTTACAAAATAAGGTTAATAATCAGTCCTCACAACAGGAATCCATTATTACAGATATGAAAACAGTTCATCTGTCTGAAGGAAAAACAATCACTCCTGATAAATCAATACAAAAGTCTGTATCCGCCAAAAGAACTATTTCCAATAAGAATGAAACTAATACTATTGAAAGCATAACAAAATATCAAAACAAAATTACTCGAAAAAATAATATACAGTCTTCTGCAGAAAAGATTACAAAAAGCCTTTCAACTAAACAAACAAATACAGGTAAGACGAATACCCTGAATAGAGAACCTGTAGTCTATGAAGCAAAAGACTCAAGTTATACAAAATCCTTAAACAACGAAAACATTGATATTAACACTAAAAATAAAGGTGTAGATGAACCTCAGAACTTCAGTAAGGAAAGTAAATATAGTTTTGACGATTCTGAGGTAATCTCTCCTTTAAGAAACAATAAATCATTCACAGCAGCCCCAAAAGAAATATCTGACGTCAAAATGAGCGGAACTGTTGGTTCCCAACATGAGAAAAACCTCCCCAGTCAAGAAGTTTCAACAAAACCAGAACATCCTGCTAAAACACAAATGGTTATGCAAAGCCATGAACCCAAAAACCAACTACATCAACTTGGGACTAATAAGGTTTTGAAAACGGAAGCAGCTAAAGTAGTTGAAACTCCGAAGAGTCCAGAACAGGCAAACGCTAAAGAAAATACATCTGAACCTGTTGCTGTTAAGAGCAATATAACAAATGAAAAGGTTGTTAATAATTCAGCAGAAAGCAAAGTTGCTGCAAAGCAGGAAGTTATTGCAAAACAAGAGACTATTAAAAACAACACTGAGATCAGAGCAGAACAGTCAAAGCTTCAAAATACCAAAACTGTAAAAACGGAAACAGCTAAGGTAGTTGAAACTCCGAAGAGTTCAGAACAGGCAAACGCTAAAGAAAATACATCTGAACATGTTGCTGTTAAGAGCAATATAACAAACGAAAAAGTTGTTAACAATTCAGCAGAAAGCAAAGTTGCTGCAAAGCAGGAAGTTATTTCAAAACATGAGACTATTAGAGACAACACTGAGTTCAGAGCAGAGCAACCTCAGCCTCAAAATGCCAAAACTGTAAAAACGGAAACAGCTAAGGTAGTTGAAACTCCGAAGAGTTCAGAACAGGCAAACGCTAAAGAAAATACATCTGAACCTGCTGCTGTTAAGAGCAATATAACAAACGAAAAGGTTGTTGATAATTCAGCAGAAAGCAAAGTTGCTGCAAAGCAGGAAGTTATTGCAAAACATGAGACTATTAGAGACAACACTGAGTTCAGAGCAGAGCAACCTCAGCCTCAAAATGCCAAAACTGTAAAAACGGAAACAGCTAAGGTAGTTGAAACTCCGAAGAGTTCAGAACAGGCAAACGCTAAAGAATATACATCTGAACCTGTTTCTGTTAAGAGCAATGTAACAAATGAAAAAGTTGTTAATAATTCAGCAGACAAGACTATTGCAAAGCAGAAAGTTATTGCAAAACATGAGACTATTAAAAACAACACTGAGATCAGAGCAGAACAACCTCAGCCTCAAAATACTAAAACTGTAAAAACGGAAACAGCTAAGGTAGTTGAAACTCCGAAGAGTTCAGAACAGGCAAATGCTAAAGAATATACATCTGAACCTGTTTCTGTTAAGAGCAATTTAACAAATGAAAAAGTTGTTAATAATTCAGCAGAAAGCAAAGTTGCTGCAAAGCAGGAAGTTATTGCAAAACATGAGACTATTAGAGACAACACTGAGTTCAGAGCAGAGCAACCTCAGCCTCAAAATGCCAAAACTGTAAAAACGGAAACAGCTAAGGTAGTTGAAACTCCGAAGAGTTCAGAACAGGCAAACGCTAAAGAAAATACATCTGAACCTGTTTCTGTTAAGAGCAATGTAACAAATGAAAAAGTTGTTAATAATTCAGCAGACAAGACTATTGCAAAGCAGGAAGTTAATACAAAACCTGAGACTATTAAAGACAACACTGAGATCAGTGCAGAACAACCTCAGCCTCAAAATACCAAAACTGTAAAAACGGAAACAGCTAAGGTAGTTGAAACTCCAAAGAACTCAGAACAGGCAAACGCTAAAGAAAATACATCTGAACATGTTGCTGTTAAAAGCAATGTAAAAAGCGAAAAAGTTGTTAATAATTCAGCAGACAAGACTATTGCAAAGCAGGAAGTTATTGCAAAGCATGAGACTAGTAGAAACAACACTGAGATCAGAGCAGAACAACCTCAGCCTCAAAATACCAAAACTGTAAAAACGGAAACAACTAAGGTAGTTGAAACTCCGAAGAGTTCAGAACAGGCAAACGCAAAAGAAAATACATCTGAACCTGATGCTGTTAAGAGCAATATAACAAACGAAAAAGTTGTTAATAATTCAGCAGAAAGCAAAGTTGCTGCAAAGCAGGAAGTTAATACAGAACATGAGACTGTTAAAGACAACACTGAGATCAAAACAGAACAGACTCAACCTCAAAATACCAAAACTGCAAAAACGGAAACAGCTAAGGTAGTTGAAACTCCAAAGAACTCAGAACAGGCAAATGCTAAAGAAAATACATCTGAACCTGTTGCTGTTAAGAGCAATATAACAAACGAAAAATTTGTTAATAATTCAGCAGAAAGCAAAATTGCTGCAAAGCAGGAAGTTAATACAAAACCTGAGACTATTAAAGACAACACTGAGATCAGAGCAGAACAGGCAAATGCTAAAGAAAATACATCTGAACCTGTTGCTGTTAAGAGCAATATAACAAATGAAAAGGTTGTTAATAATTCAGCAGAAAGCAAAGTTGCTGCCAAGCAGGAAGTTATTGCAAAGCATGAGACTATTAAAGACAACACTGATATCAAATCAGAAAAATCAGAAGCAGTTCCTTTAAAAAATAATACTGTAATAAATGATAGAAGCCATGAGTCCGAAGAAAATTTTCAGGAGAATGCAATGGTTGAGAAAAAAGGTGATAAAGGATATTCCCAAAAAGCTGATTATGAGAAAAAAGAGATCAGTAAATCCAATCCTGAAAAAGTACAAAATCATGCTCCGGTTAAAGAAAGGTATACTCAAAATGAGTCTGAGGTTATAGCAGACAAGAGACTTTTCTATAACATCC
Source organism: Cloacimonadales bacterium (SeqCode) (assembly GCA_942492065.1). Taxonomy (GTDB): domain Bacteria; phylum Cloacimonadota; class Cloacimonadia; order Cloacimonadales; family JAIOQZ01. Next base: position 144,973 of record CALODV010000014.1, on the reverse strand, counting down.
AGAATTTATTCCACAAGAATAGTTCTGCAAAAGAAGAAACCAACAGGACAGTCTTGAAACTGGATGATGAAGAATCCATAACAAAGTTCCTGAACAGTCTGAGGTTGCCAGATCTGGAAAAACTGCATTCTCAGAAGAATCAGAGTACTGAGCCTTCTCAAAGTAATTATGTTAGAAGACCAGAAGCAAAAAACGAATCTATGGAAAACTCGTCAGACAATAAGAATGAGAACTATAACAACAAACAGGGAAATTCGGAAAATTACAGCAAAAACGAAAATGAAGCATTCAGATCTACAATTCAGGATCAGCAGTTCGACACTGCCTTCAGTTCAACTGCTGCAAAAGCACAAAGCACAGTTCCATCATACAACGGAACCTCAATAAATCAGATATACGAAAAAATTTTTAATGAATTGAAATCTTTCGAAATTAATAGTAAATCATCACTGTTTAAAGAAGCAGACTTTAAATTACGCACTGATGATTTTGGTGAAATCACAGCAAATCTCGTCAAAGAAAACAACAACCTGCAGGTGACAATTTCAGTCAAAAACGAAGCTCATTTACAAACACTGAGAGATCAGCTCTCTGACATGAACAAATCACTCGAAAAACTGGGATTTGATGAAGTTGAAGTAAACTACAGGTTCGACAACGAAGAACATCACAATCAGCACTCTCATAACAGACAAAGAAATATCGTAAACAGGCAAAACGCTTTCCATACGTTGAAAGAAGAAAGCGAAACACAACAATTAATGTCAATGAAACGCGAAAATACTACGATTGAGTATATAATTTAAGATCGGAGGAAATAATGGATATAGTCGGTATTACAACAGCAACATCAGATGCTTATAAGACAGATGTTATAGATGATGGTTCTATGGCAAAAGATGACTTTCTGCAATTGATGATCGCCCAGATGAAATATCAGGATCCACTTGAACCCATGAGCAATACGGATATGTCAGCGCAGCTTGCACAGTTTAGTTCATTAGAATCGTTGAACAACATTTATGACACAATGACAGACAACGTATTACTTACTCAGTCTCTGAATAACTCATACATGACATCTCTCATAGGCAAGAACGTAAAAGCTTATGGAAATACTGTTGAGTATCAGGGAGAAAATACTGAGATTTCCTATAACCTCTCGGCAACATCAAATGTAACTGTTAATGTATACGACGAAGATGGTGAACTTGTAACAACAATCAATCCTTACAACCAGAGGGCCGGTGACAACACCATAACATGGGATGGCACGGACTCTAATGGAGAAAAGGTAGATAATGGAATTTACACTTTCGAAATCGTTGCAACAGATTCCGAAGGCAACGCCGTTACAGCAGACGGTTATGTTAACGGATACATAGAAGGAATCACTTACGAATCCGGTTCTCCATACCTTGTTGTTCATGGAACAAGCCTTGGACTTGGAGCTGTAATTTCCATTCTGGATGGAGAGTGAGGAAACAATGATTAACAGAGTTTTCCAGAATCCTCCAATACCTATTGGAAATGAGCAGAACAAGATAAACAGGACTGCTGATCCAAGGATTCAGAGCAATCCGTTCCGAGATATATTACAGGAGAAACTGAACACCAATAAGCTGTCTTTCTCAGCCCATGCGACCCAGCGTATGAATCAGAGAAACATAGACCTTGATAGTTCAGAATTGCAGAGATTAGAAGAAGCAGTTGATAAGCTCGCAAGTAAAGGCGGTAAGGAATCACTGATTACAATGGATAACGTCGCATATGTTGTAAATGTAACAAACCGAACAGTCATTACAGCAGTAGATAAACCAAACGAGAATGTTTTCACCAATATAGACAGTGCAGCTTTTGCATAAATAATAACAAAATTACGGGCTGGACCTCACGGAGGAGGCCCTTGTCAGCACTGACTGATTGATGTGCTGAACCTAAACAAGGAGTAAAAAATGTTAAGATCATTATACGCAGGAATATCTGGAATCACAGGCCAACAAGCATTCATGGATGTAATCTCCAATAATATAGCAAACGTAAACACAACAGGCTACAAAGCAGGAAGAATCACATTTGCAGATACATTATCTGAAACTATTGCTGATGCACGTGGATCACTTGGCAACTTTGGTGGTGTTAACCCCATCCAGATCGGATTAGGAACAAAAATAAACAGTATAGATACAAACTTCAAACAAGGAAGTATGGAAGCAACAGGAATGACAACAGACCTGGCTATCAACGGTAACGATTTCTTTATCGTTTCTGATGGAACAAACAGATACTTTACAAGATCAGGAGCTTTTCAGGTAGACAATAACGGCTTCCTTCTCGGACCTGGTGGATCAACATTCGTGCAAGGTCGTATGGCTGACGAAAATGGTCAACTGACATCATCCACAGCAGTAGAGAACATCCAGCTTCCATTTGGAAAGAAAGATCCGGCTAAAGCAACTGAAAATGTTTCACTTTATTGTAACCTTGATAAAAATGCTGCTCAATTTGAAGAATGGCTTGGTGAAAGAAAGCTCGAGACAAAAGATGGAACTGACATTTCAACTTCAACATCACTGGCAAACATTGAAGGATTTGACATTGTTGACGGTGATACAATTGAAATCAACGGAACAGACAGAGAAGGTGCTGCGTTAACAGGTAACTTCACATATGGTCTTGCTAATGACGGTATCACTCTAGGTGAACTCCTATCTACTATCAATACAACATTTGGCTCAAGCACTGATGATGGTGCGACAATCAAACTTGATGAAAACGGTTTCCTCAGATTCAAAGCGAATCAAGCAGGAGAAAATGATTTTTCAATAGCTATCGTGCCACCTGATACTGTAGATGCAGTATACGAAACACATACAACCTCAGCAGTATTCCAGACCAGTGGTGTTGCAACTCAGGCAACCGATGATCTTACAAACATTGATGGTGTTGGCGGAACCGGTGGTGGTGGTGAACTTGTTGCGGGTGACACTTTCACAATTTCCGGAACCAACGCAGCAGGTGCAGCAGTTAGTGCAACATTCACTTATGGTGCAGCCAATGATGGCACAACAATGCAGGATCTTGTTTCATTTATCAGCACTCAGTTTGCAGGTTCAACTGCTTCACTCGACACTAATGGTAACATTGTTCTTACAGATGACTCACCTGGTGTAAGTGCAACTACTTTTGCTATTACTGACGGAACAGGTACAGGATTCACCAGAGCAGCAACCACTGTAGAAGGTAGAGATACAACTAACGTAATCATTCCTTCATTTGCACAGGAAGTTGTCGGAGCAACAGGTAAACACACAACAACCATTACAGTATATGACAGTCAGGGTGATACTCACGAACTTGAATTCGAGTTCCTTCAAGATCCAACTCCGGGAAGTAACCTCTGGACATGGAACATCAGCATTGACGAAGGTGATATAGTTCCTACCGAAGGTTCTACAGGAACAGTAGAATTCAATGCTGACGGCTCAATGAAAGAATTCACATACGATAACAATGCTGAGGCATTAAGATTCAGCAGTACAGGTCTTAAAGAAATGGTAATTGACTTTAACGCCGGTACATCAGGTGGATTTGACGGAATCACACAATTCTCATCAGCAAGCACAACAATTGCTATTGAGCAGGATGGTTACTCACTTGGTGTTCTTGACAGTATATCTGTAGACGATCAAGGTATTGTTAATGGATTCTATTCAAACGGACAAAGCCGTACACTCGCTCAGATTGCTCTTGCTAATTTCACAAACCGAGGTGGTTTGAAGAAAGAAGGAAGCAGTCTTTTCTCAGCCAACACAGCATCCGGAAATCCAATCATCAGTTGGGCTGGATCCAATACTTCATCTCAAATTCAGGCTGGATATCTTGAATCATCTAATGTTGACCTGACCAATGAGCTTTCTCAGATGATTATAGCTCAAAGAGGTATTCAGGCAAATTCAAAAGTAATTTCAACATCAGACACCATCCTGACAACAATAATCGATAGAATGAAGAGATAATAAATAATCTCTGATAAATATTAACAGGTGAAGCAGGATTTCCTGCTTTGCCTGACTTATTCAAAACTGATGAAAGCAATCAATTGCTTTTGACCGATCATTCAAAAATGCATAGCGTGATTTGTCCTGATAAGCTTAGAAAAACAGTCTTAAAAAAAAATCTGAATAATTATCTGGTACAAAATATGAATGTTTGTTGACTTTATTCTCATCATTAATTGTCTTGACAAGGAGATATTAAATGGTTAGATTAACAAAAATAAACAAAAAAGAAATATACATTAATGCAGATTTGATGGAATTCATTGAATCTACACCAGATACACTGATAACCCTAACAACCGGAAAGAAAATTCTGGTTTCTGAATCAGTTGATGAGGTAATTAAAGGAATCATAGAATTCAGAAGACGCATTATGAACCCCGATAATCTGAAAAAGAAATAAAGGATTTTATATGGATCTTGCAACAGTCATTGGTCTAAGTCTCGGTTTAATGCTTGTTTTTGTACCAATCCTCATTTCCGGAATGATGGCATCATTCATTGATGTCGGTTCAATCATGATTGTGATTGGTGGAGCTATTTCAGCTGTAATTACATCCTACCCGCTTAATGAATTTCTTGCAATGGGCAAAATAATGAAAAACGCTTTCTTCACATCGCAGGAAGATATCACAAAGAAAGTAGACCTTCTTACTGATCTGGGAGAAAAAGCCAGACGAGAAGGTATACTGGCACTTGAGAGAGAGCTGAAAGGTATCGACGATGACTTTATGAAAAAAGCTATTCAGCTTGCTGTTGACGGAAATGAAGTGGAAGTCATTGAAACTGTTATGGGGACTGAGATAGAATATATTGAAGCCAGACACAAAACAGGTAAGGAAATGATGGATGCGATGGGCTTTTTTGCTCCGGCATTCGGTATGATAGGTACACTGGTTGGACTTATTCAGATGCTTCAGGCACTTGATGACCCATCTAATATTGGTGCAGGTATGTCAGTTGCTCTTATTACCACATTCTACGGATCTCTTGTTGCAAACGTGATTTTTATTCCGCTTGCCAATAAGCTTGACTTTAGATCAAAAGAAGAAGTACTGATGAAAAATCTCATTATCGTAGGCATTCTTTCAATACAATCGGGAGACAATCCCAGAGTGCTCAGAGATAAGCTTGAAACATTCATAGCTCCTAAACTCAGGAAAGGTTCAGAAGCTCAATAAAGGATAAACAATGGCTAAGAAAAAGAAATGCCCGGAATGCCCACCAGAAGGTGCTCCATCGTATATGCTTACGTATGGAGACATGATGACGCTTCTCGTTACATTCTTCGTACTCCTTATTTCTTATTCATCCATGAATGAAGTTAAGTTTAAAAAAGCCATGACATCACTTAAAGGTGCTCTTGGAGTGTTAAAAGCAGACCAGGGAGCCAGAGTAATTTCTGACCCGGTTCCAATGTATGAGTTTCGTCCAAATGATTTCAATTTCAAGGTTGAGCAACTTATCAAGCAGATTGAAGAAATTACTGAGAAATCCGGTACTCACGAAATGATTCGTGTTGAAAGATCCAAAGATCAGATCAGATTCAGTATATCGAATCCAATGCTCTATAACTCCGGTTCATCTGATCTTAAAACTCAATCTGATGAAGTCCTTGAGCAGATTGCAAAAGTTCTTGCTATGGTACCCTTTGATGTCAGAGTCGAAGGGCATACTGACAATATTCCAATACACACTGCCAAGTATCCTTCAAACTGGGAACTCTCAAATGCCAGAGCACTTGCTGTAGTTAAGAAATTCATTCAGCTTGGTATTAACCCAAGTCGATTTCAGGCAATTGGATTCGCAGAGTTCAGACCGGTAGCAACAAACAATACATCTGCCGGACGCTCCCAGAACAGAAGGGTGGAAATCTTTGTAAACCTCAAACAGGAGACAACAGATTCATCCATAGACCTTAATTTACCAGATTTTTTAAAAGAATAAATGGAGATTTTATGACTCAAAAAGGAAATGTAAAAAACATAATCATTATTGCTTTAACAATTATTGTTTCTGTTCTACTGACTTATATTCTGATGACTCAGGTATTCTTCAAGAAAGAGTTGAGCCATATCAAGGAAATTAACACTAAAATTGAAGACAAACAGAAAAAAGATGAAGAAAAAGAAAAGAAAGATGGAGAATCAGTTGATCCGACTGGAAATGAAGATTATGAAGAAACCTACGCTGTTCTGAATCTTGAAGCATTCACAGATATGATTGTTAATCCTGTTTCCAATGAAGGTCAAAATCGACTTTTAATGATTTCTATAGCTTTTGAATATAAGCTTGAAGATAAAAAGCTGCCACCTGAGATAGATCTTAAAATCCCTATCATGAAAAGTGAAGTTAATACTATTCTGGCATCGCAAAATTTTGATGTTCTAGGAAATGCAGCCTTTAGACCTAAACTTCAGAAAATGGTAAAAGATAAGATTAATACAATGCTTACCAAAGGACAGATTACCCGTGTATTTTTCACTCAGTTCGTTCTTCAGTAAAGAGCGTATTGAAAAGGTACATAGTATAAATGAGTAAACTACTTACACAAGAAGAAATCGATGCCCTGTTATCGCAGGAACACGGAGAAGAGAAGCAGCCCAAAAATGTGCTTCAGCAAAAAGAGCTGAGGTTATATGACTTCAGGCGTCCTGAAAGGGTCTCCAAAGATCAAATAAAAATCTTAAGAAATATTCACGAGATTTTTGCAAGACTGCTTTCCCCATACCTGTCCAATACATTGCGTACAATGGTAGATGTAAAAAGTCCTGTTATAGATCAGGTTACATATCTTGAATTCACAATGTCAGCATCAGATTATACAAACATGTATATTTTCGAGGTAGAGAAACTTGATGGTCAGGCAATTCTGGATATAGATCCGGATCTTACATATTTCATTGTGGACAGACTTTTTGGCGGAACCGGTGCAACTCTTGTCAGAAGAAATGATATACAGGATTTAAGTGAAATTGAAAGATCTGTACTTAAATCAATCGCCGAGAAAATTCTGGAGCATTTCAGGGAAGCCTGGCAGCAGATAGATGACCTCGCTTGCAGCATCAATACTTTTGAAACCAATCCGCAGCTAGTTACGATAGCACCTTCAAGTGAAACAATGATTGTACTTAATTTTCCGGTTGCAGCAAGAAGCTTTGAGTTTACAATACTTTTGTGCTTTCCTTATTTCATGCTGGAACCTGTGCTGAAAAAACTTCTCAGCCAGAACTATATGGCCCTGCTTAAAAAAGAAACTACAGAGGAAGATTATCTCAGTATTCAGCATACCATTGAACAAACGACGGTTACATGTAATGTTAATCTCGGGGAAAGTGAGATATCAGTAAATGACTTTCTGGAACTCCAGGAAGGAAATATCATTTTGTTAAACAAGAATATTAACGACAGTATTACCGCATATGTAGAAGGCAGTCCCAGATTCTCTGGTACAATCGGTAGACATAAAAAAGCAATGGCATTTCAGATCCAAAACTTAACTGATCAAGAGGGAGAAATTATCCATGAGTAATCCAACTAATATAAACAAACTTATAGACATGTTCATTGGTAATGCAAATGGAGTTTTAACTACTATTACCAATACAGAACTAAATATAGAAAGACAAAACATTGAAAGTTTTAACTTTGACAATGTTTCATCTGCCTTTGAACTTCCAGGCGTATTACTGACAATTAATTTCTCGGGAGATCAGAATTTTCAGGTACTGTACATTATGCCTAAAAAACTGGCAGCTGTACTTTCTGATCTTATGATGCTGGGAGATGGTCAGGTTGATTATAATCCTGAAGAACACAACGATGCAATTCAGGAAATGTATAATCAGATTCTTGGGAGTATGGCTTCTGAGATGTCCGGAATAGGCGTAAGTCTCACAGGTACAATTACTCAGGTAGAATTGACAGATATGGAAATCCAGAAAGATTTTCTGGAAGATAACCAGATGATGCGTCTTAATATCAGTATTATAGGAGAATCATTCCCTATGTTTGTTTTCTTCGACAATTTTGCCGGAGACTCAATAGACAACCTGTTCCAGAACGATGGACATGCAAGTCAGGACGAAGCTGAATTCAATATGGCTGATATCGGTTTAACTGCTGCCCCACAACAGAATAACCAGATGAATAGTTATTCTTCTCCACCTGTTCAGGAACAACCTGCCATGCCTGTTTCAAGAGCATCTTTTTCCAATATTGAAGAAAGCAAACTCTCGCCTAATGCTGCAGTGAACATTGATATGCTGTATGACATAATGCTGCCAATTACTGTTGAACTTGGTCGAAAAGAAATGAAAATCAAAGAAATCCTTGAAATGGGACAAGGTTCGGTAATAGAGCTTGATAAAACAGCAGGAGATTATGTAGACTTGATTGTTAATGGTAAAAAGTTTGCAATTGGTGAAGTAATGGTTGCTGATGAAAACTATGCAGTAAGGATAGTCAGTCTTGTTTCACGTAAGGACAGAATAAAAACTCTGGGAAGACCATGAGAAAACACCTGTTGATTGTTGTTCTCTTCGGATTATTCACTCACCTGGTGTGTGTAGATCTGGAAGATTCAACACAATTTAACAGAATATTTGATGCTGCAGACAGTACCGCCACTGAAAAATCTCAGGATATTCCTGAAGTGCATGGAATGAATGCCATGCAGTATATAGGTGCTTTATTTATTATTGCTTTGCTTATTTACATTTTTTATAAAGTATCCAAAAAATTATCATTAACAGGAAAGTCACTATCAAATCTGGATAAGAACGCAATAGTGATTGACATTATTCATATAGGAAATAAACAATATATATATCTGATTTACCTTCTTGATGAGATTAGTGTTCTCGGTGTATCTGCCGGAAACATTCAACTTCTGTATCAGATAAAAGATGCAGCTAAAGTTAATGAAATACTCGAGAAGAAAAAAGAAGCTTCCGAGAACTCATTCAGTTTGAAATTATCAGAAAAACTACTGAAAAGAAAGATTAATGAAAAGAGCTAATAAACTATTAATAATATTATTTCTATTGTCTATTGTCTGTATAATAAACGCACAGACAGTACCTTCGATCACTCTTGGAGTAGAAGAAGCGACCAGTCCTAAAGATGTTGCAGTATCTCTACAGATTCTTTTGCTGATCACAGTGTTATCACTTGCTCCGTCGATCCTGATTCTAATGACATCTTTTACACGAATTACCATCGTACTGAGTATGGTCAGAAAGGCTATCGGTACACAGAGCACTCCATCAAACCAGATTATTGTCGCTCTCTCTCTCTTTCTGACATTTTTCGTGATGGCACCCGTATTCAAGGATATTAATGATACGGCTCTACAACCTTATCTGAAATCTGAACTGACTCACCAGGAAGCTTTTGAAAAAGGAGTAAAACCTTTAAGAGAATTCATGCTGAAACAAACCAGAGAGAAAGATCTGGCATTGATGGTAAATAACGCCAGACTGGAGAAGCCAAAATCTCCGGATGACCTTCCTCTGCATGTTATTGTTCCGGCATTCGCTATCAGCGAAATACGACTTGCCTTCCAGATGGGTTTTCTTCTTTACCTACCCTTCCTGATGATTGATATGATTATTGCCAGTATCCTGATGTCTATGGGTATGATGATGCTTCCGCCACCAATGATTTCGGCTCCATTCAAAATTCTGCTTTTCGTACTGGTTGACGGCTGGTATATTGTCATTGAATCACTCATAAGAAGTTTCTACTAAGGATTTATTATGACACAGGAATTAGTTATTGAAGTAGCAGCAAGAACACTGTATTATACTGGCATTATTGCAGCCCCGATTCTTATAACAGGACTTGTAGTCGGTCTTCTTGTTTCTATTTTTCAAACAGTAACCCAGATCAGGGAAATGACTCTGACATTCATACCCAAAATAACTGCTGTTATGCTTATTGTACTGTTAACAATTCCCTGGATGGTAAATAAATTCATTGAATACGTAAACTATATCAGAAGCATTCTGGAATCACTTAGTTAAAAATGTTTGAGTTTCTTGGTTTTACCACTGTTGAGTTTGAACATATCTTACTTATCGGAGTAAGAATATCCGCACTTCTTCTTACACTTCCCCTGTTCTCAGCACCACTTGTAACTCCTCGTGTAAGAATCGTTATAAGTGTCTGTCTCGCAATTATTGTATTCCAGATCGTACCTGCTCCGGATAATCTCCCTGTTGATATTATGATGCTGGGATTTTTCGCTGCTCAAGAGCTGATGATAGGACTTCTCATGGGATTCACAGCTACAATACTGTTCGAGTCTCTCAAACTGTCCGGTTTCATGGTCGGACGTATGATGAGTCTTTCCATGATGACATTGATAGACCCGACAACATCCGAGAACTCTCAGCTGATCGGTCAATTGAAGTACTATGTGGCAATGCTCCTGCTCTTCACTTTTTATGGACATCACTTCTTCCTGCAGACTATTTTTGACAGTTTTTACTTCATGCCTGTCACAAAAATACATTACAGTGCTAATTTTCTGCCTGAGTTCCTCAAAATGTTTTCATATATTTTTGTTGCAGGGATAAAAATTGGTGCTCCGATTTTCGCAGCCCTGTTTCTGGAAAGAGTACTTCTGGCACTATTTGCCAAAGTTACTCCGGAAATTCAGATACTGATCGTGGCTATGCCTCTGGCAATTCTCATAGGATTCTACTTTCTTTCAATATACTGGCCTTATTTCTCCTACATATTCCTTAAAATTTTTAATAGTTTTAAACTGGACTATCTGGAATTGTTCAAATTACTTGGTACACAGAGGTAACTATGAGAAGATTTGGACGCTTAGAACTGATCCTTATCGGATTACTTGTTCTGTTTATATTATTCAAATTTATCAGCTTGATAATAGGTATATCATTTGGCATATTAGGATTAGCTTTCAGGTATTGGTATGTAACAATACCAGTGATACTTATTTTTTTCTATTTCAGCAGAAAGAACAAAATGATTTCTCAACCCGGGAACAAACCGGAAAGCAAAGATGAAATTATTGTTGAGTTGAAAAAAGACGATGAATAAGATAAAGGTGTAAATGAGATTTGTATCACTTATAATTCTTGCTGCAGTTTTCCTTATTGAGAATATTCTTGATGCTCATTCAACCTATCTGGTTGTAAACAATACTTCTTTAAGATCAGAGAAAAACCCGATAGCCAGAATTCTCTTCAAAACTTTTGGAATTATCAAAGGAATGATAATCCTGAAATCAATCATTGTTATTGTGTTAATACTTATCTTTTTTGTTTATCCGTTAACAAATCATGAACTTCATATTATCTTAAGTATAAGCATACTTGTATATCTTGCAGTAGTATTAAATAATTACAGAATCTATTTCAGATTAAAAAAACACAGGATTGATAAATAATACTGGACAGATATATAGTTGAGACATCATTGACTAAAATACTTCTTATGGAGATTTCTGATGTACGATAAGCTACTGAACAGCAAAAACTTTTTCCTCATTGCCGGTCCATGTGTTGTTGAAGACGAATCTTTAATGATGCATACAGCTGAAACACTCAAAAAAACTTGTGATGATCGTGACATTACACTCATTTTTAAAGCATCCTACCTTAAAGCAAACAGAACATCTGTGACTTCTTTTTCAGGTCCCGGATTGCAGGATGGACTGAAACTTCTTGATAAAATCAAGCATGAATTCCAGTTACCGATCCTGACTGATGTACATGAATCCAATGAAATTGAAGCTGTCAGTCAAGTGGCTGATATTATTCAGATTCCTGCTTTCCTGAGCAGACAGACTATTCTCATCCGTGAAGCAGCTAAAAGCGGAAAGATCATAAATATTAAAAAGGGTCAATTCATGGCTCCTGAAAACATGAAAGCTGCCACAGAAAAAGTTACTGCTGAAAATAATTACAAAATACTCGTTACTGAGCGTGGAACAATGTTTGGCTATCAAAATCTGATTGTTGATTTCAGAAGCTTTGCCTCACTACATAGCCTCAGATTCCCTGTAATATTTGATGTTACACACAGCTTACAAAAACCTTCAATCAATCAAATTTCAGGTGGATCTCCCGAGTATGCTCCAATGATGGCTAAAGCTGCTCTTGCTACAGGTTATGTTAACGGATTATTTATTGAAACTCACCCTGCTCCAATGGATGCACTCAGTGATTCCGCCAGTATGATTCAATTGGAAACTCTACCGGGATTATTGGATCAATGTCTGAGAATAAAACCTTAAAATTGTAAAAACTTATTGAGATAAAAAAAGACTGTGATTACTCACAGTCTTTTTGCTTATATAAAAATTCTTTTTATGAGATGAAGCGGTAAAAGAAGAATCGAAACCAGACAACCCAGTTCCTTCCCAAAAATAGGTTTGTCTGTGACACTGTCACTTCTGTCCATCAGGTTCTTCATTCTTCTTTGTCTGCGATATTCTCTTTCCTGTGAATCACTCATAATCCTATCCTTCCAAGATAATCTTATATATAATAATACTTTTCTCAGGTTAAGCACGTAAAAAATTATGAGAGGGAAAACCTGAGTAACATTTTTCTTATTATATTTCAAGGGTTTAAGCCAATAAACTCCTATATTATATCCATTTAAACACTAAGCTTATTTATCTGTCAATAAAAGAATTAAAAAAACACTGCATATATTCCGTATAAAATCCCGGAGCTGCATTATGCAATACATAAGTTTACCGACAAAGTTTTTTAAGTTAACATTATTTAATAAAAAGATTATATCTTGTATCAATCTGCTTAAAGAAAGGATTATCCTGTTTCACCCATAATTATTTCAGCTTTACAACATTTCCCATTCAATATTTATAAGATTAGAGTATGATTGTACCATCAAAAACATAAGGAGTAACAATCATGAGGATTTCCAAACAAGATTCATTGATCTACGGAGAAAAAAATATAGATTCCAATACGAAGAATGCATTGATAAAAATCCTGATCCTGTCTCTTCTCATACCTATGATTTTCAATTTCCACAGATTACTGGACATTATCAGGTATTTAAACGAACCACGTGTCGGGATAATATACTCAAATATTACTGATGGTTATTATAACCCCTATTTTATTGGCAAAATAACATTGATCTATATAGGTCTGATATTCTGCATGAGTTTATCAGCTCTGGCAATCCTTTTCCTGATTAGAAGGAATAATTTTATTATTAGAGCCGGATTGCATATTCTTTGTCTTTTGGCTGTAATCGTTATAACAATTATGTTTAACGCTTGGGCTTACAACAAGTCAATACCCAAAATACTAATAGGATCATTAATCTACTCAATCTATTCTTACATGCTGATATTGGCGTCTTCCCTGTTAATTAACTCCCAGTTCGCATACAGAGAATCATTAGAACAGAATTCATTTATCCGCAGGCAGAAAACAGAAGTTGAAATCGAAGCATTAAAACAGCAGCTAAGCCCACATTTTTTCTTTAACACTCTCAGTTCACTCAGTGCTGTTGTCAGATCAGGAAACAAAAATCACTGTGTACTATTCGTTAAGAAAATGACTCATGTTTATAAGTATATCATGGATAAGAGTAAAAAAGATTTTGTCTCAGCTTTGGATGAAATTGAGTTTGCCAGATCCTTCACCTACCTGTTGGAAAGAAGATTTGAAAACAAATTGATTGTTAATTTCAACTTTGACAATAACCTGCTCAACAATTGCTATATACTCCCCCTTTCCATACAGACATGCATAGAAAATGCAGCGAAGCACAATGTCATCTCCGACTTCCGGAACCTTGAAATCAATATATATACAAACAACAATGAGGTTGTAATTACTAACAGAAAGAAATTGAAATCACATCCGGAGGGACTTGGGATAGGTTTATATAATCTGAATAAACGATATGAACTGCTGACAGGAAAGAGCGTCGTGATAGAAGACACCAGCGATACATTTACAGTGCATATCCCGACTATTGAAAGCAATACCCTGAGACAGAGCCAGTTAATAAATCATAGCCCCTCAGAGAATGTAAAAATCAAATCCGGGAGGAAACAATGAATTTTTCACCATATATACCGGATACTCTCGGAAGTAATTTTAACTATTCGAAGGACAAGCTGAACAATATAATAAGCATAATAACAATATCAATACTATATGCTTCGTTTTACAAGATAGATACTCTTATAAAACTATTTATTAATTATGTATTAATGCCCGGGAAACTTTATACAGCAGGTTTTCAAGTAATAGACAGTAATGCAGCAGAAGCGTTGAATGATCTATGGGCTGCATTATCAATACTGGGCATTTCATTGGTAGTACTGGGGGTCAACTACTACATCAAAGACCGAAAAAGGAGATTCAGGTTACAATGCAACGTTCTTTTATTGGTATCGTATTATATTGTTTTGACCTTAATTTATGTGTTTATATACAATAAAGAAATAAGCTGGGTCGTAAAATCAATCAATTTTCAGGTGATAATTGAGTATTCTATCCTGTTTATAATGTTTTCGATAATTATAGCACAGCAAAGGCAGAATAAACTATATAATGATAATTTAATCCTACTGGAAGAAAAGAAACAAATCGAGTTGCAATCACTTAAGCAGAGTATAAAGCCGGATTTATTCATTGACACACTTGATACACTCAACACGGTTATTGAGCACGGTGATGAATGCAGCACTCTGGAATTCATTGAATCAATGTCATATGTTTACAGATATATTCTTGAAAATGACAAAAATGAGATCGTTGATCTTACAGATGAGCTAAAATTTGCAGAACACTATTGTGAACTGGCTGTAAAAAGAAGCAAACAACATATCCCCATAAGTTTTGATTATTCCCGCACTGAGAACTACAGCATTATTCCTTTCTCAACCCAATCCTGTATTGAGTGCACTGCAGCTCTCTTGAAAAACCCAACATGCAAAATATCAGAAGTTTCTGTCTTCTTGCAAAGTACTGAGCTGCATTTATCAATAAAAGGACAAGACATAGAAATGACCGACAAAATCAATGAAATCCTTAAAAATCTTTCTGATCGTTTCAGAAGCTTGACAGAATGTGAGTCTAATGCCCTGTTTGACAGTAATCACTTATTAATAAAACTACCGGTACATAATAATGATAACATATAAGGTAATTATTGTAGAAGATGAGTCAGGGGCAGCAGATAACCTTAAGCTGCTTCTTGGTGAAACACAGCATGAGTTTAAGATTATGGCTGTTCTGGACACTGTTGAAGCAACTGTTGAATGGGTAAAATCACATCCGGAACCTGATCTGGCATTCTTTGACATCCAATTGGCGGATGGATCTTCCTTCGAGATATTTAAGCAGACAGATATTATATTCCCTGTAATTTTTACAACAGCATACAGTGAATTTGCAATAGATGCATTTAAGGTAAACAGTATAGACTATCTACTGAAACCAATTGTTAAGAATGAGCTTGAAAAAGCTATTGAGAAGTTTGAGACATTATACATGAATAGTGGAAAATTCGATCAGGAAAAAATCATTAATGTCATTCAGACACTGAGCCATAAACAGAAACCTCAATATAGAAAAGGATTTCTGGCTTCACAAGGCAATAAAATAATACCTTTAGACATTGATTCGATTGCTTACTTCTCTCTTGATAATGAGTTAGTACATGCCCATACATTCAGAAACTCCACATACTCACTTGATGAGTCTTTGAAAGACATTGTTAATTCCGTAGATCCGGCAGATTTTTTCAGAGCTAACAGGCAATTTATTGTTTCACGCAAAGCTATTATCTGCGCTGAGAGATTCTTCAAAGGAAAACTGAGGTTGAAACTGAATATCAAGTCCAGTGATGAAATTCTAATAAGTAAAGCAAAAACAGCCGAGTTTAAAATATGGTTAGTAGATTGTGCATGTTAAGTATGTTCCCTTATGAAAGTATCTTTCATAAACGCTTTAAGCTTGGGTATATCACTATACTGTTTGTTCTATTATCAGCATGCACTCAAAAGAAGAACTACTCAATTACAAATGAAAATGGTGTTAAAACAATTACTAACACCGGATACAACAACACTGATCTTTCTGTAAAAATCGAACCCATTATGGAGATCGAAGGATTTAGCGAAAACAACAGAAATACTGATTCCTTCTATGGCTTAAAAGAGATTAACTTTGATTCTGAAGATAATATTTATATTTCCTGTTCAAATAGTCTGTCTATCACCAAGTACAACAAAGACGGGAAACGCATCAACTCATTTGTGAAGAAGGGGAATGGACCCGGCGAATTTGATCTGTACGATCACTTCCTGATAATTAATGATACGATTATTGTGCATAATAATCAAAAATCAGCTTTTTTCAATACAAATTGCGAGTTAATCAAAGAAGAGAAAAAGACTGCCAGTCTGATTACAGGACAAGGTATCAATTATAATGACAATCTTGTCTTAACTTACATCGCAGAAATGGAGAGAAGAGGAAAAGAATTTCTCAAAGACACTTTCTTTGTGCAGAAGGTTGGACTTCTTCAAACAAACCTGGAGTCAGATTCCACATACTTTGTAAGAAAGGAATCATGTGCCGGAGACTTTCTCATGGGTAATCCCGACAGTGGATTCTTTTTCAACTACCTTTATGCTGCTGATGGAAAAATCGTTTATATTGCTGAACGTTTGAGGGATGTTTATCGCATAGAGTGTTTTGATGAATCACAAGAGAAAGTAATGGAGATAAACAGGCAGGTCTCCCCTCTTAACTATACAGAAGAAGAAAAGAGTTTTATTGAAAGCAATCTTAAAGATTCATTTAATCAGAGAAATTACGAGAACATATACGATAAAAAGTCACAGATAGCACACCTGCATTATGATAGACAAAACAATTATCTCTGGGTGGAAAAAGTAATGGATATGACCAATAAAGAAATCATTTTTGATATTTACAGAGACGGGATTCTGCAGAATGAATATCATTTTAGTATATCGCAAGAGAATTTTGAACCACTGAGAGATTCATCCTTTTTCAGCATTCATAATGGTAAACTTTACTACTACAACAAGGAAGAAAATTCCATCGAAGTTTATAAATTGAGCTACAGTTGAATCGATACTGAAATCATTTAAAACACGGAAGCAGATTGTTTAAACGACAGTCTGCTTTGGTATTGATACCATATTAACTTTTTATCCGGTGAATGCATCGGTCAGCACTGAGAATTGTCATTACATTATTTTCGAATTCTTTTCTTGCCAAATCAAATCATTAATGCAATATTGATTCCAAAATAAAGACGAAAGAGTCTTTCAGACTAAGAGAGAATTTCATTATGGATATAAAACTACTAATACTCGACGTTGACGGTGTCTTAAGTGACGGAAGAATTATTTACAATAACAACTATATAGAGTCAAAATTCTTTTCAGCCAGAGATGGGCTTGGCATCAGGTTTGCCCAGTTGGCAGGAATTGAAATAGCAATTATCACCGGAAGAGAATCCAATTGTGTTGCACAACGTGCCAGCGACCTGAAGATAAAAGAAGTCCATCAGGCAATACACGAAAAACTGGCAGTAGCCGAAGATGTTATTAAGCGTCTGGGAATAACCTGGGATAATGTTGCCTATGTCGGTGATGACTGGAATGATTATCCTGTTATGCAGAAAGCTGCATTTAGTGCCTGCCCTGCCGATACAACCGAAGATTTTCAAAAGACAGCAGACTATGTGTGTAAATTAAAAGGCGGCAAAGGGGCTGTCCGGGAAGTTATTGAAATTATATTGAAAGACATGAATTTATATGAGAAGACTATACAGAATTTTATCCGCAGTATTTCTTAGTGTTACTGCTTTATTGATAATAACCGCCTGCAGTGATGATTCTGAGAAATTCCAGAATCTGAACATGAATAATGCACCTGATGAGCAGAGTGATTCTGTTCATGTTGTAGCAATGAATGGAGATAAGCTGGAGTACATTCTTGATGCAAAGCATTACAAAAGGTATCATAAAAAGAAAAAAGTACTGGCTGATACAATCAGAGTCCAGACTTTTGATGAGAACGGCATGAAGGAATCGGTTCTCACTGCGGAACATGCAGATGTTGATGAAAATAAAGATATTATGATTGCCAGACGGAATGTAAAAATCGAAGCGAAATCAGGAACTCTCTATTGCAGCTATATGCAGTGGAACAGGAAAACGGATGCCATCTATGCCAGAGGTAAAGTCGTTCTGCAGAGAGAACACAATACAATCAACGGATACGAGCTTAAAACAGATATTAATCTATTCAAGATAGAAATGATTAAAGTATCTGCACAGGGGAAAGTCAATGAAGAAGATGTTGATTTTTAGTTTCCTGCTGCTGTGCATTCAGCTTTCTGCCGTAGAAAACATTAACTATGTAGACTATCGACTGATTAACGCAGACTCAATTGCAATTATGAAGAAAGAAATCCTGTATTTGTACGATAATGTGCATTTCATTTATGATGACAATGACTTTAAGGCAGACAGAGCAATAATTCATGAAGCAAATAAGACTGTGAAATTATTCGGAAACGTCAAAATAGAAAATGACACACTGCTGATCTATTCTGATGATGCTTTTTACTCCAGAGATGAGCAGATAATAAAGTTTAATGGAGATATCAGGGCCTATTCAGATTCTCTGTACTTCGAGTGTGTACACGGAAACTATAATTATAAAACTGATTTCATATCATTGAAGGACAAAGTTTACCTGAAAGAAACTCATGCCGATTCAACGATAAGAACATACAATGCTGACCTTGTTAACTACGACAGAGCTAACGGAAAGCTGTTCAGTTCAGGGAATATCAGAGCTTTTGATGAAAAAGAGAATATATATATGTCCGGTGGTGAACTTGATTATGATATTAATCAGAAATACGGTTTTCTGAAAATCAAACCTCACGTTTATGTTCCAGGCAAAGACTCTATATCCATCACCGCAAGAAAACTTGAGTGTATGAATGACTTTAAAAAGATTGTGGCAACTTTCGATGTTGAAACATCTTCAAATGACTATTCCATTAAAAGCGACTTTCTTATCTATATGACAGATACTGAAGAAGCAGTTTTTCTGGGAGACCCGCAATTCATATCTGATTTTGCAGATGGTAAGGCAGACGAATTTCACATATTCTTTGTAGAACGTGAACTCAAGTCAGCCCGGTTTACATCCAATTGCAAAGTTGAGTTTGCAGAGAAAGAAAACGAACCGAAAGAGAACTGGATAACAAGTGATAAAATGGAGTTCTTTTTCGACGAAAACAACAATATCAAGAACTATATCGCTGAAAGCAATGTAAAATCATACTTCAAACAGAAGAAAACTGCGGAAAAGGACTACACTGAAAATTCTGCGCAAGGTGATTATATTGAAGTGTTTCTGAATGATGATAATGAGATGGAATCTATAATTTATAAAGGCAATGTCAAAGGAACTTACAGTTTTGAAGACAAAAACAATTGACAATCAATATTGAAAACGATATTTTATATATCGTATTTGAAATGTGAAAGTGGTAAAAAATGAGAAATAAAGTTCGAGCCGAAAGTTTAGTAAAGTATTACGGCAACAGAAAAGTATTGAGTAATGTCTGCCTGGATATCGAACAGGGCGAAATCGTCGGAATTCTCGGTCCAAACGGTGCCGGGAAATCAACAACTTTTTACACAATACTTGGACTCACAAAAGCAACTTCCGGGGATGTGTTCTTTAATGACATGAATATCACAAACATTCCTATGTATAAAAGAGCCCAGCTCGGTATAGGATATCTTGCACAAGCTCCATCTATTTTTCATAAATTGACTGTTGAACAGAATATTCTGGCAATTCTTGAGACAACCAGCACACCCAAAAAAGAAAGAAAGCACAAACTGGAAGAGTATCTTGCAGAATTGAATCTGACAAAACTCGCTAAGCAGAAAGCTTACACTCTTTCAGGCGGAGAACGCCGTAAACTGGAGATAACCAGATCACTGGTTACATCTCCCTCTTTTCTGTTGATGGATGAGCCTTTTGCGGGTGTCGACCCTCTTGCAGTTGCCGATATTCAGGATATAATTGTTAAACTGAAAGAAAGAAATATTGGTATTCTTATAACCGATCATAATGTTCTGGAAACGCTTAAAATTACAGAACGAGCATATATAATTTTTAATGGAGAGATTTTACTCTCCGGAACTTCAGAAGAGCTAGTAAACAACGAAAAAGCAAGAGAAGTGTATCTTGGAGATCGCTTCCTCAATCATGTTTTCTGAGAGTCAATATGTTAAAACTAAATCAGAATTTATCGCAAAAACAAGTTCAGAGATTAGAGCTAAGACCTCAAATGCTGCAGTCTCTGCATCTTCTTTCTCTTCCGGTCATGGAACTGGAAGTACACCTTAAAGAAGAACTAATAAGCAATCCAATGCTGGATATGAATGAGTCCTCCGAATCTGAAAACAATGATTCATCAAATGACTCATCAAATGAAGAATCTAACGAAACTGAAGCAGAAGAATCATTTGAAGATGAACTGCAGAAGACGATCGAAGAAGCGAACGAACTGAGCGAAATCCTTGATCAGTGGAATGATTTCCACTCTGATTCCGGTTATGGGGCAGGTAGTGATGAGGATAAGCCTAATCCCGAACAATACCTGAAGGCTGCTGAAGACTTTAAGGAAGAATTCACTGAACAGCTTCGTGAGTTTGATCTTTCGGATAATGAGTACGAATATGCATCCGAGCTGATTGACAGTTGTAATGCTCATGGATTTCTCAATAACCCGGATGAAATACTTAATATAGCTGCTGAATACGAAATACCTGAAGAAAGAGCAGAAGAAATTCACCAGATTATCATGCACCTGCAACCTCAGGGAATTACAGCCCGTAACATTGAGGAATGTCTTCTATCCCAGCTCTCTGAGCAGCAGCTCAAAGACCAGCTTCTTGTAAATGTCATCAGCTTTGAGCTGAATTCTCTACTACATAGGAAGTATAATCAGCTTGCATCCAAGTATAACTGTTCATTTAATGAAATACTGGCTTGCAAAGATATTATATCAAAATTAGACCCCAAACCAGGTATGCGACTAGTACAGTCGGAAATCAGTTATATTGTTCCAGACATAATTATAAAAAGAATTGATAAGGAGTATGAATTGATCATTAATGACAGTTCAACACCTAACATCAGAATAAACAGAAACTACAACAAAATTATCAAATCACTGAATAAAGATAAAAATGCTATCGGATATGTTCGCAACAAAATAAACTCTGCGAAATTCCTGATCAGAGCATTATTCATGAGAAACCGTACACTTGAAAGAGTTACCCGAGCAATCATTAACCACCAGAAGGACTTCTTTTACAACGAAACAGGTATTCTGGAACCTATGACTTATGCTGTCATTGCTGAGGAATTACAGGTTAATGAATCTACAATTTCAAGGGTTGTACGAACAAAATACGCAGATACTCCCTTCGGGCTTATGTGCTTGAAAGAATTTTTCACATCTTCTGCCGGGAAAGACAAAAACTATGATGCCGTATCCAGACAGATGGTAGAGAAAAATATCAGGGAGTTAGTTGAAAATGAAGACAGAAAGAAACCAATCAGTGACCAGAATATTGCCAATGTACTTAAGGAACGCGGTATAAGCGTTTCCAGAAGGGTTATTGCGAAGTACAGAGAAGAAATGGGTATTCTGAACAGCAGATTAAGGAGAAAAATGTGAAAAAATATAGCGTAGCGGTAATCGGTGGTGGTCCCGGAGGATACGCCACGGCAATTAGACTTCATCAATATGGAATTGATACTGTTATCTTTGAGAAAGAAAGACTGGGCGGAGTATGCCTTAACTGGGGATGTATCCCTACTAAAACTCTGGTTAAGTCTGCAGATATGTTTACAAAAATTAAGAATGCTTCTGAATTTGGTATCAATATCGAAAATGCAGAAGTTGACTATAAAAAAGTATATGAGAGAAAAAACGGAGTTGTAGAACAGCTTGTCAGCGGAATTGAATTTCTGTTTAAGAAAAGAAAAATCCCTGTAATCAATGAGACTGTGAAAGCGATCGAGAAAACAGATAAAGGTTTTGAAATTACTTCAGAATCAGAACAATACATAGTTGAATATGTCATTGTTGCCACAGGTTCAAAGCCAAAGGAGCTCCCATTCCTTAAGTTCAACGGTAATACTGTTCTTTCTTCCAAAGATATACTCAAAATGCAGGATATACCAAAAAGACTCGGCATCATCGGCGGAGGAGTAATCGGATGTGAATTTGCATCTATATTCCATCAATTCGGAGCTGAAGTTGAGATCATAGAAATGCTGCCAGACCTGGTTATAGCAGAAGATAGAGATGTTAGTAAACGCCTTGCGATGGCATTGAAGAAATCGGGTATTAAACTGCACCTCAAATCCGGTGTAGAATCTGCTGAAGTCCTCGAAAACTCAATAAAAATAACTATGAGTAAAGGTAAAGAGCTTGAGTTTGATAAGGTTCTGGTAAGTATAGGTAGAGCTCCTGTTTCAAATATAGAGTTCAAGAACTGCAATGTTGAGTTAAATCAAGATGGATCTATCAAAATCAACGAGTTCATGGAAACTGATGAATCGGGTATCTATGCAATTGGCGATGTTACGGCAAAGATGATGCTTGCTCATACAGCTACAAAACAAGGACTCATTGCAGCAGAAATATTGAAAAACAAAATTGAAGATATAAAATACAATCATCATGCACTGAATTATATGAATATACCTCGCTGTACATTCACACATCCGGAAATCGGATCATGTGGTCTGACTCAGATCCAGGCAAAAGAAGAATACGGTGAAATAACTGTCAGTAAATTCCCATTCACAGCTAATGGAAAAGCTCTTGGTATGGGAAATACATTTGGTTTTGTAAAATTCATAGCACGTAATTCAGACAATATGCTGGTTGGTGCACATATTATAGGACCAAATGCAACTGAATTGATAGCTGAAGCAGCAATATTGATTCAGACAGGTGCGAAAATTGAAACAGCTCACGATCTGGTATTTGCTCATCCTACTCTGTCAGAAACAGTCGGCGAAGCAATCGAAGATCTTGAAAACTTAGCAATACATAAAGCGTAATTATGACCAAAAGAAAACCTTCCTGGTTAAAGACCAGAAGACTTGGTGATCGAAAAACGAGAGAGATCACTCAGGAGCTCAGGAAACTGGGACTGAACACTGTCTGCGAAGATGCATTGTGCCCTAACAGAGGCGAATGCTTTGGTAAGGGAACTGCCACATTTATGATTCTGGGCAGTAATTGCACAAGAAACTGTAGATTCTGTTCTGTAGAAAAGGACAAGGTATTCCTTCCACCGGATCCTGCAGAACCTGAAAAAATAGCAGTATTTGCTAATAAACTTAAACTTAAACATGTAGTTATTACCACAGTCACAAGAGATGACCTCCCTGATGGCGGAGCAAGTCAGTTTGTGAAAGTGATAAGCGAAATTCGTAATAAATGTGGAAATGAAACTACTATTGAAGTACTCATTTCCGATTTACAGGGAAATCGGAGCGCACTGAAGTCAATACTAAATGCAAAACCTGATATCCTGAACCATAATGTTGAGACTATACAAAGATTATATCCTGAAATTCGCCCAGAGGCAGATTATTTCGGATCACTCGACTTGTTGCAGTACTCAGCAGAATACAGCTCAGACTATAAAACAAAAAGCGGTTTTATGGTTGGATTAGGAGAGACTGAAGAAGAAGTTGTTAATTTGTTAAAGGATCTTTATGATCACAAGGTAAATGTTGTGACAATAGGCCAATACATGCAGCCGACCAAAGCCCATATTCCGGTTGTTGAATATATTCATCCCGATACATTTAAGTACTATCATGATATTGGAATGGAAATGGGATTCCTTGCTGTAGAATCTGGCCCCTTAGTCAGAAGCTCTTATTTAGCGGAAAAAACTATGAAAGAAATCCGCAAAATATCGTTATCATAATGTAATGATTCATAGCTTTTCAATATGATTATGTAACTTACTAAAAGAAAGAAAGGGGAAAATTATGCAAATTACAATCACTGCTCGACACTTTGATCTGACAAATGCTATTCGCGATTACGTTGAAAATGCATGCGAAAAACTGGATAAGTATTTTGATCAAATTATCAACATTCATTTAACTCTGTCTCTCGAAAAAGGGAGAAATCGGGTAGAGATGAGCTTGCACGCTTCACACTATAACCTTCATTGTGAAGCGGAAGAAAGAGATATGTACCTTGCCGTGGGAATAGCCATTGAAAAAATGGAAGTACAGCTAAAAAAACTAAAAGAAAAAGTTACAGATCACCAGAAGAAGAGACTGAAAGAGGAAACTCACTTTGTGTATGCGAACTTATTCCAGCATCAATCTGATTCTAAACCTAAGAAAATGATAAAAACTAAAAGAATCGTTGCGGAAGTTATGACAGTAGAGGATGCAATGGATAAATTCCAGAATCTGAAAGATTCATATCTTATTTTCAAGAATGTTGAATCCGACAGGATTAATGTGCTTGTCAAGAAGGACGAAGAACACTTCAAACTGTTAGAACCATAATCATATTTGCAGATGAGTCTTCGGACTCATCTGCATAATTTAAAGGAACCAGCATGAAAAACTTCACGGTCAAAGAATTTTTCGAAGAGAAGCGAAAAGACTTTACACTCTCTGTTATTACTTCCAGTTCAACATTGAACAATAAAATTACTGACCCCCAACTGAACAGACCGGGACTTGCTCTTGCAGGATATCTGGACAGGTTTTCTTACAACAGAGTCCAGATTCTCGGGGAAACAGAGATAACTTATATGCAGTCCCTTCAAGACAAAGAGCTGTATAACAGACTTAAAGAAATGTTTGAGTACAGTATACCATGTATCATCGTGACTAAAGGTCTGTCTGTTCCTCATCAGATGGAATATCTGGCGAATGAAATGAATATTGCCATATTAATCAGTCGACTTTCCACAGAAAAGCTGTTCAACGGTCTTAATAGATACTTCCGGGCATACTTTGCCCCCAGAAAATCCATACATGGTACTCTGGTAGATGTATTTGGGGCTGGTGTACTGATTACGGGTTCAAGTGGAATCGGTAAAAGTGAGTGTGCTCTTGACCTGGTAGAACGGGGACACAGACTAATAGTTGATGACCTGGTACAGATTGTTCAGTCTGATGACATGCTGTTCGGAAGCTCTGCTAAGAAAAACATGGGCTGGTTCATGGAGATTCGCGGAGTTGGAATTGTTGATATTGAAAGAATGTTTGGTATCCAGGCAGTCAGAAGAGAAAAGAAACTATCGATCCAGATTGAGCTTATGCCATGGCGAGATAATATGGACTACGAAAGAATCGGTCTAAAAAACAATTACGTCAGTTATCATGGAATAAACATACCGGTAATCTATCTTCCTGTATCACCGGGTAAGAATGTTTCGGTTATTATTGAAGTTGTTGCAATGAATCAGATGCTGAAGTCCTTTGGGTACGATGCAGCAGAAGCCTATGTAAGAAGACTTCAAAATGAAATAAAGAAGAAGACCCTGGATAAAAAGGGAATATAACTATGACAGAAAAATTATGCACTGTTGAAAACCAGCTTGGTTTGCATGCCCGACCATGCAGTATTCTGGTTCAGATGTCAAATAAGTTCCGTTCAGATATCAGAATTATAAGAGATGATTTTGAAGTGAACGGTAAAAGCATTATGGGAGTAATGACCCTTGCTGCGGAACAAGGTACTGAACTCATCATTAGAGCTACAGGTGTTGACGAGGAATACGCAATAAAAGAAATATGCAATCTGTTTGAATCAAAATTCGGTGAGGACTAAATGGAAAAAATTCAAGGTACAATTATATCAAGTGGCATTGGAATTGGACCTTCATATTATGTTGAGTCTCAGAAATTCGATTTCGAGTGCAATTCAATCAGCGAAGACGAAATTGCAAATGAAGAGAAGAGACTGCACAAGGGCATTGAGAATGTAACACAGGACATAGATAATTTAATAGAGAATTTTGCTTTCACAGAAGACGACAAAGATATTTTATTTACTCACAAACTTATTCTTGAAGATCCGGAATTAAAGACAGGGGTTCAGCAGCTGATAGGCAAAGAGCTCATATGCCTTGAATACGCTATTTTCAAACATTTCACGAAGATTATCGGGATTTTTGAAAACATGCAGAACGATTACTACTCTCAACGGGCCTACGACTACAAAGAAGTTGCTCAAAGACTTTTGAATAACCTTACAGGGAAAGAGTCGTTCAATCTACAGGATATTAAACCCGGAACAATTATTATAATAAACGAAATACCGGCTTCAATGGTTAGCCTTCTATCAAAGAAAGGAATTGCAGGAATCATATCCAACAATACAGGCAAAGCCTGCCATGCAGCCATTATTGCCAGATCATTATCTATTCCTGTTCTATCCGGAATAAACCTTTGCGGTAAAATACCGGATGGTACAGAGATAATCATGGATGCTTTACAAGGCTTCATTATTATTAGTCCTATTCAGGATACATTGAACCACTACAGCAAAATTATAGAAAAAGAAGCAGTTGCCAGGGAGAATCTGGAACAGATAAAGAACCTGCCGACACAAACAATTGACGGTAATAAAATACTATTGAAAAGCAATATAGAGTATCCTTCTGAACTTGAGTCTGTTATGGAGGTTAATTCTGATGGTATCGGATTATTCAGAACAGAGTTTATGTATCTTAACAGAAGTGAATTCCCGGCAGAAAATGAGCAATTTGCAGTTTACAAGAAAATTGTAGAGGACATGTATCCTAAACCTGTGACCATCAGAACCATTGATATTGGTGGAGACAAACTTTCCAGCCTCATCCATTTCAGGAAAGAGAAAAACCCGAATCTCGGTATGCGTGGAATCAGGCTTTCCCTGCAGAATATTGGAATGTTTAAAGTGCAACTGCGAGCTATCCTCAGAGCTTCAGCATTTGGACACATCAGAATCCTCATACCGATGATATCGATGGTGTCAGAATTGATACAAATAAAAAGAATCATTGAAGAAATAAAGTCAGAACTTTCTCAGAACAATATTAATTATGCTGAGAATATCCCACTGGGTATTATGATAGAAATACCTGCTGCTGTCTTAATTGCAGATTTACTGGCCAAGGAGTGTGATTTCTTTAGCATTGGCACTAATGACCTGATTCAGTACTCACTGGCAGTAGACAGAGAAAGCAAGAATATTGAGTCCTATTATACTCCTTATCACCCGGCAATTCTGAGACTTATAAGTCAAACAGTTACTGCTGCCCAAAAAGCTGGTATTGATGTTTCGGTATGTGGCGAAATAGCTTCTGAGACAGACTTTATCCCCTTCCTGATTTCAACAGGTATCCATGAACTGAGTGTTTTACCAAGTCTTCACCTTAAAACAAAATCTTGCATAAGAGCAATGCATGGCAGTAACATGGAAGATAAGCTCAAGAAAATTCTATCAACAAGTGATACTAAAGAGATTGAAAACATACTTCACACTTGGTGTGATAACACTAAAGATAAATAACTAGTGGGAGGTCGAATAAATGAGAGAAAAACGTGCTATTAAATTTGATTATGCTAATCTTCTTCACTCAGATAAGTTCTACAAAGGTCTTACAATAGATGAACTGAAAAAGTATAAGGACAAGGTTTCATCTGCTCATAACCAAATTATCAGCGACATAAACAATGATATCCTTGGATTTTATTCTCTTCCTGAACAAAAGATCGACCATATAAGCAGTTACATTGACTCACTAGGTGAAAGATTCGATACATTTGTAGTACTCGGTATTGGTGGATCTGCCCTAGGAAATACAGCAGTTTATAACTCTCTGCGAACTCCACGGGGACTCAAAAGAAAATTATATGTAGCAGATAATGTAGATCCCTACCTGCTTAATGATATACTATGCAAAATCGATATTAATAAAACTCTGTTTAATGTGATCACTAAATCAGGTTCCACTGCTGAAACCATGGCAGTATATATGATTGTTCTTGATCTTCTCATAAAGAAATTCCCGCAAGATTACAAAGAAAGAATTATCATTACCACTGATGCGGAAAAAGGATTTCTCAGACAAAAAATCAGGACTGAAGGATTCAAAGATTTTACAGTACCGGATAATGTAGGTGGGAGATTCTCCGTACTGACCGACGTTGGACTTGTTTCCAGTGCTTTCTGTGGAATAAACATTAAAGAGCTTCTTGCAGGAGCGGCTTATATGAAAGAGAGATGTCTCAAGGAAGATATCCTGCAAAACCCGGCTTACATGAATGGACTTATCCACTATGATCTTATGCAGAAGGGATATAACATCTCTGTCATGATGCCTTATTCAAACCCGTTGATCGACTTTGCAGACTGGTACAGGCAATTATGGGCTGAGAGTCTGGGTAAAAAATACAGTGTTTCAGGAGAAGAAATCTGTGTTGGTCAAACGCCGGTAAAAGCTCTTGGTACAACTGATCAGCATTCCCAGGTTCAGCTTTACAAAGAAGGACCGGATGACAAGATTTTCACTTTCATGACAGTGGAGAACTATAATATTGATTATGACATCCCTGAATTGATGACTGACAGACCTGAAGTTAACTACCTTAATGGAAAAAAACTGAGCAGTCTTCTCAATAATGAAGGACTGGCAACAGAAATTGCATTGACAGACTCAGGTAAACCAAACTGCAATCTGATTTTCCCCGAGATAAGTGAATTCACAATTGGTCAGTTCATTTTCATGTATGAGGTTCAAACAGTGTTCACAGGTAAACTTCTTGGAGTAGATCCATTAGATCAACCCGGAGTTGAAGCCGGCAAAATTGCCACATACGCATTAATGGGTAAAAAAGGGTTTGAGAAAAATAAAGCCGAAATAGACAAATATTTGGAAAATAAATCTGAAAGGAAACATATAATATGAGCAGACTAAACTTCGATTATACATTAGACAAAGATGATATGTATCACAAAATAATACATCTACCGGAGCAAATTCTTAAAGCTTACAGTGAAGTTAAATTTCACAATAAAAACGTAGAGTTTGGTGATATTGATCGAATTGTTATATGTGGTATGGGTGGATCAGCTATCTCAGCTGACATAGCCAAAACTGCATTGATCAGCAAAATACCTGTAGAGGTTGTTAAAGACTATTACCCCGGGTATATTGATAAGAGAACATTGTTTATAGCTATCAGCTATTCAGGAAACACAGAAGAAACTGTTTCATGTCTTAATGAGGCAATAAAGAAGACAGATAATATAGCAGCAATAACTTCCGGTGGACTGGTAAAGGACATTGTAAATGAGAAGTATACATGGATAGAGCTGATTCCGGGCTATCCACCAAGATCAGCCATTGGTTTTCTCTTCTTCTCTCTGGTTAGATTGCTTGAACATTATTCAATTATGGAAGATCAGGCTGAAAACGTAAAACTAACTGTTGCCAACCTTATAGCGAAAGCAGGAGCAGTAGCACAAGTTGTAGATGAAGAAAGAAATCTTGCCAAAACAAGTGCTGCAAAAATCCATGGTAAGATTCCACTGATTTATGCAAGCAGCCCTACATACAATGCACTTGCTTACAGATGGAAATGTCAGATAAATGAAAATGCCAAGTATCCGGCTTTTCATCATAGTTTCTCAGAAATGAACCATAATGAAATTGAAGCCTGGGAGAACCAGAAAATGAACTCTAAGTTCATCCCTGTCTTCCTTTCAGAGTTCAAGCTTGAGAAACAATATAAAAACAGAACTCAAGCAGTTAAGAAAATATTCGAAGATAATAGTGTAGAATATCTGGAATTCTTTGTAGAAGGTTCATCTTTCATAGAAAAGTTTTTCTCCTTATGCTATCTGGGAGATATTATCAGCTATTATCTTGCACTTCTGGATAAAGCAGATCCGACTGCAATTGAATTCATATACAGATTAAAAAAAGAAATTACAGCATAATGGAGTAGATTATGATTAAAAACAGACATTTATTTACCTCAGAATCTGTTACAGAAGGTCATCCTGACAAACTTGCTGATCAGATTTCTGATGCAATACTTGATGCAATTTTTTCCAAGGACAGCTATGCCAGAGTAGCATGCGAAACGTTCGTAACTACGGGTCTTGCCATGATTGGCGGAGAGATAACAACATGTTGTTATGTTGATATACCTGAAGTAGTTAGAAACACAATCAGAGAAATTGGCTATACTGATGCAGATTACGGAATAGATGCAAAAACATGTGCAGTTGTCACAACAATAGACAGACAATCACCGGATATAGCAATGGGTGTTGATAAATCAACCGACCATGAGCAGGGAGCCGGGGACCAGGGTATGATGTTCGGATATGCAACTAATGAAACAGATGTCCTTATGCCTCTTCCTGTACACCTTTCTCACAGGCTGGCAGAGAGACTTGCTTTTGTGAGAAAAGGCGATGCTAACACGCTGCCCATGCTTAAATACCTCAGACCGGATGGTAAAACTCAGGTAACAGTTGAGTATGAAAACAAAAAACCTCTCAGAGTAGATACAGTTGTCATTTCAACACAGCATGATCCTGATGTAACCCTCGAGCAGATTAGAGAAGATATGATCAAGCACGTAGTAAAGGAAGTCATTCCTGCTGAACTTCTTGATGATAAAACTAAGTTCTTCGTGAATCCTACAGGAAGATTTGTTCTGGGTGGGCCGCATGCTGATACAGGTTTAACAGGCAGAAAAATAATCGTTGATACATATGGTGGAATGGGACTTCATGGTGGAGGAGCTTTCTCAGGTAAAGACCCATCCAAGGTTGACAGATCTGCTGCTTACATGGCTCGCTACATTGCTAAGAACATTGTAGGGGCTGGCGTTGCAGATGAATGTGAAGTACAGCTTGCCTATGCTATTGGTGTTGCAGAACCTGTTTCAGTAATGGTTAACACATTTGGTTCCGGTACAATCGCTGATGAAAAAATTGTAGACATCATCCGTAAGGTATTCCCATTAAATCCGGAAGGAATAATCGAACACCTCAAGCTCAGAAGACCTATATACAAGCTAACCGCAGCTTATGGACACTTTGGAAGAGAGCTCGAAAACTTTACCTGGGAAAAACTGGATAAAGTAGACGCAATTAAAAAACTGATATAAGAAGAAATATATGGGGAGAGTTTTACATCTCCCCTTTTTCCAAATAATATTCAATCGGAGCATTATGCAATTCTTTGCTTCTACTGACATAGGCTGTAAAAAAGCCACTAACGAAGATTATATTCTTACACCTGTAAATATTGACACTGATGATAAACGCCAGCGAGGACATTTATTCATACTCTGCGATGGACTTGGTGGAGCTTCAGAAGGCGATTATGCCAGTAAATATGTTGCAGAGGAACTTCTTCGAAGATATTATTGCCAGAAAGTAAAGGAACCGTTTCAGAATGCTGTAAGTGAACTTCTTACAAAAGTAAATGATAACCTGAGAAAATACAGTAAGAAGAATTACGGCTTTTACTGTATGGGTACAACTATTGCCACAGCAATAATTAAAGACAATATTCTTCATTATAACTCCGTAGGTGACTCAAGAATATATCTACATCGCAGAGGTAAACTTCAACAGATAACCGAAGATCATTCTGAAGTCTGGAAGCTATACAGGCGCAACCTTATTTTAAAGAGTCAGATCAAAGACCATCCATTGAATAATATGGTCACTTCTGCACTCGGTTTCAGTGAAGAATTCAATGTATGTCAGGGAGAAACTGAGTTGGAGAGTAATGATTTTATTTTACTATGTAGTGACGGACTGACTGACACTCTTGACGACGAAATCATAGAAAAAAAGCTCAATGAGAAAACAGATATTGACGATAAAGTTAACTCACTTATAACCTTATCTACTGAGGAAAACTGTTCTGACAATATTTCAATAATCCTCATCAATTATACAATCTGACAACACCTATAATATTTAACAATATTGAAACACAATTTCTCTCAAAATTACTTGACACAATAAATCCAGACTTGAAATTATAACAAAGACAGTGCCGAAGTGGTGAAATTGGTAAACGCAGTGGATTCAAAATCCACCGTCAGTAATGGCTTGCCGGTTCGAGTCCGGCCTTCGGTACCATATTTATTAAGGAGTTATATATAAACTTTTTGCTATAAAGACAAATACATTTCATAGCTCATAAAAGAGTGGTGTTTATAAACTGTTACAATATCGTGGAGGATAAATAATGAGAATAAAAAAAGCTATAATAATATGTATTGCTTTTGCAATACTGCTTCCTGTATCCTTGTCTGCCACTTCAGAAGCAGCAATGATCTGGATGTTAATTGAACCAAGTGCGAGATCTAATGGTATGGCGAATGCCTATATTGCTCATGGAGATGATGCATTCTCAACATACTGGTGTACAGCTGCACTTGCGTATACTGACAAGACATCACTTGTTTTTCAACACTCAAACTGGCTGGGTGGGGTAAAAGACATTGATGATATCTATGTGGAATATCTTTCAGCAACAACTTATATTCCTGAAATAGGAAATGTTGGTGCTTTTATACACTTTTTAACAACAGGTAAGCATATCAGAACCGCAGAAGACAGTCCTGATGAAGTTAGTACATTCAAATCATGGGAAGTTGTTGTTGGTGGATCCTGGGCTTACAGAGTAAACAGAGAACTAGCAATTGGTACAAACGTAAAAGTTCTTTACAGTCACCTATCTCCTGAAGGAACCGGAGAAACAGAAAGGGGACAGGATGGTGAAGGATATTCATGGGCTGTAGACCTTTCTGCAAAATATTCTCTTCAGAAGAATCAGCAGAACTATGCCCCTGGAACACTTCCATATTACCTGAATTCATTCAATTTCGCATGGTCATTATCCAATATTGGACCTGATATTTCCTATATTAATGAAGATCAGGCTGACCCGCTTCCAATGAACTGGAGAATGGGTTTATCATCAAGAATTGTACATGATGAATTCCATACCTTTGTTATCAATTTAGACGTAGATAAACTTCTTGCAACCAGAGACGATACGGTTTTCGAAACATTCATTAATGCATGGTCAGATGATGACCTTCAGTATGAACTTGACTCTGCAATCTATCATGTAGGTGCAGAATATAAATATCTTAACATGATCAGTCTCCGTGGTGGATATATCAGAGATAAAGCCGGTAGTATGGAAGGTTTATCATTTGGTGTTGGATTCGAGTTCAACGCTAAAATTATGGGACCGGACGATAGACTATTTGTAGACTACGGTTTGCACCACGGTGGAGATTTGGTTGAATATAACCACATCCTTTCCCTGGGTGTTGACTTCTAAGATATGCATAATTATATAAAAAGAATTGCTCTTTCAATCCTGTTTCTATCTTCTTTTCTCTTTGCACACAAAATTGTGGTGCATAAAGGAGACAACAAAAACAGAATTAGAAAGAGCAGTTTTGTAGAACAAAAACTTAGCGGTCCAAATACAAGCAAAAGTAAAACTAATTCCAGAATGGGGCTTGGTGAAAGACTTCTTGTAATGCTTGTGGATTTTCAGGAAGATGATGATCCGCAAACAACAGGTAATGGTAAATTCCTGACAGCAGCTGATTCTCTTTATCCGATATCTGTAGGAAAACCACCCCATGACAGGAACTATTTTGAGTTACAGATTGCAGGTCTTCGCACCTATTACAATAGTGTGAGTTTTGGAGAATATAACCTTGACTTTACGGTGATGCCACCCGATTCTACTTATACTCTCCCTCATGAAATGAGTTATTATCATCCGAACACAACTGATGGTGAATTAAAACTTGAACGGTTTGAAGAGTACTTTCATGATGTAATTACGACTGTAGATAAAGATCAGAGAGTTGTTTTCTCCAACTATGATCACTTCATGGTCATCCATGCCGGTTCAGAATGGCAGCACGATGTGCTTGGAGATACTCCCAGCGATCTTCCGTCCTTCTTCCTCAGAATAGGTACGGGTAAAGAAGAATGGGTAGATGATAGCACTTACGTTGTCACTCATTTTTGCAATGTACCGGAAATGACAAGTCAGGATATTACATCAACAATCCAGAATGGAACTGAAGTTTTCGACGGCTACGGGGCAGTAAATGCTGTTTATGCTCATGAATTCGGACACTCTCTGGGATTACCTGATTTATATAATGTGAATAATTTCAATCCATCAGTAGGTTATTGGGATATTATGGACAGTGGAGGTTCTGCAGAATTGACACTGCAAACAGATACAGGAATATACTCTATCGAAGGTCCTATACCCGCTTTTCCGGGAGCATGGTCAAGAGCATATCTCTGGAATGACTACTTCAGAGAACGCGGTTTTCTGAAGGATATCACAGAGTTTGACCTTTCAGAACCAATAGAGCTTTTCGCTGCAACAAGAAGACCTGGTCCCCGTGAAGTAATGGGTAAAAATCAGGCTTATATAGTCAAAATCCCTATAAACGAAGATGAATACTTTCTTATAGAAAACCGCCAGACTGATCATGATAAAGATGGAGTAACATCTTTAATCTCAGCTGATGAACCTAGTGGAGAAAAAAGAGTAATACTCCATCCCGCAGGTTTCGATGATGATAATAACGTTGCAGATGAATATGACTTCAGTCTCCCCGGTTGGGTTGACAGTGAGACTATGGCTTACGGTGGCGGTTTAGTAATCTGGCGTGTTAATGACAGAATCATGTTCCGTGAAGGTATCACAAGCGGAGGAGAATTTCAGACTAATTTTGATGCAAACAGAATTAATATTTATACTAAATACCGTGGTGTTCAAATTGTGGAAGCAGACGGTTTGTATGATATTGGTAATTCCTCATCATTATACTGGAATGGAACTGTCTACGAGCCATTCTACAGATTCGAACCTGAACTTGATGCATATAACAATTTTATAGGTTGGTCATTGAACCAGTTCAGTCCACGTTTTAATCCGTCTACCAATCCTGCATTTGTAGATGAAAACGGAATTCCAATAATGTTCGATATCTACGATATAGACTCGGAACATTACTACGATCCTCTAAGAGTAGCTCCTGAAATCGTAAGTTTCAGATTTAAAAGTTACCTCTTTGATAACACTTACACACTTGAATCTGAAGATATTGCCCCAGAGCAAATCGGGTATAACTCAGAGATAAGCAGTAATACTGAAATCCCTGTTGTAACACAGAGTGGAATTAGTTTTCTTCAATACTACGATGGAAGTCTGATAGATATTTTTGGTGATATTGATTTTGGATTTACACATAAATTCGCACCGATGTCAATACCGGAAAATGGCAATAAATATATTGCCTGCAGTAATAGTGATTTATACCTGATTAATGATTACAGGATTGAGTATCAGACACCACTAGCATCTGAACCGCTTAAGCAGCCTGTACCGGTGTTATTAGACAATCAGATTTTCACAGGAGTATTCCTCGAAAGTGGATTTACTCTGTACAATCATGATTTTACGGTGAAATTCCTTGAGAATATCGAAGACGTAAAATATCTGAGTTATCATAACAACATTCTGTATATTTTCTTCTCAGATCATTATACAAAATACAATCTTGTTGACGGACAACTTGAACCTGAATCTATTAATAACAGTTACAGCTCAAAATCCGGTATCGAAATTGGTAATTACGAGCCGATAGTATACATTGATGAAACAGGTACTTTTGGTTCTGCAATTTATATTCAGGATCACGATGGTTTTGTATATCAGATTAAAGATAATACAACCAGATTATTCCATGATTACTCACTGTTCAGCAGCAGCAAACCTACGCAAATTGCTATCGGAAAAGTATCTGACAGCATGATGCCGGCTATCACATATGGAGCAGGCAATTACTGTTTCATGCTGGATGTAAACGGAACTTATTTCGAAAGATTCCCAATGAACATTTACAAAAGGAGTTTTGTTCCTGAATCAGATGTAAGAATTGTAAGATTCAACAATATAAACTTTTCCTACCTGTTGTCTGACACGGGTGAATATGTTGCTATAAGTCCTGAGGGATATTACAACAAGTCTTATTCACTTAATTGGCAGCGAAACAACAGTTATTCAGATTTCTTTTTCTGGAATGAAACTGCAAATGAATTGCTGTACTCAACAATAGTGAATGATGGCAGCGGTCCGGAACTTTTACTGCATGTTAAAGAAAACGTCTACTCTAATCCGATAATATGGAATGGCTCTTCAACCAGTAACAATGTATACACCAATTCAGATGTTGTTGTTCAGGAACAGAGTAATGCAAAGCCTTTTGCATTTCCTAATCCATGCTCTATGGATGAGCTCAGAATCAGAGTTGAAGGCTTGGAAACAGATGCCGAAATCAAAATCTTTGATGTTGCAGGCAATCTTGTTTTTTCGAAAGAATATGCAAATATGAAAGCTGCTTATCAAGATCTAGTTGTAGATGTGACAGGTAAAAGCAGTGGAATTTACATTGCACTTATTAAATATAATGGCAAAGCTGAAAAACTTAAATTCGGCATAGTACGATAATGGAGGTAACATTGAAAAAATATATAATGCTGCTTATGCTGACGTGTCTACTGATTCCAGTTTTTTCTCAGGAAATTGAGCCTTTTACAGATGATACCGAAGAACAGGAAAAGCCTGTTGTATTAAAGGATGAAAAGACTCAAGAAGAAAAGAAAGAATCTAAAGACGAATATAAGAAAAACCTGAAAGAACAACAGGATGATAATGAAATTATTGGAAGCAGGTATAAAAGAAAATCACCTGTTGGTGCATTTTTCATGTCTGCAGTTGTTCCCGGTGCAGGACAGTTTTATGTTGATAAAACCAGTTTCAGCTCATACATATATCTGGCAATAGATGCAACTTTAATTTACCTCATGCATGATTTTAACAAAAAAGGCGATGATATAGAGGAAGAGTACAAAGCCTATGCAGAAAAGCATTATTCCTCTGTAAGACAATACAAAGTACAGCAGATCCTGATAGATATAATTCCAACGGGGGCTGTAAAGGAAGATCACTACAATCAGGCAATGTTTGGTCTCGACACTATCGAAGAAAGAGATATAAATGAAGTGATATACATAGATGAGAATATGTTATACAGAACGCAGCACTTCTACGAAGACATCGGTAAATATAACAGATATATTTTCGGATGGGATGACTGGGGTCAGGAATGTGTACAGAATGCTGATGAGTTCTTTGCCAATCCGGCAACAACCAGCCCTTATGTGGAATGGATTTGGAGAGGTTCTGATCCTGAAATTGATGCGGAAGATGATCCTGATCACACCTGGATAGGTAATGCAAGTTATACTAACGAAGCAGATAACTATAAGTATACTGCTAACCGAGCAGTTTATATCGGTATGAGAAAAGACGCTGAAGATGAGCACAGTAAAGCTACAACATGCAGCTTCCTGCTTTTTGGCAACCACCTCATCAGTTCTATTCATGCCCGTATGGCAGCCAGACATTATAATGCTCAGCATTTAACAACAACCACAAAACCTCAGTTTCATGTTGCTTCCAGAATGTTCAATAATAACATTACACCAATGCTGATGATGACCAAAAGGTTCTAATATGAGACGTAAACTATTGTTTGTCGTTTTAGTAACAATGATTGCTGTGACAATTCAAGCGGAAACCAAGTCTGTTCGAAGAGCTGCCTTCATGTCTCTCGTTCTTCCAGGTTCGGGAGAGGTTTATACTGAAAGATACAAGAAAGCTACATTTTTTCTCAGTACTGAAGTAATTATATGGATGTCCTATGGGTATTTCAACACTGAAGTAGACAATGCCATAGACTCTTATAAAATGTATGCTGAGCAATATGCAGGAAGCAATTTTAACGAGTCAGATGAGTATTTCCAGACTATGCATGACTACTACAGCTGGGATGAATTTAATCAGGATATTGAAAGGCGTGCCAGAAACTATTACCTGCTATATAAAAACGATCCTGCTGAATACCAGAAATACCTTGATAATAACCTCATGGCAGAGAATACTCGCTGGGAGTGGGAAGATAAAGGTAAATGGATTAAGTTCAAAGAAATGCGGAAGGATAAGCAAAACCTCAAAATCATGGCAAATTTCATGATCGCTGCTGCCTTGCTCAATCGAGTAGTAAGTACTATTGACGCTGTTGCATCATCTAAAAGGTTCAACGCATCACAGAATAAAACATCCAGAATCTATGTTAAACCTGATCTCAAAAAAAGGGGACTAAGGCTACACTATGAAATCAAATTTTAAAATCCTTGTTGTAATTTTTCTGTTTTCTGCAATGTGTCTGCATGCAGCACCTTCCAGAAAAGCAAAGTCATTCCTGAAATCAATAATAGTTCCGGGATGGGGTGAATTATCCAATGGAGATAAAACCGGTTATGTGCACCTTGCTGCCGAAGTACTCCTGTTCTCAACAAAGTACTATTATCAGAAACAAGCTGATATTGCCACAACCAATGCAGAAGATTATGCTCTTAAGTATTCCGGTATTCAGTCCATGGATATTTCAGAACAACATAAAATCGACCTGGGGAAATATGATTCATCAGGTTACGGTACTAACGGATACAATTCTTTTGTACTACAGGGTATGAACTACAATTATCCTAACCTGTCAGACCAGGAAAAGATAGACTATCTAGCTGAGAACACTTATTCTGACGAACTGGGATGGAACTGGGATTCAGGAGCTCACCGAGCTAAATATCGCGTGTATAGAAAAGACAATCAGGATTTCAGTGATAAAGCAAAAGTAATGACAAGTGCAATTGTTCTCAATCACCTTGCAAGCGGCATTCATTCAATGATATCTACTGCAAGATACAACAAGAAACATAAACAGCAAGTAAGTTTTGGAGTAAGTGCTGATAAAACAGATAACCTTATTCTCACTGCAACTTTAAGATTCTGATAAAAATTGTAATCAAACTTAAAAATATCAACAAAATGTTGTTAATAAAAATTCTGACTTCGAAAACTTTCGGAGTCTTTTTTTTTATTGTTATCTCAGAAGCATTATCCAGACAATTTGTAAACAAATCTACAAATCCTGATATGGAAAAATAGTCCCGAAAACTGTATTTCTCGATATTTTTTTTAATCATGATAAAGAATGTAGTCAAATAGGAATAAAACCGTAAGAATGAGTTATTCTCCACTAAATCGGGATGTTCTGCCAAATACCCGAAGCTCTCCTGCACAAGCATTGACAATAACAGAAAATAAGAGATTTTGAAGATCAATGTGATTAGAAAAATGAAACCGTTTCCAAATATTATTGAAACCAGTCCCATGGCAATATATATAGGTATAACCTTCATCTGAAGATTGAGTATGGAGGTAATTCCTATTGCGGATAAGGAAGTTGTAAGTATTACTGCTATAGCATAGAACCCGGTCAGAAGCTTTATATCTATCCCAATAATAGCCGGAACACTAATTATGACCAGAATAATAACTAACAGAAAATTCAGCTTTATCAGTCTGAATATACTATTCATAATACTCTTCGTAATTACCCTTCTCCGGTTTTTCTTTTTGATCCTTAGTGTCTGACTCTTTTCTGTCATCCACTTCAGATTCAGCATCTTCTTTAAGGGCCTGTTCTACAGCTTTCAGGCTGTCCTGAATCTCTTGTTCTCTGGCTTGCTCCCATTGTACGATTACAGGAAGTCTTTCCAGAGTCAGGAAATTAGTACCATCGTAAAACTTATTGATCTCAGTAACAAACTCTGAGAACCTGTGATTAGCCTTAATACTGTCAAATACAGCCTTGGCATTAAGGGTATCATTCATAGCCCGATACATGCAAAGTCCTTTTGTATACATAATGCGAGCTTGCTCATCACCATAAGTATTCTTTTCAATAGACTCCAGTATAGCAACGCAACTGTCCGGATCATCATACA
Organism: Cloacimonadales bacterium (SeqCode); assembly: GCA_942492065.1. GTDB lineage: Bacteria > Cloacimonadota > Cloacimonadia > Cloacimonadales > JAIOQZ01. Next base: position 104,807 of record CALODV010000014.1, on the reverse strand, counting down.
TCATATTGAGAGCTTTCTCATACAATGCTTTTCGCTTCCTATCATCACTAGTAAAAAACTCAATAGGTTCGTCATTAAGCATATTCATAACAGCATTAGTATACTTACTGTTACTATAATCCTTATTCATCAGACTTACTATGGAGTCAGTTTTCACAGTATCCATAATAACGTTGTAATACAGCCACCCTTTAAGGAAATATGAGAATGGAATAAATTCTTTTTCATATAAACTTATAGCATTAATATACTGGTCTTTAACAAGTGTCAAAGAATCTATTTTCGCAATGTAAATTGAGTCCTGAAGATGTTTGATATGTTCGATCTTGCTTTTTATGGAATCAATAAGAGTTGATACTGAGTCTACTTTAGCTATAAGAACAGTATCTATTGCTGCTCTATTTTGGTATAATAAACTATCGACCAAAGAAATACTATCCCTGAGTCCCGCTATCCTGTCTACTACTTGAATCTGAGATAATTCTAAGTCTCTGCTCTTACTTTCCAGAGAATCAACATTTGCTGAAGCGTCTTTATTGACCTGCATCTGCTGCATATTTTGAATATCATTTTCAATAACTCTGATTTTCTGTTTGTTCGCCAGTGAATCTGCTGCATAAAGAGAATCTACCTGACTTCTTCTGACAGCTATGACAGAATCTATTACAGACTCGCCTTTGCTCTTCTCCATGGCCTGATTAAGTTCTCTCTGCAAGTTAATTTTTGCAGTATTGATTGAGTCCTGTTTACTTATCAGCTCGTTTAATAGTCTTTCGATATCCACAAGCTGCTGCTTGTATATTGAATCCAGATTAACTGCAGAAGTATCAACAAAGGAATACAAACTGTCTTTAACAATCTGATTTTTCGTAAATTCAGTATTAAGTGAATCAATTCTCAAATAACTCATAGTATCTTTCTGAGAGATAAAGTCAGAAATTCTGGTTTTAAGAGTATCAAGTTTCAGTTTATTCTGATCGTAAAGAAACAGAATATTATCATAAACCTTGAGAGCAGAATCAGGTGCTTCAAGAACATCAAAATAATACTCTGCCAGTTTAAATTGTTCTTCTACAAGGTCTTCCAGAGATATGGTTCTTTCACTATCTCGGAACTGAAGTATCTGTGATGCAATTGCACTTCTGGCTTTAGCGAACTTGTAAAGCGGAAACGCACTGTTAACCTTTTTGTAAGATGTCATTGCTTCTTCGTAGTTAAGAAGTATGAAGAAATTCAATTCAGCTTTATAGAAATGAGCCATAGAGTTTATGTCAACGGATCTGTTCGATTTTATGACATTTTCAAGAATCTCTCCGGCTAAATCAGTTTCATCAGTGTACATTAAAGCTCGGGCTTTCAAGACCTTTGCTCTGGATACATTATCTGGATTAATCTCTTTCTTTATGAGATAGTCAGCAGTTTTCAGAACATCTTCATATTTCTTAAGCTCAAGATTATTTACAGCTTTTTTATACATAGCATCAAACTTAATTGCTTTCTTTGCTCGCTTTTTAAGCAGTTCATCAAGCACCTCGTTTGATTTCACATATTCTTTTTCGTTATAGAAAGACTCACTGAGAAGAATATAGCTTTCGTTTATATAATCAGATTTTGGATAGTTGTCCAGCAGCTTTCTGAGATATGCCCTGGATTGAAGAATATTCTCTTCCTTCATCTGATAATCTGCAGCCAGAAATAAAACTTCCGGATGGGACTTCTTCAGGTTATCATCCAGAAGAAATGCCTTGATTTTCTTGAAAGCATCAGATTTATTCTGAAGTTCATACTCGATTTTTATTAAATATATATGTGCATCAGGAACATATTCGCTTTTGGGATAGTACTTTATTAAATCTTCAAACTTACTCTTGCCTTCAATCAATTTCCTATGGGACTTTTGATAATAAAGACATTGAGCAAGAAGAAAAAGTGCATCATCTGCCTTGGAACTATTTTTAAGCTCTGTCAGAATTATACCACATTTTTTCATGCTGTCATTGTATTTTCTGATTGCCTCAGAGTTTGGTCTGTTGTTGCGAAGAGGGATTTGCTGTGCCTCCTCAAAATACTTAACAGCGTTATGATATGTATTAAAATACGCCATTCTGACGCAGCCTGCCGTAAACACAACTATCAGCAATGCAATAATAATTCTTACTCTAATTCCGATCATATAATGCACTTTCTCCAATTAATCTAGTTTTCCTACTGTCTTCTCAACTTCTTCAAGAATTTCGCAGGATTTTACAAGTCTTTTCATTTCTGTGTGATCAGGATACAAAGGTCTGTCAATTTCCAGAAAATCAACGTATTTCCTTATAATTTCTTTAGCTTTGGTCACTCCTGTTCCAAAATTGTATTCTCTGAAATCAAGAGCTTGTGCCGCTGCCATAAATTCAATACCAATTATTCCATATGCATTATCAAGAATCTGGAAATTCTTTATTGCAGTATTCATACCCATGGAAACAAAATCTTCCTGGTCTGCTGCTGCAGGTATAGACTGGATACAAGCAGGTGTACTGAGAATCTTCTGTTCTACAATCTGTGTATCAGCAGTATATTGACTAAGCATTAATCCGGAGAACATACCGGCACCTTTAGTAAGGAAAGCAGGAAGTCCAACGTTTAATGCAGGATGATTCAACCTGTTCATTCTTCGTTCAGAAAGCACACACACCATTGTCACAGCCATACCAATCATATCCATAGGTAGAGAAACCGGAGTTCCCTGAAAGTTTGCACCGGAAAGCTGGAGTTCTTCGTCAGGGAAGAATATTGGATTATCCCCTACACCGTTCAACTCAATTTCTACCTGTGATTTTGCATAAGCAAGTGCATCGTGTGCTGCTCCGATGATCTGAGGAGTAGATCTCATTGAATAGGCATCCTGAACTTTGCACTTAATTTTGCTCAGGAACAAATCTCCGCCTTCAACGCATTTTCTGATTGAAGCTGCAGATCTTTGTGCTCCGGCAAATCCTCTGACTTCGTGAATTCTTCTGTCATAGGGTTTCATGTTAGCTTTCAATGCCTCCAGAGACATTGCACAAGCAATTTCAGCCTGTTTCAACAGATTATTCGCATCGTAAAGGAATATAGCACTCATTGCTGTAAGGACATTTGAACCGTTTATGGTAGCCAGCCCATCTCTCGCCATGAGTCCAGGTATTTCAATACCTGCTTTTTCAAGAGCAGTTTTACCATCATACAACTCGCCTTCATAATATGCCTGTCCTTCCCCCATCATAAGCAAGGCGATTTGAGACATAGGAGCAAGGTCTCCACAGGCACCAACGGAACCTTTCTGGCATACATACGGTGTAACACCTTTATTCAGCATCTCGACTAATGTGAGAGTAATCTCAGGTCTGCACCCTGAGTTTCCGTGAGCATGAACATTTATTCTTCCGGCCATAGCACCACGTACATATTCGATTGGTGCAGGGTCACCGATACCGGCAGCATGATTATATATCAGATATTTCTGAAACTCTTTAACCTGATCATCATCAAGAACGACTTCAGAAAATTCACCAATTCCGGTATTCACTCCATACATGATTTCTTTTGCTTCAATCTTTTTCTCAAGCATAGCTCTGCATTTTTTTAATCTTTCCAGAGCTTCAGGACAAAGTTCTACCTTTTCATTATGTCGGGCGATTCTAACAACTTTCTCAACTGTTAAACCTGAACCGTTAAGTACTATAGCCATCTTTCCTCCGCTTAGAGTTTCTCTGTTAATAGTTTTATAGTTTTTTCTATATCAGGATAAGCCACTCGGTCTTTATCCCAGAAGTTTACACCGTTTTCTCGGAGTTTCTTCAAGACATCATAAGATGATTTACTCAAGATTTCTTCAAGAGATTTTCCACTGTACTCATCTTCGCATTTTTGTCTTAACTCCAGAGCCTGACAAGCCACAATCAGCTCAATAGCCAGTATTCTTCTAACATTTTCAAGTATTTCTCTGGACTGACGGGCAGCAATTGTTCCCATCGAAACATGATCTTCCACATCTTCACTTGTAGGGATAGTGTCAACACTTGCAGGATGAGCAATAACTTTATTTTCTGATGTCAATGCAGCAGCAGTATATTGCATAATCATAACACCTGAATTAAGCCCAGGATCAAGTGACAACATTGATGGAAGTCCATTATTAAGGAATTCAGAAGTCATTTTAAAGATTCTTCTTTCCGATATGTTACCGAGCTCAGTCAATGCTATTTTCAGGAAATCACTGTATAAAGCAATAGGTTCCCCGTGGAAGTTCCCACCGGAATAAAATTTCTGTTTATCTTCAATATCATGAAAAATAAGAGGATTGTCCGTTACTGCGTTAGATTCTCTTTCAAAGACATCATGACACATATCGATTGTATCTTTTACAGCTCCTGCAACCTGAGGGAAACAACGCAGTGAATAGCTGTCCTGAACTTCCCCTGGTCTGGAATCAACAAGTAAGCTCCCTTTTCGGAACTCGTTGATCATATCAGCAATCTTTAGCTGTCCTTTCTGATTTCTGATTTCATGAATTTTCCTGAAGTACGCATGAGAAACACCTTTCAGAGCTTCCAGAGATGCACAGAAAATCTTCACTGAATTGTGGAGAAGTACTTCCGCTTCATGTAATGCAATTGCTGCTACAGCAGTCATAACATTAGTTCCGTTATTGAGGGCAAGTCCTTCTTTAGCATCCAGAACAACTCTCTCTATGCCGGCTTTTTCCATGGCCTCTTTACCTGAAATAGTTTTTATTTCAGTGTTATCTCTATCAAAATTTTCTTTTATTATTACTCTTCCACTTTCCTCGTCAATATCTTCTGTTTCATCTTTACAAAGTACAAGCATAATATGTGAAATAGGGGCAAGATCTCCACTTGCTCCAACTGATCCTTTTTCAGGTACAGCAGGGTGAACACCCTTATTCAACATGTCAATCAAAGTCTGTAATGTGCTTAATCTGATTCCTGAGAATCCTCTGGATAGTGAATTTATTCTAAGAAGCATTATTGCTCTTACAACCTGCACAGGAAGGTAATTCCCTACTCCGGTCGAGTGGCTGATTATAAGATTTCTTTGTAATTTTTTAAGTTGTTCGCGTGCAATTTTACGGTTTTTCAGGGATCCGAATCCTGTATTGATTCCATACACAACCTGATCGTTATTGACTATTCTTTCAATCTCTTCCCTGCATGTATTAATTCTGCTGATTGCAGAACCTGATAATACTACGTTTGCCCTTTGTAATGATATTTCCCAAATTTGTTCAAGGGTTAAATTTGATCCGTCAATTACTATGTTCTTCATTTATTCCTCATGTTATTTTTTTGTTACAAAAAACAATTCATTAAATAATTGTCAACAACAGTAAGAAGTATTTACGATCATTCCAGATACACCATAAAAAAATAACAAAGAACACAGCATCACAGATTTATAAAAGAATCAGCAACTACCTGATGTTCAATCAAAACAATACGTTACACCTTTGTTTCAAATATTGGCTACCATCTGTCCCAGGTCTTTGCAAGAACCCCTGCCATATGGCCTACAATAACAGATGCTCCTATAGTAATATGCTTGAAAACAGGATTTCCAACTTCATCTACAACTGGAAATACTGTTGGTGCGAATTTGGGTGCCATAAAAACTATTACCGCGCCAATAGCTGCAAAAACATAAAAACTATTGTTTAGCTTTTCGTACTTGAAAGTCTTAATCGTTATAAAATAAACTATAGCTGCAATAATCAGTGTTACAAAAATCATTTAGTTACTCCACTTCAATATAATCAGTCTGATTCGTAATTATCAAATATCAACTCGCCGTCAACAATTGAATAAGATACTTTTTCTCTGGCTTCAGTAATATTTACTGATTTTTTAAGTATTCTGAGATATGTTCCCGGGAAAATCTTTCTGAAAGCAACAATATGCTTAGGAGCTTCTTCACTAGAAAGCAAAGCTCTGTTTATTGAATCTTCAAGTTTTTCTTCATAATCCTGAATCAGCTTCTCTACTTTGACAATCTTATCAGAATTTTCACGTGGAGATTCTTTGAGTTCACTCAATTTCTTGGAAAGAAGCATCATTCTTTCCTTGATGAACGGGCTTATTGTAATCTCTACTTCTGTCCCTGCAGCTGTAGAGTTACCAATAACGGCTGCTTCAATATTATCTCCAGCCTGAACAATACCGCCAATAATACAACCTGTTTCAGGGTCACCTGTTACTGTTTTTTCTGCAACAAGTTTACAGAAATTAACTTTATCTGAAAAATTGATATTTCCTGCAGAATAAATATTTGAATGATCTGCAGCTTGAAATTCTATAGACTCAGAAGAGTAAATCCCTCCGGATCGGCAGTTAAGAATATCACCCTTAACATCTACTTTTCGTTCACATTGTATATGGGCATCATTTATATCTCCAAAGACTGTCAGTCCACCTGTAAGTTCAATCACTATTTTTTCTTTAATATTTCCATTCACGGTCAGATTACCATTAATAGAAAAATTATCATATTTCAAATCAAGATCATTATGAATTACGAAATTCGAGTATACATGAACCTTGCCATCTGCATCAACAAAAGGATATCCATCATCATCAGCTACAAGCTGGTGGCTATCTTCTGAATATGTTACACCTTCACCAATATATTGCCCTATAAGATCATCATCATTACTCTCGGTAATAATTTCCCTGCCCCATATATCGACTCCATTCTTTGAGAATCGAGTAATATAAATATGTGCAAGAGCTTCTCCCTGAGATACACATTCAAGATTCTGCAAACTAGCAAAATCATCAACAAAATTAGCCGGATTAATGCATTTTTTATCATCAAACAAAAGTTGAAATTCTACCTGTGGAGTAACAGGGGCCTGACCCTCTGCGATAAGAAATGGAGAATCGAAATCTTTTGGAATATACTTAAGGTTCTCACTGAGGATTTCTTTTTCTATCCCTGCTTCTTCCAGCAGTTGAGCAATTTCAGTTTCATCTATGAGATGATCTCTTTTGAACAGAGTCATGTATGCTTCAGAGCCCAGATTTTTAATCTCTATCTTTATCAGACCTGATTCACTTAAAAATTCATTTTTCATAATATTATCCAATATTCTTTAAAGCAATATAGCTGATTTGCCTTTGATTTGTTTTATCTCTTCTATATGAATTAAACCTGTTGTCTTCAAAAGTACAGATTTCCATATTATCAATATGTTTCTTTAAAATACCTGCATTAACGGACTCTCTTACGGCTGAATGTTTCAAATCAAGCCAGCAACCTGTCTGACTTCCGTAAGTATTGGAAACAAACATATCATAAGTCTCAGAGTCTACTTCATAATGATCTTTGGATATGGCAGGTCCCAGTACAACTCTGATATCCTCAGGATTAGAGTTAAAATTTTCCTTCATTATGCTGATAGTGTTAGTAATGATATGCTTTTCCAGTCCTTTTCTTCCGCAATGAACAGCTGCAATAACTAATCCTGCAGGATCAAACATCAGTACAGGGATACAATCAGCAGTTTTAACGCATAACGCTATCTCAGACTCAATAGAAACCAGCGAATCACATTCTCCGGGTTCAGTATCATCCTCTATAATAGATACTCTATTACTGTGGATTTGAGTCATAAAAATTTTATTTCGCAGATTATCGAAGAATTCACCGTTGTCTTTATTGCCAAAACCATGTTCAATAACATCATTGAAATCAGTCAGCAGCGTGGAACGGATCATAGTATTTTAGAATGATTCATCATCAGAATCGTCGTTGAACATGACCATTTTTGTATTACCGCCATACTCATCAAACTGAAATGATCCTGAGTGCTTAAACTTATCGAGAATTGTTTTAATCCTGTCAACAGCTTCTTCAACTCGAGTAATGTACTTTTTATTCTGATCAGAGATTGTTTCGGGTGAGGACGTTAACTGCAGCATTTCCAGATTACCTTTGATAATCATTAAAGGCTGATTTATTTCATGATTAGCAGTTACCGCCATAGCCAGCACCGAACTTTTGCGTTCAAGATTCAGGATTTCTTCCTGGGCTTCTCTCAATTGCTTGTATGATTGCTTCAGTCCCAGTTCAGCCTTGACTCTCTCATCAATATCTACCAGAATACCAATAATAGAAGAAATGTTACCGCGATTATCAAATATAGCTGAAACAGAGTAATCAACCCAGAAATATTTACCATTCTTCTTAACAACACGTTTTTGTATTCTATAGTGATCGATTTTACCATCAATTATTTTTCTGAAATAGAATGAACACTGTTCCTGGTCATCAGGATGCGTAACATCAAGAATTTTCTTTTCATACACTTCGGCTTCCGTATAACCAAGCATATCTAGAAAATTGTTGTTAACAAAACTGTATTTTCCGCGAATATCAACTTTTTCAATCCCTACAACAGCATTGTCAAAAATCGCCCTCAGATTACTTTCCTGTTCTTCAAGACGTTCAAGAGCCAGAATCTTTTCCTGATGTTCAGACTCCAGATTTTCCTGAACTCTGATAAGTTTCATCTGAGCGGCATCACCTACTTTGGTGACCTTCATCATTTTTCGGAGCAGTTTATAATATTGCTTCTGGATATCCTCAGACAGAGATTTATAATTATCACCATCCTGCATTGATTCCATTTTGTTCTGAAATTCAGTGTAAATATCATATTCTTTTCTGAAAAACTTCTTTATCTCATGATCTTTGTCGTCATCTTGAATGAAACTGTTATCCATAAAATCTCCGAATTAATATTCGATTAAATCGTAGCTGAAACTCATATCTTCCAGTAATTCTTCACCTGATTCCAGGATTTCTTCATCATCTTCTTCGTAATACCAGGCAACATGGACTGAACCGCCATCTTCATGATAGGAATCTAGAATCTCAAAAAAATCCAGCAGACATTTTGAAGAACTACTGTTAAGATAATTCAACTTAACCTTTATCTGCAGTGGCTTTTTTACTTTAATTACATATTCTTCAATCCAGACATTTAAAGGTTCAAAGAAATTTATAGCATCTTCAGGATAAGAATTTCCACTCATTTTCAGTATACCGGACTCAAAATCAAAGTTGACTTCCATGGTATATTTTGTTCCATCTAGTTGTAAATTCTTCATGCACATTCCTTTTCAAGTAAAATGAAGAAACTGACAAAAGAGTGATCCTCATCAATAGGTTTTACCTTGACTTCAAGTGGTCCAGAGGATTTTCTTACAATATCAATTAATCCAAGACCTGCGCCGCGTTGTCCTGCATCTCTGTTTGCTTTCATTTTTTCTTTTCTCATTGCTTTTAACTCATCTTGAGAAAGCGAATTAAGATAGTCAAACTGTTCAGTTATCCATTCTTCTCTTTCTTTGGTTACGACATTTCCGGAAATGATGTGATATGATTCTGCGTATTCATTAACTAAAACAATACCTGAACCAATCAATTTCCCGTCGACTTCGTACTTTTCCTCTGAATAACGATGGATATTCTGAGCAAGCTCAACAAAAATAGAAAACATTTTCTTTGTTGTCTTTCTTTTTGAATCATTTGATAAATTATTCTTAAGCATCTCTGCAAGAACAACTAAAATATCTTGAGTTAATATACCTTTGAACATCAGTATAGTTTTAGCTAACTCAACATGCGAATATAGTTTAAACAAATATGAATCATTATCATTCATCTGATCCATGAATACTCCTTATAAGACGTTTTCATATTAAGTCAGGACTTTTGTCAACCTAACTCTTGCAAATATTTAGAAATTAATCTTTTTTTATTCGAATTCCAACGATTGTTATATCGTCTCTTTGTCTTTCTGATCCTCTGTGTCTGATAAACGCTTTATTAAATTTATCATGCTGTACAGTCATATCTCTTTCGTACAATGACACAAGTAAATCTTTTAACTTTCTCGACCCGAATTTCTTATTATCCGGATTTGCCTGGTCTACATAACCATCAGTTGTAAGATAGAACATATCATTGTTGCTAAGTTCAATTTCGGTATTTTCATACTTGCGTTCTTTCTTACGCATTCTGCCGCCAATACCCTTTCTGGAACATTTTATTGTATCGAACTCTATATGACCGTTTCTTTTTCTAACTGCATACAGTGGCCTTCCCGCTCCGGCAAAACATAATTTATCTCTGTTTTTATCGAGCCTGACAAGACAAACTTCCATTCCATCTATTGCCTCAGCATTGTCTTTAGTTTGTTTCAGAACTCTCTGCATATCCTGATGCATTTTAAGTAGAATCTCTGAAGGATCAAATATTCGTTCCTGACGAATAATCTCTGTCAGAAGCATGTGTCCTATAACTGAAAGCAAGGCTCCCGGTACTCCATGTCCTGTACAGTCTACTACTACAAGAAAATCATAATCATCTATTTCTGTAGACCAATAGAAATCACCGGCAATAATATCACGAGGTTTATAATAAATGAAACACTCAGTGTATTGCAGTTCTATTCTGTCTTTCTGAGGAAGGAAAGCGTGTTGAATACGTTCAGCATAACGGATACTGCTCATAATCTGCTCGTTCTTTTCTTTAACTTCAGCAGTTCTTATGGTTACTTCCTTTTCGAGTTCTGCAGTTCTCTTTTGAAGTGCTTTTGTCCTATGTCGGAATATTGCTATCACAATCAGTACAGCAGCAGCAATCTCAAAGAGAATAAACCATATTGTGAGCCAGAAAGGTGGTTTTACTCTCAGAGGAATCCTTATAACCTCACTCTCGTTGCCATACATATCTATTGCTTTTAGCATAAAGATGTAACGTCCGGCATTAAGGTTAGTATACCTGATCTTGGTTTCCTCGGTTTTATCTGACCAGAAACTATCAAAGTTCAAGAGCTGATACTGAAAACGAACATTTTCTGGGTTCTTGTAGTCAAGTGCAATAAATTCAAAAGTTATATTGTTATTATCAAAACTGAATATATAGTCAGAATCATCTTTTCTCTCGGGAATGCCTTTATCAGAAGAGAAATTAGTAATGACTACTACAGGAGGAATGGTGTCCACTACTACAACTTCAGGATCAATTCTCATGACACCGAAAGATGATGAGAACCAAAGTTCTCCTTCCTTATCCTTGTATGCACCGGTTGTTCTCGTTGCATTAGCTATCATCCCGTCGACCTCTGAGTAGTAAGTATAATTTTCTCCGTCAAACTCATAAATACCATTGATTGTGCCAATCCAGATATGTCCTTTGTCATCTTTAACAAGTGACTTAATTATCTCAGAGTTGGTAAAAGGCTCTTGAATCATTCTTGTGTATGATTTAGCCTTTTTATTGAATACAGCAATACCTTCTCCATATGTTGCACACCAGAAATTATCATCATCAATAGAAACAACCCCAACCATGGTTGAAGAGAAAAATTTGGGATCAGGACTATACTCATTTATAATCTGACCCTGTTTATTCATCTGGATTAATCCCTTATCTGCGGATGCCATCCATAGATAACCGTCTTTATCTTCTTCTATCTGATAAATACCGTAATCCTCACCGAAATCATAAATTTTATATTTGTTTCCATTGAATTTTATCATTTTATCATCACGTTGAACCCAGACGCTTCCATCGGAGTCTGTGAAAATTTCAGTTATATAAGATGTTGATTCCTGCAGTTCAGGAGGAACTCTGTTCACAAATCTCCTTCCATTGAAAGAATTGATTCCACCATTATATGTTCCTGCCCAGACATTGTAATCATGATCAATATCCATAGCCCAGACATCATTGTGTGTAAGCCCGTCTTCTGTACCGTATGTGCGTATAGTACCGTCTTTCATTATTCTGGCAATACCATCATCTGTGGAAACCCAGTAACTCCCTGCTTTATCTTCCACAATATTATTTGTCCCTGAACTAGGAAGTCCATTAATAACAGTATAGTTGGATATCTTTCCTCTATTCATCTTATCGATTCCAGCCCCATTAGTTCCGAGCCAGATGTTTTCTTCCCTGTCAATGAACATTACATTCATGTTATTGTTGGAAAAACCGTTAGATGTTGTATAAAGAAGAGTCACTCCTGTTTCCAGGTTGCAGGAGAACAATCCCTCGGATGAAGAAAAGAGGATTTCATCTGAAAACACCAAAGCATTCCTTACAACCGCATTTTTGAAAACTCTATGATTAACCTTAGTTTTCAGTTTCTCTGTTTCAAGAGTTGTAAGGTCAAATGCATATACACTTCCCTTTTTGTCATACAACCAGACCCTGCCTTTCAAATCATGATAGATATCATTTTTATCCCAGTTATGAATAAAATCACTGTCACCGGTTGTCAGTATTTCCTTAAATACTCCCTTTTCGGTATTGCAATATGTCCAAACATTCTTTTCGGTATCTGAATCCACAAAGTAATGAAAATACACAGAGTCACTGTATCGAATATATCCGGAGTAGTCGTCTTCATCATATATCACCGGAAAATTCGCTTTATGCCACTCAACAAACTCTTTTTTATTAAGATCAATCAGATATGAATTTGTTTTTGATTCTTTCGTAACGTATAATTGTATAATATCTTTTGTGAGGAAAATTACGGAAACACTTTCATCAACTTTGATTCCCATTCCTTCAAAATTAAGGACGGCATCAAACGATTTTGCTTTATGGTTATACTTCAGTATTTCTTTTGAGGTTGAAACGTATACATTTATATAGTTTGAGTCTGATTCTGCGGTAATATCAATAATATCTTCCTTGAACTCTGTGGTAAAATAACTTTGATCATACCTGAATGGGTGATTGTTGTCCATAACAGTAAAAGACTCTGAACCTATAAAATATAGAATTCCATCGTCATCATACATTCTGCTCAGAGCATTTTCAGTAAGACCGTTGGCAATTGTGTAGTTTTCAAAATGCCTGCCATCAAACTTACTGGCACCACCCTGTGTCAAAAACCAGATGAATCCTTCTTTATCTTTATAGATATCCAGTATCTGATTCTGAGTTAGTCCGTCCTTTGTATTGTAATTTCTTACAGGCAGCACCTGCCCCATCAGACTTGCAACAATGAAACAAAAAGTTATTGTTAGAATAAGACGCATAATTTCCTCTTGACGTAAAAAAGATTATCAATATAAGTATGAAAACTGTTTTTTTGTAAAGGAATATTTATTTTTTTAAGATTCTATTATATTAATTAAAAGAATTTTGAAATACTTTGGCGGAGGAAAAATGAAACAAGTAGATATTTTATTTAGAAACTGTACTATTGTATCAATTGACGATAACATGAACATTATTGAAAAGGGAAATTTAGCTGTTACAGGCAATAGGATCACTGACATCTGGTCATCTGATGAAGATAAATCCTACACTGCAGACATAATAATTGAAGATAGAATATTGATTCCCGGACTCATAAATGCACATACACATATTGCTATGGCTTACTTCAAAGGGATTGCAGATGATATTGAACTGTTCTCATGGCTCAGCAACTACATCTGGCCGCTGGAAGCCAAATTCCTTAACAATGATTTTGTTTTCGACTCATCACTTCATGGCTGTGCTGAAATGATTAAAAATGGTGTAACCTTGTTCAGCGATATGTACTTTTTCGAAGAATCTACAGCTAAAGCCGCTGAAAAAGCAGGTATAAGAGCTATTCTTGGAGAAGGTGTCCTTGATTTCCCTGCTGGTCCTCACAAAAGCCCGGAAGAAATGATATCCTATGCTGTACAGGCACAAAAAAAATGGAAAGACTCTGAACTGATCGATTTCCAGATTGCTCCCCATGCTATTTACACCTGTGGAACGGAAGCCCTTAAAAAAGCATTCAAAGCTGCAAAAGATAATGATATGCTAATGCACATTCATATTTCTGAAACACAGAAAGAAAATGCAGACTGCATTGAAAAATTTGGATGTACCCCCGTTCAACACCTGGAAAATCTTGGAGTGCTTGACAGTAATGTAATTCTCGCTCATGCTGTATGGACTACAGACGAAGACAGAGAAATTGTAAAAAACAGAAATTGCGGTATAGCTATAAATACTGAGAGCAACCTTAAACTTGCCTCAGGTTTCGCACCACTCAAAGAATACACCGATAAAGGTATAAAATTCTCCTTTGGAACAGATGGAGTTGCAAGTAACAATAATCTGAGCTTACTGGAAGAGCTTTCTACATCCGCCAAGCTTCATAAAGCATTGAATGCAGATCCGACATTCCTTCCTGCAAAAGATATACTCAGGGCAGGCACTTATGATGCAGCCTGCATAATGGGAAAAGGGGATCAGCTTGGTTCTCTCGAAATTGGGAAAAAAGCCGATATTGTCTGTCTGGATATGAATTCAATTGAAGCCCAACCATGCTACAACATATATTCACACATTATCTATACTTTGCAGTCAGAAAACATTAAAGATGTGATTATTAACGGAAAAGTTGTTATGCAGAACAGAATTCTCACCACACTGAGTGAAGCGGAACTCCTTGAAACAGCAGTCAGATATAAGAAATCAATAGAAGGAGAAATCAGTTAGATGAGGAGAATAGTCCTGGATCTTTCATTTGACGGTACAGATTTCAACGGATGGCAGATTCAAAAAACAGGTAGAACAATCCAGCAGGTTCTGGAAAACGCACTTTCCCGAATGGCTAAAGACACAATCAGCGTCGTAGGCTCCGGTCGAACTGACTCCGGTGTACATGCAGTTCAGCAGATTGCTCATTTTGATTATAGAGGCAATATGAAACCTGAACAGATTAATCTCGCACTACATGCTATCTTACCGGATGATATAAGAGTAAACAATGTGATCGAAGTTAAAAATGACTTTCATGCCAGATTTGATGCTTTCAGACGAACATACAACTACCATATAGCAAAGAAAAGAACTCCTTTCAACAGACTATATACAAGCTGGTATCCAAAAATCACCATAGACACTGATTATCTGAAAGAAGCATGTACATATTTTATCGGAGAACATGACTTTTCATCTTTCGCAAAGCCTAATCCTGACCTAAAGCACTACAGATGTACTCTGGAAAAGCTGGAGCTGATTGAATCAGATGACACTTTTATGTTTAATATATCCGCAAACAGATTTCTGCATAACATGGTTAGACGAATAGTAGGTTGTATGTTAACCCTGATGCACAAAAAAATCCACCCGGAGAAAATAAATGAGTTTCTCAATAATCCACAGCATAATCAGGTTCTGGTACCAACAGCTCAACCACAGGGACTGTTTCTGATTAAGGTTGAATACCCTGAAGGGAGTTTCAATGCGTTTGAATAGTATCATAAACAGATTATTAGTCCTGCTCGCTTTGAGCTCTGTATTAATTACCGGATGCGATGATGAAAAAAGTAAAAAAGAGTGGACTGTTCTGATTTATATGGGAGCAGACAACAGCCTGTCTTATCATGTTGATGATGAGATTAATGAAATTGAGAGAACTATAACCGACATGAATATTGTTATCCAGGTAGATAGAAGCTCATATAATTCAGATCTCGGTACCCTAACTTATGAAGTGAAGAATGACTCTACATCCGAAATCAGATCCAAGATTGTAAGAAGTCTGGGAGAAACAGATTCAGGAGATTGGGAAAATGTCGCAGAGTTTATGAAATGGGGATACTCCAATTACCCATCACAGAAGAAAGCATTTGTAATCTGGTCTCATGGCAATGGCTGGTCAAGAAACAAACCGACTTCAGTTATCGTAGATGATGAATCTAACAGTATGGTATCAGTCTCTAACGGAGATTTTCGAAGGATATTCTCAGAATACGGTGGAAATTTAGATATCCTTTTGATGGATGTTTGCCTGATGCAGACTATTGAAGTTCTGGGAGAAGTTCAGGGGTATGCTGACTATGTTATCGGTTCTGAAGCTCAGTTCTACACAGATGGCTATCCGTATGATGAGATTCTCAGTAATTGGGATCAGTTTGCATCTACCGAGGAAATTGCAGAAAATATTGCTGATAAAACAATAATATCATATCTCCCCGGAGGTTCTCAACATGGAGGATATGATAATCAGGTAACTTGTTCTGTCGCAGATATGGGCAAGTACAATGATTTGATGACAGTCATTTTTTCATTCACAGATAACTGGTCAGACAGTGTTTCCGTACTGGAATCAGTCTATAACAGCTGCAGAAAACTCGATCTGGATGATGAAGCTATCGATATGAATGAATTTTTCGGACTCCTCTACTATACCTCTGAATCAGAGATTCAACCTTATATAGAAAATGTTATTACAAATCTCGACAATTTGTTTGTGTATAAATCAGCTATAGGATTCTTTAACAGCTCTCTTGGGTATTGCTCAATTTATTACCCCTCAACTTCAAATTTCGCTACTTCTCCTCTTTTCATCAGATATAGAAATCTGCTTTTTAATGAAAAATCGGGATGGGATGAATTTTTAATCAGAGAATACGAATAGATGTGGATTGTTGGAAGCTTTGAAATTACCGGAATCAAACTAACTTACTGATTTTCATGCAGAAATGAATGTGGATAACTTGTGGATATCTATTTCTGTACAAATGTAATTATCACGCTATCTATCTATACAACAGTTTTTTACATAGTTCTGTCGATATTTTTTTACAATGTGTATAAAATGCTAATTTTTGTAATTTTTTTAACCCTTCATACTTCATTTAGAGCTCGTTTTCTGAAGTGCTTTTGCTTCAAATTCCACTAATTTGCATATAGTTACAGATCCTGAAAGCATACATTTTCAGACTGAAAAGTTTATTGAAAGTCTAAAATATTTGCCAATAAATATACACTTTCCTGCATCATGAGCGCTACCAGTGAAATTATTGTATAACCGTAAAACAGAACTTAATCTTTCTAATTTTCAATAAATTAGACGTAGTTCACATAGATAAGTCCCAGCAATATTTGTCTTATCAATGTCAATATTAATATTTGCAGTAATAAAAAAATCTTGTCCAAATGTGAGTATTGTTTTTTTGTGAAATTGGAGTAAAAGACAATGAATAATAAATATGATTTAATTGTTATAGGGGCAGGTCATGCCGGAATCGAAGCTGCGCTTGCTGCAGCAAGAATGGGTTCTTCTGTTCTACTTGTAGTAATGAAGTACGAACAGATTGGTATAATGTCATGTAATCCGACAGTTGGTGGACCAGCCAAAGGTCATCTTGCCAGAGAAATTGATGCTCTTGGTGGAGAAATAGGTAGAGCTGCAGATTTATCTGGAATACAGTTCAGGATGCTGAACAGGAAAAAAGGACCTGCTGTCTGGGCGCCGAGAAGCCAGAATGATAGAGCAGGCTATGCAGCAATAATGCGGGAAACTCTCGAAAGTACTGACAACCTCGATGTTAAAGAGCTGATTGCCACAAAACTACTGATAGATAAAAATACTATCAAAGGGATCAGTACTCATCTTGGAATGGAATTCTATGCACCGCGAGTAATAATTGCAAGCGGAACGTTTCTTAACGGTAAAATACATGTTGGAAATGTGAACTATTCCGGGGGAAGGTCGGGTGAGCCTGCATCCAGAGCATTGGCAGAATCTCTCAGAGAAATAGGTTTAAGGCTTGGTAGATTCAAAACGGGAACCCCGCCAAGAGTAGATATTAACACAGTGAATATTTCAGCAACTACTCTTCAGCCCGGTGATGAGAATCCCGAAGGTTTCTCTTGTTACAGGGATATTGAGCTGAAAAATCTTGTAGACTGTTATTTGACATTTACAACTCCAAGAACGCATGAAATCATACGAAACAACCTTGGGCTTTCTTCTCTTTATGGAGGTAACATTTCCGGAACAGGTCCAAGATATTGCCCTTCTATAGAAGACAAAATTGTGAAGTTTGCAGACAAAGACCAGCACCAGGTGTTTATTGAGCCGGAAGGTATTCACACCCACGAATGTTACGTCAATGGTGTTTCCAACAGTTTACCTCCTGCTGTACAGACAGAAATGATAAATTCCATTCCTGCACTTGAGAAGGCTAAAATAATCCGTTATGGCTATGCAATAGAATATGATTATGTTATCCCCTCTGAAATCAGACAAACTCTGGAAACGAAGAAAATTAAAGGACTTTATCTGGCAGGTCAGATTAATGGTACTTCCGGTTACGAAGAAGCCGCTGCACAAGGTCTGGCTGCCGGAATTAATGCTGTTCTCTCGTTATCAGGAGAAGAACCGTTTATTTTGGAACGCTCTCACTCTTATATGGGAGTTCTCATTGATGATCTCGTTACAAAGGGCACTGAAGAACCATACAGGCTATTTACATCAAGAGCAGAATACAGGCTTTTCCTGAGGCAGGATAACGCAGATGAGCGACTGATGCCTCTCGGTTATAAACTGGGGCTTGTGTCAGATATCAGATGGCAGAGATACAATAAAATGCTGGAAGTTAAGGAACGCGAAATCAATTTCCTGAAAAAAGCTAATTGCCTGCCAAATGATCTTACCCGTGAACCCATAAAATACTATACATTGTTAAAACGCAATGAAGTCAATTTTTCGAATCTGCAGAAATTCGGATATAGTCTCAAGCCCGATGTAACATCACAGATAAGAAATAAGATTGAGATTGAATGTAAATATGAGGGATATCTGAAAAGACAGCTTTCTGATATTCAAAGATTCGACTCAATGGAACATCAAAAACTACCTGAAAACATAGATTTCATGTCTATTGAAACCATAGCCTGGGAAGCCCGTGAAAAGCTGAAGAAAATACAACCTGAATCAATTGGTCAGGCTGCACGTATTTCTGGAGTTAACAGAACAGATGTCAATGCTCTGATCGTTTATCTGAAAAAATTACAAACAACCGCTATGGAGGACAAATAATGAAAATTGCAGCAATAATACCGGCAAGATACCAATCTCAGAGATTCCCCGGAAAACCGCTGGCCCTCCTGAACAACAAACCGATTATTATTCATGTATATGAATCAGTAATGCAAACAGGATTATTTGATTTTGTTGCTGTTGCCACAGATGATGACAGAATCAAGGACACAGTTGTGAAAGCAGGCGGAAATGTCATAATGACTTCTTCTTCTCATCAGAGTGGAACCGACCGAATCCATGAAGCAAGTTCAAGTTTAGATGCTGATGTCATAATTAATGTACAGGGAGACGAACCTTTTATAAATATTGATCCTCTCAGAAAGCTCGTAGAGTGCTTCAGAAAAGAATCTGTTCAGATTGCATCTTTAATGCATGTGATTAAAAAAGAAGAAGAGATTTTCAACCCTAACATAGTAAAA
This sequence comes from Cloacimonadales bacterium (SeqCode), assembly GCA_942492065.1. Classification (GTDB taxonomy): domain Bacteria; phylum Cloacimonadota; class Cloacimonadia; order Cloacimonadales; family JAIOQZ01. The sequence continues at coordinate 85,502 of CALODV010000014.1, read as the reverse complement.
GTTGTAACTGATGACTATGATAACGCTCTTTACTTCTCCCGTTCACCTATCCCGTACAACAGAGACAAAATCAATGATGTTGAATACTGGAAGCATATTGGAGTATACGGTTATACGATTGAAGCCTTGAACGCATTCATTTCATTCCCACAGTCTCAGTTGGAGTTAATAGAGAAATTGGAACAGCTGAGGTTTCTCAGCAACGGTTATAAGATAAGAATGATCAAATCTGAGTACAGAGGTTTTGGAATTGATACACCTGAAGATCTGGTAAATGCAGAAAAACTATTTGCCTAAGTAACTCTTGAACCTGTATTATATAATAAGAAAATAGTGTCATTATGGCATTGATTATGCATAAATAAGAATTGGAGGAAACTATGAAAAAGTTTTTAATATATTTTGTAATGATTGCTATTGCAGCATCTTTAATGATTGGCTGTAGTAGCAATAAAGCTGTTCATGGCAGTGACGAACTTATTTCCGGGAATAAAAATCCCAAATGGGTAGATGAACCGGAAAAAGCTTCCACAAAAAAAGAGAAAGCATTTATAGGCGTTTCCAGACAATTCAGTATGGAACAGGATGCAAGATCTGACGCCAGAAGAGATGCTTACAAACAAGCTGTTGAAGCACTTGGTGTTTACGTAAAAAGTAAAGTCAATGAAGTTGTATCTTCCGTAAACATGAGCGATAACATTCTTTCTCCCGCTGTTGTAAGAGATGAACTGAGCAGAATCGAAGCTGCAGGGATCACAGTGGGAAACGTTAAAGAATACCATTTACAGAAATACAAAAAAATGGATAATGATAAAGTCAGCTACTACTACGTTGCTTATTGCCAGTATCTGGTAGACAGAAACTACACAAAACAAGTTATGGAAAACATGGTAAAAAAACAGAAAGAACTCACAGATAACGAAAAAGATAAAGTTCAGTTAGACCGTGCTCTTGAAAAAATTAAAGAACTCGACACATCCGGATTTTAGTTAACATATAATCCTGAATATTTTTCAAAAGGCTGTGGGCAATGTCACAGCCTTTTGTTTATCTATATGCAATCAACTCACATTGACAAAATAAAAAACCTGCCGAGTTTACGACAGGTTGTAAAAAATTATCCGAAATATTCAACTAGTTCAGCGCTGAACCTATATGTGTGGGAACTCTGGAAATTGCATCTTCAATCTCAGTTATTAGCTGATCAGGAATTCCTCTGTTAGATTTTCTTTTAGGCATACTCATTGAAATCTCAACAGTATCTTCTTTTACCTTTACGGACATGTAAAAATAAACCGTAACTTTTTCTGCAGCAGTCTGATAAATATATTTAAACTCAGCTTTAAGTGTACCTTTTCCTACTTCAGATTCAGTGATTTTAATTTCTCTCCCCAGTTGTTCCGAGTTATTAACTTCGCACCAGTCTTTAATCAAGTTAAATGCTCTATCCTTAGCCAGACTATGCTCAATTGTTTCACCAACGAACTCTTTAGGACCACAACCGGTTAATAAGAGAATTGAAATAGCGAATAGTAAGATTGCCGAAAACTTCATTTTTCCTCCTTGTGATTTAGTTAATTGCGACAAACAGAACATATTTATCAATAATTGTCTACAAGAAAATTTTTATTTATATTAAGAAGAATAATAAAGACTAATCAGCAAAAAAGCATTAACTCTTATACTGTGTAACTATTAAGACAGAGAATTCACGAAAAACTTTTTAACAACACTCGTATCTTCGTACTTACCTAACAAAGTCATTAACTTTATTCTGGCTTTATGCCCTCTCATATCTCCCCCCATTATTGCCCCAATATCCATCAGGGAACGTCCACCACCTTCATAACCATACTCGGGAAGAACACGACCGGAGTGCGCTTTAGATACAATAACAACCATTATACCTTCTTTTATTGCATCCTTTATTGCCGGTACTAACCCGGGAGGAACATTTCCCCGTCCAAATGCTTCTATCACAATAGCCTTTACTTTTCTGCTAATTGATGTACGAATATAGTCATCTGTAATTCCTGAAACAACTTTAATAAGATCGACACCAGTATCAATCTTATCTGTCCAGACTGAGTCTCTTTTCATCATCTGACGGTGATAAACAATTCTGTCTGGATCCACAATACCAAGAATTCCATAGTCAACACATTCAAAGGAATCCAGCTTTCCGGTATCCGTTTTAACAACATCTCTGGCAGGGAGAATTTCATCATACATAACAACCAGAACACCTTTATCAAAGGAATTCTGATGACAGGCAACTCTTACTGCACCGACGATATTCCTTGGACCATCCAGACCAAGATCCTGCCCAGCTCTCATTGCAGCTGTAATAATCACCGGCTTTCTTGTTGTAAGCACAAGATCCAGCATATAAGAAGTTTCTTCAAGAGTATCAGTTCCATGAGTAATAACTACACCATCATAATCAACTATCTTAAGATCAACAAGTTTAGCGAGTTTGAACATTGTCTCCGGTGTCATAAAAGGACTTGGTACATTAGAAAATTCAAAAACTTCAATATCAGCAATATCATTCAGTTGAGGAAAAGATTGAAGGAAGCCAACAAGATCGTCCGAAGGTACCATTCCCTTATCCACATCATAGTTCATGGCGATTGTTCCACCTGTTGTTATTATAAGAATTTTCTTTTTCATTACAGCTCCTGTCAGCTTTTTGTTTACAAGATTTTATCATATTAAAAAATGTCAAGTATCCAATCCGAATGGAGTCAGATTATTATGAAAGATATTCAGCAAAAGCAAAGCAACAGCAGAGAAATCTGTGTAATAGGTGCAGGTCTCGCAGGAACTGAGGCTGCTCTTCAACTAGCCGACAGAGGCTGGAAAGTGAATCTATATGAAATGAGACCAGGCACTAAAACCCCGGCTCACAGTACAGATAAACTCGCAGAGATTGTCTGCAGCAACTCACTTAAGTCAATGCTTATCAGCACAGCATCCGGACTTCTAAAACAAGAAATGCGGTTACTTGGATGTAGACTTCTGCCAATTGCTGAGTCTTGCTCTGTTCCGGCCGGAAATGCTCTTGCTGTAGACCGTGATATGTTCGCTGATGCTGTTACTTCAGCAATAGAAGCTCATCCTTCAATAAACCTGATTCGGGAAGAAGTAAAATCGCTGCCGGAAACTAAGTGCATTCTGGCAACAGGACCACTTTCCTCAGATTCCATCACAGCGAGCCTTATGGAAGTCATTGGTGAAAACCAGCTGTATTTCTTCGATGCAATTGCTCCGATCGTTTCTGCGGATTCTATAAATATGGATATCTGCTACAGTAAATCCAGATATGATAAAGGAGAATCAGATTATATAAACTGCCCGTTTACTAAAGAGCAGTACGAGGATTTCGTTAATGCACTCAGAGAAAGTGAAAAATACAAGAGCAAAGAATTCGAAAATGATTTCTTCAAAAACATAGATTTTCGGTACTATGAAAGCTGCATACCAATAGAAGAACTTGCCAGAAGAAACATTGATACTCTTCGTTATGGTGTAATGCGGCCAGTTGGTCTGAACTTACCTGAAACAGATAAGAGACCATATGCAGTTATCCAGCTTAGAGCAGAAAGCAACGAGATGACATCTTATAATCTGGTTGGCTGCCAGACAATGATGAAGCAGAAATCCCAGAAAGAAGTAGTTCGTATGATACCGGGACTTGAAAATGCTGAAATTGTTCGCTATGGCTCAATCCACAGAAATTCATACATAAATTCTCCGGAATTGATTAATAGTGATTTTTCTTTTAAAAATAGTTCTGAACTCTATATTGCCGGACAACTCGCCGGAGTAGAAGGATATATCGAATCCATTATGAGTGGAATGCTTACAGCTCTCACCATATCCAATGAATTGTCAATTCTTCCTGAGACAACTATCAGCGGTCAATTATGGAGACACCTGATAACTGAATCTAAGAACTTCCAGCCAATGAATGCAAACTTTGGACTTTTACCAACCTTACCGGAAAGAATCAGGGACAAAAAACTGAAGAAAACAAAAATGGCTGAGCGATCAATAGAGGATTTGAAGATATTTCTTGAAGGAAGTCTATAATTTTTTAAGTAGCTTTTCCGGAATGAATTTTTTATGTATCAGTCTGTAGTGAGGAGAATAGATTGCTCTGTAAATGCTTGAATGACTAGGGAATCTACCATCTGAGAAAAAAGTACTTATAGCAATAAGAGATTTATCATCCTTATCTATGCCCATTTCCCGTGTAATGAAGGCATCTGCTTCATCCCATAATTGAACAAATCTGCAGGTATCGCAAATTATACAGGAACTTTGAACAAATCCATTGAATAATTCATCTTTTCCAACCAGTCCCTTTTCTACTGCCGTTAAATGCACTCGGTAAAATCCATTTGGATAACTCAGGTCATGAATTAAACACTCCTTTTTTTCCGAATCTGTGCGAACAGAATTAAACTCATTAAGATAGTAGTCTCGTGCTGCATCAATATCATTGATTGCATGTCCGGGACCATAGCAGGCCTGAAAAATAATTTTGAAAAAGTCAATAAATTGTGCCTGAGGATATCTTTTGTACTCTTCAGTCAGCATTTCTACAATGCGTTTATTCAGCATGATATTTAAGTAATCCTGAGCGGTAAACACCAGTAATTTTTGCAGATTCGATTCTATCAACATCCAGTAAATCAGAGTCTGAAACAGTAAAATCTGCAGGAAAACCTGTCGCAATTCGACCTTTGTTATCTTCGTCGAAGCTCAATTCTGCAGCATTCTCAGTATATATTTTGATGGCTTCCATACCAGTTAAACTTTGTTGAGGATTATGAGTATGTGTTACAGCATACAATTGCTTGAGAATATCCAGTTCGGTAATGTACCAGTCTGAACCACCCGTAAGCAGAATACCTTTATCATATATAGTCTTGAACCTGTTCGTTTTCCAAGCTCTGTCAACCCCAAGAACTCGGGAATAAAACTGATTCTTCCCCCCCCACAATCTATCGAACATAGGCTGCATCACTGCGCTCATACCCAGCTTTTTCATTCTGTCGATATTATGATCGGTGATAAGCTCGTTATGGATAAGCTCATGCCTTAAATCCTTCTCATTCTTTAGCTGAGCTTTTTCTACAGCATTAATAATCTGGTTAGTCGCCCTGTCCCCTATGGCATGAACTGCTACTTGCATATTTCGCTCATGTGCTTCAGCAACAAAGTTATTCCAGAAATCATCTGTCTGATACAGAATGCCTTTTGTATCACTATCAGCATAAGGGTTATTCAATGCTGCTGTGAAGGAACCAAAAGAACCGTCTGCCAGAATACAGCCACCGATTCGTCCGGACTCGTAATCTTCTGCTTTATCAATGTCAAACATCTGAGGATATGGAACGAATTCAATCGGAAATTTACTGAGATTCCTTTTCAGGACCGGGTAAGTCATCAAATCAGAAACAGCATCTCCTGCCATTGTATGAATACATGTAAATCCACCTTTAAGAGCAATTTCTGCAGCTTTATTATAAGCTGCAATAACTCCTTCTTCTGTAATATTGCGATGGAACCAGTGAGCAGCTATATCGTTAAATTCTTTCCTGACTAATCCGTTCTCATGTTCAATATCTTTATCAATTTTCTTCATTGCACAAGAATTGATGACTGCTGAATGTCCGTCAATTCTCCTGAGAATGACAGGTACATCAGGATATATCTTATCTATCTCTGTGAGGGTTGGAAACCTTCTCTCAGAAATCCGGTTCTCATCAAAACGCCATCCGAAAACCATTCCTCCTACAGGATTTGCCTGACTCAATACCTCCAGAACTCCTGATAACGTTGTACAATTATATGTATCTGCACAAAGACTGTAGAGTCCTCCCTCAAAGGAATGTGTATGAGTATCAGTAAATCCGGGATAAACATAATTGTCATTGAGATTTACTTCCAGTGCATCTGAAACATCAGGTTTATCACTGAACAACCCAATTATAATACCGTTTTCAACAAGCACAGAACGAACTGAATACCCTTTTACTCCGGTAAAAAACTTTCCGTTGAAGAATAGTGTTTTCATCCTTTACTTTTACCCAGTATATCTCTTATCATTTTATAGAACAGCGAAATCGGGAATCCCATAACATTAAAATAACAACCGGAAATTGAATCTATAAACTGACCGCCAAAACCTTGAATGCCATATGCACCGGCTTTATCAAAAGGTTCATGAGTCATTATATAATCAGAAATCTCTTTCTCAGTCAAATCGCGGAATTTAACTTTTGTACGTGCATAGTCTCTATACACACCATTTCTGTATAGGATGCACACACCGGTATATACAGAATGAGAGTTCCCAGAGAGTTTTCTCAGATATTCTGATGCTGTCTGTACATCTTCCGGTTTTCCCAGAATTTTACCATCATGGTAGACTATTGTATCAGACCCCACAACAAGGCAATCAGGATCCAGAACATCGCTGACAGCTTTAGCTTTTTTGGTTGCATGATCAAGAACCAGCTTTCTCGGGTTTGTTGTATGAATTGTTTCGTCCACGTCTGCAGGCTTTTGTAAAGCTTTTATTCCAACCATATCAAATATGTGTTTTCTTCTAGGTGATGCAGAAGCGAGAACAATCATTTTACTATTAAGGTATTTATGCAGCATGCTTTTTCCTTTTGAAGACATTTACAACTTTCATTAGATACTTGTTAAGATCAATAAATCTTGATTCCTTAACTGTGAAAATAATAAGAAAAATTCCCACAACCCCCAATAGGATATTAGCTATCCACATAGCAATCCATGGAGGTACATAACCTCTGTCCGCCAGTTCCTCTCCCATGTAGAGAGATATGTAATACACCAGAAATACAACAGAACTTACACTGAAAGCCATACCTACTCCGCTGGTTCGAGTCATCATTCCAATTGGAGCACCAACAAGCACAAATACAAGACATGCAAAAGCTATTGCATATTTCTTATGAATTTCCACCTGGTAAATCTTTATACCTCTCTGGAAATCACCAACTTTACTCTTAGCAGTTCGTATCTCTCTCGAAAGTTTTTTCTCTTCTCTGGTCTCCTCGGTCGATAAGCTTTCTTTGTTACGCAAAGTATTCAGTTCATTTATTTTCCTTGAAAGTTTCCTCTGATATTTCTCCATCTGTTCCTGTTTATGAATAATTTGCTTTCTCATGGCAGCTGAACTCAACTCCCTGTCTCCACGGTATGTACTAGATTCACTTTGACTTGCAAACCCAAGATCAGGCAGATTTAAGGTGAATTTTTTAAAAGATCTGATTTGCGCTTGTTCTTTTTTCAGTCTGTCTGTAAAATGCATTTCACCATTATAGAGGATTGCCTTTAAACTGTTACCACCATTATAAAGGTTTATTTCACCGTACTCAGCAGTAATAGTTTGCGGTAACGCTCCTTCTGACCTGTCGTAAATGACAATTCCACGCATATATTCATCATCATGTGACTTAACATATATAGTATATCGTTCCATTTCGGTGAAGACACCGGGTTTTAAAGCTGAGATAGGTTTTCTTGTTAATATCTTATCCCTGAGCTGTTTTAAGCTGAAGTTTGCATCGGGGAGTATCTGATTATTAAAATACACCATAAAAATTGATAACAAAATAGCACTGATAACTGTAGGCCGTAGAAGAGTATAAATATTTATCCCGCACGACTTAAAAGCTGTAACTTCATTATCCACGGACAAGCGTCCAAAAGACATAATCGAAGCAGTCAAAACCGACATGGGAATTGACATTGCCAAAAGGAAAGGAAGGCTGTATACAAGAATCTGAACAATCGTAAAACCGTTTAAACGCTTTTCAATAATTATGTTTAAGAGATCAATCAAATGATCCAGGAGCAGCACGAATGTAATAACCAGAAGCGAGACAATAAAAGGCTTCAGATTCTCTTTCAATATATATTTTTCCAGTATTTTCATTTTTTGCTCAAATCTTTTTTTTAGTTCTATAATTTTTTTTGTAATATGAAATGAGTCAATAAAATTGTTTGATTCCTTTTTTCAGGGGAATGGCAATGCAATATCAATACACATCAGTATTTATCTTAAATTCACAAAACCTTTGAGAATGAGAATGAATTTTTCTGCATCACATATTTTTTATTTAGGTCTTAAGCAAATCTTCACTATAATATATACTGAGACCTTAGCATGACATTCTAAAGTGTAGTTTCTTGATTGTTCAACAGAAATGATTTCTTACTCAAAAGCAGCAAAACTGATTTGATTATGCAGCAGCGTCTTAATTTAACATAATGGAGTATTAAGGGAGTTCAATGAACAGCAATTTAAGTATATTGGTATACGATACTGATAAATCATCCCTGCAGGGGCTAAAGAAAAACATTGATCTATCTGCAGAAAAGGGAGACAAAATATTACCTGTGCATAGTTTCGAGATTCTTGAACACTCATTAAATGCAGCAAATTATGATGTCTTAGTCTTAAGTTTTGTGAGTATGGAAGCGCTTCAGGGGAATATACTAAGAAAAGCATCTGAGCTTTGCGAAATTCATGAAATTATTGTTATATACAAGGATCAACTTCAAAAAAGAATTGAAGATTTCTGCCGTGTTATCAAAGTTCAATGTATTCCTCATGAAGAATTTAATATTGCTTCATTCAAAATTGTCCTTAACCTCCTAAGAGATAAGAGAGAATTAAAGCATCTCAATAACTCGCTGCAAAACAAATTAAGTGAATATCAGCACGGGATTTATGAAATCATATCAAATATGAATGAGCCTGTACTTGTTATTGATCCCCAAGGAAAAATCGAATATTCAAATAAGATGGCTGAAAATCTTTTCAGAACAGGAAATAAAACTCTGAAAGGAATTACCATTCCACTTGATATTACCAGAAGCAATTCGCAGATTAACATTAGAAATGATTTTATTAACATTAATTCTCAAGTTACAATAGCAGGAATCAACTTTTCAGAAAAGCAGTCATATCTTGTTACATTTGAGCATGAAAATTATAAACAATCAAAGCACGAAGAAGAGGCACAACATAAATATTTTCAGGAAATACTCAACTCATTACCTTACCCTATGTACTTCAAAGATCAGGATGGTGTATTTCTGAAATGTAATACTAAATACTGTGAGTTTGTGGGAAAAGATATGGATAACATTATTGGTAATACCATCTACGAACTTATGCCTTCAAAATTTTCCACCAAATGCACTCTATCAGACAATAAGATTCTTGCGACAAATTCTGACATGAAATTCAGAGTTGACTTCTCAGGTTCTCATAATACTCCAATGAATATAATAAATCATAAAGCTGTTTTTTACCTCCCGGAAACAAACCAGAAAGGTATTGTAGGAGTGTTAATTGATGGAACAGAGCAAGTCCAGCTTCAGAACAGGCTAAAACATAATGAAGAAAAATTACGGGCTTTGTTTCAGTTTTCCAATGATGCAATAATCATTCATGATTTTGATTTGATGATACATGATGCAAATCAAAAGGCATCAGAAATCTTTGATTATGACTATTATGAGTTAACCCATAATTCCATCGATGAGCTGGACAAAATGAAGCTATACCCGAAATACCTTAATGAAGCTGTAGAGAACGGCATATCCAGATATGAAACTACATTTATATCCAGGTTCGGAATAGAGAAGCAAGTTGAAGTAAGTATCTGTGTTATAGACTATGAAAAGCAGCTAGTCCACTCTAACATAAGAATATTGACACCGGAAAAAAGAGACGAAGAAAAAGATAAATTCAATGATTCGCTATTTGATGTATTATTCGCAACCAGTGATGATGCTATCTTTATAGAAAATCAGGATTCATTAATCGTAGCGGCAAATAAGGCTGCGTCTGATATCTTCGGCTATTCGCAGTCAGAATTACTTCAGATGAAAACAACGGATCTTCAGCCTGAACATGTTAAAATCCAGCATAAACCCCTTAAAGAAGAGCACACTTCAAAAACTAAAACTACCCGTACAATTGGTATAACTCAAAAAAGAAACCTTCTGGATATTGAAATCAAATCGACCGAAGTATGTATTAATAAATCTATAATGTTTGTTTCGACCATAAGAGATGTTTCCGAGAAGGCTGAACTTGAAGGAAAAATTATTGAGAACCGTAATATTGAAACAAACTGGAACATGGTAAAAACTATAGCTGATAATTTCAGTGTTCCTGCTCAAATTATTATAAACAATACCGGTTTTATTAAAGATGCATTCAATGATATCTCTGAAAACCTTAAACATATATATTCGCTCTTGAATAAAAACATCGAAACAGTAAGCAAGAGAGATATCACTAAGATTCTGGAAAGCTATAACGAGTATGATGTATTGGAACTGCTAAACGAAATACCTTATGCAATTGAAGAAACGGCTGAAGGTGTATCCAGAATATCGTCAGTAATCAACGCAGTAAAAGAAATATCTCTACCAGATAAGGGTGCTTTAACATATTATAATGTTAATAAACTGCTGGAAAATGCTCTTTTACTGGCAAAATCCGAAATTGAGTGCGCTGCCAGAATCACGACCAATCTGGATGACAACATTCCATTCACAATTGGTTTCCCAAATCAGATAAATGAAGTACTGCTGACAATCTTCCGGGAATCTTTGAACCACCTTGCAGGTCTGGATTCTTCTGAGCACACTTACATGAATATTACAACAGCATTTGCCCACACATATTTCGAAGTAAAAGTCAAGCACTTCGGCACTAATAGTTCTCCGGACGTCATAAACTTTATGAATCAGAGATTTATGAGTCTGTACAAAGATTATTCAAGTGATATTAGCAAAAAAAGGATCAACGAAGATTATAGTAATCCATTCACTTCAGTTTCAAAAATTGTGACGATTAATCATAAGGGAAATTTTTCTGTTGACCTGAACGATGTGAATTCTACACTTTATCATATAACAATACCTGTTAAATCATCTGCAGATGATGCAATGATAGAAAAACAAAAGGAAGATTTAAATGTTTGAGAAAATTCTTTATCTTGATTCCAGTGCAACAACTTTGAACTCATTTAAAAGAGTTTTCAGAAAAAAATTTGATATTGTAACCGAGACAACTGTTGAAGAAGCAATTGCACATCTTGAGAACAATGAAGAGTTCTCTGTTATAATATCAACTTATAGGTTGAACGGACATGATGGAATAGATTTTCTGACAAAAGCCAGCAAGCTTGCTCCTCTTTCGGTAAAAGTAATTATTACTGAGCAAACGGACATGAATGTAGCTATAAGAGCAGTCAATGAATGCGATATTTTCAGATTCCTGATTAAACCCACTCCACAGGATGTAATCGAGAACACTCTGATTGATTCAGTGAAACAGTATAAAGTCAACAGAATTATCCATGATGATATTCTAAGTAAATCAACTGATCGTGAGTTTGTCAATCTCTGTTCTTTCTGCAAGAAAGTCAGACTGGGAGCAATTGAAGATTCAGAAGATGAAGTCTGGGAAGAACCTGAAATCTACTTTTCCAGAGTATTCAACATAAAATTTCTGCAGGGAATATGCCCTGAATGCGTAAATAAACTGTACAGTATGCTCTCAGAGTAACTTAATCAGGTAATAACTCAGTAAATTCATCCTCAGATATTATTTTAATCGACCCGATCTTCTGAGCTTTATCCAGCTTAGAACCGGGTTTGTCTCCAACGACAAGATAATCCAGTTTTTTACTTACAGATGAAAGTACTTCCCCCCCGTTTTCTTTAATCAAATCCTGAATCTCTTTACGTTTATAATTCTGAAGTGAACCAGTAACAAGAAACCTAAGGCCTGAGAATCCAGATTTACCCGAATCTTGATATTCCATATTCAGACCAAGTTCCTGCAATTCTTCAACAATTTTTCTGTTTTCATGGTTACCGAAAAATTCCACAACTGATGCGGCTATTCTCTCACCTATTTCATTTATCTCCAGAAGATTCTCATATTCAGCATTCATTAAAGCTGACATATTCCTGTAATGTGAAGAAAGTATATCAGCTATTTTCGTTCCGACATACCTTATACCAAGACCAAACAGAAGGTTATTTAGATTCATAGTCTTAGAGCTTTCAATCGAATTTCTCAGGTTATCTACTGATTTTTCAGCCTGTTTTTCCAGAGACAGAACCTTCTCATAATCAATCTTATATATATCAGGTATTTTTCTGATAATCCCATGGTCTATCAACTGCTGTACAATAGAAGTTCCTAATCCATCTATATTCATTGCATCTCTGGAAACGAAATGTTCTATCTTCCTGCTTATCTGAGCAGGGCATTGGGCATTATTACAATATATAATAGCATCTGTTTTAGATAAAGGTGAATTACAGCTTGGACAAGTTTCAGGATAGTTTACCTCTTCACCTTCTGAGTTATGTTCTGCAACAGATATTATCTTTGGAATGATTTCTCCCGATTTAATAAGTTTAACCTGATCACCAAGCCTGAGATTGAGTCTTTTGATCTCATCTTCATTGTGCAATGTAGCTCTGCTTACTGTAGAACCTGACAGGAAAACAGGTTCCAATACAGCAACAGGAGTTACAGCTCCGGTTCTGCCAACCTGAAACACAACTTCATTAAGCGCGGTAACAGCTTCTTCCGCTTTAAACTTATAGGCTATGGCCCACCTTGGACTTTTTTCTGTAAAGCCAAGCTTGTCCTGAACCTCAAAATCATTTACCTTAACAACAATCCCGTCTATCTCGTATTCCAGATTATATCTTTCGCTGTCCCAGTACGCGAAGTGCTCTTCCATTTCTTTCAGACTGCTAGTATATTTAGTATAAGAACTTACGGGAAAACCATTGTCTGCCAGAAACTCAAGAAGCTCTTTCTGACTGTTTACATCATCATTGTTGAACAATCCAACAGAATATATTATACATTCCAGCTTTCGAGAGGCAGCCACCTCCCTATCCTTCACTTTGATAGTTCCTGCTGCTGCATTTCTTGGATTCACAAATAGTTTCAGCCCCTGTTCTTCTCTTTCGGAATTTATTCGTTCAAACTGAGATTTTGGCATGTATATTTCACCTCGTATCTCACAAGGCTCTTTATATTTAATCTTCACAGGAATGGATGCAATAGTCTTCACATTTTCTGTAATCACATCACCCTTTCGTCCGTCACCTCTGGTTGTTGCATATTGCAGTTCCCCGTTTTCATAATACAGATTCACACTGAAACCGTCAATTTTATGTTCCAGAGAAAAAACTTCTCCTTCAGCTGCCTTTTTCACAAAAGATTTTATTGCCTCTACGCTGTAGCCGTTATCCAGGGAATACATCCGAATTTTGTGCTCTATACTTTTTACACCTTCACTTAAATCAGAAGATACTTTCTGAGCAGGAGAAGCCTCTGTCTTATATTCCGGATGCTCCTTTTCCAGAGATTCGAGCTCCTTTACCAACTGATCATAATCATAATCGGAAATTTCCGGCTGACTTTTTTTATAATACAATTCATTGTGATACTCTATTAATTTTCTCAATCTGTTTATTTCCGCCCAGACAAATATATCCTGTTCCATCTTGTCTCCATTTATCTACTGCATGTAATCATAAATAATGTTTATTATTTCTTGAACTCATTAAAGAATTTATGATTCTGATGCCAGTAAAAATTCTCGTTTATTTCGAATTTTTGAGAAGTGCTAGTATTTCAACAATTATCCTGGCAGTCAAGCCCCATATTTTCTCATTCTGGTATTTCCAAATATAGACAGGCTGTTCAATATTGCCATAAGGTTTGTTATAAAATGAGGGTAGTTCAAGAGCTTCAACAGGAAGGAGTATTTTTCTGTCCCCATTTACAGCTTGTACTTCCGAATGCATTTTAACCTGGATCATGTACTTTTCAGGTTCGTTGTTGAGAAAAAAATCAAGTGGAACGGTTAGCAGCTCAGAAACTTCATCAGGATTGAGCTTCACTTCCGTAAAATCAAAATTTTCAAAATAGCATACAAAGGGGAATATCAGCATATTGAAAGGCGATATCAAGCTCTTTAGCTGCAGAAATATGTTATATTCCTTGATAACCAATCCAGTTTCTTCAAACATCTCTCTTATTGCAGCTTCTACTGGTTTTTCATGTATTTCCTGATTAACTCTTCCGCCCGGAAAACAGATTTCTCCCGGTTGTTTTACAGAGGCTGACCTCTTTTCCAGAAGAATATGGACATCATTATCAATTTCAATGCATGGAACCATTACAGCTGCTTCTCTTAGCAAGTCAAAATCCATTATTGGCAATCTATCAGCTCTTCTATCTGATAATCTTGCAACTAATTCTTTAATATTCATTTTATCCTCAAATCTCAATTATGTCATCATTGATCAAGTACTTTTGATAGAGCATTTTATTCTCATTAGTACAGTGAAGCTCAGGCAAAAAAGCCCTAAGACTGATCTTAAGTCAACAAACAGAAATTTATTTTTTTTGCTGTTGACATATTTCTTTTGAATACTACGATTTAGGAACATTGAGATAATAACCGCAGAGAAGATTGGAGGTTCTATGAAAAATTTATCGTTCATCGTAGTTTTTTTGTTCTTAATATGTAGTATATTTGCCGTTAATGAAAGGTCTGTAGTAATAGAAGACTTTGATGACGGTATTTACAATATTTCAACTTACGGCACTCAGGGATCTGATCCATCCGACTGGGAAATCAGCACATCCACAACCCATAATAACTCTCAGGGGTCAATCAGGCTTTATGGGGACACATGGCTGCAGCTCACATTTACACCCACAACTCTTGATACAGGCGCAGTCTATACAACAGCGTTTTATTCCTCGAATCACAGCAGCTATCAGGCGATTGGTTTTGGGGACTCGACTAATGTCCTTTATTATTCTCTGGAGGGAAATTCTACTCTGGCTTACGATGATTTTCTCACTGTTTACCAGGGAGCATTTCCGTCAAACACATGGAATGATGTAAGGTTCCCTGTCTGGGATGATTGGATGGCAAGATTCGAGTATGTTCCTAACATAGATAAAGTTGTATTCGTTAATGAAAAAAGCAATTCATACACTACCAATATCTATTTTGACAGCATTGTGAATATTACTGATGACTTACCTGTTGTTCCGCAAGTTACAATCACAGACAGTCTTGTCTCAAGACTGACAAGAGAATCCTCAGAAAGAGTCAGTTATACTTTCACTGCCAATATACTTGATCCTGACAGCGATTCATTCACTTATATGTGGAATTTCGGAGACGGTAATTACAGTACGGATGAATCACCAACACATGCTTATACTGTTGCAGATGACCATGAATATGTTGTCACTCTGGTTGTAACCGATCAGACAGAGATGTCAGGTTATGCAACCCATAGCGTTGATGTGGATTATGGAGACACATCCTATCCTATAGTTCTGAACTTTGCAGGCGATGTTATGTTTACCAGACGAATGGATCCAAGAATCAGTTCAGAAGGTTATTCAGGAGTATTTGACGGAGTAAACAACATATTGGGTAATGCGGCTGACATCACGGTGATGAATCTTGAAACTCCGTTAACATACAGCACTACAATGCACCCCACAAAATCAGTAGCATTTAAATCAGACCCACCAACCGTAGACTGCCTTACTTCAGCTGGTGTTGATATTGTCAGTCTTGCCAACAACCACTCTTACGACTATATGGACTCCGGTTTATTAGAAACTCAGCAGACACTGGAAAATGCAGGCATTCTATATTCCGGTGCAGGAATGAACTCACAGGAAGCATATAGACCTGCTTTTATAAATAAAGCAGGAATAAATTTTGCTTTCCTTAGATCATGTGATAGAACCGGTCAATACAATAACGCACAGCCCTACCTTAACTCAGGTTATGATAAACCGGGATTTGCTATGATGACCCCCTATTATGTCTCTCAGCAAATTCAGGAAGTTGAAAACTTTGCTGATCTTAAAATCGTCGAGATACACTGCGGAAGTGAATATTCAACTGCCCCGGGAAGCGGATATGACAGATCAACATTCGAATATCCTGGAGCAGACTATATTGACAATAATGAGGACGAAGTTTTTCTTCCACTCTCAGATATACCCCAAATGTGGGACCTTGATTACAGACATGCAGCCATTGACAATGGAGCAGACCTTGTTGTCTGCCACCACCCACACATCATTCAGGGGCTGGAAGTATATAACAACAAACTCATTGCGCACTCCCTTGGGAATTTTGCTTTTGATCTTAACTATCCGGAAACAATGGCATCAATGATACTTTATGCTGAAGCAGATGATGAAGGATTTCAGGACTTCTGGATTAAGCCTGTTTTTATTGATGACTATTTCCCTGAAGAAGCAACAGGTGAACTGGGAAGGCACATATTAAGATATGTCATTGGAAAATCCAGAGAACTGGGTACGATAGTTCAGATGGATGATATCAATCTGGAAGCTCATCCTGTTCTCGATACTACAAACTACGTGCTAAGAACAGATTATAACAGTGACTTCTACGAAACTCAACAATCGGGGTCGTACTACGTGACAAAACCGTTACCTATAGATAACGGTTACTTCCGTCAAATTCATTCCAGCAGTTCTCCTGGGACCGTATATTACAGAGTTGGTGAAGAAATGCAATGGTTCGGCAACATGGAAGATGAAGGCTGTACACTCTGGAATATGAACTCAAACTATGAAAGCTACTCCGAAACAGAGGCATATCGGGGACAAAGGTCGTTATATCATTCTTTCTCAAACAATAATACTGTCAGTACAGACTATGAGTTAAACTATAAACTTTGGGATAATCAATCTGATTATACTATACACGGCTGGATGAAAACATCTAATGTCAACTATGCAAAGATCACATCATGCTGGTACACAGGTAGAACATCTTATTATCCGACGCAGGAAGATGAAGTTCTCTGCTCAAACGGAAATACAGGAAGCTGGCAATATTTCTTTGGTGATGCAAATCCACCGTCCAACGCCTCCTATTACGAAATGAAATGTAAAACTGACTTCGGCTATGATTCCAACTCCTTTGCAGCATTTGATGATGTTGGTTTAATCAAATGGACTCAGTGGATTCCTGTAACAAACACTATGGAGTTTGCTGTACCAAATGCATACTCACACATTCAATTCAGGACAACTGATGCTACAACATACATGGGAGCAAGCTACATTACAGGTAACTATAATTACGAATACGTAGCCAAGGATGACAATGATGTTACCAGATACAGTCATGAACTGCATCAGAACTATCCTAACCCATTTAACCCGGAAACAAACATCAGTTTTACTCTTAAGAAAGATTCTGATGTGGAAATTAAAGTATACAATCTTAAGGGACAGCTTGTAAAAGAACTTACAAAGCAAAAATATGCTGCTGGAAAACACTCAGTTGTATGGACAGGTGATGACTCACATAATAAAAAGGTTGGATCCGGAATCTATTTCTACAAGTTGAAAGCTGGTGGTAAAACTGTTGATATCCGAAAGTGCATTTTATTGAAATAAGACTAACCTATATATATTAACTGCCGGTTTTGCCGGCAGTTTTTTTGTATAGAATTACAATAATCTTAAAGGTTTACAGTTTAAGATTGTATTTGTAAATAATATTAAAGAATGATGACACAAATAGAGATTTCCCATCATAACATGCAGAAGTAATCCCATTAGTAAGGTTGGGATCAAGCATATAATGTTTTATAAGACTTCCATCATTGGAAAGTAACAGCACAAAACTCTGAGATCTGTTATCTTCATCCAGTAAGGTGCACCCCATTGTCCAGACCATTATTTAATTTGTTTAAGTTTGTTTAAGATACATTTTTAAGTTCCAGATATTCAAAATATACTTCATTTGGTGTTTTGTATTTAAGAGATTGATGTAATCTTTTATTATTAAAGAAGTTGAAGTAATATTCCAGTGCGTTTCGACATTTTCTCATGTTCTCATATTCATTGAGATAGATTTCTTCATACTTTACTGACCTGAACGTCCTTTCAACAAATATGTTATCCAGAGCTCTTCCTTTTCCATTCATACTTATATTGATTTGATTGCTATTTAAAATTTCGGTAAATTCATTACTCGTAAACTGGCTGCCCTGATCGGTATTGAAAATCTCAGGATACCCATATTTGCTGATTGCTTCCTGTAGAGCTTCAATGCAGAAAAATCTATCGAGGGTATTACTAACTTTCCAGCTTAGTATTTTTCTGCTGCACAGATCCACGACTATTACAAGGTACATTCTTCCGGAAGGAAGATTGATATAAGTAATATCTGCTCCCCATACCTGATTAATTCGATTAATATTGATACCATTGAGAAGATAAGGATATTTCTTATGAGCCTTGTTAGGCTTGCTAAGGTTAATTTTGGGATAAACTGCCTTTATATTCATTTCTCTCATCAGCCTTTGTACTTTCTTGTGATTTACAACAACTCCGTCTCTTTGCATACTTTTGGTTATCCTTCTATACCCGTAAAATGGATATTGCAAATACAATTCCTCAATTTTACTCTGAATTCTGCAATCACCAGTACGCTTGGCTTTATTATAGTAAACGGTACTTCTGTTTACATATAGTAGCTTACACTGCCGTCTTATAGATAGTTCTTCATGATCCTTCTCAACTAATCCGGATCTTTCCCGTATATTTGCCTGTACTTTTTTCGCAGGAAATCCCTCTCAACTTGAAGTTGTCCGATCTTTTTATACAAATCATCTGTAGTTTCCTCTCTCTTCTTGTTTTCCTTCTTCCGCTTATCAGAAAATACACTTGAGGCACTCTCTAAAAACTTGGTTTTCCAATTGGTTATCAAATTGGGGTGCACATCGAATTTAGCTCCAAGTTCTACAATACTCATTTCTCCCTTTATTGCTTCAATAGCTACTTTTGCCTTAAATTCAGACGTATAGGACTTTCTCATTATAATACTCCTTAATTTACTCTTTTACTCTGAAAATTTCTCTAAAATAAAAAGGAAAAATTGAAAAGAGAAATTTTCTGAGTTAATAATTTAACGATCAAAAATCCAAACTTAAACACTGGTCTGAATTTCAGGGTGCATTATACAGTATGAAAAATCCTGTTAAAAGAATACCACTGTCTATTTTCTGCACAGATCTGAAATGAGAAAATTTCATGTCTATCTTTTCAGGTAATTGCGGTTTTATTATTGAGACAATATCGTCCTTTATTCTACCTAACATTGCCGGATCATCCTTTCTGATAAAAAGCAGTCCATTTTCGGTAAACTCGGTATGAACCCTAAGTATCGCTGACTGCTCAGAATTTAAGCCTATATCATTTGTAAAATTATCCAGACTTGACGTATTAATTAAAGATTATCCGCTAAGATAATCTATTTGTATTTCGGGATACCTGAAATCGGTAATTCCGAATATACTGCCATCAATATTGTCAAAATCAATATACAATTTCTCTGTTCTCACACTACTGTCATATGAAAAATCTTTACTGAATTTTTCAATCTTATAGCTGCCAACATCATAAACATAGATAAAATTTCTATCCTCGGCTATAGATGTTGCAAGATAAAATTCTGATGGTCCTTTGCCTTTTCTTCCTAATCCGGTAACAAACTTCATATCTGATTTTTTGTAGACCAGAATATTATTCTCGTAGCTGTTCAAACAATAAAGATGGTTCTCATCGCACTCCATCTCTGTAATCTCACTGAAGATATAATTTTCATCCTCTTGCCAGCCTAATGAATCCACCGGATAAATTGTATAACCATTCTTGTTTTCGGCACAGGAAAACACGGCTAAAGAAATCATCACAATCATTGTTAAATACACACCTGAATATTTCATATATCTCCTTTATTGTTAATATATTGAATATTAATAAAAATTGTCAAGAAGCATGAAAAAACAGGATGTTTGGTCAGAACATCCTGCTTCATTTATTATGGTTTAAGGTTAAAATCTAGAAATCTTCAAAACTGTCATCGTCTAAAGGTAGAATCTTATCCGGTGACAATTCATACATATTATCAGGTTTCTTCAACTGTTTTTGATTAGGTCTGTTAAGCAGTCTGCGTTCATTTCTCATATTTCCGGATTTTTTACGTCCGGCATTCTGAGTCAGATTAAACTCGTTAACCATACCCTTAAGTTCATTGGACTGGCTATTGAGTTCTTCAGCAGCGCTGGCAGATTCTTCTGCATTTGCAGCATTACGCTGGGTCATTTTATTTAATTCCGTAATCGCGGTGTTAACCTGAGAAATTCCATCAGACTGTTCATCTGATGCTGCTGAGATTTCTTTCACTATGCTGTTAACTTTTTCAAAGCTTTTCTTGATATCATCAAATGAAGAAGTAACTTCACTTACTATCTTTCCGCCTTCTTCAGAGTTTTTCAATGATTCTTCAATAAGCTCATTAGTATTTCTTGCTGCTTCAGCTGATCTTAATGCCAGATTTTTTACTTCTTCAGCAACTACAGCAAAGCCTTTTCCTGCTTCACCCGCGTGAGCAGCTTCAACTGCAGCGTTCAATGCAAGAAGGTTTGTCTGGAATGCGATCTCATCGATAGTTTTGATGATCTTGCCAGTTTCTTCAGCTGATTTGTTTATAGCATCCATTGCAATATTCATCTTTTCCATAGCATCATTACCCTTACTGACATTTCCAATTGCCAGCTCGGAAAGATTTGCTCCCTGTTTTGCATTATCCGCATTATTCAATGTTAGTGAATTCATTTGCTCCAGACTGCTGGCAACTTCTTCAAGTGAAGACGCCTGTTCGGATGTTCCTTCTGCAAGAGACTGTGAACCGGAAGCAATCTCATTTGCTGCTGATGAAATCTGATCAACCGCAAGATCAACCTGAGAAAGAGCATTTTCCAGCTGATCTCCGGCATTGTTGATATTCTGTTTGAAGTCGTTCATCTGACCTTTGTAATTATTTTTAACTCTTACAGTCATATTTTTTCTGGCAAATTGTTCCATCACATGCATTGCTTCCTTGATTGGATTAACAACAGCGTTAATTAGCTCATTAATACCCTGAACAATCTCTTTCCAGTCATTATTAAATTTGCCTGTTTCTCCCCTATGATCAAGTTCACCGTTCTTGACGGATTCAATTAATGTCTTTAACTCACCAGATATTGAGATCAGATTATTACGCAGACCATCGAAATAGTCATTTGCAACCTTTTGTTTTCCGGGAAGTCTTTCCAGAACAGGTTCAAAGTCCCCGTCAGAATAACTTTCAACTACTTTGAGCATCTTGAGAATTGCATCAATCATCAGCTTAACACTATTGTTGACACCATCTGCCATTTCTCTGTATACACCTTTGAACTTGTTAAGATCAATAAAGTACTCAATATCACCGGCACTTTGCTCTTTATACAATCTGCCCATGTCATCAATGAACATATTAAGATTATCTATAAGAGTGTTCAGGTTATTCTTAGTGTTATTGAAATCTCCCTTGTAATCATCTGTAATCTTTCCGGGGATAATACCATTAGAAATTTTATCGATATAATCAGCTGTCTGGCTAATCGGAGTAACAAATGCATCTGTTAACTGGTTTAAGCCCATAACAACAGCACTAAAAGCCCCCTTATGTTTATTAGCATCCACTCTTTCAGAAAGCTGACCATTTACAATATTCTTGACCATACCATGAGCATCCTGAATAAGGTTATTCAAAGAATCTCTCACTAAAATCAAATTACTGTTTATTTCTGTGTATTGTTCATATTTTTCTTTTGTGTACTGATTTGGAGGAGTCAATTCTGTATTAACACTAATATCGCCCAAAGCCAATTTTTTCAGATTTTTTGCCAGTTTTTCAACACCTTCAGCATCATAAGCACTTATATGATTTTCCTTTGTCACATCTTGGATAACTTCAATATACCCAATACGTTTACCTGAAGCATCAATCAAGTCATTTGAGGTTGCTTTGTAATCTATTCCTTTTGAGTTATCTGTAAATGCAGCCGTTAAGTTTCCTTTGTTAAATTGTTTAATTGCACAGTCTTCTGTATTACATATTTCTGTACCCCAATTACTGCATTTAGTTCCTACAACATCTTTTTTTCTCAAACCTGTGGCATCAGTTACAGCCTTGTTGATAAAAGTCCAGTTCATATCATCATCAGTAACAGAAACAAGGAATGGTATAGAGTCAAGAATCTGCTCATACCAGAACATTTTGGCAACAATTATATCCAAGGTCGTATGAACTCCGTGTATTATTTCACGGAAAGCACCATTATGTCTTCCTTCACTTGCTCTGGAATTGAAGTCCTCATGTTTTGCAGCATCCGTCAGGAACTGAGCATCATCTATCAATGCCTGAATTGAGTCAATAGCCTGATTCAAGTTATTTTTGATTTCATTAAAGTCACCATGATATTCATCTTCTATCTTAGGCGGCATGGAACCCTTGGAAATCCTGTCAATATATTCAGCAACAAGGACAATTGGACCGACAAACGTATCAATCAGGTTATTCGTACTATCAACAATTTCTCTAAAGTCGGTACTTACCATCTCAGGAGCAGCTCTTGAGTCCAGCTGTCCATTGACAACATCCGAGCTGATACTGTTTATAATACCAACAGTTTGCTTAATAGGTTTTACAACGAGCTTTGACACAAGATAATTCAATATAAGGATACTTACTACTAAAGCAATCACGGAAATTGTTAAAACAAGAATCAGAAATTTTGTTCGGGATGCAAAAAGCTCACTTTCAGAAATACCAATTGCTATAACCCAGTCCCATTCTTCGAAATAATGAAAACTGGCAAGTTTCTTATCTCCATTGTATGTGTATTTCAAAATTCCCGATTTCTGTGCCAGCATTTTATTAACTGTTTCAGGTATAGGACTTTCGTCTCCTTTTTTCAGCACTTTATGGAAAACGAATTTATTATTGGAATCAATCACAAAAATATAACCGGTTTTCCTGAATGTGAAGTCTTTATACTCTTCAGTAAGCTCTTTTTGAGTATTTTCCACATATGCAGGAATACCCATTAATCCGCTTTCTTTCAGAATATTGTACTTAACTTCGATTTCCTTTACTTTATCAGTTAAAGATAATTGAAGTATCTCTTTATTAGTTTCCTCTGTAATACTACTGATATTGAATGCAGCAATCCACACAACTACAATAAGTAGGGAAACAATCAACAGTCCCCCGGCTAAAAGAATATTTTTTTGCAGTTTCATATATAATCCTTGCTAAGTTAGTTTTCCTTGTTTACTTTTTGAAGATTAATTAGTTCGTCCTGAGTGAGAACGTTTTGAATATCAAGTAAGGTCACGACTTTTCCCTTCATCTTTGCCATTCCGAGTATGTAAGATGTTTCCAGTTCTACACCGAACTGTGGAGAGTCTTCAATCTGAGTAGCCTCGATATCAAGAACTTCCAAAACGGTATCAACAATTATGCCAATAAAAATATCAGATTTGTTACTAGCTGTGACTTTGATTATAATTATACTGGTCCTTTCATCATAATCTGTTGTTTCTAAAGAAAATCTTAATCTTAAGTCTATTACGGGAATAATTTTCCCTCTTAGATTAATTACTCCTTTAACAAAGTCCGGGGTTCTGGGGATTGGGGTAATCTGTGGGATCGCTATAATTTGCAAGATAGCATCAACATTTATTCCGTAATGCTCATCCAGAAGCCTGAAAGTAAGATATTTACCACTTAAATTATCAACATTAGACTGAACATTG
The DNA here is from genome assembly GCA_942492065.1 of Cloacimonadales bacterium (SeqCode). Classification (GTDB taxonomy): domain Bacteria; phylum Cloacimonadota; class Cloacimonadia; order Cloacimonadales; family JAIOQZ01. Next base: position 61,675 of record CALODV010000014.1, on the reverse strand, counting down.
GGTTCCATTGTTCCTCCTTAACAGTAAATAGATTTTTTATTCTTTGATATATTTTTAGTATTTTAATATAAATTAATAACTTGATAGAAAAAAAACAAGTAAATTTGTTTATCAGTTTGCCTATTAACATGTAAACATTTTCAGAATCAATGAATTTGACAACAAAAAAATTATTAAGAGTCATTAAATCATTTTTTAACCAGTCTGAAATTCTTGATTTTCCTATCTTATTGTTCTTTTATAATACTAAAAGTCTTCAAAATCTTCATTAACTGAAACCTGTACATCGGACTCCACCTCATACATTTTCATTGGTTTATAATCCAATAAAGAAGATTTTTCCCTTTCTTGACCTGACTTCCTTTTTCTGTATTCTCCAGAAGAGTTGTTTAGTGTAAAATCTGCAACCATTTCTTTAAGCTCCATTGATTGGCTGCTCAGTTCTTCAGCGGCACTTGCTGATTCTTCAGCATTCGCTGCATTCCTCTGGGTAAGTCTGTTCAGTTCCGCTATTGCTGTATTTACCTGTGATATACCCTGTGCCTGTTCATCTGAAGCAGCAGAAATCTCTTTGACAATTGTATTTACTTTCTCAAAACTATTCCTTATTTCATTAAATGAAGATGAAACGTCGGCAACTATTTTTCCTCCATTTTCAGAGTTTTTCATAGATTCTTCTATCAGTCCATTTGTATTTCGGGCAGCTTCTGCACTTCTCATGGCGAGATTCTTTACTTCTTCAGCAACAACTGCAAAGCCCTTACCTGCTTCACCGGCATGAGCAGCTTCAACTGCTGCATTCAAGGCAAGGAGATTAGTCTGGAAAGCTATTTCATCAATAGTTTTAATTATTTTTCCGGTTTCTTCTGTCGATTTGCTTATTGCTACCATTGCATCAAACATACGTTTCATAGCTGAGTCGCCTTTTTCAACATTGGAAATTGCTTCTTCCGAAAGTGATGCTCCATTCTTAGCATTATCTGTGTTGGTCATTGTCAATGAATTCATTTCTTCCAGACTGGCTGAAACTTCCTCTAATGATGATGCCTGCTCTGAAGTACCCTCAGCCAGACTCTGTGATCCACCGGAAATCTCTCCTATAGCAGATGTTATCTGAATAACAGCATTATCAACCTGAGATAACGCATCTTCCAGCTGCATACCTGCCTTATTGATATCTTCTTTGAATTCATCGACCTGTCCTTTGTACTGCTTAGTCATTCTTGCTGTAAGATCCTTATCTGACAGCCTCCTCATTACTTCCATAGCTTCCAGAATTGGATTAACAATTTCATCGAGCAGTTCATTTAATCCCGACACCATTTTACCCCAGTCATTTGAGAATCTACCATTGTCTCCCCTGTGAGTCAAATCCCCATTCCTGACCGGTATAATAAGCCTCTCAATTTCATTAGATACTGCCAGAAGATTGTTTCGGAGCCTATCTATGTAATCGTTCGCAATACTCTGCTTACCGGGAAGTTTTTCCAGTATTTTTGAAAAATCACCCTCAGCATAACTTTCCACAGTTTGAAGTATTTTAAGTATATTGTTTACGTGCATATCTACGCACTGATTCACCCCATCTGCCATCTCCCTGTACATACCAGAGAATTGATCCAGATCAATAAAGGCCTCAATGTCTCCTTTACTCTGTTCACTATACATGAGTTTCATTTTTTCAATAAACATACCAAGATTCTGAATAACCAGATTCACGCTATGCTTAATATCGTTGAAGTCTCCCTTATATTCGTGTGAAACAAGTTCCGGTAAGCGTCCTTCAGCAATATCAGACAAGTATTCAGCAGTTACTACAAAAGGTTCAACGAATGCATCTGTCAGTTGATTGAATCCGTTTACAACATCCTTGTATGCTCCGTTGTGTTTTTCCAGATTTGCTCTGTTATCAAGTTTACCATTAAGAACACTGGAAATCATAGACTTGGAATCGGAAATTAATGCTTCCAGAGAAACCCTCACAGAATCTAAATTCCTGTTAATTCTGTTGAATCTTTCAAAGTTCGATACTGTGTATTTACCGGCAGGTGATATTGATGTATCTAAAGACATATCACCTAATGCCAGTTTTTCCAGATTGGATGCCAGTCTTTTTACTTCTTTATCATCGTAGATATGCTTTTGATTTTCTTGAGATACATCCTGAATAATCTCTACATATCCCATTAATTCACCATTGATATTTGTAAGCTTATTCGAATTGACCTTAAAGTCTATATCCTTCATGTTATCGGAAAACTCGGATATTTGCTGTCCTCTTTTAAATTGCTCAATAGCGCAATTCTCAGTTTTGCAAATTTCCGTGTTCCAGTGGCTGCAATGTACATTCTTAATGTCATCCCTGCTGATACCTATTATATCTGATGCTGCTTTGTTAATAAATGTCCAGTTCATATTCTTATCCACAACAGATACAAGGAAAGGAATTGAATCAAGTATTTGTTCGTACCAGTGCATTTTGTCTATTATAATATCCAAAGTATGATGTACTCCGCAAATTATATCCCTGTAAGCTCCCTGGTGCTTCTTCTCATCAGCTCTAGCATCAAAATTCTCAACCTGTGCCTCATTTGTCAGGAATTCTGCATCCTTTATCAGTTCATCAACAGAATCTATTGCACGATTAATATTGTTCTTTATCTCATTGAAATCTCCCCTGTACTCACCGGTAATACGGGGTGGAAGACTTCCCTTGGATATTCTATCTATATATTCCGCAACCAGATTTATAGGCTCAACAAATGAATCAATCAAATGATTAACACTTCTAGCCAGCTGCTTGAAATCACTGCTAACATCTTCCTCGTTAGCTCTGGTGTCCAATCTACCTTCAGTAATGTTGTCCGCTATTATATTAATTGACTCGACTGACTTCATAATTGGTTTTTCAACGAGAACAGTAAGTAAGAAGTACAATATAACAGCACTGAAAATTAAACTTATTAAAGCAATCAATGAAACATGGAATAAAAACAGAGAACTTTCCCTGTATAGTTCTTTTTCAGAAACTCCAATACCGATTATCCAGTTCCATGGCTCAAAATAATAGTAGGTTGCCATAAGTTTCTGTCCATTATAGACGTAGCTTTCAACACCTTCCTTTTCTCGAACCATAAGTGAGACAAGATCTGGCAATGGAGATTTAGTTCCCGGCTCAATATCTTTTCTAAAAACGTATTCATTATCAGGATTCAGAACAAATAGATATCCTGTTTCCTTATATTGAAAATCTTCATATGAATTGATCAGATTTTCCTTCACGGGAGCAACATATGAGTCTATCTGATCAAGTCCTGTCTCATGTAGCATATCATATTTGACTTGAATCTCTTTAATTTTATCTTTTAAAGAAAGTCTAAGATTTTCTTCGCTGCTTGACCTTGCAACATGATTCATATCAACAACTGCTTTCCATGAAATGGTTAAAGTTAATGCAATTAAAAGTCCAATGCCTGAAAACAAAATGTTTCGCTTTAATCTCATTTAATACCTGCCTGAATGAATTATTTAAAGTTATCTGACAAGAGTATTACACCATTGACTGACAATAGTGAATGTTAATCTTAACTGATGTAATACATATTTCTCACACTTAGGATGCACTATGATATTATATAGAATTATAAGCAATAAGCAAAATAATTACATGAGTTTATTGTTGAATTCAATTCATTTTCCTGACAGTTAACAACCAATCGAATAACACAAATAAATTGTGCCGTTATTTTTACTTGACCTGAAAATTATATGTTTATGATATCTGTGAGGAAAATAACATGAATGGTATAGTATTTTATAAAACGAAAAAATTTAGTCAAATACGTGATTTCTACGAGAACACTATCGGACTTAAAATATGGCTTGAACAGAAAGAGTGTATCATATATCGGTACGGAAATTTTCTGCTTGGATTTTGCAATAGAGATCAGGTTGATACTGATTCAATGATTACTTTTTTCTTTGAGAGCAGAACACTTGTAGATGAGTTCTATCAAAAACTTAAGCATCTTGCAACTGCTGTTCCCAAGTATAACCCGAACTATGATATATACCAGTTTTTTGCTAAAGACCCGGAAGGAAGAACTCTTGAGTTCCAGTATTTTGAGAATGAGATAAAACCTTTTGCATCTGCTGCAGATACATTAGTTAAGCGCAGATCAGTAAGGAGTTTCTCTCAGAAAATTGTTTCAGATGAACTACTCACTTCTGTATTCGAGTTATGCAGATACAGTCCAACATCAATGAATACACAATCATATTACTACATAGTTGTAAGAGATTCTGACAAAATTGAGCATCTTAGCAGCGTTAGAGATGGGGCATCTTCCCCACTAGCCGCAAGCAATCTTAACGTAGCTATCTGCGTTGATCCTGCTAAAACTAAGCGTAAGGAAGAAGACGGCATTATTGCTTCTTATCACTTTATACTTGCCTGTGAGTGCCATGAGTTGGGAACATGCTGGATTGCTGATATGAACAGAGATACTGTTAAGGAAATCCTAAATATTCCTAAAGAACATTATATTGCAACAATTACTCCCGTAGGATACGCTAAAAACAAAACATTACAAGTTCCGAAGAGAAGAGATATTTCAGAATTCGTCATTTGGTAAGAAGAAAATATGGATTTTTATACATTAAAAGATAAAAACAGAACAGAAATTAAGATAAAGAGATCAAGGTTTATCGGAACCTTGAAGCCTGTAACAACAATTGATGAAGCAAAAGCTTTCTTCTCAGAAATGAACTCTGAGTTCAAGACTGCCAATCACAATTGCTGGGCGTACATTGTTGGCGACTCCGGAGAGACTTTTCACAGTTCTGACGCCGGAGAACCAGCCGGAACTGCCGGGAAACCAATCCTCCAGACAATGCAAAAGCATAATCTCTCTAACGTGGCCTGCGTTGTTACAAGGTTTTTCGGTGGGGTAAAACTAGGTATCCGAGGATTAATTGATGCATACTCAGAATCAGTTGAGGAAACAGTCAAAATAGCTGAGCTCAAGAGAATTGTGAATATTTTGGAGTTCAAAGTTGAACTTAGTTACAGCTTTGCAGATACATTTCTATATAATGCGAACAATATGAATGCGGTCGTCATGAATCAGGAATATAGTGATGTTGTGAAAATAACATTAGCATGCGAAGAAGATCTTTCTGAAGAGCTGGACAATTATATTGCAGAGCTCAGCAACAGAGGATCATTAGCTATTCTATAAGTAAAAAGACTGCCAATTTACTTAAGCAGTCTTTATAAAATATTTCCGTAATAGGGTTTCTAGAGTATCGTTTTGATTTTACTCTCAAGCATGTCTTTACTTAAAACACCAATTGATGTATCTTTCAGTTCTCCATCTTTGAAAATCAAAATTGTTGGAATACTCATGACTTTGTATTTCATTGAAACATCCTGGTTTTGATCTACATTAAGCTTATAAAAAGCTACATCTCCCATTTCTTCTGACAATTCTTTCACAGCAGGTTCCATCATTTTACATGGACCACACCAGGGAGCCCAGAAATCAACAACAGCAACACCAGATGAAATTGCATTATCAAAGCCCTTAGAGTTTAATTCTTTTAGTGCCATTCTCTTCTCCTTTTATAACTCGCATTTTATATTTATTTATAAAAGTCATTGTAATACAAAATATAATGAATACAAGATATACAAACAAAAACTATTTGTAAAAAACACATTTATTGTTCAAGAATTTCAAAAAAGCTCTCCAACCTGAGCTTTGTTCTTTCATCCAGGCTGGAAGGTTGGTCTCCCTCAATTATAATCAAGGGTTTACTAAGATATTTCTTAAAAAGTATATTATCTATCTGTCTGTGACAGAATGCCTGAGAGTAACTCAAAATAGCCTGAATCCCTCTTAAATCTGATTCAAGATTTATCTCTTTTATTCTTTCTTCAATCCCATAGGGGTATGAGTATCTCAAGTATTGCTGCACGATATCTTTCTCAAGGTACGGCATACTGAACTGTCGTTGTATTTCATTTAGCACCACCGCGTAATTCTGTTCGTCCAGAAAGTCATATAAATCCTTGAATATCGGTGGAACCCCTATATAGCCCAGAATAATTTCCGGATTTCTTTCAGGTCTTTCTCTGACTTCAATCAGAAAAGCTTCAAGCTCTCTCTCATATTTTTCCGGATCACCACCGAAATCTGACGAATTAACCAGCCATAAGTGATTTTCCAGACCGGTAACCCGGAAGCCGGAATATGTCAATTCATCGAGTTCTATTAACTTTCTTCGAATGGAATCCAGATATTGTTTCGTCTCAGATACCTGCTTTTCTGATACAGAAAACTCACTTCTGAACCTATCTATCTCAGCTTTAAGGTCATTATAATTCCTTCTATGAGGAAATGCAAAAGATATTGTATTAATGCCTACATCGATCAGGGTTTCCGTCAGAGATTTAGTATTTGAGCAATCTCCCTCAGTTACCGGAATAAAAACATCCAGTTTCTCTTCCAGAGCAACTGAATACAAACCCTTAATCCATGAACATGTATTGCGGGGAAAACCGGCATGCTCTGCTTTATCTATGTATTGTGTACTGTTACCGGTAATGAATAAGTTATTCAGATCAACCGGTGTATAGCCTGCAGCAATAATCACTTCAACAGGTAATGTTGTTGTAAAACCAGCTCTCATAAAACCTCCTGATCCTCATCTGTAAGCATTAAGTACTTCATTTCCAGTTTCTCAATTTCAGCATTAAGTTCCTCTGATCTTTTCTTATCATCGCTGATTTCTTTCTTCAATTTATCCATCTTTTCATGATTCTGATAATATTCCGGTTTTGCATAACAAGCTTCCTTTTCGGTTACAGCCTTGTTGACAGCGTCCTTATTTGCTTCAAGTTCAGAGATTTGCTCCAAAAGTTTTTCAATAATCTGAGGATTCACTTTTCTGGGCTTATCCTGATTTTGTTTATTATCATTATTTTTCTTTTTCTTTCTGGTTTCTGTCTGACCTTCCGCAATCTGTTCAATACTTAAATCAGTTTCTACAATTGAATTATCTTTGAACAGAAGCTTACGTTCGGCAACATTGTTAATAAAGTACATATCGTGTGACACGAAAATCAGAGTTCCATCAAATTCATTCAGAGCTTTTTCCAGAGCATCAACCATAAAAACATCCAGGTGATTGGTAGGCTCATCAAGGATCAGCAAATTAGGTTTATCATACAGTATTCTCAGAAGATACAACCTTGCTTTTTCTCCTCCACTGAGAACATCTGTTTTTTTTTCAATATCCTGTCCGGTAAAACCAAATCCAGCCAGATATCCCATAACCTGGCCTTTCACAGCATCAGGCATAATACTCCAGATATAGTCCATAACCGTTATCCCGTCCGGGACATGCACATGCATCTGGTCATAATAACCTATTTTCAGATTTGATCCTTTATAGAGAATACCGGAGGTTTGCCTGGTCTCCCCCATGAGGAGTTTTAAAAAGCTTGTTTTTCCACAGCCATTTTTACCAATTAGAACAATTTTGTCCTGATAATGAACATTCAGATTTAAGTTCTCAATGAGCTTTTTACCATATAGTTTCAAGTCCAGGTTCTCAATTCGGTATACATCATTACCTGATCTTGATTCAGTATCAAATCTGATTTTAATTCTTCTCGATTCTGAAGGTTTTTCCACAATATCCATTTTATCCAGCATTTTCTGTCTGGACTTTGCCTGATTGACTTTTTGACCTGCCATATTTCTTCTGATAAAATCTTCAGTTTTCTCAATAACTTTCTGCTGTTGATCAAACATTTTTTTCTGCAGTGCTTTCTGACGTTCACTTTCTTGTAGATATCCTGAATAATTACCTTTGAAAGCAGTGATGGTTTTTCTGTCTATTTCCCAGATCTGATTTACTGTTCTATCCAGAAAATGCCTGTCATGAGATATAAGAATATATGGTTTATCCATGTTATATAAATAACGCTCCAACCACAGAATCATAGAGTAGTCAAGATGATTGGTAGGTTCGTCAAGTAGAAGCAGATCAAACGGTTCCAGTAATATTCTGGCAAGCTGGATACGTGTCTTTTCGCCTCCGCTGAAATCAGAAAGTTCTTTGTTCCACACTTCAACATCAAACCTGAGATGTGTCAAAACAAGTTTTCTCTCTGTGGAAAAGCTAAATCCACCCAAAGCTTCGAACTCATGAGTCAGCTGCTCATATTCTTTTAAGAGTTCTTCACTATGATCAGTCTCCATCTCGTTGTGAAGTCTTTCTATTTCCTTATCCAATCTCATAATATCATTTCTGGACTCAGTGACATACTGAAGAAGTGTTTTGGAATCATCGAATTGTGGATCCTGAGTCAAAAATGAAATCTTTAGTCCTGTAGAGGAATTAATACTACCTTCGGAAGGAGATAAACTCCCATGCAGAATATTCAGCAATGTTGTTTTACCTGATCCATTCAATCCAATGAGTCCGATTTTATGATGCTTCTCCACATTAAGATTAACATTGCGAATTATATCAAAACCGCCATAGCTGTGTCTAAGATTCTGTATTTGCAGAATACTCATAATAACCTCGAAATTATACAAATATTAACTCGTTCAAGGAAATAAGTTACTCCTCAGCTGTAAAGCTATATCTTAGAAACGGGGAAATAACGATGCAAAAAAAGATTAGCCGCACAAATGCAGCTAAAAAATAAATAATTTTCTTGATACAAAATCGCTATTCTTCATTTTTGCAGTCAAACATATAAATTAAAGGAGTTACCATGGCTTTTAACTTAAGAAATCGTAATTTTTTAACATTGCTTGACTTCACTCCGAAGGAAATCCGTTTTCTTCTTGAGCTTTCAGCAGATTTAAAAAAAGCAAAATATAATGGTACTGAGCAACCAAGACTTGAAGGGAAAAACATTGCTCTTATATTCGAAAAAGCTTCAACCAGAACACGTTGTGCTTTTGAGGTTGCAGCATATGATCAGGGTGCTCACGTAACTTATCTCGGACCGACAGGTTCACAGATAGGTAAAAAAGAGACAATGAAAGATACAGCCAGAGTTCTTGGAAGAATGTATGATGGTATTGAGTATCGTGGCTTTGGTCAACCAATCGTTGAAGAACTCGGTAAATACGCAGGTGTTCCAGTGTGGAATGGACTTACAAATGAATACCATCCAACACAAATTCTTGCTGATTTACTAACAATTATGGAAAATATATCCAAACCTCTCGAAGATGTAATATTCACTTATGTAGGTGATGGAAGAAATAACATGGCTAACTCATTAATGATTGGCTGTGCAAAAATGGGAATGGACTTCAGGCTTGTAGCCCCAAAAGTAGTACATCCTGATGCTGATCTGGTTAAACAATGTGAAGAAATTGCAGCTCAAACAGGTGCAAAAATAATGATCACTGAAGATATCGATAAAGGCGTAAAAGATACTGATGTAATTTATACAGACGTTTGGGTATCAATGGGTGAACCTGAAGAAGTATGGAAACAGAGAATTGAACTTCTTAAACCATATCAGGTAAATATGGAAATGATGAACAAAACAGGAAAGAAAAGTACATTATTCATGCACTGCCTCCCTTCATTCCATAACACAGATACTGTGATAGGTAAGGAAATTTTTGAAAAATTCGGAATCGATGCTATGGAAGCTACAGATGAAGTTTTCGAATGTGAAAACTCAGTAGTTTTTGATGAAGCTGAAAACAGAATGCACACAATCAAAGCTGTAATGGTCGCCACTTTAGGCAAATAATTAAACTGTTGTATACGATAAAGAAGCCTGTTCAATCACTTGAACAGGCTTCCCTTCTTATAGAGTTTGCATTAATTTGTCATCAATTACCATGTCTATTTAATTATATTTGATTTTCGTCACAAATAATATTGTCTCTATCAATAAACGATCATCTATTCGGAACGCTTCTTTTTTTTAAAAAAACATTTGACTTATCCTTTTTTTAATGCTTATATTCTCCCCTGCATTCAGTAGTAAAATTTTTACTATGTAAAATATATTCTAATAAAGGAGAGTTTAATGAGTAAGAAGCTAGTTTCCATAATCTTACTAACTTTTGCATTCTTTGCCTTGCATGCGCAGACTGCAGGAGGGCCAGATGCCTATGGGTATTCCTGGCGAAACAGCAATGATCCGAGCGGTCCTACATATGGCTGGATTACTCCGGACACAGTAAACGGAACCCTTGTAACAGGGCAATCAGATGATAATATGGTTGGTCCTTTCCCAATAGGTTTCAGTTTCCCATTTTATGCTAATACTTATACGGACTTCTTTTTAAGTTCCAATGGTTTTATTTCCTTCTCAGGAGATACTAACAGTCTTTCTAACTATACTATTCCAACGTCAAACACACCAAATGATATGATTGCCTGGTTCTGGGATGACCTTGACCCTGTAAGTACTACAACTCCCGCAAATAACGCTACAGTAATATACGAAAATATTACTGTTGACAATGCTAATGCATTGCTTATAAGTTTCCAGAACTATCACGAGTACTCAGGTGAAGGTACAGGATACCTTGATGCACAGGTTATTTTGAAAGCTAACGGTGAAATCATCATGCAGTATGATTCCTTCAATGGTAATATCGATATGGCCGGTTGTACTGTAGGTATTGAGAACAGTGATGGTACTATAGGTCTTGAATACTGTTTCAATAATGCATTAAATCTCAATGATCAGCTTGCGATAAGATATTACACAATCGAACCCGGCTATCCTGAATTCCCAAGAAATGCCAGTCCTGCTCACAATGCAACAGGAGTTCTTGTAGACGGAAACCTTACATGGGACTTCGGTGCTGATACAGACTCATATGATTTATGGTTTGGACCTGCAGGTAACATGACCCAAGTTGTAACTGGAGCAACAGCCGGTACAAATGGTTCATATGCATATAACGGACTTAATACACTCACAGATTATGAATGGCAGGTAGTTTGCCATAATACAAATACACGCCTGACAACACCTGGTGCAGTCTGGGGATTTACAACTCAGTGTGGAACAGTAACAACATTCCCATTCACAGTTGACTTTGAGAATGGTGGAGCTGAACCTTCATGCTGGTCTCAGGATACAGGAAACCTTGATCCCTGGACTTTCGGAACATCAACTCCATCGGTCAGTACAGGTCCGCAATCCGGTGACCACACATCAGGAGCAGGATATTTCATGTATACTGAAGCATCAGGTAACCTGAACCAGACTTTTACTATCGAATCACCAATTTTCGATGTATCAGGAGCAACTTCTCCATCACTTGAATTCTGGTATCATATGTACGGTCAATCAATGGGAACACTCCAGGTCAACGTACACAAACTTACATCTGACATATACGTTAATGATGTTGTTCCAGCAATATCAGGAGATCATGGAGATGTATGGAATGTTCAGTCTGTAGACCTGACTCCTTACAACGATGAGCCAATTACAATTCAATTTGTTGCTACAACGGGAGACAACTACTATAGTGATATCTGTATTGATGATTTTTCAATCATTGATCTGATCAACCCTCCCGGTTGTACTACAATCGTATCTCCTGTAGATATGGCAGTAGATGTAGTTGAAGACAATTTCTTAACATGGAATGCTTCAATTGCAACCACAGGTTACAAAATTTACCTTGGAACAGATAACCCTCCTACCAACGTTGAAGATGGTCTTGATGTTGGTGCGGCTGTGACATATAGCTTTACCGGACTTTCCTATGGAACTACTTACTACTGGCAAGTTGTTCCTTATAATGCAAACGGTGATGCAACAGGTTGTCCTGTAAATAGTTTTACAACCCGTAATGATCCGACTGTCACTGTTTTTCCATACAACGAATCTTTCTCAAGTGCTCAACTTCCAACTAACTGGATTAATGCTTCGAATGATTCCCACGATTGGATGTTAGCAGCATCACAAACATATACATGTGATGCTGAACATACTGGAAACAATGGCTATGCATTAATATTTGATGATGCTGCAAACTCAGATTCAGCTTTCGTACAGACTACTATCTTTGATATTTCAGGTATGACAGCTCCGGAAATGGCTTTCTTCTACTGGATTGGTGTACAATCTCAAGATACTCAGCCTCAATCTACACTCTATATTGATGTTTACTCAAACGGTGTATGGAATAACAACGTTGCTTCCTATACATACTCAGGTCAATGGGCTGTCGCCTCTATAGACTTAACTCCATATATCAGCAATGATGTTAAATTCATGATTCGCGGTATCGGTTCTACAAGTTTTTATAGTGACATTGCAATTGATGACTTTATAGTATACGATGCAACTACTCCTCCTGGGTGTTCTGTTGCTGTAAATCCTTTGGATAACCAAGGTGAAGTTCTTGAAAGCGGTTCACTCAACTGGGGTGAAACAATGGGAGCTACAGGTTATTACTTAAACTTAGGTTCCGATAATCCACCTACAAACGTCGTAGATTACGTTGATCTCGGTAACGTTACAACATATACTTTCATGAATCTTAATCGTGAAACAACATATTACTGGACTATCACTCCTTATAATGCTAACGGAGCAGCTACAGGTTGCCCTGTATGGCAATTCCAGACTATCCCGGATTCAGTTGTTACTACATTCCCATGGACAGTATCATTTGACAATGGACAACTTCCAACATGGTGGGAAGATGATCCAACAAACATGGATCCATGGTCATTTGGTTCATCAACACCTTCAGTTCAGACAGGTCCTCAATCCGGTGACCATACCTCAGGTAATGGTCAATTTATATATACTGAAGCTTCAGGAAATCTCAATCAGACGTTTAAGCTTAAAACATCTGGTTATGATGTATCTGCATTAACTTCTCCACAACTCGTATTCTACTATCACATGTATGGTAGTACAATGGGTACACTTCAAGTAAATATTATTCAGCCGGGATCAGGTACTGTTCACACAGACGTGATTGCACCTATTGCAGGTGACCATGGAGATGTATGGAACTTAGCCAACATTGACCTTATCCCATATAACACTGAACCTTTCATTATAGAATTTGTAGGAATAACAGGTTCCAACTACTACAGCGACATTTGTATTGATGATGTAATTGTATATGATAACACAATGCCTCCCGGATGCATATCAACTTATGCGCCTGCTGATATGGCAATTGATATAGCTGAAGTAAGCAATCTTACTTGGGATACAACGCTTGGAGCAACTGGTTTCAGACTTAGTATCGGAACAGACAACCCGCCGACAAATGTATTAAATAATGCTGATATAGGAAACAGCCTGATGCACACACTGTCAGGTCTCAACTATTCAACAACATATTACTGGCAAATTGTACCTTACAACCTCAACGGTACAGCTACAGGATGTCCTGTATGGAGCTTTACAACAAGAGCAGACCCTACAGTTAACATATTCCCTTATACTGCTGACTTCGATAATGGAATGCTTCCACAAGCCTGGATTGACAATCCTGATAACCCATCTCCATGGATGTTCGGATCTTCAACCCCTAGTGCCAATACAGGTCCTCAATCAGGTGATCATACATCTGGTTCAGGTCTTTTCACATACATTGAATCCAATAATGCTGTGAATGCAGCACATGAGCTCACATCTACAGTGTTCGACATCAGTGGATTACAATCACCTCAGCTTGGTCTGTGGTATCATATGTATGGAGCAGACAACGGCTCACTGCAGGTTCACATATATCAACCTCAATCCGGTACAATGCATTCAGATGTAATGACTTCTGTATCCGGAGATCAGGGAGATATATGGCAATGTGCAAATATTGACCTTACACCTTATGCATCAGAACCGTTTGTAGTAAAAATGGTTGCAACAACAGGACAGAGCGGATTCAGCGATATTGCACTTGATGATTTCACAATCTACAGCAATACAGTTCCTCCTACCTGCACAACACTTAACGCTCCTGTTGATCAAGATACAAATGTACTTGAATACGGTAATTTAGACTGGAACAGTGTTCTTGGTGCTACAAGCTACAATCTCTATCTGGGAACAGATAATCCTCCAACAAATGTTGAGAATGGAACTGCTCTGGGAGATAGTACTTATTTTAGCTACTCAGGTTTATCTTACGATACAACATATTACTGGCAAATAGTGCCGGTTAATGCAAACGGACCTTCAACAGCATGTCCTGTATGGAGCTTTACAACAAGAGCAGATCCTACAGTTGACACATTCCCATGGTTCGCAGACTTTGATGACGGACAACTTCCTGCATGGTGGGTAGATGATCCTGCCAACCTGGACCCATGGTCTATAGGAACATCTACATCTTCAGTACAGACAGGTCCTCAAAGTGGAGACCATACTTCAGGAACAGGTAATTTCATCTATACTGAAGCATCTGGAAACCTGAATCAGCAGTTCAAGATGTCTACATCTGTATTTGATATTACAGGAATGACATCTCCTCAGTTTATATTCTGGTATCATATGTATGGTCAAACAATGGGCTCACTTCAGGTTAATATATTCCAACCTGGCTCAGGAACCCGTCACAACGATATCATACAGCCAATTTCCGGTGATCATGGTGATGTATGGCTTAATCATTCAATTGATCTACTGCCATACAACTCTGAACCATTTATAGTTGAGTTCGTTGCGACAACAGGAACTGACTACTATAGCGATATCTGTCTTGATGATATTGGTATTTACGACAATACAACTCCTCCTGGATGTGTAACACCTCGTTATCCGATTGATCAGGCCATAGAAATTATTGAACAGGGAACAATTACCTGGGGAAGTACACTTGGAGCAACAGGTTTCAAACTAAACTTTGGTACAGACAACCCTCCAACAAATATTCTGGATGAAGAAGACAGAGCTGACAGCTTGTTCTATGACTATTCCGGTCTTACATATGGAACAACATATTACTGGCAGGTAATTCCTTATAACACTAACGGAGATGCAACAGGATGCCCTGTATGGAGCTTTACAGTACGTGGAGACCCAACTATTACAGCATATCCGTATACCGCTGATTTCGATGCGGGTACATTACCGGCATGGTGGGTACAGGATACAAATGATGATATGGACTGGATTTTACAAACCGGTTCAACCTCATCAACCAATACAGGACCTACAGGAGACCACACTACCGGTTCAGGCTACTATATATATACTGAAGCATCAGGTAATAGCAACATGACTGCTAACATTGAAACACGCCCATTCGATTTCACTAACAATGGATACCCGGTTCTTTCATTCTGGTACCATATGTATGGTCAAACTATGGGTACACTTACTATCGATGTATACAGTCATACAAGCAACACATGGACAAATGACTTCTTCTCTATTACAGGAGATCAGGGAGATCAGTGGCTTGAGCAGCAAGTTGATCTGACATTATTTGCAGGACAAACTGTTCATATCAGATTCAGCGGTTTGACAGGAACTGACTTTTATAGTGATATATCAATTGATGACGTAAGTATGCTTAACCTTATACCACCGGATAATGACCTTGCAGCTCTGTTAATCACAGGAAATGCTACCCCAAGAGTTGGTATTACAAGCACTTACACAGTAACAGTAAGAAATATTGGTTTCAACGATCAGGCTACTTACGATGTAAAACTGTTCGAAGGTAATACTGAACTTGCTTCTGTAGCCGGACAACCTATTGTCCAAGGTCAAAATATTGACTTTGATATCGACTGGACTCCAACTATGGAAGGTATGACAGATATATACGGTAAAGTTGTTCTTACCGGTGATGAAGCCACTCCAAATGATTCAACCGATCCTTTACGAGTTAATGTACAACCTTCTCAAACAGGTATTGCCGGAACTGTTACTGATACACAGGGTAATCCACTTGAAAACGTTCAGATACTTGTAGAAGAGCTTGCTTCAGTTGTTTATACAGATAATACAGGACATTACGAATACCTTGCAATGCCACCTGAAACATATACTGTAACAGCTTCACTCCTGAACTATACAAGCCAGACTGTTGGCGGAGTTCAAGTAGTACAAGATCAAACAACAATCATAGATATCCAGCTTGGACAAGGTGCAATCATAGCAGGTTTTGTAACTGATACTTACAACAACCCTGTTGCTAACGTAGAAATGACACTCAGCGACAGCTCAGTAGTATATACTAATGATTCCGGATTCTATACATTCCTGAATCTTCCTACTTCAACATTCAGCATTACAGCTGCTAAAGATGGTTTTGAATCAGGTACTATTGATAACATTAATGCAGTTGATGGACAAACTGTTGATGTAGACTTCAATATTCTCGAATTCGGAAGACTTCACATTGACTTCACATCCAATACAGGAAACAACGCCGGTGCTGTAGCTGTAATGACAGATACTTCTGACAATACAGAATACACCGCAACCTCTGATGCTGAAGGTAATATTGATCTTGGTGGAATGTATCCGGGAACATATAACCTCGTTGTAACAAAAGCTGACCACGATCCGTATACACAAGATGGACTCCAGATAGTAGCAGGTGACAATACAGGATTAACTGTGGACCTTACAGAAGTCCTTATTGCTCCTACAAATATTCAATGGCATCCAAACGGTTCAGGTAATTCATATCTCACCTGGAATCACGGTGGAAGGCTCTATGATACAAGAGCAGGAAACAATGATGTTCTTGCTGACGGTGAATCATACACCGACAAAGATGCAGAAAATGAAGAAACTGAACGTGCATTCCTTTATTTCAGAGTAGAAGTTGATATTATCAACCAGACTACACAAGATACATTCTTCGTATTACAGGGATTTACTGAAAATGAAGAATTGACAGCCAGAATTACTGCAATCTACGAAAGTGGAACTGCTGCTGCTCCTGACTTCACATTTAATTACATTGCAAACGATCCTGAAGATGTGAATCTTGTAACTGAGCTTAAAGGTAACTATCCTAACCCATTCAACCCGACAACACACATTGACTTCTCACTTAAGAAAGCCGGTAAGGTAGAACTTGTTATATACAACATTACCGGTCAGAAAGTAAGAACTCTTGTTGATGGAGAACTGGAAGCAGATGACCACAGTGTAGTCTGGAATGGTAAAGATGACAGAGGAAATCAGGTTTCAAGTGGAACATACTTCTACAGACTGCAAACCTCTGAAGTTACTCAAACTAAGAAAATGCTGATGCTTAAATAACTAAAATGTTCAGACTCTCCAAATGGTCACAGATCTTTGGAGTGGTTTAAAAACATAAAACTTGAACCAGCCTTCTTCGGGAGGCTGGTTTTTTTGGTATAGAGTTCATTGATTTCTCGATTTAAGTTGACAAAATCAATATTTAAAGACAGAATTGACAATAAGTTATTTAAAGCAAAGTGCTTCCAATACAGTATTGATAAACTCTACAAATCAACAGTCTAAAATAAAGGATTTAAGGATTAATTATGAAACAGTTTGTCATGATAACTTTAATCTGTTTTCTCAACCTCTATCTAATTGGGATTGAGCAATCACTTCATAAAAATGATGATGAAATCCTTGATGTAAATACATATAAATCTAAGGCTGATACACCAAAAGAACAGATTACAAAAAAAAAGATATCAAAAAAAACAGCAAGCTATGCTCAACCGATGTTTACCCCTGCATACATTCAGGACAGAGAATATATTGTTCACAGATATCATAATCCAAAATATATTTTCCAGGATATATCTTATCATGAATTTAAGAGACTTGGTGGAAAATTAGAGAACATTCCATACCAGTTGCCACAAAACTTACTGAATAAACTTTCAACAGAAGAATTAATCCTTTATTGCTGTGATCATCATATCTCATATTCTCCCTGGCAGAAAATCCTTACAAAAAGCAGAGATGGATTGGAAACAGATAATTACGAATCACTTTCTTCGTTTAATGGATTTAGTGAGTTGACTTCCAGAAACGACTTTTTTAATGAAATATTAAATCTAATGCAAGAATGCTGCACTGAACAGAAAAACAGGAATATGGGTGAGAAGAAATACCTTATTTCAGATGAACCTTACAAAAACTATCACAATCTGCCTGAACTTATTGGTGCATTATTCAGCTTCATTTCATCCGGAACAATTTACAACACTATTAACGAGGAAGACAAAATAAAAGCAACAATGCTGGTGAAAGAGTTATATCATACGACAGGATATCCTTCATCCAGGACTCACTATAATTTCCTATCAATATACCACGCAGATGATTCTAATATATGGCTTCTATTTTTCAGCTCTCCCAATATCGATCTTATTGATGAATAGGCTGACTTAAATAGTGTCTATGAAAAGCTTATTAGGCAGTAAACTCTTTAAATTCTTTTATAAGACCGTATCGACTATTTCGATGTCAGTATTTTGACGCTGCATAGATAACCCAATAATTATCTCTATCTCAGTGTATTTTAGTGTTTTTCGTGGTTAGAAATCTTATTCCTCATATTATCCACTTTATCAATCCCATTCAGCACACCCAGAATCTCTGCCGCAATTGATACAGCTATCTCAGTAGTTGTTCTTTTGGCAATATTCAAACCGATGGGAGCAAAGAGGTTTTTCAGCAGTTCACTGTTCGGAAACCTCTCTTTCAATGGCTTAAGCGTTGCGGCAACTTTATGTTTTGAGCCTATCATACCGCAATACTTCAGTCTGACATCTTTTTCCAGTAATGCTTCCAAAATCACACTGTCACTCTTGTGGGCATGAGTAAAAATCACAACAGAGTCCTCTTCTGCAAACCTGAATGAGCTGATAAAATCAGTGTAGTCAGCGGTGTAAAACTCATCTCCCAGCGGTATGTACTCCTTGTTGGCAAATCCATCTCTGTCATCAACAATAACAGTCTGGTAATTCATCAGATTCAGCACCGGGACCAGGCTTCTGCATAAGTGCCCTGCGCCAAACAGGATGATTCTCGTCTCAGCCTTGATGTACTCAAGGAAAATTCTGATTTCTCCCCCGCAAATCATTCCCGGACTGGTTTCTTCCTCTGTAAGCCTGTAAGTAAGCAACTGGTTTTCTCTTGTCTCAAACATCTCAGCAGCTTTTATCTGCACCTGACGTTCAACATTGCCTCCGCCTACTGTTCCCCAGTTTTCCCCGTCTCTGGTGATGATCATTTTGAATCCTGTTCTGCCAGGAGTACTTTTAACAGCTTCCACAACCGTCGCCAAAACAAAAGACCTGTTTTTCTGATTCAATTCATTCATTTTTTGTATTATATTCATTAAATATTCCTTATCTTTTTCATTATCTGTCAACTAACGCTGGAGCAGAGTCGCAATTTTTTAACGCTTCTTTGATTCATAGTATATTCTCTTCTACTCAACTGACAGAATACCGCAATCAAAAACCTAATTACGATAACGTCTTCTCAAAATACTGATCATTTCGGATAATCTGTGTTTATATGTATGAGCTTTCAATATTTTATTTCTGGAACGTTCAGCAACAATGTTTCTGGCCTCATCATTTTTAAGGTAAAATCTGACCAGCTCCGGTATTTCTTCAATATCGTTGTAATATACAACCTCACCTTTATCAAAAATCTCATCCAGCTGTGATTTGTAGTCAGAAATTATAAACTTACCACATGCCGGAACATCAAAGACTCTCTGGTTCACAGCATTCTTCATCTGGCGCGAAGTCATATTGAAGTTGATTTTAGTCACATTGTAATGCTCGCACAAATTGTCGTAGTACATTATCTCACGTCCAATTCTGAAGCGATTATCCAGAATATTATCCCAGTTAGGATCTCCATTCACAGCCGGATAGAACTCTGCCAGCTTCATAATACCGGAAAGCCTGTACATTTGAGTTGCTCGCCACAAAACCGCTGCTTCAAAATCTGCCTGCTGATCGTAATACTCAAAATCAATATCAATTCCTTTCTTCCTGACGCTGTCAATTGCACGATCTACATATCTTGTATCCATACTCAGGAATTCCCTGGCTGCAATATCTATTGCATTCAGTAAATCCTGTCTGAAGATAAAGCTTCTCGTATTTTTATGAGTACTGTAAACCATACTGCTGCCAACAAAAGAGACATTATATCTGAAATGCTTGTTCATAGGATAGAATATATCCGGTGAAGTCGCCAGAGGAAGATAATCAACATTCTCATATCCGTAGTCTTTTACATCATCAATATAATCTCTGTCCCAGACAAATATATTGCAGTATTCGGAGATATTGCCTGTGTAGTTGGAAAGAACAACTGTCGGGCTGTCTACATACCATGACGCATAAGGTATCTCCATTTCAGATAGCATCTCAGTAAGTCTCCCCTCTTTATCAAAACCGAGGTGGTTTACTGTAAGAACAAAATCAGGTCTGAACTCAGCTATCATTTTCAGGAAGTTGCGTACGAAATCTCTATAATCATAATTATCCCTGTCAATATGGATGTACTGTACTCTGTGACCAAGCTGTTGGAGTGCTGTTACACACTCTTTGGTCAGCACATAAGCACTGTCAATATAGACGATTCTTAACTGTTCATCAGTGAATTTCCTGTATTTCCAGTCATCACTGAGAGAATATCTCTTTTGTTTTTTCACCAGCTTTTCCAGATTAACGAAATACTCGGAATTACCTCTGGTTGCGGGAGTAAAATTTACATAATCGTAGTCCTGATCAAAATCGATCCACTCCGGTAATTCAAAATCTTCAAAACCTATCACAAACCAGATATTCTGCAGTTCACTCAGATCAATATAATGAAGTGCAATATTAAACAAATGCTTGTCCGGTTCTATCAGAATTATCTTCTTTTCCGGAAATCTGTCAACAATGTGCCTAAGATGATATCCCATTCCCATTCCGCCGAGAATAATGGAATCTCCATCCGATCTTATTTTATCTGCAAATCTTTTAGCTTCTTTATCAGGGTAGTATGAGCTGTGGATGGTAGTCTCAGTTCCATTGGTTATCTTAACTAAACCAGGCATTGTTTCTTTACTGGATTTTACAACGTATTCACCGGAAAAACGGCAATAACCTTTCTTTATATCGAATTCATCCGGGTGTTCTTCAATCCATTTATGATTAATACTGAATCTGTTCATTCTTACCTCTGCATAAACTCAATGTGAGAGATAATAATTGTCAACAATGTTTTTTATTCAATGGGTATCGAGCATTTCAAGGCTATTTCTGAAATGAACAATGCATAAGTTAATTTTAGTTGTATCATTTTCATAATTTGATAGTTTTTATAAAAAGGTCGCTGCAAAAGGCGTGAAGTATAGTTTACAGATTATAAAAGAATAGCAGTTCACAACAAGATTTCTTGACATTGTTGAAACCAATATTATATATGTGGTAGCTTGAAATAATATTCTGAGGTAGTGTACATTTTCAAGAAATCTATAAAATTCTATGAATGTACATATCTCATTCTGAAAGGATAAATATGCTTTACTATGACGTACCTGATGCTTATGATATGTTTTATACCAAGGGTTTCAGGGATGAAACAAGGTTATTCTACCATAAATTATTTGGACATAAAAGAATTCGTGAAGCACTGGACTGCTCAGCAGGTTCAGGTCAAATGACCATGCAGCTGTCCGAGCTGGGGTTCTCAGTAACTGCTTGCGATGTTAACCGCCATATGCTGAAGAAAGCCAAACAAAACTTTCTGGAAAGAAACCTGATTGCTGATTTTGTCAATTGTGACTTCCGAAACCTGAAGAAATCAATCAAGGCTGAGTTTGATCTTGTAATGTCAACAGGGAACTCTATAGGACATGTAAAAAACGAAGAAATTGAAACAGTTATTGAACAAATGGATTCCGTTCTCAAACCTGGAGGAACAATCTATATTGATTCCCGAAACTGGGATCTCATTATGAAAAGGAAGCAGAGGTTCTATCTGTTTAACCCGATTGTAAGAGATAAAGGAAGAGTTAATCATGTTCAGGTATGGGACTATAACAAAGACGGATCGATGATCTTTAATTTTCTTATATTCGAAGAGATTGAGAACAGAATCGTCAGTAAAAGACAGTTTTATGTTCACTATTATCCGTTTTCATACACTCAAATAATCGAAAAGCTGGAAAGCATGAACTATCAGCATATTCGCATCTGTAAACTAGGAAATATTGACGAAACCGACATTGAAAACATAGATTGGTATACTATTACCGCAGAAAAATCAATAGAAAATATATAATATTGGAGGAGCTATGAAAAACATATTGTTTATAGCATTAATTATTGTAAGCATCATTGGATGTGCAAGCACACCTGCACCTAAAGTGCAAAGAATAGGTCGTGAAGAAATGGTAGATTACAGCGGAAGATGGAATGATACAGACATCAGGCTGGCTGCTGAAACACTTATTCGCGACGTACTGAACCGCCCATGGCTTAGCAGCTTCAAAACAGAAGAAGGCAGAACACCGAAAGTAATTATTGGATCAGTCAGAAACAAAAGCGCTGAGCATATTGAAATGGGACCTCTGGTAAACAATCTTCAAACTGAGCTTATCAATAGCGGTATGATTGAATTCGTTGCCAGCAGTGAGCAAAGAGATGAAATAAGGTCAGAAAGAATGGATCAGCAATCTAACTCATCAGAAGAAACAGCAAAAAGACTTGCAGCTGAAAATGCAGCAGACTTCATGCTTAAAGGTGATGTCACAACTGTTCTGGATCAAGGTGGAGCTCAGACACTGAAATATTACAATGTAACACTTCAGTTAATCAACCTTGAGACAAATACAATAGTATGGCAGAATAAGAAAGAAATTAAAAAAATCGTTCAAAGGGACAAGAATAAATGGTAAAAAGCCGTACCGGTATCAGAATAATACTGCTGGTCTTTTTTTCAATGTTATTGATCAGTTGCGCCAATATGGCTACATCCAAGATGCAGTACGCAGGTATAGACCTGATGCTGCAGCGAAAGGATTATGCTTCGGCAATACGTCAGATTGAAGCAGCAAAGGAAACAGGATATACTCAGAAAGAAAGAGTATTGTATTATCTTGATATTGGAATGCTGTACCATTTTAACAAAAACTATAGGCTCAGTAATGAGTTTCTCCAGAAGGCAGAAGACGGTATTGAAGAACTTTTTACAAAAAGTATCAGCCGTGAAGCTGCCTCCTACCTGCTCAATGATAATGCTAAGGAATACTCAGGCGAGGATTACGAAGATATTTATCTCAACATATTCAAAGCACTGAACTATCTGGCATTGTCGGATTCTGCGGAAACCAAAAAAGAGAAAGTTCGTCTTTTTGACGATGCTTTTGTAGAAATTCGCAGAATTAACCATAAGCTGAGTGTACTTGAAGACAAATACAAGAAGCAGGCTGATGTCATAAACCTAAGTGGTAAAACCAAGACAAAAGTTCAGGCGGGAAAAAACAAATTCCATAATGACATTCTTGGACGTTACCTCAGTATGCTAATGTACAGAGCAACTGACCGGATGGATGAAGCCAGAATCGATCTTATGAAAATGGATCAGGCCTGGCAGCTGCAGTCACATCTGTATAATTTCCCTAAACCTGACTTCAGTAAAGCTCTTCAGGCAAAGAACAAGGCCAAGCTCAACATCCTGGCATTCACCGGAAGAGCTCCGGACAAAAGACAGCATACGTTCTACATTCATTCAGAGAAGAACAGATTCATCTTTGCTTCAACCTCGGAATATAAGGAAGGTGGAAACATCAAGCTTAACGGAATGGATGATATATACTGGGAAGGTGTTGAACCGGGAATGCACTTTAAACTGCCTATGATAGAATTTAAAAAGCTCGGATCTAACGTTGGCAGAATAGAGGTATATGTTGATGGCAAAAAACATGATTTGATGATGATCGAAGACATGGAAAATATTGCCCAGAAAACCTTTGCTGTGAAAGAACCGATTATCTTCTTTAAAACTCTTTTAAGATCTATTACAAAAGGTATTGCTTCCTATAAATTTAAGCAGAAAAACGCCAATTCCAATGATCTTGGCGGAGCTTTGATGAGACTGGGAACAGACATGCTTGTGGGAGCAACTGAAAATGCTGATCTACGTATTTCCAGATTTTTCCCGGCATTCGCTTATACAACGGAAATTCTGGTTGATCCTGGAAAACACGATATTGTTATAAAGTACTTCCATAAAAATGGTGCACTTCTCATCTCTGAGGAGTACAAACAATTCGAAGTTTCAAGAAAAGACCTTAATCTGATTGAAACTTATTACATTCATTAGAGGATACTATGAGAAAAATAATAATAGTTTTAATGTCAATCATGCTTACAGTCTGCGCATCTAACCCAAAATCACAGACTCCTTCAAAACCACGCTGGATGACCAATCCGGAAGCTGATTATCCAAATGCACTTTATATGACAGCCATAGGAACAGGAGATACTCGAGCTCAGGCAGAAGATATTGCTATGTCAAAGATGTCTCGAATATTTGAAGCAAAAGTAACCAGTGATGAGATTTACATTGAAAAGTACAATGAGATTGTCAGTCAGACCGAAGGCATTTCTATGACTCAAACTGATATGACTACTAACGTAAAAATTAGGTCTCAGCAGTCACTTATCAATGTTCAGTTTGGAGAATCTTATACTGATAACAGCGGTAGAGTCAACATTATTGCATATATTGACAGAATGAGAACTGCAAACATATATGAAGACAGAATCTCGGAAAACTCTGAGAAAATTATTGAGTATGTCAATTCAGCTAAAACAACAACAGATTCTTTCAAGAAATATGCATTATATAATGCAGCTCATATATTTGGCGTGAACAATCAGACTCTGATTGAGCAGCTGGGTGTAATTTCCTCTTCCATGAAAGACTTTGTTGACCCTGAATATAATCTGGCTTCTATTCTTGATCAAAAGAATAATACTGCAAGATCACTTGTTTTTGCTGTTAACGTGAAAAATGATAACAGTAATCAGATCAGAAACATGATTATTGATGCTCTTGGAAAATATGGATTCCAGACAAAAAATAATGGGAAACTGAAAGTTACTGCAGATGTCAATGTTGAGAATAGTGACCTTGGTAAAGGCGATAAATATTTTGTCCGCTATAACCTGTTGATAAGAATGCTTAATGAGCAGGGAAAATCTATTGTAACAATGGATGAAAAAGGCAGAGAAGCACATGTAACTAAAAATGAGGCAGTAGAACGAGCTTACAGAGAAATGGCAAAGAAAATCAAAAACGGATTCATGAAAGAATTCGATGATTTTCTGAACAGCTATCTGTTCTGATAGCAGTTATTTCTTACTTGTTTAATTATATTAAGACTGTTGAACTTATCAACAGTCTTTTTTTTATCTGATTGAAATGAATTGAATCCTTACAGTAATATTCCAGGATTCAGAAAGAACTGAAAATTGCAAACAAAAAAAATGCACCTGCAAAGTAAAATTATCTTGTTTCAAATTATTATTATCGTAAATTATATATGTTGTTTACATCAAAATTTTAGGGAGGTAATAGCGAATGAATTTTAGAAATTTTGTTTCATTTGTTTTATCTATCCTGCTGCTTATACCAGTTTCCATTTTTTCATATTCAGATCAGGACATCCTGGTGGAACTTAGTCTGGAAGAACTTATGGAAATTGAAATTGATTCCGGTACGTTGACAGGAATTAAACAGAACAGATACCCCGGAACTATCACCGTCATAACTTCTGACCAGATACTTAATACTCCGTCAAGAAACATTTATGACCTTATCGAGACCTATGTTCCCGGAGCAACTTTTGTATCTCATTATCAGGGCTTGCGCCTTGGAATCAGAGGAAGTCTTAGTGATCAGAACTATTCATACCAATTATTGCTGGACGGTTATGACATCAACATGAACTCGTATTATGGAGCTCTATTTGAACTGCATGATAAGGAACTGGGATTCATAGACAGAATCGAGATAATCAGTGGCAGCGGCTCAGCTACTTATGGTCCGGGAGGAACAGCCGGCATTATCAACATCATCACCAAAAAACCTGAACATAGTTCACGCACCATTGCTTACAAGAATATCATTCGATATCAGTCAGAAGGTAAATCGTTTTCCATTCAGGATAATTCAAAAAAAATTAAGTATTATGTTTATGGCAGTATTAATAAGTCCTCAGGATTGGATAACACAAAGTACTATTATGTTGATAGAGCCTACAATTTTTCAGAAAACAAACCCTGGGGATGGGGGTTTATGGGGTCAGACTGGGGTAATTTCGAGCAAGGTACTCCCGCACCGAATTTCCTTTCTGATTACCAGGACAAACCGGAAGTGAAGTTTCACATGAACGCAGAGTTCAGTGAAAACCTGTCGTTATCAACCCATTATACTACCTATAACCATACTTTCATGTCTCAGCAGACTTATTCTTCAGACGGACCTGCTTTCAGCGGCCAGCACGGAAAACTGTTTGTCGGGTCATTGAAATGGAAGAAAGACTTATGGAAAGAACTAAAATTAAAATCCAGATTGAATTTCAAGTCAATAAACTTTCGTGGAGTCAACATGTGGCAGCGTGATGCTCTTGCTGAAGACCATATTGCTCAGCTTTCTAATTCATTTTCTGAAAATGCACTGACCTACTCCATACAGTTTAACTATAATTATTCGGAAAATGCCAGATTCGCTCTCGGAAGTGAATTTATGTATCAGTTCTACCGACCTGAATGGGGTAAAGACGATGAGTCTTTCATTCTGAGTCTCCAGGCTCCGATAAGGTTCGCTGTTCTGAATGAAAACTCCAAGTTCCGTCAGTTCTACGGAGATGCTTTTACAACAGTCATAGACGAAGATATTGACTGCAAACAGTTTTCCACTTACGGTGAAGCTAATATTACATTTAATGACCGTATACAATCTCTAGTATCTGTAAGAACAGATAAAAACGAATATTCTGACTTTGCTGTGTCTCCTCGAATAGCCATAATTGGGGATATAAATCCTAAAAACACTGTTGAACTTATTTTTGATCGCTCTGTGAGACTTCCGCTCCTGACAGAGATGTATTCTCAAAACTATCTCGGAGCAGATGATGCTGAACCCGAAATAAGAACAGGATCTGAAGTAGTTCATATTCTCAAGTGGAATCGAAACCTTAATATCAAATCATCACTGTATTACTACAACATTGAGCAAATAGGTTGGGTTAATGACTCCGAGTACACAGATGTAATTGGTTCTTTCGACCTGCTGGGATTCGAAACAAGTATCAATTACAGCAGAGACAAGTTGTCATTCAGCACTAACTATTCTTTGATCAATCAGATCAACTGGGATCAGGAAATAAATACCGATGCCTGGATTGTCGACTCAATCGGCACTGCGTATATGATATCCAAAAGTGGTGAAACAAGAATCAATAATCTTCCCGCTCATGCACTGAAAACTGCTGTAAATTATGATATTACGGATAAGCTGCGACTGCATGTAAATGGTCATCTCATGTGGGATTTCCAACAGTCAAAAATGCTTGATAAGTTTGAGGATGCACATAAAGAGCTTAATGATCCTGTTTTGAATCAGGCGATGAAAGATATCATTAATGACCTGGAAAAGTATGGATACGGAAAACCTGCATTTACAAGTAATGCTGCTCTTATATGGACAATACCATATAGTAAATCAGATTTAAGGATCAAATTGTTTTCTCAGAACCTTATTTCATATAATCACATTCGTTACGTTATACAGTTCTGGGAATCAGGTAATGTAAAGCAGTTTCCCCGCCAGTGTGGATTTATTGAAGAACCCCTGACATTAGGGATCAATCTGGAGTATAAGTTTTAAATGAGAACGATAAAAATTTTATTGATACTGGCAGTCTACTTTATGTTCTTTAATCTGGCTTCTGTAGAAATTAATGAACTTAAGTCGGCATATATAGAAAAGTTTACACGATTCATTGAGTGGTCTGATAATGAATCCCATGAAAAATTTGTAATTGGTTATATAAATCCTGATGAATTTACTGATGATTTGAGGGAATTTTTTTCAGACAATAAGATAAAGAATAAAAAGGTTGAATTCAAGAGAATCAAATCAATCAGTGACACAAATGGATGTAACATTATTTATATACCTAAAATAAAGAGCACTTTTACGGATAGGATTATTCAAAAATGTAAACATAGTCCTATACTTCTTGTTTCACACTCTGACTCTTATGGTCATTATGTACACTTGAATTTTTACGTAGACGAAAACAGACTTAAGTTTGAGTCAAATCCCGATGCCTTCAGAGAATCAGGGCTTAAAGTAAGCTATCATTTACTGAGACTATCAAGAATTGTGAGCAGCAAGTAAAATGAGAAACTTCAAACAGCTGCCAATTAAAAAGAAACTAACTCTGATCATATCAGGGGTTAACATTTTTATACTAGTATTAGTATTGGCAATCTATTCGATTGAAAGAATCAGCTCTTTAAAAAAAGATCTTAAAAGTATGGCTCATGCTCAAGCCAGATTAATTGGAGAGTACTGCATATCTCCCATTGTTTTTGATGATATTGATGGTTTAAGAGAGATTGTGAGTAAATCTGAAACAATGGACTTTATCAATACAGTTTCTGTCTACAACAGATCCGGAAAGCTTTTACTGTACCACACGATAAGGGATCCAGACGAAAAGACAAAAAATCATTTATGGAATATTCTTAAATTGAACAAAGATATAAATATTGTTGAAAACATTAATCATCAGGAAAATCTTTTGGGTTACATCAATCTCGAAATCAATACTGATCGTTTGAAGAAGGATATTCTGAGAAGATTTGTTTTTTTCCTGATCATTCTATTGCTGCTTTATCTGCTGGTAATGTTTCTTGCCAGAATCACACAGAAAGTGATTTCTGAACCTATTATTGCACTGGAGAAAGCTGTCGATAAAATTGCAGAGAGTAAAGATTATTCTCTAAGGCTTCAGAAGACTCAAGATGATGAAATAGGTAATCTATACGAAAGCTTCAATTCATTGATTGATCAAATTGATAAGCAGATTAAAGAAAAAAACTATACTCTTGATAAAATGAAGACCCAGTATGATCGATTCCTTTCAATATTGGATTCATTTCCTGAGTATATATATATTGTAGATCCGGAAACCTATAACATCTTATTTGTTAATCATTCTCTCAGTGAAGCTTTTGGCACTAAACTTGTAGGATTAAAGTGTTACAATGTTCTTCAAGGTTTATCTGCTCCATGTAGTTTTTGCAGTATTCCTGTCCTGAAGAAAGAGAATCAGTCAGTCATCTGGGAACATTATAATCCTGTATTAAGAAAGACGTTTCATGTGACTGACAAGCTGATCAGGTGGCCGGACGGGAAACTTGTCAAGCTTGAGTTTGCCAATGATGTATCCATGCAAAAAGATTATGAGATGAAAATTAAAAGTAATGAAAAAAGATTCTACCAAATTATATCACAGAATCCTGATGCAATACTTATTCTCGATGAATCTAAAATAATCGCATTTGCAAACAGTTCGGCAGAAAGATTATTCGGCAAACAAGCTCATGAGCTTACCGGTAATAGTCTGGAATTTCAGATAGATGTAGAAAATGTTACTCAGAAAGAAATAATGAGACCACATGGAGAAGAAGCAATAGTTGAAATTAGAACAACAAGCATTGAGTTTGAAGACCAGCCGGCTTATTTAATCATCCTTAGAGATATTACGACAAGCGTCAAAGATGAAGCACACAAGAAAAGCTTGGAAAAGCAATTGCAGCAGTCACAGAAAATGGAGTCTTTTGGTGCGCTTGCAGGTGGTATAGCACACGATTTTAACAATATTCTAACAGTAATAAACGGTTATTGTGAAATGTCAATGTCACTTGTCTCAGAAAATGATATTCTATATGAAAACCTGGCTGAAATAGCTGTTGCAGGTTCAAAGGCTTCATCTCTTACCCGTCAACTACTGGCATTCAGCAGAAATCAGGTAATGGATGCAAAATTGATTAATATCAAAACTCTTGTTGAAGATTTGCATAAAATGTTAAAAAGACTAATTAGCGAGGATCACAAGCTGGTAGTAGACATTGAAGAAGATACTTGTCTGATAAAAGCAGATCCGGGACAGATAGAGCAAGTACTGATGAATCTCGTGATTAATGCCAGAGACGCCTCTCCAATTCCTGGAAGTGCAATAAAAATTACAGCCAAGAGCAGATTTCTTGTTCAACCTGAGCTACATGGAAGCAAATCTGCAGAAGCCGGACTTTATGTCGTAGTTTCAGTAGAAGATTCTGGGGTTGGAATGACACCTGAGGTCATGGAGAGGATCTTCGAACCATTCTTTACAACCAAAAAGGCAGGTTCTGGAACTGGTCTGGGTTTATCTGTTGTTTTTGGAATTATAAAGCAGCATAACGGTTGGATAAACGCCTACAGCGAAAAGGACAAGGGGACTATTTTTAATATTTACCTTCCAGCTGAGGTTGACGCTCATGAAGAGCAGACAATCAATCAGGAAAACTACAGTCACTATATGGGTAATGAGGAGAAAATACTTTTTGTAGAAGATGAGGACAATGTAAGAAAGGTTGGTGTAAGTATATTAAATAATTTTGGTTATTCAGTTATTGAAACCGCTGACTCAAAGGAAGCTGAAAGGATTTTCAGGGAGAAAAAAGATCTTATAGATCTGGTTATCAGCGATGTAGTATTACCGGATGATAATGGCGTAGAGCTGGTGAAAAGACTGAGAAAATTAGTGCCAAACATTAAAATTCTTCTGAATAGCGGTTATACTGCCAGAAAAATCAACTTTGATGAAATCAATAGATATGGTTTCAGATTCATTCAGAAGCCATATCAGATTATTGAGCTGCTAAAGATTGTCAGAGAACTTCTTGATGAAGAATAAATGGGAGAATATAAGAATGAATAATTTCAAAACATGTCCATTGTGCCAAAAAATATGGGAAACAAGAGAAGAGTTTCTGAATGATCCTGAAGTAGAAATTGTCGGTTACCAAATGCATTTCAGAGAACTAAAAAAGGGATTACTTCTATTTAATCACTCATGTAACAGTACTTTAGGAATTAAAGCTTCAGCTTTCCTTGATTTATATCCGGAAAGAACTTACAAGAAAAATTTTTTCGGAACCAGCGAATGTAAACAATTATGTACTAACCAATCAGATCTTTCCCGTTGCCCGAATGATTGTGAATGCTCCTGGGTAAGAGAAATAATTCAGGAGATAAAGAAAATCCATCTCATTAATGTCAGTTGACTGTGAGTGAAAAAAGAATGGAATATCAAGTAAAAAATATGAAAGAAAGCGTTTTCGCAGAATGCCCTGAATGTCTACATCAATGGAGTACACAGAAAGAATTCGTAACTGATGATAATATTCATATTGCTGGTTATATAGCCAATTTTACAAATCTTGGAAAAGGAACATTCCTCTTCACACACAATTATTCAGGAGAGCTTAAGTTACATGTCGAGTTATTCATGGACTTATATAACGGAGTTGTTCATGATACGTTAATGTATGGAACTGCAGAGTGCCCGGGTTATTGTAATGAACATCACACTCTTTCCCACTGTTCAATAAAGTGTAAAGCAGCAATGGTCAGGGAAATTATTCAGAATCTGAAATATTTCAAATCAAATCTGAAATAGATTTAATCATTTGGATTTAGAACTCAATAATGAAACCACCAAAAATAGTTCTCGAGAACATATACTTTTTCTTAATTGTTCCCATCTCACCTTTATACTTATATAGATAGATGTTTTTGCGATCGAAAACATTATCTACCTCAAAATATGTACTGAAGTTGAATCTGCCTGCGAACCAGATATTCTTGATATGAATATCCAGTCGTTGATAATCAGGATATCTTTCAGTATTAAACATGCCATCTTCCGGAACATCCCACTCTTTATTAACACTATCGTAAACTTTCGCTGTGTATGGTCTTCCACTTGAATACTTGAACTTTGCCGATATTTCAGTTTCATCACCGGGAAGAACTCCTGTCCACCAGAAGTATTTCATCCAGTCTCTATTGTTAAGGAACCAGTAATTCTTCATATTTTCCAACTTATACCCAAGAATGCATGTAATTGAATGTCTTATATCAAAATCCCAGTCATATTCAATATCTTGGTTTGGAAACCTCTGATCTCTGGCTTTTGCTTCAGAAAGGGAATAACTCAATGTTCCCCAATAGTTATCTTTCACTTTTTTGTGCAGGAATAATTCAATCCCCCTGGCATAGCCCTCTCCCTCATTAAGAAAATAGTAATCATGATCTTTGAGTTCTGTTGTTGTCTCTGAATGCCTGATTGGAACATTGTCATATTTTTTATAATAAGCTTCACATGTTAGTTTAAGGTCATCCATTAAAGTTCTGCTTACCCCGGCTATTATCTGATCTGTATACTTTGCTTTAAGGTCTTTATTTGTTTCATAACCAATGGGATCTTCTTCAGATGATGTTGCCGTGAAGTACTCATAACCCGGAAACTGATAGTGGCGACCATATCCAAATGAGAATCTTGTTATTTCATTTAAGTTCCACTTTACACCAACCCTGGGAGCCCATACGTTTTCACCGGTATAATCGAAATAATCAGCTCTGATTCCACAGCTTAGTACAATAGATTTTACAGCCTTTTCCCACTGCAGATATCCCGAGTATTTCCTTGAGGAAACATCGGCCTTCATGTAATTATCATCACCATAGTTGTTGTAGAGAGTATCATCAATTACAACCTGATCAGCCTCCATATGGTAAACATAGCTAACTTCCGGACGCATAAATTTTTCAGAACTTACATCTTCATAACTCAATGCTGATCCAAATTCCCAATCTCCTGTTTTTGTGTCTGGTAAATACACTGAGTATTTAGCTTTATAATACTTTTCTTTATTATTTATTTCAGCCTCTTTCTCAAAAACAAAGTCATTGTCTTCTCTATTGCCTGTTTCCTCTCTCCAGTCCACATCTATCGTAGTTTCCTTCCAGTGCTGATCACTGTATGAAATAATAAAATTCTGCAATCCCCATTTAGAAGTTTTTTTCAGTGTAGCACCCAATATGTATCGTCCACATCTTACATAATCCTCGTCGTCCGGATAATCTCCAACCTCAAGTTCATCTCTGTCTTCAACATCATCTTGTTCATCATCAGCCCATAATTGATGCAGTGTGAGAGAATAATGAGGAGCAAGAAGGATAACCTGTTTACCGAAAAAGGACTGGTATTCAGGAACAGATGTTAATCCTACGCTCTTACTTATAAGGCTGAGAAAACTCCTGTGATAGGATAAAAAGAATGTACCTTTGTCTCCAGGGATCGGTCCTTCGGACATTGCTCCATAACCTGCATTCCCAAAATCAATCTTTGTCTGATATTCCTGCCTGTTACCGTTTCTAGTTTTGACAGACATTACCGATGAAGCCTTATCTCCATATTTAGCTGGGAATGCTCCTGCATAAAAGTCAATTTCCTTAATATACTCGGGAACGATCATACTAATAGGTCCCCCACCTTTGTTTGTTTCTCCAAAGTGGTTGGGATTCATAATTTCAAGATCGTCCAGCATAAAAAGATTTTCACCAACCGCTCCACCCCTGGTAATAATCTCATTGCTATGATCTGTGACTGTCAGTACGGAAGGTAATGCCTGAACAACCCTTTGAGCATCGTAAGAACCAGAGGGTTGAGATCGTATTTCTTCTATTTCAATTGTTTTAGAACTTACAGGTGCAGACCTGACTTCTCGGAAATATTCGTCCTTTGATCTGATATTTATTGCCTTAAAAGCTATTGGCTGTATTTCCATTTCTACATTAATTACAGATGTATAATTTGATTTGACAACAATATTGGGTTTTACTCTTGTCTTATAACCCATTCTTTTGAAAGCAATCTTGTGAGAACCTATTGGAATGTCACGTATAACGTAAGTTCCCTTTTCTCCGGTAGCTGCAACTTTTTCATCATCAATAAAAACCAACACTCCGGATATAGGATTACTACTTTTTAACTCTTTAACTCTACCTGTTATGGTCCCGGTATTTTGAGCTGCAATCCAACACCATAACATAGCAAAAAGCATAACAAATTTGACCCTCTTACTCATTCATACTCCATTTCCAGTATATCTTGAATGCCAGCTCATTATTTTAGAATGTTAAATATCAGTCTAAATACTTGATAGTATGAATTAAAACACCCCCTTAATGAATTACACTCATTTATTATAACTAAAAAAAACCAGCATTTCTGCTGGTTGAATATATGGTTAGCCCGAGAGGATTCGAACCCCTGAATGGCAGGACCAAAACCTGCTGCCTTACCGCTTGGCTACGGGCTATTATAATAATTATCAACAAAGTTATATGGCGGAGAGGGTGGGATTCGAACCCACGGAGAGCTTTTGACCCTCATACGCTTAGCAGGCGTACGCCTTAAGCCGACTCGGCCACCTCTCCCTATAAAATGGCGGAGGATGAGGGACTCGAACCCCCAAGGGCAAAGCCCGGCGGTTTTCAAGACCGCTGTCTTACCAATTAGAACTAATCCTCCGGTTGATAAATAATATCACTATTTCACTCTATGGTCCGCTCAATAACTTGATTGCGCTTACAGTTGTGTAAAAAAAAGATACTACGTTTTTATGTCAAATAATTTTATGATTTTTTTTAACAATCATCCCTGCTGCCGACTGTCAGCATGTATTGTATCTTATCCGAATATTCTGATATATAGAAACTTAGTATACATGTATACTGGTTAAAGCCCAAATTCGTTTTCCGAAAACTTTTCAACCTGAAAAATGTAGATTTCTGTATCAGACTCTTTGTAGGCTTCCTTATCAAGTCCGGCTTTCTGCTGACAAAGCACTTTAAGAAATGTATCCAAGTCCCACTTAGTATCTGTTGCTACCTGTGGAAGAAACACTCCTCCCCTGTACCCTTTCTGAATGACAACTCCATCAATGCCTAACTTTATATCTCTGTAATCCTTAATCCTTTTCATAGGTGTGAGTACAGAAATTTCTATTAATATATCGTTCAGTTCCAGTAATGTCACCGGCGAAAATCTTGTGTCATGTACAGCTGCTGAGATTGCCATTTCCTCAACAGCATCCTTAAGTTTTTTTCTGGCTTCCAGCTGACCAATGCATCCTCTCAGCTGATCATCCTTATTAAGGGTTACAAAAACTGCCCGTTGTTCATCATAGATACCTCCCTGAAGCTCAATTACAGGTCTTTTACCGGATTTCAAGTATGTTTCGATAGTGATCCGTGCAAGCTTGAGTAATTCTTTTTTTATATCTGATTTCATATTAGCACCTTTTATACTTTATTGATTAATTGTATTTAACAAGAAAAAACAGTCAAATCATTTCTATTCAGAAAAAAAATTCACTAAAACAGGAAGTAATTTCCGTAATGAGTATTTTTGCAGTCATGAATGCCTTTATTTACTGCAAAATCTGTGGCATTGCAATTGCATATAATATAAAGAATAATATTCTGTAAAAAAGTTAAGAAAACATTAAAGATTTCATTAAAATTAACGATATTGAAATGAGGAGTTATACATGTCCGGAGAAATAAATTTTTCTGGTTTGGCTACTGGTATTGACTTTAACTCACTGGTAGATCAGTTAGTTGAAGCTGAGATGTATCAGGCAAAAAAACTTGAAACATGGAAGCAGGAATGGCAGTCTAAGACTGACAAACTGAATGAACTTAATACTAAGTTTCTTTCAGCTTATAACGCTATGGACATTTTATCATCTGAAACCGGATTTATTACCAGACAATCTTCCATCGGAAATTCTACCATTGCGGATATAGCTGTGGACAGTACCGCAACTCCCGGTTCCTACAGGTTCACAGTAGCTGATAAAACTCAACACATCATTGAAAGCAGAGGCTTGGACAGCGGTTCTGATATTGCACTGAATGATGTTACTGAATCTTTTACAATAAGCATTGAAGACCCTGAATCAGGTACAGTACACGAGACAATTACTGTCGACGGTACAGGGGGAAAGACTCTTGATGATATTGCCAGCGAAATAAATGCCGGAATGAGCGAAGCAAGTGCAGAAGTAATTTCCGACAACTCCTCAAGTAACTCTGCAAGACTCAAAATTGTTTCTGAAAATGCAGGAACTGAATATTCAATCAATATTACACAGACTAATACAAATTTGTTCGATGAAGGTATTGACGATGTGGAAGCCATTGATGCAAAAGGTGGCGATACATTTACATCTAACAGCGGAGCCGGTAATTACACAGGGCACGTAAATAAGCGATTTGTTTTTGAAGTAACCAACGGTGGTACAGTTGGATCTGACACTGTAGAATTAAGATGGACTGATTCAGTGGAAAACAAAACAGGCACTATAACAGTTAATGCCGGCGGTACTTTCGATGTTGCCCAGGGAGTTCAGGTTACTTTTGCAGATGGTCAGAACTTCACAAAGAGAGCAACTTATGCTATTGACGCATTCAACCCGGATATTCAACTTGCACAGGATTCTGGATTAGCGCAGGCTGAGAAAGAAGTCCACAGTGGTTTTTCCGATGCAGACACAACTGCTATCACAACCACAGCCGCAACATTCAGCTATTCATATGCTGGAGTCAGTGTCCCGGCAATCAGTGTCGAAGCAGGCTCAACCTTACAGGACCTAGTTGACCTGATAAATGATGATCCGGATAATCCAGGGGTTAGAGCAACAATTATAAATGATGGAACCGGTACAGCAAACTCTTACCACATGGTACTGACCGGAGAAAATACAGGTGCTGCAAACAAGATTGAAGACATTGATTACTCTAGCTTCAGTGCAGGAGTATTCAAAAACGGAAGTTTTGATGAAACTCAATCAGCTACTAATTCAATGATCAAACTTGATTCATATCCATCCAATGAGGAATGGCTTCAGAACTCCACGAACCTGATTGATGAAGTAATTGACGGTGCATCGATTACAATTAAGTCCGCAGGCACAACAGACATTACAATATCAAACGATGTTGATGCAATGAAATCCAAAATCATGGACTTCGTCGATGCTTATAATGACACTATGTCATACATTAAAGAGTTGACTGAAGTGGTAACAGATGATGAGGGTGAAGCAGAAAGTGATGAATCTGGAGAACTTGTCGGTAACTATGGAGTCTACTCTGTGGAAAGTGACATGAAGCTCTTTATTGCTTCAAGAGCTGAAGGCTTCCAGGATGGTCTTGATGAATTTATACTGCTTCCACAAATTGGAATATCTACCGGAGATAACAGTCAGCTTGAAGTTGACGAAGAAGCTTTGATGGATGCCCTGAATAACAATCCTGAGGCTGTTGTTTCTTTATTCAGTGATGACAACGTCGGTGTTGTATCGGGTGCAAATGTTGCTTATGCTGGTGGAACAAGTTCAACCGAACCTGGATATTATCACTTTAAAATCAATGTTGATGGTAGTGGAGAAGCCACATCTGCAACCTACTGGGAAGATGGCGATACAGAAGCAGATGGCTGGACAATGAAAATTGACTCCTCAGG
Organism: Cloacimonadales bacterium (SeqCode); assembly: GCA_942492065.1. Classification (GTDB taxonomy): domain Bacteria; phylum Cloacimonadota; class Cloacimonadia; order Cloacimonadales; family JAIOQZ01. The sequence goes on along the minus strand of CALODV010000014.1, from coordinate 24,005 downwards.
AAAATTCGCAACAGCGACCTCTGGCAGTGCAAAAGGTATGGCTTTACAAATCACGGGTGGAGTAAGCACAACTCTGGAAGGTACAGTAAGAATCCGACAGGGTAAAGCAAAGGAATTTGAAGAGCTGAAAGAGAAAATTTCTAATTCAGAGTCAGGAACTCTTAAAGTTTTGACAAAAAACTACGAGAATATAATGGACAACATCGATGTTAAGATAGAAAGAGAACTAAGAAGAGTCGAAATGGTCGAAAAGAGAGAAAAAAATAGATACGCCAGACTTGAGGTAACCATACAGAGTTATAACTCGCAAATGGAAAGTCTTCAGTCAGAGCTGGCTAAATTGTCATAAAGGTTGGAGGTTCTATGGACAATAGGTTCAACACCTATAAGCAAGTAAATGTCAATACGATGAATCGTGGAAAGATTGTTGTAATGCTTTTTTCCGGAGCGATAACATTCTTAAACAAGGCTAGAATTTATGCAGAAAAGAAAGATTTTTACAAAAAAGGAAAATTTCTGAATAAAGCCCAAAATATTATTGACGAGCTTAATTATTCTCTGGATATGGATAAAGGTAATGATATTGCGAAAAACCTGAGATCAATCTATCTTTTCCTGTCAAGATATCTTAACCAGGCAAACTCAAAGAATGATATTCAAATGATAGACAAAGCAATTGGTATCCTGCAGAACCTCAAGGATGCATTTGCAGAAATACTTGAAAATCCGGATTACCAGGATGCTCGTAATGTCAGCAAAAGAGAGATGGCACAGCATTCAATAAGGAAATTCGGTTAATTTTCTTGACGTTTATATGGTGATATTATCATATAAACTTGGAGGTGAGAAATGGCAATAGATAAGATAATAAATTCTATCGGAACTAATTCCATTGCTCAGAATAAAGTACAGAATACAAAAGACCAAAAGATTGAAGACAGGAATACTGAAAAAGTATCATCAGGTTCTGAGTCTACAGATGAAGTCAGCTTTTCTTCTAAAGCAAAAAGACTTCAGGAAACAGAGCAAATTCTGAGATTTGCCCTGGAAAGACTTGAACAGTTTGATGAAGTTAGAAATGAAAAACTTGAAGATGTAAAAGATAAAATAGATTCTAACTACTATTTTAATGATCAGGTTTCAGATAAAGTTTCTGAGAACATGTTTTCTGACAGAGTAATAAGAGAATCGATAGAAAAACAGATTCGCGTAAAAGAATATGTAGACAAACTTAAGCAGGCTGATGCTGATGAAGCTGATAACTCTACCAGATTGTCCGCTATCAAAGACAGGATCGACTCCGACTTCTATAATGATGAAGAAATTATAGAAAAAACTGCCGATAAATTACTTGGTCTTTTTACCTGAAAAAACTACTCCAACCTCAGAAAATAATTACATTTTAGAATAGAAACTACAAAGGAATTATCACAGGATAATTCCGCATCATTCCGACTGTCTCCCATATCAGCAATCCTTTAGTCAATAATACTTATTATCATTATATGGAATCATGAGATGGTTCATACTATAGAATTACCTGATTTAATCAACATATTCCATGCTTTGCTGATTACCGGATTAAATCTGCAATATCTGTTATATCCCAGCAAAATCAGTAAATTTTGGAGATGTGTTTAGTATCCGGCTTTATAATTCCATCTCCGTTAATAGTTAAAAAACCGATTTTTCTTGACTGAGTTATGACTATTTCTTAATTGGAGTTATCATTGTCTCAAGTAATTATAATTAAAAAAAATACAATTAAAATCAAATAAAGAGAGGTTGACATGATCAATTTATCAACTAATTATATGGGGCTCACTTTGCGAAATCCTATTATTGCAGGCTCCAGCGGACTCACAAATTCAGTAGAATCACTCAAAGAACTAGAAGCTAACGGAATTGGTGCAGTTGTACTTAAATCACTTTTTGAAGAGCAGATTAAAATGGAAATTGATAAGAATATGAGTAATAACCATTTCCATTCTCATGCTGAAATGGATGACTATCTGGCTTACTTTGAGAAAAAGCATATAGTTGATAATTATCTCAAACTTATCAAAGATGCTAAAGCTGAACTTACAATCCCTGTAATTGCCAGCGTGAACTGTATTTCTGATTCAGAATGGACTGACTTTGCAAAAGATATTGAAGAAGCCGGTGCTGATGCTATTGAGCTAAACATATTCAATATTCCCGGTGATCCTAATCTGGAAGATTCAGAAATTGAGAAAACATATTACAATATTATCAAAAAAGTAAAAGCTGTAGTAAAAATTCCCGTAGCTGTGAAAATCGGATACTATTTCACTAACATCGTTCGTTTTGCTAAAAGACTCTCAAACAGCAATATCGACGCTCTGGTGCTCTTTAACAGATCCAATAACCCGGATATCAATCTTAACACACTCGAAATGACAACAGCATCCCCTTATACATCTAAGGAACAACTGGGGATGTCATTAAGATGGACAGGGCTCTGCAGCAAACATGTTAATTGTTCACTGGCAGCAACAACTGGAATCCATGATGGTGAAGGTGTGATTAAGCAAATTCTCTCCGGTGCGGATGCAGTACAGATCGCTTCAGTTCTATATCTTAAATCTCCTGCAATTGTTAAAGAAATGCTTTCCGATATGGAAACATGGATGAAAGAAAAAGATTACGAGTCAATTGCAGATTTCAAAGGTAAGGTTGCAGCAAATTCTGAAAACAACCAGTATTTTGAAAGAGTTCAATTTATTAAATATTTCAGTAATCATCAATAATTGGAGAGGCAATGTTCTTTACAGAAGTTTTAAAAAATTTACAGAAAACAGAAAAGAATCCCATTAGCAGAATGTATCTTAACGAAATATCCATTAAATGGAGAAAAGTTGAGAAGGAAGCTAAAGATTATTGTGCTGCTGAAGATGCAAAGATAGACACTTTCTTAGATGTACTCAATGATTTCGCAACAGAACTGCAGAACCCAAAATACAAAGCTGATAAACTAGCCAAAGGCGGATTTAAAAGCAATTCAGAATTGTTCTCAGTTGCTTATATAGACGACCTGATTACAATACTAATTGATAAATTCAAGAGTAAATGTAATCCGGGGATTCGCTGGGGATATCAGAAATTTACATCAGACCTCAAACTGTATGAGCAGAACATGATTACCTGCACAAAAAATCCTGCTATGAAAACCAAGGATTCCCCAAAATTCCTCATGCTTGCTCAAAGACTTGATCTTCAGTACAGACTTGCAGGAAAGCGAAACTTCACAAAAAACAGTATAACACTTCCGCTTATCATAGTTCACACATTCAGAAACTTCAACGAAGAACATTTCATCAGAGTTGAACACTATTCCAACAAAGCTAAGAAAACCTTTGAAAGCGGAAAAGTATTTATCGTTACAGAAACTATCGAGCAGGGATTTTATCCTGATATCGAGAACTCATCAATTGACGGTATTTTTGTCCTTAGAAAGCATGTGAAGAAAAGCAAAAATAACCATAACATAAGTATTGAAGTTGTAAATATGATAGAAGCCAAATTCAAAGAATTCATTGAATTCAAAAAAACAGATCCTAAGGATATAATTAAAACAGGCTACATAGACTAAGGAGAAACAATGAAAACTGATAAGATCATCAACATCAAACTACCTAATGAATTACCAACTAAAAAAAAATTTAAAGAAGGTATCAGAAGAGCTCCAAACAGAGGTCTCAACCTTACTAAGAATGAAATAAAAACAGCACTTAAGAATGCTTTAAGATACATACCGGAAGAATACCATGAGATACTTGCACCGGAATTTCTGGAAGAACTCAAAACCATGGGAAGAATCTATGGATACAGATACAGACCTGAAGGAAGCCTGAAAGGTAAACCTGAACACGAATACAAAGGCACTACCCAAGGAAGAGCTTTACAGGTAATGATAGACAATAATCTGGATTTCGACATTGCTCTTTATCCTTACGAACTGGTTACGTACGGTGAAACAGGTCAAGTGTGTCAGAACTGGATGCAGTATCAGCTTATTATGAGATATCTCCAGGTTATTACAGATGATCAGACTCTTGTTGTAAGTTCAGGTCACCCTATCGGCTTATTCCCCTCTCGCCCGGAAGCTCCCAGAGTAATTTCTACCAACGGATTGATGGTTGGCAAATGGGATAACCCTGAAGACTTCAAAAGACTAACAGCTCTGGGTGTTACTAACTACGGTCAAATGACTGCCGGCGGCTGGATGTATATTGGACCGCAAGGTATTGTTCATGGTACTTATATTACTCTCCTGAATGCCGGTAGAAAATATCTCGGTATTCCTGCAGATAAAGATCTTAACGGTGTTTTCTTCATTTCATCGGGACTCGGTGGAATGTCCGGCGCACAATCAAAAGCTGTTGAGATTGCCGGCGGTATTGGTGTAATTGCAGAAGTTGATTACAGCAGAATCCAAACTAGGTACGAACAGGGTTGGGTAAGTAAAATATCCGATAATCTTGATGAAATAGCCAAATGGATGCAGGAAGCTAAAGATGAAGGAATCTCAACTTCTATAGCTTACCACGGTAATGTTGTTGATCTGCTTGAATACTTTGATAAAAACAATATTGAAGTGCCCCTTATCTCCGATCAGACTTCATGTCACGCTGTATACGAAGGTGGTTATACACCAGCAGGTATCAGCTTTGATAAAGGTAGAGAACTTATTGAAAATGATCCTGATAAATTTAACAAACTTGTAGATGAATCACTTATCCGACACTATAAAGTAATTAAAAACCTTACCGATAAAGGTGCATATTTCTGGGATTATGGTAACAGCTTCATGGCTTCTGTATTTGATGCAGGAGAAAAAGCTATTTCTAAAAACGGAAATGACACTACAGAAGGCTTTATCTGGCCATCATATGTAGAAGATATTATGGGACCTATTTGCTTTGACAGAGGTTACGGACCTTTCAGATGGGTATGCCTCAGCGGAGAAGAAAAAGACCTTCAGGCTACAGACAAAGCTGCAATGGCTTGTATTGATCCTGACAGATCATCTCTTGACCGTGACAACCACCACTGGATTGCAACAGCTGAAGATAACAAGCTGGTTGTAGGTACTAAGGCAAGAATCCTTTATGCTGACGAAGAAGGTCGAGTAAAAATCGCTCTTAAATTCAACGAAATGATACGAAAAGGAATAATAGGACCGGTTATGCTCGGTAGAGATCACCATGATGTTTCAGGAACAGACTCTCCATTCAGAGAAACCGCCAACATCTATGACGGTTCAAATGTAACTGCAGATATGTCTGTTCAGTGTTTTGGCGGTAACATTGCCCGTGGAATGACTCTTGTTGTGCTTTCTAACGGTGGAGGTGTAGGTATCGGAAGATCCAGTAACGGTGGTAACGGTATTGTTCTCGATGGCACCAAAAGAATGGATGATGTGATAAAAAGTGCTCTTTCCTGGGATGTAATGGGTGGTGTTGCTCGCAGAAACTGGGCAAGAAATGAAAATGCAATTGAAACAGTAAAAGACTGGAATGAAAAACATCAGGGAGAAGGCTATATTACAGTACCTAATCTGGTGAAAGAAGATATAATTGATAAACTTGTAAACTAACGGAGAAATAATGATAGTATTAAAAAATGCTGTTATACATACAGTTGCAAACGGAACTATTACAGGTTCTGTTGCTATAGAAGATAAGAAAATTGTAATGGTTGGAGATTTCGAACTCCCAGAAAATGCAGAAGTAATAGATTGCACAGGCAAACACATAACACCTGGTTTCATAGATGCACACTGTCATGTTGGTGTATTCAATGAAGGTATGGGAGACATGGGTAATGATGGCAACGACGCTACAAGCCCCACTACTCCTCAAGTTAAAGCTGCTGACGGAATATACCCTGAAGACGAAGCTTTTAAAGATGCTGTAAGCAATGGCGTTACAACCTTGTGCATCGGGCCGGGAAGTGCTAACGTAATCGGTGGACAAATGTGTGTTGTCAAACCAATCAGCCACATTCTGGAAGAAATGCTCGTGAATGACTATGTTGGTCTTAAATGTGCCTTCGGTGAAAACCCTAAACGAGTATACGGAAGCAAGGGTACTATGCCTGAAACAAGAATGGGCGTTGCTGCTGTTCTCAGAAAAGCCCTTCAGGATGCGGATTCATACAGAATTAAGAGAGACTTCCAGCTTAATAAACCGCAAAAAGACGATGAACCTAAAGAACCGTTCATCCCTGAATACGATAAAGAAATAATTGTAGAAGTTCTCGAAAACAAAAAGAAATTGAGAGCTCACGCACATAGAATGGATGATATTCAGACTGCTATCAGAATCGCACGAGAATTCAATGTTGGTATAGTAATTGAACACTGTACTGAAGGTTTCAAAATTGCTGATTACCTGGCAAAGAATAACATTCCTGTAATTATTGGACCTATCAACGGAACCAAGCCAAAAGTAGAACTAAAAGATGCGACTCTTGAATCAGCTAAAATCCTTGATGAAGCCGGCGTGAAGTTCTCTATGATGACAGATGCTCCGGTTGAGAGAATCGGCTCTCTGTTCGACGATATCCGTCTTGCAATAAGATACGGACTTAATCCTGACTCCGGTTTAAGAGCTGTAACACTCAATCCGGCTGAAATTCTCGGAATGCAGGATGAACTCGGCTCAATCGAAACAGGTAAAAGTGCTGATCTGAACATATTCAGCGGGGATCCGTTTGATTTCAGATCTGTTGTGGAAACCGTTTACATCAACGGTAAAGAAGAATACAAAAGGTAGTTGCGTTATGAGTAAATTAATGGCAAGTGTTTCCGGTGTACGCGGTGTATACGGAGATACTCTCACACCTGATATCGCAATGAAGTTCGCTGCTCATTTCGGAATCCTGCAGAATCGCGGTAAGATAATCGTTGGTAGAGACTCCCGTACAACAGGTGAAGCCATGCAGGCTGCTGTTGTTTCCGGACTGCTCAGTGTCGGTTGTGACGTTGAACTGATCGGAATCGTTTCTACACCAACAGTCCTTCTCGCTGTAGAAGAATCTGATGCTGACGGTGGAATATCGATTACAGCATCACATAATTCTCAGGAATGGAATGCAATGAAGTTTGTTGATGCAAACGGAATGTTCCTGTTCCCTGACAAAGCTTCAAAGCTCATCAGCAGTATTCCGGAACCTGTAGAATACACTGCATGGGACAAGATGGGTAAACTCACAAGCAGAGATGATGCTATAGAAAATCACCTGCAAAAGATACTGGCTATCCCCTATCTTGATATTAAGAAAATCAAAACAAAAAAATACAAGGCAGTTATAGACTCTGTTAACGGAGCCGGTGGGTTAATCTCACCTGAGCTTCTTAGAAGACTTGGTTGTGAAGTTATAGAAATCAACTCCGAACCTAACGGACATTTTGCACACACACCGGAACCTCTGAATAAGAATCTTGGACAGCTCGAACAGGCTGTTAAAGAGCACAAAGCAGATATAGGATTTGCCACAGACCCTGACGTTGACCGTCTTTCCCTTGTTGATGAAACCGGTAATTGTGTTGGTGAAGAGTTCTCACTGCTTCTGGCTGAGAAATTCATTCTCGCTAAGAAAAAGGGTGATATTGTTACAAACCTGTCATCTTCCATGGCATCTGAAAGAATAGCTGCCAAGTTCGGTGCGGAAGTACACAGAACCAAAGTTGGAGAAATCAACGTTGGTAAAAAGATGATGGAGATAAAAGCTGCTGTTGGCGGTGAAGGAAACGGTGGTATAATCTGCCCGGAAGTACATTACACAAGAGATGCTCCGGCGGGTATAGCGCTAATCCTTGGACTGCTTGCAGAAGAAAACAGACCTCTTTCCGAAATTGCTGCCGAAATCCCGCACTTCTACTTTGCAAAAGACAAGGTGAAAGTTGCTCCCGAGAAACTCGACGGCATTATGGAAAAGGCAGATACTTTGTATTCAGAACTGAGAAAAGACAAAACAGACGGGATAAAGTATATTGCCGAGGATTACTGGATTCACATCAGAAAATCCGGAACCGAACCAATTATCCGGGTGTATGTGGAAAGCGTCAGCACAGAATACTCGAGAGAGCTGTGTGATAAGACAATTGAAATACTGACTAAGTAATATATTTAAGACTGCTCTCAAGGGCAGTCTTTTTTTTGGGTGTAACTACGAAAACTTATAGCAATTGATGTAAAACTATGCTGACAGTCCCCCAAAAGTATCGTTCCAATTTACTGGGTGTTTTACTTCGTATTGTACTGATAATCCTAGTTGTAAAACCTTTCTTTTTCGTGTTCAAACTTTCACAAAGAGGACATCGTTTTTTTCTTTATCCGCATGACATACGAATAATCTAATGTAACTCTTTTTGTCAAAACTAATTAGGGTCTCCTTAAGACCCAGTTATTTGAACGCACCCAACAATATTTTTTGTGTAGTTTCATGTCTTTCGTGGTTCAATAAAAAAAGCAGGTGTTTATAAGAAAAAAAATTACTGGTAATTTTACTATTATCCCTCTCAATTTCAGCATTTTGTGGAGACAATAAGTACAAATTTAATGACATAAAATCAGGAAAAATTTCAGAAAAATGGCAGATTATTATTTCTATGACTTAATTATTGAGGAAATTCCAAAACAGTAATGCACTAAAATCCATCATACACTTGATGTATTAATCACTATCTCATATGCTTAACAATTTATAACATTAAGGTTGACGGCTTATACAAAAATCATTTAAATGAACGTGTTTATAATAAATGATAACTCATTATTTGTTGCTGACTATCGGTAAGTAACTAATGTTTTTTTTAATCACTACATTCTGGAGATTTTTAATGAGAAAAATAAGTTTTGCTTTAATTCTTTTCCTGCCCCTGCTTCTCAGCGGATACACCATTATCAATGGTAATGTTTCGGGTATGAACCTGACTAATCAGACATATTATGCAGAAGACGACATATATGTTAATGCAGGGCATCAATTAACTGTTCAGCAGGGAGCCGTAATTAAATTTGCCCATGGTTCCGGGCTTACTGTTAATGGTCATATTGACGTTAATGGATCATCTAATAACTATGCAATTTTCACATCAGTTGATGATAACACAGTGGGTGAAACAATTACGCAATCTGATGGTAATGCCAACCCGGGAGACTGGAAAGGAATTATGATCAATGGATATAGCAGTAGTGAAGGCATAGGCGAGTTTAACTATGCCAGAATCAGATATGGTGGACAGTCACAATACACTAATATACGTTTTTCTTACTGTCAGCAGGCGGAATTTCTCAATTCAATCTCTGAACTCAGTTCAGGTTCCGGCTTAAAAGCAGATGATTGCGAGATTGACATAAATTTCAGTTCATTCAACAATAATAACGGATATGCGGTTGATCTTGATGATATTACTATTAAGCCATACAACTCCAATGCAGCCTCCGGTAACTCCATTAATGCAATAGCCATGAATGGAACAATATCCAGTGACATGACCTGGACTACAAACCTTATAACTACCTTCAATGACGATGTAAACATCAACAGTGATGTTACTCTTACAATCCCGGCAGGAACGATATTCAAGTCTACTTCCGGAGGTAACCTCAATGTGAGAGGAACTTTGATTGCTAACGGTACAGTGGCAAATCCAATTGTTTTCACCAGCCTTAAGGATGATACTTACGGTGGTGACACAAACAATGACGGCAGTACAACAACACCTTCACCCGGTAACTGGGATTGCATTAATTTTTACGGATATTCTGATGATATTGGTTCCGGTACACTTAACAATTGTATCTTCCGTTATGGTGGAGATTATAGCCTTCATTCTATGCTGTATTTCTACAACGCTGAAAACAGCAGTATAAACAATTGCATTGTTGATTACAGTTATTACTATGGAATTTACTCAATAAGAAGTGATTTGCAGATAAACAATACATCTTTCAGCAATAACAGAGATTTCCCTATTGAGATAGACAATGGTACAATCTATCCGTACTCAGGTCTCAGCTTCAGCAATAACGGTACGGATGCATTATTGATTAAAGGTACAATTGAAAGCGACATGACCTGGCCTTCAGATATTATAACAGATTTATCCGGAACTCTTACTGTTGCTGATGATATCACTCTTACTCTGACTGCAGGTACAAAATTCAAATCATTTAGTAGTGGTAAGTTATGGGTAGACGGAACACTTAATGCCAATGGTACGGCATCAAACCCTATAGTGTTTACAAGTCGCTACGATGATACTATCGGAGGTGACACCAACAATGACAGTGATGCAACTTCACCTGCTCCGGGAAACTGGGGATGTCTGTCAGTAAATGGAAATGGAGATCTGGAAGGTATCAGCAATCTTAATCATTGTGTTTTCCGTTATGGCGGAGACTATTCATCACAGGCAATGATTTATTATTACAGCTCAGGTGCCAGTACTATCAGCAACTGCACGATAGAAAACAGCAGTTATAGTGGTATACATTCATATGGCAGTGATGTGCAGATAGATAACAGTACGTTCAACAACAACAACAACTACCCTGTTAGAATCGATGGCGGAACTATATACGAATATACAGGAAACATATTCAACAGTAATGGTATTAATGCTCTTGCAGTTGAAGGAACAATTACAAACAGTCTGACATGGCCATCAGATATTGTCACTTGTTTAACGAATAGGCTGACGATAAATGATGATGTAACTCTTACACTTACTGAAGGAACAATATTTAAAGCTCTAGGTGGGGTAAACATGGAAGTGTATGGAACTTTGACTTCTGTTGGGACTCAGAGTAATCCTATTGTTTTCACGAGTCTTTATGATGATACATACGGTGGAGATACAAACAGCGATGGCAACGCAACTTCACCATCTCCCGGAAACTTGGGAGCTATATGGTTTAATTCTTATGGAGACAATGATGGTGCAGGTCAGCTTGAGAACTGTATAATCCGATATGGTGGAAGTTATAGCTATCAATCCATGATTTATTTCAGCAACGGTAGTCAAAGTTCTGTTGAGAACTGCCGGATTGAGTATAGTAATTACAGCGGTATCAAAGCTTATGAGTCTGATGTCCAGATAAACAACAATACATTCTCTAACAACAATGGGCATCCTGTACTAATTGATGGTGGTGAGATTTATGCATACTCAGGCAATATTTTCAATGATAACGGCATAAACGCCCTTGGAGTAGAAGGAACGATTACAAGCGACTTAATCTGGGTAGATGATATTGTAACAAACATTACCGGTAATTTTTATATCAATGATAATGTTGTTCTCACTTTAACAGAAGGTACTGTGTTCAAAATCAACAGTAATGCCAATTTTGAAGTAAATGGAACTTTAGCAGCCAATGGAACACAATCCAATCCGGTGGTATTTACCAGTCTAAAAGACGATACGTATGGTGGTGACACTAACGGTGATGGCTCAGCGTCAACACCCGTTCCCGGAGACTGGCAATCTATCTTTTTCAATGGTAATGGAGATAATGAAGGAGCTGGCCAGTTCAGTAATTGTGTTATTCGTTATGGTGGAAGTTATAACGTCAGTTCCATGCTGTATTTTACCAGCGGTAGTCAAAGTACTGTAGAGAACAGCCGCATTGAATATAGCAATTACAGTGGAATTAGATCTTATGAGTCTGATGTTCAGATAAATAATAATATATTTACCGATAACGATATATATCCTATTTGGATTGATGGTGGAGTTTTTTATGCATATTCAGGTAATACATTCACTGGGAACGGTATAAATGCTCTTGGAGTAGAGGGTGATATTACAAGTGATTTGACCTGGCCATCTGATGTAGTTACAAATATCATAGGTAATTTTTATATAAATGATGATGCTGTTCTGACTTTAACTGAAGGAACTGTGTTTAAAATCAACAGTAGTGCCAATTTTGAAGTAAATGGGACATTAACAGCCAATGGAACTCAGTCGAATCCTGTAGTATTTACCAGTATTAAAGATGACAATTACGGAGGAGACACCAATAGTGACGGTACTTCATCAATTCCTGCTCCCGGAGACTGGCAATGTCTGTATTTCACCGGAGATGGAAACAATGATGGTGTCGGACAATTCAATAATTGTGTAATTCGCTATGGTGGATACTATAATTACAATGCAATGGTATACTTTGCAAATGATAGTCAAAGTACTGTAGAGAACAGCAGAATTGAATATAGTAATTACAGTGGAGTCAGATCTTATGGTTCAGATGTGCAGATAAACAATAATACTTTCGAAAACAACAATTTGTATCCTATTCTCATAGATGATGGAATTTTTTACACATATACAGGTAACACATTAATTAATAATGGCATAGATGCTCTGGGAATCGAAGGTACAGTCAGTAATGACCTTACATGGACTTCCGATCTTGTCACTAATCTGACAGGAACCCTATATGTAAATGATAATGTAACTCTGACTATCCCAAACGGTTCAATATTCAAATCATCAGCAAATGGAGCTCTGGAAGTTTCAGGTTCACTTATTATTGCTGGAACAGAAACAGACTCTGTTGTATTCACTTCAATTCATGATGATAACTATGGTGGAGACACCAAGCATGATGGCAATGCTGTTTCAGAAGACCAATGGGAATGGAAAGGAATAGCATTTTACTCAGGAAGTGATAATGCTGCTGCAATAGACATGAGCCATACGATCTTGAGATATGGAGGGTCATACACTTCTGCAGGTTCTGCCGAATTATACATTACAGCCGACGTTACCGGAAGCATCGACAACAGTGAAATTTCCTATAGTAACAGCAAAGGAATTAATTTCAATAATTCATCTGTCACACTTAGAAATTGCGCTGTTAAAAGCAATACAAGCTATGGTATTGAGATAAATGGAAGTATCACACCTGATCTGGGACAAACACAATCTAACCCGGGACTCAATACATTAACTAACAACAATTCAGACGGATTTCAGATGAGAAACAACTCAGCAAATCAAGTCAATGCTGTCTTCAATAAGTGGGACTACAATACAGCTCAGCTGATTGATGATCACATTTACGATAATGATGAGAATCAGAATTACGGGGAAGTTATATTCGATCCATGGTTTGAAGAAATTGTAGAAATCACATTTCTGACTGAAGACTCTCTTGATGCCGGAATTGTTTATTATGGAAGCTCAGATACTTTGGAATGCAGATTCCGGAATACAGGTTCTGTAAATCTGAACATAACTGAAATCACTCTCACAGATTCAACAGACAGTGTTTTCGAATTATTGAATTCATCCCCAATAATCCTGGCTCCAGGTCAGACAGAAACAGTATCAATCGTAGTAACTCCTGACGGAGAAAATGATTATACGGGAACTCTCAGAATTACAAACGACTCTACTAATCGACCTGTAGCTGACATCAGTTTACACGCTGCAGGTCAGTATGATACAATACCGGCTCCGCAGAATTTAAGTTTTGAATTAAATTCGGGAAATGCTGTAATCAGTTGGAATGAAGTTACAAAAACTACCCATAATATTGATGTTGATATTGACTTTTATGTGATAAACTATAGTGAAACTGTTGAAACAGACCCAGATTCCTATTATCATCTAACAATTGTCAGAGATACAACATTCACGCATAATGGAGCAGCTGCTTTTGCACCTCAAATGTTCTATCAGGTTATCGCAATCAAAGATTTTGAAGGAATATATAATTATCTTAATGATATAAATTCTGAAGGAAGAGAAACGATTACATGGGGTGAATTCAAAAGAAGATTACTCTCTCAGTCTATTCAGGAAACAGAAAAATAGTAACCTTACAAGTGCTCAGACTAATAGTTTGGGCACTTTACATTTCCCCCATCACTTCCTGTATCCTGTCAGATATCCATTTCATCTCACGGATAGGTTTATAGAACAGATCCTTGCTGGTGATTCCTATCTTTTCAAATCGCTCTGGAAGATCGTATAGAAGAGAGCCTGTATGTATAAGAAACCGCAGATCATTCTGAATCTCACTGGCAGCCTCTATAAACTGGTTCCCATTCATTCCGGGTAATCTCATATCCACAATTGCTACATCGTATTTATTGCTGTTCAGCATCGCTAATCCATCTTCACCTGTTGCAGATTCATCAACAACAAAGTTCTCGTCCTCCAGAAATGCTTTCAGATTCAGTCTTACCTGATCTTCGTCATCAATAAGTAAAATCTTTGCTTCATTCATATTTTCCTCGGTTTAAGGTTAGATAGGCAGAGAGATGGTAAATCTTGCTCCGTGACCCGGTTTTGATTCCACTGGTTGCTTTTAGTAATTAAAGAAGCGTTGCCTATCATTTGATTGAGAACATGCAGCATCATACAGCACATCCCGTCGTCGTCAGACGTCAGATGGCGACGAAGCACACGCGCACACCCGCACGAAGGAGGAACACGCACACACGCACCCAACACGCGCCGGATCCTGAATAAATGGTCGATCGGAGTGCAAAAAGGTAAACGTCATCGCACAAATCATTGACTTAAAAAATAGTGAGCTTATCCACGCTGGCACACTCTCAAATTATCCACTTCCACGTGGCGCATGCGTGTGTGGCCCTCTGTTTGGCCCCCTGAACTAGCCCAGGCACCCCCCCCCCCCCCCCCCCCCCCCCCCCCCCCCCCCCCCCCCGGGCCCCAGCACCCAGTCACTGGTCACATCCCATCATTGCTTGCCCCATTCGTTCAGTTAATTGTTGACATCATCTAAGTCCTGATGTTTAGCCACATAATGGCAAGGAACCCCCCCCAGGCCTTCGCGCCGGGCGGGCGCGCCCGCCGGCGCCGGCCCGGCGCGGGCGGGGGCAGAGCCTCATGGCTGCCATGTTTGCGGCGGGTGACTCTTGGCGGTCGTCCGCGGCGGCCAAGATGGCGGGGGCGGCGTCGTGGAGGGAAATCGCGAAAATGTGGGCGACCTTGGCGGCGCCAGGCGGCGGGCCGGCGAGGGGCGCCCGCCGGCCACACGCCTGCCGCCCCCTCAGGCAACAGACGAAACCACGTTTACAAATGTCATGTTTGTAACGGTCGCTATGTCGTGTGTCTAGCCCTGTGGATAATTCTGTGACGACGGCGCGCGCGGCGGCGCCCGCCGGCCAATGACCTCGGGCCGCGTGGGCGCACGTCGCCAAGTGGCACAAATGTCGAAACCAATTTTGGCGAAAATCGGCTGTTTTGGCGATGCATGGGTCGCGGACTCCTTTACCCGGCCGAGATCGCGGGTGCGGGCGGGGGAGCCCCTCGTGCCCGCGGCGCATCGCGTGCCATCCCCGCTTGACGCGGCTTAGTCAGCAGCGCACCGCTGCAGGTGACGCCTTGCCTAACACTGGCGCGCTCATCACTGTTGCTTGCGGGAAACTTTGATTGGGTTCCAAGCCGGTGGCGGCAAGCGCGGTCGTGACTCCGCGGGCGCAGGACCTCGAGCCTCTTGTGGCTTTTGGCTGCAGAAAGTCTGGTCGGCATTTGCGCCATCGCGTTTCGCTTTAGGTTGCTTTGATTTTTTTTTTTTTCAAGCTGAGTAGGTGCGGTCGGCCGGGGCGCGGGGGGCAAACGTCGTCGCGCGGGTCACCGACCAAAAAATAGTGAGCTTATCTGATGAGTCCACGGTCGCAGTCGCTCGTTATCTCTGCCACGTATGTTAAGCCCCAGGCACAGAACGCAAGTCCCAGGGTGAATGCACCCACTTCGATTGCCCCGCAGGGCGCGGCACCAAACTCCTCGCTGCTGAGGGGTGGCCCACCCCACGCGCGATGGAAAACACACTCGACTGTTATCTCTGCCCAAGTAAGCTCAATAACACTCAGCTGTGCTCAATCGTGTCCACTTCCAGCAATCGCACTCGTCCAACTCGTGAAGCACATTCGTGACGGGCAAGTCCCGCATCGTGAGCCACACAAGCCTCCAATGACCCAGAACCACGTCACTGTGGCCGCGCATTGTCAGTCCCCGCAAGTCGAATCACACAACACAGGAATTGACTTGAAAGAGACAGCAGCAAGGATTAGACACATGCTCTGACCAGCAATCAACGTGACAAACTTATCAATGCGAGGTCCGGCTGCGGAGGTGTCTTCTCCCCTCTCCCACAGTCACACCTTCCTGCAGCATCTTGTCCCATGTCTTGAACCTCACTGGCAGTCACCGACCCGCCCGCCAGGATTCATGAGGTTGCGATTCGTCACATCAAAGAAGAAGTTTCCTCCAAGGTGACTGAGTGGCAATCGACAGCTCCGAGACATCCTCTGCGCGCCGTGGCTCTGAGCCCCTGGCAGTGCAAGGATTCCTGCATAAGACAAGCCACATCAATGCAGTATCTGGTACTTCTTTCTTGAGGTTGTCTGTAAACTTGTGAATGCTGTCAAACGAACTAACATTGCATGCCAGTGGAATGAGACGCAATGAGTCTCCCTGTGCGCGCGGCTCAGACGCTTGCTGCTTGGCTGCCTCTGCCTTTTCCATTGTTTGAGCCACAAGTAGCAGTTTCTGTAGAGTATTGGAGTGAGTTACGTTAACGTACAGGTATGAGATTCAGAGCAAATCATCACGAACATGAAACACGTACGTGTTTTGCCTTGTCATCCTGAAAGAGCATTTGCGCGGCCAAAAGACCGATCCCAGAATTAGCTCCAGTAACTAAGATTGTCCTTGGAGTAACCATCTTGGTTGTTTTCTATGAATATGTCTGATTTGGAACGATTTGGCTGTCATATTGTCATATTTCATGAGCGCTGATCATGCGGGCTATAGGCCACCTTTGATAATTTTTTCCGATAGTAAAAAAATGTCAAATGACTGTTCGATTACACGCGATTTGTGTTTGTCACGAGTGCCTCTACAATGGTGGCCGCTTGTCTCGGAATCGTTACCCGGCAATTTAGTTTCCTGTAATTGGTGCTTAAAAGGTCATACTGGAGCCCAAGGTCCGATTTCTAAATTCTGGGGTAAAGCTTTAGCTATTTTAATTTTGCGATGAAGCTAGCTGATGCCATCTGCGCGTCGCCGCCGTTCTGGTCAACAAATGGCACCTTTCATGTCACCATACTCCACCAAACTCACAGATATTGCACAATATATAGGTATTGACCATCAGTTCATTTTATGCCGGGATGGCCTTTGAATTAAGCGTGCAAAAGTAGCGGGACCTACTAAATTCTTCCTCTCGTGTCACGACGACACCAGGTCCTTTCTTTGGCATTAAAAGTGTTGATTGGTCAGATCTTTTCTTGTGATTATCGCTATAGGTATTGGAGTCAATTATACTCTTGTTTGTCAGTATCAAAACTGACGGTATTCTTGAAAATTTCAAGATGAGGTTTACGGTTGCGTCGAATTTGCCGCCGAGATACAACATGGACCTCTTAAAGTCTATTTTGATGCTCCTTTCTTGTTCCAATCTTCTACACTGATAACCTCTATCATAATTTCCACAGACAATGTGAAAAGGAGCTAGTCGAAGTACCTTTTCGTGTCAAATTGAGATCGAATACCGTCGAAATTTGCTCACGAAGCCATCTCCATGCTTCCTAACGACGCGATACGCTGATCCTTGGCAGTGTTAGTCATCCTATATCCTTTATTTAGTATTGAATAATGTTGCATGTGAATATCTAGGTGATTAGGCCAGTTTAGGATGTATCATGGCGTTCTGTGTTGAGTGGCCACGATTTTGCATGCATTTTTGCCATTTTGCGCGACAAGGTCGTTGACGTACGCACGCACACAAGAGACAATTATGTGCCATATATTCACAACAAAGTGCCCATTGAACAAGCTAGTGGCTGATGAGAGACTCTTCAACTATATAGTATTGACTTAGGGTGCTCTTAGTTGCATTGGAAGAACTTGAAAAATCAACTTTTAACACGCGTCAAGCCCCATAGCCGCATCATCAGCACGCCATCGTCATGCTCTGCTACTTCCGCCATCATATTATTCTTATCGTCAGCATTAATTACAGTACCTCCCTCCTCTTACTGAACAGTTGCATTCCAGCATGTTACTTCGCATTAGATCGAACGTTGGCGTGTGGCGCGTGGATGGTTTGGACGACATGACGAGCACAATATCCGACATTATGGCTCGCGTTACGACCACTCGTCCTCATGTTGTGTACGAAAAGCCTCTCTCGTTTGACCCTCCTTGCAACCAACCTCTGGATACCAGCAAGACTTTGTCTGAACAGGGCTTGAAACACGGTGCCATGATTCATTGTCGTGTTGATGCGTCAACCTGCGTGGATGTTTCGGCCAAGCAAGCTGCACAGGACGACGAAAACCCAGAAGCCGTAGAACAAAAGCAATCTTCTACATGCATGCGTCGTGTCATTGATAAGGATGGATCCATCAAACTCGTTCATAGTGATGCTCCTATTGTAGCAGAGGATAGAGGTTTCCGTTCCGGTATGCTGCCATTGAGGGACATTAAAAAACACTGGACACTCAATGAGTTTGTTGCCATGGATGAACAATACATTTTCAAGATGAAAAGACAGCCAGAAGCATTTAGTAATGGAGTCACTCTAGATTCTCCAAGTGTGGGCGACTTTCAAGCATATTTGCGTCGCTTCAACTTTTCACGTTCTCGTTGCGGATATCTCTATGGCAAGTTTCTCGAGGACAATACCGCTCAGGTAGAAGCCATTTACGAACCCCCGCAAGAGGCTGATCCAGAGGCCGCAGAGGGATTTGTATTGTTGGAAGACCCTCTAGAAGAAAAAGTAGAACAGTTGGCTCAGCTATTGGGACTCAGAAAAGTCGGATGGATTTTTGGTCACCCTCCTCGCGAACAAGGCTTTGTCATGAACAGCAGCAGAAATTATCATGGCTGCGGAACTTCAGCTTGAAGCAGCTGGCGGAATCGAGGAGACGCCCTTTGTCACGGTTAAAGTCACTGTTGGGGATGATGGAAACGCTACCGTAGAGGCATTCCAAGTTAGTAAACAGTGCATGGAAATGGTAGCAGAGGAAGCATTAGAAGTGGGCCCCAATCCAGGATTCTGTGTCGTCAACCCAACCTTTACAGCCATTCAAGAAGGAAAAGAGAGCAAAACGGTGGAAAACAACTTCTTCTTGACTCTTGTGCCCATTGTTCAGCACAACTCGGAAATATTTGTCACCAAATTTCCAAAACACAATCGCGATCATGATGATCGTACGCCAAGCCACGACGAACTCAAGAAACAGCTCTCCAAGAGTGGTTCTGCTGGATGGACTTTTATTGAACTCTTGTCAGATTTCCACTTGTTGCTTTATTTGTCTCAGTTTCTTGACATGGGTGCGGATGTCCCGAAAATATGCGAATCGGTTGTTAATCGTGATATCCCTCTCAAGGAAGGATACAAACTGATTATCGGTAGCATGGCTGGGATTGACGGGTCGTACTAAAGATTCTCTTGCATAAGTAGCAGGCGAAAGATGTAGCCTACGAACGATACTCTAAAACTCTAGTAGCTAGACTAGCTTCGCGTTCACTACGTACTTCTACATAACTGAACTGTTGACTATGCCGGTCTGGAAATGAAAAAAGTCGCACACCACGATCATTTATTGAGAGTATGAGGATGGGACTTCTCTCTGCGCTCTCTTTTCCAGGGAGACCCTCTCTCGCATACTGTAGGTTTAAAATTTCTACCGATAAAAGGATGAAGCCTAGTAACTCCCGGAAACGGGACGGGCTAGGTACTAAACTCAGACTCGTAACGCAAAATTTCAATGGTTTGAAAACTGACGACTGTGACTCGCCGCATACTATTCCAATTGCTTGTGTTGAGGATCGGAAGATGCCCAACGATACGTATGTAGACGTAAGATTATAGATTTGGTACGATTACTAACGATAGTAGTAATAGCGTTGACAATCACTCGTTTGGTTAAATTGTGAGCTATTTCTAGAGCAAAAACTGAAGAGACTGATGCCAAACCACGATTCCAGCAGTCCCAGCACGATTCAAACAATCCCAGATCCAGGCTGTTCCCAAGAATCTTTACTTAACAAAACGTAAACCAATATAGGACCTTGTGTAACCAAATATTGATTCCCACTGCGAAATATTCCTTTCCCAAGATAGGAGCCTGTAGCTTGTGCATAGCCTTGTACCAATCGTACTTTCGTCGAGCGTAACCCTAACCCTTGTTAATGCACTTGTGTTCTGCCACGTGCCGCGGACATTTCCACTGTTCCAAAGTATCAGTCCACGTGGCTTTTAAGAAATGCTCGTTTGAAATGTAAGAGACATGTGTTGTCACACTCCCCGTTTCAATAGAGATTGATGGTGATCTGCTCTGCTGCAAGCCTGCCACATTCGGTGATGACGTTGTAAGTAGTGTTAGCACCAGCAGCAATGGTGATGACGCCTGCCCCGGTTGCGCCCCGTCCTTGTTGTTTGGCTCGTGCCTGCGGATCGCGACAAAACTGATTCACTTCCTTTCCTTCTACGTTGAACTTTAGGGGCAACGATGCGGCATCGTTCCAAATCTTGATCCCGACAGTGGAGGTGTAATCAGGAGGGTTGAGTCGGGCTCGCTTGTCCCGGCGTCGGCGGGCGGAGCCGCCGGAGGAGGCACCGGAGGTGCTGGAGGTGCTGGTTGGACATTGGCTTGTGCAGCCAATACCGCGTTCAGGAGGTGTTGAATCTGTGCTTCGTCCATGATAAGTAAGTTCTGTTGTCTTTGTCTTCGTCCACGTGCCTGAGCGGTCTCGTCAGCCGACACAGAGAAAGCTGCGTGTCTTTGCCCGCGCAGAGGAAGCGTGTGACTCGGGGATAGTGTTGGCTGTCGTAAGGCAACGACACCATTCCAATTGCTTGCGTTGGGGATCGGAAGGTGCCCGGCGCGTGCGTGCTTTGGCACGATTGCCAACGACAGCTGTGACGGCATTGACAATCACTCGTTTGGTTGAATTGTGAGCTATTTCTAGAGCAAAAACTGAAGAGACTGATGCCAAACCACGATTCCGGCGGTCCCGGCGCGACCCAAACAATCCCAGATCCAGGCTGTTCCCAGAATCTTTACTTAACAAAACGTAAACCAATGTAGGACCTTGTGTAACCAAATATCGATTCCCACTGCGAAATGTTCCTTTCCGAGACAGGAGCCTGTAGCTTGCACATAGCCTTGTACCAATCGTACTTTCGTCAGCGTAACCTAACCCTTGTTAATGCACTTGTGTTCTGCCACGTGCCACGGACATTTCCACTGTTACAAAGTATCAGTCCACGTGGCTTTTAAGAAATGCTCTTTTGAAATGTGAAAGACACACATTGTCACAACGACCAATTCGATGTCATCACCAATGACATGGAGACGCGTGGCATTGACATCCTCGTCGCACAAGAAACATGGAGACATGGCAAAGAAAAAAAGCAGAGTTGGTTGTGGCAGGTGACGCTCAAATCTTCCTTCGCGGCGCCGTCGAACAGGACCCAAAAAATAGGAGAGGAAGCGGGGCGCAGCCGCCTTCCCTAGCCAAGACAGCGTCCCGTCAAGCATGGGACAAAGCAGGCAATCCTGAACCCATCCTGGGAGGACCTGCGCTGGGCTACGCAAGACTCACGGGCATCAGGCTGCACCTCGAAACAGAAAAGATTGCACACAAATTCTTTCTCGTGAGGACATCGTGACATCGTGCCACCCACACGAGGGCAAGGGCGCCGACGCGACAGACGAGTTCTGCGACGACCTCGGCGACCCCATGTCGCAAGCACCCAGAGGACACCCCGTCACCCCGGGATGTGAGCGACGCAAGTGCCTCGATCGGCGCCGCGACCTCCACCGACGAGACAAGCATTCTTGGCAAACACGGAGCGAGAGCAAAAAAGGATGGTGAATGTGAGCTCCAACACGCCGGTGCGCTCCGCGCACACAGCCTCAAATCGATGGCCACTTGCTTCGAGCACCGTCGATGCGACACGCATGACCTCCCTGCAAAACGCGCTGCGTCAGAGGGCCAACCATTCCTCTGCTTGTGACAGAGCTTGCTGCGGCAAAGTGAACCATGATGAAAAACGCCTTTGCTCGCGCCATTGTCGCCCATCTCGCGACCGAAGCAAAAAAGAGAAACCCCGACACACTCCTGCGACGGAACACGCAGTCGTTTTTTTGGTGGGGAACGACAGGCGGATTGCGCATGTCAAAACAGAGCAGACATCGAGGTGCGTTAGCAGACCCTTGGGATGCGGGATTAGTGACCCTGTTCTGCAGTCCCAGGTTCCAAGCAGGGACTTTGTTTACCCCTGCTTGCGACTGCTCTGAGACAAGTGCGTTAGCAGACCCTCGGGATGCGGGATTAGTGACCCTGTTTTACAGTTTTAGGTTCCAAGCAGGGACTTAGTTTACCCCTGCTTGCAACTGCTCTGAAAATATGGCTTTGGGTTTGGCCTAATCTATTTTATGAACCAAAACGTAAATGACGCTCGACATGGTGGAAGTGAAGAGGATCAAGTTTTTATAACTTGAAGCCGGGTGGACAGTCTGCCGGCCCCAACTGTCCTTTAGTGGCTCCTGAACTAGCTGCGCCCGACGAATTCTTGGCCCATGTCTCTAGGCATCCGTGATTCGGCTGCCTGGCTCTGCGCCGCGGCATGCGCAGACTTAGAAACTTTAATGTTATCCTTTCAGTTCAGTTCAGTTCAGACCTGTCGACGGCGGTCAGAGCGATGGACTTGAGGGCGTCGTCGGCGAGTTTGGCGTTCGCCTGATTCTCTTTTTGAGTACTCTTGTTTTGTTCTTCGGCGCAGAATGATTCGACCTCATCGTGAAACGGCGCCAAAGGCAGGTTCTGCCACCCACTAAGTCTGAAATGTCTGAACATCACGCAAAATGGAACCAGTTGGCCAGTTGGACTGAATCGTCTTTGCATGCGCACGCTCACGTCCGGCTCTCGCCTCCAACGTGAAAATGGATCCAAAAGTGACCACCCTTTCGTGAAAAGGAAGAAGAAAAGGAACTGCAATTTTCCCCCGTGATTGCCGAGGCAAAGAACACCAGTCAAAAGCTTAGAAACTTTACCGTTTTAGCATCCCTATGTGTGCATGCATAACAACCCTTTCAATTATCGCGCTCAAAGGCAAAAATCCACAACGTCAAATAATACTCAAAGACCCAACCGGCAAGCACTAGGAGCAATCACGCTGAAGAGGCCCTAGCGGTCCAGGCAGCAAGCGGCAAACCGCCGCTTGCAATGCCTCCAACATTCACACACACACGCTAGCTTTTCATTCTCTGTAAACTAGGAAATTAAATTATGATACGTCTTCTTTACTGTTGACAAAATATGGCAGTCAAGCCGTCGTCTTTGTTTGTTTATCGTTTCATGCGTCCCTACCCACAGCGCGAGCTACAGCCTGGATTTTTGTTTTATCACATTCTTCCTGGTCTGGCGGAAAAATGACCGGAGCATCTCCGTCAGCTCGCCGCCGTGTACCCACGTCTTCTTCAACGTCTTAATAGTGCTTCTATCAACTTCGCGTATCATGGATGATAGTTAGTTTTTGAGTAGCGAGTACAACGTGCATTCTTTGCAAAGGGCGAGTTTGTCTCGCTGGCAGGAAAATATTTTCTACCCGTTACACATGCATTCTTTTCGAAAGACGAGTTTATGATCCTTTGTACACGGCATCCTGCTTGAAAAATGATTAGACCACGAAATTTTCCTCTGCAGCAAGAATGATGAAGCATCTCTGAAGTTGCTTGCACATCATTGTCAGTTATTTCTTTTGCTCTAAATATAGGCGGCTAAAAGAAGGGATACAGTTGCTAACAAACAAGCAATCGATTCAGCCTGGTTGGTAGTTGGCTTTTAAAAGCTTCAATTTTGACGGCAACGACTGAGTTTAACGGTATTATATATGTCTAGCTTCCTGGCCTTGAAGCATTCCGCGGTGAAAACCGGCAAGCCGAGCTCTAAACAAATTTTGCAATCAATA
>CALODV010000013.1:0-1385748 GCA_942492065.1 Cloacimonadales bacterium (SeqCode) | reverse complement strand
CTGCTCAAGTCGGCGGGAAAGGAGATTAATTCCTCGAGGCTCGGCGAGCACACGGTGGCTGAGCACAGTTTGCCGTCATGCGGGTGAAAGCCAACGATCCGCCGGCTGGCAAGGAATTGGAAAATCTTGTGGAAGACCTGCGTCGCTGCACGATGCCATACACCTGTCCGCACGGAAGGCCAACTTCATCGAGATGAATTACCGCGAGCTGGAAAAGAAGTTTGAAGGACGGTAGGAAGAATGTGCCCAGAGCTGCGGCGAGAACATCTCCTTCTCGATTCCTTTGGCTCTGGCAACTGTTTCGCAGGATGGCGTTAAGCGTTCCAACGGAGCGGATTGTGATCGTGCACGGAAAGGCGATGGTGCGTCAGAGCGTCGGTTTGCAGGATGACGTGCTGCCTTCCTGATTTAGGCGACGATAACCAAAGTGCTTGCACAAGACCTGAATCAATTCCGCGCCTGTCAAATCTCTCGGCAGCTTCATGCGGGTGCAAGAACTTCGTCGCGCACCAGATGCAACCGGATGCTGGTGGGCTTGGGCTGATCGAAGAAAAAGGCGGAAACGGATTCCTGCACAGTCCGCGCAGGGCCTCCCGCGTCGCCCCGGTGAAGATGTCACAAGAAAGACACTCGGCACAAACCGCCGTCGGCTTCCTGCGTTATAGCGAACACGATTTCCATGCGCCCAATATGCGGTTGACCTGACAAAATAACAACAAGCCTGCCAGTAATTCCGAACAAGCGAAGTTCGCCGCAGCCGATGTAGCCGGGTTTGATGTCTCGCGCTGAATCGCCCGCTAGGCAGGCGGACGTTTGCCCAAGTTTATTCCCCGCAGTGCGGCCACAATAAGGCACGGCTAAAGTTTTTCTGAAACAGCTAGTAGCATCGTCGTCTCTTGACTTGCGTGCGGCTGCAAGTGTTGTGAGCAAACGGCCATAGGTCCTCAAGGAAACCACGAACTATCTTAAGTCTATTGTAGCGAAAGTGCCTGGTTTTTTATCGCTTTGGGCGCTGCTCTTGATCTTCCATTGTTAAGCGGTATTACGCTGGCGATTATTGTCGTCTACTATTTTCTCTTACAACAGAGCAACTGCTATTAGTAAGCCAAATATTTGACAAGATCTACTTTCCGTCGGCTACCTATGCACGATACTTGGTCTTGTTTGCATAGATCAAAAATAGGCAAGCAGCCACAACTATTGAAACGCCAGAAAGCCTCATCGGATTTGGCGCAGTTTCACTTGCTTCGACGATACTCGGGTTGTTTTTGCGGGCAACTCAAGGATAGGGCAGAAGAACTATCTGCGAATGATACGGTTTCTGACCCAGTGACAGAATGGTTCTCGTTCTTTAGCGAGCTTGAAAAGCGCTTGGAGAAATCGGAACCTGCTCGGAATCCAGACGATGATGAAATTCTTGACGCCTCTGACTTTTCAAAAAATCTGAGCAAGATAGGCGCGGGAAATTGACGCCGGCGCAAAACGGCCTCAAAGATTTACAGAAACTTTCCAAATCGTCATCTGAGATGATTCAAGCTTTAACTGAAAACGTTCGAATTAAATGGCCAGGTAAAACCGTTGCGGCTTCATAGAAGAAATTCTCCGAGTTTGAAGCAATCGGGCAAAACGCGACGGACGTTGCAAACCTGAATGACGTTTACAAAACCGACCGGGACCGTCAGAGAATTTGACAAGATCGTTTCCAGCAGCAAATCGAACACCGAGAGCTTTTCTGCGCAAGTATTAGAATTGAAGGACCTGGGAAAGATAACCAGTCAGATCGCAACCTTAACCTCCTTGGTAGAAGTTTGGCTTCAAACTGTTGACAAAAACGGTGAACGGTTGACTACATTTTCGGAGCAAATTGCAAACATCGAATCTTTCGGCGCTGAACTGACGAAAGCAAAGGATTGCGTTTCTGAGTTGCAAAACAGCCTCAACGATGGGCATCTTTTCAGTGAGCGGTTTATTACTTCGGTAAATGACCTTGAAAGCGTTCTCGACGAATTTGTAAGAATTTCAAAACTAAAGTTGCGAACGGGAACATGAGATGAACACGCGGAATTCTTCCAAAGATTGGTCCTCATTGGCGCGATGATCTCGTTCAATGAACTCGTCGATTTGTTTTTCTGGCAGCGACCCCTTTTATACGCGACAGCAAAGCTGAAGAATCTGAAGAACCGAGACTTGGTGTCAAAGGCCAGCAGCGTGTATTTGAAGCTACCAATATGCTTGCCGAGGCAAAGCGGCTGTCAATCCGCAATGATGAGCAGCATGTTGTTGAGGGAGCAACCAAACCGCGCGGTAGATACGAGGCGGGCATACGCACAAAATACGAAACGCTGCTGAACGAAAAGACCAATGCCGACCTCCTCTTGAGCCTAGCAACCGCCGAAATCGAAAAGACTGAGTTCGAGACGGAGGTTCGTGCGGAACTCACCAACGCGTTGAGCGAACCGACAAAGCTTGCCGGCATTGTCACGGCGGCACTCCGCCAAATATCAGGAATTTGAAGAACACTTCGCCGCACACAAGAGCGAGTGGTTGAATTGGAAAAGCAGTTGCTCGTTTCCCAAACGGAAGTCCGCCAGCGTGAAGTGGGGGAGTTCTCCGTCCGTCGTGAACTTACGGGCCTACCCGATGGGAATCTGCGTCGTGTCGTCTTCTCGTGGACACCTCAAGCAGCATGAGGAACAGCCTGGCTTGGGATTCTACAGGAAGCTTATTCGCACTTGGCTGGAATTTCTTCCAGGAAGAGTGTGCCTTGGTGAATTTCAACGACGATGCGGTCATCTCCAAACCGGCTACCATCGTGTTCGTCTGCCAGACGGCACAAAACTCCCGGATCAGCGGGAGCAACTACTGCGTGTTTTTGACCAAGACCAGGACCACCTTTACCGACTTAATACGCGGTCATTGCGTCGCGCATACGAATACCCCAACGCGATGTACGGTGCTTTTCACCGACGGGCATCCCCGCGTCTCGTATGAAAAGTATAATTCATTCGCTGAAAGAATTTTCGACGAGGTGAGAGGTCGCCCAAGCATTCCAATTTGACAGTTGCACTTGGTAACTATGAGATCGAAGGCGCAGGTAATCCAAAACCACATACGAACGCCCCAATTCATACTTTTGGTGAACGGCGCGCAAGACTGCGGTAATTTTTAGCGCGGTGAATTCACGGTAGAAACATGAGCATTAAGGATCAGTGGAGGACGAGCTTAAACAGGTGGCTCATCAGCATCTACCAGTTAATCTGCTTCGTTAACT
Source organism: Cloacimonadales bacterium (SeqCode) (assembly GCA_942492065.1). Classification (GTDB taxonomy): domain Bacteria; phylum Cloacimonadota; class Cloacimonadia; order Cloacimonadales; family JAIOQZ01. The sequence continues at coordinate 1,382,477 of CALODV010000013.1, read as the reverse complement.
TGGTGAGAAGGAACAAACTTGCGAATAATTGCGCGCTTCCACTGCGAAGCGGAAACCTTTCCCGTGAAAAAGGCCGGTTTACGCTTCGTCACGTCGTATAGGATTGAAACGCATTTGGAACGAGGGGTCCAAGGTAAGACTGCAAAGGGCATTTCAGGAACGAGAGATCTTGCAGCAGTTATATTTCGATCTTGAAAAGCAAGCAGACCGACCGACAAACCGCAGCGATTTCTGATCCGAATTGGCGGTTTCATTGCAAGCGGATGTCACAGCCTAATGCGTTTCTTGAGATATTTGAAGATAAGCAGCTTGAAGAGGAACAAATTAAGATTCTTGCTCACCACAGAAAACTCGCGGGGATAATTCTGGATTTGCTCGGATTTTGCGGATGTAACTATGTACGCCTTCGATTATTGAGCACATGAGACCCTTCCTTGTTTTTTAACCACGATCGGTAAGTTTTCGCGGTTCGCGGAGTCCGTTCGGTTTTTCCGCCAGCCCCTCGGCCTCAGAATTCAGGGTCTTGCGGGTCTTACGGCTTGAGAAAACTCAGGTTGACATCGAGAACGCCCTCAACCACCGATTGAAAGTGGCAGGAAACAAGGCTTTTCAACAAACTGATTTACGAGGCACATTTTGAATCGGTGAACTTTCTCCTTGATTTGCTCCAAGATACCAATGAAGCTGTGGCCCAGCTATACGAAATTGACTTGGATGCGCTTTCATCCTATGCACAGAAATAGACACTGGCCGAAAAACCGCCCAACGAAAGATAGAATATGAGCAACGGCCTTCAAAAGATTGAATAACACACACAGAGCATCGCTCTGCCCATGAATATCTGATGCGAGAAAAAGAAGGTCGGAATAAGATTCAAAAGCTTGCGCCAGGAAACCAGAGTCTGACCTTTTGGATCATATAATGTTATCTGATTCTGCACACCATTGGTGTCCCACCTTAAATCTGTATTTTGGGCTGGATCGACAACATCAAAAACAAGGACCGCACAATCAGTCCATGTGTTATCAAGATTATAACACATCACAGGACTATTGTCACCACCGATGTACACACCGTTGATCCCGCATTTTTCTGATGACATTTCAACAGGGACAAGAGTATAGACATCTATAGAATTGAACTCATGGTCTTCTATTGGTCCAAGGCTGTAGGATTCATTAATATTGTAGGTAAGACAGGAATTGTTGTAAAGCACGCGAAGGTTAAAGAAACCAACCGGCACATCACCGTCATTGGATTTCACTTGAAGTTTTACCTTGTATTTGCAGTTTAATGAATCATATCCCATTCCATCGCTATCATACACCATATTGTAGTCAATGGAAGCAAATATTGAACTTGCAATAATAAAAATAAAAAGTAAAGTTAAAAAAAAATTCATAAAGCTCCTCACTATTTTTGATTTCTTAACATAACAGCAAAATCAAGCTGTTAAACAACTATGCAAAAGTATATTTTTAATTATTTGTTCAATTATTATTTAAGTATGTCCAATTTGTCAAATCTTTTCCATTTCTGAAACCGAATAAACTTAAATGCTTAACCTTCACTTTAGCAAATTGTTGTCATAAATTGTAAAACATTGTAAAGTTTATCGTTAATCTATATCAAGGCAGCCGGGCAGTTATCAGCCAACAACATTTGCAGCACAGTTATAGGATCCAACATAACTAACAATTGGTTAACTAAAACTCAAATTCTTTCAAGATTGAGAAACCAAACATTTCGTCATCATCAATGCTATGAAATGGAAATATATTTTTTGCATAGAATAGCTTCAAACTAAGAGGTTTGAAAAGTAAGACGCCAGTATAGAATGTATACTTGAACTGAGTAGTTTCATTTATTATATACATATCTCCGGTAGTCCCGCACATTATGTTAAACATCCCTTTTTTATCAAGTGCTATATCGATTTCCATATTTGTTGCCATGTTTGCACCGGTTAGAGCAAGTAGCGGCAGCAGAATTGACTCGTCAAGACAACTTCCGTTTGATCCGACTGCACCAAAAATAAGTAAAGATATCGGATTTAGAGAAAAATATTCTTCCGATCCTGATCTGAACATGGAAAATGTAAATGGTGAGGATTCAATGGAGAATCTACTATCCTTAAATCGGTGATTTAATCTCATGAAAAAAACAGAGTGATAATTCTGAGTTTTATTAAACTGTCCATTGTACCCCCATGACCCAGATTCAAGCTCAAAATATTTATCAAACAGACTTGTTTTTGATGAATCTTTTACTGTTTCTTTTACAACAGGAGGTTTACTGATTAAAGAGGTTTCGGCTTTCAGCATTGCTGTAAAAACAAATAGCGAAAGGAATAACATTAAAGATAGTTTTGCTTTCATGAATTTCTCCTGATCAAAAAGAGGAATAATTATTATAGGGTGATAAGTTATTTTTCTCACACCAATTACACTGATATAATTATCTTGCCAGAAACTTCAAATATACACAATATTGAATGAGATTCAATTAAAGGAGCTGAATTATGAGCAACACAGAATTAATCGGAGTGGCATTCATATCGGTATATGTGGATGATTTTGAAAAAGCCTATAAATTCTATACAGATGTGCTTGGTATGAAAAAATCTTTTGATATGGGCAGTCTCGCCTGTTTCCTTAATTACGGTAAAGAGGGAAAAGAAGGAATGTACCTTCAGGGCGGCAACGATAAAGCTGATTTTAGAGAATCATCATCACGTCCGGCATTTGTGCTGTCTGTTCAATCTGCTGACGAGCTGCACGCAAAACTCCTTCAGCACAACATAAGAATGATTCATGACAAACCTATGGACATGGGACAGGGTGATTTCTGGTTTCAGTGTTACGATCCTTGCGGAAACATTATTGAATTTCTGGGAGGAAAGTAGATTATGAGAAAAATCTGTTGAAACCATTATTGCTCAGTATGATATCTATTTCATCATCAGACATATAAATATCCGGAATAACTCTGTTGTCCGCTTCATTTCCTGATACTCGCACAAAAAACTTTTGAGAAACTGTCACTCTAAGACCGGTATTGGGAAGGTAGAATGTGTAACAGTCTCCGTAATGATTAGGTTTTCCTCCTGATTCCGTACCAATAATCCTGCCCAGATTGAAATCCCTGATCATACACAAGAAGGCTGTTGTTGAAGAAAAACACATTGGATTGCTCAAAACAACAACATCTCCCTGAAATACATTCTTTTCATTAATGCTTTTATAGGTTTTTCGACAGTCATATTCCAGAAAATCACCAATTTCAAGATCTTCCAGCATTTCCAGAATTTTAGGTGAATAAAAGCTGTGTTCTCCAAGCTTCAGGTTCTCTCTAACAAAATTTCTTACTTGTTGACTGCTCCTCCATTTCATACTTCTGAAACTATAGGTAGATTTTTCAGTGAGATAGTCTGTAATGTGGTTTGCAACGGAAGAGTTACCACCTCCATTATCTCTGACATCAATAATGAGTCTCCTGACATCCTTTTCCTTTAGTTCCAAAAATATACTGTCAATAAGCTTAAGAGCTTCCTGAAATTGTTCTCTCTGAAACCTGAAGTGCTTGATGGTGAGTAATGCTGTGTCATCGTATATTTTCAGCAGAATGGAAGAATTAACATTGATCTCAGTAGTTGCTTTATCTTCCTCGGCTGGCTTTTCTAATTCAGGAATAGTAACACCAAGCAGTTCACTATCTCTCTTCACTTTCAGATTGAAAGAAGGTGTGATGTTGAACAAAGCTGGCAGCATGTAGGAAAAGTAGAATTCCAGCATTGCATAATGGAATGATTCTGTCTCAGCAGCTATATATCGGGAAATCTCCGTTAGTATATCCACTGCTTTAATACCGTTAACTTCTAGTACAAGGTCGTTCTTTTTCAGGATTTCTCCCAGATCTTTTTTTATTCTGATTTCTTTACTATTAGAATCGATTTTCACTGCGGGAAATCTGTAATCCTGTTCGCTGAAACCAAGATAAGCAAATGGATGGACTGCTGTATGATTATCTCCCAGCAGTGGTGGAAATGTGCCTATAACTTTGTAGAATTCCAGAATTGACATTGGTTTTGTTAACCGATTTGATACTTCATCCCGGGCAGTCTCAGCATCAGTTTTAGAGATATTAAAATACAAATCAGGGTGAACATCTTCCATGGTTTTGATCATAAAGTTGAAATCTTCTATAAGTTGTTCAGGAGAAAAATCTTTATTGTTCATGTGCACCTCACTATCCAGTAATGACTAATTATTGAACTCCACTTCATTGCAGTCAAGGAAAGAATGAAAGAACAACAAAGTTGCAATTTAAATTTTACTCTTCAGGTAAATTCTTCTTGACATTTAAAGTATTATTCTTAACTTGTCTATATCAAACCAAGGTGGTCATTCTTGAAATTCTTATTCGACAACAAAGATCTGGAAAAGCTATACACAATAGGGAAGTCAAAGCAGAGGCTAAATGAAAACATTATCAGGAAATTCTTTCTGATGATTCAGAGAATTAAGCATGCTGGAAATATATTTGAACTTAGAGAACCACCTTCCAACAGATTTGAAAAGCTTCAGGGAAAAAAGGATGCATTCTCACTGCGGTTATCAAAGAAATACAGATTAGAGTTTATTATTGAGTTTACAGACGAAGAAAAGACAAAAGGTTTAGTTAAAATAATCAGAATTTCTAATCATTATAGTTAGATTGGGGGAATCATGGACGCATACATTATTACAGGCGTTGGAGACCATATTCTGCACGAACTGGAATTCAGAAATTGGAATCAAAAAACATTTGCAGATGCTATGGAAATTACAGAAAAGCATGCAAGTAAACTTATTAATAACCAGGTACAACTGTCTGATGATATGGCAATTAAGCTTAGTCATTTATTCAGTATCCCTGCAAAAACATGGCTCAGTATTGATAATGAATACAGGCTTAGTAAGTTAAATGAGAAAAAATTTGTGTGTACAGCCACTAGAGGAGAATTGTATTCATTGTTTCCAATAGGAGAAATGAAAAAGCTGGGTTGGATTGATAGTGAGGCTACTAAAACAGAGGATCTGAAGAATGAACTTACCCATTTTACACAGACTGAAGACTTTAATGTTTTTTTTGATTCTGTAAACCTGAATATGGCAGCGAGAACAAGTGAATGCTACAATGAAGGATTCAATTTAAACTTCGCTAAAATCTGGTACAAGAAAGCTTTACTAGAAAGTAGCAACCTCAACCTGCCAGAGTATAATAGCAATTTACTTGAAAGTTTGCTGCATGGATTGAAAGAATTCACTCAGTCATCAAATGGTGTGAAAATGTTCATTTTAGAACTGGAAAAATGTGGAGTTGGTTTTCTATACTTACCCCATTTAAGTCATACTTATCTGGATGGAGCAGCTTTTTACCGTGAAAGTAATCCATTTGTTGTTTATACTGCCAGATATGACCGACTTGATAACTTCTGGTTTACAGTACTCCATGAACTGGGACACATTTTTAAAGGTCACGTGACTCAAACAAATTCTATTATTGATTCAGAAGACTTTAAAAAAGATCAGGTTATCGAAATAGAAGCTGACCAATTTGCCAGACAGAAAATAGGTATTGATAAAGTGCTTTCTCTGGTAAAGGATTACACAAAAGTCCCTGGCAAATTACTGAATAATATGCTGGAATTATTTGATTATCTGCATCCTTCAATTATAATTGGTGCTCTTCAGTATCAAGGTAAGATCTCTTATAGATATCATAATAAGTATAAAGAGAAAGTAAAATATCTGCTTACCTAGAATAAACCTATTAAGTTAAATTATCTATGTAAAAATACTTGACAATAATGCAGTAGTTGTTATTTTTCTCAATGATGTTAAAAACATAAAAAATCTCCGATCCGGAGAGTCCGAACCGAAGACTTAATTTGTAAGATGAATTACAGTTCTTGATTCTTAAAAAATTGTCAATACAATTTGCAAGAAATTTGTTTGGTAATTCTGGATCGTACAAACTCCATAAGGAGATCAAAATGGCAAAAAATAAGCCATATGGTGATAATGCTCGCAAAGGAGCAGTACGAGACCGATCACAATCCTATAACCCTAAGGTCGACAGATGGGTAAAAAGAGATACCAATACTGGTCGATTCTTGGATCAAAAACAAGATGGGACACCTTTTAAGGGTGTCAGAAAAGAGAAATGATTTATGCGGAGTGTATGAGTTTTCATATACTCCGTTTTTATTTCCGCTTCTCAGCAAAAAACAGGCTCCCGATTATGGAAGCCTGCGTCTTTATATCTTAAGCTGATTACTAATATATATTCAATTCTCTTTTTAATTCTCCCCAGGTTTTACGGGTTGTATTTGATGTATTTGACGAATTACTTCTGTCTGCAGCCAAGTTAACATTACCGTTCGCCTGAGTTGTATATTCTCCCTGATAATCCCTTATCGCTATAACCTGATAGTACATGCTTTCGCTGAACTGAGCGACTCTGTTATGAATGAAACTTGTGTTTGTTGTGGCTGTTAAATGGTAATATGCATCAGGATCGTTCTCTGCAGTTTCGCTGTAGTTTACAACATAGAAATCTATGCTGACATCTACGCCGTGTTCTGTTTGGGTCACAGCATCCCAGGTGATTTCCGCATTACCGTTTACCAATGCAATATTCACATTTTGTGGTGCAGGGATGTTATCATAAACCCCTTCCCCGATGAGAGGAATATCAATTACAGGATTATTTGTCGAGTTATTTACAATTCTTAGTGTATCGGAATATACCGTTTCTGCAGCCGGTGTAAATGTAACCATGATTGTGTCAGTTTGTCCCGGATTCAACATCATAGATTCATCTGAGATTATGAATATCGCTGAAGAATTCACTAAGCTGATATCTGTGATATCAACGATAACATTACCTGTGTTTGTCAGAATAACATTTACCGAACTGTCAGAATCGTAATAAACCTGACCAAAATCAATACTGCTGTCAGAATCAAGAGTAATTTCTCTCGTAGCATTTGAGGAAGGTTCGTTGAAAAGCAGCTCAATTTCTGAATTGAATAAAACTCTATCATAAAATCTGAAATCATCCATCAATCCGTTAAAATAGGAATTGTATCTGGACTTCCCAATTCTAAGAATTGTTTCTGCTGTTAATGGGACTGTTGATCCTGTGTCTGAGGAAACGAGTTCACCATCAACATACAATTTTATTTCTCCGGTACTCATATTTCTGGTTGCAGTAACAAAATGCCATTGGTCATCTGACAAATTTGAACTGGAAATTGTCACATCCGGACTACCTGTTCCGTAGTTTACCTGACCGGTACCATAAGTAATACCATAATCATTCGTAACTCCGTTTACTTCACCGCAGACAAGTCCAGGACCATCCCAGAAATTAGCTGAGCCTCCCGGACTCATATCTGTTTTAATCCAGAAAGCTATTGTGAAATCATCCTGAACCATTCTCGGAATCTCAATCAATGATGTACCGTTAAAGCTGTAGGCTTTGTCGCTTATCCCAAATCTATCAGCTGCAGGAGTAAGATTAGAACCTGTTCCATGGTAATTATTACCGCTGTAATCGTCTGAATCATCACCAAGCGGATAGTAGGCAACGAGTCCGTCTGTTGTGCTTGGATTAGTAATTGTAATGTAGTCAGTTTTAGTTTCAGTGTCTGATCCTTGTGCTCCTGATATGGTGAGTTTTACAGTATAGACTCCCGGTGAAGAGTAAGCCCATTGCGGATTCTCATCATTGGAATCAATTGTACCATTATTATCAAAATCCCACGCCCAGGATGTCGGACTACCGGTTGAAAGATCTGAGAAATCTATTGTATCGCCGGTTGTTGTAGCTGTTACTGACGTGAATTCTGCTTTCAGAATCTGCCATGAAAGAACAGGATAGTTGTCGTTAAGTCCAACTGAGAAAGCCCATATATCTTCAGTTGCAGTGTCATTGAACTGTGTTCCGGTGAAATCCCACGCAGCATTGAGACCAACTGTGGAAAGATCAGTATAAGTTGAAATTGTCTGCATTTCAGATGTGACTTTTCCTGTTCCTCCATCACTTGATGTCATTGAGGAAGTCTGCATATCCCAGAAGCAATTATGAGCAACTCCATCATCACCTATGAGTCCACCACTCCATGATCCTGAAGATACATATCCGGTACTATAGGAGTTGTGTACTTGACTTTGATACAGATAGTAGCTTGACCCTATTAATCCGCCTTTTGTGTTTGTTCCGGTAACATTTCCTCGTGCATAGCAATTAGCTATTAAGCAATAGTCAGACATGTTACCAATTAACCCACCAAGATAAGTTTGACCACTTACATTACATGAGCTGAAACACTTAGATACTTCAGCTCCATTATAAGTTGTACCGATCAAACCACCAGCAGTTCCTGTTGCAGAAACAGATCCTGAAGAAGAACAGTTTCTTACATGTCCCTGATTAACAAAGCTTACAAGAGCACTTACATTGTAGTTACCTGTCACACTAACGTTTTCAAGAACTATGTTACTAAGTGTTCCAGTTGTATGAAGCTTGTAAAAAAATGCTTGATTATTAGTTGAAGATCTGTTAATATACAGATTACTGATTTTATTGTATTGCCCATCATATGTACCATTGAAATTACTTCCTGTTCCTATAGGGAGGAAACCTTCTCCGCTGTTCCAGTTCTGGGTATCAGATGCATCAATGTCATTAGTCTGGATAAAATAACTTCCCCAGCTTGAACTGGTTGTACTGAGCCATTCCAGATTGTCTAAAGATTCGATGATATAAGGATCAATCTCATTCCCTGAACCTACAGGCTGAACAGGAATGGATGAGATGAACGCACTTATGGTGAGAAATAAAAATAGAATAATAATTTGCTTCATATAGACTCCAATATTGTTGGTAGAAAAAATAAGCTTCAGTCATTTCATAATGTCAAACTATTTTCTGACATTTTTTTAAAGACGCTGTCTTCATTCCTTTTTAGATCTCAATCCATGTCAGTTACTTTGAAATTTTTTTTGATACTTGTTAATGTTTTGTGTTAGTTGTGGAAATGGAGTTTAGGATTATATTGGGGGATAATAAAAAAACTGCAGAAAAATCTGCAGCATGTATGTTAGGTTTTAATATTTTACTATTTTGATGCTATAAAAGTTTCAGCACATTTTTTTGCCATATTACGTATTCTGAGGATATAAGCCGCTCTTTCTGTTACACTCACAACTCCGCGTGAATCGAGCAGATTGAATACATGGGAAGCCTTCAGCAGATAGTCATATGCCGGGTAAGTAAGTTTCTTATCGAGCAGCTTTGGAATTTCTTTCTCGAAGTTCTCAAATTCCTGTCTCTTCAGTTCAATATTCGCCTCTGAAAAGTTAAAATTACTGTACTCCACTTCCTTTCTGAAGAATAATTCACCGTATTTGGTTGTATCATTCCATTGCAAATCTCTGTAATCATCTACATTCTGGATATACATGGCGAGACGCTCTAACCCGTAAGTAAGCTCAACACTCACCGGGAAACAATCGATACCGCCAACCTGTTGAAAGTATGTGAATTGAGAAATCTCCATACCGTCAAGCCAGACCTCCCAGCCCAGTCCCCAGGCACCAAGTGTAGGAGATTCCCAGTCATCCTCAACAAAACGGATATCATGTTCCTTAATATTGACACCGATAGCTTCCAGACTCTTAAGATACAAATCCTGGATATTATCAGGTGTAGGTTTGATAATTACCTGAAACTGGTAATAATGCTGCAGTCTGTTGGGGTTTTCACCATAGCGACCGTCTTTAGGTCTTCTGCAGGGTTGTATATATGCAACAGATGTTGGTTTACTCCCGAGAGCTCCGAAGAATGTAGCCGGATGGAAAGTTCCTGCACCCATTTCAACGTCATAAGGTTGTATTATATTGCAGTTGTGCTCTGCCCAGTATTTTTGTAAACTGAATACCATGTTCTGAAAATTCATGATCACCTTCAAATTTTTTTTCTCAATAAATAAAAACCTTGTTTTATGTCAATTATTTGATTTCTTATTCTTTTTCGATTGACAAATCATTGAAGTTATGCTGGTTTCAAAATTATAATTAATTCGCAATAAATTTTGCGAAGTCAGCTTTCATATTAGGTCAAAGATATTTTTTCTTCTTAATTTTTGTTTTCTTTAAGTATAGTTCACATTATATTGTTGATATTATTGAATGATATTCAATATCTGATTGATTAATTTCGGAGATAATGATGTTTATTAACACCTTTAAAAAGAATTCAGTAATTCTGCTTATTCTTTTTTCTATCTGCATTTTAAGTGCAGGAGATAAAGAATCAGATTTGAAAAGTAATGTCAAAAGAGTATTTATACTCCACAGTTACAACGAAAAAAATGTTTGTGATTATCCGCAGACTATGGGAATAAAAGAAACTCTTGGGAACAGTGAATTTCATTTCAAGTATGAACACTACTTTATGAAGACAAAAACTGTTAATGCTTCAGAGAAGAAGAAAACTGAACAGGCTCAAATAGCCATAAACAAAATAAAAGCTTTCAAACCGGACATTTTATTTGTTCTGGATGACAATGCAATTAAATATGTTGCAAGTCAGCTTCTGAATGAAGACTTCCAAATCATATTCTCAGGTATGAATAATCAACCGGCAGATATAAAAGATGCCTTTAAACAAGTTGGAGCAAAATGGTATCCAACCAAAAACATAACTGGAGTCTATGAATATCTTCACCTTGCCAGATCACTGAACACAATGCATCAGATATTCCCGGACCTGAAAAAAATTGTAGCTTTGATAGACATGACAACAACAGGTGAGGCTATAAAGAATCAATTCGACCTTGAGCTGAACAACGAAAACTTTGATTTTGATGTTGAAATTATCAGGCTTAATTCCATGAAAGAACTCGCAGATATTATTAAGAGACTTAATCAAGATGATGATGTTGGAGCAGTATACAATGCTGCCATCGGGTTGCTGACAGACACTGGTGAACAGGTAAGTACACCGGTCACATTCAAATATTTCATTGAGCATAGTAAAAAACCTGGTATTGCAATTAACTATAACTTCTGCAGGCTTGGATTGTTTGGCGGTGTTGCTATTAACTTCATAAAAATGGGAAACGAAACTGCAGAAATTGCTCTTGACTTATTAAGAAATGACAAGCAAATTCAGGACATTCCTGTCGTTTCTTCAAAAAGCTATATGATTGTTTTTAATCAAAAAAGAGCTCAACAATTAGGAATCAAAATTCCCAACGATATAGAAATGATAGCTGACGAATTATATCAGACTATACCCTTGTTAGAAAACTAGTATGAACAAATTGAAGTCTATCAAGTGGAAAATATCCAGAACAATATTTTTAATCCCTTTTATAATTATCGTTATATTCTTTTTCATTGAATTACATGTAATAAACAGATCGTCTGAAAATTTCTCGAGAGATCTTCTTGAAAAGCATAATGCAGCCTATAAAAACTATGAATTGAGTAGTAAAAAACGGTTTAAGGAGCAAACAGCTAAAATCAGTCAGAATGCAAATCTCATAGTTCCGCTATATTATGAAGTCTATTATCAGGTACATGATGCACTCAAAAAGTTCAAAGACATCGAGCAGTTCGAGAATATCATAATACTCAGTGAAGAGATGAAGCCTCTGGTATCCAATAATTCAACCACAGATTTCTCGGATGAAGAAAAGTACTTTGATTTCAACAAGTTCAATTATGATGAACCATTTATCTGGAGTGACAACACAAGCTTCCTGATATCCAATATTATCCCACTGGAATACAGAAACAAATTTCTGGGTAGATTGATTATTACCAAAAGATTTACTATTGATGATTTTCCCATAAACTGCGCTTTAATTATGAGTAACTTCACAGTTGCAGCCTCTGATAGTTTTCAGGATCTTCAACAAAAGAGTCATATCAATCCTGCAAAACTTTTTTCTGAAACCGGTAATCTATTCAGATTTGGAAAATACTTTTACAGTGTAGATGTACTCAGTGACTACAATGCAGATATTATCGGTAAGATTGTTATATTTGTCAACTTCTCTGAATATCATCATATTCAGAACAGCTTATTTACAACTTCTATAGTGATAATGCTGCTTCTGATTCTTGTCATTGTCGCTGTCAGCTTTTTTCTCAGCAGCAGCATTTCCGAACCGATAATAAATCTTGCCTATGTTTCAAAATCAATTGCGGCAGGGAATATCCAGAACATCAGGTATTCAGCCCATAAAGATGATGAAATCGGCTTGTTATACAGTAATTTCAACTATATGGTTAATGAACTGCTGCGCGTCCAGCAAGAGCTGGAAGACTCTAAAACAATTCTGGAACTTGTAGTAACAGAAAGAACTCAGAACTTACGGGATAGCAATGAAAATCTTCAGAAAGAAATCGAAATTAGAAAAAACACTGAGGCAAGTCTGATTGAGAGTGAAGAAAAGTACAGAAATCTGGTTGAAAGCTCTCTGGAAGGTATTTTCATAGTGCAGAATGATTTAATGGTTTTCTCCAACAATACCATATCTCGTATGTTTGATATTTCGAAAAGTGAATCTGAAAATTACAGAGTACAGGATATTCTGGGTGATGATATCTGGAGTGATATAAAATCATTTATAGATTCCGGTAACTCCGGAACCAAAAATCAATATAGCTTTGAACTCCTGCATGGAGCAGAGGAGAGTCATTTCTATGAAGCTCTGGGACACAAAATTAATTACAAAAATGACCCTGCTTATCATGTTATCATTAGAGATATTACTAAGAGTACAATGCTGGAACAGCATGTAAGACAAACTCAGAAAATGGAAGCCATAGGTAATCTGGCTGGAGGTGTAGCTCATGACTTCAACAACCTGCTGACAATCATCAATGGATATGCTGAATTACTTATACAAAATTCAGCTTTACCCGAAAACATACGAAGCATTGTGACCGAGATATCCCAAGCAGGTAATAAAGCCTCATTTCTTACCAGACAGCTTCTTGCTTTCAGCCGCAAGGAAATAATGCATCCCATAATCATTGATATAAACGAGCTCCTCGAAAAAATGTTCAAAATGTTAAGAAGGCTTGTTCCTGAAGATATTGATATTGAATTGAATCTCCAGAGTAATCTCCATAAAGTAGAAGCTGATCCGGGACAATTAGAACAGATATTTATTAATCTTATTGTAAACGCAAAAGATGCAATTCAGGAAAAAGAGCTGTTTAACAGACGCAGAGTTATTCAGATTGAGACTGATGAGCTATTGGTCTGCAAAGAATTCAATCCGGAGTTTTCAGGACTGGAAGATGGTCTGTATCTCATGATTATTGTTAGAGATAACGGTAAGGGAATACCTGATTCGATATTGGATAAAATATTTGAACCATTCTTTACATCTAAGAGCAAGAATAAAGGCACAGGTCTGGGGCTATCAACAATATACGGGATCGTAAAGCAGAACATGGGGTATATATCGGTTGAAAGCGAAGTTAATATTGGAACAGAATTCAAGATTCTCTGGCCTGTAAAAGAAGTGGGAGAAATCAAAAATACCATAAAAGAAAGAAACATTGTGAAGGGAAATCAGGAGTTGATTCTTATTGTGGAGGATGACGAATCTGTTATGGATATTACAAGACAAATACTGATAACAGCCGGTTATAATATTGTTACTGCCAGAAATGGTAAGGAAGCTCTGGACAAACTTATATCCATGAGCAGCGAAATTAAACTCGTACTTACAGATGTAATAATGCCTGAAATGGATGGAGGTACACTGTCCACTATTATAAAAGAAAAATACCCACATATAAAAATAATGTTCGGTTCCGGATATACTGATGATATTCTTAAAAGCAAGGGTATAAGTTCATCAGAACATAATTTTGTATCCAAACCCTATACTCATCTTAAACTTACATCAGCGATAAAACAGCTCCTGGATAGTGATGTAAATGAGTAACACTTAACCGGGAAATCCAGAGTGCTATTTAAATTACATACTATCAAACTTTTATTATTCGACCAGCGATGTACAATAAAAAGTTTAAGCTGTAACTAAAAAAATTGACAAGTAATAAAAATATGTTATATGTTGGCGTAATTTCTTTGAAGCAAGATAACAGCAAGGATAACAGTAAATTACAAGGAGCAAAATAGCCACAAAACATTTATTTCTATAAATATCTATTAATCTAAAGAAGGAGAAAGTATGAAAAAAAGACTAGTTTCAATCTTTTTAATACTGTTTTCATTAAGTTTCATTTATGCTCAGACTTCAGGTGGTCCTGATGGTTTTGGGTATACATGGCGAAACAGTAACGACGGAAGTGGACCTGCATATAGCTGGATTACTCCTGATGCAAGTGCAACAGTTGTAACCGGACAAGCTGATGATAACTCAGTTGGTCCATTCCCAATTGGTTTTAACTTCCCATATTATGGCGTGGATAAAACTGACTTTTATCTATGTTCAAATGGATTTATTGCTTTTAATAACGGAAGCAGCTTATCTAATGTACTTCTTCCCAGTACAGGAACACCAAACGATATAATCGCATGGTTCTGGGATGATTTAGATCCTGAAAGTGCATCTGTACCTGCAAACAATGCAACTGTAACTTACGAAAACATCACATATGATGGCGGTAATGCTCTTCTTGTAACTTTCTTGAACTATCATGAATACACTGGTGAAGGTACCGGTTATCTTGATGCTCAGGTAATACTTTGTGATGATGGTGAGATAGTAATTCAATACTCATCATTCAACGGTGGAATTGATCAGGCTGGATGTACTGTCGGTATTGAGAATGCTGACGGCACATTTGGTTTAACATACTGCCTTAACGATGCATCAAACTTATCAGATGCAATGGCTATCAGTTTTGCTCCACCTGCTGCTGGCACACCTGGTGTCCCAACTAATCCAAACCCTGCAACTGCTTCAATAGGAGTTCCAGTTGACGGTACACTTACATGGGATTTTGGTACGGATACAGATACATATGATTTATGGTTTGGTCCTGCAGGTAATATGACTCAGGTTGTCACAGGTGCAACAGCCGGAGCAACAGGTTCATATGTATACACCGGTCTGGCTACTACAGCAGATTATGAGTGGAGAGTAGATGCTCACAACTTAACATCAGGTCTTTCTACAACTGGTATGACATGGTTATTCCAGACACAATGCGGTAACATAACCACATATCCATTCATGGAAGACTTTGAATCAGGTTCAATTTCATCATGCTGGGCACAAGCCACAGACGATGATGATAACTGGTTTGCTGTTACAAGTGAATCTTATGGACCGGATAATGCAGCTGACGGATCAACATATTTCCTTGGTTTTGATGATTCAGGTTCTGGAGCTGATGAAGCTCATATCACAACTAATACTTTTGATATTACAGGACTCTCAAACCCAACACTTAGTTTCCAATACTGGATTGGTGACACAGTATATCCAACAGCCTTAACTTCTACTTTGTATCTTGACATTGATGATGGTTCAGGCTGGACACAATATGGTGCCGGCTGGACTTTTAATGCTGCCTGGAATGAAGCAAGCGTAGACCTTTCAGCTATGAACACAACCATGACATTCAGATTCAGAGCTGTGGGTTCCACATCATATCAGTCTGACATAGGTATTGATAACTTTATGGTATTCAGCAATGCAACACCTCCGGCATGTGTAACAACACTCTCACCTGCCGATGGTACAACTGACTTGCTCGAAGATATCACACTTTCATGGGGAAATCCCGGTGGAGCAACATCATACATGTTCTATCTCGGATCTTCAACAGGAAATTATGATATAGTTAACGGTATGACTTTAACAACAACAAGTTACGATTATACTGCTGCACTTGGTAACACTTACTTCTGGATGGTAGTTCCAGGTAATGCAAATGGTTATGCTACTGGTTGTCCTGAATGGTCATTTTCAACACTTATGACACCTCCTGACTGTTCTGCAGGTTATTACCCAACAGATGCAGATGGAGTTCAATACGAGTATGGTCAATTATTGTGGAATACAAGTGTTTCAGCAACAGAATATCTTGTTTATCTTGGATCTTCTTCCGGAAACTATGATATTGTTAATGGAATGAGTATCACCGGAACTGAATATGACTACTCAGGTTTAACATATGATGCAACATATTACTGGACTGTTCGACCCGTCAACAGCAATGGTCCAAATACTACATGTCCAGAACAGAACTTCACCATAAGAAGCAATCCATTAGTTACTGGTGCATGGTCAACAGATTTCGAATCAGGAATACCTGCTGATTGGATTAATGTTACAGAAGGAACAACCCATGATGATGATTGGACAGCTGAAACAGGAAGTATTGGTCACGGAGCTACATCAGGTTATAACTCAATAGGTTATATTGGATTTGATGATTCCGGTACATCAACTGTAGACGTTGCTCATATTGTGACAAACCCATTTGATTTCTCAGCAGTAAACAACCCAACTCTTTCTTTCTTCTATTGGATTGGAGATCCTGGGGATACAACAAATGATCAATCTACATTGTATCTTGATACTTATGACGGATCAACATGGACAACTTATCCTGAAAACTGGGGATATACCGGTCAATGGACAGCTGTAACCATAGATTTATCTTCATTTACTGCTACAACTACATTCAAATTCAGAGCAGAAGGAACATCTTCTTTCTACAGTGACGTATGTATTGATGATTTCAGAATTTTCTCAAATTCTAATCCTCCTGCATGTGCAGCTAATCCAACTCCTGCCGATGCAGCTGTTGATCAGCTTGACTCAGGTACGTTAACCTGGAATGAAGCATTCCTCGCACAAACATATAAATTATACCTTGGTACTGATGCTGGCACTTATGATATAGTAAACGGTATGGTTATAACTAATACATCCTACAACTATACATTATCTCCAGCACAAACATATTACTGGAAAGTTGAACCGGGTAATGCAAACGGTTATGCAACCGGTTGCCCTGAATGGTCATTCGCCACAGTCGCTGTAACTCCTGGTTGTGCTGCATATACTGCACCTGCAGATGCTGCAATTGATCAGTTAGAAGACGGTACATTAGATTGGGATACAGCAGATTATGCTTCAACTTACAATCTGTACTTCGGTACAGCATCCGGAACATATGACATTGTCAACGGTATGGCCTTAACTGCTACATCATATGATTATAGTGGTTTGACTTATGGTAACACATATTATTGGATGGTAGTTCCTGAAAACGCTGTTGGCCCTGCAACAGGCTGTGCAGAACAATCATTCACCATCAGAGCTGACCCAACAATCACAGTATTCCCATGGTTAGAAGAATTCACAAGCTGGGCTCCAACAGACTGGATTCTCAGTGGTGACAGAACTTGGGCTCAATACGGCGGAGAAGCTGCATATTGTAACTTCTGGGGATGGAGCACTGGAACTGCTATAATGACTACTCCTCCTGTTCAGTTACCTGCAACAGGTAACTGGGCTCTTAATTTCGACTGGTCACACCAATACAATGCAACTTATCCTGACGATCGAGGTATTGTACAAATCTCTACAGATGGTTCAAGCTGGACTGATCTCTGGAACTTAACAGGTACAGCTTTTGAATCTAACGATGGTGCCGGATCTACGGCTCCCGGAACTGGTGTTACAGAAACATACCCACTTGATGCATATCTTGGACAAACTGTGTACTTCCAGGTTGTTGGTGTTTCAGGCTACGGACCAAACTTCTACGTAGATAACTTCGGTGTAAACACATACATACCACCTACAGCAAAAGCTATGGTTAACGTATTCCTCGGTGGAGCTTACTCAGCCGATAACGATAACATGAACACAGAACTGAACGGATTCCTTCCTACAATATCACCTTATGCTGACGGTATCGCTTCTACAGCTATGCCAGCAGATGTTGTTGACTGGATTTCAGTAGAACTTCGTCAAACTGCTGACGGTGCTACAATCGAACAAAGATCAGGACTTCTTCTTGATAGTGGTATGATTGTTGACGTTGCTTACGAAACAGATAATACTGTAGATTATATCAGCTTCACAACCGCTATAGCTGGTGACTACTTCGTAGTTATTCGCCATAGAAACCACTCTGACATTATGAGTACATTTGCAGCTACATTACCTGCAGATCCTGCAACAGCTACAGCTGTAGACTTCACTACAGATGCTGCTAATGCTTATACATCAGGTCCTGCAGCATTATATGAAGCTGAAACCGGTGTTTACGTAATGTATCCTGGTGATGTTGACGGTAATGGTTCTATCATTGCAAGTGATGCTACATTATGGCAAACTGCTTTCACAGCTGGTGTTGCTGATGGTTATCATTACGAAGACATTGATATGGACGGTTCAGTAATTGCCGGTGACAACAGTGTTTGGAAAATCTACTTCACAGCCGGTGCTCCGGACTCACAAGTTCCGGATAACTCAACTGCCGCTGCAAGTGTTTTCAGTAATAGAGAAAATAGAGTAAATAGAATCAATACTTCTATTCAAAAGCAAGTTAAAAAATTAGATAGATAACGTAAAAGGAGTCAATATGAAAAAGTTATTAGCTTTAGTGTTTGTTTTAACATTAATAAGCACAATTTTTGCTTCCATTGACTATAACATGGTATACGATACCGATGGTATGGGATACGATGCAGTTAATGGAAAATACTTAGTAAAACTTCAAGTGAAATCAAATGACGGTGATGTACCGGTTGGTTTCTTTAACCTTCGAATACTTTATAATAACGCTTGCCTTGCATATAACAATGCTGAATCTTACAGCACTGGTGCAATTGCAGATCATCAGTTCTTCGGAATGGACGTGTATAACCTTGTACCTGCTGAGATGTCTTCAATCAAATGCGGTATCAATGGTGTATACTCAGGACCAAACACAAGCCCAATGATGTGCTACCTGCTTGGTAACACTTGGACTGACTGTGCAGTTATGGTATTTGACGTAGTAGATCCTGCTCAAAGCACTAACTTAAGATGGGACATCAGTGGTGTTCAAAACCAGATTACCCAATATGATGCTTCTCCTGTTGATAACGGAACTTACACAGGTGATCATGATATGGTACTCGCTGGTGGACCAACTCCGGTAGATCCAGCTGCAGGAATCCTTTACTTCAGTGAAATTTCAGACAATCCAACAGGTGAAGCTGAAACAACAGGATTTATTGAAGTTAAAAACGTTACTGCTGACGAAGTATCACTTACAGGTGTAACAGTAGTAAACGTATCAACAAACTACACAGTAAATCTTTCAGGAACAGTTCCTGCATTTGGCGCTGTAATTATCTCTAATGGTGCAGACCTTGCAACTTTCGAAGCTGCTTGGGGAGTTCAACTTGATATGAATACAACAGTATTCGTACAAGGCGACGTTCAAATTGGAATCGGTAATGGTTACGGTTATTCACTTAACGTACCAGATGTTCGTATGGCTATTGACAACTCTCCTGTTGTAAACGACGGTGAGCGTGTAGTTCAAACACAACCAAACACATGGACACCTCCAACAACACCAGATACAGCTGACCCGGGTAATGACAGTCCCGGACAATCACTTCCTGTAGAATTTGCAGCATTTAACGTTGCAGTTACTGCAAGTGAATTTGTTAACATCACATGGTCAACAAAATCAGAAACAGATCTTATCGGTTTCAGATTGTTCCGTAGCGAAAATGATGAACTTTCATCAGCTATTCCACTTAACAATGCTCAGCTTATCGCAGCTACAAACTCATCCAGTACAACTGACTACAGCCATGTAGATAGTGAAGTTGCTTTAGAAACAACTTATTACTACTGGATTGAAATAGTTCAAGCTGACAACAACTCAGGTGGATTCCACGGACCACAAAGTATTACCATCGAAAAAGCTGCTCCAGTATTTGTTGAAACAACAAAACTTGCAGCAAATTATCCAAATCCTTTCAACCCTGAAACACACATTAAGTTTGCTCTCAAAGGTCAAGTTGGTGAAACAGTTAATGCTTCACTCGTAATTTACAACATCAAAGGTCAAAAAGTTGTAACATTATTCGACAAAAGAGAAGTTAAACAAGAAGACAGTGTTACATGGAAAGGAACTGATTCTAATGGTAACAACGTAAGTTCAGGTGTTTATTTCTATAAACTTATTACTCCTGATTACACAAAAACTTCTAAAATGGTCTTAATGAAATAATTCATTAAACCTTATACTATAAAAAACAGGCTGTATTTTACAGCCTGTTTTTTCATGTAAAAGAAGTAAACTCCCTACCTGAAACCCTTTCAAGTTCCATTATTAATCTCATCAAAAAATAGTCTCTGCTCTGCACTCATTAGATATTATTTTTATGAATTAAACGATCAACTCATGCTCCCTCTCACTGAGTAACCACAAAATTTAAAGATATGCATAATGCAATAGACCTTGCATCACTGTAGTAACTCATAGTAAAAGCATTGCGATGAAAATCAGATTAACAGCGATTTGCAAACATTGTAAACTAACTTGTGGTAAACAGGCATTAACAGGTATTCCATGCTTTACTGTAATGCCTTTCTGGAAACATCGGGAAAGAATCAGGCAAGTGATTGATTAACACATACTATATTACGATGCTCTCAATATTACTTGGTTATTATATGAACGTGCACTAAAAAAGGCTGCCAAAACTGACAGCCTTCTCAATAGTTAATATATGTTATTTCAATAAAATCATTTTCTTAGTGATAGATGTTGTATCAGAAATCAGTCTGTAAAAATATACTCCTGAACTTACATCTGTAGAATTATTGTCTTTCCCATGCCATACAATACTATGATTACCTGAATCAAGATGGTCTTCAACAAGTGTTTTAACCAACTGACCCTTGATGTTATAAACAGATAGCTTCACATCGCCTGAGTTCTTAAGATTGAAGCTTATTGTAGTCTCGGGATTGAATGGATTAGGATAATTAGAAACATCAAATACGGGTTTTGACACATCATTATTTGAAACAGTGGAACCAAGTATTACTCTCAGCATCAGATTCTGTGTCTGATCCATGACCCAGTCATTCTGAATCTGATCTCTGACATAAGTTCTGCCAAATGTATCACTGTCATATCCGGCATGAATATCAGCATTACCTGTGAATCCCACGTAGACATTACCATTCTCGAATGTAATATCAGTGTATTCCGGTACTCTGATAAAGTTCCAGCCAAGAGTCAGTTCTTCCGCAGGAACTTCAAAGGAGGCAAGCAGATTTTCAGGATAATTAGCACCATCCCAGAACTTAAACTGAATATTCGAAGATGTATCTTCTCCGAGGTAGAACTGAATCCAGTCTATCTCAAGATCAGATAGTGGAGTAGAACCGGCATTAAAATCCGTACTATTGAACATATTAGCAAGGAAATGGACATCAGGATATTGGTACATTCCATTAGCTACCCCATCGTCATTATAAAGTAAATGAGTAACATCCGGAATATATGCAGGATGAGTATGAACCATTTCCGAGTTAGCATAAAGTCCTAAATCATAATCTGCAGTAATAGCATACTGACAGACTATATCTGTTGCTGGGTTGTTATCTGTAAACACTACAGCGTCAGATGCTATATTGTCATCAAGCAAAATGTAGTCTGCATGAACACCATCTTTACGGTAAACAGAGTAACCTGTCCTCCGGATTTCTCTTTCATTATTTGATATCTGTATTGGATTTCCGTTTGCATCCTCTATATATGCTTTAATTATCCAATTAAGTCCCGGATTGTATTCCCATGGAAAAACATCGACTTTATAGTAACCTGTATTATTGTTTACTGCGTTGTCTGCTATACCAACAGCTGTCGTATCTGTACCAATGGATGAATAACCAACCATGTATTCTCTACCATAAACGATTTCGACAGGAGAGTTAAGAGTAACTTCAGTCAAAGTATCGTGGTCAACCGTTACAGCTTGATCGCATAAGACTTCAAAATTAGAAGTAACATCCCAAATTTTTACTCTATAAGTATTTATTGAGGATGTCCCGCGAAAAGCAACTCTAGTAATGCTGCTGCCTATATAATCAATTAGGTTATCAGGACGATATCTGTTCCCGACCTCGAAGAGGAGCTCTTCATCTATCCATACTTCATCCCAAAGTTCATCAGGAGTCCAGGCAAGCCAGCCTTCCGCATTGTTGTAATCTTCAGGAGCTGTCCAGGCTACATTAACAACATCTGTCGCCTGAGTAGATATTCTGAAATCCTGAGGGGCAGCAGGCAATGAAAAGTAGTTTCTTACTTGAAAATCATCTATATAAATACCGTTCCCGGAGTTGTCAGTATTGTTTGTATTCAGTGTTATTTTGAACTGAACAGGTCTTCCGGAAAAAGCATTTAAACTATTTGTCCCATGATATTCAGTAAAGTTCTCCAATGCAAAATTGAGGTCGACATGAGTCCAATCTGAACCGGGAGTAATAAAGGAGTTATTAAAATGCAATCTTGTCCAATATGTGTCATTCACCTGTTTAACACTTAGAGTATAATAATCATTCAGCAGATAAGAATCAGTATTTCCAATATCCGGAAGATCTAACTTTACCCAGTATGATACATGATTCGTCCCTGAAACTGGAATATTCACAACAGGACTGATCACATCATTCTGTAATCCTGTTTCTACAGGACAGTGATATGCTCCGGAACTGTTATGAGTTTCATCGGTTACGTGTTCCCAGAAGGAACCCCCAACCACACCAGCAAACCCGGGTACAAGTAAATCATCCCCGGCAGCTCCATCAGCATCACTTACTAGCAGCCCTGCAATATTGATATCATCCAGTTGAACACCAAACCAGTCTGAATTTCCGTCTTCATCGATTGTACATGAGTTACCATCTGAACCAAAAGCAAATCGGATTTTTACATTTTCACCGGCATAATCACTTAAATCAAAACTGGCATTCACCCAGCCGTTACTGTTTCCTGACCAACAGGAAACTCCAACACCTTCATTGAATATATCACCAAATGCATGACAACTTGTATTATCATATTGAGGACTTCCTTCAATTACTGACCAGTTCAAACCATCATCGGTAGATATTCTGACATTAAAGCCATCCCAGGCATTGTAGCCATCTGGAAACTCTCCGGATGCTTCTTCTACATAATATCTCATTTTAAAACTGAGTGAAGCATTACCGGGAAGAGTCAGCAATGGTGAATCCAGAACAAGGTATCTTTCATTATTGTAACCATTTATTGACTCATCTGCCATCCACCAGAAATGACCATAATCACTTGTGGAATCAGACACATGCCAAGCTTCTGTCCAGTTTTCAGGTTCAGTAGCATCGACAATACGCCATTCATTATCTGCAGATTCAAAGTCTTCCTCATATACTACATAATAAGGTCTTTCAGACTGTTCTCTGACAGTTACAGAATTAACATTTAATTCACTGAGATTATAACTCGGATGTGAAGCAAACAGTGTCATTGACAATAGAATTACCGACAGCAATCCGATAAATTTCATATATTCTCCTACATATTGAGATTTTTACATAACAACGTTTTTATGGTATTGTTCGTTACCAAATTATGCAAAAGGTCTCATGATATTTTTTTCTTTTTATAAGTTGTATAACTCTTATTGTGTAAAGCTTTTTTTCAAGTATTTACCTATCGTAGGAAATTTTAACTTTAAAATTACGATCAGGCATAAAATTATTCTTCTGCCACCGGTATAAAGTGACGGCACCGGATTTTAACTCGGAATCAGGCTTGTGCGAGAGACTATCTACTCTAATCCCCTTAGTCACCTGTAAGGTGTAATTTACTTCATCAAACTTTTCTTTCCAGTTTTTAGTGGTCAGAAGAATATACTCTACATAATCACCGAGAAAGGGTTGTTTATAGCCAATATTATAACTCACTACACTTTTGGGTGGAATATCTACAAAGAAATACGATCCTGATCTCTCGTTTCTCACAAGAGCATTAGTTGAGTCTTCACAGCAGATTGCAAAGATAGAATCTGGCACGAGATAAGTAGAATCCTTGGGATAAGGATAAAACATGGTCGTTTTCACAAATTTATCAGTATTGTTTCTGAAATAGTATATTCCATCAATATAGAAAGCATTTTCTTTCAATGTAAAATCAATATCTTCCCTGATAAAAGAAATCTGCCCTGCCTGAAGCAAATTAAGCAAAACAGACAGGACAAATGTTAAATATACTTTTCTCATTATTTCAATAATGTCATTTTATTTACAAACAGAATACTACCATCTGCTTGTACTCTGCAATAATATGTTCCGGATGCAGCCTTTCTTCCTGAACTGTCCTGACCGTTCCATGTTACTGAGTTTTCACCTATTGCCATATTGCTGACTGGAATAGATCGGACTATCTGACCTTTTGTGTTGAATATTTCAATTTTTACATCAGAATACTGTTTCTTGAGAGAAAAAACTATTTCTGTTTCCGGATTAAATGGATTTGGATAGTTCGCGATCTTTAAATCAGGATGAGGAATTGTTTCCTCTCCCACTCCCTGAGTGTAGTTATCTAATGTAATAGTAATTGAATCAGTTGTCCCGGGATCTCCCATATAACAGAAGGAGTCATATAAGATTGAATTGATATAAGTCTGCAGCTGAAGCTGCTTACATGGCAAACTGGGACGAAAGTATATACCATTTGATTGATTTTCCAGGCATTGCCCTCCCCACTGGTTTCCATCAAAAGAGATTTCAGCATTATCAACTTCTCTGCCGTTAGAATCCTGTAGCTTGACAGTTAAATCTGTGAAAGGATTTCCAAGACTGTCAGCATGACACCACCAGAAATCTGTGCTCTCATCATAGTATACTCCCACAATAATAAGTTTTTCTCCAGCTGAGAGTGAGTTCAAAGAAGTACCTGGTCCATACTCACAGACAAAAGAATCCCATAAGATGTATAATGAATCCCCAACAGGGTTTATCTTTAAATCAGTGTTCAAGTCCAGTGATGAAACTACTAAAGGCAGCATGTCATTGATGTCATGAACAACATCAAAACTAATACTTCCTGCTTTGCAATAGAAAGTAAATTCTGTTGTATCTCTGACTGCTTCGCTTCTAAACAGATAATTATTATCCAGAGTTATCTCCCAATTTCCCTGTTCATCCAAAAGCTTTACTTGAGTCAGGATTGGGGTAACAATCGGATTTGCACATAATATTCCTACACTAATAATAAAAAACACTAACATTTTCACTTTCATAAGTTCCTCCTCATGAGTAATTAATTTATTGTCCAATAATCATTTATAACATATTCAAGTATGCAAAAATCATTCCGAAAATAAACTATTCTTTAAATACTCTTTCTGTATTCCAAATTAAATCACAGTTCTTGACAAAATTAACCAGATTTCTGATATCATTGTAAGCATCTTCAGGGGTGTAAGACATATCAATATCCTTAACAACCCTGTACTCCTTAAATGTCATTCTAAAGAAATCGAAAGGCTCCATCGACTTTAAAAGATCAATATTCGTTTTAGTTAATGTAATCTCAGCAACATCCTTTTTAACATCTCTGAGATTGTATAATTCATTAAATTCAGTGTCATTAAGTTTTACTGCACGTGATAACTTCCATTTATCAAGAAATCTTGTAAGCTTGTTGAAATGAGTTATAAACATATAATGCTGGGTCTTGAAGTTAATCTCGATCTTAACTTCCTTGCGTGACATAAAATCAAACTTTACCGGATATTTATCTACAGTACCGAACAGTCTTGGTATGGAACCAAGATTTTCCCCGAATCCACTTCTTCTGTCAATTACCAACTCAGATACGATTTCGGATTCACTTAATAAAGTTGAGAGCTTATTCAGAAAATTATCACCGACCATATAACCATCCTTATTACTATTACGGCAAATAAGGACTTTTTATCTTCAAATGTCAATAATAAAATATATCTGGGAAATAAAGGGCAGAACTGAGTATTAAACGTATTTCTTATATAGGCTGCAACTGAGTGACATTATTCCGTAATGTCTGATTACGAGGAAAGTAAGAGGAATAGTAACAAGTAAGCCGAAACCAAGCAGTAGAGTAGATACTATAATATACACAAACATGATGAATGCAATAAAGAAATGCTGCCATCGTGTTTCTGCCCCACCTTTATATGCAGCATAAACAGCTTTAAAAGGATTCACATTATATCTATTCATAATAAATGGAACAGGAAGTACAACAGCTATCCAGTACAAGACTAACACTAATCGCACCAGATGGAGAATGGGATCAAATACAAAGCTGAACACAGGTTCTCCGGTACACACTATTTTAATTACAAAGAAATAAATTATGTTTATAAATGTAAAAAGTAAATACTTGGGATATGCCTTGAGATTCGCAAAATAATTTCCAATCTTAAACTCACTGATATTGGAAAACTCGAATGGAATCAACGCCAGAGGAACTAATACGGTTAATACACCATTCAATATAAAATACTTATCTCTCAGGAGAAAAGCAGCTGCACTGATAGGTAGTAGAATAATCAGAACATAGAAGATCGAAAAAATATATGCTTTCGATTTTTCCTTTTTTATTTCTGCCCAGGTTTCTCGAATTGCCTGTTTTGCAGAAAGTTTGTCTTTTATAATTGTAGTTTCAGTTCCACAGTTTGTGCAATAAAAAGCAAGCTCATCAATATCTTTTTTACATTCTATACATCTCATTTGATTCCGTCCGATTTGAATTTATTGTTAAAGGTATTAATATTGTTTTTTTGTCAAATTAATTCCTGAATTAAGCATTCCTTCATTTTTAATATGCAGCTCAGACTTAAAGTGGATACACTGTCTATTCAATAAAAATAATACATTTTATACACTAAATCTACCTATAGTAACGAAAAGATTACTGAAATGTTAACTATTAATTCAAAGAAAGTTAAAGATATACCTTTTTATATATGTGATACTTTTTAGCTACTCTAAAATAGAGTATAAAATTCCTGAATCAATTATTGAGTGTTAATTGCAAATTACATTCAATTAACTATTTATTAACAAATATAGAATTGAGCAGAGGTAATTTCCTATTAAGCTTAATCTATTGTATAATAAGCATTTTAAATAATTCTTAATATATATTATAATAGCAATACTTAATTTTATAGGGCTAAATTCAATATTTTCCTTGCCATAAACACAGTATTAAAAAACCAAGGTATTAGAAATTATACTATTAATAGAAAATATAATATAAGGAGTTTATATGTCAGCAACAAATATGACAATACTTGGATTTCTAATGTATAAGCCCATGCATGGCTATGAATTCAAAAGAGAAATTCAGTGTAGGAATATGGAGCTGTGGGCAGGAATTAAACTTCCAGCCATATACAAAGCGCTGCCAAGACTTGAAGAAGATGGGTATATACTTGGTGAACTGATAAAAGGTGATACATCTCCGGACAAGAAAGTTTATAAGATAACTGAATCGGGAAAGAAATACCTGAGGAAAATTGTATTGAAGAAACTTTCCGATATGAGTCAGCCCAAAGGATTCTGGCTGGCACTTGTATTTATAAACGGAGTGATAAAGCTCAGTGAATTCAGGGACGCATTGGAGCAGCAGCATGAATTCTATTACAATGATTTCATCAGCAAAAAAGAATTCAGAAAAAACGTTGAAGATCAATATTTTTCACTACCATTTAATTGGCAGGCTATGCTTGATATGGGAACTGAGTTCTCATACTATAACACAAAAATGTTTGAAAGTCTTCAAAGATTGTTAACATATAAAGAAAATCAGGAAATTTTTTTACAGGAGTAGATATGAGGATAGCACTAACAATATGTTTAACTCTTATTGTCATGCTTTTACCTGCATTGGAAATTGATCTTGAGCAGGCTAAAAAAATGGCATTAAAGAACAACCATTTACTGAAGAAGAGCGAAAAGGAATTAAAATCATCCAAATGGAGTCTGATAAAAGCCTATAGCAATCTGGGACCATCTGTTCAGGCTTCAGCAACAAAATTGAAGTACGATGATAAACAGCAGATTACAACTCAGTCTGGTTTACATAAATATGATGAGTTTAACACACATGGATTTACTGTAAGTCAGCCACTGTTTACCGGAGGAAGTTTATTCCTTAATACAAGAATGCAGTCAAACACATACAAAATATCTGAGGCAAGTTATAAAACTACAAAGCTTCAGACAGTCTCAGATGTTGAATCGAAATACTTCTCAGCTCTGGAAAACAAGGATTTACTTGAAGTCGCCAGAAAGTCACTTGAATCTGCCAGAAAACATGAAGCTATTGCAAAAGTAAGATTCGAATCAGGAACATTAACCCAATCAGAATATTTCAAGATTAAATCTGAAACAGCGACAAAAGAGGTTACACTTTTACAGATGGAATCATTATGGACAGTGAGCAGACAGGATCTGGAGAATTTTCTCACTTTAAAAGAAGAGATAACTCTTAGTAAGATTCCTCCGGCTGGAATAGAACAGGAAGCTTCTGAATTCGATGCTTATGACTCAGACAGAATCACTAAGTTTGTTGCCAATTCAGTTGATTATTCTCTGAAAAATAACTACAGCATCAAATCATCTGAATTGGGCTTGAAAACAGCTAAACTTGCCAAATACATGAGTACAGGAAAATTTCTTCCTACATTATCACTTTCATACAACAAAAAATGGGATGAGATTGAGGGTATGGATGAAGATGATTCCGGAACATTAACCTTAAATGCATCAATGAATATATTTCCGCTTATTGATACTTATTCTGACTATAAAAGTTCTGCTCACAGTTATTCAGCTGCATTCTTTAATCATGAAAACACTAAAGATCAGATAAGTCTGAATGTAAAAAGGCAGGCTTATGCAATGATTACTGCCGCAAAATCAATAAAATCTTCCAGATTGGCTCTGAATTATGCTGAACAGACATTTTTGCAGATGGAAGAAAGATTCAGACAAAACCTGATATCTGCGACTGAACTGCTTGATACAGAGATAATGTACATCTCATCTCAAAACCAATATACAAAAAGTCTTTATGATTTTCTCAAAGCAAAATCAGCCTTATTAAATCAATTAGGAGTAGAAAATGAACTTCCGATTTTTAAATAAAGAATCAAGAAATAAACGTGTGATGTTTACTGTAATACTGTTTGTTCTTTTGACAGCATGTAAGGGTGGACCTTCAAAAGGAGCTGCAAACCCAAAAAAAGAAGCTAAAAGCATCCCGGTAATAGTAAAGAAAACCGAACTCAAAGATCTCAAAGAATATATAAAAATAACCGGTAAACTGGAAGGTATTACAGACATAGCGCTTATCAGTGAAACTGCCGGAAAGGTAATTGAAGTACACAAAACGCTGGGAGACTGGGTGGAAAAAGGTGAATCGATCGGTAGGGTAGATAATACAGATTATCTGATACAGTATAAGCAGTCAGAGGCAAGCGTATTGTCTTCAGAAGCCTCTTTATCAACTGCACAGATGAATTTCGATGCTGTGAAAAATCTGCATGAAACAGGCAATGCGTCTGATTCTGAGCTTCTAACTGCTGAAAGCAGTCTCAAGGGAGCTCAGGCAGGCTTGAGCGGGGCAAAAGTTGCAATGGAAAAAGCAAGAAAAGCTCTTGATAATTCAAATCTTGTCGCTCCACGTTCAGGATATATCTCAAACATTTCTATTGAAGAAGGTGATTTACTCAATATGGGTTCAATGGTCTGCAATATTGTAAACACCAGAAAGCTGATTATAAGAACCGGTGTTGGTGAAACCAATATCACCAAGCTGAAAAGAGGTCAGGAAGTTCAAGTTTATCATAAGCTGCTTGAAACAAGTATTAAAGGTAAAATTACAGGTAAAGGGATAAAACCTGAAGGACAAACTGCGAACTACCCTATAGAAATCACTCTGGAAAATCCGGATAGAGTTCTATATCCCGGGATGATTATAGAAGGTAAAATACTTTCGAAAGTATACAAGGATGTAATTTATACTTCACTAAACAACATCAAAAAGCAGTATGATGATAATTTCGTGTTCACTGTATCTGTTGATAATAAAGCTGTAAGGAAAAAAGTTATTCTGGGAACACAGATAGAAGAAAATGTGATACTGAAAAGTGGAATTGGTCCAGACGAAAATCTGGTTGTAGAAGGAATGGATAATCTTGAAGACAATGTTACAGTTGAAATCAGGAAATAAGACAAGGAGCTGTTATGTCTTTAGCAAAATTTTCTGTTAACAATTCTGCTTTGATAAACATCATAATGATTATGGTATTTCTCTGGGGTATATACCAAATGGTAGTTATACCAAAAGAAGAAATGCCAGCTGTTGAATTTGGTATGATCTATATTGGTGTGGTCTATCCGGGTGTATCTCCGACAGAAATGGAGCAGTTTATAGTAAATAAAATTGAAGAAGAAATATCGGATGTTGATGATATTGATTTCATAGATTCAGAAGCTCAGGAAGGTCGATGTTCAATAATGATTCAGTTCAAGCCGGATGCTGATATTGAAAAAGGCTGGAATGATCTTAATGCTGAAATGGATAAGGTTAAAGATCTGCCTGAGGATGCAATGGATCCGATTATCATGCGTATCAACATGAGAGAAGTTAATGAAATGTGCGACATATCACTTGGCGGAGATTTTTCTGCAAATGCAATAAGAGAAATCGCAGAGAATATGAAAGACGGTATTCTGGACCTTAGAGATATTTCCAAGGTTGATATTTATGGTACACAGGAAAGAGAAATCTGGGTTGAAGGAGATATAAATAAGCTGGAACAATATGGTCTTACTCTTGATGATTTGTCTAATGCAATCAGAAACAGCAATATGAATGTTCCAGGTGGAAAAATTGATTTCGGTAGAGTGGAATTCATTTTGAGAACTATTGGTGAGTTTGACGATACAAAAGATATTGAGGAGCTTGTTATCAGAATGGACTCCAACGGCAGAAGCTTAAAGATAAAAGATGTTGCTGTTGTAAATGATACGTTGCAGGAACAGGATGTGATAAGTAAGCTGGATGGTCATAAAAGTGTTAGTCTTTTTGTATATCAGGATGCTGATGGAAATATCATGTCTGTTATGAAAGATGTGAGAAAATTTGTCGAAGAATTTAAAGAGACTGTCCCCGGGCTTCAAGCAACAATCCGTAATGACAGTTCAATTCCGGTAAAAAACAGTATTAATACACTCGGTACAAGTGCATTTCTGGGAATTATTCTTGTATTCATTATTCTTATGATTTTTATCGGTTGGAGAAACGCTATTTTTGCAGCTCTTGGAATACCTTTCAGTTTTCTCCTTACATTTATCCTCATGCGTCAGTTTGATGTAACAATGAACAACCTGAGTTTGTTTGGTCTGGTTCTTGTTCTTGGTATGATTGTGGACGATGCTATTGTTGTACTGGAGAATGTTCATAGATATATGGAACAGGGGCTATCTCCCAAAGAAGCCGCAATTAAAGGTACGAATGAGATTATGTGGCCGGTGATTGCAGCAGTAACAACAACTATTGCCGCATTTACTCCAATGCTGCTTATGCAGGGAATGATGGGGAAATTCATGCGAATATTCCCGATAGTTGTGTCTCTGGCTCTTGCCGCATCCCTTTTTGAAAGTCTTGTAATTCTGCCATCTCATATTGCTGAGTTTTCAAAACCTTTGAAGAGCAAGGCAAAAGATGCATCAAAACTGATGAATTTCCTTATTTCAAGATATCAGAGAGCATTAAGGTTCGCATTAAGCCACAGATTTCTGACAATTTCCATGGTGATACTGGCAATGTTCCTGTCATTAGGTTGTGTAGCAGCAAGATTAGTTAAATTTGAGTTCTTTCCTGCTCAGCAGCCTAAAACAGTGATTCTGCACCTGCAAACCCCTGTTGGAACTGACCTGGATGAAACAAACAGAATTGTATCCAGTGTAGAAAACTACATTATGACAATGGAAGAACACACAGATGTTGAAGCTATTGTGACAACTGTCGGGCAATATATTGAACAGCATGACAGACAGGTTGCAACTTCAAATGCGGAAATCAAAATTGATTTAAGAGAAGCTGATGAGCGAGAGTTTGGTTATGATCATATTAAAAATGTTATACGTCAATATGTGAGCAACCTTCCGGGAGTATACACTTATAAGTTTTCTACTCAGAGAAGTGGTCCGCCAACAGGAGCAGATGTTGAGCTGCGTATTAAAGGTGATAACCTGAACAGACTGGACTATATATCTGATGTAATTAAAAGTGAGCTTGAGAAAATACCGGGTGTAGTTGATATTGAGGACTCCTTCAAACCTGGGAAAAAAGAAATTCAGCTTATCCCTGATCTGGAAAAACTTGGTATTTACGGATTAACCCTTGGTCAGGTTGCATCTGCTGTCAGAATTGCTTCTTATGGATCGACAGTTTCTGAATTCAGAGGTGATGGTCTGGATGAGTATGATATCGTTGTACGCCTTAAAGAATCACAGATGAACACTATTGAAGACTTAAAAAATCTTACGCTGAGAACACTATCCGGCAGTATAGTTGAACTGAGAGATATTGTTGAAATGAAGCTGGAAAATAGCCTTTCATCAATAAAACACAGAGATGGTGACAGAATTATCACAATTACTGCATCTACATCTTTGTACGAATCAAACGGGATAATGGCGAAACGCAGTCCGGATGAAGTGACTCAAATACTAAAAGGTAACAGAATAACAGGAACTGTAGGGGTTTTGGAGAACTTCTCTAAAAGATTCCCCGGATACACAATGGAATTTGGCGGTACTGCTGAAGAACAGGCAAAATCATACGGTTCGTTGTATCTTGCTTTCGGAATAGCGATTCTGCTGGTGTTTGCAATTCTGGCAACTCAATTTAAGTCGTATATTCAACCTCTGATTGTGATGACTACAATACCTTTTGCATTCATCGGAGTTATATTTGGTCTGCTTGTAACAAGGCTTCCGTTCTCAATAAACACTCTTGTGGCAATTGTAGCACTGGTTGGTGTTGTTGTTAATGATTCACTGGTTCTGGTTGACTTTGTTAACAGAGAACGTGAGCGAGGTATTAACAGATGGCAGTCACTTATTAATGGTGGATCAATCAGGCTCAGACCAATTATACTGACAACCATAACAACAATTATAGGGCTTATGCCTATGATTATTGCTCCCGGTGATGCCGGTAGAGACTGGAGACCAATGGCTGTTGCAATTGCTTTTGGTCTGGCTTTTGCCACAATACTTACTCTGTTTGTAATTCCTGTGATCTACTCAATAGTTGATTCTGTTGGTGGAAGTATGGGTATATCAAGATTCAAGAAAAGAATGAGTTTCAAGGAAGCTCTGGAATCAGGTGAAATTCAGTTAATGGAAAAGAAAAAGTAATCTATTATACAAGTTAGAACAGCCTGCCGGATTTCCGACAGGCTGTTTTCTTATCTGATAGTTGTTTAAAATTATCGGCGACTATTTCAATATACTTTTTAAATCTCCAACAAATAATCTGGTAAACATATCTGCACCTTTTTTATGCAGGTGCATTGGATCGTTGTAAAGAGATTTATCATCAAAAACTTTATACTTATTGATATCGTAATTTAATACAGGGATATTGTTTTCAGCAAAGAAATCAAGCAGTATCTGAGGACATTGTCTGTTCTGCTCTGCATAAAACGGTGAAACTGAGACAACTAATTTTATACCTTTTTCATCACATATTTTCTGAATAGCCATAATTTTATCTGTAAGATCTTTATCATAGTTTTCCAGATCGAAATCACCTTTCTCTTTTTCCAAAAGCGGATTCTTTTTAATTTCCAGCGGCCAGTAACCTTTAATGGTTGCATCATATTTGGGAAGAGGAATTGACTTAAGCACAGAGTACATTATTGATCTGTATTTGTAGAACTTCAAATTGATCAAGTATTGTTCAAAAGGGCTGATTTTCTTAATTTCAGACTGGAAAGATTCTGACTCATCAACGAATGGGTATATCCCTGCAATTGACCTGTAGTGATCATTTTCATCAACAATTGACAATTTATAAAATACATCCAGAACAACACATTTCGGTGTGAACTCCTGTGTGAGAACATCCAGAATTATTTCATGAATAATAGTATTGGAACCTCCGGATCCTATGTTGTAGCATTTGACTCCAAGAGAATCTTCTATAATCTCAGCATTGTAATGATGATGAGCTCTGGACGGTCCCAGAATTAAAATATCAGGTTGATACTTTTTCGCTCTTTTGATTCTTTCGGCAATACAGACATTATTATTTGAATTCTTATTAAATGCATTAATAACTACGTAACCGATAAGCCTGTCTATAATAAGAC
This sequence comes from Cloacimonadales bacterium (SeqCode), assembly GCA_942492065.1. Taxonomy (GTDB): domain Bacteria; phylum Cloacimonadota; class Cloacimonadia; order Cloacimonadales; family JAIOQZ01. Next base: position 1,347,959 of record CALODV010000013.1, on the reverse strand, counting down.
CTATCAATAGTATTGTGACAAGTTTTATGAAAAACCTAGAATTGGAAGTAGATGAACTGTGATGCATCAAAAACCCCCATTACCATTATTGAGACCATAATAACTATATAAGCTGACCATCTTAATGCCGGCATTTTTTTCTCCATATACTGGTTGAAATCAAGCTCAGGCTTAGACTCAACTATTAATAGAATCATAATACCTGCAAAAGCATACAATAATGTCTCAGCATCCTTAAACAAACCTCCGGACTTAAGGGTTAGAATTCCGGTAAGAATATCGGTTGCCTGAGATATATTTGCTGCCCTGAAGAATACCAGACCAAGCGAGATGATGACGAAAGTCAGTGCTATTCTCAAGGAATCAATAATTGCGATCAGTTTCTTTTTCTTGAGCCATTTATCGATTTTCTTCTTACGCTTCCTTACCAGGATATCAAAGATCAGAAATGCTGCCTGCCATATCCCCCAGATAACAAAAGTCCAGTCTGCTCCGTGCCATAGACCACTCAGCAGGAATGTAAAGAATGTTATCTTACACATCTGGAAAATTGTAGGTTTCTTTTCCACCAGAGGAAAATATACATAATCCTTCAACCAGGTAGTTAATGATATATGGTTATTCTGCCAGTATTTGGTAACATTTACAGACAGATAAGGCAATCTGAAGTTCACCATCAATCTGTAACCCATTATTCTTGCAGAACCTCTGGCAAGATCGGAATATCCTGAGAAATCGCAGTATATCTGAAATGCAAAGAGTATAGTGGCAACAATATATGACAGACCACTATGATGCAAATGGTTGTTGTAAACCGAATCCACATAAACTGAAACGCGATCTGCTATAACAATCTTCTTGAAAAATCCCCATAACATCAGTCTCAGACCTTGTATTGCCATATCTCCATTGAATTTATGCTTTTCATAGAATTGCGGAAGCAGATGAGTTGCTCTTTCAATCGGACCTGCCACAAGCTGCGGAAAGAAAGAAACAAAAAGAGCAAAAATCCCAAGATGCTTCTCTGCCTTCAAATTACCTTTGTATACATCAATGGTATAACTCAGCGCCTGGAACGTGAAAAAAGAAATTCCCACGGGCAGGATAATATGCGGTAAAGGAACCTGCATAGACAGGTTAAGCATATCAAGTATAGAATTGATTGATCTGCCAAAGAAATTAAAATATTTATAATAATACAGGAATGCCAAACTCGTCACAATGGATGAGATAAGCACACCTTTTCTGAACTTGCTGTTTTCTGATTTTGCAATCAGCATACCACCTGTATAATTTACCAGTGTAACCAGAGCAAGCAGCAGGGCATATTCCGGTTTCCAGCACATGTAGAAATAATAGCTGGCTCCAAGCAGCAATGCCCATCTGAATTTGAATGGAGTTGCAAAATAAGCTATACAGACTATTGGGAAAAATAATAAAAAACTAATTGAATTAAATAACATATTCTATTTTGCGGAATAACCTCCATCAATAAGAATATCTGTACCGGTAATCCACCGTGATTTATCAGACACCAGAAAAGAGCATATTTCAGCAACATCTTCCGGCTGACCAATTCCCAGAGGATGCATCTTGTATATGTTGTCCCGCATATCCTCAGGGTATTCTGCCATCATTTCCTTCACCAGATCAGTCTCAACAATCCCGGGTGATACCGAGTTTATCCTATGACCTTTATCAGAAATCTCAAGAGCAATTGCTTTTACTGCACTGATTATTGCACCCTTTGATGCACAATATGCTATTTTACCTCTTTCTCCCAATGTACCCATTACGCTGGAAATCAGGACAAAAGAAACTGAATCCACTTTATTCTTCTTTAATCCGGCAATAGCTTTCACAAAACTGAATGCAGAAAGAGAATTAATATCTAACAGATTGCGAAAATCTTCTCTCTTTGTCTTTCTAAGGGGTTTGGTTATCTCATAACCTGCAGCATGGATAAAACCGTGAATTTCTCCGATTTCAGCAAAAACAGATTTCACTTCCGAAGTTATGTTATCTTCATCACTGAAATCCACGGCAACCGAGATATGCTTATCATCCCCCAATTTTTCCAGAACAATGTTAAGTTTTTCCTTATTACGCCCAACCAGTACAACTCTGGCACCGTATTCAGCAAGCTTAAGTACGCAAGCTTCACCAATGCCTCCGGTTGCACCGCTGACAATTACAGTTTTTCCATTCAGGAATTCGCTATTCAAACTTATCTTCTCCAATTAATTTGATCAGATCATTGATTGATCCTAATTCCTGCAGTTGATTTGCTTTGAATTGAATTCCGAATTTTTTATGTACAAATGCAATGATACTGAGAACTGCAAATGAGTCATAATCTTCTACATCATCAAGATTTGTATCTAAATCAAGCTCATCTTCTTCAAGTTCTAAAACTTCGATAATTTCTGCTAAAAATTCTTTCTTTGTCATTATATTCTCCTTTAAATTTCTATGATTGTTCCACCCCAGGAATACCCGACACCAAAACCAAGTAACATTACTTTGTTTCCTTTAACTATTTCACCGGAATCCAGAAGTTTTTTCAAGGCTATTGGTATGGTAGAAGAGACTGTGTTACCTGTTTCTTCCATGCTGAGGAAGAATTTTTCCTTGGGAATTTCACACAAATCCTTCAAATAGTTCAACATATATTTGTTTGCCTGATGAAATACAAAATAATCAATATCATTGATATCAAGATTATTTATACTCAATGTGTTCTTGAAAGTTACAGGAACATGGCTGATAGTAAAATTAAATATATCAGGTCCATTCATGTAGATGTCATTATCGGATCTGAAATTACCCTGTCCATCATCTTCAGCAATGAGTTCGGGATTATAGCGATTTCTCGTTCCACCGTTTTTAACAATAAGATTATCCGCACCGGAACCGTCAGTCCCAAGAGAGAACTCAAGTAAATGTTCCTTATCAGACTGGGAAATTATTGTAGCTGTGGCTGCATCTCCGAAAATTGTTCTGTTCGCCAGATCATTTTCATTTATGTATTTTGAATATGTTTCTGCAGTGATGAATAATACATTTCTGGCAACTCCGGCACTAATGAGTCCTTTTATCATTGCCAGACCATATACAAAACCTGAACAACCAAGATTGAAGTCAAAAGCTCCTATACTGTCTTTTAGACCCAACTTATCCTGGAGAATACATGCCCCGGATGGAAGATAATATTCTGGACTCTGTGTACAATACACCAAAAAGTCAATATCATCTTTATTGAAATCTTCCAGTATCTTGTTTCCGGCTTTAATAGCCAGATCAAGAGCTGTTTCGTTTTCTGATACTACATGTCTGCTTCTGATTCCTGTTTTCTTGAATACTTTGCTGGATTTCCATTTTTTAAACTTATCTTCCAGATACTGATTTGTGACTTCACCTTCAGGAAAAACAAACTCTATTTTTTCTATTCTTGATCCCATTATTCCACCTTAGTTTTGTATATTAATCATTACTAAAATCTTTGCTGATTTTTTTTAAAATATATCCTGTGTCAAGCAATATGTAGTGATATTGTAAAACAAATCTCAAGGCTTTCTGCTTTTTAATAAAATGAAAGCACATAACGCCAATCTGAAATTTCAGATTTTTTGTACACTGCCAGCTTCACCTTATCATTCCACTCATACTCAACATGACCTTTATCAGAAACAATAATCTTTTTTACAGCATCCGAAAGAGTATAAGAATCTAATTCAAATACATTTACGAGACAATAGTCCCGCTTTTCGAAATCAAACATAGCTATTCCCTGACTGTTAACTGCATAGAAATCCATATGCTCAGGGATAGTAATATTTTCCTTGATACGCATCCAGAAATCATCGAGATATATTGAAGAAGCAACAATACCGGTGACCTTACCGTTAATAATAACAGGTACCGCAACAACAAATGATTTCTTTCCGCTTGTTTTACCAATAATCGGATACCCAACTACATCTTTACCTTCAAGCAAAGTAGGGAAGTAAGCCCTGTCACTCAGATTAGCCTTAACTTTGCCCTTTTCCGAAGTATAATATGAACCGTTAGGTAAGGCATACCAGTATAAGGCAGCTATTTTTTCAGGATCATCCTTCAGGGCATTCAAAATATTCTCCCAATCACCTTCCTTGGCTATTGCTGATTCTGCAATATTCTGTAATCGGGTTAACTCCCCGGCTATAAAACCTTCAGAACGATTAATTGCATCATCCAGTATAATCCTTGAGGCAGCTATTTTAGCCTCTGTTGAACAGGAAACAGTTATTACCAGAAGTATAAAGATAAATGATAATATAAAAATTCTCTTCATATAGTTTTCTCCTTGCATTTTCGATAAGATAGGAAAAACGGTCGAGAAATGTCAAGATTTTGAATTTTAGCAGTCAATAATGAAGAGTGCTAATTTTTACTTGACACTGATCACAGACTGATTATCTTTTGGGTAAAGAAAACAAAAATGGAGGAAAAATGAACTTTTCAAAATTTACAGTGAAATCTCAGGAAGTAATTCAGAATTCTGTCCAGATCGCTCGTGAAAACGGTCATCAGGAAGCAAAATCACCTCATCTTCTGCTTTCATTGCTTAATACGGAAGATTCATTTGCAGATTCTCTGCTTAAGAAAATGGATGTGGACATTAATATGCTTCAAGAGCAGCTTCAGGTAAGTCTCAATAAATACCCGAAGATTCAAAACCTGCAGCAGGCTTATCTTTCCCAGGAGCTGGATTCAATACTAAGAGATTCCGAGAAAAAAGCAAAGTCGATGTCTGACGAGTTTATCAGTATCGAACACATAATGCTCTCCCTCATCGATAAAGCCACAGATGCCGCTGCCACAATGAAATCTTACGGAATAAAAAAAGATGCACTGCTTGCTGCCCTGAAAGACATAAGAGGATCACAGAGAGTAACTGATCAGAATCCTGAGAATAAGTATCAGGTACTTAAAAAGTACACAAGAAATCTGACTGAGCTTGCATCACAGGGTAAACTCGATCCCGTTATTGGACGTGATGACGAAATAAGAAGGATAATTCAGATTCTGTCGCGTAGAAGGAAGAACAATCCAGTACTTATTGGTGAGCCGGGAGTTGGTAAAACAGCAATTATTGAAGGACTTGCCAGAAGAATCATCAATAACGATGTACCTGAACCGTTAAAAAACAAAACTATCCTGGAACTTGATATGGGATCACTGATTGCCGGAGCAAAATTCCGAGGTGAATTCGAGGACAGACTTAAAGCAGTTTTAAAGGAAGTCGAAAGCTCAGAAGGCAATATCATTCTGTTTATCGACGAGCTCCATACAGTTGTTGGAGCTGGTGCAGCAGAAGGCGCGGTGGATGCCTCCAATATGCTTAAACCGGCATTGGCAAGGGGATTCCTGCATTGTATAGGAGCAACCACTCTGGATGAATACAGAAAATATATAGAAAAGGACTCCGCTCTTGAAAGACGCTTCCAGCCTGTTCACGCAAAAGAACCAACTCTGGATGACACAATATCGATCCTCAGAGGTATAAAAGATAAATACGAAGTTCACCATGGGGTTCAGATTACTGACTCATCACTGGTTGCCTGTGCTGTGCTCTCAGATAGATATATTTCCGACAGATTCCTTCCTGATAAAGCTATTGATCTTATGGATGAAGCCTGTTCTTATCTTAAAATGCAAATTGACTCCCTGCCTGAGGAACTGGATGAGATTGAGAGAAAAATCAGGCAGCTTGAAATAGAAAAACTATCTATCCAGCAGGAAAAGAGTGAAGCTTCGGAATCAAAACTAAAGATGGTTAAAGCTCAGATTTCCGAGCTTTCAGACAAGCAGAAAGATCTTCGTGCTCGCTGGAACTACGAGAAGCAGCTTCTGAATGATATAGGAACAACATCCGAGCAGATAGAATCGGTAAAATCTCAGGCAGAGATTTACGAACGTCAAGGGGACTACAACAAAGTAGCAGAGCTAAAATACGGAAAACTGGTTGAGCTGCAGAATAAACTGACTGAACTGAAGGGGAAACTTCAGGAGATACCTTCTGATAAACAGCTTCTTAAAGAAGAGATTTCCGAGGAGATCATTGCAACTATCGTGTCACGATGGACAGGAATTCCTGTATCCAAACTGGTGCAGGGAGAGATGGATAAACTACTCAAAATGGAGCAGAAGCTCTCTGAAAGAATGATTGGACAGGATAAAGGCATAACAGCCTTGAGTAATGCTATCAGAAGATCCAGAGCCGGAATAGCCGACTCATCCAAACCAATTGGTTCGTTTTTGTTTCTCGGACCTACCGGTGTAGGAAAAACAGAGTTGGCAAAAACTCTGGCTGACTTTATGTTCAACACCGAAAAAGCACTGATCAGAATCGATATGTCTGAGTACATGGAAAAACACTCTGTGGCAAAATTGATTGGTGCACCTCCCGGATATGTCGGCTACGATCAGGGAGGATACCTTACAGAAACAGTCAGAAGATCACCCTACAGTGTAATCCTGCTGGATGAGATTGAGAAAGCCCATTCTGATGTTTTCAACATTCTGCTTCAGATACTGGATGACGGAAGACTGACTGACAGCAAAGGCAGAACTGTAGATTTCAAGAATACTGTGATTATCATGACTTCTAACATGGGATCTGATCTGATTTTTGAAGCGGAAAATCCTGAGGATGTGGAAGACAGTATAATGGAGATCATGAAGCGGTATCTCAGACCCGAATTTATAAACAGATTGGATGAAATCATCATGTTCCACAAGCTGGACAGCAGCCAGATAAGCAAAATTGTTAAACTTCAGCTCGACAATCTTGTAAAAAGGTTGCAGGATAACGAAATTCATTTAACTTATACTGAGAATGTTCTTAACAAGATAGCTGAAACCGGTTATGATCCGCAATATGGAGCAAGACCTGTCAAGCGCGCTATTCAGAAGTATATTGAGAATGAGTTATCACGATTTATCATTGGTAACATGGACGTAAAAGCGGTAAATGTAGACTTTCTCAATCATGAATTTGTATTTGAAAGGACTGCCTGAAAAGAAAATATTTGACATTTAAAAACAGGAAATGAAGGTAATGACATGATTAAAAAAGAAGTAACAGTTGAAAATCCCTTAGGGCTTCATGCCAGACCTTCTGCACTCTTGTGTCAGATTGCCCAGCAGTATCGTGCTGATCTGGCAATTACAAAAGATGACATAAGAGTAAATGGCAAATCCATTCTCGGAGTATTGAGTCTTGCAGCAGAACATGGTTCTAAACTGGAGATCGAAGTATCAGGACCGGATGAAGAAACTCTCCTCAAAGACCTGATGGGAATTTTCAGTTCCAATTTTGAAGACGCTTATATTTGACATATTGTCTATAAAGACAGAAGGCTGTGAACTTGTTTTCACAGCCTTTTTTTTAATGTTTTATACATCAATAATAAGATAAATCGTATTTGACGTTTCTATTATAGTTAGTTTTTTCATAAATTGAATCTTGATTTCAAAATTGACAGATCCCTTTTGTTAAACCTATCTGTGAAATTACTTAATATTCTATTCTCCGTTTCAGGTGACCAATATATTTTGAGTTTTTGCTTTGCCCTAGTAATAGCTGTATAAAAGATATTATGCGTGATCATTTCCTCAATTTCATCAGTTATAACAATTTTAACTGAAGAGTATTCTAAACCCTGTGCTTTATGCATCGATATCGCATAAGCTACCTGAAAAGGGATAATTGAAGATGAATCATGTTCATCATTGTCGCTGGTTATGTGTTTATCGACTTTAAAACGTATTACTGAATTTCCATTACTAGCATTTGGCATTAACTCAAAATCGTAATCAAGTGCATCAAGTTCATTTATAACTTTATCTATTTCGACATCAAACACTATTTTGTCTATATTTTTAGAAATATTGACAATTTTTCCCTTAAGATTATTATATATTATGGGTGAAAATCTTGCGGATTCATTAAATATTATTGGATCATCAATCTTAAATACATTAGTTCCCCACAATACTTTACTGTTTTTATTGTTACTTTGCAAAAATCTGTTAATATTGTTTATACCGTATAATCCATTATAATTAAGACAAAGGATAATCTCATCTTCAAAACTTTTTTCGAATATTGATTGATACAATTTTGTGGATATTTGATTTTTTGCAATAATTTCGAGAATACTGTCTTCGAAATTTCTTACTGCATTCCAAAGGTTTATAAGAGTTGGTACTGAACTACGATATGGTTTGTTTAACTCGAATACTGCACTTCTTGATACTAACGATTTTGCTAAATGAAACCAATTACCAAATAAAATTGACTCAATTTGATAAATATCCCCTACTAAGATTAACAATTTAAAAGTAGCTTTTTTGAGAAACTCAAACATATCAGTGTTACTTACAGTACTACACTCATCAATAAAAATTATATCATATTCAGTTTTATCATTATTACATGAGAGAAATTTTGTTATTGTCTTGTATGTGCAGTTTGAAGTGTTCACTTTTCTTCTTAGATTGTCTATTGCTGGATTTGTATTTGCTAAGTATAATTTATGACGATTGGAAAAAAAAAACGAAACGTGATTTATTGTGGTTGACTTTCCAGTCCCAGCGGAACTGAGCCTACCCCATATTCTGTACCATGTCTAAGTTTAGTAAGTTCGAGTTATTCTGTTTGATTCCATTTTCATAAGTCAAGAGATATTCTTTGGGAGACATCATATTAAGAGAACTATGAGGTCTTTCGTTGTTATAACTTTCTCTCCATTCATTTATTACATTTCTTGCATGATTTAGATTTAGAAATTCCGATTGATTAAGACATTCATTTCTGAACTTACCATTTAAACTTTCCACAAAAGCATTTTTCTGTGGTTCTCCCGGAGGGATGAAGCACAGTTTTACATTATGTTTTAGTGAAAATTCAGACATTGCTTTGGATCTGAATTCAGGTCCATTGTCACAGACTATATTTTCCGGTAAATTACGATATTCTTTCAAATTACTTAGTTCTCTATTTAATCTGGATCCTGTAATTGAAGTATCAACAATTTGAAGTACAAGTTCTCTTGAAAAATCATCCATTATATTGAAAATCCTGAAAGGACGTCCCTTTACTGTTCTATCTCCTACAAAATCCATTGACCAACGTTGAGTTGGATACTCGGCAGGAGGTAATGATTCTGATCTATACAAGCGTTTCTTGCGTGGTCGTTTAGGTATTTGCAGATTGTTCTGTCTGTAAATACGTTCTATACGCTTATGGTTTACATTGCCCAGTTCTCTTCTTAATAGAACTGTTAATCTGGGCAAACCATAAGCGACATGCTTCAGAGCAAGCTCCTTCAGTTTAGATAAAATTACTCTGTCAGATGTCTTATCTACAGGTTTATATCTGAACGAACTCCTATGAAAATTTGTTATACGGCAAGATCGTCTTTCACTCATTCCCATCTCTTTAAACTCCCTGACAACTTCTTTACGTTGACAGGGCTTTAGAAGTTTTTTGACAGTACTATCTTTAATGCATCGACTTCAAGATCACGTTCTGCTAAAAGACGCTTTAACCTTCTGTTCTCATCTTCAAGAGACTTTAACCTTTTGGCCTCAGTTACTTCCATTCCACCGTATTTGCTCTTCCACTTATAAAATGTCTGCTCGCAAATCTGGTGCTCTCGTATAAGATCTTTTACTTTTCTGCCAGCTTCATGCTCTTTGAGTACTCTTATTTTCTGTTCTTCTGTAAATCTTTTTCGCATCCTTTACTCCTTTGCAAATATTATAAATCATTGCTTTTATATGTCAAAGAATACTAAACTTCAGAATGGTTCAAGTTTAGGGGGAAAGGTCAGAACCATAAATAAGTGCGACCTTAGATGTTTCAAACATCTGTTTTATTATAGTTTTCTTTTCTTCACAATCAACTACATATGTTCCAGTATTTAACCAGTTTTCTACTGATTTTCGGTAGTTACGAAATCCATGTTTAGATAAATCCTGCAACTCGCGAATTATTTGACATGAATACTCCTCGTACTCCTTTATATAAATGTAATTATTGAAAACTTCTAATCGTCTATTGTTATGTGTACGGTACAAAGCACAGTTCCATCTATATATAAGTTCATCTATGTTTTGAAAATCTTTCATTTCATCTTTTGTAGTATAAATCTGACCTTTTTTCTCTGTATTATTCTTTATCTTTCTTGCTAGTAACTCATGCTCTCTATCATTATGATCTATGCACTCGTATAAATCTATAAGTCTTGGATTATGTTGTATTAAAGAAGTATTGAATGGCATTTTGTCAAAAGGTATACATCCATATTTCAGAAAAAGTGAAGATAGTTTATCACAAGACTCAGAACGATATTGCTGCTTTATAATTCTATTATTCATTCTTAAAAGCAAATACCTTATAACATTTTGACCATTTCTATTTTTCTTTACCAACATTCTACAATTATTCAAAACATCGTAGAATGGAAATGTTTTAGCCCCTTTAGAAATTATGCTTCTAACTTTTTGGAAATCACTATCTGAATAATGTGCAATATCGACCAAGCTGTTACCTGAATGTTTCAAGTAATTCATAAGATTATAATACTCTTTAGTTATACTTACTTTATTTCTTGGACTAAGTATTCTGGAGAAATTATTAAGTTCACAAGGTCGTATTGATACTTCCCAATCAGTAATAATCTGGATTGGTAATTCTCTTCCCAACATTAATATAGTTGTTTCACTGACTTCAAGCTTCACTGCATAATAGTATGAAATATCCTTATCAGTAAACGAAATAATCCTATCAAATTTACTTGCATAATCACTTGCTCTTGTATATGTAATTTCGTAGTAAACACTTGAATTAACGAAAAATGGTTTTATTTTTTGAATATAATATCTGTCACTATAGGCAACCTTTTCCATTTTACGGGAAGGGTGATCTATCTTTTCGGCTATCTTCTCATAATATTCCTGTAAAATTGAATCAGAATTAATAGGGAACTCAGCAATATTCTCAATGATATCTATATTGAACTTCGTCTTGACTATTTTTTTTTAGTCTGAATAAATATTCCTTATATTTAAGCATTAATCTTTCTGAGTTCTCTTCATCAAGAGTATAATGGGAAGCAGATATTTGCAGAAGATCATGAAATAATCTAATAAATCTTAATTCACCTCGTGTCCTAAGATTTTCTACACCCTTTTTAATGTCTTCATAATCAATTGGAGCATCCACCCCATTATTATGAATCAAAATAGCGATATATTCAACGAAATTTCTTAGTTGGGACAAAATGTTCTGAGAAAAAAAGCCCCTGTTATCAAGATTAGACATAGTTATATTTTTGCATATTGCCTTGTTAATGGTTAAAATAGCTTCTTTTAGATTTTTCTTTTCCATATTCGTACCTCATCATCTCAATGATATATTTCGTTAAAAAATCGTAACAAGTTTAATCGAACTTACTCTTTACAATGCATTGATCACTACAAGTGGTTCATCAAAACACTTAGCGAAAAATAACACCTGTCAAGAAAAAAAGTCAGAATTATTTATAATATGTGCAGATTATTTTATATAGCCCTTTCTCTTCATTTCAGCTATCTTAATTTTTCCGTTTCCGAACCATGGCGGTAAATATCCAGCCTTCACAGCTTTAACCCCAATCATGACTGCTCTATCGACTGCTGGTTTTATATCTACACTGCTGAAAGGAAACAATTTATATTTTAGACTTACATAATTTTCAGAACCCAGAGTATTTATAAAAGATCGCCTGTTATATAGTCTGGTCAAGTCCGAATTATAAGGAAACCCATATATGATTTCTTCTGAACCATCCGGGTTTACAATAATTGCCTTCATCTTTTCTCTGATCAAGTAATTGAAGTCTACTATATCATTTATCATGGCATCAGCAAGATGTATAATTTGTGGAGCTTTATTGACACCAAGTCCAAACCGAATCAGTTTCCCGTTATTATTATATACCCATTTTAATGGACTTATGTCTGAGTAGGGATTAAAGGTACATTTTTTGTGATCAGTTGCCATTTGAGATGGATAGTCTCCCCATAAAAGAACCGGTTCACTTGGGTGATTAGTCCTTTTTACATCCGGAAAGCCTGTTCTGAATACTTCAGTGAGATAACCGGTTCTACCTGGTGTTTCTAGAATATTATAAATCGGCTCAGATTTCCAGTAATCAATAGAACGACCTTTAACGCAAAATGAGGGCAGTATCAATGTTCTGACTGATTCAGTCATTGCCTTAAGCAGTGACACAAGATGTTCTCTGGAAGTCTGTCCAGATGGTCTGAGTCTGCATATTCCGTTAACCGCACTATTTACGAAAACTATATCATCCTTTTTTATCCCCATTTTCTCGAAAACCTTATGCACATCTTCAGGTGTAAAGTTCTTAACTAATGGTTTTCTGACAAAATGCACAATGCTATGCTGCATTTTTTTCTGCAATCTTCTAAGCTTTCTTTTCATGTGTTGACCTCTGAGCGATTATTCTGTCTGCCTCTGAGAAAGTTATAAACCGGATATTGTCTTTATAATATTTTTTCAACATTTTATGGTATTTTTCCAGCGAATCAAAATGCGGTTTATATAAACCTTTGGGATGACAGCTATGTGAAACGAAAACATCTTGATTTTTCCAGTCCTGCTTCTTCAGAAAGTTTCTGGTCAAATAGAACATGTTTGTTGGAGTTACGGAAAGTTCCAGAATCCACCAGTTTTTTCTAAGTCTCCATGTTTCATTCTTTATTTTCTGCAGAATACCGGATATTTTTCCACTCTTAGAATCTGACTTGAATTGGATGGGATTTCCCCTGGGTTTCAAGAATAGTGTTCTTTCTATGTACGATACAAGGCGAGGAATCACCTCCCTGTAACTCAGTTCCTTCTGCCCGATCACCGGGATCTCGAACACTCCATCTGTATTATTAAAGCTTACATCTTCCGAAATATAATAGTTCAATGCCTGTGGATACTTTGTAAAATCGATACTGTTAACGTTCGATTTCAGAACCATGTCTGTTACAACACTGCTGTCAATTTTGATTCCGCTATTCCTGAGTGCTTTAATAATTGCAGAAGTTTCAGGCTGAATTCCATATCCACCTGCCCTGAAGGCAATAGCTTTATAGTCAGAGTTAACCGGTTTCAGAAGATCGGTGAGATATTGAACTACAGATTTTACTAACTTTTCAGTATATTCAAGGACTTCTCCTGAGTTTGATGAGTAGTTGCCGAGAAGGAATCTATCAAGATCGTATGACCACTGTCCATTTTCTATCTCTGCTTTCTCCCAGTGAGGATGTATATGAACCTGCACATCATGACCGGATTTTATCATATCTTTCATCTGGGTGTCAACTTGATCAGGAAATTCATTCATACCAAGTTCTCGGTATCTTTTCAAACAAAGAACATCTGAGAAGAAGGTCATGGGAATTTCCAGTTCGTTACATTTCTCTAACAGTTGATATGTGGGTTTCACCAGAACATCAGCTTCCTTCAGGTTATTCTTACCCATGAAAACCTCATAGTCAGCTGAATACAGTAGATAGATCATTTGCGCTCCATTTAAAACGAAAGCTGTCAGAATAATCCGACAGCTTCCTTTATCAATTTTCTACCTCATTAAAATTCTTTTAAAAGGTTTGATGCTATAATTGATCTCTGAACCTGGTTTGTACCTTCATAGATCTGAGTAATCTTAGCATCTCTCATCATTTTTTCTACAGGATACTCTTTCATATATCCGTAACCGCCAAGAACCTGAACAGCATCTACAGTTACCTTCATTGCAACATCTGATGCGAATGTTTTACACATAGCAGATTCTTTTGAATATTTTTTAACACCACTATCAATCATTCTTGCAGTAGCATATACAAGAGCTCTGGCAGCTTCAATCTGAGTTGCCATATCTGCAAGCATGAACTGAATAGCCTGGAATGATGAAATAGGTTTTCCGAACTGGTGTCTCTGTTTTGAGTAACGAGCAGCTTCTTCGTATGCTCCCTGAGCAATACCAACAGCCTGAGCACCAACCATAGGACGAGATTTATCGAATGTTTTCATGGCAACCATGAACCCTGTTCCTTCTCTTCCAATCATGTTCTCTTTGGGAACTCTTACGTTTTCAAATATCAATTCTGTTGTAGCAGAAGCTCTGATTCCCATTTTATTTTCTTTTTTACCGAATGAAAATCCGGGAGTACCTTTTTCAACGATAAAGCAGGAAGCACCACGTGCACCTTTAGCTTTATTTGTCATTGCAAAAACGGTATAGATGTCTGCTTCTGAACCGTTGGTAATCCATTGTTTTGTACCGTTAAGCACATAGAAATCACCATCTTTATCTGCAGTTGTTTCAATACCGCCTGCATCTGAACCGGCATTAGCTTCTGTAAGAGCAAAAGCAGCAAGTTTTTCTCCGGCAGCAATCTGAGGAAGATACTTTTGTTTCTGTTCTTCACTTCCTGAAAGAAGTATAGGGTATAAGCCAAGACCTGTTGCTCCGAATGAAAGAGCTATACCTGCATCAACCTTGCTGAGTTCTTCTGTAACAATAGCAAGATCCATTACTTTCCCACTGATACCATCGTATTCTTCAGGAATCAGGACAGCAAAAAGGTCTGTCTGAGCCATTATTTTCACGATATCCCATGGGAATGTTCCTTCTTCATCGTACTTCTCGCGCAGGGGCTTTATCTTCTCTTGTGCAATCTGTCTTGCAATATCTCTGATTTCTATCTGGTCTTCAGTTAAAAAATAATCCATTTTACCTCCAATTATAAACTATAATAAAGACTCATTTCGAACGGATGAGGTCTGTTTTTAACCGCAACCACTTCTTTCATTTTTTCTTTTATCCAACTATCTATTAATTCTTTATTAAATACATCACCTTTAAGAAGATACTCATGATCTTCCTTCAATGCCTGCAGAGCTTCTTCCAGACTTTCCGGAATTGACTCAAGCATATCTTTTTTCTCATCCGGCCATGCAAATACGTTATCATCAAACGGACCGTATCCATTTTCCTTTGTAGGAAGAATTTTGTTCTGGATACCGTCGAGTCCTGCCATCAGCAGAGCACTCATTGCCAGGTAGTAATTACATGTTCCGTCACCTGTTCTGAATTCTATACGTTTTGTCTCTTCTGTTGTAACGTACTTGGGAATTCTGATTGCAGCAGATCTGTTTGCAAGACCATAGAATAATTTTACAGGTGCTTCAAATCCCGGAAGCAGTCTCTTGAATGAGTTAGTGCTTGGATTTGTGAATGCAGTGAGGGAACGTCCGTGCTTGAGAATTCCACCGATGAAATACTGCGCTTCCAGAGAAAGATCAGCATATTCACCTTTTTTATAGAACACATTCTTACCTTTCTTTCTGAGCTGAATATGAAAGTGCATTCCGTTTCCGGCTTCATCGTATAAAGGCTTAGGCATGAATGTAGCGGTAAGATCGTTTCTTAATGCTGTGTTATGAATGATATCCTTGATATACATCATTTTATCAACTATGTTACCGAATTCCATCATTTCTGTTTCTATTTCTTCCTGACCGGCAAGACCAACCTCATGATGGTGATAACGTACATCAACACCAATATCTTCCATCTGGTTAACCATCTCCTGACGAACATCTGCATATTTGTCAAACGGGGTATCTATATGATAGCCTTTTCTGTGAGCTACGGCTGTGCCGTCTCTGTCCACATATTTTCCCGGCAGAACTTCTTTGGATTCTGCAGATGTGAATTTATAACCTGCTTCATACTTGCCATTACTGAAAACAGCATCATTAAACAGATAGAATTCGAACTCAGGAATCCAGAATGACTGGTCTGCAATCTTAGTAGACTTCATATAGTCATCTGTTCTCTTGGCAACGCTTCTTGGGTCTTTAGCAACACCGATTCTTGTATCAGCGTCACAGATGAAGCAAAGCATTCTTAGGGTTGGATATCTTGTGAAAGGATCAACCATTGCAGTTGTGATATCCGGAAGAATAACCATATCTCCAGATTCGACTGATCTCATTCCGGGGATACTTGAACCATCGAAAGATATACCTTCGGTCATAACTTTATCAAGCTTATCCGGTGGAAAAGAAATATGATACCAGTTTCCGGCAAGATCAGAGTATTTCAAATCTATAGTCTTAATCTGTTTTTCTTCTATAATTTTTTTGATATCTCTTAATGTCATTTATCCTCCACTATTTATAGAGACATAAATATGCAGCATTCCCTTCAATTTTCAGATTGAATTTTTTATCTTTCTGAACGATGAAAGTTTCGCCCTTAGCAAAAGTCTTCCATTCTTCTTCGCCTGGAAGAAGAACAACCATAACACCTTCAATAACAGTCATATATTCTATTGTGGATGTTCCAAACTCATACTCGCCTTCTGCCATAACACCAATTGTAGCAGGTCCGTCATTTGTATCAAATGCAATTGATTTCACTTTACCATCAAAGTATTCATTAGTTTTAAACATATAAGTCTCCTTATCCACCACTCATCAGATGCAGTACCTGCACACTAGCTCCGGGCGGTATTGTTGTTGTATCGTATTTATCTTTTTTTACAAGTTTTCCGTCAACCTTAACGACTAACAGCTTGAATGTGAATCTCTTTTTCTTAAGAATTCCCGTAATGGTCAAGTCCTGCTCCCAGTCCATACTGTTTCCATTAACCATTATCTGTTGAGCCATACTCTTTCTCCATTATAAGTTCAATTATCTGATTAGCCTGCATGTTTGCAACAAGAGCTACCCGTGGTGCCGTCGGAGATATATTCTCCTCCAGCTCAGAGCTTTCATCTCCGCAGACATACAGATTACCAATCTTTCTGGTTTTCAAAATCTCATTTCTGCCATATCCGGCTATTCCGGATGCGGCAACTATAGGCTTTACAGGATATTTAACCAGCCATTCCTCTATGAGCATCTTCTTCATCTCAGCTCTGTCGAATGCTTCAGCCATTATGTCCACTTCCCTAAAAAGCACATCAATGTTATCTTCACTGATTTTCAATACATGGAATTCAATATCAGTATAAGGGCTGATCCTTTTAAGGTTCTCAAAAAGTGCTTTTGCTTTAGGCTTGCCTATCTGATCTATAAAAAACTGCTGTCGATTCAGATTATGCGGTTCAACCACGTCAAAATCTGCCATAACAATTTTTTTTATACCGATGCGAACCAATGCAAAGGCAATATTGGACCCAAGACCTCCACAGCCGGCAATCCCGACAGTGTACTTCCTGACAGCTTTCAGCAGCATTTCGTTATGTCTTGAGAAGAATCCATTTATACTTTTTTCCATAGTGGTGTATTGTTTTACGAACCGCTACTTTTTGTCAAAAGAAAAAGGTTCGAATCAGATTCAGAATATTTGAAGTGAGTATTTATTTACTATTGAGCCAAACAGAATCATCCATTGAATTCACTTTCGACTTTGAAAATTGAACTGCTTAAAAATTTGTATTTTTTAAACTAGAGATTCTTATTCTGTTTCCTTGAATCTTTCTGCAGAAGTAAGACTATTACCAGTATATGTGTTTAGCACCAATATATACAGGATTAGACCTAAATCATAAAAAAAACGCATATGACAGTAAAAATTATATTGACATCTGTAGCATTAGCTTCATATAAATTGATCAACAAACCGACAGTATATTAATTAATTCAAAGTTCTCAAAAGCGCATAGAGGAGTTTTTTATGAAAAGGAATATTGTATTCTTATTTTTACTTTTTACATTTTGTACTGTTTTCGCAATCAGTTATCAACACATAACTGATAATGTTATTCCATCTTATCTGTTTGGTCGGAATATGTTGTTTGGCAAGTCTTTATCAGTTTCGGGAGACTACGCAATAATCGGAGCCAGTTATTACACATACAGTTTTAAAATGGTTAACGGACAATGGGTCGAGCACCAGCAGCTAAGACCTTCTTTCGTTGAAGATGATGATGATTTTGGTAATTCGGCTGATTTCACCGGGGAATATGCAGTAGTCGGCATTATTCACGATGATGTTCAGGGAGTCGAGAACGCCGGAAGTGCTCAGGTTTACCATCTGGAAAATAATGTATGGGTCGAGGACACATTACTTATCGCTTCAAATTTTTCTTATAGAAGCAACTTTGGTGAGCAGGTTTCGATATCTGACAATTACATAGCTGTATCTGCCATTTACAATGAGGTTAATGGAGGTAGAGGAAGGGTTTATGTATTTCAGAATATCAATGGAGAATGGGTAGAGGAAGCCATCCTTACTCCATCAGTTAATGAAAGGTATACACAATTTGGCCGCAGGATTCATATATCAGGAGATGATATGATAATTGGAGCAACAGATGCATCATACATTTTCCATAAAGAGAATGGAGTGTGGTCTGAGCAGCTGCGGCTACCTGTAAGAAGTAATTGCTTAATGCTTTCCGATGGAAAAGCTTATATTGGCAATTACAATGTTGATAGTTTCAATGTGGGGTCTTCATCCATTGATATATACCAGAGACAAAATGGTGTCTGGACACTTGAAGAGTCTATAACTCCACCAGACCAGTATACATGGTATTTTGGCTGGAGCTTTTATATTTCAGGAGACAACTTACTTGTAAGTTGTGAGGATCGCAGTAATGACAGCTTTTATTTTTCAGGAGATTTTTCTTGTGGATCCGAAAGAAGAACCAATACTGCATATCTATACCAGAAAGAAAATGGTGCATGGGTAGAAAAAACAGTATATACAAATCCCTATATCACTGATGGGTACTCAAACACATACATTCCTGTTGTAACCATGAGAGGCGATGATATTCTTATTGGAGAATACAGCAAGGGTGAAAATTCTCATCTTTCCGGAATAGTTTACTATACCAATATAAATGATTCTACACAAAATATCCTGCACTACCCCAGAACAATTGGGCTATATGACAATACCTTATATCATTTCCCGGAAAATGCAGCAAGTATAAAATATATTGAAAGCTTCCCCAATGAAGGTGTTCATGACGGATGTACCAGCTATACCATTGATGCAATAAAGTATGACTTTGCAGCTCCCGAATGGGGACTTCCACCTTATGTTGACCATTTCGCAGATCAATACTGGTATATTAAGAGTACAATGATTTATCGTTTTTTTGATGTAACTCTGGATGTCAGCGATATTTGTACTCCCCAGAATATTCAAGATGTACATTTTCTGATGAGAAGATGGAAAGGATCTGATCTTGAATATGTTGAAGCCTTCCCTAACGCGACACTTGAGTATAATTTTCCTTACATTACGATCAGGAACGTTGTTGCTGACAGGGAATTCATTCCTGTCTTTCTAAGTGATGTAAATCCCCCTGCTAACCAGCAGCAGCATGTCCCGGCAGACGACACTTCTGAGATCCCATTTGATGATGTCGCCATCAGGCTTCAGTTCAGAGATAATCACGCAGAAACAACTTTGGATCTGACGCAGAATTTCAGAGAACCGAATGTAATTGGGGAACTCCCTTCAAGTGCAGAAAATCTGGCAGACAACTACTGGCAAGTTGAATCATCTGCAGGAAACGTTGGCAGTTACGATATAACTTTTGATCTCAGTGATGTAGCAGGTATTGACAACTTTAATACTCTGAAATTCCTCAAGAGAGAAGATGAAAATTCTCCATGGCAGGATGTTGTAGAAGATCTTGGTGCAACTCTTGTATATAACTACCCATACATCACAATTCAGGGACTTAACGGATTCTCTGAATTTGTTCCTGCAGGAGGTAATGACAATTCACTCCCTGTTACCTTATCATCATTCAAGGCAATACAGAGCACTGACAAAAATGTTCTGATTGAGTGGAGTACTGCTTCTGAAACAGAAATGAATGGATTCAATGTATACAGGAATTTCGAAAATAATCAAACTGATGCATTAATGGTTAATTCTCAGATTATAGGATCAGACAATACATCATCAGGCAGTGATTACAGTATAAGTGACTTCGATGTTGATTATAATAATACATACTATTACTGGCTGGAAAGTGTTTCCCTCAGCGGTAACAGCAATTTCTACGGACCTGTAAGAGTCACTGTCGAAAAGGAAAAAGATGAAGAAACCCCTGAAGAGTTTACAAAGCTCGGAATACAGGGAATATATCCTAACCCATTCAATCCTGAAACCAACATAGACTATTCTGTGAAGGAAGAAACACCTGTCAGTATTGCAGTTTACAATCTGAAAGGTCAGAGAGTGAAAACCCTGGTGGATAAAGCTGTCTCAGCCGGTGACCATAAAGTTGTCTGGCATGGAGATTCTGATTCAGGAAAATCAGTGTCATCCGGTGTATACTTTGTAAAGATGATCACCGGGAACCACATAGAAACACGTAAGATTGTGCTGATGAAATAAAGCAAGATTTTTCGAAATCTTCGGTATTTGCGTCGAAGGTTTTCCCGATTATTCGGGACTCAATCAGCTTAACCTACTGATAAAACATAGTGAAAGCTCCCTGAGTCCCGATAAAGTCGGGAAAGGGAATATGCTGTGAACAAAAGAAACGACAATAATTACGTTTTTACACAGTCTGTCAGCGTGACAGAAATGAAAATTTCCGGGCAGATAACTATATATAGTGACGATGCCTCATATTACGAATAGTAAAAAAAATAAAACATTAGAGAGACGCTTTAAACAGCGTCTCTTTTTTCATTTACTTTGATGTCCCAATGACTGCCATAACTAACTTACGGACTTCTCTGTCTCGCAATTCTTGAAATCATTTTAATATATTTACATTTACATTATTGTTTTAAATCACAAATTGGTTTAACAGCCATCAAGGAGAAAACAATGTCAAAACATCCAATACCTGTTGTCAGAATGATACTCAAGCAGAGCGATAAAATTCTGATATTAAAGCGATCGAATACATCTCACAAACCCGGATGCTGGAATATACCGGGAGGTAAAGTTGATTTTGGTGATTCAATAGCAGGAACCTGTAAAAAAGAACTAAAGGAAGAAACCAATCTGGATCTTGTTTCATGTAAACTTCTTGGTTATCAAGACACGCTACCGGAACCTGAAGCTGAAAAACACTATCTGAACCTGTACTTCGAAGTAGAATTTTCAGGAAGTATCAAGCTGAATGAAGAATCTTCTGAATATAAGTGGATACATTTCAGGGAAATTAAGCATCTTGATCTTGCGTTTGGTAATAAAGAGTTCCTTACAGAATACGCAGCACAATAAGGCGGATTTATATTAATCTTGTCATACCTCATATATCAATTTTAATTTAGACACGCAAATGAGTATATTCCAATACCTTCTTCAGCAGTTTTACATCGCTATTCTGCTTTAAGGCTGTTTTTACAGGCATTGGAGTATTATTAATTTTTCGCCTACTTTATAGCATTCTTAGAATAAATTTCCCATTAGATATCTGCAATTGTACAGGATGTGATAGACTTTTCATTGCCGAGCAGACAATTTTTCTTATTATTATCTGTTTCTCACATGCATTCCTGACAGAGATTCCATAAAGCTCACTACATTACTGTTTACAGAATACATTTCAATCAGATGAGGGCAATTCTGAAATGCTTCTGGAATTTCTTATTGTTAAAGCTATGGTTAATACTATATTTGGCAGGCTATTCAGTAAGTATAAGTCTATTAAACCTGCCAAGTAACAGATTCTGAGTATAATAAGAAAGACAGAAACATTGACGAACCGGATAAATTACAGGTTACATAGAAAGAATAATGACTACAATATTCCTCTCTGCTCAACAAAAATAAGATCAGTAATATTGAACATATATTGTCATCAACAATCAATGACACAACATATCAATACTTTTTGTATTTATTTCATTATTGTTTTACCATATTTCATAACCAGCGAAATAATATCTCGACAATTTTTTTATATGTAAAATAGTAGCAATATCAATAAATATTTATATAGCAACAGGTAATAATTTACTTGCAAAGTGAGGTTTTCAATATATCTTATTCTTGAACGTGCACATTTCTTCATCAATAAATCCAACTTATGCTTCAATAACGTTGGGAATTAATAAATTTGCAGGAGAGAGAGAATGAAAATTAAAACCAAATTACTTATTGGTATTTTATGCATTGGAGTTATTCCAATGATAATTATGGGGCAAATAGCACTGCATCATCAGAGCAAACAGATGGTAATCATTCTGACTCTGATTATTGGATTAGTAGATGCAATTGCTGCATATTTCTTTGCAGGCTCAATTAACAAGTCAATAGTTAATGTTACGACCAAAATCAAAGAACTTACGAATTCAATAATCCTGGGAGAGCTGGATACCAGAGGAGATATTGATGATGTAACAGTGGATTTTCAGGATATCGTTAACAATACCAATGATTTGATAAATGCTTTTGTTTCACCAATAAATATTATGGCAGAGTATATTGACAGGATATCAAAGGGTAATATTCCCCCCAAGATAACTGATAATTACAATGGTGATTTCTTGGAAGTTAAGAATAATCTTAACACTTGCATAGATGTTATGAACAGTCTAACAGATGAGACTTCTTTCCTTATAAAATCCACTGTTGAGGGTATGCTTGATGCACGTGGTGATGTGACAAAATTTGAAGGAGTCTGGGCTGGTCTTGTAGTACAAGTCAACACCTTAATAGACGCATTTACTGCTCCTATCAATGTCATGGCTGAGTATGTGGACAGATTCTCCAACGGAGAAATACCTCCAAAAATAACTGACACCTATAAGGGCAGCTTTAATGAGGTGAAAAACAATCTGAATAACCTTATAGATGTGATGAGGGGTTTGATGGATGAAAGTGAAAAGCTTATAAAGGCTACTATTCGGGGAGAACTCGATACTAGAGCAGATGCAAGTCAATACAAAGGAGAATGGGCTGGTTTGATCAATAATGTTAATAATCTTGTGAACGCATTTGTTTCACCTATAAATGTCATGGCTGAGTACATAGACAGTATCTCACGTGGAATAATTCCCCCTGAAATTACAGATAAATACGAAGGTGATTTCAACAGGGTAAAAGACAATCTGAACAATATGATTGTTATGATGAAAAAACTTCTTGTCGATACTGAAACAATGATAGAAGGCATCACTATGGGGCGTCTTGACAACAGAGGCGACAGCACCCAGTATCAGGGAGACTGGGCTACTCTGGTAAAATCCATAAACACTCTTACAGATGAACTTGTATCACCAATTAATGTTATGGCTGAATACATTGACAGGATTTCCAAAGGTAATATCCCGCCAAAAATCACAGATGCATACAAAGGAGATTTTAATGAAGTTAAAAATAATCTCAATAGCTGCATAGATGTCATGAACAGCCTCATCAGTAATATGAATGAATTGACACACGAGATTCAACTTGGAAAGCTATACGCCCAATCCCCTTCTGATTGTCTCAGCGGAGCCTGGAAAGAACTGACTCGAAAAATAAACTCTATGACTGAAACTTTTGTTGGACATATTAACTCCATACCTGCAACAATCATGCTTGTAGACAAGCAATATAACATAAACTTCATGAACAATACCGGATTGGAAATTCTGGGAACAACACTGGAACAGTTAAAAGGTTCAAAATGTTACAATTCATTCAAAACCTCTGATTGCCAGAATTCAAAGTGTGCAATTAGTCAGGCTATGACAAAGAATGCTGTCTTCACTGAAGAAACTGATGCACATCCTAATGGTATGGACATCAATATTATGTATACCGGAGCTCCGGTTAAAGATAGCGAGGGCAATATTGTCGGAGGTATTGAAATTGTCATAGATCAGACAGCACAAAAACAACTCGAAAGAGTAGCAGCTAAAGTTGAAAAATTCCAGAATAAAGAAGTTGAAAAGCTATCAATTATTCTCAATCAAATGTCCAAGGGAAATTTGTCATTCTCTTATGAAGTTGAGGACTTTGACAAAGACACAAAAGCTGTATATAATAGTTTCAAACAGATAGCCGAAAACCTGAATGAATCACTGGATTCTATTAATGATATTCTCGCTCAGGTGAATGTAGCTATTGACCAGATAGGATCAGCAACAAACGAAATAAGCACAGGGTCTCAATCACTGGCTGAAGGAACATCCGAACAGGCAAGTTCTCTTGAAGAAATATCATCCAGTCTGGAAGAAATGAACTCTCTGACAGATAAGAATGCTCAATCAGCTTCAATTGGAAAAGATCTGGCACGAGAAGCATTGAAAGCTGTACAGAT
Organism: Cloacimonadales bacterium (SeqCode); assembly: GCA_942492065.1. Lineage (GTDB taxonomy): Bacteria > Cloacimonadota > Cloacimonadia > Cloacimonadales > JAIOQZ01. The sequence continues at coordinate 1,323,598 of CALODV010000013.1, read as the reverse complement.
TGGTAGTGACCAAATGACTAAGATGAATGAGTCAATGCAGCAGATTATCACTTCATCTGATGAGACAGGAAAAATACTTAAAACTATCGATGAAATAGCTTTCCAGACAAACCTCCTTGCCTTGAATGCTGCAGTTGAAGCAGCTCACGCCGGTGAAGCAGGAAAAGGTTTTGCAGTTGTTGCTGAAGAAGTTAAAAACCTGGCTCTCAGATCAGCTGAAGCAGCAAAAAACACTGCCACTCTTATCGAAGAGTCTAAGAAGAGCTCACAACAAGGTGCACAAATCGCTAATGAAGTTACACATAACTTTAATGATATCAAATCCAGTTTTGAAAAAGTAGATACTATTGTTGAGGAAATCTCTGTTGCCAGTGATAGTCAGTCAACTGGTATCGGACAGATTAATTCAGGAGTATCTGAGCTTAACAAGGTTACTCAGAGATCTGCAGCAAACGCTGAAGAATCAGCCAGTGCTTCTGAAGAGCTGAACAGTCAGTCAGCAGAGTTGAGGTCAATGATTGAGAAATTCACTCTGAAAGATTCTCATATTCGAACTAACAGACGATCAAACGGTAAGCAGCTGCATCAGGAAAAAATGTATCAGCTTGAGCCTGAAGACATTATCCCGATGATCGAAGATACCGCTGATTCAAGTGATTACGATAGCTTTTAGATATAACTCTACTCACGCCATACAAGCCCATTGAATTATTCGGTGGGCTTTACTTTTTCTACAGATTAATAAGTATTACACCACATAACAGAACAGCATAAATAAGCAGAGATTTTCTCTTTATCTTTGATTTCCATAATACTATATCGGTCAATACACTTAGCAGTACCACACTTCCACCCCGCATTGGATAAGCTACGCCGGAAGGTATTGTATCAAGTGATCTGATAAAGAATAAAGCTGTCAGCTGGTTTGGAAACCCTAATACTATTCCCCACAAAAAGCTGTTCAGAGAAAACTTCAGTTTCTTGACTCTTATAAAAACAATGTTTATCAAGGCTGCAGCCAGAAATGAATAGAAAAGAAAACTGCCTTCATTGATTGTCCCGATCTTGCTGAACACCTTGAATGTGAAATCAATTAAGCCGGAAAAAGCGAAGAGCATGAACAGAAGCATTATGTTATGTACTTCTTTTTTATTGGATAATGCTGCAAATGAAAACAGGATAAGCACGATACCCATCACAACCAGAATGGTTAGTTCCTCGGAGAAAAGCAGCAGTGAGAGAATAATGGGAATGATTAAAGCCGATCTCATGAATCCAACACTGACAGATAATCCATTCACATGAATATTCTTCCTATACAAAATGAAGCATATTATAAGCAGAAATCCGGCTAAAAGAGATAGCCCGAAATCAGTGTGAGAGTATTGAGGCAGATTGAATTTATTAATGCTCAAGCTGAATACAGATGCCAGTATGTAATTACCCAAAAACACATGATATATCTCTGCCTTCTTATTAGACAGGTGTTTCAGTAGGTTACCTATTATCACAGATGCTGTTATACTGAGTATCAGCCAGATCATTTTTTATCCTTGCGTTCATTTTTTCCCAAAAGAATTAATACATAAATTGTGTCAAATCGTAATATAAGGAAATCAATAAATTATTTGTTAAAAGAGAAGTTGATAGAATAACAGAAGTTAGGTAGACAGCCGTCTAAACAGCACCATTCCGACAGCAACTGCCGGAATGATGCTGCAAAATATATTAAATTTTTGTTAAATTCTGTACTATTCTTACGATAGTTTTAACTGCTTTTTCCATTGACTGAATTGGGATATATTCGTATTTACCATGAAAATTATGACCTCCGGTAAAAATATTGGGAGTAGGAAGTCCCATGTATGACAGTCTTGCCCCATCAGTTCCACCACGTATGGGATGGATTAGAGGTTTGATTCCTTCCTGTTCCATAGATTTTCTGGCAAGTTCAACCACATACATTACAGGTTCGATTTTTTCACGCATATTGTAGTATGAATCTTTTAGCATCAACATAAATCTGTTGCCGTATTTCTTATTCATAAATTCCACAACCTGAGTCATCAGCTCTTTTTTCTCTTCGAATTTAGCCATGTCATGGTCACGTATAATGTAGGCTATGGAAGTCTTTTCTACTGAACCGTCAAAGTTAATCAGATGGAAAAAGCCTTCGTAATTCTCAGTTGCTTCCGGTACCTGATGAACAGGTAAAAGTGAATGGAGCTCCATGGCAAGACTCATTGAGTTTATCATAGTATTCTTTGCAGTACCCGGGTGAACATTTCTTCCCTGAATCTCTATACTGGCAAATGCGGCATTGAAGTTCTCGTATTCAAGCTCTCCAACTTCTCCCCCGTCTATTGTATAAGCAAAATCAGCATTGAATCCCTCAACATCAAATTTATCAGCACCTCTACCGATTTCTTCATCAGGAGTAAAACCGACTTTTATATCACCATGTTCGATATCGGGATGAGCAATAAGATATTCCATGGCTGTTACAATTTCTGCAACTCCCGCCTTATCATCTGCTCCCAGAAGAGTTGTACCGTCTGTTGTGACAATATCATTGCCGATATAATTCTTCAGTTTAGGAAATTCAGAAGGACTGAGAACAATATTATTCTCTTTGTTAAGAATAATGTCATCCCCCTTATAGTTTTCGATAATCTGAGGATTAACATTTTCTCCTGACATATCCGGAGAGGTATCCATATGAGCAATAAACCCGACAGTCTGAATAACTTTCTTTGTATTAGCAGGTAAAACACCTGTAACATAACCGTTTTCATCTATCTTAACATCTTTAAGCCCGAGTTCTTTCAGTTCCTCAACTAAAAACTCTCCCAATACAAATTGTCCTTGAGTACTTGGACAAGAGCTGCTTCCGGAGTCAGATTGAGTGGAAAAGCTGACATATTTGAGGAATCTTTCTTTTACGTTGTTCATTTCTTCTCCTTTTATTGAGACATTTATTCTTTTTAGAATATACTAATTGATACTCTTGAATAAACGGAATAGTTTTTCATTATATTTTAAATCTGCTTTGATAAAGTTACATATCATAAAAATGATTTATTTTTCTAATACATACAAAATATGTTGCATATCCATACCATAGTAATGTTTTGTAAACTCTTTTTCAATCTTCATACCATTTTTTTCAGCAACTCTCCGTGAGGGAAGGTTAGTATCGCGAATCATACTGACAACTCTGGGAAGTTTCAACACATTAAATGCATAGTTTTTACAGATCTCAGCTGCTTCTATTGCATAACCTTTATGCCAGAAGCGCTTGTTAAGAAGATACCCTATTTCAATCTCTGAAACATCTTCGACCACCTGCACAGTCAACCCGATCTGACCAATCATTTTTCCGTTATCTTTAAGTACAACTGCCCATAATCCAAATCCATCTTTCCTGTAACGCTCAATCTGCCTGTTGTACCAGTCCAGAACTTCCTCATTACTGAAGGCGTGTTCATAGTACTTCATGGTTGTTGAATCCTGAAGAATTTCCGACAAGTCCTCCAGGTCATTTTCACATAATTCTCTCAATATAAGTCTGTCAGTTTCAACAATGAGTCTCACATTTCTCTCCAATAAAAAATACTTACCGATTTTTGTATAATACATGTAAGAAAATAATTGACACCTCGGAGTAAAATAATGTCAATGAATTTAAACAAAGAGAGAGATTTTACAACAAGTGAAGCTCTCAAGGAGATATTTTGAATAAGTTAATATATGTTCTTGATGATGAACAAGACATTCTTGACCTCGTTGCTCTCAATCTTAACAAGTCCGGTTTTTCTAGTGTGACATTTGATAATGCTCCAGATTTCTGGAAAGCCATGAAAACAGACATCCCGGCATTAATCGTACTTGACCTTATGCTCCCTGATGTAGATGGAATGGATATCTGCAAAGAAATCAGAAAGCATCGCGAATATGAAACGATTCCGGTAATTATGCTCACTGCCAAAGATGATGAAATGGATAAAATCCTTGGCCTTGAACTTGGTGCAGATGATTATATTACTAAACCGTTTTCTCCTCGCGAACTCGTTGCCAGAGTTAAAGCAATTATCAGAAGGACCAAAAAAGTCGAAAAATCTGAGACAATAGGAATCAGCGGATATCTCAAAATGAACACCAATACGTATGAAGTATGGGTACAAAACAAAAAAGTAGATTTAACATCTACAGAGTTTAAACTTCTGAAACTGTTTATAGAAAAACAGGGTTGGGTTTTCAGTCGTGACAAGATACTTGATTATCTCTGGGGAAAAGAAAAAGCTGTTATTGACAGAACTGTTGATGTTCACGTTAAAAATCTCCGTGAAAAGTTAGGTGAGACAGGAAAATTCATTAAGAACGTCAGGGGAGTTGGTTACAAACTGGAACTAGAACAATAAGTAGATTTATGAGAAACAAAATTTTCTACAAGATTTTCAGTGGGTACATACTCATTGTTCTCCTTTTTGCCTTTTTCTATTCTTTCTTTGCTTTCAGGTTGATTACAAGTAACTATAAGCAGAGTTTCAAAGAACATATGGAAAACACTGCTTATCTCATAGAGCAGAAAATATCAAGTGTCTGGTCAGAAAATGATTATCAGGAATTAACAAATCTTGTTGAGGAACTTGCTGAGAAGATCAATGTCAGGATAACTATTGTCAGCCCAAAGGGAAAAGTCCTGGCAGAATCTGACAAAAACCCATTAGAAATGAACAATCACCTGAACAGACCTGAAATAAAACAAGCATTTGACAAAAATGTCGGTGTATCAATAAGATATAGTAATACATTACAGAAACGAATGTTCTATCTGGCAATTCCTGTAGCATACAATGGAGAGTTTTACGGAGTGCTGCGTGTAAGTATGTATATGAGTAAACTCAATGAACTGCTTAATTCTCTGCAGTCTGAAATCATCAATATACTGCTTATTACTTTTATGATAACACTTGTTGCTGCCTACCTCTTTACTCGAGGAATATCCAGACCTATTCAGGTTCTGGCTGCTGCCACCAGAAAAGTAACCCAGGGATATTACAACACGAAGGTGCATCTGAGACGAACTGACGAATTGCGGGATGTTGCTGACAGTTTTAACCTTATGGTAGATTCTCTCAGGAACTCCATGGAAGAACTGCAGCACCAGAAAGAGATTCTGAATGCTACTATTACTTATATCCAGGAAGCCTTGTGCCTCATCACAAAAGATGGCATTATTATAAAAAGCAACCAGAAATTCAAACAGCAATTCCCGGTATTATCTGAGTCTCAGGTTCATTACTGGGAGATAATGCGCGATATTGATATCAGCAACAAAATTGAGTCTGTCTTTAAAAGTAGGAAGGACGATAATTTTGAAATTGATATTCAGGACAGTCATTTCCTCTGCAGTATGTCATTTCTACCTGACTTTGAGCATGTTGTAGTGATATTCCATGATATTAGTGAATATGAGAAACTCGTCAGGATGAAAAAAGACCTGATGCTGAATGTATCGCATGAACTGAAAACTCCACTAACAGCTATCAAAGGTTTTATGGAAGCACTACAGGATGAAGTGACTGATCCATCACAAAAGTATTATCTCGATGTTATCGAAAGAAATACGAACAGGCTGGTGAATATTGTCAAAGACCTGCTTCATCTTGCTACTGTAGAAAGAGACATAAAGTTTGACTTCAAATTATCTGATCTGAATCAGATTATTAATAATGCTGCTTCCTTATTCACAGATAAATTCCACAAAAAAAATATAGATTTTGTTCTGGATATTCAGAAAAACCTTCCTCAAGTTTATCTGGATGACTTCAGAATAGAGCAGGTACTCATCAACCTGCTGCAGAATGCTTATCAATATACAGATAAAGGTAAAATACGCCTCAGTTGCACAACTAATGAGAATTGTGTTGTGTTTTCAGTGAAAGACTCGGGTGCAGGAATTCCGGAATCAAATATCCCACACTTATTTGAAAGATTCTATGTTGTAGATAAATCCAGATCCAAAAAGTATGGTGGAACGGGGTTAGGCTTAAGTATTGTTAAACATATTGTTATCAAACACAAGGGCACAATAGATGTGAAAAGTAAAATGAATCAGGGAACTGAATTCATAGTGACATTACCATTAACTCAGGAAAATTAATGACAGAAAACATTATTAATGAAAAGACCATTTCGTTTGTACATTCAGTAGCTCGTAAATATGCAAAGTATTGCAATTCTTATGATGACCTTGTTCAGGAAGGGTTACTTGGAGTTCTGGAAGCTCAATCAAAATATGATCCGGACAAAGGTACTCAATTTTCTTCTTACGCACTGTTCTGGATTCGCAAAAGAATCCTTAAATTCCTTGATAAAGAGATTACATATTCCGGAGCATCAGCAGACCTTAACACGGATATTCTTGCTGATGAAAAATCTTTTGGAGACCTTAGTCAGGAAAAATCAGAAGTTATAGCCGAGTTTCCGGACACTATGTCTGAAGAGGAAATTGAAATAATCAAGTATATGTACGAAAAAGAAATGCCTTTATCTCAGATTGCCAAGCTGAAAAATCAACGTCGAGAAAAAGTAAGACAGAAGTACAGGAAAGCTATGCGTAAATTAAGGTTCTTTATGGAAAAAAAGACTGACCAGTAAAATTACAGTCAGTCTAAGCTAGGATACTGATTATTCAATTTATGTTTTTTCTAAATGAAAGATTTGGAAAGTCATATGCATATTTGAAGTAGTTTATTCAATATCGTTTCCATGTCTTATTATACTGCCTTCTTTCAGGTAGACCGTATCTTCAGCTACGTTAGTTGATAGATCAGCTATTCTTTCTAAATGTCTGAAAATGTATAAGATTCTCAGTAAGTATTCAATATGATCCGGAGACTCAATCATATACTTCTGGATTTTTTTATGTGCTTTGTGTACCAGATCGTCAACTTCATCATCTGACTGACAGACATCAAATGCCACTTTTGCGTCCAGACTCAGAAGAGATTCAAAACTTTTTTTAAACATAGTCAAAGCTTTATTGGCTGTTAACTCGAATTCAAGCTCTTGAAGACAACTTTTGACTTCAAAATCCTGGAGAAAAATCGCAGCTTTAGCAATATTTGCTGCCAGGTCTCCGATTCTCTCCATATCATTATTTACCTTGAGAATTGCCACGATAAATCTAAGATCGTTAGCAACAGGCTGATACAAAGCAAAAGCTTTAAGACATTCTTCTTCTATCTCAATTTCCATACTGTCAATAGATTCATCTCTTTTTATAACCTGTTGGGCAAGTTCAGGATCGTTATCAATTACGGCTTTCATTGTAGCCTTAATGTTTTTCTCAACAAGATCACTGAGATGAATAATCATTTTTTTTAATTTATCAATTTCTCTGATTAGATGAATTGCCATATTTTCTCCTATCCGAATCGTCCGGTTATGTAATCTTCAGTCTGTTTAATGTTTGGTGTTTCGAAAACATTCTGAGTTTCAGCAAACTCTATCAATACGCCTTCATAGAAGAAAGCTGTATAATTTGAAACACGTGCTGCCTGCGACATGTTGTGAGTTACAATTACAATCGTATAGTCATTACTGAGAGAGTCAATCAGATTCTCTATCTTAAGAGTAGCTTGAGGGTCCAGTGCAGATGTAGGTTCATCCATAAGCAGAATTTCCGGATCTGCTGCCAGAGCTCTCGCTATACATAACCTCTGCTGCTGTCCACCCGACAATCCCAGAGCATTTTTATCAAGTCTGTCTTTGACTTCATCCCATAATGCTGCACCCTTCAGGCATCTTTCCACGATCTCATTTAATTCTTTTTTATTTCTTTTTCCCTGAAGTCTGGGACTATACACGATGTTTTCATAGATACTCTTTGGGAAAGGATTTGGTTTCTGGAAAACCATACCTATTTTTTTCCTGAGTAAGACAACATCTATTCTTTTATCAAATATATTCTGTTTTTCATATAGTAAGTCACCGGTTGTGTGACATATTGGTATCAGATCATTCATTCTGTTAATAGATCTGAGAAATGTACTTTTACCACAACCACTAGGACCTATTATGGCAGTTACTTTCTTTTTAGGGATATTAACGGTTACATTTTTCACCGCCTGATGTTTTCCGTAATACACTGAAAAATCTTTTGTCACCAGATGAGATTGTTCTTCAGGCAACATCACAACGCCTGTTTTTAACGATTTATATTCTGATGTTGAAAAAACAAATTTTCCTTCGCTCATTTATACCTCATTATTGCTTTAAATTCTTTGAAACTCTTGCTCTGATGATTATAGCCGCAAGATTAAGTAAAATTACCAATGTGATAAGTGTCAATACCATCCCAAATTGTACGTGTCTGATTTCATCAACTTTATGGTGTTCTGATGCCAGATTGTAGATATTCCATGATAATGCCGGGGTTCCGTTAGAGAAGACTTCATTAAGCTTAAGAGCCTGCCCCACACTGACTGCAGCAGTGAAAATGATTGGTGCGGTTTCTCCAGCAGCCCTACCCATACTGATAACTATACCGGTTAATATACCGGGCAGTGCAGATGGCAGTATCACGGTAATCACTGTCCACAATTTTGTAGCTCCAAGTGACAAAGCTGCTTCTTTATATGTTTTTGGTACTGATCTGATAGCTTCCTCAGATGCTCTGATAATTGTAGGAAGAATCAATATCGATAATGTCATCGATCCGGCAATAACACTTTTGTTCGGGGAAACCCCTATTGTATTGATAAAGAATGCCAGACCAAAGAGACCAAATACAATACTCGGTACACCGGCAAGTGTATTGATAAAAGACCTCAGTACTGTAATTACCCTATTCTGTGGAGCAAATTCTGTTAGATATATTGCAGCAATTACTCCAAGTGGAACTGCAAAAATCATTGCTCCGAAAGTCAGGTACAGAGTACCAAGTACCTCGGGCCAGATACCGCCAAGCATGTGAGAATTTATTGGTTTATCAAACAGAAATCTTAGATAAACCGTTTTGCGTGGAAGCATCATTTTCTTGATATTGTTTTCAAAGAAATTGAATAATCCTTCTAAAGAAGTTCCTTTAAAATCTATTTCTCTGGATGGATAACTCACATGATAATCACCATTATCATCGTAAGTGACTTCTTCACGGCAAATAACTAATCTCAGTTTCTTCTCAGCTACTTCATCCCATCTTGTTCTACCATACTTCTCAGAAATTGTCACCATTTCATGGTCTGTGAGAAGCGGATAAGAGATATCAAGCAGAATAGTTTTAAACTGATCAGTCACATCATATACTTCAGAATAGAATTCTGAATAATCATTTGATGAAATAACCATATCAAAATGATCAAGTATGTTTTTTACAAGTTTAGAAGCAGAGACTGCAACTTTATTTGTAACTTCAAAGTTCTCCAGTTCCTGAGGATCTCTGGTAATCAGTGATTCAAACAGCACAACATGTTTTCTAAGCCCATCATACAAGTCTTTGTGTTCCGGTGTTACAGCATCATCTTTTATAGAAAAAAGTTTTTCTTTGAGATTGTTGAACTCTGAAATATCATATTCACTGCGAAGCTGATCAAATCTGTTATATTCGTATACTCTCGAAACAGAAAGAGGTTCAGGTCCGAGTAGTCCTACAACATATTCATTGATCTCATCCAGATAGTATTCGAAATTATCATATTCAGGATGTTCATCATATTTTCCTGCTTCAAACTCTTCTTTGAATTGTCTTAGTCTTTTAAATACCTCAATTCTTGGTATTTCTGATTCTGCTACTTCCTTTTCCAACTTCTCGGCATTTCCACGGTTGAACTCATAACTCAGGAATTTTCTGAACTCAATTGTACCGTCAAAATAGAAAGCACCAATGCCTTTCGCGAAAATGGGAACGATAAGAATCAGCACTGCAGCTGCCATAATTAATATTGAGAATACTCCAAAGCTGCTGAATACTTTATCTAAAAGTTTACGTGTATGTAATTGCATTTATCTCTATCCCCCACTCATTTTACGTCTGGATCTGTTTACTATCCACTCACTCAGTAAGTTACTTACGAATGAGAAAACAAGCAGAACTAAAGCCATCGCAAAAAGAACATGATATCTGGCTGATCCTGTTACCTGATCGGCTTCTCCCATATCTCCGGCGATTGTTGCGGTTAAGGTTCTTACAGGTTCAAGCAGATTGAACCATGGTTCCGGAATATGAGCAGAGTTACCGGAAGCCATCCATACTACCATGGTTTCTCCCAAAGCTCTCATTGTACCGAGAATTATTGCTGAAACTATACCGCTGCTTGCTGCAGGAAGTACTACTTTAAAAAGAGTCTCTGCTCTGGTTGCTCCCAGAGCGTAACTACCTTCTCTCAACTCTCTGCCGACAGATTGCAGTGCATCTTCAGAGACACTTACAATTGTTGGTAAGCTCATAAATCCAAGGATTATAGAAACATTGAGAGCATTTCTTCCACTGAGGATAACCAAACCATGCAGAAAACTGCTGATTCTGTAAAGAATGAAGATTGAGATACTTGCTAAAACTACAAAAATTATAATATTTAATACTTTATGATTGTTTCCGGTTGCTATTTTATCAAGTATGAGATCTGTCAATATTAACGACCCCAGTAAGAAAACCGGAAGCCCAATAACCCATGAAGCAGCTCCGAGAAGCTGGCCACCTTGATTCTGCAGTATGGGTGCAAAAATTACCAGTGCAAAGAAACCATAAGCAACTGAAGGTATTGCTGCCAGGATTTCTATAACCGGTTTTGCATATTGTCTAACTGAAAACGGAAGGATATCACTAAGGGTTATCGAAGATGTGATTCCAAGTGGTACTGAAACTAAAATTGCTCCCAATGTTACTAAAAATGATCCCAGGAAAATTGCCAGTGAACCAAACTGACCCGGATCAGAAGCCGGATACCAGTTTGAACTGGTGAAAAATTCCTTAAACCCTTTCAGCTGGAAGTAAGGTATAGCATCTTTAGCAATAAATATGATTATAAAAATTACTGTTATCATAGATATTGAAGTTACCACAAACAGTCCACCCTGCAGGAGTAAAGATCCGAGCCGCTGTAAGCGGCTCGCTCTTTCACTCATATATAATGATGTTTCTTTGTTTTGTTCCATGATCTATTATCTGTATTGTGTTACAGGAATGTAACCTGATTGTTTGATCAGTTTCTGTCCTTCTTTTGTCAGATAAAGAGAGATGAATTTGTGTAAGTGTGTTCCGATTTTTGGGTAACCGTTTGTGAACATGAATAATGGTCTTGAAATTGGGTATTTACCAGCCATAACGTTTGCTTCTGTAGCTTTTACGCCACTGATAGATAAAGGCTTGATTGAGTTATCGATGAAACCGATTCCGATGAATCCGATTGCACTGTCAGTTTTTTGAACTGATTGTTTAACCGCACCGTTTGATCCCTGACTTTCAGCTTTAGGAGTAATTTTGTGTTTTACTTTTTCGCCATTTTCTTTTGTAGTCATGACAAAACCCTTGAAAGTATCAAGTGTTCCGGAGTTAGATTCTCTTGAAATAATAACGATTTCTTTGTTTGGTCCACCAACTTCTTTCCAGTTTGTGATTTCACCCATATAGATCTTACGAATTTTATCGATTGAAAGATCCTTAACTGAGTTTTTCTTATTTACTATTACAGCAATACCATCAAGAGCTACAACGTGAGCTACAGGTTTTACACCTTTTTCAACTGCAGCAGCAAATTCTTTGTCTTTCATGAAACGTGACATGTTACCGATATCAGCTGTGCTGTTAATCAGTGATTTAGCACCGTTTCCACTACCGGATTCACTAACTTCAACTTTAACGCCTTTATTTGTGCGCATATAGTATTCAGCAAATTCTTTAGCAATAGGACCAACTGTTGTTGAGCCATCAAGAGTAATTTTTTCCGCAAAAAGACCGGAAAAAGCAACTAATAACATTAAAATAACTATTGAACTTTTAAATTTCATTATTCCTCCGAATATCATTCTTTGTTATGCAAGATTTTTACGGAGAAACTTAAATCCAGTATAAGGGAATTGTTAACAAAAATTTATAATTGTAATTCACTATGAATAAACACCTTGCATTAATCTTAAGAGATTTTTTTCTGAAAAAAGGTTACCCATCTGTATTTTTCCTTAATAAAAAGCAAAAAAAAAAGACCTGTCGAGTTCATTCGGCAGGTCAATTGTAAAAATTCATGAAAATTTATTCGAATATGCGGATTTCCGAATCCTTATCAAAGAAATGTACTTTCTGCATATCGATAGTAATCTGAAGCTTCTTATCTATTTCCGGTAGTTTTTTAGGATCGAGTCTGGCAACGAGTTTTGATTTCTTAGTATCCAGATAGACAATAAACTCATTTCCCATAGGTTCAACTATTTCGCAGATAGCATCAATTCTCTGAGGGTGTTCTACCAATGTATCGTATTTTGAATCGAAGAGATCTTCCGGGCGAATTCCCATGATAACTTCTTTTCCGGCGTATTTCTGCATGTAAGATTTCTGCTCAGGAAGCAGCTCAATTTTAAAAGTTCCTTCATCAAACAATAACTTATTACCTTCAGCAATAATTTTTCCGTGCATCTGATTTATGGATGGACTGCCAATAAAACTGGCAACAAACAGATTAACCGGGTTGTTATAAATATTAAGTGGAGAATCTACCTGATGAACAACTCCGTCCTTCATCACAACAATTTTATCTCCCATTGTCATAGCTTCAACCTGATCGTGTGTAACATAGATCATAGTTGTATCCAGCTTTTTATGAAGCTTGCTGATTTCACTTCTCATCTGCACTCTGAGTTTTGCATCAAGATTAGAAAGAGGTTCGTCAAAAAGGAATACTTTTGGGTTACGTACAATTGCTCTACCAAGAGCAACACGCTGTCTCTGCCCACCGGAAAGCTGCTTTGGCTTTCTGTCCAGTAAGGATTCTATCCCAAGTAAACCGGCAGCTTCTGTGACTTTCTGCTGAATCTCAGCTTTTGGTGTTTTTCTCAATTTCAGAGCGAAAGCCATGTTCTGGAAAACTGTCATATGAGGGTACAGTGCATAGTTCTGGAAAACCATGGCAATATCACGGTCTTTAGGTGGAATATCATTAACTTTCTTATCGCCGATATGAATATCTCCGTCAGAGATTTCTTCCAGACCGGCAATCATTCTCAGAGTGGTTGTTTTTCCGCATCCTGAAGGACCTACCAGAATAACAAATTCCTTATCTTCAGCGACAATGTTTGCATCCTTAACAGCATGAAATCCGTTTTCATAGTATTTATTTACTTTCGTAACAGTTACTTTTGCCATGTTAACCTCATATTTATTTAGTTTGTTCTATTCAGCAGATTATTAATCAGTTTTTGTCAAGAATAATTGTTTTAATATAGAAAACTATTTTGTTTTCGCAGTTATCCAGAACCTGTGATCTCTATCAAGAAATACTGGGGATAAACCTTTTGGAGAAAATACACTGAACGTAAGAAAACATATTTTAAACACTCTAATACCTAAACTTAGGCTGTTATTTCCTTTTTTATGCCATTTCTGTCATAAATACTGACTTATCTACCGATTTTCAGCAGTTTTTGTATTAACCTCTTCATAATTATTTTCAGATATTCTTCGTAACTCATATCATCTGACATCAAATCAACATGTCTTTTGATTGCTCTTTCAGATCGGGGCATTTCTCTTCTGAGCAGCTTCTCCCCGAAATTAGTAAATATAAAGAGCCTGAGAAATCTGGCAATACGCATAATCTTCAGAATTTGTCTGTATTTTGATATGTAATTGCCATACAGATCACCTTTGCTTTTCAATGTCTCAAGAACTGATTCCGCAGCAAACTTACCGCTCTGCATGGCGAAAGCTATTCCTTCTCCTGTTATCGGTTCAACCAGACCAGCCGCGTCACCGCATACAATTATATTCCCCTTACCCGGTTTAGCTCTGTATGCTCCTGCCGGAACATGAAATCCTTTTACACCTGCAATATCTGTTATTCCGAAACGGTCCTGCAGTAATTGAAGGAATGCTTCCTTCATATCCTTGTTTTTGTGCGGCAGCCCACCTATACCGACCGTGACTGTTTTACTTTTTGGAAACACCCATCCATATCCCCAGTTTGCATAACCAAAGAATACTTCAGGGTCTTTTATATCTTCTTTAACGGACTCAACCGGGATTTCCGTTTCCAGACAGAAAGCAGTCTTGCTCTTAATAAATGAGTTGCCATAGAGATGCTTAGCTACTACACTGTTCACACCGTCAGCCCCAATAAGAAGGTCATAGTTAATCAGGGAATTATCCGCCAGCCTGATTGTGTTGCAACTCACATCACTGACTCTTTTACCGAGAATTATCTGTGCTCCAGCTTCCTCTGCTTTTTTTAGAAGATAATAATCAAAATCAATCCTGTTCACAAGATATGAGTTCTTATATCCACTTACTGAACTAAGAAGTTTATCCCTGAAATACATCTTCATACCATCAGATTCAAAATCAGCGATTTCGTTAACGCTTTCACCAAAAATATTTTCGAACAGGCTTTTAGCTCTCAAAGTAAGTAGGCCTCCACAAAGCTTCTGTCTGGGAAATTCTTCTGCATCGATAAGTGTAACCTTAACTCCCGATTTTGCCAGTATATAAGCTGCAGTTGTTCCTGCCGGACCTGCTCCTATAACAATTACATTCACTTTCATGCTAGTATTCTAATCACAATATTAATGTTGTCAATCACGAATTTTAATCAAATAATTTTTACCAAATATAAAATTCTTGACTTTATTACTTCAGTTCACTTAAATTCGTTAAATTCGCTAAAAGGAGAAAATATGCCAACAGGTAATTTTGAATTCAGAGGGAAAGGACTAAGCTTCTGGTGGCTCATGATTTGGACAAACATTCTGACTATTATCACATTTAGCTTATACTGGCCATGGGCTTATTGCGCCCAGCAAAAATGGATTGCTGAAAGAACATTCATTAATGGGAAACAGCTCGTATTTAAAGGTACGGGTATGGGCTTGTTCGGAACATATTTATTAATTCTAGTCTTAACAGTCATTACTTTTGGACTATACAGTCCCTGGGGATATTGCAGATTCAAAAGATGGCAAACTAACAATCTCTATTTTGCAGAGAATGGAGATGTTGAAAAATTCTGATTTTATATGTCAGGGCACTGTATAGCAGTGCCCTGACTAACAGTAATCGATTGTAATTAACAATGAAGTATAAAGAACACAAATATTAGATACATTTTTACAACTCACCAGATTTCATAATTATCTGAACATAATTCAGGACACTTATAGGTTCAGAAATTATGCAGATACGAAAATCTTGACATTCCTTTAACTTAAGTTATAAAAATGTTTGGAGGTAATATGAAAAGAATATTATTATTTTTCTTAATAGCGTTACTGGCATTCATGGTTGTCAGCTGCGGTCAGAATGGAAATTCCAAAAGGACCCGATTTGTTACTATCGGAACAGGTGGTGTAACCGGAGTATATTATCCTACCGGTGGAGCTATCAGTAGAATGATCAATAAGAAAGAAGCTGAGTACGGTTTAAAAGCAACTGTTGAATCAACAGCCGGTTCAGTTTATAATATCAATTCAGTATTATCAGGTGAGCTGGACTTTGGTGTTGCTCAATCTGACAGACAATATCTGGCTTATCACGGAAAATCAAAAGAATGGACAACTCCGCAAACAGAACTGAGATCTGTTTTCTCAATCTATCCGGAATCTATTACTTTGATAGCCTCCGAAAAGAGTGGAATCAAAGCCATAAAAGATATCAAAGATAAACATATCAATTTAGGACCTGCCGGCTCAGGTAATCTTGCCAGTGCAACTGATGTCTTAACAGCAATTGGTTATAGTGCAGACAAGGATCTGAAAGCAGAATATATCAAACCTGTAGAGTCACCGGGATTAATTCAGGATGAAAGAATTGACGGTTTCTTCTATACAATCGGGCACCCTAACGGTAACATTAAGGAAGCTACAGCAGGTCGACTCAAAGTACGACTCGTAGATATCACCGGTCCGGAAATCGATAAGCTTCTTGATAAATACAGCTATTACGCTAAATCTGTAATTTCAAAAGATTTTTATCCTACTTCAACCAATGAAAATGATATAAACACCATAGGCGTAAAAGCTACATTGGTATCATCCACAAAAGTACCCGAGGATGTAGTTTATGCTATAACCAAAGAAGTGTTTGATAACTTTGAAGAATTTAAAATGCTTCACCCGGCGTATAAAATGATAACTAAAGAAAGTATGCTTAAAGGGCTATCAGCTCCTATTCATAAAGGTGCTTTGAAGTATTATAAAGAAAAAGGGCTTGATAAATTGATCAAACCTGAACTCATTATTGAATAAAAAGAAGCTGCACAAAATTTGTATTTTTCCTGTTCTGAAGTTCTCTTTGGAACAGGAAAATTTCATAATGCTAAAGAAATCATGAACAACTATAAATAATGTACATAAAATTAATATTACCGGAGAATGTATGGATAATAAGAATAACTTGAATGATAAGATGACAGAAATGCTGCAGGCAGAGGAAGGAAAGCTTCGACGAAGCAGAAAATTTGATGTAATCTTTGTCGATACTATATTGATTCTTTGGGCAGTGTTCCAGATGCTGCTGCCGGAATATCTTTTGATTGACTCTATTGCAGTAAGAGCAATCCATCTTGCATTTGCTATATCTCTCATTTTCCTTACAATTCCAATGTTGAAAAAAGTAACAGGATTCAAGTTTCTTTCAGAAAAAAAGAAGATTCCCATTATGGATTACCTGCTTGCTATCGTAGGTGTCCTTTCCGTCTTGTATATCATATTGGACTGGGATGGCCTGGTGTCCAGAGCCGGCAGACCAATAGTCCGGGATATTGTCCTGGGTTTTGCAGCGCTTGTTTTTCTTCAGGAAGCGTCACGCAGAGCAATTGGTCCCGCTTTGGCTATTATAGCATTATGCTTCAGTGCATATGCATTCCTTGGTCCATATATGCCAGGATTTCTGGCGTTCAAAGGAGTATCACTAACTAAATACGTAACTCAACTGGTGCTTTCTACAGAAGGTATTTACGGAATTCCTCTGGATGTATCTGCTCAAACTGTTTTTCTTTTTGTACTGCTTGGTGCTATGCTGGACAAAGTTGGTGCCGGAGCCTTCTTCAATGACCTGGCAATCTCCCTGTTAGGCAGATTCAAAGGTGGCCCTGCTAAAGCTTCTGTTGTATCCAGCGGATTTACAGGTTTGTTTTCCGGCTCAAGTATTGCCAATGTTGTCACAACCGGTACATTCACAATTCCATTGATGAAAAAAGTGGGATATCCCCCTAAGATTGCTGCCGCAACAGAAGTTGCAGCCAGTACAAACGGCCAGCTTATGCCGCCCATCATGGGTGCTGCAGCTTTCATTATTGCAGAATATCTGGCAATCCCATATCTTGACGTAATAAAAGCCGCTGCTATTCCAGCTCTGGTTTCATACTTTGCACTTTTCTATATTACTCATCTTGAAGCATCTAAATTAGATATGCGCGGACTTCCCAAGGAAGAACTCCCACGGTTTACTGATGTTATCAAAAAAGGATATTACTACCTTATTCCTCTCATCGTCCTTGTACATCAGCTTGTGTTCCTGAGAGTCTCCCCTAAACTTGGTGCTTTCAGAGCAATACTTACAATCATAGCTATTATCCTGATCAGATCACTTGCTTCAAAGATAAAAGATGGTTCCGGTATACTAAGCGGAGTAAAAGAGTTCTTTTATCTTGTGGGAGAGGGATTCAAAACAGGTTCAAGAAATATGCTAACTGTGGCAATAGCCACAGCTACAGCCGGTATTGTTGTGGGTATTGTTAATATGGGAATTGGTAGTATGATTGTTCAGATTGTAGAAGTTCTTTCCCTAGGAAACATCTTTCTGCTGTTGTTCATAACTGCAATTGCAAGTCTGGTTCTCGGTATGGGACTTCCTACAACTGCGACATATATTGTAATGGCATCAATTACTGTGCCTATCATAGTGAAACTGAGTGGCAAAATAGGAATGAGTCCTATTCCGGCTATCTCTGCACATTTATTCTGCTTTTATTTCGGGATTCTGGCAGATGACACTCCTCCTGTCGGACTGGCAGCCTATGCTGCTTCGGCAATAGCTAAGTCAAATCCAATCAAAACGGGGATTCAGGGCTTCATATATGATCTTCGTACAGGAGTAATACCATTTATGTTTGTATTCAATCCGGAGCTTGTACTTGTTGGGGTATCATCATTCAGTCAGGCTTTATTGATTTTTGCCATGGCTGTAATGGGAGCTTTTGCATTTACCAATGCAGTCCAGGGCTGGTTCATTATCAAGAACAAGTGGTATGAAGTGCCAATTTTCCTGCTTACCTCTTTGATATTCTTCTATCCTTCTTCAATAACAAAGCTATTGAATATTGACTCACAATATCGCTACTACATGTATTTTGCAGGTTTCGGTATGTACGGCATATCTTATCTGATACAGATTTTCAGAAAAAGACATACAGCCATAGCTTAGGAAGACTCATAATGTCCGTTTGCAGTATATGCGGTAATAATGTTCCTGCAAGCTCACCGGTATGCCCATTTTGTCAGAATAAACTTAGAGTAACTTCAGTAAAACAACCCAGAAAAAGTTTATACATACTCAACATTAAAAGAAATATGCCCACATGTGAGGAAGCGGAAAAGAATCTCAGGAATAACCTGTTACGATTGGGAAATAACGGTTATAGCTGTGTAAAAGTAATTCATGGATATGGATCATCCGGAATAGGTGGTGAACTCCGACACTGTCTCAGAGACGCATTAAGGAGACTCAGAAATACCGGGATTGTAGATTTCTTCGTAGAAGGAGAGAACTTCCATTTTGACTCGGACAAAAGCAAAAAGCTTCTGCAGAGAATGCCATCTTTAAGAAAAGATAAGGATTTCAATAAAACCAACAGAGGTGTGACAATAGTAAAGCTATAAGTTAATCAACAGGCAGTTCAATAATAAACTTCGTCCATTCTCCCAGCTGAGATTCTGCCAGCAAATTACCATTATGTAATTGTTTGATGATAAAGAAAGATATTGAGAGTCCAAGACCGGTTCCTTTATCAACCTCCTTTGTGGTAAAGAAAGGATTGAATATATCTTTTATAGTCTCATCATTTATACCCGGTCCGTTATCAGTAATTTCGACACAAAGCATTTTTTTCCCTGAAAATACATCAATTCTGAATTCAGGGTTATAGTTTTCTTTCTGCACCTCATTCATTGCCTCTGCACCATTTCGGAAAATATTAAGAAATACTTGTTGTATCTTTGAAGCATCACATCTCAGCAGAACTTCTGGATCTTCGTAGTTCTTGATAATCCTGATTTTTTTAAAATCAAATTTCTTCTTCAGATTATAATCACTCCTGGCAAGCTCAATTGTGTCATCAATAACCTTTCTGATTGAACAATTTTCCTGCATAATACTGTTCTCTCTTGCGAAAGACAGCATATTTTTCACTATTGCGGCAGCATGTAATCCCGACTTAACTACATTTTCAAGAAGATAATCAATTCTTCGCTGGATTAAATATTCTCTTACCAGATTAATGTCGACTCCTATTGATTCAGCCTTTCTGGCATTGGCATTGGAGTTACCGAAAAGTCTGTTTTTCAGTACTTCTCCGTTTTGAATAATACCCGCAAGAGGGTTGTTAATCTCGTGTGCCATACCTGCTGCCAGTCCTCCAACAGTCATCATTTTCTCAGACTGCAGCATAGCTTTTTGAAGCTTCATGTATTCACTGACATCCTCTATAAGAATAACTGCCCCGGAAGAAACGCTATCTGTAAGCGGATAAATAGTAATATCTTCATATACAAGCTGCTTATCCTGGTATCTCTTCTGACCGGATAAAAGCTTTACTTCAGATTTTTGCAGACTTTCCATGATAGTATCAACAATAGATTTTGTCAGGGGAAGCAGTTCAGTAATGGTTTTACCTTTTGCGTCTTCAACTGAAATCCCTGTTTGAACAACTGCATTTTTATTCCATTGTGTAACATTCAAATCCCAATCAACACCAATAAGCATAAACGGCATTGAGTTCAAGATATCATCTATATAATTCTTTGTCTTTTCCAACTCTAATCTGGTATTTCGAATTTCTGTTACATCCCTGACAGATATTACAACGTATTCCTTGTTCTCATGGAGATTGAAGTTAGCAGAATACCATCTGTCACCTCTCATATTCTGTACTAGATTCATGTGATATGTCTGTCCGGTTGTCCTGACAAATTCCAATGCTTTATTATACTCCATCAACCATGGGAAATCGGCTATATCTTCCGGCTTCTTGTGCTCAAGTTCATCAGTAGATAGAAGATCAACAACTCCTGCCCCATAGTATTCCAGGAGTCGATTATTTTCATCCATAACAAATATCATATCACTCAAAGCAGAAATAATTGTTCTATATCTCTCTTTTTCTTTCTCAAACTCAATTAACTTTTTTCTAAGCTGCGGGTAATAGCTTTTTTGTGCAGATTTAGCACCTAAGCCCATTATTTCCATTATAACAGCATTATCCGCATCAGAGTGCACGCTCATAAAGCTCTCCTATTTCTTCAACATTTAACTTTCTTGGATTCGTTAACAGACATGCATCCTTATGAGCAAATTCAGAGAGTCTTGGTATTTTCTCCGGCTTTACTCCTACCTTAGAGAGACTTGTATCTATACCAACAGAAATCCTCAAGTCTACAGCCTTCTCTATAAGTTTTTGTTTAGGATATTGATTGTCTTTACCTGAACAATCAATACCCAGGTTAGATGCGATGTTCTTGTATCGTTCAGGTACTGATACATAATTAGCACCAATAACATGTTCAAGTAAGAGCGAATTGCACAATCCATGAGGCAAATCAAGTAACCCTCCCAAACTGTGAGCCATAGCATGAACAGCCCCCAGAATAGCATTTGAGAAAGCAAACCCTGCTTCCATGCTGGCATACATAATCTTTTCTCGAACCTCAATGTCTCCCGGGGATTTAATTAAATCAGGAAGGTATCTGAAAATATATCTAATAGCCTCCAGGGCATGTACATCAGTTAGCTTTGAATTGGCAATTGAAACATACGCCTCCATTGCGTGAACAAGAGCGTCCATACCTGTACAGGCTGTAAGAAAATCATCCTTTGTTAAAGTTGTTTCTGAGTCAATCAGTGCTACGTCCGGAATTATTATTTTGCTGATAATTGCAATCTTTACTTTTCTGGTTGTGTCGTTAACTATTGTAAATTGAGACACATCTGATGAAGTTCCTGCAGTAGTGGGAATAAAAATCATAGGAGGTAAAGGTTTTTTTATTCTATTAACACCTTCATAGTCCAGTATGTGTCCCTGATTCATGGCAACTATCCCAATTCCTTTAGCACAGTCCATTGGACTCCCACCCCCGACAGCCACAATTGCTTCACAACCATTTTTCTGGTATACATCAACGCCATTCATTACCTGAAAATCCCTGGGATTAGGTAATACATCCGAGAATATACTGTATTCTATACCTGCTTGTTCAATACTTCTGCAAATTTCTTTGAACCAATATTGATCAATAAGTCCCATATCTGTTACGATAAGAACTTTATTAACATCGAAGTTTGAACAGAATTTTCCTGCTAAAAACCTTGACCCATGTCCGAAAACTACTTCAGGCATAATGAATTTTCTAAGGTTACTCAACTGTTTAATCTTGTTTTCCATACACCAGCTCTTATTCTATATTATTTAAAATCATTGCTTTAATATAAGATAACATAGTTTTCGCTGGTTTCAAAATAATAAATAGCTTTACAGAATTTTTCAGTTAATTTGAATTTTATTAGGATTACATGTATACTATAAATTCAATCATTATTTATAAAACTGGGGAGGAAACATGAAATGCTTTTTACTGGTAATACTCATTTTAATCTGTTGTTCTTTTATTTGGTGCAGTGAGTGTAACAGAGTCCTTAAGGCTGCAAATCGAGATATCCTGAAGTATCTGGAAGCAATCCAATCAAGCAATATGCAAAGATTCGGATTTCAATCAGAAAGTCAGATTAATAATACTGTTCCTGGAGAACCATTTCAGATTGCAATTCTCAATCCTGAGAAAATTAATGAATTAACCGAAATCTGTACTATAGAATCTCTTTCAGACAAAACAGACCTTTGGTATGTACCAATAATATCACAGGAACAAATATGCTGTTTTCTACTCGTGGATAAAATCAACGATGAATTTAAGGCTGTGAGCATAGGCTACCGTCCTCTTGCTGTTTCACTGTTCAGATATTTTGAGAAAACAGGTAGAGAATTGCAGAATACCAGATTTTATCAGTGTCGCAGAAATGGTACAATATACATGCATCCGGTTTCTTCAGAAGAAGATATTACTATTATGAACTCCAAAAGTATTGCAGAAATGAATAATGATTTCGTAGTTCAAAGTATAAAAAAAACAGTTTTGGGGTTGAAAAAAGTGCACTCAGATTCGACTATGGGAAAACAGGAGATGTAAAATGAAAACAGTATTAATTCTTCTTTGCTTATCTATGCTTGCAGTCTCAGTCTCAGCTAAAGTACTGAATATTCAGAATGTTCATCAGGAGCAGGATCAGTGGTGCTGGGCAGGATGTTCTCAGGCTATTCTGGATTACTATGGTATCTCCTTAACTCAGACTCAAATTGCTGCATACGGTACTGATGGTGAAAACAACTGGAACTGGTTGTATGGACAAACAACAAATCCTACAAGGAACGGAATAGATTATATTCTTTTTCATTTTGGTCAGCTGCAGTCACAAGCATATGAGCGCAGCCTCAACTATTCTGAAGTAAATACTTCAATAGATTCCGGAAGACCTTTTGTTATCAGATGGGGCTGGAATTCAGGTGGAGGACATTTTATAGTCGGAAAGGGCTACAATAATGACTTGCTTCATGCAATGGATCCATGGTACGGATCTGAAACAATCAACAACTACAATTGGTTTGTATCAGGTGATGGACATAGCTGGACTCATACACTTGAAATTATCACTCAACCTTCATCAAACAATGATAACACTGAAAATCCCGAGAACAGTATTCAGTTAGCTACAACAGGTTTACAGTCAGACGGTTCTGTTAATATATATTTTTCGATTCCGGAAAGCTCTATTACAAAGATTGACATTTATAACATAAAGGGGCAAAGAGTTAAATCACTTAGTCAAAAACTATACATGAAAGGCTCTAACTTAATCTCATGGTATCCTGAAAAAAATGCTTCAGGAGTGTATCTTTGCAGGCTTCAGACAGAATCAGAAGTTAGAGTTGGCAAAGTAATAATCCTCAGATAAAAAATCAATTTTGCTTTTAACTATTTAGCAATAAATTATCTTCTATATTACTTTAAACAATTTGCATTAAGGTTATATAGTAAGTGTTGAATGACTCTCAAGAGGAGTCTGGACTCATCAGTTTCCAGCATGGAATCTGAGTTTTTAGATAATGCAGGAATCTTAAAATAAACTAAGGAGTTCTTTATGAAAGCTTTATGGTTAGCAATTATTCTTCTTATAACATTCACTATGTTTGCTCAAGACAACTTGAAACTAACTACTCTTGAATGGCCGCCTTATACAAGCGACGCTATGAGTGAGCAGGGACTAACAACTTTGATTGTGAAAAAAGCTTTTGAACAAATGGGATATAATTTAGAAGCAGATTTCTTCCCATGGAACAGAGCGGTTCACTTCGCTAAAACCAATCCTGATTACTATGGTTACTATCCTGAATATTACTCTCAAGAACTTGAAAATGACTTTTACTTCTCGGATCCAATTGGTTCGGGTAAGCTGGGATTTATAGAAAGGGCTGACAGTCCGGTTCAGTGGAACAGTATTCAGGATTTGAAGCAATATCGAATAGGAACTGTCAGCGGTTATGTGAATGAAAAATCTTTTGATGAAATGGTTGCCAAAAATGAGATTAAAGCCGATGCGGCAAATGATGATCTAACTAATATAAGAAAAGTCCTGAACAAAAGAATACCAATAGCTGTGATTGATGAGAATGTGATGACTTATCTTGTTAATCAAGATGAGCAGCTTAAATCTAAAAAAGCCGAACTTCAATTCAATAAAAAAATGCTTGAGTTGAAAAGATTTTACGTATGTTTCAAGAAAACGGACGAAGGTAAGAAAATGCGTGACGTTCTCAATCAGGGATTAAAAAAGATTGATATTGAAAAAATCTCAAAAGAATATTTCGCTAAACACTTAAAATAGATTATATTATATGTTGAGTTCTTTTCAGAAGTTATAAATTTCTCCAAACTTATACCACCTGCTGCAAGGCAGGTGTTTTTTATTTTGGCAATATTCTCTCATTTAATTGTTGCACATTTTTTACCTTATCACATTTTTAGGAATGGAGATAAAATGAGTATTCAAATTTTTGGAACTAAAAAATGCAAGGAAACAGCTAAGGTTATACGATATATGAAAGAGAGAAGAATTAACTTTCAGTTTATCGATCTGGCAGTCAAAGGTATGAGCAAGGGTGAACTAAGAAAAGCAGCCTCAGTATTGGGGCTCAAAAACCTTATTGATGAAGAAGGTAAACAATATGAGAAACGAAATCTAAAGTATATCGTTCATAATATTGAGCAAGAGCTTCTTGAAGACCCATTATTGTTGAAAACCCCTGTAGTCAGAAATGGTCAAAAATTTGTATTGGGCTTCGATGAAAACTCTATTAAGACTGAAATAGTATCTAAATAAGGACTAATATGAAGAATACATTTATCAGCATATTGTTATTCATATTGCTATCAGGCTGTACATTTATGCAGAAAATGCCTGAAGGAACCAGTGTAATCAGTAAAACATATAGTGCCGACGAAGATGATATTGAGTTCATGTATGATCTTACATACAAAAAAGATGACAAAAAGATTTCTGAGCAGGAGATATTTGATACATTACTGGTAAGAATTGATCAGGCACAGGAATACATACTTCTGGATATGTTCCTTTATAATGACTATCTCGGAGGAGAAGAGTCTGCCTACAGAAATATTTCAGCAGAACTGACCCGAAAACTGGTAAACAAGAAGAAACAGATTCCCGGGATCAAAATTGACGTTCTGACAGATCCCATTAATTGCGCTTATCAAGGTGGCACTTTTCATCTTGGAGACAGTCTGGAAAAGGCAGGAATCAATCTGATAATAACTGATCTTACGAAACTGCGGGACAGTAATTATCTTTACTCACCGATCTGGCGAGCATTTATCCAATGGTTCGGTAATAAAAAGAATTCAGGATTTCTACCTCATCCTTTTTCCACTAAAGAACCCAAAGTAACGTTCAGAACCTACTTCAATCTCTTGAATTTCAAGGCAAACCACAGAAAGGTATTTATTGCCGATAACTTTGGAGAAATGACTTCAATTATCACTTCAGCTAATCCTCATGATGGCAGTTCAGCACATTCAAACATTGCTCTTGAAGTTCGGGGAGGAATCTGGGAGTCAATTTACAATAGTGAACAAACAGTTGCAGAATTCTCTAAGGGTAATTTACAGAATGTTCCTGATAAGTATTTTGTAAACAACTCTGAGGAAGACGATTATAAGGTTAATCTTGTCACTGAAAAAGAAATACGTAACGCTATTCTGAGAACTATAAAAGCATTAAAAAAAGATGATAATCTTAGTATAGCAATGTTTTACATATCTGACAGAAAAGTTATAAAAGAAATATTGAAGGCTTCCGAGCGTGGAGTGAAAATCAGGATGATACTTGATCCCAGTAAAGATGCATTTGGAAGACAGAAATCAGGAGTTCCCAACCGACAGGTAGCAAATGAACTAAAAATAATGTCAGATGAGAAAATAGAAATAAAGTGGTATGATACTCACGGAGAGCAATTTCATACTAAGATTCTGTACTGCTATGACAGCCAGGGTAATGCTGCTACAATAGCAGGATCTGCCAATTACACTAAAAGGAATATTGGTGATTACAACCTTGAAACCAATCTTGTTGTGAAAGGTAAAAGAGAGCAGGAAGTATTTGAAGAGATTGAAGATTATTTCAATACAATCTGGAGCAATCAAGGGCAGCACTATACTGCAGATTATGCTAAGTATGAGGATACAAGATGCTTTAAAAGGGTTATGTATCTCCTTTATGAAAAACTGGGAGCTAATACTTTTTAGTACGAAATATGAGACAGCAATTCAAATCTTTAGCAAAAAGCTCTTTAGTATATGGGCTGGGAAATGTGATAGCAAAAGCAATGGGATTTGTCCTTATTATTCTGTACACCAAGCACATTCCGTTGGCTGATTTTGGTGTGCTTGGACTATTCGAGAGTGTTCTTCATATCAGCGCTTCAATATTAGGTGTTGGTATTGAATATGCATTATTACGGTGGTACTGGGACGACAAGTTTAAAGATAAACAGAAGTCTCTTGTATTCACATGCTTTGTATTCCTTCTACTTTGTGGATTGGCTACTGTTTTTGCTTTTTGGAATACAGCTTCATATTTTTCGATGAAATATTTTGGATCTCTGGAGTATACACTCCTAATAAGGAAACTACTAATCATTATTGGATTTGCCATAGTTAGTCGACTTCCTCTAATGTTACTTAGAATCTTAGAAAAGCCAAGACAATACACAATTGCTAACACGGTTAAATTCTTCAGTCAATTTATTCTAACAATTTACTTTGTCGTATATAGTCAACAAGGATTGAATGGAATATATAATGCACAGATAATTTCAGCTGTTATTTTCTTCTTTATCATGTTCAAAGTACTTCTTAATCATATTGAGTTTCGCTTAGAATTCCATGAATTATATGATATGATCAAGTTCAGGCTGCCTTCTGTTTTTTCAACTATATCATTGCAGATACTTACTACAGCAGACAGATTTGTGCTGAAACATCTTGGAAAACTGGATAATGTTGGGGTATATACTTTCGGATCTAAGATAAGTGAATCGTTAAAAACTCTTGTTGTAATGACTATCTGGCTAGGAATTAATCCTATGATAATGAAAATGATGAACGATGATAATAACAAGGCTTTTTACTCAAAGTTATTTACCTATGGTACAATGTTTGTGCTTTCAATTACTTTTTCTCTGGCTCTGTTTGGAAGGGAAATCGTTTTAGTACTTTCTAGAAATCCTGATTACAATTCAGCTTATAGTGTTTTACCCTTTCTGTTCCTGGCAATTGTTTTTGACTTTATGACAAAAATAAGTACCACAGGAATTCAGATCGTCAAAAAGCCTGTTATCAGCGCTACAGCAATAGTCGTGAGTTCATTAATTAATATTGGACTAAACTATCTTCTAATCCCCTTCTGGGGTAATAATGGGGCTGCAATAGCAACATTATTCTCTCAATTTGTACTATTCCTGATAACATATATCAGTTCTCAACGACTTTATAACATACCATACCAAATATGGAAAATACTCTCATTGATTTTATCATCTATAATACTCTGTTCAATTTCATATATATACACTAAAGGACTTGTTATACGGCTATTTTTGAATATTTTCCTTTTGATGATATACTCCTTGTTACTTTTTAAGCTTAAATTCATTTCAAAAAGAGATGTAGTAGAAATGAAAAAACTAATTAACAAGGTCAGGAAATAGACATAGATATTAATTGATAAAATGTGTAGTACTCATGATCACTATAAAAATTCTTGACTCTAAATTTAGCTGATAAATTGTTGAAAAAATAATTATGAGAGGATAAATGGAATCCAACGTAAATAAAGAAACAAATCTTCTGGATATTCTTATAGTAATTGCTAAACATAAAAAGTTTGTAATCATTGTAACATTTATTGCATCTGTTTTTGCAGTTGTATATAGTTTGTTAACGCCTGAATACTGGAAATCATCAGTAACATTTACAGAATCTTCTTCAAGCATGAATATGCAAAGTCTCCCAGACAATATTATGGGGATAGACACCAGCAGCCTTTTGGGAGATGCGAATCAGGGAAAGACACACTTAATTAAGACAATTTTGTACAGTAGAACCTTTCTGGAAGACTTTATAAAAGAATATAGTCTCACAGAGTATTTCGAAATCGAAGATCCGGATTCTCTTGTAGTAAAAGAAAAAACCTTACGTGCAGTAAGGGAAGAACTATTGGGTTTTGCAACAGATGAGGAAACTGGAGTACATAAATTATCAGTACTTCATAAAGACCAGTTTCTGGCTCCAGCAATAGCCAATGATTTGTTTTCCAGACTTGAGAAATATCTGAACACTGAGAAGCTTACTAAGTCCAAAAGAAACAGGATATTTCTTGAAGAGAGAATTGAAGAGTTAGATGCTCTTATTGATTCTTTGGCTACTCTTACACATCAATTCAATCAAAAAGAGAATATTGTTTCCTTGTCTCAGCAGTCAGAAATGGTAATACAGCTTTATGCTCAACTTATAAGTGAAAAGATGACTAAAGAAATTGAATTGCAGAATGCATTGTTATACATAAAGAAAGACAATTTCCGTATCACAAAACTTGAAAATGAGCTTAAAATTCTTAACGAAAGAATCAAGAAGGTTGAAACTGAAGCTTATACTAAATATGTCACACCAATTGACAGCGTTTCAGAGCTCAAAGTGAAAGCTGCTAAACTGGAAATGAATCTCTTGCTTCAGAAAGAAGTATATGAGTTTATTTATCCTAGATATGAAAAGGCGAGGATTGACGAACTTAATGATTCTCCATTAATCGAAATTATAGACAGTGCTGTTCCTGCCGGATTAAGAGCAAAGCCCAAGCGTGCTCTCATCTGTTTTGTATTCTTTATGCTAGCACTTGTTGTTTCTTCAGTAGGTGTTGTTATACATGATATACTTGTAAAAGACAATCAAATAAGCAAAATTAAGATACTTCTTAAGACAATATTTTCTAGATGAATAATAAGAATACGCTTATTCTTCCATACGTTTTAACATCAATTTGTTCAATTTTAATATCCTTGCTTCTCGTAAAAGATGCAATGCTTTTTTTACTATTCATATTTGTTGTTATAGCGATACCATTATATTTAAAGAATAGTGATCTTATTAATATCACTCTCATGATCAATACAGGCGTTATTCTTGCCTTCATAAACTCTTTTTACGTGATAGGGACCAAGGGATTATACTTAATTCTTGCTGTACCTCTTCTACATTATTTGATTTCATTTCTTTATAAACCTCTCTCAGAAAACACAGTTTTTACGCGATCTAAACATGAGTATCTTCTGGGAGTAATTTTTCTTATATTAGTTGTTTCAACTATTCTATTTTCAGAAGAACGAGCTTACGGCTTTTCAAAACTTAAAGGAACTTCCATATCACTTCTCGTTAGTTTCTATGTCTCAAGTATACTGTTAAAGAAAAAGAAACCAGAACTACTGATTAGCTCTTTTATTATCATTGGTTCTATTCTGATTTTATGCAGTATGATTCTCACTTTTCACCTGACTACTCACTATAAAATTATACCAAGTGTTGTTATTGACAGATTATCGATACTAGGAATAAATCCAATATGGGTAGCAAGAGCTTTGGGTTATTCCATTATATCCTGCTCATACTTTATAATTAAATGGTCAAAAAATTTAGGACATAAATTATTAGAAACTATGCTTCTAGTAGTTTATGTTCTTATATCATTTTACTTTCTTATGCTTACAGCATCCCGAGGCCCGATCCTTGGGGTATTAGCTGGATTAACCATAATATTTTTGTTAAAAAGTAAAATTAATTTATCCTCCATCTTTGGTGTAATTTTGATTATTGTACTTATCTTCGGTATGTTGACATTTTCGCCAGAGAATGTTAGAGGTAGAGTATTGGATAGTCATGGTACAGGTGGTTCAAGCATTACAATACGTTTTATGTTGCACTATCAGGCGTGGAATTTCTTCATGAGTCACAAGTTATTTGGGATAGGTTTTGGATCATTCAGTCAGGTTGGATTCCACTATCCGCATAATATATTCTCAGAATTTCTTTGTGAAACAGGCTTAATTGGTATCTTAGCATTTCTGTGTTACTTATTTTACCTGATATGGCAATTGCTCTGCTACAGACACTTAATACTGAAGAATGACATTTATATTGTTATCTGTGGAGTACTCTTAGCAGGTTTCATTAACGCAAACCTTAGTGGTCACGTTGGATCCAATATCGAGTTCTGGATGCCCAGTATAATTCTTCTATCAATGATAGAAGTTGAAAAAAGGTCAATCCAATAATGTAAACAACAGCTTTTCAAGTTTCTCAGCTATATCCTTTCTATAGAACTTTTCTTTAACCGTCTTATATCCATTACACGACATTTTCTTAAAAACTTCAGGATTTTCATACAAGTAACTCACTTTTTCTCTTAAATCTGTAACACTGTCCGGCTCAAAGCAAATACCTGTGTTTGTTTCTTCCAATAATACTTTTGCTTCACCTTTTAAGCCGGCAAGAATTGGCAAATCCACAGACATATAATCGAAAAGTTTTGAAGGAAGTGCTCTCTCGAAAACTCTTACATTCCTTAATGGTACAATACCGCAATCAGCAACTGCATAGTATTTTCCGATATCTCCTCTGGGAACCTCGCCAACAAACTTGACATTTCCAATTTTCTGACTGTGCACATATCCTTTGAGAAGTTTTTCTTCCGGGCCTGTGCCTACAATCAATAACTGTATATTCTTATCTCTTAATGGTGCAACTGCATCAATTACTGTTCTCAAGTTCTGAGCCAAACCTATGTTACCGGCATATAACAATGTGAAATGATTAGTAATATCATACTTCCTGGATATAACTTCATCAGGATTCTGTCTGGAAATCAGTAAATCTGTTCCGTTATAAAGTAATGTGACCTTTTCTGGTGAAACACCTTTGTTGATTATATCTTTTCTAATACTATCAGTAACGGCCACAATATGATCTGCAGTTTTGTATAGTTTATTTTCCAGAGCGTAGCTCATTTTAATTGCTCGCGTATTGCTCAACTCTCCAATTTCAATTGCTGAGTCAGGCCATAAATCTCTAACTTCAAAAATGAACTTGGTTTTAGAAAAGAGTTTTTTCAGGATGATCCCGATGGGTCCGACAAAAAGTGGAGGAGATGTAACGTAAACCACATCGTATTTTTCCAATTAATGATTGCACTAATTACTCCCATGAACATAAATGAAGAGTAAAATAGCAATCTGGTCAAAAATGTTTTTTTTCTGGATGTATAGACCCAGACTCTATTAACAAAATATCCATTAATCTGTTCGGACATTAAGACCTTGCCCTTGTACCCATCAAAGATTATTCCTTTAGGATGGTTAGGCATTTCAGTAAGGACTGTCACATCATGACCTTTCGAAGCTAAATATTCAACATTGGCTTTAGCTCTGTTGGTCGTCGCTCCAACTTCAGGAAAAAAATATTGAGAAATATATAAAATCTTCATAAAGTACTAATTCTCATTCATTTGTAAGATATATTCATTATACATAATTTCAGCATTTTCCT
Organism: Cloacimonadales bacterium (SeqCode); assembly: GCA_942492065.1. GTDB lineage: Bacteria > Cloacimonadota > Cloacimonadia > Cloacimonadales > JAIOQZ01. The sequence goes on along the minus strand of CALODV010000013.1, from coordinate 1,291,891 downwards.
TCCACACGTATTTTTTAATTACGTTTTCCCTGCCATTTTTCCCAAATGATCTTCTAAGTTCAGCATTTGCATACAAACTCATGATTTTATCAGCAATCTGATCTGAGTTTCTTGCTTCAACATGATAGCCGGTAAGATTATTAATAACAACTTCCGTCAATCCACCCAATCTTGAAGCTATAACAGGTACTTGCATTGCCGAAGCCTCAACTGCAGCTACCCCAAAGGATTCATCACTAAAAACTGAAGTAACAGTAAAAATTTCCATCTGCTGTATAACCTTTGGTACTTCCTTGTTCGGAATTCTTCCCAAAAACTTGACATTATCAGAAATACCCAGTTTTTCAGATAATTTGATAAGTTCGTCTCTCTGGGTTCCGGTACCAACTATCCACAATTCCCAATTGCTTATCTTATCCTTAATTTTGGCAACAGCCTCTAATAGATAGTCAATACCATACTTCACTTCAAGTGCTTTAACTGTTCCAAAAATAAATTTATCTGACTTTTCCTTAGGTACAGGCTTAAACAAATCAATATCAACACCAAAAGGAGTTATTACCATCTCTTTATCTGTATATCTCGCTGTCTTTTCTGCAAGGAATTCTGATGTAGCAAAGATTCTATCAGCTTTCTTAAGAACATACTTAATGATACTCTTATGAATTGCAGATGTTTCCGGGAATCTTATTGTATCATACCCCCATACAGATACTAAATATGGATGAAATCCGGATAATGCTCCGAAAAGACCATAACTTGATGCAAAGTGAGCGTGTACTAAATCAGGCTTAATTCTCTTTATCAATTTCCTTACCTGTGGTACAGCTTCAATCAATACCTTGAATTTATTATACTCCATGTTGTTTTTTCTTGCTGCATATGCTTTGGATTTAATCAAATGAATCTCAACACCTTGTATTACAGACGGCAACAAGGTGATAATGTGGACTTCAAAGTTTCTATCTCTGAAATATACAGCCCATTTCTGCGTATGAATATTAGATGCATCGCTAAGAAGAATAAGCTTTCTCATATTTTTCCTTTTCTTAAATCTCTCATAATTCGCTCACAGATAGAGTCCCAGTAGATTTCTGGATCTTCTTGTAGTTTTTCCACGTTTTTAGATAGCTTACCATGAAGTTTGGGATTTGTTAACAGCATTTCAATCTGCTCAATATAGCTTTTAACGTTTTCAGCCTTACATATTACTCCAATTCCCTTTTCCAAGATGTAATCCTTTATTGTGGTAGTATCAGATGCTACTATAGGAACTCCTAATTTAACATAATCAAGCAACTTTACAGCAAATGCAACTTCTGTATGCTTGTTACGCTTTAATGGAATAATTCCACACAGAGGTTTAAAATTAAGTTGTTCCAATGTTTTATGTTCAACTTTAATCCAATCTTTACTTAACCATTTTTTTACATTTTCTCTACTATAAGATCGACAGTAAACTAATACTTTAATATCATATTTGCTTCTCAAACCTTCACAAGCTACTAAGAATGTATCCATATCATATTGACCAGTAACTCCTCCAGCATAGAATATAGTCTTACTTCTCTCCGTTAAACCGGACACAATATGATCAATACCTGGTCTCAATACTCTTCTATTTTTCATTCTGAACAAATTACCTAGACCTTCTGATGGGAAATAAAATATTTTACAAGTTGAACTGTAAACAATAATACTTACAAGCCATAGTATGTTAGCTGCCAATAATTTAAAGCCTCTGTTTCTCCAATACTCCTTGAAAAAAGGATAAGCATCTCTAATAAAAACAGAAATATATGCCCCATTCCATTTAAGTAACACTAATAAAATAAATTCCCATAGAACCATACCCGCATTTGATGTTTCTATATATCCGGTTTCGACTTCTTTGTATTCACCCGAAAAAATTATACTTCTAGCCATTCTGTTCCGTTCTTGTCTGGTTCCTCCAACAAAAAGCATATCCATATCAAGTTTCTTGAATCCATCGTAAATGAACTTCATTCTTCTTGACGGTGCAATAGTCTGATCCTTTATCTTACCCATTGCAAAGTAAATGAATTTAGCCATTATTGCTCCTGTATTTGATCGTAATCACATCATCTGATAATATGACAGATTGTTAGTCGACTAAATACAAGTCAAGGCATATATTGAAACAAAGGAACTCATATGAAGTAATATTACTTATCCCTCTCCTCCATAGATCTATTCAAGTTTACCATATCTTCCGTATCTGTGTATTTCTCCAGTTCAATGTGATCAATATTCAGCATCCTGTTCAAGATATCTTTTATTCTTCTGACTGACTCACCAATATTTCTTACCTTCTTCACACCTTTTTCATCAAGCGAGTTAGTCATTTCCAGAAGCTCACTGTTCATCAGGATTATTTCAAGAGGCTGATTAATCTCATGACTTGCTGTAATACTCATTGCATTGGCTGCCTGTAATCGTGACAGCTCCAAAGACTTTTTACTATGTTTTCTGATAATGTAAGTAATAATCAAAACTAAAACAAAAACTAACGTTAGACCTGTAATTGCCAGATATAAAGCTGTCCTGAAATTGATAAATCTTTCGGTGTCCTCAGAAAGCTGTAATATAAACCCAAAGTTCCCTCCCTCATTATTCTTAACCGGCATTCCTGTAACAAGTTTAAGGGTTTCATTAACTTTTACAGTGTGACAAAACGGAATGAATTCTTCTATACTTTTCTTACAGTGATTCTTCAGGATAGAATTGAATTTAGCATCAGCAAAAACATTGTAAATATTGGAGCTGATAGCGTTTTTATCAATATAAAATTTGTCTGAGATTTCGCATACTTTATAGTTTATAACTCTTTCTTCCTTAAACACTTTTTTATCAACAATGTCTTTGGAAATTACAAAATGATAATCATTAGCAAAGAGTTTCTCAAGATTGTTTATAAGCATTGCAATAGAAAAACTTATCTCCATAGTGCCCGAATGCTTTCCTTGATAGGTCAATGGAAACACATATCTGTATCCATTAAAAATCCGACCCTCTTCAAAGCCCTTCTGGAAAACCATTTCTCTATTAGCTTTTAACACTGTCATTCTGGCAGTACCGAGAGTATCACCATATTTTTTAGGTCTGTGCATCCTGAGATAGCTTTCAGTAGATGATAAATGATAGTGAAGCTGACGGAAATTGTATCTTTTCAGCAATGTATACAGTTTTTCGTTCAAATGGAATAGTCGGTCTCGTAATCTGTTCTTTTCTGTTTCATCTACCGTTCTGTCTGCCTTATACATTATCTCTTCTATTTCCGTATCATCAATATGATCATCGAACAGTAGTTTCGCCAAATTCTCATAAGCATTTGTGGTTATATATATCTTGTTTGCCAACCCATGTATAGAGTCCTGCTTAAGACTTTCAATTTTATCATAATAGCTCTTTATCGAATACATCAGCAGAGAAATATAAGCTAAAGACAGAATCGCTAACACTATTGCATAATATTTTCTATTACTCATCATTACTCCAACTACTTTTCAATAAAATAGGTTCATTCAAAAATAAATGCAATATAATTATTTTTACTACTTAATTATTTCCCAACTTTCAATATTACCCTCAATAACTTTGAACATCTTAGCAACTTCTACCTTTACCACATCCCTGTATATAACGTATCTATCATAATCTCTTTCCTTGAGTTTGTTCATTAAATGTTCTTTTTCGTATTCTATCTGGCCTGTTGTAACTAAAATCTCCTGCTTATACTGAGCTTCCTCCAGTTTATCCCGTTTAAAACTATACCCTCTTCTATCTGCTTCATCAACAACAATGTGTAAATACTGATTAATACCATCCACAGGGTTATCAAGATTTTTGAACCTTATCAATTGTGGATGATTTTTGTAGCCTTTGGTCTGGTTCATCAAAACTTTTCTTGCCAGTAATCCTTCTCTCCACAATGCAACAAGTCCTTTTGCATCCAGATATTCGAAACTCAGCGACCATAATCTCATCTTAAAACCTAATCAACTGACAAATCGTATTTTTTCATTCTTCTATCGAGAGAGTTCCAGGTAATATTCAGTAATTTTGCAGCCTGAGACTTGTTGTAATCAGTTTTCTTTAAAGCCATTATTACAGCCTTTTTCTCAAGCTTAGCCAGATCAAGAGTTTCAGACAGTAGAGAATGTTCTCCCTCAAAAGCTTTCTGCTTCTCAGGAACAGCCATACTGCTTCCGGACATACCAAAGAATTCCAGTTTAAGGACTTCGGAATCTGCCAGAATTACTGCTCTTTCAACCATGTTCTTCAGCTCTCTGATATTTCCGGTAAACGGATAGTCCATCAAAGCACTGTAGACATCAGGATGAACCTCATAAACCTGTTTTCTGAGTTTTTCGGCATACTTCTGCATGAAATAGTCTATCAGCAACGGTATATCTTCTTTTCTTTCTCTAAGAGGTGGTATTGATATATTAAAAGTGTTCAATCGATGGAATAGATCAAGCCTGAACTTCCTCGATTCCACCAGATCTACCAGATCTCTGTTAGTTGCAGATATTATTCTGGTATCAATGGGAATTTCCAGATTTGATCCAACTTTCTTTATCTTTCTGTCATCCAGAACCCTTAAAAGCTTTGTTTGAAGTTCCAACGGCATGTCCCCAATCTCATCCAGAAACAAAGTTCCACCTTCAGCCGCTTCAAACCAACCGACTCTGTCTTCTGTAGCACCTGTGAAAGAACCTTTCTTATGACCAAAGAACTCACTTTCAAAAAGAGTACCCGACACAGCCGAACAGTTAACAGGAAAGAAATACTTTCTCCTTCGATTACTGAGAAAATGTATACCGCGAGCTACAAGTTCCTTTCCTGTACCGCTTTCCCCTATTATCATTACAGAAGTGTCATCTGCATCTGTAACCTTGGAGACAAGCTCGACCACTTTCTTTATAGCCTTGCTTTTACCAATAATATTGAAACCTATCTTATCCTGCAATTCCTGAGAAAGCAGAGAAAAATTCATTTCAATATTCTTGAGCTCACTATTCAGACGAATAAACTTTTTGGTCCGTTCTATTGCCGACTGAACATCCAGCATTCTGAATGGTTTAACAAAGAAATCCAGTGCTCCAAGCCGCATAGACTGAATAATATTACTGTCATTATAGCTTCCGGAAATCATTATCACTTCAATCTTAGGGTATTTTTCCTTAACAATCTTGAGGACTTCAATCCCGTTCATTCCGGGTAGAACAATATCAAGAAGCATGATATCGATGTTTTCCTTACTGAGAATTCTGAAGGCTTCATCAGGATTCGATGCTGTGAATCCATGATAGTCATTATCTTCACAGAAATCCAGAAAAATCTCTCTGATAGCAGGAGCATCATCGAGAATCAAGATATTCAGTCTATCCATAATATTCCTCAGCTTTCCGGAATGTCCATCTTATCTCTGAAGTTCATTGTATAATATTCCGGTGCACTTTTCTTAGAAACGTTTCCTGTCGGGATTGTCCTGATTGTTATATTTGTTCTATGCCCAAACAAATCATACTCAATTGTATCATTCTCAGATACTTTTGCAGATGACTTTGCCTGCTTGCCATTTACTCGCACTAAACCTTTGTCACAAGCTTTCTTGGCGATTGATCTCGTTTTTACAAGACATAATGTGTTTAACAACTGATCTATTCTCATTTTTTTCCTCAAGTATAAATTAAAGACTCTGCGAATTATTTTCAAGTAAAAATTTATTATGCATGTACACCAGCGGACATATATGTCCGTATACGTGCATTTGAGCATCGCCTTATCAATAGCTAAACTTCTACATATACATTAATTACACGTACGGCACAGAATTTGCATTAATATAATAAAAACTTTCGGAGTCTTTATGCTGCAGAATTTCATTGTGACTGCTTTCCGCAGTTTTTCAAGAAATAAGATTTATTCTATTATCAATATTCTGGGACTTTCCCTGGGTATTGCTGTTTGCCTTTTAATCGCCTTGTTCATCCAGAAAGAACTAAGTTACGACAGATTTTTCAAAAACTATGACAATATCTGTCGTATTGAATTTGCATACAAACAAGGAGATATTGAGGGACAATGGGCTGCCACTACAGGAGATATTTTACCGGCTTTGCAGAATAGATATCCCGAATGCTCCACAGCAGTAAAAATAAACCAGATGCACTTCCCGATCCTGCTCAACTATGAAGATAAAAAGTTTGTAGAACACTCTGTTTGCTACGCAGACAGCACTTTTTTGGATGTATTCTCTTTCGAACTGCTTCAAGGAAACAAATCTACAGCTCTGGTTGAACCGGCAACTGCAGTACTGACAAAGTCAACTGCTATAAAATACTTTGGGGACATCAATGCAGTAGGTAAAGTTCTTGAATCTCCGGTTGGACCTGTAAAAGTTTCCGGAGTTATGCAGGATATTCCTGAAGAAACACATTTCCATTTTGATATATTTATTTCTCTTAACTCTCTCAGACAACGCTGGCCCGGTGTAGATCAAGCTGGGCCTTCTGTCTTTTACTCATACATTAAGTTCAATAATAAAGATGATCTTGAAAAAATAAGGCAACAGGCAAACAATGATATTTATGCTTTAACTAATCAACCGGAACCTGATGAAGAAACAAAGAAACAGTCTTCTCAAACTCTGATATTCAACCCCCTGAAGAAAATCCACCTGACAGGTCATTCGGAGAAAGAGATTGAACCTAACGGAAATCTGTATTTCATATACATATTCGGATCAGTGGCAATACTTGTACTTCTTATTGCCCTTCTCAACTACATAAATCTGTCAACGGCACAATCAACCAGACGAGCCAGAGAAGTCGGTATAAGAAAAGTTTTTTCAGCTGATAAGCGCGATATTTTCCTGCAGTTTCTGGTGGAATCCGTTATTATTGTTGCATTTGCACTGATAATTTCCATAGCTTTTGTGGAACTCTCTTTGCCTCTCTTCAACAAAATGCTGCAGCAAAACATAACTCTGGAATTTCTGTCTAACTGGCAATTTCTTACAACTTTTGGCTTACTGATTCTTATCACAGGTTTTTTTGCAGGATTTTACCCGGCTGTTGTACTTTCTCAGTTCAATCCTCTCCATGTTCTCAAACTGGGAAGTCAGGGATCGGTAAAATCCTCCAAGGGTTTGCTGCGAAAAGCTCTGGTAATCCTGCAGTTTTCTATATCCGGATTCCTTATAATCGGATCATCAATCATGTACATGCAGCTCAGATACATTGAAAATAAAGATCTGGGGTTCAATAAAGAAAACGTTGTTCTCCTGCCATATACGCATAAGTCATTTGATGCTCTCAAAAACGAACTACTCAATCAGAGTGAAATTAAATCTGTATCCGGACTCAGTACTGTCCCCGGAGAACGAGTACCGGTGCTGTCAGCCAGAATGGAATACCTGAAACAACAGGCATTACAGGAAGGACGGGAAGCTCAAGGTATTTTTGCTATCAGAACTCTCAGCGGAGATATAGACATGCTGGAGACATTGAAACTGGAAGTCATTGACGGCAGAGGTTTTTCCAGAGATTATCCTAATGATCCTGACAATGCCTTTATACTGAATGAAGCAGCAGTTAAAGCCCTTGGTCTGGAAAATCCGGTTGGTATGGACTTTGAGTACACCTATAATCTACCGGAGCCCAAAGTCGGTAAGATTGTAGGAGTAGTGAAGGACTTCAATTATGCCTCAATTCACAACGCTGTAGAACCGCTTCTTATTCATGTATTTCCGCATTATAACAAGAGCACGGCTATAAGAATCGACTCGTCTAATCCGGGAAAAGTTGTCAGAGATATTGAGACTATCTGGAACAGGATTGTTCCGCAGGTACCTTTTGAGTTTGAGTTTCTGGACGTGAAATATGATGCTCTTTATAAAAAAGAGATGAATATGGGAAAAATCATAGCGTTTTTTACTCTGCTAACGATTGTAATCTCTGCAATGGGCTTGATTGGTCTGACATCATTTACAACCAGACAGCGTACTAAAGAAGTGGCAATTAGAAAAGTGTTTGGTGCAGAAGTGAACAACATTATCCTGATGTTCACCAAGGAGTTCCTGATTCTTATTAGCATAGCCAATGCTATTGCGATCTACCCGACCTACAGGCTCACAAACTGGTGGCTCTCGGAGTTTGCCTTTCATATAGATATCAGTGTTTCAGTTTTTGTAATCGGGTTTGCTGCCACCTATCTTATAGGTCTTACTACGGTATACCTGATGGTGCAGAAAGCATCCCGCACCAATGCCGCTGAAGCCCTGCAGTATGAATAAATTTTAACTTTCCTCATATAATATACCTTCCTCAACTCGGTAAACCGCCTTAACAGGCGGTTTTTCTTGACACGCACTAATATTATTTTTTAATTGGTTCAATAGATAGGGGTATCTATAAAAAAAATTTAGGGGGAAAAATGATTTCCAAAAAATTATGTATTGTATTAATACTATTATTATCACACATTTTAGTTTTTTCAATTGAGTTTGAATCCATTGATTTAACTATCACAGATTATCCTGTTTCTCACATACTGTCAAGTGTTGCTAGGATTGAGTGCCTAGACATGAACAATGATAATATGAAAGAAATAGTTGTTATTGATAGTTCTGTGAGTTGTGAAGACTATATTACATTTAAAACAAAATTTGAGTTTCTGTTATTTAGTGAAACCGACTCAGGATATTTTGACTCTCAGTCAATTTATACATTTACAACTGAAGACACTATAAATGATTCACTACTGACATGTATCGATGACATGAATTCTGATTCTTATCCAGATATTGTTTTCGGGACTAAACATACTGATACAATTAAACTTCTCCACAATAACGGAGATGGTTCTTTCAGTGTCAGTAATTTACTGAATAACATCACAGATGTTAAAGTACTTAAATCTCACGATCTGAATAATGATAATTATAATGACCTTTTAATTGGCTACTCTAATGGTAAAATTGACTATTTCGAAAACAATGGGAGCGGTTTTATAAGGCATACAATACTTGATCAAGACGACGAGATTAAGGATATAGATTTTGCAGACTTTGATGGAAATGGACTTACAGATATTGCATTTGTAAAATATAATTATAGTGGTGGATTCAGGGGAGTAACATCTCTAAACATAATGAGCAATGCCGGCAATCTGAACTTTGTGACATCCGAGATATTCTCAGACTGGACTTTGGGGCATATAGCAAAAATCTGCGACTATGACAGTGATAACGATCTTGATATTTTATTTAATTATGACTGCCTGGGGGCTGCCTCAAAACTACTCACTAATGATGGTCAAGAGAACTTTACAGCATCAGATATAGATAGAGTTATTGATGCTATTTGCACACCAGACAATGCATTCCTCACATTCGACTATTCCACACATAATTTATCGCTGACAACACAAAATTCTGTATGTGTTGTCTCAAACATACAAGATCCATATTCTGATATTTATCAAACAATAATTTCTGATTATGATAATGATAGCGATTTCGATGTTATCTTCTTTATCCGTAGCTATTACGATAACAATAGTTCTTTGATACTTCATAATAATAATGGTGATGATACTTTCGAAACAAAATACATTTCATGGTTTAAAGAAGTTGAGAATGTATTCGCTGTTGAAGATATGGATGATAATTACAGTCAAGAGATAATCTGCACCATTAATAGCGGAAAATATCTGAGCTGCATTGAAAAAGTTAATGGTGAGTTCCTATATAACAACCTAGCAGATTTTGAGAACTCAATAAGTGATTGTCAAATCCTGAATATTGATGATGATAACGATAAAGACATAGTATTATCTATCAAGAATGATTCTAAGATAAAAATCCTGACTAATGAGGGAAACCTTACTTTTCAGGAACAGATTTCCATAGATTGTACAAATCCAATTGATAAGCTTAGATTAGCCGATATGGATCTGGACTCTGATATTGATATTGTTGGATGGTCTGAGCAAAATAACTGCTTTGTTCTCTTCACTAATAATGGAGATGATACATTCACGGAATCTATTATCATTAACATATCAACAAACCAGCTGAATTTTGAACTGTGTGACATTTATAATAATGAGTTCAAAGATATTCTGATATTCAGTAATAGAAACCGTGAGTTTGAGATTTACCAAAATGATGGATCAGCTAACTTCACTTCAACCTTGATATCATACTTCGACGGGCAATATAGTGAAAGTAATCTATATCCATTAATAGTTGATATTAATTCAGACGGATATTGGGATATTCTTCAATCAGATAAACTATATGAGAATAGTGGAGATTTGAACTTCAATGAAATATCCTTTGCCAGTAATGTTTCCAGACCATTAGCTTTTTTCGATGCAAACGGTGATATCTTATCAGATGTTGTTTACTACAGTGATTACGATCAAGTTATTAAAATCATGCAGCAGGGGACAGATGATTTCTCAATGATTAACACAACCTCAAGTATTGAATCATACAGTAAATTCTTTGCTGTAGACTACGATGCAGATAATGACTTAGATTTACTTTATTATCCTGATGGGAAACTGAAGCTTTTAAAAAATAATACTTATATCTCGCACTCCAACTCAAATAATATTGAATCTCCAGATTTTAACTGTTCAATTTACCCGAATCCATTCAATCCTGAAACTACCATTTGCTTCACACTGCAAAAAAATTCAGAAACTAATATTGATATATACAATATACGTGGTCAGAAGGTGAAATCATTTGGAGAACAGTCATATGTTAAAGGCGACCACAAAGTAAAATGGTCAGGAGAGGACAACAACAATTATCCTGTAAGCTCAGGAGTGTACTTCCTGAAAATACAAACTTCTGATTCCATAGTAACCAAGAAAATGATACTTCTGAAATAATCATTTAAACTGTAGATTTACAACCGCCTTAACAGGCGGTTTTTTATTACCACCAGCCATAATACTTTTCTGATGTTGTGATTTTCTTATTACTTTTCTTTTTATTGCATTTCTCACAAAGTAATTGAATATTACATGGATCATTCACTCCATATAAATCCAATGGGACAATGTGATCATAGTTTTCATTTTGAAGAGTATTAATTGTATTTGTTAAATCTGTTCCACATAAAACACATTTTCCCTTATCTCTATAGAATACAGCCTTTTTTAACCATTTCGGTATATTCCGCCGTTTTATTCTTCCCTTATGAGTAACAAAATCAGAGGGAAACTGACTAATTGAGTCTTCAACAAATAATGCAACAGTTTTGTTAAAATCCAATAGAAATCCTCTATTGTTGAAAAGAGTATAGAAAATTCCGTCAGCCATTCTCTCAAACAGCTTAATAAATTTATCTTCGTTTTCATCAAACCAATCAATTACTCTATCATAAATTTCAAAAGAAAATTGTTGTATGTTGATTTTGAAGTGCTCAAATCTTTCATCCCATAATTCAATTCCGATTTCATCGTCATCATCAGCCCAACAATCCCCATTCCTTCTACAGTAACGATGGAAATGATTCATAAGTGAAACTACAATGTATTGATGCAGCAAAGTTTCTTTATTGAACTTGCTCGCTCTTTCAATAAAATATTCTAAGTTATGATTGAAAAATTGTTCATTATATTTAGCTCTAACTTGAATAATATCTACCATCTCATAAATTCCATTAAAATAAAATTCTTTTCTCTCTTGCATTCTTCATCATCCTCAATATTATAACATGTTAGAGAATAGAAAGTTCCTACTCTCCCCCATACTTATTAATAAAGAAATCACTGCTGGTTTTAAGCACCTCAAAGAAGTCGTCATAAGATGCCTTGATTGCATTATTGACACAGCAATTAAGAGTTCCCTCATCGCAGGAAATATCTCCACCGGGATTGACTGAATCTCCCGTATAGGTCTTATCAATCACAATCTTATCCTGCTTCTTATCATATATCTTTACCGAGAGTTCAAGCTGTTTTTTGCCATTGGTATTTGTGAATTTAACTTCCGGGAAGCTGATTACATACTGCATGCTGTCTTTTACTGCAATAGCTGCCAGATCGGATTGTTCAGTAAGCTTATTATCTCTGATAAGAACAATCATCTCCGGTTCTTCATAAAACACCATACTTGAAAAAATGTTAACATACCTGAAAGATATACTCTTGATGAAATCCGCTTTGATAACAAAGTCATAGTGATTCTCCAGCATCTTCACAACATGCGGCTCGAATCTGCTCAGGATTGGCGGCTTACCTGCTGATATTATCTCTTCTCTGAACTCTGCACTGAGAGCATCAACTTCTTTCTGAAGGCTTTCATCTATATGTACTTTTACAGGTACAAGAATTGTAATTCTGGGATCGAGAATTGTTTCTGCACATAGTGAAACAGAACTGAGGATCAACACTAGAAACACGATCAAAAAAGTAGTTTTGATGGAAGTGGCATTGCTATTTAACATACTGGTATCTCCTTAATTAGAATAGACAATAAAGTGATACTTATATTTTGAAAAGTCAAGATAATAATATATGTGGACTTTGTTCCAGGAATCAATCGAGCCAGGGTCTGGCCTGCATAATTTTAAGTTGTCCCTCTTGAGATGTCAAAAACTCAATTTCCATCGCAAATGTGTCATCACTTTCTGCTTCATAAAGCTTCTTAAAGTGAGTATGGATTATCCTGCACTGCTCAACAAGCTCCAATACTCTTTCCTCACTCATGACATGCTTGCCCCCAGAAGTCAGGTTTGACTTTCTGATGTACTGGATTTCAGGTTGTTCCTGTTCTTCAAAGAAAGTAACAATGAGCTCATCAGGTAATGTATTTTCTTCAGGATTTGTAACTAAAGATTGCCCGGTCTGCACATTCACATAATAACCTTCTCTCGTATTGTCATATATATTCTTGGTAACAATAACGCCATTATTGCGCTCATTCTTTATATCACCATGTACAAGTATACCCATAGCAATTGCAGAGTGATCTATTTTATGGAACTCTCTTTCCATATATGCCCTATATGTCCAAAGCCCCGCCCAGACTTCTTTGATAACATCTTTATAATCATCAACTGCATGATTGTAACACTCAGAAGAATATAAACCTGCACCGTTGAAGTTCTCCAGATCTTCACTGTTTGAGCTTGATCTCATCCTTAAATCCGAATCAGCAGGAAAAAGCTCAACCATTTCTCTGATTTTATTTGCAATATTCTCAGGTAACTTACCACTGTTGATCAGTGTCTGAATTTTCTCTACAGTTACCTTATTTGTTTCAACATCAGCAGATAATCCTGATTCAGCCAGCAGTTTCTCAATTTCCGAATAAAAGTCATTCTCCTTCATGAACCTGTCATAGCAGTAAAATGGAATTGCGAATCCCTCAATTGTATACTTCTCTTCCAGGATTTTCTTAACTTCTCCTATATTAGACGCTTTTGAACCGACAGAAGTGCTGTCAGAAAAGCCAATATGTTTCAGATTTCTAATTTCCTTCTCATCGAGATTCACAGGAGGAATAACTGATTTATCCGGAACTTTATCTTTCATGTGCCTTTCGATCTGCTCCATACTTGATTCTCTGATCTCATAGCCATTAGCTTTCACTGTAAATCTGACAGGTTTATCCTTTAATCGGAGAAATTCCTCCATTTTAGATGCATTTTTGATGTAAGCATTTGGTATAGAGTTTTGTTTTGCCTTCAAGTTAACATGTGATAACGGTGTCTGAGATACATCTGTGATTATCCCTCTTACATGGCTCAAGTCATTCGGTAAAGACCTGAATATAACAATATCAAGCATGTCCGGAACATCTTCAGCATCCATAAATCTCAGGACACCAAATGAGTCCCCGAGATTCAACGGAATGAATGTCATTCCCATAAACAGCTTATCTGTATCCATGGTTTTAATATCTGATAACTTATACTGCTCAGTATCACTTATGAATTGTTTAGACTGGAGTTGACTGCTTATGTGGTAAAACAGTTTGTTTCCGGCAAATGGCAGCCCAATACTGATCATGTCCCAGGTGAGTTTAACGTATTTGAATGCAGCAGGATCGGTTGGCCAGAACTCTATTGTATAGATGCCTTTGTCTTGCGAATCACTCACAAAATTATCATGTGCAACAATTGATCCTGCCAGAACCTGTCTGTTGTCGTTAGAGTAATATGTAATGGAATCAAATTGCTCTTCGGAAATTTCATTCCCTGTAACCAACTTGTAGAACGGATAATGATGATAGAACTTGCTTGTTTCCATGAAAAACAGCTTTGGTTTGTCTGTGTTTATATCTGTGATCAAAAACTTACATACCCACATATCCTTAAGTCCCGGAATATCATTCTTTACAGAAAGTTTTTCAAAAGCTTTTCTACTCTTAATCACCGGACTTACGATTTTAGTCAGGTAGAATCTTCTTACAGATCGCCATATTTTTCTGATGCTCTGTTTCATATGTCCCCTTAAGCTGATTATTGTTAGAATATATAGTATAATGAGATAATCAAAAGTCAATCAAATAAAAAAATCCCTCCGAAATTCGAAGGGGTTTAATATTTTTTTTGCTTAGTGTACGAGTGAATGTTCTAGTACATTCCACCCATAGCTGAATAGCTTGAATATATTTTTCTATTAAAGGTTCACTTTGTACTTGTATATCATTGAGTTATAATTACCCGTGAAAAGATATTCTCCATTGAAGGATGCTGAGCTGATACCTGCCTTCTCTGGATTTTCCAGTGTGAATTCTTTTAGTTTTTTTCCTGATTCATTACAAAGAATTGCAAAATTCTTTACTTCTTCATCTTTGCCGTAGAATCCAATAATAAGTATGCCTTTTTCTGTGGTTTCTATGGATTTATATACCAGTGTCTCTCCAGACAGGCTATTGGGCTTAACAGGATCAAGGCTTGTGCATACCCCATTATCTACTTTCAGTAATCTGGCGGGATGTTTGTGAATTATATATGTCTGATTTTGATAACGTGAAAAATCAATGGATAAAATATTAGTCTTGGCATCTTGTAATAATAATGATTTCAATAAATCAGAGCCTGTGTCAATTGATTCGTAACTGAAATCACCAACGTTTAATACTTTAGTTATTTCACTCATATGACTTGTTAAACCTATAATATTGTCAGTAGATCTGTTCAAGGCAACAATACGTTCAACACACTTTTCTTCAGATCTAAATTCTATTTTGTCTTCTGAAAACTTGAGTATCTTCATTAACTCTCCATCAAGTACAAAAATCTTATCTTCTGATGCTTGAATCGAAACGGGAATCTGCATTTCAGATGGACCTCGTCCAATTTTGCCAACTTCTCCTTCATACTCCATATTTTCAGCATTGTATTTTCTTATGCATTTTCCAACGAATGGATCTGTATAATATTGACCTTTCCCCCTAAACTTGAACCATTCTGAAGTTTAGTATTCTTTGACATATAAAAGCAATGATTTATAATATTTGCAAAGGAGTAAAGGATGCGAAAAAGATTTACAGAAGAACAGAAAATAAGAGTACTCAAAGAGCATGAAGCTGGCAGAAAAGTAAAAGATCTTATACGAGAGCACCAGATTTGCGAGCAGACATTTTATAAGTGGAAGAGCAAATACGGTGGAATGGAAGTAACTGAGGCCAAAAGGTTAAAGTCTCTTGAAGATGAGAACAGAAGGTTAAAGCGTCTTTTAGCAGAACGTGATCTTGAAGTCGATGCATTAAAGATAGTACTGTCAAAAAACTTCTAAAGCCCTGTCAACGTAAAGAAGTTGTCAGGGAGTTTAAAGAGATGGGAATGAGTGAAAGACGATCTTGCCGTATAACAAATTTTCATAGGAGTTCGTTCAGATATAAACCTGTAGATAAGACATCTGACAGAGTAATTTTATCTAAACTGAAGGAGCTTGCTCTGAAGCATGTCGCTTATGGTTTGCCCAGATTAACAGTTCTATTAAGAAGAGAACTGGGCAATGTAAACCATAAGCGTATAGAACGTATTTACAGACAGAACAATCTGCAAATACCTAAACGACCACGCAAGAAACGCTTGTATAGATCAGAATCATTACCTCCTGCCGAGTATCCAACTCAACGTTGGTCAATGGATTTTGTAGGAGATAGAACAGTAAAGGGACGTCCTTTCAGGATTTTCAATATAATGGATGATTTTTCAAGAGAACTTGTACTTCAAATTGTTGATACTTCAATTACAGGATCCAGATTAAATAGAGAACTAAGTAATTTGAAAGAATATCGTAATTTACCGGAAAATATAGTCTGTGACAATGGACCTGAATTCAGATCCAAAGCAATGTCTGAATTTTCACTAAAACATAATGTAAAACTGTGCTTCATCCCTCCGGGAGAACCACAGAAAAATGCTTTTGTGGAAAGTTTAAATGGTAAGTTCAGAAATGAATGTCTTAATCAATCGGAATTTCTAAATCTAAATCATGCAAGAAATGTAATAAATGAATGGAGAGAAAGTTATAACAACGAAAGACCTCATAGTTCTCTTAATATGATGTCTCCCAAAGAATATCTCTTGACTTATGAAAATGGAATCAAACAGAATAACTCGAACTTACTAAACTTAGACATGGTACAGAATATGGGGTAGGCTCAATATATCGAATGAGAGTTTGAAGTTATATCAAAAATCTGACCAATTTCATAAACTGATTTTCCCTGCCAACCAAGAGAGTCAACTGGAGTAATGTTTATTGAAACTTCGGCTTTATTAGTACAATTGAGTAATATCAAACTTACACATATCAGAAATAGTATTTTGTTCATTGAATCTCCATCTACTTGTAATGATACACCTTTATTATACAGGTTCGGAAATTGTTTATGATTGGTCAAGTAATATGCTTGTAATAAAAAAAATCCCTCCGAAATTCGAAGGGATTTAATATATTTCTACTTAGCGTAAGAGTGAATGATCTAGTACATTCCACCCATTCCGCCCATTCCACCCATACCTCCAGGAGGCATAGCAGGACCGGCATTATCTTCTTTTATATCTGTTACAATACATTCTGTTGTAAGGAACAGTCCTGAAATACTGGAAGCATTCTGTACGGCTGATCTTACAACTTTTGCAGGATCAATCACACCGGCCTTGAAGAGATCTTCAAACTGGTTTGTTGCAGCATTATATCCGTAGTGAGCTTCGTTAGATTCTTTAAGTTTTTCAACAATTACAGCACCTTCTTCACCTGCGTTGTAAGCAATCTGGAATGCAGGAACATGTAATGCTCTTCTGAGAATTTCAGCACCAACTTTTTCTTCGTGGGTATTGAGTTCGAGTTCATCGATAACTTTTGAAGCGTAGATAAGTGTTACACCACCACCGGCAACGATTCCTTCTTCTACTGCAGCTCTTGTTGCATGAAGTGCATCGTCAACTCTGGCTTTCTTTTCTTTCATTTCGGTTTCTGTTGCAGCACCGATTCTGAGAACAGCTACACCACCGCTTAATTTTGCTTCTCTTTCCTGAAGCTTTTCTTTATCATAATCTGATGTTGATTCTGCAATGTGAGTTCTGATCTGTCCGACTCTTGCATCAATAGAAGCCTGATCACCTGCACCTTCGCGGATGATTGTGTTTTCTTTTTCAACGATTACTTTTTTAGCTCTACCAAGGTCAGCGATTGTAGCACTTTCAAGTTTTCTTCCCATTTCTTCGGAAATAAGTGTTCCACCTGTAAGGATTGAGATGTCTTCAAGCATAGCTTTTCTTCTGTCACCGAATCCCGGAGCTTTTACAGCTGTTACATTCAGTGTACCGCGAAGTTTGTTAACAACGAGAGTTGCAAGTGCTTCACCTTCGATATCTTCAGCGATGATAAGCATTGGTTTTCCTGCTTGAGCAACTTCCTGAAGTACAGGAAGAATGTCTTTCATAACACTGATTTTTTTATCGTAGATAAGGATGAACGGATCATCTAGTTCAGCAATCATTTTGTCAGAATCTGTTACAAAGTAAGGTGAAAGGTAACCGCGATCAAACTGCATACCTTCTACCACATCAAGATCAGTTTCCATTGATTTAGCTTCTTCAACATTGATGATTCCCTGATTTCCTACTTTTTTCATTGCTTCTGCAATAATGTTACCGATAGTCGGGTCGTTATTTGCAGAGATAGTAGCGATCTGAGCAATCTCGTCTGAGCTTTTAATTTCTTTGCTCATGGTGTGAATTTTATCTACAACAGCTTTAGCAGCTTTGTCCAGACCTCTTTTAAGGTACATAGGATTCACACCGGCTGTAACGTGTTTCAAACCTTCTTCAATAATTGCCTGGGTAAGGATTGTAGCTGTAGTTGTTCCGTCACCTGCAACATCATGAGTTTTTTCTGCAACTTCTTTACAAAGCTGAGCACCCATGTTTTCAAACGGATCTTCAAGATCGATTTCTTTTGCAATAGTAACACCGTCATTGGTGATAGTTGGTGATCCGAATTTTTTGTCGAGAACTACATTACGTCCTCTTGGTCCAAGAGTAACCTTTACCGCATCAGCGAGTTTATCCACTCCCTTTTTGAGAGCTGTTCTTGAGTCATGACTGAATTTCATTTGTTTTGCCATTTCAGTATCCTCCTGTATTTTTTAATTTCTTTAAAATTTTTGTTTCACTTTTTATTAGCACTCTATAAATATGATTGCTAAAAATACTATAATTAGAATTTTGTCAATCAAAAATTAATATTTTTGGAATCCTCCCCCGTTTTTTCTTGAAAATCTGACTTCAAGAAAATTGGAAGGATTTTTAGCAGACATTCCTTAGGAAAATGCACTCTTCATTTTCTTTGGTGCCAAAGAAAACGAAACAAAAGAAAGGCACTCTTTTTCTAGATGTATTTTCAGCAAGCTGAAACCATAAATCCTCCCTAAAATCCTTCCAAGGCTTCAGGATTTCTTAACGGTTAAATTTATTATACAGTAAAAAAGAGAAAATGCTATCATCAATGCAAAACAATCATACTTAGTTCAAAGCTATTACATTGATTCATATTTTCCACT
Organism: Cloacimonadales bacterium (SeqCode); assembly: GCA_942492065.1. Lineage (GTDB taxonomy): Bacteria > Cloacimonadota > Cloacimonadia > Cloacimonadales > JAIOQZ01. Next base: position 1,272,813 of record CALODV010000013.1, on the reverse strand, counting down.
GATTTACTGTTTTAAAACTTTTATTTATAATAAGTTATACATACATTGTATTTGGTTTTCGGGGGGATGCATGAAAATTAATATTTTTGGAATCGTCTTCTTTTTCTTGATATCTCCCCAACAAGGAAACAATTTATTAAAAGCCTGTTTAACTTTTTCCGCCCACGACAGAGTACTCAAGGGCAGAGATTATTAACAAGTTTGTGCTCCCTCAACAGAGAGCTGGTTTCGATTGCTAAATCGGAATCTGAGGGTAAAGAGGACTCATCTAATTAAAAGCCTGTCATTTGTTATCTGTCTGAAAAAGTCTGCTGACCATAACTCAAGACTGCTTTTGTTTTTGATAAAAGGAAGTACATCCTGCTTAGCCTGCCTGAAATCTACACCACTAAATCTTTCATCCAGAAGCTCCAGCAAAGTAATTCTATCAAGTGTTATTTCTTTTTCCAAGTGTCCAGACTGTTTCATCCTGTTTTCCATGTGAAGCAAATTAATTTTTGTTCCTCGACTCAGATACCAGATATAATCGTAGAAGTCACGACCCTTGACTCTGGTTTTCCATTTTCTGCACAATATGGCATGTAGTTTCCCTGCAAAAAGTGATTCCTCTGAATATAGCCTGACACTGAATGGTATTGGATTCAGCAGGTATTTAACTGTAAAGTCTGCCCCTGACGGTGGATTAATATCAAGTTCCAGCTTTATCTTAGTCTTTTCATTCGGATGAACACCATTGATTTTCCCTGAGCCCGTGGTAATCTCTAATAAAAGTATTTCTGTTTCCGCTTTCATGAATGCAGAAAGTATATTGGTGTTCATAGTTTTCTTTTTGTGCTCCACTGTAAAATCGAACCCAAACGATGCCAGCTCATCACGTATGTATTTTATGTATTTTTCAAGGTTAAAATTCTCATCAGGATTCATGAGACTGAAGTCCATATCTTCCGAAAATCTGTCCAATCCATAAAATATTCTTAGTGCTGTTCCACCATAGAAAGCAGCATGGTTGAAGAATCCGCTTCTGAATAATCCTAGCAGAGCTATTTCCTGTATAATCTCTTTCAACGCATTCTTTCTATCCTCAACCGACTTGATCTCATATTTTTTCAACATTACTTCAATAGCACTATGCATACTTCAGCTCCTTTCGGAACAATTCAGAATATGCTGTACATGCTCTTCGCCGATACAAAACTGCAAGCTCCTGTATCTCAATTGGATTCTGCTTCATGAGTTCTTCTTCATCAATCCTCATATCATCGAACAGGAATTCTTTCAATTCAGAAACATCAGGGTTGTACCTGTATATTAAATCAAGTACAGCTTTTTCAGGAGTTGCAATCTGAAAATTATATCCTGCTTCCTGCTTGATATTGATACCTGAGGAATAAGCATCATGAGGAATATGATAGTAGTAGAAATCTCCAACTGCGGTTTCAAAAACTTTGTTCCGGTTTTTCCCATATGACGCACAGGTCGTACGGTAAACCGCCTCCGGTATAAGTCCGTAATAAGATAAAGCTGTTTCAAATGACACATAGGAAGGTCCATATATTATGCCTGATAATCCTTTCAGGGAATATGTTTTATCATTGCTGTCCAGATACAAACCTCTTTTAATCTGAATAAGCTTTCTTTCTTTTAATAGCCGCGTTATCTTGGACTTTGGAGATGTATATTCTTTCAACTCATCCAGAAGCCCAATACTCGTCTTTACCATACTTCCTCCAGTAAGTACGTTATTATTATACTTATTGGTGCATGTCAAGAATTTTCTGATTCAGTATTTTATTTCTTTGACATTATTCACATATCAATTCGAATTTAGATAATTCCTAATCAGTATTATTTCTCAGGAGGAAACATGCTGAGACTCTTTATCAGAAAGAACATATTCCTTGCAACAATATTCTTGCTGTGCGTTTCAATCGGGTGTAGTGCTAACGACCAGGCTAATTGCTACAGCAGACCTAATCCATTCAGCCCTCAAACATCTATTGATTTCATTGTTGAATCCCCTGAAAATTTACTCGTTCCTGTTAAAATAGTAATCTATAATCAGGAAGGAAAACCTGTCAGAGCCCTTATTGATGAAAAAAAATCCCCGGGGAAATACTCTGTAAACTGGGATGGTAAGGATGATAATGGAAAGGTGCTTGATCCGGAAGTATACTTTTTCAAACTGGATATAGATGGAAAAACAATCAGAGAAGGCAAGGTCATTCACCAGATCTGGGATAAAAAAGAGAGCGATCGACAGATTACGGAAAATTCAGATTGAATATCTTTACCCAAAACAGCTAATTTTGTTATTAATCAACAGAATGAAAAGCCGGTTAACATTGTAATCGAAATTTATAACAATGAAGGTGAACTGATTCACACAATAGAACGTAAAGAGCTGACATCAGGGAGTTATACAATAAACTGGGATGGACTGACAGATGATAACCATAAAGTTGAGCCGGGACAATATTCCTGGAAGCTGACTATTGATGGAAAAGTTGTGAAGGAAACAAAGTTTTATCTGGAGGATTGACAGGAAGTTATTATCTTTCCCTGCTTATGACTTAAATCTATACAAAATTTCTGCACAGTGTAACTGCTCCTTCTCTTTCTTTATTCATATAAAGATAATGAAGGAATAATTACCCTTGACTGGAATTCAATCAATATCCCACAATGCCATTGTTAGTGTAATTTTTATGCTGGAGTGGAGTTACTATTAATACATGATTCCACCGGGCAGTAGATGTGATTTATAACTAAGATAAAAGAGGTTCAATGAAGCCGGGACTCTGTACTTTAATTCTGATTCTGATTACAGCAGTTTTATATTTAAGCTGCAGCAGAAATGCGCCAACTTACGAAGTCAGCAATATTGATAATAAAAAAATAATCACCAATACTGGAGAACCTGCAAACCCGGATATTAAAGTTGAATTCAAACCGATTTTAGAAATTCAAGGCTATACTGAAGAACACCCCGATGAGACTACATTTTTCAGAGTGACTAACATTTCTTTCAATAACGACAAGTATTACGTCTGGAATGCGCATGACTTAAAACTACATATTTTTGATGATAAGGGAAAATTGCTGAAGAGTAAATGTTTCAAAGGTTCCGGTCCGGGTGAATTTGAGGAATATGCGGTTATTCATATATCAGACTATATCTACTTGTTCGATAATCTTGGCAAAATTGTAATTCTTGATAAGAACCTTGAGCTTGTTAAAAGCACCATGGACTTTACGAGATTAGGGCAGATTGAGAACCAGATTTATAATAACAGTGGGGATGACAGTATCTTCATCATGGGGGAAAAGCTAATTGTAAGCGATAGTGGTCTCAAAACGCAGTATACAATTAAAAAATTGAATGGAGAACTTGATGATGCAGGCATTCTTAAACTGGAATTGGAAGACTACCAACTGATGCTGTCAGGTGAATACTTCAAGAAAATGACAGTGATTAATGATAATGAATTAATTATAGGGATCAGCAACAATTATGAGCCGAGTTTTGACGTGTATGATAAGCAGCTAAACTTCAAATATACATTCAAACGACAGGGTTTCATTCCCGGTAGAAGCAGGGAAGAACAAAAAATAATTGAGGATGTAAATGGAGAGGAATCGGTTAAAGAAAATCCTTTGTGGTTTGAGAAAAGAGTATGGAGGACTATCGGCCTTATTGAGAAATACAATCTGTTTGTCTCGGTTTCCAGAAGCTATGAGTATTCCACATTTTACCTCAACCTTTATTCTGATGGGGTGTATATCAATACGATTGAGAGAAAGTACTCATCGCCGGAGGATATTCAAAACACGAAGATTATAGTTAAGGATAACCTGATTTTTGAGTATAATTACGAGTTGAACAATGTGAAAATCTATGATATTGTCGTGGATGAGTTTTAAGGAGTCCAATATGAAAGAAACAATATTGCTAATATCAATAGTAATACTTTTGACTGTCAGTTGCTCAAGAAGTAACTCAAAACTAACAACACTCTCTCCGGTTGACTCTCTCGGTTGGAAGGAAAGTGAGGACTTTTTCTTCAAGTTTATTGGTAATATTGAAAATTACGATGGAAAACTGTTTGCCGGAAATGCAGGAAGTTTTGAAATACTTGTTTTTGATGAAGAGAGTCTTGATTTTCGGTACAAATTTGGAAAGAGAGGAAAGGGTCCGGGCGAATTTGCCAAGTTTGCTGATATTGAAGTATTTAAAAATCAACTATATATCGCAGATAACTATAACAGCAGGATATCTGTATTCAATACAGACGGAGAATATAAACGATTATTCAAGTCTGATCTTGCTTTTTTCATTGAGGGTGGTATAAATACACTCTATGGTTCAAGGTTCCCTGTTGCTCCCGGTTCAAAAATATTTATTATTGAAGGTGATTCGTTGAAAGATATTTTTGATGTACATGGGTGGGCTTCGGAAACCTATGGATTAAAATACGAAGATAATAATAAGCTTAACAGATGGTACAGCTTCAATACAATAGATGACAATCTTTTGGTTGCAATGAGATTTGCTCCTTATAAGGTTCTTATAGACAACAAAGGGAAAATACTCAATCAAAGTTTTGAAACCCCAGAAATCATAGAAGATGCCACAACCACGATTTATGGAAAACCTTACCAGTATAAAGAAGGTTTTGTACAACCCATAACCTATAATTGGGATAATAAGCGGGAAATCAGCTATTTATACTATTACAAAAACAATAAAGTACACAGAAAGTGGTATCTCGATATGGGAGAGAAGAAATCTCTGATCTATTATAATTGGGATTTAACTGGCAATGCAGCCTGGATACCCATGATTGATGAAGGACTTGTATATAAATTTGTTATTGAACAATAAATATTCTTAAAATTTATGAATAAATCACAGCTTGTCTATTTCTATGCAAAATAGTAAAGACACCCTCCTGAAGCCAACTTACAGGTCTTGTTAATACAAAGATAATTTTTTTTACACCCTTTTACATTTTTATCTTGACTGACTACTAAGCACTTATTAACTATGGTTTTGTTAATGGGATTTTTATGCAGGAGTGGAGTTACGATTAATACATGATTCCACTGAGCAGTAAATGTGTTTTTTGAGTAATACAACATATTAGGAACACATATATGTATTGTTATTATCAATAATAGTACTTAGTATTGAGTTTGAGTATTCAAAATATATGTATATACTTTGTAAGGTGTTTAAAATAGTAAAATATAGTTTATGAATTTCTATAGACTGCAAATTCAGTAGTACTATAGTCAAAACACAATTAAGATAATGTAAAGCAGTAAATATTTAGTTAGGGTTTATTAAAATTTTGAAATTAAATGTCATTGAAGATTTGCAACTAAATTTATCAAACAATCAATTAGAAAAAGGAGAAATAATAATGGCAAAAATTACAGTTGAATTCGCAGTTTATGGTGCTCTCGCTCATGGTGATGAGAATATTGCTGAAGCGAAAGACGTGAAGTCCATTCTAGAGAATCTTATCAACACAAAAGATGGAATAGTCAAGATTGACAACAAAAATATGGGTGGAGTAAGGTGCACCCCATTGTCCAGACCATTATTTAATTTGTTTAAGTTTGTTTAAGATACATTTTTAAGTTCCAGATATTCAAAATATACTTCATTTGGTGTTTTGTATTTAAGAGATTGATGTAATCTTTTATTATTAAAGAAGTTGAAGTAATATTCCAGTGCGTTTCGACATTTTCTCATGTTCTCATATTCATTGAGATAGATTTCTTCATACTTTACTGACCTGAACGTCCTTTCAACAAATATGTTATCCAGAGCTCTTCCTTTTCCATTCATACTTATATTGATTTGATTGCTATTTAAAATTTCGGTAAATTCATTACTCGTAAACTGGCTGCCCTGATCGGTATTGAAAATCTCAGGATACCCATATTTGCTGATTGCTTCCTGTAGAGCTTCAATGCAGAAAAATCTATCGAGGGTATTACTAACTTTCCAGCTTAGTATTTTTCTGCTGCACAGATCCACGACTATTACAAGGTACATTCTTCCGGAAGGAAGATTGATATAAGTAATATCTGCTCCCCATACCTGATTAATTCGATTAATATTGATACCATTGAGAAGATAAGGATATTTCTTATGAGCCTTGTTAGGCTTGCTAAGGTTAATTTTGGGATAAACTGCCTTTATATTCATTTCTCTCATCAGCCTTTGTACTTTCTTGTGATTTACAACAACTCCGTCTCTTTGCATACTTTTGGTTATCCTTCTATACCCGTAAAATGGATATTGCAAATACAATTCCTCAATTTTACTCTGAATTCTGCAATCACCAGTACGCTTGGCTTTATTATAGTAAACGGTACTTCTGTTTACATATAGTAGCTTACACTGCCGTCTTATAGATAGTTCTTCATGATCCTTCTCAACTAATCCGGATCTTTCCCGTATATTTGCCTGTACTTTTTTCGCAGGAAATCCCTCTCAACTTGAAGTTGTCCGATCTTTTTATACAAATCATCTGTAGTTTCCTCTCTCTTCTTGTTTTCCTTCTTCCGCTTATCAGAAAATACACTTGAGGCACTCTCTAAAAACTTGGTTTTCCAATTGGTTATCAAATTGGGGTGCACATCGAATTTAGCTCCAAGTTCTACAATACTCATTTCTCCCTTTATTGCTTCAATAGCTACTTTTGCCTTAAATTCAGACGTATAGGACTTTCTCATTATAATACTCCTTAATTTACTCTTTTACTCTGAAAATTTCTCTAAAATAAAAAGGAAAAATTGAAAAGAGAAATTTTCTGAGTTAATAATTTAACGATCAAAAATCCAAACTTAAACACTGGTCTGAATTTCAGGGTGCATTATAAAGACACCCTCCTAAAGCCAACTTACAGGTCTTGTTAATACAAAGATAATTTTTTTTTACACCCTTTTACATTTTTGTCTTGACTGACTACTAAGCACTTATTAACTATGGTTTTGTTAATGGGATTTTTATGCAGGAGTGGAGTTACGATTAATACATGATTCCACTGAGCAGTAAATGTGTTTTTTGAGTAATACAACATATTAGGAACACATATATGTATTGTTATTATCAATAATAGTACTTAGTATTGAGTTTGAGTATTCAAAATATATGTATATACTTTGTAAGGTGTTTAAAATAGTAAAATATAGTTTATGAATTTCTATAGACTGCAAATTCAGTAGTACTATAGTCAAAACACAATTAAGATAATGTAAAGCAGTAAATATTTAGTTAGGGTTTATTAAAATTTTGAAATTAAATGTCATTGAAGATTTGCAACTAAATTTATCAAACAATCAATTAGAAAAAGGAGAAATAATAATGGCAAAAATTACAGTTGAATTCGCAGTTTATGGTGCTCTCGCTCATGGTGATGAGAATATTGCTGAAGCGAAAGACGTGAAGTCCATTCTAGAGAATCTTATCAACACAAAAGATGGAATAGTCAAGATTGACAACAAAAATATGGGTGGAGATCCAAGTAAAGGTTACACTAAGCACTTTGGTGCACAGATTATTCGAAATGGTGATACATTTTATTTTGCCTGTCAAGAAGGTCAAACAATAGATTTTTATCATAATGGAACCCCAAGACAATAAGACAAAACAAAACAAAGTTCTACGTGTTGCTTTTCTTACCAAGAATGTAAAAATCAGTTTAACCCTAACGAATAAGACGAACCAGTGATTGTAATCTATTTCTTTAATTACCATCACTGGTAGTTTTTTTTCTCTTTTGCTCATTTTCTTTGACACCAAAGAAAATGAAGGCTATTAGTTACTCATATGAAATAGCTTACATAGAATAATAACCTACTAATTTGACACATAATGCTGAAAATTTAGTAAAAAGCATGTATAAATAGAAAAGAGCAGGTTGGGCCTGCTCTTTTTTGTTGGGTGTACATTGAGACATTAGAGCTAGTTGGGTCTTTCAACTATAATTGAGATTTACTCTAAAATTTAAGTTTTATATTGTTAAATATAATATTTTAAGATTTTCTGTCAATATTTTTTTCTTCAATACTTATTTATCTATCTGCTCAACTTTAATTTCTCAGCACTCACTAAATATAACAAAAAAAGTTCTATTATATTACCAATTAATATAATCTATTTTGCATTATTCTGTTTTAATGCGTTTTCATACAGCTTTACAACATTCTGCAGTGTCTTTCGCCATGAGTAATTCTCTATTGCGGACAAAGCTGCTACTCTTCCTTTGGTTATCTTGGTGCCGGCTTCTATTTCATCTACAATAGCGTATGCCAGTCCAAGTATATCGTTCATTTCGACCATTCGACCGACTTTATCATGCACAAAATCCGGTAAACCTCCGGCATTAGTGGCTACAACAGGTGTTCCGCAAGCCATTGCCTCTATGGCAACAAGCCCGAACGGCTCAACTCTGGACGGCACAACAGAGAGTTCCGCAACACTGTATAAATCTGCTATAGTGTTCTGGTTCTGGTGTCCCAGGAAGAAAATATTATCCAGTTTCAGCTCTCGTACAAGCTCTTCCATATCACTTCTGAGAAGCCCGTCGCCGGCAAGTGCAAAAGCTACTTCCGGGTGTTTCATTCTTACAACGTCTGCAGCATTGATCAGAACATCAATTCCTTTGAAATCTGTAAATTTCCCGACAAAACTGACGATCTTGGTAAACTTATCCAGTATCCCGAATTTCTTCATCATAGCTTTTTTGTCTGTCTGTTTGAAATGGAAAATAGAATCATCAAAACCGTTGGGATTCAGGAAAAGCTTATCTTCTCCAACCCCATACAACTCTTTCACATCTTCATGAACCTGCTTGGATATTGTAATTACTTTATGAGCTTTTTTTATCCCTTCCATTGCATAAGGATGGTAACGCGGATCTTTCTTGAAACCCATCAGGTCTGTACCATGAGCAGTGATAATAAAGGGAAGTCCGGTAGTTGCTGCGGCAAATGGTGCGATCCAGATATGCTGAGCATGAATGATATCCGGTTGAAAATCCTGTACGGCTGCCTGAACCTTCTCACAGTAAATCGATACATAAGTCCTGATCTGAGCAGGAGTAAGATCGTAATAGGTCATAGTACTACGAGGGTGGGTAGTAAAGCAGGGAAAATTGAAATTCAAATCCGGGAACTGATTTTTCTCAGCATCACAGATAATTGTTTCTCTCAGGAATCCGTAATTATCGTTTACATCCAGTTTGTTATCTATATCAATAACAAGTACTTTATGACCTTCATTAAGAAGTTCTTTCGCAATATTCATTGTATAAATACCACTGCCTGATCCCTGAAGCGGGAAGTGATTAACAAGCAATACTTTCATATACAACTCCCTTTGAATTTCTGAGGAAAACTTTCCTTATATATTGAACCTGTTCACTACATTTAAGTTACATAGTATCGGACACATCAAAGTCCTGAGTTTTAGACTTAGCATACATTGATGTTGTCTCGGATAGTCTGGATCCCAGTTTCTTTGCTATTTTCCACAATACTTTAGATGCCAGAGCTTTGTCCTTTTCAAAAATAGCCAGCAGTTCAGCTTTATCTATTTTCATTAACACAGCATCTGATTTAGCTGTCACAGTTACATTTCTTTCACCTGAAACAAAAATTGATGTCTCATTGAAATGCTCACCTCTGGACATTTCAAGCATAAGCACAGGTTCGTTGTCTCCTTTATTTTTAAATAACTGGATAACTCCGTCAAGAATAATATAAATTGCATCGTTAACTTCTCCGCAGTTGAATACTGTATCACCTTTGGAATACTTAATTATATTCCTTGTTTTCAAGAACTTGCGTATTTCTTTCTTGGTGAAATCATTGAACAGTTCAATATTTTCAATTGCAAAATCATGATCAAGTCCACCATCTTCAAAGAAACTTTTCTTCTCATTCTCAAAAACATCATGACTCACAATCTTCTCCATAGTTATCAAATCCTTGAGTATGGAACCGAATAATTTTGTATGTTCCAGATGTATTCTCCAGGTTTTCTGGAACTCCAGATATCTATCAAATGTATCATAATGAGGGACTGCATCATATTTGGCAACATAGATGTTCCGGATCGTCTCTTTTGCATGCTCAATCTCATTTTCCGTCAGATAATCCAGAGCCAGCATAATATTTGTTTTGAAAATCTTATCTTCCAGATCGTCCTTCATGAACTCACCGGGATACGGATCGAAATCAGAAGCTTTTACCATATGCAGGTTCTTGTGAGGTTTCTGATTATCGAACTTGGACTTGTTATAAAGGAACCTGTATATATCCTCTCGGAAACTTCTCCAGACAGGGTGGTTCTTCTTAGGAGGAAGATGCTTAATAGACAGCTTATTATCGAGATAAAAGTTGAAGCCGAATATTCTGGAACTGATTACATAATCCGTATCTTCTCCCCGCGTCATAAGCGGATCAAACGGCACAGTTCTCATAAGGTTCCGGTGTATAACCATAGCCCCGCCAAATGCGAAAGGTGTACGCTTCAGTCTTGGTTCCGACCCGATAATCTTGTCGAATGCCTCTCGCTTATGCCCAAAGCGATCCCAGTAGGTCATCCAAGGTACAATACTGACTTTATCATAGTATTGATTGTCTTCATTCAGGTAATAACCGGCAACACCGTCGATCATGTTTCCATAGTATCTTTTACCTATAAACTCGCGTGATTTCAGGAGAAAGTCCGGATCTTCAAAAACTTCATCATCATCAATCAGGATTGCAACTTCTGCATCCAGAATATAAGGAATGAACAGACACATATTTCTGATATTAGAATAACCTCTGAGCTGTAGAATATCAGGAGCATCCAGGTCTTTATAAAAGACTTCTTTGAGTTTATTAAGCGATGTATCTGTAAACAGAATTGTATCAACAGGTAGATTTGCCTTACGTATTATCTGTATAAGGTTTTCTCGCATCGCTTTTTCATAAATCTGGTTTGTCACAGCTCCCAGAATTACCAGAGTAAAGTCTTTATGATTGAGATTATGAATTGACTCCAGGGTTCTACCAAGAGTTCCCATTTTGTTTACAGGAGTCGGATGATCGTAGATTGCATCTCCCTGCTCCCAACTGCCGTCGGGACCTGACCAGTATGTAGGTATTACCATATAAGTTCTCATAACTACTCCATTTATGTGATTATATTTTTCCCAGTTTTTGCTTAAGCTTATCCCAGATATCCATAATCCGGTGAAAGCACTCTATCTGCCTGTTAAGATTTTCTCTTGCATGAATAAAAATGTCCGGTAAATTCAGAAATCGTTTGTCTTCGAAGTATTCTGCTGCAGCTTCTGCTCCCAGTACCAAACGTTTTAAACGTCTGGCATCATTAATCTCATAATTCTCACCCATATAATCTTTATGAAGCCAGTTATAAAAAGGATTTCTGATCAGCCAGCCTGTACAGGCGTAATAAAATCTGTTTTTTATCTTCGGTTCCTGAATATCAGGAGCTACCGGAAAATTCCCAAATGTATTGTGATATAACTTTATATTTGCATTATAACATTTTCCACCGTTATGATTGATTATTGGACCGAATAGTGTGTCTTCTCCCCTGCCAAGCAGACATTCATCGTCATAAATCATGGTTGCAGAGAAAAATGGAGGTATATAGCGGAACTTTCGAAGATCAATTGCCATATTTCCACCGATAATCTTATTTGTAACAGAAACATTATCTCCATAGTGCGGTTGAATTACCGGTGTGTGAACTTCACGTATATAATGCTCAAAGTTTTCTTTCTGAACACCAAAAAGCAGATCGTCCAAATGATAGAAATCCATGTGGGGAATGATAAAGTATCCTGTATAATCCCCCGTAGAAACAACAGCATCTTTCTCAGAAGCCAGAACATTCATGTGATGCCCTGTAAAATCAATTTCATCGAATTTGTAAATGTCATCCATAATATGATCCTGCACTATGCAGGGATAAACATCAGTATCAAAGCTGAACAATACATCAATGTCCTCAAACAATGCCTGCAGAGTTACGTGATTTCTTGATTTACAGTAAGCAGCTTTTCCGTATTTCTCCCAATATGGAGTCTCCAGAAGATAATTGCTTTCTTCTTCAGTTAGCCCGGAATCAACAAGTTTATCTAATAAGTTCCCGGAGCCGCCAACTTTCAGTGTTGTTACAAGGCAATACGACTTCAGAGAATTAATAATTTCATCATCACAGGAGTCATTATAAGCGATAATCAGACTGTTTATTGAATGATTGAAACGCTTTGCATTCTGCAGGAACTCCTGATATGGAGATACTGAGTCTATATTGCGAGTTATAACACCAAATCCAAGTCTTTCCATTCTTCCTCAAAATTGCTTTTGCCGGTTAAAAGTAATTATTAAATACATTTACAATATAAGCTCTCAGAGTTTTTATGCAATTGAAATTTTATTGTGAAAAGCATCTACATACATAATTGAATAACAATGAATTATTATTATTGTAATAATTTAAAATCAGGTGAAACATATGATCAGTCTGATGTCATTGTTATATTAAATCTGCAAAAGGTATAATATGAGAATAAAATGTTTAGCTTCAGATTTAGGTAATGTCATAATTGATTTTGATCGCAACAGAATGATTAGACAATTTGCTGATATTCTGAATTTCTCTCCGGATAAGGTTCTGGATATGTTCCTGAGATCAGGTCTGGCAAGACAATATGAAACAGGCAATATCTCAACAGATGATTTTCTGCAGGAAGTCAGTAAAATGACCAATGGAGAAATATCATATCAGGACTTCATGAAAATCTGGTCAGGTTCTTTCACTCTCATCAAAGATTATTTTGACTTCTTGCTGTCGGTCAAAGACAAAGTCAAGCTTATTATGGTCTCAAACACGAATGAACTCCATTATGGCTATATTAAGCAGAACTTTCCTGAAATCATGATATTTGACGCATACTTCCTGTCTTATGAAATGCACTCCATGAAACCGGATGCTGAATATTACCAACATTTTATCAGAGAATCAGGATTTAAGTCAGATGAAATACTATTTATTGATGACAAGAAGGAAAACATTAAGACAGCTGAGAGTATAGGATTAAATACTATTCAATACCAAAACTTCGCAGATTTCAAGAGTAAGCTAAAAGCATTTACATTTTAAATAGTTTCCGGTACAGGCTTATGCTTTACACCATATTTATTGAATATCCTGTCTCCTGCTTTTGATCTGACTTCAGGGTAATTAATGGGTGGATTAGTAAGAAACCTGTTGTCATACTGGTAACGTTTTCCATAACCGGATGGTTCTGTCGAAGGTCCCATCATAGGACTTGTCGGATCATCCAAATCCCATAATCCATTATCAATATCATTACCTGATCTGTGTACAAATCCATGTCGTCTTTGAGCAAGTGACCCGAACAAATGTATGTTCCCTCTTTCATAGAAGACTTTTGCGCTTGGATATACCGGATTGTACCATGGGTAGTCCGGAGCTCCTGCCGCTGCCCAGTCAACATATCCTGTACCGTTCCCCGGATTGTATCTTCCTGGATAAGCAAAACCTTGACTTGAATTAGCAGGCCAGGGCCATCTGTGTTGTGAATTATCAGGTGGATACTTGCCCAAATGGAGATCAGGATACATAAAGTCTTCCTCTGTGTTTATCCAGTTGTAAGCATGTGGTGTGGAAGGATGAGGATAGTGGTATTCATAAGAGAAATAACCGTCTTCCCAGCCATCACCTTTACCAAGAGCTGCCAGAGCTGCATAAATGTATATGCCTGATTCCTCAACAACATGATCTCCGCAATTATCCCAGTGAATCAAACCGTCTACAGGATTTTTGTAAGCATACTTGATGATAATTTTACCTTCAGAAACAAGTCCTACATAATCTGAGGTGTTAACATTTCCGTTAAAATCGTTCTCTGATTCTCTATATCCATCTGGAGCTTCACCCACAACAGTGTTTTCCAGTGTTATATCACCAACCAGAAACATATCACCTGAGCAGCCCCAGGTTTGTTTTCCTCCAAAATTGCCGTGTATCCATAAATCAGAGTTCACAAAGACAGATTCATCATTTATAGACCGATTCACCGGAGTTGTCCATACTGTGTCTTTAAAGACAATGTAATTCGTAAACAAGGAGTCTCCTATCAGATTATAGGGTGGGAATGAGTTATAGACTACGAACGCTTCCGGGGGAAGTTCTGTTATCTGTGCAGTACACATTATATAATTATGATCGTTGACTTCAATATAGGTTATTTCCTGACCGTTGTCAATCCAGATTGAGTTATCCCTGATTTTCTCTGCTCTTTCCGGTAATACTTTTACAGGTATATTCTCTCTTGCACCACCACCAAAAATACTTGTATCATTCAAATCGCCGGTATAGTTATATGGAAAAGTGAAATTCGAACTGCATGTTACTAATCCCCCATAATACGGGAAAGAATACCCGTCTAATACATGCGTTCCAATACGAAAGGAAGTATTGGAATGAATACGGCCAAACCAGATCTCATCTGCTCCCCAGTTTCTCACTTCATCATCATTAACAGAGATATTCCTGTCATAAAAGAGTAAGAAATCTGCCAGACTTTCCACGGCATATATCTGCTCTGCATATTTTGCAGATGGATTAATATCCTGATATCTTGTTATTCTGCCGTTGTTAGACTCTACATAAGAGCTGAGATTAAACATTGACTGATCTTCACTATCATTAATCGGGGTTATTTCTGATCTCAATGTATAGATTTTGTTCTTTGATCTGTCTGTAATAATTTTTCTTTCAAAAACACCTCCAGCTTCACTAAAATCATCAATATAGCTCATAATAGCAGAACATCTATTCAGAGAAGTCCGCAAAAAATGAGCTGACTGCATCGAGTCTTCATTGTTTTCCAGTGAAACTCTGTCACCCATAACCAGTGCTATCAGAATCACTCCGGATAATACAGCGATAACACTGAGTACAATACTTGCTGCCAGATTTCCTTTTTCGTTCAACACTATACCCCCTTATAGTTTATAAAGTTTCAGGAACAGGTTTATGCTTAACACCATATTTATTGAATATTCGATCCCCTGCTTTTGATCTAACTTCAGGGAAGTTTATAGGTGGATTCGTGATGAATCTGGAATCGTACACATATCTCCTGCCATATCCTGTAGTATTTCGACAATTCACACCAAACCATGGATGTGCAGGGTCGTCAAGATCCCAGAAACCAGTATCAAGAGGATCACTTCCCGATCTGTGCAGATAGCCTTTTCGTCTCTGAGCTACAGAACCAAACAAGCAAACATACCCTCTCTCGTAATGCATGACAGGAGATGGGTAAACCGGATTATACCAAGGGTAATCCGGTGCTCCGGCCATACTCCACATCATATTCTGCCAGGCTGAGGGATAACTAAACCCTCCACCTCCATTTGCCGGCCAAGGCCATCTGTGTGAACTATTGTTTGGAGGATAAGCCCCTAAATGCAAGTCCGGGTATGTAAAATCTTCTTCTGTATTCTGCCAGTCATATGCATGTGGAGTTGACGGATGAGGATACTGGTATTCATAAGTGAAATAGCCATCTTCCCAACCATCGCCTGATCCCAGAGCTGCAAGTGCTGCGTATATGTAAATTCCGGTATCAGTATCGCCCATAGTACCGCAGTTATCCCAGCGTATTGATGAATCAAGTGGATTTTTATAAGCATACTTAATAATTATTTTACTCTCCGAAACCAGTCCTACATATTCAGAAGTGTTAACATTTCCGTCAAAATCCTCTTCATCAATTCTATAACCATCAGGAGCTTCACCCACAACAGTATTCTCCAATATAATATCCCCTACGAGATACATATCACCTGAGCAACCCCAGGTTTGTTTACCTCCAAAACTACCATGTATCCATAAGTCAGAATTTACAAATATTGATTCATCATTGATTGAAGGCTGAGTTGGTTCAGACCATACTGTATCTTTCAGCACAATTTGACAGGAAAGAAGTGAATCACCAATCGGACCATAAGGTGGAAATGAATGTACACGTGAAAAGTCTCCGGTGGGAGATCTGTTATTTGGGCTTCACACTTCCAATAAACATGATCCATAACACAGATGTATGTCAAATCCTGATTATCATCGATCCAGGTAGAATTATTTCTCAATTTATCAGCTCTTTCCAGTAGTACTTTTTCAGCTATTCTGGTCAGTACTCCTCCCGGGAAAATGTTCGGATCATCAAGAGGTAAACTAGTACCATTGCTATATAATATATCATTGCTGCATGTTACTAAACCGTTAAAACCAGTAAAGTGTTGATCATTAGTATTAATAACCATATCCGTATTTGAATGAATGCGTCCATAATTCGGCATATTTCTTCCCCAGAAGTATGCCGGATCATCATTTACAGAGATACTATTATCGACAAAAATCATGAAATCAGCCAGATTCTCTACCAGATATATCTGCTCTGCATATTTTGCCGATGGATTGAAATCTCTGTATCCGGTTCTCCTTCCATTGTTCGCTTCTACATAAGAGCTTAGATTAAATGCCGAAGAATTTCCATCCCCATCAGTAGACTTGATCTCTGATCTCAGAGTAAATATTTTATTCTTAGCTTTGTCAGTTACGATTTTCCTTTCGAAAACCCCTGTTGCTGTGCTGAGATCGTCATTGCTACTCATGATGGCAGAACCTCTGTCCAGAGAAGTTCTTAAAAAATGTGCTGACTGCATTGAATCTGCATTCTTTTCCAGTGATACTCTGTCACCCATTACCAGTGCTGTCAGAATCATTCCGGATAATACAGCTATAACACCGAGTATAACACTCACCGCCAGATTTCCTTTTTCATTATTCATACTTCCACTCCTGTTACAAAATCTTTATAAAAAGTAAATACCATCCACTCATAAACATTTACCATTCCAATCATGCAAAAGATCATAATTATTTCAATATGAGTGAGTTAGAACGCAATAAAATCAGCCTCTTCTATTATATTATCAAATATGATATTTATTTCATAAACAGTCAAGCTCATTAATCATTATATATTTGTTATAAATGGTTTTAGCCTTATAAACCTCTTTCTCATCTTTATGAAATTTCTGAAGACTTAAAAGAATACGGAACCGGCGCTTAAATTTCTCCCCCCATTTAAACAAACAGTTCCGTATTACTGAATCTAAAAATTACTTGCGTCTACCGGTCTACTTACATAAGTCGTAAAACTTACACTACGTGTATTGTTTGATTCTCTGCTTATGTAAATATCGGCTTCTAAATCTATTCTATAGAAATATGTATTGCTGTCACCATAGCCGGTTGACATGTTGTTTCCGGCATCTGTTGCATCTACGCGAGATATTTCAAACTTTCTTACTTCAATATCATGTTCGGATGAACGTGGGAAAATTGAGTAAGGATATGTCTTTCCGGGTACACGGATTGCGGATGATACATCGCATAAGATTTTACCGTTTGCTGTATTCCAGTAGTATCTTACATATTCTCCTGTATCTGAGTTATTACTGTTAGTCTGGCTGTCGCGGCTTGGTACAGATAACCTTGCTCCACCGTAAACTCCGATTCCGGAGGTTAAGTCATTAGTCAGTCGAATCTTATATGCTCCGTTGAAACCCATATAGGCTTTTCCTGTTGTGTTAGTATCCGGATCTCTGATAAGCTCTCCATAGCGCACAGTTTCAATCAGCTGCATTGCCTGCTCCTGAAGTAAGGAGAAAGCTCGAAGTTCGTTGAACTCATTGATAAATGCTGATATTCCTACAGTTGCCATTACGGTGATAATACCAACCAGAGCAGCACTGACAAGCATGTCAGTTAATGTAAAACCTGATCTGTTCCTCAACATCATTATTCACCTCCTGTGTCAGGTCTGTAGAAACTGTAAAAGTCTTCCTGCATCTTTATGCTTTTGGTTCGCTCAGCTGTACCGGACTTATAAGTCGGATCCATCCAGCTTACTGTTGCTGTTACCTGCACATATTGAAGAGCTGTTCCGTTGCACATATCTATGTATGTCCTATATGATGCTGTTACTGTAGGAATTATGCGTTTCTCACCTTCCTTAACTATATAGATATCATTGTCCACCCAGTTCTCATAACCGAGACCGGATGCCTTAGTGTAGAGTGGACGGATATTTCTATCGATATTCTGGTTATTCATTTTCTGCTGACAAAGCTCAAGTTGACCGGATGCCAGAAGATAAGCTTTACGCTCATGGTAGTTTCTCACCATCTGAGTTTCTGCATACAGGATGCTGATATGGAGACCTAACATAGCTACTGAAACAATGATAGCCATTACTATTACTTCTACAAGTGTCATACCTTTTTCATTAATTAAAGTTTTCATTTTTACTCCTTAAAATACATCATTAGCCGGTGGCTCTTTGAAAATGATAACACCATTCAGGTTAGATCCGCCACCACTGGTAAGATTAACTTCAGGATAATATGGTGGTGGAATAGAGTTAAACCTGTTATCAAAATGATACCTTTTGCCATAACCTGTTGATTGAGTTGGAGGTCCCATCATTGGACTTGTCGGATCATCAAGGTCCCAGAATCCATTATCAACATCATTTCCAGATCTGTGTACAAACCCGCGGCGAGATTGTGATACAGAACCATAAAGATGAATCTGACCGCGTTCATAGTGCATTACAGTAGATGGAAACACCGGGTTGTACCATGGATAATCTGGTGCCCCTGCTCCTCTCCAAGCCATACCCTGCCAGGTTGCAGGATAGTTAAACCCTCCTCCACCATTTGCAGGCCATGGCCATCTGTTGGATATGTTATTTGGGGGATATTTACCAAGATGAAGATCAGGATACATGAAATCCTCTTCTGTATTTTGCCAGTTATATGCATGTGGTGTAGAAGGGTGAGGATAATGGTATTCATAAGAGAAGTAACCATCTTCCCAGCCATCACCATGACCCAGTGCCGCCATAGCAGCATAAATATATATTCCTGATTCTTCTACAGCCTCATCACCGCAATTTTCCCAGCTGAGTTCTTGTTCTTCTGGATTGAAGTATGCATATTTGATAAAAATTCGTTTCTCGGAAACAAGACCTACAAAATCTGTTCTGTTTACAGCTCCGGTATATGCATCCTGGGCTTCATTATATCCGTCTGGTGGGTCACCTACCGGTGTATTAACAAGAGTTACATCCCCTACCAGATACAAATCATCTTCACTTGCCCAGGTTTGTTTACCTCCAAAGTTTCCCTTTATCCACAGTTCAGAATGAGTAAATATTGCTCCATCGCTTAATGAACTGGTAGTTGGAGGGTTCCAGAGAGTATCCTGAAGCACAACCACGTTTGACATAAGTGAATCACCAACTGGTCCGTAAGGAGGATAAGAGTTGTATACATGCAATGTTTCTGCCGGTAAATCATTTATTATAGCTTCGCACATTACATGATTAGATCCATCTACTCTTACATACAGAATATCATGACCTTCAAGATGCCTACCATTTTCACGGATAGTAACGGCTACAGGATTGTATTCTATAAATGGAACATTATCTTCAGCTCCATCCTCAAATATTGAAGTGTCTTCCAGATTCGCCGGTTCCCCGCTTTGCATAATGATATCACCTGCACATGACACAAAATCATGAAACAATGGCTGACTAATTGTTGATAGTACGATATCAGTATTACTGTGTACACGTCCCCATATTTCATCACGTCCCCAAAATCTCACCTGATCATCATTTACAGATATATCCGTATCAGTAAAATACATAAATCCCGCAAATGTCTGTTTCTTTATGTTTCGTTCACCATATTTCTTAAATCTTGATGTAGTGTTATAATCTCTACTGGAAAAAACCACATATCGCTTTTGCTTCTTAAAAGCTTTTACAAGAGCCTTAACTTTACGCTGCGCAATTATGAGTTGATTTTCCTGCTCAGGTAATCCGGTAGAAACTTTTGTTTTCACTCCATATGTTTTAAGTGAGTTTCCACTTTTAATCTCAATAAGTCTTACTCCAAGATTTTCAGTAGATAAATCCATAACATTTGAACCTGTTGCCATATACTTCTGACCACGATCAAGCCCTGTACGTAATAAGTGTGTCTCCTGCATTTTGATAAAAGAAATCTCTGCATTCGCTGCATCACCCATAACCATTACTGTCAGGATAAGACCTGATAGAACTGCAATAATACAAAAAGTAATTGCTGCCGCCATATTTCCATTATCATTTAGTTGAATATTCATAGGAATCTCCTAAGTTTTGGTTAGCTCTCATTTTTAATGTCACGTCCATACTTCCACTTATTAATTAACAATGTTTGTGCCATAAATGATAATCAACTTAAAACCCTACTTTACATGGCTTTAAGTAAGGCAGAATTTTCTCATATGTTTTAAATATGTAAAAATGATAATGAAATTGAATAATTGAAATGTCTTTTATTTGGTAATTATATGCAGTATAGTTTTTTAAACTAAATCATTGCAATTTTCATAAATGATAAAAACTTTTGCAAAAAGGGGATTTTAACCTTTCGAAGTTGTATAGGTAGTTTATACAATCAGACTCAACTTAAAACCTCATATAATATAAAAAGGGCAGGAAATTCCTGCCCTTTCTTGCATACGGAACCAGAGTCTAAATTTCTCCCCCCATTTAAACAAGCGGTTCCGTATTACAAAATTAAAAGTTACTTGCGTCTACCGGTCTACTTACATAAGTCGTAAAACTTACACTACGCGTGTTGTTTGACTCTCTGCTTATGTAAATATCGGCATCTAAATCTATTCTATAGAAATATGTATTACTGTCACCATAGCCGGTTGACATGTTATTTCCGGCATTTGTTGCATCTACGCGAGATATTTCAAATTTTCTTACTACTATGTCCTGTTCGGATGAACGTGGGAAAATTGAGTAAGGATATGTCTTTCCGGGTACACGGATTGCGGATGATACATCGCATAAGATTTTACCGTTTGCTGTATTCCAGTAGTATCTTACATATTCTCCTGTATCTGAGTTATTACTGTTAGTCTGGCTGTCGCGGCTTGGTACAGATAACCTTGCTCCACCATAAACTCCGATTCCGGAGGTTAAGTCATTAGTCAGTCGAATCTTATATGCTCCGTTGAAACCCATATAGGCTTTTCCTGTTGTGTTAGTATCCGGATCTCTGATAAGCTCTCCATAGCGCACAGTTTCAATCAGCTGCATTGCCTGCTCCTGAAGTAAGGAGAAAGCTCGAAGTTCGTTGAACTCATTGATAAATGCTGATATTCCTACAGTTGCCATTACGGTGATAATACCAACCAGAGCAGCACTGACAAGCATGTCAGTTAATGTAAAACCTGATCTGTTCCTCAACATCATTATTCACCTCCTGTGTCAGGTTTGTAGAAACTGTAAAAGTCTTCCTGCATCTTAATGCTTTTGGTTCGCTCAGCTGTTCCGGACTTATAAGTCGGATCCATCCAGCTTACTGTTGCTGTTACCTGCACATATTGAAGAGCTGTTCCGTTGCACATATCTATGTATGTCCTATATGATGCTGTTACTGTAGGAATTATGCGTTTCTCACCTTCCTTAACTATATAGATATCATTGTCCACCCAGTTCTCATAACCGAGACCGGATGCCTTAGTGTAGAGTGGACGGATATTTCTATCGATATTCTGGTTATTCATTTTCTGCTGACAAAGCTCAAGTTGACCGGATGCCAGAAGATAAGCTTTACGCTCATGGTAGTTTCTCACCATCTGAGTTTCTGCATACAGGATGCTGATATGGAGACCTAACATAGCTACTGAAACAATGATAGCCATTACTATTACTTCTACCAGGGTTATACCTTTGTTATTCATTATAACTTTCATCACAACTCCTTAAAATATATCATTTGATGGTGGCTCTTTAAATATAACAACACCATTCAGGTTAGATCCGCCACCACTGGTAAGATTAACTTCGGGATAGTCTGGAGGTGGAACAGAATTAAATCTATTATCAAAATGATATCTTTTACCATAACCTGTTGAGTTAGCACAGTTAGTTCCAAACCAGGGATTTGCAGGATCGCTGAGATCCCAGTGACCTGTATCAAGCGGGTCACTACCGGATCTGTGCACAAATCCACGACGAGATTGTGATACAGAACCAAAAAGGTGAATCTGACCGCGTTCATAGAACATTACAACTGATGGATATACCGGATTGTACCATGGATAATCTGGTGCGCCTGCAGTTCTCCATGCCATACCACCGAAGTTGGCAGGATATTGGAAACCTCCGGCTGCAGCATTATTTGCCGGCCAAGGCCAGTGATGGGCACTTTCATTAGGCGGATATAATCCCAGGTGTAAATCAGGATACCAGAATGTTTCATCAGTATTCTGCCAGTCCATTGCATGTGGTGTAGAAGGGTGAGGATAATGGTATTCATAAGAGAAGTTACCATCTTCCCAGCCATCACCATGTCCAAGCGCTGCCATGGCAGCATAAATATATATTCCTGATTCTTCTACACTTTCACTTCCACAGTTGTCCCAGTGAATAAGAGTATCAACAGGATTTTCATAAGCGTATTTTATAAAGATTCTTCGTTCGGAAACAAGTCCTACAAAGTCAGTTCTGTTTACAGCTCCGGTATAAGCATCCTGAGCTTCATTATATCCGTCTGGTGGATCACCTACCGGTGTATTAACAAGAGTTACATCCCCTACCAGGAATAAATCATCTTCACTTCCCCATGTTTGTTTTCCACCAAAGTTACCATGTATCCAGAGTACAGAATGAACAAAAATAGATCCATCACTGAGAGAACCTGTAACAGGAGATGTCCATGCTGTATCCTGCAGTGTTATAATACTGCTCATGAGAGAGTCACCTATCGGTCCATAAGGAGGGTATTGATTATAAATATGAAAAACTTCTGCCGGAAGATCATTGATTGTTCCTTTACACATTATATGGTTTGGTCCGTCAACTTCGATGTAAAGTATATCCTGACCTTCAATATGCATACCGTTTTCACGAATTGTAACAGCTAAAGGGTTATAATCAATATATGGTACGTTCTGCTCTGCTCCATCTTCAAAAACAGAAGTATTATTCAATGGAGCCGGGTTACCGCTTTCCATCACAATTTCGCCAGCACATGAAACAAAATCATGAAATGTAGGCATACTTGAGTTTTGGAGAACAATATCCGTATTACTGTGAACACGTCCCCAGATTTCATCACGTCCCCAGAATTTTACAGGGTCATCATTAACAGAAATATCTGAATTGGTAAAATACATGAATCCAGCAAAAGTCTGTTTCCTGATGTTACGTTCACCGTATTTCTTAAATCTTGATGTAGTATTGTAATCTCTACTTGAGAAAACAACATATCGCTTTTGTTTCTTAAAAGCTTTTACTAAGGCTTTAACACCTCTTTTGGCAATAATTATCTGGTTTTCCTGCTCAGGTAATCCGGTAGAAACTTTAGTTTTCACTCCGTAAGTTGTCAATGATCTGCCGCTTTTTATTTCGTAAAGCCTTACTCCAAGGTCTGCAACAGTCAAATCCATTACATTATCTCCGGATGTCATAAAGTTCTGACCGCGGTCTATACCGGTTCGAAGAAAATGAGTTTCCTGCATTTTGATAAAGGAAGTCTCAGCATTTGCTTTATCTCCCATTACCATAACAGTAAGAGCTAAACCTGAAAAGACAGCAATCAAACTCAGTACAATTGCTGATGCGAGATTACCATTCTGGTTAATTCGAAAATCCATTAGGTTCTCCTCTATTGTTTTTTTTAATAATATTTATAAATTTCAGTGTCATATTAATTCAGTTTCAAATCAAAAAATATAGAACATTTTTCATGCCAATATAATATTTCACTTAACTGACGAAATATCAAACAAGTATAAAGAGTGTCAAGCACTATGAATTTCTCAATTATCAAATTTGAGAATTCCTATAGTAAATTTTGCGATCACACACCTATTAATACTTGTAATTTAATACTTTATCGCTTTTTTCTATTCGATTCATATTTGATAAAACCATTAAATATCTGATAAAAAAGCTCATTTTAAAGGATTTTACAGAGAGATTGAAATCCTTATTCTATATCAAAACTTAGACTAAGTAATATTGACTGTATGGAATAAGATGAGACTGATCAAAAATGTTCGGGTACATCTTTAAATCTGAGAAACCCATTCCTGTATGGAGTTGAACCTTCCCGGATTTTAACTTCCGGGTAATCAGGAGGGGGGTTAGTCATAAAACGGTGATCATAATGATAATCTTTTCCATATCCCGAGCTCCCGTTAGGTATAGGGCCAAACTTAGGTAAAGACATATCCCAGTATCCCCCATCTGTAGAACTGTTTCCGCTTCGATGAACAAATCCTCTTCTGTGTTGAGCTACCGATCCGAATAAATGAATTGCACCTCTTTCCCAGGTTGGATTTGCTTCGGGATAAATCGGATTATAAAACGGATAGTCAATATTATCGTTTATTGGATGTGGCCAATAAGGTGGATCCCCCGGAGGATAGTATGCCCGATGCAGATCAGGATACATGTATGTTGCAGGTCCGGTTGATCCAGGGGCCGTATAATTGTACAAGTGAGGTGTTGCGGTATGCGGAAAATGATACTGGAAAGTAAAAATCCCATCCTCCCAGCCATCACCATGCCCTAAAGCAGCCAGAGCAGCATAAATATAAATACCGTCACAATTGGGTTTTGCTGCAAGAGGTGCTTCAGGTTCCCTATACGCATATGCTATGAAAATTCTGCGTTCAGAAACTAAGCCGACATAGTCAAAATTGTTTTTAGGCAGGCTGAATTCATTCGTGGCGATATTGAAACCATCCGGACATGTACCAAGCTCAGGAGTTCCTGTAAGCAGAATATCATCTACAAGGTACATATCTCCTTCACAAGCCCAGGTTTGTGCCCCGGAGAAAGTTCCCTTAATCCACATATCTGACTCAATAAACATTGATCCGTTCTGCAGAGTTCCTGTTAACGGTGTAGACCATACCGTATCAATAAAAGTTATAGAGTTAGTACCTATTGGATTACCTATAGGACCATATGGGGGATAGTTGTCATAAACAGTGAGAGTTTGATTGTTATCCTGAAAATTTGCCGTGTAAACAGTATAATGTATTCCATCAATTATTACATATGCCAGATCATAAAATCCATTGATTCTGGCTCCGTGAGCTCTGACAAGTTCAGCAGTTGGTTCAAACTCTACATAGCCTACTTCTTCAGCGTATCCATTGAGAAAGACATCTTCATATGGGATTGATCCACTCTGTGCCTCAATAGTCTGATGAGTCGTAACGTATTCATGAAACAAAGGCCAGCCACCTCCACGATTTTGAATCCAGATTGTTGAGTTACTGTGGACACGCCCCCAAATCTCATCCCTGCCCCAGAAATATACAGGACCGTCATTCACCGAAATATCTGATTCAGTTATGTACATAAACCCGGCAAAAGTTTCTTTTCTGAAACCCAATTCTGCATACTTCTCCATTCTTGACCTTTTGTCTACCCCTGTAAAAGTAGTAAAAGATGCATCTTTTCGGAATGCCCTGATTTTTGCTTTTATCTCTTTCTGATTGCTGTTTGTAAATACCCCATTCACCATTTTGTTCTGCAGATATGCTTTGCTTATATATGTTGTTCTTGAATCCCCTGACTCAATTTCCCACTTATGTATAGGCAGCTGCATCCTGTACAAATTCACTGTCCTGTTTTTCAGAAACATAGTCCCCCTGTCTATTTCAGTTCGAAGTAAATGCGTTTCCTGCATCAAATCAACGTATGATCTGAGATTTGCAGAATCCCCCATTACCAGAATAGCCAGAGAAATGCTTGTGAGTATGGCTATTAATGCCAGTACTACAGCAGCAGCCAGATTCCCATGCTCATTATTGTAAACCAAACTAACTCCTCAAATATTCCCGAGTCCCAACCATTACGGAAATAATTTAATAACGTCTAATGTTTTCACCGTGTAATAAAATTTATTATAGAGCTGTTTTTTAAGGAATGTCAAGATAATAACTTTCTAAACATGATTTTAATTAACTGAAACTCTTTTAGATGCGTGACACATTCATTCTAATCAAAGCACTTTATTGACAAAGAATGATGTTATATGCAAAATGTCTTATATTTCCTGAGACCTTTACAACATCAGAATAATATTTTTTCATGCGTTCATGAAGTTGCGAAATTACATAATTTTAATTTTAGCAGAACATTCTGTATGCAATAGTCTCATAAAAAAAGGGAGAAATAATGTATAATTTCGATAAGATTGTCAGAAGAGACGGAACAAGCAGTGTTAAATGGGATTTCAGAAAAGAAGTTTTCGGAACAGAAGATGTCCTGCCGATGTGGGTAGCGGATATGGACTTTGAAATTGCACCCGAGATAAAGAAAGCGCTTATAGATGCAGCAGATTTCGGTGTAATAGGTTATACCGGTAAACGGGAAGATTTCTACAATGCAGTTCAGGCTTGGATGAAAAATGAGTTCAACTGGCAGATAGCACATGAAGACATCATCAGTACTCCCGGTATAGTTACAGCTCTGAATCTGGCAGTTAATGCATATACGAATGAAGGTGATAAAATTCTGGTACAGAATCCAGTTTACTATCCATTCATGAATGCTGTCACACATAATAACAGAACACTTATAACTAACTATTTAGTTGAAAATAATAACTATTACACTATAGATTTTGACTTACTTGAAAAACAGCTTTCCGACAATGTTAAAATGTTTATTTTCTGCAGTCCGCACAATCCTGTTGGAAGAGTCTGGAAAAAAGACGAAATACAGATGATAGTCGATCTTTGCAGAAAATATGATGTTCTTCTTATCTCTGACGAAATCCATCAGGATCTCGTATACACAAAACACTTCGCTACTGCAGCAGTTGACCCATCATTCAGCAGTAAAATTATTACATGTACTGCTCCCAGCAAAACCTTCAATGTTCCGGGACTATGTTCTTCAGCAATTATTATAACCGACGAAGAGCTTCGGGAAAAATTCACTGATACCATTAATAAATGGGGATTACTGCTTGGAAATTATTTTGGAACAATTGGACATACTGCTGCATATAATTTTGGAAAATCCTGGCTTGAGGAACTGAAATTATATCTAATTGACAATATTGAATTTACATATAACTTTATCAAAGAAAAAATACCGATTATCTCCATGAGGAAACCGGAAGGCACCTATTTGCTCTGGCTGAACTGTAAAAAACTGAACATGTCCGATGATGAAATGAAAAAATTCTTTACAGAAGAAGCAAAAGTAGGACTTGATGCAGGAGTCAAATTCGGTAAAAACGGATCGGGTTATGTAAGATTAAACATAGCCGCACCTAGATCAATTGTTGAAGAAGGATTAACCGGAATATATGATGCTCTAAGAAGGAAAAACATTATATGAAAGACATGCTGAACGTATTTCAGGGTGCATCTTTTGAAGCGCTGATCAGTAAAGCTATATCTACAGGCTTGATATTGCTGAGTCTATGGATAGCCAGAATCTCTTATAACAGATTTATCCTGAAAAGGATTAAAAATGTTAAAGCAAAATATAAGTGGAATAAAATTTTCTCCTATGCCATCGCCGTAATAGGAATTCTGATGATAGGGCGTACGTGGTTCAGCGGTATAAAGTCCCTGACAAACTTCCTCGGTATCCTGACTGCAGGGCTTGCAATTGCCCTTAAGGACCTTATTATTGGCTTTGCAGGCTGGTTATTCATTCTGTGGAGAAGACCATTCGATACAGGTGATAGAATAGAGATAGGTAACTATGCAGGAGATGTAATTGATATTCGTCCGCTGCACTTCACAATTCTGGAAATTGGTAATTGGGTTGATGCAGATCAGAGTACCGGAAGAATGATTCAGATTCCCAACAATTTTATATTTACTCATGCAGTAAATAATTATCAGAGCGGATTCGATTTTATATGGAATGAAATTCCTGTACTGCTCACATTTGAAAGTAACTGGAAGAAAGCAAATCAGATTCTTCAGAAAATAATAGACGAACACACTAAGGATACAGTTCAGGAAGCTAAAAAACAAATTCAAAATGCTTCCAGAAAATTCATGATTATTTATAAACACTTTACTCCCGCAGTTTACACAGATGTTAAAGCCAGTGGAGTTAATCTCACCATGCGTTATCTCTGCCGTGTTCGCAGCAGAAGAAGCAGTACACATGCTATCTGGGAAAAAGTGCTTACCGAGTTCGATAAACACGAAGATATCGATCTTGCATATCCAACAATAAGGTACTATCAGCAGAATAATGATTGATATTACCTTAAATACATATCTCATAGTTCTTCCACTTATTTTTTTTGCCGGACTGGTTGACGCTATAGCCGGAGGAGGAGGACTTATATCACTGCCTGCTTATTTTGCAGCAGGACTCCCACCCCACTTTGCTCTGGGGAACAATAAATTTTCATCTGTTTTCGGAACTACACTTACAACTGTGAAATACTACCGTAATAACATGATAGATGTGAAGTTTGCCATTACTGCAGCAGCTGCGGCACTGGTAGGATCGTTTTCCGGGACAAATCTGGTGCTGATCCTTGATCCGTTTTTCCTGAACTACCTTCTCATCATTGCGATCCCCATAGTGGCAGTGTTCAGTCTCCGCCATAAAGAGCTGGGAAAAGTATCAGAGTTCCATGTGAATTCCCCGGGAAGAAAAGTCGTGATTGCCCTGCTTACCGGATTTATTGTCGGATTCTGGGATGGTTTTTTCGGACCAGGGACAGGGAGCTTTATTGTACTGATCTTCACTGTATTTCTCAAAATGGATTTTGTTTCTGCAAATGCTAACGCCAAAGTCATCAATCTCTGCTCTAATCTGGCAGCGATTATTACTTATCTGCTTCACGGGAAAGTTATCTTTGCCATAGGGATTCCGGCAATGATTTTCGGAATGGCTGGTAATTATGTTGGCTCACACTTTGTTATAAAAAAGGGAAGAAAAATCATCTTCCCCGTGTTTATATCTGTTTTAGTTCTTCTTCTATTGAAAGTTCTTTATGATGTACTTAAAGATTCAGGAGTTTTATAAAGACCGACTTTTACAGTGAATTCAGTATTTCCACCAGTTCAGAGTGATCAAATGAGTACACCTTATTACAGAAGTGACATTCAGTATCAATCGGTTTACCTTCATCGCAAATCTGCTTTATCTCTTCCTTACCTATAGATATGATACCACGTCTGAACTTGTCTTTCGAGCAATCACATTGATAAAATGGTTCTACTTCTTCAGTGTATTCAATATCAAAACCTTTCAGAACGAATTCTTCCATTATTTTCTCAAGGGAATATTCCATATCCAGCAAATCAGTAAAGCTGGGCAGTTTAGCCAGATTATTCTCAAGAATTGTAATCGATTCTTCTTTTGCATTTGGCAGAAGCTGAACCATGAATCCACCGGCCTGACGATATTCATCCTGCACAAAGAGCACACCTAAACTCACAGCGGAATTAATCTGTTCTGACTTAAGATAATAGTATGCCAGATCTTCCCCGATTTCTCCTGAAATTAGTTCTACCAATCCGATGTATGGCTTTTTATCCCCAATGGAACGCATAACAGTGAGAGTTCCGTTGCCAACAACATCCTTAAAGGTCTTGGCAGTGAGGTTATCCATATCCAGATAATTGTTCAGGTAGCCTTTAATCGCTCCAGCTTTAGTAACTGATACAAGTCCTCCGGTTAGAGGTCCGTCTGAGTCGAGTTTTATAGTAATTGAATCATCTGTATTTTTAAGAGTCTGGGACGTGAGCAGTCCGGCAATAATGAGTCTTCCCATCAGATCAGTTTCGATCAGAGGCAGTTTATGAATACTTTTAGCTTCCTTAACCACGTTAGTAGCGTTCAGCACGAAGAACCTGAAGTCATCAGCCGATCCGCGAATAATTCTATCTTTCATTAGTACTCCATACATGTATATTTTTATTTCCCAAATACTTTATATTGGAATTCTTAATAAAAAGGAAGTATGTAAAATAAGCAAGCAAAAAATTGCTAAAAAAAAGTTTGACACAAAAAGTCCACTCTATAAAAAGGTCTTCATTGATCATTGATGTATTGAATATTGATTAAAAGTAATTACACGGGGGTGTAGTTCAGTTGGTTAGAACGTCTGCCTGTCACGCAGAAGGTCGCGAGTTCGAGTCCCGTCACTCCCGCCATTTTTAAACCGATCCCGAAAGGCGGTCGATTTTTTTTTGAGTAATCGAAACCGGAATTACTTATAATCGTAAAAAAGAAATTACACGGGGGTGTAGTTCAGTTGGTTAGAACGTCTGCCTGTCACGCAGAAGGTCGCGAGTTCGAGTCCCGTCACTCCCGCCACTATAAACAAGCTGATTCGGAAACGGATTAGCTTTTTTTATTTACTCAAAGAAAGGTTTGTTTATAAGGATGAGAGACCGCAGAAGGTCGTCCCGAGTAACGTAGTCTCGGGAAGTCCCGTCACTCCCGCCACTATAAACAAGCTGATTCGGAAACGGATTAGCTTTTTTTATTTACTCAAAGAAAGGTTTGTTTATAAGGATGAGAGACCGCAGAAGGTCGTCCCGAGTAACGTAGTCTCGGGAAGTCCCGTCACTCCCGCCACTATAAACAAGCTGATTCGGAAACGGATTAGCTTTTTTTATTTACTCAAAGAAAGGTTTGTTTATAAGGATGAGAGACCGCAGAAGGTCGTCCCGAGTAACGTAGTCTCGGGAAGTCCCGTCACTCCCGCCACTATAAACAAGCTGATTCGGAAACGGATTAGCTTTTTTTATTTACTCAAAGAAAGGTTTGTTTATAAGGATGAGAGACCGCAGAAGGTCGTCCCGAGTAACGTAGTCTCGAGAAGTCCCGTCACTCCCGCCACTATAAACAAGCTGATTCGGAAACGGATTAGCTTTTTTTATTTACTCAAAGAAAGGTTTGTTTATAAGGATGAGAGACCGCAGAAGGTCGTCCCGAGTAACGTAGTCTCGGGAAGTCCCGGCATCCCGATCTATCGGGGCCACTATAAACAAGCTGATTCGGAAACGGATTAGCTTTTTTTATTTACTCAGATATGGTTGAAATCCTTGCGAATGGTGGATTTAACAGATTACACATGTAGAGGTTTGAGATGTTTTATACATATATTTTGTATTCAGAATCTAAAGACAAGTATTATGTTGGCTACACGAGCAATATCGAAACAAGACTTGAGAAACACAACTCAGGTAACAGCAGATCAACAAAGAATGGTATTCCATGGAAGATTGCATATTATGAAACTCACGAAAACAAGTCAGATGCAATTAAGAGGGAGTATGGAATCAAGAGAAAGAAAAGCCGAAAGTACATTGAGAAGTTAATCGCAGAAGGTCGTCCCGAGTAACGTAGTCTCGGGAAGTCCCGTCACTCCCGCCATAAATTTACCGATCCAGTTTTGGGTCGGTTTTTTTATATAGAGATTGGTTTGTTTTCAATGTTGACGAACTTTTCACATCACTCGGACTTCACTTCTTTTTCTCTTGTATAAGAAATTTTTCCGTTTAGAAATCCTGAAGCCTTGGAAGGATTTTAGGAAAGATTTATGGTTTCAGCTTGCTGGAAATATATTTAGAAAAAGATTTCGATGAAATTTAAAATTTCATCAACTACTCCAGTTTCTTTTGCTTCGTTTTCTTTAGTCATATAAAGAAAATGAAGAGTAGAAAGTACATTGAGAGGTTAATCGCAGAGGGTCGTCCCGAGTAACGTAGTCTCGGGTTCTTCTGAATTTCTGTATAACAGAATTTCACGAAGCCAGAATTTCCAAGGGAAACTCACGAGTCCCGGCATCCCGATTTATCGGGGACACTATAAACAAGCTGATTCGGAAACGGATGATCTTTTATTTATTTACAAAGAAATGGAATCATCCTGTCCCCTTCGCAATGGTCCTTAGACCTTGCGAATGGTGATTATAGCAAACTATACATGTAGAGGTTTGAGATGTTTTATACTTATATTTTGTATTCAGAATCTAAAGACAAGTATTATAGTGTTTATATTGATGTATCTATATTTTAGTTCCACAATAAACAAACATTGCTCACTTATGACAGTTAGTAGTAATATGTCTCCTAAGATTAGGTATGAAGATTTAGAAAGAAAAATCTATGCAGTTGGAACTAGAGATGGTATAACATTAAAGAAGGTTCAATTAGATAATATGAAGAAACAAATATTCTTAGTTCCGATAAATAACAATTTCGATATTATGGCTTTCTCTGAAGAAGAGCTAGAGGGTGTTCAGATTGTTGGTTCTATGGTGATGCAGTTTAGGGTGTTTAGATGACTTATTCAAATTTCTGAATCTAAAATTATTTTTTTGACAAAATTTTGTATAACCTTTAATCATGTTGTATGAAAATTAATTATTCAATTTAAACACAATAAATTAGGAGTATGCATGCTTGAAAAGCAAGATGAAGCTGATAAGATAATACATACTGTTGCTGAATTAATAAAAGCTGAGCAAAAAAAAGATCTTTTAAAAATAATAAATACTTCAAATATCGAGATTAGTGAAACTGATTATGATAATTGGAATGGAGGTATTTATTATTTTACTGTATTTATAAATCTCAGTATAGATGAATTTGTTAGAATCAGAGATATTTTAGAAAAAGTTGAATCAGAACTTTTAGTTTTTTTTGAAGTTGCAACACGACATAATGATTGTGAAGTGATCTCAAACGTAAGAATTGCTCCGATAGCACAAGCCAAAATTGATTGGAA
Organism: Cloacimonadales bacterium (SeqCode); assembly: GCA_942492065.1. Classification (GTDB taxonomy): domain Bacteria; phylum Cloacimonadota; class Cloacimonadia; order Cloacimonadales; family JAIOQZ01. The sequence goes on along the minus strand of CALODV010000013.1, from coordinate 1,239,847 downwards.
TCTACTATCAGGTACTAATACTAAAGAAAAAATTCTTGGAGATATTGAGTATCTAAAAACTACTATGATCTCAGTTGCAACAGGTGGTTACAGAATTCAAGAAGTTAACAATGATTATAAAACAAAATACCTAAATATGGATAAAATACTTAAAATGCTTAACATCAGTAATCCAAATCCATTTAAAGATTTATGGGATTGGTATAGAAAATGGAAAGCAGCCTTTTCGACCTATAAAAAACGAAGAGCTTTTATCAGAGAGCTATATTCAAATTTAATTCAATTAATTGAAGAGACAAATGAACCTGAAGTTATAAGTATTACAGTAGACCTAACAGGTTGGGAGCGTATTGAAAGATCAATTCTTGAAATTAATAATAGACATAATGAAGCTAAAAAAGAAGAACAATTTCAAGTTGTAGGCTTGTTATGTAGAGAAACAATAATAACTCTTGCTCAATCAGTTTATTTACCAGAAAAACATCCGATTCTTGACGGTACAAAAATCAGTTCTACAGATGCGAAACGAATGTTAGATGCATATATAGCTGTTGAACTTTCAGGTTCATCTAATGAAAAGTTAAGACGATATGCAAAAACAACATTGGACTTAGCTAATGAGTTAACTCATAAACGAACAGCTACAAAAAGAGATTCGTCATTAACAACAGTTGCTACTTTATCATTAGTAAATTTTATTGGAACCATTGAAGGTCGGATTTAAGCAATTACAATCTTTTGTTTATAAATTATTTCAATTAAGTCATTCATAAAATAAAAATTCTTATTAAATAACGAATTATTAAGAATAAAAAATGACTAATTTTTTACAAGATATATATGAAGATATATTTATTAATCAGAAGAAAACTAGATGGACCTTAATCTGTTTGTCTGAGGTTATGCAGTAATGTGTCTTAAAAGATAGTTTGGAGGTTCAATGCTATTAAAGAAAAAAGGGTTTAGTAGTTCTCTTAGTATGATGTCACCCAAAGAATATCTCTGGACATACGAAAATAAAATCAATCAGAATAACTCGAATTGACTAGACTTGGACTTGGTACCGAATATAGGGTATGCTCAGGAACCATCGTAATTTCTTTGTTGTGAAAATACATCATTTATCCAATATTTATTGACATTCAACGAAGACATCCGGAATCTTATTCATGGAGGAATAATTATGAATAATGATACTTCCGTTTGTGTCAGTTCATTCAGTCACATACAACTAAATGTTTCAGACTTAGATAAATCAATTGAGTTCTATCTGCAGGCTTTAGCTCCATTAGGTTTTAAAGTTGCAGATATGGTTCCAGGTGAGTATGCACGTTTGACAAACGGTACAAACTTCGTTATTGTCCTGTGTCCGACAGACAGTAAATATATGGAAAATAAATATCATAGAAAAGCAGTCGGTCTTTCTCATTTCGCTATATCTGTAACCTCAAACGAGATTGTTGATGATATGGAAGCACATCTGCTGTCATTAGATATTAAACCCTTAGGCGAAGGAAAAGTTGAGTTAGGTTACAGGCGTGGATATTATTGCATTCTTTTCGAATGTCCGGATAGAATAATGATCGAAATTGTTTGTCATAACCCATTTTACTTCTCCTATGATAACGAATGAAATTGTGAACAGGGTTTGTAACAAATTTAAGAAGCTGATCGAGGTTTTTACCAGCAAACCTCCTGAAGCTGTAATAAAAATAAAATATTTACGACCTTATATTTGAGGAAGGCAAAGCAAATATTGGTCACAAAGGAGCATTTATGAAATCATTTCTACTTTTCTTAGTGATAACACTATTAATTGCATCAATTGCAGGCTGCAAAAATCCTTTTGATTCCGATAAGACAAAGGAAGATAATCCCGGAACAATGCCGGTTTCATTCCCTCTCGAAGTTGGCAATGCCTGGGTTTATGAGAATGTCATTTACAACGATGATGGGAGTATAGATTCAGCAATATCTCAAACACTCTATATTGCTGGGCGATATCAGGATTATTTTCTGCATACCTGGGCTCCGGCATATCATTGTTCTCTTGTAAAAAATGAAAATGAAATGCTGGTGGATTATGGAGAAATCACTCAGGATGGACTGAACATGTACGCGAAGCCATACTTCAAAGCTATATACAATCGTACAGGCACTATTGACTTTTATTCAATAAGTGAAATAGACTTCAGTTCATTTGATTCTGTCAGAGTTGACAATATTGAAGATATGGTGTGGATGGATGAAGAAATGAATACTATCAAAATCACATCTTTCTTCACAGGGAATAACTACATGGAAACCTACATTACAGATAAAGGAATGATGCAGAAGAAAGTTTTCAACAGCAATGGTAAACTAAGCCAGAGTTTAACTATAATGGAAACTCTCAAGGATACGATACCGGATGATCTGCTCCAGTTACCTTAACAGTATGAAAAAACTAAGTTATTCACAGCGTATAGACAAAGAAAAAATAGAAAAATCAGTGAGCCTGCTGCTGATCTTTAGTAAGGAAGCAGAAAATGAAAAACAACGAACACATAGTAAATCTCGATCTTCCACCGTATGAAAGGTGGAGCTTCTTGAGTAACTGCAGAAATGATGTAAATGATTTGCTGCAGTGCTACCTCAATGATTTTGACGATGAAGAATTCATCTTTGAAGGGATCAGTAGCCTGAAGCAGGAAGTGATTTCGGAAGATTATCTCGAAGAAATTGATTATATTGCCTCAATTTCAATGTTCACTCCGGATCAGGTACTGACTGCTAATCTATACTACGATATATTGAAGTTTTATTTCGGGTGTACTGCTTTTGCTGTTCATTCAAAAGGAAAAATACTCCATTCAAGAAATCTGGACTGGTGGACTGATAACAATCTGTTAAGTGAACATTCCGCAATATTTAACTTCCGGAAAAACGGTAAAACCATATTCAAAACTGTCGGATGGCCAGGGTTTATCGGAGCTCTCTCCGGGACAAGACCGGGCTGCTTTTCCATAACTCTCAACGCAGTGTTGAGCAAAGACAGTCCGGAATTAGCAACACCTGTTTCATTCCTTTTGAGAGATATACTATGCTCATGCGATTCGTTTCACGAAGCAAAAGAGAAGCTTGAAAACACAACTATTGCTAGTGATTGTCTTTTACTGATATCAGGAACAAAAGCAGACCAACTATCTGTAATCGAAAGAACTCCAACAAGATTTGCAACGAGAGATGCTGTTAATAGATTCATTGTTGTTGCAAACGACTATAAACTGCTTGAAAACAGCTCTGAGAGTGAAAGTGTATTACAGGCAACATCATGCGGAAGATTTGAGAGAGTAAGTGAGTTACTGCAACATCAGTTACCGTGTAATGTTAAAGAATGCTTCAAAATCCTGCAGGACAAGAATGTTATGATGAAATTAACTGTGCAGCAAATGGTTTTCGATAATGCAACAGGAGATATAGAATTAATTAAAACTGAGACACAACCATCTTAGTCATTGTAACAGCTTTTTTTTATTAGTGATCATAGTAACTTGTTGAAACAAGGAGAAAGAATGAAATACTCAACTACTATACTTTTGCTGACTATGATTTTCAGTACTTATTTATATGCACAGCAAAATTTGATCAAACCTGTAATTATTGAGAACATTGAGTCGCTTCAAATGTTAATTGAGGAAGAAATAGCATCAACAAGGTCTATTGATTTTACTGGTGACAACAAAAGTGATTTTATATGTACAACAAAGCAGAGTAATGATGAGCAGGATTATTACTATGAATATTGGATAAGTTCTGAATATGAAATTATAAAGAAGAAAATGAAATATTTCATGGACTTTGATGAATATTGGTTTATTGATTTAGATAGTGATCCTGAACCTGAGATTTTCTGGGCCACAGGATATTCAGATGGTACTGACCATATTTTTGTCGATCAAGATCTGGAAAATGGAGTAGATAAAGATATATGCTATTTTAATCCGGTTATCATTGATCCAAGTGAAAAAAAGAAGTACTTCTGGGGATACTTTTGGGACATTACCGATTTGATGGTAGAATATGAAAATACTCCGAGAAAAATACTTTGCTCAATAAATCATGATATAAATAGAAGTGATTCAGAAATTATTGAACCTGAATGGCAGAAATGCTTACCTGTAATATGTTTCTCAGGTAAATCAACACAACCTAGTATGACCGTTGAAGGAATCAGGGATTTAGAATGGATGAGCTTGAAAGAGCTAATAGAAAAGATAGTTAGAAAATGACTTAATGATAATACCGATAAATATACTCAGTTGAAGCAGGGAGAAAGCATGAATAAACAATATAATTCCTATTTAAGGACTTTCTTGTTTGATCAGGATTATCCTGTTCATCATTCAAACAGGAACTCACTGGAAAACAAGATTTATGCTGCAATAGATCACCTTGAACCTTTTCTTCCTGCAGAAATTGAGAACTATCTGAGAGATGTTTTACAGAAAAAGAAAGGTTTTGAGAATGAGGGATTCCAGCTTCTTACTAATACTCTTGCATCCATATACTTGATTACATTTGATCTTCCCGGGAAAGATATAGCAATGGAATTTGCTGAATCCAGATTGCAGAAGGTGTTTTCCTTTGCCAGTAAGAACGGTGCAGATTATTACCTTTCAGAAGACGAAAAGAAAAAACTGAAAGTACCGAAAAAGTATTATGATATGCCTGTATTGAACCCAATCTTTGATCCCTGGGTTGGAATCTGCCCCTTGCCTACAATCCACGATGTATATCTGATGAATGCTGTTCTGAAGGCAGACAAAACGCATTATCAAAGTATTAACAAAATTATAAAGTCCATAATGCAGGACTCGTATCAAAAAGAAGTCGTAAAAGGTTATGGATATTCATATTTCATAAATAAAAAAAGAGTCTATGCCTGTGGGTGGTCATGTCATATCTCGGATAATCCGCAGGAAATAAATTTCGAGTCAAACACAATCTTACCAAGGCTGATTTTATTTTCAAACTTTGATGGGACGAGAAATTCAAAGAGATTCAGGAATGCTCAGAAACTGCTTCATGATGTTTATGTGGCAAACAATAACATGTTACCGGAAAAATACCTGAAAGAAACAGGGAGTGGATATTGGGTTACAGGAGCATTCATGTCTTTCAAGGAAATACTGACTGCTGAATCAAGACAGAGGATTTCTGAAATCAGATTGAAGCAGACAGGGATTTTATCTTAATTACAAATGCAATAGAATAATTACTGCAAACATGCAGGAAATGATGTTGATGCAATGGACTCAAACGGACTGTCACAATAGGACCTGATGCATCTGTTTACTTGAATGGAGTGCTTTATAATTAACGTAGAACCAAGTTAAAATATTGGGAGCAGTCATTGGCTGTTCCTGAAAAATAAACATATTTGCCGACCCTGTTAACGGGTCGGTTTATTGTGGAATTCAGAATAGAGTTCTCGATAATATTAAGAATCTCTCACTTCCCAATTAGTTCTTCCTCTGCTTTCAACAGCTTAGAAAGGAGATTGCTGATTGCATTATCGGCTTCTATCAGTTCATCCTCTCCAATCAGTCTATTAACTTTGTCTGCCCAGGCAATAGCTTCCGGTCGGATTTTCCTGATTGCGTTCAATCCCTTTTCCGTACACGACAATAGTTTAGCCCGTTTATGTGCAGGATTAAGCAGAAACTCCGCCAATCCCTCTGCAACAAGTATATCGGCAATTCGTTGAACACTTTGACGTGCCAGTCCCATACTCCTCGCTATTGCTGCCACTGTGTTTTGTTCATGCAGTACCATACCAAGTACCTGCCAGCGTGCTGATGTCAATTCGCTTTCTCGGGTGATACAGTCTGCTGCCTTGATAAAATATCCGTTCAGCTTAAATACATTCAGGACAATTCCGTTTACCAGCTCAACTGATGATTTATTCTGCTCCTTCATGACTTAATGCCTCCATAAACTCAAAATAGTATTCAGGTCTTCCTGTTTTATACAGGTTGAACCAGGCCTCAAGGGCTTTAGGTGAGAAGACTCCAAGTCTGCCGAGTATGAGTCTGGCAAATTCAAGTGAAGCAGTTACAGAAGCTGTTATTATACCCTTGTCTTCAACAGCTGGTTCATTAACAAAATTTGCCATTCCGCGATATCCGCTGGAAGCAAGCCAGTTTGGTTCGTTGCTCGTGTGACGTCGCTCGTTTAAAAGTCCCACTCTTGCCAGTCCGAAGGTTGCCCCGCAGATTGCTGCAACCGGAACTCCGGCTTCTGCGAACTCAAGTGCTTTATCCAATGCCGGGTTTGTAACTGTATCAGCCCATAACTCCGAACCGGGCAATATCAACATTGAACTTTTAGCGGGAGTAAGCTCTTCTAAAGCCATATCTGGCTGAATTGTTAAACCGCCCATAGAGCGGACGGGTTTTGTGTCTAATCCGACAGTTTTTACATTATATCCGGATTTCATACCGGGTGCAGGTCTGTTAATATGAGCAACAGCAAATGCCGGTTCCCAATCAGCCATGGTATCCACCAAAAACAGATGTACATCTTTCATGTTATTAATCTCCGATCTCATTTAAAATTCTCCGTGTAATTTTTTAGACAGTAATATGTCAATTTGACAGCATATTGTCAATATATTTATTAAATTCATGAAAAAACCAAGTACAATGTTTACATAACTAATAGCAAATAGTTGTTTTAAAATAGAAAGTCAGTGGAAAATATAAATCAATCTATTAGCTTTGAATTGAGTATGATAGTTTCTAATTGAAGGCATTCTCTCTTTTTCTCCGTATTGTAAATTTTTCCGTTAGGAAATCCTGAAGCTTTGGAAGGAATTTCAGTTGTTATATTCCAAAACTTAGGATATTAAACATTGACAGTCCAAACTCCTTTAACTCTATTTCAAAGAAGAAAATTCATTATATCTTGCAGACGGCAACCACAGGTATGCTGCCCTGAAAGAATGCGGCTATGATTCATACTGGTGCATTCTCTGGTTCAACAATGAAGAGGAATATGATGGCTATTTGAAGCAGCTATAGCTTCTCATTCAACCCGATTCTGTTTCCTTCCGAGTCCATGAACTCAGCAACAAATCCGTATTCCCCCACAGAAGTCTTAGGATAGAGTATGTCCCCATTCCTATCCCTGACTTTCTGCAGAACATTATCAATTGATTCAACACTAAAGTAGAGCAAAGCACCCTTAATTGTCGGCTTATAAATTTCACCTTTTGCCAGTGCTCCGGTAATTCCTGATTTGGAGGAATCGAACGGAAAGAAAGCCATTTCAATATTGTCCACTGTTTGAAAGACAAAATTTATATCGAAAACAGCTGAGTAGAAATCTACTGCACGTTCCAGATCATCTACCGGAATCTCAAAATATCCAACCGGATTGTTTGCTAACATTTTTTCTCCTTTATTTCAACCCTCATCTCCAGCATCCCATCAGCCAGATCTATTGATTGGGCATTATGCTTTAGCCAGATTCGCAGAGAGTGTTCGTTATCATTGCGTACCTTGCCTTTTACAAGCTTGAATCCTCTTGATCCTGCAATATCCAGCATTAAGCTGAAAGCTTTGGAGGCAATACCCATGCCCCGAAACTCCGGGAATATATCGTATCCAATACTGGCATAGCCTTCTTCTTTGTGCTGTTTGGACAAACTGATAGTTCCCACAAGCTTATTGTCTGCGTATACACCAAAATATTCTGATCCTGTCCTGCTCATCCAATCCTCAATATCTCTATTCAATTGGTGTACATGGGTAATTAAAACTTCATCAGCAGGCATTTTGTATACATAGCTGTACAGTCTTTTTTTGTCCGGTTCTTCCAGATTCTTAAAGCACCTTAATTCTATTCTGAGCATTGAGTATCCTTCAATATGAATAACGATAGCACTATATCCGCGGCAATAACTGTCAACCATTACACCGGATAAATATTGCATTTTCAGCAAAAAATGATTTACATAATAGACATCAAAAGTGTAATTTAGTATCTGAATAACTGACTTAACCAATAATTCCCTATAACTAAGCTTCAGACATTAAATTCAAATGTCATAAAGGAGTATGTAATGAAGCTATCAATTATAGATTTCTTCAAAAAAATTTCTATAATATTCTTATTTGTTATTATCCCTTTATTCTTTCTTTCCGGCTGCAGGGGATATGTAGAACAGGACGGTAAAATTTATCATTACGGAACATATTCTGTTAAGTATGGACCCAAGTTAATTCTGATTCCTGAGGCTGATGCAGAAACCTTCGAATCGATAACTGACAATATAGGATTGGATAAAAACTACGTTTTCCGAGACAGATCAATTATTCCGGGAGCTGATCCTGCGACATTTGTGCATGTTAAAGGTTATTTCTGGAAGGACAGTCGTGCTGTATATAATCTACAAATCAGACCTCATAATACAGAGATTAAAGGGGCTGATCCTGCAACTTTCAAGGTCATTGACGGTTATTGGTCAAAAGACAAAAGCAATGTATACTATTTTATTGAACAGCTCAATGGAGCCGACTGCGAATCCTTTACCGGCATCAACGAAAACTTTGGAAAAGATAAAAACTATTACTTCTGGCATGAGTTTCGACTGAGTGAACTGGATTATAATAATGTAACTGTCATTAATGAATACTATATAAAAGATAAGAAATGCGTATACTTCGAAAATGAATTTGTACAGGGCTGTGATCCTGCCACATTTGAAGTAAGAGGAGCAGGTTTCTTTGGTCACGATAAAACCAATTCATACTCCTGGGGTGAAAATCAGGGACCAATTTCGGACAGATACAGACAAACCTATATTGATAAGTAGAATAGCTGCTGCTCAGTTTTGATCTTCTTATTTGCAAAAAAAGGCTGAAAGAAATTATCTCTCAGCCAGCCAAATATTGTTCAGCTCTTTTATACTGAAACATTGACAACAATTTGCAAATCCTCCAAATAGTCAGGAAAGTAAAAACCCTTAAACACAAAGGAGAATCTATGTATAAATATCCTGAAACACGTAAAGAAGCAGTGAAAGATGTTCTTCATGGTGTAGAACTGGTTGATAACTACAGATGGCTTGAAGACAACAGCAGCGAAGAAGTTAAAGCCTGGGACAAGGCTCAGAATGATTTTACCAAAGCATACACTTCAAAACTTCCGCAGAATGAATGGCTTTTTAATAAACTGAATGAAAATGCAAAATACGATCAGATGAGCTCCCTAAGGACCCTGAGAAAAAGTGACAGAATTTTCCAGTCACAAAAGAAAAAAGACGAAGAGAAATGGGTACTCTATACAGCTGACAACAGTGAAGCGGAAATGCGCATTCTGATCAATCCTAACGACTGGGCAGAAGATGAAACACTGGCATTCTGGGTACCGACTCAGGATGGAACCATGCTTGCCTACGGTGTTGCCAAAGGCGGTAATGAAGCTCCTGTTATCAAAATAATGGATATTGCTGACGGTAACCACCACAGTGATACAGTAAAGGGCTGGAAACAGTATATTACGTCCTGGCTGCCTGATAACAGCGGTTTCTACTATATCAGTAATCCCCTCAAAGGTGAAGTGCCTGCAGGTGAAGAGTTCTACTGGAGAAAAGTCTATCTGCATAAACTGGGTACAGACTGCTCGGAAGACATCGAAATACTTAAAGATGACGTAAAAGAAACCTGGTGTAGTGTTAATCTTACACATGACGGCAAATACCTTTTCTATAACAAAGGAGTCTTTTACAAAAATGCTGTCTGGATAGAAGAATTTAACAAGGGAAACAAACAGGCTGTTGCTGATGATTTCGATTGTGAGTACGGCGTGTATTATTTTGATGATAAACTCTACATTGTCACCAATAAAAATGCTCCAAACAGAAAAGTTTTTGTTACTTCTGCAGCGAATCCGGGCAAAGAAAACTGGAAAGAGCTGATTCCTGAGAAAAAGTTCAAGATAGAGTCTTTCGCTATCATCAATGGCAAGCTGTACGTTACATACATGAAGAATGTACAGACTGAGATTCAGATATATGAGCTTGACGGAACCTTTATCAAGAATATTACTCTGCCGGATACCGGAGCAGCATCTGTCTGGGGAAAACCTGACGGTGGAACTATCTGGGTCTGGTTCTCATCATTCACCTACCCGGGAACAACTTTCAAATATGATTTTGATTCCGATCAGCTTGAGATATTCTTCAAGCCGGATATCAAGATCGATTATTCCAATATGACAACCAAACAGGTATGGTATAAATCCAAAGACGGAACAGAAATTCCAATGTTCATCATTCATAACAAAGATATTGTTCTGGATGGAAACAATCCTACTCAGCTTTACGGGTATGGTGGATTTAACGTAAGTCTTGAACCGGGGTTCTCAACCTCAAAAGCTCTCTGGCTGCAGGCAGGCGGAGTTTACGTTGTGGCTAATCTGCGAGGAGGAGGAGAATTCGGAGAAGAATGGCATAGAGCCGGAATGCATGAGAAGAAGCAGAATGTATTCGATGACTTTATCGCTGCAGCTGAATGGCTGATAGACAACAAGTACACCTGTCCTGAAAAACTTGCTGTCCACGGCGGCAGTAACGGCGGTTTATTAATCGGGGCTATTGTTACTCAGCGACCTGATTTGATGAAAGCTGCTTTATGTGCTGTACCGCTGCTTGATATGATTCGTTATCACCATTCCAGTATTGCCAACATCTGGACGGAAGAATACGGTAATGCAGATAATCCCGAGCAATTCGAGTATATCCTCAAGTATTCCCCATATCACAATGTGAGAGATAACGAGAAATATCCTGCAACTATGATTACAACAGGTATCAATGATGCCAGAGTAGATCCGTTCCATGCCAGAAAACTTACTGCGCTTCTGCAGGAGAAAAATACTTCGGATAATCCTGTCTATCTGCTGGTTAAAGATTCTTCCGGTCATGGTGGAGGCACAACCCAGACTATATTGTTCAAACAACATGCCGAGGAAACAGCTTTCATAATGGATCAGCTTGGAATGACTGTCCCTGAATAAATTGTTTGCCCCTCAAAAAAAGGGGGCACTAAAACCCTTGTGAGTGGTCGAAAGACCTTCGCAAGGGTTGTCTATAAATTTGAATAGTACTAATTATAATGTGTGAAAGATATAATGTAAAAGGAGAGTGTATAAGGTGCACCCCATTGTCCAGACCATTATATAATTTGTTTAAGTTTGTTTAAGATACATTTTTAAGTTCCAGATATTCAAAATATACTTCATTTGGTGTTTTGTATTTAAGAGATTGATGTAATCTTTTATTATTAAAGAAGTTGAAGTAATATTCCAGTGCGTTTCGACATTTTCTCATGTTCTCATATTCATTGAGATAGATTTCTTCATACTTTACTGACCTGAACGTCCTTTCAACAAATATGTTATCCAGAGCTCTTCCTTTTCCATTCATACTTATATTGATTTGATTGCTATTTAAAATTTCGGTAAATTCATTACTCGTAAACTGGCTGCCCTGATCGGTATTGAAAATCTCAGGATATCCATATTTGCTGATTGCTTCCTGCAGGGCTTCAATGCAGAAAAATCTATCGAGGGTATTACTAACTTTCCAGCTTAGTATTTTTCTGCTGCACAGATCCACGACTATTACAAGGTACATTCTTCCGGAAGGAAGATTGATATAAGTAATATCTGCTCCCCATACCTGATTAATTCGATTAATATTGATACCATTGAGAAGATAAGGATATTTCTTATGAGCCTTGTTAGGCTTGCTAAGGTTAATTTTGGGATAAACTGCCTTTATATTCATTTCTCTCATCAGCCTTTGTACTTTCTTGTGATTTACAACAACTCCGTCTCTTTGCATACTTTTGGTTATCCTTCTATACCCGTAAAATGGATATTGCAAATACAATTCCTCAATTTTACTCTGAATTCTGCAATCACCAGTACGCTTGGTTTTATTATAGTAAACGGTACTTCTGTTTACATATAGTAGCTTACACTGCCGTCTTATAGATAGTTCTTCATGATCCTTCTCAACTAATCCGGATCTTTCCCGTATATTTGCTTGTACTTTTTTCGCAGGAAATCCCTCTCAACTTGAAGTTGTCCGATCTTTTTATACAAATCATCTGTAGTTTCCTCTCTCTTCTTGTTTTCCTTCTTCCGCTTATCAGAAAATACACTTGAGGCACTCTCTAAAAACTTGGTTTTCCAATTGGTTATCAAATTGGGGTGCACATCGAATTTAGCTCCAAGTTCTACAATACTCATTTCTCCCTTTATTGCTTCAATAGCTACTTTTGCCTTAAATTCAGACGTATAGGACTTTCTCATTATAATACTCCTTAATTTACTCTTTTACTCTGAAAATTTCTCTAAAATAAAAAGGAAAAATTGAAAAGAGAAATTTTCTGAGTTAATAATTTAACGATCGAAAATCCAAACTTAAACACTGGTCTGAATTTCAGGGTGCATTATAGACAGGTTTTGATCATGAAATCACTTGATAACTCTCCCGGCGGATTAGATCAGGTGACAGTAAATGCTGTGAAGCAATTCGAGTATAAACCGGCTGAAAAAGCAGGTATTCCAGTCTCAGTCTGGGTTGAATTCGAAGTGAATTATACTCTGGAGTAGCTGATCCGGATTTTAGTTTCAGCAAGAATACTTTCTGGGAATACTATAGTAACAAGGCAGATATTTCAGGGGATTTCAGCAAATAATTGAACATTTAGTGATGCACATAAAAAAGGTTATGGCGGAGAGGACAGGACTCGAACCTGCATAGCCGAAGGCATACCCGCGTTCCAGGCGAGCGGAGTACCAATTCTCCAACCTCTCCGAGTGAACCTAAAAAGATTTATCGTTTTTTTTTGTAAACAAATTTTTAATCGGGATTAAATAATCCGGTCTTAATGTCTGAAATGACGTGTTCCGGTGAAGATCATGAAAATGCCATGTTCGTTACATGCTTTTATCACTTCTTCGTCACCATTAGAGCCACCGGGCTGTATTATACCTTTGATTCCAAGCTCAGCCATTTTGTCTGCACTGTCTCTGAACGGGAAGAAACCATCGGAAGCACAAATAGAACCTTCCAGCTTCAGGCCGAACTTACCGGCTTTACTGACAGCTATTTCTGTTGAGTCTATACGGCTTGTCTGACCAATACCAAGCCCAAGTGTTCTATCGTGGGTTGTAAAACAGACAGCGTTGGACTTAAGTGTAGATACGGTTTTCCAGCCAAATCTGAGAGCATCCATATATTCCTTATCCGGTTTGACTTCTGTCACTACCTGCCAGTTCTCTTCATTGTCCGGAGTTAAATCCGCATCCTGAACCAGATAACCGTTCATACAGGTTATAATCTTTTTCTGTTTTTCCATGATGCTGAGTTTTTCCATATCAACGGTAATGAGACGTCTGTTTTTCTTGCGTTTCAGCTTTTTCATTGCATCTTCAGTATAATCAGGCGCAATAATGATTTCTGTGAACACAGAGTTTATCTTCTCCGCAGCATCAAGATCTACAGTCTTATTTGTAACCACAATTCCGCCAAAAGGAGAAAGTGTATCTGTTGCAAACGCTTTGTCATAAGCTTCCGTGATTGTGTCACCCAGTCCGATTCCGCATGGATTAAGATGCTTGAGGATAGCAACAACAGCCTTGCCATAATCCTTCATTTTATAAAGAACTCTCAGAGCTGAATCAATATCCAGATAGTTGTTATAAGAAAGCTGCTTCCCGTGATGCTGAGTAATTGGCATTTCTTCTTTTCCATTGTATATTGCTGCAGTCTGGTGAGGATTTTCACCATAGCGGAGATCATTAAGTTTTTTACCTGCTGCCAGATATGTCTCAGGAAGATTCACACCTGTGATATCCTGAAAATAACTGCTTATAAGTGAGTCATATCCTGCTGTGTGTTCAAATGCTTTCAGAGCAAGCTCTGTTTTTGTCTTAAGTGACAGTTCTTTGTTTTCTTCAAGTTCTGCGACAATATAGTCGTAATCAGCCGGATCAACTATAATACCGACGTGTTTATAATTTTTTGCTGCTGATCTAACCAGAGTAGGTCCGCCAATATCGATATTCTCGATAATAAGAGCATGATCATCACTATTGTTTTTAAGTGTTTCCGCAAAAGGATAGAGGTTAACGACAACGAAATCGAACATGTCGATATCAAGCTTTTTAGCTTGTTCCAGGTGTTCTTCAATATCTCTGTCTGCCAGAATACCACCATGAATTTTCGGGTGAAGAGTCTTAACTCTGCCATTCATAATTTCCGGAAAATCTGTGATTTCACTTACTCTGGTTACTCTAACACCATTTTCCTCAAGGAATTTTGCTGTTCCACCGGAAGATACAATATCGTATCCGAGAGCAACAAGCTTTTTTGCCAGCTCATGCAGGTTAGTCTTGTCTGATACACTCAGTAAGGCTTTTTTCATTTTAATCCTCTTTTATTTATTGTTATTATAATCTTTTATGTTCGTCCATGCAGAAATGAAGATTCTGTATCAAGGTCAGTATTTTCGAATGCTTCTACTACTTTTTCGTCAAAGTATACACCGCTGAATCTGACTATCTCTTTAAGTGCTTTATCCTTATCCATGCCGATTCTATATGGTCTGTCAGATGTCATGGCATCGAAAGCATCGGCAACGGACACTATCTTGGTCAGGTTCGTAATCTGCTCGGATTTTAGTCCCAGGGGATAACCGGATCCGTTGATCTTCTCGTGGTGATGATTGATTATACTCAGTACTTCGTCATGCAGATCGATAGGCGAAACAACATTAACTCCGATTTCCGGATGTTTCTTCATCAGTTCGAATTCGAGTTCAGACAGTCTTTCCGGTTTACGCAGGATTGAATCTGCAATACCAATTTTGCCAATATCATGCAGGATAGCTCCAAGCTGCAGATGCTGAAGTTCATTGTAGGACAGATTAAGCTGGTGACCTATTTTCAGGCTCAGAATCGTTACTCTTTCCGAATGCCCTTTAGTATATTCGTCATTAGCCTCAATCACATTAACCAGAGTCAGAATTGTCTGCATCAGGTTTTTTTCTATCTTGATCTTGGCGGTTCTCAACTCACTTGTCTGCTGCAGGATTTTGTCTTCAAGATGTTCGTGGTATTCATCCAGTTCCTTCTGCATAAGGAACTTTTCCAATGCTTTTGTTACAGAAATTATCAGTTCATCCATAGTGAAAGGTTTTTTCAGAAAATCATAAGCACCCAGCTTGAAAGACTGCATGATGTTTTCGGAATCAGCATCACCGGTAATCATTATTACAGGGATATCGGGATGTTCAACCTGCAGATCTTCAAGAACTTCCAGACCACTCATCTGAGGCATATTAATATCCATTATTATTACTGATACTTTAAGAGTCTTAAGAGTTGTTTTTACTTTGAGCGGATTGCTTATAACGTGAACATGATAATTCTGAAGTGTCAGCGCATCACTGATAATACTGAGCATTGCAGTATCGTTATCAATGACGAGCACTTCTTTTAAACTCACTTTTTCTTCTTTCCTTCGTTTACAATTTCTCTAATAATTGATCTCAGATCGTTTTCAGGAATATCACTGACCTCTTCCTCTTCAGAACCCTCAACGCATCTGTGAAGAGTGATTGTCAGGGTATCAGACACTATTTTCTTCTTATTCTGGGAGTTGTGTCTGTTTTCAAGGATAGCAACAATTATGAAACCGGACATGATTATCATCCAGTTGAAGTAAATCCACATAATCATTACCGGGATAGACGACAGAAATCCCCAGATAAGTTTCATGGACAGAACATTGCTCACATACCAGGAGTAAAAGTTCTTCACAATAATCCACAGAACCGCAGATACTGCAGCTCCGATAACCGATGATTTATTTCTGATTCTGATTGTAGGTACAAATATAAATACCAGCAGAATTATAAAAAACAGCATTATGAAAGGTATGAAATATGTTGCAATAATATTAAGATACGGCTTATCCATTATATTGGATAGTAACGACAAAGCCGGGGATGAGAATATCAGCAGCAGAATGA
Organism: Cloacimonadales bacterium (SeqCode); assembly: GCA_942492065.1. Lineage (GTDB taxonomy): Bacteria > Cloacimonadota > Cloacimonadia > Cloacimonadales > JAIOQZ01. Next base: position 1,223,753 of record CALODV010000013.1, on the reverse strand, counting down.
AAAAACCAAATAAGATCATTCCAAAGAATTTCAGCAGGTTCTTTATCATTCCTTTCTCTTTTATCTCGTGAACATTCAGAATCCTGTCGAAAGTATCATTAATAATTCTGAACAGAGAAAATGATGTAATAAAAATCATCAAAATACTGATCAAATTCAGTGATAACTGCCTGTTAATAAGCTGTTCCATGTAAATGGAAACCTGTTCAGCGGAATCCGGAACAAAGACAGACAACAGCATTTGCTTGAGTGCACTGTTTTCCCCTATCAGAGAAGTTTTGGGGATCATGTAAATGATGAATGTGACAAAAGGCAGGAACCCCATAATTGTTACAAATGTCAGAGCTGCGGATTCCTTGTAGATAGATCTTTCATCAAAGACCCTCTTGAATATAGACAGAAAACGGCTTACTGATCTGAAACACCTGTGTATTTTCGATGTTTCCGGAAATATTTTCAGCAGAAGTTTTCCAATAAGTCTACTCATATCTCAAAGCTTTTACGGGATCAAGGTTACTGGCAATGATTGAGGGGAAAATCCCGAATACAAAGCCGACACCAACAGAGACTGTCAGAGCAACCAGTATAATGTTCAGAGAAGCTTCTGTAGGCACCTGAATATAAGAACCTACTGTTTTAAGTATCGAAACCCCAATGCCTATACCAACCATTCCTCCAAGAGCTGTCAGCAGGATTGATTGTATCAGGAACTGCATGAAAATATCAATCCGTCTGGCACCAACCGCCAGCCTGATACCAATTTCCCTGGTACGTTCCTGAATTGTTGCCAGCATAATGTTCATAATAACAATACCGCCAACCAGCAGTGAAATCCCACTGATAAGCGTAAATACCAGCTGGAAAATGACATTGTCTTTTTTCATTTCATCAGCTCTTTCTTTAGCTGAGGAAACATTAAAAATCGGTTCATTTCGTCTGAGATTGAGAAGTATTGAGTCTACTTGCTCTGCCAGATCCAGTGCTTTTGCAACCGTTGGAGCTTTAAGACCAATATTATCTATTTCGTTTTCACCTTTGAATTTATAAATCATAGTCGTGAGAGGAATAAAACATCTCTGGTTAAGGTATTCAAGCTGGTTCTCACCTGACTCACCTCCCATCATAGACGTCATGAATCTGTGACGCATTACTCCAATGACCATTAACCGTTTTCCATTTATAGTCAGGTACTTACCTATAGGGTCAGTATTCCCGAAGACTTCCTTTTTGATGGTAGTCCCGATTACAACCACATCGTTTCTTTCTCTGACATCATAATCAGTTATGAAACGACCTTGATCAGCTGTCCAGTCTTCAACCATGCTGAAATCAGGGAGTACACCTCTGATCCCCGCCCAGTATTCGTTCCTTCCATAGCTTGTTCTGCCATAATGCCTGATTGCCGGATTGAACATTACATCTTCCGGTAAGAGTGATTTAATCAGTTCAACTTCGCGGTATGTGAAGTGTCGTCTTTGATTGGTAGGCGACTGATATCTCCAGTTTCTTCTGATAAAGACCCTGTTCAGACCGCCTCGTTCCATCATCCATTGAATTGTTTCCTTATGAACTCCATTTACCAGAGCCATCACAACAATAATTGACATGGTACCAAGAAGTACACCAAGCAATGTTACAAAGCTTCTTACTTTTCTGGACCAGATGTCCGAAAATCCAACTAAAATACTTTCGTTAAACGATATTGCCATCTGAAATCAACCCGTCTACAATTCTGATAATCCGGTTAGCTCTTTTGGCTACAGCCGGATCGTGAGTAACCATAACAATTGTGTTACCCAGTTTGTGAAGTTCTTCAAACAAGTGTAAAATATCATGACCTGAACCGGTATCAAGGTTTCCGGTAGGCTCATCTGCAAAAACAATTGATGGATCATTAACAATAGCTCTGGCAATTGCTACTCTCTGTCTCTGACCACCGGAGAGTTCCGAAGGCTTATGACGAAGTCTGTTACCCAGTCCAACCTGATCCAGAATATGCGATGCTTTCTGCTTTCTTTCTTTTGCACTGATACCGGAATACATCAGCGGCAGTTCCACGTTCTTCAGTATATTGATGTGCGGCAGCAGATTGAAAGTCTGGAAAACAAAACCGATTTTCTTATTGCGGATCATAGCCAGTTTGGATTTAGAGAGTTTGGATATTTCTTCTTCTTCGAGAAAAAACTTTCCCAGAGTAGGTGTATCTAGACATCCGAGAATATGCATCAGGGTTGATTTACCTGAACCGGAAGGTCCCATAACAGCCACAAATTCACCTTTAGATATTGTCAGATCTATACCGTGCAGAGCTCGGACTTTGATCTTACCCATATCATAGTCTTTAATCAGAGCTTCTGTCTTAATAATTATATTGTCATTATTCATTAATATGTCCTTAAACTGCTGACAGAATTGTAATATCTATAAAACAAAACAAATCTATCTATTATATTCCAAAAAAGCTGTAATGGAAATTTTGGCAAGTTTTCTAATAATTTTTACTGGCATCCAGAGTAACATTAACCGAGAACTATGCTGAATAGCGTAATCAGACAGCTATAACAAAGATATTTCGATGAAATCTTGAATCAGCGTTTTATGATTTCTGAAATCAAGTTAACTAACCCAATTATTCAGTATTCTTCAATAATAACTGAAAAACAGGTAATAAGTTACCGTGAATTATTGGTGGGAGGCAAAAGCATTGCAAGGGCACAACATTTTGTAACTGATATTCATTTCACCCCCCACACCATTTGGATTTCTCTGGATGTTAAGTTGGTTGAGTCCCGAATAATCGGGAAAACCAGCGACACAAATTACAAAAAACCTACTTTTTGCACACTGTGAGCTGAGTTGAATACTGTAGTCTCTATATTACCAAGTGAACAATTTCCTTGACCATTTACCACTAATGAGCCCAATTTTGCAATTAGGAGGTTTTCATAATTTTGTGCATTAAAAATAAGAATACAGGTAAGCCTGTTTTAAGCGAACCTTTGAAGTTTGATAGGTTTTATAATGAAAATTAAAGTACTCCTTATTTTTCAGATGATGGCTATCTTACTGTGTGTTTCTATAAGTGCTGAAGAAAGTTTGATGGAATTACCAAGTGAGTTTTTTACAGATTATTTATATGATTTACCTGAAGATAGTTTAACAATTCCTGAGTTAGGTAATATACATATAGACAAAAGACCAACCCAAAAGCTCAGAGAAACATTGATCTCCTATGTCGAGAAATATCCTGAAAATATACATGTATTGCTCAATTCTGCATATTTGATGGACATAAAATTAGGTTCAGAAGAAGAAGCAATTGATATCTATAAGAAGGCTTTAGAAGTAAGCCCAGATTCGTATTTTGCCAGAAAGCAGTTAGGTTTTCTTCTTCATAGTGTTTTAAAGTTTGATGAAGCTAAAGTCTATTTGATGAGTTGTTTAAAACATGAACCCGATAGTGATGAGCTTTGTTATTATCTTGGTAGCTCATATCTTGAAACAGGAGATTTGAGTAATGCTGAGTCTGCTTTCCTGAGAATCATAGAAGGACCAGAATATGGTGAATATAATGAATATCGTGAATATGCTAAGAAGCAATTGCGATTTATATATCTTCATAATAATTTGTTTTCGAAGATAGAGAAGTATCAAGAAGAACTTTTTCCTGATATATCGAGATTTTCTATTTTACACAATAAAAAACTGGACTTAGCAAGATTCTATTTATATAAAGGTAAAAAGCAAAGAGCTTTAGTGTTTTTGGATAGTCTGTACTCTTCCGAAATAAAGGATTACCAAGTTTTACTTAAGTTATCATACTACTATGCAAAACTTGAGATGTTTGACAAACTTGTGTTGTGTCATGAGAAGGCATTAAAGACATTTCCCTGCAGGGATGAAGCTTATATTAACTTTTCCTTATACTATTATAACAGGCTTAGGGACATTGATTCGGCTATAATTGTACTCCAAAGATACAGGAGTCAAGATTGTTCAACTTCTTTGAAATTAGATAGGTTATACTACAAATTAGTCCATAAAAGAAATGAAGATTAGTAAAACTAATACCAATAATATGAAAGCCAGAAACATGTTTTCTGTTTTTTTCTTTTTTACCATTTAGTGTGCTTCGTGGTTAACTTTTAACGAAAACAATACCTCAACAGTGTATAAAAATGTAATTTTAACGTTCTTTTGTTATAATCATATCCCCTTTCCCGATTTCATCGGGACTCAGGGAGTTTATAACTCCAAATTTTCAATACAATGGATGAAAGAACTTCTTAATAGATGTAATAATCTCTGTATGCGATTTGCATTCTCTGACTTTGGTTGGAGTAATCTCTTTAAAGTACTGCCCGTAGAATTTTGTGGAGACTCTGTTATCAAGCAGAAGCACAATTCCGGTGTCTTTCTTGTTTCTCACCAGTCTACCGAAACCCTGACGATATTTCAGCAGAGCATTGGGCAGCATGTAGTGCATGAAAGACTTTTTTCCTTCTTTCTCCAGCTTTTCTATGTAGGCTTCAATAACCGGCTCAGTTGGAACCTGAAACGGAAGCTTATAGATAATAAGTAATGATAATGCTTCTCCGGGAATATCCACGCCTTCCCAGAACGAACTTGTACCAAGCAGGATAGACTTTTTATGGTCTTTGAATTCATTCAGCAGGGTTGTTCTGTTCAGTCCTTTACCCTGTGCCAGAAGAGGAGTTTCTTCCGTATTCAGTACTTTGGACAGATACTCATACATATTGTTCAGGTCTTTATATGATGTGAACAGGATCAATGTTCCTGCTTCCGAGGCGTTAATAACATCCTGAACAAGATGACTCGCCTGTGTTGCAAACAGCTTATCAGAAGGCTGAGGAAGGAACGAAGCTGCCAGTACTGAACTCTGATGCTGATAATCGAAAGGAGAATCAACAATTTTAGTTATTACCGGATACTCTTCTTTATTCAAACCTATTCTGTTCGTCATAAATTTAAATTTACCACGGAGTGAGATTGTCGCAGATGTGAATATCAGTGATTTCAGTTTATCATACAGATTTTTCTGCAGTACATTACTGATATCGAGAGGTGCAATATTTATTATACCGTTAGGGTAGTTATCTGATCTGAAATTTGAGAACCAGTAGGCATATTCCTTGTGATCTTCTTCCGAGAATTTACCCAATGCATCAATCAGCTCTTTTATCCTGTTTAAGGCGGAATCCATGCCGGAAAGATGCTTGTCATGATCCATAAAGATTGATTTATCAATTACTGAAAGCTGATCTCTGATTCTCTGCAGTATACCCAGTAGAGCATTGCACTGCTTGAGAGCACTTTCTATATTTACGAAAATATCATTGTGTTTCCTGAATTCCTTGATCCGCAGTTTATTATAACTTCCTTCAACGTCAACAGCTTTGCCTATTCCCGTAAAAAGGTCACCGAGAATAATCTGGGTTTCTTCTATAACCACAATCGCAGATGCAATGTACTGGTTGAATGTCTTTTTGACCATATCCGTAACCAGAGATTTTGCTGCCGCTCCCTTTAAATGAGGAAGTATTCCATTCTGAAGATTGTTGCGAATACTGAACAGGTGAGACAGATATATACTGAAATCACTATAACCAAGTGACAGTCCCAAATGGTTTGAAGCCGCATCAGGGATGTTATGAGCCTCATCAATAATCAGATATCCGTATTCTCCGAGCGAAGAGTTCTCGTTCATCTGGTCTGCCAGCATGAGCGAGTGATTCACAATTACCAGATTACCGTCTTCTCCGGCTCCCCGGATTCTCTGCATGAAACAGTTTTTGTTTTGAGGACATTTCCGACCCCTGCAGAAAAAGCGTTCTGCCGCTACCCTTTTCCAGAATCTGCCCATAGCCTCCTTACGGAAGGATGAGTTCTCCGAAATATCACCTGTTTTAGTGAAATGATTCCAGACTACCAGTCTTAAAACTGCATCAATATCATCTGCGGCATGGCTCTGGTTAACATCAAAAAGTACATCTTCCCACTTACGGACACAAATATAATTGTCTCTACCCTTAAGTAAAGCAGCCTTGAACGGAATATCGAGGTAATCCTTTATCAGCGGTAAATCTTTAAAGAATAATTGTTCCTGCAGGTTTTTAGTGTTTGTGGTGAGAATTATCTTTTCACCCTTCAGGTTACTGAATCGCAATGCAGGAATGAGATAAGCCAGAGATTTTCCGACACCTGTCCCCGCTTCAACCACTAAAAACTGTTTGTAAGTCAGTGCTTTTTCCACAGACTCAGCCATATCAACCTGACCGCTCCTCATCTCGTAGTTACTCAATGACTTACTTATTGGACCTTCAGGAGAGAATATCTCACTTATTTCCAATTCTTTTTCAGGCTTCTTCTTGGAGATAATAACATTTACCGGTACTTTAAAAGGATACTTGCTGTCTTTGGAGAGAATCACTTCATTCTTCTGGTGCTCAACAACGCTTTCGAAAAATCTGTCAATTTCAGTATCGAACACCTTTTTGTCTGAGATCTGCTTTAACTGGAAATTCACCTGCATCGGAATGTTCTCAACAGCAATTTTCTGAAGTTCCCGGAATAGAAGTCCGGTCGCTTCAGCATCAAATATCGCTCTGTGCGCATTGTTCAGCTTTATTCCCAGATACTCACACAATGTCACAAGCTTATGGTTTTTGGTGAATGGCAGATAGATATCTGCGATCTCAAGTGTATCTATATATCTGTTTGTCAGCTTGAAGAAACCTTCTCTCTGGAGTTGTGAATTGATGAAATTTATATCAAACCAGGTATTATGGCAGACAATCAGTTCATCTTTCAGAAACTCCAGCAAACCCGGCACTGCTTCAGAAAAAGACGGTGCTCCGGCAAGCTGCTCATCAGTAATATGCGTTAAATTTTTTATAAAGTCTGATACTGTCTTAGTAGGTTTGATAAATGTAGAAAAAACATCTTTTTTCACACCATCTTCAAAAAGCACAGCCCCTATTTCAATTATTTCTTCTTCGGTAAAGCTGAGACCTGTTGTTTCCAGATCCAGCACAACATATCTGTTATAGTTTTTCAAGCTCATATCGTTTTATCTTCTTAATAAGTCCCTGACGACTTAATCCCAGATCCTTTGCAGCCTGAGTCTGGTTCCATTCCCTCTTCTCCAGAACATCCATAATCATCTTCCTTTCCAGATTTTCAACAGCTTCTTTAAGAGTAAGAGTGTTCAGCATGGTCACAACTTCAGCATTTTCTGCGTATTTAAAAATTTCTTCAGACAGGTCAGATGGCTTAATGAACGCCTCATTTTCCACGAGAGTCACAGCTCTTTCAATTTCATTCTCAAGCTGTCGAATATTTCCCGGCCAATTACAGGCAACAAGATGTTTCATGGCTTCATCTGTGATGCCAAGCACATTCTTGTTCATCTTCTTATTGTACTTGTCGAGAAAATGTATAGCCAGCAGAGGAATATCGGATTTTCTTTCTTTAAGAGCAGGCACCTGAATTTTGATTACATTAAGTCTGTAATAGAGGTCCATTCTGAACTTGCCTTCTTTAACCTTATCGGCAAGCGAAACGTTTGTAGCACATATCACACGGACATTAACCTTCGTTGTCTGAGTAGATCCAACGCGTTTGACTTCTCCTTCCTGCAGGAACCGGAGCAGTTTAGCCTGAGTAGAAAGACTGATATCAGCGATCTCATCCAAGAAGAAGGTTCCACCGTCAGCAACTTCGAAAAGTCCTTTTTTGTCGTAAGCAGCACCTGTGAAAGATCCTTTTGTATGTCCGAACAATTCACTCTCAAGCAGGGTTTCCGGTAACGCCCCGCAATACTGAGCGATAAACTGTTTGTTCCGTCTGTTGGATGTATAGTGAATGGCTCTGGTGATAAGTTCCTTACCGGTTCCACTCGGACCTTCCAGGAAAATGGTAGTAGGAGTATCCTTAATCTTTTCGATCAAACGGAAAATCTCCTGAATCTTCTCACTTTTACCGATGATATTGGTGTATGTGTTAGCCGTACTGAGTTCTTCTCTCAGAATCGCATGTGATCTTGTAAGATTGTTATGTCTGATATTCTCAACAAGAACAATTATCTGGTTAGACAACGCACTGAGAAGGTTATATATCTTTTTGGTAAAATAGTGTGATCCGTGTTTACTGAATAACAATATTACACCCAGATTCTGATTTCTTATTACCAGCGGGAATGTAACAATATTGTTAAACTGAGGTGCAAAATGAGGTTGCTTTATATTGTAACCTTTCATTTCTGTGAATGTCGCCAGAATTTTTTCAGAGAGTATATCATAATCAGGATCTTCTCTGGTGAACTTATTGAATACCTGATACTCCCAGGAGTCCCTGATCTGGCGAGCATTATAAAGACACATTAAACCGCCGTCGGCATCTGATATATCTACCAGATTATCCAGAGCTGTATCGAGAAGCAAATCAAAGTCATTGATCAGGTTCAGCTTTTGAGTAATATCATAGAACTTATTCAGCAGTGATTCCTGATTTTTTGATTCCTTCAGCTCTGCGGCATGTTCACGCTGTATTCTCTGGATTAATGTATCGTTCTTTTCAAGCAGCTTAATAGCATCGTACTCTTTAATAATTTTTTTGTTGTCAGTAAGTAATTGTAAAGCCTGTTCCCAGTCCTGCTGTTCATACAAAACTGATGCATATTCAATATTACACACGGCAAGTTCGAAGTTACTGCTGGTCTCTACATAGATTTCAATAGCCTTTTCCAGATTAGTTTTCCTGTCTTCCAGTTTTTTCTCAAGCATTGACATATGATAATAAGAGTTGCCAAGTTCAACTTTGAATCCCATTTCCTGAGAGATTTCAAAAGCGTTTTTCAGATAGTATCTCGCTATCTCAAAGTTTCTGGTTGCAATAAAGTAGTTAGCCTGTTTATGGCAAACTTCTATCATCAGCTTGTCTTTAGCGTTTATAGATTTGAAATAGTCATAACTGTCTACGAGATATGCGTATGCCTCTCCGTATTTATGAAGTTTCGTCAGGACATATCCGATATTACCGTAGAGTTCAGCTTTGAGAATATCATTTTGAATATCCGGCAGAAGTTCCTCGGCCTTGAAGTAAAGATCGTAGGAAAGGTTGTATTCTCCACGTTTTGAAAACAGATCTCCCAAGTTATTGTATGATTCTGCCAATCCGGGCAGAAAGTTATTATTTTTTGATTTTTCTATAGCTCTTTCATAATATTCTATTGCCTTAGTCCATTTACCTGACTTAAAATAAAGAGCTCCAAGGTTGTTCAGAGCAGAAATTATATCTCTGAATAAACTGAAATTCATAGCAGTCTGCAGAGATTTATCAAATGCATCGGCCGCTTTATCGTATTCGGCATTATCCATGTAGGTAATACCAATATTGTTGTAAATATCTGTAATATTATCACGGTCACTCAAGAGCTTCTGAATATGCAGAGCTTTATATAGATAGTCCAGAGACTGCTTGTAGTCACCTTTTTCTTCGAACATACCGCCAAGGTTATTATAGCAAACGGACACTCCGCTGATGTTATAGCTTTCCTGCTCCAGCTTAAGACTTTCCTTGTACAGATCCTCAGTTTTATCCCATTCACCTCTGTACATGGCAAGAATACCAAGGTTGTTATAGATTGCTGCCAGACCACTTTTCTCATCAGCCTTTTTATACATTTCTTCTGCGTTAAAGAATTCTGCTTCAGCTTTATCCCATTGGTTTGAATAGTAATATATCTTACCTTTGGTTTTCTTACACCCGGCAAGCAGCTGAACTCTTTTCTTCTCTTCCTTTACAACATAAGCATGATCGGCCGCTGTCTCAATACTGTACATAGCCTCATCAATCTTACCCTGAACAATATAAAGATCTGCCTGAAGAATAAACAATTTACATAACCAGTATGCCGAAGCTGTCTTGGTGGTGTATTTCTTGATTATCTCCATAGCAAAAGAGATCGAGTTGATTTTATACAGACTTTCTGCCAGTAGATAAACAATCTCATCTACAGGCTGATGCAGTTTAGTGCAGAGTCTGAGAGCATTTCTATAGTTTTCTGCTGATGATTCAACCTGATAAAGTTTTGTATTAGTCGTACCGAGAGCAAGCATGATTTTTATCAGTGTTATCTCATCCTCTTCGTTTTTCTTGAGAGATGTATAAATACTATGCAGAGTTTCATGGTCTTCTATTATGGAAAGATAGGCTATAATCTTTTCCATAAAACTGAGTTTCAGCTCATCGATAAAGAAATGATAATATGCAATCTGAGCATCTTTGATCTCAAATTTATCTTTTTTGGCAATTACATCATCGATGAATTTTTTCTGTCTGTTTTTTGAAAACTCCCTGTACGTATTCTTGAAAAGATTTGGCTTCATAATGTACAGGTTATCCTCTATAGCTCTTAAGAGTCCTGAATCTGTCAGCCTTTTAACACTTGATGCGATATTTTTTGATTTTGACAGAAGTGACAGATTTCCGGCTGTAGCCTTGCCATCTAGGAGAAAGATATATGCAGCAATATTAATATCGTCCTCGGACAGTCCATCAATAATCTCCTGATAAACAGTATTAACGCTGATCTTCATATCAAGATACTGAGACAGATCAAACTCAGATTTTTTATCGTTGGAGTAGAATTTATTCAGAATGTACTCTATCAGGAATAAATTACCATGTGTTATACTAAGTAAAACTTCCCCATGCTCGGTATTATCCGTTTTTTCATTTTTAAACAGATTCGATAAAATACTCTGAATATCTTCCTTCTGAGGATATCCTGCTTCTATTACATCTGAAAAAAGGAAATTTGACTCAGCACAGAATGTAATAAAAAATATTTTTTTATCCAGAGCGTACTCAATAAGATATTGCAGAAAATCTTTGCTGTACTGATCAAAAATTGCACAATTATCAATAAGAAAAATTCCGGATTTTAATTTATCTGCTTTCTGTAACTGTTCTGTAATAAAGTAAAAGAAATCATATTTATTGTTAAGAGAATACTTCCTCGCCTCTCTGACCATCTTTTCATATTCATCACTTGTAATGTCTGTAATTGCATACAGAATATTACTGAGCTGATTGAAATGGAATACTCTCGGTGTGTATACTGTGTATTGTTTTCCCAGCTCTTTGAACCGAGCTTTAACTTTCTCAAAAATATATGTTTTACCTGTTCCGGTAGGACCAATTATTTCTATGATCTTACTTTTTTCAGACTCACATTTATCAACGATTTTATCTATCGTATCATTCTTCACAGTATATTGCAGCAGCAGCTTATTAATCTTCTTTTCCATTACTTTACCTTTACTTTGATTACAGTTCGAAAATTGTGTAAATTAGATTTACAAAAAGTAGACACCTAATGGTAAATTTGTCAACAAAGTTTTTATAAGTAAATAAAGATTACACCCAAACAGATTCTATATCAGAGATTCCAGATAGAATTTTCAAGTAATTCCTGCATGTATTCCTTTAATGTGCAAGGTGATATTGAGTACATACATCGAAAGTGTCTTCTAGGACATTCTTTGAAGCCATGAAGCGAACAAGGTTGACACTTTAGATTATTCTGGATAACAACCGCCTTGTCATTCAAAGGTCTGAAGCCAAGTCTTGTATGAGTGGAACCGAAAATAGCTATCTGAGGTTTACGCAACGCTGCGGCAATATGCATTGGTCCACTGTCATTAGATACTACACCATCCATTAAGTCTGTAAGGTTGATTAATTCCCCCGGAGAGACTGTTCCGGTCAGATCATAAACTTTCGACTCCGTTTTCTGGATTATCTTCATTGCAAGAGGTTTATCAGCAGTTGATCCGAGAATACAGAAGCTAGTGTTCCAGGTATCCGGTATTCTGTCTATAAAATCAGCATACCAGTCAACAGGATATTGCTTAGTATTAAATGATGCTCCGGGAAACAACCCTATCAGAGTTCTGTTAACAGGCAGAGAGTAGTCAGAAATTAGTTTATCAATCTTAGTTTTATGCTGTGGCTGAGCTTTTAGAAGAGGATACTTACGGTTAAGCGGGATATTCAGTTTTGTCAAAGCAGACTCATACAGATCAACTGTAGAATCTATTTCAGTTTTTGAAAGTTTTTTCACAATTGCCCAGCGTGTAAAATGCTGTTTTTTATAGGTTACAGATTTCGCTTTCAGTCTCATTCTCAGGATTTGAGAATATAATTTATCGTGCAGATCAATAACCAGATCATAATTATTTTTCTGCAGCTCAGGGAGTATATCACTTATCTTTTTCGGTCTGGAAATGATATTATCCACTCCGGGAATAGCCTGTACTATTTCGCTGAATGCAGGTTTTACAAGATAATCTATAACAGATTGCGGGAACTTCTCTTTCAGGGCATTGACTATTGGCTCTGTGAGAACAATATCCCCCAGAGAACTGAACCTGAGAATCAGTATTCTCATATATCCTGCTTCTCCGCAATTATGAATACTCTGTATTCTTCTTCAGGATCTGCCAAAGGTTCATCCAGAGCGGTAATTCTGGCAAATGAGACGTATCTGAATCCTGTTTCTATAAGCAGATTACTTACTTCGTACAGGTTGAATGCCTTATTGAAGAGATTTTCCGTACTTCGGCGATAGGTATTATCATCGGTTTCAACAAAACATGTGATTTCAGCAGTCCCCAATTTGCCAGCACTATCGTATTTACTATCCTGAATCAGGAAAAAGTCATCACCCTGAATTTTTCTGACACCGAACCAGCAGTTTTCCAACCCTTTGGCTGTATTAAGGTCAAATATGAATACACTATCCTCATTCAAAACCTTGTGCACACTGGCAAAACACTTCCTTAGGTCTTCAACTGTCTCCAAATGGTTCACTGCATCAAAAGTAGACACACAAAAATCATACCTGCCTTCCAGGACAAAATCTCTCGCATCTGCCAGAAAAAAGTCGCTTCTGCCGTCGGCAATGTGTTTTGTATTATTCAATCTGGCATAATGCAGCATGGATTCTGAGTTATCTATCCCTGTTACATTGTAGCCGTTATCAGCCAAATAAGCAGAGAGTCTTCCGCATCCGCAGCATAAGTCTAATATACTTTCAGCAGAAGGATTGTATTTCCGAAAATATGCAAGCAGGAACGGAGCGACCTTATCTGAAAAATCATTCCAGTTCCTGTTATAAATTCCTGCAAAATCCTGTTTATATCTATCTGACATTTTAGATGTTTTTAATTATTTCCGGTACAGCTGTTACAGCTTCATCTATCTTAGAAGCGTCTTTTCCGCCTGCCATTGCCATATCAGGACGTCCACCGCCTTTTCCACCGACAATCTCAGCTACTTTTCCAACAATCTTACCAGCCTGATACTTCTTGATAAGGTCTTTGGTCACTATTGTTATGATGGAGACTTTCCCGCCAATATCAGCAATCAGAACACCGATACCTGATCCGATTTTATCTCTTAGCTGATCTCCTGTTGCTCTGAATTCCTTGTTATCATTAACATCTATTCTGGCAGCAACAACTTTTACTCCGTCAATTTCATCTGCCTTTTTAAGGAGCTCTGTGAGGATATCTCCTTTCTGGGCAGCCTGAAGTTTTTCAATTTCTCTGGAAAGCTCTTTGTTTTCTTCCAGAAGTTTTTCTATCTTATTAAGCATGTTTTTCTCAGGTACATTCAGTAATTCACATACTTTCTGCAGCTTCTCTTCCTGTTTTTTGTTGTAGTCAAGTACGTATGAACCGGTAATGGCAAAGATACGTCTTACACCGGCAGAACTTGAACTTTCTGACATAATCTTGAACGAACCGATTTCTCCGGTATAACCTACGTGTGTTCCACCACAAAGCTCTTTAGAAAAATCTCCTGCTGAAACTACACGGACGCTGTCACCGTATTTTTCACCGAACAATGCTGTAGCACCGCTTTCTTTGGCTTCATCGTAGTTCATAACATCTGTCACCAACTTGTGGTTTTCCATAATCTCGTTGTTTACGATTCTTTCGATCTTTTCCAGATCTTCCTGCTTCACACCTTCGTAGTGAGTGAAATCGAATCTGAGATTGTCAGGGTTCACAAGAGAACCTTTCTGATGCACATGATCGCCAAGTACAGTCTGTAGTGCTTTATGAAGAAGGTGAGTAGCTGTATGGTTTCGAGCTATTTCCTTACGTCTGTCAGTATTGATCACAGCTTGGAACTCTCCATCGGAGATCTTACCGTTTAAGATCTTACCGTAGTGTACAACTTCGTTATTTTCTTTCTTCACATCAAATACTTTAATCATGGTATCATCGTTAGAAAGATCACCTTTATCTGCAACCTGACCACCCTGTTCTGCGTAGAATGGAGTCTTTGTCAGCACAATCTTGGCAATATCATCTTTCACGAAGCTGAACTTAACGATTTTTGTATCAGTGCAGTTTGAATCGTAACCCACAAACTCGGTTTCCTGCATGTTATCCGTAAACTCAATCCACTCTGTCTGCTCTATATCCATTACGAATTTCTGTGATTTTCTGGCACGTTCTCTCTGCTCTTCCATAGCTTTGTTAAAACCGTCCAGGTCAACTGTGTAGCCTTTTTCTTCAGCGATAACTGTTGTGAGATCAACAGGGAATCCGTATGTATCGTAGAGAGTGAAAGCGTCTTTTCCTGATATAACTTTATCCTGCTCATTAGCTTTAAAAATCTCTTCAATCTGATCCAGCCCTTTATCGAGAGTAGCATTGAATCTTTCTTCTTCAGCTTTAATGGTCAGAACTACGTGCTCCTTTCTTTCTGCCAGCTCAGAGAAGTGGTGCCCCATAACATCAATAAGAACATCAACGAGTTTATAGAGGAACGGTTTGTGAATGTTAAGCAGCCTTCCGTGTCTGGCAGCTCGCCTGAGAATACGTCTCAGAACATAACCGCGACCTTCGTTAGACGGCATTCCCCCATCTGCAATTGCAAAAGATAATGCTCTGATATGATCTGCAATAACCCTGTGAGATGTACCGGAAGCATCAGGATTATACTTTGTTCCTGAAATTTCTTCAATAGCTATTAATAACGGAATAAACAGATCTGTCTCGTAGTTGGAGCTTTTATCCTGTAATACCTGACAGATTCTTTCAAATCCTGCACCGGTATCAACATATTTACTTTTAAGCGGATTAAGCGTTCCGCCTTTATCTCTGTTATACTGAATGAAAACCAGGTTCCACAGCTCTATATATCTGTGACAGTCCCCGTTTACCTTGCAGACGTGATTGGGGTCATCCTGCAGATTACAATGCTCTATACCTCTGTCTATATGAATTTCCGAACAAGGACCGCAAGGACCGACATCTGCCATTTCCCAGAAGTTATCTTTATCTCCATGGAACTCAACATGAGCCGGATCAATATCAGTCTGTGATTTCCAGAGTTCTGCGGCTTCGTTATCTGAATCGTGAACAGTTGCAAAGAGTTTTTCTTTAGGGAGCTTCCATACTTCTGTAATCAGTTCCCAAGCCCACTCTATTGCTTCTTTTTTGTAGTAATCACCAAATGACCAGTTTCCGAGCATCTCAAAGAATGTATGATGGTAACCGTCTGTTCCCACTTCTTCCAGATCGTTATGTTTCCCGCCGGCTCTAATGCATTTCTGTGAGTTCGCGATTCTGTCGAACTTCTTGTCTTCCAGTCCCAGGAATATATTCTTAAACTGATTCATACCTGCATTAATGAATAACAAGGTAGGATCGTTTTGCGGTATCAGCCCTGCTGAAGAAACAATCTCATGCTGTTTCTCCTTGAAAAAATCTATAAACTGCTGTCTTATATCTTTACTTGAGCACATCAGTATTTCCTTTATGTGGAGAACATTCTGCTTTCGCCACTATGCAGAGTCCTCATTTAGTTATTTTCGTCATATTATTTTACAGCTTTTTTTTTGCAATAAAAATTATATGTGAGAGACAAGAGTATATATTATACAGGTTAAGATAACTGAGCAAAGTCAAAATCTATATTAAAAAATTTTCCACGGAGATAAAGGAAATACCAAAACATGCAGCCCCCTGACAGACTGTGTAAAATCGCAGTTTGGCTCAGTGGAACACCTTCCGATTGTTTTTGATACGTTGATGTCAAGATTATGATAAAAATATCGGAAGTAAGGATCATTGGTATTTTTGATTTACACAACCCAATTCATTTCTAACAACATTGTACAATGCTTTGCGTTGTTTAGTGAAATGACCTTCGCAATGGTCCTTAGACCTTGCGAATGGTGGTCATAATATACTCTGAGAGCTATTATGGAGTGCATTGACTGTGTCAAAGCGAAATTGATGAAACCCACAACTAAAAAGATTTAATTAACTTCAGGACGAGGTAGAGACGTTGCATGCAACGTCTCTCTACAAATCGAATAAATTTGATTTAACTCGATATTCCAAACGAGTGCATGGCAGAGACACAACATGAGGTTAATCATACGGAACAATGATTATTGTTCCCCTGTTGTTCGGTGTAACCTGAATTACAGATTTCGTGAAGAATTCGAAGAATTATTCAGAAATTACATAGCCGATGCATGCATCGGCTCTACAACAGTTGGATTGTTTCAGAGGAACACCTTCCAAATGGTACTTTGACCCGTAGATGTTTTCGAAGAAATACATCCAGAATTGACGTAGATGTTTCTGAAAGAACACATACAGTGAAGTTGGCAATGGTAGGCGTGACTGGTTATATCTGGCAATTATGGAGTCCATTGACTTAGTCAACCGTCCGGTTGTCTCTACGCGATTGGCAGAACTGCTCAGGCTATATAATAATTGTAAAAAGAGACGCCATAAAGACGTCTCTTAAATGTTAAACTTAGATCCATTTGCATTATTTCATCAGCACAATCTTACGTGTTTCAATATTGTTGCCTGTGATCATCTTCACAAAGTACACACCGGATGAAACAGAACTGCCTGAATCGGAATCCCCATGCCAGACTACGCTATGGTCACCTGCAGAAACTGATTTATTCACCAGATTTTTTACCTTTTGACCCTTCATATTATAGACATAGATTTCAACAGAAGCCTCTTCCTTAACAGAGTAGTCTATGTTAGTTTCCGGATTGAAGGGATTGGGATAAATGCTTAAACTTCTTGTTTTATTACTCACATTTTCACTGCTTATTCCAACAAGTTCTTCTCTGAAAACATAAATTGATCCTGAGTTGTCTCCGTTGTCTTCATCATTAATTGCTCCGACAAATGTCTGATTCCCAGAAATGCAGGCAGCCCAGCCTAAGTAGTCTCCAAATGCACTGTCAGATGCAATCAGTTTTTTATGTTCTATCCAGTTTGTACCATCAAAATAATATATGTAAGCTGCACCAGACTCATCTCCATTATCTGCTCTAAAAGCTCCGACAACAGCATAATTACCGGAAATTGACACAGAAGTACCGAAAGCTTCATAGGAATCACAGTCAGAAGCTGTAAGTTTTTGCTGTTCAATCCATTCTATTCCATTGAAGGTGAAAATGTAAGCAGAACCAGATCCGCTGAGACTATCATTATCCCCATCATCTCCATCAGCTCCAACTAATAGATTATTTCCATTAAGAGAGACAGACCATCCGAATTCATCAATTGCATCCCCATCAGATGCAAATACTCTCTGCTGCTCTATCCAACTTGTACCAGTATTGTAAAACATATAAGCTGAACCTGTAAGTGTATTATCTCCAAAAGCAGCTATTGCGGTAAAATCTCCCGACATGGAAACACTCCTCCCGAAGTAATCATGAGCATATCCATCCCTAGGCATTAACTTCTGCTGCTCTACCCAGGTAGTACCGTTATTGTGAAATATATATGCTGATCCGGATGTAACGCCATTAATATCATCACCATGAGCACCGGCAACAATATAATTTCCACAGATAGATACACTGGAACCGAATAAATCACTTGCAGTACCATCTGATGCAGTTAACTTTTGAAGCTCTATCCAGTTTGTACCGTCAAAATGAAAGACATAGATAGATCCGGATGCAGCACCATTGTCGCCATCACAATATGCTCCAACAACAATGTTGTCTCCCATAATCGCAACAGAATATCCGAATCTGTCATCGCTGACTCCATCAGAGGCTGTAAGTATCTGCTGTTCTGTCCAATTAGTGCCATCAAAGTAATACACATATACCTTCTCTTTAGAGCCAACAACTGCATAATTACCGTCAACAGCGACACTACGACCGAAAGTATCACCTGCAACACCGTCAGAAGCAATCACTTTCTGGTTTTCATTATATATAGGAGTAGCGAAAATTATAGAGTATAGAGAAATAAACATTACAAATTGAAACGCAATTTTCTTAATCATAAAAAATCTCCTTAAGTTATATTTCCACAAAGTTAAGAACTCTATATCACAATTGTCAATTCTTTTATTCTGAATAAGTAATATTAGTACTAATCGTAATTATCAGTAATTATTATAAATAGAAATAGTATTGAGCATTTCTCAGTTCATAATGAGTACTCATATCTAAATTATTAACATAGAACCCTCTTGAATAATTGTGTGCTTTTCCTGTTTACATCGCTGCCAAGAGAGATTGCATGCAAGGGCTTCGATTGGTTACTATGATGCCAACCGTCCGGTTGTCTCTACGTGGTGCAAGGGCTTTAGTTCTGCCGAGATCATCATTAAAAACAACCCCCCTTTTCCCGATTATTCAAATCTCTACCAACTTAACTTACTGACATATTTAACCTTGCAAGCTCCCTGAGCGGAGTCGAAGGGTGTTTTATGAATAATTTACAAGTCCCCTGAGTCCCGATTAAGTCGGGAAAGGGTAGATATTCTCCAAAATAAAAACTTTATTGAACAAATAATTGAATTGACAGGAATAATTTGTTAATTCAGTCATGATGTAACATTGTAATCTTAGCTTTGCATAATATTGGGAGATTTAATATGAAACAGATTGTTGCTTTACTTCTATGCATTCTATTTATTATTTCATGTACTACATCTTGGGTTATTGAGGATGTGGACATTTACAAAGTAAACTCATCAGATCCAGCAATTATTCGGGCAGATATTGATAAAGAAGATGATATCTCCAAAGTAGCTAGATTAAAGGGGGAAATAGATTTTAATTTTAAGAAGAAAAGATCTGTTTTTCATAAGGAGCAAACAAGCCTGTTTTCTATTGAATTCACCCCTAAGCTATTGACAAATCTAAATTATCCTTCTGATTACAATGAACTTGTTAACAAAACTAATTTTACATTAAGAAACGTTGGTAGTTCAAAACTTGTAAAAGCAGATTCTATTGTTGTAAATAAAAATACAAATCAATTTTCTCTTTTATGTATATTACCTGATGATTATTGTTTTTCTGAAGACATTTTAGACTATCTAAACATTAAGTTAATGAAAATACTATGTGATAGCACCTTAGTTGATAGTCTTCTAAGCAAACATACTTCTGAATTTGATGTAGAAGTAATTTTCAAGAAGTGTGGATATCGAGATGTAAACCCTTATTCTCCATATTTTTACAAAAAGAATGATTTGGGAAATTCACATGATCCCTATGATAAAATTGCAAACACTAGCAAAAATTATTACTCCCAGAAACAATCCAACTTGAATATGGGACTGTACAGGAAAGATACTCTTTCTGTAAAATTAGTTAATTACCACTTTATGCTCATAGATTTCATCAATGAATTTACGAACAAAATTAATATAAATGTTTGGGATGCATATACGCATATTCCTATAAATAATTGTAATTTTGACTTCAATTTCAATTATGATTTTTCCAAACTGAACAAACAAGTATTGAAACTGTTTACAAAAGAGAAATATCCCAGAGACTTCTTTATTTGGGGAATAAGAAGGATAAGAAACTCTTATTTTTATATTCCCAAGGACTGCTATTATAGAGTTAGTAATGACGATATTCTTCTAGATCTGAAAATCACACATCCTGAGTATCATTATTTCGAGAAAACAATTTCTCTCAAAGATGGTCAAAATACAATTGATATATACATGCACAATATTAAGAATACTATAAATATTGATGATTCAAAAGGAAATAGAAACGAGCAATTCAAAGTACATTAGCAATACTGGATAATTTCATCTTCCTTATGTCGGGAAAGGGTAGATATACTCCAAAATAAATACAGTATTGAATAGATTTTTGAATTGACAGGAATAATCGTAAAAGTTCCAAACATATATTTATAAAATTAGTTGAGACAAAATTAATAAAAAACTTGCAAGTAAAATAATTAATCTTCGAATAGTGTTAGTTTAATTTCATGTTGGAGAAAAGATGGCTAAAAGAGTTAAAAGCATAAATACTAGAATCCTCAAGCAATGTCGTAAACAAATTGGATTAAGTGTAGATGATGTTGTAAAAAAAATACCAAAAATTCTTGATATTGAAGAAGGAATCCTAAATCCAACATTTAAACAATTAGAAATCCTATCAGTTTTATACAAAGTCCCCAGGTGGGTTTTTATTTCTGAAGAATTACCCAAAAAGTATGTCTTTAAGAGCTCTGTTCCTGCTTTTAGACAATTCTCTGAATCAAAATCAGATGTATTCAGCCATGCTAGTATTAGAGGGTTAGTTACAAAAATCGAGAGATATAGAGAGCTACTCATAGATCTGTTAAATGATTTGGATGAAGAAATTAGAATTTTTGATCCACCAAATATAAAAGGTAAAAGTATATATGACATATCAAAAGCTGTTAGCCATTGGTTAGAAATATCAAATAGAAAACTGACTTTCAATCAATTGAAGCAACTTCTTGAAGAAAAAGGTATATTTATTTTTTTAACGTCTAAATACAAAGGATGGTCTCATATTGACAAAAGTATTTTTAGAGGTTTGGCCATCTACCATGAGAAGTATCCAATTATAATTGTTAATGACTCTGATTCAAGGAAGGCACAATCTTTCACTTTACTTCATGAACTTGCTCACTTATTAAGAATGGAGAGTTCATTAGATAATTGGGAATACATGAATAGTAAAATTGAGTATTGGTGTGACGAGTTGGCTGGTAATATATTAATGCCTCTTAACGAATTTCAGGATATAGGCAATATTGATAACATAGAATCGATAAAAGAATTAGCAAATCGATTTAAAGTAAGCAATTATGCGTGCTTAGTAAGATTAAGACAACTAAACCTTATAAGTGTTAGTCGGTATCATAATTTAAAAGAAGATATGACAGAGGAATACAGGATTTACCTTAATAATCTTAGAAATTTAAGAGGAATATCAAGAAACAGACCCAAAGAAATTCTTAATCAATATGGACATCTTTTTTCAAGAACAATTTATTCGGCTTATCATAATGGAAACATTGGATTGAGCAAAATTTCTAGTATTTTGGAAATTAAGCGTTCATCTTATCTATTTGAAATTGAAGATCTTTTATGAGTAGAAAGTACTGTATAGATGCAAATATCTTTATCACAGCTTGGAATATAACGTATCCACCTGAAGTCTTTCCTACATTATGGGATCAGTTAAGAAGGGCAAGAGAAAGCATTGTCATAATCAAACCAATTTTCGATGAAATAGATCCAGTTGCTCCATCTGACAAAAATTTAACTAGAGTTGATTTGGAAAACAAGTATCCATTAAATTTTTGGATGAAAGATTCAAAATTTATAGTTAAGGAAATTTCTTATGAAATTGATACAGAAGCAATAAACTTAGAAAGAGAATATGAAACAGATGAGTATTCTAAGGGAGCTGGAGCAATAGATATCAAGTTGATTGCGTTTGCTAAACACGAGAAACACACAGTTGTAACTCTTGAGAAATATCAAGTGCAAAATCCTACAATAAAGTCAAACTACAAAATACCACTAATTTGCACTGAGCAAAATGTACAATATATTGACTTCATAAAAATGCTACAGGAATTAGGGATAAGAATATAGATAAATATTGCATTATTAAATCCCCCTAGCTCTCACAAGCCAGGGGGAATATTTTTATTATCAAGACCTTTGCAATTTTAGAGTAGTTGATGAAATTGAGAATTTCATCGAATCCTAAACTTATCCACAACTTATTCAGTTAGTTACGCAAAGCTCTATCTCATTTACTGATTCTTAATCCAGTTAACAAGTCCTTTTTTCTCAAGGATTTCCATTAATTTGTCAGGAAGCGGAGCAAAGGTGAATTCTTTGTCTGCTACTGTAATCTTACCATTCATGAAATCAACGTTTACATTGTCTCCCGGTTTGTATGCGTCTACAATCTCAGGATAAACTATAATAGGCAGCCCCTGGTTGATTGATGAACGGTAGAAGATTCTGTTTACGGATTTACAGATCACCGCTTTAACACCTGCATGAGCAAGTCCTACAGCCGGGTGCTCTCTCGAGCTTCCGCAACCGAAGTTATCACCTGTTACAATTACATCATCTTTCTGTACGTTATCTGTGAAGTTCACGTCAAAACCTTTGAACAGGTGCGGCATGATTGCTTCAGGATCAGAACTCAGTACGGTGTATGTCAGGTTTCCGGCAAACATCTGGTCTGTGTTCATGTTATCAATATCAGTGTAGTTCCATACGTTTCCGAGTCTTCTGTTATCATCTTCATTTACTTCGATTGTAGCAGCTTTCTCTTTTTTGTATGGGAATGCATCCTTAGTAGGGTTAGCACGCGGATCGGTAATCTCACCCTTAAGAGCACTATGTGCTACGCAGGCAGGAGAAGCGAGGTATATTTGAGCTTCTTTATTACCCATTCTGCCGAAGAAGTTTCTGTTGGCAGTAGAGATAACCGTAACGCCGTCTGCAGGGATTCCCTGTCCTGTTCCGAGGCATGGACCGCAGGATGCACCGAGAATACAAGCTCCGGCTTTAATGAAAGTCTGGATTATTCCTTCTTCCATAGCCTGAAGATAGATTTCCTGAGATGCAGGTGCAACGAGAAGCTGGAAGTCTTTGGCAATTTTTTTGCCTTCCAGAACTTTGGCAGCCTGCCTGAGATCGTCAAGACGACCGTTTGTACAGGTTCCGATCAGTCCCTGCTGTACAGGTGTTCCTGCTACTTCCGCAACAGCTTTTACATTGTCTACCTGATGAGGTGCAGCCACAAGCGGATACAGCTCACTGAGGTTGATTTCTATTTCTTTGATGTATTCTGCATCAGGATCAGCCCAGACACCGTTCTCAATCTTATGACCGAGGAACTCTTCCAGAACTTCGTCTGCGGGGAATACTGCGTTTTTAGCTCCCATTTCGGAAGCCAGGTTCGCCAGTGTCATTCTTTCTGATTGAGAAAGAGTTTTAACACCTTCACCATGATATTCTATTGAAAGATAGTTTGCTCCTGCAGAACCGATCATTCCGATGATCCACAGGGATATATCTTTTGCGTATACGCCTTCGTTGAGTTTACCGGTAAGAGTTACCTTCATTGAATCAGGCACTCTGAACCAGGTCTCACCGCGTTTCCAGATACCGGCGGATTCTGTTCTGTCGATTCCTGCAGCAAGAGCGTTGAATGATCCTGCTGTACAGGTGTGACTGTCAGAACCAACGACAATCATACCCGGTCTTGCATGGTAAGACATAATCTGGTGACAGATGCCTTTTCCGGCATCGTAGAAGTTTTTAACTCCCTGATAGTTTACAATATCTCTGATAGTCTGATATTGTGTCGCCAGTTTAGCAGATGTAGGAGGAGCATTATGATCAAGTACGATCAAAAGCTGATCAGGATCAGCTACTTTATCTCCACCCATTTTTTTGAATGTATTATGAATACTCGCAGTATTATCGTGAGTAAGTACAATATTCGGTTTTCTGAAAACAATTGCACCTTTCTCAGCACCGAGTACTTTTTCAACAAAAGTTTTTCCAGCCATGTTTTCTCCTTATAAAACCATGTCATTTGTGCTATCCTTCGACAAGCTCAGGATGACAAACTCAATCTTGTTCGGTCTGTAGAGCCGTAGCATGCTACAGCTATTATTACCCACACCATTCGCATGGTTTGTAACCATTGCGAAGGGGTAAGTCAGAGTTTGAGCGACCTTGCGAATGGTCTTAAGACCTTCGCAATGGTCAATCACTCAAAACTGTTTCATGTTTACAATTCCACCATTCGCAAGGTTTTCAACCATTGCGAAGGTGCAGCAATTAATTATCTAACTGAATATACCACCGCGGTGATAGATTTCCATCTGAACGTCTGAGAATTTATTTCCCTGAACTGTTTTACCCTTGGTTTTATTGGCTAATTCACCTGTTTCGAGATTAACACTGATAATGTTACCGTCTTCAAGTTCCAGAGCATCAATAGAATCATAAGTAAGGATAGGGAATGCAGCATTGATTGCGTTTCTTTCGTATATTGCACCGAAGGATTCAGCAACCACAGCCTGAACACCAAGAGCTTTGAAGCAATCCACAGCCTGTTGTCTGGAGCTTCCGCTTCCGAAGTTTTTATGAACAACGACGATGTCGCCTTTTTCCGCTCTTTTTGCGAAATCTTCGTATCCAGCCAGATTATCAAATGTATATTGTCCCATCTCGTTGATATCTGTGATAGCAAGGTATCTGTTATGGTAAATCATGTCTGTATCAATATTATCTTCTTTGATGTACCATACTTTTCCTTCCAGAACGAGTGGTTTTTCGGTAACTTCTGCTTTAGCTTTGGCAGCATGAGCTTCTTCTTTTACTTCTTTAGCAGTAAACACAGCAGGTTCAGCAGGAATTGCATCTGTTGTGGTTACATAACCGGCGACTGCAGAAGCTGCCACTGTAGCAGGAGACGCAAGATAAACGCTTCCCTTACCTTGTTTACCGGGGAAGTTTCTGTTACCGGTACTGATGGTGATTTCACCTTTACCGTTCTGTCCAACCTGTCCTGCTGCACAACCGGCACAACCGGCGTTAGAAACAAGAGCACCTGCTTTTTTGAATATCTCGATCAGTCCGTTTTCAAGACACTGATTCCATACTTCATCTGTAGATGGAACTATCTTGAGAACAACGCCCGGAGCTATTTTTCTGCCTTTGAGTATATCTGCAGCAGCTTTCATATCTTCGTAACGTCCGTTTGTACATGATCCGATGAAAGCAGAATCGATCTTGATCTTGTCTTCAACAGGTACCGGAACTGAATCATGAGGAGCACCGGGTCTGGAAACCATAGGCTTGAATTCTGTAATATCAATAGTGAATTCTTCTGCGTACTCGGCATTTTCGTCAGCATAAACAGGATTAACTTTCTTGCCTGAACGTGCTTCACAGAAATCAATAACATCTTTATTTGGCGGGAACATTACAATAATAGCACCCATTTCAGTACCCATGGAAGCAATGGTTATTCTTTCATCAAGAGTAAGTCCGTCGATTGCTTCACCGTACATTTCTACGGAGTAACCGAGAAGTGTATTAGCACCGAATTTATTCAGAAGGTTAAGCACGATGTCCTTGGCAGAGATATTAGCAGCTTTTTTCCCTTCGAATGTGATTTTTGCTGATTTTGGAACTTTGAACCAGGTTTTACCGAAAGCCCAGGCAGCGGCAATGTCCTGATCTCCCATTCCCTGTCCGAATGCACCTACTGCACCGAGAATGTTAGCATGTGAGTCAGTTGTTACAGTTGTTGAACCGGGAACAGCAAGACCTTCGTGGATTACGATATGAGTTCCGATTCCAACGTCGATATCAAATACCTTGATAGCATGATCTCTTGCGAAATCACGGCATATTTGCTGGTTTACAGCGTACTTCTGGTCTGAACCGGTAGGATTACAGTCAAAAGTGAAGAAAGTTTTGGAAACATCGTCTATCGGAAGATTATTATCTTTGATGTTTTTTACAACGTTAGCTCCGCCAAAATCTCTGGCAGCTCTTACGTCCATTCTTACATCAACGATATCACCCGGTTTTACAACATCCTGATCTGAGTGATTAGCTAAAATCTTTTCAATAATTGTCATATACTGCCCCTTACTTAATCATAAGGCCTTTAGCCATCATAACAAGCGGATTGAATGTAGCAAAGTCAGCTTGATGGATAAGAACGGTTTCAACTCTCTGAGGTCTGCCGTCACCTTCTTTAGCGTGGCAGGCGATAGTGTTAACAATCTCGTCACAAAGACCAACCTGAGCAGCAAGGATTGCACCTGAGAATGGGTGTCTTGCACATTTACCGTTATGTGATTTCTGGTATTTACCGTCTACGCATTCGATTTCTTTGAGTTTACCGACATCATGAAGCAATCCGCCTGAATAAAGAATATCCATATCGATTTCATAAGGCATAGCTTTGTATGTGGATTTTTTTGCTTCAGCAAGTGCCGCAGCACCGAGAGTTACAGCTATTGTGTGTTCAATAAGATTCACACCATGAGTTTCTGTAAGCAGAGTAAATGGAATTTTTTCAAGGTCTTCAGGTTTCCATCCACCTTCTTCTGCACCTTTAACCCAGCACTCTACGGTTTTATTTTTGATATCTTCATCTTTGATTTTACTTAAAATCGGAGCAAAAACTTTTTCAATATAATTCTTCATTATTTCTCCTTTTTAGAAAATAGACCCTTGTTGCTCCGAAGAGCAGCAAAGGTCTGTAAATTAACATTTATTGCAGCTTATAAGAAAGCCGCTAATATTATTTAAGTTTAGCAATAATTGCATCAGCCATTTCTGTAGTTGAAGCAGCTCCCTGATTAAGAACTTCTTGAGAACCGCGAAGTTTAAGCATATCATAAGCCTGTACTTTACCTTCTTCAACAACTTCTGCAACAGCTTTTCTGATTTTTGCAGCCATTTCTTTTTCATCAATATGATCAAGCATCATACATGCAGAAAGAACCATAGCGATAGGATTTACGATTGATGGACTGAAGTTTTCGTATTTTGGAGCTGAACCGTGAGTAGGTTCGAAAATAGCTACTTCTTTACCAATATTTGCACTGCATGCAAATCCAAGACCACCAACGAGTCCTGCGAAACCATCAGAAACGATATCACCGAACATGTTTCCTGCTACGATTACACCGTAAGTCTCAGGATTTTTTGTCAGCCACATCATTTGTGCATCGATATTTGTGTTCCAGAGATCGATTCCGGGATATTCTTTTGCAATTTCTTTTGCAAGAGCAAGCATCATACCGGATGTTTCTCTGATTACGTTTGGTTTTTCACATACTGTTACGTTTGTATAACCGAATTTTTTTGCATATTCAAAAGCTGCTCTGAGAATTCTTTCTGTGTATTTTTTTGTAAAAATACGTGTTGAAACAGAAAGTTCTTCTTTTGGGCACCATGCAAAGTTTTTCATTTTTGGGTGTGTGTTAATTGCTTTGTAAACTTCATCATTGGGATTAGTCCACTCTACACCACCGTAGAGACCTTCAGTGTTTTGACGGAAAATAACTGCATCAACTTCAGGTTCTTCAACTGTGTTGTTTGGTCCTTTGCGGATGAAGTTAAGAGGGTTATTCTTGAATGTACGACATGGGCGTGTACAGATATCAAGATCAAAGTGCTGACGCAATGCAACGATTGGACTGTAATAAACATAGCCTTTGTCCTGAAGTTCAGGAGCAAGTTCTGCTGCAGCTTCAGCTTTAGGTTTTGATGTGATCGCTCCAAAAAGGCTGATTTTGTGTTCTTCCAGGATATCCAGTGTTCTCTGAGGTAAAGGATTACCTTCTTTACACCAGAATTCCCATCCGATGTCCGCGTGTACGTAATTTGCTTCAAAACCGGCTGCTTCGAGTACTCTTACAGCTTCAGGTAAAACAACTTTTCCAATACCATCTCCGGGCATTAAAACTATTGTTCTTTTAGACATAGTTCCTCCTTAATAATAACTATTCGTCTTTTTTATTTTTATTGTTCTAATCTAATACTTCTCTAACACTATCGATGATTGTCCCGTCTACCCATTTGATAGCAGCAACAACTTTATCGCCAAGTTTAGGATTGTCAGGAACGCCGCAGATTCTTTCCGCTTCTTCTTTCAGTTCTTCAATTGTTTTTATTGGAAGTCCGGATCCTTTTACTTTATCAATAAGGTCCTGACGTTTAGGATTGATTGCTATACCGCGTTCTGTTACGATGACATCTACCAGCTCTCCGGGACCACAGATTGTTGTTACTGCTTCTCGAATTACAGGAAGCCTGTCTCTGAACAACGGAATAGGAAGGATTGTGCATTTAGCATGCAGACAGTTCTGCCATCCGCCGATACCATGAAGAAGATATCCGTCTGAGTGTGTTGCAACATTACCGTTATAGTTAACGTCAACTTCTGTTGCACCGAGAATCATAACATCCATCATAGTGGTGTAATTACCTTTACCGTGGAAATCATAACAATGGAATATGGAGATATCCTGATGGTTAGTGTTGTCTCTCATTGATCTTACTGCTTCAAGGTCAAATGTCTGAGCATCCATCATAATATCGAGGTAGCCTTCTTCCAGCATTTTTACGGAATACTGTGTTGATCCGCCAACTGCAAAACGTGCTCTGATATTACGTTTCTTCAGCATTTCGTGGAAGTAAATACCAATTGCAAGTGATGTTCCGCCTGCTCCTGCCTGGAAGCAGAAACCGTCGTAGATGAGTCCTGCAGCATCACAGAATCTTGCTGTAAGATCGGCTATCCTGAGTCTGTCCGGACTTTTAGTGATCTGTGTTGTACCGGAAACGATTTTCTCAGGAATACCGATTTTATCGAATTTAACAACCTGATCAACATAGTTTCCTTCAACCTGCATAGGAAGGCATGGAAAATCTACGAGATTATCTGTTACAACCATTACATGTTCTGCGTAATGATAATCCGCAAGTGCATAGCCTAATCCACCACAAGCAGATGGTCCGTACATACCGTTTGCATTACCGAATTTATCTGCTGAAGGAGCAGCAATAACAGCTATGTCAATTACTACTTCACCATCCTGAATAGCCTGATATCTTCCACCGTGTGATCTGAGAATGGCCATTCCGCGCATTTTTCCTTTAGAGCAGTAGCGTCCGAGAGGTCCGTTCATAGAGCCTTCGATATGATGTATAGTACCATCTTCAAGATAGTCAATAATTTCTGCATGACATGGGAATGATGCTGATGGAAACCAGATAAGGTCTTTAACACCCAGTTCGGATGCAATTGAGAAAACCTGATTAGCAACAAGGTCACCGTTTCTGAGGTGGTGATGAGTGGAAATAACCATTCCGTCTTTCAGTCCTGCATTCTGCAGAGCTCTTTTAAGGTTTTCTCTTTCACTGCCTACATCTATAACTTTATTACCGTCTGCAGGATAATCCAGAGAAGTAGAAATTCTTGGTCCGAATTTTCTGCCGGTAGGTCTGTGCTGACCAACCCCTTTAAAAGCAACTTCTTCTTTTCCGTTTATTTCTGTAGGTACTAAACGTCCTACTGCATTTTTTACGAGATTTACTGACATAATTCTTCCCTCCAGTTTTCAGCGAGGATACCTGATTTGATAGCCATATCGATTGTTCTTTCTGCTCTTTTTACAACAGGAGGATCAATCATTTTTGATCCGAGAGAAACAACTCCAAGTCCTTTTTCTGTTGCTTCTATGAAAGCGTTCACGATTTTTTTAGCTTTATCGATTTCTTTTTCATTTGGAGCAAAGTATCTGTGAATTACATCAATTTGACGTGGGTGAATACAGCCCATACCGTCAAATCCAAGTGATTTTGATTCCAGAATAACATCTCTGAGAGCGTCCATATCGGAAACATCTGAGAATACGGAATCGATAGGTTGAATACCTGCAGCTCTTGCAGCATTAACAACCTGTGAACGTGCAAAGAATGTTTCTCTACCTTCTTTAGTTCTTTGTGTTCCGAGATCTGCTGTATAGTCTTCAAGCCCTATTGCCAGAGATACAACATTATCAGACGCTGTGGCAATTTCGTATGCCTTAAGAACGCCCATGGCACTTTCAATAATAGGCATGTAATATACAGGATAGTCCATGCTATTTTCTTTCTGGATTCTTTTTACTTCTTCTTCTACCTGTACAACCTGATCTTTTGACTCACATTTAGGAATCAGAATGAGATTTACATTGTAAGGTACAATATATTTCAGGTCTTCAAGCCCCATAGGAACCTGATTGATTCTCACCATTCTTTCAGCTCCGTACAGTATGCAGGCCAGAAGAGTATTTCTTACAAGAATACGGGCTTCACCTTTTTTAGCATGAGCAACGGAGTCTTCGAGATCGAGAATCAGTCCGTCCGGAGAATGAACTCCGGCATTGATTGCCAGTTTAGGAGTATTACCCGGAAGATACAGTCTTGATCTTCTGTAACGGTCTTTTTCAGTGTGATATTTGTTTTCTGGAAGCATTTCCGGCAGATACATCTTGTCCGTATCTTTTATCTGTTTAACGGCATATTCGATACGTGCCGCCATAACATATTCCAGAGCTCCCGAATCAATAATTCTGACATCTGCATTTTCGATATCAAAGTAACGGATTACTTTTTCTGCAAATTTTTCAATCTGTGCACCGAAGAGGATTTTAACTTTACTTTGCAGCTCAATCTTAATACCTCCGGATTCTGTCAGTTCTATCTCAACATAACAGTCGGAACGAACAGATTGGCCTTGATTTCCGGCTTTACCTATCTTTGCCAATTCTTCCTCCATGTTTTATAAGTATTTTTCTAAGTATCTATATTCTTCTTCAAGTTTACCGTTATGGGCAATACATGCTTTTCTGATTTCATATGGCAAATCTGAATCTTTTATCTCTTTGCTGTAATCATTCAGTAGTGTTGCTTCCATAAACGGCATTAACGCTGCCGAAAACGAATCGGAGGCTTCTCTGGAAAACTCACATGGCAGATTGTCTACTGCACAGTCTGCAAAGCCTTCACCTTCGAAACCATCCTGAATCTCACCTGTTTCTGCATTATAAACAAACACGGGTTTATCCGGATAAGTTGCTTTAACCGTAGGTTCTACTGATCCGTTAATGTCACAGGTTATATCTCCTATTATAATCATTTTCTGATCTTTGCCTTGTATTTTTTTTAATTCTTCGCGAGGCAAAAATACAGGATAGTCAGGAGTCCAGTATATTGCGTTAACATAAATTGAAGTATGTTTGATGTATTGTGCGAAAATTGATTTGTATTCTTTACCGTTATTGAAATAATGCTGAAGATTGAAGTCTGAACCGTCTTTTCTGGCAGCAATATGGTGTTCTTTAAATACAACAACATAGAGCTTCTTGTTAGAATAGTTACCTGCCAGCTTTTCCAGATCTTCAGGTTGTATATACTCAATTGGCAATGTTTCCAGTACTTCACGACAACCGGAAGCCACATGTCCGTACCCAAGCAGCATTATGTTGAATGGAGCAAGCTCTTCAGGCAATCCGTTTGTACTGATTTCTTCTCCGATCACTTTCAGTTCTTCCAGAGCATTCTTTAGAGAAGAATACTCATAAGACTGTTTAACTTTAAGGAATGGTGTTTCAATACCGGAATGCTTGAGAAGACGCTGTCCTGCTCCCCATAAAGTATCTATCATTCCGGCGTTTCCGGCAAATTTACCGAAGAATACAAGTCTTTTTCCATCTTTGTTAACAATTCGTTCGTAGTCGAGCAATGTAGTTTTGGTATCGAGAAACTTCTGAAGTAAAGGCATGTTATAATCTTGTCCTTTAATTGTATGAGAAAAGAATAAGTGAGGGATTCCGGGGATAATTTTATCAATCGGAATTTCCTTTACTCCTGAAATGAAATCGCAATCAGACAAATCTTCAGAGAACACTGCACCAGCTTTTTCATACTCATCCTGTGCATAAACACGAATTTCAGATGGCTGAATAATAACTTCAAATCCTTTTTCCACAAGAGTTTTTACCGCTTCAGGATTAAGGGCAACGCGTCTTTCCCATTTGTTCTTTGTTTCTTTCATGATACCAAGTTTCTTCATTAGCAAGCTCCTTTCGAATTCAAAATTTTATTTATAACCGGAATTCTAGTTATAGTATTTTTCGTTAATGTGAATACCAAGTTCTTCAAGTTCTTTAAGTACTGGTTCGTAAATATCAGATGTCTTTGGCATGAGAACACCTTTTCTGGTGATTTTACCACTGAGAATGAGATGTACACCGATTGCGAGAGGAAGTGCAACAGTTCTGGACATGGATGAATCTCCATTTGGAATACCGTAATCAATCATGGTTGATGTAATACGTTGTTCTTTCCCGTCAAACTCTGCAACAAACTCATGATGAAGTACAAGAAGATCTCTTTCGCCTTCTTCATAAGACATTTTATCCAGCATTAAGGCTGTAAGCACGTCAATTGCTCCACCTTTTTTGATTGGGATTGGAGTTTCATCGAAGAATCCGAGCCATCCCATTTTTTTGAGAACAATACCCTGAGGATTGAGACTCAGCTTTTCTGCAAGAATGTTTTCAAGATTGTCTGAGTTATCAAGCTTCAGAATCTTTTCAGCGATGAAATCACGGACAGTTCCGGTAAGATTATCATGAATTACTTCTTCAGAGAAGAATCCAAGCTGACCGAATACATACCATAAATCACAATGACTGATATTTCTGAATGTACCTCTATACATTGTTTTAACATGTTTAAGATCATAAAGATCAATATAACTGAGAGAGTCTCTGTTAGGATATGCTTCCAGTGTTCCGAATCCGGGAACATCTACCAGCCAGTAATGAGAGAACAGGTTTTTGCCTTCAACTTCAACAACATCACCGTCTCTGAGATATTTCGCATTATTCGATGCTGCAGAAAGAACACCTTTTGGTGCCCATGAGAATTTGTAGCCCAGTGGATTAGTGTTAGCTTCCGGAGCAGGAAGTCCACCGCAATATGACATGAATGATACTATTTTTCCGCCTTTTTCTTCCACTTCATGGAATATTTTCATGGCAGACATGTGATCTATACCAGGGTCAACCCCGATTTCGTTTAGTATTGTAATTCCGTTTTCAACAGCCTGATCATGCATTGCACGCATTGCCGGGCTTATGTAGGAAGCAGTAGCCATGTTAACTTTGTGCTTGATACATTTTTCAGCAACTACAGGATGCATGAATGCCGGCAGAATACTGACAACGATGTCTCTTCCGATAATATACTCATCAAGCGAATCAGAGTTTGATCCGTCAATTTGAACTGCTGTCACGTTTGAGTATGGTTTTGCAAGCTTTTCAGCTTTTTCGAGTATGATGTCCGCTAGGACGATTTCGTAATTGTGTTCCGCTAAATAGTCTACGAGAGGTTTGGAAACCAAACCGGCACCGAAAATTGTAACTTTTTTCGACATGAATCCTCCAAATTTTTACAACTTGGAGAAAAAGTTTCACTTTCCAGAAAATGATGTCAATGATTTAAATGAAAATATGTATCTTTTAATTTTAATCTCACATCTTAAATAAAATTGCGTTCGTTAATAATTACATGTATCAGATTAAAAGATTTGATTAAAGCCCAAACACACAATTATACATAAATAATTTCATTTTGCCGGATAATGATAAGTTATAATAACTGATAATGTAAAATACGATAAACCTTGTTTGTCAAATAACAAAACAAATATGCAAACTGTAATACTATGATATTCAGAATGTTAATACTGCGAGATGTAAAATAAGTATTTTCCAGACTGCAAATAATATGTAAAAATATAAAAAAAGAAACAGCTGTTGAAATATCTGTCTACAACATGAAAGGTCAGAGAGTTAAGACTCTGGAGGACAGATCAGTTTCTGCAGGGGATCATAAGGTTGTCTGGCAAGGTGACTCAGATTCAGGAAATTCTGTATCATCCGGTGTATACTTCGTGAAGATGATTACAGGAAACCACATCGAAACTCGTAAGATTGTGCTTATGAAATAGGATTTTACCTCAAAAATGTAAATATTTAAGAGATGCTTTAAGGGTGTCTCTTTTTTATATCTTGGTTTGAACTGAATGGATTTGTAGAATGGTTTTAAACGCCGTTCAATGAGCATTTTTACTACATTGAAATATCTTCTTCAATATTTTGGGCTTTCTATGCAATTTGTACGATACAGGTCATTACTTAAATGAAACAAAAGACGAATCATGCAGCTTTGCTCTTGAATTATCTGACCCAGGAAAACTGATCTGATTTACAAACTTCTTGCACCCATGCTGAGCGGAATCACAAGTGCCTGCCCTATGAATAGCGAGTTGTTTGTATCTACCTGTCAGCAAATTGTCTAAAAATAGGTTCTGGAGTAGTTAGTACTCTATCTCAAATATCTTTATTACATTCTTGGTTTTATCGTAGAAATACAGTTTCCCATCATTTATATTAAACCATGAATAGTTTCTCAATGGCTCAAAAGCTTCTTCATAGATTTCATAATAAAAACTACCAATGTATTTACCGTGTTTAAAAACATTAAATTCTGTTGTCAGAGCGTCCAGATTCATTACTCTTTCTACCCAGAGATAATCATTCTCCTTGTCATAATGCAGACTAGCTATCTGAACCTTTCTTTCTGTCATAGTTTCCAGTTTTCCTGCATCATTATGAGCAATGTAACCATAGTTTTCTTCAATATATGCTTTTTCCTTTTCTGAATATTCGGCAGGTCTAACAGGAAACTCAATTATGCTTTTCAGGTTACCATTGAAATCGAAGCAATCGATGGTATAGCTGTCGAAACTGCGTTTTGCCAGAAAAACCTCTGATGAACTGAATGTAGAAATTTTTCCTGCAAAAAAACCTTGATCTGTATCTTTCTCAAAAACCTCCAGAAAAGTCCTCTCACCGGAAAACAAAGAATCTTTGACATTCAGATTCAAGTCTGTAAGCATGCAGTTATCTATTAGATAGTTGTCTTTAAGTCTGTCCTCGCCTCTTTTATCAATATCCAGAGCTGAAACGTACAGAAGTGAATCGTTGAGCTGAGCAGCAACGGGGAGATAAAGTCCGGTAAACTGGTCAGTTTTAATAAATTCTCCATCCAGAGTGAACTTCATTACTCTGTTAAATAGTGCTATATAAAATGTATCTTGCACAACATATATTTTTCCGATATCTCCATCGACTTCTCCGGGTCCATTACCCGGTTTTACAAAACTCCTTAAAAAATTACCTTCAGAATCGTATTTCTTGATCGACAAGGTAGAATTATCTGAAACATATATTGATCCTCTATCATCAAAAACAATCTGCTTCATACTATAAAATGAATTTGTATCGGGATTAACTGACTCATCATAACCTTTAATGGTACCAATATGTTTGAATTTCACGTTAAACTTTTTGACTGCAGGTTTCCCGCTATTAATATAATGTTTAACGCCATTACCATCTGTTGTGATTCGACAGGTATTATTTTTGCTGCAATTGCAAATAAATATGATTGATATCCACAATATTGATAGAAAAGCCCTCTTTCTAAAAATACTCATTTGTACACCTTTTCTTATTAATGCAGGAATAATGCGGTGTACCCCGGGACGGTCAAGTAAATTTTATCATGCATAAATAATGGACTTAATTATTGACAAATGAATTTAATCTATTCTGATCAGGTTTAGAGGATTGATTATGAAAATCATTATATGTTTGATGGCTGTTCTAATATTGCTGGGAGGTTGTATGTCGAAGCAGAAATTGCAGAGTAAATCAATAGAAGCTTGTGTTGAATCAGCACCTAATTATCTTTTTCATCTGCTTTCGGTAGCAAACATAGGCTATGATAACACATATTCGGAAAAGCATATGGGCAGCATTTCAGCAGAAGATAGAGAATTACTGAAAAGTTCAGCCCGACTGATTGAAGTCCCTTCACAGTATCAGTATAATTTTGCCTGGTTATTGGTATTTTTCCCAGGCTATATGAATCTGGAGGACGATGAAATCAGGGCTTACTTTCAGGAGTTGAAACATGTATTTAAAGAGAAAGAATGGCAGAGATTCGAGGAAAAATACAGCAATGATCTAAATTACGCCAGAAAACAATTTGGTGATTTCCGGGAATATCTGGAGAGACTGATTAACTCTGCACCGCAGGAAGATATTGATAACTCTGTTAAAATCTGTGATGTTATCATGAACAACTATGCTTTTTATCGGGATAATATCTGGGAAGAACAGAAAGCGATATTGCAGTCCAAAGCTGATTCATTAAATATCTTCCTGAACGAATACCCTCCTTTTGACAGTATTAGTGAGTTGGTCGGAGTAAAATATGATGATGACAAATTTCGTGTCACGTTATGTTCATCAATTGAGAACGGTCCCGATGCTATGGACTTGGGCTTCGATAAGAATCTGCATTACTACAATAGAAGAAACGAAGATCTCAGGCATTTTATTTTGCACGAACTGGTTATAAGGTATATCCTACCATTCAGAAACAGATTCTACACTAATTATCAGGATGTAGACGAACAACTGCTTTATCAGATCACAGAAATGACAGCAGAAATGTATACATGCCTGATTCTGCAGGATGGAGATGGATTTGCCTGGTTTCCCGATGTTCTGAAAAAACTCAGGAAAAACTATACAGAGGGGATTCATGTCTATGATTTAATAGAAAAGACATACACAGAAATCATCGAAGACAGATTATAGATTCACTGTATCCTTAATAAAGAAACAGAGCTTCACAGCTAAACTGAAAGACTCAGGAAAATGTTAGTATTCAGCTGTTTCGAAAGTTAATGCTACTTCCTTCAACCCGTCCACAATCTTGATGTGCTGAGGACAGCTTTTGAAGCTTCTGACTACGCATTGGCTGTCTGGCTCAGGAAAGGTGAGCTGATTGCCTAGGATATTGTTGTAAAACAGTACAGTAAATCCAAACTGAAAAAGGCATTATCGGTTCTACGGTCGTTCACTAAGAGGGAGCCGGATTGTTTTGTTGAGTCTCCATCGGATGCAGTTATCTTCTGCTCCTCTATCCATCCGGTTCCGTTAAATTTATAAAAATATGCTGAGCCGGAATTAACACCATTATCATCATCACCGTATGATCCAACAAGAACACGATTCCCGGATAATGAAACCGAAACTCCAAAGAAGTCATCCTGAAAAGCATCTGAAGCTGTTATTTTTTGCTGAAAAACCCAGTTTGAACCATCATAGTTATATATATATACCGAACCGGATCTTCTCCAGGTGTTTTCATCTCCCGATGCACCTACGGCAATATAGTTTCCATCAATTGAGACAGAACAGCCAAAAACATCATTTGCAGCTCCATCATTTGCCAGTATTCTCTGTTGTTCTATCCAGCTTGAACCATCATAGTGAAAGATGTAGATTGAGCCTGATGAAGCACCATTGTTATCGTCTCCATAAGCACCAACAACGATATAGTCATTGTTGATAGAGACAGCATCTCCAAAGTTATCACTTGCAACTCCGTCAGATGCTGATATCTTCTGCTGTTCAGTCCAGCTTGAACCATCATAATGGAATATGTATACTGAGCCTGTATTAAAACCATTATAATCGTCTCCAATTGCTCCAACAACTGCATAATTACCGTATATAGAGACTGCAGTTCCAAAATATTTATCTACTGCTCCGTCAGATGCCAGTAATTTCTGCTGCTCAATCCAATTAGTCCCATCGAAGTGAAATATATAAGCAGATCCGGATTCATCTCCATTGTCATCATCCTCAGGGGTACCAAGTATTGCAAAATCTCCATGTATGGAAACTGAATGTCCTGCATAATCTTCGAAAGCACCATCTGATGTTATTAACTTCTGCACTTCATTCCAGTGAGCAGATAAGAATAATGATGTAAATAACAGCAGCAAAGTAATCAAGTTTCTCATTAATATCTCCATAGCTTAATAGGTCAATGTGAGTATACATACATTCAGTGGGTTAAATTGTTTTGTGTCAATTTATTTTAGTTCTGTCTATGTGAATAACCATCTTATAGGATAACTGGAGTCGCACCGCATAAACTCAACCGGACTGTTGCTTCAGATCAGAAAGGCATAATTACGAAAAGATTATTTCTTGACCGTTGAAAACCATTTTAAATAGAATAGTCAAAAGATTAAAAATGTAGGTAAATCATTTGATAAGTTTGAATGAGGAGATTTTGTGGATAAAATTCTTTTTCTAGAAAAGTATAAAAAATTATGTAGAAATGAGAGGAAAAACTATTATTCAATACTGAATCTAATCTTCAATGTTTTAGATAGTAATAAAGATTTCTTCATTAATAATCATTTACTTGTTTTGTTAGCGAGATATCCGGAAACGATATCGTCTTTCATTGAAATATGTAATGATAACTATGAAAATTTGTCAAACATTGAATTGGTTGCATTATTTTACTCGTATATTCACATTTTCGATATAGATAATGCAAAAGAAGTACTATCTGAATTGAAATCGGAATTCTTAGTCAGTAAAAAAGAAATTATCGAAGGAATTGCTAAAGCTGATATAAAATCATATGTAAATGGCTTTATGTGTATCAGATATGATTCCAACATACAAAGCAAAATCGATTACTTCTTGAAAGATTTTGATGAAGTGCTTGAATTCATTATAGAAAAATATGCGGATCACAGATTTGCAAAGGTATTTGTCACAATTCTGGATGGTGGACGAATAGCTACTGCAAGCCCTTTTATTAAGGAAATAATAATTAATACAGGCATTTATAGTGATGAAGAGTTCGACAGAGAGATGTTTATTCAAACCTTATTGCATGAATATACTCATCTATATCAGAATCACTATTACAAATGGGGAATTAATTTATCTGTGAAGGACAAGAATATCTGGCGTTTCTTTAATGAAGCTTATGCAGATTTCAAGGGATGGGAGTTTGCAAGGAAACTTGAAGAAGTAACTCAACAATCCAATATGCTGGCTTTTCATTTATTTAATTCTAATTTGCTGAGCAGTGATAAAATCCTGAATGAGTTCGAAGTAAGATTAGTACCCACTAAGAAGAAGCTGATATTATACAATTGCCTTGTATCATTCATATCATATTTGATCGATAAGTTCGGATATGATAAAGTTAATAATTTATATAGTCAATCTAATGATTACGAACATGGCAACTCTTTTGTGCAATATATTGAGCTATATTTTGGCGTTAGTGCTGAAAATCTGCTTAAAAATTGGGAGCAAAGCATTCTTTCTAAATATCAGATATCATCATGTAATTGTATTGATGTGATTATATCTGATATAAGAATTACAGAACTGGAAGATTCATTTATTTTCAGTTATGAGTCATACTATAAGCTATCTGTTTGGGATAACATAATCGTATACAGTGGTAATGAGATTGTTGAAAGACATGAAATGGATGGACAGAAATACTTAGAGAAAAGTAATTTCAAGATATTGAAATCATCGATTACATCAAAGAAACTTCAGATTTTCGTGTATTTTCAAGGATTAAGTCAGTGTTTGGAGGTCAAAGTATTATAAAATCTTTACCTGTCAGGTAAAGTTTTATTGACATTACGTGTAGGAAAATTAATTTGTCTTCAGGAGTTCACATTGAAGGTTGAAATTTTAGACAGGAAATTGAGGAAAGCTGTTGATAATTCAGCAAAGCTAACAAAACAGTATGGATATGAAAATGCAAAAAAAATTATCCAGAGACTTGGCGAGTTAGAAGATGCTCCTAACTTTGGATTTATGATGAAATTCAAAATTGGCAGATGCCACGCATTAACAGGTAACTTAAAAGGTAAATATGCTCTGGATTTACACCATCCACAGAGAATGATTATAGAACCGGTTTATAGTGATAATAGTGAAAGAATCGAACAAGTAGAAATAGTTAACGTTTTAAAAACGGGAGATTACCATGGCTGATAAATTAAGATTGGCACCAATCCCTGTTCCTCCGGGAGAAACCCTGAAAGAACAACTCGAGATTATCGGGATGAAACAGAAAGATCTGGCAATAAGGCTGGATATGTCTGATAAACATGTGAACCAGATTATTAACGGCAAAGCTCCTCTCTTACCTGATACCGCCATAAAGCTGCAAAGTGTTCTCGGAATACCGTCCGAATTCTGGCTGAAACTGGAAATGAGATATCAGAACGCTATTGTTCAGATGAAATTACTGGAAATCAGCGAAGAAGAGAAAGAAATAGCTAAGAAGATCGAATACAGCCAGATTGCGAGTTTGGGTTGGGTTGAACCTACAAGAAAGATAGAAGAGAAAGTACAGAACCTGAAAGAGTACTTCAGAGTTGCCGATTTGTCTATAATACCGAGGGT
Source organism: Cloacimonadales bacterium (SeqCode) (assembly GCA_942492065.1). Taxonomy (GTDB): domain Bacteria; phylum Cloacimonadota; class Cloacimonadia; order Cloacimonadales; family JAIOQZ01. Next base: position 1,183,413 of record CALODV010000013.1, on the reverse strand, counting down.
GGCGGCAAATTTCCGCAAATCTACAGCTTTTGAAGCTTCTGACTACGCATTGGCTGTCTGGCTCAGGAAAGGTGAGCTGATTGCTCAGGATATAGTTGTAAAGCAGTACAGTAAATCCAAACTGAAAAAGGCATTACCGGTTCTACGGTCGTTCACTAAGAGGGAACCGGATAGTTTTGTTGATGAAATGCAGGCTTTACTTGCTGAATGCGGTGTTGCCATGGCATTAGTACCTCATTTGAAACATACACATGTAAATGGTGCTACAAAGTGGATTAACAGAGAAAAGGTTCTGCTGCAGGTCAGTTTGAAAGGGAAGTACGCCGATGTATTCTGGTTTACTTTATTTCATGAAATAGGGCATATACTGTTTGAGCACAGCAGAAAGGAAATCCTGATTGATGATGACCAGACAAGCAATGAGAAAGAAACTCAGGCGAACGAATTTGCTTCCGAAATCCTGATCACCAAGAAAAAATACAATTACTGGGTAACTTTTACGGATTTAACTGCAGAGAACATTCTCAAATTTGCCGAGGAAATAGATATTGATCCGGGAATAGTTGTCGGACGCCTGCAGCATGACAAATACCTGAAACCCTATGAGCACAATGAGCTTAGAAGAAAGTTTGAGATAAGTGGGGGGGGATATGTTTAAGGATATTGATAGAGGACTAACCATTCTTGATAGATTAAGGTACCATTTTGAAAAAAAGTATACCTTTTTTAGCTTATTATCTGTATTTATCCTATTTTACATAGCATTTTGCTTGTATCCCAACATTACTTTTTCGAGTATGTTTAAGATTGGTATTGAAAGTAAACAAGATGTTTGTAAAGGTACTATCACGTTATTTATATCTTGTTTCCTTTTAACTATTTGTTGGTTTTCACACAGAAAACTGAAAAGATTCAAGAAGAGTGAAATTGGAGTTGTACTGGGATTTGTGACCGAGAATGATGATCAGAAAAAATTACTTCAAGCAGATTTCATAGATAATCTAACAAAACTACTAAGAAGATCTGAAAACCATAACATTAAGTTCCAAAATCTCAGCCAATATAAGGTAAATGTTTTCTTGAAGGAAATTAGTAAAAATAAGAATTATTACAAAAAGATTCTCAATAAGACTAATGCAAAATTGTTGTTGATTGGCAAATTTAAAAAAAGAGAAAATAATAAATATATAATTGAAGTAGAGCATATTAGCATAAGTCACAAAGAAATCCCAAAAAATGTTAGCATAGAAGTTTCAAAAGAAATCACTGAAAGACTGCCTAAAAAAATTATAATAGATATCCAACATGAAATAGAAGGATTTTCTATTAGTTCTAATTTGTATTATTATTACATTAGTTATTTACTTGGTATATGTCATATGTTAAACTATAATCTTGAGTTATCTTATGATATTCACAAATATCTATATCATGAACTATCAAGAATTACCTTTGACACTAACGACAAGTACATTGATAAGTTTAAGAGTTCTGTGGAGAATAAGATTATCATACAGCTTGTTACTATTTTTAGAAATGCTGTATTTAGTGAAAATTGGGAAAAAGCAGACAAATATAAAGAACAAATAGAATTAATCGAAATAAAATCCAGCAGTTTCTACATTATCTTAGCAATATATCATTTCAAAAAGAATCGAGATATCGACAGTTCTTTGGTTGCTATAAAGAAAGCAGAGAATAAAAATAATTATACATGGCTTTATAATAAAGCTTTCTTGCAAGCATATAGTGAGCATCTGACTGAAGCATATAATTCCTACAAGAAAGCTACCAATAAACCTACTGATATAGATGCTATACAGCAATGTGAAATATTTATTGATGATATTATCGAGAAAGAGCCTGAAAAGATCCAATTGCATTATTGTCTTGGTCTTTTGAACTACCTTGGCAAGGAAGACTATGAATTAGCGAAGGAGCATTTTCAAACATTCATCAACAAAGTTGACGAGACTCAGATGTTTCTGTCTCACAGAAAGTATGTTGAAAAGTACATAGAAAGAATAAATAAGAAAATAGCAAAATTACATGCCCAGCAACGTACGGCCGTATGACTCTACGCGAGCATAAAGCTCGCACCGCGTAGAGACAACCGGACGGTTGTCTCCGTCAATTACCTCATTTTCACAGCATTTTGCTATTCCGCCTCCACATAAAAACCGATTTTAATTGACATGACTTTCACCTGATAAATATTTGCAATGAAATAAAGTAAGCAGTCTTTGCACACTTAAAGTGGTCTTCTTTCATGTTTTAAATCAAAATATGGGAGTTGCTGAAACCTGAAGGTTTCATCGAATCACTGATGTTTTAACATATCGGTTGTGCAAAGATCTGAGTAAGTAATCATGGAGATTAAAAATGGATAATACTAAAGATCAAGGGATTTCCGTTGCGAAGTCTATGAACTTTGAAAAACCGACTTATGAAGACTGGAAACTTGCTGCAGAGAAGTTACTTAAGGGTAAACCTTTTGATAAAGTTCTTCTCACAAATACCTACGAAGGGCTTCAGCTTCAACCTATCTACCACCAGTGGGACGTAGATAATATTGAAGATACTCTACCCGGAGTTGCTCCTTACAAAAGAGGAACAAATGCAGCAGGTTATCACAAAAAATCATGGGAGACTGCTCAGGAAGCAAGTGCTCCTACACCACAATTAATTAACGAAATTTTAAGTCATGACCTTGAAAAAGGTCTTAATGCTATTAATATACGATTCGACAATCTTTCTTCCAAAGGGCTTAATCCTGCGGAATCAGAAGATCTGTTTGCAAACGGTGTTTCCGTAAGCACACTCGAAGATATGAAAACTATCTTCAATAATGTCGATATTACAAAATATCCGATCAGAATCAAAGCGGGAATCGCTGCTCCAACTGCTCTTGCCATGCTTAAAGAAGTAGCCGGTGATAAAGCAGAACAGATCAGCGGATGCATTATGATGGATCCTGCAGGATTCGCTGTAGAAAACGGATATCTTCCGGCATCATGGGACTGCATGTTCGACCAGATGGCTCAGATGATTAAATGGGCTAAAGAAAACATGCCTCTGATGAGAGTTATCTCTATCGACTCTACACCTTATCATAACGGTGGCGGAAGCGCAGTTGAGGAACTCACATACGTTATGAACACAGCTCTTTTATATATGGATGAGATGGAAAAACGCGGACTTGATGTTGAAACTGTTTCAGCAGCAATGGAAGTTTCTTTCTCACTCGGAGCTCAGTTCTTTATGGAAGTTGCAAAAATAAGAACTGCCAGAATCATCTGGTCTACACTTATCGATGCAATGGGCGGTTCTGCAGAAGCACAAAAACTTTTCGTTCATGCTAAAACATCTGAATGGAACAAAACAGTATACGATCCTTACGTGAATATGCTCCGTGTTACTACCGAAGCTTTTTCCGGTGTTGTATCCTCTGTTGATTCTCTTCAGGTTTCCGAGTTTGATGCAACAATCAGATCAGCTCAGACATTCTCAAGAAGAATCTCCAGAAACGTACACATTGTACTTAAAGAAGAATCTCATCTTGATCATGTGATTGACCCTGCCGGTGGTTCTTATCTCGTTGAACATCTTACAGAACAGCTTTCTGAGCTGGTACTTGGTAAGATTGCAGAGATTGAAGAAATGGGCGGAATCATCAAAGCTCTGGAAAACGAAGTTCCACAAAAGAAAGTAGCTGAAGTAATGGCTGCCAAACAAAAGAATCTTGCTCACAGAAAAGATGTTTTTGTTGGAACTAACATGTATCCAAACCTTACGGAAGAACTCCTTTCCACAGATACAGACGAAGATCTCAAAAAAGAGAGAGTCGCAGCTATTAAACTTTCAGGAAAGGAAATTAAAATAGATAATGCAGATCTTATCGAATCTACTGCAAAAGCTTATGCTGACGGTGCTACTCTTGAAGAGGTATCCAAAGCTATATGGGCAGGTGAGGAAGTTAAAATTGCAGGAATCACTAAAGTAAGAGCTACGGAAGCTTTCGAACAACTGAGAATCAAAATCAGTGAAAAAGAAGAAGCTCCTATGGTTTATCTTGCTAATTTCGGACCGCTCAGACAGCACAAAGCAAGAGCCGACTTCTCCAGAGGTTTCTTTGAAGTTGCCGGATTTAACGTTGTTTACGGAAAAGAATGCTGTTGTGCCGGAAACGTTGCTCTTCATGCAATCAATTCAGGTGCTAAAGTAATGGTTCTCTGCTCTACAGATGACACTTATCCGGAACTTGCTCCTGATTTCATTAAAGAAGTAAAAGCTAACGTCGAAGGTGTTCAGTTTGTACTGGCAGGTTACCCGAAAGATCAGATTGAAATGCTTAAAGAAGCCGGAATTGATGAATTCATTCACATGAGGGCTAATGCACTTCAAATTCTGACTGATATCGCTAAAAAAGGAGGAATCCAATAATGAAACTCGATTTCTCAAAAATAAAGATTAAAAAGCAAAAAAGTGTATCTCCTGAACAATGGAGAGAACTTTACCGCAAAGAAGTAGAAAAGAATTTCGATGAAATTCTCTGGAATACAAACGAACAGATCCCTGTTGAATCTCTTTATACTAAAGAAGGTACAAAAGATCTGGAAAACAAAGATTATACTGCAGGTATTCCACCGTTTTTCAGAGGACCTTATGCAACCATGTATGTAATGCGTCCATGGACTGTACGTCAGTATGCAGGCTTTTCAACAGCAGAAGAAAGTAACGCTTTCTACAAAAGAAATCTTGCTGCCGGACAAAAAGGTCTTTCCATAGCGTTTGACCTTGCAACTCACAGGGGTTATGATTCAGATCACCCTAGAGTTGTCGGTGACGTTGGTAAAGCTGGTGTTGCAGTTGATTCTATCCTTGATATGAAGACATTGTTCGACGGCATCCCACTTGATAAAATGTCTGTTTCCATGACAATGAACGGTGCGGTTCTTCCTATAATGGCATTCTATATTGTTGCCGCAGAAGAACAGGGTGTATCTCACGAACAGCTTACCGGTACAATCCAGAATGATATTCTCAAAGAATACATGGTAAGAAACACTTATATCTACCCACCAACACCATCAATGAAGATTATTGCAGACATCTTCGAATATACATCAAACCATATGCCTAAGTTCAACAGTATCAGTATTTCCGGTTACCACATGCAGGAAGCCGGTGCAACTGCTGATATTGAAATGGCATATACACTCGCAGACGGTCTTGAATACGTTCGCACCGGTATCAAAGCCGGTATTGATGTTGATGCATTTGCTCCAAGACTTTCTTTCTTCTGGGCTGTGGGAATGAACTACTTCATGGAAGTTGCGAAAATGAGAGCTGCCAGAATTATCTGGGCTAAGCTGATCAAACAGTTTAACCCTAAGAATCCAAAATCAATGGCTCTCAGAACTCACTCTCAAACTTCCGGCTGGTCACTTACAGAACAAGACCCATTCAATAATGTAACCAGAACATGTATTGAAGCAATGAGTGCGGCTCTCGGTCATACTCAGTCACTTCATACAAACTCTCTGGATGAGGCTATTGCACTTCCTACTGATTTCTCAGCAAGGATTGCCAGAAATACTCAGCTTTATCTCCAGCATGAAACCGGAATCTGCCGCGTAGTTGATCCATGGGGCGGTTCTTATTATGTTGAAGCTCTTACAGACCAACTGATTAAGAGAGCCTGGGAACATATTGAGGAAATCGAATCTTACGGCGGAATGACAAAAGCTATCGAAAAAGGTATTCCGAAAATGCGTATCGAAGAAGCTGCTGCGAGACGTCAGGCACATATCGATTCTAAGACTGAAACTATCGTTGGAACAAATAAATACAGACTTGATAAAGAAGATCCTATCGAGATTCTTGAAGTTGACAATACTTCCGTACGTATTTCTCAGATTGAGCGTCTTAACAAGCTCAGAGAAGAACGTGACGAAGAAAAAGTTCAGGCTGCTCTTAAAGCTATTGAAGTCTCAGCTGAAACAGGTGAAGGCAATCTGCTTGAACTTGCTGTTGCTGCAACCAGAGCAAGAGCTTCTCTGGGAGAAATCTCCGATGCAATGGAAAAAACTTATGGGAGACATAAAGCTGTGATCAGATCAATCAGTGGTGTTTACAGTAGTGAATACGGTAAAGAAGACGAGATTACCGAAGTAAGAAGACTTACCGATGAGTTTGAAGAAAACGAAGGACGTCGTCCAAGAATCATGATTGCCAAGATGGGGCAGGACGGACACGACCGTGGTGCAAAAGTTGTTTCTACAGCTTATGCTGATATGGGATTCGACGTGGATATAGGTCCTTTATTCCAGACTCCGGAAGAAACAGCAAAACAGGCTGTGGAAAATGATGTTCATATAATCGGTATGAGCTCGCTTGCTGCCGGACACAAAACACTTCTTCCACAACTTATGGATGAACTGAAGAAACTCGGACGTGAAGATATTATGGTTATCTGCGGTGGTGTTATCCCTGCACAGGATTATGATTACCTTTACGAACACGGTGCTGCCGCAATCTTCGGACCGGGAACGGTGCTTCCTGAAGCTGCTAAGATTATGATGGCAGAACTCAATAAAAGACTTGGTTACTAAGAATATCTTATAACCTGTACAATATATCTGAAAGACCTGCTCTGAAAAGGACGGGTCTTTTTTTTTGTTAAGAAATCTATATAAATTTTTGTAAGAATACTGACATTTTTTTTAGAATTTGGTGCTGTTCATGTGTAATGCCGTCAGGATCAAAATGCATAACATCATTTCTTATCAATCTTACTTCATGCAATTTATTAATAAAGCACACTCTGTCTATAGGTATTTGAAGTTTTTCCCAGTTACCCTCATTTTCTATCAATCTAATATATTCACCAAAACTAAGATCATCAATGTAGCTTATATCTCGATCTTCTTCTTTGCATTTTGATTTTATTTCCTCTAATAGATATTTTCCATCCAATAAAACTCTAAGATTATTTTCTATCTGCTCCAGAAGAAGAAATGGCTCACTTAGTTTATAAAAGTCTTGACTTACATCAGCTATTGTTATAATATCTTTAATCTTATTAAATTGCTTCACTAATGCAAACTCATGCTTAATGATATCATTAATTGCTTCAAGTAGAGGAGTTTCATAGTCAATAATATGAGTTTTCATTTTCATAAAATCTTTTACTAAATCACTTCCTTTAGCATTAAATAAAGAACTACATATTGATTCTGACCTTTCCCCCTAAACTTGAACCATTCTGAAGTTTAGTATTCTTTGACATATAAAAGCAATGATTTATAATATTTGCAAAGGAGTAAAGGATGCGAAAAAGATTTACAGAAGAACAGAAAATAAGAGTACTCAAAGAGCATGAAGCTGGCAGAAAAGTAAAAGATCTTATACGAGAGCACCAGATTTGCGAGCAGACATTTTATAAGTGGAAGAGCAAATACGGTGGAATGGAAGTAACTGAGGCCAAAAGGTTAAAGTCTCTTGAAGATGAGAACAGAAGGTTAAAGCGTCTTTTAGCAGAACGTGATCTTGAAGTCGATGCATTAAAGATAGTACTGTCAAAAAACTTCTAAAGCCCTGTCAACGTAAAGAAGTTGTCAGGGAGTTTAAAGAGATGGGAATGAGTGAAAGACGATCTTGCCGTATAACAAATTTTCATAGGAGTTCGTTCAGATATAAACCTGTAGATAAGACATCTGACAGAGTAATTTTATCTAAACTGAAGGAGCTTGCTCTGAAGCATGTCGCTTATGGTTTGCCCAGATTAACAGTTCTATTAAGAAGAGAACTGGGCAATGTAAACCATAAGCGTATAGAACGTATTTACAGACAGAACAATCTGCAAATACCTAAACGACCACGCAAGAAACGCTTGTATAGATCAGAATCATTACCTCCTGCCGAGTATCCAACTCAACGTTGGTCAATGGATTTTGTAGGAGATAGAACAGTAAAGGGACGTCCTTTCAGGATTTTCAATATAATGGATGATTTTTCAAGAGAACTTGTACTTCAAATTGTTGATACTTCAATTACAGGATCCAGATTAAATAGAGAACTAAGTAATTTGAAAGAATATCGTAATTTACCGGAAAATATAGTCTGTGACAATGGACCTGAATTCAGATCCAAAGCAATGTCTGAATTTTCACTAAAACATAATGTAAAACTGTGCTTCATCCCTCCGGGAGAACCACAGAAAAATGCTTTTGTGGAAAGTTTAAATGGTAAGTTCAGAAATGAATGTCTTAATCAATCGGAATTTCTAAATCTAAATCATGCAAGAAATGTAATAAATGAATGGAGAGAAAGTTATAACAACGAAAGACCTCATAGTTCTCTTAATATGATGTCTCCCAAAGAATATCTCTTGACTTATGAAAATGGAATCAAACAGAATAACTCGAACTTACTAAACTTAGACATGGTACAGAATATGGGGTAGGCTCAATTCCCATGTTATTACTCCTTTAACATCTGATTCTCCATTCATTACAGGAAGTTGTGAGTAGTTATGAAATTGCATAATTGTTATGGCTTTCTTTAGTGTGTCTTGAGGTTTAACTGATATAGGGAAGCTATTAGAAGCTGGCAGTATTTTAATTCTATAAACAAAATCTTTTGCTGTTTTACTCTTCGCGCGTTTTTTATGTCTTATAGTAATCTCATCATCAACCCAACAAGCAGTATAATCTGAAGTAACCTCCAATTTATTCTCTGTTAAAAAGCTGTCGATTTGAGCAACATTGAATTTTGTGCGCCTTTTGAAATTGAACATATTCAGAAGATCTCTCACACTCATCTTGACTTCTAGATCCTTATCTGAATGAATTTGTTTAACAATATCATCTAGCTTACTTCTTACCATAAAAAACTCCTATTAAAATTTTGCTTTTATTCATTAAAACAAATCGGAAGTTACTATATGTCAACAAAATAAAAGGAAGTGCACCATATTTTTATTTAGTGAATACAAACAGCCATTTACATTTCTGTAGAGCATTCTTGCTACTTTGACTGCATCTGAGCAGTTGCTGAAGCGACAAAGATACTTCTGATTCTTCAGTTCTGGTTTCCGCGTAGAGAAAACCAGACGCTTTTCTCTATTGAACACCTTCGAAATTACTGAAAAAAGTCAAATTATTTGTAATGAAATTAGATATTATTCAGATGTCATTTTGGACCTATCAGATTCAAGAATTTTAAAGGTTAATGAGTTCTTTGCTCTTTTAAGATTGCTAAATACACTTTTCCTAATTTTTTCATTCTGAGAATCAGACATTTTATATAGTTCTGCTAATAGTCTCGGGCGATCTTGGAAAATAAATTTTGTTATGTAGTCATTTGATAACTCGAATTTTCTTAGGAACTTTCCACTTTTTCTGATACGCGTGTTCAGTAAATTAGGTATAATCTGGGGTTGCAGCCCGGTCAACAATATAAAAGGACCGAATTTTGAGCATACAAATAGCTCATTTTGTGGATTTTCTCCCAATGTTAAGTCACATGTTCTAAGCAGATATCCGTTTTGATAAGGAGCATCAAGAATTTTCATGTTCTTAGGATTACTGAGTAAAATCATATAAGTTTCACCATGTGGTTCTATTGAACTAACATTTAGAAGGTATTTTCTCCAATTTTCCTTGATATTTTCAATTAATGTAGTATTTTTCTGGTACAATTGAAGAGTATTTACTCTTGAAACACTAAGATGTCTCCACTGGATAGATAATGCAAACCTACGCAAGTTCTCATCATATTGGATTGGCTCACAACTTCCGTTATCAATCAAAATTTCATCTACATAGTCATTCAAGTAAGGGTAGAAGAATGTATCTGCAAAGTACTTCTCAAATTTACTGAATATGTTTTCACAATCTGCACATAGTAAGTATTCTTTTAATCCATCTTGTTGTCTTTTGTTTGGCTCATGTGCAGATCTTAAATATCCAGTCGCAGATGTTTTCTTCAGCCAGTCGAAATAGAATTTTGGTATAATATGACTTTTACATAATTTCCTTTCCTGCTTGCATAACGCACACTTTTTTATATTGTTCATTTAAACCTCATAATTATCATATTGCTTAGGAATTTGTTTAATTTCCCATATACCATATGTCAATAAATTAGTAGTAAGAATTTTGAATAAGACCGATAGGCAATGAACCTACCGGTCTTATAATCATTAGCGTGTATGACATGCATTACAACAGTAATAACAGCCATCTACATCAGTATAGTCTTCTTTAGCTTTCTTAATCGCATCATCACAGTTGCTGAAGTAACCTAAGTATTTTTTGTTCTCATCCTTTGGCATGAATGAACAACCGTCTTTATGTACTTCATGTTCGCCGTTACTTTGTCCAATCTTGTTTACGTAATAGTGATGCATAAAGACCTCCACTAGTCTAAGTTATTATTTTTTGAGTTATCTGGGTTTGATACAGGTGTTTTCACACCGTTAATTTCTCGAATGTGATGTTTTGGGTAATGTCCCCTCTCAATTTTACTTACGAACTGTGACCTTGTCATATTGTCACCATTGTAATTGTCGTGGAATTTTTCATTCCGTCCTGAGTTTGATTCGTGAGTTACACTCACTCTTTTTCTAGCCATTTGAGGCTCCTTTATTATTATTTCCGAAAAAAACAGGAGCTGCACTGACAAAATAAGTTTGACACCCAGAGCTTATTCAAAAAATTTGTAATTGCTAGAAGACAAATTATTTGTTTTACTCCGGTTGAGCAACCCTTTGTTCAATCGGATTTTTTTAAAACATGATCCATAAGAATTGACCTTTGTTAATTAGTCAATATATTTTTTAATCAGTCTTAATGCAAGAGTGCTAGATTTGGCGTTATAAGATGACTTTTGGCACTAAAAAAAATCATATCAATGAGTTAAACCGCTAATACACTAAATCAAACACAACCCACTTTTATGTTTAAATCCTACTTGGATAATTGATTAGAAGTCATATGCAATTTTACTCGTAATTTTGGCTTTCTAAAAAACGACGTGCAACGTCGTTCACTTACTTCATCTTGAAGAAAATAAAATTCGCATTGACACAGTCATTACAGTCCAAAGATAGCTCTATGAGACAGTCAAATCCACCATTGCGAAGGAATTTAGTCCATTCGCAAGGGCTTTCAACAACAACGCAAAGCGTTGTATAAAATCCCCTTTAGTGTTTCCCGTAGATGTTTTCGAAGAAATACATCCAGAGTAAACGTAGATGTTTCCGAAGGAACACATAATAGACAACCGGACGGTTGTCTTTCCATCCTTGCTAATCCTCCATCTCAGCCCATTTTTCAAACAGCTCTTCCAAAGTATTCTCGCATTCTGCCTTTTTATCCATCAGCTCTGTAAGCTTCTCATAATCCGTACCATGAGTAATCATGTCCTGCTCAAGCTTAAGGATTTCGGACTCAACACCCTCAATTTCCTGCTGCAGCTTATCAAGTCTCCGCTGTTTCCTCTGCTCTTCCTTACTGTCTGCTCTGGAATCCTTCTTCTCTGCTGATTTTGGTTTCACTTCATTTGCCATTTTCTCTGACTTCTTTTTTCGGTAGAAATCATAATCGCCGTTGTATGACACAATTCTGTTATTCTCAATGCAACATATCCTGTCAGCAAGCTTATTAATGAAATACCTGTCATGTGAGATAAACAATATAGTTCCTTCAAAGCCTGTTAGTGATTCCTCCAGCATTTCTCTGGAAGCTATATCAAGATGGTTGGTCGGTTCATCAAGCATAAGCAGATTAATCTCCTGGCTGAGTAAAAAGCACAGTCTAAGCCTGACCTTCTCCCCACCGGATAAATCCTTAACCGTCTTAAAAACCTCATCTCTCGTAAAGAGGAATCTTGCCAGCCTGGTTCTAGCTTCGTTCTCATACAGGTTGAATGTTCTCTGATATAAATCCAGTATCGATCTGCTTTCGTCCGAGAACTCAATCTCCTGCTCGAGATACCCCAGTTTTACACTTGCACCGAGTTCGCAAATACCTGAATCCGGTTCCAGCTCCCCCATCACCAGTTTGAAGAATGTAGTTTTGCCAGACCCGTTCTTACCCAGCAAAGCAGTCTTTTCCTGATACAATGCCAGAAAATCAATATCCTTGAAAATAGGCTTTTCTCCAAAGCTTTTTGACATTTTTTCTGCCATAATAACCCGTTTCCCAGACCTTGATCCGGAAGTGAGATTAAAGTTCATGGTTTTGGCTGTTTGCGGCCTGCCCTGTTCCTCCAGCTCATCAGCCATTTTCTCATAGCGTTTTGCCCGAGCCATATGAGCATTATTATCCGTATTGATTCTACCCCAGACTCTGTAGCGTTCTGCTGCAGCTCTCAGAGCTTTTATCTTCTTCTGTCTGTCTTTGAATGCCTCAAACTCCTGCTTGATTTTCAGGTCCTTTTCTTCCTGATAGAATGAATAATTACCTGAGTAAGTATCAGTTTTACCGAATTCAAGTTCCACAATTTTATTGCAGACTCTATCCAGAAAATACCTATCGTGAGATATGATAACTGTACTTCCTTCATAATCTGCCAGATAGCCTTCCAGCCATTCAACAGCATCGATATCAAGATGGTTTGTGGGTTCATCAAGTAGTAGGATATCCGGTGATTGCAGAAGCATGCGTGCCAACATGACAATAGTCTTTTCTCCCCCTGACAGCATCATGAAACTTCTTGATCTGAAATCGGCTGAGAACTTGAATCCGGACAGAATCTTGTCTTTCTCAACTTCCACCTCATATCCGCCGGCATGCTCGTATTCTGTCTGTAGAACTCCGAGTTTTTCCAGCAGTGTATCGTAATCAGGGTTGTTCACATCTGACAGAGCTTTCTCATAGCGTTTTATCTCGTCAGCTTTAGCGAAAACATCTGCGAAAGCTTCATTGATGACATCTTCTACGGAAGCTGTTTCGGGATAATCGGGAATCTGATGCAGATAACCAAGCGAAGCATTCTTCATCATGGATACATGTCCTTCGTCCTGAGCCTCCAGACCTGCAATAATCTTGAATACCGTGGTCTTTCCAGTTCCGTTTCTGCCGATGAATCCGACATTCTCACCCGACTTCACAACGAATGAAACATCTGTGAAGACAGTCTGACCACCAAAGTTTTTCCTGAGTCCTGAACAATTAAGCTGAATCATTTACTCTACCTCGAAGCAAGTTCTTATAAGATTCTTGAACTGGGAACCACCTTTGTTCTCAGCAAATTCTCCCAAGTATATCATCTTCTTTCCTTTTGTTCTTAGAAAGTACATTTCTATTCCACCTGCAATCCGCCTGGATGTATTCCGTGTGACAATCGAAGAATAATCATCAAAACTGATACGACTCTCGAAGATGTTATTCTTGAACACTGCAGAATTATCATCAAAGTTGATAACAATTGAATTCCTGTAGAAGAATGGTGAAATAATTTTGAATCTTGTGACATAATAATATAATAGTGCAACTGGAATTATGATGTATATACTAAGCCGTAATCCAAAGAAAACAAGTGGAGCGGCTAAATACAACATACTGTAGCTTATACCTAAAATTCTTAAATATAAAGGATCAGATATGTTAATTGATAACTTGTTATTGGTGTAATCTATTGCAGTTCTAAGTTCCGGCATAATTTCAATTAAGTGCTTTATAGATTTCCTTATTCTGTTTTCTTTTCCTGATCTCATTGATTCTATCCATCATTTATATTCAGAAATGAATTTTGCTCCCTGCAAAGTCAAATCTACGATAAACAGCAGGTTAGCGATAAGCTGATTTCTGTCTATGAATTATTTGAATTTTGACTTATCACTATCAACTTTACCGAGCAAAAATGAGTGATTTTCCGAACAGGGAAACAGCATAAAATATTCAATTTTATAATAAATACTTTACAATTATTTTCAAATTATTAAATATATGGGCGTACATAAAACATTGAGAGAACTTTTCGTAATACTGAGAATTAAGTGTTATGCAGATTAACTAACCTAAATATGCAAAGGTCTAACAGGAGTTGCAATGAAGGTCATAAGTATAATAGGAAGTCCTCGTGTGCACGGAGCAGGAACAAGGATTTCTACAGCTTTTACTGATCAGGCTGCTGAGTTGGGAGCAGATGTAAAAGTATTCAGACTTAATGATATGAATTTCAGTGGGTGTCAAGGTTGTGAAGGTTGTCATACAAAATCCGATAAATGCATTGTTGAAGATGATCTGACAGAAGTGCTGGATTCTATCTTTGGTGCAGATATACTCGTTTTTTCCGCACCGGTCTATTATGGAGATACTTCCGGCCAATTCAAGCTTTTCATGGACAGAACCTGGTCTTACGTTATTCCTCGGTATATGGTTGATCCGGTAAAAGGATGTAAACTTCCCAGAGGAAAAAAAGCTCTGTTTATTCTTACTCAGGGGTTTCCCGAAGCTGCTCATAAAGATGTTATTGCCCGATACAAGGATATTTTCAGAATGTACGGTTTTGACACAAAAATCATCAGGGCTGCGAATTCCATCAATACAAGAAACTATGAATTCAAAACCGAGCAGGACAAAGCTGCAAAGGTCGCCCAGGACTGGATTGAACTGCTGACAAAGAAGGATGAGGAAGAGGATTAGTTGAATAAGGCTTCGTTAATCATATACCCACTCTTCATCAACATCTTCATTTTTTAGATATTCTAAATAGCAAGTGAGATTTCCACTGATCTTATTAAAAACTTCAGGAAAATAAGATGCAAATTCAAGAAAAGAAGGTTCATCTGAAAGAGGTCCACCATGATAATATCTCATATAGTCCAATATATTATTTCGATCTTCTTCCGATAATCGATCTAAAGGATTTTCTTCTAGGTAACCATGGTAATTAGATAAATGTATAAATGAACACCCAAATTGGTATGCAATTTTTGTCCACCCCCAATTTGTCATAGTTTCAGCTCTTTGCACCATATCTCGATCAGTAATTTTTTTTTCTTTTCCATTGTTGGTTATGGTTGTCCATTTGCCACCTTCGATTGTTTGCTTCATTAAACGATTTCTTTCTGCTAAGTCACTAATTGATAGCAAATATAAAACTCTTATTAAAGAATCTAGTTCTTGCCTGATAAGAGACATCATTTGCCCAGGAAAATCGCATAAACATGCAGCAGCTTGTCTGTTCTCTAATGATCTTGCTTCGACGAATGAGCAAAATTGTTCTAATACTGTCATAATATCTCCTTTATTTCAAAATTCTACTTCGCATTCCACATCTCATAGTACTTTCCTTTTGATTCCAGTAATTCGTGGTGATTGCCGTCTTCAATAATTTTCCCGTTCTGCAGAATAATAATCTTATCAAAACGACTGATTGTGGTCAGTTTATGTGCTACCATAATAATTGTTTTGCCGGTTACATTATTAATCTTACGAATCAGCTCTATAATATTCTGCTCATTGGATGAATCAAGCTGAGATGTAGCTTCATCGAGAATCAATACAGAAGAATCCCTGACCAGCGCACGGGCAATTGACAGCCTCTGACGTTCTCCCCCGGAAAGCAGTGTTCCCTGATCACCGATAACAGTCTTGTAACCTTCCGGCATTGAGTCTATCTTCTTTTTCAGATCAACAAGATTTATCAGCTCATCCAGATCATGTTCTGTTACATCGGGTTTAATCATGCGGAAGTTTTCCAGAATGGATTTATTGAAGAAATACGAGTCCTGCGGAACCACACTGAAGAAGGTTCTTAATGATTCGATTTTGATATCGTTTATATTCTTATCTCCTATACTGACAACACCATTATCTACTTCATGGAACCGTAGAAGCAGTTTGATCAGGGTAGATTTACCAGATCCGGAGTCTCCGCATAATGCAACCATACTTCCCGGCTCTATCTTACATGTGAATTTCTCGAATATCCTGCTGTCATCATTGTAAGAGAAGTCTACATTCTCAAACTCAATAGCATAATTACCTGCTTTAATATCAACCGAGTTTTCGGTGTCTTTAATATCTGTGCTGAGACTAAGAATTCCCAGAATAGACTCTATGGAAGAGTTGATATTCGCCATTGTGGGCTTGATTCTATAGAAGAAACTTACAGGTCCGATACAGTAGTTAAGATATAGACTGAATGCTATCAGTGAGCCCACGGCAATCTCGCCTTTTATAACTGAGTATCCGCCGATCATATAGACAATAACAGATGTAGTAATCTGCAGAACTCCGGCCACAATCACTCCCAGCAGACCGCTGTATGTAGATGACTTCACTCTGGCTGCAGTAAGATCATAGCTTTCTTTCGTAAGCTTATCGGAAATCCTGTCTCTGAGATTAAATGCCAGAACAACATAGATGTTACTGAATACCTGCTGAAAGAGCCCGGTTATAGATGATACTGACCCTCTTTCTGTTTCGGACAGCTCTTTAAGTTTACTGACAAATACTTTCTTGGTAAGAGGGAATAGCCCGATTGGAACACAGGCAATAAGTGCTAACTTGTAATTCATGACAAAGAGTATGATTATGGCAGCAACAAGCTGAATAGAGTTAAGGACAATTGAATACATTGTGTTTATGGCATAACCTTCCACACGCTCTGTGTCGGAATTCATAATTGTAAGAAGATCACCCTGATTCCGCTTTTCGAAAAAGCTGATAGACTGCGACAGCAGTACGTCCGAAAGCTTCTTACGCAGTGAGAACACAACTCCGGTACTGACTCTTGATTCGAAACGGAAAGACATCATAAGAATTGTCTGCCTGATCATGACAGCAATTATGGTTGCAACGGAGGCAATAAGCACCATCCTGTAACTGCCGGCAATAAGCCCTTCGTCGATAGTCAGTTTTGTGAAATAAGGAAACAGGAAAGGAATAAGCATAAGAAGAATCTTAAGGAACAGCACAACATAGATATTCTTTAAATGCTCAGATAGAAATTTCTTGAAGAATTTGTAAAACTTCATTAATACCTCACACAATATATTCTGTTAAATTTTGAAAAGCCCTGTATGCCTTTTAGAACTTTTTGACTATAGATAAATATGTTTTGATAATAATTTTCGTCAAGTGTAAAAGTAAAAAAGCATCAATACTTGTACATACAATGTTAATATATGATATGAAGAATGATTCAGTAAAATAATTACTCAGAATACAGCTAACTCATATATATATATAGCTATTTAATTGTTTTATTGAGAATGATAAGTGCTCAATTTTTAGAAATAAACACATTTTAGTCTTGACAATGATTCTACTATAATTTTATTCAGGTGCATATATGTAGAGTAATAAGATTTCAGAAGTGAGATCAACAACAGAATTATTCGGCATATTGTAGATGTGATTTGATTAAGAATAGTTGTAGAGTTTTGGGAGTTACTCCTTTGATTTTAGTGATTACTAAAACGAAAGTTATCTTAAAATTGATAGTAATTTATGTCGTAGATTTTCCCGATTCTTCGGGACTCAATCAACTTAACCTACGGATAAAGATAGAATTGCAAGCTCCCTGAGTCCCGATGAAGTCGGGAAAGGGAATTAGTTTTTGAGTGAATGAAGCGACAGGAATAAGTAGTGACCTTATACTATAAGTCGTTTTTTCACAGACTGTTAAGCTTCCAGACTTATTGATTGTTCAAAAATGTTTTATACAAAGATAGTTATAAATTTTCAGGAATTGTTTTCGAACTGATAGAAACGTAAGAACATTCAGAAATCTTTGCAGTATAGCAAAACAGACAGCTATAGTCAACTATCCTATTGTGCAAAGATCTCATTCAGTAAGAGAATAATCCCCACAAATAGGAAATAAAAATATTACATAGATGATAGGAATTAAACTCATTACTGAATAACTAACAAAACAACATTAAAGAAAAGGAGACTATATGTCAAATATAATAGTAAGTTCAGGTGATCCTGCAGCAATTAGAGATACTTCAGTTTGCGACTGCAGAGAAGAAACAACACACAGCTCAGGAAAAGACAAAGCAGCTGCTTATGGAGGTAAGATCATAGACGAAATCGTAGCCTCCATAGATAATACAACAACACAAAACTCGTAAGTAATAATACTCCTATCATCTATTTTTTAAAGAGGTAAATTAATGAAAATACTGCAACATGTAATTCCATTTCTGATGATATTCATCCTTACTGCATGTGCAAACATGGATAAAAAGAAAATTTCTCAGCTAAGTTGTGTAGATTCTCTCAATTGGGAAGAGAATACAGATTATATTCTAGGTACCTGTTTAGCAATGGAAACTCTTGGTGACAAACTTTTTGTTCTAGATGGTGAATCAATAAATGTATTCAATAATAATACAATGAAATACCTTTACTCAATCAGTAAGAAAGGGAAAGGACCGGGAGAGATATTCTTTGCTCAAGATCTATGTTTTTTAAAGAATCAACTTATTGTTGCTGACCCGATAAACAGCAGAATTCAATATTTTAACCTGAATGGAAATTACTTGAAATCTCTAAAACTGCAGACTCCTTGGAGGTGCTTTACATATAATGATAATTTATATACTCACACAATAAGTCAATATCCCTCGTTTACTGTTTATAAAGTATTCGAAGACAGTACTCAAGTAATATATAATTTTGATAATATTGTTAATGATGATAATCAGAAGAAAGAAGAATCATTCTTCCTGAAGGGAAATTATGAGGACTACGTTGTTTATAGAAAAAATGGTGGGCACTATTTCTATGGATTGCTTGATGAAGAACTCACTAAACTTGAAATGCCGGACATTATCTCAGGAATGAATATTACAGGTATTACAAATGCAGTTTCTAAAAACGAAAAGTATTATGTAATTGCAACATCATATAGTACATTTAGTACAGATAAAGATATAAAGTCTGAAAAACAAAGAAAAATTGAACTTGGAATTAAGGAATACTTGTTGGTTTTTGATAACAACTTTGAGTTCGAGAAAGCATTTCTATTCCCCTTAAATGTTCTCAGCTCTGCCAATACACTTGCAGTCACATCAGATTATATCTTTGTAAGAAACCATTACTCCGATGTTATTTATAAACTCAAAATGGAAAACTGATATGCTCTTCAAAAAATATACAAACAGAAACGGTTATTATCTTTATTTCCCATTTTCAGGAAATATTATAAGATCAGACAAAGAATTTATTACAAAGTTAAGTAATATTGAGACCATAGATGATAAGGAATTTCATCTGGAGTGGCAACGATTGCTGGAAGAAAACAAACAAACCGGTGAATATGATTTTTTTATTCAGTCTCCGGACAATTACGTACCCAATGGTATTACTTTTTCTATAACTGAGAAATGTAATCTTGCCTGTAAATACTGTGTTTTCTCAGAGGACTACCAAGATACAAGAAATGAAACAATGCAGAATCTCACCTGGGAGGATGCAAAAAACGCAATTGATTACATGCTGGAATCAGACGAAGAAGCATTTTACATAGGTTTCTACGGAGGAGAACCGTTATTGAGGTTCGATCTTATAAAGAGAATCGTCGACTACTGCAATAGAAGTACTAAGACTGTAAACTGGGGTATGACAACAAATGGTGTTCTGCTCAATCAGGAAGTATCTGATTTTCTGGTTAAAAACAATTTCGTTTTAACAGTCAGCCTTGATGGAATAAAAGAATACCATGATAAGAATAGGGTTTTAAAAGACGGTTCACCAACCTGGGATATTGTCTGGAAAAATCTTGCTTATTTGAAAGAACAGTATCCGGAATACTGTGATGAAAAGCTTGAACTTGCAGCAGTAGCCGAGGATAGAGATGTGTACTTCCGTATTCTGCAGGAAAGGGAAAAGCTTGGATTTAAAATTGAAGTAAGCGAAATGATACCTTACAATATTGAAGGTTACAAAGAAAAATACGATAAAGATAAAAATACTGACAAGATCAAGCACTCATTAATGCTGTCATTTACAGATAAGTTTTACGAGAACTTTCAAAACAATCAGCTTGATAAAGACGATTCAAACGCCTTGTTCCGCATGAGAACCTTTCACAAAAGAGGTGCAAAGGAGAAAGTTGCATTCAGGTCATGCTTCCCCGGAGATACAAAACACTTCATCAAGGCAGACGGCACAAAGTATATCTGCGAGAAAGTAGAGCATACATTCTGCATAGGCAGTAAGGATGAGTTTGTTAATCCTGCCAAATGCCGGGAAGTTGTGGAGAAATGGATTAAGTTCCGGGAGGACACCTGCAGAAACTGCTGGGCTGTTCATCTCTGCGATGCCTGCTATCAGCACTTTGCAAAAGATAACGAGTTTGTTAAGAACGAATACTTCTGTATGGCAAAACGGGACGAGATTGAAGGCAGATTACAGGTGTACACAGCTCTTCTGGAGAAATTCGGAAAAGACAGGCTGGATCACTATTACAAAACAGGAAGTACAATAATAGATGAGTAGAATATATGACAATATCTGTATGATACTCTTGTAAGGATTAGTCAAAAAGGCTGCGAATGACAAAACCCACCTTATACATAACCTTGTTACTTTTTACTGTATTCTTGTTTACCGGATGCAGCAAAGAAAAAAGCATCGGTAGTCTGACAATAATTGATTCTTTGGATACTTCTGAAAACATTGAGAATAGTTTATCTCACTGTACATCACTCAAAGTTTATAATGATGAGTTATTTATTCTTGATGGAAGCAAAATTAACGTTTATAATGTTACTGACGGCGCATTCAAAAGGACTTTTGGAAAATCGGGAAAAGGTCCGGGTGAATTTAATTATGCCAACGACTTCTGTATTTGCAGGGACACAGTGTATGTTGCTGATTCCGGTAATTTCCGAGTGCAAACATATAATATTGTAGGAGATTATTTATCTTCGTATAAATACAAGATGCCCTGGAAAATAAATTGTTTCGAGCATAGTTTGTATGTTTTACCACCAACAAGACATCAGGGAACTTTTGTTTCAAGTTTTAGAAATGGAAATTTCAATAAGGATTTCGATTTAGATCCTATACTTAAAGAGAATAACATTGATAAAACGGAAGTGGATTTTCTCATCTTCAATGATGCAAAAATGTTTGTACTACCTATTGAAAATGGTAAGTTTTTCTTTATTGATGATGACAATAAAATGACCCGATGCAATTTCTCTAATCTTTTAGAGGAAAAACAGTTAACTAGAGTTGTGGATTATGTAATAAATGACTCTTATTTATATATTGCAGCAAGCACTTTCACAGAAAAAGAAGGTGGAGAAAATCTGGATACAACATCAGAAATCAAAGAATTCTACAATATTAATGAGTACTTATTAAAAATCAACAGCAAGTTTGAGATTGAAAGACAATATTCCATTCCGCAAAACGTTTTAGTAAATGAGCAATCTCTGGCAATAAAAGATAATTTCGTGTATATCTATGATGCCATGAGTGGTCTGACCTATAAACTGGAAATACTTGATTGATCATGCAGCATAAAATCTACATATCCCCCATTATCTTGTTACTTTTTACTGTATTTTTGGCAACCGGATGCAGCAAAGAAAAAAGCATCGGCTGTCTGACAATAATTGATTCAGTTGATTTATCTGAGAATATAAACCATTGCATAACATATCCTGTTTCTATATTATCACATAAGAACAAGTTATATATATTGGGTGATGAAATCATAAGCATATATGATCATGAGTTGAATTTTATAAAATCTTTTGGAGGTAATGGGCAAGCCCCCGGTGAGTTTAAAGCAGGTAATGACCTTTGCGTTTTGAATGACACTTTATTTGTCAGCGACTTAGGTAACTACAGAATACAATCATTTTCATTGGATGGAGAATTCTTATCTTCTTTCAAGTGTGATTTACCAACTAAGATTGATAAAGTAAACTATCAATTGATAGTCTCCTCTTTTGATGTTCTTGATCATTTAAAAATCTATATTCCAAGATCAAAAATTGCTGAGAATACATTTAACTTAAAACCTGTAAAAGCGCACAAAGAACTACTGAAAACATTTCCAATATATTCAGTATTGAACGAGAAAGTCATACTTTCATGCTCAAATAATGAAGTTTCCGCATTTTTTGAAATCAGCACAGATGAAACAAAAGAGCTTGAACTCAGTAACAAGTTCATGGAGATGGATATATCTGATGTTTCAAACATGGTTACGCACAATAATAAATTATATGTCATTGGGTTCATTCTGGACAGATCTAACAACAAAGAATATGAAGTATCATCTTCTAAACAGGCAAAAGAGCTTGCAAATTTCAAGGAAATATTATTTGAGATTGATGGAGAGTATAATGTTTTAAATCAATATCTGATCCCGGATAATATTATTGCAATGAGGCATACACTCTGTGTTACTGATTCAAATATCTATATTGTTGATGTTTTCAACAAGAACTTATACAAACTCAAAATGGAGAACTAACCATGAAAATACAGTATTTGGTACTTCTTGCTTCAGTCATTTTTATGTTCGGCTGTAACTCCCACAAAGCTGTAACACTTAATCCTGTTGATTCTCTTGGCTGGCAGGAGGAGGATGAATACTACATCGGTGGTGCAACAAGAATTGAAGCTGACAGGGAAAATATATACAGCCTTAATGCTCTGCAGAATTGTGTGCAGGTTTTTAACAGAAAAACACTGGAATATGTAGGAAAGTTTGGCAGCAAAGGTTACGGACCGGGAGAATTCAAAGTTACAGTGTCCTTTACTGTCACAGATTCGGGTATTTATGTTTATGATCTTGTGCAAAATAAAATTGAACTATTCTCTAAACAGCTTGAGTACAAAAAAGGATATAAAACGGATCAATTTCTTGTGGATATTGATTCATATCAGAATGAAATATACGGCTTAACTGATATGCGGCTTCCCGATACTAAATTGCTTAAGATTATATCTGACAGGTCAGTAAAAATAGCTGAATATGATAATTTAAGTCAAAAATTGGGGTATAATCCTGAAGAATCTTCTATTCTTGAATTCAAATGTGACATTGTGGGTCGCAAAATGTATGTAACTCATATGCAGGTGCTATCATGCGGTATTCTTGAGAATGGAGTATTTACTAAAATTGAATGTGAATATCCGGAATGGGCGAATGAAAAAGACTTACATACAATGTCCATATTTGCTACTGAAAGTGGATTTATGTTAATAGGATCCTGTGTAGAAGATCTTGAAAAAACTCACAGCTTTGCATTTGAGTTCAATGATGCAGGAAAGCTTCTTAAGGAATACCAACTTAATACTCCGCCTGATACAGGCGTATTGTGTACCTGTCTTTCAGATAATGAATTGTATGTTTACACTTTTAATCAGATTATTTATAAATTCATACTGTAGAGTATAATAATGAAACTCAGGAACCTGCTTCTATTTACTTCAATCCTGTTTTTATTCGGCTGTAACTCCCACAAGGCCGTAACACTTAATCCTGTTGATTCTCTTGGCTGGCAGGAGGATTTGAGTTATTCGCTCGGAGAAGTCTATGAGATGGAGATATCAGATAACATTTTGTATTGTCTTGATGCGAAAGCCAATAAAGTAAAAGCATACAATACCGAAAATTTTAGCTATATTGAAGAATATGGAAAATCCGGTGCAGGACCGGGAGAACTGACATTCCCCTTGTCCATGGCTGTTACCGACAGCAGCATATTTATTTCGGATATCGCCTTAAGAAAGCTCCAGATATATTCTAAAAATAACGCTTTATCGAATCAGCAAAGCATTGACTATCTTGTAAATCTGTACTCATACAAGAACAGAGTTTATTATAATACAAACCACCTGCTAGAAAACTCCGGTATATACCTGTACAACAAAGATAAAGATGATGTTAAGCTTGTTGATCTATCAGAATTAGTAAGTAAATCAGGACTGGAAGAAACGCAATTTGATAAGCTTGACTTTGCTGTCAGCACCAAAAGAGTCTTTATCCTCCACAAAATGCCTGCAAAGGTTTTTGTTGCTGATATAGGCGGTGTTCCTGAAGAAATCGAACTGGAAGCTCCTGATTTTCCATTTGAGAATCCATTGCTGATGAAAATTGATTCTTACAAAGATGGTTTTATTGTGTTCGGTAGAGCACTCTCTCAGGATAAACAGCTTGTTAATGCAATCATATACTATAATTGTGACGGTAGTATCAATAAGTCGTGGTTACTTGATATCAGACAGGAAGAAGCCTTGTTTACCGGTACATATGACAATGATTATTTCTATTGCTGGTATTTTAACGGCAACCTGTATAAGTTCAGGAAATAGTTTATATCAAAAAAGCCCCCTCTTCACAGGAAGAAGGAGCATATTATTTATTATCTGATCACCGGCACGAATGATGCACTGCTTCAGGATTAGAAATCACCGAAATCATCATCAAGAGGTAATTGTGCCCGAGGATCTACTTCGTACATATCTTTAGGCCTGTCAGCAATCTGCTTTGGCTGACGGCGATCGCTTGAATTTCTATGTCTTTTTGATGATACAGCCTTTGTCAAAGTAAACTTAGCTACCATTGTGCCCAGTTCAACACTTTGACCACTCAGCTCTTCAGCAGCACTGGCTGATTCCTCAGCATTGGCCGCATTGCGTTGAGTTAATTGATTCAGCTGGGTAATCGCACTGTTTACTTCTCCTATACCCTGTGCCTGCTCATCACTTGATGCACTGATTTCATTCACAATACTGTTCACCTTTTGGAAGCTTGTACGAATCTCATCGAATGACTCAGTCACCTGCTGTACAATCTTACTTCCTGCCTGGCTGTTCTTTAATGATCCTGCAATGAGTTCACTGGTGTTTTTAGCAGCCTCGGCACTACGTAAGGCAAGGTTCTTCACCTCTTCAGCCACAACAGCAAAGCCTTTACCGGCTTCCCCGGCATGAGCAGCCTCAACTGCAGCATTCAGTGCCAGTAAGTTAGTCTGGAATGCTATCTCATCAATGGTTTTTATAATCTTGCCTGTTTCTTCGGCTGACTTACTGATGCTGTTCATGGCTTCAGTCATTTCCCCCATAGCATCGTTACCCTTCGCTACGTTAGCCAGCACCTGGCTGCTCAGGTTCGAACCTGCTTTAGCATTATCAGCATTATTAACTGTCAAACTGTTGACCTCAGACAGATTGCTTGCAATCTCCTCAAGACTGCTTGCCATCTCGGAAGTTCCTTCTGCCAGGTTCTGTCCACCGGTTCCTATCTGGTCTGCAGCACTACTGATCTGATCAACTGCAGCATCAACTTGACTAAGAGCATCATCCAGGTTATCAGCTGCGTTATTTATATTCTGTTTGAATTCATTAAGGTCACCTTTGTAATTACCTGTAACACGAGCACTCAACTCCTTGTCAGCAAGCTTTGCCATCACCTGCATGGCTTCGTTGATAGGGGTTACAATAGCATCCAGAAGATCGTTTATTCCGGATACCATATTCTTCCAACCACCACTGAATTCGTCAGAATCAGCCCTGTCATTCAGATCACCGTTTTTAGCAGCATCTATCTGATCCTGAACTTGTTCACTGACACCCTTCAGATTTGAGCGAACAGCTTCGATAGTATCATTAATGAATGCTTTCTTACCGGGGAACTGCTCAATAGGAGCGTCAAAATTACCTTCACCGAAAGCTTTGACACAAGCCATTGCCTTTTTGGTTACACTTATATGACCATCAACCATGGTATTAACACCTTGCGCCATTTGCTGATATGCTCCGTCAAATTTGGATACAGGCATTACAATATCAATATCTCCTGCATCATGTTGATTGCTCATGTTGTTCATATCAGTAATGAAGTCGTTCAATACGTCAATTAACTGGTTGAGGTTATTCTTGATCTCGTTAAAGTCTCCATAATATTCTTCTGTGATCTTTGGCGGCAGATTACCTTTACTTATTAGATCGACATAGTTAGCTGTGAATTTAACAGGAACTACAAATGAATCAACCAATTCATTCAGACCGGCAAACATTTTGTTCCAGTCGCCTTTATAATTTTCTGCATCAACCCGTATATCCAGCTTTCCTTCTTTAACAGCATCAATAAGTTCCTGTACCTGAGCATTTACGCTTTTAAGGTTAGCACGTACTCCTTCAACACTTTTATTAATTATCTGTTTCTTGCCGGGGTACTGATCCATATGAACATCAAAATCACCATCTCCGAAAGCTCCCATAATACGAATCATGTCGAGAACAGCATTAATGTGAGATTTCACCATTTCGTTTGATCCTTTAGCCATTACATTATAAGCACCGATATAGTTTTCTGCCGGCATAAATACCTCAATATCTCCTGCATCCTGCTGATCACTCATATATTTCATGTCTGCCACAAATCCGTTAAGCACATCTATACACTGATTCAAATTGTTCTTGATCTCATTGAAATCACCATAATAGGTTTCTGTTATTTTTGGCGGCAAATCACCTTTACTGATTCGATCCACATATTCCGCTGTAACGTTTACTGGAGCGACAAAAGCATCTACCAATTCATTAATTCCACGTAACAAATCTTTCCAGCCATGCTGATATGCATCAGCTTTACCACGTTTATCAAGTTGTCCTTTCTTTACTGACTCTATCAGTTGATCTGTTTCAATCAACAATCCGGAGATGACATCTATACACTGATTCAAATTATTTTTTATCTCGTTGAAATCACCGTGATAGGTTTCAGTAATCTTTGGTGGTAAATCACCCTTACTAATACGATCCACATATTCCGCCGTAACATTTATAGGAGCAACAAACACGTCGATCACATCATTGATTCCGGATACAATAGACCGAAAATCAATAAAAGCTTCTTCGGGCTCGCCTCTTCTGTCCAGTTCTCCTTGCTGAATACTGTCAGTGAGTGTAGATACCTGCGACACAATACCAAGAACTCCGGAATTGATATGTCTACTCAATAACACCATTAAGATAAGCGCTATTAAAGATGCAATTATAATAGTGATTAGGATTGCTCCACTGATCTTACCAAGAATATCAGTATAATCCTCGAAGTATGCACCGGAAACTATTAACCAATCCATATCAGCATTGTACTTGTACGAAGTAACCTTGTCGCGTCCTTCCCAGTTGTAAACTATGAATCCGGTTTTCTTTTCTATCATTTCCTTAGTAAAATCATACTCTAAAAGACTTTTACCAATACTTGTGGGGTGTTCTAACAGTACGCCTTTAGTATCCATAATATACATATAGCCTGTTTTACCGACTTTAGCTGAGTTCACCATCTCAATAGTTGCAGCCATTGCCCTAGCGACAGGACTTCCTGCATATAGTGCACCGATTATCTGGTTTTGTTTATCCTTCACTGGGGTATAAATAGTAAAGTATTCTTGACCAAGAATAGTAGCTATTCCAGAGTATGTATTCCCTTCCATAATTGTTTTGTAAACTGGAGAACTCGTGGGTATATAGGTATCAATTGCTCTCTGCTGGTTGTCTTTAACCACATTAGTAGATATACGAAGCATACCTTCAGGAATAATCTGAAAGATTGTAGCACTGACATTGTTGAGTGTTCTTACTTCATCAACAAGTTTATAATTGCCATAGACTTGTTGTTTATTGATCTGCATTCTTGGAATTGAAATATTAGCTTCGTTTCTTGTCACCTGGTTAATGGCGCTGACACTTACCTCTTTCTTTGAATTAATCCAAAATCCACCTTGTGCATTCACGAGATTATTAAGCATAACAATACTCTTCTCAAGCGATTCTGAAGCAGTATTAAATCCATGTTCAGATAGAGTCAGAGCTGTCTGAGTCTGTTCATTCAATGAGG
Source organism: Cloacimonadales bacterium (SeqCode) (assembly GCA_942492065.1). Classification (GTDB taxonomy): domain Bacteria; phylum Cloacimonadota; class Cloacimonadia; order Cloacimonadales; family JAIOQZ01. The sequence continues at coordinate 1,155,564 of CALODV010000013.1, read as the reverse complement.
CTTCAACAAGATTGTAAATGCCTTCTTTCGTGTATTTCAGGTTGATAAGACCTAAGGCAGATAACGATGCGATTACCAGCACAAGGCTAACTACAAAAAGTTTGATGCTTATGCGAATATTCTTTAATTTCATGTCTGTGCTCCTTCTATCAATATTATAGTTATATATAGTATAAAGAAAAAGAGTTATTCAGCAACCTTATTTAGTGTACTGGTCTATGCAGTAGTTCATTATACATATAAATAATGTGCAAAAATCAGATGTCTTAAATTGTATACATTAATACTGCAAATTACCGGGTAATATTTCCAATAAATGTTTTTGCAAAATATCTATGTATTCAGAAAGTAAAATAGTATATTGACAAAACATTCATTCTGTTTGTAATTTTATTCCGGTGAAAAGGTGATTCAGGACAGGAATGAGGGCTGAATCCACCAAATACTCGAAAATCAGACAGTTCAGAAAAGTCACACCGGAAAACAATGTCATAAAAGGAGAATATCACTTATGTATAGGCCATTATTCATTTCAATAACAATCTTAATTTTATTAGCTGCAGTGTTTTGCATGTCTTGTTCAAAAGAAAAGAAATTGGAGGGAAATCTGCTGCTTGCAGACTCACTGAACTGGAATGAAAATACAGAAAATGTTCTTGGGAATATTGTAACCGTGAAATCATATAAAGAAAATATCTATGTACTTGAACCATCACGTGTCTCTTTATATGACTTCAATAGTTTTAAATATATCAAATCCTTCGGGAAGCAAGGCAGCGGTCCCGGGGAGTTCAAAGCTGCATTCGATCTATGTATTGCCAACGACACTATCTATATCTGTGATACAGCAAACAGTAGAATCCAGAAATTCACCCTTACTGGAGAATATATTGATTCGTTCAGATATCCCCTGCCATTTTGTCTCCAGACTATGGAAGATACATTATTTGTTATGAACTATTTTAAACGTCCTGATTTGAAGATATCCAAAATTAAAAACGACATTGTTATCCATGAATTGAAAATCGGGAAAATGGTTGAAGATAAAGGAATGTCTAAATACTATAAGTTTTTCAGAGTTTTGGATAACAAACTAATCCTTACTATGATGAGTAATAGTGAATTCAATATGTTCGAGGTATCAGACAGCAGTTTGACTACTTTCAACTGCATCAGCGATCCTGAAATCTCCGAAATCTCTGCCTGTACCGGACACAGTGGTAATTTCTATGTGATTGCGGTGCACAAAGACAATAATGACGTTATAAAAACTGAATCTTCGGCAGAACACAAAAAACATCTGGGAATGACAGAGTATCTGCAGATTTATGACAATGAGCTCAAGCTCAAGAAAGTGTTCAAAATTCCTGACCACATTCTGACAGGATTATCTGTTCTTGATGTAAAAGATAACTACGTATTAATTTCTGACGCATTCTCAAACGTATTATATAAGATTAGAATGGAGAATTAGCATTTAAGAATTGTTATTACTTCTCCAATATGCCAGTATTTTGGGCAATGATTTCAATTTCACTCACTGTGTATATAAAGATGTAAGATACTAGTATTTTTCTTGAGAAAAGTATAGTCAGCTCCAGTATAATCAAGTTATAGACAAAAAAAGTTAGAGTTAACTTTTCATCTTGACAAGATTTGAAAAGATGCTCGTATATCGGCTAATCAGTTTAGCTAGAGATTTCTCTGATCTGCCTATATGGCATGAGTATGTATGTGACATTAAACTTAATATTTTGTAAGGAATTTTAAGGGTAACAGACAAGGTTTTGCCTTTGCGTAAAAGCAGCGAATTACTATACACAAATGCATAACCTCAAATAGAATTGGAGTATTCATGAATTTTGTGATGGACTACATAAACAAATACAGTTTCGCTCTCTATCAAAATGATTGTTCTTTAATTAAAAAGATCTCAATAGAGAATAACAATGATAATAATCTGGAAAATATCTCATTAAAGATTGATTCGGAACCGGAATTTCTTCACTGTTTTACAACAGACATTGAGATGATCAGTCCCAGAGAGATCTACATTCTTGAGCATCCCGCACTTAGGTTTAATTTCAATTATCTGGAATCTCTGAAAGAACGTCTGAAAGGAAACATTCATATTCAAGTATTCACTGAAGACGAAATTCTCCATGACGAGTATTTTGAGTTGAACATTTACCCCATGAATGACTGGCATGGAGTGTATCCTGTACCGGAACTTATTGCTGCTTACATAGACCCCAATAATGATGAAGTTATCAAGATATTAAAAACAGCTTCAATCAAGCTCAAGGAACAGACATCAAACTCAGCTATAAACGGATATCAATCAAATAGTAAGGAAAGAGTATGGAAGATATGTTCTGCAATATATAACTCCATTCATGAGTTAGGAATAACATATAGTAACCCACCTGCCAGCTTTGAGAATGCCGGTCAGAAAATAAGGACTACTGATGATATTCTGAGAACCAAGTTCGCTACCTGCCTGGATATTACACTTCTCTATTGTGCCTGTCTTGAGCAGGCAGGACTTAATCCTGTTGTCTTATTAAAAAAAGGACATGCTTATTCCGGAGTGTGGTTAGAGGAAATATTCACAGAAAAACTGATTGAACCGGATTTGAGCTTCTTTGAAAAAAGCTATAAAATTAATGACCTAATCGCGATAGAGACTACACTTCTTACTAATGATGAGTTTGTAACCTTCGACAAAGCTGTTTCTTATACAGAAAAGTACTATAAAGAAAAAGATAACTTTATATTTGGTGTTGATATTACAGGGGCAAGAGTTGTTTCAAAAATAAGACCTGTTAACTCTATAAGAAAAGAAACTGATTTTGATAATTCCGGTGCTGACAGAAACACCAATGATACAATTTCGGAAAAGACATTTCTTGACTATTATGAAGAGGATACAAAGGTAAAAAGAAGAATTGATATATGGAAAAGCAGGCTTCTGGATTTGTCATTGAGAAACAATTTTATAAACTACAAAGAAACACAGAATACAATCCGATTACTATGTCCAAACCCGGAAAAACTCGAAGATGAGCTTAACAACTCAAAATCCTATAAAGTTCTTGGAAAACCTGAACTAAATATTTCACATATCAGGGATAGCAAACAATATGAGAACCGAACAAATACTGAGTTTGATACGGATGTTTTAAAGTCAGATCTGAATAAATTGATACTGCATACAGCATATACAGAAAACGATACTAATAAAAGGCTACTGAATTTATACAGAAAACAGAAATTAAGCGAAGAAGAAAGCGGAACTAACACCTTATATCTCAGCCTGGGGTTCCTGCAATGGAAAGAAACCGATAAAAGTAAAGTCCTGCTGAAATCCCCAATTATCCTCGTACCTGTAGAATTGATAAGGAAATCTATTATAGATGGTTATACTTTAAGACTGAGAGATGATGAGCCGATCATAAACTTCACATTGCTTGAGAAGCTTGAGAATGATTTCGGCATTAAAATTCCAGGTATAGACCCCCTACCAGAAGATGATTCCGGAGTTGACGTTGGTAAAGTATGGTATTTGTTCAGGAAGCAGATTAAGACTAAAGTAGACTGGAATGTACTGGAAGAAGTCTGGCTGGGGCACTTCTCATTCAAAAAATTCCTGATGTGGAGGGATCTACATGAAAATCAGGACTCATTATCTGATAATAAACTGGTAAAAAGGATTCTGGAGGGTGAAAAATCTAATGTTGTGTTTGAAAAAATTGATCTGGCTCAGGAACATGAAGTTGATACAATTCATCCCTCTGAAATGATACTTCCCCTTAGTGCCGACTCATCACAGATTGCTGCCATCCTATCTGTCCGCAAGGGTAAAAACCTTATAATACAGGGACCTCCCGGGACCGGTAAATCCCAGACTATTACTAATCTTATTGCAAACTCCATATCTTCAGGAAAAACAGTTCTGTTTGTTTCAGAAAAGAAAGTTGCTCTGGAAGTTGTTTTCAAAAGGTTAAAAGATATTTGTCTGGAACCATTCTGTCTCGAGCTGCATTCGAACAAATCACAAAAAGGTGAAGTTATTCAAAGTTTTAAGTCGGCTCTTGATTTCAGGATTCAGGAAAATGAAAATGCCTGGGAATATATATCAAACAATCTACACAGCAAAAAGACATACTTGAATGATTATGTGACTGACCTGCATCAAAAAAGAGATTCCGGTTTCTCAATCTATGAATCATATGGAATTCACACTAAGCATAATCGGTTTCCAGAGGTAATAATTACATCCAAAAGTGTTTCAGATATAAAAGAAGAAGAATACCTGAGAATATTAGATAAACTGAAAAATATCCGAAGTTATTGTGCTGAACTAAACCTTGAAGACGGTTTTGTATTCAAGGATTGTAAGATTTCTGAATTCAATTTTGATACAATCGATCAACTGGGGGAATACATTAGTTCATTGTTCCTGAAAATCGATCATCTACTTGAGCTACTCAAGAAACTCCAGATAAAAATCAGCATTCCTGATATTAATAGCCATACCTTCTCAACTATCAATATTATGAAAACACTGTTCGAACTTCTGTTGAGTTCACCTGAAATCCCCGGAACATTTATCAATATGCCCCAATGGAAATCAATTCTGAAAGAATTGAAAGAATATGCAAGATTGAAAGATGATCATGATTCCCGTTTTGCTGAGTTCACCAAAGCATGTAAGAAAGAGTTTCTCAATCAGGATTTACAAGCTCTCAGGAAAGAAATCCAATTAAATAATAACTCATGGTTTCTGGCTAAATTTTTTAAGAACAATAAACTTCTAAAAAAACAGAAAGTCAATTTCACCACGTCAGATAAATTTACGGTTTCTCAAGTAGATTTATATGCAGAAAAGGGCATTGCCATTAATCAGCTTATAGAGGACATGAAAGCTTACCATCAAATAGCTGAGAGAACTTTTGGTGTGAGATGGAATAAGCTTACTGTTGCAGAAATTCCAGAGTATCTAAACAGTATGGATAGTATAATTTCAACTGTGAATCTTTTGACTGAGTCCATTAACAGTCCTCAGATTAAAGAGCAGATAAAAAAGCTCTTTGATGAAGGTATATTATCAGACAGCTCGAATCAGACTTTGAAATTACTTAAAGATATATGTGCTGTAGTCTCAGAAATAGAATCCGCTTACAGTTGGATTTCTGACAGACTTGTGCTGGAACCTGCAGAGGATTTTTCAATCTGTGATATCACTGAAAAGTTATCATATATAGACAAACACAAGAAGGATATCAGGTACTGGGCATCAATACAGCAGGAAGCAAAACAAATAATTGAGCTCGGATTTACGGAGTTATTCGATAATCTTTTTTCAGAGTCATTTTCTTATGAAGATCTTATACAAGTGTTCAAATTTAATTTTCATAACAAATGGTTGAAAGAGAATCTAAACTCTTCCCAAGTTCTTAGATCATTCTCTTCAGTAAAGCATCATGATACTATAGCGGAGTTCCATGAGCTTGACTGTAAGCATCAGCAGCAATCTGTATTGAAAATGATAAATGAGTTGTTGAAGAATAAACCTGTAAACAGCAAAATGGTAACATTATCTTCTCCTATAAGTATAATTAATAAAGAATCACTGAAGAAGCGTAAGCAGAAGTCTATCAGGAACTTTCTTTATTCGATTGAACCGATTATGAATAATCTTAAACCATGTATGCTGATGAGTCCTCTTTCTGTGGCTCAATACTTACCTGCAAGACAGATTTTTGACCTGATCATTTTTGATGAAGCCTCTCAGATTACACCATGGGATGCAATAGGTGCCATTGGTCGCGGAAAGCAAGTTGTTGTTGTCGGCGACTCCAAGCAGCTTCCCCCCACTAACTTATTCACAAAATCTATAAGTGAAGATTTCATGGGAGAAGAATACGAAGATCTGGAGAGCATCTTGGATGAATGTCAGAAACATCTTGATAATATAACATTAAGATGGCACTATAGAAGCAGACATGAGAGTTTGATTGCTTTTTCCAACAGGCACATATATTCTAACAAACTTAACACTTTCCCATCAAATTCCATAGAGGACAAGGCTGTCTCTTTCAGGTTCATAAAAGATGGTATATATGACAGAGGACGCTCCAGAACCAACAAAAAGGAAGCTCTGGCTGTTGTTAAACAAATAATTGAATTCCTCAGACACGGAATTACCTCTATAGGAGTCATAACATTTAATCAGAACCAGAGTAACAAAATTGAAGATTTACTCTATAGCGAAGTCAGAAAACATCCTGAACTTGATGAACTTCTGAGTAATAATGATCAGGATTCTATCTTCATCAAAAATATTGAAAATGTTCAGGGAGATGAGAGAGATATCATATTATTCTCTATGACTTTCGGATATGACGAACTTGGTGTTATGACACAAAGATTCAGCTCATTGAACAGTGTTGGCGGTCATAGAAGACTTAATGTTGCAATTACCAGAGCGAGGGAACGGATCATTGTATTCAGTTCAATCAGAAAGGAGAATATTGATCTGAAAAAATCAAAGTATCTAGGTGTTAAACTTCTCAGAGAATTCCTGAATTATGCTGAACAGGGAGCATCAGTATCTTTTAAAGAAGAAGCAGACTCACCGGCGTTCAGTCAGTTTGACTCACCTTTTGAAGAGGAAGTGTATACAGCTTTAACCGTAAAAAACTGGAATGTTATATCTCAGGTTGGTGTTGGTAATTATCGAATTGATATCGGAGTAACACATCCTGACAAACCCGGTGTCTTCCTGGCAGGAATTGAATGTGACGGGCGTACATATCATAATTCACGATCTGCAAGAGACAGAGATATTCTTCGGCAGCAGGTTCTCGAAAACATGGGGTGGAAAATTCTGCGAATCTGGTCTACAGACTGGTTCTATGATAAAGACAAAATCATAAATGATATTGATAAGAGGTTGACTCAACTCCTGGTAGAAAACAACAAAGATAAAGATCTTAATCAATCGCAAGCATCCTTTAATAGCCTTTTACAAATAGAGGAAAGTGATTTTATACAAGAAGATCAGAACTTCTCAGATGCTTTCGGTGAATATGAAGAAGCTGATATTGAAATGGAATACTATTATTCAGATGAATTCTACTGGGGACAGAGTCAGGACAGAATAACTTATCAACTTAATGAAACAATTGAAAAAGAAGCACCGATACTTAAAGAAGAACTGTATATGAAGATTTATAAAAGCTGGGGGCTAACCAGAGGAGGAAGCCGTGTGAACAGGATTCTTGATAGTCTTTCAGCGCATGTAAAGAAAGATGAATCAGGACGTAGAACTTTCTTCTGGAAGGATTCACAAAATCCCGATACTGTCGTAAAATTGAGGACATCAGGTCAAGAGAACAAACGGAATCCAAAAGTTATATGTCCGCAGGAAATTGCTTATGGTTTTATCATAGTCCTAGAACATAATCATGCTGTTCACATAAGAGAGTTATACAGAAAAGTTAATGAGATTCTTGGTTGGAAAAAACTTTCAAAATCCACCGAAAATTACTACGAAGAGGCATTGAAATTCCTTGTTGTGAGAGATAAGATACATATTGATGATGAAGATTTTGTTTCAATGAAGTAGGTGTTATTTCGAATCAATCCATAACTAACTTATATCCAATAGCTTGCACACAGTTCACAATGTGTAATTGGGACCAATACTCCCTGCATTTAATTTATGTTCCCCACTCCAATTCTCTATTCAGAGAATTAAATTGACCTTACTTTTCACAAACTATTTATCGCAATCCATAAAAAAAAGGCTGTCGGGAATCGACAGCCTATATATATATGATTAACTTAATTATTAATCTTCAGATGGCATCCACTGGTCACCTTCCGCAGCAGGAATCTGACAGTCAGCAGCACCACTCTGGAAGGTATTTACCCACATTGTGTTATCGCTTGCTATTACTGATCCATCCATGTTGATATCTGCATTGTGATAACCATCAGCAGTACCTGCACTGAATGCTTCCTGCCACATTGTTGCATCACTAACTAGAATTGAACCGTCATGATTTACATCACCGGAAGTCAAGCCCCAAACACCGGTCTCAATTTCACTCATTGCTGCAGGACCGCTTGTATAAGCAGATGCTGAACTTGTTGTGAAATCATAAAGACTTGCTGAACCCGGAGCTGTTACAGTTGCGATAGTTGTTGATGACATAATTCCAATGTGATTTCTGTGATGAACTACAAGATAGTAATCACCTGCATCAGCATTGAATTTCATATAGTTTATTGTATCATCACCTGAGTAATCACCATCAACAATATGTCCATCAATTCTGAGAAGCATTGATTTACCTTCAACAATATTATCTACCTGATCTCTGAGTTCAACATAAACCCAGTCAACAATACTGTCAGGCATTGTTGTAATTGTTAAAGAGTCAATATATGGTGATTGCAGTGGAAGATAACCGAATTGGTTCAAGTTATCATTCATCATTGAAGTAGATGTATTATATGTACCGGAAAGGAATACTTTTGCTTTAGCGTAAGTGTTCATTCCTGCAAGCACAAATGCTCCTGTTGGAGGAAGAGTGAATGCTGTACTGTTATCTGTAAGCCAGTTTGCAGGATTGTAAATAGCTGCAAGCAGTTGTTCTTTTGTTCCTGTTACAACAGACATGTTATACATTGCGTTGTCTACTTCAGGATCAATTGCCATTGCATGAAAACCTTCAGTAAGAGCTGCAGGAAGAATAGAAGTATTAGAGCTTGAAGCTTCAGCATCCCAGCCACCGTTCATATGAAGTGCACCGAGAAGTACAGGACTTGTATGGTCACCCTGATAAGCAATTAACTGGTCACCAGATGATGAAAGTGCTGGTAAAGAACCAGATACTGTACCAAAAGTGGTTAATGGATTATTAGAGGTGTCTTCATATACTCTGATGTGTGTTCCGGCAGGTAATGAAGTTGTACCACTGTTCCAGATAACTACATCTTCTGAACCGCGGAAAGCTTCAGCTGTTGTCCAGCCATCATCAGTAAATTTGATGACAGTGTTTGGAAGTACATCTTCCAGAAGTACGAATGAGAAATCATCGTATGTGTCAGCATTGTAACCTGTGATAGCAATATCACCTGCTGCAAGATCTGAACCTGGTACTTCTGGAGTTGCTTGAGCAACTTCAACATCTGACCAGTAGCTTGGGCTTAAAGATGTACCATCATTTGTAAATATTGCAAAGTGATAGTTTGTCCAGTTTGTTAAACCTGTGATTATAGCAGTTTCAGCTGTACCTTTGTATACAACTATGTTACCTGCCTGAGTTCCTATTCCGTGATTAGTGTATAAATCATCGTTAACTGAGAAGTCTGAACTTCCGTAACCTGAACCGTTAAGATCTGATTTTGTAATATCTACAGCCATTGCAGCATTCATTACTACAACAACTCCACCATCCCACCAGCCTACTGATGAAGCGGGATTATTTGTCCATGTAAGTGCGACTTCACTATCTGCTCCCTGAGCAGTAACGTTAGTCACAGGTTGAGGTTCAGGAGTGACTGAAGATGGATTTGATTCAAAACCATTACCCCAGCTTGTTCCAATGTATGTGTAAGCCTTGAAGTAATAATCATTCAATGAAGTTAGTGTAATAGTTGCCTGGTTTGCTGCACCTTTATATACTACAAATTCACCGGTATTAAGCTCTGTACCGTTTCCGAATACATTTGAACCGGCAGATAAGGTAGCAGGATCAACAGTTGGGACAGAAGTAATTGCTCCGTTTTCACTGGCAACAATGACAACTGATTCAGATGTCATTGCATCCCAGGTAAAGCTTATATGGTCGTAAGTAATGTATTGTACGTTGAAGTTAGCGATATCAGCAACACCTGTTGTTGTGAATGCAATATTAGATAATGAAGACCATGAATCGGTTGTTCCATTTTCATAATAAGCATAAGCAGCTACGTAATATGTAGTGTTACCGTTAAGACCTGTCACTGTTATATTACCTGCATCATCAGTATTACCGTTATAAACACAATAACCGTAATTTCCTGCATCATCTGCCTGCATTTGTGATGTAACAGTTCCATATGCCAGGTTATTTGAATAAGCTGAATTATCCATGGAGTTGTTAGTAAGAATATTTTCAAACTGGTTGTCTGAAACAAATACAACAACACCTGACCAGTCTGTATTGTGCACGCCTGTAGGCTGATTCCAGGTGATGTTTACATCACTCTGAGTTTCGTTACCGTATGCAAGGTTGTTAACAGGGTTAGGAGTAGGAATAATTACCTGCTCTCTAAGTTCGATATTATCAATAAGCCAGCTTCTTGCAGCAGCTTCTGATCTGTATTTAAATGCGATAAATCCTGTTCCGCCGATAGTACTGATATCGATTGCTGTAGTTTGCTGCCATGTATTTGATGAAGCAGCGAAATCGAATGTGAGTTCAGTCCATGTTGCTGCTGAAGGATTCATTTCAACAGAAAAGTCTGTAGAGTACATTACTTTAAGATAATCTGTTGCATCACTGTTTCCGTAGTTCCAGCTTGTGTAGAACTGTAATTCTTCATTGGAAGAAGCATTGAAATCGATAGGAGGAGAAATCAGCCAGTCTTCATTAAGTTGAGTTCCACCTGAATAGCCGTTCATTCCAGCTGAGTGTGAAGAACTTTCTGCTCCTGAAGAAGCCACATACCAGTATTGATTACCAACAACACTGTATGATCTCCAGTAACCGAAATCATCATTTTCAAATGTTTCTGTATAAGGTATAGCAGTACTTTCATCATCTACTATTGTTACTGTTTGATTATCAGTATTACCAATTGAAATACCGGCTGAAGGATTAGATATGGTAAGAACAGCATATTCAGTCCCTTCAAAATCGCTATCATCAAGTATTGTGTAGGTTACACTACCTGTTGTAGCACCGTCAGCAATTGTAATTGTTGCATTTGAGAAAGTACCGTCATTTGCATCAATATTTGTTCCGCTGAAATCGATTGCAACTGTTTGAGCTCCGGATACAGCATCACTGGCTGTAGCAGTACAAGTTACTACTGTTCCGACATTTTCGAAACCGGTGTTAGTATCAATTGATAGTTCTACTACAGGTAAGTTACCCATATCATCTATTACAATATTATCAATTTCCCATGTTGCAGCACCAGATGCATCTGAAGTGTACTGGAATGCAACATATGTAGCTGTACTGATGTAAGATGATAAATCTACTGTACCTGAAGCGGCCCATGAATAACCACCAGAAGACAGTGTGAAAGTAAGAGAAGTCCAGGTTCCCTGTGTTGTAGGATCTGAAGTTCCATCATAGTCTGTAGATACTTTAAGTTCAAGTGCAGGACCTGTATAGTTCACAGCATTATCGAACATGATATATGGAGCTGCTGCTGCTGACAAGTCGAGTGATGGAGAAATCAGCCAGTCATTAGAGTCCTCGTCTCCTTGAAACCCGCTGATTCTGGCAAAAACATTACCGCTATATGTGTAAGGTTCCCAATCTTTGTTACTTGCCGCACTATGAGCAGTGAAAACTCCGAGAGTGTTAGTTTCAAAGTCTTCTGAAAGTGGAAGAGTAGCAATAAACGGATCGTCATCAGTAATAGCGATGTCGTCTGTAACTGTTGAGCCAAGAACAATACCTGCTGAAGGATTAGAAATAGTAATAGTAGCGGTTTCAGTTCCTTCGTAATCTGCATCATCACTAATAGTGAAAGTAACGCTTCCTGTTGTTGTTCCGTCTGCGATTGTTATAGTTGTTCCGCTTAATACATAATCGTTTCCATCAATACCTGTACCTGTAACAGCCACATCAACAGTTTGAGCACCTGAAACAGCTGCATCTGCTACTGCTGTAACAGTGATAACAGTCTGATCAGCTTCGAAACCTGCATTATCACTTAATGAAAGTGTAACAACAGGAACTTGTGGAGCTTCGTCAATCACAACATTATCGATCTGCCAAGTTGCAGAACCTGTTGCATCTGATGTATAATGGAATGCCACATAAGTATTTGCACTAATGTATGAAGTTAAATCTATGTTTCCTGAAGCAACCCATGTATAGCTTCCAGAAGACATTGTATATGTAAGTGTAGTCCATGTTCCCTGTGTTGTTGGGTCTGAAGTTCCGTCATAATCTGTTGAAACTTTCAATTCAAGAGCTGGACCAGTATAGTTCATAGAGTTATCGAAAGTAATTTGCGGAGCTGTTGCTGATGTAAGATCAAGAGCAGGAGTAATAAGCCAGTCGTTTGAATCTTCATCACCATTGAATCCACTCATTTTTGCATAATAGTTATTATTATAAGATGCTGCACCCCAGTCAGTATTACTTGCTGCACTGTAAGCAGTGAAAACTCCAAGAGTATTTGATTCGAAATCTTCACTAAGAGGGTATCCCGCTGGAGCTGTGTCATTATCGGCAATAATAACATCACCACTGACAGTTGTTCCAAGTGTAATTCCTGCTGAAGGATTTGAAATTGTAATAGTAGCAGTTTCTGTTCCTTCAATATCAGAATCATCACTGATTGTTAAGGTTACATCACCGGAAGTCATTCCGTCTGCAATTGTAATTGTTGTATTTGAAAGTACATAGTCGTTTCCGTCTATGCCTGTACCTGTTACTGCAACATCTACTGTCTGGTCTCCTGAAACAGCAGCATCTGCATCAGCTGTTACAGTAATCAGAGTCTGATCTTCTTCAGTTCCGGAATTTGCGCTGAGACTGAGAGTCACTTCCGGAGTTGTTGTTGTAGCTTCGTTAATAACAATATTATCTACTTCCCAGCCTGATGAACCGGAAGCATCAGTAATATAATGGAAACCAATATAAGTTGCTGAACTGATATATGGTGTAAGATCAATTGCTCCGGATGAAACCCATGCCCAGCTTCCTGTAGACATATTGAATGTAAGAGGAGTCCAGGTTCCCTGTGTTGCAGGATCAGAAGTTCCATCATAGTCCGTTGAGACTACGAGTTCAAGGTCCGGACCTGTATAGTTTTTAGCATTATCAAATGTAATTTGTGGGGCTGTTGCAGATGTAAGATCAAGAGCAGGTGCAATAAGCCAGTCATTTGAGTCTTCATCTCCGCCATATCCATTAACGTATGCATAGTAGTTTCCGCTGTAAGAAGCAGGACCCCAGTCTCTGTTACTTGCAGAACTATAAGCTGTGAAAACTCCAAGAGTATTGCTTTCGAAGTCTTCTGTTAAAGGTAAAGATGGTGTTTCATTATCTGTAATGACAACATCATCTGAAAGAGTTGAGCCAAGACTTAAACCTGCTGAAGGATTTGATATTGCTATTGTAGCTGTTTCATTACCTTCAAAAACTGTATCATCAACAACTGTGAAAGTCACACTTCCTGATGTTGTTCCGTCAGCAATCGTGATTACTGTATTGGAAAGTACATAATCATTGGCATCAATACCGGCACCGGTAACAGCAACGTCTAAAGTCTGGTCACCGGTAACAGCCATATCTGTATTAGCTGTAACTGTAATAACAGTCTGTGCAGTTTCTGTTGCTGCATTAGCACTGAGGCTGATATCTGCAACAGGATTTGCTACACCGCCGAAATCGGTAATTGTAACATAATCAATAGTTAAATGAGCTGTGTTATCATCATTTACAATTTTCATAATAACACTTGAGCTCATGTCATTCACGTTGTAACTGTAGAAAGTTGGAGTTGTTACATTATCAAAATTTACAGTATCGAGATCAACGAAAGTTGTTCCGCCATCAGTTGATTTCTGGAGTACAAAAGATCCAGTTCCGCTAAATGGTCTGTGATAGTAAAATGATATTGTTCCAACTGTATTTACAGCTGGTGCTGTAATTGAAGCTCCGGCAACATCGTCATTTATACGACATGCTTTAACTCCATCGTATGAAGCAGTAGAAGCTTCAGGATATACAGAAACAAACTCCCAGGCACCGCTGTCAAATGTGACTGTACCGGTAGTATAACTACTCCAGGTATCAGGATTCTCAAAGCTTTCAATAAAATGATCTGTAGCAAATAAACTGCTGACCATCATGAAAATGAGAAATAAAGTAAAAATACTTACTTTTCCTTTCATCAGTAACTCCTTTTTAAGATTTTTATATTTTCGTAAACTATGCTTTTTTAAGCAGCATTTAATTTGGAAGAAATGACCTAAAAATGTCAAACTCTTTTGTTATTTTTTTTTATGTTAATTATTTGTTAAGTATTTGTTTGATAATAGTTTAGATTATGTAACATATATGCCGGGAAGTATATTCAAAAGCAAATGTCCTTTATGATTCAGTAATTACTTTACTATATCAATTTTGAAAGTTATTCATTGATATTTTGTAATTTATTGTTTCCCTATGACTAATGAGCTTCAAACCAGTTTATACCTGTCCCAATGTCTACTTTAAAAGGTACTGAAGAATTTGGTATCTCAACATTCTCCATTGCTGTTTTAATCAGAGATTTTGCTTCTCCAAGCTTATCTTTGTGAACTTCAAAAACTAACTCATCGTGAACCTGTAAAATCATTTTTATGTCAGAATTATTAATAATCTGATTATGAATATTGATCATAGCCAGTTTGATAATATCGGCAGCTGTGCCTTGAATGGGCATATTGATCGCCACTCTGGCAGCATCCCCGGCAGTTCTGTTATCTCTGCTGTTTATTCCGGGAAGATAGAGTTTTCTGCCAAACAGTGTAGATGTATAACCATTAGACTTAACAAATTCTGTCTGGGTATCCATGTATTTTTTTATGGCTGGGAATTTTGCGAAATAGTTTTCGATAAACGCCTTTGCATCATTCCTGCTGATATTCAATTCCTGCGAAAGTCGAACATGCCCCATTCCATAGATTATTCCGAAATTAACAGCTTTGGCTTGAGCCCTCTGTCCCGATGTAACCTTATCTTTGGGTACATTGAATACAAGAGAGGCTGTTTGAGTATGTATATCCTCATTATTACGGAAAGCTGAAATAAGATTTTCATCTCCAGATAATATTGACATGACTCTGAGTTCAACCTGGGAGTAGTCAGCAGCAAGAATTACATATTCGGGATTTGACACGGTAAATGCTTTCCTGATTCTTCTGCCAAACTCTGATCTGATAGGAATATTCTGAAGATTAGGATTAGAACTGCTTAAACGACCTGTAGAGGCAACTGTCTGATTGAAAGTACTATGTACTCTACCGGTATTAGCAGCTATCAACCTGGGTAATGACTTTATATAAGTTGAATCCAGCTTGTTCAGCATTCTGTATTCCATCAGCTTTACTGCAATCTCATGATTTTCAGCAAGTTTTTCCAGTACTGAGTTATCTGTGGAATACCCGGTTTTTGTTTTCTTTACTGGTGGAATATTCATTTCTTCAAACAGTAGTTTCGATAATTGCTGAGTCGAATTAATATTGAATGGATAACCTGCCGTATCATAAATCCATTTGGTTAATTCAGATAATCGTGCTCCTGCTTCTCTGGATAAGTTACCCAGTATATTTTCAGAGACGTAAACACCTGTACTTTCCATAGATTTTAAAACTTCAACCAATGGAATTTCGATGTTTTCAAACAGATCAACAAGATCCAGCTCTTTCAGGCGTCTACTGTATACTTCATAAAGTTTGTATGTAATAAAAGCATCTTCCGCAGCGTATTTAGCAGCAGTTGGTACATCAACAAGATCAAATGTAATCTGCTTTTTACCTTTTCCAATAAGCTGACTTATAGGGATAGTCTCATATGCAAGTTCCCGCTCAGCACATTTATCCATGTTATGCTGCATAAGTTGCGGATCAATCAGATACGAAGCTATCATAGTATCAAAAATTCGGTTATTTATTACCCATCCATACTTCTCGAGAATCTGCATGTCATACTTGATATTATGCCCAATAAGCGTTTTATCTTTCAATGCATGCTTCAGAGAATTAATTACATGATCCTTATCCGGATTCACATACATCTGATGACTCAGAGGAATGTAATAGCCACAGGTTTCAGTTGATATTGAAATCCCGACAATCTCTGCTTCCACAGGATGAATGGATGTGGTCTCAGTATCAATAGCAACAGAATCACATTTCTTAAGTATTTCCAGCAGATCTTCCAGGTCAGAGTTATTCTCAACAAGCTCATATTTCAGTTTCAACGAACTTGAATCCGACTCTTCTTCAACCCCCATCATTTCAAACAGAGATTCTTGGGGAATCAGACTTTTCATTCTTTTCACAAGGGAACCTATCTCATATTCTTCAAGAAACGATACAGCATTGAGTAAATCTTTTCTGTGGAATTCTATCTGCTCATCATTATCTATATTCAACGGAACTTGTCTGTCGATCTGAACAAGGTCTTTGGATAGAAAGGCATTTTCTCTGGATTCCTCAAGTTTCTTCACAATCGATTTAGACTTAATATTACCTATATTCTCATAGATATTTTCAAGGTTGCCATATTCATGAAGTAACTTCAATGCACCTTTTTCACCAATTCCTTTAATTCCTGGTATATTATCTGCAGTATCACCGGTAATAGCCAGAAAATCTATAAACTGATCACTTCTCAGATCATATTTTTCTCTCAGGTAATCCTGATCTTTTATACTGTTCTTGAATGGATCAAAGATTGCCACATTATCATCAAGCAGCTGAAGATAATCTTTGTCTCCGGTTACCATAAGAACTTCATATTCTGATTTATACTTCTCTGCCAGTGAAGCAATTATATCATCTGCTTCAAAACCTGGGATAGATATTTCCAGAACATTGACTTCTTTGAAAAACTCTGAGACCGGTTTGAGCTGACCTATCAGATCATCCGGCATAGGAGGTCTGTTAGCCTTGTACTCCTTGTACATCTTATGCCTGAATGTCGGTTCCTTCTGATCAAAGGATATAACTACATTGTCTGCAGAAAAGTCTGATACAAGTTTCATAAACGTGTTTATTGTACCATAGATTGCACTTGTATTCATTCCTTTGCTGTTAATCAGGGGGCGCTTTATAAATGCGTAATATGACCTGTAGATTATAGCTGTACCATCAATCAGAATAAGTCTGCTCATATGGATTCCTTATAAAATGATCTGAAGCAATATAGTAATGGAAAGCGCAATGGAAATCACTGAAGAAACAAGAAGTTTTGTTTTAAGATCATGAATTTCCTTACGGTTTTTATCAACTTTAGACTCAAGCTTAATCAATAAATGCTCAATAGTAGAGAATTGCTCATTGAATTTATCAATCTTCTTCACACTGCGAGCTTGTTCGAAATCCTTAATTACATGCTTTACAAGATCGAATGACATTCCAATCAGATTTGATAAAATCGGGCTGCTTTTCACGTTTTCTTTTTTGGCTTTCATGTTACACTCCTTTCTAACTACATGAAGAAGTTAAATTTATCCTTACTTGTCAATTATTATTTGTTTCATACTCAAGAATAAGAAATCCTGTTGTGGAAAAGTCTTTCTTGATAACTTTCCATCTGGGGTGGATTTTTGCAATAAGATAAAAAATAATCATCCTGAATTCATGGCTTACTGCCAGTACCGGACCATTACATCCCGCCAGTTGAAACATCATTTCTTTTGTTTCTCTCAGGATATCAATAACTCTTTTCCTGAACAAAGTCACAAAAGAGAAATAGATAATCCAGGCTCTGGGTGACATTTTCAGGAATCCGGGAGCAGTCATTTTATCTGCCTGAACCTCTATGAGTCTTTTATCAATAATTATCTCGTTTTCTTCCTTGAAGTATTTTGCTGTTTCTATGCATCTTTTAACCGGACTTGAAAAAACAGTATTGAAGTTAATCCTTACTTTTTTAATAACTTCATCCATTTGCTTCTTACCTTTTTCGGTAAACTCTGCATATTGCCAGGAATTCTGTCTTACAAAATAATCTCTGACATTCATTATACCTTTAAAACCACTCACAAGATGAGACGAATGTGCATGCCTCATAATATGTATCTTTTTTCTCATAAATCAATATTCTCTTCAATATTTCCTATTATAGTATCTACTGGGGCTAATTTAATATAACCTGTATTAGGGTTATTAAGATTAATATCGTTTTCCTTAAGCAGCTGATACAGCTTATTACCTACATCTTTATTATTTATTATCGATTCTATACAATAAGTTTTTGTTGATTTTTCTTCGCTCAAATATCCAAATCCAGCAAAAACAGGCATCTCATAGGCTATTTTTCTGGCTATGGATGTACATTCGGAAATAGTGCCGTTGGTGACACCAAGCTCGGCTAATGCCGAAAGAACATCATTGGTCATATCCTCATCATGAATGATTACCTTCATCGTAAAATATTCGGTTTTCCTGTCTTTAGCTTCAGCTACATCATGAGTATTCAGAATAGCCATTATATCTTCGGGCTTTCCGGCATTGATTATACCTTCTCTGAATTCAGGATTTCTCAAAAGTCTTGATGATTTTGCAATCAGCTGCAGATATTCTTTATTATTATTGTCCGGAGCACCAAAAAAGAAAACAACTCGTATATCACCAAGGTCCGGATTTCCATAGTCAAATCCTTCCCGGAATACTACAATCTGCATGAAAAGACGTTCTACATATATACTTCTTGCATGAGGTAAAGCAACATCTTTCATTATCTGAGTGTTGCCCTTGGATTCTCTTTCCTTCAGTGAATTCAGAAACTCGTCATTTTTTACAATGAGATCATGATTATAGGCATGATTAACCATTTTACTGAATAATTCCTCTTTGTTTTTTACAACCGGATTCAGTATTATAAGATCAGTGTTAGTATAATTCGACCACATTTCGTTTCTCCAGAGACAATTATTGTTACCGTACCATTAAAATGTTTTTCGTTGAAGTTTTGTAAATGAATATTTTAATAAAATTGGTGTTAATATAGCTGTAGCTATCACCATTATGATTGTTGCAGAAAGGTCACTACTTCCTATAATGTTCTTTTGAAGAGCCATGTTGGCAATAATCAGAGCGACTTCACCTCGCGGAATCATACCTGTTCCAATACGCAGAGAGCGAATCCAGTCAAATCCTGTAATTCTTGCTCCCATACTTGAACCGAATATTTTACCGGATATTGCCAGTAACACGAAAATCACCATAAATATCCAATTGCTCTCAACTTCCATCAAGTTGATTTCCAACCCGATATTAACAAAAAACATATCTACGAAGAATGATTTCCCCAATTGAGATGTATTTTCCTGAATCTGATGCTTATAATCAGTCTGACCCAGAAACAGTCCGGCAAAATAAGCACCGGTAATTGCTGCAATTCCAGTATATTCTGCGAACCAGGAATAAGCAAAAACAAACGCTATACTAAGTGAAAAGAAAGCAGGTGCAAGATACATTTTTTTCAAATTCATGAAAACAGGCTTGATTATAAACAGTCCAACCAGTGTTACAACTACAAAGAAAAGAATTATCTTTCCTATGGAAATATAAAGCTCCATATTAGAAGAATCCGCTCCACCTTCTCCTGAAACACTCATACCAAAAATAAAGGTTACGAGAATAATACCAAGAATATCATCTATAATCGCCGCATTAATAATACATCTACCTTCAGGTCCTTTCATTTTATCAAGGTCCAGCAAGGTTATTACCGATATACTTACACTTGTAGCAGTAAATATTACACCGATAACAAGTGCTTTAAAAATGTCCGGATCAATAACATATGAAAGCACAAATCCCATAATGAAAGGAATTGTTACTCCACCCAGAGCGGGAAGCAGTGCTTCTTTTGAATCTTTCTTAATTCTCTTGATATCAGTTTCGAGTCCGGCCTCAAACAAAAGGAATAATACTCCCAGTTTTGCAAACCAGAAGATTGCTTCTCCGGATTCTATAAAATGAAATGCGGTTGGACCAAGGACAATACCAAGTAAAAGCATACCTATTACCGGAGGCTGCTTGTATTTTCTGGATATTGCTCCAAGGATTTTGGAAAGAAATATTATCACTGCAAGATGCAGCAGCAGGTGATTAGTTTGTTCCATATATACATCCGGTCTTTTTTTGCCACAAAAAAACTGTATAATGACAAGTCAATGGATTTCTTTATATTATAGGTTAGATTTCAAGCACCCTGATGATTTCTGTTTTAAAATACTCAATTTCGGAAATTGGTTTATGTAGAAAATTATCTGAAACCCGACTATCTTTCATTATATCCATCAATGAATCCATTTCCAGAGAACCGGAGTGAATAATATATCTGGTCTCCGGCGAAATTTTTATAGATTCTTTAACAAAGTCTATACCATTCATTTCCGGCAAGCGCAAGTCAACAATCACCAGATCAATTTTATTTGATTTAACAATTTCCAATCCCTCTTCTGCACTCGTCGCAGAAAACGCATTAAAACCCTCATCTTCAAGATAAATCTGCAAACTAATTCTGATTGCATCATCATCATCTAGAACCAGGATAAATGTATCTTCTATATTTTTATGTGGCATTATTCCTCCGGATAGTCAGACTAATTTCATAACCTTTCATGTAGACTCTCCCCCTTGTTTATTGGGAGATGAATGGTAAATTTTGTTTTCTCTCCTTTGATTGAATCCACTTTCATTGTTCCACCATGATTTTCAGTGATTATGAAGTATGATACAGAAAGTCCGAGTCCTGTACCAATTCCAACTCCTTTTGTTGTAAAGAAAGGTTCAAAGACACGTCTTCTCACTTCATCACTCATACCGGGACCATTATCTTCTATTTCTAATCCAATCATATCATCAGGTGCTTTATATATTCTGATCATGAATTTGGGAGAAAATTCTTCACTTTTACTCTGCAACTCAATCACTTTCTGAGACATAGCCTCTGCCCCATTCTTCAGCAGATTCAAGATTACCTGCTGTATTTTGCTGGATTCACAGAAAACATCAGGGAGATCGTCTTTATAATCTTTTTCTATAATTACCTGTCTAAAGTCATATTTCTTTTTCAAATCGTAGTCATTTTCGGCAAGACTGATAGTTAGATCAACAAGCTTAGGTATACTGAAGAATGCTGCATCCGAATCTGTTTTCCTGGCAAAGCTAAGCATATTCTCCACGATTTTGGCTGCTCTGGTTCCAGAGTCATGGATTAGCTTCAGCATACGAAGAATGTGCCTTTTTTCCATGAATGCTCGAATGGCTTTCATATCTGTACCTGAACTTTCAGCAGCTCTTATGTTCCCTTTACTGTCAGAAGTAAGACGCCTCATTAGAACATCTGCGTTCTGCATCATTCCGGCCAGCGGATTATTGATTTCATGTGCCATACCGGCTGCCAGACCACCAATCGACAGCATTTTCTCTGATTGCACTATTATCTCTTCCATTTTTACCTGGTCTGTCACATCATCAATTCTGATAACAGCACCTTCTACGCCATTAGCAATCAGTGGATAAATCACAACATCCTCATATGTCAACTTCCCGGTTGCATCACGAAGAACTTTTGAGTCTATCTGAGTCTGTCTTGAATTAATAGCTACCTCAACTCTATCCATTTCTTTTTCCAGAAATGGAAGAACATCAGTTAGTCTTTTTCCTACAGCAGTATCAGACACTATTCCGCTTCTTTTTTCTGATTCATAATTCCATTGTGTAATAATTCCGTCAGAATTAACAACAATCAGCATGGAAGGCATTGAGTTAATAATATTACTCAGGTAATTCCTCAAATTTTTCAATTCCGTATCAGATTTTTTCCTTTCTGTTACATCCCTGTCGATACCTCTATATCCAGTAACATTACCATATTTATCAAATATTGGTACTCCGCTTGTTTCAAGGATAACTATTGACCCATTTTTGTGAATACACTGGTTTTCAACATTATCATAAGGCTGTTTCAGAAGAAAATACTTCCTGAACTCCAGCTTTTTCATATTAATCTGATCTGAGGGCATTAAATCAAAAGGTGTTTTTCCAATAACATCTTCCGGAGAATATCCCAGCAGGTCCTTTATCTTAGGGCTGGCATAAACATATCTTGATTCAGCATCAACTTCCCAAATCCAGTCAGAAATACTCTCAGTCAAGTCTCTGTACTTTCGTTCACTATCAAAAAGTCTTTCATTTGATTTTTCAAGATCGCGTGTTCTTTCTCCTACTTTTAACTCCAGCTCATGCTTTATGTAAATTGTTTTAAGCAGCCCCAAATAGCTGAGGTAAAGCAAACAGAAAATCAGGAACAATATACTATACAGATAAACAGTGTCATGCTTTTGCCTGACTTCAATCGAACCAATCTTTAAGCCTTTTCTGAATACATCCAGACTCATGGGGATAATGCGGATTATCTTAAGTTTATACAGGAAACTGTCTAAAGTACTGAACTTGTCCGATTTCATTTCCAGAAAAACTTCACCATCAGAATTATAAACAATCACACTTGCATAATTTGAGTACTTTGAGACCATTCTTAAATACTGCTGTGAACTCTGTTTGTTGTAATTCCATAAGGCATTTTCAACAACAGTAACATGTTTTGTCAGTTCAGACCTCGCATTCTTAACTACTTCCTTCTCGTGGTAGATTATGTACCCAATATATGTCAGTATAAGAATGACAAGACCAAGTATTCTTTTGGCTTTAATGCTCAATCTTACATACTCCTTGATATCATACAGTATATTATGTACAAATAAGATACATATTATATATAAATTAGCAATAAATTTATGGTCAGAGATTCTTGATGATTAACCGTTATTTACCTATACAAAAATTTGAGAAAATATTATTCAGAAGATCATCCGTAGAATAAGCTCCTATAATTTCCTCAAGTGCCTGACATGCCTCTTTCAAATCGAACGCTGCAAACTCGAATCCCAATCCTGAGTCCAATGCAGAGATACTTTTTTTCACACCAATTACAGCTCTTCTACAAGCTGATATCTGCCTCGTATTTGTTAACATTCCATCATGTATGTCTGCTGCTCCCGTATCAATAAGCTTTACTATGGTTTCTTCCAGCTGTCTGAATCCTTCCTTTGTCAAAGCAGAGCAGACAATATAGCCTTTATCCCTTAGATGTTCCTTATGCTCAGTTGTAATCAGATCCGACTTATTAGCAATTCTCACAACCGGTTTTTTAAGACCTGAAAAAGTTTCCTGACACTCTTTACCGCTCAGGATATTGTCTGCATCATATACAGCAAATATGCAATGTGATTCATCTATCATTTTTCGAGAACGTTCCATACCCATCAACTCAATATGATCATCTGAATCTCTAAGTCCTGCCGTATCAAAGAATCTTACGAGATACCCCTCAATAGAAACTGCTTCTTCAATATAGTCTCTGGTTGTACCCGGTACAGGTGTTACAATAGCTCTTTCTGTTTCCAGAAATGCATTGAAAAGACTTGATTTTCCAACGTTTGGCATTCCTGCAAAACTAATTCGAAAACCATCTCTGATTATTAGACCAGAATCTCCTGAATCTGCCAGTTTTCGGAGTTTCTGCTCTATATCTTTTAAATCTGCTTTCACAGAATCAACATCAATATCCGGCAGCTCCTGTTCTGAAAAGTCTATTTCCAGTTCAAACAGGATTCTGACATCTGTTAGCTTCTTATGCATTTTATTGATTTTCTTATGCAATACACCATGAAGTTGATCAAGGGCTGCCATCTGAGAAACCTTGGTTTTAGCCATCAATAGATCGCCAACAGCTTCTGCCTGAGTTAAATCCATCTTACCGTTCAGAAATGCTCTCTGAGTAAATTCTCCGGGTTCAGCCATTCTGATTCTGGTCAACAGAAGTTCCAGAATTTGTCTGGTAATAAACTGGTTTCCATGACAGGATATCTCTACAATATCTTCTCCGGTATAGCTGGCAGGTGATTGAAAACATGTTATCACAACATCATCGATAATCCTTGATCTGTCACTGATTTTACCATATCTGATTTTCCCTGGTTCGGGTAGTTTTGAGCTGAACATAGATTGAATAGTTTCAAACGAATCCGGTCCGCTTACTCTTATAACGGATATTGCGCCGTTTCCGGCAGGAGTTGATATAGCCGCTATTGTATCATTAGAATTCATTTTCAGAACTCTTTTCCAATCTCAGTCTTCAGGCTTTCCAGAATCTGTTCAGGAGTAAGGTTAAGATGTTCTTTAAGCACATTAACTGCTCCATGCTCCACAAAGAAATCAGGGATACCATAACTATATACTTTAACATCAGAATTACAATAATGAGCTTTTAACGATTCACCCATACCCCCGACAACAGCATTATCTTCCAGTGTTACAACATAATCATAGTTTTCAGCAATTCTATTCAGTGTTTCTTTATCGAGTGGTTTCAAGAATCGCAGATTTACAAGTCCGGTCTTATTACCGGTTTCCTTCTCTATCAGATCGCAAAGAATTTCAGCATCTTCCAGAGCTTTTCCGATAGAAAACACCGCAATCTTCTTACCTTCTCGAATAACTTCCGATTTATATGACTCCACTGGTGGAAGTTCACGATCACACATCCTCGCAGTCCCACGAGGATATCTTATAATAATTGGTCCATCTTTATACTCGGCAGCAAAATCAAGCATCTGCTCCAGTTCCTGCCTGCAGGATGGTGCCATAATAAGCAGTTCAGGTACGGTTTTCAGGAAAGAAAGGTCGAATACACCCTGGTGAGTTGCTCCGTCTTCTCCTACCAGTCCGGCTCTGTCCAGACAGATCACAACAGGTAATTTCTGCATGGCAATATCATGCACAACCTGATCAAAAGCTCTCTGGATAAATGTAGAATAGATGGCAACAAAAGGTTTTATACCTCTGACAGCCATACCTCCGGCAAATGTCACGGCATGTTGTTCAGCTATACCTACATCAAAGAAGCGTTTAGGAAACTTCTTAGCGAAATCAGTCAGTCCGGTTCCATCAGTCATTGCAGCAGTGACGGCAACAACTTTTTTGTTTGTTTTAGCAAGTTCACACAGTTTCTTACCGAATGCTCCCGAATAAGAAGTAGGCTTCATCTTGGTAACACCGGTCTTTCTCTCATAAGGTCCGACTCCGTGGAATTTCTGAGAGTTATCCTCTGCAAAGTGACAGCCTTTTCCTTTTTGAGTCAGCATATGAATAAACACAGGACCAATAACATTATGGTGTACTTTGTTTAAAATTCTGACCATTCTTGGAATATCATGTCCGTCAATAGGTCCCACATACTTGAACCCGAGATCCTCGAAAATAATATTTGGAACAAGGATATTTATAAGTGATTCCTCTAGCTTTTGAGCTCCGGTAATGAATTTTCTTTTGATTGGTGTTGGCAATGCCTGAGATAAAGTCCAAACTTTATCTTTTAGAGTATTGTAGGATTTACTCACTAACACGTTGGTAAGATAATTCTGCAATGCTCCCACATTTTTTGATATGGACATCTCGTTGTCATTTAATATAACAATAAGATTCTTCTGCATTCCGCCTGCATTGTTAATTGCCTCAAAAGATATCCCTCCGGTCAAAGCTCCATCACCGATTACAGCGATAGTTCGGTGATTTATTCCTTGAAGCTCATCAGCAACATTAATTCCCAAAGCAGCTGAAATAGATGTACTGGAGTGACCCACACTGAATGCGTCGTATTTGCTTTCGAATATATTGTTAAATCCGCTGATACCGCCAAATTGTCTGAGAGTATCAAAGCGTTCGTTTCTTTCGGTAAGTATTTTCCAGGCATAAGACTGATGTCCCACGTCCCAGACGATTCTATGTGTAACAGGGTCAAATACTTTAAGCAATGCAATAGCAATATCTGTTGCTCCGAGACTTGGAGCAAGGTGTCCACCGTTTTTGGCAGTAACTTCAATAATTCTCTGTCTCACATCTTCTGCAAGCCGCACAAGCTCTTTGAATCCCAGTTTCCGTATATCTTTTGGTTTTTTTATCTTTTCCAGCATTGGAACCTCATTTTAAATCAGTCATTTGCATGAAAGCATTAGAAAACAACTACCATGACTCCTTATAGAAATCTTTTACCGCATAATGTCAACAATTAAGATGACTTTCTTAAATCAGAACGTTACAGATGTTTATAAATTACAAAAAAATATCAGTATCAACAACCTGACTCTTTATTTCCAGACACTCACATTCGGCAATACCATCATTCAGTACAACCTGAAATGCCGTTCCTTTTTCCATCTGTTTTACAGACTTCAGTATCGTTCGTTCTTTCTTCAGCACTGCATAACCGCGTTTAAGAGCATTATATGGAGACAGCTCCTGTAAATCTTCTTTTCTGGTTCTCAGTTCATCACTTCGCTGCAATATCCACATATCTGCACTGCTCTTCATGCTTCTAAACTTCTGCATTACCTCATTCTGCCTGTTCAACAAATCTATTTTGAACTTGTTCAGAAATCTCCTGAGGTCATCATTCTCATAAGATACAGCATTTCTCAGATCCTGCACCTGATTTTTACTATTCATTAGCCTTAAACTCAGCTTATCCAGTTCCTGTCTGTTCTGCTTTAGTACATTTTTCGGATGTCTCTCTGCTAGTCTGAGTTTGAACCTGATCAACTGTTTCTCGGAAGAATCCAACTTACTCCTGAATAAGGACAGTATACGGGAGTACTTCATCATCAGGTCTGCTGCCACGTTTTCTTTATCCGGAACAGCAATTTCTGCCGCTGCCGAAGGGGTTGGAGCTCGCAGATCAGCCACAAAATCACAGATGGTAAAGTCTATTTCATGTCCTACAGCAGAAATCAGAGGTATCTCGGATTTGTATACAGCTCTGGCAATCCGTTCATCGTTAAAGACAAACAGGTCTTCCTGAGAACCACCTCCACGTGTTACAATTATCAGATCAACATCATCACATGAATTGAAGTACTCTATACCTTTCACAATTGTCTCAGGGGCTTTGTCTCCCTGCATCAATGCCGGATATATAACCAGATCAACAGGAAATCGTCGTTCACTGACAGAGATTACATCTTTCACAGCAGCTCCGTCAGGGGATGTCACCAGTCCTATTTTACGAGGGAATTCAGGAATCTTCTTCTTATGTTCGGTATCGAATAATCCTTCCTCTGCCAGCTTAGCTTTCAACTCCTCGAACCTGATCTGCAGTAAGCCTTTTCCGGCAGGATACATATTCGCAACCTGCAGCTGATAGCTCCCGCTTTTAACATAAACAGTAATGTTTCCTGTACAAATTACCTTGTCACCTGTTTTGGGGGTGAAAGCCAGTCCTTTGTTGGCAGATTTAAAAAAAACGCAGCGAATAGAGGACAGCTCATCCTTCAGGGAGAAATAAAAGTGTCCTGAGTGATGAGCTGTAAAGTTTGCTATTTCACCTTCAATATACATTCTGGAAAGTGAGTTCTCCAGTACGTTTTTGACGTGAAAATTTATTTCAGAAACCGAAAATATATTATCAGCATCCATTAAATACCTTTATTACAGGTTTTGCAGTTCTTCTTTTACGAAAGCTACAATTTTCTTTATATGATCAGCTGAGAAACTGAAATCAATTCCACCTGTCTCATATATTTCTTTCATGGATTTTGAGTATCCCAGCTTCAGGAATTTTTCATAATCCTTAACCGCTTTTTCCGGATTTTCCTTGTAGTTCTTGTAAATACTGAGAGCACCGAGTTGAGCAATACCGTACTCAATATAGTAGAAAGGCACTTCGAAAATATGAAGTTGGAACATCCAGCGATTTTTCTTTTCTTCAGGATAGTTCGCCCAATAATCACCAAGTCCGAAACGATCCATAAGATTACTGAAGTATTCTGCTCTTTCTTTGTTTGTGTGTTGACCTGATGTGTAAATCCATTGCTGGAAAGCATCCACTACCATACACCATGGCAGGAACATCAGAGTACCTTCAAGCTGCTCACGTTTAGCTTTTTTGAGGTCTTCGACATTGTCGTAATACTCATCCCAGTAATCCATGGAAAGAAGTTCCATAGACATGGAAGCGAGTTCTGCAACTTCACTCGGAGGTTCTGAATATATCGCCAGCGGCTCATCTGTTACAGCTTTTGCGTGGAGAGCATGCCCCATTTCGTGCAGTAAAGTACTTACATCAGACTGCAGTCCAACAGAATTCATAAATATAAATGATGATCCCAGTTCAGGAAGCGGATAGTTGTATCCACCCGGAGCTTTACCTTTTCTGTTAGCCAGGTCAAGCAGACCTGTGTTATTCATCAACTCAAGTTGTTTGCCGAATTCAGGTTTAACTTTTCCAAGAACATTCTGAGATAATGCGATCAGTTCATCTGTATCCTTGAAAGGTTTTAAAACCTTTCCGTCAAGATCAACACTCGTATCCCATGGTTCAAGTTTATCAACACCGAGTTTCTGTTTTCTCTCTTCGTTTTTCTCTTTCATGAAAGGAACAACATATTCTTCAACGGATTTATGGAATTCCATTACATCTTCTGGTGTATAAGAAAATCTGCCTTTATTTTTGTGTTCATAGTCTCTGTAATTGTCAAAACCGGTATTAGCCGCAATCTTGTTACGAATTTTCATCAGCTCGTTAAACAGATCATCCAGTTTTTTGCTGTTTTCAAGAAGCTTGCCGAATCTAAGTTTCCATGTTTCTTCCCTGACTGATCTGTCCGGATTCTTCATAAACACAGCAAGCTGAGTCATGGTTTTTTCTTCACCTTTATAGTCGGCAGTCATTCCACCAAGAATAGAGCCGTAGTTATTAGCCAGTTTACGTTCTTCGGTCATCAGAGGGATGTTCTCTTCTCTGAACATCTCAATATCTTTAGAGATTATCTTGTTCAGGTGAGAATATCTTTCTTCGGATAACTCGTTTTTATATGGGCTTTCGTAGTATTTTTTCTTGAGTTTGAAATCATAGTTCATAGCTGGAGAAACAATGTTTCCGTAGAAATCATTGAAAGCTTCTTCTTTTTCTTTGTCATCAGCATAACAGGTCATGTGAACATAACGCCATGCCATTTCGTTCATGAGGATAAATTCCAACTCACTGTATTTTTCCATCATTGATACAAGGTCTTCTGCCGAGTTTACTTCCATCTCGAGAAGCTCATTATATAATGGCTCTACTTTTTCCCATTCTGTGATGTTAATATCTTCAGCGTAATACTTACGTGGGATTTTATTTATAATTTCTTTATTACTCATGGATTTACTCCTTTTCAATATTTACTTTTTCTTTTATGGAATATGTTGTCCGCTTATTCCGGTGTCTGTTCTGGTTAACTATTAACTCACCTATTAAACCTATAGAGAAAAACTGAATTCCTACCATAATCAGCAAAATACCCAGCCATAATAACGGTCTGTTTGCCAGAGGCTGTCCAAATCCAAGCTTCATTATTGTCAGATATAGATTTATCAGAAAACCAAAGCTGAAGAACATGGTTCCGGTTCTGCCGAATAAGTACAGAGGACTCTGGTTATAGTGTGTCACAAGCTTTACTGTGAGCAAGTCAAGAAAACCTCGGAGAAGCCTCTTGGATCCGTACTTGGATTTTCCGAATTCTCTCTTGCGATGATGCACAGGGATTTCAGTTATTTTAAAGCCTTTTGCTCCGGCAAGAGGTGGTACAAATCGGTGAAGTTCACCATAGATATCCAGTTCCCGGATAACTTCTTTTCTGTATGCTTTGAAACCGCAATTATGATCATGCAGATTAACGTTGAATGTTTTTGAAGTTACTCTGTTAAACAGCTTTGATGGCAGTGTTTTATGAATGGGGTCTTTCCTGTTTTCTTTCCAGCCGGATACCAGATCATATCCTTCTTCAAGCTTTTCGATAAATTTCGGAATTTCCTTCGGATTATCCTGAAGATCTGCATCCATTGTGAATACAATATCACCCTGAGCATGCTCAAATCCGACATTCAAACCTGTTGCTTTACCAAAGTTCTTTCTGAATCTGATAATCTTGACATTCGAGTCTTTCGAAGCCAGACTGCTCATTACGGCAAAGCTTTTGTCTGTGCTGCCGTCATCAATAAAGATAATCTCGTAATCATAAGCTTTCACATTCTCGAGTATTTCCGAGTAGAGAGTGTTTAGTGATTCTTCTTCGTTATAAACAGGGATTACAAATGATAATAACATTTAAACCTCTTTAAAAGATAAACAGCTGAGCCGCTGTCATAGCCACTGCTGATATTATTGGAATTTTAATATTGTCATCAATCGGGATCGGGGAGGTTTCAGCTATTGTTGTTGATATACCGCCAACAATGGCAATCATAGGATGAGCCCCGAACATCAGAGCATAAGCACATGTTGTTACAAAGCAAGCCAATGAACCTTCCAGACTTTTCTTTGATCCGCGAATCTTTCTTTTACCGTACATCATACCTATAATTGCGGCAAATGTATCTCCTATTGCCAAGGACGATAACGCCAGAAATGCTATATCAGCAGGGAAAAAAGATATGCAGAATATAGCCGACACCATCAGGTAGGATGCACCGGTATAGTTATTTATTTCATGGCGTCTCAGCATAATACCAAACAGCCGGTAGAAAATTCGTTTCAGCGACTTATTTTCTAATCTGATTATTTCTATGACAAACACAACTAAAGTTAATGGAATCAGTACGCGAAGCATAACAGTTCTACTAACTATGAAACGGAAAGACATCGGTATAGCAAGAGAGCTGATATGAATCAGCTTCCTGTAAATTTCCGTTCTGTATTTCTTTTTCATTTACTTTATAAAATTTCCTATGAGAAATGCTTTACTAACCTGAAGTACAAGTTTAGGATCATCCTTAACAGCTGTTACAAACAGTTTTTTTACATCAATATCCGATGACGGCATTTTATTCAGACTCTTAACAATATTATTAAAACGTTCTTCCGAGAATCCGAAATAAGTTTCTTTCAACTCATGAAGAATAGCCAGTCTTTTACCAAGATCATTATGCCACTGCTTCTGATATTTTTTCAGGAATTTCTTTGAGAAGTCTTTTTTCTTCAACGCCTCCCCGGCAACAGTACCGGCAATTTTAGCAGCAAACATTCCGTTAAGAATTCCTGCTCCCGTGAGAGGATCAACCTGACGGGCCGCATCACCCACCAGCATTACATTATCTGTAGTAATCTGCGGAAGCGTTCCGGAAGTAGGTACACTGCCAAGAACCAGGTAGTTTCGGGATGCATCAGGAAATACATCATCTACAAATTTATCAAGATAGTATTTAGCGTTTTTACCGTTTGCCAACTGTGTTGCGATTCCGAGTCCAACATTTGCCGAGGTCTCAGATTTAGGGAAAATCCAGGCATACCCGCCCGGTGCATATTTCGCACCTACAAAAAACTGACTGACAGTAGAATCAACTTTGATTCCTGTAAGTGTATACTGAGCTGTTGGTTCCAGGTCTTCAACCTTAAGTTCGGTTTTAATACCTGCCCAGCGGCCGACTCTGGATTCAATACCGTCTGCTCCGATTACAATGTTACAACGTACTGTTTTCTCTTCACCGAGATGCTTGAAAACAACACCTTTTACTGTATCATCTTCTTTGTAGAGTCTGACAGCATCTGCCTTAACAAGCAGTTTTGCTCCGGCATTACATGCTTTATCGCATAATGTTTTATCAAAGACTCTACGTTCCAGAATGTAAGCGTCTCTGAGGTGATTAAGGTCAGCATGGTTGCCATCGGGAGATATAATTCTGAGTGTTTTGGTTTTTGCTGAAACCCAACGTGGATCAGGATCGAGGAATTCGTGTACACCGGCTTGAGAAGCACCTTCAGCGCACCTGACAGGGACTCCGGGCTCTCTGTCTCTTTCCAGAAGCAGAACGGAAGCTCCGCTTTTTGCTGCATACCAAGCTGCTACTGCTCCTGCCGGTCCGGCTCCAACTACTACTACATCATAAAACATTATTCCTCCGATATCGCACTAATCGGGCAGCTGACAATACAATTACCGCAGTGCACACATTTTTCTTCATCTATTTTTACATCGAATTCGCTGATTGTTATTGCATCAACAGGACATGCTGCAGCACAAGTACTGCAGACATCACATAGTTCTTTATCTATTTTCATAGACCCTCTTTAAAAATTTATTATCTAATAATATGAATCAGGCTTTGGAATATCTCTGTGCCCGGTTTTATTCTTTCTTCTACTGAATACATCAAATCCCTGAGAACCAATGGTAAACATAATACCGTTATCTTCGATTCCATGCTTGGATTTATCTCCGCGTTTCATTAACTCTACAGAAAATGTTATAGCCTGTTTTGTAGATTTAATCGGCAGACTGATACCCATGGTAAGTGTATGTTCCATAATATCTTCATTATTCATCTTATATTGCAGTTTACGCAAGCTGTAGCCAGCTCTAACCGGGAGCTTCTGATAGAAATGATCTTTCTTTTTATATGGATCGTACGCTGCGCCGAATCCCACCATGTATGAATCATTGTAATCATCGGAAATTTCAGACCATCTTTCAAAGTGAGTATCGAATGTCAGCTTGTACTCATCCTTGAATTTTGCAGCAAAGCCAAGGCATATTTCGTCGGCAATCTCCATATCATCAGTATCAAGGCTGATTCTGTTATCATCATCATGGACAACTGTTTCCAGTTCTCTTTTACCCGAGAGATCCGCTTTTGTTCTGTAGGAGATACCTGCTGAGAACTTTGTAAAATCATAAGTTGCACCAACAGTATAAGCTGCCCCGTTGTATCTGCGGATATCAAGATAGTATGTATCTATGAATGAATCGTGATCGTGTGTCATTTCGAGATTATTGCTTCCGAGAATATAGTTTACCGCTGCTCCAAGACTGAGTTTGTTCCATTTGTAAGCATAGTTCAGGTTGAACTGATACATGTTTCTGGTAATGCTGTTTTTAAGATCGTACTCATTATCTTCATCAATAACTATTCCTTTAACTTCATTTTCGAAGTTACCGGAAGAAAAAGCCTGAATGTTTGCACCAAATCTGTTATTATTGTACGGAACAGCAAAACAGAACTGGGATAAGATCAGTCCGTCATCTCTGTATGATTCGCTCTGGTTATTGATATCCTGTTTGTAAGTATTGAATCCGAGTTTAATGGAAGCTGAAAAGTTAACATTACTGCTTGTTGTCATTAAGGCAGGATTAGCTGTATAATTATTGATTCTGAATAGATCACCTGCTCCGGTATATCCCATACCTGCAGAATAAGAATCATAACCGTAAAATCTTTCGGGATAAATTTCTCCCGTACCGGATGCGAATATTGAATTAGCAAAAAGACTGCCTGAGAATGCGAATGCTGCTATAAGCACAGCCATGAATACATATTTAGTTCTCGTCATTAATATTTCTCCAAAATTATTGCAGTTTACAAACTACGAAATTGAGTTTGTTTGTCAATTGATGTTTATATATTTATATAATTATATATATAATTCTTCCAATACCGTTTGCCTGAGATGCATTAACTCAATCAACCGGATCAGGATAATCCTGTTTTCTTTATTTACAGAGCATATATGATTAAAACTGTAAATCCTCCTTTTTATTTCAGATATTCCTTAACAATATCAGAAAACTTACAATTTAATATAGAAATTGTTTGTCATTTATTACATGACATTTTTTTATGATCATACTAAACTTACTGAGAGTTAGTATAGAGTGGATTGTACCTGCAAGTCCCTGATGCACTGTGTAAAAAAGTAATTTTTGTCGTCTCTTTTGTTTACAGCATATTCCCTTTCCCGACTTTATCGGGACTCAGGGAGCTTTTATATCATAGCATATCAATTAGTTAAGTTGGTTGAGTCCCGAAGAATCGGGAAAATCTGCGACATAAATTACGTATTAACGCAATCTATCAAACAGCTTAACTTGTTGTTAGATTATAACCACATCGAACTCTCTAAACGGAAGAAACATGAAGATACTGGAAATTACTGCAGAATTTATTAAAAAGATCAATCAGTTGGGGATTATGGTTTCCGACGAAAAGGAAATTCCCTACGGGATCAGTCTTGCACTTTCCAAGGCTGAACATACCTGCAAGATCAATATATACCATACAGAGAAAAAAGGTACGAAATACGTTATTCAGGGGAAAGATTCCCTTCTGAAAAGACAGCTTCAGACTGTCATCTCCGGGCCGATATCCGAAGAAAAACTGCATGACTGGAAAAAATGGTCTGGCTCCGACGAAGCTGGAAAAGGTGATTATTTCGGACCGCTCGTAGTATGTGCCTTCTATTGTGATGACTATGTGAAAAAGCAACTTACAGCACTGAAGGTCAGAGATTCTAAAACAGTCAAAAGCTTTGATGCTCTGGAAAAGATGAACAGCGTTATTGCGACCAAACTACGTGGTTCTTACGAGGTTATGATTCTTACTCCAGAAAAATACAATGAACTCTATGCCCGATTCACCCAGCAGGGTAAAAAGCTCAATGAACTGCTTGCCTGGATGCATGCCAGAGCGATTGTCAACCTGGCAAAAAGACGTAAATTTGACGGAGCTTTTCTCGATAAGTTCAGTAACATGAATACAATCTCATCAGGTCTGAAAGAACTGAAGAACATCCCGTTGAGGGCTGCGACCAAAGGAGAACGCGATATTGCTGTTGCTGCTGCCTCTATTGTTGCCAGATATAATTACCTGAAAGTCCTGAAGCATCTGTCCCGTAAATATGATATTGAACTTAAGTCCGGTGCAGGAACAGACATCATCAAATTAGGAAAAACCTTTGTCAGCAAGCATTCCGGAAATGAGCTTGAGAAAATCGGTAAACTGCATTTTAAAACCACAGACGAAATATTGAAGGGATAATGGAAAGAGTATTATTGCATACATGCTGCGGCCCCTGCATGATAGGTCCGCACAAAGCCCTTAAAGAAGAAGGTTACGAGGTTTTCGGATTCTGGTATAATCCCAACATCCATCCTCTGACAGAATACAACCGAAGAAAAGAGACGTTTCGCGAGTTTACCGAACAGAATGATATTCGGGTAATCTGGCAGGACGAATATGATATAGGTGAATTCCTGAGAAACATTGTCTACAGAGAGTCCCAGAGATGCAGCTACTGCTACTATGTAAGACTTAAAGCTGCTGCGCATATTGCCAGAAAAGGCAAGTTTGACTACTTTACGACAACTCTGCTTTACAGTAAATTCCAGAAGCACGAGCTTATCAAGAGTATTGGTGAAGCGGCAGCAAAGGAAGTCGGGGTTAAGTTCCTGTATAAGGATTTCAGGGAGCACTGGAAATTCGGGATAGAGGAATCGAAACGGTTGAGAATGTACCGCCAGCAATATTGCGGGTGTATCTATAGTGAAGAGGATAGGTATAGGGAGAAGCTTAACATTTTGTAAAGGAGCATAACTAAATTAATTGACTAGTATTAAATAACTAACCTAAGTTGCTACAAATAGGAGAAAATATGAGCCTACCCCATATTCTGTACCATGTCTAAGTTTAGTAAGTTCGAGTTATTCTGTTTGATTCCATTTTCATAAGTCAAGAGATATTCTTTGGGAGACATCATATTAAGAGAACTATGAGGTCTTTCGTTGTTATAACTTTCTCTCCATTCATTTATTACATTTCTTGCATGATTTAGATTTAGAAATTCCGATTGATTAAGACATTCATTTCTGAACTTACCATTTAAACTTTCCACAAAAGCATTTTTCTGTGGTTCTCCCGGAGGGATGAAGCACAGTTTTACATTATGTTTTAGTGAAAATTCAGACATTGCTTTGGATCTGAATTCAGGTCCATTGTCACAGACTATATTTTCCGGTAAATTACGATATTCTTTCAAATTACTTAGTTCTCTATTTAATCTGGATCCTGTAATTGAAGTATCAACAATTTGAAGTACAAGTTCTCTTGAAAAATCATCCATTATATTGAAAATCCTGAAAGGACGTCCCTTTACTGTTCTATCTCCTACAAAATCCATTGACCAACGTTGAGTTGGATACTCGGCAGGAGGTAATGATTCTGATCTATACAAGCGTTTCTTGCGTGGTCGTTTAGGTATTTGCAGATTGTTCTGTCTGTAAATACGTTCTATACGCTTATGGTTTACATTGCCCAGTTCTCTTCTTAATAGAACTGTTAATCTGGGCAAACCATAAGCGACATGCTTCAGAGCAAGCTCCTTCAGTTTAGATAAAATTACTCTGTCAGATGTCTTATCTACAGGTTTATATCTGAACGAACTCCTATGAAAATTTGTTATACGGCAAGATCGTCTTTCACTCATTCCCATCTCTTTAAACTCCCTGACAACTTCTTTACGTTGACAGGGCTTTAGAAGTTTTTTGACAGTACTATCTTTAATGCATCGACTTCAAGATCACGTTCTGCTAAAAGACGCTTTAACCTTCTGTTCTCATCTTCAAGAGACTTTAACCTTTTGGCCTCAGTTACTTCCATTCCACCGTATTTGCTCTTCCACTTATAAAATGTCTGCTCGCAAATCTGGTGCTCTCGTATAAGATCTTTTACTTTTCTGCCAGCTTCATGCTCTTTGAGTACTCTTATTTTCTGTTCTTCTGTAAATCTTTTTCGCATCCTTTACTCCTTTGCAAATATTATAAATCATTGCTTTTATATGTCAAAGAATACTAAACTTCAGAATGGTTCAAGTTTAGGGGGAAAGGTCAAATATGATCAATAAAATTTGCTTCCTAGCTTTATTATTATTTGCATTATGTAGTATCAATTCAACTGAAATATTTATCTCAAAATCAGACTCTGTATTTATCAGCAATATAGCTTTAAGCAAAAATGATGCAGTATCTACAGAGAACTCATCCAATAGTACTTTATTAATAGCTATAAGTGCTTTTGTATCTGGATCCCTTGTTTTTATATTAGATAGAGCATTAGTCTATTTTAAACTCAAAAAACGAAGAAAAGTTCTTCTTCATATGGCAAACTATGAACTTGAAAACTGCAAAAAAAGAATTAAAGAGTTTAGAGAAGCTCTGGCAAACCACTCTAATTCTGATTTTATGATTGATTGTACTTTTGATTTTACACACATTGATTTAAGTACTAATCTTTTATATCAAATCAGGAAAGAATTATTCAACCATAACAATATTGATGATGTAATGGAAAAATTGGCTGAATCACATTCACGAATTAGTGATTGTAATAATGAAATAAAGAAACATGTTACTCATAACACTAAGGCTAATATTAATAAAGGAAATCTTCAATGTACTCTGGAAATAGCAATTACTGCAATTGATGAAGCAGTTAAAACTCTGAATAATGAGGGAAAAAAATGATAAGAAACCTTTTTAAGAAAATTTTTGGAAAGAACGAAATAGATAAAGATACTGCTCATGAATTAGATTCTCAAAATGCTTTGTTTAATACTGAGTGGGGTGATCTGATAAAGAAAGCAACATCCTTGAAGAAAGAAAATATTCAAGAAGCAATACAGTTAATAGAACGCGCAATAGAGATTTGTCCTGAAAAGATACTTGATCATTATTATAAATTATCCAGTTACTATCATATTTCAGGAAACAAAGAGAAATCATATTTTATTCTTGAAAAGCTACTGGAGGAACTTGACGAAAAAGACTATTTCGTATTTTCCAAGACATCAGAAATATACCACAAAAAAGCAGTACTACTTTATAAAGATAAGCAGTATAAAAGTTATATCAGATCATTTACAATATCTTCAGTATATAATATCATTCATAGTTCTATTATCGGTTACGGAAGAAAAGACTTACTTGACATCGATAAATTTTATGCAATAAATTCTCCAAAGTTCAAGAATTGCTTTCCAAAGATCAAATCTGATTTATATGTCCCATTCAAAGACAAGATATTATCGTACTTGTCTCGAATTTCTGAAAGCTTGTTAAAAATATCTGAGTTAAGTAACAAGTACGGCGGTAATATACTGGATCGTTATCCTGAAGGTTTAGCAGTGATAGATGAGAAAAGAATGAAGGTGTATATACGGGATAAGAAGGAATTTCAATATATTCTGGAAAGTTTAAAACAAGATAACTTTATAGATTATTTTGATAAAATCATTAAACCATTATTTTTAAATGAAGAGTAAAACTGACAAAGTCAGATAAGCAAGCAGGATTTATACAGCGTAATGCAAGGAAGGCTAATACTGGCAATTCTTGTCTGAGCCAACCGTCCGGTTGTCTCTACACCATCGACAGAACAGATGTAGAGACGTTGCATGCAACGTCTATTTATTGCATTAAGGTTATTTACACACTTCATTAGCAAACTCAAGTTATCACAAAACTATGATCTCCCTAAACCTGGATGTATTCTTTCAGAAACATCTACGTCAATTCTGGATGTATTTCTTCGAAAACATCTACGGGGAGATGCCGAGGATACGATACAGAGGGCTTATTCTATGCATATCAGGAATCAAATTCCGCATTTACATAAATTTATCCTTCGAAAATAGAACCGGTATTCCTGAAACTTACCAGCATTGTATTGTACATTGTCTGTTTTAAGTCTCCACCATAGCACAAGTATGAATACGAGTTTGCACCAAATTGTTCCCGAAGTGAAATCAGATTCTTGAAATTAACTTTGGACGGTGTGGATGTAAGCTTCACTTCTACAAGCCTGGTTTGCATGCCGGACTCAATAACAAAATCAATTTCTTTTCCGTTACTATCTCTGTAGAAATACAGATTTGCCTTCATATTTCCATGCATTATATGTTTCTGAAGCTCAGAGAAAATGAACGTTTCAAACAGTTCACCTTTTAACGGGTGATTCATTAGCTGGTCTGACTCCTGTACTCCCAGTAAATATGATGCTAGTCCAACATCAAGGAAATACATCTTGGGAGATTTGATAACTCGTTTGTTGAAGTTTTTGTAATATGGACTTACCAGTTTAATAATATAGCCTGATTCAAGTATCGAAATCCAACGCTTAACAGTTTTAGCGTCAATGCCAAGTTCATTGGAAAAGGAACTCAGATTTACTATCTGTGCGGTTCTGGCAGCACATAAAGTCACAAAACGCTGAAACAGATTCAAATCCATAACTTTCAGTACATTTCGAAGATCTTTCTGCAAATATGTATCAAAGTAGGCTGAATAGAAATCAGCCGGTGGAATATTCTTTTCAAATATCCGGGGATATCCGCCTTCATGTAATACCTGCTCCAGGCTGATACCGCTGCCCTTATGTATTTCATTGTAAGAAAAAGGCAGTAACCTGACTATCTGAGTTCTTCCTGAAAGTGACTGCGAAACATTTTCCATCATGAGATATTGGTTTGATCCGATCAAAATGTACATACCTGTTTTATCAACTTCATCTACATGACCTTGCAGATATGAAGTTAACTCGGGGACATTCTGGAACTCATCGATTATGGTTCGATCAGGATACTGCTTTAAGAATCCCCGCGGATCCTCTCTGGCAAATTCTCTTGTGTCTGGATCTTCCAAAGAGACGTATTTGTAATCAGGGAAGTTCTTCCGACAAAAAGTTGTCTTTCCGGACTGCCTCGGACCTGTAACAGTAACAACAGGGAAGTACTCAAGAGCTTTCATGACATGCTCTTGCAGATCTCTTTTCTTATACATTCTAATACCTCATTGCATGTATGATTTCAATATCAGTGTTGTATATGCAGAGAAAATTGTCAAATAATTTATGCAAATCAGGAATCTAAATCCGTATTTACATAAAAAAATAGTAGTCTCGTTATGCTATTCTGAGTCAACCGGTCGGTAGAACTGCCAGCATAATTGTTTTCTTTTCCGTGTCATTCCGTGTATTCTGTGGTTTATATTAATTAATTGGATTTCATAGATAGAATCTAATTGCACATACTATTAGGAAGGTGTTTGCGTGCTATACCTTCAGCATTTTTTCGTCTGATTCTGATATATAATCATCTATATTTATTTCTTCTATATCACGCAGTTTACGGATTATGCCGGATATTCTGTCAAGTTGCTCATCAATCACTGAAAACTTCTTCTTGAGAGACTCATCCTGGCACTTGTAAGACAGCATCTGCAGATTACCTGAAATGATCATCAACGGATTATTTATCTCGTGATTCAGGCTTACTGCCATGGCTGAAACAGCCGCTTTCTGTTCAGCTTCCACAAGTTTATCTCTGGTCTCTTCCAGCTCTTTATTGATGATTGAGATTTCCTTGTTGCGTGTTACCAGCTTCTCCACAGCATTGTTACGCTCAATCAAACCTGTAATTAAAGATGTGACCACCTGAAGGAATGGCTCTACATCCTCCGAGAAGGCATTACTTTTGGAATGCCCGAAATTGATCACTCCCACCAGCTGCTTCTCTATCAGCATAGGTAATGACATGAATGAACGAACAACAAGCTTACTGTCCGGTGATGATTTATGGAGATTGTTAAGAATAACAGTTCTTTTTTCTTTGGCAACCCAGGCAGAAAATCCTTTACCCATCTCAAAATTCACTAATTGGATCAAGTCTACAACCTGCCCGTATTCTGCCACAAGATTGATCTTCGATGTCTCGTGATTCAGCAGGAAAATTGCTCCATACTCGAAATCAATTACATCAAGGAGAATCTTGAAAATCTCGTTATAGTACTTTTTTCTGTTCTTAGACTCAAAATGTTCAATAAGTCGAACAATTCTCAAAAATATACTTAAGTTCTCATCCATTTCTTTCTCTATCCGACAATAACTGTCCTGCTTTCTGCAGTATTAAGTTTCTCAATCTGATTTTGTCAGTTTCTGTAGTACTTTTACTTAACATATCGTCAATTATCAGTTTTAGTTCATCTTTTTTTTTAACAATCATTATTCAGCCTTGATTATATCATAGGTAAACTTACAGTTATCCACACTCTCACCACCAATAATTTCCATTGATGTAAGTTCTGAAGTCAGCTCTTTATAGTATCTCATGGCATAGCTGTTTGTAACACCCAGCGTCAGCAAATTTTCCGACAACATATCCAGACGCAGTCTGACACCTTCGTATATCTCGGACTCATATACATACTGAGATGAATTTTTGTTATTCTCAACAATATGTCCTTGTAGTGAGTCTTCCGTTATAATCCATATTATACTGTAGCTACAGTCATATTGCCTTATGCTGCTATTTATGAATGCCAGATTTTCTGCAAAATCTTTAAACTGTTCTATTTTTTCTGCAGGTTCCAGCAATATATTCTTCTCTGTCATCAGAGACAGTAGTTGATATATTTGCTCTTCATCCGGGCAGGCGTTTTTTCTGAAATAGTATCGTAAAACATCTTCAAACTCAGGATCAAACCTGAACACCAGTTTTTCTGTACTTTTTGCATATACAGAAGCCAGTCTGGAGATCATGTCTTTATCCTGTTTTACCACCTCTAATATTGCTTCCAATGGTATGATATTCGAATGATATACCGCAGATCCTATGTTAAGAAGACTTATCAACTCACTACCTGCGTTCATTCCGAAGTTTTCCAGTACAAAATCGGTAATCTCTGCGTTCCCTCCATAATAGCCTATTCCATTTTCATGAGCAAAATTGACAGCTTTAGACAAAGAATCATCGTTGTCGGTGAGGAGTTTTAGATGTAGTTTGGGCTTTTTACTTTCTATCTTAACCAGTATTTTTTTGTTGGAGAATTTGAGATGTGATTCAGCCAGCATCTGCTTGCCGAGGAGGTGAATAAGATACATGTTTTCGGATGCTGCCCGAAGAATTCTGGCAGGTATAACCTCGCCTACATGGACTTTATCTGCAATATCTTTTAGAGAACCCAGTTTTCCCGAGCTCTCCACTTTGCTTTTTCTACCGGTTGAAGAGCTGCTTCTACTGATCATACCAAATCAGTTAGTCCTGCATTTTCAGAATGAAATCAACTTCACTTTGTGAAATTTTCAATTCTTTGGCAATTTCTTCAACACCCCAGTCCTGCTGAGACATTTTGACAACCATTTTTCGGATATAGTCGTCATTGGCAAAAGTTTCGGAATCATCCTCTTCCTGTTCTTCCATTTTGCTCTGTTCGTACTCAAGGAGTTCTTCCTCTTCTTCCGGAGTCAGCTTTTCTGCGATGATCGGTGGATTATAGACATCAACATCATCAATATCCGTTCCAGAGTTTTCTTGCTTTGGAGCTTCTTCTTCTGATTCGCCTGTTTCAGCTTCCCCATTGTTTTTCAGTTCTTCGTCGGAGAGAGCCCATTTCCCGATCGGTTCATTATAAGAATCTTTTACAAGATTTTCATGATAATTAACATCATCCAAGGTAAAATCACCGGTCACCTGAGATATTCTTTTATTATAATAAATCATCAGCAGGAAGAATACGATTGTTCCAAAGGCAATTGTTATTATCAATGCCATCCAGAGCTTGATTTCAATGCTCATAAAACTTGAGTTTGAGATTACACCGATTTCATCACTTGTATCAGACAGGAAACTCCTGAACAGTTTAGCATTTTCCGCATCACCTTTAAGAGCATATATATCAGCTAATTCTTTGTAAGACTCCTGTTTAAGGGATGAGTCTTCCGAAATACGTTTAAAGAGCTCAATAGCATAATCATAATCTTTCACGAATTTAGCTGCAACTGCAACAATAAAGAGTTTAGAGTCATCGGAATCTGTTTGATAAAAGAATTTCTGATACTTATCATAAATCATCATATCTTTATGGGTCAACGTGTTAATATCCGGTACAGATTCGTTCTTAGGCACAACATTTGTAACTTTTTTCTGCTGAACAATGTTTCCTGAGTTTTTTCTTGGATTCTGTTTTTGCGGTTGCCCGAGAGCATTGAGTTTTTTCAATTCTTCCTGAGCCTGAACATATTCTGGATACTTCTTATCTACCATTCTGAAATGTTGAATAGCTGCAGAGTTGTTTCTTTTTGAGAGAAGTATTTTTCCCCAGTAGTAGTGTATATAATTAACTTTAGTGTCTGGAATAGATCTGATTATACGATGCGCTTTATTCTTAAGTCCTACTTTATAATAAAATTTGGCGAATGACGCTTTTTCTTCATCTGTTTCCGGTTTGATTCCGGAATAGATGTCAAGTACAAGCTTAAAGGAATTCTTTTCATTCAGGGTTGAATACTTAAGATGAAATGCTCTACTTGTTTTTATAACAATATCCAGTCCGTCATTGTTGTTCTTCTGTATTATTGCTTTTTCAACCATTATTGCATCCGGATAAGGTTTACTGTCTACTCCGGACTTATTTTCGCAGGCATTGACCTGAATAGTTATCAGTTTATTGGCTGAATTACCTACAACTTTGTATTCCGGTTTCTTACTGAATTGAAGAACGGTTCTGTTTACATGACCGAAATCTCCGTAATAAATTCGGTTAAGGTTAACTTGTGAAAAAAGTGCAGAGCAGATTATTGTCAGGAGTATTATGCATAAAGTTCTTTTCATGAATTCCTCGGTTATAGCAAATCCTCTATTTTGTGATATTCAAGCATGTTTCTGAGTTTTATCAATGCTGATGAATGCATTTGAGATATTCTTGATTCGGAAACATCCAGTACTTTTCCTATTTCTTTCAATGTTAATTCTTCGTAGTAATATAATGAGATAACGAGTTTTTCTCTGTCCGGAAGCTGACTGATTGCGTTAATAATATTATCGCGCAGCTTTTTCTGCATAAGCTGAGTTTCAAGATCAACATCCTTATCGTCTTCAATAACGTCAACTATGCTGATTTTAGAACCGTCTCCCTCCTGATGAATTGCCGCATCAAGAGAACCGAGAAACAACGGACCAAGATTATCTGTTATCTGGTAATATGCTTCTACAGAAATCTCCAGTTCTTCCGCAATCTCATCATCACTCGGCATTCTGCCTAATTTAGCAAAAAGCGAATGGATTGCAGAATCTATTCTCTTTGATTTCTGTCTGATAGATCGAGGAACCCAGTCTGTTCTTCTTATCTCATCAATTATCGCTCCGCGAACCCTGATGGTTGCCAGTGTCTGAAACTCAACGCCCTTTGACAGATCAAATCGTTCAATTGCTTCAAGCAGACCAATGACACCTGCGCTATACAAATCATCTCTTTCAAGATTACCTGATGAAAACACAATAAATCTGTTTGCCAGATAATGAACTATCCTGAGATATTTCTCAACTATTCTTTCCAGCAATTCCCGTCTTCCGGTCTTCTGATACAATTCCCAAAGCTTTCTTTCTTCAGAGTTCATGAGTTCCCCATATTTTCATAATCGTACACAACGAATAATATGTTAACCCCGTTGTTATGTCAAATGAAACTTATCCTTAAAACGAATTTTGTGTAAAATTGCTGCAAAAATCAACAGATTTCACATCAAATTGAGTATTCAGTTCTCTATAATTGATAGTGGCAATTCAAAAATTATCAGCAAACGCAAATCAGCAAATTTTTCCCTGTAACAGATATAAATTTCCTTTGATTCCCGAAATTTTCCAGAATTATGTACAATTTATGGCTTTTTTTATTGGCACCGACTTTGCATCAATAGGACTGAGTGTTTGTTTATTATGAGAAGTACGGAGGATCGATGAGATACTATCGTGTTACAGGAATTAATCAGAATGAAGAGATGCAGGTTTATAATCTCGATTTTGAGGATTTCCAAAGAAGCTACCCTGAATTCTATCAAGGTAAATTATCGTTTGCTTTTTTGAAAGATTTTGTAATTGTTTTGAGAATGGATCTAGCTCTTATGTTGACAGAAAAATATGATGATCTACATATTGTTGATGATTTTGGCAATATCATTGACTACGAAGATGATCTGGACCATCAACATGAAAACTCAGCCCTGAGACTGGCATACTTATACCAGCAGGCTGCAGACTTCGATGTTGTTGTTGACGGATTAT
Organism: Cloacimonadales bacterium (SeqCode); assembly: GCA_942492065.1. Taxonomy (GTDB): domain Bacteria; phylum Cloacimonadota; class Cloacimonadia; order Cloacimonadales; family JAIOQZ01. The sequence continues at coordinate 1,110,613 of CALODV010000013.1, read as the reverse complement.
CTGAGCTTGAAATTAAATTCGCAATCAGAGAAAAGAAGAACGAGAAGAAAATGCTGCAGAAAATACTGCAGGAAGTATCTTAGGATAAACATACGAAAAAAAGCACAATACTGGCTCTTACAGCCACATTATTCTGGTCTACGGCAGCTACTGCATTCAAAACAGGTTTAAAGTATATCGGACTTTCCGATTTACTTACCTACTCTGTGTTTGCTTCTGCCTTTTTTTTATTTATCTATTCAATTGTTAAAGGAGATTTCTCCCAATCCTTCCGTGTCCCTCTGAAATCATACATCAGTTCAGCAGTTATGGGACTACTTAACCCATTTCTTTATTACCTTATCCTGTTCAAAGCATATGACCTGCTCCCGGCACAGATTGCCCAATCCCTGAATTATTCATGGGCTATCGTTCTGACAATATTCTCTGCCTTGTTCATGAAACAGAGAATGACAATCAGGGATTTTACAGGAATGCTGATAAGTTTTGCAGGATTTCTTCTGGTTATTGGTGTTTTCGGAAGATCAGGCAATGAGATATTAAATACATGGGGCATCACTCTCGCTCTGGGAAGTTCAATATTCTGGGCATTGTTCTGGATTCTTAATCTGAAAGATAAAAGACCAGCCCATTTAAAACTCCTGCATTCATTCATGTTTGGCTGCGCTTACATATTGATATATGTATTAATCACAGGAACAAAACCGAGTTTCCTTTGGCACGGGATAACTTCCTCGATTTATATAGGCATTTTTGAGATGAGCCTGACATTTCTCATCTGGCTGAAAGCTCTTGAATGTTCCGAATCCACTGCCAGAACAGCTAATATAGTTTTTCTTTCACCATTTATATCAATGGTCTTCATTAATTTTATGCTGAAAGAAATGATAATGTGGAATACTATGGCAGGACTAATACTGATTATCTCCGGAATTATTTTCCAGCGGTATGAGAAGCAGAAATCGGGACAATAATAAATTCCAGTCAACTTTTTCAAAAAAATCATAGACATTATTTTACACGATCCTCAGGTAAATCCTCGAAAGATATTTCATTAAGCTCACTCAAATATTCGAAGGAATTAATATGTATAAACTTGCCTTGTTCGCTCTGCTTTTATGTCTCATCTCATGTCAAGGAACTACTAATAAGCAAGCTTTGGTTATCGCTATTGACTTGAATAATCCACCTTTCGAAATAGAAAACCGAGAAGGTTTTCCAGGCGGGAAAACCGTTAAGTATGCAGAAAAACTTGCAGATTATTTAAATCGTGACTTAAAGTTTGTTTCAAGTGAAAGGGACCAACTCATACATAAACTTAGGGCAGGCAAAGCAGACCTGATACTTTCTTCATTTGCCATCACCGAAGAAAGATCCGAAGATATTCTTTTTTCCAATCCTTATTATGAAACCGAACCTGCAATTCTGATAAGCAAAGACTCAAACTTTGCTTCTTTCAGTGAAATTGTAGAGGGTGAAATTACAATGGCTGTTAAATCAGGTTCATGGGAAGCAAAACTTATGCATGAATATTTCAACAGATATAATCTTGTGATTCGTAACGGATTATATGAGTGTGCAGAAGCTGTTGTTAAAGGTAAAGCTGATGCAATGCTCAGCAACAGAAAATCTATTGAAGAATGTGCTTACAGGTATGATCAGACAACTGAGATTATGAAATATACATTCCCGGAAGTTAAAGTGCAATGGGGTATCGGTTTGAGAAAAGATAATCCTGAATTACTTGAGAAAATCAACACATTTATAAAGAAGAATCCATTCGAATCTGATGTGAATTAACTGATTGGAGTTTAACTTAGATGACTCCAAGCGGAACATGGGCAGAAGTTATATTTTACTACACACTTGTCCGAGATTTAATTATCATGCTATTGTTAATCGGACGTTTAAGAAACTACGTGTTTATGGATGTATCTCAGATGAGATGGAGAGCAGGGATCATTGTTGCGGTTATGTCATTTGCAGCCGGAATGATAGGTCACCCAAACTGGATATTCAGGATTGTTGAAGTAGTTATATTCTCCCTTGCCCTAATAATTTCTATCCCAATGAGACCTTATCATCTATTCAGAATCATGTTCTCATTCATGTTTTTCCGCTGGATTTTTATTCTGCTGATAGGCTGCTAAAGGATTTAGGATGAGTTTTGCTGCATTTTCAATTTTAACTGTTTTACTTGATATGTCTTTATTGTATCTATTGCTGTACAAAATGTACGGTGAGTTTGAGGATTTCGAAGCCTACAGATTTAAATCATTCTTGCTTAATGGAATAACTCTGATTATATATTATAATATTCCCGGTGGTCCCGTTTTCAAAACAATTATTTTCTTTATACTTCAGATTTTCGGATTTATGGTGTTTTACAAACTCAGCCTGAAACAATCATTGAGAGGTGTTGGAGTTTTCATGGGCTATAAACTGATATTCTATTTCCTTCTCGGTCTCCATAAACTCCCGGTTTAACTGATAATTATATAGAAAATACATTTTCGATACATACCGATGTAGTAAGAAAAATCCCTTGACTAGTTTTCTAATTTATTTGCCAATATGGAAAATTGACACTATCACGAAAGATTGGAGGAAAAATGGCTGACTATACTCAAATGTGGAAGGATCTGAATATCAATCTGGAAGCGCACGATCAACTTATGAATGTCTTATCTCAAGGTTACTCTCAATTATTCTTATCTCAGAAAGACAGACCTGACGCAATGCAGTATTTCGATTTCGTCGTATCTGAAATTCACGGATTAAGAATTCAGGAACTGGTTAATGCAAAAGAAGAAGGGCGTAAGGTCATCGGTTCGTTTTGTGTTTATGTACCGGAAGAACTTGTACTTGCTTTCGATGCAGTTTCGGTGGGACTTTGTACGGGAGCAGAACTAGCCTCAGAGATGGCTGAACAATATTTACCAAGAAACACTTGTGCTCTGATTAAATCTGCATTTGGCTTTAAGTTAGCTCAGGTATGCCCTTATATGGAAGTATCTGACATGATTGTCGGGGAAAATACCTGTGATGGTAAAAAGAAATCTTATGAGCAATTCAATAAAATAGTGAAAAATCTGTATGTAATGGATTTACCTCAAATAAAAAGCGAAACAGGCAGAGCCTACCTTAAAAGCGAATACGAACGCTTTATAAAGGCATTGGAAGAGCTGACCGGAAAGAAACTTGATGTAGCAAAGCTGAAAAAGAGTATTGCTGTTGTGAATGCAAAGAGACAGGCTGTTACCAGACTTGCTGAGTTAAGAGCTGCTACTCCTGTTCCTGTTTCAGGACTGGATGCTCTGTTGATTAATCAAATATACTTCAATGATGATCCGGAAAGATTCACATCAAAAGTAAATGAGTTATGCGATGAGCTGGAAAAAAGAATCGCAGATAAGCAAGGAGTTTCCCCCGCTGATGCAACAAGATTACTTGTTAGCGGATGCCCTATGGCTGTTCCAAACTGGAAGATTCCTGCTCTAATAGAAGGTTCCGGGGCTGTTATTGCAGGTGAGGAGCTTTGCACCGGAGAACGTGGTTTTTCCGGAGAAACTGAAGACTCGGCTGATTCTGCAGATGCTCTGTTAGACGCTATTGTAGACAGATATTTCAATATTCACTGTGCTGTTTTCACTCCAAACTCTGAAAGACTGGAAATGGTTAAGGAAATGTATAAAAGATCGAATGCAGATGGTGTTCTCCTGTATAATCTGCAGTTCTGCCAACCTTACCAGATTGAAGACGGTATGTTCGAGAACATGCTGGAAGAAGCAGGTATTCCTGTTCTGACCATTGACACTGACTACTCTCAGGAAGATATGGGACAGCTTTCCACCAGAGTTGAAGCATTTATAGAACGAATCAAAAACTAGTAATTTCGGTACCCAAAGAAGGATAGTTATGAGATCTCTCGGAATTGATATTGGCTCCAGAACAATTAAGCTTGTACTTATGGAAGATGGAGTAGTTGTTCACTCAAATGTGATGAAAAACACTTACAATCATGAGCAGGTTTTACCGGAGCTGATAGCTGAAATTGACTATGATATTATGATTGCAACCGGATATGGACGCCATTTCTTTGCAGAAACTGATGCGCACAGGATAATCACAGAAATTAAAGCTTTTGCCATAGGCATGAGACACCTTTTTCCGCAGGTAGATACTATTCTGGATATCGGTGGTCAGGACACAAAGGTTATCTCCCTCGATCCTAATGGCGGTATACGTAAGTTCTTCATGAATGACAAATGTGCTGCCGGCACAGGAAGATTCCTGGAAATCATGGCTTCTGCTCTGAACATGGACCTGAGCGAATTCGGTAATGCAGCCTTAAAGACGAAAAAATCGGAGAAGATCAATAATATGTGTGCTGTTTTTGCTGAATCCGAAGTAATCTCCTCTCTCAGTAAAGGGGCAAGGCGGGAAGAAGTTGCAAGAGGCATACATGAATCGGTTGTTAAGAGATCTCTTGTACTGCTGCAGAAGACAGGAATCGGGAAATCTGTATCCTTTGGTGGCGGAGTTGCCAAGAACCCATGCATACGGGAATTACTCGAGAGCAATCTTAAAACAAAGGTGATGGTGCCAGATAACCCTCAACTGACCGGTGCAATGGGTTGTGCTGTATATGGTATGAAAATCAAAAATGACTGACGACACAGAATTATTTATAAAGTAAACAGGCTGTTGACAATATCAGCAGCCTGTTTTCGTGATCTTATGTGGTGTACTGTAATATTCTTACAGATATTATTAGTTATCTGTTAATCCTGTCTTTATTTAGTTTTCTGTTTACATGCTCCGACTGTTTTGATCTGTCAGGCGTTTGTGCTGCCCCGGATAACTCTCCTTCAAAAGGCACGCCTGAATCAGGAATAGCCGCAGAGAAAAATCTTTTCCAGATTGAACAATCCTCTACCAGAACCGATCCATCAAGATCTATATCCTCGTTATGATAGCCATCCCACTGTGGATTTTGAAATTCAGAATGCCATAGTAATTCATCATTTGCAAGTACAGCTCCATCTCCGTCAACATCTCCCGGATACATGGCAAAAAAACCGGGGACGACTTCCATCTGCATGTCAGAACTACCCGGAAAAGCAACTTCTGCTGCAGAAGTGAAATCAACAAATGCCGTATTATACATTGAAAGTGTATGTGGAAAATAAGACATAACATCAATGTGGTTTCTATGACGAACAACTACATAATAGAGTCAGGGAGCAGCATTCCGGAAAGCAACATAGTTAATATTATTAATTGTTGTACGCCGTACATCAGCAATAATCCCTGTATTGAGAAGCAGAGCCGATCTCTGTTCTATTGTTGGTCCATCGGCTGTTTGCCTGAGTTCAATAGATACCCAGTCAACAACATAATTGGGCATATATGGAATACTTAAACTATCTTCATATGGCGAAGTTAAAGGAAGAAACTGATGAAGATCATAGTGCATTGTAAAATTACCCGGGGTTAATGTTCCACCCAGAAAAGCTCTTATGTATACTTTTACAAGATTTGATGTATCATCAGAGATAAATGTGTCATGATCACCGTTAAAAGTACCGTTGGCAATTGGACTGGCACTATAATCAGTAATCTGATTCTGAACTCCGCTATCGTCCCATCTTAAGTTTACAGTCTCCGCAGCATTTACAACATCAAAAACCATTACTGCACAGTCTGTCCAAGTGTTATCAAGCATATAACATAACATAGGAGTAGTATTTGGTCCAATATATATACCATTGATACCGCATTTGATTGAAGACATCTCCACAGGTATGAGATCATATACCTGCAAATCAAAAAAATCATGATCTTCAATTGGACCCAGACTGTAAGATTCAGCAATGTTAAAAGCCATTCCTGCGTTGTTATATAAAATTCGAAGATTAAAAAAGCCAACAGGTACATCTCCGTCATCTGATTTCACCTGGAGTTTTACTCTGTACTTGCCGTTAACTTCATCATAGCCCATTCCATCGGTATCATATACCATGTTATAGTCAATAGCTGCAGAAACCGTACTCACCAGTGCTAATACAAAAAACATAAATGTGATTTTCCTCATATTCTCCTCCTTCATCAGTTATTTACATTTGATATCCAACCATAAGTAGTTTGAAATAGATTGTCAATATATTTATTGATCCAAAGTCATTAAATTACAATTATTTAGATTAAAATCCGCTCATAGCAATAAATATCTTTAGTTATTCTCATAAATTAAGTGAAATTTCTCATGTGTGCTTAATTGACAGATAAATGTTCATAAAGAGCAGAGATTTTCTATTCAGACTGAGCAACAGTCATTATATACAGTAATTGCTTTTAAGGCAGAATAGCCAATAATTGAATATCACCTACATTCGTACGGGTTGGACCGGTTTTATATAGCCCCTCTATTTTCTCGAAAAAGTGATAAGCATCGTGTTTTTTAAGGTATTCTCCTGTATCCAGATTGGCTTTCTCTGCCTTTGAAAGCTCCGATAATGATGCCCAGGCTCCTGCAGCATCAGTAGGACCATCGTTACCATCTGTAGACGCTGCCAGAAGTATAGCTTTTTCCATCCCATTTCCGGAACGCTTCAATTCATTGAGGAACGCAAGAGCCATTTCCTGATTTCTACCACCTTTGCCATGGCACTCCGATAACACAACCGTGGTTTCTCCACCAAAAATTATCAGCTTAGGTCTCTTTACTCCATAACGGCAGTTAAATCTTGCCAGAGCAAAAATAGACCGGGCTGCTTCTTTAGCTTCTCCCTCCAGACAATCCGTTAGAATCTCTGTTTCAAATCCTGAATCTTCCGCTTTAGAGGCCGCAGCAACCAATGCCTGATAGTTTGTTCCAATCAGGTAGTTGTGAACTTTACTGAATGCCCTGTCACTTTCTTCCGGTGTATCCGGGGCAATTCCGGTAAGTCCCTGTTCTATCAGCTTAACTACATTGGCAGGCAGCTTGTCTCGGATATCATACTTACGAATTATTGCATCTGCATCCCTGAAAGATGTAAGGTCATAGGTTGTCGGACCGGAAGCGATTGTATCAAGGCTGTCCCCCACAACATCTGAGAGGATCAGACAAATTGTTGTTGCAGGATAAAGCAGTTTTGCCAGTCTCCCTCCTTTTACCAGAGAGAGATGTTTTCTCATGCAGTTGATTTCAGTAATATCCGCACCGCATGCCAGCAGAGTCCTGGTTACTTCCTGTTTATCTTCCAGAGAAAGGTTAATGCTTTCGTCTCTGTATGGACCTGCCATCAGAGCCGAACCTCCACCTGAGATCAGACATACAACCAGAGTTTTTTCGTCCGCATCACCGGCAATGGCTGCAATTCGCTGTGCTGCCTTTACGCTGTTATCATCCGGTACAGGGTGTCCGGCTTCTATGATTTCTATTCGATCCAGTTCCTGACCAAATCCGTATTTTGTGCTGATCAGTCCTTCGGTAAGCTTGCCTCCCAGAATTTCTTCCATTGCTTTTCCCATCACTGCAGATGCTTTTCCTGTTCCAATGACCACTATTCGATTGAATTGTGCCAGATCAAACGAATCATTATAATCTCCGGATTTTATCTGCAGTTTATCTTCAGTACATGATAATCCGTTTTTTAGCATCAGATATGGGTCAACGCGGTTCAGGGCTGCCCTGAATATGGAATCAAGCTTACTTTTCATTATATCTCCAGCAGTTTCTTCAACTTTTTAAGGTTATCCTTAATAACAGGATGAAAGACAAGTTTATCGGCATGTCGGAAATATTCCTGAGCCTGCTTATAGTCTTTCTGAGAATTCATACAATATGTGCCGTAATTATTGGCAGCAATAAAATTAGTGTTATCAGCAGCGAAGGCCTGTTGATAAAGCCTTGCTGCTGAATTAATATCTCCCGAGCTTTCCAGCTCTATTCCTTCTTCAAGTAACTTCCAGGATTTGATTGTTTCCTGATACTGCTCTTCTTTTTTACAGGTATTTATACGTCTCTGTATGATCAATTTTGTCCTTTCATCCGAAGCATCATCAACTATCAGTTGATACTTCAGGAGGGCTTTTGTTCTCTTTCCTGATAGATAATACATATCTGCGAGAGACATTAAAACCTGAAAACTGTTATCTTTCTCAAGTGCCGAAAGCAGATAGTTTTCTGCTTCTGTAAAATGATTGAGAGCAAGCTCTACAAGTCCAAGATTATATTCAATTCCCGGCTTCTCAGGATAGATGGACTGAAGCTTCAGAAACAGAGACAGAGATTTTTCGTAATCTCCATCTATGAATGTATTGAAAGCTCTGCGTTCGGTCCAGAATATGTAGATTTTTTTTAGAAAATTCATAGTTTTTACATTAACCAATACATGGTTGATTCTTTCTAATGGACAAAAATAGTGAGAATTGCAACAGCTATTATTGATACAACCCCCAGAACCAGTGTTGAAGATGTATAGGCGCGATAAGCAGTAGAAACTTTCATATCGCTGAACTGACTTACTACCCAGAAGAAAGAGTCGTTTGCATGACTTACCGTCATAGCTCCTGCTCCAAAAGCATTCATTTTCACAGTGCTTGTCAGAAATATGATTAATGCCACTGCAATTATCAAAAAGATAAGAGCAACTAATCCTGAAACCATGATTCCTCCTTATATTTTTTTTCAATAAGACCTATGAATATACGCAAAATAACCCTGTTTAGGTAGATTTACTTTGCTGAAGCTATAAAAGTTTTAATATCTCTTGTTAATAAGAAACTACTATAGATATACAAAGGTCCTTAATTATTACATTATATAATTGATTACAGCAAACTATGCAAGAAAATAATATCGTAAACTCTTACTTTTTTAATGAGATAGAAGTACACTTTATGATAGTTCCATTTTGAAACAGGATTCTTTTCAATATTGTATCTTGATAAAAAAGCTAAAGGTAGCTAACAGGCTGATCAATCAAATACTGTTTAAGCTATTGTGTATAACCAATATTTCGATTAAGTGAATGTCTATACATCATAACTGAAAATAGAAAAATTTAACAGACAGCTGATTGAAGTTATTTCTGTGAAAATTATTTCATTGACATAAATCCCAATTATTGCGATACTTTTCTTAGTCAAGATGTTACAAAATTCCAATGGAGATGCTTATGAAAAAAATCGGGTTACTTTCTATCTTTATTATTTTCTGTTTTGCTTTAACAGCTGTGACAATTCAAAATGAGAATCAAAAGCTTATTGCTTCAGATGGAGCAGATTCTGACGGATTTGGATCTGCTATATCAGTCTCAGGTGACTATGCCGTTATCGGAGCTATTAAAAATGATGATAACGGACAGGATTCAGGTTCTGCTTATATTTATCACTACAATGGAATAAACTGGGTGGAACAGCAGAAGTTAATGCCACCTGATGGAGCAGCAGGTGACTGGTTTGGCTATAAGGCTTCAATTTCCGGAAACAATGTAATTATTGGATGTGTAGGCGATGATGACGATGGCAACTGGTCGGGTTCTGCATATATTTACCATTATGACGGCTCAAGCTGGATACAACAGCAGAAGCTGACTTCCTCCGATGCCTGCACGGATCAATATTTCGGTTGTTATGTCTCAATCTGTGGTGAGTACGCTGCCGTTGGTGCTTATGGAGACAGTACCAATGGGGTTGAGTCAGGTTCGGTATACATATTTCACTTTGACGGAGTAAACTGGGTAGAACAACAGAAACTGTTGCCTTCCGACGGTGCAGCCGGAGATAAATTCGGAATCGTAACTTCTATCAATAATGATAATGTTATTGTGGGAGCTTATGCAGATGGTGACGGAACTCATACAGGCTCAGCATACATTTTTCATTTTGACGGAGCAATGTGGTTCGAGCAGCAGAAGCTTACTCCCGCGACTCTTGACCCGGGAGATTTTTTCGGTATAGGAGTCTCAATTTTTGAAGACCGTGCAATTGTAGGTGCGTTAGGAGATGATGACAACATTAATTCAGCAGGTGCTGCTTATGTATATTACTTTGACGGAACAACCTGGATTGAGCAGCAGAAACTTCTGGCGTCAGACGGAGACGAAGGAGACTGGTTAGGCTATACTGTATCAATCACAGAAAACTATGCATTATTGGGTGCAAATTATGATGATCAGCTTGGTGCTTCTTCAGGATCTGCTTACATCTATCATTTTGACGGAACAACCTGGAATGAACAGAAGAAATTTCTCGCCAGTGACGGTGGTGATGGATATATATTTGGTGCAAACATAGCCATGGATAATAACCGTGTTCTTATTGGCGCACCAAATGCATACAGTAATGCTGTTTTAACAGGAGCTGCTTACTTTTATGAAATTGCTGACTATATCTTACCTCCTGTAAATACTCAAATTACTATTCCAGCAAACAGCAATGATGAGTTTAATTTTCTGGATGCAGATGTCAGACTCCAGTTTACAGGTAATCACCTGGAGACAACTATAGATCTGACCCAGAACTTCAATGAGCCGAATGTTGTAGGTAACCTCCCTGCCAATACAGTCAATATTGCAGGTAACTACTGGCATGTGGAATCCTCCGCAGGTGATGTTGGATCTTACGATATTACATTCGATCTCAGTGAAGTTGAAGGAATTGATAATTTCAATACTCTCAAGTTCCTCAAGAGAGATGATGACAGCTCTCCATGGCAGGATGTAGTAGTCGATCTCGGTGCCACTCTGGTCTATAACTATCCGTTTATTACCATTCAGGGACTAAACAGTTTCTCAGAGTTTGTTCCTGCCGGTGGTAACGACAATACTCTGCCTGTGACACTCTCATCATTCAACGCTATCAGAACAAATAGCAACTTTGTGGAGCTTAACTGGATTACTAAGTCTGAAACTGATATGAGCGGTTATAACATCTTCAGAAACGAGATGAACAATCTGAATGGTGCTCTTAAGGTTAATACTGCAATCATAACTGCAAGCAACCTGTCTACTGAACATAACTATGACTTCTGTGATGATGAAGTTGAGCTTGATAACACATATTACTATTGGCTTGAGTCTGTATCAATGTCCGGTAATACAGAGTTCTACGGACCTGTATCCGTTTCTCTGGACCAGAATACGCCACAGGATTTCACTAAACTTGGAATCCAGGGGATATACCCTAATCCATTCAATCCGGAAACAAACATAGATTACTCTGTAAAAGAAGAAACAGCAGTTCAGGTTTCAGTGTATAATATGAAAGGTCAGAGAGTGAGAATTCTGGTGGACAGATCCGTTTCTGCGGGAGACCATAATGTTGTCTGGCATGGGGACTCAGATTCTGGCATTTCCGTATCATCCGGTGTATACTTCGTGAAGATGATTACCGGAAACCACATCGAAACACGTAAGATTGTGCTGATGAAATAATACCGTTGGATCTAAGTTTAACAATTAATAGTTAAACTTTGGTTTGCATTATTCAGCGTGACAGAAATGAAAATTTCCGGATAGCTTACTATGTATATTTCAGAGACGCTTTAAACGGCGTCTCTTTTTTTATACCTTAGCAAGAATCTATCCTTGAAGGTGTTAGATTACAATCTGCTATTTCTTAATTTCTATTTCTTTTACAAGAGCGGTAATTGGAATTACTTTTACTTTTTCGTCTGAAAATAAGAATATAACTTCTCTCGTTTTACCTATCATTTTACCTTTTGCAATCTCGTTATCTGAATACCTGATGCTGATTGAGGGCTTCTGCATAATTTCCTTTCTGGATATTTCTCCATACTTCAAAGAAGAAAGAAAGAGGTAAGCAAGGAAAATTAATATATGCAGGAAGTTTCTCACCAAGCTGTGCAAATGGTACTTATCCAGCCCAAAATATTGTCTGGAATAGAAGTTGGGAAATTTAACCTTAATCACTGCATCAAATTTGAAAGCAATATATGCAACCAGCGATGACAATATTGTAAATAACAATACAATGAAGTTTGAAAACGGAGTTATCAGAAAATCAAGCAGGTCGGCATAATTAAATATATCAATACCGAATTCAGAATACTTCCTGTAATTGAAAAGCATACCAATCCCAATAGCCAGAACATAACAAATCGTTACAACAGTCTGGATTTCTTTCAATATCATCTCGGTAGCATCTTTAATAAGACCTTCGTTTCTGATTTCCATAGCACATCCTTAAAACTTATTCAGAGTTCTGATATGATTGTCAGAGAATAACTTTCAATTGTTTCTCTCTTATCCTAACCCGTCAACAGACTTACTGTTCAGGTTTATTTGTCAAACCAATTATTTTCATCTGCTCCTTGATAGCTCACAAAATAAAATTGTTTTATTGACAATTTAGTGATCAAGTGCCTGAATTCAATCAAATTTAAAAGGGAGTATTTATTGAAGAGAGTGCTTTTACTTATCGTCATTATTGGTCTTGTTGTTTCCTGCAAACAAATCGGTGATAAGGATACAGCTATGACGCTTGCTGATTCACTCGGATGGCAGAATAGTGAAGATTATTTCTTTTCTGCTGATTGCTCAATCAAGTGTAGAGATTCAAAATTATACATACTCGATGCTGTTAATAAGAAACTGAGTATTTTCAATGAGAATAAGCTGGATTTTGTACGATCAATTGGCAAATCAGGACGAGGTCCCGGTGAATTCACTTTTCCTCTATGCTTTACATTTGATAATGAAGGCAACTTTATCGTTGCTGATTTTTCAAATTCAATGATACAATGGCTCTCACCTGCAGGTGAGTATATTAAATCAGTTAAAGCCCCCCTTCCGGGAGAAGTTTATAACTTCGATGGTGATATCTATTACACTGATTACGCCGGAAAACCGGAAATGAATCTGTACAAGATTGTTGATCATAAACCGGTTGTAGATTTATCAATAACGGATTTAATTACCGGATCGGAATTACCGGAAGGCTCAAACAAACGTTTTGCCCTGGCTAAAACTGATAAGAAATTAATTATTAGTTTCTTGCATTTCAAAGATAAGATTCTGGAGATAGACACCAACAAATATTTTGAAACAACGCTGAGAAATAGTGCTCATGGATTGTCTTCATGTATGGTTGTAGATGACAAAAGCATATTTGTTATATTGTATTCTCTGGAAAAAGATCTGTCTCAAACAATAACAGATTTGATTGAAGGCGGTAGAGAACATGAGATATGCAGTAATCTGCTTGCAGAAGAGGTTGGATTAAAATCTTATCTCGTTGAATATTCTTTTGATGGCAGTATTGTCAACACACACAGATTACCGAATAACATTCTGGGAAAAGAGTTTTCCTTCGCGAAATCAGAAAATAATATTTATCTTCAGGATGTTTTCTCCGGGATTATTTATAAGTACAAAATGTAACTTTTAGATCTGATATCTAAACATAGATAAAATCAACTATCGTGAAGAAGGAAGTATGCAAAATATACCACTGAGGCAAAAGGAGAGAAAATGAGGAAATTTCTGTTTGTTTTATTAATTATAGGGTGCTCAATAACATTGTTTTCAGTTAAGAGTGTTACATACGAAATTGATGGTGAAGGTAAAGTCCGTACTATTACCGAGAAAAAAGGTGATGAAGCCTGGCAGAAAGCAATACAGGAAGAAATGGACTCTATGAAGTTTATCCCGAATGAATTCATTAAAACCATTTTTCACGTTGATGAAGATGGATTTGTAACTGCATCAATAATAGTAACAAAAGCTGGTATAGACAGTACTGAGCAGACAATGAGAGCTATAGAAATAGTCAAAAGGCTAAATAAAAAAACAGCTCTGCATAACGAAAAAAACAAGTAGTCTTATAACATTGAGAAAATGATGGTTACAGCTTATATCAGCATCCTGTAATTACACATGATTCCGGTTGCTCGGTGTTACCAACACTCTCAATCCTCTGCTTCATTCCGGCAGCCAGCTTTTCTTCAGCAGGTCCGATATGAATAGCTTTCTGTGGGCATCCTGCTATGCATTTATAACAGTGAATACATTGAGAATCAGTTTCCACAATAATATTATCTTCTAATGAAAAATGGAACACAGGACAATTCTTTGAGCATTTTCCACATGAAGTGCACTTATCCTTATCTATAATTATATTCGGAAACTTAATCATATGCAGTAGTTTTTCATCCGGTACAGATCCAGGTGGAAACATCTCAAAATTGTATTTGAATGACCCAACAGCACTGATGTAATCCATTGCATTTTCAAGCTTATCAATATGATCAGCAAGATAATCTAATGTCTCATCGAATGATTTTTCTGACATTTTATTCTCATTGAATACATAATCCATGAATGTCCCTGCCAGAGTATGGGAAGCATTGATTTTGACACCCATGGGCACAGCCCTACCGGTTTCTTCCAGAGCTTTACCGGCTTCGTACAAAGCATTTCCTGATGAAATACCTCCATAGGTAACAAAAGGAACGGCATATTGTCCCCAGATATCATCCGGTGCAGGGAGTTCATGTATCAAATCAAGCATATAATACTGAAAGTGAGTAGAATAAACCGGTGCTCCCACGAACAATAAGTCATGTTGCTTAACAATAGTATTCAGAAATTCTGGATGGCTATCATAATGGATTATCTCTTTTGTGTTATTAATGTTTATCATTTGTATTGTGTGTTTTCTATCTTGCAGTTCTGCAGCAATTCTCTCCGCAGTATAGGCTGTATTACCTGTTGCACTGAAATATATTATTGCGATGTTCATCCATAACTCCTTACGACGGAATCACAAATTTGTTGATTTTCACGTCAAGTAAAACAAATTCCTGAAAATTTCAGTTGACAAAAAACATATCAATTAAAAATATATAAGCAATTACTTATATAGTTGGTAAAAGATGAAATCTACAGAGATTACAGCAGACGTTTTCAAGGCACTTGGTGATCCAACCAGACTCAAGATTCTGAAACTGATTGTTTCGAGAGAGAATCGAGTCTGTGTAGGCATGATAGCCAAGTATATTAATATCAGCCAGCCTGCTGTCTCTCAACACCTGAAAGTACTCAAAACAGCAGGAATTGTAGAAGCTCTCCGCGAAGGCTTCCACATGCACTATTCAATATGCAGCACAGCTCTGAAAGAGCAGGGAATAGATATCTTTGCATTACTGGACACATTCGGAGCTGAACTTGATTTTTCCTGCAACTGTCATCATCAGTCAGGTAAAGGAAACTGTCATCAGGAGTGATGTCTTTTTTTTGCTGCTGATTTATAAGTTTATACTTATATAATTATAAAGGAGATTGTATGGATGCTCATAAAATCAGGTTCGAAGCTATTGACGTCAGATCTGAAACAGGTGATTGTGGAGGATTGGCTAAAACAAAGCAGGGAGAATCATTCATCATGGATGGACGAACACCTGCCGGCTGCGGAATGTGTTCAAATGCATTCTGTGCCTTCAGTAACGCCGCTTTCATTATGATGGCTACAGACAATAAACTAACAAGTAAGGACGGCTACATAGACAGGGTCTGCCCTCATGGAGCAGTAACATTCAGAATTTCAAGAATAAACTCAGCTGAGATATAATAAAAAAAAAGGAGAATACTATGAGTTGTCATCATGGACATCACAAAGGTAAATCACATCATGGAAAACATGATCACCAAGTTCACGGGGAAAACTGCTGCTGCAGTTCAGAAAATCCATTATTATGGACAAAAAAGAAGAAGATAGAACTGCTTCAGCATAAGCTTGAATGCCTTGAAAAACAAAAACAGGAAATTCAGGAAGCACTCGACGAACTGAAACAGGTCTAATCGACACGAGATTTCTTAATCTATCTCTTCAAGCCGGAACAGACATCTCATACACTTGTAATTGTCAATCCGGCTTTCTTTACGTCAACTCCCGCTTATAGTTAAAGGAAGTAGAACCGGAGATTACTCCATTAGACTTAACAGCCTTTAAAACTTCTTTCAATTCGCTTTTGGAGGGATCAGTATATGAAAAGTCTATCAGAAATCGTTTATAACCTATTTTCTTCAGTTTATTCATATAGTGAATATGTGAAACAGGAATCCCCGGAGTCGTAATCGTCATTCCGTCCCTGTTATTGATATTCATTGTTTTGCTTCTATCCTTAAATTCATGCTTGTTCACCGGAACACGTGATATAAACAGCTCGGGATAAAAATATACAGGTATAATCCCCCGTCTGTCCGACATACTTGTCAGATTAGTATAATCATCTTCAACAGGAAGCATATAGTCATTTATTCCCTCATCAGCAAGGAAACTAACTGCTGCATCATTCATGCAATAGACCTTTTCACCAGACATTAAAGTGCATTTATCAGGAATAATCAATTTCTGAGAGATATGCTGTATAACGAAAAATCTGATTCCATGTTTAACAAGCTGTTTCAAAATTTTTCTGTAATTCTCAATTTTACTCTCAGGAATAAATACAGGCAACTCATACGCAAATTTTCCAATATTTTTTCGTAAAAATCCTGTAGTAAAATCCACATTCTCAACTTCCTCAGGTGTAAACTTCAGAATTATTCTGTTGTAGTCATCAATATTAATCCGTCTGAGCCATTTGAAAGAATCAATTCTGACAATAAGTTCCGCTTTCTTGCATTTCCTGTTCAGAGCGATTTTACGTTTAACAATCTGCAGTCTCTTACCTGAAAATTTAGAAATATTCTTGTGTTCTGTCTTGATTTTGGAAGGGAAATCCTGATTTCCGAGAGCTGTCAGGAATACTTTATCACCGGATTTACTTCCTGATTCTGAATTCTCAATTGTGACATAATCCCCTGCTTCGGCATTGTTAACACTTTTTCCTCTGACCAGTATTGACTTTATCTTAAATGCTTTGGAGTCCATCCCATCCTGAGTCTGCACCCGAATTCTGTTACCTTTCTCCAAAGGATACTCGGTTCTGAAGGATATGTTTGAGCCTGACACTTTTTCTACTATACCTGTTTCGATTCCCGTAAAAGAGTCAGCGAGAACAACATCCTTTATTGTATCTCCCATGAAGAACTCCGTTTTCTTCCTGCCGAAATCGAACTCGACCTGTTGCCTGGCAACTTCAAGAATACTATCTTCTCCCGGATTATCCAGAACGCTCCTATATGCTTTTGCTACTCTGTAAACATATTCAGCGGATTTCATTCTACCTTCCACTTTTATCGAAGCAATACCAAGCTTTCTGAATCTCTCTATATGATGAATTACTTCGAGATCACTGAGATTAAACAGATATTCATCATCTTTATTTCCATCTGCAGCGTATTTTCTGCGGCAAGGCTGTCTGCATTCACCGCGATTCGCACTTTTTCCGCCAAGATAACTGCTGTATAGACAATACCCCGAAAAGGAATAACAGAGTGCACCATGCACAAATATCTCGAGTTCAATATTGCTTTTCCCGGCAATAGCTTCTATCTCCTTCAGGGTTAGTTCACGTGAGAGTATTACTCGCTCAAATCCCTTTTTCAGGTTGAAAGCGGTTCCGAGAGAATTATGAATACCCATCTGAGTACTGGCATGGATTACGAGCTGAGGAAAATAGTCTTTCATGAGCTTGTATATACCCCAGTCCTGAATAATAACTGCATCAACAGGGATCTGAGTCAGAGCCTGAAGGGTATGCATCAGTTCCGGTATTTCGTTTTGCTTAACCAGAGTGTTTATTGTAACATATATTTTGATGTTGTTAGCTCTGGCTATTGCGGTCATTGCATTAAGCTGAGACAGAGAGAAGTTCATTGCACGAGATCTGGCACTGAACTTTTTGAGTCCCAGATAAACAGCATCAGCACCGCCTTCAACGGCAGCATTAAAACTTTCAATATTTCCCGAAGGTAGAAGTAATTCCATTATTAGTTCCCAATAGATTAGATTATACTGAATACGACACTGTAAACAAGAAAGTAATCAGCTTCAAATTTCAGTATTATTTTAATAACTTAATAAAATAATATATGTTTTGTGTCAAATCACTATTGACAATTAAATAAAAAGAGTATACTTTTAGTAAATTATGAAGAAAATACTATTGTTACTGCTTTGCTTTGCCGTTTTCGCCTGTACTATGCAGATCGGTGAAGAAAAGCTGAAAGATAAAAAAGGCAAAAAAGCTCTGAAAAATATGCAGCCTGTGCAGAATAAATATGTTATTGGAGTTTCTACCTGGCAGGAATCTGAAAGTGAATCCCTGCAGTCTGCCATGCTTAATGCCCGTATTCAAATAGTAGAAAGTCTGGGACTGAAAGTTGAGATCAGATCTTTCGAACAGGTTAAAGGTACTTCAGAAAGTATGTCTACCACTAAGCAGCTTGATCTGAGATCATCAATCTATGCAAAAAGTATATTATCCACAGAATACAGTGAGTACTATACAGAGAAGTGGATGGAGCAGACTCAGAATGGTATCAGATACAAATACAAATCCTGGGTTAAAATTGAGTTTTCCAAAGAGAAACATAGACTGTTCTGGTTGGGATTTCTTAATGAAGCGAATGCAAAGTTCATATTAAAACTACGAGAATGCAGATCGAATACAGATGAAGCCGAGAAAATTTCCTCACTGATGGATTTGTTAAAATCTTATTATGACACGGAAACTGATTTTGCTGATAATTTCTGGTTAGTTAGAGAGAAGTCATATAATAAATTCTTACTGACAGGCAAAGAAATCTCTCAGGAGATTATGGCAGAGATGAATAATATAAGAATAACCGTTGATTCCCTCAGAGATGATAATTTTGTTATGCGAGTGACCTACCGCCAGAAACCTCTCAAGAACTATCCGGTATATGTATCAGCACCTGAACTGGAGCTTGATCATAATTTTCTATCCGGTGAAAACGGAGAAGTACTTTTCCCCGTTCATTTCAAAGGTGACCGGAATGCTGACGTAAGAGTATTTGCAGGCTTGAAAGAGATTGCTGACAGGAATGCAATTATCATACCTGATCAAAGATTCTGTATTGTATCTCCATTAAACAAATCTGGTTTCGTTGTAGGAATTAGTATGAACCCGGATAATTACGGTTTAGAGTTCAGGGATGAAATTCTTAAAAACTTCAAAGATCAGGGATATACGGTAAAGCTGGGAGAAAACACCAATAAAGGTTATCAGATTACCTGCGATATTAGTACAGAACTGCAGAAACCGTTAAAATCATATCCCGGTTATATTGTATCGAAATCCTTTTACGACATAAAAGTTGTTCGACAACCTGATGAAGAAGTTATATATACTTACAGCATCCCAAATGATAGATACAGAGACACAAGAGGATTCGGCTTGACTGAAAAAAAATCTGTGTTAAATGCTGTTAACTTAAAGAACCTGTCATTGAAGAATGACTTTTTCAACATAACTATACGAAACATAAATGAATATATTAATCGCGACATAAAAGAAAGAGCAGGGTCAATGAAGATCAGCCAATAACTGATACAGACAGCCTGCAAGATAAGGAGCAAAAATGTTAAATCTTGAAAAAAGGTTACAGGAATTTGAGGGTGGGAAAATTCTTGATGTAGCAACAGGTAGAGGAGAATTCATTCATTTTCTGGTTCATACAATTAAATCATTCGACGAAATAGTTGGAATTGATATCACAGATATGGCATTCAGGGAAATCATGGGTTTCTTTGAGGATCATGCTGTAAAACTGCATAAGATGAATGCCTATGATATGAACTTTGATGATAGTACTTTTGATACGGTATGTCTTTCCAACTCCATTCACCACTTTGAGGATGTTAGCAAAGTCTTTTCAGAAATGAAACGAACTCTTAAGCCGGGTGGAAATTTTGTTATTCAGGAAATGGTTTGCGATGACAGTCAGTCTGAACAGCAAAAATCTCATATAATGCTGCATCACTGGTTTGCAAAAATTGACATGATGAATAACAGATATCACGATCTTACATGTACAAAGGAACAACTCTGGGAACAGATTAATGAAATAGGACTATCTGAATACGAAAAGTTTGAGTATACCCCTGAAATGAAAGAACCAATGAGCGAAGAAGGTATCAACAGATATATTCACCTAATGGATCAGGTTATATCTAATTTCAAAAATGCAGAAAATTACTGTTCTTTAAATAAAGAAAAAGAAATAATTCAGGAACATATCAGGAAAAATGGATTTGCTCCGGCTGATATGATATTCCTGATAGGGAAGAAATAGATGATTTTTATATTAAATACCATTATCGATAACGCCGGAAGTATTAAATTCGACAAAACTATCACCAGAATAATGAATGAAGCAGATAAAAAGTTCAGGATATTTTATCTGAATGAGTTCAACGAGAACTTTGATTTCAGTGATTATACTCACCTTTTAATCTCAGGCTCAGGACTTTCTGCCTGTAAAACAAACCCGGACGATGAGAAGCTCTTTTTTATCATAGATCACTTTGTGAAAGCAGACAAGAGAGTTCTGGGAATCTGCTATGGACACCAAATGCTTTCTGCATACCTCTATGGACGTCAAACAGTCCGCAAAGCAGAACATGGAGAAATATGTCTGATAGAATTGAAGTTTAAGGAAGATCAGTTGTTTGAAGGTATCACAGAAACAATTACATTATCTGCCCATTTTGATGAGATTATCGATATACCGGAAACATCTCCGGTTTTGTGTTCATCCAAAAACTGTTCTGTGCAGGCATTCAGACATGGTGAAAAAAAAATATGGGGAATTCAGTTCCACCCTGAACACAACTTTGATGAGGCCGCTGACTCTGTAGTTAAAGCTAAACTGAAATATACGGATTTGGATGTTTTTCCTGAATCTCCATCTAATATCGATGAAAAAAAATATAATAGAAACTGTATAATAATTAAAAACTTTGTTAACCTATAATACAACTACAGGCTGATGATTATTTGTCATCCTGCTTTTCAGTTCACCAAAATGTGCTGTCATTGCACTCCTATTAACAAGAAAAGGTAAAAAATGCACTTAAATGAAGTAACTTATTATTTTAATAAATTTAAATTCGGTGAAGATAACTTCCACAATCTGATGAGCTATCATGTTCAGGAAATACTCATTGTATCTTCTTTCTATGACGCTTTTATATTTGAACAGGATGGAAAACTTTCAGAAAAGATTTTCGGAGAATACAGGCAGCTTAACCTCAGTAAAGCTCCCCGTATAACAAGTGTGCCCACAGGCGAAGAAGCTCTGAATATCATGAAGAAAGTCAAGTTTGATATGGTTATAACCAGAACCAGGATTGGAGAACTTACCGCCCATGAACTAAGTAAGGAAATCCACAAAAAATACCCGGACATCCCTGTTTTACTTCTGCTCAATGATAATGAGCTTCAGTATACCGACAAATCTGATCCGGAAATGCAGTACTTCGAAAACTTGTTCTTCTGGACAGGCGACAGCAATATTTTCCTGACTATGATTAAGTATGTTGAGGACCGAAAAAATCTTGAATATGATACATCGCTGGGGCTGGTACAGGTGATACTGCTTGTGGAAGACTCAATTGCTTTTTATTCCAGATATTTCCCTCTGTTGTACTCCATTGTTGTAAGACAGACACAGCACCTGATTAAACAAGAACTTAATGACAACGATAAAATGCTGAGAATGCGTGCCAGACCAAAGGTTATCATGTGCCATACATATGATGATGCTATGAGTCTGTACGAACAATACAGAGATAATATCATAGCAATAATTTCTGATGTAAGCTACCCCTGTAATGGTAAAATGGAAGATTTTGCTGGTATTAACCTCTTAACTAAACTTAAGAAAGAAAACCCGTATATATCATTCCTTCTACAGTCCCACGATATTGAGAATAAAGAATATGCGGATAAGATCGGTGTATCCTTCCTGCATAAAAACTCTCCAACTCTGCTTTCCGACCTCAGACATTTCGTAGTAAAAAGACTTGGGTATGGCGACTTTATATTCAGGAGTTCCAAAGGCAAAAAGCTTATGCGAGCTTCTACATTGAGTGATTTCAAACAGAAACTGCTGCAAGCCCCGGATGATTCTATCCTCTACCACAGTAAGATGAATGACTTTTCTACCTGGCTGCAGGCACACGGTGCATTTCTGGTTGCTAAAGAACTAAGATGCCTTAAAATTAAAGATTTCCGCTCTGTGAATGAAATAAGAAGCTACCTCAATGACATCTTTCAAGAAGTGCAAAACCTGAAAAATCGTGGGAAAATCATTAGTTATAACAAGGAAGTTATTGATCAGGATGATTGTGTAATGAGACTCGCTGACGGTTCTCTCGGTGGAAAAGGCCGAGGGCTGGCTTTCTTGAATGCTCTTCTTGTTTCCATGGAATACGAGAACAAATATCAGGGTGTGAGAATAAAAATACCGCGCACATTCATAATAGGTACAGATGAGTTTGATAAGTTTGTGGAAATAAACAATATTACCTCAGCACTGGCAGAATTAAGCGATGAAGAAATTGAAAAGAAATTCCTTAAGTCTCACCTCTCTCCTGAACTAAAAGACACATTATATGAAATGATGGAGCATTACAGAACTCCATTCGCTGTCAGATCATCAGGTTTACTGGAGGACTCTCAGGCTCAGCCTTTCGCCGGTATCTACAGAACATATCTGATCCCGAATAACCATCAGCATCTGTATGAAAGATTCAAACATATTACCGATGCAATAAAACTGGTATATGCATCAGTCTTTCTCAGTGAAACGAGAAAATACATAGAAAGTATAAACTATAAACTGGAAGATGAAAAAATGGCTGTTGTGATTCAGCAGGTGGCAGGCGAAAAGCACGATAATTATTTCTATCCTCATATATCCGGAGTAGCACAGTCTTATAACTACTATCCCGTAAAAGGATTCACTGCTACAGATGGAATTGCTTCTGTTGCAATTGGTTTGGGTAAAACAGTTGTAGATGGAGAACGCACATATAAGTTTGTTCCCGGACAGCCAAAGCGTGATATTCTTTCAACTGATGAAATGATGAGATCAACCCAGAAAAAAGCTTATGTTCTGGATATGAAGAACTCCAATGGAAAACTTTCTAATGGTGAAAAAGAAACTTATGCACACCTTCGAATCAGAGAGCTTCAGAGTCATAACACTTTAAGTAAACTTGTTTCTGTCTGGGACTATACTAACGAACGTCTTGTTGATGATATAAAAGCCAAAGGCCCTGTCGTAGTAACTTTCTCCATCATTTTGAAGTATGATGTATTCCCTCTGGCTAAAATCATCAAAGATATGCTTGACATAGGTCAAATTGCCATGGGAGCACCTGTTGAAATAGAGTTTGCTGTTAATCTGCAAAAGTACGGTTCCCAAAAGCGCCCTATTTTCTACCTCCTCCAAATAAGGCCGCTTACAGTGAATGAGCAGGAGTACTCTATACCTGATGATTTAAGAGATCCTGAAAATGCGATATTCTATTCAACAAAATCCATGGGTAACGGTATTCACAAGAATGTTCATGATTTTATTATTGTTGATCCTGATCTTTATGATCCGAATAAAACCGTAGAAATTTCTGAAGAAATAGAGTTTCTTAACGGAGAGCTTATAAAAGATGGGAACAAGTATGTGCTCATTGGTCCCGGACGCTGGGGTACAAGAGACCGTTTTCTTGGTGTACCCGTTCGCTGGGATCAAATCAGTAATTCAGAAGTCATAATTGAAGTAACGAAAGAGGAATACGCGATAGATTCGTCACAGGGAACCCATTTCTTTCATAATCTCATATCCCAGCAGGTTGGCTATGTATCCATACCACATAACTCGGAATTAGACTACATGAATTGGGAAAAGGTGACATCAGGCACATTGATTCGAGAATTGAAATATTGTAAACATTATAGATTAGTAGAACCTGCAGACATAATTATAGACGGCAAGAATGGTGAATCGTTAGCATTCTTTAAGAAATGATAATTGTGTATTTTCTTATTTTAAAGCACATTAAGAATTTTTTGTAAAAAAAAGTCAGGATAATATTGACAAACTTATCTTTAAAACAGGAATGTGGCTTAAACGTAATATAAATACGGAGGATACTATGACTATTAATGAATTTATGGCGAAAATCGAAGCCAAAAATCCGGCACAACCGGAATTTCTTCAGGCTGTGCGTGAAGTTGTTGAGTCTATCTGGGATGTTTATCAAAACAATCCACGTTACTTAGCTGCTAACATTCTTGAAAGAATAGTTGAACCTGAAAGAGCAATTACTTTCCGCGTACCATGGGTTGATGACAATGGTAAGGTTCAAGTAAACAGAGGATACCGTGTTGAATTTAACAGCGCTATCGGACCTTACAAGGGTGGTCTTCGTTTTCACCCCAGCGTAACTCTCTCAATCCTTAAATTCCTCGGATTTGAGCAGATCTTTAAAAACAGTCTTACTACACTCCCTATGGGTGGTGGTAAAGGTGGATCTGACTTTGACGCAAAAGGTAAATCTGACATGGAAATCATGAGATTCTGCCAGGCGTTCATGTCTGAACTTTTCCGTCACATCGGACCAGATACTGACGTTCCTGCTGGTGACATCGGTGTTGGTGGCCGCGAAATCGGTTACATGTTCGGTATGTACAAAAAATTAAGAAACGAATTTACAGGCGTTCTTACCGGTAAAGGTATTAAATGGGGTGGATCATTAATCAGACCTGAAGCTACAGGTTTTGGTGCAGTTTATTTCGCTCAGGAAATGCTTAAAACTAAAGGTGAAACATTTGAAGGCAAAGTATGTGCAGTTTCCGGTTTCGGTAATGTTGCATGGGGTGCTTGCCAGAAAATTCATGAATTAGGTGGAAAAGTTGTAACACTCTCAGGACCTGATGGATACGTTTACGATCCTGCAGGAATCTTCGGAGAAAAAGTTGACTTCATGCTTGAAATGCGTGCTTCTAATAACGATACAGTTAAAGATTACGCAGACGAGTTTGGTGTTGAATTCTTCCCTGGAAAACGTCCTTGGGAACAAAAAGTTGACGTTGCACTTCCATGTGCTACTCAAAACGAACTTGATGGTTCAGATGCAGAAAAACTTATTGCTAACGGCGTAATGGCTGTTGCAGAAGGCGCTAACATGCCTTGTACTCCTGAAGCTGTTGAAGCATTCCAGAAAGCTAAAGTACTTTTTGCTCCTGGAAAAGCTGCTAACGCTGGTGGTGTTGCTACATCCGGACTTGAAATGTCTCAAAACTCAATGAGATACAGCTGGACTTCTGAAGAAGTTGATGCTAAACTCAATCACATTATGGTTGAAATCCATAAAGCATGTGTTGAGTATGGTCGTATTGATGATACTTTTGTTGATTACGTACGCGGTGCTAACGTAGCCGGCTTCATTAAAGTTGCTGACGCTATGGTTGACCAGGGTATCGTATAATACATTATTATATAGAATATACTAAACTAAGCCTGTTGCATTGCGACAGGCTTTTTCTATACCCAAATTGGAAGTTCAGGAATACTATATTATTGATAACAGTTCCCAATCATGACAGAATGCCTTCAATGCACATATAATGCCCGATTGAAAGCCTTTCCGGTAAACCTTAGATACAAACACTACTCGATATTAATAAGTCGTCTAAAGTTCTCTTTTTATTTTAATCTCGGATAAATTACCGCAAGATGTACAATCTGCTATTAATAAAGATTATCCAACAAATTGTAGTCTGGATAAAATTGTTCGAAAAACTCTCTTGAGCTTAGATACTTTGCATACTTTTCTGCTTCTTCCGGTCTATTCTCTTTGACAGCTATATAATAATTGATTTGCATGAAATTTCTCGAGTTCTTATCTATTTTTAAGTAATTATCCCTTAAGCTATGGAGACTCTCCAGATCAAACTTATGATACGTCATACCATGGTAGTCAATACCATAACCGTAATCATCTACCTCATCTACTAGTTCTGAATCAAAATAAATTTCGTAAGGATACAACTTATCCTTATACTTAAATAACAGTTTTTTCTGATTATAGAATGATGTCATTCTATCATATTCATGTTTGCTTAAATAATTGCCTTTGAGCTGTAAAAGCTGACCGTAAATTTGTAAGCTGTTATATCTACAATACTTTGGCATATCTATATCATTAATAATTGATTTTAAAATTGCAGCAGATCTTCTGATATCTTTGTCAACACCTGCAAACTCAGGTACATCCGTGGCTTTGAAAGCTAAAGAATTTATGATGCTTCTTATCTCTTGAATGTTATTCTTAAAATCTACACACTTTGAATAATCGGGATCTCTTTTCATTACTACTTCCACAGAGACAGTTGAATCAACCTTAACCCTGATAATTTCATGAGATGGATAGTACCCTGGCGACCATATACTATATGATAAATCGAGTGAATCAGTCGGATGATTCCAATATACCTTACCTGATATATCCATATTCGTATAGTCATCGAGTTCTGTAACTTTGTGGACAAACTCTCCAGCATCACTTCGGTATTCGATTGGCGTTGAACTGCATTGTAAATCCCATGAAAGAAACATTGACTTCAGAAGAACAAGATTAGTTTCCATATGCTGAGTGTTAAAGCGATTACAATTATCAAATTGTCCGGGCAATGAATCAGACACTGAATTGTAATCTGTTTTCCCTCTGGGATAAACAAATATTTCATTTAATCTTTTACCTTCTTCATCATTTACAATAAACTTTACTTTCGCATTGGCATGTTCAACAAAATAACTTTCAGCAAACATGTTTGGACCACCACCATCCATTTGTCCGACATAAAGCATGTAAGTTATTGGGAAAAAGATAATCTGAAGAGATATAATGTAATATTTATTTCTATTCCATTTATCAACTTGCTTTTGCCTGATTTCTTTATTTCTTGATACTAATTCCTGAACCTTATTCCTTGAGAATTCGGGAATTGATTTAAAATGAGATTTCCTGGGGACCCAGCCTAACTGAACTTCTTTCTTCCCTGTAGATGAATTTATTGTAACCGGAAGCCATGCGATTATTTCTTTGAAATATTCGTACTCAATTTGCTCATTGTGGTCAATCATACCAATAGGTGCACAACCATTTACAAGCAATAGCACTACAACATAAAATATGATAAATTGATAAAAATGCTTCACAATTCCCTCCTTTAGCATTATACAACTTAAATTTTGCTCTTTTGAGTATTAATCATACTTGATGCTTGTCAAACAAAATTGCGAACTTAATCAAATAAGGGGATAAAATGGTGTAATTAAAGTTCTGGTAATCTTGGTATTACCTTCTTTTTCATTTATAATTAATTGTTCTGGTAAAGAAATCCTGAAGCCTACAACGACGAAAACGACCTTTTTGGGGTCGTTTGTATGTATTGTAGAAAAAAAAAGACAGGCTATTAAAGTGGCGGCGTCCTACTCTCCCACTCAGTTTCCCAAGCAGTACCATCGGCGCAGGTGAGCTTAACTTCTGTGTTCGGGATGGGAACAGGTGTGACCTCACCGCCAAAACCACCACATTAATAGCCTGACTAAAAATGGATGAGATAGAGTGAATAAAATAAGAATAAGACAATCGAAAGATTAGTATCACTCGGCTGAACACATTGCTGCGCTTACACCTGTGACCTATCAACGTCGTAGTCTCCAACGTTTCTCAAGGGAAATTTATCTTAGAGTTGGCTTCCCGCTTAGATGCTTTCAGCGGTTATCCTTTCCCAACTTAGCTACTCGGCAATGCCATTGGCATGACAACCGATACACCAGAGGTTAGTCCACACCGGTCCTCTCGTACTAAATGCAGATCTCTTCAAATTTCCTACGCCCACGAAGGATAGGGACCGAACTGTCTCACGACGTTCTGAACCCAGCTCGCGTAACTCTTTAATCGGCGAACAGCCGAACCCTTGGGACCTTCTTCAGCCCCAGGATGAGTTGAGCCGACATCGAGGTGCCAAACACCGCCGTCGATATGAACTCTTGGGCGGTATCAGCCTGTTATCCCCGGAGTACCTTTTATCCTTTGAGCAACGGCCCTTCCATACAGAACCGCCGGATCACTAAGACCTGGTTTCCCACCTGCTCGATCCGTCGATCTCGCAGTTAAGCTCCCTTATACCTTTACACTCTTCGACTGATTACCAACCAGCCTGAGGGAACCTTGGTGAGCCTCCGTTACATTTTAGGAGGCGACCGCCCCAGTCAAACTGCCCTCCTGACAATGTCCGCATACCGGGTAACGGTACACGTTAGTAATCCAATACAATAAGGGTGGTATTTCAACGTTGGCTCCACCGATACTAGCGTACCAGCTTCAAAGCCTCCCACCTATCCTACACATACTATACCAAATTACAATGTCAAGATGCAGTAAAGGTTCACGGGGTCTTTCCGTCCGTTCGCGGGTAGGCGGCATCTTCACCGCCACTTCAATTTCACCGAGCTCCTGGTTGAGACAGCGCCCAAGTCGTTACACCATTCGTGCAGGTCGGAACTTACCCGACAAGGAATTTCGCTACCTTAGGACCGTTATAGTTACGGCCGCCGTTTACCGGGGCTTCATTTCAGAGCTTCGCTTACGCTAACCCCTCCATTTAACCTTCCGGCACCGGGCAGGTGTCAGTCTATATACGTTGACTTACGTCTTTGCATAGACCTGTGTTTTTGATAAACAGTCGCTTGGGCCTCTTCACTGCGGCCCCTAAGTGCTCATGAAGTAAATCCAATCACACTAGAGGGCGCCCCTTCTCCCGAAGTTACGGGGCCATTTTGCCGAGTTCCTTAACCAGAATTCTCTCGAACACCTTAGGATACTCTCCTCGCCTACCTGTGTCGGTTTGCGGTACGATCTGCAATACAATTAACGCTTAGAAGCTATTTCTCGGCAGCGTCTATAACCGGACTTTCAGTCTTATGACTTCGTCCCATACCTCGGAAACACGCCAGACGGATTTGCCTGTCTGACTTCCTACGTATGTTCAACGGGGCGTCCAACACCCGTCTCCGGAGCACCACTGCGTCACTCCATCACTTGTATTACAGGTTCAGGAATATTAACCTGATTCCCATCAACTACGCCTTTCGGCCTCGCCTTAGGGGTCGACTAACCCTGAGAAGTTTATCTTTACTCAGGATACCTTAGGCTTACGGTGTGTAAGTTTCTCGCTCACATTATCGCTACTCATGCCGGCATATTCTCTTCCAGCTACTCCAGATCGCCTTACAGCTCTCCTTCTTCGCCACTGGAATGCTCTCCTACCATCACTTGCGTGATCCACAGCTTCGGTGATATACTTCAGTCCCGATCATCTTCGGTGCATCATCACTTGACCAGTGAGCTATTACGCACTCTTTAAATGATGGCTGCTTCTAAGCCAACATCCTGGCTGTCTGTGCAATAACACATCCTTTCTCACTCAGTATATACTTAGGGACCTTAGCTGATGGTCCGGGTTGTTTCCCTCTCGGATACGAAGCTTATCCCACGTACCCTGACTCCCGCAGAGCAAGTTATGGCATTCGGATTTTGTTTGGGTTCGGTAAGCTGGTGGGCCCCCTACCCCAATCAGTGATCTACCTCCATAACTCTCCTGCAAGGCACTGCCTAAACAGCTTTCGGAGAGAACCAGCTATCTCCTGGCTTGGTTGGTACTTTTCACCCCTATCCACACCTCATCCACCGATTTTTCAACATCGGTTGGTTCGGTCCTCCATCTCGTGTTACCGAGACTTCAACCTGGACATGGATAGATCGCCAGGCTTCGGGTCTAATCCATACAACTATACGCCCTATTAAGACTCGCTTTCGCTACGGCTCCGTTCCTGAAGAACTTAACCTACGCTACATACCACAACTCGCTGGCTCATTATGCAAAAGGCACGCCGTCACATATCTAAAATATGCTCCGACTGATGCTCAGCACACGGTTTCAGGTTCTATTTCACTCCCCTCCCGGGGTACTTTTCACCTTTCCCTCACGGTACTAATCGCTATCGGTCACTAAATGTATTTAGCCTTACGAGATGGTCCTCGCTGATTCAATCAGGATTTCACGTGTCCCGACCTACTCGGGATACAGACTACTATTACAGTAAATTTCGCTTAAAGGACTATCACCCTCTACGGTCCCGCTTCCCAACGGTGTTCAGCTATCCTTTGTAACAGATGTCGTCTGTCCCACTACCCCGGACAAATGTCCGGTTTAGGCTCTTACCCTTTCGCTCGCCGCTACTAAGGTAATCGTTATTACTTTCTCTTCCTGTGGTTACTTAGATGTTTCAGTTCACCACGTACGCTTCTCAAAACCTATGTATTCAGTTAAGAGATGACTGGACATTACTCCAGACGGGTTGCCCCATTCGGAAACCCCCGGATCTAAGCTCGCTTACAACTCCCCGAGGCTTTTCGCAGTTAGCCGCGTCCTTCTTCGCCATTTAGTGCCTAGGCATCCACCATGTGCCATAATTTCTTATTCTTCTTTTATAATGTGAAAATTCTTTAGCTTTGTTTATCGCTATCTCTTTTTCGCTCTTTCACTCTATCTCACTTCTATTTAAAACTTTTAATGATCAACATTTCTATTGCTGATGAATAGAAATGGAATGAGAGATAGGAAGATAAATATATAATTTAGAATTTTAGAAATATTCGTTTCTCCTTAGAAAGGAGGTGATCCAGCCGCACCTTCCGGTACGGCTACCTTGTTACGACTTAGTCCCCCTTGCTAATCACACCTTCGAAAGCTGCATCCTTGCGGTTAGCTCACCTTCTTCGGGTGCAATCAACTCGGCTGACTTGACGGGCGGTGTGTACAAAGCCGGGAACGTATTCACCGCGTCATGCTGATACGCGATTACTAGCGATTCCGACTTCATGGAGTCGAGTTGCAGACTCCAATCCGAACTGAGACCGGCTTTCTGGGTTTTGCTCCACCTCGCGGCTTCGCCTCCCTCTGTACCGACCATTGTAGCACGTGTGTAGCCCTGGACATAAGGACCATGATGACTTGACGTCGTCCCCACCTTCCTCCAGTTTATTACACTGGCAGTCTCTCTAGAGTCCCCACCCGAAGTGCTGGTAACTAGAAATAGGGGTTGCGCTCGTTGCGGGACTTAACCCAACATCTCACGACACGAGCTGACGACAGCCATGCAGCACCTGTCACCTGGCTCCTCAAAGAGGCACTCCCGTATCTCTACAGGATTCCAGGGATGTCAAGCCCAGGTAAGGTTCTTCGCGTTGCATCGAATTAAACCACATGCTCCACCGCTTGTGCGGGCCCCCGTCAATTCCTTTGAGTTTTAACCTTGCGATCGTACTCCCCAGGCGATGCACTTAACGCGTTAGCTGCGGTACTGAAAGGTTCTTCCCTCCCAACACCTAGTGCACATCGTTTACTGTGTGGACTACCAGGGTATCTAATCCTGTTCGATACCCACACCTTCGCTATTCAGCGTCAATAATGGCATAGAAGATCGCCTTCGCCACTGGTGTTCTTCCTGATATCTGCGCATTCCACCGCTACACCAGGAATTCCATCTTCTTCTACCTTATTCTAGAAATCCAGTATCAATTGCCTTACGCCGGTTGAGCCGACGCCTTTAACAACTGACTTAAACTTCCGCCTACTAGCCCTTTACGCCTAGTAATTCCGGACAACGCTTGCCACCCCCGTATTACCGCGGCTGCTGGCACGGAGTTAGCCGTGGCTTATTCCTGAGCTAATATCTCTCTCTCAACAATATTAATGTTGAAAGCATTGCTCACTCAGAAAAGGATTTTACACTCCGAAAAGCTTCTTCATCCACGCGGCGTCGCACTATCAGGGTTTCCCCCATTGTAGACTATTCTCGACTGCTGCCTCCCGTAGGAGTCTGGGCCGTATCTCAATCCCAGTGTGGGCGACCACCCGTTAAGGCCGCCTACCTATCACTGCCTTGGTAAGCCATTACCTTACCAACTAGCTAATAGGACGCAGGCTCATCTCTAAGCGATAGCTTGAATCAGAGGCCACCTTTAGAATCTCTTCATATGCGGTATTAATCCCGGTTTCCCGGGGCTATCCCCCACTTAAAGGCAGATTACCTACGCGTTACTCACCCGTTCGCCACTCTACTAATATAACCGAAGCTATACTTTCGCGTTCGACTTGCATGCCTAATCCACGCCGCCAGCGTTCGTCCTGAGCCAGGATCAAACTCTCCATTATGAAAATTTGTATGACTCTTCCTTCATGTTTCCATGATTCTCTCTCATTCCACTTCTATTCACTTTATCTTTTTCGATTTACTCTTTCAAAGATCACTTAACCTGCCGAAGCAAGGTTTTGCCAACATCTAAAATCGATGTCTCGTTGTCAAGAACTTTTTTAAATTATTTTCAGGAACGATAATTTTCAACTTTCAACTCTATTCCGCTTAAACCGTTTTCATCTCTCAATTTTTCACTCGCTCCGAAAAGCTCTTCACTCTATGTGTCGCATAAGCAACGAGGGGCAAACTCCAATAACGAGTATTCTGTGTCAAGAAATAAAATTAAACTTTATTTGATATTCTCAGATTCCAGCTTCATAAAAAACAGGTTAAGATATTATAAGGCAGACCTTAACAAAAGCAAAAACTTTTGTCTATTTTATAAAGTTTTTTTCCACCGAATACCGAGGAACTCCAAACTGACAGCGTTTCATGACTAAGTCTGACCCTTGCGGATGATGTAAAAGCACCCGTATGAGGAGTCATAATTACATTAAAAAAGTCTTTGAACTTCTCTCCATTATCCGGTTCTTTTTCGAAAACATCAATTGCAGCACCTTTAATTTTTCCGCTCTTTAGACCACTTAACAGTGCATCCTCATCTATAATTCCACCACGAGCAGCATTAATAAGCCAAACATTATTATCGAGTAACCCCAAGGTTTCTTCAGTGAAGTATCCTACAGTCTCACGAGTTAATTGACAATGATAAGTGACCATATTCGTCCATTGCAGACCTTCTTCGTAGGAAACCTGTTCAATGCCGGCATACTCCCACTGCTTACTACTGCAGTATGGATCCACTGCCCTTACTTCGGCACCCAGCATCTTAAGTGTCTTAGCTACTCGAGAACCTATGAATCCCAAGCCAACAACAAGAACCCTCAAATCTGCCACCTCCATATTATAGGGAATATCATTTCTCCAGGTTCCCTGTCTTATACCTTTATAGTGCGATCTGTGATTCTTAATTAAAGAGTATACAAAACCAATTGTCTGTTCATACGCAGAAATGCCGTTTGCAGCAGGTGTGTTACTGACAGCAACTCCTCTTTCTGCCGCAGCTATTACGTGAATATTATCATAACCGGTACCGGCACGTATTACGTGCTCAAGGTTTTTGAAGCATGACATAAAAGCATCATCTACTATTGTATATGTGCGGACAATCAGATGAGTAACCTTGTCCTCAACCCCTTTCGCATCAGTAACGAAGCGGTCAGTCCAACCTTTTTCCCTGACAAGCTGCCAGAACAATTCAGGCATTTCTTCAGTAACGTAGGTCAGCATGAGTTTACAAATATTTATTTGTTGTCATCAGGTAATTTCTGATATAGTCAAACACTGCATCCTCCAGAGAAAAGAATGGCAGGTCATATCCGGCTGACAGCAATTTGCTCATATCCGCCTGTGTATAATACTGATATTTGCCTTTCAGCTTATCAGGCATATCAATGAACGTTATGTTTTCATCTTTATTCATAGAGTCAAAAACAGCTTTAACCAGATCAAGCCAGGTTCTCGCTTTTCCTGTTCCGAGATTGAACAATCCGGTCACATCGCGATTGTTGAACAGCCACCAGATAACATTTGCTACATCCTTAACATAGACAAAATCTCTCATCTGACAACCATCCTCATAGTCAGCATGATCAGATTTAAAGAGTTTCATCTCACCAGTCTCCAGAATTTGCACATACGCTTTATGTACAACTGAGCGCATATATCCCTTATGATATTCATTAGGACCAAATACATTAAAGAACTTCAGTCCTACAATCCTGTCTATCAAGTTGTTTTTTATAGCCCACTTATCCAGAATGTGCTTTGAGTAGCCGTACATATTCTGAGGCTGGAGTTGTTCAGTTGTTTGATAGTCATCTCTGAATCCGAATCCTCCATTGCCGTATGTTGCTGCACTGCTTGCATAGATGAAGTGGACATTGTTTTCAAGAGACCACTCTATGAGATGCCTTGTATATTTATAATTGTTGTACATTAAATAATTGGAATCTTTCTCAGTCGTAGAGGAACAAGCTCCCATGTGAATAACGCAGTCGATTTCCTTACCAAGCTCTCCATCAAATATAAGCTCAAGAAACTCGTCTCTGTCCATATAGTCTTCATAAGACAGGTTAACCAGGTTTTTCCACTTCTCACTTTCACCAAGATGATCCACAACGATTATCTCATTTATTCCTTCTGCGTTTAACTTTTCTATAACTGAACTGCCAATGAATCCGGCACCGCCCGTAACTACTATCATGAAAATCTCCTTATAATGTAGAAGTATTGTATTTATGTAATGATTATTTCTCGCATTTATAATGTAAAGAAAAAGATTTGTTTCGTATGGAGAAAATCATTCTATGAGGCATGAATTTGTATATTACCTGAAGAACATTACTAACCGTGAAAAGGTAAACTGTCGTTTCTTCAAATCTCAGAGTAAATCTACTAAATAGATTTTGTTTATCCCGTCAATACGAAACAGAAATAGTCATAACATCACCTGATTTTGAAATTATGAATTAAAGAAATTGACACTATACTATAAATAGTGCTTCATTTGAATTGGAAAATATTTTACATACATAGAAGGAAGGAATATGAATCAGAAGTTATTCACTTTGATTATTTTTGCATTAATCTCATTTAGTTTAATCGCTGCCCCCAATGTAAGTGAATTAAACAAACTTGCAGATGAATTCAAACTTAAGAGGGAAAAACAAAAACAAGAAGCAATTGAGTTTGCCAAAAAGAATAATCTACCCCTGAGAAAAGAAGACGGAAAGGGTGGAGTTCTTGAAATCCAGTATATAGACAAATATGGTAAACCTCAATATTATACAACAAATAATGCAGATGCTGCAGAGACAATTTCAGCAAATACGGTATATCCCGGTGGAGGAGCAGGATACAATCTTACCGGATCCGGTATCACATTGAATGAATGGGATGGTGGAGGTGTTCTGACTTCTCACATTGAATTTGGTGGTAGAGTTATTCAGGTTGACAGCCCTTCATCTACACACTATCATTCAACACACGTAGCCGGCACCATGATTGCATCCGGAGTTAATCCTGATGCAAGAGGGATGTCATACAGTGCTAACCTCAGAGCATTTGACTGGGATAACGATGACAGTGAGCTTGCATCAGAAGGAGCAAACGGTGCAATCATTTCTAACCACTCTTACGGATATGTACGCGGATGGCGCTATGATCAGGGAACAAGTACCTGGAGCTGGTATGGTAATTCAGCAATCAGCTCTACCGAAGACTACCTTTTCGGCTTTTATGACAGTGAGTCACAGGGTTGGGATCAGATTGCATACAATGCACCTGATTTTCTCATATGTAAGTCTTCCGGTAATGACAGAAATGACACCGGTGATGGTTCCTATCCGCAGGACGGAAATCAGGGAGCAGGCTATGACTGTATAGGGCAGCGTGGTGTTGCTAAGAACGTTCTTACTGTAGGAGCTGTTTATGATATCTCAGGAGGTTATACACAACCTTCAGATGTTTCATCAACAGCTTTCAGTTCATGGGGTCCAGCAGATGACGGCAGAATTAAACCTGATGTAGTGGCAAACGGTTATACTCTTACTTCTTGTGATGATACCGGAGATACGGATTACCTCACGATCTCGGGAACATCCATGTCAACGCCATCTGTTGCCGGAGCTTTAGGACTCTTACAAGAGCTCTATGATAATCTGCACAATACATACATGAAGGCATCAACTCTCAAAGGTCTTGTGATTCACACTGCTGATGAAGCCGGTTCAAGTGACGGACCAGACTACCAGAACGGATGGGGACTTGTGAACATCAGAACTGCAGCAGACCTAATCGCAATTGACGACATATCTGGCAGAATCTTTGAAAATTCTCTGGCAAACGGAGAAACATACGAAATAATCCTAAACTCAAATGGAACAGAACCAATTAAAGCAACTATCTGCTGGACAGATATCCCCGGAACACCTGTTTCTGCTTCTCTTGATCCAACCGATAAAATGCTGGTTAATGACCTTGACTTAAGAATCCAGGGTACTTCTACTCACTATCCATGGAAACTTGATGGACAAAACCCGTCCTCAGCTGCAACGAACAACTCTGATAATGATGTTGATAATGTAGAAGTTGTTAGTATCAATAATCCTGCAAGTGGTCAATATACTCTCAGAGTATCTCATAAAGGTTTTCTTGCAAACCCTCAGGATTATGCTTTAATCATCAGTGGAGCATCTGTAACAACCATTACTCCTGTTGCTTCTGTTAATCCTGATTACATCATGGAAAATATTGCTCCTGATAACACATCGCAAGCTGCATTAACTATCTCCAATACAGGAAATTCCGATATGGATTACTCGATAATCGTAGATGATAATATTTCTACGAGATCAGCTTATACACCTATTTTCGACAATACCGTAATTTCTAAAGGTCAAACAGATACAAGACAGGGTACTTTTGCAGGTATGCCTTTTAACCATACCAGAAGTACTGCAAGAGCAGCAGGTGGACCGGATAACTACGGATATACCTGGAAGGACGAATCTGAAACAGGGGGCCCAGCATACTCCTGGGTTGATATCGAAACTACCGGTACCGAAGTGACATCCTGGACTGCGACCGGAAGCTACAATGCTCTGGATGAAGGCTATGCCGGACCATTCAGTCTTGGTTTTGACTTCAATTACTATGGAAATATTTATAACACCATATACATTAATTCTAACGGGCTTATCAGCTTTGAACAGTCCGGTGTTGATCTTAATGCCTGGACAAACAGTGATATTCCAAACTCTGCCGATCCTAACAATATAGTAATTCCTTTCTGGGATGATATGAATGGAGTTAACGGCGGAAGTGTTTACATAAAACAGAATACGGATTCATTTATTGTTCAGTTTGAAGACTGGCATTTCTACAGTCCTTCTTCTAATAGTGGAACCTGGCAGGCTATTATCTATCATAATGGCAAGATTCAGTTCAACTACGAATCATTTACTTCTGATCCTGCAAGCTGTACAGCCGGAATAGAATCACCTGATGGTTCTGATGGGCTTCCAATAGTATATAACTCAACTTATCTAACAGGTGGAAAATCAATACTGATTGATCCTCCTGGAGTTGACTGGCTTAGTCTCGATAACTCAGCAGGCACCATTTCTCCATCCGGAAACAATGTAATCAATATAACTTTTGATTCATCCGGAATGGATTATGGAACATATGAAGCCTCAATAAATATTACAACGAATGATCCTAACAACAGACTAATATCTGTCCCCGTAACCTTGATAGTTGAAAGGGCTCTTTCAGAACCTCAAAACCTGACAGCAACGCTATCGGGAGAAACAAACGTTGTACTGGATTGGGATGCTCCAAACTTCACAGAATCAGATTTGAGATATGATAATGGTGTCAGTAGTGGAGGAATTGGAGCGAGTGGTGGAGCAGCAGCAGACTTTGATGTTGCTATCAGATTCACGACAGCTGACCTTGTCCAATATGATGGAGCTGTACTTAATGAAGTATCTTTCTTTCCTCGTTACGATGGAAGTGAATACTATATCAGAGTATGGGTTGGCGGAACTGTTTCAGGTACACCTGATGCCGGAACATTAATAGTTAATCAAATGGTTAACCCATCAACATATAATGCATGGAACAGATTCACCCTTAATTCTCCTGTAATCATTTCAGACAATCAAGAGCTATGGATAGGCTACCGAGTAAATACTCCGGCAGATTATCCTGCAGGCAGGGACAGCGGTCCTGCTGTAGATTATAAAGGTGATATGGTGTATTGGGGAGGAAACTGGATTAGTCTCCATACCGAATACCCTACTCTGGATTATAACTGGAATATTATCGGGCATACTACATTACATGGAGTATCATCAAGATTGTCGAATACTCCCGTTGCAGAGACACCAAGAACCATTACAAGTTCAGTAATCGGAGACAATCCTCTGCCTATACCCCTGCTGCAGGATAGAAGTCTCTCCGGTTATAATATATACAGAGATAATAATCTCATCCAGTTTGTAGATAACAGTACATCCTATACTGATCCGAATCTTGCTGAAGGAACATATACATACTACGTAACGGCAGTCCATACGGAAGGTGAATCAGGACCTTCCAACACAGTTCAGGCTCAGATTATCATAGTTCCGGATTCCCCACAGGTTATTGGCATAGCTATTCAGAACAATGCTGTTAACATCTTGTGGGTAGATAATGGTTCTGACGGTTATTATGTTTATGCAGGTGATACTATGGACAACATCACTCAGAATGTAACAGGTACCGGTTCAATCACAACTTACAACAATCTGGTAGTCTGGAGTACTCCTTTGAACGGAGACAATAAAAAATTCTATACTGTTGTAGCTGTTAATAATTCCGGTACACAAGTAAGGTCTCTGGATGTCATTCAAAAACCTGAACTTGACAAGCAAGAAGTAAAAAGAATTGAGAAATAAATCGTTATGAATCTATAAACCAACAGACTCAGGATATCATTTTTGATACTCTGGGTCTTTTTTTTTAACAGGTATTGCAGTTATTGGAATATTCATTCAGTGAATTTGAGCCGGTTTCATGTTTACCTCCTTTAGTTCGAGGCTATAATTGTTTTTTTATGATTTCAAATTATGTTATATTTAACAAAGCTATGAGTTTTTTCCGTTTCTTTATAGCAGGAGGAGTTAGTTGAAGAATCTAAGAAAATACTGGATCACTATATTTGCGATAATGTTTTCAGTTGTTTTTATCAGTGCATTTATTGCTTTTTACGCTGGTGAAAAGTACTTTGTATACCGAAACAAGACTGAACTGGAAAAACTTGAGAGTATGAATGATATCATAAATGAACTACAGCTCCCTGTTCATATTTCTAGAACAATGAGTGACAATGTGTTTTTGAAAGACTGGTTGAAAAACGGTGAAAAAGATAAGGATATCATATTCAATTACCTTGGTAACATGAAAAAAAGCTGGGGATACTCTGCGTTTATCGCATCGATCCGAACACATGGATATTATTTTTCTGATAGCACCAGTATCACGATTACCAGAGAAACCCCTGATGGAGAATGGTTTTTTAATCTTCTGGAGAATAATATAACATTCCTTTCAGATGTAGGTTATCATTATGGTGATGTTAATAAACCATTTTTGTATACAGATGTAGCTATTCAGAGTGAAACAGGAAAGCTACTTGCATTTGTCGGAACCGCTGTAGATTTGAATAATATTGTGCAGGCTTTACAGAGTTATGAAAAAGAATATAGTGAAGCAATTCATTTTGTTAATCAGACAGGTATGTGTATTCTTTCTTCATCAAGTGAATACATTAACACCCCGGCTAAAGATCACATCTGGTATCAACTCTACAACAATAAAAATGAAGGTAAAACTCTGAAAAAAACTAAAAGGTTCGGACTGAATAGCGTCAGTATCAACAAAAACAAGTTGGAAGATCTTGGCTGGACAATGTATATAGAGCATGATCTGACACCTCACTACAACGATTTAATGAAACTTTATGTCTGGCTCATATCTATCTATATTATTTTACTGATAATCTCAGGTATAATTCTGATGCTGATGATCAAAAGATTCAAGATCGATCTGAATAATGCTTTCTCAAAAATTAAGAGATTACAGGGGATTATCCCAATATGCAGTGTCTGTAAAAAAATACGTGATGACAACGGATATTGGAGTCAGGTTGAACGCTATATCAGAGATAATTCGGATGCCGATCTTACACATGGAATCTGTCCGGACTGTGCGAAAAGACTCTATCCGGATATTGATCTTGATGATGAAGATATGTAGAATGCAAGCAGAAATACTTAATCTTTAATTCTGATTGCAAACTCTCTGAAGTCTTTTTTAATCTTATCTCTGATGGTTCTGAAAAACTCGATATCTCTTCCGTCAGGATCTTCATACCCCATATGTATTTTGCTTTTCACTTTACCGGTGAATACAGGACAAGTATCTTTTGCGTCTCCACAAACAGTTATTACATAGTCGAAGCTGTCTTTCTGGTATACTGACACGTGTTCCGGTTTGTTAGCAGAAAGATCAATGCCTTCTTCCTTCATTACTTCTATTGCTCCGGGATTCACTCTCGAAGATGGCTTTGTACCTGCTGAGAAAGCTTCTATCCAGTCAAACTGGTTTAAAAATCCTTCTGCCATCTGGCTTCTGCATGAATTTCCGGTACACAGAACTAATATTTTTTTTATCATTTTCATCCTCATAATTTTGGAAAATATTTGAATCTATGCAAAATTAAATGGATAATTTTGTTAAGTGTTTTGTTAAGAATTTTCACTGATAAACTAAAAAATGTGTTTATATAGCTTTTTTTATTTTGACTAAATTGATTTTAAAACCTTAATTTGAAGTTAATCTAGTCAAGGATTCAAGGAGATGCTTATGACTGTTATTAATCCATACTTAACTTTTAATGGAAACTGTGAAGAAGCATTCGACTACTACAGAAAAGTATTTGGTGGAGAATTTACTTATATTGGCAGATTTTCAGATATGCCTGAAAATCAACAGCACAACTTATCGGAAGAAGACAAGAACAGGATAATGCATGTTACTCTTCCCATCAGTAAAGAAACAGTACTCATGGGATCAGATGCTATGAAAGGGTATAATGAGAAGTTTGAGCCCGGTACGGCAATTTCATTGTCAATCACTGCAAGTTCTAACAAAGAGGCAGACAGAATATTCCAGTTACTAGCCGATGGGGGTAAAAAAATTATCCCTATGGAAAGAACCTTCTGGGGAGCATACTTTGGAATAGTCTCAGACAAGTTCGGTATCAGCTGGATGATTTCCAGCTACAAAAATAAATAGATAAACCAGACCTTAAAATTTGAGGAAATCCTTTTTATTTGTATTCCTCAGTTATAATCGTCAGCTTTTGTGTTTTTTTACCTCTGAGTACTTCAAGCTCTATCTGTTCACCAATTGTAACATCTGAAACAGCCAGATTGGCATCCTTTGCACTTTTAACGGGCATATTGTCTATTTTAAGGATAATATCCCCCGGTTTAAGACCCGACTTACCAGCCGGCCCATTTTTCTCAACAGAAGATACTATTACACCATCAATAGTTTTTAAATCCAGATACTGCATGATATCTTTCGTTATATCCTGTACAAGAAAACCAAAACGGCGTTTTCTTATTTCACCGTAGTTTATGAGCTCAAATGCAATCTTCTTAACTCTATCAATAGGC
Organism: Cloacimonadales bacterium (SeqCode); assembly: GCA_942492065.1. Lineage (GTDB taxonomy): Bacteria > Cloacimonadota > Cloacimonadia > Cloacimonadales > JAIOQZ01. Next base: position 1,069,059 of record CALODV010000013.1, on the reverse strand, counting down.
AATGCAAATCCAATACCTATGCTTCCACCAGACTCTGAGAAAATAAACGTGTTGATACCTATTACTTCCCCAAGTATATTTACAAGCGGACCACCACTGTTGCCCGGATTAATAGCAGCATCTGTCTGAATCATCTTCTTATATATTTTCCCATCCGAATTCTGGACGAAATTCCTTTCCAAAGCTGATATTACTCCAACAGATACACTGGGTTTACTCGCCTTGATCACTAAAGCATAGGGGTTACCAACAGCAATCGCCCATTCCCCTATAATCAGATCATCCGATGAACCCAAAGTTGCAACAGGTAGTTTTTTACCATTAATTTTTATTATCGCTATATCATTGATAGTATCTACCCCAATCAATTCTGCACTGTATTCTCTTCCATCGTTAAGGCGTACTTTTATCGATGTAGCTTCTTCCACAACATGTGAGTTAGTAATAATATGCCCTTCTTCATCAATAATAACACCTGAACCTATAGACTCATCTTCTTTTCTGTAAGGTTCCAGAAAGCCAAAAAACGGATGATCAAAGGGTCTGACATATCGGCTGCCTATTGTTGTTGTTATAACGTTTACACTTACAACAGAAGGTTTGATCTTTTTCACAGCATCAGTAATAGTGTTTGATCTGCATGCATTAAGAATCTCATTAAGTTCCAGCCTTGTCTCAACAGGAGTCTCTCCCGGAGTCTCCTTAATTGTCAATTTATTAAGTTTTTGAAACCAGTACAGATTTCCGGCAAGCAGAAGAGCTGTAAAAACACTCAGAGTAATTATTACTGCTTTTTTCATAGTAATATCCTAAATTTGTAAATAGTGTTTCAGCAAAAGGAATGTATTTTTTATAGCATCTGTATGTGTTCTCTCATATCCATGCGAAGCAAAGATTCCGGGTCCTACTAATGCATGCTTTACGTTATAACCGGCACGAAGAGCCGCACTGGCATCTGATCCGTAAAACGGATAGATATCTGTTGCATACTTAAGTTTGTTATCTTCAGCCAGATTGATCAGCTCTGTTGTGAGGCTGTAATCGTAAGGTCCTGAGGAGTCTTTAGTACAAATGGACACACAGTATTCATCAGTATCCAGATCATCTCCAATTGCCCCCATATCAACAGCTATCATAGAGTTAATATCAGCAGGTAATCCTGCCGCAGCTCCATGTCCAACCTCTTCATATGCACTGAAGTAAAGGTATACTTTCCTCTTCAGATCGATGCCATTTTCTTTGATATATCTGGCAAGTCCCATCAATATTCCACTGCTTGCCTTATCATCAAGATGACGGGATTTCACGAAACCGCTTTCAGTTACTATAGTTCTGGGATCGAATGAGATAAAGTCTCCGTTTCTTATTCCGAGCTTCTTCACATCTTCTGCATTATGTACAACCTCATCTATTATCACTTCAACATTCTTATCAGTTCTCTTTGTCTGATCTGTTCCGGGATAAACATGAACAGCCGGGGTTGTCAGCTGAAATGTACCTGAATATTCTTTTCCGGATCTTGTATGAATTGTACAATTTTCCAGTTCAACAGAATTTCCAGTAAAAGAACCTATCTTTGTATAAGCCAATCTTCCATCAGACTTAATTGACCTGACCATTGCACCCAGTGTATCAATATGCGCTGCGAGAACAATTGGATCTCCTGTTCCACCCAGTTCACAGAGTACCGATCCTTTATTGGTAAGTTCTGATTTAAATCCCATATCCTGCATGGTTTTTAATAGATATTCGGAAATCTTGTGAGTATAACCTGAAGGGCTTGGGGTTTTACAAAGTGTTTTTATTTCCTTTACGATATATTGATATATGTTTTCCATAATTTCTCCATGTCTTTTAATTATTTACCTGTTGGTATGTGAACAGATACTTTTGTTCCTTTACTTTCCTCTGATTTTATATCAATTATACCACCGTGTTTGTTTATAACAGAATGCACGATGGATAGCCCAAGTCCAGTCCCCTTTTCACTTGATACTTCTTTTGTAGTGAAATAGGGATCGAAAACTTTAGGTAATATGCTCTTACTAATTCCTTTACCATTGTCTTTAATTGTAATTTTAAGACAATCTTTTATCCCTGCTCCCGTATCATATCCCGGTTCGTTTTCAACAAGGATATCAACTTCTCCATTTATGTCTACTGCTTCTTTTGCATTGACCAGAAGATTCTGGAACACTTGGGAAATCTGTTCTTCATCAGCATACAAATCAAAAACGTCAGGATCATAGTTAATATTACATTTTACAGAAGATTCTCCCAAAATAAGTGAACACGTATCAGTGAGAAGCTTATGCAGCATAACTTTCTTTTTCTTGGGAGTTCCTCCCTTAGAGAAAGTAAGTAGCCTATTGGCAAGATTAGAAGCTCTTCGAACTGCATCTTCGGAATTTTTGAGAAGATTGTTTATCTGATCTTCATCCTGAATCATTTTTGCAAATGAGATATTTCCCATTATTATAGACAGCAAATTATTGAAATCATGAGCAATTCCACCAGCTAAAGCACCCAGTGACTCCAGATTGCTTATTCTGTTTCTATCGCTCTGAATCCTCTTCTTTTCAGTTATATCCCTGACAACAACCAGATAAAGGCTTATATCATTTTCCTCCAGAAGAGTTGATGTAATCTCCAAAGTTATAACTTTTCCTGATGGTACTTTTATATCTGTTTCATAATGAGAGTTAAGGCTGTTTTCAATAATATCATCAATTTCATCAGAGGATACGAAGTCCAGAGTTTCACGCAGTGCAGTACCAGCAATTTCTATATGATCCTTAGAAAGGATATTTGAGAAAGTCTGGTTACACATTACAATTCTTTTGTCCTTTACAAGCAGTACACCATCATGAATACTCTCAATCAAAGTAGTAAATCTTGTTTCATTTTCAGTTAAAGCAGTTTGCACTTTAAACTTGGACTGTATTTCCTTTTCCAGCTGTTCTTTATTATGCTCTGACTGCTCACTGATATTTTCCACCGATTTCTGCAGCTCTTCACTGAGCTTAAGCTTTCTGAGATACTTTGTGTAATAGATAATAATCAAAAGAGATACAATTGTCGCAAACAACACAAGTACTACAATAATAAGAATGTTCTTTCTAATTTGCAGTTTATGAATTTCATTCTTATTCTTCAGCATGTTCACTTCATTTACCAGCTGCATCTGAAGGATTTCATCATTATCACGTATAGAGTTAATAATATTTTCCTGATCAAGATGCTTTTCCAGATAAGCCAGTGCTATATCAGGTCTGTCTGTTTTTTTATATAAAGCATACAGATTATTGTAAGTTCTGCTCAAGAGTTTCTTGTCCCCAATAACAACTGCAGTCTTAACAATTTCTTCAGCCTCATGTAGGTATTTTTCAGCAAGCTTGTATTTTTCCCAGTTATAATATAGAACTCCCAGGTTTCTAAGTGAACTTGCAATCCCGCTTTTTAAACTCAAAATTTGCCTGACTTCCAAAGCCTTCAAATTGTATTTTAGTGCTGAATCGAAGTCTCCAAGTTTGTAGTATGACCAGCCAAGATTATTAAAAGCTCTGCTTTTTTTATACGAAGGAGGATCTGACTCAAGAGTGTTCAGGGCTTTGAAATTCAAAGTATTAACTGTTTCATATTGCTCCATATCCATATAGACCGTACTGAATTCAATCATAACAACAGCTTTTTCATTCTCTGCTTTAGCTAAATCATAATTATGGAGTGCTTTATTAAAGTGATTTATTGATTTATCATACTCTTCATTTTGTTTGTATAATCTACCAAGAATTCTGTATATTTCGGCGTGCTCAAGATAATCGTCTTCAGACAATTTTTGTAATGCCAGAGTGTAATACTCCAGAGCTCGTGGTATATTACTTAGGGTTATGTATAAATTTCCTACATTTTTGAGGAAGCTGTAATCATAATTGCCGATTTCATCTTCAATATCCTCCAATGCCATTATAGCATATTCAATTGCTATCCTGAATTCGCCTACATGCTGATACGCTCTGGCTATATACACGTATGAATTTATTTCTTCCTTCCTGTTTCTCTCATTACGAGCTTTTTCTAACATCTTGAAAGAATAAGTTACTGCTGTACCGGGTTGGTAGCTGACAGTAGTATCCATAAGACTGTCAATCTTTGTTCGAAAATCCTGAAAAGTGAAATTATCAAACGGATCCTCGGCATTAATTAAACACCACAAAACACTGATGATAATTATTAAAAGCGCTTTAATTTTTACTCCTGAACTCATATATCTTTCAGCTCCATTATTCTATCTCTCAACTCTGCAGCTTTCTCAAAATCAAGGTTTTTAGCCGCTGCTTTCATCTCTTTTGTAAGTACTGCTATAATTTTTTCTTTGTTTTTCAGATCAAGATATTCTCTGAAATCTTCCTTCTTCGCCTGCTCCGGCTTCTTTGCTGAATACTCTGCATATCCTTCTGCAACGGATGTGGATTTCATTATATCTTCAACTGATTTCTTAATAGTCTGCGGTGTTATTCCATGTTTTGTATTGTAAATTATCTGTTTTTCCCTTCTTCTGTTTGTTTCCTCAACAGTTTGTGCTATTGCATCAGTTATTTTATCTGCATAAAAAATAACTTTTCCCTCAGCATTTCTAGCAGCCCGACCAGCAGTTTGAATCAATGATCTTGCTGATCTTAAAAAACCAACTTTATCAGCATCAAGAATTGCAACCAAAGAAACTTCAGGAAGGTCTAATCCCTCTCTGAGGAGGTTTATTCCCACAAGTACATCAAACTCACCAAGACGCAGCTCCCTGATTATTTTCGACCTTTCTATGGAATCAATTTCGCTATGGAGATAACGTGTTTTAATACCGGCGTTATCAAGATACTTAGCCAGGTCCTCCGACATTCTCTTTGTCAGGGTTGTCACTAAAACGCGTTCTTTTCGTGGAATTCTTACTCTTATTTCTTCCAGAAGATCATCAACCTGCGTAGCTATGGGACGTATAATAATTTCAGGATCAACCAGGCCGGTTGGTCTGATAACCTGCTCTACATATACACCTTCGGTTTTATTCATTTCATAATCACTTGGGGTTGCTGAAACAAATATCACCTGATTGATATGATCTTCAAACTCATTGAACCTTAAAGGTCTGTTGTCGAATGCAGAGGGTAATCTGAATCCGAACTCAACAAGATTTTTCTTCCGTGAGTAATCTCCACCATACATAGCATTCACCTGTGGGATTGTGACATGGGACTCATCAATTACCATCAGATAATCTTCAGGAAAATAATCAAGCAGACAGAATGGAGGTGCTCCGGGTTTACTTCCTATAAGGTGTCTTGAATAATTTTCAATACCTGAGCAAACACCGATTTCTCTAAGCATTTCTATATCAAACTTAGTTCTCTGCTCTATTCTCTGGGCCTCAACCAATTTGTTCTCCTGCTGAAATTTGAGGATTGTATCATCCAACTCATTTTTTATTGAAGTGAGAGCTCTTTCCATCTCATCCTCAGTAGTAAGAAAGTGATTGGCAGGATATACTGAGTATTCTTCTACATCTTCTATCACATGATTGTCTATAGGATTTATCCTTTTAATCTTTTCGATTTCATCGCCAAAAAACTCTACTCGAATTGAGTGTTCCATATAAGCCGGAAATATATCAACAATATCGCCATTGACTCTGAAGGCACCTCGTTCGAAGGCAACATCATTTCTGCCGTACTGAATCTCTACAAGTTTCTCCAAAAGCTGATCTCGCTCAATAATATCTCCTATCTTAAGCGTTATCTGCGCTTTTCGATAGTTTTCAGGTGTTCCAAGTCCATAGATACAAGAAACACTGGCAACAATAATCACATCCCTTCTTTCCATAAGAGACATAGTTGCCCTAAGGCGCAGCATTTCGATTTCTTTGTTTATATCAGAATCTTTTTCAATATAAATGTCTTTCCCGGGGATATAGGCTTCCGGCTGATAGTAATCATAATAACTGATAAAATACTCCACAGCATTATCCGGAAACAAAAGCTTTAATTCTCCATACAGCTGTGCAGCCAGAGTCTTATTGTGCGATATAACAATTGTCGGTCTGTTTATTCTATTGATGACATTCGCAATTGTGAAAGTTTTACCTGACCCTGTTACTCCGAGCAAAGTCTGATATTTCTGATTATCATTTAATCCTTGAACAAGCTCTTTAATTGCTTCCGGCTGATCTCCACGAGGCTCATATTTGGACTGCAGGTTAAATTTCTTCATTTTCTCTTCTTTTTAGAATCATTAAACTCCAGAGGTAACGAAATTCTGAAAAATTTCTTTTTATCCGGAGATAATTTCAGTTCTGCATTGTATACTTTCAGGAAAGTGTATTCTTCTTTTACGTATTTTCTTATTGTGTTAGCATCCAGGTAACCCTGTAAAAGATTTTCCAGATAATGATCCAGGAAAAGCTTATTTTTCCTCTCAGGTATGATTTTTCTTCTATATAGATTATTGCTGTTATTCAGATGTCGCTCATATGCGCGTTTCATCTCATATTTTTTCATATTGTACTCAAGAGAGAACAGAAAATCAGAGTTCACCATAGATGTCCATACGGAGGAAATCTCCGATGTTAACACTATTGGTATACAACAGCATAAAACAATAACACATATTTTTTTATTCATAGTTTTTCAAAATCATACTTTTGTGGTTTGAATATGAGTTAATTCTGATAGAAATCAACATAGCCAACACATACTTATATCACTTATTTTCAAACTTTTATATACACTATTTATATTCCATATAGGGTATATTTATCAAATAGAACTCTTTAAATTTTATTTACACATTGATATACATATATATTTTATGTCCATATAATTATTAAGTTTTTATAAGTTAAAACGTTTAGCTTAACGTATATTACAAAAGGATTTTTTATATGAAAGATATTAAAGTAATGGATGTTTTAAACCTTATTCACAGCTTTGCCAATCCTGCACTTGCATATAAATGGGATAATGTCGGACTTCAATTGGGAAGCGGAGAACAACCGGTTAAGAAAGTCCTTCTGACTCTTGATGTAACCGAAAATGCAATTGCACAGGCAGTGGAAAATGGCTTTGACCTTATTGTATCACACCATCCGTTTATATTCAAAGCGGTAAAGAAAATATGCGACCCCAGATTTCTCACTCTAATCAAAAATGACATTTCTGTAATTGCTTCTCACACTAATCTGGATGTTGTCAAAGGTGGTGTAAACACTGTTCTGGCCAGCAGACTGGGACTCAAAAATCAAGAATTTATTTCTACCTCACTGGACACAGAGCTATACAGATTTGTTGTGTATGTTCCTTCTGAGAATGCAGATAAAGTTGCAGAGGCTGCTTTTAAAGCCGGAGCAGGAGTTATGGACAATTACAAGGACTGCATGAGCTACAGCTATGTTCAGGGACAGTTTATTCCTATGGAAGAAAGCAATCCGATTGTCGGCAAAAAAGGTGAAAAAGAGACTATTACTGAGCTTCAGATGGAGTTCCAGGTAGAATCATTCAAACTGAATAAGTTACTCAGAGAGGTAATAAAAGCACATATCTATGAGACTCCTGCCTACTATGTATATCCGCTCAAGCAGGATAGTCCTAATTATGGGCTCGGATTATTCGGAGAACTGGAAGAAGAAATATCTTTAAGAGATTTTGCTGAGTTTGTCAAAACTGAACTGAAAGCCCCTAATGTAAAGCTCTGGCCGGGCAGCAAAACACCTGATAAGATGGTGAAAAAGATAGCTGTCTGCGGAGGTTCCGGGTCATCCCTGCTTTCACGAGTTCAAGGTAAAGCAGATGTTCTTGTTTCTGCTGATTTCACATACCATACAATTCTGGATTCTAAGGTGCCAATCATTGATGCCGGACATTTCCACACCGAATATCCTGTTCTCGAAATACTGGAAAACCTGATTAAGCCTCTGGAAGTTAAAACCGAGATCATGAAAATGGAAAATCACGAGATTAGTAAACTCGAGTTTATATAATTTATTTATGACCTGAAACCTCCATTAATGCATGTAATGGAGGTTTGTTTTTATCTATATTTTTAAGTTTGCAGGTTTAACAGCAATTATTACTGAAGTTCATCAATCATTGAGAATATCATTGATACAGGCAGACCACAGCTTCCTACTTCAATAATCGGACTAAAAATTCGCTTGTAAAGATCATACTCGTTCAAAACCATTAATTCTTCATTTATCGGACGTAAAAAGTTCTGATACTCAACTTGAGTAATCCTTCCTTCCTTGTAATCTTTCTTATAGTTTCTTCTTCGAATATAAATCTCTTCGCGCTTATCATGGAATTTTTCAACTTCAAGTTCATATATTTTTCTGGCAGCTTTAAGTTCATCTGCTTTGTTGTGAACATCCTTTATTCCCCAATACAGTGTACTCAGTAAGTCTCTTGCTACCTGCATCCCATAATCACCATCGTAACTGACCTTACCTCTATGCTTCTGCATCATGGAACTGATGGTTCTGCTGAATCCAGATTCTAGACTAAATCCGTTATAAGGCTTTGTTATTTCAACAACAATGTGATCCTCAGATTTTTCTTTAATTTCTCCAGATACTTCCATTCCGCCACAGTTAACTGATATCTTCATATAACCTCCAAAACAATATTATGTTTATATCAATATAACGAACAATAAAATAAATAATTACATACATATAGCACATATATAAAATGAGCATAAAGTAGTATCTGACAACAATTAATTGGCTTTCAACACCATTTTATCAATCTATTACTTTTTTCATGAAGGTATCAAAAAAAGACTGTCGGCAAAACCGACAGTCTTTAATTATAATTTTCAGTATTTAACCGATCAGGCAGTCTGATCTTCGGTTTTCTCCTCAAAAACGTAAACAGGGTCGCTTTCACCTTCGACAACCTCTTTGGTTATCATACATTCTTTTACGCCCTGGAGATCAGGAATTTCATACATTATGTCGAGCATAACATTTTCCATGATAGATCTCAAACCACGAGCACCGGTTTTGCGTGTAACTGCTATATGCGCCACTTCTTTGAGGGCATCTGCTGAGAATTGCAATTCGACATCTTCCATCTTAAACAGTTTTTTGTACTGTTTGTAGATGGCGTTCTTGGGCTCTGTCAGAATCTGAACAAGCTGATCTTCCTCAAGTTCTCTGAGTGAAGTAACAACCGGCATTCTTCCGACAAGCTCAGGTATCAATCCGAATTTGAGCAGATCGTCTGAAGACACATTCATGAGAATGTCAGATGATTGCTCTGCTTTTGTGAGAATATCAGCATCGAAACCTACGACTTTCTGGTTCATTCTTTTCTGGATTATTTTTTCCAGTCCGAAGAATGCACCACCAACAATAAATAAGATTTTACTGGTATCAATTTCGATAAAATCCTGATGAGGGTGTTTACGTCCGCCTTTTGGTGGAACATTAACTTTTGATCCTTCAAGAATCTTAAGCAATGCCTGCTGAACACCTTCACCGGAAACATCTCTTGTTATAGACGGAGTTTCAGATTTTCTTGCAATTTTATCAATTTCATCCACATAGACAATACCGGTGGATGCTTTTTCAACGTCATAATTTGCAGATTGAAGGAGTCGCACGAGGATATTTTCAACATCTTCGCCAACATAACCTGCTTCAGTTAGAGTCGTCGCATCAGCAATAGCAAATGGTACTTTGAGGAATTTTGCAAGAGTCTGAGCAATCAGAGTTTTTCCTGAACCTGTTGGTCCAACCATGAGGATGTTGCTTTTCTCGATTTCAACATCATCAGTCTGAACTTGCTTGAATATTCTCTTGTAATGGTTATATACTGCAACCGATATAACTTGCTTCGCTTTCTTCTGCCCAATAACGTACTGATCTAGGTATTCTTTAATTTCTCTAGGTGTAGGAAGAGAGAAATCATCGAGTTCCTGTTCTTTATGATCGGCTTCAATTATTGTATGGCACATGCGGACACATTCGTCACAGATATTACCTGCAACGCCCTTGATCATGTGCTTCACCTCAGTTTCGGCACGTCCGCAGAATGCACAATGCAGTAAATTATATTTGTTTTCCACAATATCTCCTGCTAAGCTCTTTTATTTATAATTTCGTCGATTATTCCGTATTCTTTAGCTTCATTTGCATTCATAAAGTAATTTCTGTCAGTATCTTTGATAATACGCTCCATAGGCTGACCAGTATGATGATGCAGAATCTTGTTAAGCTTATCTTTAAGATAAAGTATTTCTTTAGTGTGAATCTCAATATCAGAAGCCTGTCCCTGAACTCCACCAAGCGGTTGATGAATCATAACACGGCTGTTAGGCAGGGCATGTCTTTTACCGGCTTCACCGGCAGTGAGCAGGAAAGCTCCCATACTGGCAGCCTGACCAATACAGATTGTACTTACTGCAGGCTTAATAAACTGCATAGTATCGTATATGGCAAGACCGGCAGTAACAGATCCACCGGGACTGTTAATATACATGTAAATATCTTTTTCAGGGTTTTCACCTTCAAGATGAAGCAGCTGAGCAATAATTACATTAGCTACATTATCATCAATTGGTGACCCGAGGAAGACGATTCTGTCTTTCAACAGTCTGGAATATATATCATAAGCTCTTTCAGAGCGTCCACTTTGTTCAACAACTATAGGTACATAAGGCATACTTTATCTCCTTTTTAAAAAGATATTGAGGTATTGCTTAAAAACAACTATTCTTCTGTTTTTTCTACTTCTGCCGGAGCTTCAGGAAGCTTAACAAAAGTTGATGATTCTTCTATAAGTTTATAGAGTTTCTTTTCTTTAATCGCTTCTTCGAAATCAGGTGTTCCTACAAAGCTCTTATATTTTTCGCTGTATTCTTCTGCAGTCATATTCATATTAGCAGAAAGTTCATCAATCATATCTTTTTTATCATCTTCGGTAATCTCGAATGTTTCCACTTTCTTAAGTTCATCGATGATATAGTACTTCTTGATTTCCATTTCAGCGAGTTTCTTATAACCTTCAAGGAGCTGCTCTACTGGAATGTTATACTGCTGAGCCATCGGTTTAGCCATATTCATAGCATAGTTTTCCACGAGTGAAGGCGGTACGTCGAATGGATTTTCGCTGATAAGTTTCATTGTGATAGCATCTTTCAAAGCTCTTTCGTTTTCTTTATCAAGATTTTTCTGAAGCTCTTCAACAATCTTTTCCTTCATTTCATCAAGAGAATCATAATCAGCATCTTTAGCAAGATCATCATCAATTTCAGGAAGAACTTCAACTTTTACAGCATTCACAGTAACTTTTGCTTCTTTTTTCAGTAATTCAGAATCATCGTCTTCTTTAGGTTCAAAGAGATGAGCTGTGAAATCTTCGCCTTTTTTAAGACCGATTATTTTCTCATTGAATTCTTTACTGAATTGATTTTCACCTACAGCAAGCTCTCTGCTGAAAGGATCTTTATATTCTCCATCTTCTCCCGGAAGCTGAATATCTACATTAACAATATTTCCGGATTCAACAGCTTTATCTGTTTCTTCGATATTAGCCATTTTTCTACGCATTTCTTCGATTGTTCCATCTACTGCATCATCAGGTAATTCCTGTTTTTCGAATGGAACTTCAAGTTCTTTGTATTTATCGACTTTGATTTCCGGTTTAACTTCAAATCTGAATGTAGCTGTGAAGTCTTTACCTTTCTCCCAGTCCCATTTAAGTGGCTGACCTTGAGAAATAGGAACCATTTCGTCGTCATCAATAGCTTCTGTATAATATTCCGGAAGTTTTGCTTTAATGAATTCTTCTTTTGCATGGGCGCCATAAAGTTTTTCAACCATGGACATCGGAGCTTTACCTTTTCTGAATCCCGGTACTGCAGCATATTTTCTGAAATCTTTCAGCACTTTTACATAATCTTTCTCAGCAGTCTCTGCCGGAACAGTGAGTGTCATTTCACGTACACATTGACTAATTTCTTTAAATTCCTTTTTCACTTTTAACTCCTGTTATCATTCCATATATAATAATAATGGTGCGAAAGAGGGGACTCGAACCCCTACAGGAAAATCCCACTGGATCCTAAATCCAGCGCGTCTGCCAATTCCGCCACTTTCGCACATATCAGTCTATCTGACAATTGACCGATGTCATGAAATTTATTACTAATTTACTGTCAAGTACACAGTTATGATTAATAACTATCTACTGCTCCACTTCTTTGCTAAAGCAGAATCCTTAAGTTTTGATGCAGCTTGATTACCTATTGTTTTTGCAAGGTTTTTACTTGGAGTATCTACTGCTTTGCTAAAGAGTATATCAGCATAGCTTTCTGCTTCGGCATATTTCTCAGCTTTAAAAAGATTGGATGCAAGAGTTTTTACTCTGCCAATCTGAATCTTCACTTTGTCTTTTCCATCGTTTTCTATCTGGAAATCTACACCTTTTTTGAGATACTGAATTGAGTTCTCAGTGTCATTTTTTTTAACCTGATAGATATAGCTGAGAGTAAAACATGTTTGATCAAATCCTTTTACAGGGTCTGTTTCAATTGAGGTTTTATAGTATTTTATAGCATTGTCAGCATCATCCAAAGCAAGATAGAATCTACCAATTTCATATTCTACACCGGCATCATTCCCGAATGTAAGAACTTTCTTGTAAGTTTCAATAGCTTTTTCAAGGTTCTCTTTTTTGATATATTTACCGTTAAATTTTACATACCCTTCTTTCTCAGCGGGATCTTCTTCAAGAAGATTAGTATATGCCTGTGCCAGGTATACTATTGCGGAAACATCATCCGGTTTTAGCGTCAGGTATCTATTGTATATTTCAATAGCACCAGCGTTATCACCTGCATCAGCTTTCATGAATGCACTGTACAATACAGCAGGAGCATATTCTGGATTAACTTCCAGAAGCTTGTTCAATACTGTATTTGCTTCATCAGTCTTACCATCTTTACTTAGAGATCTTGATATCTTCAATAATGTTCCATCGCAATAATTAATGAAACTTTGAGAACTGAATTTATAATTTTCAATAATAGATACTTTACGAGTTACACCTTTTTCAGCTTGAATGTCCTGAACTTTCTTTTCTTTAAGACGCATAGCTTTCAGTGCTTTTTTACGTTCTTTCTCATCTTCAGGAAGTGCATTCAGCATATCAAGTGCTTTTTTATGCATTGGTCTGATTTCGAGTAACCTGTTATAGAAATCTGCAGACATTTCATCTTTACTTGGATAATCGAACCTAAGTTTCTTTGTTTTAAGTTCAGCTAATCTGATTAATACTTCTGGAAGATCCGGTTCTTTCTCAAGAGCATCAGTGTAGCATTCAACTGCCCTTTTAAACAATTCTTTATCATCCTGATTTCGACTATATTGACCGTAATACATGTTTCCTGATCTTATATTTGCAGAAACCGATGCAGAAAACAATGCTGCAGAGAAAATTAATCCAATCACAATTAGCATGGTTCTTTTAATATTCATTATATCTCCTTTGAAAATATTACATTTTTTCAAATTCTGTTTTGTCGATTTTCATGTCAATGAAATTCTATATTCGAAACTTTTACTGATCTATTGTTACAGGACAGAGAAACTGAATGTTTTCTCTTCGGAAATTCTCTACTTTCTGCAGCTCTTTATCAAAATCATTTAGTATTCTGCTTTCTGGCTTTGCGAATGCAGACAATACTGCACCAAAATTGAACTTATCTTCATATATAACTTCAAACAGAGACTTTTGTTTCGGATAATTTGCAGTTCCATAAGTAGTCATATTAGCAAGTTCAGCTGCTTTTTTTACTGCATCATCTATAGAACCTACCTCGTCTATCAAACCATTTTCCAAAGCTTTTGTACTGCTCCAGACTCTTCCTTCAGCAATATCCATAATCTTCTCAGAAGCAATTTTTCTTCCAGTCATGACAACATCCTTAAACTCTGAGTAGATATTCTCAGCATTTCTCTGTAATGATCTTTGTGTTGATTCCGGCATTGGCTCCCATAAATTCAATAAATCTGCATACTTTCCACGAGCTACACTGTCTGTATGTATTCCAAGCTTCTTTCCGAGCCCTGTAGCATTAGGAAGCATCATAACAACACCAATAGAACCGGTAATTGTCAGAGGTTCTGCATAAATATAATCTGCCAGGGCAGAAATATAATAACCTCCGGACGCTGCAACACTCCCCATGGATACAACAACAGGTTTAGCTGTCTTAAGTTGTTTTACAGCATGAGCAATGATATCAGATTCAAGTGCTGATCCTCCGGGACTGTTTACCCTGATAACAACAGCTTTTACTGAAGCATCTTTACGGAGTTTAGTTAAAATCTTAACCATTTTTTCAGATGTGATAGCTTTTGCATTAAATCCGGATACTGATGCCTGAATTCCACCTTCGGCATATACGACAGCAATCTTACCTGCTCCCGGTGTATCAGAAACGTAGTTAGCAATATAGGAAGACATGCTCACCAGATTTTCTTTTTTCAGCCCCAGAGTCTCCATAACATCCTGTTTATAATGAAGCTCATCAACTAGGTTCAGTTCCAGAGCCATTTCGGAATTAATAAAAATATCTTTTCTGTTTTCATAAAGGTCTTTGATAGCATCATAAGTTAAATCAGGTCTGTTATCCGAAATAATTCTCAGCTTGGCTTCATAAAGATCATTAATAATTTCACTGAGGTTTTGTTTTGTAAAGGATGATAACCCTGTCCTTGAATAAGTTTCACCATAACCCTTATATTTTCCGGCATGAATAACTTTCATCTCAATACCGAATTTATCCAGCGTTTCTTTATAGAAAGTCATGGTTGATCCGACACCTGTAAGCAGGAATTCTGCAGACTTGGAAGGTGTCATAAAGATTTTATCTGCATATGTAGATGCAAAATAACCGGCATCACTTGTTACGTCTATATAAGCATAAACAGGTTTTCCTGATGCTTTGAATTCCTTAAGTTTTTCCCCAATAACCTGAATTGAAGAGATTCCCATTACTGCACCCGGCTCCATAAAAATACCTTCAATTTTAGGATCATAAGAAGCTTTTTCTATTGCATTAAGTATATCAAACATTGATGCAGGCATATCATCCAACAGCAAAGAGTTCTTCATTTCGTTGTATTCTCCAATCGCCCCATTTAATGAGAGATGTAGAAATGAGTTCAGATGAACAGGTTTTTCTATACCTTTCTGCTCAAATGAAGACCCAAGTTTTGCTAATCCTGCGATTGATGCAATAATCATCAATGCAACTATAATAATAGATGTTACACATCCAAAAGTAAACCATCTAAATCTCATGTATCCTCCAGATTATAATTTTATTTCAAGTTCTTTTAGTTTACGTGATAAATTACTCTGATGCAAAGACAAAGCCTTTGCGGTAGAAGAAATATTGCAATTATGTTTCTTTAATTGTGTTGTCAAATACTTTAGTTCAAATTCTTTTTTCTTTGATTGCCAGGACTGAGTTTCTTCCCAGAATTCATCGCAGTCAGCAGCTTTAGGACCTGAATATTCAGGAATGCTTTTCATATCGATTTTTTGCGAATCACACAGAATATACAAACGCTCAATCAGATTTCTCAATTCCCTGACATTCCCAGGATACTGCTTAGAAACGAGATATTCAACAGCATCTCCGGAAAATGTTTTGAGCTTCACTCCGAGTTCAGAAGACATCATGGCAGAAAAATGGTCAATCAGTTCGGGAATATCCTCTCTTCTGTCTCTTAGAGGAGGACTCACTA
Source organism: Cloacimonadales bacterium (SeqCode) (assembly GCA_942492065.1). Classification (GTDB taxonomy): domain Bacteria; phylum Cloacimonadota; class Cloacimonadia; order Cloacimonadales; family JAIOQZ01. Next base: position 1,053,251 of record CALODV010000013.1, on the reverse strand, counting down.
CAGGGACAACATTCAGTCTGTAATACAAGTCCTGCCTGAAAAGTCCCCGATTAACCAAATCTTCTAAATCTTTGTGGGTAGCTGCAATTATCCTGGCGTCTACTCTCCGGATATTGTTCGAACCTACTCGCTCGAATTCCCCTTCCTGAATCACACGAAGAATTTTAGATTGTGCTGTAAGAGTCATATCCCCTATTTCATCCAGAAACAGTGTTCCGCCGTTAGCCTCCTCTATTTTACCCTTTTTGCTTTTCACTGCACCGGTAAAAGCACCTCTTTCATATCCGAACAATTCAGATTCAACAAGTTCATTGGGAATTGCTGCAGAATTAAATTTAATGAACGGGCTTTCTGCTCTGGGGGAAGCGCTGTGAATTGCGTGAGCAATCAGTTCTTTGCCTGTCCCGCTTTCACCCCTGATCAGTACTTTTGAGTTCGTTCTGGCAACTTTTGCAATAAGGGTTTTTAGTTTTGACATCACTACACCGGAACCGATTAGAAGCTGTTTTCCACTATTATTTAACAATTCATTATATCTACGGTTAATATTGATGAATTTAAGAGCAAGTTCTAGAGTTGACTTAATTTTAGGATAGCTTAAAGGCTTTTCTAGAAAATCAAATGCACCTGCCCTCAAGGCTTTTACTGCATCGCTTATTGAGCTATGCCCCGATATCATTATAACCTGAACGTATTTATGATCTGCACTTATTTTTTTCAGGACTTCAATTCCATCCAGTCCATCCATTTTGACATCAAGAAATACTATTTCATAAAAATCTTCTTCCAGCAGTTTGAGACCGTCATATCCGTTCTCAGCTGTTTCACATTCCAATCCTTCATCTTCTATTATGCTTTTAAGAGTAATTCTGATATTTTTTTCATCATCAATAATCAGTACTTTCAATTGTAACTCCTATGCTCTGAAATCTTCAACAATAATCTCAAATATTGACCCTTTATTTATTTCGCTCTTCACTCTGATAATGGCATGATTCACATCCACCAGTCTTTTAACAAGGGCTAATCCCAGCCCCGTACCCTTCTTTTTCCTGGTAAAATAAGGCTCGAATATGTTTTTCATGTCTGACTCAGCAATACCGGGACCTTCATCCTTTATTCTTATTATCAGATAACTTCTGCTCTGCTCCATGGATACGGTAATAGTGTCATTCTCCCCGGAGACATCAATCGCATTCTGGACAATATTGGTAATAATCTGATAAAAATGAAGACGATCAAACTCTATCCTGTGATTTTCAGGGAGTTCCAGTTTTATATTATATGAATTTTTATAAGGTTTAATTATATCGGTGATAACTTCTGTAGGATTAAATATTGCTTTGGTTGCTTCGGAAATCTTTGCAAAGCTGGAGAATGTCTGAACAAGATTCCTGAGATTCATTATCTCTGAGTTAATTATCTCAATTGATTCCTGAAAAATTGAATCGAATTTATCTTTATCTGAATGAAAAAACTTTTCCAACCTCTGAGTAGAAAGTTGAATAGGCGTTAAAGGATTCTTTATTTCATGAGCCAGAATTCTGGACATTTCTTTCCAGATCATTTCTTTTTCTGCCTGAACCAGCTTCCTCTGGGTTTTCTCCAGTTCGCGTGACATTCCATTGAAAGACTGCTTGAGTTTTTTCATCTCATAGATACCGGAATCAGGCAGATAAACGGAATAATCCCCCTTTTCAATCTTCTTGGTAGCCTCATGCAGCTCATTCAGCGGCTTAGTTACATAGTAGAAGAATATGGAAAAAATAATTATTGAGAAGACCATTATTGAGAATAGGATAAGAGAAGAATAAAATCGTGTTTTAAATTGGAAGTTCTTTACTGCACCAACAATCTGATTATTGGCCTTTATATACTTATTCATATGAAGACTGTCTTCGCTTGTCTCAAAAGTCATTTTAGGCAGCTTGTATTGTGGCCGTGATTCCTCAAGCAGCTTATCTATTCTTTTCTGTGAACTGCTGAAATATGCGTTAACAGTAAGCAGAACTGATACGAAAAGAATAATAAAAAATACTGTAACTACTGTTCGCAGGCTGAACTTAATATCTATTATCTTCAATTTTCAATTTCTCCCTTAGCTCCGGACTTCTATGTCCCCAAAGCAGCATCAAATCAATTTCTTCCTTTACTTCCTCATAGAAAACCGGTTCCAGCTCTGCTGTCACCTCCACAATATAATTACCTGTCTCAATATCTCTCATTTCTATAGAATATTCAAAATTGGATATAATACCGATCAACTCATCCCATGATTCTGTATATCCCTTAGTACCGGTATCTTCGTTATGATATTCAAATTCTGACCTGAGCACATCATATATTACGATGTGTCTGAAGCTGGCTTCTACCGGCAAATCACCTATCCTGGTATATTTAAGTTTAAACCATATTATAATTTTAGATCCGGAATAGAAGAAATCCTCAAAATCGTTCTCGAAACTGTTTACAAGTTTAGAACTCAGTACTATACTATTTGTATCATACCTGTAGAGCAACCCGGAAAACTCTGCCATATTTCCCTCATAAGAAGAAAACATAAGAGAAGTAAACGTAATAATTCCTGAAAGTACTTTTTTAAACATATTGATTTTTCGTTTTATATTGCTACCGCTTTGTATTATTTGTCAACCAAAACAAGACTAATTAACTCAAAAAAATGATTCTCCGCCACATCATTCTGTTAAAATATTTGTTAAACTATAGCTGAGATAGTCTTTAACATATCTGTTCCATGTACGTCAGCCACATATTATAGAGACACAAGACATCAGAAGATTCACATGAACAAAAAAAAAGGCTGCTGAAATTGCCAGCAGCCTCTATTGGGGAGGTTGTTTAGAATCCAAACCATGGACCTATCATTATTGTGTACCCTTCAAATTTAGTATCAGGAGATTCTTCGACTTCAAAAGAATCATCCACAACATTAGCTTTCCAGCCATCACTGAAAGAATACCCATACATGTAACCGGCCTCAGCTTTGATGCTTAACCAGTCTAAAACTCTATACATTACAGCTACTTTAGGTTGTACCACCATGTAGCTCTTGGTTAATTTTACATAATTATTGTCACTTGATGCCAAATCCTGATTCATGTTTTTCCAGTTATAATAACCGTCAGTCTGATTTAGCTCAATTGTGTAGCCGCCACCACCGATTAAAACACCTGCGGAACCAATTAATCTTCTTGTGAACGCTACCTTCTTATCGATTGTCACACCACCATATCCCATTGAAAAATGCATCCTACGTATAGTATCATCAGCTTTTTCTTTACTTTCCTGCCAGTAGAATGCACCCATTCCACCCAGGAACCAGCCTTTGCCTACATTTCCGTGACCTGCAATCCCAACAGGAAGAACCAGCCCACCTTCAGGCAGCTTACTGAAACCAAGATTTGATCTTAATTCATTAATATCGTCAAAAGCTTCAAAATCGAGAAATGCAGGTGTCCAGCCACCGCCTCCATGACCTACACTGTGCTTTCTTTTTTTCCTGTTTTCAGCTGAAAATTCCGTCTTCTCTGATTTCTTAAATCTTGATCCGAAAACAAATTCAACTATCTTTACTTCACCATCACGGAAAATTTTAAGATTAACTTTATCCCCGACGTAATATGAAGAAATAACTCTGGTTGCATGGTCAGATCCATAGATTTTATTCTCTCCGATCTCCATCAGAATATCTCCATCAATCAATCTGTATAATTTTGCAGGAGTACCGGAAGTTACTCTGCTAATCAGTACACCATACATATACTTGTAATTACGTTTTCTTGCACCTTCGAAAGTAAGATCTTCAAAGTATACACCCATAAATGGTGTTTCCATTCTGGTGTTTTCAGGTTTTTGCTGAATTTCTTCGGCTGATACCTGTATCTCAATCTCTCTCGCAACTTCTTCAGCTTTTTCAGCAACGATTTCAGCCTTTCTTGCCATGCGTTCAGCAGATCTCCCGATTTTGTCTGCAGTATTTTCAGAATTCAAATAAGTTAACAAAGCATAAACTATTATTGCCAGACATAACTTCTTCATTTTTTCCTCCAATTATTTCAATCATTTCTTTTATAATATGCATGAATAATGCCAAATCACTCTTACTCCTGTACCGCAGTAATTTAAGATATTTCTATATCATTTTTAAATCTCCGCTTATTATCAAATTGATATGCATCTAATATAATTTATATATAAGAGAAGTTTGTATTCTGATTAATTGTTGTGCTGATTCCCTACCCAAATAAGTATTATCATGTTTTTTAAAGAAAAAGATTGATAAAAAAAATACAGTAACATATTAAGGAAAAAACTAAAAAGTTTGCATAGGATCAATTTCTGATCTTAACATTCTCACTGAATTATGCAATACTATCACTAAGGTATAAACATGTTAGAAAGAATAAATACACCGGACGTTATTCCCGGTGAAAAAGACTTCGATAGAGCATTAAGACCGGAATCATTATCTGATTTCATCGGTCAGGACAAAATAAAAGAGATACTTGATATATCTATTCAGGCAGCCAAACTCAGGAATGAACCACTGGATCATGTGCTGCTGTATGGACCTCCGGGGCTGGGTAAAACAACTTTGTCGAATATCATAGCCAGAGAGCTTGGTGCAGAAATTAAAGTCAGCAGCGGTCCTGTTATAGAAAAGCCTTCTGATCTAGCAGGCGTTCTGACCAATCTTCAGCGGCATAATGTACTCTTTATTGATGAGATACACAGACTTAATCATATTGTGGAAGAATACATGTATCCGGCCATAGAAGATTTCGAAATGGAAATAATCATTGACAGCGGTCCAAGTGCCAGAGCTCTTAAGATTGGACTCGAGCCTTTCACACTTATAGGTGCAACTACCCGAGCGGGACTACTCACATCACCTTTACGAGCCAGATTCGGACTTGCACTCAGGCTGGATTATTATAATGCTAAGGATATCAGCAGAATAATTAAAAGATCTGCAGGACTGCTTGGTGTGCCTATTGAAAAAGAAGGTGTTATTGAAATAGCCAGAAGAAGTAGAGGGACTCCGCGTGTTGCTAACAGACTTTTACGAAGAGTAAGAGATTATGCCCAGATTAAAGGTGACGGAGTAATAACTGCTGAAATTGCCGGCAAGGCCCTTCAGATGCTGAATGTAGACCATGAAGGTCTTGATGAAATGGATAAACGAATTCTTTTAACCATCATAGAGAACTATAAAGGTGGTCCGGTTGGTCTTAAAACATTAGCTGTTGCTGTTGGTGAAGACTCCGGCACTATAGAAGAGATTTACGAGCCTTATCTGATACAACAGGGCTTTCTTGAAAGAACAATGCAGGGAAGGAAAACTACTATTAAGACAAATAAACACTTTGGTATACATCCTTTGCATGATCAGATAGATATATTTGATTAAACGGAGCAAATATGAAGAACAGAATATTGATTGCTTATCTGATAACAGCATTATTTATAGGATGTAAATCATCTTCAGGTCCTTCAGACAAAATCTCTGTAAGTGTCCCCAATGGTGGATATTTATGGGAAGATTCAGTGCAGTTCAATGCAGATATTTCTATCAGCAAAGATATTACTGTTGTTTCATGGCTGCTTAATGGCTCAGTAATGACTATTCAGGATGAACCACCCTATTCCATTAATTTTGATACAACAACAATGACTTATGGTGATATTTACGAACTATCAGTTATTGTCACTGATTCAGATAATAAAGGTATTTCCTCTGAGATATATAATATTATTAAGATTCCCTTCAATATACCATCAACCTCATTTAACGATATCAGTGACTATACAGAATCGGATGTAAACGGTAACCTGACAGGCACTATCGATCATAATGACTGGAAATTGATAGCTTTAACCGATATACCTTCTGAAATGTCATCAAGATATGCATCAGTTAAGAATGTGGTACTTTCCGGCACATCAGAAAAGATTACAATTAACTGGGAAGCAGAGGATGTATATGACAATCTGGGATTCAATATCCTCAGAGGATATTCCAGCAGTGATTACACAAACAACAATGCTTTTCTCCTGAATTATTCAGGCATAATTCCCAACAATACAATTATGGAATATGCTTATTCTGACAGTTTTAATTTAAGTTATAATACAGACTACTATTACTGGATAGAGATTGTAAACACAGATAACACAAAATATACATATCCAATTGAGGGGTATAAATTCACATTTTATGATCCTGATGAGTTTAAACTTACATTTAACAAATGCTATCCGAATCCTGCCGGAAGCAGTACGAAGATACCTTTCGTACTTGAAGAAGAGTCAGAAGTGACATTTATGTTCTTCAATCAGGATAAAAGCTATTTTGAAGTTCCGGTGCAGGACATGGTTTTTGAGCGAGGTAACAATGAGTATATCTGGAATATCCTGCCACAGGACCCCGGATTATACAGGTGTTTATATTATGTAAAATGCCTCAGTTCAGGAGAAGTGTATTATGGCTTTGGGGATATCTTCATACAATAGGCATTGTAACAATAATTTTAGTTTTCGTTATTTTATCATAAGTCCGCGAAGTACACCTGTAGAAGATTGAGCCTTGCATTCTTGATTTTTTTGCTTCAGAAATTTCAGGTGGGCAAATATTTATCTTAATCTTTACTTGACTTATAAAATTGAAATAAAGAGTCTGCTTTTATGAAAAATTTTGATTTGATGATTGATATTGGAAATACTCACATAGTGTTAGGACTTTATGAACAGGGAAGTTTGAGCTTTTCCTGGAGGCTGAATTCCAATAAGAATAAAACAGAAGATGAATATTATGTTTTCCTGAATGAGCTATTCAAATCCAGGGAAATCAACATAAAAGATATCAAAAGATGTGCAGTATCATCTGTTGTACCAAAACTTTCAAGAGTGTTCAACCATCTCATTGAGAAATACATATCCATTAAAACTGTATTTGTTAGTGGTTTTACTGATCTTGGTATAGAACTTACGGTCGACCCAAGTGTTGTAGGACCAGACCTGATAGTGAACGCTTATGCTGCCTGGAAAAAATATGGGAAAAATACTATCGTATGTGATTTGGGTACAGCAACGACTATTCAATTAACGGGAGAAGATGGTAAATTTTATGGCACAATTATTGCCCCCGGTGTAGTTAGTTCTGCTGAAAACCTGTTTTCGACAGCTTCGCTATTATCAAATATTCAGCTTAAACAACCTAAAGTATTACTAGGTACAAATACAGAGGAAGCACTACTATCGGGAATAGTTTCCGGGAATGCCTATATGGTAGACAGCTTTATAAAAAAAATAAAAGAAGAACATAAACAAATGCAGGATGTGATAACTATTGCAACCGGAGGAATTTCTACTCTGATTGCAGGACAATCCAGTCAAATAGATGTTATTGATAAGACCCTTACGCTTGATGGTCTTGCTATGATCTGCGATAAAATGCTTTCATGAAGAAATACATAATATTATTTATACTCATATTAACAGCTTTCAGTTTTCTTTCCGGAAAATCTTTTCTGGAAAGAAACAATAATATAACATTACTGCAGTCCCCCGAGCAGGTAAAAAAATATAAGATTGAACAGCCCGATACTCTGTTTTTTCTCTCGCAGTATGATATTATCAAACCTAATGACAAACCGGAAATAAGAACCCTTCACGATAAAAAGAGTAAAACAGTAACATTACAGCTTTTTGTTAAAGACATTCCAATATCCGACCCGGTTGTAATGACATACACTGAATATTATGATTTTGTTTTTTCAAAAGAATACAAAGAAATTTTAAATACAAAAATTATGACTCTTCTCAGAATGAAAGACAGGGATTCCGGTTCAGGTATTTTCAAGGAATTCCGCATTAAACTTCCAAAAGTAGCTCTTCCTAAGCCACTTAAATTACTCATGGGTGATGAAGCAGCAAGATTCAGCGTAGAAGGTTCACAAAAACTAACACTGTCCTATGAAAATGTAAAAAATGATATTCCAAGTTCAACAAATGCAAACGACAGCAATTTTGAAATGCGTCAGGATCTTAATCTGCAGCTGAAAGGTAAAATTGGGAAAAAAATACATCTTAACATTACACACCAATCTACATCGGGACAATCCCTCAGCGATCCGAACAAAGTAGACATCAAATATGTCGGTGATGAAGATGAAGTAGTAAAATCAATTGAAGCAGGTGACATTGGTCTTTCCCTTGGAGGTTCACAATACATTAGTTATTCTGCAAACTCAAAAGGGCTTTTCGGAGTGAAAGTTGATATGGTATTCGGTAACCTTAAGTTGAAGACTATCATGGGAACCGAAGAGGGACAGAAAGGCTCAACCAGTAAAAATGATAATTCTGACTCACTTTCTAATACAGTTCACTCAAAGAACTTCAGCAACAGATTTTTCTGTATTGAGGATCCTCGTGAGTTATTTGAGTTGATGCAGGTTAATGAAGAGGATTATGGTCAGATTCCTTCATCCTGGAATAACAATGCTGTAAAAATGGTTAATAATGGTGACTGGGTTGTAGCAAATGCAAGCCTGCTCCCTTCAGCGAATTATTTCCATGTCTATATTGATGATACCAGCGATCAGCAGGATAACTTAAAAACTGATGGTGTTTCTCTGGATCCAACAGATGACAAGGCATACAGATTCAAACAGCTTCAGTCCGGTTCCGATTTCCTGGTAGATTATGATACCGGTATTATTCAATTCTTCTCCGATATCAGTAATAATCAGGCTATAGGTCTAGTTTATCAGAGAGCAAACGGAGAAATGGTTGGTGATGACAGTAATCAAGATCTTATTAGAGCTAAGATAATCAAGAAAACCAGTCAAAGCTATAGTGATGATACCTGGAAATATAAGATGAGGAATATATATACCCTGAGCCAGACCCAGAATATGAAGGATGAAGACTTTTTTATTGAGATTTATCAGGGTAACACTGAAGATGGTACAAGAGAAGTTTATATTGAGCATGATGGACTGGATATTGAAATGACTTATAATGACTATCTCCGCCTGGATACTTCAGGAGATGATAAATATGACAGTCAGGATGGTACAATTAACTTTGATGCGGGATACGTCATATTTCCATTTATTGAACCATTTGCCTATTTTGAAGATGAAGACTTTTACCAGACAAGAAATATAACCGATTATAATGTTGAAATCCATACAATAGGGTCAAGCCCTGTTGGTGATATTGATCTTAATCAGCTTAATATTATCAGAGGTAGTGTGGTTGTAACTGTAAACGGTGAAACAATGATAGAAAATAAAGACTACACGGTTGATTACGATTTTGGATCTGTTAAGCTGATTTCCGCCAGAACCAAAGTTGCTAACTCAAAAGTGAAAGTTGATTTTGAGTATGTTCCGTTATTTGCTGTGAAATCCAAGACTATTCTCGGTGTAAGAGCAGATTACCAGGTTAACGATTATACTAACTTCGGTTCAACCCTTATATACCACTCAGAATCCATGAAAGAAGACAGGCCTAAAATCGGGCATGAAAATAAGATTCAGATTATGGGTGATATCGACGGCGAATTCAAAATAAACCCATATTTTATAACTGAGGCTCTCGACTGGCTTCCATTGATTAAGACAGATGCAGAATCAGAAATCAAGGTTTCAGGAGAAATTGCTTTCAATGCTCCTAAACTTTATGGTAAAGATGATGAAAAAGACGACCCTGAGGCCTATGTAGATGATATGGAATCAATTATAGATTCCTATTCTCTCGGAACAACTTCATCAACCTGGTCCCCAGCAAGTTTACCATATCTGCATCACGGATTAAAAGCCAAATGGTTTAACTGGCATCAGAATTCAGATGTCAAATCTGTTGTGGTTTACGGCGATAATATACCTGAAGACGAAAAAACAGAATCAGTTACAATGCTTAAATGCCAGCTCGTTCCAAATGAAATCAGTACCCATGGTATTAAGAATAAATCATGGGGCGGTATGATGAAATTTATAGGGACAGATGTAGACTTTTCGGAAAAGAAATATATCGAAGTGCTGCTTAACGTCGAAGGAGACTCTTCTTCTGTTATTCATATTGACCTGGGAAGAATTAATGAGGACTTTTACACAGATAATAACGGATGGGGTGTTCTGAACGAAGAGGACGGTAAAAACGAAGGAACTAAAGACGGTATTCTCGACTTTACTGAAGATACCGGACTTGACATGATTCCTGACGGAAATTACGGTGATGATCGTTATGATGACTACTCTAACAGTGAGAATGCTTCCATTAACGGAGTCAACCTTTCTCAGGAATATGGTCTGCAATATCCTTTGATCAATAAAACTGAAGGTAACGGTTCCCTGGATTCTGAGGACCTTGACAGTAATAACAGTCTTGATATGAATAATAACTACTTCGAGTTTACTTTTTCATATAATGATCCGCAGTATCTTGTGAGTGAGTTCAAGTATAAAGCTAACCCTGAATACAGATTGTTCAGAATCCCTATAGAGGATATCAACTACGAAATTCTGTCAGATTCAAATATTGAACCAAGTCTGGAAGAAATAAGTTATGCAAGAATCTGGTTTGAATCGTCCAAACGCACAGATTTTAATATAGTAACTCTGGATATAGTTGGTAATAAATGGGAAGAAATGGCTATCCGAGATACCAGTAATGTACCGATATCTGAGATAGAACTGAAGAATTCCAATGAAAGTTACGTTTCAGGTGTACTCAACACCAAAAATGATATCGACCGTTATTCCGCGCCTCCGGGAACAAAAGAAGATGATGCACATGAGCAGGCTGTGTACATGGATTTCAAGAACATTTCTCCCGGACATTATGCCATACTCAGACAAGAGTTTTATAATGCAATAAACTTCCTTAATTATGAAGAACTAAGACTGTTTGTATATCTGGAAAAAGATGAGACAGTCACACCTTATAACGATTCTCTTGATTTTGTATTCAGGATTGGTGCTGATACAACCAGTTACTATGAATATGGTATCCGAATAGCTCCGGAAGAACAAAACCTTAATGTAAACAATCAGGAACTTAACTGGAAAGAATATATCATACCATTCAATCAGTTGACAAAGCTCAAGAATTACGTAGATATAGAATCTGATCCGATTGATTCTACATTCTATAATACAAGTCTGAACAGCCTCATAAGCTTGAGAAAGAGAAATACTCCAACCCTCACAAACATTAAAAACATATATATTGGTATAAAAGTTCCTGAAGAGAGTGCTGATTTCTCAGGAAGACTTATTGTAGATGATATGCGTGTCGGTAAGCCTTTCAATGATATTGGATATGCAGCCAGAGCAACAATCAACACAAAACTAGCTGATGTAATGACTATTGATCTGGATATCGACAGACAGACTCCTAACTTCTACCAGATTAGGAATGTAAATGCGAATGCTACACAAAGACAGATGCTGGAGCAATTAACATCTACAAAAACCTCAGTATCTTCAACACTTAATCTAGATAAGTTCACACCTTATGACTGGGGACTCAAAATACCAATTAAGGCTTCTCACAGCCATACATCAACAACTCCAAAGTTCAAAGCTTCATCAGATATTCTCTACGAAGACTTAACTCAAAAAGAAAAAGACAGACAGCGTACGAGAAGACAGACCAGAAAACTTTCTGCAAGTTACTCTCAGTCTAATATTACTAATAATCCAATTCTGAAATACTCATTAAGTGCTTTCACATTTAATGGCAGTATAATTGAGGAAAAAATCAATCTCGCCAGCAAAAGAGATACTGTTCTAACTTACAGTGAAGATTTTAAGTATAATATTACATTACCTAAAGATAAGCTTAATCTGGGACTATGGAAAGATTACAAATTCTATTACCTTCCACAAAGTTTTAAGAACTCTGTAGTATTCAAGTCAAAATCAGGAACCTACTACAGATACGATACAAATGACAAAGTATTTGAAGTTAATCCATCCGGAGCTAAGCCAATCAGGACTTTAGATCATGTCCATAGTCTTGATTATCAGATATTCTCTGATTTTACTACAAATTATGACCTTTCTTTTTCCAGAGACCTGAAGCTGAAGAAATACAGAAATAACATCAATGTCGGTACTCCAAAGAAAAAGACTCAGAAAATTGAATTAAATTATTCACCTACATATTTTGATAAATATATGACAATTTCAGCCTCATATGATATTGACTATGATGAAAAAGCCACCTATACTGCCAGTGATGACAAATTCCAATATACTTATTCCATAGATAAAGATTTTACCGTTAATTCTACTTTGAAAAACAGAGAAATTATGAATAAAATCTGGAACAAATTGGGTTGGAAGAAATACGATGACTTCTCATTTATACCTGAAAGAAAAGAGAAAAGTAAAATTGATATGGATAAAGAGAAGTTTGCCAAACTCTCAGATGAAGAAAAAAATGACTTCGAAAAAGAAGTCACTGAAAAATTTGGTGGAAGCAATTTCTCAGATGAGGAAATGGATGATTTCCTTAAAGAAAAGGGACTTTCCAAAGAAGAATTTGAGGAAGAAAAGAAAGAGCTGGCAGCTAAAAAAGAAGCTGATAAAGAAAAAAATGTAAAAGATTCAAAAGAAGGTAAAAAAAGTAAAGGAAACAGTGACAGATTCAACCCTGTAACATTCGCTTTATCAAGAATTTTGTATATCCATGACATAACCGCTACTTTCTCTACTGATTACCGAAACGGTTATAACAGAGTGGACTCTTTACCAAGTAATGACTATATCTTCGGTTTAAGAAAATATGCTGATATTGAAGATGGATTTAATAGTGAAGTTCAAGGACACTCACTTACTTTGGGAAGCGGTTACCTTCTGACAAAAACCCTTGATACCGATATCGATTATTCATATTCATATTCTGAGTCGTTCTCTCAGAGTGGTCCAGGAAAGTACAATGAGAGAATTACCTTCCCGAATCTGAGAACAAGCTACCGCAATATCCACGAGTTCTTTATATTTAAACCTCTTTTAGGCTCAATTATGTCTTCTACATCTATCAGTTCAGCCTTCTCTCTGAGCAGGGAAGAAACGGGTGATATTCCGAGAGACGATACTGCAAATACATCAGAAAGTTCAACTATTCTGACAGATAAAGCAAAAGATGCAGAATCAGAAACAATTTCATTCCAGCCGCTAATATCCTTCAACGGTTCAATAAGAAAATACAATCTGGATACATCTTTTTCCTATAACACAACATCTACAAAGCGTACTTCCTACAGTAACAATGGAGGTGAAATAAATGTTAATACAATCAGAGAAACTAACACAAACGGTTTCTCAGCAAGTTTGAACCATAGAATGAATAAAGCAAAAGGAATTTATATACCTGTTCTCAAAAAAAGACTCCGATTCAAAAATGAGTTCACAACCAATATTAATGCAAGCTGGGAAGAAAGTAAAACTGAGAATACTGATAAGTACAGCATAAAATCACTGGAAAGCCATACTCAGAAACTGACATTCTCACTTGGTGGATCTTATGAATTCCACAGAAATATCAATGGTGGTTCATCCATAATGTGGTCCAGCAATAAGAACCTTAAAAAGAAAACAGAAATTCGCAGCATGACTTTTGAAGTCTGGGTGGAAATTCTGTTCTAGGCTTGAAAATAAATCTGTAATTACCAATTCTGCATCTCTACACTAAATACATTATGAATATAAACAAACTGAAAATTGCTGAAGAAAATTTCATGACACTTTACCCTGAGGGATTTAATTCACCTGAAATGATTGAAATGGGTAAGAAGCACAAAATGCCTCAGACTGTAGACTTTGCTAAAACCAACTTTGCTGAAGATAAGTTTGATTTCCCAGGAATAGTGCTGGAGCAGATGATAAGACTTGTAAGCAGATCATCAATGGTATCGGTTTTCGAAAAGCCTAAATACAGGGACTATATCAGAGGTTTGGAACCTAAGGAAAAGTATTTGCTGGCAGATTCCCTTTATCAGATGCTTCATAGTGAACAGGAAACAGGTTTTAATATTATGCTTAATCTACTGACCAATGCTAATCTTGCTAAATGGACTTTGATTACAGTCTTTAGAGCTTATTATAATCCAGACTATGACATTTTTATCAAACCTACAACCACCAAAAAAGTACTTTCTTACCTTGAGATTGATGATATTAAATATAAGCCCAGACCAAGCTATGACTTCTATTGCAGATACAGAGACTACATTAATGAGATGAAAACAGCAGTCAATCCGTCTCTTTATCCTAATAATGCGGCTTTTCTCGGTTTCCTTATGATGTCGTGTTAACTACTATTTAAAGCTTCCTTCTTTCTCACCATTTCAGCACAACTATTCAGACTTTTCCTAATCATAAACATTGCAATAATACATGCCAGCAAATCTGCAACAGGTGTTGCCATCCAGACTCCGTTCAATTGGAAGAACCTCGGAAGAATAAACAAAGCCGGTAAAAAGAAAATAACTTTTCTCAGCATATTCAGTAAGATTGCTTCCTTAGGTTTATTAACTGCCTGATAATACATGGTAGCCATCATATGCAGTCCTATAAACGGAAGCATTGACAAGAATATTTTTAAGCCGGTTGATCCGATTGAAATCAGTTCTGCGTCACCCTTACTGAACATTGATATGAGTAACTCCGGGAAAATCATTATAAAAGCAAATCCCGAGATTGATATTACTAAAGAATATACAAATGAGACCTTAACACTTTCAATGACCCGTTTATGTAACCCTGCCCCGAAATTGTATCCTATTATAGGTTGTCCAGCCATCATAATTGAACGCAATGGTGTCTCTACAATCATAAAAATACTCTGGATTGCACCTAAAGCTCCTACAGCTAGAACACCGCCATGATCAACAAGCAGTCTATTCAGCAATACAGATACCATGGCTGTAGCAAGCATCATTGAGAATGGAGCAAAACCAATAATGATAACAGGTTTTACGATTTTCCAGACTGGTTTTAAGTCAGGATAGTGAACTGTTAAATGTCTGCTTTTACCCAGTCTGAAATGCCAGAAAACCCAGCAAGCTGTGAATAATCTTGATAAGCCTGTTGCAAGAGCAATACCTGAAACTCCCCAGTGGAACACAAAGAGAAAGAGCGGATCAAGTATAATATTCATTAGTGCTCCTGATGCAGCAATCACCATTGCCAGGCGTGGATTTCCCTCAGCTCTGATACAGCCGTTTGTACCCATCGCCAGAAAGTCAAACATCATAAAGGGTAGAAACAGAGTCATATATTTTGCTGCATAAGGCATTGTAATAGAATCAGCTCCTACAAGTCTCAATAAAGGTTCAAGAAATGTCAGAGCAACAATTGAAACCAGAATACCCACAATACCAAAAAGTCCGAACGTGTTACCGAGAGTTTTTTCCGCATCGTCTCTCCTTTTCTCACCCAGTCTGATTGATATAATTGCAGATGATCCTGTTCCGAGAAGAACTCCCAGAGCAATTGAGAGGATAAATATCGGGAAGGTAATAGTAACACCCGCCAGTGCATCTGTACCAAGTGCTTTGCCTATGTAAATTCTATCGACAATATTGTACAGAGCATGGACAGTTGAGGCAATAATAGTTGGTATGGAAAAGGACAAAAGCAGTTTCCATACTGATTTTGTCTCCATCTGATTAAGATGCTCCATTTTGAAGTCCTTTCAAAATAAATTTGGTCATTTGACTGAGTTCCAGAGGCTGGATTCCTTCAGGGCGATGCATTCTGCCTATAATAAGATCTACTATTATACAGGCTACCTGCTCAGAAGAAAGATCAGATTCTATTGATCCATCATCAAAACCGGATTGAATAATATTCGCGATTTCATTGATAATTCGTATTCTATGCTGTCTGAATCGATTCTTGCTGTCTTCATCCTTTCTAATCAGAAGTATCTGCTGCTGATTCATGACCTGCATAACAATATGACGATCTATGAAAAGTACTTCCAGTCTGGAAATCAAGAATCGGAATTTATTCCCGAATGCCATTTGCTTTTTGCTAATTGAGTTCACTTCCTGAGCCAACTCTTCAGACCCGTTCAGAAAAAACTCAAAGAACAAATCTTCTTTATCCTTGAAATATCTGTATATTGTCCCTTTACCTACTCCGGCAGCGCTAGCAATAGATTCCATAGTAACTTCGCTGTATCTTTTATTTTTGATAATGTCTTCCATAGCCTTCATTATCAAAGATCTTTTATCTTTTTTCATGAAAATCTCCATATTAAAACTGACCGGTCAGTTCTATTCTTAGATCAATTACTGTCAAAGTTATTTTGATTTATTTCATGTATAATCTTCCAATAATGGGTTTCACAAATACAGATTATTTGATATTTTTTGTTTGTTTTTGATGCAAACTTCGATTAATTTAATATATAGTTGCTAGATATTAATTAAAGCGACTCTTTTGGATTTGATAAACATTTACAAGGAATTTTGAGGAGATTATGAAAGAAAAATCTATTGCCTTTAAAATTGGTTTAAGTCTTGCCTTGAGTGTTGTTCTGGTTTTGTCAGGACTTGGCATTTACAATTACTTTTCCACCAAGACCCAGCTTTACAATCAACTTGATAATGATATTGAGCAGATTTCAGATAGGTTGGCGTTCCTGCTGACAACCCCTGTCTGGAATTTCAATACTGAAGAAGCTGATGTAATTGTGAAGATTGAGATGAAAAATCACGATGTTTTCGGTGTTGTTATTAAAGAATCATCAGGAAATGAATTCCTGAAAAGATCACGCGACAACAACTGGGAAGTATCTGAGGAAGATATTGATGTTGAAAAGTCTTATACTAATCTTCAGAAGGATATTGTCAGAGACGGAAATACAATTGGTTATGTTGAGGTCTTCTTTGTAGATAAGTTTATCAAAGAACATCTCAACTCTGTGCTTCTCGGTGTTATTCTCAATGTTCTTGTGACTGCAATAATTCTTATCATAATTTTGCAGGTAGGAATTAAAAAACTGGTGCTTGATCCGATCAGTGATGTATCTAATCACGTTGGTATGATAAGAGATGAAGTACTGAACGGTAATCTAAGCATTCGTGGTTCTCCGGAAGATGTGGATACTGACTTCAGACCAATCATTAATCAGACAAACGAACTGATTGAAGCATTTGTAACTCCGATAACTCTAACAAATGATTATATAGATCATCTTTCCAAAGGAAATATACCGGAAAAAATTACAGCCAAATACTATGGTGACTTTGATAAATTGAAAAACAATATTAACATCTTTATAGAAACATTATCAACATTCATTGACGAGATGGAAACAATGCGTGATAAGCACCAGGCTGGTGATATTGACCATAAAATCGATCCTGCAATATTCAAGGGAGCATACAGCAGAATGGCAGACGGATTTAATCACTCTGTTGGAGTACACATAGATGTTATCCTTAAAATTCTGGATGTTCTGGAAAAATATGCTCAGGGTAACTTCAACGTTCAACTGGAGCAATTACCGGGAAAACTTGCAATAGCCAATAAATCCACAAATCAGCTTCATGACAACCTTATCAGCATTGTCTCAGAGATAAACTGTCTTATTAACTCGGTTCAGGAGGGTAATCTTAAAACGAAAGGTGATTCTTCCAAATACTCCGGAGACTGGGCTACTCTTATTTCAAGTATCAACGACCTGATTGACAGCCTTGTACAACCTTTACAGATGACTGCGGAATTCCTGGATTCAATCAGCAAAGGTAAAGAATATTCAAAAATCACCGGAGAATATAAAGGTGATTTCAATACAATCAAGAATAATATCAATAATGTTGTCGGTGTTATCGATAATGTTATAAATATTGTAGATAACCTCACACACTCCATCGTTGATGGTAAACTGCAGGCAAGAGGCGACGTAAGCAGCTTTGAGGGAAGATGGAAACATATTGCAACAGGTATAAACAATATTGTTAATGCCTTTATAAAACCTATTAACATGATGACAGAGTATATTGACAGAATAGCTGAAGGAAATCTTCCACCACTAATTACTGATGATTACAGAGGTGACTTTGTCCATGTGAAAAACAATTTCAATGCCGCTATACAAACTTTGCTTACTATGACGGATGAAATGAATAAGCTGATAGAGAACCAGAAAGAAGGCTACCTTAATTACAGAATGAACCCTGACCAGCTTAAAGGTGTCTACAAGGGTATTCTGGCAGGAGTTAACCAATCTCTGGACAGCATTATTATTCCGCTTACAGATGCAATATCACTGCTTGACCAGTATTCTGTAGGTAATATCCAGCAGGAAATGAGAGATTTACCGGGTGATCAGAAAATGCTTAGCAACAGTATGAATGGGATTCGCTCCAATCTGCGTAATCTGATTCAGGAGATGACTAAACTTGTTCAGGGTGCAGTGAACGGCGAAATAAATATTCGAGGTAACGTTAAGGGATTTGCCGGTGATTTTGCCAAAATCATTGATGGTGTAAACAGAACTCTTGAAGCTTTTTCAGAGCCTATGAAAGATGCTATGAATGTTATGGAGCATATTGCCAATAAGAACCTTAAAGAACGCGTAACAGGTCATTACAAAGGTGAATTCGGTATATTTAAGGAAAATATCAATACAGCAACAAAAGACCTTGAAAATGCCTTACTACAGGTTGATTCCGCAGTATACCAGATTCAGGGTGGATCAGTTGAGATTTCCAATGGAAGCCAGAATCTGGCAAGCGGCACATCCAGACAAGCCAGCTCGCTGGAAGAAATTTCTGCAAGTCTGGAAGAGATGAATGAACTGACTAAGAATGTGGCGGATAATTCAGCTCAGGCAAAGAATCTGTCTGAACAGTCTCTGAACTCTGTGATAGAAGGTGAAAAGTCCATGCAGGAAATGAATGTTTCCATGGAAGATATTAATAAGTCATCAATTGAAACAGCGAAGATCATTAAGACCATAGACGAAATTGCCTTCCAGACAAACCTTCTGGCTCTTAACGCAGCCGTTGAAGCTGCCCATGCCGGTGAGGCAGGTAAAGGTTTTGCGGTTGTTGCAGAAGAAGTAAAGAATCTGGCATTGAGATCAGCTGAAGCTGCCAGATCAACTGCTGAACTGATCGATACTTCTACCAGAAACACTGACCGAGGTATGAAAATTGTTGATGAAGTAACCAAATCATTTGTTGAGATAAAACACAACTTTGATAAAGTGAACTTGATTGTTAACGAAATATCTGCTGCTTCAGATGAGCAGTCTCAGGGAATTGACCAGATTAATTCCGGGATTGTCGATCTGAACAACCTGACTCAGAAAAACGCTGCTAATGCAGAAGAGTTCTCCAGTGCTGCTGAAGAACTCAACAGTCAGGCAGCAGAACTCAAGGGAATGGTAGATGAGTTTGATCTGAGTAATAAATCATCATCCGGATCAAGAGTCGACAGACGAGCTCCCGAGATAGAGCATAATAATCAATATCTTCTCCCTGATAGCTCAGATGATTATGACGATTTCTAAACCAAAGCAATAGATTTCTCTCCGGGCTGTATCTTTCGATGCAGCCTTTTTTTTGCTTCAGATCATTTTTTTCTTGCAAAAACATTCTCTAACAATTAACAAAGCATTAGTGTGTAAATGTGATTATTACTCAGATTAGTATTTTGGGAGTAAGTATGATTCAAAAGCTGTTAAACCAGTTAGATTCGTATAAAGATAATAGAGTAGAATGGACAACTGAACTTATAAAAAACATTGAAATCCTTTTCAATGAAGTTTCAGAAAACGATATCTCAGATATCATAGAAGCAGGTTATGGTTTTTCAAGTAATTATTACGAGAAATCCGCAAGAATGATATTCCTTTTGATGTTTGAATTTGCAAATGAAAATGATGAGGAAGTAGAAAAACTCCTGATAGAACTGAAGAAGCATGAACATAATGCAGAAAGTGAAAATTCTATTTTTATATGTGTTATGGAGTATATCGCCAGAGAATATTTACAGTATCAGGAATTCGATAAGGCATTGAATATATTTACACAACTTAAAGAAATACATGAAGAGAAAAGTACACTTCAGTCTTTAGCTTTTGTTATGGCTGACATGGCAATTGCATTCAGGTGTATGGGGAACCATAAATCTGCCTTGGAGTATGCCCTCAAAGCTGTAGATATTTGCAGAAAAAACGGATTTGAAAAAGAAGAATATATGTTAAATATATTGGCTTCAGTCTATTATGCTCTGGGTAGTTATGATAAAGCTTTTGAGAACTTCAATGAATCGATGAGAATCTGCAAAGTTAAAAACAATAAACACCTGTTGTCACAATTGCATAACAATATTGCGAGTGTATATTGCGATATTTCTCAGTATGATAAAGCTTACATTGATTTTCGAAAAGCTTTGAACTTAGAAGAGGAAAAAAAGGACTTTCCTGCTCAGGCGAATATCCTCTATAATCTTGGAATAGTATCCGCAAGTCAGAATATGTATATAGAGGCGATAAATTATTTCAAATCTTCAATTGAGATATGTGATAATATGAAACTTAACAAAACACATTCACAGAATCTTACTGAGCTTGGAGCACTATATCTCGATATTGGACAATACAATAATTCACAAATCTGTCTTGATAAAGCCGAGGTATTAGCTGAAGAAATGAGTGACATGTTTCAGTTAGCAAATATTTATCTCCAGAAAGGACAATTATCTACTTCCAGAAGAAAGCTTGAAGAAAGCAGAGAATATTTTGAAAAAGGCATCAAACTATGCAGAGAAAATAGTTATTCAGAGCTTGAAAGAACTATTTTAAAAGAACTTGCCAATTTGGAAAAAAAAACATCCAATCATGTAAAATCAATAGAGTACTATACTCAACTGGTTAAATTAAATGAAGAACTCAATACTAAAGACTTTAACCGAAAACTCGCGGAAATGCAGACAGTTTATGAAGTTGAATCGAAGGAACGCGATGCTGAACTATACAGGTTAAAAAACATTGAGCTGGAATCAAGGAATGAAACAATCAGCAAACAGAAGAAAAAGATAGAACGGGCTCTTAAAAAAATAAAAGATACAG
The DNA here is from genome assembly GCA_942492065.1 of Cloacimonadales bacterium (SeqCode). Classification (GTDB taxonomy): domain Bacteria; phylum Cloacimonadota; class Cloacimonadia; order Cloacimonadales; family JAIOQZ01. Next base: position 1,032,122 of record CALODV010000013.1, on the reverse strand, counting down.
AAGTCAGATATGATTATATCAACAGGCAGTTAAAAGAAAGCCTCGGGTCGATCATCATCGGAAATAGTAAAGCTATTAAGAACATCATTACTTTAATTCATAAAGTTGCTCAGTCTAACTCAACATCAATCCTTATAACAGGAGAAACAGGAACAGGAAAAGAATTAGTTGCCAGAGCAATTCATGAATTAAGCAGCAGAAAAAGCAATAATTTCTGCGCTGTAAATGTGGCGGCAATTCCGGATACTTTATTTGAGAGCGAGTTTTTCGGGTATAAGAAGAACTCATTCACGGGAGCGAATACTGATAAGGCCGGCTGGTTCCAAGTTGCTGATCAGGGAACGCTTTTTCTTGATGAGATCGGAACCCTTAATTCATTAGTCCAGTCAAAACTGCTACGGGTGCTGGAAGATCAGAGATACACACCGGTAGGTTCAACAAAAGTATTTGATACAAACATAAGGGTTATCAGTGCAACAAATGATGATATTCAAGAGACAGTATCCTCGGGACAATTCAGAAGTGACCTGTATCACAGACTTTCAACATTTGTAATAAATGTGCCTCCTCTGAGAAACAGAGTTGAAGACATTCCAATTCTGCTTGAACATTTTGTGAAGCAATTCGGTAAATCATTTGGCAAAAAAATCCTGAAGATTGACAGCAATGTCAATTCGGCACTAATGTCATACAGTTTTCAAGGAAATGTAAGAGAACTGAGAAATATGGTGGAAAGAGCAATGATTCTTACGAACTCATCAACATTGAAGCTTAAGCACTTTAACATTCAGGAGAGAGAGACAGATGAGACAGAGATTGTTCCATTAGCCGAGAATGAGAAAATGATGGTTATCAAAGCATTAAGAAGAACCGGTTTCCATCAGTCAAATGCTGCCAGGCTTCTGGGGATAACTCCAAAATCCCTTGAACGACGGATGTTGAAGTACAAGATAAAGAAAACTAATTTTTGACGATAATGACATAAACCTGTAATTCCGGAAAAATCAATGACGATATCGTCAGTCCATGATCTTATTTTCACTTTTTGTTGACGATTTCGTCATTTCAAACACTCTTGAATATCATGCCACTCAATACAATTTCATATATTATTACAATACAACCAATTAAGACTTTGGCATTAATTTTGCATTAACAATGTAAAGGAAAAAAGGATGAATTTGCTAATATATAATGTAATTGATGATAGTATTTCTGATATAGATAACCTTGCAAATGCAAGTGAAAACTGTGTTTACTTTGCGATATCTGTTGCAGATGTGATCAGAATACTCAGCAAATACAGTATAGACTATGCAATACTGAAACTGGAAAAAAAGGAGCATCCTGTTTTTGAAAGCTTTGTAAATGCTTACTCAAACACAAATTTCTTGGTTTCTGAAACTAACAGAAAAGTTAACAAGTATTCCAATGTGAACATTTTCTCGGACAAGGAATCTCTTTTTTCACTGGTAAGTCATATTACTACATTTAAGAAAAAATTCAAAAATTAAGGAGTTAAAATGAAAAACAAGTTATTAGTATTCGTATTTTTGTTTCTTGCAGCATTTTGCTTTGCGGGACAAAATGACAATTCACTTTATTTCGACGGCGATGGTGATCATGTTGTATTTTCACATAATGATGCCTATAATGTGTCTGCATTAACTATTGAAACCTGGATTTACTGGACAGGTAACGATATAAACTTTGTTGTTGCCAAAGACTATGAAGAACTCGAAATTCATACCAATCCTGACAATTCTATTAGATTTATACCCACAACAGGTGTTTATCTTGATACACCAGCTGGTACATTTCTTCCAAATATGTGGAACCATGTTGCCATGATATACAATCCATCTATTTCTTTGGCACAATGTTATATTAATGGAGAATCGGTTGCCCTTGCAAATCTTGGATTCAATCCTCTGTCAACACCTATTACAAGTTCCACAGCTTCACTATGCCTTGGATGTAGAGAAACCCTTGTATACCACTTTCTTGGAAAGATTGCCAACATAAGAATATGGAATACTGTTAGAACACAGCAGGAAATTATTAGCAATATGTATTCTGATATTGTTGGTGCCGGACCAGAACTTGTTCTCTATGCAAAACTTGATGAAGGTGCAAACTCAATTGCTAATGACAGCTCAATTTATACCAACGTAGGTTTGATTTTTAATGCAACATGGCAGATAGAAGATCAACCGCTTCCTGTTGAACTATCATCATTTACAGCAGGACTGACAGCTACTGATACTGCCGAAATCAAATGGGTCAGCCAATCGGAAACTGATCTTTTAGGATATAATATTTTCAGAGCTGAAAATGAATCAATCAATGAAGCATCAAAAATCAATTCAATGATAATATCTGCTCATAACTCCTCTCAGTCTTCTGCATACAGATATGAAGATATTGAGCTGGATATTGATAACAATACAGGTAAGACAATATATTACTGGCTGGAGTCTATCAACTTTGATGGATCTCAAAATCTGTACGGACCTGCTCAAGTTATCATTGAAAAAGATGAGAAGAAAGCTCCCGGAGCAGATCTTGTCTCACACATGAAATCAATTTATCCAAATCCTTTCAATCCTGAAACAAATGTTGCATTTGATATATCCCAAGGTGAAACAGGAACCGTAAAAGTATACAATTCCAAAGGTCAGCTTGTTAAACAACTTGGAGACTTTGAAGCCGGTTCTCATACTGTTACCTGGAATGGTAAGTCAGATCAGAACGAAGATGCAGCAACAGGTGTCTATTTCTTCAGTTTTGAAACCCAATCTGGTAAAGAATTGAAAAAAGCTATTTTGATCAAATAAGTTGATTCGCTTATTTAATATTTAACCCGATAGATTTTCTATCGGGTTTTCACATATATATTTGACATTTTTTTTACTATAGTGACCTTTTGTGCATGGAGAAGATATGAAGTTTTCAGAAGATGAAAAAGGTGTCCGAATTATGACAATATACAGCAAGAAAACAGATAATGCTTATGATGGGAAGAAGTGATTTCTTTAATATGAAAACAAAGTTTTTAATTATCATTTCTGTTACCTTTGCAGTATTCTTTTTGTTAGTACTATCTTCTGGAGGAATGCTATTGAGACTGCTTTATGGTAATCTACAGTTTTTACATCCGCAGAAAGCCATAATTTTAAGCAATAATTCTATTTTGAATGATGCTCGTTTGTTTCGCAAATCAAAACTGTTTAATGGTAAAGAAGTAAATAGATATGTTCTAATTGCAGGTGAGAAAGAAACCAGTTATGAAGTGTTCATTATTAATCTCGATACTAATCATGTCGGAGTTCCAAATTCCAATAAATCAACATATAGATTATGGCTCAGAAAATACTTGCTTCATACTGATAATGGGGAAAGGTATGTTCGTTTATCTGATGGTGTCAAAGGTTGGGATTTTAATCCGGATTCACGAATTGAAAACAAGACAATCAGCTTTACTATACCTGAAACAGATTTTTGGAATTATGGTCGAATAAAGATTCAACTCAAATAAAATCATTTGCCCCATTCTAACCATTCTGCAAAATAGGAACATGAAAAAATCCAGAGATAAATTTATTACCATAGAAAAAGCAGCAGAACATAATTTAAAAGATATAAGCGTTTCTATACCAAAAGATAAGTTCACTATCTTGACCGGTGTTTCGGGCAGCGGTAAATCCTCCCTCGCCTTTGATACTGTCTTCAAGGAAGGGCAAAGGCTCTACATGCAGACGTTTTCCGGTTACTCCAGAACATTCTTGGGGAAAACAGCCAAACCATCAGCAGAACGGATCTCCGGCATGCTCCCGACAATTGCCCTGGACCAGAAAACTACTACCGGAAACATCAGATCCACAGTTGGAACACTCAGCGAAATATATGATCTGCTCCGGCTGCTTTATGCCAGAACCGGTAATATACCTGCCGACTATTCCGGACCAGCAGTTGACAGATCGCTTTACTCGTTCAATTCCCACAAAGGTGCCTGCCCGGTATGTAGGGGACTTGGTGTTGAGGATATTATTGATCCTGAACTGCTGATAGCTGATCCGGCAAAAACTGTTCGTGACGGTGCTTTTGTAATGACAACCCCATCAGGATATATCGTATATTCTCAAGTAACAATGGACGTATTAAATACTGTCTGTGAAGCACATGGATTTTCGGTAGATATTCCATGGCAGGATATGACAGATGAGCAGAGAACAATCATCCTGAGAGGATCAGATAAGCTCAAAGTACCATTCGGTAAACATACTCTGGAAAGCAGACTCAAATGGACCGGAATTACTGCGAAACCCCGTGAAGAAGGATATTATCCCGGTATCATGAACATTATGGAAGATATCCTCAGGCGTGACAGAAACGGTAATATTCTTAGGTTTGCCAGATCAGTTCCCTGCAGCGATTGCCATGGAGCAAGACTTAACAAAACAGCTCTTTCCGTAACAATAGAAAGCAATAACATTGCTCAGGTTTCTGCAATGACACTGAGTGAAGTATCAGAATTTCTCAGTTCCTATCTTAACACTACATCTGAAACAAAAATAATCAATCCGATAGTAAATGAGATACAGGAGCGGATCAGAGTTTTATCTCAGTTAGGACTCGATTATCTCACGTTAAACAGAACATCTACAACTTTATCAGGTGGAGAAGCACAGAGAATAAGGCTGGCAGTGCAAACCATGAGCAATCTCAGGAATATTCTGTATGTATTGGATGAACCTTCAATCGGTCTGCACCCAAAGCACAATCTTGCATTACTGGAATCACTTAAAACGCTTAAAAACAAAGGAAACAGTCTTCTCGTTGTAGAGCATGACGAGGATTTTATAAAAAACTCAGAATGGCTGATAGATATAGGACCCAAAGCCGGTACAGAGGGTGGTGAACTGCTTTATTGCGGATACACAGCAGATTTTCAGCAGAAGCAAATCAATGCAAGTCCAACCTGGAAGTATATTGCTAATGAACAGGATTTTTCGCAATTATCCGCATGCAGAACCGGTTCAGGTAAAACTTTAATTGTTAAAGGAGCAAAAGAGAATAATCTTAAAAACCTAGATGCAGAGTTCAAGCTTGGCTGTATCAACGTTGTTTGTGGTGTATCCGGAGCTGGAAAATCAACCTTAACAGAACAAGTTACTGCCAGATTCCTCAGAAACAAACTGCATAAATCAAAAGATATTCCCGGAAGATTCAGATCAATTGAGGGCTGGAAGAATCTCGATAAAGTAATAGATATTGATCAGTCACCTATTGGTAAGACTCCCAGGAGTAATCCGGCAATATACACAAAAGTGTTTGACCATATCAGAGCTGTTTTTGCTTCTCAATCACTCGCAATAGAAAGAGGATACAAGAAAACCAGGTTTTCCTTCAATGTAAAGGGTGGACGCTGCGAAGAATGTGAAGGTGCAGGTATAAAAGAAATTGGAATGCACTTTTCCGGTAATGTAACTTATACATGCCCGAAATGTAATGGCAGAAGATTTAATAAAGAAACACTTGATGTATATGTCAGCAATAAAAACATCTTCGATGTTCTGGAAATGACAATAAATCAGGCTGTATATTTCTTTAAAGATAACAAAAAAATTTCGCATATCCTGAACACTTTGCAGAATGTTGGCTTAGGATATCTTACGCTTGGACAACCCTCCACAACTCTATCCGGAGGTGAAGCACAGAGAGTAAAACTTGCTTCCGAACTTTGCAAGCCGGATACGGGATCAACCATTTACATACTGGACGAACCGACTACAGGACTCCACACTCATGATGTTAAAGTATTACTTAAAGCTTTGCATAAACTGGCAGATAAAGGAAACACATTTGTAATTATAGAGCATAATCCATATGTAGTGTATTCTGCTGATCATATTATAGAACTTGGCCCCGGAAGTGGACCGTCAGGTGGGAATGTCGTATTTAGAGGTACACCACAGGATATACTTAATAGTCCTGCCTCAGTATATAATTCTTTTACAAATAGTAAATGCAGTAAGGTTGATTTTTCAAGTGAAGAATTATCTGATGAGATTGAGCTCAAAGGTGTTTCAACAAACAATCTGAAGAATATCTCACTCAAAATCCCGCATAATTCTCTTACTGTCTTAACAGGTGTTTCCGGTAGTGGCAAATCTTCCCTCCTGTTTGATACAATTTTTGCGGAGGCTCATCGCTGTTTTACAGAGAGCATGAGTACTTATGCCAGAAGATTTCTCAAAAACATGGCAAAGCCTGAGGTTGAAAGTATTGAAGGACTATCACCCTGTATTGCCATTAAACAAAGTAAAGATTTCAATAATCCACGTTCAACAGTAGGAACACTAACAGGTATTTACGATATTCTTCGTCTGATGTTTGCAAGAATAGGTAGGTCAGACCTGAATACAACCAATGAAAATGTTATATCATCCATATTCTCGTTCAATGATGAAAAAGGAGCGTGTTCTGCCTGTAAAGGGCTTGGATTTATAAATATGCCTGATCCTGATAAAATTGTTACTGACCCTGAAAAGGCACTAATATCCGGAGCAATGGACGGAAGTAAAACAGGTAAATTCTATGGTGATCCCCATGGACAATATATAGCAACTCTATTGCAGGTTGGATATGAATATGAAATAGATTTTTCTAAATCCTGGAAAGAACTGAATAATGTAGAGCGCAATATTGCCATGTACGGAACCGGAAATCGTGAATACGACGTAATATGGAAATACAAGCGTAAGAATCGCGAAGGTGAACACAGAATGCAGGTTGTCTGGCAAGGATTTACCGGATATATTTCCGAGGAGTATGAAAGGAAACATCAGGATAAGCGTGGCTCTCAAATGCTGCATCTGTTCAAGGAAGTTAAATGTGCACATTGTAAAGGTTCCGGCCTGAAACAGGAAGGACTGTCTTACAGAATAGATGGTAATAACATACATGATTTTGCATCCCGAAGCGTCTCAGAACTGAAAGTAAAACTGAATGATATGTTAGAACTAAGTTCAAGCTATATGATAGAGCAACAGGCTGTTATTGATAAGATAGTACCGGAAATGACAGAAAAACTTGAGACAATAGAGAGAACTGGGCTTGGCTATTTGTCTCTGACAAGAAGGATGAACTCGCTTTCAGGTGGTGAATATCAGCGATTAAGAATTGCAGTACAAACCAACAGTGAACTATCAGGTGTTACATATCTACTGGATGAACCTACTACAGGACTTCACCCGGCAGATACATATAAATTGATTGCAACCTTGAAAAAACTCAGAGACAAAGGTAATACTGTGATTGTGTCTGAACATGACAGAGATGTCATAGAAAATGCAGACAGAATAGTTGAAATAGGTCCCGGAGCAGGTGCCGCAGGTGGACAGCTTATTGCGGATTGCCGTATTAAAGAACTTAGAGCTAATCCTGACAGCAAAACCGGACGATATTTAAACAGAAAACAATTGATAGCTATTCCCAGAAAGAATTCCCATGAATCAGCCTTAAAGATAAAAGGAGCCAAAGCAAATAATCTTAAAAACATAGATGTAGATATTCCGAAGGGACTGATTACTGTAATAACCGGTGTTTCAGGGAGTGGAAAATCATCACTTGTAAATGATGTAATATACGATTCATACTCTATTGGTAAACCCCAATATGCTGATAAAGTCACAGGTTTTGAGAACTTTACGGATGTGATAAAGTCAGATCAGCAGCAGCCCGGAAAATCATCTAACAGCGTACCTGCAACTTATGTAGGGTTACTTGATGATATCAGAAAGCTTTTTGCAAAACTACCCGAATCTCTTGAAAGTAGCTTTAAGGCTGCACACTTTTCCTATGTAAACAAACAGGGTCAATGCCCAAATTGTAAAGGCTCAGGACGGATGAAGATCAGTATGGATTTTCTGGCAGATGTGAATCTTGAATGCGATATGTGTCACGGGAAACGTTATAAAGAAGAAGTACTGGCAATTAAACTGAATGGAAAGAGTATACATGATGTGCTGGAGTTATCAGTTGATAGTGCTCTCGAATTTTTTGCTGCCCATAAGAAGATGGTCAAAGTTTTGAACATGCTGACAGAAATTGGACTTGGATACATAAAGCTGGGGCAATCCCTCGGTACAATGTCAGGTGGAGAAATGCAGAGGTTAAAACTGTGTAAGAATCTGCTGACAGACAATAAGGGTGAGAAATTGTTTCTTCTGGATGAGCCTACAACAGGACTTCATTTCGAGGATATAGAAAGACTCCTGAAGCTGCTGGAAAAACTGAGAGACTCCGGCAATACAATAGTGATTATTGAGCATAATACGGATGTAATACAAAATGCTGACTTTGCGATTGATCTGGGACCTGAAGGTGGAGATAGCGGTGGGTATTTGGTTACACAAGGTTCCCCGGATGAACTGAAGAGGAATAAGAACTCAATTACCGGCAGGTATTTGCAGTAAGAGTGCTATTAGACAAATCTTTCTTACTTTTTCAGATACTCTTCCAGTTTACTGATTTCCTCCAACTCACTTTTTATTAAGTCTGAATGATCCTGAAAAGCCTTTTTAACAATTTTCTCCGTATCTTTTTCTCTCTTATAAGCATTGTAAAGGTCTTTACTGGTTTTAGATATATACAGTAATGTCAGAGAGAAAAGCAAAAGAAGTACACTGAATGACTTCACAATATTCAAAATATCTTCTTCAACCAAAGTTTTAAGAGTTACTTCCAGGTGATTGGAGAGAATATCTGCCTGTCTGTAATTGTAATCATCGGCAATCGATCCAAGAATGCTTATTAAACTTTTCTCAAGATTTGTAGAATATTCTTCGAAATAGTTTTCCATAAAGCTTTCTTTGCTGCCTGCAATCAGGAAAATGTTTTCAGGAAATATTAGAAAAATGACAGACGGCATTATTAGTATTAGTCCGATTATCAACAGCAAATACCTCTTCAGATTATAATAGTGTCTTCTGATAAATTTACTTATTTTAAATGCTTCGAACTGCTTAATCAAGTTTTCCAATTCTTCCTTACGAGCACTTAGTTCTTTGCACCTGTTCCCCTTATATTCTTTCATGTATTCAAGAATTTTTCGATCCTGATTGAACATCACACTTCCTCCGAAAACCTATTTTCAGTCATTAGCTTGTTAAAAACACTAATAAGTCAAGTTTAAAATATTTCCATGACCATGAATTAATTACGTTTCAGTTCAGAACAGCTAAGATGAGCTGTATCATGTTATCCGTTTATCACCGAGGTATAAATCTGTAAACAATTCCTCACATATTATTAAAAGTTTTTTAACAATCGAATTATTTCCGATTTATACCATTAATTTGTTGACATATTGCCTGCAAATCTCTGTTAATGAAAAAAAGAACTGAGTTTTTATCTTAAACAGGGTTCTTTGAAACTAAAAAAGGAAATAATCTAATTCAATGCGAAAAAAGATATCACCTTATTTTTATATTTTGCCTGCAGCCGTGATTATATTCATGTTCAGGTTTATTCCAATCATACTGTCCTTTTTCCTTAGCTTCTTCGAATGGGATGTAAATGGAAGAGGCGCTTTCATAGGACTGGATAACTACAAACATATTCTTCACGATGCTGAATTCTGGCAATCTCTGGCAAACACATTCTGGCTTGTAATTCTTGTTGTACCTGCAACAATTATCTTTTCACTCTTATTCGCTTTTATGCTGAATAATATTAAAAAATTGCAGGGATTTTTCCGGACACTTTATTTCATACCGACTGTAACATCTCTTGTTGCAGTATCCATAGTGTTTAAAATAATGTTTAATCAGAGAAGTGGTCTTGTGAACTATATGTTGGGAAAAATTGGTATTCAGCCATTAGGCTGGCTGGCAGAAAGCCGCGGAATCTTTGAGCTGATGATCGGGCACGATCTTCCCGGTATGCTTGGAGGTCCGTCTCTGGCATTATTCTGTATCATAATCCTGACAATATGGAAATCTCTGGGTTACAATACTATTATTTACCTTGCAGGGCTTCAGAATATACCTTCCGTATACTATGAAGCTGCCTCTATTGACGGTGCCAGCTCAGCGAGAAAATTCTTCAGGATTACGCTTCCTCTTATTTCACCGACAACCTTTTACGTATTGATGATGACAACAATTACCACGTTCCAGGTCTTTTCTCAGGTCTATATGATGACTGGACCACCAATTGGCGGACCGTTAGGGACAACAAAGGTAATTGTTTATTATATCTTTGACAAAGGACTGGGTGAAGCTGCCAATATGAGTTATGCAAGTGCTGTTGCGCTTATCCTATTTGCAATAATTCTTGGTTTGACTCTGCTGCAGAAGAAGCTGGAGAAAAAGGTTCATTACTAAATGGAAGCAACCAGAATATATTTAGTGCGACATGGTGAAACTGTCTGGAACAGAGAAAAAAGATGGCAGGGTCACATAGATAAACCTCTTAATGAAACAGGTATGAAGCAAGCTGAAGCCGTTGCCGATTTTTTTGAGGAACATCCATGTGATGTTATTTTTTCGAGTGATCTAAGCAGAGCTTTTAATACTGCTGAAGCTACAGGTTCAAGAATAGATGTCGGCATTATAAAGGATGACAGACTTAGAGAGAAGCACATGGGGATCATGCAGGGTCTGTCTGTAGAAGATTTTAAAAAGAATAACAGAAAAGAATACGATAAAATGATGAGTAATCCTTCCGGTTATGTAATTCCGGAGGGAGAAACGATGGAAGAATTCAGAGATCGGGTAATAGCCTGTATCAAAGATATTATATCCGGCAATCCCGGTAAGAAAGCAGCAGTATTCTGCCATGGCGGTAATCTGGATGTAATACTTAGATATGTACTTGATATCCCATTAACTGTCAAAAGATCCTTCTCCATATTCAATGGAAGCATTGCCAGATTAACCTGCAATGAGGAAGGAATCCGACTTGACTCCTGGGGAATTACCAATCATCTGAAAAAACTCGAATATTACGATGGAAAAATTCAGTTCTAAGGGAAACAGGAAATGAGAAAACTGCCTTTATACATTATTTTACTGATTTGTGGGATTATTATGGTTATCCCGTTTGTGTGGATGGTAACAACTGCACTTAAACCTCAGATAGAAGTTAACAACGGAAATGTTGGTTTTATTCCAATGGAAGAATTTGATGAATTTGACAACGGGACAGAACAAGTTAAAATCAAAATTTTGAAAGAGGATGGAGACAGTACTTTCGTCCATTTTTTTGATGCTGAAGGTAAAATTAAACGAGCTTTCGCTAAAGTTCAGGCGAACAAAATATCACACAAAAAAGTATTTAAACTATATTGGTCAAACTTCAGAAAAGCATTCAAGAAAGTGCCATTCGGGAGATACTTCCTGAACACTATTTTTGTATCCATCTTTGTTATGATTGGTGTAATTATAACATCATCTCTGGCAGCCTATGCTTTTGCCAGAATGCGTTTCTTCGGTAAAGATTTCCTTTTCTACCTTTTTGTCAGTATGATGATGGTACCACAGCCTATCTATCTCATTCCGTCTTATGTGCTGATGAGTAATCTGGGTTGGATAGACACTTATTCTGCTTTGATAGTTCCCTGGATTGCCAACATTTTTACAATTTTCCTGTTAAGACAGCATTTTAAAACAATACCTCAGGATTTATTTGATGCAGCAGCAATCGACGGCTGCAGCCGTTTCAGAATGCTTTGGCAGATAGTTCTTCCATTGTCCAAGTCTGTTATTTCCACAGCTGCCATCTTCTCTATAATCGGAAGCTGGAATAGCTTCATGTGGCCTCTCGTTATGACTAATAGCGAAGAAATTCGTGTACTTCAGGTTGGACTCAGTTATTTTGCACAGGAATCATCATCAATGACAACTCTGCTGATGGCTGCATCAACATTCAGTATTCTACCTCTTGTCATCCTGTTCCTGTTCGCCCAAAAACAGATCATGTCCAGTTTTGCCTCAAGTGGATTAAAAGGATAAAATGAAAAAATCAGTATTCCTTCTGTTTCTTGTCTATTTCTCATCGGCATTGCTGCATGCAGAAATACGTGCCTTCTGGGCACCTCCCTGGGATATCAGTTCCAGAGAGAAGATTGACCGTTTAGTTGTCGATGCCGCAGAAAACAATTTTAACACAATTGTTGCGGAAATCAGATACAGAGGTGATGCACTTTATACCCCAAATAAACTGAATAAAACATACTCAAATCCCGAGCAGATCAGTCAAATACTGGAAGAAGATTTTGACCCACTGCAATACCTGATAGACAAATCAAGAAGATATAACATTCAGGTTTATGCCTGGGTGACAACCTTTGTTGCAACAACAAGAAGAAAAGATTCCTTCAATAAAGATCATGTGTATAATAAGTATCCTGAATGGGTTACCTGTGATATTTCAGGCAGGAGAATGAATTTTAATTCCTATGAAGGAGCATATCTGGATCCTGGAGTACCGCAAGTTCATGATTATCTGCTTGATATAATAAAGGATATTGTTGTTAACTATGATATTGATGGTCTGCAGTTTGACTATATTCGCTATCCTGCAAGAAAATTCGGATACAATCCTATTTCCGTAGATAATTATCATAAATATTGTAAAGATACCGGTACTGCCATTTCTTTTGACGCATGGAAACAGAATCAGATATCCAGATTTGTGAAGAGAGCTTATATCGAACTTAAACACCTTAATCCAAATCTTGTAGTATCTGCAGCTGTAATACCCGACACAGAAAATGCAAATAGAAATGTTAGTCAAGACTGGCTCAATTGGTTAAAAAACGACTATATTGATCAAGTTTTCCTGATGGCATACACCAAGTCTACTTCTCTGCTTAAAAAGGAAATAGCTGCTCTGGAAAAAAAAGATATTCTTGATAGATGCGTTATAGGACTGAGAGCTTGGTCTGAAAACGGATATTACTCTTACAGGCAACTTGCCGGGAAGATTTCAGAGCTTAAACACTATGATAGAGCCGGATTATGTTTCTTTTACTACAACGGATTAAAAAAAAATAACTTCCTTACGAAACTGAAAAAAGACTTTTTTACACATTCAGTACCTGTATACAAGAGAATGAACTCTGATCCGGGTATCTTCGGCTATGTAAAAGATGATCAAGGCAGAGCTGTTACAATGCATAGAGTTACCCTGAACAATAGTGAATACACTTATTCTGACCAGAATGGCTTTTATGCTTTTCATAATGTCAGTACTCTTGTTAATACTGTCTCAACCAAAAACTTTGAATTATATGAGTATACAGGATTTATCGACTTTAATCAACCCGAAATATCTAATATTGAGCAACACGATTTCATTCTGATGAATAATCTCTATTCTTTGATTAATTACGACAAACCAAGCTCCACATTTGTGTATAAGCTTGGTGATGATCCAAACTCTTTTATGCCTTTTTCAAATGCATTAACCTATACTACTGCAGGTGATGACAAGATTCCTCTAATATTTCTACCGTCTACTATATTAAACAACCGACTTAACAGAAAACTTGATCTTGAAAATTTTTATAAAATAGATTTGTAAAAATGACATAAATCCATTATTATTTCTTAAATATTTTTGAGGTGAGAATAATGGCTTTTACATATTTCTGGAGGGACTTACACACATTAAAAAGAGTTTCCGGAACAGTATCTAATCTTTTGAAATCTAATAGTGAAGTGACTATATGGGATGCAGGATGTGCAATGGGTCCAGAACCTTATACATTGATTATGCTCCTGGCAGAATCTTTGACTGAAAATGAATTCAGTAAAATAAAAATGATCGCATCTGATTACAATCTGGATTTTAAAAATATGGTTAATGAGGCAGAATATAACAGCGAAGATATCAGTCGTGTTCCGACTGAGTATTTAAAAAAGTACTTCCATATAAATCCTGAAACCGGTTTGTATAAAGTGAATCAAACTATAAGAGACAAGCTTAATTTCTATCATCATGATTTACTTACACTAAAACCCATCCTGAAGAACATAGATCTGATTCTCTGCAAGAACGTGCTTCTACATTTTCAGCAGGAACAACGTGTAGAGGTTTTAAAAATGTTCCATTCATCACTTAAACACAACGGGTATCTGGCAACAGAGCAAACTCAGAAGATTCCGAGTGGTGCAGCAAATTTATTCGAGCAAGTTGTTTCTGATACTCAACTGCATAAGAAAAAGTAAGAGAATATGCGAATCCATCCCTTAATGGCAGACAGCTCATTTTACAGATCAAACAACTATCTGGTTCTGGGAGAGATGAATAATCTAAAAAATGTTAACACACTAATTGATGCCGGTGGTAACGAGGCTTTTATTGATCAGCTTAACGAAGTTTACACCGGAATTGGTAAGAAAAAAGTAGAACAGATTATCATTACTCATTCACATTTTGATCATGTAAGTGCTCTACCCCGCCTTAATGACCTTTATTCCCCTCAGGTCTATGCTTTTTCTCCGTACTTCAAAGACAGTACAAAGCTGAATAATGGTCAGTTGATAAAAGCCGGAGATGGCTATCTGGAGGTTCTCCACATAAATGTTCATTCCCAGGACTCTATCTGCCTTTATTCACAATCAGAGAAAATCCTGTTTTCAGGGGACACTATAATGAATGTAAGGAACACGAATGGAAGTTACCATAGATCTTTCGTAGATTTTCTGGAACGGATAATGACTCTGAAGCTGAATGCAATTTACCCGGGACATGGCCCTGTAATAGAAGGTGATATTGAGGAAATGCTGCAAGTGACATTAGATAATGTCAGGAACAGTTCAATTTTCGAATAGATACCTGTGTTAAATAAAAATCAGAACCTCCCGCTCAGCGGGAGGTTTGCACTAGCCCTATAAGGGCTCTTACGGGCAAAGGCTCGCGCCCTCTGAAATTCTGCCAGCTGCAAATGTTCTCAGGCTATCCCTAAAGGGATTTCTCTGTGCCTTATTTTTCTAGCTTACCCGTAAACGGGTCTACCAATTCTTTGATCGTCAGTTGATCCGCTATCATGTCTTCCTGAAGTTGATTCTTGACATAATCTGATATTCGCTTTTCGTTCTTGCCAACCGTATCCACAAAATAGCCTCTACACCAGAAATTTCGTCTGCCGTATTTGTATTTCAAGTTCGCATGTCGGTCAAAAATCATTAAACTACTCTTACCCTTCAAGTATCCCATGATTGATGAGACACTATACTTAGGGGGAATCTTCAAAAGCATATGGATGTGATCTGGACAAGCTTCTGCGGCTAGAATTTCTACTTGTTTTCGGGCACAAAGTGTTCGAAGAATCTCTCCAATATCTTTTTTTAATTTGCGGTAAATTATTTGTCGCCTATATTTGGGGGCAAATATAATATGGTATTTGCAATTCCATGTTGTATGGGATAAAGTGCTATTATCCAATATTTCCTCCTTGGTTATTGATGCAGCTGAACACTACAACTTTAACTTAGGAGGAATTTTTGTGCAAAGCTAAAGCTTTTTGGAACCACCCGCATAGCAGGTGGTTTTCGTTACACAAAAAAACAGACTGTCGAAATCAACAGTCTGTTAATCAGTTAATAATATTATTACATTTCAAGTGCTTCAACAGGACATGCACTTACACATGCTCCGCAATCAACACATGCATCACCGTCAACTTTAACGACGTCTCCGTCCATTTCTAAGGCGCTAACTGGGCATGTGCCAACACATGCTCCGCAACCAACACATTTAGCTTCATCAACTTTTACTGCCATTGGTTCCTCCTCGTATTATTTTGTAGCAAAGAATACGATTTCCTGATTGTCTGTCAATAATTATTGAAGTTCGTAACTTGTTTTTTTTGTTAGATTAATGAAACTTTGGTCGAATCTAAATTTATCTAACCACCTTAATCTGAACATATTCCATCTTTATCTGTGAGTACCCGTACCTAATGAAATTCAAAGGTTATAAAACAATTGAACTTTGGGCAGGTCATGTAACACTTTCTACGGTTATGATTACTTCTTGATAATATATCTTATCATAAACACATCCATAAGGTTATATCGTTTCCAAAAAATGTATAAACACTGCTGAATCAAATTAGAAACTTCTGAGCATTTACTTTAAAGAAATTGATCTGAAATTAGAAACAAAAGTTATTTAAAATTTAAAGGTTGACAGAGTTATCTTATTTGTTTTCAATTAAATAAAATTTGAAAGGAGTTAAATATGGATAACGAAATTAAAATTAATGTAATTGAAGAAAGAAAATCTGAACTTGATAATATCTTGAATAGTATTGCTGAATTCCTTTTCAAAAGTCTTGAAGAATATGGCGATCCGGTAGAGGATATAAAAAAGGCTATGAATTATGCACTCAGCTCTGATACTTTCGGAGGTTCAATCATTTATGCTGAATCCGGCTCGGAAATTGTGGGAGCAGTAGTAATGAATAAAACAGGTATGGATGGATATATTCCTGAAAATATCCTGGTCTATATTGCTGTCAGCAGAACTATGAGAGGCAAAGGAATCGGTAAAAAACTGATGAGCAAGGCAATTGAAATATCTCAAGGCAATATTGCTCTGCATGTTGAAGAAGATAATCCTGCCAAATTCCTCTATGAGAAAGTAGGATTTCAGAAGAAATATGCTGAAATGCGCCTGATAAGGTAGGATGTATGGCACATTTGATAATGAACAAAGCGAAACTTAAAAAGAATTTTGAGTTTCTGGATAAGATTTTTGAGGAAGAAGGAATTAAGTGGGCGATAGTATCCAAAGTACTTTGTGGAGATGAAGAATATCTGAAGCAGCTGATTGATATAGGAACAAAACAGATATGTGATTCTCGTCTGACCAATCTCCAGATGATAAAGGACATCAAGCCCGAAGTGGAAACTATATACATAAAACCGCCATCCCTGCTTGATGTAAAAGATGTTGTTAAGTATGCAGATATTTCAATGAATACCGAGTTCGACACTATAGAAGCACTTTCAGAAGAGGCCGGGAAGTTAAATAAGACACATAAAATAATCATTATGATTGAGATGGGAGAACTCCGAGAAGGTGTAGTAAGAGAAGAGTTTATCCAGTTTTACGAAAAAGTGTTCGAGCTAAGTAATATTGAAGTCGTCGGTATAGGTGCTAATTTCTCCTGCTTGTATGGAGTACTGCCTAATCCCGATAAACTGATTATCCTATGTCTGTATGAACAGCTTATTGAGGCAAAGTTCAACAGACACATCCCATTTGTTTCGGGTGGATCATCAGTTGTCATTCCATTGATTCTCAACAATACTCTTCCTCTCGGAATTAATCACTTCAGAGTTGGAGAAACATTATTCTTCGGAAAAGATATCTATAATGACAGAAACCTTAAAATGATGCACAATGATGTATTCAAGCTGTATTGTGAGATTATTGAGTTGTCTGAAAAACCGATAGTTCCATCCGGTGAAATGGGAACCAATGTTGAAGGTAAAGAGTACTCATTCAGAAACAAGGATATTGGTAAAACAACCTATAGGGCAATCCTGAACCTCGGGCTGCTGGATGTGGATGAAAAACATATTTGGCCGGTAGATCCTGACGTACATTTTGTAGGGGCAACATCAGATATGATTGTAATCGATCTTAAAGATAATGAAAACGACTATAAAGTCGGAGATATCCTCGAGTTCAATATGGATTATATGGGACTTCTCAGACTGATGAATTCCAAGTATATTGAGAAACGAGTAGTATAAACTACGTATTACGTTAATAAACTTCAGGCTGTTGAGTCAATCTTCAGCCTGTTTTTATTACCAGCCACGATGTTCTTTCATTTTTTCACGGTTAAATTTTTCCGCTCTATCTCTCTTTCGATTATATTCTTCATTTCTTCTTTTGGACTCTGCATTCATTTGCTTAACTTTTCTGTTATAATCATCATCATCTGTTGGACTGCCGGATAAGGGGCCATCAGTGCTTTTTAAAATGAATGTAATTATTGTAAGTCCCACCACCAGGATAATAATTCCACCAAGAACCAGTCCTACAGCAATAGCGAAATAAGTAACAGCTGTTGTTGCAATGAAAATCAAAGGCATCGCGACTAACCCGTGAATAATCTGATAAGGAATAGTATAAAGAGCAATATGTTTAAAGACTATCAGTTCACGTATAACAGCCCAGACTGCAGATACACAAAGAAAAACTAATCCGCTCCACAAAACCCAGCTGATCCAGTGTTGTCCTCTCGGAATACTCAGTAAGCTGAAATCTGATGCAAAATTTATCAGATGTTTATACCCGAATGAAAAGAATAAAGCTATAATGAAAGTATAACCTATCCAGAATATGTAATATAATCCTTCTCTTTTGACAATCTTTTCCTTTGTTTCTTCCGGAAAAAGCTCAATGACAGTTCCATGAACCAAAGAAAAAACAAACCAGACAATACTTGTTATAATAACGGCTATCCAGTATCTCCAATTTTTCCAACTGACAAATTCCTTAAGAAACTCATACAGGCTGACTACTCCGGTTATTTGCTTCATATCTGAGAAAGTTGCATATTTACTGCTTTTTGCCGTTGAGTCCTTTACTTCTTCAGGAAGTGCAAACAACGAAAGCAGAATCAATGATAAAACGAGAGTCAAAACTGTTTTTTTCATACTTTAATCCTTATAGTTTTGTTACGCTGATATTCTTTTTTCAAGTTTCAGGAGAAATACTCTCATTGACAAGAATAATCTGAGATTTCTTTGTGATGCCTTGAGCTATAACTAACTGAATGAAAGCAGGCTCTCTTTTTCGATTATATACAGCTTTTCCTAACTTAAGCCTGATTCGTAATGTTTTATTAAGTATACTCGTGTAACATTGTTTTATGAAGACAGAATTTATCGATCATAGCTTATCAATGAGAAACTATTTACTCTGAAACACAAAATATTGTATATCTGCTTTGCTTTTGCATCATTTATCATAGAAAAAATTATGGAGCATATTAGTTTTGTCAAAGGCTTGTATAAAGCATTCTATCGGGAACTCATTTTCACTTAACAGAATCATCTGATTACATTTTCATTTTTTGGTTGACTGTATTGCAATGCGATTTAGTTTTTCTAAAGCACATTTAATTTAAAAATTATGAAATGGAGTTATAAATGAAAAAACTGTTCCTGAAACAGGTAATGATGAATCGTGTGCTTTATGCATTGATCCCAATTTCATTGATGGCTGTTTATCTGTATGGATTCCGAGTTCTGGCAGTTATTGCTGTGTCTAATCTGGCAGCATTCCTGACAGAGTACCTCTTTGCCCGACAGAAAAAAGTGCCAAAAGTGTCAATGGCAGTGTTTGTTACCGGTTCTCTTGTTGCTCTTACGCTGCCTCCCACAATTCCGTTCTGGATTGCTGCGGTAGGTTCTGCATTCGGAGTAATGTTTGGAAAAATGGTTTTTGGAGGATTTGGTATGAACGTGTTCAATCCGGCTATTGTCGGCAGAACATTTATCTACATATCATTCCCTAAATATATGACAGTACAATGGCTGAAACCTTTTGAAGGATTCCCCGGCGGGTTCCTTCACTGGATGCAGCCTGACAATATTACTGCAGCTTCACCGATTATTACATTCCGTGATACAGGTGTAATGGAGTCATTCACTAAGATATCACTGGGAACAATCCCGGGCTGTATAGGTGAAACTTCGGCAGTTCTGATACTTGCTGCGGCAATATATCTCATTGTTACCAAAACAGCTAAATGGCAGCCTATGCTTGGCTGTCTGATAGGTTTTACTGTCAGTACACTCATATTCTACGGAAAAAGCCCTCTGTTCTTCATGCTTAGTGGCGGATTCATGTTCGGAACAGTATTCATGGTTACTGACCCTGTTTCAATGCCAAAAAATAAAAAAGCTATCTGGATTTACGGAATCCTGGTGGGATTCTTAACTGTGTTTATTCGCAGATTCTCACTTTTCGCAGAAGGTTTCATGTTCGCCTTGTTACTGGCAAACGTGACTATGCCGATTGTTGAGTACGCAATGAGCTACAAGCCCAAAAAGAAGTAAGGAGATATTCGTGGCAGAAAAAACACCTTTCACAGAAACCAGAATATATCCGATCATCTTCATGATGATAGTGACAATTGTATTTGTCGGACTTCTGGCTTTCTTTTATCACTCATCCAAAGAACGCATTGAAAACAACGAACAGCTTGCATTTCAGAAAAAGATTCTAGCTCTGTTCAGCCTTCCTGCTGATAACCCTTCCGAAGCATTCGGCAAATACATAAGAACCGAGACGAAGGAAGACCTGACTTTTTACAAAGCAGAAAAAGACGGGGCTATGCTCGGATATGCTTTTGTTATTAACGGACCAGGGCTCTGGGGGTCAATCAACGCTGTTGCAGCCTTTACAACAGATTTAAAACAGATCATTAAATTTGATATCCTCAATCAGAATGAAACCCCGGGACTGGGCGGGAGAATTACCGAAGATCAGTTTAAAGATCAGTTCAACAACAAAGTACTTGTAAAAGATAACAAACTTATAGACTTCAAGCTTATAGCAGAAGAGGAAACACCGAAAGCAGACGAAATCTGTCAGATTACCGGAGCTACATTTTCTTCTCAGTCTGTAACCAAGCTTATATATAAAGAAATGAAACAAATCAGTAAGAAGATGGGATTTTCTTATGACTAAAAAAGAAATATTCATTACGTCGGCATTTACAGAGAACTCAGTCTGGAAACAGATTCTGGGGATATGCTCTGCACTCGCAGTAACTAACTTGATGATGAACAGTCTGGTAATGGGATTAGGAGTTATATTTACTCTGGCTCTCTCAGGATTCACAATTTCCCTGATCAGGGACTTTATACCAAGACGTGTTCGAATGATGGCACAAACACTGATAATCGCATCCTACGTGATTATTGTAGATATAACACTCAAAGCTTTTCTCCCGGAAATCAGTAAGAATCTCGGACCATACGTCGGTCTGATTATCACCAACTGTATAATTATGGGTAGAGCGGAAGCTTTTGCTGGTAAAAACAGCCCGATAGATTCCATGATCGACGGTATAGGAGCAGGATTCGGATATACATTTGTTCTGCTGCTTATTGCTTTTGTCAGAGAAATCTTCGGTTTCGGTTCAATCTTCAACATTCAGATACTCGGTGACTGGTGGACAAAATGGTCTATTATGGTTATGGCTCCAAGTGCATTCTTTATACTTGCTGTGATAATCTGGATTATTAACGGACCGCTGGCAGCCAGGAAAGGGAAATAGGAGAGAATTATGGTAGAAGTATCATCAATAGTAATATTCTTCGCAGCAATTTTTACCAGTAATATACTGCTGACGAATTTTCTCGGAATGTGTTCTTTCCTTTCCGTATCCAAAGAAGTAGAGTCGTCATTCGGTCTGGGTATGGCAGTTGTGTTTGTCATGACTGTTACATCAGCCCTGAACTATGTTGTGTATCATTATATACTCGTACCATTCGATATTGTGTACCTGCAGTACATAGTATTCATTATCGTTATCGCCGCTTTTGTACAGCTTACAGAGATCGTGATAGAACGATTCTCACCGGTTCTGTATTATTCTCTCGGAATATTCTTGCCTCTGATAACCGTGAACTGTGCGATATTCGGGGTAGCTTTATTCATGATTATCCGAAAATACAGCTTTATTCAGGCAGTAGCTTACGGAGCAGGCGGGGGAATAGGCTGGATGCTGGCAATTCTCATGCTGGCAGGTATCAGGAAGAAGCTTAAAGATAAGTTCATACCAACAGGTCTGCAGGGAGCAGGAATCAGTCTTATAATTACCGGAATCATGGCTCTGGCGTTCATCGGATTCTCCGGTGTTGCGGTTATTCAGTAGGGAGGACAGGGAATGAATGTAATCATACTGAATATACTTATTGCAACAGGTATCAGTACTTTTCTGGCAATTCTTCTCGTTATAGCCGAAGTGCTGTTTGCCAACTACGGAGACTGTGAAATCGAGATAAACGGTAAGAAGAAAATCACCGTTAAAGGTGGCGGAACCTTGCTTGGAGCTCTCGCAGATAACAAGATATTTGTACCTTCTGCCTGTGGCGGAAGAGGTTCATGCGGATTCTGTAAATGTAAGGTGGAGTCCGGCGGAGGACCTTTACTACCGACTGAAAAACCGTTTCTGACTGCTGCCGAACAAAAAGACAGTGTAAGACTATCCTGTCAGGTTAAAGTCAAAGAAGATATAAAAATCAACATACCGGAAGAGATTTTCAATATTCAGAAGTTTGCTGCTGTTGTGGAAAAGATTGAAGATTATACTTACGACATCAAAGGCGTAACGTTCAAGCTTATTGAGCCAAAGGAAATTCATTTTAAAGCAGGACAATATGTCCAACTGCACACTAAGAAATACGGCAAGGTAAAACAGGTTGTTTCCCGGGCGTATTCCATTTCCAGCTCACCGGACTTAAAAGACAGAATTCAGCTTATTATAAGACGTGTCCCGGACGGAATCTGTACAACCTATGTACACGATTTCCTGAAAGAAGGTGATGAAGTAAATTTCACAGGACCTTATGGAGATTTCTTTATCAGAGATACCGATGCAGAGATTATCTACATTGCAGGTGGATCAGGAAAAGCTCCTATCAAATCGATGATGGACTACTACGCAAACCATCACAGCGACAGAAGAATGGTGTATTTCTTTGGAGCAAGAACCGAGAACGACCTTTATCTGACAGACTATTTCAATGAGTTTGAGAAAAAACTGAACTTCACATATGTACCGGTACTCTCTCAATGTGAGAACAAGGACTGCTGGAATGGCAGAATGGGTTATATTCCGGAGCATTTCGATGATTTCCTGACTAATCCTAAGAATTCCGAAGCGTATTTGTGCGGTTCTCCGGGTATGATAGCTGCAGTTGAGAAAGCTCTTCTAAAAGCCGGAGTTCCAAAAGAAAATATATATTACGACAGTTTTGCTTAAAGGAGGTTTACAATGAAACTTACTCCAAAACAGATAAAAATCCAGGAAAGAATGGCAGAAGGAAAAGTGACTATAGACGGATTTCTCGGGAACGATCCTCGACCATATCCTGAGATTATAGAAGATGATTTAAGAAAGCTGTCTGCTTTGGAAAAAAATCAGGAAGAAATAGCTGACAGACTCCAGTATTTCACGGATAAAGCATTTGAAAGCTACGATGGCCCGATAGTAATTGATAGCAAGTATAAAGTTGAGTACAAGAGCTATAGAGGAAAGATGATCAGTCCGTTTCTGGAAGCAGGCAGATTCTCCAAAGGTGAAATTACTCTCGAAAATCTGGAGAATAAGGTTAAGATCCACTGGACACCGCTGTCAATCCATATGATCCGCGTGCATGGCTTTTTTGAAGGCAAAGGCTCCGGACACAGAATAGAACCGGACGAAGTTGTAAAGGCTGTGTTTTAGTTAAGAACAAGAATTTTTTGAAGGAATCGCTGAAAAGCGGTTCCTTTTTTGTTTTGTAATTTGTAAGATCTGCATAAGGTTCAATTTAGATAGTTTTGTCCAAATCAATTGTTCTCTTTTTTATCATAATGGATAGTTCTATTTCTCAAGCGTCTTATTCTGTGTATTAATTCAAAACTTCTTTCATCTTGAAATAAACCTTCACAAGCTTCTACGATATGATACAAAGCTCGGTGAGAACGACTTACACAATCTTCTATCAAACCACGATCTTCAATGCTAGCCGAGAGAACCAATTCTTCAATTGAGGTTATGATGTCCTCAATTGCATTTGGATGAATCTTAATATTACTTCTGCGATTCTTCTTGTCCAAAGAAAATTCTCTTGTCAATGATAGAACTTCTTCGAGTAACTCTCTTTCTGTTCTAACAACAGGATTCATCGAATCTTTTTCGGAACTCAGAATGTTCTTTATCTGTGATTCTAATTTAGGCCACCACATCTCGTAGACGTCTTCTAAAACCTCAGAGTCAAGCTTATTGGATTCAAGTTCATTATTAATCATGTCTACAACTTTTTTCACTTCTTCTTTTGAAAACTTCGCAGCTTGAAATTGTATTAGTGGTCCTTTAATATCACTAGGATCTATATCAAAAAGTAATGGACATACTTTTGATGTCTCAAGATTTTTTGATAAAGCTCCAGCTTCGAACATTATCCAAGGACTCTCTGTATTTTCCCTTGTTAAACATATGATGCCAAGTTTTGACGATTCAAGTTCCTTTGAGATTTCTGAGCTCCATCGTGTTCCTTTTGAAATATCATCCGGTGAATAATAAGGCTTTGCGGCTTGTATTACACCTGGAATCCATTGTCTAAAAGTATCTGCAATTTTTTTTGACAAATCACCTGACCAACTAATAAATAACTTCATCATTTCTCCTAAGATTCTGGAATAGTATATTATATAGTTGAAACTATTTGATCTCCAGCGTTTGTCAAGTCTATTTTTACTATAAGCTCTAAATCTGGTTACAGACATTCTTTCGCAATTTTCTCATACATTTATGCAAATTACTCAGAAATCCAAATTAGTATTTGACACCAGTCTATCTGGCAACTACTCTATTTATAATGCTGATAAACTCAAACATAGCTTGATATTCCTACAGAAGGAGGAAGTATGCACGATTCATTAGTTAATCCTTTCAACAGGAAAGTATTGTCCGAAAAGATATTGCAGGAATGGCAGAATATTCTTAATGAGACTGCAGAAATGCTGGGAGTACCGGCAGGCCTCATTACAAGGGTAGACAAAAATGAAATTGAGATACTGCTTTCCAGTAAAACAGAAGGAAATCCTTATCCTGCTGATGCTGTGGCGCAATATCCTGACTCAGGCTGGTACTGCGAACACACCCTGAAAACAAAGGGGCTCAATTTTATTGCAAACGCAACTAAAGACCCAAAATGGAAGGATAACGCTGCAGCTGTCGACTTAAGCATCATATCCTATACTGGAATGCCTATAGAACGCCCTGACGGAGAATTATTCGGAACAGTTTGTTTTCTCGACTATAAACAGCATGAACAAAATATGCTGCATATCAAAATGATTGAGCATGTTAAGCGGATGGTTGAACTGACTTTGCGAGTGCTGCACGATGAAGCTCAATTGCGGGAAAAAGAAAAACTCCTGTGTGAACTCAGTAAGATTTATCCAATATGCTGCTATTGCAAAAAAGTACAGGGTAAAGACGGAAAATGGATTTCAATCGAAAAATACGTAGATGATAATTATGGTGCTAAACCAAGTCATGGTATTTGTCCGGAATGCCTGGAACGTGAGTTTGAATGTGTTGATTAGTCCAATCTCTGCTTAAAAGAGGATTGTCTTTCATGTTATAGAAAAAACCACTCGCAGAGGAGTGGTTTTAGCATATCTGTAATTATAATTTTATATTGATAGGGAAGGATAACCCGGGAACAGAATCTGTATTTCATCCATGCCATGTTCAATAGAATCTGAAGCATGAACAGCATTAAATGTAAGTGTCTCACCGTATAATGCTCTGATTGTGCCTGCTTCCGCTTTTGCCGGATCTGTTGCACCGACTATTCTTCTTAACTCTTTTACTGCGTTATCTCTGCCAAGTACAACTGCCACGGTTTTACCGGAAGTCATAAATTTTACTAATCTTTCAAAAAATGGTTTACCTCTGTGAACAGCATAGAAAGTTTCTGCAAACTCTTTTGTCATTCTTATCATTCTCATTCTTTCGATAATGAATCCGTCATCTTCAACAATCTTTAAAATTTCACCGATCTTGTGTTTCTCTGTTGCATTAGGCTTTATAAGCATTAGAGTGTGATTCATCAGACCTCCTGGGTCTCATAGAAATCAAGTGCTGCTACTTTGATAGAAATATCTCTGTTCAGCAGATCACTCATTTTGAGTTTATGGGTCAGAATGCGTGTCCATAAATCAAACAGATTACGTCCTTTAGTTTCGAAATCAGCTCCAAAGTATTCTTTCATCATATCTGGATAGAAAGAATCTCTGTCACCTTCAATCTGAGTAATAACAAGTTTGTACTTATTATTAGTTACTTCATATTTTTTGAATCTGGCATCGATTACAGCCAGACCCTGTTTTAATAAACTATCAAAATTAATATTGAATCCGTTTTCAGACATTGTTCCTCCGGGGTTCTATTTATTATAATTTAATCACAATGTGAGAAGCATTTGTATGAATCCTATGGCAAATCCCAGAATTCCACCAAATACTGTTATATATTTAAGTTCCTTCGATGCGACATTTCTAATAATCTGTTCTAATTTAATCAAGGGGAATTCTATTATTTTTTCTTCGACTATTTTTTCCAGATTAATCTGCTTCAGAATTACCGGAAATTCTTTGTTTAAAATATCCATAATAAATCTGTGCACAGTCCTGTGGATAACTTCCAGAATTCCTCCGGAAACATAAGTGCTGATCTTGCCAAGTTGTTGTGTGGACAAGTATGTCAATAAGCCTGAAATTGCCTTGTTCAGGCGTGATTTTCCATCATCACCCGTTAATGATTTTTGCAAGTTTTCCACAATCATCCCTGAGATATCCACAAAGTTATCCACATCAGCTAAATCATTGATTTTCATAGAAAACAGCGTATGCAGCCAATCATTTAAACCAGACATAACACGTTTATCAGTAATAAGATAGATCGTTTTATCACTAATCGTTGTTAAAAGGGCTTTTTTCAATGCATTTGGATCTTGTGTGAACGTATTCACCAAGTTATTCACAGGTGTTGTGATTAATGTGGAGAACTGTTTTCTGATGCCGTGAGAAATGATTTCCTGAACGCTCTCACTTTGCAGATATTGACTTAATTCCGGCATGATCTGCTCAAGAGTCGGACCAAGAATATCATTCAGCATTTGATCTGAAATGAAGCTGCTGAAGAGAGAAAGCTGTGGATTTGATTTAATGGATTCTTTTATTCTGTCAGTAAGTATATCTTTTATGGCATTACTTAATTCTTCGTTCTCCAGAAAATCCGGTACTCTTTGTGCCAGAATTACACTTATAGAATGTATAGCAGAATCTGTAACTGACTCCCATTGCTCTCCGCTCAAGTCAGAAATTGATTTCTCTGAAGCAAACATTTCATCCAGTTCAGGCTGCAGTGAATCCCAGATAAACTGATCAATCTTACTTTTATCGGAGTTCAGAATGACCATATTTAATATTCTGGAAGTAATTTGAGCTTCTACTTTTCCCGATACTAATTCTGAAAATGACTTTTCTCCAATTTTTTCAAGAACAATGTTTGTCAGCTCAGTGAGCATATCTCTGCCTTTATCTGTTGCCAGAAAACTGCATATTTTATCACATATAAGGTTACTTACAACTTTCAGCTCATTTTCACAATCAGGAATAAACTCATTCAGAGAAGGAATATCCCTGTTCAGTATATCATCAATTATCTTGGCAGAGCTCTGTTCAATGAATGACTCAACTTCTTTGCTGTTGATCCGCTTAACGAAATCCTGAGGCTGCAGCAGATCATTCTGTACAGTCTCCCCTATTTTACGGGCTAACTTAGCTTTGTTTTTGGGAATTACACCTTCACCGAAAACCTTTACACCACCAATTTTTATCGACTTATAAGGTCTGAACAGCATAACAATTGCTATGTGGTTTGTAACCAGACCAATCAGTGCTCCAATAACAGGCATCATGTATTGCATCAGTATTCCTTTCTATCCGTTTCTATCTTAACAAAGTGTTTTTGAATTCTTCTTCAACATCTTCAGAGCCTTCGAATATAATCTTGGCAACCATGGAAATAAGTGGAATATTCAGATTAAACTTGGAGAATTTTCTGACAGTCTTTGCCATTGATACGCCTTCTACTTCCATACCTACTTTTTTCAAAGCATCATCTGTAGAGAAACCCTGAGCCAGATATTTTCCAAACCTTCTGTTACGACTGTCTTCAGATAAACAGGTTGTAACAAGATCACCTACTCCGGCAATTCCGTATACTGTTTCTATAGATACTCCCAGAAACTCAACAACAGTTTTAAACTCCTGCAGACCCTTAGTAATAATCAACCCGAATATATTTGTTTTGTATCCTAAACCATCTGCAAAGCCAACAGCAATAGCAATCAATCCTTTTAAAGCTGCACAGAGTTCAATACCGGAAATATCTCTACTGAATTCAAAGAACAATAAGTCATTGGTTAAAGCTTCCTGAAGAGTTACAAGAACGCCCACATCATAACATACCAATACTGTTTTAGCAGGCAGACCATGAGCAATCTCAACGGCAATATTAGGGCCGCTGATTGCTGCAAATCCTGCTTCAGGCAGTATTTCTCTTGCTATCTGATGAGCTGTTTTTATTGTACTGTGCTTCACTCCCTTAGATGCATTCACTATAATATTGGTTCTTACACCGTTATCACTTAGCTCTTGAAATACTTTTTCGAGTACTCTGGAAGGTACAACAGTCAGGATGATATCATCTTGTTCTATAGGAGTAGAATACTTCTTTTCAACAGTCAGTTCTTCAGGTAGTTTAATCCCCGGAAGATGAGCAGTATTCTCTCGTTTTTCATTAATCTCGGATGCTTCCTCTTCGGTAAGCGTCCATAAATGTACCGGATGTTTCTGACAAAAACACATAGCCAGTGTTGTCCCCCAGTTACCCGATCCGATTACTATTATTTTCATAATATCTCCACTTATGTTATGAATCTCAGCATCACATAATTTTCAAATCAATGCTAGTAGAAACTGATTTTTCTTTCGTTGATGCATTGTTTCCGTTTTATTATTTTATCGTAAATGACATTAACAGCAGATTAATACTTTTTGACAATCATATTTTTTTTGAATACCTCTATTTCTAATCAGAGCTTATTCAGAATCTCAAACATCATTTCCTGCAGCTCAGCATTCTTTATATATAATACACTCTCTTTAAAACTGCTGAGATCTATACCGGTTGAGTGTTCATAAACTATTGCCTGTAATATCATTTCAATTTTATCTATCTGTTTAACAAACGCTGCTTCAGGGCTGCTTTCCTGCTCATACTCCTGCCAGAGTGCTGAAAATATGTCACCTGATTTTAATGTACTGAAAGTTTTCTTAACTGAATCGATCTCTCTCTGATACTTGTTTTCTGAAAGTACATTATCAGCAGGAGTAATATCCCCGGTGTGAATTTCACCCAGGTCATGTACTAGTGCCAGCTGCAGCACTCGATCACTGTTTAAATCGGGAAAATTCTCCACAGCGAGAACCCAGGCTGTCAATGCAGTCGAGAATGAGTGTTCTGCAACAGATTCACAGATGTTTTCCTTTATGCCATTCTGCAGCCACCCCTGACGGTACAAGTGTTTTAAACGGGAGAACTCCTGAAATAAATTAAAAAGATTACTATTGCTGCTGATATCTGTTTTTACGTTTTTAGTTTTCATTTATGCTCCACTAAAGAATATATCTTAATATATACACCAAGTCATTATTTTTACTGTACATATGCAATGATTTTTCGAGTAAATCTGATTTGTACAGATCAGAATGTCAATGATTGTATTGAGTTAAAATGATTCTGACAGTTATTTAAATTGACACATACTTCAAACTACTCCACTATTTGTTAAGCATTAATGACTTAACGGAGGAAAATATGAAGCGTTTTTCATTAATATTCGCATCTCTCCTGTTCCTTGCTGCCATGCAGAGATCAGTTTACAAGATTAATCCCTACACATGTGACAGCTGTGGAAGGTGTGTATTTGCGTGTGAAAATAATGCCATTATCACCGACTCTCTGGGATTTCACATAGATGATTCTCTATGTGATGATTGCGGAGATTGTGTCAGCGAATGTCTTTCAGGAGCAATATTTGTCAGAGATGGGCAAGTCAGAATCAGCGGCAGCATTTTTTCGGGATCTACAGGATTTTATCTTTCAGGGGCGGAGATAAGTCTGGATACTCTTACCACAACAACTGACAGATTCGGGAATTACTATATCGAGTTGAATCCGGGAACATACAATATGACATTCAGTGCTGCAGGATATCAGGATTCTACACTTGTATCACAGGTCTTTACAGCAGATGGTTGCTATCAGTACAATATTACTTTGAATGATGAAATCACTGACATAAAACACACAAACAACTTTCCCAAGTCAACAGTTAAAGTATCTCCAAATCCGTTTAATCCGGAGACAAACATCGTGTTCTCTGTGGAAAAAGACTCAAACGTTGAAATATCTGTTTATAATTTGAAAGGTCAGAGACTAGTGACTTTACTGCAAAAAAAGGTTAGTAAGGGCGAACATTCTATCAGATGGGATGGGAGAGATGGAAAAGGAAATATCCTGACTTCAGGAACTTACCTGATCAGAAGTGCTATAGGGAGCAAGAAAACAACCTCAAAAGCAGTTTTATTGAAATAAGTAATCTGGTAACAACATTGAAAAATAATCAATATTTAATTTGACAATAAAATATCGATTAAACATAAACAAGAACCTCCGGAATTCGGAGGTTCATGTCTAACTAACCTTTGTTGATCCCGTTCTCGGGATCTTTTTTTTTAATTTCGGGCTTTTTGCATTCTTCCTCTAGATCCGGCAGCAGGTCGGTTAGCGTGAAGTTTTTTTGCTGCCTCTCTCTGTTCAGGTGTTAATATTTTGTAAATAGATTCATGAAGAGATATTCTTTTTTTAGCAATCTCAGCTTTTTTATCGAATATTTTTTCGGTAACAGATTTTGCCTTATCGAAGTTTGCATCTTTCATAGCTGAATGTTTTTCAAGTTCCATTTTCTTTAAATCTGCTTTAAGATCAATCATTTCTTTCTTGTGGTTCAAATTAAGAGCGTCTATTTTTGATTGTTGATCTTCAGAAAGATTGAGTTCTTTAAGGGCAAATCCCATTCCATCACCGTGTCCGCCTTTCATACCTCTTCCCTGGAAGTTATGATGGCCTTGTTTGTGATTCATTTCTCCACAATTGTTTCCCATTCCGTGTCCTTGAGCTACCAATGCTGTTGATGCAATAAGCATAATCGCGATAATCATTGTAATCGATTTCATTGTCGATTCCTCCTTTTGTTTTTATTATCTCTTATTCTTTTTTTAATTCTTTCTTTGAAGAATTCTTTAGCTTGTTCATTTGTCATTTCAGATCTGAGTTTAATCAGATGTTCTCCGATGTTTTTTTCCATCTCATTCTGAATATTTAATCCCTGTTGAAAAATATCTCTTGCCTTTTCCGGGGTAAACTCCTCAGACATAAGCTCTTTCATGAATTCATGTTTATACTTCCTGTACTCAATCATTCTCTGTCGAGCTTCGA
This sequence comes from Cloacimonadales bacterium (SeqCode), assembly GCA_942492065.1. Lineage (GTDB taxonomy): Bacteria > Cloacimonadota > Cloacimonadia > Cloacimonadales > JAIOQZ01. The sequence continues at coordinate 1,000,726 of CALODV010000013.1, read as the reverse complement.
CTTTACCTTCCTCCATGATCTTATCAAAACGAGGTGGGTGATGATGTTCCTTGAACTCAAAGCCGGCAGGTGGTCCAGGTAGTGGAGGTCTGTTTTTAATGTGTATTATCGTTGAGACGATGAATGCAGCATTAAAGCTGACTGATATCAGCAGAATAGTGGATAATATGGTCTTTTTCATTATTCTATTCCCCCAAGCAGTGAGACATATGACTCTTGCCCAAGTGCCAGTTCATATGTTTCTGAATCTTCGATAGTCCTTAAGTTACCAAAATATACTCCACCCAGCATGGCAATCATAACTGAAGCTGCAACTGCCAGACGAGTGAAAATATGGATTTTTCTTCTCGATCCTGATGTCTGGGATAGTACTTTATTAACCAGAGAATCCGAGACTGCATCAACTTCAAAATCATTAAGAAACGCATTTACAGAAAGTATATCGCTGAGTTCCTGTTGACATGCCGAACAGGTTTTCAGATGATCTTGAACTTCTGAAGATTGATTTTCATCAAGTTCATGATCTGCGAATGCATTTAATTTTTCTTTTACTTCTGAGCATCTCATCGTTCTCTCCTTTTTCTTATTTATACTCATACGGTTTGAATTTCCTGCGAAATAATTTTCTTTAACTTTCTTTTTGCACGAATAAGCAAAGAATCTACAGCAGAGGCGGTTGAATCCATGATATCTGCTATTTCCTTATAGCTCTTCTTTTCATAGAACTGCAGATTTATTGCCTGACTTTCTCTTTCGGAGAGTTTTTTCAACGCCTCTCTGATTTTGTCATTCTTGTCTGCAACAGTTCTTTCTGTATACATGACTTCATCTCCAGAAGCACTATTATGCAAAATATCCTGCTCTTTCTTCTTATTTTTTGAAGAGCGCTTATAGTAGTCAACAATTCTATTATGAGCTATTCTGTAAATATAAGCCGACATAGTGTTTTCATCTACTTTGTTATAGGACTTATATAAAGATACAAATACAGACTGGAATATATCCTCAGCATCTTCCCTGACGGATACATTTCTGTAAATGTAATTAAATATCCTATTCTTATATTCCTGAACAGCTTCTTCGAATTTCATTTTATTACTACTCCTGCAGCGGTTTCAAAGCACTCCGCTGAGTTGTTTTTAAGAACTTCACTATATAATACTTAATTTTTATTCATATCCTGCAATCTTTTATTTGACAATTTTTAAAAAATTCAATTATACTATCTTCTGTGAACTTTGTATAATTGAAAATTCAAGCACATAGGAAAATATCGATGAGATTTTTTAATTCATCAGGAAAGGCCTTCAGGAAAACTCGTTTTTGAGTCAGGAATTGATGAACTATAATATCGACTAAACTAGTATTTTCATGAGAATATGAGCAAAGAATTACACCTTATTATGCAAAGCAATCCTTCTGAACCGACATTGACAAGGAGAAAAATATGTTTGCGGAGATTCTATCTAAAGTAGTTTTCTTTCATGGATTGAATCCAAAAGAAATTGAAGATATAACAAGATACTTTGAACTGGTTAATTTCACAAAAGGCTCTACTATCTTTTCCGAAGGTGACTCGGGAGAAAGCTTATTCATTATTGTTGACGGAACTGTTGAAATTGCTCTTGACCTTGAATCTGACTCAAAAGAAAGAGCAGAATTAAGGGAGTTCACATCAGGTGATTACTTTGGAGAAATGGCTCTGATTGATGATAAGCCGCGCTCTGCCTCAGCAGTTGCAATAACAAACGTAAAAATGTTCTGTCTTGATAAAAATGATTTTCAGGCTATTTGCGTGAAATACCCCACCATACTGAACAATCTTGTAAAAACCATGTCATTCAGACTCAGAACAACTAATGACCAGGTAGCAGACGTTTTCAGCAAGCTGCTACACAAAAACAGGCTTGCTGCTCTGGGAGCAACTGCCGGAAAAATAGTCCATGATATGAAAAATCCTATTGCTTCTATCGTCCTTAATGCGGATTTTATTCTCCAGAAATATCCGGAGACACAGAAATATATTGATAGAATTATCGGTCAGACTGAGTTCATGAACTGCTTTGTTCAGGAAATTCTGGAATATGCCAGAGGCAAAATGATTCATTTACAAATAGACAAAGTTCATCTCGATGATTTCTTCGAAACAATTAAAAACAACCTTCTGTATATGACAGAAAGAACTAATATCAATATTGAAGTTAATAACAGTATCAAGAAAAGTATTGCCTTCGATGTTATGCGCATGAACCGAACAATTACAAACATCGTCAAAAACGGTATCGAAGCAATTGGCATTAATGGAGTGATCAATATTACAGCAGAAGAGAAAGAAGGGTTTGCGTTAATCAAGATATCTGATAACGGTCCGGGAATCAGTGCTGAGATTATTGATAAAATTTTCGATCCGTTCGTAACTCAAGAGAAACCGGAAGGTACCGGATTAGGTCTGGCTATAGCAAGAAAGATTATAAAAGATCATGGTGGAGATCTCATAGGTTACAATAGTGATACTGGTGCAGTATTTGAGATTACAATACCATTAAATCTGTAAGAAACAGCAATAATTTCTCATTCAGAATAAGCTAATTTTCTTTTGCTTTAAGCAGTCTATTCCTATAAAGTTAAAGAAATTTCTTGCCATAAATGAGTTAGGTTTGTTTTTTGTCACAATTGAATAAATATAAAGAAGGTGAACCATGTCAAGAGTATGTGATGTATGTGGAAAAGGCTCACAGGTTGGAAATCATAGAAGTCATGCAATGAATGCTAATAAAAGAAGATTTTATCCAAACCTTCAGAAAATTAAGGCAGAAATTGATGGTAAAGTAAAAGCTATCAAGATATGTACATCTTGCCTGAAAGCCAATAAAGTTAAAAAAGTTGTATAAATACTAACTATCATACTATTTTTAAGGCTGTTGATTTCAACAGCCTTTTTTTTATTGCCTGAACTCAGTACTACACCTGTATTTTTTTCTTAAAAATCAAATATTGGCTCACAAATAATCAATTTGTTGTAAAATTAGTACAATAAGTCAATAAACGGGAATCATTGAGGACTCATATGAATGAACTAAATGACTCCGAGATAATTATCTATAAAAACAGGATATGCTAATGTCACAATTTGACAATTATGCAATCTTTAGAAAGAACTAACATAACAATCAGCCATTTTTTACTTGACATTTTTTAAACTTCAAAAAATATGAAGTCTATAAAATTTGTTACAATAAGGAGTAAGAGATGTCTACTTTTAAACCGGATATGAAACCTATGATTCTGATGTTTGCTATTGCAATATTATATGCAGGAGGAACATTAGTTGAAGAAGCATATACTAAAACCAGGTACACTCCATGGTTATACGGTGCAGCATTGATTATACTGACATGGATCGGTTCAAGGAAAATTGCTGTCAATTCAAAGTTTGCTGCAAACTGCCTGTTTGCAATGGGAGTTGTAATAGCATCAGCCGTATGGCATTATGAGTTCAGCAGATCAGAGATACTATTCTTCAACTCATTCACAATGAAAGTTCATCTCGTGCTGCTTACAATCACAATTGTCGTGACGATGCCACTAATACTCAAAGCAAAGAACTTTAGTAAGTACCAGATACTGAAAATGGCTGCTTTAAAAGTAGGAGATTCGAAAAACGGGTATACAACCAGACCGTACAAGGCGAAAAAGCATAATTTTTCCTCCAGTACTCTCAAAAACTTTGCAGAATTTGCCAGAAAAAAGAAAATAGCATATATTAAAGAGTCAGAAGAAAGCATCGTATTTGCTCTGACAGTCAGTAATATCGGACAACCCATGACTGAAGAAAACAACTTTCAGGATGTTACATATGTTTCTTACAATAATAATGGCAGTACCTATGTCAATGTGTCAAAATTTGATTACAACTCTTATAAGAAGAAGTTATCTTTTGATCAACTTTGTTCAGCTATTGACGATGTTTTTCGAGATCTCATCAATGATTTCAAAGAAAATAGACAGCAGAACATAATAAACAAACTCAAGAGCATGCGATCCAGATTATTACTTATATTTGTGATACTGCAGACAGTTCTCTGTGTAGTTGGAGTTGGAACTTACTTAGTTGTGTCTTCAAGGTAGGATTTTATGGATTTTAACAGGTTCAGTGATTTATCTAATTATTTTTCCAAGGATTATTCCGGAAAGGCAATAAGGCTGCTGCTTATATCAAAAGCTCTCTCAGCAACAGAAATTGCTTCCAGACTCAACCTTCATATTAAAACTGTGCAGGATTTTCTTGAAGGTCTGGTTAAATTCAATATTGCAGAAAAAGAAGAAATTCTGGAGGGAAGAAGGCCATTCTATCGATATTCATTATGTAAATCTAGAATGGATATTTCGATTGATTTCAATGAATTGTTTTCTGAAGAAGAATATCTGAATTTGGCAAATTGCAGAATCAGGGAACTTCAGAATGAGGACGTACAGTTCCATGTAAGAAGAAATAACGATTATATAACTGCTGTTTCGATTTACGAAGGAGACGGCAGAAAGAAAAAAGAATGGAAAATCAATCTAACCCGTGCTCAGGGAAGGTTTCTGTTTAATCTCCCATTCCCAACTGCAGAACCTGAAAAGATTAAACAGTTAATGGCTGAATCAGGAATTAGTCCTGAAGATGAAAATGAAGTGCTTGATCTCATAAAAACTCTCATTGATAAAAAGGTAATTGAGATAAAGAATTAGTAGGTCCTGTTGATTTGAATTACAAGATTTTTCAGTTGTTAAGGATTACTTAGTAGGTTAAATGTAAAAGAAAGCGAATTGTAATATAGATATTTATTGCCTGTAAGTAGTAAAAGTCAACAACTAATAGGCTTTGAAGAAACTCTAATAATCTTATTGTAAAGACCCACATTTGAGAAAGATTATTGTCTCGAAGAAATGAGGGGAATATTGAACAGGCTTTGTTACCTGTCCGAGCTAATGATATAATTTAATGTATTGCGAGAAGCCCTTGATTGAGCTATTTTACGAAATAGTATAGCTTTGCAGCGAGCCTAACAAAGCCCAAGATGAATAAGTTTCTTAAATAATCTTTCGACCGTTTCTCTGGTATTTCCTCAGTCACCTTCGGAAACACTATGGGGAGTTTTCTTTGTGAATGCGCTTCCGAAGGAAAGCATAAAAAGTGCTTTCTTTTCCGTAGAAAAAAAATGAAAGTATAATAACACACATTGAATTTCTGATGACATACTTTTTTAAAAATAGGGGTATCCCTGAATTATTTTTATATTGACATAAATTTCTTTGCAATCTTTTTAAAATTAAATTAATACTGGGATGTGTAATGCAAAAAAGGTTTATTTTATCATTTCTTCTTGGAATCTTTATTTTATCTGTTTTTTGCCACGAGAAAGATACTCGGGGGTTGTTTAAATACGAGAAGATTAATGATTTTACTATAACTGAAAATGGAAAAATATGGGCAGTAAATGACTATGATCTTATAGTTACCGACGATAAAAGTGAAGAATGTAAAATTTATGAAAATTTCTGTGATTCAATCAGAGGTGTTAAAGGCACTTTTAACACAATTAAGAATATAACATTTTTTGACAGCCTTAGAGGAATTATTACTGGCTATATATCCGGTATTGATGATATAGCTTTTGGTTATCTCATTACTGATGATGGAGGAAAATCATGGAATCTTAGAAACTGGGATTACAATGTCAGAGATGTAGTAGACCTAGATTATGATACTTCCGGTAATATTTGGATTGTAAGCTTATATAATGATATCCTATATTCTTCAGATTATGGTTTGAATTGGATAAAGAAGCATATTCCTGAAGGCAGAAGTTACAGCAAGTTCATTGAGTACACGTTATTTATGCAGGATGATACTTTAGGTGTAGTAAAGGAAGATGGAAGTAATGTTCTTTTGTTAACAAGAGATAATTGGGAAACCTTTGATAAAATTCTAATTCCCTTTGATGATGATAACCACTATATTAAAAAAAATCATTATGATAAACTTCATAAAGAATGTGCTGTGTACGATAATCAGATCATTGTAGAGTATAATAGAAGAGTATTCTACACGGAGTTAGATTCATTAAGCTGGCAGGAATACAAAGATGTCAATTATTTTATTATAGATAAAATGCATCATACTATATTGTTACAATACAAACATTTCAATCTGCACAGCTTTAGCACATTAGATGATTCAATAAATGAATCTGCTTGTATTGCAGATAATTATGGTTTTGGGAACAAGTTATCGAAATTTTCAAAGTATAAAGACAAATATTATATTCTCAGTGGTGGATTCGGTTTTTACTCTATCAATGATAAGAAAAAGGTTAAATTCCATCGTTTATCAAATGATATTGATATTGAAGTTCCCTATTTACAAAGAGCAAAAGACTCAGATTCAAGAATCTGGGGTTTTAGAGATGGTTTCTTTCTGATAAAAGAGAATAATACCTGGTACAGGTTAGATAAGCTTGATATTAATATAAGAGATATAAACATTTTGAGTGACTCGACTGCAATATTGTGGGATGGTGAAATCAATAATTACAAATATAATATTGATACTGGGGAAATTGAAGAGTATATATATCAAGATCCCTTCGAAAGATTTCTATCGTATCCATTGAAATCTATGGAAGTACAAGTCATTCCTGATATTCAGGACATGAACTGCCGATATACTAAGTTAACTTATGAAATTAAACACCAAAAAATGAAACTCACTGATTTAGTAGTTAACTGTGATGATAAATCAGTTCTTTTCAGGAAGAAGCACAACACAGCAAAACTTTTAGCAGCTTTACAAATCTTAAGTAATAACCAGTTAAAAAAATGCACTCTAGATTTACCAGATTTATCCAGAGAAGATATTAAGAATTACTTGAAGTTGGCTAACAAGAAAATTCAAGGACTAAGTTCATCTGAGAAAAAGTGCAAAATCAAGGAACTAAGAGAATTCCATATCAATCTACTGGATAGACTTGATTCCTTGAGCCAAAAATATCCATGTTTTTATACTTGCAATGATGCATCTTATTTGGGATCAAATTTAAATATAGAAATAACAAATTCAAACAATGATATTCTAAGAATAAACAAAAAAGATACAATAAAGGCTATTGAGCTCATTAAGTGTGAACTGAATAATATGCATTTTTTATCTGCTAATTTTAAATTCATCGAAATTTTATATGAATACTTGCCCGAAGAGTTTCCAAAGTCTTATGTTCCAAGTAATTCTCAATTACTTATGGAGTTGGCTGATTACTTTTTCGAAATGGAAAGTCATAATTACTATAAAGACAATAAATTATAAATATTTTGATCAAACAAAAAATAGTGAGTTGTAACTCCTGCATCATTACTACTGGAATATTGTAATTGACAATTACAAAATAATAAAGCAAATGACAGAATGAGTACTTGAAGTCAATGAATACATTATGCTGAGGACAGTAATGAATGAGATAAATAACTCCGAGATAATTATCTATAAAACCGAAGATGGTAGAAACTCCGTCACGTTATTAGCTCGGGACGGCAACGTCTGGATGAACCAGAATCAGATTGCAGAACTTTTTGCCACCTCAAAGCAAAACATTGGACAACATATAGGTAATATATTACAAGAAAATGAATTACAAGATAATTCAGTTGTAAAGAATTACTTTACAACTGCCTCAGACGGAAAAAATTATAATGTCACATTCTATTCTCTTGATATGATTCTTGCTATTGGTTTCAGGGTTAGAAGCAGAAGAGGAACGCAATTCCGCATCTGGGCAAATCAAAATCTTAAGGAATTCATGATAAAAGGCTTTATTATGGATGATGAAAGATTGAAGAATCCAGATGGAAGACCAGATTATTTTGATGAATTGTTAGAAAGAATCAGGGATATAAGAGCTTCTGAGAAAAGATTCTACCAGAAAATCCGTGATTTGTTCAGCCTGAGCAGTGACTATGACTCAACAGATAAAGCGACACAAATGTTTTTTGCTGAAACTCAAAACAAATTATTGTATGCAGTTACAGGAAAAACTGCTGCTGAATTGATAATGTCCAGAGCTGACTGCGACAAACCGAACATGGCATTGACTTCATGGAAAGGTTCAGTTGTGCGTAAACAAGATATTTTTATTGCAAAGAACTATCTAAACGAAGATGAAATTGATACATTAAACAGACTTGTTATAATTTTCCTCGAAACAGCTGAACTACGGGCAAAAAACAGAAAAGAGATAAAACTCAGCTTCTGGAAAGAAAACGTAGATAGAATTATTGATTTTAGCGATAAGCCTCTCTTGCAAACACATGGCAATATTAGTAATGACGAAATGAAAGAGAAAGTTAGAGAAATATACAAATTGTTTGATAATAGAAGAAAGCATGAGGATGCCAGAAGAGCAGATCAACTTGATGAAAAAGAGCTTAAGCAGATTGAGAGTAAACTTAAAAGAAAAATCGATTGAAAATAATCACATTATGTACGGCTGAAGAAGTTTTGAACTCAAAATGTTAGACTTATAATAACAGCACCTTTTCATCTAAATGCTATCCAAAAGCTTGTTTTATCCACAGCATGTGCAAATCATTATTTTACCTCATTATTCACAAAAACCTATCTTTTTCCATTTTTTTCAACACTCATAAAGTTTACATATAATTATATATTAATAAATTAAGTTGAAAGAGCGGAGTCATAATCTGCGATATAAAGTCATTCAAATAAGGATTGCAAGAGCTTTTCCCCATCAGACAACAAAACCATCTAAAAAGATTGTAATTGACAATTACAAAATCATACAATAAATGACAGAAAATAACTAATTGAGGTGCAGAATGAAAAAAGTAAGAGTAAGATTTGCTCCAAGCCCAACCGGTCTGCTTCATCTTGGCGGACTCCGAACAGCACTGTATGATTATGTATATGCTAAAAAACATAAAGGTGATTTTATTCTCAGGATTGAAGATACTGACAGAAACAGATTCGTTGAAGGTGCTATAGAAAACCTTATCAGCTCTCTTCAGTCAATGGGAATCGATTTTAATGAAGGCCCTGAAAAAGACAACGGTTACGGACCTTATATTCAGTCTGAAAGACTGGAGTTATACAGAAAATATGCTGACCAGCTCGTTGAATATGGAAAAGCATATTATTGCTTCTGCTCCAAGGAACGTCTCGAACAAATCAGGGAAGAACAGGCTGCTAAAAAACTCCCGATTCAGTACGACGGTTTCTGTAAAAAGCTGACTAAAGAAGAAGTCCAGCAGAAAATTGCCAACGGTGAAGAATATGTTATCCGTCTCAATATGCCTAAAGATGACCTATTCACATTTAACGATGTAATCCGCGGTGAAGTACAGATTGATTCGTCACAAGTTGACGATCAGGTTATTATCAAATCCGACGGATTTCCAACATATCACCTGGCTGCAATCGTAGACGACCATTTAATGGAGATTTCACACGTGCTCAGAGGTGAAGAATGGCTTCCAAGTACGCCAAAACATATATTCATCTATGAATCACTTGGCTGGGATCAGCCTGAATGGGTTCACCTGCCGTTAATCCTGAACACAGACAAATCCAAATTAAGTAAGCGACACGGGGATTTTTCCGTAGAAGCTTTCGTGCAGCAGGGATACCTTAAAGAAGCTCTGGTTAACTTTGTTGCTCTGCTTGGCTGGCATCCCCAAACTGATGATGAAATTTTTGATCTCGACAAAATGATAGAAGAATTCTCTTTTGAAAGAGTCAATAAAGCCGGTGCAGTCTTTGATAAAACCAAACTGGACTGGATGAACGGACTGTATATCAGAAAACTTGATCTTTCTCATATCGTTGATCTGGCAAAGCCTTTCTTCGAAGAGGCAGGAGTAGATATTTCTGATTCAGCTAAGTTCGAGCATGTTGTATCATGTACAAGAGAGTATATAAACACACTCAAAGAAGCTCCCGAGTTTGCTCAGAAGTTCTACAACGATCCTGTATTCACAGAGTCCGCAGCAGAGCTTATGACTAACGAAGATACAAAAACTATATGTTCTTATATGATAACAAAGCTGGAAGCATTGGAAACAATTGATGCACCCGAAGCAAAATCCATGCTGAAAAGAGCATCGAAAGACCTTAAAATCAAGGGTAAACATTTCTTCATGCCTGTTAGAGCAGCATTGATTGGAGAAGAACACGGTCCTGATATACCGCTTATTATCGAGATTTTGGGTATAGATGAATGTAAAAAAAGATTTAGTAACGCTTTAAATATGTAATAAACGCTTAAAGGAGATATTATGAGCTACAGAAGGTTAATTGGTGAAAAAGTATTTTTATCACCTCTCAGTGCAAAAGATGCTGAAAAGTATTCTTTATGGCTTAATGACTTCGAAGTAATGCAATATATGAATATGGCAGAGGTCGTATATAGTGTTGAAAAAGAATTTGATGTTCTGGAAAAAAAATCTAAGACATATGAGCCTGCATTTTCTATTATTGATCTGGAAACAGATAAGCTTATCGGATCCTGCAGTATTGCTAATATTGATTCTGTAAACGCAACTGCAGAACTTGGAATCATGATCGGTGATAAGAACTTCTGGGGACGTGGCTACGGAGCAGATGCAATAAAACTTCTGCTTGATCACAGTTTCAATGTTCTTAATCTCAAAAATATTATGGTTGAAGTATACTCATACAATGAAAGAGCTATAAAATGCTTTGAAAAATGCGGTTTCAAGAAGATAGGTTTCAGAAGAAATTCAAAAACTCTTGGTGGAGAAACCTATAATACCGTTTTCATGGATATTGTTTCAACTGAGTTCGAAAGCGTTTATATCAATACAGTTATAGAAAAGTTCAAAACACAGGACTTCGGTTCTCCGGGACTGGAAATCATTTAATAAATGTTCAGACAGATAATCAATCAGGACAGAGCAATAAATATTCTGCAGTCCTCCATTATTTCTAGGAAGATTGCTAACTCATACTTATTCTATGGTCATGAAGGTGTTGGAAAATTTAAAACTGCGTTATTGTTTGGTATGGCTCTAAACTGCCATACCACTCAATCTTCGCGTCCATGCGGTGTGTGTTCTTCCTGTAGAAAATTCCTTAGTTTTTCTCATCCTGACTTCCTGTATATCTTTCCCACCCCGAACATAAATATCTCGCTTGATGGTGAGATTAAGAACCAGAAATTCCTCAGTGAATATCAGGGGTATATCGAAAACAAAATCCGTACTCCTCATAAACAATTTGTTTTTTCAGGCAATTCCGAAATACGTATTGATATGATCAGAATGCTGCAGCACAGAATCAATATGACTCCTAACGAGAGCTCATATAAGGTCTATATTGTGGAAAACGCTGATAAGATGAATACAGCAACTGCCAATGCCTTCCTGAAAACTCTGGAAGAACCTCCCGGTGATTCCATTATTATCCTGACGACTTCTCAGGAACACTCACTGCTTCCTACAATACTCTCAAGATGTCAGAAAATACCTTTCAATAAGCTTTCCAATGACAGTATCGAGAAGTTTCTGTTTAAGAATCATGATGTATCCGTACTGAGAGCAAAAACTATTGCCAAGATTGCTAACGGTAATCTGGAGCATGCTATAAATCTGGTTGAAGAAGATACAGGTGAAGCACGTCAGATAATGTTCCACTTCCTCAGTATAATTGTTAATCAGAATGAGATTGAGCTTCTTGATATGATAAAACGAAGTCGTGGAAATGTTCTGAACAATATCCTCAAGGAACTGCTTGTGCATCTGTCGATTTTCTTCAGTGATATTGCCATGTATAAAAACCATCCGGATGAGATTGCCAATATTGATAAGACCGAGATTTTCGATTTATTCTATGAGCATGATGATAATGTGGATACCAGAATCCACGAACTGCTCAACTATTTCCAGGCAGAACAGTCAAAACTGAAACGCCATGTAAATCCACAACTGATTCTAATGGATCTTTTCCTGCATATCAGCAAGTTTTTCAGCTTCAGATAGTGGGTGTAGTTATAATATTAAAGCTCCCTAATCAGAGTCGATTATTTAAATTATATAGCGACCTCAAGTCTTTCCAAACTTCGTTTGTAACAACTCAAGTCCGCACACAGACATCTCACGGATTATACTCCGTGTCATTCCGTTTTTTCTGGATGTGTTCCTTCGGAAACATCTACGGGTTTCAACTATTTGCAAAGGAGTTTTATGAAGTTACAGGAAATAAATCCCATCCAAGATATGAACTAATACTTGTTAAATGCAAATACACCTATAATTCACGATATTTTTTCTTTGACTCTTTTCTAAATTTGTTATCTTTTAGGAAAAAAGAGAGAGTTACCTTTGTATTGATATTAGCTATAAATCAGAAATATTAACAGATATCCAGATTTTGATTTATATGCAAAGGTCTCCAGGGGATAGATGAATGGCTAAATTCGTTATAGTTGATGATTCCAAAATCATGCTGAAAACATTAAGAACACTTCTGGAAAAAATGGGACATGAGGTCGTTGGTGAGGCAAGTGACGGCTTGCATGGTTATATTGAATATGAAAATGCTCAACCGGATATAATAACTCTCGATGTTGCTATGCCTTTAATGAATGGCAAAGAAGCCCTGCAGAAACTTATGCATTCTTTCCCTGCTGCAAATATCATTATGATAAGCTCTGCTCAAGACAAAAGTAAAATAATTGACCTGATCAAAATCGGTGCAAAACACTATATCATTAAACCTGTTAATGAGGATAATCTCTCGGCAGTTGTTAATAAAATACTTAATAAGAAATAGTCCCGACATCCCCTTGGAATTATTCACAATTTTCTACATAAACCGCTGCAATATAAATACAATTACTCATAGAGAAGTGAATCAGCAGGATTTGTATTAGACGCTTTAACTGCATGGAACAGAATAGTAATGACTGCAATAGCCATTGAAATCAGAATTCCAAGTATAAACACATAAAATGGGATTTTTACGCTGTATATGAAACTTTCCAACCATTTATACATAAGGAAATAACTGATAACAACAGCTAAAACGCAGCCTATCGAAACAAGCTGAATAAAGTTTTTTACAAGAGTAACTATAATATTACCGTTTGTAGCTCCAAATACCTTTCTTATACCGATTTCTTTTGTTCTCTGAGCAATTATGTATGAAGAGAGCCCAAGTAAGCCCAAACAGGAAATAAGAATCGATAACGCTGATAAGTATGTGAACATTATTGATAGATTCTTCTCAGTTCGATAATATTTATCCAGCTTCTGATCCATAAAGAAATAATCCATTGGTCTGGGACTGATCGATTCCCAGATTGAATTCATGAAATTTATTGTTTCGTTAACATTTCTGCCCTTTAGCTTTATAGCAATTCTGTTTCCCATATCCACAGGAATAAGCAGAATTGGTTCTACTTTGTTGTGCAGAGACTGATAGTTAAAATCTTTCACAACCCCTATCACTCTACCGTCACGCATTGGCCTCGGACCACCAATACCAAATTGAATTCTCTTTTCCAGAGCATTATCACCCCAGCCAAAAGTCTTTGCAGCTGTTTCATTGATTATGAAAGCGGTAGAGTCATCGGACTGGATGTTCTCATCAAACTGTCTTCCGTAGAGCAGTTCTATTCCAAGCAAATCCATGCAATGGTAGTCAATATAGTAGAAATTAAGCGGACGCTCGGTAAAACCGTCATCTGTCTCCAGTTTCATTACCAGTTTTCCTGCTCCTCCTGTACCCGGCAGCATATACGCAGTGGCAACATCTTCAATATCCGGATGTTTGCGCAACTCTTCCAGAACATATTCTATCCTGTTAATGATAAGTGTGTCACGTACAGAGGTAACGACAATATTTTCTTTCTGAAATCCCAGGTCTTTTGTTCTCAGGTAGTTTAGCTGTAATGCCACAATCAGAGTTGCTATAATCATAGAAGTAGATATTGTAAACTGCACAACAACAAGCAGCTTTCTTAAAAAACCGCCTTTGCCCTTCATATTACCTGATTTAAGCACGGAAATCGGGTCAAAAGCAGACAGATAAAATGCCGGATACGATCCCGATACAAGTCCTGTCAAAACAACAATTGCAAACATGAGTCCCAGGAAATACGGTGTCAGTATTTCAGAGAACTCGAAGCTCTTAGCTGTCAGGAAGTTGAACTCAGGTAAAAGCAGTTCCACAAATACCAGTGATATAATTAAGGCAGAAAGGGCAGTCAGAAATGCTTCTACCATAAACTGAGCTGCTATCTGCCCTTTCACAGCACCTACAACTTTTCTCATACCAATTTCTTTTGCCCTTTTAACTGATCTGGCTGTTGCCATATTCATGTAGTTAATACAGGCTATGAAAATTAGGAAAAAAGCGATTGCAATAAAAATTATAATATATGAAAAATTACCTGTTTCCAAGTCCCAATCCACTTTTGAATGGAAATGAATATCGGTAAGTGGTGAAGTTAACAATTCGAAAGAGATGTTCAAAGCTTTTCCGGTTGCTTCCATCACTTCTTTGTAGAATACCTGGAATTTTTCATGCACAGCCTTGATATCCGTACCTTTACGCAACATAATGTAAGAGTAAACCTGTACATTCCATAATGCATTCGGATGGTTGTTTCTAAGCGCAAAATTCTGATCTGATAATAAAGTTTCCATAGAAAGAGCACACTTGAACTGCAAATGCATATTTTCCGGTAAGTTTTTAATTACTCCGGTAACCTCATAATCATCTCTGTTTTCCATTTTAACGGATTTACCTATCGGATCTTCATCTCCGAAAAGCCTGTCTGCCAACTCTTCTGTGATTACCACAGTAAACGGTCTGCTGAGTGCATGTTCCGGAGTTCCTTTGACGAATTCGTGTGTAAACATGGTGAAAAGAGTTGAGTCAGCGTAGAAAGTCTCGTTTTCCTGAAACTTCTTTCCATTGTATTCATAGAGGATATCCGATCCTCGGGAGATATTCATAAAACGGCAGTATGATTCTATTTCCGGGATTTCTTCTGCCAGCATTGATGCAAGAGGAAAAGGTGTCAGAGCAAAATAATCTTCTTGCTCTTTGACCAGAAAATGTGATTCCAGCCTGTGTATTCTGTCGTGATTTTTATGGACTTTATCATAAGACAACTCATCAGCAACATACAGGGAAATAAGGATAACACATGTTATTCCGATAGCCAGGCTCAGTATGTTGAGAAAGCTGTAAAACCAGTTTCTTCTGAAGTTACGAAAAGCTGTAAATATATAATTCTTAAACATTTTTCCTCTTTAAGCAGTGCCGGACCAATGAGGGAGGAAAATCAATCCGGCACTGTTTTGGTTACAGAAATGTATGAATCTTTTGATTATTTATAACTGAAATTCTTCTTTTACGTTTTCTGTGACGATATGACCGTCGAAAAGCTGTATAACTCTTTGAGAGTACTCCGCATGTGATGGCGAGTGGGTAACCATTACAATTGTTGTTCCTTCTTTATTAAGCTGAGTAAGAAGATTCATTACTTCTTCCCCGTGAGACGAGTCCAGGTTACCGGTAGGCTCATCTGCAAGTATAAGTTTTGGCTTGGTTATAACAGCCCTTGCTACAGCTACTCTCTGCTGTTGTCCACCCGAAAGCTGCTGAGGAAAGTGATTCTTACGGTGGATAATATTCATCTTTTCCAGAATCTCCTCCACACGTTTTTTTCGTTCACGTGGAGGTACTTTCATGTATAATAACGGCAGTTCTGTATTCTCATAAACCGTCAATTCATCTATCAGGTTGAAACTCTGGAATATGAAACCAATATTGGATTTTCTGAGCTTTGTTCTCTGTTTTTCCGAATATCCTGAGACTTCCTGCCCCAGAAAGCTCATCTTGCCTTCAGAAGGATTATCAAGCAGACCAAGAAGGTTTAAAAGTGTTGATTTACCACAACCGGACGGACCCATGATAGCTACAAATTCACCATCTGTAATCTCCAGATTAATATTATTCAGTGCAGTTGTTTCAATTTCATCTGTACGATAAATCTTTTTCAGGTTACGGGTTGTTATCATTTTACCTCCGTGGTTTCTAAATTTTTCTTTAGTGATCTTTTAATATTAGTTTTTCGGCATCGTTGAAACTGTCGTAGCTTGATATAATAACTTTTTCATCTATACTGAGCCCTTCCAGAATTTCGAAAGCTACAGGGTTCATTTTACCGATTTTTATATTTCTCTTTTCTGCATAAGTACCATCTTCCGAAACAACATATACCCAGTTTCCACCGGTCGAATTGTAGAATCCGCCCCTTTGAATCTGTAGTGCATGGTTCGACTCACTTAACTGCAGTCTTACATGGAAAGTCTGACCTATTCTGATTTTTTCCGGTATTTCTCCGGAGAATACCATTTCGATCCTGAACTTTCCGTCCTTTACTTCACTGAATACTTTCTTAACTCTGATTCCGTATGACTCGCTGTTAAACTTAAACTGTCCCTCCAGACCTCTCGTAATGCGGGATATATAGTGTTCATCGACATCTGCCATGATCTTATAACTGTCCAGAACATTGATCCAGCCTACTCGCTGACCCTGATTCTTGGCTTCACCAATATCACCGTCAAGACGGGCAAGTTCTCCTGTTACAGGGGCTTTAACAACCAGATTGTCCAGTTTCTGCTTGATAATATCCAGATTCGCCTGCATTCTTTCAACCGAGCTTTCCAACTGACTGATCTGTACTGATCTGAAAACCGAGTCCTGTTTCTGACTCTCAATAATTATATCCTTCTTCTGAAGATAATATTCGTAGGTCTCTTTGGAGGAATCATATTCTTCCTTAGAGATATAGCTTTTTTCATACAGATTTTTTGCCTGATTGAATGAACGCTTCTGCTTGTTGATGAGATGATTTATTTCTACAATATCCTGCTTTAAACGCAGTTTATTCTGTTCCATGGAAAGTCTGGTATTACGCAGATTGTTCATCTGTTCTGCCAGATTCGCTTCTCTCGTCATTATGTTCAGGTGCAGATCCGTGTTGCTCATTCGAAAAAGCTTATCACCTTTATTTACGTGAACACCTTCCTCGAGATATATCTCTTCGATACGTCCACCGGAAAGCAGATCCAGATAAATTGTGCTGATAGGAGCAACCACACCGGAAACATTGATAAAGTCCGAGAACTCTTTCTTTTCAACAGTGCTGTAGAACAGCTTGTTTTTCTCAACATCAACAGTACTTCTGTTATCACTGAATGTGCATTTATAAAGAACAAGTATCGCAAGGATAAGGATAATTGATGTATAAGTGATTCTTTTCAAACTCCACTTTTTTTTTTCAATTTTTCTATCCATATTAATTCCTTTCGCACTATATAATGCAATCACTGTGCCAACAAGCTTTATCTTTTAATAACAATCAATTAACGTCTCGAAGCTATGTTCATATATGTACGCTATCGGGCTGAAGATGTACGCATTCGGACGGTTACAGACAACTGAAATTATTGAGGAAACTTATTGACCGATACTTCGTTTAGATTGTATAATGCCATTTTATTGGAGGAAAATGTAATGCAGATATTAAAAGCATTGATAACAGTGACTGTGTCTTTTATAGTTATTTTCAGTATTAGTGGATGTGGTTGCACATGTGCAACAGGCTTTGCTGAAGATTCACCTGATTACTTTAAGGTTCTGAACAACCTTAAAGAAGATATCAGACGACTTTCCCCAGATGCTGAAATTGATACAGAGGATTTTACAGAGCTTCAGGATATGTTAACAGCTCTCAGAATGAAAATTATTAAAAACGAAGCATCAGACAATTTTGAATATGATAATCATCCGGAATTAGTAGGCAGCTGGTTTTATAATCCCCCCCGGAAACATGAATTACCACCGGGAAACTGTGTTATGGAGCTCGATATTCAAATTCTTGAGAATGGAGATACTGGAGCTGTTGCAGTTATGAAATCAGTAGAAAAAGGCAAATTCGGATTGGATATATATGCATATTTTTACGCCAAGAAATGGTGGGTCAAGCCTGCAATAAAAAACGGAGAACCTGTTGAATCATGGATTAGAGTAAAGATCGATTTTAAACATGATATTCAGAAAAAAATGATTATTGTTGAAGAACCTTTTTAATAACTATAATGTCAACATTTATAACAAGCTCAAAATCACAAAACTGAAACTTATTGACCGATACTTCTATTAGACTGTATAATGTCTTGAGTAAAGGAGATATATTGAACTCAAAACATAAAAAAGCCCTATACATGTCTGCAATATTGTGTGCAGTTCTGTTAATCGGATTTTCCTGTATACCGTTTTATGAAATGTTGGAGGAAAGTGGAACCAATAATAATACTAAAGAGATTGATATTACCTCTGAAGAACTTCAACTTATATTGGAATTGAAACGGGATATTAAAGTACTATCCGGAACAGATATTGATGATGAAAACAATGACAAACTTCAGCTTCTTGAGAGAATATCCGAGTTAAGGAAAGAAATGGTCTCCAAAAGAAATTACAAAGACCCTGAATATGATGCAGCCCCTGTACTTGAATATTATGTAAATCCTTCTGATAAATGGCAGGAAAGCCGAAAGGAAATAAAATTCGTTGAACTTGATGTGCAGATATTGAAGGACGGTTTAGTTGGGGTTATAGCAGTTACATCAGGACCATCGTCTTTGTCTCGCAGACTTGATTTTATGGCCTATACAAAAGTGAAACAATGGAAGTACAAACCTGCATTAAAAAACGATAAACCTATTGAATGCTGGATAAAAGTCACAGTTGAGTTCCCTGGTAAAGCAAAGGAAATTCATTAGATAACTTTCAAATTCTCTAATGGCTTCTATTTATTGAAATACGTCTCGTGCAGAATCTGAACTGCCTTAGTTACAGGGATTTCCTTAGATACAACTTTATCTTCCAGTTCAGGCAGAATTTTTTTGATCTCCGGAGCATTGTAAAACAATTGCAGTAAATGATCTTTTATTGTCTCATGAATAGACTCTTTACGCTGCTGATCTCTTCTATGACCAAACACACCTGATTTCTCAGTTGTACTGATAAACTCTGTTATCATGTCCCATATTTCCCGGATACCTGTCTGTTCAACAGCAGAGCACGTCAACACCTTAGGTGTCCAGCTTTCTGTGGGGGATGTCAGATAGTGCAGAGCTCTCTTGAATTCTTCTCTCGCAATATTGGCAGCAGTGATATTGTCGCCATCAGTTTTGTTAACAGCAATTGCATCAGCCAGCTCAATAACGCCTTTCTTGATTCCCTGCAGTTCATCACCGGCTCCGGCAATCTTAATCAGCAGGAAGAAGTCCACCATTGATCTGACAGTAACTTCGTTCTGTCCAACTCCCACGGTTTCCACCAGAATTACATCATAGCCGGCCGCTTCGCAGAGCTGAATTGTGTCTCTGGTTTTTCTGGTAACACCGCCCAGAGTTCCACCTGAAGGGGAAGGTCTGATAAAACAGTTATCATTTCGTGCCAGAGTTTCCATTCTGGTTTTATCCCCGAGAACAGAGCCTTTTGTGATAGAGCTGGAAGGGTCTACAGCCAGCACAGCCACTTTGAATCCCTGGTCTATCAGGAAGTTGCCAATTACTTCGATCAGCGAGCTTTTACCTGCTCCGGGCACACCTGTAATCCCTATTCTGACAGTCTTGTTATTATGACCTGATATTGCTTTCAGCAGATCCTGCCCCTGAGCAATATGTTTCATTGAATTGCTTTCTATAAGGGTGATTGCTCTGGCAAGAACAGTTCTGTCGTTAGCTTTTACACCTTCGATGTATTCATCAAGTGAGAGCTTTCTGCGTCGCACTTTAGATTCAATATTCGTTTTGTTCGAAACATCATTAACACCTTTCATAACGGAGGTGGTGTATTCTTTACAGGCGTTCTCAGGAACCCATTCCGGGCGTTTAATATCTTCTGTCATAATAATAAATCCATGTTTAATCTGTTTTGCACTACAAAATACAGAATAGTGTTTATAAGTCAATGGAAAGAATTGAGAGGAGGGGAGGGTATTATTCCCTTGACACTTCCTATGTTACAACTCAGTTACATTTATGTAAAATACTTATGGAGGACCAGTGAGTAATCTTCTTGAAGGAATCAAGGCATTAACAGCTGATATCAATAAAAACTATGATATTATTGATATTCTACTGAGAGAAAACAAGGATATTTGGTTTAACTTTCAGAAAATGAAATACAGATAGAAATCAGAATAACTCCAATATTTATTTTGAAACTATTCTGATTTAAAATTAATTATTAGATTCAGTTATCTGGATGCTGCCATACATATAATTAAAATTATCAAGAAAAGATATTTTTTAATCCTTAGTATGAGAACAAATCATATACAATGAAACCATCCTCTGTAGTTGCCAGGATATCGTCATAGAGTTTAACCATATTCCATATATGCTCATCTACTGATGCTTCTCCTTCAGCAGTCTCATTTCTCCAGTTATATAGAAAGAATTTTCCTTTATCTTCCTCAGAATACTTATAGAACAGTAAATTTGAGTCATCTAGAATAAGCATTTTGCTGAACAGGTATACTCTCTCGAATCCATCATTTCTCAAGAATACTCCCAGTTCCTTCTCAGCTTTATATGTGTTGCACAAATCAATCTCTTTAACAGAATTCAATTTCTTGTCCAGTATTGTCAGTTTACCGAAGTAATTGTAAAACATAAACAAGTAATCCTCATTGTAACGAATTGTTACATGATTGGCTAACTCATTAATATCATGATCTGTCGAAAATTTAATTTTCTTTCGTATTGTATCACCGGTAACAACATTTTTCAGTTTAACTTCATCAAGAGTCAGGAAATAACTTTCAAGAGTATGCTCTGCAAACTTGAAGTGCTCGTAAGTTCTGAAATGCTTAATTGTTTTAACAAACTTGAATTGATCATTATTATAGTCATATATCTTTATCGTGTTCCCCTTAAAGCCATCGACAGCATACAGTGAATCTCCATCAAACGAAACAGTACCATAATCAAAGTATGAGAATTCCTCAGGACCAGGACCCTTTTTTCCGAATTTCTGCCGAACATTAAACTCATTGCCTTTAATCTTACCGAGAACAAGGTGCGGTTCAAAGTCATTACCTATCAAAATAGTTTCATTATCAATTTTAATTAGTTGAGAAGGAACGAAGTCTTCCTTGTATAGTATTTTGTTTCTAACAGATACAGAAAAAGTTTTATTCTCTTTTGCACAACCAAATAACACGAGCAAAATTAGTAATAGTTTATAGAATTTCATATTTTTTCTCCTTTTCATTTCCCTATCATGTCATAATCCCTGTAAGTTATTGTAATTCGTGCATAAATTGTTCTTTAAATACAACACACAACACAATAAAAAAATGAAACCATTATCTTCTGTCAACAACAATATCTTTAAAGGCCCTACAGTGTTAATAATTATGGATTTTATGAATACCGGAAATATCCTTTGTTTATCACACAAATTGAAAATAATACGACATATAGCCTCCAAAAAACAGAAAAACATTGTAAATACAAAAAAAATATTGTCATAAATTTGCATTGTAATAAAAATCATGCTGGAAAAGAATTATTTGTATTATGGGATAGTTTTGTCCCTGCAGTACTCAAAGTAAAATAATATTTCCTGTAAGGAGGAAACAATATGGAATTCTCGTGGAAAAATCTGATTTTTTCTCTAATTATCTTAATTGTGATTGGTGGTGCAGGCTTAATAATTACTGACGCTCCAATATCCTATATTATTCTGTTTATTTCCATTATCCTGGCGATTGTTGTTTTCAGAAGAGGTTCTAAGAAACAGGAAAAGAAGAAAACCGCTCCCGCACAGAATACTGTGAAAAAGCAGACACCGAAGGCAGATACTCAGGATGTTCTGAAAAAATCTCTGCTTAAGTTAAATATTGATGCCAGAGTAGAAGGAATTCCGCATTTGGCAGACCTGGAATCTATTATCGATCAGCTGATAATCCTGATTCCTCACATGAAGAACAAGTTTCCTGAGAAGGAAATTACCTGGCAGACAGAAAAGATTGCTACAGGTTATCTTCCCGACATACTGAAAGCATACATAACTTTAAACGAAGCTAAAAGACAGGAACAAAGTGAGAACTTCAAGCAGAGCCTGAGAGCTTTACTCGGAGAACTCAAAAGTATAGAAGAACTTACCAGCAGCGCTCAAGTTGCTGACTTTGATATGAAAGCTAACGAAATAAGCTTAAGATTTTCCAATCTATTAAAATAAAAGGAGAGTAAAATGGCAGATACACAAGTAGTAGAAATTCCACAAAATGAAGTAAATGAATTAGTTCCGACTTTATCAGTATCTGAAGGGCTTGCACCTGCAAAACCAAAATGGATGGATGCCGACAAAGAACAGGAAGCCAACATGATTGCAGATAAGTTCATGGAAAAAGTGAAAACAAACCCGAATGACATCATGCTCTCTCAGGAAATAAACTCTCTCGGTGACGACGGTTCCAGAGCTATGATGCCTCAGGTTGAGCTGTATGATAAAAAAATAGCTACTCTGATGAAAGATAATCAGGAAGGATCTCTCAAAAACGCAACCCTGCTTGAATTCAAGAAAGCAACAGATTTTATCAATCCGGCTGTTCTCAAACAACAGCCTGTAACAACCAAAGTAGCATTTCTTTTCAAAAAAACCGGACTTCCGGGATCAGAAAAAGTGCTTTCCATGATCTACGATAGACGTGAGACAGTTAAATCTACTTTAACAGGAATTAAAAAGACGTTATGGGAGATTTCGGAAGGGCTGAAATCCGACCTGATTCAACTTGATGCAGTATATAAAGGTCTGCTCTCCGGACAACAGCTTATAGAACGTGACATCTATATCGGTCAGAGAATACACAATCAGCTTACAGCTTACGTGGCAACTTTACCTGAAGGTATTTCCAAACAGAATGTGGAAGAAGTTCTGGCTACAGTCACAACTGTAATCAATTCACTTCAGACAGAGGAAAATGTAAATCTGCAGTTTTTTGCCGGATCACAGATGGTGGCTAAGTTAACTATTCAACAGCTTGATAATATTAAAAGAATGTCTAATCTGCTGGAAAGATCAATTCTTGCCAGCCTTGGTCTTGCAGTAGTAGCTGCAGAATTAAGTGCATCCGTAAAGGTTACTGAAGGTCTGAAAGAAGCGATCGGCAACACACTTGTTGATACGGCAACAAGTCTTAATAAAACAGGGGATCAGATTACTAAGGCCAGATCAGAAGCTATAGTAAACATCGATAAGCTGGAAGAAGCATGTAATCAGTTAGATGATCTTTTCAAAAAGCAGGCTAATGCTAATAAGGAAATCATCAATAACGGTGCAGCCACAAGCCAGAGACTGACTAAACTGTCTCAGAAACTCAGAGAAAGAGTGGAAGACGGTAAAGGCTCTGTAGAATCACTTACAAACTCCGTAAGGAAACAGGTTGAGGAGTAAAAATGCTTTCCGAATGTTTTGACTTAATACGAAAACTGGAGAATCCCGTTCCTCCCAATGATAGACACAAGTATAGTATCAAAAATATTGCGAATGACGGGTTTATGAAGATAAAGAACGATCTGTTTCACGTTAAACCTTACGGTAAGTATTATGACAGTGAAGGGGAATGGTTCGAACTTAAGATAACTGATGTAATGACCGGCAGCTCTACTTTCATTGAATGGGAAGAAGACGATGAACTGGAAGTGTATCTGACAACAAATGAGCTTAAGTTTTCACAATTATATGATGAAGAAAATGAAGAAATAGATGAGTCTGACCTGCAACAGATTGTTCGTGACGAAGATGATATCTTTTACAGAAACAAGAAATATGAGTTTGATGATTCTTATAAGGCTAAGTATGTTCGAGCCAGAGACGGTAAAGAGTTTAACGTTAAGTTTTATGACTTTGAAGCAACTGACGGTGAATGTATAACTATCGAAAACTGGAGTCAGAATGAAGATCGAAAGGATTTTGAGATCTGGTTGAGTCGTGAAGCTAAAAAAATAGAGGTAATCTCACTGGGAAAATAGAATGGAATATATAGATCAGTCCGCTAATAACCTAATACTTACCCTGATTGAAGGTAAACTGGATTTTTCTCAATTCAATATTCTGAAGGAAATGTCTTTTTCCTGTAAGGAATGTAAGATTGTACTCAGGATTATTGGAGGAAGTCACCTAATAACATACCGCATGGGTGATTTGACTCTGCACGAGATTTTTGCCTGCAACAGAGTAAAGAAAGAAACACCTATTCTGCTGAGTGGTCCACTGGATAAAGTTTACGGGAGTCACTCGCTCATGCTTTCAAACACCTATCAATACGATTTCAGTGTTAAAAAAGGTGATCTGGATACAGAAGCAGAGAATATAAAGAAAATTGAAAGCATTATCCAAGCTGAAGAAGAAAATACCAGAGGTCTTGTTTTTGACTTTCCCGGAAATGAAACCGGAACACCAAAGACAATGGTTCTGCTTAAGCATGAAGGCTGTAAGATTAATATTTCTACCGTTCATTCTTATCCTAATGAGAACACTGTAGTCTATTCTTACACAACCTTGCATATAGACGGAGGTAATAAGTGAACAACAGAAAATACATACTTTTTCTGCTGATAATGATAAGCCTGATGATGACCGGGTGCTGGAACAAGCAGTTTAAAAGAAGAGTAAAAGCAATACCTGAAAAAATCGAGTTTGTTAAAGAGAAAATTGCTGAGAAAAGAAGTAATTATCAGGATTTTACAAAATCAGCTAATTACAGCAAAGTAAAAGTCTATGCGGAAAGGGAAAACTGGGTGGATCACCTGAAAAAAGCCGAGGAAACTATTGCCGGAGCTGATAGTAAGTATAACACTCAGATGATTCCGCTATTGAAAAAACAGAAAAAGGAAACAATTCCTCAGGCTGAAGCTTTAACAAAGGATATTGAAGCTGTTATGAAAACTGCCGGATATGAGTCTGCGTACCCAATGCAGAGAGCTGAAAAAATCTTGTTTGCTATAGACAAGACCGATGAACTGCTTGACTCTAATGCAAAAGTAACCAATACTGCTGAAACAACTATTGAAGAGCATAATAAACTGGCTGTAAAAGCCCAGGAAGATTACAGCAACAAGCAGGAAGATATTCAGAATAGGATCAAGAGTATAGATATGAACTGGGAAAATCTTCAGAATGCAGATAAAATAGTGATATCTGAATCAAAGAGTGACAATCCAGATTATGCTCTGATTGTAGATAAAAGCCAGTTAATGACTGATGAACTGAATATAATCAAGAAGAAGTATGGTGATGATAAGACTAAGATTGAGCAATTATACCGATGTTACACCAAAACATTGATTGATATGAAGATGGAATCTCATCCATGGGTTCTTTTGGTGAAATATGCCTGGAGTAACTATGCTGAATATGATAACACCAGACAGGTTGGAGAAAAGAAAGAATACCTTAGTACAGATGAGTATGAAAGATATGCTGATAAGTTTAATCAGTATCCAGATGGATTCCTTGTAAAAAGAGGATCTGATTACGAAATATGGGCAGAAGAGCTTGATGTTACAGAGAAATACTATCATAAATTTGCTATAACGGAAAATGGTGAAAGGACAGAGACCAACTGGTGGGAAGTAAGCGAAGAAACTTACGAGAATTACGAAGATGATCTCGGTATGGATGTTGTAGCCAAACCATACGGATTCTATGAAGATGAGAAACTGACCCAGTCAACACCGGAAGGAATGGCTCTTGTAGGTAATAAAGAATGCGGACGCTGGGAAAGAGACAGAAGCGGAAACAGATACTGGGCGTGGTACGGAAGATATCATTTTTACGGTACTCTGTTTGGCGGTAGAAGATATTACTATGATGACTGGAATACCTGGCATGGTTCTTATAGAGGCAGAAAATCCTATTACGGCAGAGATGAAGGTGTTTACGGTACTTATGGCAGTGCTGTACAGAGTGATAAACGTTATCAGAGATCAAGTTTTGGAAAAACAAAAAGCTTTAAAAGTCAGGCAACTTCTGTAAGAGGAGCGGGAAAAACATCTCGCGGCAGAGGTCCCGGAGCCGGCGGAAAATAATCAAGGAGATATAGATGAACAAAATTTTGAACGATATTGTAAGTGTGATAATAGCACTGATTATTACTTTTATTGTTAAGAAAATTGCTGATTTCAGGACAAAAGACATAGATGATGATCATGAAATAGAAGAAAACTCAAACTTTGCTGTGGGAGCACGCAGAGCGGGACTTTACCTTGGTGGTATGATTGTTATGAGCTCAGTATTTCTCGGAACAACCAATGGTCTTCTGAACGATATAGTTGACCTGTTAGTGTACGGTATCCTCGGCTTCATTCTGCTATTCTTTGCCAGACTTGTTGCTGATAACATCATATTAAACGGTATCAAAAATGATGCAGCCTGTAAAGAAGGAAACTCTGCAGTTGGACTCGTAGAGCTTGGAATTTACGTATCTTCAGCTCTGATTATATCTGCAAGTATAATGGGAGATTCTACACCTGTTCTGGAAAGCAGTATGAACTCATTATGTACGGATTTTCTCAGTATAATAGCTTTCTTTGCTATTGGTCAGGCTGTGCTTATTATTGCACTGAAACTCTATGAATTACTTACACCTTTCAAATGGATTAATGAGATAAAAGATGCTAATGCTTCAGCAGGTGTTATGGCTGCAGGAGTTTCAATTGCTCTTGGTCTGATCCTCAGAAAATCTATTATGGGACCATTTACAGGCTGGGCTACAGACCTTAAAGCTTTCGGGCTCAGTGCACTGATCGGAATAGTTGTATTAATCATCCTTATACCTCTGATAGACAGGATTTTCCTTCCACATACAACACTTAACACAGAAATAAAAAGAGACAAAAACTTAGCTGCAGTTCTGGTAGCTCAATTTATCAATATCGGATTTGCTCTTCTGATTTCAACCCTGCTTTAAGCGGAGATGATGACGATATCAGATAATAATACAGTCAATACCGCAGATCAGAAAAAACTGTCGTTCGCAACGTTCTTTCTGGCAATATCCATGCTTGCTACCGGTGCGTCCGGGCTTGTAACTGAATACGTTCTTAGTACTGTTTCTACCTATATCCTGGGAAGCAGTATTGAGCAGTTCAGCATTACTATAGCCCTTATGCTGTTCATGATGGGTGTGGCAAGCTGGATGCAAAAGTTCTTTTCAGATAATAATCTGATCAGGTCTTTCATTGTCATAGAGATTCTGCTGGCTATAATTGGGAGTTATGCCCCTATTGCCATGTATGCTTCTTACGGCTTTATGGAAAACCACTTCATGCTGGTGCAGTATTCACTTATACTCAGTATAGGTTTCCTGATAGGATTTGAAATACCTTTAATCCTGCGAATAAACGAAAGCTTTTCAAAAACCCTCAGAGCTAACGTAGCAGTTGTTTCTGCTGCAGATTATATTGGTTCGTTTGCGGGGGCATGGATCTGGGTTAAAATACTGCTTAAGAATTTCCCGCTGACAGAAATCAGTTTCCTGCTGGCAATGCTGAACTTTGGAGTAGCAGTTATTACCTGCCTGTACTTCATGAAACACGGACTTATTAAAAACAAGATCGTTCCTATTCTCATATTTATACTTGTAATAGCAGTGCTTCTTTTTGGCTACAAAAGCAATAGAGACTGGAACTTCAAGACAGAACAAAAACTTTACGAGGACAAGATAGTTTTCGCTCATACAACAAAATATCAACATCTGGTGATGACAAACAACTCATTCATCAACGAATATCGCTTTTACATCAACGGGAATCTGCAGTTCTCCAGTCTGGACGAGAAAATCTACCATGAGCAATTAGTACATCCGGTTATGGAGCTTGCTGCCAGCAGAGAGAATGTACTGATACTGGGCGGTGGAGACGGACTTGCTCTTAGAGAAGTTCTTAAATATCAGGATGTAAAACAGGTTGTACTGGTGGATCTTGACCCGGAAATGGTTGAATTCTGCTCCAATAATACTATTCTGACAAAGCTGAATGAAAACTCGTTTTCCAGTGCGAAAGTTAAAGCAATAAAGTCAGCCGGTGTAATAACTGATACGCTTTTCAGGGATATATATCAGGAAACAGGTAAAATAGTTAACAAAAGACCTGTTACAGAGAAAGTAGCACGAGTAAATGTTTTCAATATAGACGCAGATAAATTTCTGGATGGTCAGAAAAAAAAGTGGGATGTAATTATTGTGGATTTACCAGATCCTAACAGTGTGGAGCTTTCCAAGTTATACAGCAGTTCTTTCTATGGAAAACTGAATCTTGCTCTGGCAAATGACGGATTGATGAGCATTCAGTCTACATCTCCATACCATGCTAAAGAAGCCTACCTGTGTATTGGCAGAACTTTGGAATATGCAGGATTCAACACACTGCCTTATCACGATAATGTTCCAAGTTTCGGTGACTGGGGCTGGTATATTGCAGGAAAGCAACATATCACAAAAAATTTCCTGCTTCAAAAAATAGATGAAATAGATGCTTTCTCTGTCGAAACATCATATCTGACACCTGAACAGTTCAGAGCTTCTCTCGTGTTCGGGAAGAAATCACTTGTATCAAAACATAATGATGTCAGTACTCTGATGTATCCGGTTATTCTGGAACATTACATAAATGAGAGCTGGAAAGTTGAATAGAACCTTAACAAATTATAGAAGGACAGCGTATGCTTTTACTCTATATATTGCCAAGAAAACTCAGAATTAAGCTCAAGCACAGCCAACGGACACTGCTGCATCTGATGAATGTTATACTTACATTCCTGCTCAGTTGTGTTTTATTTGCTCTGGGTTACAGATTCTTTGAGAAAACAACCTGGATTGAAGCTATATGGCAGACCTGGCAGACAGCTACAACCGTTGGCTATGGTAATGCTCCGGCAGAAGGACTCTGGGGCAGACTCATGACTATGTTCTTCGGAACAATTACTATATCTTACCTACCTGTGATTATCGGGTACTCAGTTGATTTTGTGACAAGCAGAAGAGAAAAAATAAGGATGGGACTAATGGACAACACACATAAAAACGGATACATCATATTTAACTTCCCTGGAACAGCTAAAACGGCAAAATTCATTACCGAAATTCGCAGAAAGGAAGAACACGCTCCATTATGCATCATCGATTCCCGACTGGAAGAACTGCCGAAAGAGATTATTATGACCGGTGATGTGCGATTTGTTCGAGGTGGTCTGTTAGACAGATCTACCTATGAAAGAGCAAATCTTGGTGAAGCAAAAGCTGTGATTGTGTTCCCGTTTGAGTCCGGTATTTCGGAATCTGATTCTACTACCGAGACAATAACCAAGCTTGTGACTCAGTTTATTAATCCTGAGAAAACTCGAATAATTCATATACTGGTTGATCCCGGTCATGGCTGGCTGTTCGAAAAATCCATTTCTACTCAGGTGATAGAGGAAATAGGCATTAACGCTGTAGTGCAGGAATGTCAGGACATATATTCAGCCAGAATCATAGAGAAACTGCTTTCTAACACTGAAGGGGCTAATCCTCACACTGTCAGCTCGGACAAAGTGGTTGGATGGAGCTGGGGAGACTTCACCGGAAAAATGCTGGAGACAGCTCACAAGCACAATATCAGAGTAAATACATTTGCTCTGGTGAAGAATGGTGTTCCTGATACCTGCCCGACTGCTGCAACAAAGATTGAGAAAGGCGACTATATCTCAATCCTGACACATATTGGGTTCAACTGGGAAAAGTTCGTAGAGCTGATGATGAAGTAGGGAACGCCTTTGCTAAGATTATTATACATTAGCAAGAACATTCTTCAACAACGCAATACGTGATATAAATTATCCTCTATGGAGGAGCTCTATGGAGGAGTACGTTTTGTAAAAATCGGGAGGTGGTTAATCATATTATTATATCGAATTTATTCGATGAAATTTCCCTCTGATTCCGATTATTCAATCAAAGTCATCTCTTAATGAGACACAAGATATTATGGCTCATGCACAGAAATATCATAAAAGGAGTACTGCTATGGACTATTCAGATAAACGTATAGTTTATGCATTAATATTGGGGGCTATATGCTTTACATCATATTTGTTTCATGGGATCAGAGATAAAATTGCACTGAAAAATTACAATGAAAAGATTGTTCCTGCAGCACATCAAGCATATAATGAGTACATAAACACAGTTTATCCTGATGGTGTAAAAAAATATATATACCGAGACAGCCTGCTTGTCAGAAATTACTTAAAAGAGTATTACTTAAGAAGGGAAACATTTCTTACGATAAAGGGAAGTACCGATGTAGAGATTGGGGATATCTTTTATAGTCCGGACTCTTTGAAAATGATAGTTTTTGGAGCAAGAAAACACAAAAAGTATAAGAAAACTTCGAGACACGTAGAGAAGGATGGATACAGTCGTGATGGCACGGTATTTATTGGAGTCAGAGATAAAAAAGATGAAATCTGGGATATACATCCTGATCAAAAGACTTTAACTGCTATATCTCATAACAGTTTTGAAGAGATTTTTGATTACTTAAGGATAAATTTCTTTACAGATAGGATTCATAGATTTACAGTTCTTCATGTAAGCTCTGATTCCGATCTGGCAGCAAATTATCTCACCACTAAAGGTCGCAAAGGTTCTGTTTATCTTTGTATTAGATACATAATTTCTGATCCTCGTTTCTGGGATGATGCATTGTTCATTAAGGATTATGAAGTGGAAGGTTATTACAATTTTCAAACAATGTACAGTGATAGAAAAATGATATATAACACTCAACCATGGCTTGTGACACCGGATTCTATCAGAGCAATGTATAAAACAGAAGAATAGCTTTGCGACGACTTGAGTTCGTTTATTAGAAACGTAGAAAATCTAATTAACCTCCTTGATTTTCATTCTAAAATCTTTCCTCTTGTCAGGAATCCCTAACAGTTCGGGAGTTTATTTAGACGTTGCATGCAACGTCTCTACATCTGAGAACTATCTGCAGCTCTGTTTGTCCACGTAGAGACAACCGGACGGTTGTCTCATGGTAATTTAAACCAGGAAAAGGAAAATTGCTCACTTGAACTCCTCCAAATGGTGTGGGGATTGAACAGACTTTGAGACACAAGATATTGTGTCTCTACGACCATTACCTTCATAGAGTTTTTTTTAAATATATCAAGGAAAGCTGTATTTATTCGATATTGATAATGTCTGAATGTTTTCATTGACTATAATCAAAGGTCTTCTAAAATATTTGACATGAAACACCATAACAGGAATGTTAATTTCTTACTCAAATTTGTTTTTTATGGAGATATATAATGCTCAACAGCCTCAAGTGGATAATGATCAAGAATGATCCTGACAAGATGTATAACGCCTACTTCGATAATCCGGGAATGAAAGATCAGATTATCGAAAGATTATTCGAACTGAACAGCTTGAAGGACCTTATTACTTTATCCATGAAAGATCCTGCTCACAGAACAGAAATTCTCACACAACTCCATGATAACAATTTGCTTGATGTCTATCATTATCGTGAGATATTCAAGTGGCTGCAGCCGTCTGTTTTACTTAGCAAAACGATACAGCATATCAGTAAAACTGCTAAAAGAAGAGATATCAGGAACATATTGAATTCTAAAGATATTCCTCGTTCAGTGAAAAACAAGTTAGCCATTCTAAGTGGTATTCAGCAAAAAACATCAAGCAATTCAAAGCCGGATAATGAAGATTATGTCAAATTGAAAATACTTATTGAAGAGAATGATATTGTGCTTCAGGAAGATTCCAAAATTGATAAAACAGAAACAAACTCTGCACAATCCGAAAGCTCAATAATAGCAGATTTCCTGGAAAAACGTGAAAGCTTCAACCATCTGGAAGAATACGACTATCTGAAAAATATCATTAAAGAATGTAAGCAGAAAAACAATTATCATATTGATTTCGTTCTGAGCCTGATAAATCTTTCTAAGCTTACTTCTTCCAAGAAAATAGATATAGTAAGAGACATAGAATGCGAAGAACTGATAGATCCTAAAGCTTTTCAGATAATCAGTGACAGCTCCGAACTGCCGTTTTCGATCTTTAAGTCTCTCTTCTCCCTTACTACAATAAACGAATGGGTATCTACCTTCCTCAGAACTCATTATGACTCTGACCTGTTTTACCTGTATAATAACTATAAAGCCTTCAACTGGCTCTCAACTTTCCTGCATAACATAGAAATAGCTGACAATATTGATGTTAACACTGCGGATTCACAATACTATCTGAGGTCAGAATACGGTTACTGGCTGCACGATCTTATTCCAAACAAATCCCTGATTAATAAACTTAAAGAATCCTGCTTACAACTTCAGAAATATATTGATCTCAATATGCATAATGAAAGTTTTGATATAGAGTTTTATCTAAAACCTTTCTTGTTGATCGGCGGTGACCACAATATCAACTATATTGCCTCTCTTTTGAATAGAAGAGTGGTGGAAAATACCCAGAACACAATCAGACAAATAGAATCCAATTACCTGATGCTCAAGACAAAGATAGATAATGCTGAAGAGCTTCAGAAACTGATAGATAATGAGATTGTGGAAAAGGCTAATCTTATATCCAAACGGTCTTACCTTATTGTTGCCAATCTTTTCTTCAAAACTTTCTCTGATGTCAAAAATCTGTATCCTTCAGTTAAGAAAATATTAGTAAACAATCTACCTGATTTAGACAAATATAAACACATGATAAACAATCCTGAAGTGAAGATTATGATATGTAAGTTCATAGGTTTCCTTCAGTTAACAGACTACAAGAGTCTGCTTCAGGAGTTTCTGGGTAGTAATGATTACCGAGTTTCACTGCAGGCTGCCATTTCTCTTGAGTGCATCAGTGATACAAGTGTGAAAAAGATTTTACAAGAGCTTTCGCAATCACCAAACTATGTAATAAGAGCTAAACTAGCGGAATCTCTGCAATTTCTTCAAAACAAACCTGATGATAAAATACTCTTCAAACTTGCTCAGGATAAAAACCTGGAAGTATGTGAAAATGCTATAAATACGATTAAAATGCTACCTGTGGATACTGCCTTAAAGTACTTTGAGAGAATAATCCCCAATACATATTACAAGAACAAACCATTCTTAAGCAAGGCTCTGGGAGAAATAGGTACAATTGATGTACTTCCAATGCTTGTAGAACTGGTAAAACATGCAGATAATGATGACTATCAGGCTATAATTAATGCAATATCCAACATAGACCATAAACTAAGTGAGGACTTTCTATGGCTGCTTAAACTGAATGGAAATCATCATCTTGAGCTGGAAAGAGCTAAAGCACTGATTAAGTTAGGCAACACAAAGGCTTGGAGCCAAATAGACAAGTACATGTCCTTCAATTCTCCCAAAATAGCAACTGAAGCTAAAATATTCTTCCTCCAGCAAAGTTATGGAGAGAACCTGGAAACGTATAGAAAACTGACTTATGATAACTCTCCAATAATTGCTACTCTCTCTACCGGTAAACTTTTTATTTATGATGAGGAAGCAGGATGGGAAGCAATTGAAAGATTAAAGAACATAGATAATCCTATGAATAAATACTTGCTGGCTCACTTGTTTGCACATCTTCCTTTTGCTAAAATTAAGAAAACACTTTATAATATCAGCAAGTCAGGAGATTTTTCAACCAAAATAATTTCAGCTATCATATTCTATAAAAACGGTGTGACAAATCATCTGCAGACTATTGAGCAGACAGTAATGAGTCTTAATTCCAAAGAGCATCTTGAGCTTATCAAAGGCATACGTGAGTATCCAAATAAATACTGTATGTCAATCATAAAGAAAATTGCTTTGTTCCAGAATCCGGAAACCTTCGAAAAAGCCATGTATCTCCTTGAAAATCTTCCGGTGGACGAAGCATTGGAAACAGTTAAGTTCCTGTGGAACAAAGCTAATATAAACTCTAAAGTATCGATTGTAAAAATATGTTCCCGAATCAAAAGTAATCAATTTATTCAGTTCCTCAAAGCTAATATATCAAACCAGTCGCTGGAACTGACAGCTGAACTTGCCTATGCTTTAATATGCCAGGGAGATGATTCAGGATGGAATATATTGAACAATCTTCTTCACACTAATCAGGAAACCCCATTAATGATAGTTCTGGAAAGGGTAGCACGTATTAATTCGCAACAGTCATTTAAGATTATGACTAATCTGCTTTC
This sequence comes from Cloacimonadales bacterium (SeqCode), assembly GCA_942492065.1. GTDB lineage: Bacteria > Cloacimonadota > Cloacimonadia > Cloacimonadales > JAIOQZ01. Next base: position 966,334 of record CALODV010000013.1, on the reverse strand, counting down.
CAATACGAGTGAACGTGTACAGTCATTTATAATCAAATCACTGGGCTCAATGAAGATGCGTGAAGCTATACCTGTTCTTGAGAAGTACTCCAGATCATTCTCCAATAAAGTGAAAATTTCGGTTGCCAAAGCTCTGGGAGAGATGAATACACCTGAATCATTCAACATATTGAAGTCTCTTACAAATGATAAAGATGAGTATGTGAAAGTTGCGGCAGAGATAGGTCTCCAGAAGATGGAAAAAGGAGTTGTCTCAGATTTAAACAACTTCTATGAAATATTCCAGTCTATCTTCAAGATGAAGGATTGGAAACTATCACCAGACTGGTTTACAAAAAGTTTTGTTAACTTTAAAAACTTCTATGATAAATATGAGTCTAAAGATATTATGCTGTTTGACAAGGCCTCAATTCTTGATGATACTGAAATGTTGAGAAGAAAGAAGAAAATACAGACAGACCTCAATAGAAAGTTAATCGGCAGCACCGATGTTAACGAAATCATCAGAGCTAAGGAGCAAGCTGCTGAAGAAGAAAACTCCATATCTACAAAAGGTTCACTGATAAAGTCTATGCTGCAGATCAACAGCTTGAAAATTAAACCTGAGGTATGGACAATAATCAATTCTGCTGTTGAATCAAATGATTCTCAAGTTTTGAAGGCTGTTCTACTGCTGTCTGTTAACTCCAGGGATAAAAAATGGCATAATGCTCTGAAAATTGTATCTGAAAAAGTCGAACACGATCATCTGATTGATTTGCTTATATACTCCATTTTCAAAAAGAAATCCGGTTTGTTCCTGCCAATTATAATTTCTTTATTGAATAAAGAAAGAGCCAGATATTATTTCCTTAATCTTTATAACCACTATTTACTTTATCCAAATGAAATTACCGTTGCACACCTGAGAGAAGCCAGAAAAACAGCTCAGGATTTAAACTCAGCTCCTCAGATTAAAGATGCCCTGAAACATATTCTGAACTCACTTGTAGAGTTAAAACTCTCATAAAAAATTAAAGCCTGAAGACATTGTCAACAGGCTTTGGCTGTACAATAACAGCCTCCTAAATTCTTATATGATAATCTAATCCAGTTTTATCATCTCTGCAACTTTTTCAGCAATAGCCAATGATGCAGTTAATCCCGGAGACTCAATTCCCATAAGATTAATAAAATTTTTAAGTCCTTTATCTGATTCTTCCCTAATGTAGAAGTCTCTGAATTTGACTTCCTTTGTATGAAGTTTTGGTCTTACCCCTACATCATCAAGATGTAACTGATTTTTATCTAATTTGAGGTAAGTGTTGATAGCTTTCCAGAACTCATCTTTATATGTTTCATCCATTTTATAGTCAACTGAATCAACATAATAGGCATTGGGTCCAAATCGAATTTCATTGTTCAAATTAACTGTCAGATGTATGCCAAGAAATACTCCGGCCGGATCAGGTAATGGATAAATAAGACGTTTCACATCAGAAAAAGCATTTGTCTTGTAGTACTCACCTTTGCACCAGTGAATTTTGAGGTTTTCAGCTTCCGTATCAATTCCGAGCATCCTCGATATACTCTCACAAAACAGTCCGGCACAATTTATCAGGTAGTTAACCCGGAAAACTTCTCCATTGTTGAATTTCACAATGTATTTATAGTCCTTGTGAGTTACCTCAGTCACCTTCATATCATACACAATAAAACCTTCGTTTTCCTCAAAGTTTTGTACAAGAGACTCCATGTACTTATGAGTATCTAAAATACCCGTAGATGGAACAAATAAGCCTTCTGAAGCAATAATTCTTGGTTCAAGTGTCTCAATTTCCTGCTTATCCAGCAGACGAAGCCCTTCAACACCGTTTTTGATTCCGTTTTCCATTAACTCAAAAAGCTTTTGTCTGTCATCTTCCCCGTTTCCGACAATAATTTTGGTGCATCTTCTGTGAGGAACTTCATTCTGTTGACAATAGTCATACAAGAGCTCATTACCTCTTACACAAAGTTCAGCCTTGTAGGATTTCTGTTGGTAGTAAATACCGGAATGAATTACTTCACTGTTTCTGCTGCTTGTATGTCTGCCAAATGAGTCTTCCATCTCAGCAATAACAACATCATCTACTTTTCTTGATATCTCATATCCAACTGCCAGTCCGACAGCTCCCGCTCCAATAATCAGAACATTAACATCTTCCATCTTATGATCCTAAATTCATATTATCAATAAGTCTTGTATTACCGTATCTTACGGCAATAACAACTCTTTCGTTACCTGTAGCTGTTTTTACATCCTGAAGACTGTTTTTGTCTATAATTTTTATATATTCTACATCACCATTATAATCTGAGATTAGTTTTTCCATTGCTTCTGAAATTTGCTTTGATTCCTTTATCCCCTCAGAATAAAGCTTTTGAGCAAGTTTTAAGCTTTTATACAAGGCTACTGCCTTTTCTCTTTCATTATGACTCAGATACTTGTTTCTGGAACTCATTGCCAAACCGTCCTCTTCTCTAACTATAGGACATCCAACAACATTTACTCGCCAGAACATATCTTTAACCATCTTATTAATAATTAGCAATTGTTGAAAATCTTTCTCTCCCATATACATATTATCAGCTTCGGTAATGTTTATCAGTTTAGCTACTACAGTTGTTACTCCTTTAAAATGGACAGGTCTGGATATCCCACATAACAATGAAGACAGTTTTTCTACATAAACACTTGTCAAATCGTCTGATGAATACATTTCGGAAACAACCGGTGAAAAGACATAATCTGTATTCAGTTGGTTGAGAAGATTGATATCGCGTTCAAAATCTCTCGGGTATGAATCAAGATCTTCGTTTTCTCCAAACTGGGTTGGATTTACAAATATACTTACAATTGTTATGTCATTATTTTTTTTTGATTCTTTTACAAGGCTTAAATGTCCCTCATGAAGAAACCCCATAGTAGGAACAAAGCCTATTTGTTTGTTTTCAGAATGCAGAGATGAAACCACTTTTCTTACTTCATCAACAGTTCTGAGAATCTTCAAAGCCATAATTTACCTCGATATCAGCCAGATATTTTTTTAATATCCTTATTTTCTTCATCTTCAACAACTACAACCTGTGGGACAAGATTTTTAACTTCAACATCATCAAGCATAGCATAAGCCACAATGATTACTTTATCATGAATACTTGCTAATCTTGCAGCAGCTCCGTTTATTCCAATGATACCGCTACCTCTTTTACCTTTAATCACGTAAGTAGAGAATCTGTGACCATTGGAAATGTTATAAATGTATACTCTCTGGTTCTCAAGTATACCTGTTTGAAGCATCAATTCTTCGTCTATAGTAATGCTTCCGACGTAATCAGGATCTCTCTGAGTTACCCTTGCCCTGTGTATCTTAGCTATCATAAAATCTCTCAACATGTTAACTCCTTTTTATGTTGGGGCAATTTCTTGAGATAAAAAAATATTGTCAATTTTTGTCATAAATAATATAAGTCGTTCATCGGAGGTAAAAAATGAGAAAAACGATATATTTTGTTTTATTTTTGATATTTTTCTCTTTTTCTGCTTTATCATCAATAACTGTTCTCATATCAGGGGAACATAGTAAGTTTAAGGATAGTATCAGAAAAAATTTGATTGAGATATTGAAGGAGAAGGACATTCAATTTCAGGAAGTTGATTTAAAAAAACTTAGAAAAGTAGATATTTCAAACTACGATGCCTACATCTTGTTTGCTACATGCAGAGCCTGGAACATTACAAAACATGTAAGAAAATTCATCGAACGAATCCCGGAAAGCAATCATAAGAAGATTCTTGTTTATGCAACTGCCGGTGATCCTGAATGGGTTTATAAGGATAAATCAATAAACAATGTTTCGTCTGCTTCTAAAAAAGTTGACGTTAATTCCAAATTGAAGCAAATAAGAAACTTTATTGATAGTCTTAAGTAAAACAATTATAACAACTATAGTTTCACGTGAAACATAAAAGCCTGCTGAATGTTCAACAGGCTTTTATTTATGATTTCAATGCAGTAATACTATCAGAATATCTTTTACTATTTCATGATAATAAACTTTGTAGTTTTATCTATATTTCCGGAACGGAATCTCGCAAAATATACGCCGCTTGCAACCTTCTTACTCTTATCATCTTTCATATTCCAGGTAATAGATTTGGTTTGCTTGTGATCAATAGTCTTATTGTATACTCGTTGACCTTTAATATTGTATATTGAGATTTCCGATGTTTCTGAAGGTAGGTTCTTCATACTGAAGCTTACATAATCACCGGATACAGGATTTTCGGATACAGCAAATTCCAAATCTTTTATATCGGGTAGATCAGTACCTTTGTTTGATACTTCTATTCCCAGATTGTTCAGTATATAATCCATATATTGGTTTGTTCCATCAGGAAGAGTATAATACAATGGGAAACCAAACATTATAATATGATTACCGGCATCAAACTCTTTATGCGCTACAACGTATTGATTATTGTAGTCTGGATCATCTCCATGGTACCTCAGTCTTATAAAACCATCATTCTCTGTTTCATCCGGGAATACTATGATTCCGTTTAAAAGTTGATTCCAGCTTGGACTCATTTTAGTGTAATCCAAAGTTAAACTGTATTCACCTGATGCTGCATAAGAAAAATCGCTATCATCATTTATATCCAGATTACCAGATAGTCCCAAAAGACTATATATACCCCTGTCAATGTAGTCAGCTGTACCCCAACCTGATATTATAAGGTTTCCACCACCAACAACATAACCTGCAAGAAGTGATTGAAATTCCTCTATTCTCTTAATTGCATTATCATCATCATGAACTATCACAACTGAGTATTGTCCCAGAATATCAAGATTTAATGAATCTCCGGCATTATAATCCAGCTCAGTTATTCCATAATCAATGATTCTATCGTAAAAGTAATCACATCCATTGTCAGTTGGATAACCAGGCATACCAAATACATCAATAGTTTCATCTATAACAAGTATCCCCTGATCCATTGTGAAATCAGATGGTACTGCAGTCATCTGATTTGAATAAGCTCCGGAAAAGCCATCTTTTGAAACAGATATGGTATATATGTATTCTATTCCGGCAACGGCAGTTGTATCAATATAGAAGCTTTCAGTTACCGGTGTACCATTCAGTAATTCATTAGGTAACTCTGTTGATTCTTTTCTATATACATTGTAACCATCTATCTCGAACATTTCAAGTTCATCATCCCAATCAAGAAGGACTGAGTTATTGGATGCATATGCAAATTCAAGATTTACATTATGCTCTCTCTTCTCAGTAGCAATAATCAGATTGTCCGGATCCATCTCAAATCCTACTACACCAAAATGTATTAAATCATATGCCTGACAATTATCAGGTATTGATTCACCTGCATCAACAATTAATGTATCACTATCATAATTCAGATATTCTACTATTAATGGAATTTTCAATTTAAATTGAGTCTGAGTAGTTGAATTACTCAAGACAACAGGCATAACTTGATGAGTATCATTGTTTCTCAATATAATATACTCATATCCCGGAAGTCCGTCACTGAAAATCCACTGATTGAAAAACTCATCTACATCATTATCAGCTAAGTCAGTTTCACGTTTTATCAAATCAATAAACTCCTGGGTCACAACGTTTTTATTTTTGTACTCCGAAAACCAGGTCTGAAGTATATGCTTGAACGTCTGTTCTCCCACCCAGGCTCTTAGTGCCAATAAAACAGATGCTGCTTTTTCGTAACTCGGTGGTGCAAAGAATTCGCTGTATACAGGGTCATATATAACTCTCGGACCATTTGAATTTGCCCATTGTTTATAGACGTTGTGAATATTGTTTTCAATATAATTTACCATACTTTCATGACCATATCGCGCTTCATCATAAATAGCTTCAGAAAGTACCGCAAAACCCTCAGAAAGCCACACATCCTTCCAGGTCAGTGGTGTCAGGCAGTTACCAAACCACTGATGAGATAATTCATGTGCAATTGTGTGCTCTCCCCCACTCTGACCATCAATAATACCACTTCCCAGAGTAGTCATTGTCTGGTGTTCCATAGCGCCGAATGTCTGAATAGGAACAACAGTATTACCATATTTTTCAAAAGGATAATCACCGAAGTAACTGCTATATGTATCGATCATAAACGGCATATCAGCAAAATCATGCGCAGCTTCAGTCAGAATGTTATCTGTCACAAAATTCTGAATGGGTAATCCGTTATGTAGAGTGTTAAGTTCGTTGAAATCCGCTGCTGTTATACATGCAACATGTAATGCCAGAGTATCAATGCTTACCCAATTATGAATGCGTTTATTCTCAGCAGGCACATCCTGAATAGTTGTTCTTACACCATTGCAGGCAACAAGCCAGTCATCTCTAATCTTAACGTGATAGTCTATTGTAGCTTTATCCCAGGGATGATCATAAGCAGGCATCCACCACCTTACACCACTCGGATCAGACATGGTATATGCATAACTGTTAGAGATAGTAAGTCCCAGATTATAACCGTCATTACTCATTACAGGTGTTCCGTTATATGTAACCTGTACTCTGAAGTGTGTGTCATTATAAATTGTAACAGGTATACTGATTATATGACTGTCATAATTGAAATTAGTTACTACTTCATCAACTTTCACCTCAATTACGTTTAATTGTTCAAGTTCAAGTTCAATCAGTCCTAAATTGTCATCAGAAACTGCATCCATTGTCATTACTCCGTATATAGAGTCATTCATACTGATATCGATTTCCAGATCATAGTGTAATGCATCAAAACCATGCAGAGAGTCAGCTCTTTCATTATTTCTTAAAAGGCTTGTATCAGTAGAGTAATCATAATTCTTAGCATATACTGTTGCCGATATCATGATAACAAACAAAACAAATAGTAATTTCTTCACAATTCCTCCTCTAAGATATCTAATCCCACATTTCAATATCTTCATTTATCAGATGTCTTTTAAATTTTCTTTTAAACTCCATAACAAGATGGAGTAAATCAATGTTTTTATAATCCTCTTCATTATATAATCCATCAAGCTCATCAATGAATTCTCTATTTCTATTGATGAGCATCTCACTTTCAGTAGACTGCACAGAATTGAACTTCTTGTTTTCATACTGTATAAGCGAATTAAAAGTATCTGTAACAGCTTTTAAGTTACTTCTCACCAGAGAATACTTATCCTGAATGATCAAATCTTCAAGATCTTCTATTCTGGTAAATAAATCTTTGATCAATCCATTGTAATAGTTATCACCAATCATATATACCGGATTAACCGGTGATTTGCTCCCAAAGTTCAGTTTAGCATCATCTATAAGAACATTAAGTTTTTCCAGAATCATCTTTACTTTCTTATCCTTAATATTAAAGAATTCACTACTTTCATCTTTTAATTCGCTTATTGTGTCTTCATACTCAACAGACAAGTCTCCAAGACTTATTCTTTTATCAAAAGATATATTGGATAAATTCTCTATTCTTTCCCAAAAATCATAAACAATCGTATCAATAGAACGAAGTTCTTTACTGAACATCTCAAATTGCTTGATAATCTGATGTAGATTATCCTGCTTTGTCTTTAAACTATCCTCCGGAATTATATCTTTAAAACTAGAAATAAAATCATGGATACTGTCATTCTCATAGTTCATGTTAGCAATAATTCCTTCCAGATTTTCAATAAGAACTTCTCTTTTCTTCTCATCAGAATCAGTAATTTTCAGATTCATCAGAACAAGTTTAAGCTGCTTTCTGAAACTTAGAGCTTTGTTTACTTTGTCCTTTAGCATTTTAATATTTGTGTTAAGCTCTGAAATATCATCATTCACTCTATCACCATTCATAAAAACTACTGTCTTATGGAATCCTTTAAATACATCTTCATATTCAGCTATACTTTTCAGTATACTCTTTAAATTTGTTGTAAGATTATTGAAGTAATTGTAATCACCGTAAACTTCATTCAACTCCTTAAGGATATTGTTTGTCTCTTTAGCTCCGGCTAAAAGCTTAGTTTTATAATCAGCAATAAGCTTGTCTGTCTTCTCAATTCGCTTGAATTTTCTAGATGTTTCACGTAAAACATCATCAGATATCTTAAGAAAAACATCTGATACATAATTTGCATATTGGCTTGTATTATCGCTTTTTAATTGAATTTTGCTTATTTCAGAAACAAGTTTTTTCAGCTCATCAAACTTATCAGGAATGTCAATTCCTTCCAGACTGACGTCTTTATCTCTAAGAGCTTCAACAACTGATCTGATATTTGTTTTAAGCTCATCTAAAGATATATTTACATCTCTGGCATCTTTCCACATATTACTTCCTAATTACACTGTTTATTACTTTCTCAATACCTTCTACTGAAACGATAGTATTTATACATGGTCCCTCAGGACGCTCATTCAATAGCCCATATACAGGTATCGGGAAGACATCTTTTATACCGTCTACCAGATCTCTTTCACAGGCAACAGCTATTATAAATCTGGGCTTAACATTCATGATAATCCTTCTGGCAAGGGTTCCGCCGGTTGCTATGGCAAGATTCACATTGTACTTTTCTTTCAGCTTAATGATCTCCCCTATATTGCATTTACCACACTTGACACAATTCTCGAAGTTATAGGTAAGTCTGTAAGGACAATCATAATTCTGAATACAATGCGGTAATAAGATAAGTATCTTTTCAGGTTTAACCTTCAATTTCTTAATAAATGAGTTGTTAACATGTACAAATGAATTCCTTATTTTCTCTTTGGAAATTCCTGCCAATCTCCCTATGATCATTGTAACAGGAAACAAAAATTGTATTGTCAGCCTGACCGCAAAAGATGAAATTAACAGGTTATAGCTGGAATAAGAAGTAATGAAAATCAGAAGAATTCCAAGTAAAACAATGATGTAAAAAACGCGTAAAGAAGTCAGAATAAAAGCAGCAAATATTGAAGAAATCTCATGCAGTCTTGGAGATACAAAATACCATAAAACAGTTGTCACAAACATCATCAATATTAATGACAATGCGAATAATAAAAGAAAAAGATGCTTATTATTCTTTGGTAAATTTCTCATTTTCTGATATTCTTGCTCCCAGATTAAAATCAAATGCATTCATGCTCTTCTTACCTTCTCGCTGCACTTCCAAAACAGATACTACTCCATCTCTACATTTTACAAGAATACCGTTTTCCTTTGAAACTCCAAGGACAGTACCCGGCTCTATTTCAGATTTATCTTCGGAAAGCCTGACTCTTATCAGTTTTATCCTCTTCCCCCGCAGTAAAGTAAAAGCACCAGGTCTGGGAGCATAAGCCCTGACAGTGTTAATAATATCTTCCGCCGGTTGATCCCAGTCTATCAATGCATTGTTATAAATCTTTTCACAATAGCTGGCGTCTGAATGATTCTGTTTCTGCAACGCATCAAATCCATTCTTATCGAGAATATCCAGAGCAGTTAACATATCCTCTGCCCCATGCTGAGATAATCTGTCATGAAGCATCAGATAATCTTCATTCTCATCAATCTCAGTTTTCCATTGATAAATTATCGGACCGGCATCCATTTTCTTTGTCATTCGATAAATTGTATTACCGGTAATTTTATCACCATTAATTATTGCAGATCGTATAGGAGAAGAACCTCTGAACCGAGGCAAAAGTGAAGGGTGAAGATTCCAACAGCCATATTTTGGGAAATCAAGTACATTTTTCTTCAAATAACCGCCATAGGCTGCCGTAATTATTACATCTGGACTAATATCACTAATTTTTTCTAAAACCTCGTCAGAATTAATATTTGAAGGTTGAATTATATCAAGTCCAAGCTCAATTCCGGCTTTTTTTACCTCGGGAAAGCTGATTTTCTGCTTCCTGCCCTTTTTTTTATCAGGTTGTGTAATTATTAACTCTATTGAATATTTTTCATTGAGAGTTTTTAAAAGTGGAACAGAAAACTCCGGAGTCCCGCAAAAAATTATTTTATTGATCATATACGCGAATATTATTCCCTTCAGAATCTGTTGTGCTTTCTATTTGTCTAATTTTCTTTTTTAATGGAAGTAATTTTAATTTAGTTAATCTTTGAGTAAATAAAATACCATCAAGGTGATCATTTTCATGTTGTAAAACAACACCAAAATATTCTTCAGCTTCTATGACGAATTCTTTACCGTCTATGTTCTGAGCTTTCATGACAACTTTATTTGCACGTTTCACATCTTCGAAGATACCCGGGAGACTGAGACAGCCTTCCTGGTATGTATAAAAACCTTCGCTTTCCAGGATTTCAGGATTTATGAATACCAGCGGATTCTTTTTCTTTGTTTCGAAATACATGGGGTCTACAACAAATATTCTTTTGGATACACCAACCTGAGGAGCGGCGAGGCCTGCTCCGTCTTTGATATACATTGTATGAATCATATCTTCTACAAAGTCTCTGAGATCCTGATTGAATTCAGTTATGGGTTCAGCAATCTGATTGAGAACCTTATCCCCAATCATTCTGATATCGAGTAATCTAGGAATTCTCTTCGTTTTTTTCTTCATTCATTACTCCTGCAATTGCCTGTCTCTGAAACTCTATTTTAGTATTAGTAGTATCATCAACTCTGACTACAACAGTATTTTTGTCTTTTTTAATGTTAACTATTTTGCCAATCATACCGGCATTTGTAACAACTACATCATTAATTTTAAGGCTATCATGCATTTCTTCCATTTTCTTCTGCTGTTTTTTCTGAGGTCTAATAAGCAGAAAATAGAATACCAGAACCATTCCAACAGGTAAAATTAAACCACCTAGACTGAATGGTTTCTTTTCCATAGTCTGTCCTTCCTGAACCGGTTCATCCGGATCAATATCCTGTGCAAAAAGAACAGGGCTTATAAGTAATATAGCTATTACAAAAAACATTAAATATTTCATTATATCTCCTTAGACTAATTTTTCTAAAAACGGTATTAATAATAACAAACGTATTATTATGTTTGATACTAAACCTGCAAGTAAGTCGTCAGCCATGATTCCATAACCACCTCTCAAGTCTTGTATCTTATTGATTGGATATGGCTTAAGAATATCAAATATTCTGAACAGCACAAATCCGGCAATCATAACGAACACACTTTTCGGAAGAAGAATTACTGACAAGTAATAACCTGCAAATTCATCAATTATAATTCTTTTATCATCATGTCCCAGGGATTTTTCTGCTTCAAATGCTGAAATAGTCCCAATTACACTTATAAATAATACTCCGGCAATACTCATGTACCAGTATTCCCCATGCAGGGACAATACTGATTCCGGAATAAGCCAGTAAAAACATAAAGCAAAGAGGCTGCCGAAAGTTCCGGGAGCCCATGGAAAATAACCTGTACCAAAACAGGTTGAAATAAATATACTTAATTTACGCACTTACAGTAAAACCTCTATAAACTTCTCATTTTTAAGATCTTCAATCAGTTCTCTGTAAAGCTCTTCCTGTTTTTTAGAAGTAACAGCATTTCTTAACTGTTCTTCAAGTTCATTAAATTTGTATTTTCTTTCCGGAATCTTTTCTATTTTCTTCAGAATATAGAATATATCACCTTCATTAACTACTTCTGAATACTCACCATAATCGAGTTTATTCAATCTTTCTTTGAAAAGCTCAGGATACTCATCTTTAGAGAATTCACCCATTACACCGCCTTTTACAGCAGTTGAATCATCTTCTGAGAATTTAGCCGCAAGTTCAGCAAAGTCTCCCCCATCCCTTAATTGTCTTAAAAGATTATTCATCAGGATTTTTTCTGCTTTAAAATCATTCTCAGACTTTTCCAGCTTCTTTAAGATATGCTGAACTTTTATTTCTCCGTCTTTCTTCTCGTTAACTTTGATAATATGATATCCGAACTGAGTTTCAACTATCTCAGATACTTCACCTTCCATCAAAGCAAAAGCAGCATCTTCAAATGGTTTTACTGTAGCACCTCTGCTGACAAAATCAAGATCTCCGCCTTTCTTTCCGCTGAGACATTCACTCTGTGTTTCAGCGAGTTCATCAAAGCTTTCACCTTTTCTTATTCTATCTAAAATATCATGTATTTCTTTATATTTCTTATCCTTAGTAGCTTTACCAACCTTAACTTCTCTCATAATGAAACCTATTTTATCTTTTTCAGGTCTGAGAGGGATAGTATTAATGTTTTCCAGATAATATTCTTCAATTTCCGCTTCTGTTATATGAACTTTCCTACTGATGCTCTGACTGATGATTCTTTGTTTAAGTTCCTCTTCTCTGATATTCTCTGAAATAGTTTCTTTCAAGTCAGATACAGTCATACCGGCGTTCTTAAGTTCCTGTTTAAACTCAGCTTCACTTCTGAATCTTGCTTTTATCTCCTCTAGCTGTCCGTCCACTTTTTTCAGAATACTGAGTTCATCGATATTAAAGCTTTCTTCTTTAGCTTTCTGAATAACAAGTCTGGTTTCTATCATATTATTAAGAATCTCTGTTTCATCCAGTTTAGAATCTTCAATTCCCATACTTTTCAGTTGTGCAATTCTCATTTGCAGTTCAGATTCAAGGATAATTTCTCTACCTACTTTGGCTACAATCCGGTCAAGATCAACTGCATTGAGAGTTGTCATGATAAAGAGTACCAGCAAAATAAGAAATTTTAAATGTTTCATAAAGCCCCCATAATTTCGATATCAGCGTTTTCTTTCAGATTTTCGAGTTTATTGTTTATTATATCTTTTTGTTTTAAAGCCATAAGAGTTTCCTCTATTTCTTCCTTAACAGTGTTATATTCTTTCGTTGCTTCCACTTTTCTGGTATCATAGTACCTTACAATTTCATAATGATCAGGAAGTTCTACATAACCGTAATAGTATTTACCCTGGAGTTCTCCCAGTTTATTCCAGACTATAGGATCCAGATCTTTTCTGGATTTAAACCCGAGATAACCGCCTTTAGATGCCATATTATCTTCGGAGTATTTTCTTGCAGCATCTTTGAATTTCATACCGGCATTGAGACTATCGAGAACTAATTTCATCTTATCTTTGCTTTTAACAGTGATTCTCTGAACTTTATACTGAGTAACCATATGAGCAAAATCAGCAGAATGAGCTCTGTAGTATGCAAATTTTTCTTCCTCTGTCAATTCAAAGTCACTCAGAAAACTATTGATATACGAGTTTGCGAGGATTTTTGTCCCGGCATTCTCAATTTTCTTCTTGATTACGTGATTTTCGTTATAACCAAGTTCAATACTTTTTAAAGCGAACAATTGCAGTGAAATCCAGTTGTCAATAAACTCAGATTTATCTTTCTGTTTCATCTGTTTCCAGTCATTCATACCAATCATGGAATCAATATCCTGTAATGTAAGATATGAATTATTGACTCGAGCTATAAAGTTATCAGGGACTTCTTCTTCTTTACCGCAGCCTGTAAACATGAGAGCAGCAGCAATAAGTAAGAGAAAAACAGCTTTAGTTTTCATCATTCATTTTCCAGATAGTTTGTGTAGATCAATTCCAGCTTAGGATTATCGAATTTTATACAATTAAAGTTTGAACTTGTAGTCGTAGATCTGATTACTATACCGTGATTTGTATAAAGGTTTGCAATATAATGCTGTAAAATTGGACTTATATCAACAGCAAATTCTGTCTCTCCCGGTTCATATTCTGCAACTTTAATTCTAGACAATAATGTGAAGTGAGTACCAATTTCTAGAGGAACCTGCATTGTATCAGGTTCAACATGTACCATATAAGCAACAGCATTCAATGTACTTGTAGTCATGTTAGTTTCAGACTGATCAACCTCAAACACAAGCTTTGCAGAGTTAATTGCTACCTGTTTAAGATTAACTGTATCTGTTACAACTCCGTTCATCAAAAACAGACTGTCATCGAAGTTAATGTTAATATAAACAGATTGAGGAGCTAAATTCTGAATCTTCATTCCATCTATTTTGTCAGTTCCCGCATTATCTGGAATAAAGAAAGCATCTGATGTAGCGTATAATGTGTCGATTATTTCAGCATCATTTTTGAGTACCATAATTGGGGAAGTTCCACTTTCTGAAGAGTAGAATAAATAATTCATATCAGAAGTTTCGGAATAGAAAACAAATCCAAAATTACCTGTTTCTGAACTTAAACTATCTGTAGCATCTGAATTCTGAATGTCTATTAACAAGTTTTCTGTGGAATCAGTAATCTGATCTTCGAATTCAAAAGAAATATCAAGATCATCATAAAAAGGATATTCCCAGGCATAATTAGAATCTGAAGTTGTATATCTGTATTCATAGGATACTGTAGATTCTGACCAGTTTTGATTAACAATCCCTGCATGTAAGTCCATTGAAGCATGATTAGATTCATCTACTCCTGAGCCGGTGAGAATAATCTGTGCATCTGTCCACTCTACTGAATCATCTATTGTAGGGAATTTAATTAATGTATAAGTTTGTAATGTATCTGTTTTTCCTATAACCAGTGTTGTAGAGTTTTTATTAATGAATTCTTCTCGATAGGAGTATGAAACAATTATTTCAAGATTATCAATTGTTTTATTAATTGGAACTACATTATTATCAATGTTACCTGTAATATTAGATTTGTCGGTACAGGAAAATATTATTAGAGCAGCTGTCAGGAGAATCAAAATTTTTTTCATTATTATTCCTTATTACAATAATATACTATTTAAGATATAAATATAGTTGTAGTAGTAGGCAGTGTGTATATGAGTATAACCATGTTTCGTTAACCATAATTATTTTATATTTAAATAGTTAACGATTTCAGTTTATTCAATTTTTCATGTGGATAACTCATTTTTACATTGCCGTTTATACACAGAACAACTTTTTTCATATTTTTAAACGCTGTTATCCACATCTTGTTACAGTTGTCAATGTGAATATGTGGATAATTAATTTCCTGAGTCATTTTTTATCTCTTTTATAAGAAGTTCTATCTGAATTCTCAGTTTGTTATCAGTACGAAACTGATTGTCTATCATCTTCTTGGCGTGAAGCACTGTTGTATGATCTTTCCTGTGGTAATAACTTGCTATTTCCTTTAATGATATTTGCGGAATAAGCAGATTTGACAGATACATGGCAACTTGTCTTGGGAAAGCAATATTCTTCTTTCTGGTCTTATCTACTATCTGCACCGGAGTGATATTATAAATATCGCATACCTTATGCATGATGGTATCCAGATTGATTGTCTGTATCTTTTCGGAAATCATATCTGAGAGGATTTCTTTGGCAACATTCAAATCTATATCAGATACATCATAATTGTTGTAAGAAGCATAAGCAAGCAGTCTGATCATAGAACCTTCCAGAGCTCTGATGCTTGAAAATACATTTTCTGCTATGTAGTCTGTTACATCCTGCTGCAGCTCTATACCTTCATTTTCTGCTTTCTTACGTAAAATTGCTGCCCTTGTCTCAAAGTCAGGACTTTTAAGATCAGCCAGTAATCCCCACTCGAATCTTGTTACAAGCCGTTTTTCCATATCATGTATTTCTTTTAAAGGTCTGTCACTTGTAAGAACAATCTGTTTCTTGTTTTCATATAAAGCATTGAAAGTATGGAAAAACTCTTCCTGAGTACCTTCTTTCTTTGCCAGAAAATGAATATCATCAACAAGGAGAAGATCGACATTCCTGAATTTATTGCGGAAAGCCGGCATTGATTTATTTTGGATTGCTTCAATCATTTCGGTAGTAAATTCTTCACTTGTCGTGTAATATACAACAGAGTTGCCGCCTTCTTCTTCTACAAAATTACCAATCGCCTGCATGAGGTGAGTCTTGCCCATTCCGGATTCACCATAAATAAACAGTGGGTTGTATATAGTACCCGGGGACTCTGCCACAGCCATAGAAGCTGAATGAGCAAAATTATTACTCTTCCCTACTACAAACTGATCGAATGTATATTTATCATTCAGTTTTGCCTGAAGCTGAATCCTCTTTTTATTCTTAATCTCATTGTTTTTCTTAATAATCTGATTTGTAGAGTTTAAGAATCTTACTTTGTATTTTCTTTTATATAAACCGTAAGATATTTCTGACAGCAATACAGTGTAGTTCTGATTCAGATAGTCTGCTGCAAATTTGGTAGGTACTTTTACGTACATAGTATTATTATCGATTTGCATCAAAGTTGTATCACTGAACCAGGTTTTAAAACTCTGACTGTTGATGTGATCTTCAAGTTTATTTAGAATATTTTGCCATATATCCTGATCTCTTTCCATTTTCTATCCTAACAAATATTAATTTATCCACAAAGTTATTAACATAGTGTTTGTCTATTATAATTGTTTGTCAGATAGTTAATTATATCAACAATCCTTACTATGTTGAGAAGACTTATCCACATATTGTGCATATTTAATGTGGAAAGCTTTTAAATAGCTTTGTAGTACAGTGCTTCATGCAAATTTGTGGTGTAGAGTGATTTTGTCAAGCTATGAAAGTATATCTGAATATATGATTAAAATTAAAATAAATTTGAGTTTAAGTTTTATTTTATTATAGAACAGTTACTTAGAATAAGAAGGGCACAACAAAGGAATTCTATATAACAATAGATAATCCACTGATGTTCAAGTCTTAAAAAAAAAATATCTTGTTGAAAATTGGCATGCTATTTTTGTTGACTGTTCGAACTATCTTAATATTTTTAAACTTAATAAGATAGATAATTATTTGAGGATAAAATGAAAAGTATAAAAAACAGAAAAGCATTTCACGAATACTTTATTCTTGATACGTATGAAGCAGGTATTGTACTCGTTGGAACAGAGATTAAATCGATCAGGCAGGGTAAAATTAATTTCAAGGACTCTTATGCCAGAATCGATGAAAACAATGAAGTCTGGCTTATGAATATGCATATTTCCATATATGACAAAGGTACGCATTTCAATCATAAACCGGAGCGCAGCCGCAAACTTCTTCTTTCCAAGAGAGAAATCAAGAAGCTCAGGCAGAAGATAGAAGAAAAAGGTATGACACTTGTTCCAACAGACCTCCATATCACAGATAACGGTCTGGCAAAGATCACTATAGGTGTTGCTAAAGGTAAGCATACTTACGATAAGAGAGATTCACTTCAGAAAAAAGACATGAATCGTGATATGGAAAGAAAACTGAAGAATTACTAGCTGTCAGTAAAAATGAAAAAACGACTGATATTAACAGGATTTATGGGAGCGGGGAAGAGCTATACTGCTGAAAAACTTGCCAATGCTACCGGAATCAACTACTTGGATACTGATGACATTATTGTAAAAAAAACAGGTTTATCAATTCAACAGATTTTTGAATACTGGGGAGAAGCATATTTCAGAAAATTGGAGGTAGAAGTGTTTTCGGATCTTCCGTTGGGAATCATTGCTGCAGGTGGAGGATGTATTCTTACGGAATCTGTGAGGAATGTGCTTAAGGATGAGGAAAACCTCGTTGTCTGGCTTAATACTGACTGGTCTGTTATATTGGACAGGATAATGTGTTCTGATCGTCCTCTGGTAAAAAAAAGCAGTGAAGAACAACTCCACTGCCTTTATGAAAAAAGGATTCCCTTATATAAGGAATGTGCTGATTTAATAATCAATAATTCTGCTAAAAATCTCAGTCAGTTTATTACAATTATAAAACAACACTTCTCTGATATTTAATAATTTCTGCAATACTTCCGGATGCAGCTTCAATCATTTCATTTAACTCATCTCTTGAGAACAGATTCTTTTCTGCAGTTCCCTGAAGCTCTACAAATTTTCCGCTTTCAGTCATTACAATATTGAAATCAACATCAGCTTTAGAATCTTCTTCGTAGCATAAATCAACAATAGGCTTACCGTCTACAATTCCAACACTGATAGCAGCAACGAATTCTTTCATAGGGCTTTCTTCTATCATTCCCTTTTCAATCATGTAGTTGAATGCATCATGTAAAGCAACGCAGGCACCACAGATTGAGGCAGTTCTGGTTCCACCGTCAGCCTGAATAACATCACAGTCGACCAGAACAGACATTCCCGGGATTTTCTTTCTATCTACAACAGCTCTCAGGGACCTGGCAATCAATCTCTGTATCTCTGCAGTTCTTCCGGATACTTTACCGGCTGCAGATTCTCTTCTGTTTCTGGTATTAGTAGCTCTGGGCAGCATGGAATATTCGGCAGTAACCCAGCCTTCATCGGAATCTCTGAGGAAACCGGGCACAGTATCCTGAACAGTTGCTGTGCAGATAACTTTTGTGTTACCTGTTTCCACGAGTACAGATCCTTCCGGATGCATCAGATAGTTTCTATGTATTTTCATTTCTCTTTTACTCATAATAATACTCCGTTATAATGATATTTTGTTACCGGGAAGCCTTCTTATTACACCTTTCATATCCAGTTCTGTAATAATGGATAACAATCCCGAAATAGGTATTTTACTGATCATATATAATTCGTCAACAGTTACTTCTCTATTCTCTTTCTCAATAGCTTTGTATACTGTGCTTTCTTCACCTGTTAACTCAGGAAATGCCTGAAGTTGTTGAGTACCTGACTCCAGAATACCAAAATCTTCCATAATGTCGGTGGCGGAGGTAATGAGTTTTGCTCCCGAGTTCTGTATCAGATAGTTTGGACCTTCTGACTGAGGTCTGAAAACGTCTCCAGGAAGTGCATACACTTCTCTGTTCTGTTCCAGAGCGAATTTACCTGTTATAAGCGCGCCGCTTTTCCTGCTTCCCTCAATAATCACTGTAGCTTTACTCAGTCCGCTTATAATCCTGTTTCGTCGTGGAAAATTACCACGAGTTACCGGATAGCCGGGGATAAACTCTGAGATCAAAGCTCCGTTTTCCATGATCTTTTCTGCAAGAGATCTGTTTTTAACCGGATGGACAGTTTCACAGCCGGTTCCCATAACAGCGTAAGTTCTGGATTTAGTCTCTACTGCTGAATTATGAGCAATAGAATCGATTCCGTGTGCCAGTCCGCTGACGATGGTGAATCCTGATTCTGCCAGATCCTTACTGATGCTTTTTGCAGCTTTTACACCGTAATTGCTGGGCTTTCTTGTTCCAACAATACCTATGGAATACCTGAAATCCTCATTTCTGATCTGTCCTCTGTAAAATATGAATGGGGGAGGGCAGTATATGTTTTTCAGTATTACCGGGTAATCATCATCCAGAATACTTGTGAATTTTATATCATATTTATTCAACAGCTTTTTCGTTTTATCCCACTTATTAAAGACAGGCCTCTGAGAAAGCTGTTTGATATGATTATTACTGAGAAAGTTGCAATCCTTGAAAAAATTGAAGTCTTTCCCGAGAAAGTTGACCGGTTCTCCGAATTTCAGAACCAGATCATTTATTGTTACCCCACCAAGCGATTTCAGTTCGGACAGATATATCCAATACTTAATTCGTTCCTTCATAAGCTTCCACTAACTGATATAATTTATTTTTCAAAACATCTATATTTTTTCCTGTCACAGATGATACAAAGAGGATGTTTTCCTTGAATTTTTCCCTGAACATTTCAGTGAGTACTTTCTCTTTTTCGTTGAGAGATTCTTCATCGAGGGTATCAGTTTTGCTGAATGCAACGTAGTGAAGCTTACTATCGAGGGCTTCATCATATTGATGAAGTTCACTTCGCAGCGTTTCAAAATCAAGCAGAGGAGTCTCAGAATTCACATCGATAAGGAAGAGCAGGATTCTGGTACGCTGTATGTGTTTCAGGAACTGAATTCCCAAACCTTTTCCATCGTGAGCTCCTTCGATAATTCCGGGGATATCTGCAACAACAAATGATTTGTAATTCTGCATATGAACAACTCCGAGAGAAGGCTCAAGAGTAGTGAATGCATAATCTGCAACTTTAGGTCTGGCAGCAGATATTGTACTGAGAAGTGTAGATTTACCTGCATTTGGGAAGCCAACAAGTCCGATATCAGCCATAAGCTTAAGAACCAGCTCAAGTTGAACTTGTTCAGTTTCCTGACCGGGTTTGGAAAACCTTGGAGCCTGTCTGGTCGAAGATGCAAAGCAGGCGTTACCTCTTCCGCCGTTTCCTCCTTCACAGATAATATACTCTTTATCCTGTTCTGTTACATCACAGATTCTTGTTCTTTGACCACCGGATATATTCCATACTTCTGTTCCTTTTGGAACTTCTATAATCGTGGATTTTCCCGTTCTGCCTGTTCTGTTGCTTCCTGATCCGTTTTTACCATCTTCGGCTTTAAACAGTTTTGTGTACCTGAAATTGATGAGAGTATTAATGTTTTCATTTCCAACAATAATTATATCTCCGCCTTTTCCTCCGTTTCCACCGTCGGGACCACCCTTTGCAACGAATTTTTCTCTTCTGAAGCTAACGCAGCCTTTACCGCCATTTCCTGCTTTGACAATTATTCTGGCAAAATCTAAAAACATTTTTACTCCTTGGGAATTATATTAAATTACACTTACAAATAAAATATGTTGATATCTTTACATAAAAGCAAAATCATCTGATGAAAATATGCAAAAAAATTTATAAGTTATAATTAATAAATCTCATAACTATTTATAAAATCTGTAAAATTGATAAAAAAAACAGGTAAATATGGGTCAAGTTCTTTGTAAGAAAAAGAAAAGAATACTGCGTGATACATAAAAATTCTTTATCGGATTTGAGCAGTTCTGTACATCCGCGTAGAGACAACCTGAAGGTTGTCTTAATAGTATACCATAGATGTTTCCGAAAGAACACATTCAGCAAACCAAAACAGGTAGTTATTTAAAATTTAAGCACAAAAAAAGGCTGCACAGAAGTGCAGCCTTATAATATAATCTGATGATTATTTGATCATCATGAGTTTTTGTGTAGAAGTATGATTTCCGGATCTAAGTCTGTAGAAGTAAACTCCTGAAGCAGAATTATGACCTTCATCATCTTTACCATTCCAAACGATTGAATGTTCGCCTTGATCTTGTTTTTCGTTTACAAGTGTTCGAACTTTTTGTCCTTTAATATTGTAAACGACTAACTCAACGTTATCATCTTTTGCAATGCTGTATTTGATTGTTGTTGTTGGGTTGAATGGGTTAGGATAAGCACCAACGATTCTTGTTGCCATGAAATCGATATCTTTATCACCAACAGCTTGATTTCCACCATTAGACCAGAATGTGCCTTGAGATTCAAACTCAGCATTATCTTCGCCACCGTAAACAGCTACAACTTTGTATGTGAGAGTTGAATCAAAGTTATTTGTAACATAGAATTCACCGTCAGCTTCAGCAACGAATGTGTCACAATTTTCTTCGCTTGCTCCTGAGTAGATGTTATATTTCTGGAATCCACGTGAATAAGGATCAAGTACAGGTGGAAGCCATGTTAATCTCCAGTAGTTAGCATTGATGTTTTCTGCTTCTAAACTATCAGGTGTAGGAAGTACGATTGAACATGTGTGTACATCTGATACTGCTGATGTTTGATCATCATATAAAGCGGCAACACTGTATTCGTAATCACCTTCATCCATCCCACCAAGGATTAAACCAATATACTGTAAGTCAACTGAATAAGTTGCAGCATCCGGAGTATTAAGGTTCCAGTTTAATTCCCAGCCTTCTAAAGAAGCTCTGTCGTTATCTCTTACGTCTGCGAGTGTAGCGTAAGGAGCTTTAACAGCTGGAGCTGAAACAACAGGACCTTCATATGAAGGGTATGTTTCAGATACTAAAGCTTCTTGAGTAGTATTTCTGGTTGTCAGGTCTGAGATATGAATTTGAAGATAGTGATCTCTTTCGTTAGCAATATCATCACCTTCTCTATACATTGATCCCCAGCTGCCGAATTTAATCAGGTTACCTTTCATGTTGTTAATTTCACCTGCAACACCAGCTTGAGCCATTGGGAAAATGTCATTAGCATATTGTGTTGTTTTAAGAGTAAACCAGTATTCATTATTAGCTTGAATTGTGATAGGGGTTTCAAGGTCAACAATGTTTTCTCTGTAAACGTTAGGTTTTACAATAGGTTCTTCATAAATGAGAGTTCCTTCATTATAGATGTAAGCAGAATCTTGAGCACTGTATGTTACATCTCCACCTTCATATATTTTGAGAGTATATGTAGCGAGTGAATCTGTAGCAACCATTCTTACGTTAGTGATAGATTGACCAACATAGTTTACTAAATCTTGAGCTTCGAATCTGATACCAAATTCGTATGTAGTGAAGATTCCATATCCACTGTTGTAGTCATTTTGTTCAAGGTCACCAGGAAGTGCCATTCTTGTTTCCCCAAGAGCTCCTCCAGGGTGAATCCAGTTAACTGTAGGTTCGTTACCTTCTTCAACTGTATAATGAACGTCACGTGGTGCTGTCTGTGGGTTAGCATCTGTAATATTAATAACGATAGGATTTGAAAGAGGAGATTCAACTTCTCCACCGGCAATCATATCATCAAAAATTGCTGAAACATAATAGTTATGTTGTCCAACAGACTCTTCACCATAGTAGAATCTTTTGTGATCAGTAGTAGTGTATCTCATTTCTTCTACAAGTGTATTGTCTTTGAAGACTTTAAAACCTTTAATGAAATGAAGTCTTGAAGATACATTGTTGTAAATATCAAAATTAGGATCTCTGAGTTCAACTTTTGAAAGACTTGAAGGAACAACCTCTGGTCTTACAGTATTTCCTGCAATAGTCATAGGAATCATATCACGTGTACCGTTTGAAAGGTAAGCTCTGATATTCCAGTTTCCTGTAAGTGAAGCAACGAGGGATGTAAGAGGTACATAACCGTCAGTAGCACCATTCCATACTAAGTCACCGAAACCTACATGAGTACCGTTAAGGTCAGCATCATCTTGTGACCATGGGTGACTTTCGTTAGGTGTAACAGGATCAGCTGAATCAAAAACGAATTCAATCCATAAGTCTTGTGTTGCATCAATTGTTGGAGGGTTAGTCAGAGCAATAAGGTTTACCTCATCGTCAGTCATTTGTGTACTGTGAATTGAGTCTGTTGCAGTAATGGTAGTACTTGGGAAGTTTGTTGTTCCACCTTCAATAATGTTCATTCTGATTCCGTATTGGGTATCAGGTTCACCATCAAAAAATGAAAGGTGTGTAATTGTATAGCCATTATAAGATGCAAGGTCTTGTGGTAAAAACTTGATAGCAATTGCACCATCTGAGGCTGAAGTTCCAAAACCAATAGCTCCACCGTTAACACCAGTATCCCAGTATAATGCATCGCTTGCATCTGGTTCGTCCCAGAATATACCGAATTTCTGATTTTTTACATGAGTTGTAATCTGATCAGGTGCGTTCTGAGCAAAAATTGTAATTGCTAAGGTAGCAATCATGAGTACTAATAATAATCGTTTCATACTCTCTCCTTTTTTTTAATTTATAGATTAATGAATTTTCATGACTGAAGTCTCATTGCCCTGATATTCATCCATGACAATCAATCTTTAATATAACTATATTAACATAGATGAAAAGGAATTTCTGTCAAGAAAATTCTCTCAACTGTTCATTTCCTGTGCTTTAACTGATAATAATATGGACAGAATCTTCTCAGAAATTGTACTTATTACTCATAAGTCAGCTCAGTAAATATACAGCTGTTGTCCTTCAATAGCTGTGTTATGCAGATTTCATTCCAAAAAAATGTATCCTCTTCCTTGTCATTCTCTTTTTTCTATGGTACCCAAGCATTAAACCATTGTAGAGACACAACATCTTGTGTCTCATTAGCAGTTTATAGAGAGTATTTTTCTTCAGGAATACCATTCCAAATATGTTCTATAAAGATAACCGTCCGATTATTTCTATTCGGTTGAGCAGGGAGTAATTACATCGAATACATTCTATATTAATAATAAGGTAAAACACCTCCCGTTTCTTATGAAACGTACTCCTCCATAGAGGATAATTTATACAACGCTCTACGTGTTGCCGGAATGCCCTTGCGAATGGTTCCAGAACCTTCGCAATGGTGGTTTCGACAGGTTCTAATAGCTATTTGGAGTGCATTGACTGTGTCAATGCGAAATCGACATAGTCGATTTACTCTCATATTCAAGACAACCGTCCGGTTGTCTCTACGCAGATAGATAGAGTATAAGTTCCTCCTGGCAAGAAGAAAGATTTTAGAATGAAAATCAAGAAGGTTAATAGACTTGCTCAGGGAACCAAATATCCAAATACGGAAAAATGATTATTGTTCCCTACAAATCAATAAAACACAAAAAAGCAGACTGCGGTACCGTGCAGCCTGCTTTAAGATTGATTTTGATACTAAAATAAATTACTATTTCATCAGCACCATTTTGCTGATTTTTGTATCTTTTGATGTTTGAATTTTGTAGAAGTACACGCCACTGGAAACAGCTGACCCGTTTGAGTCTTCTCCATTCCAGACAACTTCATGATCACCTGATGATTGCTTATCTTTTACAAGAGTGTTAACTTTCTGTCCTTTAAGATTGTAAACTGAAACTTCAACATTTGATTCATCAGTAAGTGAATATTTAATCACAGTAGTAGGATTAAACGGATTAGGGTAGTTACCCTTTACTGTAAGTGCAGATTTAACTTCAGGAGCATCTGATAACAGTTCAGGTCTTCCACCTCCACTTGCACTTGAGTAGTCAAAGAAGTAAACTGCTCCACCAGATGGATCACTTGGTGCGCCAACTATTATAGTAGAGCCATCGTAGTTCATTGAAGTTCCAAAATCGTCTGTGCCCGAATAATGTGAACTAAAAGTGTCGCATATTGTTGAACCTGATTCAGTATAAACGTATACATAATCTTCACAACTAATGAATGCTCTTTCACCATCCTTTTCAATACAGTTTACAGGAGGTGCAGGATTCACAGTATATACACTGAAAGGATATCCAGGATTGTTATTCAGATGGATTCTATCATCTGTACTTTGTCTATAATAAACTGCAGATCCTACATAATCAATATTGGGAATATTTCCAAAGTAAAATCCATAATTACCTGTGCACATTGGAAAGGCTTCAATTCGTTTATCTATTGCTACTTTTTTTCCATAATCATTGCAACCGCAATTATTATAAAGTGAATAACTATTTCTATTTACTAACGAATCGCCATCTGAATTAAAGAAGCTTACGGCACCAACGTATAAATAATAACCACCTATTTCCTGAATAGTTCTCTCAGGTGATCCTGCAATAATAATTCCATGATCACTGATATCAACATCATACCCCAGTTGCTGGAATGGTCCATCCCCATACCATGTATGTACTATTAGATATTGATCAGGAATTTCATCGTATTCATAGTATATAACTTTACCAACATCATTTAGTGTTGCTGAATCGTATCGTGGAATACCAACAACTAAGTTTCCATCAATATCTATCTCAAATGAACTACCTATACGTTCGTAATTCCATCCGTATACTTTATCAATGTAATCCCAGTTTCCAGTGCTTGTATTTATTTCATAAATAAAAACAGCTCCACACTGATAGCCAACAACTGTACCGTTTACATGTTCATTGAATAATGGTGCACCAATTGCCATATAGTTACCATTCATTGATATATGTGCACCAAAATCAGTATTACTGTTTACAGGATGGAAATTTGTTGGAATAGTCTGGTCGTAAACCCATATGTCATTACTGTTCTTTTTATAAGTAATCACTCCATTATCATATGATGCAGCTGCGTAGTCACCATAAATGGCTACTGCTTGTCCAATTTCTGAGATACTTGATGGTAGATAACTTCTGTATACTTCATAAGTTTCAGGAAGACTATTTCTTGATAGAGCAACCAATTCAAATTGATTAATTGCTGTAGAGTTATCTGGGCTTAATGTTTTCACTCCATAGAAATCACCGCAATCTTTGTAGCTAATCATATGACGAGTGTCATCTTCTTGTGAATTTTTGAAAATATACAGATTATCTCCGTCACTTAAAACAAAGTTACATACATCTTCATAAGTACCATTAGCCCCCATTTCAGAAGAAATAAGGCACTCCCTCAAATTAAAACCATCAACATCAGTCTGATTTAAAGCAATCTGAATACCGTTTACAACATCTCCATCACACTCTTCTATCCAGTACATTAAGTAGTGAAAAAAGAATTCATCAACAGTTCCATTGTTTTCCAGAACATTGTTGTTGAAATCATGATAATAAAACCAGTCACACGCATCATTGAGAAAATCTTGTATAGCTGATCTACATGTGTTATCAAGGTTGCAATCAGCAATGAAACTATATGTTATTGAAGTACTTAATGAACTATCCTCAAATGTAAAAGGATGATTTCCCTCATAGCTTGTACTCTCAGAAACATGACCAAGTATTGTTTTTACATCATTTTCAGCTGGTTGTTTCAATTTAAGAGGATCAAAATCTCTGACATTGGTTGTCCAGTAATAGGCAGCATTCATTTGCTCGCCATTGTCTGCATCAATTCTTAGTGTATCACTATCATAATATTTTTTGCTTCCTCTGCAAAAGAATCTCTGGCAGTCATATTCATTATAATATTCATCAGGACCAATAAGGTTACTTCCATCAGCATAATAAATTACACCGTATCCATTATCATTATCCTTATACTGCAAAGCTGTTGGCCAGTCATATATAAGATATGGAACCTGATATGAACCATTATTTGACATTAATATTAAAAAATCGTAATAATCGAAAGGATCGTTGAACTCACCGATAGTGGGATCTTCTACCGATAATGTGTAATTTGTTTTTGCCAGCATAGCAACCATATCACCTTCAGCAAATAGATAACCTGCTAACAAAATTGAAACTAGTACTAGAAAGATTACTTTCTTTGTGGTCATAAATTCCTCCAAATTTACATTTAATGCTGATTCCTCCAGGTCGGTGCCACACCTGAATAAAACCATAAAATTCCCAATTAACTCGATGTGTAACATACACATCATAAAACAATACTTAATTGTAAAAATAAATATTGTCAACTAAAAAAAAATAAATATCATTTATAAAAAGATTGACATTATTAGAATAATTCTTAAATTGTAATTATAACAAAAATGAAAGAGGTTCCTATGGACTGGAAATTTGTTTTACGAGAAAAAGGTATTTCGCCTACATTCCAGAGACTGCAGATTATTGCCTATCTTGAAGAGAACAGGGTTCACCCTTCGGTCGAGATGATATTTAATTCACTGAAGAATTTGATTCCCACTCTCTCCAGGACTACAGTATATAATACGATGAAATTGTTTCAATCAGTTTCTCTGGTTAAACCTATATTGTCAGAAAATAATGAAATTCACTATGAATTTAATATGGAACCTCATGCTCATTTTGAATGTACTGAATGCGGAAAAATCTACGATGTTTTCGAGGAATTTGAATTTATTAAAGACAGAATTGTTGATGGTCATAAAGTTACTGAACATCAGATTTCTCTTAAGGGAATTTGCTCGAAGTGTTTAGAGGAGAATAATGCCTGAATTACCTGAAGTTCAGACAATTGTAACAGAATTGAAATCCAGCGTTAAAG
This sequence comes from Cloacimonadales bacterium (SeqCode), assembly GCA_942492065.1. Taxonomy (GTDB): domain Bacteria; phylum Cloacimonadota; class Cloacimonadia; order Cloacimonadales; family JAIOQZ01. The sequence continues at coordinate 938,664 of CALODV010000013.1, read as the reverse complement.
GGAAGATGATTAAAGGTATTGAATCTTTCAGGGAAGGTACTGTTGAAATAATCGGTGATGAACTGGTTACAGATGAGATTATCACAGAAGTTTCCAGACGCGGTAAATATATAATTATTAAGACTCCTGTTAATACAATTGTTGTTCATTTAAGAATGACCGGGAAGCTGATTGTAGATAATCATATTCCTGAGAACTTAAGACATATCAGAGCGGTAATTTCTTTGTCCGATCATAAGTATATAATTTTCGATGATGTCAGAACATTTGGAACAATAAGAATATATCCTGCAAATACATCTGTTAGAAGTCTGGAAAGCCTTGGTATTGAACCGCTCTCAGATGGTTTCACAGCAGACTACCTGAAAGAGAAAATAAAAAACAGGCAGTCTCCCATAAAAAATATCTTGCTTAACCAGCAGATAATTGCAGGAATAGGGAATATATATGCTTGTGAGATTTTGTTCAGGTCAGCAGTAAATCCTGCTGCAACCTCAAAAGATTTATGTAACGAAGATCTGGAAAAAATTGTTAAGCATACAAAGGATGTTCTTAAGGAAGCTATCAAGTGTAATGGTACAACAATCTCTGATTACAGACGCGTAGATGATAAGCAGGGAAGTTTTCAGAACTTTCTGAATGTATATGGAAAGGAAACTTGTCCTAACGACCACAAAATATTAAAAATTAAACAAGCTGGCAGAACAACTTATTATTGTCCTGTCTGCCAGTGTCAGGAGAATATATAATGAAACCCGTAGAAATGAAAAAAGGAATTTACTGGGTTGGAGCGATTGACTGGGATTTAAGAAATTTTCACGGATATCTCACTCAAAGAGGTTCGACTTATAACTCATATCTTATAATTGATGAAAAAGTAACATTAATTGACAACGTAAAGAAAGCTTATTTTGATCAGCAGCTGAAGCGAATTTCAGCTATTATCGATCCTGCAGAAATTGATGTAATTATACAGAATCATGTTGAGATGGATCACTCCGGATCACTTCCTGAAATAGCAAAATATGCAGTTAATGCAGAGATATACTGTTCACCTAAAGGGAAAACAGGGCTTGAAAAGCATTACAAAAATGCAAACCTCAAACTCAATGAAGTCAACTCAGGTGAAACAATCAACATTGGAAAGAGAAACCTTGCATTTGTGCTTACTCCGATGGTTCACTGGCCAGATAATATGATTACATATTGTCCTGAAGAGAAAATTCTCTTCTCAAACGATGCGTTTGGTCAGCATATTGCATCTTCAGAACGATTTACACATGATTACCCAGTTAATATCACAATGGAAGAAGCTAAAAAGTACTATGCAAATATTGTGCTTCCATATGGCCGTATGGTATTGAAAGTACTTGAACAGGCTGCTGAACTTGATGTAGAAATGATTGCTCCAAGTCACGGACTTATCTGGACAGACCATATTGCTGAAATTATCAGTGAATACCAGAAGTGGGCTTCTAATAAAACGGATGAGGAAGCTTTGATAATTTATGATTCCATGTGGGGATCTACCAAGCAGATGGCTTGTAAAATTATGGAAGCTTTTGAAGATAAAAATATCAATACCAAACTTATCAATCTGCAAAACAATCACATATCAGATATTATGACTGAAGTTATTACAGCCAGATACATCTGTGTTGGGTCTCCAACCCTGAACAATAACATGCTTCCTACTGTAGCAGCTTTTCTGTGCTACATGAAAGGACTTGCTCCAAAAGGCAGAAAAGGTCTTGCATTCGGATCTTACGGCTGGGGTGGACAATCTATAGGTTTGATTAACAACGAACTTAAGGACGCAGGTTTTGATGTGATGGATATGCAGAGAATTAACTATATACCGGAAGAATCTGCTCTGGAAGACCTTAAGAAGATCATTTCAGAACAGATACAATAATACACGGAGGAACAATGATACCAAAGAAAGTAGAAGAAGCTATTAACAAGCAGATTAATCAAGAATTATTTTCTGAGTACTTTTATCTTTCAATGGCAGCTTATTTTGAATCTGAAGGCTTATCAGGACTTGCTAATTTCTTCAAGGTTCAGGGAGAAGAAGAAAGATTTCATGCAATGAAGTTTTTCAATTATCTTAATGAACGTGGGGGAAGAGTGATTCTGGAAGCGATTAAGAAACCGGCTACAGAGTTTAAGTCAGCAATTGAAGTTTTCGAAATGGCATATAAACACGAACAACTGGTTACTTCATTAATAAACGATCTTATGGATTTAAGTATGAAGGAAAAGGATTTTGCTACTATGAGCCTTCTTAACTGGTTCATTGACGAACAGGTTGAAGAAGAAGCCAGTATGGATAATATACTCAATCAGCTCAAACTGATAGACGGAAAAGGCAACGGTTTACTTATGCTGGATAAAGAACTTGGTGCCAGAACTTTCACACCGCCAGCACAATAAGGAGAAATAATGACACATTTAAGAGATATTTATTACTGTCCAATTTGTAAAAATGTAGTAGAACTTGTACATGAAGGTGCTGAAGCACTTGTCTGCTGCGGCAAACCAATGGAAAAACTTGAAGAGCAGTCAAAAGATGCTGCTACAGAAAAACACGTACCTTACGTAGAAGAAACAGAAAACGGTGTTATCGTAAAAGTTGGTCAAAACCAGATGCACCCAATGACAGAAAAACACTTCATTAAATTTATCGAAATTCACACAAAAGACAAGGTTTGCAGAGTGGAACTTACTCCAGAAGATGAACCTGTAGCTGAATTTCCAGTAAAAAAATCAGATATTATCAAAGTTCGTGAATACTGTAATGTTCACGGATTATGGAAAGCATAACAATTTACTAATCGGGACCGGTTTAATGCCGGTTCCGATCAAATACAGCTGGTAACCTATACTATTAAATTGAATCAGCTGATCCCAATAAAAATTATACCGGAGGAATAATGAAAGATTTAAAAGGAACAAAAACAGAAAAGAATTTATGGGAAGCGTTTTCAGGCGAATCTCAAGCAAGAAATAAATACACTTACTTCGCTAAAGTAGCTAAAAAAGAAGGATACGAGCAAATTGCAGACTTATTCCTTAAAACAGCTGCCAACGAAATGGAACATGCTAAGCTTCACTTCAAAGCTCTGCAGGGTATTGGTGATACAATGGCAAATCTTCAGGCAGCAGCAGATGGAGAAAACTACGAATGGACAGAAATGTATCCTACAATGGCTAAAGAAGCCAGAGAAGAAGGATTCAACGAAATTGCTGCAATGTTCGAAGGTATTGCAAAAGTTGAAAAACATCACAACGAAAGATACATCAAACTTCTTGAAAACCTCAAAAACGGTACAGTATTCGTAAAAGAAGGTAAAATTTACTGGGAATGCAGAAACTGCGGTCATATTCATGAAGGTCTTGAAGCTCTTAAAATTTGTCCTGTTTGTAAACACCCTCAGGCTTATTTTGAAGTTGAAGCAAAAAACTATTAGTCAATACATCTGAAAAAGATTAACTTGTTTCTGAACTTTAACATAAACCATTAATAAGGAGAGAAGTATGGAAAAAAGATTTCTAATTATTGTAATTGATATCAGAAAAAAAGAAGCTGTTACTGTACAAAAGATTCTCACAGAGTGGGGGTGCTTCATTAAGACTCGACTTGGTCTGCATGAAGGTGTATTAGATAATTGTTCGGAAATTGGTACAATCTTTATCGAACTTGCAGGTGATAAAGAAAAACATGAAGAATTAAACAGAAAACTTAATCTCTTATCGGGAGTTAGCTCTCAAATTATAGAAATGAAAGTATAATCGGAGGAAAAATGCAAAAATACGTATGCGATGCATGTGGATACATCTACGATCCAGCAGAACACGATAACGTGTCTTTTGAAGATCTGCCAGAAGATTGGACATGCCCTGAATGCGGCGTTGGTAAAGACCTTTTCAGCCCAATCGACTAAATATTATATAAAGGCTGCCTTTTCAGGCAGTCTTTTTTTATCTCTGAATTTATTGACAGTTTCTGGAATATTTACTGATTTCAGATATTAATATCAAATAAAAAGTTCTTTTGTAATATTTGAAAAATATTATGTAAAGAAAGTAAATGCAACCGGAGTTATTTATGGAAAACAAAAAATTTGAAGCAATTCTTGATTTTGCAATCGAAAGAGAATATGAAGCAGTTGAATTCTATACTGATTTAAGCAAGAAAACTCTTTTTGCAGCACAGAAAGTTATGCTGAAAGATCTTGCAGATATGGAAAAAGGTCATGCTGCAGCATTGGAAAGAATCAGAACTAACGGAATGACCCAAACAAAAACGGTAAATAAGGATGTCGAAGATCTTCATATATCCGATTATCTGGTAGAAGTCGAGATCAAACCTAATCTTTCATATCAGGACATAATTCTGATAGCAATGAAAAGAGAAGAAAAAGCTAAAAAACTGTATATGGATCTTGCAGCAAAAGTTACAGACGGTGAAATGAAGAACCTATTCCTCAGACTTGCTGATGAAGAAGCAAAGCATAAACATCAGTTTGAAGTAATTTACGACGAAGAAGTTTTAAAAGAAAATTGAAAATAAATGGTGTTAAAGCTTGCCCGGTTTTAACACCTTTTTTTTGTGGGAAAAACATTCGGAGATTCTTGCATAAACCAGGATAGCAGATTTTCTACTATTTAAAATCAATGAAATTGCAGAGTTGAAAAGGTATAACATCAATTACATGTATCAGTTTGATTTTGGAATTTCATTTACTCTGTCTGAATATTTGATATGTTGAAAAGCATCAGTTGTGCATGATTCTCATTTTGGAGATCGTATGATTCATATTTATACTGGAAACGGAAAAGGTAAAACAACTGCATCTCTTGGTTTGATACTAAGAGCTTTAGGCAGAGATAAGAAAGTCTGTCTGATACAATTCATGAAGAAAAACTATGAATATGGAGAAATCAGGTTTCTACAGAAATGTGAGAAAATTGATATTTTCCAGTTCGGTACCGATAAACTTATTGATCCTGACAATCCTGCTGAAATCGACTTCAAAGAAGCAGAGTTGGCAGTTGAAAAAGCTGAATCTGTAATAAAAAGCGGAAATTATGATCTGGTTGTTATAGATGAAATCAATGTTGCTGTATCATGGAAACTTATACCTCTGGATAAACAGCTTGCTCTGATGGATATAAAAACTGAATCTGAACTTGTAATGACCGGAAGGTATGTAAGTGATGAAGCTATTGAAAAGGCTGATCTTGTTACGGAAATGAAAGAGATTAAGCACTACTACACACAGAATATCCCTGCCAGGATTGGTATTGAGTACTGATGGTATCTCAGGAATTTATCAAAAAGCACCTGTATAATAAAACAGCATTATCTATTTTACTGCTGCCGTTTTCCTGGCTGTATTCATTTGCTCAGATTGTACACCGAAACCATTATAAGATGTTTAAACCGCAACGACAATCAGATAAAGTTCAAGTCATTTCTGTTGGGAATATTACAGCAGGTGGAAGCGGAAAAACTCCATTCACAATATTTCTGGCAGAGCTGCTTAAAAAGAATAATAAGAAAACTGCAGTCTGTCTGCGAGGCTATAAGGGTGATTTTGAGGACACTAACAGAATTATATCTTCGTATGACAGGATATATGAAATTGCGGAAAAAGCCGGTGATGAGGCTCAGCTGCTGGCTGCAAAACTGCCCGGTGTACCAATAGCCGTAGGCAGAAACAGAGCTCTTTCGATAAATCTGCTGATCAACGAGTTTAAGAACCTCGATGTGATTATTCTTGATGATGCTTTCCAGCATTTGAAAGTACATCAGGACCACCGAATCGTGCTCTTTAACAAATCTGCCGGACTGGGAAACGGGTTTGTTATTCCTGCCGGTATCCTACGGGAACCTCTTTCTGCTTTAAGAGATGCAGATTTCTTTGTCTGCAATGGAGGAGAAATAAAAGGACTTCCGAGAAACAGAAAGACATATACAGGCAGCTATATAGTTGATTCCATTTATGATATGGATCAGGAAGAAGTTAATCCGGATGACCTTAAAAGAAAAAGCATTGGGCTTCTTTCAGGGCTTGGCTTTCCTGAGTCATTCGAGAATACTGTTACTGATGCATGTTTCACGTTCAACCATCATTTCCGCTATCCTGATCACTTTGATTATACTTCAGAGACAATAGACACAATAAGAAGAGAAATGGCCGCTCAGGGGCTGGAAATCATTCTCACAACAGAAAAGGATTATACAAAGCTATCTCTTCTGAAAAGCAGTATTGACTTTCCTGTTTATGTTGTAGCTATTAAATATGCTGTGGACGGTGCTGAAGAAATTTTTAAAACTGTAATGGGGCAATAACTTCTAATAACACTAGCAGCACAATTTGAATCGTATTTTTATCTTAAATGTTCAAAAAAAATAATGTTGACCACTTTTTTATTATCATTACAATACTGTCAGAGGTAATATTTTATGATTAAATGTATTATTTGTAATGGAAACATGGCTCAGGTTCAGGCTCCTGATTTATCTATAAGAGACAAAAACTTTCAGTGCATTGAGTGCAAATTCTCTATGTATAAGAGGGACTATCTGGAAAAGAAATGTGACTTGTCCGGATACACAATAAGTGGTGTAAACTGTATTGATAACTGCCCGGCTTGCGGAAGTATTCTTAAACAGGTTGATTCCGGAGATGGAAATATAATGTTCTGCCAGTCCTGCGATTCCTATTTGATGGAAGAGCATACTTTTTATAATCTGGAACCCAAAAGAACAATCGGCTTTGCTGATGCTGCTGACAGACTGGAGATAACAGATTCTTATGATTATGACAGGGCTATGAGGGAAATCGAGTATGATGCTCAGAGAAGAAGAAGTGAATATAAAACCGTAGAAACAGAGATAGATTATAATTATGATGAATACATGAATCTCTTCGATATGGTTCTGGCTTTCTTCGGATTACCAATCAAAGACAAGAATATTAAACTAACCGGTTCAGCATATGTGACTCTTTTTCTTATGGTGGCATGCATAGAGTTCTTTGTATTGAGTAACATAGGAAACTACGATGAAATTATCAGGGATTTCGGGTTTGTGCCAGCCCGTCCTTTTCATTTTTTCGGACTTACAATTATCTCATCCATGTTTATGCATGGTGGCATCTGGCACCTGATTTCCAATCTGTATTTCCTGTTCATTTATGGAGATGGAGTTGAAGCCAAGCTTGGTAAAGTGAAATATATCATTTTGGTTGTTTTATCCGGTTTAATAGGCTTGATGCTGCATTCTCTTGTAAATCTGCACTCAGATATACCTCTTATTGGAATCAGCGGAGCTGTTTCCGGAATTGCAGTGTTTTTCACAATTCTGCATCCAAATGCAAAGTTTGCGTTTCTACCATTCTTCTGGTTTCAGTTGATATTCATGAGAGGAAATTACTGGTGGTTACGTATAAAAGCAAAGTACATTCTGGCAATATGGCTCTTTTTCCAAATTCTAAACGGTATTGGCAGTGGAGATAGTGGAGTAGCCTTTTTTGCTCACATAGGTGGAGCTATATGCGGTTTTATTATGGCTCTGGTATTTAATCCTAAAATAGATGAGGAGAAGCAGGAAAGAGTATACAGCAATATGACCAGATAGAAACTATAATTTTTTCCCAAAATGTAAATCTATTATATCATTGATCTTAATGATATTGGCATGCTTGATTATCTCTGCCTCAATTCCACCGGTAAGTAATTGACGTCGTTCTTCATCAAGTGCCAGATTATCGGAATATGTAGTCAAAAGTCCTTTATATTCCTGAGCAGACATGTATCTTTCTGAGTGATATATCTTGCGGCTTACATCGTTGAAACCAATTTTTTGCAGGGTCTGATCAAGCACGTCAAACTTACGTACCAGTCCTTCTTCAGTGATATGTTCTGATTTACCGTAAACTTGCCTATATATCTCCTGAATTGCCATATGGAGAGGATTGTTGGGATCATTTACCATGGGTCTGTTCCAGAATAAGGCAATTGAACCGTTATTTTTCAGCAGGTTATAAGCCTTTCGCATTCCGAATTCGTAGTCAATCCAGTGAAACGATGTGCCGGCATATACAAGATCGAATTGATTCATATCATTGTCAAAATCTTCAAAACTGCTGTTAACAAAGCTGATATTATTGTAATTCCGGAATTTGTGTTTACAGAATGCGGCAAGATTTGCTCCTGGTTCCACACACACAACTTGAGCACCTGTTTTCAGAAAAGGTTCTGTTGCCTGCCCTGTTCCCGGACCAATCTCCAGAATCTTTGAATCTATACTAATTCCTGATAACTCAATAATATCTTCAAACAGCTCTCTAACATAAGTTGGACGGCTGGCATTGTATTGTTCTGCAACTTTATCAAATAATAACTTTCTTTCCATATTGATACTTCCGATTTTTTTCTCAATTGAATGAGGTGTATGAATTGAGTAAAGAATTTTGTTTTGGAAGTGATTTTGAACCACAGAAGAAACAGAATGCACTGAATTATTTTTAGGGAGAAAAGTCTATGCATGGACTTGAGTTGTTACAAACTAAAATCTTTCTTTTTGCCATGATGACCTTTCCCCCTAAACTTGAACCATTCTGAAGTTTAGTATTCTTTGACATATAAAAGCAATGATTTATAATATTTGCAAAGGAGTAAAGGATGCGAAAAAGATTTACAGAAGAACAGAAAATAAGAGTACTCAAAGAGCATGAAGCTGGCAGAAAAGTAAAAGATCTTATACGAGAGCACCAGATTTGCGAGCAGACATTTTATAAGTGGAAGAGCAAATACGGTGGAATGGAAGTAACTGAGGCCAAAAGGTTAAAGTCTCTTGAAGATGAGAACAGAAGGTTAAAGCGTCTTTTAGCAGAACGTGATCTTGAAGTCGATGCATTAAAGATAGTACTGTCAAAAAACTTCTAAAGCCCTGTCAACGTAAAGAAGTTGTCAGGGAGTTTAAAGAGATGGGAATGAGTGAAAGACGATCTTGCCGTATAACAAATTTTCATAGGAGTTCGTTCAGATATAAACCTGTAGATAAGACATCTGACAGAGTAATTTTATCTAAACTGAAGGAGCTTGCTCTGAAGCATGTCGCTTATGGTTTGCCCAGATTAACAGTTCTATTAAGAAGAGAACTGGGCAATGTAAACCATAAGCGTATAGAACGTATTTACAGACAGAACAATCTGCAAATACCTAAACGACCACGCAAGAAACGCTTGTATAGATCAGAATCATTACCTCCTGCCGAGTATCCAACTCAACGTTGGTCAATGGATTTTGTAGGAGATAGAACAGTAAAGGGACGTCCTTTCAGGATTTTCAATATAATGGATGATTTTTCAAGAGAACTTGTACTTCAAATTGTTGATACTTCAATTACAGGATCCAGATTAAATAGAGAACTAAGTAATTTGAAAGAATATCGTAATTTACCGGAAAATATAGTCTGTGACAATGGACCTGAATTCAGATCCAAAGCAATGTCTGAATTTTCACTAAAACATAATGTAAAACTGTGCTTCATCCCTCCGGGAGAACCACAGAAAAATGCTTTTGTGGAAAGTTTAAATGGTAAGTTCAGAAATGAATGTCTTAATCAATCGGAATTTCTAAATCTAAATCATGCAAGAAATGTAATAAATGAATGGAGAGAAAGTTATAACAACGAAAGACCTCATAGTTCTCTTAATATGATGTCTCCCAAAGAATATCTCTTGACTTATGAAAATGGAATCAAACAGAATAACTCGAACTTACTAAACTTAGACATGGTACAGAATATGGGGTAGGCTCAATGAGGAGCTTATACAGTCAGGGAATATATTTAGACGTTGCATGCAGCGTCTCTACATCTGAAAACTCTCTGCTGTCCAACATCACGTAGAGACAACCGGACGGTTGTCTCAAAGGGAACACCTTCCAAATGGTCTTTAGACCTTTGGCAATGGTGTGACACTTGTTCAAAAGAACAGAAATAACTTTTTAGACACAAGATGTTGTGTTTCTACAGTAGCTTCTAAACCATGATTCCATAAATTTGTTGACACGATTCCGTAATTTTAGTGACAGATATTATATTGGAAATTTGGAGTGTATACTTAAAACAAAAGAGATTACGGAACTAACAAGGAGACATTATGGGTAAAATCTCAATACTTCTTTTCTTTGTAATAATTCTTCAGGGACAAACTGCGTATTCTTACCAGGGAGTAAGTAATGAAATATTAAGAAACAATGAAGAAAACTATATTATAACCACCCTTGCCTTGGTATACAAACTTAACATACCTGAAGAAAAGATAAAGTTTGCTATAAGTCATAAAAATAGTAAGCTATTGGAATTTACTGAGACATGTAATGATACTTTAAAGGATATACCTTTTAAAGAAACTATTAATAATACTACTCAAAGATATATGATGTATAGTTTTATGCACAATCCTGTCGGTTGTATAAAAGAAGTTACCAAAATGTTTTCTGATGTTGAAGAAATTTTCAATGAAATCATTAGAGAATCCGGAGCAGATAGTCTTGGTATTGATTTAACTGATAGTTTGTATTTCGAGCTCACATTAGCAGCAGTAAGTAGAGGAATAGATCTTGAAATTGCCTATAAGTATCTTTTCCGAAGTCTTCTTCTTTGTGAGCAATATGATATAATACTGGAAGAGCTAGAGAGATTCAAAATAATATTCCTCTCCGCAAGACTTTTAGGACCTGGATTATCACTATCCTCAGAGAGCACTTATGCTGATAATTCTAATTATTACTTTGCAATGAAAGCTTATTGCTACGATAAGTTACGTAAAGTTGATGAGTCAGGTATAAACCTGAGAAAAATTTATTTATTCTTTAAGCACCCATATATCAACTCAATTTTTTATTCCGAAGTCTTAGCAAGAATATTCATAGAGTGGGAGTTAGATTACATTGATCCTCAGGTTTTTATTGATAATTTTATTAACCACATTTACATAGTTGCCGGACCGGAATTCATGCTGAGAAGTCATTTTTTAAGGAAAATCCATCCTGACGATTATCTGAAAATAATTGAAAATGAGTTGGATGCACACTTTAAAAGAGTAAATAAAAAAAAGAACAATGCTGAAAGAGAAGGTTATATTAATAACTTTGAAAGAATCTTTATGCATCTGGCATTTTTGCATTACGAAAAAGGAAATAGAAGTGAAGCAATGAAATGGTTCAAGAGATCACTGACTGAGTATTCTACCTTTGATGGGGATTGGGATTATTGGCTCAGGTATCGATATTATGAGAAAGGTGAGAAAGAAGCTTTATTGAAATTGAAAGAACAATATTTGAGGGATAACAAAAATTAATCGATCTGACTAAACCGCGTAGAGACAAACGGGCGGTTGTCTCAAATACAGGATTATAGTTTACTAAGGCACACTATTAAAGATACCCATCTATTTCATGAGAATAATCTTTCGAGTATCGATATCATTCCCGGAAATCATCTTTACAAAATACACTCCTGATGAAACAGAACTACCGGAACTAGAGTCTCCATGCCACATAACTTTATGGTCCCCAGCTGAAACAGATTTGTTTACCAGGGTCTTAACCTTTTGTCCTTTAACGTTGAAAATGTAAATCTCTACATCAGTCTCTTCTTTTACAGAGAATTCTATGTTAGTTTCAGGATTAAACGGATTCGGATAGCATTGTTCCAGAAAGGCTTTTCCATTGTAATCAGGAGCTTTTGTCTGTGTATCTTCAATTGCCGTATTACCGACATCACGTACTAAGCGAACATAGTTATATATTCTGATTACATCTCCCTGCGGACCATGGCCATAGGGATAATCATCAGGATTTCCTGTTTTAGGATCACTTCTCTGGGCTCCGGCACCATGTACATCCATCAGAGTGTAGTTTCCAGAGTTAGGCGGCATTTCCATGAATCCCAGAGCTTCTCCAAATGCTACATAGGCAGCATAACCTCCGTTCATCATATTTTCATGTGTAGTACTGCTCCAATAGAATGGATAGTTCTGTGTGCTTCCTTCATCATTGACTGCCGAACAATTGAATATGGCATTTATTGCAGCTGAATTTGTTGCACTGAGCGATCTTGAATAATCTACAATACTTTGCAGTTCCTTTGCATTTGGCATTCTCCAGTCATCATACCCAAGATAATTATCGTTGTTCTTTGTTTGCACCCATTGCAAAGCATTTTCCCAGTCCATTCCTGAACCGCTGTCATCCTGCTGCCACATCAGACCGGTTGCAGTATCTGTCACAGTGCCATTACCATTATCAATGAAGTTATTGACACCATAGGTTGAGTCTCCCCGAACATAGTAGACGTAAAAAGTTTTGTACTCATTTTCCTGTGCTACATAAACTGGATAGCCTTTGATTCTGCCATCTGCAAAATTAACTCCAAACATAGTCTGGTTTCCACCCATTGTAGTTCCGGTGTATATAGTTGTAGTAGCAAACTGAGCATCAATGATACGTTCACCACTGTTTTCGTCACCATATCCGAAATCGAAATAGTCTGTATTGATAAACGGTACAAGCTGATCAGGGTTATTACCATCGTATCCACTGCAGTCCAGTCCACTGAACAGGATCAATGAGTACAGTTCTTTTATTGAAGGCAGTCTCCAGTCGGTATATCCTGAAGCTGTCAAAGTATCTGCACTGGCAAGGGCTTCCGGATGAGTAAGTTTATCGCTTACGTTTATCAAACCGTCATGGTTCAAATCCGGGCTTTTCGTCCACATTAAACCTGTGACATTATCGGTTATTGTTCCATCATTATTATCAGTGTAAGAAGGCTGATATCCTGAGTATTGTGCGTCCTGACCATAAAAGGAGCTGCCCGGAGTCGGAGAGGTTATGATATCCAGGTTGTCAAAGCAATCTGACTGACCGGTATCAACAACAGGGTAAGTCAAGTTGTCAGGTCTTTCTGAGTACAAAAAAGGTAATACTAGTGTTAAAAGGATTAATGTCAGTGCTATTTTCTTTGTAATACCATTCATAATAATCTCCAAATTATCTTGCTGTTTACATTATGATACTTAGAAAATATGCTATTACTGCGAAAAATAAAACAATACTCAATAAGATTTATAATTATCCGAAATATAGTGCATTCAATTCGATTTTCAATATGTACTGGTCAGAGAAAAGGTAAACAAAAAGCCCCGAATTTCTTCAGGGCTTATAATTTATGAGTATAAAACTTTGCTTACTTAAGAAGCATCATTTTTTTAATGTCTCTGGTTTTTCCGTCAACATTCAGTTTATAGAAATACATACCACTGGAAACAGAGTTGCCGTTGGAATTATCACCTGTCCATTTTACTTCATGTTTACCGGCCTTAAGTGTTCCTCTGTCAAAGGATTTAACTTTCTGTCCAATAATGTTGTAGATATCAATTACGACATTGCTTTTTTCAGCAAGTGAGTACTTGATAGTTGTTTCCGGGTTGAACGGATTCGGGTAGTTTGAAAGAAGTCCGGTAGTGTATTCGGAAACATCATTATTGTTATTATTTGTGTTAAGATACCAGGTGTATTTGTCAGAAAGGAAGCTTTCTCCGGAAGTGTATTGTGCTTTTACCTGCACTGAAATACTATCAAAGAATGCTGTTGAAACATTAAAGTCAATGTACGTATCGTAAATATTAGATCTGTATGTTTCAGCCATATCATTCATGTTAATAATAGCATAAAAATTGGAGAACTGGGTGGGCAGAACATCTGACATTGTCCACTCGATTCTCAAAGTTCCATTATCAATATAGTGATTAAACTGATCCGGGTAAGGCAGAATATTCATTGAAAAATCATGCATTACTTGCTCTGAAGGTGATACAGATACTGTATTTGCATATGTACTAAAGCCATCCAAAGTAGCAATAATGGTATAGTCTCCTGTATAAACATCATATGTATAAGAACCGTCAGCTTGAACCGGTACAGAATGTGAATTGATCTGCAGATTTATATCAGAAGCATCACCCATATCACTGTCCAGAGATATGGTTCCTGAAATACTGGATGATGAAGGATTCAGTATGAATGTCAATGAATCTCCATTATCCTGAACGTTATAGATATGAATGCCGGCAGGAAGTCCGTAAGACAGGTACATGTTAGGATTAGTAGTATTGTGCATTTCAGTTCTGCCAATATCGGTAGAAAGAACAGCGTTATAAATGTTACCATCATCGTTTACTGTTCCGTTATATCGGAAAACATATACTTCGTCACCGCCGTAAGCATTTCCATCTCCGTTATGATCTGTATTTATTCTGTATACAAGCATACCGGATTGTGGATTGTTCTGTTCATATGTACCTTCATTTGGTGATCTGTATTCTACAATAAAGTACTCATCACTATCAAACTCATTGTTGATTCTGAAGCAGTTGTTCGTAGGAGATGTAAGAGGATAGAGAGTATGTGTTCCGGAAGTAATTACAGGAATATTGTCAATCCATCCGCCATATCTGTATTTCATATAAGCCATCATGTGACCAAAACCGCTGGACATGAGATCCCATGGTCCAACAGGAGTAAATCCGTCATAATTATAATGATAAAGGTCAGGTGCAGAGAGTACGTGGAACATCTCATGGCACAATGTGTTTACTGATGATTGAGGTTCAGGCTGGAAAGTATAATCGAATACTCTTTTACCGTTAATATAAACATCATGTGAATATAATGACCATCTATGTGCCCAGAGAAGATCAGCCCAAGCTTCTTGATCACCTCTGATGATAAAGCATACATTGTCTACCATATTATCATTGTTATAATCCAGATTCAGACTGGATGGAATTTGAGAACTGATTGAATTAACAGCATCTCTGAGAAGGTTGTGTTCTCTGGATGTTTTATCATGGTCAGTTTGGTATCCATTTGTGTTAGTGCTGGAATCATAAGGCATAAAATAATCTCTTGAGTGAGTATCCTGATAAGATAAAACAGTTCCGCCTGTAGGTGCAGGATAATATGTACTTGTCACTTCAAGTGTGCCATAAGTCACTTCTCTGTAATAATCTCTTAAAGATACGGATGTTGTATCGTTAAAATTTGATTCAAATGTACTTAATGGTGTTGTGAATTCAGTTTGATCACTGAATCTGATGAATACGACGATATTGTTGATGTGATCATCTGCTGGACGTTCAGTTCTTTCGATTATGGTTGGTGCATAAAATCTGTCACGTTTTGCCTGATATTCTTCAGGAGATATCATCACGTTAGGTGAAATTCCAACTGAACCGGGATCTACAGTCCCAACAATATAGTCCGATGCGATAATATTATCATCACCATCTTTTACTGCATAACAGAAGAAGCCTTCTTTTCCTCTGATAATTGAGTATCCTTTTTCATCGTGATAGCGATTAAAAAACTCGTCTCCTGAAATAAGACAATTAATTTTGGTACCGTCCGGCTGTGTAAGCGTTTTAGGTGTGTTTTCGAAATAAGCGGAAAATAATGCTGTAGATACAGCAATTGCCACTATTAATAGTAAATAACGTTTCATATCCTTCCCCATGTATGTTATTTTAAGTTATTTAGCAATTTAGAAGCAAAAAGTATTCCATCTTTAAGAATACTTAGAATCTATAAGATAAACTAACTGAATTCACTGAAAAGTTCAATCGGAGTTTTTTCTTTTTTTCGTTATAGTTGTATAAATGTCCATCAACATATGCATCAATAACAGACAGAAAAACTGTTCCTCCCATCCACCAGTAGTGATTATTCTGACGGTTTTTATTACGATTATACTTAGCTCTTTTTCCGCCAATCTTATCTCTATACATTTGAACCTGAGCGTCAGTAAGATTGCCTTCAGCAAGAATGCTTTCGTATTTTTTGATGTCAGATTTCAGGTCATCAATCAGGATATCTGTATCAATCATTTTATATATCAGAAAGGATTCTATGCTGATAGCAAGAGCTCCCTTCCAGGGTTGTTCGTTATAAAACTGTCCTCCTCCGGGAAGTCCCAGAGATAACAATGCTGATACATTCGGGTTTTTTCCTGTATCGAAGCTATAGCAGTATACTGACAGCAGTGCGAATATCAAAATTAAGGTTTTTCTCATTAGTTTTCCTGTTTAGTTAGAAATCTTTGCAAAACAGCAATATCTTATTAAGGTCATAAATAATTATGATTTATTTTATTCAAGAAATTTCTTGATAACTTTGTATAAATGTTTTAAACTCATCATAATGGCAAAACACTATAATCCTGCAAGTTCCGTATGAACATAAGCAAATAGGTTGAGGAGGCTGCCATTTCAAACAATCAACTTCAGACTAAGTTTTTTTTCTTGCATTTGTGACCATCAAACGTTTATTGACATATAATCTACCAGAGGATAATTCGCAAGATATGAAATTCATTTATGATCCGGAATTAAGAAGCAAGATAATCAAACATACAGCATGTCTGCTGATACTGATGATAATTGCAATGTTTGCAGCCTCAGAAACTAATCGAAACTTTATGTCAAACAATAGATTAGTTGATAGCTGCAGCGAAAGCCTTAACTGGAATTTCAACTCATTTTTCGGTACACCTGATCTTGTTAGTGTTCATGATGGTGTGCTATCAATCAATTCTATTATCACAGGATCAATACGTTTTACAGGAACCCTATTGTTATTCCCCATACTTGCAATTCTCGGAATCTATACACTGGTATACAGAAAATCGGGAGACTATCTGATCTCAATACTGTTTGCAGTACTATATCTTCTGTTGTATATGCTGCCCGTGATCAAAGACGAAAATATGGTTCTGATTGAATCTGCTGCTTTTCTCCCCTGGTTCATTCTCTCACTTCATCTTTATATAGATAAATTTTCACTGACCAGGATGGGTTTCTTTCTCTTCAATTTCATACTGACAGCTTACTCGGATAACATCAGAATTTCCATATTTGCCATGGTATTCTCAATAATGGCAATTATATGGAACTCAGTGGAGATTCTGCGTAATAAGAAATACAGGATATGTTTGAAAAAACTGGGATTTTACATTCTGTCAGTGCTTGTTATCCTGCCAAATCTGATAATCACATGGATTAAAAACTCATTAGTATCGAAACAATTGGAGCCAATACATAATGTATATAATGGAGTTAACCTTGTTAACAGTTTGTCGGAAAAAGTGTATTCATGGATAAATCTGCCACTTAACCTGAAACACTTGATGAGCATTCCTGAAAGCACAGGAATATCTGCTCTTTTATTAGTTTTACTGACTTTTTACATTCTTATGAATAAAAGGAAATCAGTAAAGTTTATTCTTTACATTTCGTTACTAATTGTTGTAAACTATGTTATTAACATAAAAACTGAGACTCAGTTATCAACTGAGCTTTTTCTATTCAGTACTGCATTAGTAATATTTAGTTTAAGTGGGTGGTTTTCAGATTTCACTAACAACTACATTATTGTGAGAAACCCAATACAATTATTGATTGCATCTGGTGTTTTTCTTTCTTTCTTCCTGGTTAATCTGACTTCCTACTTGTTTGTACGGGGTACAGAAGTTAATAGGATAATTTTTAAGAACTCAATATTCTTCTATCCTGTATGTATTGTGATGTTACTTGGTCTGTTTGCATTTGTTCACAGAAAAATCTCGAGGCATCTGTTATTAGCAATATGTCTGGTAATAGTATTTATTGAGTTCCTGCACGTAAATCTTAATAATAATGCAGATCGTGCTGATAGTCTTAGCAAAACAGATACTATTGTCATGACTACGGGACTTAAAGACTATAATTCTACTAACGGATATTTCTTCTACCCTGGTAAAGAATTTTATAATGACTCCTGGGCAGATCAACTCAAAATGCTTAACGGCAATACATATCTTATATCTGCGAGATACAGAAAAGTCACAGAAAGACTCGTGGATAAAAGCAGGATAGATAAAGATCCTTTTAACTGGAATGTGATAAACATGCTGAATGCAAAATACATCATGTTCGGTATGAAGCTGAATCTATCACATCTTAAATATATGTTCTATGACAGGGATAATAAGGTAATCCTCTATGAGAACTCAAAGAGTCTACCTGTAGTAAGAACTGTAAAGGATATTGTTAACTGTAATTCTGCAGATGCCCTGCTGGACAGTCTGGTTTATACGGATGATATTGTAAATAAGGCTTTTGTGGTAGATGACTCCCTGAACAAAGGCACTTACTCCGGTGATGCACAATTTAGTAATATTGATCTGACAGAATCATCTGTTTCTTTTGAGATAAATGTGAAAGATACAGCTTTCGTTGTTCTGGCAAAAAACTATTTTAAAGGATTGTATTCATTGACGGTTGATGGAAAAGATACTGGCTACATTCCTGTTAATCACTGCCTGATTGGATTTCCGGTATACTCCGGTTCTCACAAGATTGATTTCAGAATTATTCCTCATGATAATAAGGTGTGGACATTTTTACAGAATATTTTGATTTTGTTATCAATTATATTTATTTTGTTTTCAAAGGTTAAGTATCTTGCATATTGTTTCCCGGAGAAAGCCAAAAAGATTAAAACTGCTGTAAAAAGCATGATACAAAAATGGAGATCAAATGGAAAAACTTAAATATGGACTTTATATAGTCGCCATGCCTATAGGCAATATGGAAGATATTACTCTGAGAGCCTTAAGAGTACTTAAAGAATGTGACAGCGTCATTATGGAAGAAAGAAAGCAGGGCTGCAGTATGTTGAGAGCTCTGGATATTAAGAAAGATTTCATTCTTCTGAACGAACATAACGAGAGAGAAAGCACAAAGGAGATTATTAATCGCCTGCTGAATGAGAAAGAAGCTCTGGCTCTGATTTCTGATGCAGGAACACCGTTGTTTGCTGATCCCGGTAACAACCTTGTATGGCAATGCCATCAGATGAATATTCCTGTAATACCTATTCCCGGGCCATCCTCAATTATGGCTTCCTTAATGTGTTCCGGATTACCTTTGGAGAATTTTCAGTATTACGGATTTCTCCCGCCAAACAGGGAAAATCGAATCAATGCAATTAGAAAACTGAACAATAACATAGATCTTGTATTCCTGGAAGCTCCTTACAGAATGAAACAGGTTCTGAGAGATATGAAAATGATACTTGGGGGGAAAAGGCAGGCAATGTTGTTCTATAAACTTACTCAACCCGAAGAACAGATATTCTGGGGAAACCTCGATGAGCTTATTACCATGACATCTGAACTGCCAAAAGGTGAATTTGTAATAATCCTGAAAAAAGTACAGAAACGTTATAAATATTAATTATGGAAAAGTACGAAATCTTGCATGACTCACTGTTCAGGGAGAATAAAATCAGTATTTTACCTCAGGAAGGACCCAAAAAATACTCCGAGGATACTCAAAAAATGATTGATAAAGGCTGGACTGAAGCCCTGAGTGAAGGGCTTGATCTCTGGGACGGAAATGTTACCGGATTTCTCAGCTCACGAATAGAAGGGGGCATGCTTCTGGTGGAAACTATTACAACCACCTATAAATCATATATTGGTACGAATATAAGAAATCTCAGTGAGATTAAGGATAATAATGAGCTGGCAAACTGTATTGCCGCCTGCGTTGTTGTAGAAACAGCAGATAACAAGCTGATAATCGGTATGCGATCTCACAAAGTGGCTGAATCCAGAGGAATCTGGCATTTTTGCGGTGGGAACATGGAACCGCATCACGATAGTCCTTATACGACAATCCGCAACGAACTTGTGGAAGAACTGAATGTCGAAAAAGATGATATTGATACTCTGATCTGTACGGGGATGGGAAGAAGCTTCAGTAACATGAAACCGGAGTTCCTTTTCTACTGCAGTTTAAAACATACCGAGGACGAGTTTGCAGAAAAAATGAAGAAGGCGATAGAGTATCATGAGCATACAGAAGTCAGATTTGTGCCTTCCTGTGAGTTTAAAAATTTTGCTGCTGAGCATAGACTTGCAGATATTGGTTCTGCCTGTGCAAATCAGTACTTCAAACATATATATCAGCAGAGATGAAGAAGAAAGTTAAAACCGGAATCTGGTCTGTTATTGCCAACCCTAGGGCAGGAAAAGGAAAATCAGTTACCTATCTTAAAACAATCAGCCATTTTTGTCAGAACAGAAATCTGAAGTGCCGTTTTCTGAAGTCTTCAACCTACGAAACAGCATATAATTCCGTTATAGAAGACATAAAAGCAGGAATCAGAACATTTATTGCCGTAGGGGGAGACGGTACTTTGAACTGTGTTGTGAATGCAGTCATGTCCAAAAGAGATGTGCGTGGAATCAAGTTGTGTCTTATCCCATGCGGTTCCGGAAACGATTTTGCCAAAGCCTTGAATATTAATGACAGCCCTGAAAAATTGTTACAGAAATTATTCGATAATGAGTTGAAAAAGGTGGATGTAGGTAAAATAACCTGCTGTAATGAGGTTCGCTTTTTTATAAACAGCTTTGGCATCGGGCTTGATGCTGAAACAGCTCTTGTAGCCTCAAAGATTCATTTTCTCAGAGGAATTGCCAGATATATGACAGCTCTGGTGATAGCGTTGTTCAAGTTCAGAAATATTCCTATTGCGATCAGGACATATAATGATCTGTTCAGAGCTAAGGTTTTACTTATGGCTGTGGGTAATACTCAGTATTGCGGTGGTGGATTTAGGTTAACCCCCGATGCTGTATGTGATGACGGTCTATTCGATATCTGTCTTGCTCAGGAAGTGAGTTTCAAAAGACTGTTTTCTATCTTTCCAAAGCTTCTCAAGGCAGAACACATGCGGGAAAAGGAAGTTACTATGAAAAGGTCATCCATTATTCAGGTGAAATCCAAATTTTCTCTGCCTGTTTATTTCGACGGAGAGATATACCGCACAAAACCCAATGAAATTTTATCAATCTACAATTTATGTAAAAAACTTTCTATTGTTGTATAGATTCGGAGTAAGACATGAAACAGCTTGAATTATTCGATAGTGAAAAACAGAGTACAAACATCCCGCTTGCCGAAAAGATGCGTCCCTCAGACTTGAAAGAGATACTCGGACAGGACAAGATTCTGGGAGAAAATACCTTGCTCAGAAGAATGATATCTACAGGCAGATATTCGTCTATTATTATGTGGGGACCTCCCGGTTGCGGAAAAACCACCATTGCGAGATACATTGAGAAGAACTCCGAAGAAAGGTTTGTGGCTTTCAGTGCAGTGCTTTCCAGTATAAAAGATGTGAAAGCTGTTATGCAGGAAGCTGAATACAGCCTGAAAGAACAGAATAAACGCACAATAATTTTCATAGATGAGATTCATAGATTTAACAAAGCTCAACAGGATGCATTTCTGCATCATATCGAAACCGGAGCTGTAATTCTCATTGGTGCTACTACTGAGAATCCTTCTTTTGAGGTTATCCCTGCTTTATTGTCGAGATGTCAGGTTATAGTTCTGGAAAAACTGTCGGATGATTCTATTGCTGATATTCTGAAAAATGCTCTGAAAAAGCTTGATAGAGAGCTTCCTGAGGATGTGCTTGATTTATTGATGATGCAGTGTGGAGGAGATGCCAGAAAAGCTCTGAACAGTCTGGAGCTGATCCTGAATTACACAATGAAAGATCAGGTTATAACTACCGAGTTTGCTGCACGGATTATTAACTCCAGAACACTCAATTATGACAAGAATAAAGAAGAGCATTATAACGTAATATCGGCTCTGCATAAGTCTCTCCGCGGCAGCGATACTCAGGCCGGTTTGTACTGGCTGGCTCGTATGTTGGAGGCAGGGGAAGACCCGATGTATGTTGTACGCAGGCTGATTCGTTTTGCCTCGGAAGATGTAGGATTGGCTGATCCGCAGGCACTTGTTCAGGCAATCAGTGCAAAAGAGGCAATTCATACACTTGGTATGCCGGAAGCAAACACAGCTCTGGCACAGCTGGTTGTTTATCTGGCAACAGCACCCAAGAGCAATGCTGTCTATATGGCCTATAAAAAAGCTGCTGACGATGCTGTAAAGACAAGCCATTTACCGGTTCCCCTGGTTATAAGAAATGCACCCACAAAGCTGATGAAAGACCTTGATTACGGCAAAGATTACCAATACTCTCATGATCATGAGAACAGCTATTATTACCAGAAGTATTTCCCGGAACACATGAGCGAAAAAGAGTATTATACACCTTCCAAATTCGGATTTGAGAAAGATATAGAAAAACGTTTGAAATGGTGGAAAAAGCTGAAGGAAAATCAGCTTAACGGGAAGTAAATGTTCAGTAGTTGATTGAGGTTTCAGGTGTAGTTATAACGAAGTTAGGGGGTGAGTTTGTTCACATAATTGATGGTTCCGCCCAACTTCGTAGAGACATTGCATGCAACATCTTTGTTTTGAACAAATATTATTAGTTATTCTTCGCATTGACACAGTCAATGCACTCCAAAGATAGCTTTTATAACCAGTTAAGACCACCATTGCGAAGGACTTTGGTCCATTCGCAAGGGCATTCCAGCAAAAACGCATAGCGTTGTATATAATCCTTTAGTATCAGTATTTAAATGGTTGCTGTACGTGCAATTAAAACGAAGATGAGCTACTCAAAACCGACCACTTAATAAATCAGAACTCACCATTGAAAGTATTATGACAAATGGTTTAGTACATTTGGAAACAACTGATTGAATTCCTGAATACCTGTTTACTCTTTAGACACATATTTCTTGAATATCTCTTCCAGCACACCCTGCTTTTCAAGCTTCTCAAGCGCACTTTCAACTTTCTCAATTATCTTTGCCGGTGTTCCTGGATAGAAAGCTATATACCTACCGGTTTCAAACTGCTTCAATGGATGAACTTTTATACTGTCACCAACTCCAAGTTTTTTTATTGCCGCCATAAGGGAAATTTCACTCTGGTATATAAATCTTCCTCTATTAGATAGAAGCTTTTTGATATTCAGTTCCGGAGTATGAGCTCCATCATCAATATTGTAACCTCTGGATTTAAGTTTGTCGGCCTGCGCAATCCCCATTGCCATCATAATTACGTTATCATCAAGATACATTAACTGAGATAAATCATATACATTAATATCTTCATCTATTCGAGATATCAGTATATTTCGAACATAATATATTGGAATATCAATAAATTTATACTTTTTTATCCTTTCTTCATTCATAGCAAACCCAACAAAGCAATCATAATCACCCTTTGAAACACCTTCTTCAATTCTTTGAAATGGAATAAAATTTTGATCACCAATAAATTTTATTGTGGGATCAATATTTTCTATTGCTCTCATAACATCTACACAAATACCATTTATTTTTTCCTCATTATCTAACCTAAAATACTTAGGCTCACATTCCTGGGCAGCTGTTCTCAATATTGTTACTTCAGAATACATGCAAATAATGAGATTAATAATCAGTAGCGTCATTGTTAATTTGAGTTTCATATCATTATCCTTTGAGGTATTTCAGATAAAATAGAATGAAAAGATGAATTGCCCAAAAAATCTATCCTCAATTGCATACTATATAGACTGCCCGGGATTAACCAGGCAGTCTCCATTTGTGAGTTCTTTCAAGAAAATCTTATTTAAATGCTTCTATTCCGGAGAATGAACATTCTCATTTAAAAGAAGCAATCTTTTATCATATTTTACCAAAATATGTAGTTGACTCGATTTGATTTCATCAAATCTCATCGATACTTCATCCAGGTACAAAACTCTAAATATCTTATTTAAATGCTTCCATTCCTGAGAATGATCGATTTCTATTTGTAATAGTTGACTCGATTTGATTTCATCAAATCTCATCGATATTTCAACCAGATACAAAACTCTAAATATCTTATTTAAATGCTTCCATTCCTGAAAATGATCGATAGAAATCGAAGCTCTTCAGAATTCTATCATCATCATCATTTTTATTGTTGTTCACGAGTCTAGAAATCAGTTCACCCATACCGGGTCCTAACATGAATCCCTGTCCGCACATACCGTTTGCGTTAACATAGTTCGGTATTTCTTTTGTAATTCCAACTATCGGGAATCCGTCCGGTGTCATAGGGTATTGACCTCTCCAGGTTCTTCTTACTTTGAGGTTGGCAAGTCTTGGATACAGGTCTACCATTCTTTTTGCTACCTTAGGGAGGAACCATGAACAGGCATCGCTGTCTGTACCGATAAACGGAGGATTAGGAGTTATGCAGAACACAACCTGTCCTTCATTACTCTGATAGAAATAGTAGTTAGCAGAATCGTCTGTTGATCTCATATCTACAATCATTGGTTTGAAGAATCTTTTTACAGGTTCTGTAATAGCTGCTTCATGAGAATCCGGTGTTATAGGCAGGTTTATTTTAACTTTGGCAGCAACAGCTTTAGCATTGTTACCGGCAGCATTTACAACCCAGTCTGTTTTGTAAGTGCCTTTATCTGTAATGACTTCTGTAATCTTGCCGTCAGTCATTTTCATATCTTTAACAGCTTCTTTAAACTTGTATTCCGCACCGTATTCTATTGATTTGAAATACATGGCATTAAGAGCCAGCATTGGGGATGCAGAACCGTCTCCCGGTGAAAATGTTGCACCACGCAGACCGTCAGTATTGATTCCCGGAACCAGCTCGAGGTATTTCTCAGGTGTTACCCAGTCGATATCCAAACCGTATTCTTGTTGTATTTTAAGCAGATCTTTCAGTTTTTTCTCAAGCTCTTCAGTATAAACGGGAAAGCTGTATCCATTTTGGTACCAGCCGATATCATCACCGTGTTGTTCTTCCCAGGTTGAGAATATTTCCAGACTTCTCTTACATATCTGAATCTTACCGTAATCGGAGTGAGTAGCTCTGATACCGCCGATAGCTTTCTTATTGTTACCTTGTCCCGGAGAAGCTTTTTCGTCTATCACAAGTACTTTTTTACCGGATTCAGCGATTGCCATAGCAGTTGGTACACCAATCGAGCCTGCTCCGACAATAATAACATCATATTTTGTACTCATTATTCTTCTCCTTTACCTTTTGCGAAAACACCAAGCGGAACTTCTACAAAAACAGGTCTGATAGTATTAGGTGTAATATCATCCATTGTTACACCTTCTTCACGGAAGATTCTTTTCACGAGCATATCACAGGTTTTGCTGCCGCAAGGCCCCATTCCGGCTCTGGTAATAGCCTTAATCTGGTTAAGGTCATGTATACCTTCGCGAACAAGCTTTCTGACTTCACCGGCTGTTACTCTTTCACAGAGACATACCATTGCATCATCGGCAGTGTATTCAGGTAAAACAGCTTCTGCGAGCGGTGCGGAAACCTCAGGTGCCTGAATTTTGAAAGATACTACTCTCTTGGCAATATCAGCTTTGTTTTCTATAGAATCAGTAGCGATCATCTTCACAAGCTGAGTCTTATTCTGCTTGTAATCAACAATCTGAACTACTTTGTATTTTCCAATATCATCACCGTCAATGTTCACTGCATCAACAAGATCATCAACTTTAATTCTGTGATTCATTACTTCATAAGGTACGGTCACAATTGGGTTTTCACTGTCTTTGCGGTAATCAACGAGAGTGATTGCCAGTCCCGGACAGATTGCAACACATTTTCCACAGCCGATACAGCTTCCTTCGTATTTTGGGATACCCATCATGGTTTCGCCGTCAATATTAATGGAGTTTGTAGGGCATACGGAGCTGCATGGATTACATGGTATTTCCTGAATACAATGGATTACAGGGATCACACCTTCTTTATCTTTCGGGAATTCCTGTTCTACAACTTTCCCCGGGTGAGATTTAAGAATTTCAGCTTTATCGTGCCAGCTTTGAGGAATTTCTTCAACGTCTGCTGCCAGATCGCGCGCTATACCCAGTCCGGTAATTTTTCCGTTGAACATTGCCGAGGATGCTTCTGCAATTTCAGATGCGTCACCTGCGGAATATACTTTGATTCCTGCAACTTCTGCCTGTTTTGAAAGCTCATCTACTGAACTGAGTCCAACAGCTATAAGGATTGTATCGCACTTGAATGTTTTTTCTGTTCCTGCAATAACCCGGAAGTTTTCGTCAACCTGAGCGATAGTGACAGAATCAACGCTTTCTTCACCGTTTGCAGAAACAATTGTATGAGATGTATAGATCGGAACACCGAGTCTTTTGAGTTTATCAGCATGGACTTTATAACCACCGCACATTGGGAGTGCTTCAACGAGTCCCACAACTTCGATATCAGCCTGAAGAGCGTGATATCCGGCGATAAGTCCGACATTACCGCCACCGACAATGAACAGTCTGTCGGTAGGTCTTACCAGATCCCTGTTTACGAGAGTCTGGAATGCACCTGCACCGTATATACCGGAAAGAGTGTTACCTGCGAATTGCAGGAATTTTTCACGGGCACCTGCTGTATTCAGAATCACTTTTGGTTTAACGAGTTGATAGACACCGTCTTTAAGGATTCCTACTTTTTTATCTTTGAAAATATAGAGAACAGTACTTTCCAGCCAGACATCTACATTGTCATAGCTTGTAATGTTTTCTGCGAGAAGTTTACCAATGTCGTTTCCTCTGGTTCCTGCATATGAGTCTTCAACAGAACCGAAGAATTTATGTGTCTGGAGAACAAGTTTTCCGCCGAGTACGTCTTTATCATCGATAATGATTGTACTGATACCTCTTTTGGCAATTTCCAGACCGGCAGAAAGTCCGGCAGGTCCACCACCGATAATAAGCACATCTGTTTCGCAGACATCAACATCGGCGATAACTGCTTTTTCATTAACTTCCGGAAGTTCAGGGAGACCGTTAACGCTTTCCACAACCATATTTTCGGCTACTTTAGTCATACATGATTTTACGGGAATACCATTAGCGATAACCGTACATTTAGCACATTGACCGTTTGCACAGAATATACCCTGAGCAGATTCATCTTTGTGGTGATGTCCGAAAATTCTGATATTATTGGCAATAAGAGCAGATGATATTACTTCCCCTCTTTTAGCCTTATACGGAGTACCATCCCAGTAAAAAGTTATTTCCTCTCGTTGTTCTACGGGCAGGACGGGATGTTCTACAATTCTGTTGTCATTCATCAGCAACTCCTGATCTATATTTTTTTCTTTAATTTTCAGGTTTTTAACTGTTATTATAACAGTACGATACAGTCGTCCATCTAATTTGTCTGTTCTTAGATGTGTCAAGAAAAACTCGGATAAGATTGACGCAATATTGGTAAAAGTGAGTTTTTGGCTCAATAAGAGCTTTGTATAAGCTGTGCTGCAGGTACATTCAATATTCAAAAAGCTCATATCAAATTAATAATTATCTTGACGCATAAGCTTAAAGGTAGTAAATTTTAAAAGCTATATGTATAAATACTTAACAGATACATATAATGCTGATATCACTGATGAACTTTGGAATTCACCAGGAAAATAAATTAAACAGTATTCTGGAGGTATAATGTTTTTTTACGGCGATAAAATGAAAGATGTTTTTCTTAAAGCGAAGAAAAACCGTTTTGGAATCATTGCTTCAAACGTTGTGTTTGACAGTGTAATTCGTGGAGTTATTCAAGGTTATAACGCTCAGAAATCTGACGGTCTGCTTCAGATGAGTGCCGGTGCATGTAAATTTGCATCCGGAGAAACTGCCGACATGAAAGTCGGGGCTCAACTGATTTCACAAATGATAAAGATTATAGCTTCTCAACATAAAAATTCAGGTGTTGGTCTTCATATTGACCATGCTACACCAAATTACTTCGATTTTGTAGTTTACTGCATAGAAAACAAACTTGTTTCATCTGTGATGATTGATGCTTCTAAAGAAGAGTTTGAAGAAAACATCAGAATATCCAAAGAAGTTGTTGATGTAGCTCATAAGCATGGTGTTCTTGTTGAAGGAGAAATCGGTTACATTAAAGGTACAGAAGACGAAATCGTTTCTGATACAGAACTTTACACTCAACCTGAGGAAGCACTTGAATATGTTCAGAAAACCGGTGTTGACCTCTTTGCTGCATCAGTAGGTACAAATCATGGTGTTACTAAAGGCAGCCATGTAACATTGAAACTTGATCTGATTAAAGAAATTGATGATCTGCTGATTAAAAACAATGTTGAAACCGGTATCGTACTCCACGGAGCATCCGGACTTACAGCAGAACAACAAATAAACGCTATAAAAAACGGTGTTGTTAAAATCAATAAAGACACCAGATATCAAATAGATATTGCAGCTGCAGTTCAGGAATACTGGGCTGATAATGCTGATGCTATTGTTTGTCCTGCAGGAATGGACCCTGAACAATACTTCCCTGACAAGAAAAGATTTGATCCTAGAAAATGGATGGTTAAAGGGGAAAACAGGATTCAGAAAGCAGTTGAAGAACTTGTTAATATTTCAGGTTCTGCAGGAAATTCAATCTTAACTTAACAGTTACTTTATTTCATTCATATACGAATAAGAGTTCTCTGCACAATTTGAGTTGCAGTAGATGCAATATACAGAGTACTCAAAAAATTTTATTGGAGGAAAGAATGAAGAACGTTGCGATTAATGGGTTCGGTCGCATTGGAAGACTTGTATTCAGAGGTCTTATTAAAAGAGATGATATCAATGTATGCGCGATCAATGATATCACAGATTTAAAAACACTTGTACATCTGCTTAAGTATGATTCCGTGCACGGCAGACTTCCTTATCCTGTGGAAATGAAAGACAATTCTATTGTTGTAAACGGTAAGGAAATCAGAATCACTGCAGAGAGAAATCCTGCTGATCTGCCATGGAAAGAACTGAAAATCGATGTTGTTGTAGAATCAACAGGTATCTTCAGATCAAGAGAAAAAGCAGCTCTTCACCTGGAAGCCGGAGCTAAAAAAGTAATCATCTCTGCACCTTCCAAAGGTGATGTAGATGCTACAATCGTTCTTGGTGTTAACGGAGATCAGTTAAAAGATGAGCATGTTGTTATTTCCAATGCATCCTGTACAACAAACTGTCTTGCTCCTGTGATGAAAGTTCTCAATGAGACTTTCGGCGTAGAAAACGCATTCATGACAACTATTCACTCTTATACAAACGATCAGAACGTTCTTGACCTGCCTCACAGTGATCTCAGAAGAGCCAGAGCTGCTGCCGTAAATATGATCCCTACAACTACAGGTGCTGCAATTGCAACCTCCAAGGTTATTCCTGCTCTTAAAGGAAAAATCGATGGTATGGCTGTAAGAGTTCCTACTCCTGACGGATCTCTCGTAGATGTAACAGCTGTTCTTTCCAAAGAAACAACCATAGAAGAAGTAAATGCTGCTATGAAAGCTGCTGCTGAAGGCGAAATGAAAGGAATTCTGGAATATACAGAAGATCCAATCGTTTCTTCAGATATCGTTGGAAACAGCCACTCTTCAATCTTTGATGCTAAAAGCACAATGGCAAACGGCAACGTGGTTAAGGTTCTCAGCTGGTACGATAACGAATGGGGTTACTCCTCAAGAGTTGTTGACCTTATTGACAAAATGTAATCAAACAAATTACATAGATTTTTACACCGTTCCGGCTTCCGGGACGGTGTTTTTTTGTGTAAAGAACACTTCCTGTAAGAAGTTGCTGATGAAATGTCTTGCGAATGCCTTGCGAATGTCATTAGATCCGTAGATGTTTTCGAAGAAATACATCCAGAATTGACGTAGATGTTTTCAACCATTCCAAAGGTGTTCTAGTAAGACAACCGTCCGGTTGTCTCTACGCGGTGTTGGAACAGCAGATAGTTTTCAGATGTAGAGACGTTGCATGCAACGTCTAAATATATTCCCGGACTGTATAAGTTCCTCCTGGCAAGAGGAAAGAACTTTGTTTGTAACAACCCAAATCCACGCATTGTCATTTCATTCTGTTTCTTCTGTATTCTCAATATAGTAAATTGATTAAATCCAATAATTAAATCAAATTTTATTACTATGAAAAACTATTTTAGATAAAAAGCTTGTCATTTTATCTTAAGATTATCAATTTATGTGCAAAATAAACAACAGGAGAGACAAATGAAAAAAAGTATTGTGACTATACTATTCCTTTTAACGGCATTATCTGTTTTCGCTCAGAAAAATGTAGGAGTTACCGGATTTCTGGACAGAGAATCAACACAGATTAACGTCTCTGTGAGACCAAACCAGACTGCTGAACTTATTGGAATGTTTGCACTGAATTCCTCTGAAGACCAATATAGTGAAACTACATTCGGGTTAGCATTAAGAAGATACATCAGATCTGGAAAAATTGAACCATTCGCCGGTGCACACTTTAAAACCATACTGCTTAATATTGATCATGGTGGTGATGCTGCAGATTTTGTTGTCGGAGTAAATGGTGGTGCTCAATATGCAATTATGGAAAACTTATATGTAGGTTTCCAGATGGAGTTCAATATGAATATATCTGATGATAACTCATTAAGGTTTAATAACCCCGGCAAAAATACCTACAATACATCAGTTTCACCTTTATATATAACAATATACTGGTAGATGTATGAAACATATATTTCTAATAGTGATTTCAGCACTGCTTTTCAGTTGTAATAGTAGCGGAGATAAAATTCTGATGCCTCCAACTTCAGCAAACATTGTTAATGGAATCGCTGTAACAACAGCTTGTGGACCGGAATATACTAAAATAGTCGGGAATCCTCATTATGACAGTGTAATAAGGGGAGTGTATCCAAATCCGTCAAACGGAGAATGTATGATTGATTTCAATATGTTTCAAGCCGGTAAGTGCAGGATTTGGATTGAGAATGCTTATCCTAGCGATTTTTTAAATCCACTATTGGGCAACTATTTTGATATACCTGAAAACAAAGTACGGAATGAAGTAAGATTACTCTGCGACCAAAACTTTAGTAAAGGAATTCATAATGTAGTGTGGCGTGCAATTGATAATTATGGTAATACAGTTTCTGAAGGATTCTATAGAGTTTATCTGCAGACTGGGGGTGAAATCCATTTTGCCGATATTCTGATTGCCTGGAACCCAATACCGGGTATGTCATATGGTGAAGTTTACTAATTGTTGTACTTAATGTATAACTATAGAAAAAAGCCTGTTGAATTCTCAGCAGGCTTTCTCTTTTACATCTATTTCAAACTAATAATATCTTTTACGTTCACATCAGGGTGATGATACCTTGTTCTACCCACAGTTTTTCGTCCTGATTCTATTGCAGCCTGCGGACACCAGCTGAGACAGGCATAACAGAACTCACATTTGTTGTGCCAGACTGGTTTACCACTTTCTATCGTAATATTGTTAACAGGACATATTCCGGCACAGAGACCGCATCTATTTCAATTCTCCTGTTCATGGTTTTACTGGAACGGCAATACATACAATCTGACATTTATAGCACAATCGGACTGTCATTCATATCTTCACCAGAATAAGATTTTGTTTAATTTTTTATAAGTGATAACAATTAATGCAGTTAACATGAGGATGGTAAACTATTTATAGGGTACTTCATTGTATTTGAGTTGTTATGTAAAATGCAATGGAATAAGTGATAAATAAATATAAGTAAGTTATTTATATAATTGTTTTTAATAGAAGTCAATAAAAACACAAAGACGAATATAATAAACTATGTAATAAAGAATTAACATAACATTAATTTATGATATGAGAGGATGCTAACAGATTATTAATTAGAGTTTTAATTGACAATATGAGAAATAATCACTTGCTTTGGTATATAAATATCTTAAATTTTCCTAATAGAATATAAAAAAGATTACAAGAGTATGACTCATGTACTCCGAGCTGTACTTCCTAAAGCAAGTGCTATGGAAATCAGCCGATGGGTTCCCCGGAAACGGCAGAGCCTCCCGTGTTTGGAAAGGAGTTCAAACTGAAGGAGGTATAAATGAGTTTTCTTCTCGCAAATTCAAAACTTCTTAGAATCAATTTAACAACAGGAAACATCACAACTGAAAACATTAAAGAAGAATATTTTAAACTGTATCTTGGTGGAAGAGGCTTGGGGACAAGAATTTTCTGTGATGAAGTAGACCCAAAAATTGATCCCTTTGATGCTGAAAACAAAC
The DNA here is from genome assembly GCA_942492065.1 of Cloacimonadales bacterium (SeqCode). Taxonomy (GTDB): domain Bacteria; phylum Cloacimonadota; class Cloacimonadia; order Cloacimonadales; family JAIOQZ01. Next base: position 906,468 of record CALODV010000013.1, on the reverse strand, counting down.
TTATTTTCGCAAACGGTTTCCTGAGCGGAACTATAATGCCTACAGGCGGCAGATACATGGTAGTGACCAAATCACCATTGACAGGAACTATTGCTTCCAGTAACTCAGGTGGTTTTTTCGGGAATGAACTTCGCAGAGCAGGTATATCTGTAATAATCTTTGAAGGAAAAGCCGAAAAACCTGTTTATATTTCCATTGCAGATTCAGAAGTAAAGATCAATGATGCATCCGAAGTCTGGGGACTGGATACCCACAAAACAACTGATTTCTTATCGGAAAAGTTTGATAAAAAAGGTTGTAAAGTAGCATGTATAGGACCTGCCGGTGAAAAGTTGTCTAAGGTGGCTGCGATAATCAATGATAAAGGCAGAGCAGCAGGTAGAAGCGGAGTTGGAGCAGTGATGGGATCGAAGAACCTTAAAGCTATTGTTGTGAAAGGTTCAGGTAACCATGAGCTGAATGCTGATCCCGTTTTCAGAGAAACATCAAAAAAGCATGTCGGTATGCTTAAGGCTCATCCTGTTACTGGAGAGGGCTTGCCGGCACTTGGAACAAAAGTACTGGATAATATAATAAATTCTACAGGTTTGTACCCTACCAGAAACTTCCAGTTTGCAACATTTAAGGATGTGGAGGAAGTCAGTGGAGAAGCTCTTGTGGAAAAACACTATCTCAAGAAGAACAAAGCCTGTTTTGCCTGCCCTATTTCCTGTGGTAGAGATGTTGTGCTGCCAAATGGTCACAAAGGTGAAGGTCCTGAATATGAGAGTGGCTGGTGTTTTGGTGCTGCCTGTGATGTAGATGACCTGATTGCCATTACTGAAGCTAATTTCCTCTGTAATGAACTTGGTCTGGATACTATATCGACAGGAGTAACAATTGCTACAGCTATGGAATTATATGAAAAAGGCTATATCCCTAAAGAAGATCTGGAGCATATGACAGTCCCACGCTGGGGAAGTTCGGAAGCTGTTGTATATTATACTAAAGCAATGGCGTACAGAGAAACAAAACTTGCCGATTTAATGGCAGAAGGTGCTTACAGATTAGCTGTTCATTATGGGCATCCTGAACTGGCAATGGTTGTTAAGAAACAGGAATTACCTGCATATGATCCTCGTGGTGTTCAAGGCCACGGTCTGCAGTATGCAACCTCAAACCGGGGCGGTTGTCACGTAAGAGGTTACATGATATCTCCTGAGGTACTCGGAGTGCCGGAAAAACTTGATACACAGCAGATAGAAGGTAAAGCTCTCTGGGTAAAAATATTCCAGGATCTGACTGCATCAATTGATTCACTCGGACTGTGTCTGTTTACATCTTTTGCTCTGGGAGCGGGAGAATATGCTGAAGAAGTTAATGCTGCCGCAGGCACAAACCTCACAGCAGATGATGTTCTTAAAATAGGTGAGAGAATCTGGAACCTGGAACGTAGATTTAACATAGAAGCCGGTATCCTGCCTGATCAGGATACACTTCCTGCCAGATTTGATGAGCCATTACCAGATGGTCCACAGAAAGGTGCTAAAACCAGATTCAGAGAAATATTACCTGAGTACTACAGTCTGCGAGGCTGGGACGAAAAAGGATATATACCTGAAGAAAAATTGAAAGAGTTAGAAATAGATTAAATAAACAGGGCTTCCATTCAGGGAGCCCTTAACTTATTTTTGCTGCAGATTTCAACTTAGCTCACACATTGTGTGTAAAACCGTAATTTAGGTCGCTGATTTTCCCGAATTTTCGGGACTCAATCAACTTATATTACTGATAAAGTTAGAGTTAAAAGTTCCCAGAGCGGAGTCGAAGGGTATTTTTTTAAACTGAATGAAGCGACAAAATTACTTTTAAGTATAAGATAACTTGAGTTTTTGCACGGTCTGTCAATAAATTTACCAAATTGTTTATGATTGATTTTAAACTACATGAGCCTCGATGAAGTCAGGAAAAGGTTTGAGCATGCATGCAGATATATTTAAATGTACCTTTAAGGATAAATTATGATTACAATAAAATTTTTCAGTCTGTTGAGGCTTTTGATAAAACAGTCTGAACAAGCTCTGGAAGCAGAGGAGATTAAACTGCTTGATCTTCTTAAAAGATCACAGGAAGAAATTTCAATTCCGTTTATTCATAAATTGATTGATGAAAATGAATCTCTTATAACAGGTACAATAATCCTGGTAAACGGTAAAAACGTGCATCACCTGGATAAACTTGATACTATGGTGCTGGATGGTGATGTTGTATCTTTGTTTCCACCTGGAGGTGGTGGTTGATGAATAAGCAAGAGCTATTCTCAAGATCAACACTATTTACCGGGATTAAGCAGCTGGATACTTTGCAGGACTCGACTGTTCTGGTGGCAGGTGTAGGTGGACTCGGTTGTGTTGTAAGTCACTTATTGGTAAGAAGAGGTATAGGAAAGATAATACTTCTGGATTGCAAGGATATCGATTTGCCTGACCTGAACAGACAGATGTTGTATACATCTGAAGATCTGGGTAGAAACAAAGTTGATGCTGCAACAGATTTTCTTCAGAAAGTACATCCATATACTGAAGTTGAAAAAGTGAATGCTGTAATTTCAGATTCAAATGAATTTTCAGATATAATCAGTAAACTGGATTTTGATTTGATTGCAGATTGTCTCGACAACTATGAATCAAGATTTGTTCTGGAGAAGTTTCTGAGAAATGAAAGTCAATTTCTTGTCCATGGTGGAGTCAGCCATGATTTCGGACAGGTAACATCAATAAGAAAAGGAATGAGCATGCGTAGTCTGTATTCCGGAGTAACGGAATCAGAAGGAGTTATTCCGGTCATTCCGGAAATCGTGAATATTATTGGCAGCCTTATGGTTAAGGAAATTATCAATTGTCTTTCAAATGAACCTGAATTATTACAGAAACTTCTAATAATGGAACTTTCAGACTTTTCATCATTTATTGTAGACTGGTGTTAAAAAAATCAATTCAATTAATTCTTGCATATACAAAAAATCTTGACTTATTGAATACTGCTCAGTAGTAATAACGTTATGATATTATTATTGTTTAAAACATTTCAATATCATCGGTAATAAAAGTATACACCCTAAAAAGAACTAATCATTATTTCTTATATTTTTAAGGAGTTAAAATGAAAAAAATTATATTTATTTTTATTCTGTTCTGTCTGACTTTTTTTGCTTTTGCAGATATTACACTTGAGAAAATAACCGGGAGACTTGATGCGTCTGAAATCTTTTACAAATCTTTCGGCAATATAAAAGACGTAGATAATTGCAATCTGATGATCAGGCATTTTACTGCCGATTTTGAGTATTTTATGAAAGGATTTCAGAGTATTTTGCTGGATGAGATAGACAGAGGGTTAAAAGGGGAAGATCAGCTTGATCAGGATGTTAAGACTCAATCATACCGATTAGATGATTTAACTGATCTAGTAATCGGTAAGATTACTTTATTCAGAGGAGACAGAGAACTTGAAAAAAATCTTGATGAACTTAATAAAATCGGTAAATCATTCAATACAAAACTCGAGGTAGCACCAAAGCTCTGTAAAACAGGGAATCTGGAACAGGATTTGTTTAATGCTATGGATAAGCTTGCTGCACTGTCTGCAGATATGGATAAAATTGTGACAGCAGATGATTGTGTAAAGGTCATAAAAACAATGAGCAGCAGATTTGTTGATGTAGCTCATTTAATATTGAAAGTAGCTAACAAATACGGGAATCTGAATGACGTACCTAAGTCGTTTAATGAGGAATTTCAAGCTAAGACCTTAAAAATGAACGAAATGATGAATAAATTTCCGGATGCTGTTGCAAGGTTCAAAGATAGTGATGTAGTCATAAAGTCAGTACAGGCATTTCAGAACACTGCAAATACCTGGGATAGCAGGCTGAGGAAATTCTATTAATTGCATTAAAGGTTCAAAGAATGAGAAAAACAATTATATGCGTTTTGTTTCTAATTTCATTAATTACTCTGTTTGCAGAGTTTGATCCAATATCTCCGGAGATTCAATCTTTGATAGGGAAACCTGTAACAGACCCGAAAGTAATCTACGTCATGGATAAAATTGGACTAATACCCGAAAAATTCGCTGATACTTCTTATCAGACATATAAAGCAGATAATTATGAATTACTGATAATGCTGAAAAAAGATAAAATATGGTATGTAAAGCTAACTTTTCGTGATCCGGAAACTGCTGAGAAAGCTTCTAAACCAATTCTTAAATACTATGGTATACCTTATGTTTATCAAGAGCCGGATCACAAGAAATGGAAAGATGGAAATGATTATCTGGGTGATGGAACAATTGAGAACACATTAAAGTATGGTGGAAATCACTTAGTATTGTATCACTATAAAGATAAAAATGATATTATCAGCCAGATATACTATAATAAACATGATGATAAGTATGTTGTTGGTTTGATATATATTTATGGTGAGTTCCCCAGAAAATACAAGAAAAAATGGCAGGACGATGCTGACAAATACTATTCTACAATATCTGATGAGAGAAAAGCAGATATTACAAATGCATTCTCAGCTGACCCTGAAGTTAAAAAAGCTGTTGCACAAAAAGTGGATAAATTATCTAAAATGAAAATTGCTGCTCAGGTTGATCCAGCTATTGCTGCAAAAGTTGAGAAAATGAAAAAAATGGCATCTGTTGTGACAATATGGGATGAGTATCTTAAAGATGAATGGAAAATTACAGAACTGATCAGGATGTTTTCTCTTACAAATATCAGTGATAATGACCTTCAAATGCTGATAGATAAGTTTGGATTTGATAGATCATACACCTATTATACGCATCCGGACAAAAAGTATAGACTAATTATAGAGCAAGCTGGTGATAGTTATAGATTAGCAAAAATTGAGATTCTTACTCAATATGGAGATACTTATCCATCAATTGGACTGGATGAGAAAGTAACGCTTGATTATCTTGAGAGTAAATTTGGATTATGCTGGTATAAATATTCAAAAGAGTCACCTTATGAAGTCTTTGCATCTGGAAATAAGGATAATTCCGATCATAGCATCAAGTTTCAATTTATTCGAGGAGCATATGAAAAAAAAATTAAAAGAATTTCTATCGAATTGATTAATCGAGAAGATCTTCTACTTGATGGGAATATCAATTTTCTAACTGGTGGATGCTTGTGGGGAGATTGTGAAAACGGTAAAGGAATATATCAATATACTAATAACAAATGGGTTGTTGGTTTATTTAAGGATGGAAAGAAAACTCATGGTATCCCTGAAGATTATGATGCAGAGAAAATTTTGGAGGAAATTGATTATCAGAAAAAGAATCCATGTTCCTGGGCAAGAAAGCTGGATAATTCATTCTGGGCCAAACTATTGTACAAGGAGAACGGAATTTCTGCAATAACTCTGGCATTCAATAAAAGAGATTTTTCTAATGAAGACAAAGATATATTATTAAACAACTACTGGTTCAAATATGAGTATAACTGGTATAAATCACCTGATGGGAAAATATCTTGTGAAGTTCCCAAAAACAGCAATTACATTCATCAGATGGTAATAAATGTCAGATCTCTTGAGGATCTTCAATCTTTTGGTTTTGAAAGACATTATTCCAAGCAGGAACTGGAGAGCATGCTTGGATATGAATATATCAGGTATTCCAATAGTTTTAATGCTGTATTGGTGCCGAAGGGTGATCCGGATAAGAACAATCATCTTCAGATGAGTCTGGGATTGAATACTACAAAAAACACAATTACAAGTGTTACATTAAGACCTTTCAACAAAGAAAAGATTCATATAAGCAATACACTTGTTTTTCTAAAAACAGGTTCTCTTGAAAAACCTGATGTAACATTTCAGTTTGCTGATGGACCCAGATTTATTGGAAAAACCTTTATGGGTATTCCCTGGACCGGAACAATATATGCCTATCATAGAGACATAGACTACATGAATCTTCAGTCCGGTAAACCTGATAGAGGTTTTGCTCCGGAATTTATCAGAAAAGCTGAAGAAAATGCTGATCCCGCTTTCAAAGCTATAAACAAGTTTACGCGATTAATGGAAGCATATAGAGAAGATGAGATGAAGATGCTTGAGCACCTTACAAATCTTGCAGAACACCCTGAGGATAACGATGACTACAAGCGTGCCGTTCTGAATGCATGTAAGAAAGCTGAATACAAGCTAATTGATGCTCGCAGTACATTTCGTATTATATTTGTAAATGTTGAGAGAAGTGAATTAGACTGTAAGATTGCCTCAACAGAAATAGCCAGGATTTTTACCAGTCTTTCCTATTTCAGAGATACTATTGAAACTTTTAGAAAAATTGTTAAGCAAAATGGTAAGAAGACTCCGGAAGATGAAAAGATAATGAATGGTTACGAAGAGTATGATAAGCAAATAGTGAAATCTTATGATAGTCTCGTCTCAGCCCTATTTGATTGTGGATTTTTCCAGCGAGATCCTGAGAAGTGGAGTAAATAATTAAACTTTTTCGTCTTAGTTTTACAATGTTAACATTGCCAGTTAATGCTCGATTACATTTTTTGTGTACGGGGGTATAATGAAAAAATTAATCGATGTGTTATTATGGTTATTAATTTCTGTGATGTTTGTTTTATCGGTTTTTAGTGTATATCTGGGAAGCATTATAGTTGTTATGCTTTTTTCATCAATAATAGTGTTCCTGATCCCCCTTGTAAGGCGTGTCATTTTTCCAATGATGTTCAAAGATAAGGATACTCTTAAACTCAGAACTTTATTTTCTGTATTATATGTTGCCATAATCGGAACGATAATCTTCTTTATACTTCAGGGGGCTGATTTCAGTAAACTCAATCCATATACAGGTTCATACAAATTTAAGAAGCCTGCAAGGTACTTTGATGGAACACTGACGGTTAATCGGGAAAATGACCTTATCACTATGGAGATAGCCACAAATGCCCCGGATAATGCGCTTTTCGAGCTTTCCCTGGTCAATGATGACCAGAAGGTGCTCAGCTCTGTAGAAAGTGTACTGAATGGCAGGATAAGTAAGGAGTTTACTATTCCGGAAGAATGGGGAACATCGCTTGTTCTATGTAATGCAGTAATGCCTTTTAACTTTCCCAGCATTAAGCAACCGGATGCTGTTAAAAAGATATATGGGAACAATGGCAGCAAGATGGACAGTCCTTTGGCAGAAGCCAATAATTTGAAAGGTTTTAATGGAGTACTGAGAATGCAGTACTTTACATATCCGGATAATATGGCATATATAGACAAAGCAGTTAAGAAAATTGTGAATGAAAGTGAGTTATTGGAGGCAATATATCCTGAGCCTGAAACTACAGGATGGTCTGCTCCTGTTGTTGTGTTTTCAGCAGAATGGAGTGCACTTGAGGTGTCAGAGAAAAAACAGATTTGTAAAGATCTTGAAAAGAACCTTAAGAAATTCCTGAAGCAGCATACGGGATCGACTACAATAGTAGTCACTTTTAAGGATAATCAGGGAAATATAATTCAGGCTTTTGATTTATAAAACAAGGCTGCCTGATGGCAGCCTTAAAACATTATTGTGAAGATTTATTCCTCAGCTGGCATAGATTGGAAAACCTTATAAGCATAATTGATTTCATTCATACTCAGTAAACTAAAATAATTACTGAACAGTCCAATATGGATGTTATGATAGTCTTCATTTGCCGGAAAGTGCTGACAATACATTGATCTATATGATGTTGGATTAATCCAGTATTCAACATAGTTATCCAGGACAGATCGGAGTCCTGCCTGAAAAACATTTTTTGCATCCTCACTTCTAGTAATTGCATAATATTCCCACACACTCCAAAGGGCAAACATTTTCCCATTCAGTACATGACAGTGGTCAGGATTAGGATATTCCTCTATCCAGTAATAATTGTTTGAATCTACATAAGTACACCAGTATTCATCAGCATCAGGTTTTCTCAGTAATGTTTTCAAGAATTTATCAGCAATGTTCAAGTAGTACTCATCTCTTGTGAGAAGGTATCCTCTGATGAATGCTGATATCATTTCTCCCTGTGCCATTCCACTAATCCATTTCTCTCCTAAAAAATTTCCGCCATGAGTATGCTCGAATGGATACTCAATATAATTTTCATTTGTCATTCTGCTTTCTACATATTCAAGATTTTTCAAAATGATTTTTTTATAGGATTCATCATTAGTTCTACGATACTCTGTGTAAAAAGTACATATTACCAATGCAGTAAAAACCGGATGAAATCTGGGATTATCATTTTTGCCGAAAATTATTAGAGAATCTGATGTCATTACACTATTATCTGATCTTGAACGATGGATGAACTCAAAATCTCCTTGAAGAAATGTATCAGCTTTGTTCTCAATATCTGGAATTGTTAGTTGCTTCACAATGGAAAAATTATGTTCATTTGATTTATTGCTGTTGGATGATCCAGAAAAGATATTCTTACAGGATATTAATCCTGAAGTAATAATTATTAAAAGAATTAACGCAAATGTTATTTTCATTCTTCCCCCTGTTGCTCTTGTGTATAAATAATCGCCATTATTATTATACTTAAAGCATTTTCAATTTAGTTAATATTATTCTAATGGTTTGTCTAATAATTTCTGAATAATCACATCAATAACATCAAGATGGAAATAATTGTTGAAGAATCGAAACTTTCCTATATGTATATTATGATACGTTGTGCTGGCAGTAAAATGTTTGCAATACATGGATCGTGGTTTATCCGGTGACTGCCATACATCATCAAAGTTTTCGATAATAGAACAAAGTCCAGCCTGGAACATGGATTTTGCATCAGGGTTCTGAGATATAACATAGTATTCCCATATTCCCCAAAGTGCAAACTGCATGCCATTTAGAACATGACACTTATCCGGATTAGGATATTCTTCTATCCAGAAATAGTTTGCAGAGTCCACATAAGTACACCAGTACTCTCCAGAGTTAATTGTGTTTCTCATAAGAGTTGTAAATAAACTATCGGCTACATCAATATAGTGTTGGTCATCTGCTAGAAGATATCCTCTGACAAATGATCCAAGTAATTCCCCCTGAGCCATACCGCTAACCCATTTGTTTCCAAGGTCAATTCCACTATGGTCAAAGGGAAAGCAATATTCAGCATAATGCTCATCTGTGAGTTGTTCCTCAATAAATGCAAGATTTTTCAAAATAATTTTTTTTAATGTCTCATCTCGGCTATTCTGATAGTCATTCCATAGAGATAGTATTGCATGAGCAGAATTTACGGGATGAAAGCCGGAATAAAATGAGTTGGGAATGTAAACAATTGAGTCAGCATCCAGATATTCAGGTTCAATTATACACCAAGTTATTGACTTAAAGTTCATTGTTTGTGCAATTGCCTCTTCCTCAATTTCAGATAAATCAATTTGATTAATTTTTGAAAAATCAAACTCTTCTATCTCATCATTCTTAGAACTGTCTGTGCTCGTAAATTTGCAACTTACGCAGAGCAATGTAATTATCAGGACAACTACCCCAATATTCGTCTTTAATGGAAAATATTTCATTTTCTCCCCCTTTTTTATTTTAAAAAAAAAATAATAAAAAATAGATTTAATGTTAAGTGACAAGTAAAAAGTGTTGCTTATATGTTATTGTTTCAATACTTATGCATATAACTAGTAGTCCTCCGGCCATGGAGGTTGATTTTCAAAAGCTTGTTTTGCCTGTTTCAATTCCGGTAAATCAAAATAGCTGTCAAATATGCCGAATAACTCTATATGCAGGTCATGATAGTGTTCACTGGCATGACCATGTTTGCAATACATTGATCCTAATCTTGCCGGTTCCAACCAAATTTCTGTATAGTTATCAAGAATTGACTTAAGACCCGCTTGAAATACAATTTTTGCATCATCATCTCTTGTAATTACATAATACTCCCATACTCCCCAAAGTGCATACATCATACCATTGAGGACATGGCATTTATCTGGGTTTGGATACTCTTCAATCCAGTAGTAATTATTTTCATCAACATATGAACACCAATAATCATCAACTCCAGGCTTTCTAAGTAAGGTTCTGAAGTACTTCTCTGCGGTTTTCAAATAGTTATCATCATTAGTCAGAAGATATCCTCTGATGAATGCTGCAATCATTTCACCCTGAGCCATTCCACTGACCCATCTTTGTCCCATATCATGACCGCAATGAGTGTATTGCCAGTCATATTCAATATAGTCCTCATCTGTCATTCTGCTTTCAATATAATCAAGATTTTTCAATACTATCTTCTTGAACCATAAGGTGCACCCCATTGTCCAGACCATTATTTAATTTGTTTAAGTTTGTTTAAGATACATTTTTAAGTTCCAGATATTCAAAATATACTTCATTTGGTGTTTTGTATTTAAGAGATTGATGTAATCTTTTATTATTAAAGAAGTTGAAGTAATATTCCAGTGCGTTTCGACATTTTCTCATGTTCTCATATTCATTGAGATAGATTTCTTCATACTTTACTGACCTGAACGTCCTTTCAACAAATATGTTATCCAGAGCTCTTCCTTTTCCATTCATACTTATATTGATTTGATTGCTATTTAAAATTTCGGTAAATTCATTACTCGTAAACTGGCTGCCCTGATCGGTATTGAAAATCTCAGGATACCCATATTTGCTGATTGCTTCCTGTAGAGCTTCAATGCAGAAAAATCTATCGAGGGTATTACTAACTTTCCAGCTTAGTATTTTTCTGCTGCACAGATCCACGACTATTACAAGGTACATTCTTCCGGAAGGAAGATTGATATAAGTAATATCTGCTCCCCATACCTGATTAATTCGATTAATATTGATACCATTGAGAAGATAAGGATATTTCTTATGAGCCTTGTTAGGCTTGCTAAGGTTAATTTTGGGATAAACTGCCTTTATATTCATTTCTCTCATCAGCCTTTGTACTTTCTTGTGATTTACAACAACTCCGTCTCTTTGCATACTTTTGGTTATCCTTCTATACCCGTAAAATGGATATTGCAAATACAATTCCTCAATTTTACTCTGAATTCTGCAATCACCAGTACGCTTGGCTTTATTATAGTAAACGGTACTTCTGTTTACATATAGTAGCTTACACTGCCGTCTTATAGATAGTTCTTCATGATCCTTCTCAACTAATCCGGATCTTTCCCGTATATTTGCCTGTACTTTTTTCGCAGGAAATCCCTCTCAACTTGAAGTTGTCCGATCTTTTTATACAAATCATCTGTAGTTTCCTCTCTCTTCTTGTTTTCCTTCTTCCGCTTATCAGAAAATACACTTGAGGCACTCTCTAAAAACTTGGTTTTCCAATTGGTTATCAAATTGGGGTGCACATCGAATTTAGCTCCAAGTTCTACAATACTCAATTCTCCCTTTATTGCTTCAATAGCTACTTTTGCTTTAAATTCAGACGTATAGGACTTTCTCATTATAATACTCCTTAATTTACTCTTTTACTCTGAAAATTTCTCTAAAATAAAAAGGAAAAATTGAAAAGAGAAATTTTCTGAGTCAATAATTTAACGATCGAAAATCCAAACTTAAACACTGGTCTGAATTTCAGGGTGCATTATACCAGATATATTCTTGATTTGAATTTACATATGCATTATACATGGAACAGCTAACAATTGCTGTGAAGACGGGAAAGAATAATCGCTCACCATCTTTAGGAAATGTTATTATGCTGTCGGCATTAATTGCACTCTCATCTGTTCTTGCTTGAATTATAAAACTGAAATTTTCATTGAGGTATTCATCAGCTATAGTCTCAATATCAGGTATTTCATATATCTTGATTGTAGATAAATCGAAAACATCATTTGTATCGCTTCTTGAATCACTAAATAAATCTTTACATGCAACTATGCTTATGACAAGTGTAATTAATAAGCCCATAATTATTATTTTATTCATTTTTCCCCTTATTAAAAACTCAACCCCTATTGAGTTTTTAGATAAGGGAATAAAGTTCAGAGTATATGTCAAGGAAAATAAGAATTGATTGTCGTAACAGCAATATATAAAAAAGGCTGCACGATGGCAGCCTTGAGAAATAGGAGTTTATTGTTTAATTTATTTCATGAGTACAACTTTTTTAGTGAAGACCTGATTTTCTGTCTGCAGTTTTATGAAGTATACACCTGATGATACATCATTACCGGAGTCTGTTTTACCGTTCCAGACTACATTGTAAGATTCTGCATCTTTGTATTCGTTAACAAGAGTCTTTACTCTTTGTCCTTTGATATTGTATACTTCCAGGAGCACGTTACTGTCTTCAACTATGTTGTACTTTATTGTTGTACTTGGGTTAAATGGATTAGGATAGACTGATTTTATTTCATTGATTGCATATGCTTCCTGAGGAGCATCATCATCTTCTTCATCATCTGTGAATTCTATTCTTACGGAAACCGGTCCGTAAAGTTCTACATTACCTCCGAAAGAAACACTTTCAAGCCAGTAGTAATATGTAACCTCTTCATCAACATCATCATCTACAAATGAGTATTCTCCACCCATTGATGAGTTTGAACTAGGAATGATTACAGCATTAACTTTCTGTGATGATTCTGAGCTTTCAGATTCGTTTTTGAGAATGTTAAATCCAATATGGTCTGTTTCTGATTGAGTTTCCCAGAGGATTTCAGCATCATTTGTTGATGTTTGCATTGCGCTGAAAGATGAAAGTTCAACTGGAAGAGTAGGGTCGTAAGTATATACAACTTTGGCATAAGCATAAGCATTAGCTGTAAGAACAACTTCAATATTACTTGTTGTTCCAGATAATGTAACAGCTTCTTCAGTCCAGATTGTCATCTGGAAATTTCCAGAATTAGAGAAGTATGCCAGATCTGATGATTGTGTATAAGAGAAGAATTGTGAACTGTTACTTTCTACGTTATTCCAATCTTTGGTTTCACCGATTGCATAATCCTGGTACCCGGTGTTATATTGAATAAGGATATCCGGTGTGTCTATACCTTGATTTCTAACACCGTTCCAATATGCATCACAACCGGCTCTAACGCGTGTATTTGCAGGAGCAGCACCGGTATTTGTAACGGATATTGACTGTCTCAGATAGTTTGAAACAGTGATGTCAACTCTGGTTAATGTTCCCATTGCTGAATCAAAGTATGGGAGATCTACTGTTTCGTTCGACCCATCCGGCCATGGAAGCAGAGTGTAGTTAGGGCTGGAAACAGATCCGTCTGTAACTGCTTCATAGGTTAAAGTTGCAGCATACATACTGCAAAGACCAATTAAAAACAAAGCTGATAATAGAATCATTCTTGTTCTCATTATTCCTCCAATTGTTTATGTTTGTTGTTTAGATGAAAACATTTCTGCAATTGCCAGGGCTGATTTTCGCTTTACTATATCATTTTCATTTTCCTGAATTATCTTCTGCAAAAATGGTATAGTCTTCTGGAATTTTTTCAGTCCTGCAATCTCTATTCCTTTCAGTAAAATTTTCTCTTCTTTTTCTGTTGATATGAACATTATTAAATCATCCTCAAGCTCGGGATAATTCATTTCTTTTAATTGTCTTACACTATTATATCTTATAACTGGATGATCACTGTTCAGACCGTCTCGAATAGTCTTGATAGCCATTGGATTATCCGGCTCGATATCTACCAGTTTGTATACACAATAACGCTTGTATTTACTGTTACTGTGATTATAGATATCTTTAAGATTCTGTACCGAAATTTCATCTCCCAATTTGGCGAAATAACCTGCAATCCAAATCCTTACTTTCAGATATGGATCTGTAAACTGCATATCATACAAATACTCTCTGGATTTATCTCTAAGTATGGAGATAATACTTCTTACTGTAAGCCACCTGAGATTATCAAAAGGGGTTTCAAGGAACTTTGTGAGTTCTTCGATGCAAAACTCCGAACCAACTACTCCGAGAGTATCCACCATTTCCTCTTGCTTTTCAAGGTCGTCCACGTGTGCGAGTTTACTCAATATGTGTTTCTCATGCAGAGAAAACTCAGAGATGGTCTGCTCAATTTTTCGGTTATTTGAAATCCACTCATCGAGTTCATCTTTAACAAAACGCCAAGGTGCTTTCTTCCCCTTACCAACTTTACGAGCAGGTATCTCATTGTGAGATGCCTTCTTTCGTAAAACTTCAGGGTGAAAACCGAGATAATCAGCAGCTTTTGCTAATGATAAATATCCAATCATTTATTCTCCTTTAATCCAAAAACAAACAAATATTATTATATAAATTATTTATGTCAATATTATTTTACTATATTATGAACATTTTTTTTGATACTATAAATTATAGTAATCTAATTAGACTTGAAAGAAATAGTATTTATATTGGTATGAATAGCTTTAAATACATAGATAAAAAGCAAAAGCTTTAAATACAAAATATCTGTATGAATCTGCTTTAGTTATCAATATCTCTATAAAGTCCTCATCGATAATTACAAATTAATGAATAAAAATCATAAAGCAAATATAATAGCTTTTTATTAAAGGAAATATTAAATTATACAATGATGAAAAAAATGATCAATATAACTCTATATTAATACAATTAATTCTATGGGATGGAATTAACTTATCTGGTATACTTCTTTAAATAGTTGTTTCAAAATTGGAAAATTTAAAGAATATATTATTGTATAATAAATTGTATAATATTGTATAGTTGTATCAGTAGAGATTTTCTCGTAATTGCATCCCTTAAGGGTAAATATGAGGAAAATTTATAACTGAATTAAGGACAGAATCGTAGTATACTGAACTTAACAGTGTTATATTGAGTTTTTTTTGTTGACATGCTTGTCCTTAATGAATTAACCTTGTCACACTAAAAAGAAACAAAGGAATGGTGTATGAGAAAAACTTATTTACTTATTATCTTAACACTTATTGTACCACTGTTTTTAAGTGCCATTGAATCTGATCCTTCAGAAGTTGTTGGATTTGTTAAATTCGATCTCGGCAGCAACGGTTCATCCGGATACAACGTATTCACAACGCCTTTTCAGGTTACTGACGGAACCAATGTAAGCAGTATTTACAATAATATCACAAATTGCGAAAATGTATCCTTCTGGAATCCTGATTCACAAATGTGGAAATCTTATGATTCTCAACCATGGACACCTGACTGGGCTCTTGATTCAGCTGCAGCTTATATGTGTCATGTTAGTGCAGGAAGTGCTTTATATGTTTACGGCAAACCTGTACAGGATGTAAGTTACACACTTAAAGCCGGAAAAAATCTTATCATGCTTCCATTTGAACAGTCTTCAATTACTGATTGTGCTCAACTGATGAATGCAATCCCGGGCTGTACCAGTGTAATGAAATATGATCAGACTGCTCAGGACTGGGTTGAATATACCGGTTCAGAAACTGTTTGGAATGTTACTACCGGAATGGGCTATGTTGTTAATGTATCTTCAGAAACCGTATGGCCAACTGTTCAAGGAGATTAATTATGAAAAGAAATATAATAATTTTATTCGCTCTGTTGGCAGTTGTATCAGCTTATGGTGTTGGAATGCCTAAGAATATCGGAACAGTTGTGGAATTATCTGCCGGCAGTTATCCTGCTGACGGAACTATTACTGCTCGCGGTTATATGATAGACAGACCTTCAGAAGTAATAACTGAAAGCTCTTACGGATCATTTTACAATAGTACCCACGGTATGGTTGGTATGAATGTCGGTAACTTTGATACTCCATGGGAAGAAGCAGACCTTATGGATGCGGATTTCTTCTACAATGATGAGTACGCAGGAACAATGACTGTACAGATTCTTGGAGCAGGAACTCCGGTATACAACACAACTATGCCTTTCCAGCTTAATACTACTTCTCCAAGAGTTTATGTTAATCCTTACGGATATTCCTCTGAATATGGTCAGGTAGAAACAGGAAGTACAAGCGAAGTTCATACATTTATTATTAAAGGTTATGACCTTACATCAAGCAATCTTGTAATTGCGGCTCCAGCCGGTTACGAGCTTTCTCTTGATAATTTCACTACATTTTCAAGTTCTTTAAGTATTGCTCCAACTGCCGGTGAAATTGCAGAAACAACAGTTTATGTAAGATTCAAGCCAGTTGTTGTTGGAGAAGCTACAGGATATATCACACTCACAACTACTTCAGCTGATACCAGATATGTTAAGGTAAACGGCGAAGGACTTCAGGGAAGCACAGTTTCTTATGTAAAATCAAAAGCTTTCCTTCAGGGAGCATTCACAAGCTCACAAACAATGAGTCTCAATCTTAATGCTAACAACTTCCTTCCACTCACATCACCTTACGCTGATGCTGCAGCAATTACAGCTATGCCGGCAGATGTAGTAGACTGGATTTCCGTAGAACTCAGAGCTAGTATTGACGGTGCTACAGTGCAACAGAAATCAATGCTTATGAAAGATGACGGAAGCATAGTCGGGACTGAGTATGCTGAAGACAATACTGTTGATTATATGATGTTTGACAATGCTGCTCCCGGAGATTACTACATTGTACTTCGTCATAGAAACCATATGGACATTATGTCTGCAGCTTTGGTTTCATTCACAGGATCTGCTTCAGCAGCAAACCTTTTAGATTTCTCAGCTGCGGCAGCAAACGCTTATACAACAGGACCTACAGCAGTAGTAGAAGTTGAGAGCGGAGTATGGGCGATTTACACAGGAGATATCAATGGTGACGGAACTCTCGTTTCATCTGATAATACTCAATGGGTAAGTGCATTCTCTTCAGGAGTCTCAGACGGATACCATAACGAAGATATTAACTTCGATGCATCTGTTCTCAGTTCAGATAATACATTATGGTCTTCATTATTCTCAGCAGGTGTTCCGGATTCTCAAGTACCTTCAAATACACCATCATTAATAAATACACAGGTACTTTCCAGCAGCACCCAAAAAGATGTTATCAGAAGAACCAGCACAGTTAAGAAAGTAATGAAGCTTTCAAAATAATAAAACTGATTTGTTAAAATATATGAGGACTGCTTAAACGGCAGTCCTTTTTTTTGTGCAATATAAAGTAAGGGTTGAAGATGAAGAAAACTGAATTTATTTAGCTTGACTAAAAATTATTATTGTCATAAAGCATATGTTCGTTGCTAATCTAGTAAATAAAGAGGTGTTATGTATAAATTAAGAGAACTAATACAAAATTTTTCTATACAGAGTGTTCAGTCTTTGTTCAGAAGAAACTTGAATAAATTCAGAGCTGATGAAATAAATTATGACTTTCTGTTTGAGGATAAAGAAATTATTGTCAGCAGATTTTGCAATATACAAAAAATAGCTGAAGCAGAATTAGATAACTCAGGTGATATGGCGATTTTGACTGCCCAATCGATAAAAGAACTTACATCTAAATCTGGAAAAAAAATACAATACGAAATTGCTAAACATATCCTCATAGAGGAAAGAAAAGATGCTGCAATTTTTATTTTCTATGATGAAGATGGAAATTTCAGATTTAGTTTTATTAGAGCAAATTACTGGGGTTCCAGAAAAGACTATACAAGCTTTAAACGCTATACTTACTACGTTAATAATAACCAGACCAATAAAACATTTATATCTCAGATGAAAAAGACAGATTTTAATAATCTGGATTCTATTCAGGAAGCATTCAGTGTAGAACCTTTAACAAAAGAATTCTATGAAAAACTGCAGCACTGGTATTTCTGGGCAATTCATATTGTTAGATTTCCTTCTGAGCCCAATGCAGCATCATTATTTAGTAAAACCGGACGTGCCAGTTCAGAAGATGAAGTAAAAGAACTAATTAACGAGCAAAGAGCTCAAAATGTTATCAGGTTACTTACAAGAATCCTCTTTGTCTGGTTTATCAAACAAAAGAAACTGATCCCGGATGAACTATTTGATCTTGATCTTCTAAGGAAGAACATATTAAATGATATTGAACCTGTAAATCATAAAGATGGTCTGTTTGCACACAGAAACGACGAAAGTATTTACTACAAAGCAATTTTACAGAATTTGTTTTTTGCAACATTGAACTGTCCTGCTGAATCTTCAACTTCAGATAAAAGATCACGTGGCTTTGCAAAATCAAGTAACTTCGGAACAACATATTTAATGAGGTACGAGAAATATTTCAGGAAACCTGAATCTTTCATTGAACTTGTTAATTCGGTTGTGCCGTTTTTGAATGGGGGGCTATTTGAGTGTCTTGATGTAAGAGGTGAAAAGGAAAAAAGAGAAGATAGAAGATATATTGATGGTTTTTCGGATAATCTTCCTAAAGAACATAGACTTATTGTACCTGATTATCTGTTCTTTGGTGTTGATGATAAAACAGATCTCAGTATGGACCTTGGAAATAAATCAAAGAAGGCAAAAGAAGCATCTGTAAAAGGTTTAATCAACATTTTCCGTGAGTACAACTTCACTATAGATGAAAATGAACCTGATGATATTGAAGTTGCTCTTGATCCTGAACTGTTAGGAAAAGTATTTGAGAATCTCCTGGCGAGTTATAATCCTGAAACAAAAACTACAGCTCGGAAACAAACCGGATCTTTTTATACGCCAAGAGCAATAGTTAATTACATGGTAGATGAAAGCCTGATTGCCTACCTTAAAAACAATGTGGATTTTGATTGTGATGAAAAGAAGCAAGACGAAAAGTTACATACATTGTTTTCTTATACCACGGAAAATCCTTTTGAAAATGATGCAGAATTAACTAATAAACTGCTTATTGCTATTGATAAATGCAAAATTCTCGATCCTGCCTGCGGTAGTGGTGCTTTTCCAATGGGTATTCTGCAGAAAATTGTGCATATTCTGCGTAAACTTGACCCCGGAAACGAGATGTGGCAAAAAATCCAACTTGAAAAAGCAATAAAAGAAACAAGTAAAGCTTTTAAAATCATGGATAAAAATGAGCGTGTTCAATTATTACTTGATATTAACGAAGCATTTGACGAGACAATTAACAGCCCCGATTACTCCAGAAAGATTTTTATAATAGAAAACTGTATATATGGAGTAGATATTCAGCCAATTGCTGCTCAGATATCTAAATTAAGATTCTTTATTTCACTTGTTGTAGAGCAGAATGTAAATGATAAGAAAGAAAACAATTTTGGTATTAGACCTTTACCAAACTTGGAAACAAAATTTGTTACAGCTAATACACTTATTGGGATCGAAAGACCGGGTGATTTGTTCAGTATTTATGAGTCGAAAGAAGTTAAAGATATCCAGAGAGAGCTCAAGGCTGTAAGGCATAAGTATTTTAGTGCCAGAACAAAGGAAACTAAATCTAAATACAGAGAAAAAGACAAAGAGCTTAGAGAATTAATTGCAGAGGAACTGAAAAGTAACGGCTGGGGCAATGATGCAGCTAACAAGCTTGCAAAATGGGATCCGTATAACCAGAATATTTCTACTTCCTTCTTTGATCCGGAATGGATGTTTGATATAAGCGATGGATTTGATATTGTTATTGGAAATCCACCGTATGGAGTAAAATTAAGGAAAGATATATTGAATGCATGCAAGAAGAAATACTATTTAAAATCCTCTGAAACATCAATCCTTTTCATTGAAAAGGGAAATAACTTACTAAATGATAGGGGATCGTTAAGCTATATTTTACCAAAAGCACTAGCATTTTCATCTAAGTACCGTTGTGCAAGAAACTATGTTAAAAGGGGTTTACAAAACGTTGTAGATTGTGGAATGGTTTTTGATAAGGTTAAACTTGAAGCAATAGTAATTTCTTTTTGTAAGAAGAATGTATTTGAATGGTATTATTCATATCAGTATATCAGTAAAAAGTTCTTCAGATTATCTAAGATAAATAAGAGTTATATTGATAAATTTGATTCATTCTTGAACAGTGTTTCTGAAGAAGAACTAAAGATAGGTGAATATCTGAATAAGCTTGATAAGCTGAATCAATTCATAGAGAACAGACGGGGTGCAAATATTCAAAATTTGATGAATATTGAAAATAATGGAATTGAAGTTATTGGGGGAAAATCAATAAGCAGGTTTTCCGTAAAAAGGAGACTTGGTTTCGTAAATGAAGAAGTTTTCTTACGTTCAGAGAATGCAAAAATTAGAAGTAATTCTGTATTGTGCCAGAATATTGTTGCTCACATTCAGAAACCAGTTGATCATATTATGATAATTGCGAATATACCGGATAGAGAATATGCTATACTGGATACCCTAAATCAATTAGAAATTAGAGATAATTCTATTACAGAATATTTCTTGTGGTGCATTCTAAATTCCTATTTAATCAATTGGTATTTATATAGATTCATTTTTGGAAAAGCTATTAGAACAATGCATTTCGATAATCCAATAACAGATAGAATTCCAGTAAAACTTCATCAGAATTTATTTCTTTTCAGAGTATTATATGAAATTTCTATAAACTCAATTGATATTAAGAATAAACTCTTTCTTGTAGACGCCATTGTCTTCGAGCTATATTTTGAGGAACACATGAAAGAGCGTAACATAGATGTAATGCAGTTTGTGGAAAAGGATATTGAGGATGTGTTTAAGGGGAGAGAATTTGAACAGTTAAGTGAAACTGAAAAGGATGATGTTGTAAAGGAATTGGCAAACCGCTGGAGCAATCCTGAGAGTGAGATTGTAAAGCGTATTAATAGTTTTAAGGAAAAATCCCCGGATATACTTAAAGTCATTTTAGAGAATTAATCAACCCAAACCGGACTTCCTCGTCCCGCAGGGCAGGGAGTTCGGTTGTAATACTAAGGCAATAAAATACTAAACCCAACGTAAGTCCCTTGCTTCGCTGAGGAACTCACGTCACAAAAGGAGATGATTTGAGGTGTAAAGAGAGTGAATTTGTGGAAGGTGCAGTTTTTCACTTTTACAATCGTTCTGTAGACGAGTGTAAATTATTCAGAGAACATAAAGATTATCTGTATTTTCTGAGTAAATTCAAGAAAGCTCAGCCTAAGGAAGTATGTGAAATATTTGCCTATTGCTTAATGCCAAATCATTTTCATTTCTGTTTAAGGCAAAATACTCTATACCCAATAAACAAAATATTCAATAAGTTTATTACATCTTATGCAATGTATTATAACTGTAAGTATAATCGAAAAGGCTGCTTGTTTGCCGGTAAGCTGCAGCACAAACAATTGAAATCAGATAAATACTTGATTGCTCTGTGTAAATACATACATTATAATCCTATGAAGTCGAAGTTGGTTAATAGTTCTTCAGAATGGGAGTACTCTAATTTATTAGAGTATACAGGTAGTAGAAATGGTACATTATATTCAAAAGATTTGACCAAAATGTATCCTGAAGTATTTGAGAACTATGAACAGACATTGTCAGAGTATAGCAAGTTTATGAATGAGAAGCTATTTAGTGATATTTTATTAGATGAATAAAAATGTAGAACGGACTTCCTCGTCCCGCAGGGCAGGGAGTTCGGTTGTAATACTCAAGCAAAAAAATGCTAAACCTAACGTAAGTCCCTTGCTTCGCTGAGGAACTCACGTCAAAATGAAAAAAATGCCTGAACAGGGTTTCCTCGTCCCGCAGGGCAGGGAGTTCGGTTGTAATACTAAGGCAATAAAATGCTAAACCTAACGTAAGTCCCTTGCTTCGCTGAGGAACTCACGTCAGAAACTAAGAGCAGGGATACATGAATAATTTTATTACTAACTCAAATGATAAGTATTTGAAAAACAGACTTCAAAGATTGATTAATGGAAGTAAAGAGTTAAAATTTCTTGTTGGTTTTTTTTACTTTTCGGGCTGGCAGGAAATTTATAAAACGTTGAAGAAAAATGATGATGTGTGTTTAAAGATATTAGTTGGCTTGCAAGTTGATAAATACTTGCTGAATATTATTGAAACTGAACATGAAGAGTCTAATCTATCAAATGAGGAATATTTCACAAACTTCATGAAATCCTTGGGATATGCAATTAATAATGCTGATATGGATAATAAGGAATTTTATGAACAGATAGAATTCTTCATAAGAATGCTTGAAGATGAAAGATTGATAATCAGGAAGACTCTTGATCCTAACCATGCTAAACTGTATATCTTTCATTTGAAAGAAGAAAATCAATGGGTTAATGATAATGTTGGTCAGTTTATTACCGGCAGCAGTAATTTGACTAAAGCAGGCTTACATAAGCAGAATGAATTCAATGTCGAAATTCGTGATTATGGATTTGAAGATGCAAATAAGTATTTCGATAATTTATGGGATGATGCTGTTCCAATTACTGAAGCTGTTAATGGAAAAAAGACAATTGTAGATTTTCTAAAAAATAAATCCCAATCATCATTAGTTACACCTTTTGAGGCCTATGCATATATACTGAAAACTTATATTGACTTACATAAAACGACAAGGAAATCACATGCATTGTCAAGACTATTGAAGAAAGCCGGGTTCAAAGAATATTCTTATCAAGTGGACGCTGTAAATCAGGCAATAACCACAATTGACACTTATAATGGTGTAATTATTGCCGATGTTGTTGGTTTGGGAAAATCAGTAATTGCATCTTTAGTTGCTCATCAATTGCACAAAAGGGGATTAATAATTTGTCCACCCGGACTTATTGGAGATAAATATGAGAACTCGGGATGGTGGGAGTATATCAATAAGTTTGAGTTATTTGACTGGGATATTGAAAGCACTGGTAAAATGGAGGAACTTGCTGAATCACTAGTTAAAGATGACAGGGGCTATGAAGTTGTTATAATCGATGAAGCTCATAGATTCAGAAATCAGGATACAGAAGCGTATGAGTCGTTAGCTAATATATGTAGATCTAAGAAAGTGATATTATTAACCGCTACTCCTTTCAACAACTCGCCGGGAGATATTTTTTCAATGCTAAAGCTGTTTATAGTCCCGGGGAAGTCAGCAATTACTATTGAATCTGATATTGAGGGTAGATTTAACTCATATAATTATCGGTTTAAGATTATATCATATATTATGAAGAATCATAACTCAAAGAAAAAGGATAATCGAGATAAGGCAAAAAGCTTATATATTAAGTTATATGGTTTGAAACCACCTATAGATTTAAGTCTTGTTAAAAAAGACGTTAAGCGGATGGCAACAGATATAAAAGCAATAATTTCTCCAATTGTGATTAGACGTAATCGTATAGATTTGAAAGAGGATTTCCAGTATAAGAAGGAAGTGACTACTCTCTCTAAACTTACAGATCCAAAAGAAATTTTCTATGAATTATCACCAAAGCAATCTGTATTCTATGATAAAATTATCAATGACTATTTCGGAGAAGATGGTTTGTTTACAGGTGCTATTTATCGTCCTCACTTGTATGAGAAAGCTGATAAGAAGAAGAAGGGCGAAAATGGAGAACAGGTAAAACAGCAGCAGAAAAACTTGTTTGACTTCATGCGAAGATTACTTGTTAAAAGATTCGAAAGTTCATTCGGTGCATTTAGTAAAAGTATCGAAAGATTTTTAAAAACACATGAATTTGTCCTGTCTTTCATTAAGGAATCCGGTTTTTATTTTTTAGACAGAGCTTTAATTGAATCAATTTACAATAGCAGTGAGAATGAACCTGACTTTATACCAAAAGATATTAAGAATATACTTGAACAATTTAAGAAAAACTCTCGCACCAAAATTTCTCCTAAGCATACGAAAGTATACTATATCAAAGACTTAGATTATGAAGATAAGTTTATTGAGGACATAGAAAGTGATATTGAGTTATTCAAAAAAGTTAAGAAGAAGATAGAAGAATTAGATTTAGTTGCTAATGATCCGAAAAGAGAAAAAGTCCTGTCAATCATCAGAGAAACTCTTATTGTTGAAAAGAAACCTGTCAGAAAAGTTATCATTTTTTCTGAATACACTGATACTGTTGAACATTTGAAAGAATATTTTGTGAAGAATCTTCAAAATAGAGTTTTAACTTGCAGTGGAGCTGTTAATAGCAAGTTTGCAGAAGAGCTTAATGAAAACTTCAATGCTATGAATAAGAAACAAGTAAATGACTATGACGTTTTGATAACCAGTGATAAACTGTCAGAAGGATTCAACTTGAATAGAGCAGGGATGATTATTAATTATGATATCCCATGGAACCCAACAAGGGTTATTCAACGTTTGGGACGTATTAACAGGATTGGTCTCAAAGTATTTGATGAGCTGCATATAAGTAACATTTTTCCAACTGAAAAAGGAGCAGATGAAGTCAAAACAAGGCAAATAGCTGAACATAAAATGTTTTTAATTCATAATGCATTGGGAGAAGACTCAAAAATATTTAATCCTGATGAAGAACCTACTGCAAGCGGTTTATTTAAAAAAATGAATACTAATCCTGAAAAAGAAGATGAATTGAGTATTGATACCATAATCAGAAATGCGTATGAAAATATCTGTAATAATTATCCGGGTATAATAAATAAAATAAATGAGTTACCAAACAGAACAAAGACATCAAAGCCTTTTGATTCGAACAATACAATTGTTTTCAGGCGGAAAGGTCTAGCTCTATTCTGTCTGAAAATTTCTGATTGCAAAGGTGATTCAGAGTTGGATGAAATGAATTTTCAGGATATTCACAAATATGTAGAGTGTGAATTTAACACAAAAAGGCAAAGCTTGAGTGATACTTTTTGGACATGTTATGAGAAAGCTAAAACTTTCAAACCGCAATATAGATCAGGTTCGAGTTCGATGTCTATTGAAAATAGAGCAATAAACAGCTTGAAATCTCTGTTAAGGCAAAGAAGAAATGAACTGGATCAAAAGCTGATTTCTTTTATTGATACATTACTATTAGACTTGAAGCGTTATAAGACTTTATCCAAACAAACTGTCAGAAAACTTGTATTACCCAAAGTTGTAGAAGACAATGACTATATTACTTTGATTAATGCGATCATTGAATTAAGACAAAGAATAGGGACCGATTATTTAGATGTGATATTAGCAAGAACATCCAATATTCATGATGATGTGATAATAGCAGTTGAAAACAGAATGAAATAAAAAAAGGACGGCTTTCACCGTCCTTTCTCCTTCTATGTAACTAAGATTTTAGTTATAGTATGCTTCGAGAACTTCGAGAACTTCAGGTAAGTCCATTCCGAGTTCTTTCATTTTTTCTATTTTAGGAACACCATTGTTATCCCAGCCGCGACGTTTATAAACAGCGTCACAAAGCTTTTGATAATCGTTTTCACGCATTTGTCTGAGGTACAGACGTTTTTCATCAGTTGATTTACCGGTGATATCCCAGTTCCATTTCTCAACTAATTGTTTGTCGTATCTTTCCTGACGAGAAAGGTATTCTTCGTTTGTAACAGGTCCTACAGATCTGTAAGGAATTCTGTCACCTTCACGAGTTCCGCCACCCATTCTGAGGTTGAATACTCTCTGGAAGTTATATACTCTTTCAGATTGTGCAATTAAGCCTTCTTTAGTGACGTTCTGACCTGTAACGGCATTAAAGATGTCAACATAGTTCTGAACGTGTTCAGGAACTTTAGCCGGTTCATCTGTTTCAGCATTATCTGCAGGCTCAACATCATTCCAGGGAAGCTTACAAAGTCCCATAAGACCGAACCAGGTTCTGAACATCGGGAAGTAGTGAAGAGCTTCAGCTTTGTCTTCAAATGTAGGAATCTGATTGTTAACCATATCCATAAAGATAAGCCATGCTTCATCGTGCTGAGCACCTTTAAGAGCAAGACCGTAACCACCCTGCATCGCAAGTGATTCTTTTGTCATATACTCGGAGTACTCCATACCTTTACATTCCATTCCGATATCATCGAGGAATTGTTTGTCTGCACCGTAGTTTTCTACGAAAAGCTGTTTCATTCTCTTAATACCAAGACCTGCGATGAGACCAAAGCCTTCTCCGCGTGCCATCTGGTGCAGAACTTCCATAGCTTCCTCACCTTTACCGAATGAAAGGTCCATGCCACCTGTAATTTCCTGATTGATTATGCCGTTTTCATAACATTCCATTACGAATGCCATAGCAGTACCGAAGGAAATTGTATCAATACCGTAAGTATCACAGTAGAAGTTACATTCAACAACAAAGTGAGGGTCGAATACACCCATGTTTGCTCCGAATGCAGCAGCAGTTTCATACTCAGGTCCGTCTACAGAAACGATATCGCCTTTGTAAGGTCCTGTTCTCAGCATAAAACGGTCTACACACTTAGCGCACTGCATTGTACATCCGTACCAGCAGCCGTCAGGAATACCTTGTGTAAACATTTCACGCCAAACGTGAGAAGCGATTCTACCGGTTCTTGGGTGTCTACCGAACTTGTAGTTATGAGTTGGAAGAAGATCGTAATCATCCATAATCTCTACAAGGTGAGCGGTACCAACGTGTCTCATATCACATTGATCATCATCAAGTTCATACATTTCTCTGTGATATTTTGCACTTACTTTCTTGATAGTATCAAGGTCAGCGGTTTTATTTGAATCTGGATGTAAGTAACTGAACTTACAAACAAGAGCTTTAACGTTTTTGTTACGGAATACGCTTCCGAGTCCGCCACGACCTGCTTGTTTCAGTCTGGCAACCTGGCGTCTTCTGTCGTAGAATGAGAAGTTAAGACATCCGTACAGAGAGTTTTTAGCAGCATCACCTGCAGAAACAGTACAGATATTTTTCTTTGCAAACTCATCTGATGCAAACATATCAATAACTTGCTCAGAGATAAGGTGACTGTTCCAGTCTTCTTCAGGTGCTTCGTAAATCTGAACGAGACCTTCGTCTCCATCTACAAATACGATAACAGGTTTTTCTGCAATACCCTGAACTTCGATTGCATCCCAGCCGGAGAATTTAAGGTAAGGACCAAAGTATCCACCAACATTACTGTCTACAGGAAGTCCTGTTGTAGGGGAGATACCCATAACAATTGATTTACCTGTTCCCGGATACTGAGTGATACCACCCATAGGACCTGCAGAAATAACGATTTCGTTTTCCGGAGAATCCCATTTTGTATCAGGATTAACAGCATCCCATAATAATTTTATATCAAATCCTCTACCACCGGTGAATTTCTCTTTGATAACCGGATCAAGGTCTTTTGCTTTAATTGTGTTGTCACCGACATTAACGTATAAAGTTCTGTCAGTATATCCTTTATTAAGTTCTTTTACTTCATATTTGAACTCTTTTAATAATACATGAGCTTCTTTAATTTTTTCTGCATCATAAGGATTTTGGTAAATATTCACTGATGCCTCCTGTAAAATACTTTTTCGATTGGATCTGGTTGTTCTTCAATGGATAAAGCACCTGTAGGGCATTCTTTAACACATAAACCGCATGCAATACACTTGAAGGGTTTTTCAACGCCGTCAGCAATGAACATTGAAAGGGTAGGACAATAACCAACACATGAAAGACAGCCAACACATGTTTTTTCGTTAAGTCTGATAATTCCTCTTGCATCTCTTGTAAGGGCTTCTACAGGACAGACTCCCATACATTCGCCACATTGAGTACATGCATTAAGAGAATTTTTGTCTTCTGATTTAGTAACCTGAATACGGGATTTAGCTTTGTTGTTTTCTTTGAACCAGGTTGTGGAGCATTTTTCTTCGCATTTTCCACATCCTATGCAAAGTTCTTCCTTACGGACTAAAACCTTCATGGAAACCTCCGAATGTTATTTTTTTATTTAATTAATATATTTTCTGAAATGATTTGTTATCAATTTGTTCCTTATAGCGTCCAACTTTTATACAGCGAATCAATATTTTTGTTGTGAAGTCGAATTGTCAAAGCTTTTTCATTTAAAATAAAATCAGGTATTTCGCTTATAGCTTAACTTTTTGATATCTGCTTAATAATTAACTTTTTTGTTATCTTTAGATAATAATCAGATGGATTACCCACGCCATAATCTTCATATAAAAAATCTGAGATTGATAAAGAAAGAGCCGGCTCAATCTGTGTACCCTCATGCCATTCATTAAAAGACGTAATACCAATGAAGTCCGGGCTTAACACTGTCGCTGCTCTGAACATATCTTTGTAATATCTCCCATTGTCTCTGGATTTATAATTCTCTGCATTCCATGGTCTTATACGTGTATCGGAATAGCCGGGTCCGATACACGGTACAAACAGCATGTCATGTTTCTGAGCAAATTCTGCCATTCTTCCCCAGTTCTCTGTACTGCTTCCGTAAACAAAACCTTCAGATGCAAAATAAGTGTAAAATCCATCGAAATGAGATGCTGACAGCTTGATTCCATCTTCTTCTTCCACCCAAAGTCCAATAAATACAGCATCAAGCTTGGAATCTCTGACTGTAAGGTCTCCGTCAATCGAAAGAATTCTTTCCCATTCTTCAGGTTCAAGCTTGAAAGAGTCATAAACATAGTGCAAAGGTTTACCATTCAGTTTGAATATTGCCGGATGCCCCATATATTTCTGCAAGTATCCCAGACATTTTCGGAACTCTTCTGCATTCGAGTAAAACGGTTCTATATGAAAAGATACTCTGAGGTTGTATTTTATTGCTGACTCAAGGAGTAGCGGTATTGTCCTGTCTTCAAAACTGCCTTCTCCCCACCAGGAAACAACTACTACTCCTGTTCCAGTGCTGCTGATCATCTGCATGTGCCTGTCAATAATTTCCGGATCATTTGAGCTATAGCAGCCTAACTGTGGGTAGAAGTTTGCCCCAATATCATCTCCTCCGGAATAACTTCCAGCATCGTCCCAGGTTTTATCTGACCAGTGCGGCAGGATTCTATGATTCCACTGCCTGTACTCTCCATCGTACTCAGGATTTCCATACCAGGGATAATAGAAGATGTGGAAGACTGTACTTAACGACACAAACATCATATTGCAATTTTAAAAACATCATGCAGATGAATTTTTACTCCGCCGTAAACATTGAAAAACCATAATGTTCCTTCAGCAACGTCTGTATTGTCACTGAGTTGAAAAGCAAAATCAAGTTCCAGAAGTTTTTTATATGGTATAGTTAATCCTCCGCTGTAAACGTATTCATAGTTTGAATCCCTGTTATCTTTATAGTACCAATAGTCTTTAGCTGCCAGATTATTCATGGCAATACCAAACCGGTATGTAAACCTGTTAGAGTATTCAACCCCAATTCTGTAACTCAAGTTTGAATTTTTTTCATGAAAAGGAGTAATTCTTTGAGATTCAAATATATAATCTGAATCTTCAGTATTTTGTGAAAAATTTGTGATTTCTGAAATATCATGATATTCAATTTCCGCAAGATATGAGAAATTTTTATTCTTATATTGAAGACCCGCAGCAATAAACTCCGGGTAATGGTATTCAGAAATGTAAGAAACAACATTAATATTTGCTTGCATTAGACTTACATCTATTGTTAGCTCAGATTTATAATAGAGTGATAAAATGAAGTTCTTAAATATATATCCGGCTCCTATGGAAAAAAAATCACCTTCGTATTTGTATTTGAACTTATCATTAAAATAGTATTCAATATTGTATAATTTTTCTTCAGTTTCAACCTCTGATTTGCATGTCATATGATAACTGAATCCACCAAAAAAATTTCTATATCTGTATCCTGTTCCATATGTAAGAAAGTTGATACCCCCACTCTGCTCTACAGTTGAATTGGGAAAATTTTCCACATCATACATTGTATGAAACAGGTTGCTGTAACCTACTCCGAGACTGAATTCTCTTCCTGAAACTGATACAGGAAAAAGCCCATATACTGCTCCAAACTCATAGGATGGATTAAATTCAAAATTTTCAGTATAAGGATCCTCCGATTTCACAGCAGCACTTTCAAAGTTAAAATCAACTCCCATTTGTCCCATCTTGACTAATGCCAACCCTGCAGGATTCTTAAATAACGTTGATCCTGATGGCTTGTTAAAATTTTGGATACCGACTAAACCGGCAGCTTTACTGTCAGTACAGAACTTATTGTAAATCTTTCTTGTAGAAATATATGTTCCCATATAACCATAAATGTTTAAAGAAATTATGCATAAAAGAAATAATATGCTCTTTTTCATATCTCCTCCTTTACTAAAGTAAATATTTGGATTTTGCTTGTATACTTGTCAATGTCAGAATGATAAACATCTCAAAATGAGAAAAATGTGGACAAAGATTTTCCTGAACTGTTAAAACAGAGTTGGATCAAATAATAGCTCAATTTATTGAGCGCAAAGGAGAATCTAATGAAAAACACATCCAAAGAACTACTGAATCTCGCAAAGCAGGTGACCGAAATCTACACAACTTTCGACGGGCTTAAGGCTATAGCAATTGGTGCGTCAATAAGTAAAGGACAGGCAACCGAGTTTTCTGATATCGACACGATAATGATCTGGGACAAAATACCTTCAGATGAAATGCTTGACAAAGCCTTTGAGCATAACAAGGGAATAGACAGAACTTTCATGAACAAGTCGGAGCATGGTTGTCTGGAACTCTATCACGTAAATGGTACTGAAGTACAGCTTTCTCATGCCAAACCGGATTTCTATGAAGCAGTAATTCATGAGATCATCGAAAACAAGTCAATGGAACCTCTATATCATTTGGTTGCTGACGGTTTCAAAACTGTTATTCCATTATTTGGTGAAGGTTATATTAACAGCGTAAAGGAGCGTTTGGCAGATTATCCGGAAGAACTGGCTGTTAAAACTGTAGAAAAATTCATGCGGTTCGGATCTTTTAATGAGCTTAAATACAGGTTTCAGAAAGAAGATAATATCATCTGGACAACAGATGTGAAAAGTATATTGATTAAACGAGTTATCGGTGTCCTCCTTGGAGTTAACAGAATGTACATACCCGGAGATTTCCGCAAGATCAGGAATGTAACTGATGCTTTTAAAATTAAACCGGAAAACCTTTACAGCAGGATTTTGAAAATAATGTCCAATCCGGGCAAAGATATTCTTGATGATCTGTATTCTCTTATAGTAGAAACTTTTGCTATTGTGGAGGAACATCTTCCTGAATTAGATATTTCAGAGACAAAATCAATGTTCCTGGATTCACCGAAATCCATGTAATTTAACATTATAATTGGAGGGCAAATTGAAATTCCTCATGAAACTTAAAGCCTGGCAGATATTTCTGATAATCGTTGCCGGCAGTCTTATTGCAACAACAATCTACAGCTCAGTTCTTGTTGTGATGTTTTTTAAATCCAGTATTGATAAAACGATGTTCCTTAGACTGCTTACCATATATTTTGCAGGGATAAGCATCCCTTATATAATGCATTTCTTCTGGACATGGAATATTGGTTTTACACTGAACAGGCATTTACCGGAAGATTTACAAAAGAGTTCAACATTCTTCAAGTTTTCCATGATATTCAGTTTTGCTTACTCTTTTACTTTTGTTTGTGGATTTCTGATGTCGGCTGCTCATCCTATGTCGACAGCATTTTTTGTTGGTGTTGTTCCGTTCCATGCTGTTGTTACTGCGTTATCAGCTTATAATATGTTCTTCGCTGCCAGATCGCTGAAGATGTATGAACTGAAAAGAGAAGTACAAACTGAGGAATTTCTGTTCAATCTGTTTATGATATTACTTTTCCCGATTGGGATATTCTTTTTACAGCCAAAGATCAATCAATTTGCTAAGGAGATTGAGGATAGGGGAGAAAGTCTTTAAGTTATGGTTATAAATGATATACTAGGCTTTGCAGAATCAATACCTGCTGTAAAAGTTGTGGTCATGAATGGCTCTCGAGTCAATCCCAATGCACCTGTAGACAAGTTTCAGGACTATGATTTAATTTTTTTTGTTGAGGATCCGGCTGAGCATGACTTCAAATTAGATTTGTCCTGGATAAGCAGATTTGGAGATCCTGTCATTACTCAACAGAATAATTTCGAAAACGGATCATACATTGTGATGACTCAATATAAGAGTGGACTGAGAATTGATCTTAACTTCTACGATCTGAAGTTTCTTGAAGAAACTATTGCCGCAGACTCTCTTACCAGAGTTCTGTTTGATAGAGACAATCAGATAAACGATCCGCATGTTCCTGATGAATCAACCTATTATATTGTTAAACCTACCCAAAAAGAATTCACAGAGCTGATGAATGAATTCTGGTGGATCCAGTCTTATATCACGAAAGGACTGCTCCGAAATGAAATTACGTACGCTAAATACATGTTTGATAATATTTTGATTGAGTGTGTTAAGAAGGTTTTAAACTGGGAAATTGGCTTTAAACATAACTGGCAAGTTAACACCGGCAAATGCGGAAAGTGGCTGAAAAATTATCTGCCAGGTGTAGAATATACTGCTTTTCTGGAGCTTTATCCTTCGATTGATCCTGATGATATTTTGAAAAAACTGCTACTGACACAGCAATTTGTACATGAAAAAGCTCAGGCTTTCAGTTCTCGGATGGAGTTCAAGTATAATTTGGGTGAAGCTGATAGAGTAATAAAGTTTATAAAAACTCAGTTTCAGGAGAGTAATTTACATAGTGAATCTGACAAACGAAATACCATCACTCGATTTACTTCTTAGTATGGCTCCTGTAGAATCAAACAATGATATCATAAGAAACATCTACTCTGAAAGTTTAAAACCATACAAAAGCAATATATAAACACAAAAGACCTGATTCAGACTGCCGGCTATGTCGGTAGTTTTTTTGTGTATCAACTCTTAACTTTATCCTCATAAAATCAATATTATGAAACAATACCTTTACACCAAACGTTATTAACAGCAAAGGTGTCTAAATGAAAAAGTATATTATAATTATTGTAGTTTTATTGGTTATTGCAAGTTTAAGCGCTCAGAATTCTCTCTTTACCAAAGGTGGAACAGAGTACAGTATTGAGGAGTTTCCGTCAGTACTGGACAGTATGGTAAAATTAATTGCTGACAGCTCTCAATATAATAATCTGATAATCTTCGTTCATGGACATGGAGTGCATCCTCAGAAGGCTGTTTATAAAAGACTTCCCCTGCTGGAAAAGGATTATGCAGCCAAAGTGATTGTGTTTCACTGGCCGAGCTGGGACGAGAATTTTGTGTATCCGGAAAAACAGGCTATACTGGCAGGGAGAGACCTGGAGAAAATCTTCAAGTACCTGAAAGAGTTTAAGGAGAAGAACCCGCAAGTCTATAAGGATATTAATCCTGTACTTCTGACTCACAGTATGGGTGGATATGTGCTGAAGGCCTGTATTGAGGCTACTGACAGAGATGCTTATGAAGGTATTTTTTCGTCGATTCTGATTAATTCACCTGATGTTGATACGGAAGATCATTATGTCTGGGTGGATGCAATTTCAGAGAGTGATAAAATATATATTACATTCAATAAATTCGATCCTGTTCTGCAGAGTTCAGCCAAGGCTTTTAACAGTAAAATTCGGCTGGGGCAGAAACTGGAATCCATTTTCAACGGTAAGTACAGACTTTCTCAAAATGCCATCTACATTGATCTGTCTGATATTGGTATGATGCATAAAGGTTATATGGCAGACAGTCAGTATGATAATAAATATCTGCAGGATTTCTGCTGTAAAGTTCTGAATGGTAAGAAAGTTAAATTCAAAAAGAAGTTCGGATTTGTTAAAACTGATGATAAGCAGGTCTTCAGAATCAAGAATGACAGGAAGCCAATCTTTTCATTTATGGATGATGAAAATAATGAGGAGTCTGAAAAACTGTAGATTGAATAGTGCTGCCTATTCTGTTAACATCTCCCAGCCCGGACTTGAGTTGTTACAAATAAAGTCTTTAATGACTTTAGTTCGCTTCAAAGATTCTTTCAAATCTATTTAACCTCCTTTATTTTCATTCGAAAAGGAGGAACTTATACGGTTTGGGAATATATTAGACGTTGCGTGCAACGCCTCTACATCTAAAAAATCTCTGCTGTTCCAACATCGCGTAGAGATAACCGGACGGTTGGCTTATTCAAAATACCCTTGCGTATGTTACAGTGTGTGTATAAAGTAAATCTATCACTTTATTCTCTCAAAACCAATCCCCCTTCGACTCCGCTCATAGTGTGTGTAAAAACGTAAGATTTTCCGTAACTTGCGTCGCAGGTTTCGACTCCACTCAACCAACTTAACTAATTGATATGCTAAGACTTAAAAACTCCCTGAGCGGAGTCGAAGGGGATATACTTGAACAAAAGAAACGACAAAAATTACGTTTTTACACAGTCTGTCAGGGAGCTTACAACTCTAACTTTATCAGTATGTTAAGCTGATTAAGTCCCGAATAATCGGGAAAATCTGCGATATACTATTACCTATAAGGTAACTTGCGTTTTGACACAGTCTGTGAGTGGAACCGAGGGAGGCAGCCAAACCCATCGATATACAGGTCTATCCATCGACAGGCTCAGAGAGCTTGCAAAGTTAAATATGTAAGTAAATTAAGTTGATTGAATCCGAATTAATTCATATGTTGTTTAGATATTATTAAAGCAGTAAAAAATGGCGTGAGATTCTGATAGACCTTAAAACAGAACGATATTGTTTAGAAGTAATTAAAGCAGTAAAAAATGGCGTGGATAATTCTCTTTCAGGGTGGATTTAAGTATCTTGAATTGCTGATTCAGATCAGAGTATTTCTCTTTATAGTCAGTACTGTTATGGCTTTTACTGGCAGTTTCCAGTTTATGAGCAGCTTCCTGAAGAGATGGTAAAGATAGATTGGCTGAGGAGCCTTTTATGCTGTGACTCATCACTCTGATGATATGATGGTCTGATTCACGAATTGCATCATTTATATCAGACAGCAGTCCTTCTGCGTATTCTATGAATTCGTTTAAAAGCTCAAAGTAGTCGTTGTAACTCCCGATGAGCTCTATGCTTTTCTCAGGTATAATAATATCTTTAATATCTTTCTCCATACTTATCCACTATCGGTAAAGGCTTTTGCAATACTTACGGATAATAAGTACATTTGTCAACCAAATAACTGATAATATCACGAGTGAGAACAAAAGTGATACAAAAACATTAGTGTTAGAAGTAGTAAAACCTGAATTTCCAAGCATGGAATTCAGAGCAGAAACAATGATTGTCTGAGCTGCCAGAATGACTAAAATCAGGCCCATTATACCCCTGGAAAAGTCTTGGATAAAAATCCCCGAAACTTGTTTAGCAGTATTTCCCAGTAAATACAATACTTCAATTTCCTGTTTTGAACTGAGAATCTTGAGAAATGAATTTGTATAAAATACCAGAAAAGAAAGCACTACAAACAGCAGCCCTGCTCCGGCAAGAATATATAAAGCCAGTATGAGAGTTCTTCTGTATCTGTAATTAAACGAGTTTGAATTAAGTATTTTCAGGTTGTTCCTGCTGATATATTCCAGAAGCTTTTCGTTGTCCTTTTCGGATTTAACAATCAGTTTCCTGAAAGCTTTTGTACTATCGCCATACTTTTTATTCATACTCTCCAGAAACTCATATGGTACCAGTATTGTGCTTATTCTCTGAGATACTCCATCTACTCTGGCTTTAAACTCTTTAGAGCCTGATCTGCCTGAAACGTACAGATTAAGAGGTATTGTGTTAACTACTTCCGGAGTAATTCGCGGTAATCCTCGAGATGGGGCAAATCCAAAGTTGTACAATGCCAGAAAGTCAGCAGAAATGATTAAAGGTACTGTTTCCGAGTTCTCATTCCAGACAAAGTTTTTAATATCGAAGTCGAGGAACTGGTCCGGTACCGCTTCCAGAAAAATCTCTGAGTGATAATTTGAGTGCCTGAACAGAAAGTTCGTTGATGCTGAAGCACTGAAATGATTACTCAAAAATCCTGACACATCCTCAATACCTTCTATCGCTTTTAATTCATCCAGCTCTTCCTGTGAGAATCTCAGTTTAGTATCAGATATGCCTGGCTTAACAGTTTTGGAAAGTATCAGATAGTCTTTCTGTGAATCCATTCCGGAAACCGGAGAAAAGAACTGTAACGCGAAATATATGGTTAGAGAACAGAGTAATACTCCCAGAACAAGACCAATTGAAGATACAATCAGTTTTAGATCCGGTCTATCCGTTTTGCATGTTTTTTTAAGAAGTTTTGATTTACTCATAAAACGTAATTTGTCAGGTTCTCACGAAAGTGGTTTTCGCTGCCGAGTGAGGTTATAATCAGTCCGGCATTATTTGATTTCACTTTTTCCATGATCAGTAAGGCAGCTTTTCCGGCATTCTCATCATCAATATGACTGAACGGTTCATCCAGCAGCAGCATTGTAAAAGGTTTACATATAGCTCTGATGATAGCAGTTCTCTGTTTCTGTCCCCATGAAAGCTGTTTTACAGGCTTATCCTTATATTCCGGAATATCAAGTATTCTCAGGTATTCATCAATCTGAGACGCTTTTTCGGATGTGTTCAGTTGAATGTTCTCCATGACAGTCAGGTGGTTAATAAGCTTTAAATCCTGGAAGACAATGGAGAAATCCTTCTCTCTGAGTCCGGCAAGCTCATTAGTGTTAAATGTTTTTATATCTCTTGTGTCGATTTCCAAGCTTCCGGTGTAATCTGTTCTGTAGCCGTAGATATAGTGGATGAAGGTTGATTTACCTTTACCGGATCCGGCAGTCACTCTATAGTATTGTCCGGAAATAAAAACAGTATCCGAACCCCATATTTCAGAGGTTTCGGATACTTTAAATTGTGGTTTTATATTGTTTAGTTTAATTCTCATTAATAGCTTTTGCAACAAGTTTAATCACTGGAGTCATAATGCTGAATAACTCTTCTCTGGAGTCAGCATCTTTGTTTTTAAACTGAAGTGTGGATTCAGAATGATCCATTGTAGACTGACCTTCAACAAAATCAAATTTATCGATTCCATTTCTGATTCCATATAATAAATCAGTTTCATCCTGCTCTAACTTAGTGAAGGCTGTAGCCAGATCAATTACTTCAGGAATTCCTTCGAAAGAGAAATAGAAGTAAGAGCTTTTGCCATTAGCAGCTTGTTTGTAGTAACCGGATTTTGAGCTTTCAAATTTCTCGTTATTTGCCATATCTGCAACAGTTTTAGGGTTATTGCTGTATCCTATATAGTTATCTGTTATTGCAATTTCACCGTAACCGATTGCATAAGTACCTCTGGAAGTTTTAAGATTAGCAATTTGAGCTTTGATAAGTTCATTTTCCAGTATACTTTTGTCTTTAATTTTAACTAAAGCAGATACTGAAGGGTTACTGATATTGTTGCCAAGAGTGATAGCGAAGTTTCCTTCAAAGAGAGCTAAAACTTTGTCTATACCTATACCCATGGAAGAAAGCATTGCTTCACCTTGAGCTATTTGAGCTGCAAGCTGCTCGTCAGTTTTTACAAAGTCAAGAATCTGTGTTAAGAGAGCATCCAGATCAAATGCAAACATTGTTACCATGAGACCGTCACTTGGTAGTCTTTCTATCATATCTGTATCAATAGTTTTGTTGATACTTTTGAGGAAGCCGTATATTGTTCTCTTTGCGCTGGCATTATAATATGCATCTGATCTTGCAACAACTTTACCTTTTTCGAAATTAACCATAGTGTGAGAATACATTTCTGCACCAGCCATTTTTTCAACAAGACCATCGAAAATTTCGAAATTCATTACACCTGCAACTTCCGGGCGTTTTTTAAGTTCATCAATCAGAGTTTTGTAATCATCAGCTCTAGTGATTCCCCAGAAACCTGCATC
Organism: Cloacimonadales bacterium (SeqCode); assembly: GCA_942492065.1. GTDB lineage: Bacteria > Cloacimonadota > Cloacimonadia > Cloacimonadales > JAIOQZ01. The sequence goes on along the minus strand of CALODV010000013.1, from coordinate 868,628 downwards.
TTTACCTTTAACAAGATATTCTACAAAATTCTTATTATCAAGCATTTTACCTGTTCTGTTGAACTTGTTGTCGATATCTGAAGCAGATACGTTATTAGATACAACAACCAGGAGGTCAGTTGCATCCCAGGCAACCTTAAGCATTTTCTGCTCAAGTACAGTACATTTCATAAGCTTATTTTTTGCCATATCTGCAGTGAGCGGAGTAATAAAACCTTCAAACTTATTGCTGTCTTTCAGTGGGATAACAAGTTCAACACTTGCATCAAACTCACCGGCCTGTGCTTTTTGGAAATCAATCTGTCCCTGGCTTGAACCTAACAGAATGTGTTTAGTATCATCAATACCAAGAGCAGCCAGATTACTGATTTTAATGTCCGGTGCACCATCAATAGATGAAAAAACTGTACCTAAAATTGTAGAGATCAGAGTAGGATCGATCTCTGCTACGATTTTTGTTTTATCATCAAGTAATTTCACTGATGATTCGTTAACCTTCATTTCACCCTTTGCGGTTTGCTTAAATACGAAGTTATACACTGCAAATCCTGCTGCAGCAACAATAAGAATAATTAAAATAATTCTCAGGGCTTTCATAGTCCCTCCTATATTAGTTTTTCGTTGGTTTCTTTTAGTGTATTCACAACTGCTTTTACTTCCTCAGACTTATCAATATCAGAAATCAGAATTGCATCAGGAGTCTCAACAACAACCAGGTTTTGCACGCCTATCAAAGCAACATGCTTTGTGGATTTTACATAATTGCTTTTACTGTCAATAACAGTGGCATCACATTTCAGAACATTGAGGTTATCGTCTTTATCGGAAATCTCGTAAAGAGCTTTCCAGCCTCCCACATCACTCCAGTCATAGTCTACAGGGATTACTACTCTGTTGTCTACTTGCTCCATAATACCAATATCAATAGGTATTTTAGGCATGGAATCATAGAATGATGAAATTTCTGCTGAGTATCCGTCTTTATCCCATAATTTCTGAATTTCGTCAAGAAGTTCACTTACTTTTGGTAAATAATTTTTGAAAGAATCAAGTATTGTGGAGATCTTCCAGACAAACATTCCACTGTTCCAGAAGTAATTACCTTGTTCAATAAAACCCTCTGCCGTGGCGAGATCAGGCTTTTCCTTAAACTGAGATACTTTCATGGCATGTTCGTTCAGATTTTCTGAAGCTTCAATATATCCATAGCCTGTTGCAGGATAAGTCGGCTTAATACCAAAAGTAACATGGCTTTCTTTTGCTGTGAATTCCGATGCATAACTCAGATACCGGTTAAACTCATCTACCTGAGTGATAACATGGTCAGCAGGGAGCACAAACATCTCCTCATCTGCATCGCAGAAGTTCTTGAGGTATTGCGCTGAAAGTGCAATACATGGTGCAGTGTTTCTGCCAAAAGGTTCGATGATTATATTTCCGGCAGGCATATCAGGAAGATGTTCCTGTACTATAGGTGCCTGGTCTGCTGAAGTAACAACATATATTTTTTCGATAGGAATCTTTTCCAGAAGACGGTCTGCTGTCATCTGAATCATACTTCTATCTGATGTAATATTAAGGTATTGTTTCGGGTGAGATCTTCTGCTTAAAGGCCAGAATCTTGTACCGGATCCTCCAGCCATGATTAATGCTATCATAATGTCTCCTCTTTATTGTTGAATCTCTGGTTTATTGAATTGAAAATCCTTATCAGAGATCTTTATGTTAGTTTTTATGTTTTCAAACTTGTAGGTTACAAAGTTATTCTCCGTATCTTTATATGTAATCTCGTCTATCAGATATGTCTTTTTGTTAATCTTTGCTGTAATCAGAACAATACTGTCATCTTCCGGTTTCAGTTCAATGATGTAATGAGTGTCAGTAGTCTCCGTGAGTTCCCGAGAGCTTTTACCTGAATAGTGTTGAACTACAGAATACGGCCTGAATGTTTCCAGTTCAGTATCAATTGCCTTCTCAATGTATTGTTGAGCTGACGGAATATAGATAAACACTGAGTCCGATTTAACAAAAAGCAGTTCACCTTCAGGGTCGGAATAATTTAGAAGCAGTTTTTCATCGTTATAGGTCATAACTCCGGCTGATGTTTTCTCAATATCTATTTCTTCCCAGTAGTTTTCCTGAGTGAAATCCGATCTGAATGTTTTAACTGAATTGTATTTATTTTCTACTTTATCCAATACATTGTTCACATCCTCTGCAAACAACATTCCTGCTGTTAAAAGCAGTATTATTAATAATAGTTTTCTACCATCCATACTTATCAAGATCCTCCTCTGTTGCCAGTACTTCACGAGATTTACTTCCTACATGCGGACCTACTACTCCCGCCTGCTCAAGCAGATCAATCAGTCTTCCTGCTCTGGCATAACCGACTTTAAAATGTCTCTGCAGCATTGAAACTGATGCAGTTCCGGCAGAAACAATTGCTCTGGCAGCCTGTGGGAACAATTCATCATCGTAATCGAAATCGCCCAGATCTTTCTGTTCTTCCTGAATAATCTCAATCTGATAATCAGGATGAGGCTGCTGCTTCAGGTATTCCACGACATTCTCAATTTCGTCATCTGACATATATGCACCGTGAATACGTTGAGGAGTAGCTTTACCCGGCGGCAGGAACAGCATATCACCGCGTCCCAGCAGGCGTTCAGCACCGTTTTCATCCAGGATAACCCGGGAGTCCACTTTTGAGGACACCTGAAATGCGATTCTGGCTGGGAAGTTTGCTTTAATAATACCGGTAATGACTTTACTGGAAGGTCTCTGAGTTGCAAGCAGCAGGTGAATACCTATAGCCCGAGCCATCTGAGCTAGTCTGGCAATCGGCATTTCTATTTCTTTACCTGCAGTCATAATCAGGTCGGCAAACTCATCCACAACAATTACGATATATGGAAGGTGGTGATCATCTACTGGGATATATTCAGGATCATCACCATGTTCTTCTTCTTCTTTTTTATTTATAGCTTTTATTTTCTTATTATAGGTTTTAATATCACGAACTTTATACTTCTGCAGAAGCTGATAACGTCTTTCCATTTCTGCAACAGCCCAGTTTAGAGCGATCAGAGCATCATCAGGATCAGTAACAACATTCTGTATAAGGTGCGGTATTCCTTCATAACCGGAAAGCTCAATTCTTTTCGGATCAATCATCACAAGGCGTACATCTTCCGGTTTTGTCCTCAGTAAAAGTGAGTTGATAATTGTGTTAATACATACACTCTTTCCGGCTCCCGTTGCTCCTGCTATGAGAAGGTGAGGCATTTTTGCCAGATTAGCCACAACAGGATTTCCTGAAATATCTTTTCCCAGACCAATCGACAGCGTATTATTGTCCTTTTCCATTGCCTGTGAAAGAAGGATATCCTTTAAATAAATAATATCTTTATCTTTATTCGGAACTTCAATACCAATCAGACCTCTTCCCGGAATTGGTGCCTGAATTCTGATATTCTTGGCTTTAATCGCCAGAGCCAGATCATCTGCCAGTGCAGAAAATCTACTGACTTTTACTCCCGGTGCAGGTTTAACTTCATATTGAGTAATAATCGGCCCAATATTCACATTTATTACGTGTGCTTCGACACCGAACTCCAGAAGCTTTTCTTTAAGGGTATTACTTGTCTGGGCTATTTCATCCTTAAGCTGCTGCCTGTTCATGGTTGTTATGGATGGCTGACTTTCCAAAAATGTCTCGATATCGGGAATTTCGTACTCCTCGGAGTTACCTTTCTTAACAACAGGCTTAACAGCAACTTTCCTGATCTTTTTCTCTGCTGCCTGTACTGGTTCGGAGTGATCAGTAATTATCGGATCAATTTGCTCCGGCAGAGCATCATATTCAGGTTCTTCGTCGGTATGATCTTCTATGAGGTATGTATCAATAATTTCTTCGTCAGACTCAATGTCCTTTTCTTTCTTAGTCTTCTCAGGTTTCTTCTTATCTTTTTTACCGGATTCTGAAGCAGATCTGAATAATGTCATCAGTCCCTGTCCTATAGAGGCAAAAACAAACTTGATGAAGTCTATAACTGCTTTTGCTCCGAAAATAACCATTATCATCAGGAAACTGAGTACTCCGGCAATAATGTTAGAGCCAATCGTCTTGAATATCTTCAGATTGAAAGACAAAAACATCCCGGTTATTTTTGCATTGTACAAGAGTTCATAAGCATCTATAGTCAGTAGAATATGGTTTACAAAACAGGATAACAGCAGAGCTGCCCATACTTTGGGGGTAATACCGGATTCCCTGAAAAACATATGTACGAGACTTAGAGAAGCCAGGCACAGAAGAATGGCTATAGCCAGGGGTTTGCCAACAAGAAAAGAGAAAAACGTAGCAGTTACGACTCCGTAAGGTCCTATAGGATTAACGAGATCAGGGAACCTTAATGTAATAACATCCCAGATTGATACTCCTGAGTCGCTGAGTAGGCTGTAATCTGCTGCAATAGTAACACCTGAAGGCATTAATGCTACAAATGAGAGCAGAGAGAACAATAACAGAATAATATTCCATACATAATAGGAGAAACCGATTTCTCCTTTCTTTTTTGCTTTAGCCTTTTTTCTGGCAGCCATATTTTATACCCGTTTATACGTTAAATCTTATGGACAGAATATCTCCGTCCTTCACAATATATTCTTTTCCTTCTAACTGGAATAAACCTTTTTCTTTGAGAACTTTCTCCGATCCATGTTCTACGAGATTAGCATAATTGAAACATTCCGCTCTGATGAATCCTCTGGCAAGGTCTGAGTGGATTTTACCGGCAGCTTCAACAGCATTGTCACCATTGGTGATTGTCCAGGCTCTCACCTCGTCACTACCCACAGTAAAGAAACTGATGTATCCCAGTAATGAGTATGACTCTGTTGTAAGACGGTTTCTGGCAGACTCTGTAATTCCCATATCTTCCATAAACATTTCTGCATCTTCTTCTGAGAGAGAGTTAAGATCCATCTCGAACTTACCGCAGAATTCAATAACTTTATCAATCTGTGCCAGCTCTGCCATAACTTCTGCGTTTTCACCAAAATTGTTTTCATCAGAGTTAAGGATCAGCAGGATTGGTTTATCTGTCAGAAACTGGAACCCACGGATTATCTTCTGTTCTTCGTCTGTCAGTTCGGCTTTAAGAACAGGGATATTCTCATTTAGCTTTTCAATAATTCTTTTGAGTATCTTTTCCTCTACCTGTACTGCTGCAGTCTTGATTCCTCTTTTATATCCTAGTTCAATTTTTTCCAGACGTTTCTCAGCGATAATCAGATCAGAAAGAATCAGTTCCGAAATCAGGTTTTCTGCATCTTTAACCGGAGAAGGTTCGCCAAGTGTACTGCTGATAACTTCATCGTTAAAGTTTCTGAGAACAATACCCAGTGCGTCTGTACGTTTTATCTCAGACATTGCATTTCCTGAAAAAGCTCCACTGCTGGCAGCATCTTCACTAAGCCCTACAAAGTCTATGTACTCAATCTGAGCAAATATTGTTTTCTTAGGGTTGTACATTTCTGTCAGTACGTTTATTCTTTCATCTATTACATCTATCACAGATATATTTGGTTCTGCTTTCATTGATGGATACGGGTTTGTTTCTGCTTCTGAGTTTGTGAGAGCATTAAAAATCGTTGTTTTCCCCGAGTTCTGTAATCCAATTAATCCAAATCTCATATTTTCCTCTTATTCACTGCACAGCAGTTGTATTATATCTTATTTCTTTTGTTTACTGTCCGGTTTACTGCTGACTCTGAAACTTCTTTTCAGATCCAGAATCTCATTCGGTTTCAGAAAGCGCCACATACCCGCAGGCAGCTTACCAAGCTTCAGGTTACCAATTTGCAGTCTTTTCAACTCTGTAACACTGAAACCAATATGTTTTATCATTCTTCTAATCTGACGTTTCTTTCCTTCATACAGAACAATTCTCAAAACTGACGAATTTGTACCTTTGCTTTTCAGAAAAACTTTGCATTTCTTGGTCATCACTCCGTCTATTTTTATACCGTTTCTGAGAACTTCAATCTGTTCCTTGTTAATACTTCCGCTGATTGTAACTTTGTAGGTTTTGGGAAGCTTATACTTTGGCTGCATAACTTTGTTGGAGAACTCACCGTCATTTGTGAGAAGGAGCAGACCTTCAGATTGAAAATCCAGTCTTCCAATGTAAAACAGCCTGTTCTTGAATTCCGGTATCAGATCAAAGACAGTCTTTCTGTCATATTCATCATTGGATGTAACCAGATAACCTTTAGGTTTATTCATCATGATATAGATTTTATCTTCTATCAGGCTGAGTTCTTTATTATCATAATATACTTCATCAATTTCAGTGTCAATATCAGTAGAAAGATCCTTGCAGATTTTTCCGTTAACTCTGATCTTTCCCTGTGTAATCAGCTCTTCCACTTGACGTCTGGAACCCAGATTACATTGCGAGAGAAATTTATTTATTCTCATTTTTACCACTTTTCAAATGTGTTTTTCATTATTTCATCGTATAGCTCGTTGAAGATAGCTGTCTGAGTTTCTTCCTCAGAAGTCATGATTATTCCGGAATCTTCATCGGAAACCTGATTAGCATAGTTTTTGGATATTATAACTGATTTACCATCCCAGATAACCTTATCTTTAACGTTATCAATAACTTTAAGACTGAACAGGATTGTAACCTTGTACTCTTCCACATTATCGCTTTCAGTAAATGTCAGTACTTCCTTTTTGTAATCAAGGATAGTTCCCTGCACTGATACATCAGGACTGACCGATACCAGTTCAAGCTGATTGTTATTCTCAAAATCCTCTACCAGAATACTTGTAAGGTTTTCTTCAATCCCGAACTCTTTTGAATCATTACTGAAGTCCTCAACTTTAACGGTTTTCAAATGCGGATAAGCATTCATATAAACAGAATAAGTACAACCGCTTAAGATGATCAGCAATAATGATATGTATATAAAAGCATTTTTTCTCATGAAAAACATAAAAAATATAAATTTTCTGCTGTCAAGTAAAACTCATAGAATGGCACACCATTTAAGGATTTAGTGTGTTAGTTAATGTGTTCTGTGTACCAATTTAATTACAATAAATAATAAAAGGCCACCGGGGTATCCGATAGCCTCTTGATAGAAAGTTTCCTCTTGATCAGTTCATCTTTCTGAACAGATTGAAGCTCAGTCCTGTGTAGATCCCGGTATTGAATCTATCTGAATATTTTAATTTGTTAGTATTGTAATTACTGATATTTAAGTCGACATAGTAATATAATTGATCAATAATCTGATAAGTAAAACTGGACTTATTAGAAACGGTATGTTCTTCATACTTACCGAAAGTCTTATCCAGATAGCTTTTATTATAGCTGAATATAGTTGTATTAGCCAATAATAACCTGTCATTGATATTATAAGAAAACAACAGGGTTGACTGTGTATTAAACAACTCATAGTTATTCTGATCATCATAATCATTAAATCGGTATGAAAATTCCTGTTCAAATCCAGCCATGAATGAAGTTGAAAAGTTGTTATACCATCTGAAATAAATTTCAGGAGCAAGGTCTGTCTGATCCCTGGTGTATGTTGCCGGTAGAGGATTTTCAGAATATCTTTTTTGATAATTTCTGGTAACATTTAGATTGAAAGATACATCATATCCTTGATATCTGTTAAAAATGTTTTCCAGAAGAGCATCTTTCACATACTCATAATCAAACATACTCAGATTATCCAGCTTACCGTTTGCAGAGCTTGCAATATGTGACCAATAAGGTAATTCAGGTCTCATAAAAACTACTGAACCGGATTGAGCAATAGCATGGGCTACATCTGCAACCTCAGTATTTGTCAGATTAATGCCTTTTCCCAATGAATTAACTCGTTCATTCATCCTTAATGCTCTGATCATTGGATAAATATCATATAATCTTCCGAAACCAAAACCAAAATTACTTGTTGCTCTGGGATTAAAGGTTTCCCTGAGATTATCACTCAGCCCTTCAGTGTATGATTTCGAACTCCTATAGTATATTGCTGCTTTTGTACCCATATTAACAAACAGATTTGGCTGATAATAGTATTTTAAGGTCACTACGTTTGATGTACTAATACTATTGCTGAACTGCTCTGCTCTATGATCTGAATAATTGTAGCCGAATGTATAGGTATTATTATTATCAAATTTCATCGTGATATTATCATTTTCCATATAAAAATCGAAATACGGATCAAAACCAAAATCAACAGAGTTTCTTTGAAAACTTGTATTATCAATTCTGCCGTTCAGATCAAAATCTAAATCACAGGATTTATATCCCCAGCTGCCTAATCTGTAGTTCTTCATCAATTCAAACTTACTGTCAGGTATACCGGTAGATTCTGAAAGGAGATTTGATGCAAGTATCACTATTATGATTAAAAATATTATTCTTCGCATTATTTCCCCCTGTATATTCTGTCAAAAAGATAAACTCTGACACCTGTATTGATCCCGGTTCTGAATGTTGAGGATTGAATGTCATTTCTGTTCTGAAGATAAAGCCCTGCAAACAAGTCTACTTTATCCAAAATCATATAGTTCAGATTTGAGCTGACATATAAGTTTGAGTTATCACTGTCATCATTCTCAAATAAATCAATATCAAATATCTTGTCTGAGTACTGCGTGAAAGTATAATTTATATTATTTGTAAACAATAATCTGTCTGTTATGTTGTATAAGACTTCAGCCCCGATATAGTTAGTGAAGTACTCATTCAGTTCATCATCGGTCATTGTATCAAAACCCATATCTGCACTGTAGGTAAAACCTATCTGCAAAGAAGTTGTCAGGTTGTTATAATAATCGAAGTTTATACTTGGTCCAAAGCGAAAGTTTTCTGTTCTATCATTGCTGAATAATGAATCAGAACGCTCGTAATCCCTTTTAGTATATCTGTATAATGAAAGTCCTGCATCAAAAGCAATCCCTTCATATCTGTGACCAATATTCTCAAGCATAGATTCTTTCATGTACTCGTATTCAAGAACAGTCATGTTATCTAACTTCCCATGAGTTTTTCCGGAGATATCTCTCCAGAAAAATTTATCAGGTCGCTGAAAATAAAAATCATAGTCATCTTCTCTGGAAATCAGAAAAGCAACATCTTCTATTTCTTCGCTGCTTAATTCCTGCTTGCCCATTTCCTTCATTCTTTCATTGATTCTCAAAGCCCGAATTACAGGCGTTACATTGTATATTCTGCCAATACCAAAACCCAGAAAAACAGTGCCCTGTAGTCTTGTACTTTCATATAACTCATTGCTGTCACCGTTTATTTCATCTTTATCATCACTACGATCATTTGTATAAACAGCTGATATCAACGCAGATGTTTTGATGCTGAATAAGTCTGAAAAATACATTCTCCAGGAGGTATACATGTCATCTGAGAAACTAATCCGGTTTCCATTAGATTCAACAGAGCCTGTTTCGTATTTTGACAGATCATAATTTGTGGAAAAATCATTATTGAATGTGAAAGTTCTTTTGTCTGACTCAATTAACCTTTCATAGTAAGGATCAAGGTTGAGCTGTAAGTTTTTGGTGTCTACATTGCTATCGGTTAAATCACCGGCTGCAGATAAATCCAGATCAAATTTCGAGATATCCCAGTTCTTCAGTCTGTAGTTTTTGATTATATTCAGTTTGTTATTCGGTATACCAATACTTCCGAATAGTGCTGAAAACATACAGGTAATAAATAGTAATGTCACTAGTATTTTCATACTTCCTCCTTTGACAGCCAAAAGATGTTGAAAAATGAGTAGATGTCAACTTGTAAACTTTCCGAAGAATAAATATTTGAAATAATGAATTTAAACGTCATAAGTATATTCAGATGGATACAGTTGAATTATGAGGTGCACTTATGTAGTTTATGTTGATTGTCCGGCGTGTTTTAACCATTTCTAAACAATTAGCTTATAATAAACAGAAAATCCCGAATACTAATTTTATGTATTAATTGAGGAGGTAGAATGGCGAAGATTGATTTGCATGTTCATTCTAAATATTCTGAACACCCTTCAGAATGGTTCCTGCAGAGACTTGGTGCAGGAGAATCTTATACTGACCCTGAATATATTTACAGGGAACAGAAAAGCCGTGGTATGGACTTTATTACTATAACTGATCACAACAAAATTGAAGGTGCTTTGATTCTGAAAGCTAAGTACCCGGAAGAAGTAATTGTCGGTGTAGAAGCGACATCATATTTTCCGGAAGACAGCTGTAAAATCCATATTCTGATTTACGGCATTAACGAAGCGCAATTTTATGAAATCCAGAAAAAAAGAACTAACATCTATCACTTAAGGGATTATATCAAAGAACAGGATCTTGCATACTCTGTGGCACATGCAACATACTCAGTTAACGGAAAATTAACAACTGACCATCTGGAAAAGCTTATATTACTGTTTGATGTCTTTGAAGTTATCAATGGCGGAAGGAACGATTTTAATAATGAGTCCTGGCTGGAAATAATCTCAGCTCTTAATAAAAGTAAAATCAGGGAACTGCAGAAGAAACATAATATAGAGCCTTTTGGGAAAACTCCATGGATTAAAGGGCATACCGGTGGATCAGACGACCATGCAGGGTTGTTTCTGGGGCAGACCTGGACTTATTGCGAAGCACAAACGATTGATGAAGTGCTTAGCCAGATAAAAGCAAAAAAGACTACCGGAAACGGTCGTCATAATGATTTCTATTCTCTGGTATTTGCAATCTATAAAATTGGGATAGATCACTACAAAACAAAAAGTAAAAATATATCCAAATCAATGCTGGCTCAGTTGACAGACTTCATATTCGATAAAAAGAAAATGAGTATTACCAACAGATTAAAGCTTCAGAAGCTCAAAAATGATTCAAATAAGAACGCCGATGAGGAGTTCAAACAGAGAGTAACTGATCTGGTAGCAGAACTCCAGAAAGACAGAACTCAGACAACTGATATCAGACTGCAGATAACATTCAACAGAATAGCTGATATTGCTGATTCCTTCTTTAAAACAGTGTTCCAGTCTCTTGAAAAAGATTTGATGAACGGTAATATTCTTAAGCTTATCAAGAATATCTCTTCTATATTCCCGAGTGTTTTCCTGTCATTACCTTTCTTCAGCAGTATTCATGTAATGTTTAAAAACAGAAACATTATCAAGGAAGCTCAGGAAAGATTTAATATTGACAGAAAGAAAAGGAAAAAGAGAACACTCTGGTTTACTGATACTATAACAGATTTGAATGGTGTTGCAGTTACAATCTTGAAAGTGCTTGATAAAGTGAAAGACTACGATATAAATGCAAAAATAGTTCACTCCGAATCAGCAGTTGGTGAGTCGGATCATCTGATGCAGCTTGAAACTATTCACAAGTTCAGCCTGCCTTATTATTCAACAATTTCAATAAATATCCCATCATCTTTGAAGGCAATAAAGAAGATTTATGAGTTTAAGCCGGACAACATAATCGTTTCTACTCCCGGTCCTGTAGGGCTTATCGCTCTGCTGGCAGGAAAGCTCTTCAATATACCAGTTACCGGAGTTTATCATACAGATTTCAGAAATCAGGCGTATGCAATGTATCCTGATGAAAATCTGGCAACACTGATTGAAAACTATTGTCTTTGGTTTTACAGGAATCTGGATTTTATTCGTGTTCCTTCAATTGCGTATATGGATGTTCTCGAAGACTGCGGTCTGGATAGAACTAAAATGGATTTATTCCCAAGAGGTTTGGATTTCAACACTTTCTATCCAAGGAAGCATTCAGATATATTCCTGCAGAACAAATATAATGTTAAACCTGGATTCTACTTCATTTATACCGGAAGAGTTTCCAAAGATAAATCTCTTGATGTGATTCTGAAAGCATTCGAAGAACTTGCGGAAAAATACAGTGATATATATATGTTTATAGTTGGAGATGGTCCTGATAAAGAAGAATACGAGAAAACATTCTGCCATGATAGAATTATTTATACCGGTAGAGTTGAAAGAGACTATCTGATAGACTATTACTCAGGCTCAGACTTATTTCTGTTCCCAAGTGAAACAGACACGTTCGGAATGTCTCTTTTAGAAGCTCAGGCATGCGGATTACCTGCTCTGGTCAGTAATGTTGGCGGTCCTAAAGAAGTTATTATCAACAATGAAACAGGATATATCATCAAGGAGTCCGATTCAGATGTATGGCAGACCAAAATGGAAGAAATGATTAATAAATCAGATAACGGAGAACTCAAAAAGATGAGTGATACAGCAGTTGCTCATATCAGAGAGTTTGCTAACTGGGAATCCTTTATAGATACTATGTTTAACTAGTGTAGAATAGACATAACCGGGCTGTTGACTCTGTCTGCAGCCCTTTTTCAAAAATAATCAGTTCCATGAGTATAAAAGGTCATTTTTACGTAATCCCCTTCCACCACAAGATTCGTAAAGATTTATTGCAGCAATGTTATCAACCTCAGTAACAACAAAGGCTTTCAGCATATTTAATTCTTTACCTGCTTCAAGAAAAGAGTTAACAAGCTGCTTACCTATTCCTTTTTTTCTGTGCGATTCGCAGACATCTATTGAATAGAGGAACAGCATTGGTTTCTTTGTGTCGGGTCTTGGCAGGATATATCCATACAGAAATCCGGTAACTTCACCATGATTTATTGCTGCTAATGCTATATTGGAGGGGTTCATCAGAAATTCTACCAGGTTCTCAGGATCCAGCGTATCCAAATTGAACCTTCTCATTGCTTCTTCTGCAAATTTCATGGTTGCCTGAGATAGTCTTATTATTTCTGAATCATTAGTATGCATATAAACCTCCAGTTACGAAAATATCACTATTCGATACATTCCAGTCAAGAATATTCTCTAATGAAAAATGTGCTCCTTTATGGCTTAGTTAGTCGATCAATTGAGTTAAATGTAAAAAACTTAACTTGTCAAAGGAGATTGTAAAGTACTGTACACAAAGTATGCAATGCTATTAATATTAAACAATACTAACAAATATGTAATTGTATGACAGATAATGTAATCTTTTTATTTGACAAAGACTTACATGATTTATTGATTGGTCACCAATATTGGAATCAATATTGTTATAAATAGTTAAGTATGAAAACCAACGAGGAAGGATAAATGAAAAAAACAATGATTTTCGTAATCATGTGTATTTTTGTTACACTGATTGCAGCAGAAACAGTTAGCATGAGCTATCATTTTGATGCTCCAACGTTTAAAAGTAAAGATGGATACACTAAAGTATCTCTTGATAACTCCAGATATCTGACAAATCCCGGGCATCCTCAACTTCCGGTATTACCGGTACAAATTCTGCTTCCTCCGGGAACAAAAGCAGAAGCAATAAGAGTTATCTCTCCGGAAACAGAATTATTGCTGGAAAATGTAAAGATTTATCCATCACAACGACAATATAGAATTGGTTCAGATGAGGTGTTTAAGTTTGATGAACCGAATGCAGAAGTCTACGGTTCTGATAAAATCTATCCTGAAAAAATGCATACTACATACTCAACACAGTATTACAAAGGTTTTTCAGTGTTTATCACAAACCTTTACCCTGTTAGATATGAGCCGGGAACAGGTTCAGTATTTTTCAGCTCTGAACTCAATATTGAAATCGATCTGATAGAAGACGGAGAGTCTGCAGGTGCTTTTTCAAAAATGTACAAATATGATGGTAAAAATTATATCAAAACTGCAGTGGACAATCCCGATGCAGCAGACAGGTATCCTGTTGTTCTTAATGAACGTACAGAGATACATACATATCTGATAGTAACTTCTTACAGTTTTTACGGAGCTTCCGGTCTTCAGGATTTATATGACTTCAAAGTATCCCAGGGATATAGTCCGATCATAAAATATGTTGAAGATATTTACTCTGAATACCAGGGTGTGGATAATCAGGAGAAAATCAGAAATTGTGTAAATGATTATTATCGCAATCACGATACACGATATGTTATTCTGATTGGTGATGTAAGTTCAGTACCTCACAGAGGTTTTTACGGTTCGACAGGTGAATCCACAGACTACAATATCCCTGCAGATTATTACTACTCAGCTCTGGATAGTGTAGGGACAGGAAACGGACCTGACTTCAACAAAGATAATGATAATAAATGGGGAGAACCGGAAGAATCAGACTTTATGCCGGAAGTAGAAATAGGAAGACTGACAGTTGACAGCCCTACTGAACTCAGCAATGCCGTTAACAAGCAGATAAAATATCATTCAGCTCCCGTTATAAATGACCTGCTTAATGCTCTTACTGTTGGTGAAAGCCTTAACAATAATCCTCAGACATGGGGTGGGGACTACAAAGATGAAATAGTTACCAGCGGTTCCTATAATGGGTATTACACCGGTGGGTTTGATAATGATTTCAACGTGTCAACCTTATATGAAAGAAATCAGTATTGGGGTGAAACAACAATTAGAAACGCACTTAACAGCGGAGTAAATCTTGTTAATCACCTTGGACACTCCACTACAACATACAACATGAAGTTTTATAACGGCTCTGTTACTGATAACCAGCTTACAGCAAACGGGATCAGTCACAGTTATTTTATATTATTCTCTCAAGGCTGTTACAGCAGTGCTTTTGATGATAATGATGCGATTTCCGAAAAGTTTACCAGTATTGCCAATGGTTGTGCAATCTATGTTGGAAACTCACGTTACGGATGGTATGCACCCGGATCAACAGACGGTGCGTCTCAGTATTACGATCGTCAGTTCTTCGATGCTTTTTTACGAGAAGGAATCCATACTGTTGGCGGTGCTTTGAATGACGCCAGAATTGAATCTGCCTCACAAGCATATTCAGACTCAGGAATGCGCTGGTGTTTCAATGAATTGACTATTTCCGGTGATCCTTCAGTATATGTCTGGACAGACCTTCCGGGAACTGATGCTCCTATATATAGTTCAAGCATTAACATGGATGATGAATCACTCACAATATTTGTTCCAACCGGATTATCTGATGTTGTCCTTATGAACGGTGATGAAGTTATTACAAGCGTAAGAACTGATGGCTCAGGAATGGCTGATCTTGATTTAACCGGTGGTTTTGATGAACCTGTAACTCTTGATATATATGTTACAAGTCCAAATAATTATATCCATAGAGGAACTGTTGAAGTTATTCCTCCAACAGGACCATATGTATCAGTTATAAGTGCTGAAGTATCAGATAATGGTGACAACATAATTGCAGCAGGTGAAACTTTTGATATTGAGGTTGAACTTAAGAATGTTGGTTCAGACAGTGATAATATGCAGTCTGTAGCAGTAACATGCGATAATCTTGCAATACAGATTTTAAACGGAACTATAAGTAATATCGGTACTATAAACAGCGATGAAACAATTACTCTATCTGAGAATATTAGAATCAGAGCATCAAGAGATTTCGATAATGAAGATACATTTACTCTGAATTTCACGCTTACAGGATCTAACTCAACTTGGACATCCAGCAGAACATACACAGTCTATAAAGAGAATATAGAAATTTCATCTATTACAATTGAAAGTTCCGATAATCTCATACATGCCGGTTCAACGGAAAACATTTCAGTTGTAATAGAAAATACCGGTGGGGTTTCAGCAGAAGATATAGAAGTAGTACTGGAAAACAATGAACCTAATATTACTGTTAATTCTCAGGAAACTCAGATTCAGGAACTTGCATCAGGAAGCAACACAACCCTTACTTTTGAAATCTCAACTGATGCTGACACTCCAGCAGGATACATGTCTGAACAATACCTTGTATGTTATCAGAACAATACTGTTATCTCATCCGAAAGCTTTGTAATTACAGTTGATCAACCTATAGCAGGATTCGAAGAAGGTGATTTCAGCTCACTTAATTGGCTTCATGGGGGATCACAGGATTGGATAATCGATCAGTCAACATTTTATCAGGGAAGCTACTCAATGAAGTCAGGACCAATAACAGACAGTCAGACAACTTCAGTTTCGGTAACCCTGAATATCCTTAATTCCGGACAGATCAGTTTCTTTAAAAAAGTATCTTGTGAAGAAGATCCGGATAATGATTATGATAAATTAATATTCTATATTGATGGCAATGAGATTGCCAGATGGGATGGAGAAATCCCATGGAGTGAATCTATATTTGATGTGGAAAGTGGTTTTAAGACATTTAAATGGGAATATGTGAAAGATGCATATACTGCTTCCGGTAGTGACTGTGCCTGGGTTGATAATATTACTTTCCCTGCTTTTGCAGAAGGCAGAGTATCATCTATGGACATTGATTCCAGAACTGTAACACTTGTGCAGCCTGAACTGAATACACCTGTGGTTGAGGAAATTATCATGTATAACCGTGGACTGGCTGCATTAACAGGATTTGCAACATGTGATTATGCAGGATTTACTCTTCTTGATGATTCTGATAATTCTATAGATTCTCTGCAATTCTCTGTTGATTATCGCGACTCAATTATTGTCAAAGTACAGTATACTCCTGAATCAGAAGGAGAATTCTACGCTCAACTTGATATAGAAAGCAATGACCCGTTGCATTCAGTATATTACTTGAATCTGATAGGTACAACAATTATGGTTGATAATGATGATAATGATGTTTCAAGATTTTCAAACAGTGTGATTGGTAACTATCCGAATCCGTTCAATCCTGAAACAAAAATCGAATTCTCAGTGAAGAATGACAATACTCCGGTTGAAGTAAAAGTATATAACATCAAGGGAGAACTTGTTAAAACAATAGAGAAAGATGTATATTCTTCGGGTCAGCATTCAGTTACCTGGTACGGAAAAGACAGCAAGAATAAATCAGCCGCATCCGGTGTTTATTTCTACAAAACTGTAATTGGCAAAGAAAAGTTCATTAACAAAATGATCTTACTTAAATAAATATAATATGGGGAGGATAATCAAAAATCCTCCCCTTTTTCATTATGAAAAGCATATCTTCCTATCTCCTGTTAACAACTTTAATTATACTTACTTCCTGCATGATAACCAAACCGGAACATGTTGAGATGCAAAAACTCACGATAGAATATCCCGGAAGATTCTCAAAATCTGATATCAGGGAAATTCGCAGATCAGGTGGAACTTATCACAGCTCTAAAGCACTGGCAGAATTCCGGAATTATTCGGGAGAATACCTGTTCTCAGGAAACAATATTGCAAAACTGATCTTCAACAAGGTGAAACCGAAACAAATAGCTAAATTCAGAAACATACGTGGTGAAAAAACAGATTTCACCGGAACAGAAATTACCAGAATTCTGATCAAAGAGAGATCGCATCGTCGATTAAAAAAAATACTGAAAATAAAGAGTAATGAAGATTTTCTCTTTGATGAGAAATCATTCACAGAGTTTGTTGTTAATGGATTCACCTATAAAAACGTCTATAAGGTGCTTAAAGTGTGCCGAAAACTAAAAATCAGTCCTTCAGCTTACCAGTATATGAGGATACTGTCTAAGCGTATACCTGATGTTAAATCCTATGCCAAAATGTCTTATTTCAACTTTAATGAAGAAGAATTTACCCGATATTGCGAAGCTGATGGTAAACCGGATTACGCACAAATTCTGTTTGCAGCCGGTTTCTCAGGCAGAAGTGTATACCGTTTCCAACAGCTTGGATTGAGCTTAGATGAGATCATCAATCCGTTGGATTCTGAAAAACCCGATGCCGTTATCCTGTTCGCAGAATATGATTATAATGATGAGTTTGAAACCGAAGCCAGTATCAGATTATTCAAAGAAATATGCCATGAATATGATTGTTATGTCAGAATTGTAAAATCTGAGGACGAAATTTATCGAATTCTCAATGAGAAGGATAGCATAAACTTATTGTGGATTGCGGGTCATGGTCTTAGAAGCGGAATAATTCTTAGTGAAGAGGCTGATAACATTGATTCTTCTGATTATGAAAAATATATATTTGATACTGATGATGTAGAGCTAAGTAATATCAGGGGAGTATCAGAAATTTCCACAATTTTTCTGGATGCCTGTGAAACAGGTAAAGAGCTGCCTTCAGCGGATAACTTTGCAGAGTTTATAAAAAAAAATCTGCCTGAAGCAAATGTTATCTACTCTGACAGAGTTTTTTCACATGATGAAATTATATTAGATCGCATCTATCCATTGGAAATCAGGTTTTTAAAAGCAGATAATTAAATTTCTGAATCATCTATTGCAAATAGGCTATTTGAGACTATTCTGTATCTTTTTGAATTCTTCCATAACTTCGGAGCTACTAAGCTTCTTGCTCTGTATGGTGCGGTAGTAGGGAGAATAAGTAATTATGCTCATTTCACTTGAAGCAGCCATGAAGCCGTTAAGTTTATCATAGTTCATACATGATAAAGTAAAAGCGTACTCATTATAAGGCTTTGGAGGTCCAAGCCAATTGCCCGGCATATCAAACGATCTGTTTTCAGCCTTGATTAATTTGTTTTTAGTGTTATACTTAGGAGTATTTCCATCCAGCCATGATTTTTCACCTTTAACATATTGCTGAAGAACATCTCCGGTTCTACCCCAGTTAAAGGTTGCTCCATTAGCAATATCAAAATCTCCGGGACCATAAAAATACCAGATCTCATTAACAATTTCTAACTTCAACAATACGGATTTATTATCTATAAAACACTCTGTATCCAGGATATTGACAATGACTTCGGGATCAATATCGATAAATTTAAAATCACCTTCCCATGTGTCATTTTCTTCAACATAAGTCAAATTTATGGGAGAATTATTCAAGAATAAACTGACATCTGAATATTTCAGGGAGTTTTCCTGATTATATACATAGACATGGTAAAAATAATCAGCTACGGGATTTCCGGTGATGAGAACCATATTCAGTTCAGGGAAATCATCTAAGCCGGTCACGTTGTCTCCTGGACTTGCACCATTTCTGTGGTCACATCCAATAATCATTAGTACCGCTATGAAAAGTAAAATAGCTACGCTTTTCATATCTACTCCATAAAATTAATTATTTTTTTGAAATTAGTGAATCTGGATTCCTGTGAGTGTTCACTTTGAGTTATACCTCTAAAATTATTAAAGCTGACTGTCATCACTTCAAACGAAGCCAGAATTAATCCATTTTTCTTCTTATAGTTCATAGAATGAATTGTGAAATCAATGGATATGTATTCATTCTCTCCACTTCCCATCCAGGATATATTATTTTTGTATGTACGTTGACCTTTCTTCAATAAAGTGCATTTGTTTTGATATTCAGAAGCTTCTGCACCTATTACTGTCCATGTTTTTTCCGTCTCAAAATACTGTTGATTCACATCATTGACTCTGACCCATCTAAATGGAAGTGTTGAATTTAAATGAAAACTGTCAGTACATTCAAATTCATCCAGATCATAAATCAACTCAATATCGGTGTTAATCATTTCCTTTCCATTGATACTTACGGCAATATCAATAGTTTCTCCCTCTAAGGCGTAAAACATTCCAAGATAACCTGCAAACGAAGCCTCATAATTCATTTCTATGGGAAAATCATTTACTGTAACTGAAACTGAACTGATAGGCTTAGTTTCATTAATACTTCCTACAATAATGCCTTTTCTGTTAAAAGTGTCCGTAAAAATCAAAGCCCCGTAATCATTAGAACTGTCACTGATTTTTGTAATCGAGCTGCTTGATTTATCGTCACATCCAATAATCATTAGTGCAGATGCAAAAACAATGATAAATAATTTCCTCATAAATCCTCCAAAATTTTATATGCTACATCGTAAATACATTATATAATTGTCAATGTTTTTAACTTAAGGGCTATTCTATCGAGTAAGAGTCTGTTTTGATAACAATGGGGGTTTGATATTATTGCTGATTGAAAATACTTTTCCTGCCCTGCATCTTAACTTTATCTTGACAAGACTGAATTGATGAAACATTTATTGGTATTGTACGTTAAGAATCATAAAGAAAAGAATTTCCATTAAAAGGAGAGCTATATGAAATTTATTAAAATAGCAATGATTATCAGTCTTCTGGCATTTGTGCTTGTGGGCTGTGGAAGTAATCCGAAACCAAAGAAACCTGCAGGTATGAAAGAAGTATTTCAACCGGACTGGTACGATGTTGAAGGTGATGAAGAGAATATTTTTGTTTATGGAACAGCGACAAAAATGACACAGAATGCTTCTTATAATTCTGCTTATGCAATGGCTCAGCAGAAAGCTGCAAACTATGTTCAAGTTCATGTTAAAGGTATGATTAAAGATTTTATGGAAGAAGCAGGGGTTGATAATCCTCAGGTAACTGCTCTTACATCAAACGTAGTGAAGGTTGTTTCCAATGCCGAATTCCGTGGATCAAAAGTTGTTAAAAAGCAAGTTTTCACAAACGAACAGGGAAGATACGTAACTTTCGTCAGACTCGCTGTACCACGTGATGAAGTAGACAGAAAAATGATGAACCAGATCAAACAGGAAGAAGCTCTTTATAATCAGTTTAAAGCTTCTCAAGGTTTTAAGGAACTCGACGAAGAACTTAACAAATAACAAAATTTTCTTAAACTATACCGCCTGTTGATATTTCAGCAGGCTTTTTTTATTGACTTTTAACATATTAGTCAATTGATTTAAGTGTGAAATAATTCAACGAGGTATCAAATGAATACAAGTACAATTATAGTATTCCTGTTCTCAGCTATTCTTATGTTTAACAGTCTATCAGCTAAAGAAATCAATCATTCAGTGTTTAACTGGGATGACTTAGGTAGAAGTGAAAGAGATTCACTGTTGATCCCTGCCGGTATATCTATCGATCTGATTGCAAAAGGCAATCTGAAGCAGTTTTGGGATAAGTCGCATACCATGTTTCAAACCGGAACACCTGAAGCTGAATTCCTGAAATACAAAGAGTCTTTTCAGTCTGTTGCTGTGCCATACCATAAGATGACTTTTGTGGAAGGAAAGTTGTCAGAATGCTACGATGTACCGACAACACATATACGTACTTTCGGTGGAACCCCCTTTATTGATACCGGACATTATCTTGAATTTTATCTTCATCCCTATGTTTCCCATCAGGCAATACTTGTGTTTGAGTTCAAAAAGAACAATATAGGCAGATATCTGACGATGTACCTTGGTAAAGAGGAGAACACATACAAAGTCCTGAATATGGTATTCAACATATCTGAGTTTGATGGAAAGAACGCTGAATTCTTTGCTTCTAAAGCAATGGGGTGGGGACTGAAAAAAAACTACTCTATTCCTACGGCATTTGCCTATGCTTTTGCGTTTAAAACAGGAAACTATGGTAATATTGCCATTACCAACAAGGTCATGGACTATCAGGCTGCTTATGAAGAACTGGTAATCACACCTGAATATATCCATGAATTCAATTTATGGGTAGTGAATGATAAAAGGATTGTTGTTCTCGGAATAGAAACCTACGAAACAAATCAATCTTATCTGCCTCAGATAATCTACATCAGTAATATAGAGTTCAACAAGGAAAACCTTACAGCAGAAGCCCGACTGCTGGCAGATAAATTAGGATCACTTTATCCCGATTTTACTAAAGCGTTCCCTAAGATCATTTTCACGGCTTATAAGGAGAACCCGGTTGATAGCAGCAAACAATACGATACATTCTCGGTTCCTGTCAATTTTGAAGAGGAGAAATAAGAAAAGCCTGTAGTTGGTAATTTAGTTTAATACGGTAGTAATATACAGACATTGGGGCATAAATATACTTGACAGAATAATTCTGTATGAATAACATATAAGTGATTAATAAATCAGTAATAGGAGTAGATATGAGGTTGCCGAGATTTGACGAAATGTTTTTACCAATTTTAAATGAATTAAAAAAAACACAGAGTTCTAAAGCCAGAGATTTAGAAGAGGTTTTAGCTAAAAGATACAATTTGGATGACAAATCAAGAAATATCATGTATGACTCGGGTAATGGTCCTATCTTCTTGGATAGAATTCAATGGGCTTTAAGTTACTTGAATATGGCGGGATTAACCGAGAAACCTCAAAGAGGATTAAACAAGATAACTGAAAGCGGTATCAAAATGCTCAGTAATCCCGATGGCATAAAGGATTTTGTAAAAAGTGAGATAAAGAAAAGGAATCCAGTAATCAAAGTAAGTGAGGAAAATACTGATACACCAAATAATGAAGAGTTAACACCTGAAGAATCTTTATATGAACATTACAACAAAATTACCGATATTATTTACAATGAAATAATTAAGACAATACTATCTAAGACTCCCAGAGATTTTGAGAACCTGACCTTTCCCCCTAAACTTGAACCATTCTGAAGTTTAGTATTCTTTGACATATAAAAGCAATGATTTATAATATTTGCAAAGGAGTAAAGGATGCGAAAAAGATTTACAGAAGAACAGAAAATAAGAGTACTCAAAGAGCATGAAGCTGGCAGAAAAGTAAAAGATCTTATACGAGAGCACCAGATTTGCGAGCAGACATTTTATAAGTGGAAGAGCAAATACGGTGGAATGGAAGTAACTGATACTAAAAGGTTAAAGTCTCTTGAAGATGAGAACAGAAGGTTAAAGCGTCTTTTAGCAGAACGTGATCTTGAAGTCGATGCATTAAAGATAGTACTGTCAAAAAACTTCTAAAGCCCTGTCAACGTAAAGAAGTTGTCAGGGAGTTTAAAGAGATGGGAATGAGTGAAAGACGATCTTGCCGTATAACAAATTTTCATAGGAGTTCGTTCAGATATAAACCTGTAGATAAGACATCTGACAGAGTAATTTTATCTAAACTGAAGGAGCTTGCTCTGAAGCATGTCGCTTATGGTTTGCCCAGATTAACAGTTCTATTAAGAAGAGAACTGGGCAATGTAAACCATAAGCGTATAGAACGTATTTACAGACAGAACAATCTGCAAATACCTAAACGACCACGCAAGAAACGCTTGTATAGATCAGAATCATTACCTCCTGCCGAGTATCCAACTCAACGTTGGTCAATGGATTTTGTAGGAGATAGAACAGTAAAGGGACGTCCTTTCAGGATTTTCAATATAATGGATGATTTTTCAAGAGAACTTGTACTTCAAATTGTTGATACTTCAATTACAGGATCCAGATTAAATAGAGAACTAAGTAATTTGAAAGAATATCGTAATTTACCGGAAAATATAGTCTGTGACAATGGACCTGAATTCAGATCCAAAGCAATGTCTGAATTTTCACTAAAACATAATGTAAAACTGTGCTTCATCCCTCCGGGAGAACCACAGAAAAATGCTTTTGTGGAAAGTTTAAATGGTAAGTTCAGAAATGAATGTCTTAATCAATCGGAATTTCTAAATCTAAATCATGCAAGAAATGTAATAAATGAATGGAGAGAAAGTTATAACAACGAAAGACCTCATAGTTCTCTTAATATGATGTCTCCCAAAGAATATCTCTTGACTTATGAAAATGGAATCAAACAGAATAACTCGAACTTACTAAACTTAGACATGGTACAGAATATGGGGTAGGCTCAAACCTTGTTGTAAATTTAATGCAAAAAATGGGATATGGAGGAGGAATCAGGGACTCAGGTACAACTACCAGTTATACGAATGACAAAGGTATTGATGGAATAATTAAAGAAGATGTTCTTGGTTTTGGAAGCATATATTTACAGGCTAAAAGGTATTCTGAGAACATTTCAGTAAGAAGAGATGAAATACAGAAATTTGTCGGAGCATTAGCTCCTGCTAAGTCTAACAAGGGAGTGTTCATTACTACATCTAAGTTTTCTTCAACAGCAATAGAATATGTTGAAAGCCTGGACTCCTCAATCCATGTTGTACTTATAGACGGAAGAAAATTAGCTAAATACATTTATGAGTATGATCTTGGAATGCAGACTGAAAAGATTTTGAAAATTAAGAAATTAGATAGCGATTTCTGGGATCAGATGAAAGATGATTGATTTTTACAATTTTAATGAACTCAAGAAAATCAGGAAAGAGGCTTTGTTTAAAGAGTGTTTCATAAACGACAGTAATTGCTCGAAATCAATAATTAAAGCTCATTCAATCCAAAATAATAGATATCTAACAAGATTAATTGAAAATAATGACACAATATTAACTTTTAATCATGCAGATTACGATTTACAATTAAATAGAAAACCAAGAGAGGTTGGAAGAAAGCAGGCTTCAACCTTTACGGGTTTTTGTAAAAAGCATGATTTAGAAATTTTTACTCCTATTGAGAACTCAGATTATAAGGATGGAAATAAAGAGCAAGAATTTTTTTTTGCATTTAGAGCTCTTGCATGGTTTCTATACTTTAAAACTCATAAGTTGAATTTTTCCTATCTGATAATTGATAGAATGAATAAAGGTAACTTAAGTTTTATTAATAACTTTGAACATCTTAATGACGATCAAATTAAAAAAATTGAACAGAATTACTTAATCAATATTGCTGAGTTGCAAATTGAAGTGAATGAGAAAAGAGATCTTCTTGAAAAAATGAAATTTGATATTGACAACCAAAGATTTAACACATTGAAAACTGTTAATATTGAGTTCGATAAACAATATAAGATTGTTGGTACCTCTTTAGTTAACCCCGTGTTCGATCTTACTTATAGAATGATCAATGATTATTCAAATCCCAATGTTACATTAAAACCTATTTTCATGAGTGTCTTACCCCAACATGAATCAATAAATGTTTTAATAAGTTATTTCAAGGCTGATAAAGCCCTAATGAAAGGCTTTATAGATCAAATTGTATCAGAGGACGCTAGTATACAGAAACTTATTGTATCAAATATAATCTTACAATACTTCACAAATTGGTATATTTCAAAGAATTACTTTGATTCAATTCCACATAGATCGAATATTGTAGACTATTATAATAATACTGATGATAATTTATGGAGAGAGTGGAAATGGAGTTATAGTCCCAAACTCAATTTATTCTACTAAATAAAAAAACGCTGTTTCCAGCGTTTTTTACTATACTTAGCCTAGACAGTAAACTTTATATCGTCAATTCCAGTGATTTTTTCCCGAATTTATTACAGACAGTATAGATGTTTAATTTATCTCCGGAAACAGCATCAGGGATTTTATACTGGACTTTTCCACCTTCGGCAGTTTCCTGCATGGAAATCTTCTGAATGATGATTTCTTCTTCGTTACGATAAACTTTTACCTCAGATATAAAATGTTTTGAGGCATTAGATACTTTGTGCTCAAAAGAAACAGTCAGGATTTTCGTCTCCATGTCAAACTCAGCATTAACATCGGATGCCGGATGAGCATAGACAGATAGGGCAATGATAAGAAGTGAAATGGCAATAATGATTTTTTTCATATTAACTCCCTTAATATTCAGAGTTTTGTTCAATGTAATCACTTAATACAGAATATCTCAAGAAAAATGAGTTTATTCTGTTTAGGGAATAGTGAATCGCATCTTCAAAACTATTTAATCGGTTTAAGATCTCTTGGTTTGTCTAAGAATTTTAACTTTTATCCAGGTCCAGTTCAGTATTATATGGATTAAGGCAAGCCCGGAAAATGATAATCCTGAAATTCCGTGGATGCTGCTCATAATCTCACTTCCCTGAAGAGGGCTGGGGATGAATCTGTAAATTAATGCACTGACAACAGTGGAAATGAAAATCAGAAACATTAGTATATTTACAATTACGAGTATCTTTTGCTTCATTAGTTATCCTTATTATTTAACTGTTGAAGATATAATAGCATAAATCAGTGTTACCGCAACAATTTTGAAATTACTCACTTTTTTTATGAGTACATAATGCTTTTATGGCAGAAGAGTTTTAAGAAGAGAAGTGAGTACTAGACAGAAGCCTGTCCACTCTGAGATATTAAATCCTGTACCTCTAATTTGGATAATACTTCCGAATGAGGCAATAGAAACTCATAGATTAATTTGTATTCTGAACTAAAAGAAAATGTTTCAAATTTCTAACACTGAATCCTAAATGCTGTTCTGCAATATCTTATGAATTACAGGGGGATACAATTTTTTTTTATACACGCTAAAAACCTTTGATAGCATGGCTTTATCTGATTTATACAGTTATTTGATAGTTGCAACAATTAAAAAAAAGTTTTTTTTCTCGAGAAATTAGTTAGTTTGATAGAAAGAGATGACGATCAAGGAGGTAAAGATGATTCGTGATTTTGATCCGCTCAAGAACGAAATGTATAAGGTTCTTGATAATGACGGAAAGGTTGTCGCTGAGAACTGGACCTGCCCGTTTAAAGATGAAGAGTTAAAAGATATATATAATAAAATGTTATTCGCACGTACTGCCGATCTGATGGCTGTTAGCTTTCAGAGACAGGGCAGAATGTACACATATCCCCCAAGTCTTGGTCAGGAAGCTGTTGCTGTGGCATCCGGTCTTACAATCAAACATGATGACTGGCTTGTGCCGGCTTTTCGTGAACTTGGAGCATATATTGCCAAAGGTGCAACATTAAAAGAATTGTACATGTACTATCGTGGTGACGAATGGGGAGTTTACTTTGAAAAAGCAAACAGAATTGTACCTCTTTCAGTACCAATAGCCTCACAACTTCTACACGCTGCCGGAATCGGTTATGCCATGAAGCATAAGGAAGAAGAATCTGCTGTATTCACATACGTTGGTGATGGCGGAACATCGGAAGGTGATTTCTACGAAGCAATAAATTTTGCCGGAGTATGGAAAGCTCCAGTAGTCTTTGTTATCCAGAATAACCAGTTTGCTATTTCTGTTCCGGTTGCCAGGCAGACCGCTGCCATGAATCTGGCGGTTAAAGGTGTAGCTGCCGGTGTACCAAGCATCAAAGTTGACGGGAATGACATTTTCGCCATGTATGATGTCCTTCAGGAAGCGCGTAAGCATGTTATGGAAGGAAACGGACCATTCCTGATAGAAGCAGTTACATTCCGTAAGGGAGCACATACAACTTCAGATGATCCTACCAGATACAGAACAAAAGACGAAGAAGCAGAATGGGAAAAGACTGATCCGCTTGAAAGATTAAAAAAATATCTGATAGCCAAAGGTTTATACTCAGAAGAAGAAGAAAACAAGCTTCTCGAAGAATACAAGAAGAAAATCAACATCGAGTTTGATGAAGCAGAAAGAACAGAATATAACTTTGATGATGTCTTCGAGTATCAGTATGTAGAAATGCCTGATGAACTTAAGAAACAGAAACAGAAACACAAACAGTTTATGCAGTGGAAGGAGGCACAGAAATGAAAGTGATGAACATTGTACAGGCTGTAAATAATGCCATGGAAATTATGCTGAAAGAAGATCCGAATGTAGTTGTATTCGGAGAAGATGTTGGAGTAGAAGGCGGTGTATTCCGTGTAACTGAAAATCTCCAGCAGCAGTATGGAAAAGAAAGAGTCTTTGACTCTCCACTCGCAGAAAGCGGTATTGTGGGAACAGGTCTCGGAATGGCAATTGGCGGTCTTCGCCCGGTGGTGGAAATGCAGTTCTCCGGTTTTGTCTATCCGGCTTTCAATCAGATTATATCCCATGTTGCGAGATATCACAACAGAACACGCGGTAAATATAAAGTGCCAATGGTAATCAGAATGCCTTACGGAGGTGGTATTAATGCTCTTGAGCACCACTCCGAAAGTATGGAAGCTTTGTTCGGTCATATCCCCGGATTAAAAGTAGTAATTCCATCTACACCGCATGATGCCAAAGGGTTGCTGATAGAAGCAATTCAGACAGATGATCCGGTAATCTACATGGAACCAAAGAGAATATACAGAGCTATCAAACAGGAAGTATCCGAAGATAAATACAATATCCCGATTGGTAAAGCTCGTGTTGTTCAGAAGGGTGACAGTATTACAGTAATCGGATACGGAGCTATGATTCGCGAGATTCAGAAAGCTTCTGCTATGGCTAAACAGAAAGGGATATCAGTAGAGATTATCGATCTGCGTTCAATCTATCCGATAGATAGAGAAACTGTAGCTGACTCAATCCGAAAAACAGGCAGAGTCATAGTTGTTACAGAAGGACCTCAAAGCTTTGGTGTATCAAGTGAGATTATGGCTATTGCAAACGAAGAAGCATTCTTAAGCCTGGAAGCACCTCCAACCAGAGTAGCAGGTTTTGACACAATAATTCCTCTTCCTCAGGGTGAAAAGTTCTATATGCAGACACCTGAGAAGATTATGTATAACATTGAAAAGATAGTGAACTATTAGGAGGAATGATGAGGTATATATTTAACTTTCCGGATATAGGCGAAGGTCTTGAAGAAGGAAAAATCATAGAATGGTACGTCGAAAAAGGACAGGAAATAAAATCCGGTGATTCTCTCGTTAAAATGGAAACTGACAAGGTTGTAACAGACATCCCATCCCCTAAAGATGGTGTTGTGGCAATGAAGTACGGTTCCCCCGGGGAAGTCGTAAAAGTGGGTAATCCGCTTGTAGAACTTGATATTGAAGGTATAAGCGGAGAAGAAGCCCAGAAGACTGCTCAGGAACAGCCAGAAGGTCCAAAGGAAGAGCAGGTTGAAGAAAAAGGTTTTGGTGTTGTCGGTACTCTGGAAGTTGCCGGAGATGGCGGATATCTGCCGTCCAGCGATGAAGGAGTTCAACAGCAGCAGGTAGAGAAACCTGTAAGAAAGAAAGCATTGGCTACTCCTGTGGCAAGAGCTATGGCGAAGGATCTTGGTGTGGATATCAATCTTGTTAAAGGTTCCGGACCTGCCGGCAGAGTGATGAAGAAAGATATTCAGCACTACATAAGCAATGTTCAGAAATCAGCTCCTGCTGTTCAACAAGCAGTTGAGCAGGAACCAAGAGTTGTTTATGAACCGCTGTCTCAGATCAGAAAGACAATAGCTAAAAAGATGATTCGCTCCAAGCACAACGCTGCTCATATGGCAGTGCATGAAGATGTTGAAGTCAGTAGACTGATGGAAATCAGAAAAAAATATAAAGGCAGCTTTGCTGATGAAAATGTAAGGTTATCTTACCTTCCATTCATTCTTAAATCAGTTGCCAAAGCTCTGAAAAATCACCCTTCTCTTAACAGTCAGATGGATGAAGAAAATGACAGAATGATCTACAAGAAATACTATAATATAGGTATTGCCGTAGATACAGAAGACGGTCTTCTTGTTCCTGTTATTAAAGATGTAGATAAAAAATCAATCTTTGAACTCGCAAAAGAACTGACAGAAATATCAGAAAAGGCGAGAGAACGTAAACTGACATTCGAAGATATGAAAGACGGAACATTTACTATCACTAATTATGGTTCTATCGGTGGTTTATACGCCGTACCTGTAATCAACTATCCTCAGGCAGCCATCTTTGGTGTTGGCAGAATTGTTGAAAAACCTGTTGTTAAGAATCATGAAATTGCTGTTGGAAATGTAATGCCTATCTCAATGTCAGTAGATCACAGAATCGTTGATGGTGGAGAAGTAGGCAGATTTGTAACTGAAGTTATGAGTTATCTGGAAGATCCGGTAGCTCTGATAATGAAGTAGGAGGTAGAAGATGTATGATTTAATAATTATCGGAGCTGGACCTGCAGGATATGTAGCTGCCATAAGAGCAGGACAGATTGGACTGAAAACAGCGATCATAGATAAAAAATATATTGGCGGAATGTGCCTCAATTGGGGCTGTATACCAACCAAAACACTTATCGAATCGGCAAAACTTTATGACAAGATAAAGAAAGCAAAAGACTTTGCTATTACCGGCATCGATAAGGAAAGTCTTACTTTTGACTGGAAGCTGGCGCAGAAACGTGTCAAGAGAGTTACAGGCAAATTGACTCGCGGAGTACAATTCCTGCTTAAGAAAAACGGTGTCGAGATAATCGAAGGTGAAGCAGTAATTGTAGATGAGCACAAGGTTGATGTGAACTCTCGTCTTCTGGAAACAAAAAATATCTTTATTGCAACAGGGTCTTATCCGGTTCCAATCGAAGTTGAAAACAAAGATTTGCTGCTAAACCTGGAAACACTGATGAGTGAAGAAGAACTTCCTCAGAATCCTGTGATTATAGGATCAGGCACTGTAGCAGTAGAAATGGCTCAGTTGTTTAAGATGCTGGATAGAGATGTTGTATTGCTGAATAGTGAAGAGAATATTCTGCCCGGCATGGACAAACACTTTGAGCAGTTTATTGTCTCTAAGTTCAAGAAAGATAAGATAC
Source organism: Cloacimonadales bacterium (SeqCode) (assembly GCA_942492065.1). Taxonomy (GTDB): domain Bacteria; phylum Cloacimonadota; class Cloacimonadia; order Cloacimonadales; family JAIOQZ01. The sequence continues at coordinate 838,276 of CALODV010000013.1, read as the reverse complement.
AATATTTTCCAATGTCAGAGTGGAAGATGGATAAAGATGAAATTTTCGTAAATGAAAAAAAAATAGAGTTTGATAAAATAATTAATTGTAATCTAAGAAATGCCGTTATCCCGGAAAGCAAACTGGCGTTCCGACTGGAAAACGGCTTTATTAAGACTGATCACAACCTCCTGACCAGTATCTCAGGTATTTATGCTGTTGGTGATGTCAATGGCAGAGCCAGTGTTGCTCATTCTGCATCAGCACAGGGACTTGCCGCTGTTAATCATCTCAGAGGGATAGAGAATCAGGAAACAGATATCGATCTGCTTAATGTATACTCGAACCCGGAAATGGCACAGATAGGCAAGACAGAGCAGGAGCTGGAGGAGTCCGGAACAGACTTCAAGGTTTCTGAGTTCAGCTTGTCTGCAAACGGTAAAGCTCTGGCAGAAGGTAATACGGAAGGTAAGATCAGAATTCTGTCGGAAAAGAAATACGGTGAAGTGCTCGGAGTTCAGATTATTGCGGCAAATGCAACGGATCTGATTGCAGAAGCATCTGCCCTGATGAAAATCGAGGGAACGGTATTTGATCTTTCAAAGACTATACATGCTCATCCGACCGTTTCGGAAGTATTCATGGAGGCGGGATTCGACGCTATAGACGAACCACTGCATAAATAGATGTTAAAAGGCTGTTGGCAAAACCGGCAGCCTTTTTCTTTTTATTAAAGGTGTGATCTCCCCTGATGTTTTTTTATATTAAGTTATAATTTGATCCATTGTAGGGACACAGCATTCTGTGTGAGAGTGTGTTTTACTCTATTTAGATTATAATTATCTTGACCGTTTTTAGAAAAAAGATGTTGATATTGAATATCAATTCGCAATGCTTAAGTTTCTATAAAAGAGTATTGTAGAATTTAATATTATGTAAGTTGTCAATAATATATCTGGAGGTATGTATAAAAACTTCAATTTATCTTATCTTTTGTCTAGTTGCTTCCAGCACTGTATACCTGCACGGTAATATAATGCGTAACGTGGACACGGATTCATCAATAATAATTGAAAGAATGTCTGAGAATGATTACATTGTCAAAAAAGGCACATCAGATGGCTGTTACACATTTCCTGTTGGTTGTGCGCCCTTTTACGAAAGTTCGTCCTGTAAGAAGAGTATAACCATCTACATAGATTCAATAGACACTTTAAACTTTAGCTTCAGCACAGAAGAGGTTGACAAAGGAAGGTCATTAGAGTATCCTGAATATAATAGAAAAACTCGTTTATTGTCTTATGCATTTACAGGTGACAAAGAATTCATGATTATGGATAGAGAAATTAAACATACTTCAGCATATTCAAGTGTTTCTGTATTAGGAGTGATGAGTTTGAGTGGAGAAATCATTTATGAGAAAAAGGGTTATAACAATGACGAAAATTACATATTACTGAGTAAATCATATACAGATAATGCTGGGAATACAATATTTGCTGCAGAAGTTAAAGGACAAATCAGTTTAGACGGAATTGATTTCTATAGTGGAAATGATAAAACAAATTTATTCATATGTAAATTGGACCCATCCGGGGAATTGATCCGAAAAAGTGAAATTGAGGATGTTAAAGAGTACAATTATGATTTGCTACTTACAGAGACAGGTAACTTGTTTGTTATGACAAAAAAAAGCTGGAGTAACTACACAAGATTTTCCGAACTTTCTGCCACTTATCATCAAATCCATCTTAGGAAGTATGACCACTATGGAAATTTGTGTTGGAATAAGAAATTAGATGGGTTTTATGGCAAATTAGTTCAGTATTTTGAGGATAGTGGAAAATTATATATCAGTTTAACAGGTAAAAACAAATATCTGGACCAATATCAGATATTTGGGGGAGATTCAAGTACAAGGAAATATAATAGTAGTTCAGATCACGACAATAACCATCCAAAGTATGATAATCAAATGAAATTATATGATTACTTTACTGAATTACTCATTTCATTGGATGAATCGGGGTCAATGCTAGATGTTTATCAGATTTCTTCAGATATAAGCTTAGATCCTCTGGAAACAGATTTTTTTGTTAATGATTCTGGAGATATTGTTGCAATTAATAAATCTTATTGCAGCAAATTTGTTGGAGTAGATGTAAAAAGACTATCAACAATATTCAAAGAAGCAATAATTGATTCAGCAGGACATGTTAAATCTGTTTTCCTTGATTATGATAATTTGTTTGAATTTAAGACTGTTTCAAGTTCTAGGGAAAAGCATAAAACTAATTATAAAAATACAGGATCGATAGATGGAAAATTAATATTTCAAAAAAGCGTTAATTATACACCTTCTGATCCACTATATATAGAAGGAAAATGTAAAGGTTATATTGAATATTATGAAGTCGATTTACCTTTCCATAGATCAGATTTTTATTTTGAACTTCTAAAGAACATTAAATAAATGATTAACCCTTTTGTTTATCTAAATAAAACTTTCAATTTCTTTTCCTTTATCATAATGTATTCCTGCGGAAACACTACGGGGGATTTTGCGCAACCCTTCGCGTTTTTGGGATGCCTTTACGTCTCTTGTCAGGATTTCTTTATCAGCAGAATTTTCTCGAAGAAATGCTTCATTGCAATAGCCATCATCTTAAAACCGGACTGTTTAGATGTCAGAGTATAAAACAAAAACAAAGCAGTGACAAAAATAAATTGAAACCAGGTAGAATATAACAAATGTACAGTAATTATAAAACCTTCAAGCCCATACAGAACAAACCAGTAGACTCTAAGGGAAGTATTATAGCATTGTGTATTTTCGAACTCAATATTAAAACCTGTGAATGTTAGATTCTCAGAAGTCTGGGATGTAAATAAGTCTCCAAAACTAATGTATCTGCATGTTCCTTTCTGAGAGAAAACGATAAAATTCAAAACAGCAGGGATCATAGAGAGTAACACCATTAATCCGGTGCTCTCAAGCTTGAGCATTGTTAATATCAAACAGAAAAAAAACAGTATACTAAAATCAATCAGAAACGAAATAAATCCTTTCAATTTATCCCTCCAAGCTTAAAAGAATAGTTTTCCTTTCTTCGCTCCCTTAAATATTCTTATACAGCTCCATGAAGTCTGTAAGGAACGGCATAAGTTCGTATTCGATAAGGTCTGCAAAGAGTACCCAGTCTTTTTTCTGCTGGGTTTCAATCAGTTCGGATAGTTTTGAGCTGAAGTCTTCCATATACTCTTTAACTGTTTTCTGTCCGATGTATTCCGATTCCAGAGTAAGTCCCATCAAGGTGAATGATTCCTGCACAACCTGAAAATATGCCTGAAGATTATCTATGGCAATGACGAACTTTGTGTTGGCTACGTTTTCGTCGTCCATGCGGTATTTATCTGCTATATCAGTAAAATTCTCGATAATCTGCTCGAACTGCGCTTTCGAATTGAGGAATGCTTTTTTCCCAATACTTATAGCAGATTCAGTGATGAAATCAATTTTGTCAGATTCCAGAATGAATGTGGAGTCTGCGGTGTTAAACCATTTATCAGGAAGTTGTCTTCCATTAAGTTTCACCTGAGTAATAATGTGATTCATTGGTAGTTCTGTTTCAGTTTTTCTAATTACATCCTGTAGAGTGCTCATTCCCGGAATCTGTATGTTCTTTTCCTGTGAATTAATAGATATTTTCATTGAATCTCCTTAAATATTGACTGAGAGTTTTCAGCTGCAGTGAAAGATTATCGTAAATTACAAGCATATCCAGAACCTGTCTTCTGAAGCTGCTGTCTTTTATATTGCTTTCCTGAAACTGAGCAAAATAGAAGAAATCAAAAACTTCCGAAAACTCTCTACCAGCCTGAAAAAGTTCACTTTTTAACTCCTTCAGTTGCATCCATATATTTTGTATTCTGTCAACAGATTTTTTGTCTGCTGCTTTTTGAGCGGAAAGAAGTTTGATATTCTTTACAACTTCACTAAGTAAATCAAGCAGTTTTTCTATCTCATGAATCTCATTATTGAAGCCGTACTTACTTATATCGTACGATTTCTGTAAATATTCAGTATATTTCTGTCCCCAGTGGACTTTAACATCCAGATTCTTTACCAGAGTCATTAACCAGATAACCCTTTTGAATTCGAAAAACAGTTCTTTCTTCCTGATTTCTCTTCTATAATGAGGAACCGAATGCTGGAATCCGAATATGTCTTTCCGGGACTTCCAGAACATAACTCTGTTGTTGTTTTGCAGAGGTTCTCCACTGAATATGTTATCCAGTGCCAGAAGCACATCCTGTTCGGTTATCATTTTATGACAGCTCAGATGATCGCATATAGTACTGAAACTGCAGGGATGACAACTGATGTCTGCCTGTATCATAGTACCTTTGTTTGTATACGGTCCGGTTTCCCACAGACTGACAGGTCCCAGCGATATATTAACAACGGGAATTCCGGCTGCTGCAGCAATGTGCATAGGACCGGTGTCATTGCAGACAAAAGCGTCGAGCCCGGAAACATAACCAATGAGTTCTTCCAGAGTGCTGTCTCCAATGTAGTTGGTAAACCTGTCGCTATGTAGATCCGAGAAGTATTCTTTCAGTTCCAGCTCACTATACCCGCCAAAAAGGAAGACATGATTCTCTTCGTGACCCAGGAGTGATTCTATCACTCTTTTGAATTTATCGACTTCCCAGGTCTTGTTTGATCTGGAAGCACCGATATGAAACCCAATCTTATATTTTTGAGAACATTTTAAGATGATCTCATGACATTTCTGCATTTTTGGTGTGCTGCTGAATTTATAGTCTTCCTGAGTAGAGTCAATTTTACCGACCTCAGCAAAGATATCTACCAGATTCAGAGTTCTGTCTCCAAGGTGATGCTCATTGGCAAGATGAAAAGCAGTCCAGTCCGAAGAAATACTCTGCTCTCTGTTTTTGTTGAAAAACATACCTCTTTTAACATCTGCCTTTATCAGGTAACCCAGCAGGGATGATTGAATAGATACAACCGGATTGATCAGAACATCATATTTTTCCCTGTTCAATTTGCGGACACAGCTTTCAATAACGGAGTAACCTTCCAGATAACTATCTGAATCCTGAGACACCAGAACAGAGTCATCAATATCTATGATTTTGTCAACGGAAGGAAAGTACTCCAGAATTTTTTTGAATGATGAAGTAACAAGATAATGTACTTCGGCATCGGGATGTTTTCTCTTAATACCATTGCTTAATGTGAGCGTCTGAATGATGTCTCCCATGCGTGTCAGATTAATAATCAGGTATTTCATATTCCTCCGTCTGCCGATATTGCGATTTGCAGCAGAATTTTTATCTTTTCATTTAGACCTTGATGTATTATAATATACTGTAAGTATTTATACTGATAATTCAATGTCAGAATTTCCAAAATAAGATTACTAAACCCGTAGAACTTTGTCAATATTATCGGATCAGAAACTTTTTTGATTGACTAAAAAAAATATTCTCAGTAGTTTTTAAAACCGGAGTTAAAATGTCAAAATATAACTGGAGAATAATCATTATAACGATAGCAGCTATCATATTTCTGCTGTTTTTTTTCAGGAACAGAAAGTTCACTGTGCAGGATAAGGTCGTAGCCAGAATTAATGATTCAGAGATAACAAAGATTGATTATAATGCATATATTGCCAGATCAGGAGACAACCTTTCTGATAATGAGAAAAGACTGGCTCTTGATTACATGGTTATTCAGAGAGTGATACTCTTATATGCTGAAAAATCAGGTATTATCGAATCCAAGTTAAAATCGCAGTTCGAAAAAGAAATTGAATATGCCAGAAAGAATCTTCTTATTGATCACCTATTCGATAACTATATTAAAAGCAGAATGAAAATCACGTCCAAAGAAAAGAAGAAGTATTTTGCCACTCACAATTTCTATACACTTCACCAGATAACTATTTCCCGTATGGAGCTTAACGCATACATGAAAATCGGGCTTGCCAAGAGAAAGCTGGATGCTGGAGAGGACTTCTTCAAGGTTATGAGGAAATTCTCGGATAAATCTCTTATTCAGAATGACGGATTTTTCGCAATAGTAAACCCTGAAACATTGGCAGAACCATATTTTACTCACGTCAAAGAGTTAATGGAGCCCGGGAAATATACAGATATTTTCGAAACAAATTACGGATATACAATTCTCTACAGAGGTAAGAATCCGGATTATAAAGATGCTAAGTTAGTAGTAGATCTTGAAATCTCTGACTATGTTAAATCCAGGCTTTACAATGAGCTGAAACACAAGCTCGAAAGCAGAATCAATATCAGCGAAGGAGTTCTTAATGAACTGTATTCACTTGAGTTATGGCAGTATCAGGTGGACAGCATTCAGACAAAACCGGTTGTTATGTTCACTGAGCCAAAATTCAAACCCGTTACATTCAAAGAGATATATACTATCTTGAAAGATATAGATAATATTGTTTATCTGCAAGATCTCAGTTATGATAAGTTTGTGGAAAGAGTTTACAGCATTGCATTGCAGTATGTGACAGAGAAAGAAGCTGATGAGTATAGAATAAGCAAAAATCCTGATTTCATTTCCAGCTGGAGAAGTACTAAGAATAAGCTGATTCAGAGGCAGAACGAAAAGATCATCAATTATGTACTGAGTGATATTATTGCTGATGATCTCAAAATTACCGATGAAGAGATCCGCAAAACCTATGAGGAAAACACAGAAGACTATCAGTTGCCGTCGCTGTTTAAGCTCCAGAAGATAGTTGTGAATGATGTTGAAACAGCTGAAAAGGTAAAGTTAATGTTGAAAAAAGGTATCAGTTTTACTGATGCGGCACTTAAATATTCAATCGAACCGGGAGTGAGACATACTAATGGAATTACCCCATATTTGACAAAAACTATTCTAAAAAGTCATTACTATACTCTGGAAAATTATCAGGTTAATGAAGTTTTACCACCCATTTTTGATGAAGGTAAGTACTTTATCTATAAAATACTTGATGTTCAGAAAGGAGCTTTGCAGGAGTATTCTAAAGTTAAGGAGCAGGTAAGAATGCAACTTGTTATCAGGAAACTGGATGCATGGCTGGAGAGTATAAGAAAAAAATACGATATTCAAGTCACAAAATACTACAAAGAGATAATGTAATAACAATTATTGTTTATTTGAATCCGGTACATTTTTAGTAAACTTAATCCTGAGGGAGTATAGTATTTAGACTATTTCTTGACAGTTTTTTACCGGAATTGATGTTAAAGGAGAAATAATATAATACAAATATGAGGAGGCACCATGCCTAAGAAATTGGTTACGATCAATGAAGCTGCTAAATACCTGAAGTTGAAAGATCATGTTGTTAGTGAAATGATCAAAACCGGTGTTTTCAATGTTGAAAAGAGTGGAAAAACCTATAAGATTGACAAACATGAGATCAAAGAATGGCTTTCCAATCTTAATGAAACAGAGGAAGAACAATTAGCATTAAGAAGAACAGTCTGCAGATTCAATGATTATTTTGAAAAAGATTATATCAAGACCGGATTTACTTCTGAAAACAAGTATGAAGCTATTGCAGAAATGTCAAAGTTTGCAAAAGAACTGAAAATAGTAAGAGATCACCGATGGCTCTACGAAGTAGTTGTTGCCAGAGAGGAACTCGTATCAACAGCTATCGGAAACGGTGTTGCCATGCTGCATCCAAGACACATGCACCCTACAAAGATCAAAAAACCGTCTATCCTGCTGGGAAGAACCCCGGAAGGTGTAGAATTTGATGCACCGGATAATAAACCGGTAAAGCTCTTGTTTATGCTGCTGCTTCACAATGATAAACAGCATTTGTTCTCATTATCTTATTTATCCAGATTTTTACTTAATGAAGATAATGTTACAGCGCTTCTCGAAGCAAAAGATGAAGAAGACATCTTCAATGTTCTTACTGACAACGTCATGAAATAAATTAAATTGGAGGACTGATGCCTTTAGTCAGAGTAATACTCGGAAGTAAATCTGATATTGCCCACGGAGAGAAAATTAAAGAATTTCTCGAAAAATTTGATATCCCATATGATTTCTACATTTCTTCAGCACACAGAAAGCCGGAACAGACAGCTAATCTGTCAAAGAACGCTGAAAATGAAGGTGTAAAAGTAATTATTGCTGCTGCCGGTATGGCTGCACATCTTCCGGGAGTTGTTGCATCACATACAACACTGCCTGTAATTGGTGTTCCATTAACAGGTCCATCTCTCAGCGGAGAAGATGCTCTTTTTGCTGTAGTTCAAATGCCTACAGGTGTACCTGTGGCTACTGTTGCAATTGATGGTGGAAAAAACGCTGCAATACTCGCAGCTCAAATTTTAGGAACTTTTGACAAAAACATCAAAGAAAAACTAATTAATTATAAGAACGAACTGGCAGGAAAATAACATTTTGCTGCTCCACTGATCTATAAGGAATAACAATGGTATCCAGAGAACAGAAAATCAGACTTGGGTTTTTTCTTACTGTAAGTACAGCTCTCATGATTCTCCTTTTCGTGCTGATAGCCGGAAAACAATTAATGGAGAAAAGTGATACTTATTTCATAAGATATGAGAACACATCTGTAAATGGATTACAGATTGGTGGAGCAGTAAAACTCAATGGTATTTCTATTGGTCGGGTTGAAGATATCACTATTGATAAAGAAGACATTACAAGAGTAGTTGTTGAACTCAGTATCAGAGGCGGTACTCCAATCAAATCTGATTTTGAAGCAACTCTTGTTCCGGTAGGTATAACAGGTTTAAAGCAGGTTGAACTTGTAGGAGGCTCTAATTCTTCTGTCTTTCTTAAAAGCGGAGATACTATAAATGCAGGAGTTTCTACTTTTGATAATATTACCGGGAAAGCAGAGATTATAGCTGAAAAGGTCGAACTTGTACTTAATAATGTGTTAGAACTGACAGGTGGAGAAAACAAGGAAAACTTTGAGAGAATCCTTAAAAATACAAACCTTATTATTGGTGAAAACAGAGAATCTTTCTCCAGTATAGTCAAGAATACGGACTCACTTTCATATTACATAACTATCCTTGCAGCAAACGCCGCAACCTCAATGAAAAAAATCAATGAGATTATCCAGTCTGAAGAGCTTCAGAAGATACTTAGTAACAGTGCGGAATTTACGGATGCCATTATAGAAGAAGACCTTGTTAAGGAACTTATGATGACCATCGAAGAGTTCAGATCTGTTGTTAAAAATCTAAACAGATTTGTTCAGAGCAGTAAAAGAGATTTACTGCCTACATTCGAATCTTTACGAGAAACTATGGATTATCTGAACGAGTTCTCCAGACAAATTGGTGATGAACCTTCACTTTTGCTCAGGACAAAGAGAAAATAGGTGGTAGATAGATGAAAAGATTTACAATACTGATTTCTGTTATTCTAATAATCGCACTTGCCGGCTGTACAGTGAGATCTATTTCTGAGCGAAACTACTATATTCTGGAATACTATCAACATTCAGAAATTGATGAACTTCGGTCTACCGAACCAATTGAGGCTACTGTCCTTATAAACGAATCTGATATATCCAGAACGTACAGTAAAAACAAAATAGTTATAAGACACTTCGGTCCGCAGATTACATATTCCGAAAACGAGAACTGGGCAACAAAAATCTCCGAGGTTGTGCCTGAGCTGATATCAAGACGACTGGACAGTTATAATACCTTTAGCCTTGCTAAAAGAGAATATCAGAACGATAATCCTGAATATGAAATTGTAACCAAAATTAATAATATAGAACTTTATGACTCTGAGTTTGGCAGGAATGCCGCTCATTTGAATATTGAGTTCTCTCTTATTAAATACAATTCTGAAGTTGCTGTTGTTAAACATTCCGCTAACAGAGAGAAATTTCTGCTGCAGGAAGATACAGAAACTTTCGTACAGGAAGTAAATGTACTCCTTCTTGAAGAAATCGATAACTTTATTAAAAAGATCAATCTTGCATTTTCCAGAAAGAATTTCGACGATAATTCTCTTAATCCCGATAACATGGTAGCAACAAACCTGGAGTCAGAATTCGAGACTCAGGAAGACGAAAGTGTGCAGGACGGTATGGGACTGCTGCTTCTTCCGGCATTGTCTAAAACCGATGATGAACCATATTACAAAATTTATGATAGATTCGGGTTGGAGTATGATGGACAGATTGGTAAACCTATCCCTCTGGAAACAGGAACATACAGTGTTCGTTTCGGTTCCGGAGAGGAAAATATGTGGATGGAAAAAAAAGATATTGAAATTAGGCCACATTTTAAGACAATCGTGAAACCGGACTGGGGTAACTTGATAATCAAGATTATTGATGAAAAACGAAACACTCTGAAAGTCCGATATGAAGTCTTTGATCCTTTTACCAGTAACAGCTATGGTAGTGAATATCCTGCAGAAGAAGAAATCGGGGAAATCGAAAAAATCTGGATTCTCAAACCGGGATTATACAAGATAACAATCAACAATGAGCCGGTTAACACATACAAGAACTTCACTACCGTTTATGTGAAAGAAGGTGAAATACAGCAGCTTACTCTTGTGGTTGACACTGACGAAAATGAAAATCCAACTGATTTGATTGGAGCAGGAATTATTGAAGGTGATAACATAGCTACAGCATCAGATGTGCACAAATTCTATAGTGCAGTCCACGGTAATGCCACATTTACCAGCAGTAACAGAGAAAATGAAAACAAACCGTCAACTGATATTACGATTAATGGACAGTTCGACTCCAGATACATATTTGACAGCTTTCCGTATTATTTCACCTGCAAGTCTAACATTGGCATCAGTACCACTAAGACGCGAGATACAGATATGAGAGTATCTTCCAGTGAACTCGACCTCAGAAATACCCTGATCTATTATATGACAAAATCTATTGGTGTGTACACAAGGGCAGATTTGAATACTGAGTTTCTGGAATTATTCCGATATTACAGTGAAGTTCAGGATTCAATCAGAATCTATGATTCTAACAGTAATCTGAAGAGTGTTAAACTCAATACGAGAAAGTTAAGATTAAATCCATACTTCTATCCTATGGCACTTAAACAGGGGGCTGGTATTAACTGGAGAATAATAAATTCTGCCAAAGCTAACGTAAGCCTGAGAACAGGTTATGGTTTAAGGCAAAACTTCTATAGTGATGTTATCACCGCAAAAGATGATAATACATTTACAGAGCTGAAAGATAATACACAACAGGGTATAGAAATATCACTTGTATCAAATTATCAGCTGCCGTTCAGGGTAACACTTAACTCAAATGCAGATATTCTGATCCCGTTTGAAAAAGATATAACTACAAGTTATGAATGGGAAAATGTTCTGAATATGAAGTTCATCAAGGGTGTTTCACTGGATTATACTTTCAAGCTGAACAAGAATGATGAAATTGCTGATTATATTATAACTGATCACGAAATATACCTGAGACTTACCTACATTATTCATTAATATGGAAATCATCAGAACTGACAACACTATCTACATCAAGGGTGAGCTTGATAAAAATACAGTTCCCACTGTGATAACTGAGTTTAAGAAGCTGTTTGATAAGAACTGCAAAGTTGACCTGTCCGGGCTGAAATCCATTGATAGTGCAGGAGTAGCATTTCTGGATGAAACTCTTCAGAGTAACAGATTAGAAGAATATTCGGAACTTTTTATTTCAATACCATCAAATATCAGTAATGCAATTGAAACATTTACATCTCTCAAAATAGACTTTGAGCATAAAGAGGAGCAGAAGAGCTTTTTTTACATCATAGGAGAAAAAGCTTATGACTTCAAAGAAAGCTTTATGAATGCCCTTTATCTTACGTCTGACATAGCCTACTGGAGTATTGTCGGTATTTTTTCCGGTAAAAACAGACGTAAAGGTTCGGTTGCTCAGCAGGCAATAATTATTGGTGTTGATGCTCTGCCTATTATTGGTCTTCTATCATTCATTATAGGCCTGATTCTTGCACTTCAGTCTGCAGCTCAATTAAAACAGTTTGGTGCTAATATTTTTGTGGCAGATTTACTTGCCGTATCCATGGTCAGAGAAATGGGACCTATGATGACAGCTATAATTGTGGCAGGACGAAGCGGATCTTCATTTGCATCGGAAATAGCAACGATGAAAGTGACCGAGGAACTGGATGCCCTCAAAATGATGTCTATCAATCCTCTGAGGTATGTTGTAGCTCCTAAAATGCTGGCGATTACCGTCTGTATGCCGCTGCTTGTAACTCTGGCAATTATCATTGGTGTTCTTGGTGGTCTTGTAATCGCAATGACTTATCTGAATCTCAGTGCTTACTCATATATTCACGAATGTTTTAATATACTTACATTTAAGGACTTGTTTCTAAGTTTAGTAAAAAGTGTCGTTTTCTCCTGGGTAATTGTTGTCATTGGCAGTTTTTACGGATTTCAGGTTGAAGGCGGTGCTGAAGGTGTTGGCAAAGCAACCACGAATTCAGTTGTTTCCTCAATTTTTGCAGTGATCGTCATTGATGTTATCTTCAGTTTAATTTATCTGGTATAATATGAGAAACAAAATAATCGAAGTCAAAGGTCTTGTTGCCAAGTATGGAGAGAAAACCATCCTTGACGGCATTGATGTAGATATTTACGATGGTGATGTAACCGTTGTTCTCGGTAGTAGTGGTTGCGGTAAATCGACATTTCTCAAGAATGTACTGAGATTATACGAACCTTTCAGCGGTTCAGTCAAAATCTTCGGAAAAGAAGTTACCACCATGAACAAGCATGAGTTTGAGGAAATCCTTAAAAACATTGGAATGCTTTTCCAGAATGGTGCCCTGCTGAACTCAATTAGTATCTTTGATAATATTTCAATACCTTTAGAACAACACACAAATCTGAATGCTGATTTACGAAAAAGAATAATTCTTAGAAAACTTGAGCTGGTTAACTTGCTGCATGCAGCATATTTATATCCTTCTGAACTTTCAGGAGGTATGAAGAAAAGGGCTGCTCTGGCGAGAGCTATGGCACTGGATCCTGCTTTGTTCGTGTTTGATGAACCTTCTGCAGGTCTGGACCCTGTCACCAGTGAAGCTCTTGATAGTCTTATATTAACGTTAAAAAAACAATTAAATATAAGTGTCCTTGTAGTAACTCACGAGCTGGCAAGTATACACCGTATTGCGGACAGGATAATATTCTTTCATAAGGGAGAACTGCTTTTTACAGGAAGTTTGCAGGAAGCAAAGAATTCTGGGATTGATGAAATTGTGAACTTCTTTAAAAGCGGTGAGTTCAGTTAGGTAGGAGTGTATTTCTATAAGCTGCAGGTGAACGGTAAAACAATAGACATGAAGAAATATCTGCTGTTGAAGTAGAAAAACACCTTCTAAATAGTCTTTAGACCTTCGGTAATGGTGTGAGATAATAAATATATACACAATATACTGCCCTGAAGAAATTCGGGGCTTTTTCCTTTAAGAAATGATGTTTAAACATCACATTTTGTTCAGCTAAAGCCGTGTCCATGGGAGTGACGTTTTAACCTCACATAATTTGCCCTTCGCAATGGACCTGTCCTTGCGAATGGTAGTTTTGACTGCTTTTCGTTTGATATGATGTCATCAATGGAATATCTCTTGATATATGAAAATAAAATCAAACAGAATAACTCATACTTACTAAACTTGGACTTGGTATAAAATATGGGGTAGTATCAAATAAAAAAAGCCCCTTGATGGGGGCTTTTTTATTGTTTGTTCTCAATCAATTTAGTTCTGAAAAGTTCCAATTCTACACATTTTGTATCCGGGTTCTCTTTCATAAAATCATCAATGAACTTGATGCAGAAATCACTATCTCCACTTTCTTTATAGTATTCTGTAATCATATGCTGAATTAAGCTGCAGTCGTTAAAAAAATGTTTGCTTAGTTCATTTATTGCAGTATGCATTAATTCTTCTAAACATCCATAACGATACAATAAAGCATTGAAACATTGAATTCTATCACAATTAGTTTTCTCAAATAGATCAATAATATAGTGGACTCCTTTATGATTATCATCGGGAATCTGCCAAGAAGTCCATATATACGGATCAACAATGAACTCCAAATAAGCTTCATTACACGTGGGGTAAGTTTCGATTACATTTTCCAAAAGACTGTCTGTCTTTTCTTTATAGCCATGAAAAGAATAAATTGCTGCGAAAAAAAGTTGCCTTCGAGGGTAACTCATTTTTTGTACATAATTCAATTTATTCTTCAGGTTTTCATACTTTGTAAACATACCTCTGGCAAAAACATACTCGGTATAGTCAGCCTCATAGACATTAAACTTTCTAGATGATAATAGCACCCAGACAACAGAATCAGCTAAATCATAAAATCCCATATGACGGCTTTTATAAAAAATTTCTAAGCTAACATAATCGTCTAATGGGAATAGCTTGTGAAGTTTAAATATAATATTATATGACTCACTATAATCTCCAGAATTATAATGAGAATCTGCTAAACTGAGCTGAGATTCAATGTAAGTTCTTTCTTGCTTTTCTGTCTCAAATTTCAAAGGATAGGTGGCTGTTGAAATCGAGGAAAAAAGAAGAACAAACATTATGTATCTGAGCATATATTTATTTCCTCTCGCCTTTAACTTCAATTGTTTCCCCTTGAGGAATTGCGAAGTAAAACCATCTTGGTATTTCCCTCACTTCTAATCGATATTTATTAGTAAACAATACTGTCATAACAAAGCAAAAATGAGCTTATTAACGGGAAATGGTCAAGAAAATTGTTCTTTAGATTACAATCCTTGTTTATCAAAGTTTAACAACAAACTTTGAACAGCTAAAGCAGTACCCCACCCATATAATCCCCTTCGCAATGGACATGTCCTTGCGAATGATGGTTTTGAATGGCTCAAATATATATTCTGGGAGTGCATTGACTGTGTCAATGCGAAATCGTCATAGTCGATTTAATCAGGTAAATCCAGGTTCTAATCTCTGTAGAGACGCTGCATACAACGTCTAATCCTGAGACAAACGGCCGTTTGTCTCTACGCGTATAGCAGGACTGTACAAGCTTGTACAGACAAAGTTCTCCCTAATATATCTCTGGATGTATTCTAACAGAAACATCTACGGACAGACTGTGTAAAAACGTAATTATTGTCGTTTCTTTTGTTCACATCATATTCCCTTTTCAGACTTTATCGGGACTCAGGAAACTTATAACTCTATTGATTATAACAGATTAAGTTGATTGAGCGGAGTCGAAATCTGCGACAAAAATAAGTATTAATTTTCTATCACAACCCGTTTTTACACAGTCTGGTAGAGATGTCGAGTATACGAGTCAGAGGGTTAAAAAAACGGAAAAATTATCATTATTCCCAACAAAAGCAACATATTACGACGAACGTAAATATTGTTTCAACCAAATATTTGTGAAGCTGATTAAAGGATTAGAGAATACATAATATCTGAATCTAACCTTCTCAGTGTCTCAGTACTACAAATTCATTAAATGTCACTCAGTTACAAAAGATTAATGAGTTCGTGATTACTCAAGTACTTTTTCAATTCCTGATATGATTTCCGCAGTGATCAGAGGTTTCTTCAGCATCAACGATATGCCGGCATTTCTCAGCATTTCATTATTGAGCAGTTCACTGTATCCTGTACAAAGTATTATTCTTTGATCAGGGCAAATCTCTCTTACAATTTCAGCGAATTGAATTCCGGTAAGATCAGGCATAGTCATATCAGTTATAACAACATCTATTTCGTCATGCTTTTCTTTGTAATATTCTACAGCATCAAGAGGATTCTGGAATGTTGTCACCTGATAACCGAACTTATCGAGAATATCCCGATAGACATCAGTCAGGCTTTTTTCATCGTCCACAAACAGAATAGAAGCACTGCTGACTTTTATCTCATCAGCATCGTCTTCAAGGTGCTCTTCGGTATCTCGCTTTACAGCAGGGAAATATATATCAAAAGATGTGCCCACACCGGGTTCACTCTGCACATCAATAAAGCCGTTATAGCTGTTGACAATACCATGGATAATTGCCAGACCCAGTCCTGTACCTTCTTCTTTCGGTTTGGTTGTATAGTATGGGTCAAAAATTTTAGAGATACTTTCCGTGGAGATTCCCTGTCCGGTATCCTTCACTCTGAGAAGTACATGTCTTACTTTATCAAGGTTTAGTCTGATTTCGGGCTTAATTTTCTTATATCTGAGATCGATAAGTTCAACTGTAAGCACACCTCCGTTTTCACGCATTGCATGGTAAGAGTTAGTGCAGAGATTCATGATAATCTGCTGTATTTGAGTAGGATCAGCATTAACCATTCTGGTAGATCTTATATTCAGTTCAAAACTTATTGTCGTTGGAAGCGAAGCTCTCAGCATCTTCATAGTTTCTTTAACAATAAGACCAATTTCAAGAGGCTGTGTCTCTGTAATTGATTTCCGGCTGAATGTGAGAATCTGCTGTACCAGATCTTTAGCTCTCATTCCTGCATTGGAAATCTCCGAAATTCTTTCGTAAGCTTTGGATTCCGGATTAACATCCAGTAATGCCAATTCTGAATAGCCGAGGATTATTGAGAGTATATTATTGAAGTCATGAGCGATTCCACCGGCAAGAGTTCCGATCGCTTCCATCTTCTGAGACTGGGACAGAGCTTGTTCGGTTCTCTTTCTTTCAGTGATATCAAGCCCAATTGCCAGAAATCCTATTTTATTACCGTCAGCATCAAACAGGACTTTGTCAAACCATTCCACTTCAAAAGAACTACCGTCCTTAGTAACTATTGAGTTTATGTTACCTTTAACATTTCCTGTTTTGAGTGCTTGTAAAAATTTAATTTTAACATCTCTCTGCTGTGATTCAACCACAAACATATCTATCCAGTTTTTGCCTATTACTTCAGCGGCACTATATCCGGACAGGTCTTCAATAAATGAGTTGAACTTCAGGATATTTCCATTCATATCAAGGGCAATAACAATTGCCGGAGCAGTTTGAATTACACTTTCAGCAAAGTCTCTTTCTTCCACAAGCTGGCGCTCGGCAAGCTTTCTGTCTATTGCCAGGGCAACCTGATCTGCGATGATTTCCAGGA
The DNA here is from genome assembly GCA_942492065.1 of Cloacimonadales bacterium (SeqCode). GTDB lineage: Bacteria > Cloacimonadota > Cloacimonadia > Cloacimonadales > JAIOQZ01. The sequence goes on along the minus strand of CALODV010000013.1, from coordinate 821,089 downwards.
GCTCAATGTCAGCTTTTTCCAGAATTGTATCATCGCTGTAACTTTGAACAGATAGTAAACCTATCACAAAATTTCTAATCTTCAATGGAATTCCGATCCAGATTTTACTTGGGCTGCCCACAAGTTCGATTACTCCTTCATCAGTCAGTTTCTGCATCATTTTCGTATTAAGAACTACGGTTTTAGCCTTTTTAATAGCGTAAGATGTAAGGGTTTTTCCGGCAGGCATTTCAGAAAAAGAATCAATAGAATCAATGAAGTAAGGAAGCTTTAAAGTATCTGTTTCCTGATTATACAGTGCTATGAAAAAGTTTGATGTGTCTATTATCTGCTGCAGGTTAACATGGATTTCCTTGTATAGTTCTTCCATAGTAGGGCATATGTTAACAGTATTGGCAATATTCAGAAGCAGTTTCTGAAGTTTTTCTGTATTCGTCAGAAAGTTCTTTCTAGAGGTGTTTTGCTTCTCCAGACTCAATATTTCATACTGAACTTCCATTTTGTCGATTTCGTCAGTATATTGTTGTCTGCTGCAGGCTGTGTTCAATTTATAGGCTCTAAGCAAATAAGTATGAAGATCATGCTTTTCTGTATACTCAATTAGTTTTTTCAGGACTTCCAGAGTTATTTTTCGGCTGAGATTTCTTTCGCATAAATCAAGAATTTTTTCTATGTATTCGTTTTGCTTTTTTTGGGTTTCTTCAGAGTTTATTTCCAGCAGCAGGGAATATATTTCAAGGTATAAAGACAGGTTATCAGTTGGGGGTGTATCAGGTAATAGCGTAATTAAAACAGATTCCGCTTCTATAGGTTTATCATCATTCAAAAGACTTTTTGCTTTTCCCAGCAATGAATAACTTTTTTTCCATAACTCGTTATCTGAATAAGTTAGTTCCGATAACTCATCCCAGATTGCAATAGCTTCTTCCTGTCTCCCAAGTGCTGATAAAACTATAGCTTCTTTTCTTTTAACTACATAGTAATAGGTTTTTGCAGAAGGTATCTTTTCCCAATTATTTATCCGGGAAAGATATTCAAGGGCAATTTCGTATTTACTTTCTTCAATGCATGCACCTGCAATGTCATTATAAGTTCTTATCAGGTCTTTGGATGAGTCATTGGAAATGAAAGTATCTATAGCATTTCGATAGTATTCCAGTGCTTTTTCGTAAAGACCGGCTGCAGAGAAAAGGGCAGCAAAACCACTAAGAATTAACCCTGAGCATAAAGGATCTTCAGAAAAACTGCTATACTCAAGAGCAAGAGAAAAACATCTGAACGCTTCTGAATAATTGTTCCTGGATAGTTCCAGATCTCCATATGTTCTGTAAAGTTCAGATTTGAGTTTGACAATTCCATGAATATCAATGTAATTCATGGCTTTAATAAGTACTTCTTCAACATTATCAAGCTTAAACAAGAAAAGTTGAAGTTTTGCCTTATAGAGTAGTGATTCTACGAGTTTCGAGTAATCCTGGTTTTCCTCAGCAGTATTTATAGCCTGTGATATATACTTCTGACTTTTATCCAGATCGAAGTGGAAGTTAAGTCTGAACAACTCAATTAGCAGACTTATCTTGTCTGATGGAGTGTTTTTCTTAGTAAGTCTTTTTTCCAGATCAGTAATTCTTGATCGCATGTTTTCCGTATGTTATGATTTCATAACAAACCAAAGATCATCCAGCATACTCATTGCCTGGAAGAATTGGTACTGAGTAAATGGTTTACGTATGAATGCTCTAACTCCAAGATTTATTGCATCAGAAACATCCTTCTCATCTTCGGATGATGATAGTATTATAACAGGTGTATCTTTGATAACTTCATTAGCTCTTATTGATCTTAAAATTTCAATTCCATGTACATTAGGCAGATAAAGGTCCAGAAGAATAAGGTCAGGCTTGGAAAGAGGACTGACATTTTTAAGACTTTGGAAGAAATCCTTCGCCTCTTGACCATCTGTAAATACTTTGATGCTATGAGGAATCTTAGATAACTCCATGATTTTCTCAGTGAATTTTGCATCAATTTTGTTATCTTCCACGAGAATGATTTTTATATTCTCTTTGAAATTCACCAGTTTCTTAAGCAGTTCACTTTCTGAAATATCGCGAATAGCAAAAATCATAGTGTCATTTTCGTGAGAAATATACTGCTCTCTGATTTTAACAGGGAACATATATCCGTTTTTCTTTTGTGCTTTAATTACGTAAGTCTTTTTATCCAGGTAATCGGACGGTACAAAGCAATTGTATGGATCTAAAAGGAATACATCTATTTTCTTTCCCAGAACCTCGTCAATGTCGTAGTCAAACATTGTCAGGAAGGATTCGTTGACTTCTGTGATTATTCTATTCTGAGTGATGACCAGTCCCTCAAAAACTGTTTCGGATATCTTTTTGATTGCCTGAGTATTATTACTGGAAATGTAATTTTTTACGTAGCTTTCAATTTCTGAATATATTCTTATAATAAATAAATTTTCTCTTTCTTTAACAGGTTCAAGAATACAATATTGTACTTTTCCATCTGATTCAATCAGGGTTTCATATTTCCTGTTTTCATTGACAGCCTTATTGAGATCATCAAGCAAATGACTGAATTGCTTTATATTGGGCAGTACTTCATTTTTCGTAGCGAAATCTTTGGTAAATTGAGCATTACATGCAATTATGTCCAGTCTATTGTTAATTATACATATTGGCTCATTAATAGAGTCCAGTATTATATCAATGTTTAAATCTAGTTCTTCGTGCAAATTTTTATACATTATGGCCTGTCCTTTTAGGTTAATTACATCAATTGCAATTAGTGACATTTTTCAAATTTTCACAACTATGACAATATTTTTTTATTTAAATTAATTTTTTTAAGGTAACATAATAAACTATTGAAATTTATTGGCTTGGAAATAGTTAGCGGAAGTTCTTCTTTCATCGAAAACTTCTGCTCAACTTTACTGCTGTACCCGGTACAGAATATTAGAGGGATTTTTATGTTTTCAGTTCTTAGATTATCGTAAAACTGATAACCTGTCATTTGTGCCATACCAATATCACAGACAATTATATCAGATATATCAGGATTATTCATTATCTCTCTCAGAGCAATCAAAGGATTGTTGAATACAAGCACATTGCAGCCTGCTCTCCTCATTCTGCGGTAAAATATTTGACCAAGAGATGGTTCATCATCAATATATATAACACGTAAACCATTCATATAAAACTCAGATTTTTCTTTTTCCTGTGCAATGAATTCTGTTTGCTTACAGACAGGGAAGAATACTCGGATCGCTGTACCCTTATTCAATGTACTTCCAATATGTATACTGCCACCAAATGATTTTACTATTGAGTGAACTATTGACAAACCAAGACCAGTCCCCTGATTTACAGGTTTTGTCGTAAAATAAGGTTCCAGTACTTTTTTAATGTTTTCTTCAGGAATACCGCAGCCGTTATCAGATACTTTTATCTCCAGAACATTTTCTAAGTTAAAGTCCTCAGAACTATTTTTGTTTTCAATTTCCATTCTGCAAGTTAATGGAATACTTTTGAAACAGGTTTTCTTCAGGCTTACTCGGATTTCACCGGTTTCTTTGTTCACTGCATAGAGTGCATTAGTACACAAATTGAGAATAACTTGATGCAGCTTGGCAGGCTCTGCAATAATCTGATTCTCAATATTGATATCTGTTATTATCTTTACTGTAGGAGGTGCAGAAGACCTGAGAAGTTTTACAGCTTCCTTCATTATAGGTTTGACTATAACTGGTCCTGAGTCTTCTATGCTTTTCCGGCTGAAAGATAATATCTGTTTCACGAGTGTTTTTGCTCTGTTGCCGGCAACCTGAATTTCATGAAGTGCAGATAATACATCGTTGGTTTTATCAACTTCATATTCCGAAATTTCTGCATATCCAATGATGACAGAAAGAATATTATTGAAATCATGGGCAATACCACCGGCAAGAACTCCAAGTGCTTCCATCTTCTGAGTATGCATAAGCTGCTTCTGCAGCTCTTCTTTTTGGGAAGATGTTCTTTTCGCTGAATCAATATCGATAATTACACCATTGAAGCCAAGGATTTCATTTTCTTTTTTTACGGGGAATGTAATTACTTTAACCCATTTATATGAGCTGTCTGCACATTTCAGTTTATATTCGTGAGTATAGCTGTTGTACTCCAATTTGGAAAACTGATACCGGAGAATATCAGAACCATCTTCTATAAGAATGTCAGTGAATGGAATGTTGAAAAAATTCTTAACTTCAAAACCTGTTAAATCCTCAAATGAAGCACTCAGATACAGTATATTTGCATTGACATCCGTTGAGAAGACTGTATCACATAAAGATTCCACGATTTTTCTGAATTTCTCTTCCGATGCGACCAGATCTTCTTCCGTATTTTTCAGCTGTGATATGTCTCTAACTGCAATAATATTCATTTTACTGTTTTGGTAGTCAGTTTGAGTTATCCGTAATTCGGCAGGAAACTGTCTACCGTTCAAAGATTTAAGCATTAGAATAAAGGGATTGGAATCTCTCTCTGATATTTTACTCATAACTGCATCAATGTAATCTGAATCCAGTATATCAGTAATAGATACGCTGCTATAATCCGTAGCAGTAAAATCAAATAAATTCTTGGCTGCAGTATTACAGGCTATACATCTTGTAGATGAAAATGCGAGAATTGCTTCCATGGTAGATTCGGCGAGAATCTCCTGCAGCTTATTACTATGAATCAGATTAGTCAGATGCTCTTTCTCAACTGTAACATCTTCAATTATCAACCCAATGAAATCTTTTGCTGGGGAATAGGCTGTGACTCTTATATATTTTTCAAATTCTGACAGATATATTGGAAAATCTATCTTACTTTGATCTTGCAATACAACAGATATCTTTTCAAGAATTCCGGAAAAAGACTCAGGGAATAAATCGAATAGATTTTTACCTATTACATCGTCATGAGTTTGCTTGACGATTCCTTCAAATTTACTGTTAGCATCGATAATGACAAAATTCTCGGGACTCAGAATTCTGTTATTTCTCAGTTTAAACAAAGCATATGAATTCAGCATATTGCTAAGCAGGGTTTTACTGTTGCTTTGCAGCCGCACAGAGTTATACTTTGTGTTTTTCTCAGCTTGGTTTGCAACAGAAATCTGGAGAAAGCAATTAGATATATTCACCACTTCAGCAGTTAGTTTATACTGCTCAGCATCTGTGACCAGGCTATACTCAAAGATTCGTGGTTCGTTCAGGTTTTCCATCCATCTACTAATGCTGTAGAATTGAGATAATGGGCTCAGCAGGAATATATTATTAAAATGCACGTTAATTGTTTTTGACTTTGTAATTGGAAGTAAAAAAGTTCCTGTAGTCTGAATATCAACGCATATCCCCTTCACATTAAAAATCAGCAGGACTTTCGACTGTGAAACCTCATTTATATTATATTCTCGTTTAAGCTGCATTACTTTTCCTGATTAAGAGTATAGTTACACTCTACAATATAGGATTATTTCAGTTATATCCAATATATAAATAAAATATCTCACAACTAGTTAACTTGTGTAGATGGTGCAGGTAGGGTCTATTTTCATACAAAGCAGATTTCAGCTAAATTTACTAAAATGTAATTGACATTCTTACATGAATTTGCTTAGATTTTAAGTAAAGGAGTAACATATGATTAAAGATTTTGTCAAAGCTGTTGAATCTAATCAATGGGATGATCTGATTGATTTTTTTGTAGATAGAAATTATGGTTTTAAATTAGCCCAGAATTTAAAAAACGTTGCAGACAGTAATACGGGTATCAGGAAAGTACATTATGCAGATGAGAAGGGATTCAATGAGTGCCTTTTTTATATAACATTTAATAATAACAAGTCAATGCACTATCTTTTCGGACAATTAGACGGAAAACTGGTAGAGCATAAGATGAGTGCGGAAGATAAAGTAGTGCCTTTCAATCTTGAGGAGCTGCTGGGTAAAAAATTGAATTCAGTAAATGATTTGACCGAAGAGGACAAGAAAAAGCTGACAGATCATATATTTAAAACAAATAAGGGCTGTTGACAAAGTTGGTAGTCTGCGTTTCTTGTTTTGTCAACAGCCTGTTTATCTGACTCTACGGATTTACATTAATAATAATGATATGTCGGATATGTCAATAATATTTTTTAATAAATTGCCTAAGTCCCTTTTTCTTTGACAATCCCGTCAGGAATTTATATAGCTATTCAAAAAAAACAGGAGGAATTATGAGAAAAGATACTTTCCCGATTTACGATAACATTTCCTTTATTATGGAAAAAATGAAACGAGGAATTCTGCTCACAACTTGCGATGGGGACAAAGTAAACACAATGAGCATTGGCTGGGGACACATTGGTATAGAATGGAACAGGCTATTCTTTACAGCTTTGGTGAGAAAGGGCAGGTATACACATGAACTACTGGAAAAAAACGGTGAATTTACAATAAATATACCTCTTCATGATGATTGCGGTGATATCATCAGATATTGCGGTACACACAGCGGAAGAGATACTGATAAAATTAAAGAAATGGGTTTTACTCTGGAGGACAGTTTAATTGTCAGTGTTCCGGGAATAGTCGAGTTTCCTTTTACTCTTGAATGTACAGTATTGTATAAGCAGGATCAGGATTTGAGTCTTTTGCCTGAGCATCTCAGAAAACAGTTCTATCCTCAGGATATGGACAGCAGTGAAACAGGTTCAAACAAAGACCTGCACACAATGTTTTATGGAGAAATTGAGAAATACTATATTATTAAATAGGTACTAGCTTCTTCAAACAATGAATAATGGAGTTAGTCTTTCTTGATTTCATTCCTAATAACTCAAGTTTGCACAAACAAAAACAGACTCAAGCCTTTCAAAAACTTAAATCTGTTTCAAAATCAGTTCTTGATGAAGATAAAAAAACTTAATACTCTCCAAACCAGTGATAACCGGGTATATCTTCATATAATATCAGGATATCCATATAATATGTATCGTCTCCCATTTCAAGAAAAATCCTGTAGAAACCCTGTTGTATACTCTGTTCTTCAGTCCGCCAGACAAGAGTATGATTTCCGGCTTCAAAGTGTTCATCGCTGAGTGTTTTTATAACATTCTTTTCTTTAGAATCAGGAATGTTGAAAAAGTTATTCAGTTCGGCATTTAGTGAGTCACTTGGATATGCGTTCTCAATCCATACTTTACAGTTCATATCCTCCGGTACTGTGAATCTAACATAAGGATGTCCATTGTTTGGGTTAGGGTATAATTTCATATTGGGATACATAATAATGATTGATTCGTCAGGTCCTCCAAACTCAATTTCATGATCTTCATTCTCATAAGGTGTTCCGACTTCTCTTATAACTGTGCCTGTCTCATCAACTACACAAATACCGTTTACAATATTATACTCAGATCCGGGACCTGTTGAATTCCCGTCTTCACAGCTTGTACCCATAAGCAGAAATGCCAGAGCAATAATTATCAGATATCTCATTTGTCCTCCGTTTGAATATTGCGACAATATCAAGACAACAAATCTGATCTGGCAAGTTTTTTTCATCTCGAGAGTATTTTATAGCTGTTATATATCATGTAATGATTAAAACTTTTGTTGGTTCGTTTAGAAATGAACAAAACTCAATAATCTCTTATAAAGCCAATTGTATAAGATAATTGCAGTTTGGATAATATAAAGAGAAAAAGAGCCGCCGATAATTCAGCAGCTCTGATCTGCTTATTTTACAGGGATATAGATATACATTACGGAATCATCTTCACCAAATTTGAATTCTTCATTGTAAAGTTCAAATTCATCAGCTTCTGCCATTTCAAATCCGGATTGGGGCAGCCATTCGGCGTGAATCTTATGATATGTTTCTCCGAGTGTATCCAGTGCTCCAATGTGCTTGAATATCGCATATTTCTGCTGCGGCATAGTGTATGCTTCCATTTCCGGATGGATTTCTTCAGCATCACTTACTTTTCGGCACGCCATGTATTCAAACTCTGTCTCGTCTGTGAAGTTTACATTAGGAACATAAAAGCATACTCCGAGACATCCGAAATCAGTATCCTGATTTTTTATCGAGTCTGCCAACGGCATGAACTTATTCCATAGTTCAGGTATTTTATTTTCTTTCTGTGTTGTTTTACATTTCATTCCAACAACTTTAAATGAGTCTATTGTTTTAATTTCGGGTTTCACACTATCTCCTTTTGTTTCAGCAATTGTTAAACGCATTTTGTTGAATTTTGCGTAAGGTGTTTTCTCTCTTCGAAATTTTCCCGGGGTAACATTGAATTCTTTTTTAAATGCTCTTGTAAAAGACTCCTGAGAATCAAACTGATATTTGCGCGCGATATCAATTATCTTCCTGTTCGTAAAGGTCAGCTCATTTGCAGCCTCCGAAAGTCGTCTCTTACGGATGTATTGTTTTACATTCAGCCCTATGATAGACTGAAAGATTCTATGATAATGGAACAGAGAATAGCATGATCTGTCAGATATGTCTTCAACAGACATTCGGTCAGTCAGCTTCTTCTCAATATAATGCAGAGATTTGTTTATTATTCTTCGATAATCAAGCATTCCCACTCACTTTTTATGTTTTTGACTTTTTTTGCTGTATAGCACAGCCACAGGGAATGTCAATAAAAAGATAATTGCAAAGCATGTCCTTTAGAGGTTAAACAATATCATATATGATTACATATCATAATGATAGCTATTCATTAATAATTTTCTCCCAATCCATATCGAAATAACTGCCTGATAGACCATTCCCTAAGTGATACCCTGTCTCCAGAAGATGTTAACACCATTGGACAATGTATTCTGAATATTTGCTTTGACAAAATCTCATAAGTTATCAGGATTAATAACAGCATACTAAAGAGGATAAAACAAATGAATGATTGCAACTACATAAGAGGTGGACTGGCAATAGGTGGTGGAGCGCTCATTGGACTGGGTGTCGGATTTGTATTTCTCAAACTCAGTGCTCTGTTTTTTGCGGCATCACTTCTGACAGGGATTGGACTGGGTTTGCTGGTTGCATCTTTTTTCAATTACAAAAAATAACTACCGGGAGTATAATATGAAACCTGTTAAGGGAGAAAAAGCTATTGCTGCAGTATGCGGATTATACTGTGGAGCATGTTCAGCCTATATTGCAACTACAGAAGATCCGGCAAGACTGACTCAACTGGCAGGCATGTTCGGCTGCAGTGAAGAAGATGTAAAATGCCATGGCTGTCGTGGAGATATAAGAGGATCATACTGTTCTCAGTGCCGTATGGTGCAATGTGCCGAGGAACGCGGAATAGATTTCTGCTCGCAATGCAGTGAATACCCCTGTGATGTGATTAAGGAATTCCAGGCTCAGGCACCACATAGAAATGAGTTGTGGGAAGATCTGGCAAGGATCAGAGAAGTCGGCTATGAAAAATGGCTGGAAGAGGTTAAAGACAAGTACACCTGTAGTGATTGCGGAACTGTTAACTCTGCTTATGACCTTGTCTGCAGAAAATGCGGTGCTGATCCATCCTCGGAATACACGAAAAAGCACAAAGACAGTATTATCGCGGCTTTGACGATGTTCAGGAAGTAGAAATTACTGGGGGCGTGATGAAGATTAAAACAGGATTATGGTTATGGAGTGTGTGATAGAATGACATCTAATAACAATAAAGAAGCAGTTTATGATTTTCATTACTATTCTTTTTATAAAAAGGTTAGAAATCAAATAAGAGAATACGAGTCAGATTCAATAATTACTTACTGTTTAAGTAAATTAAGGGAAATTGATACTCGTGATAATTACTTGTATAACAATACATACAATCCTTGGTACTTATTGTTAATGATGAAGTTCACCTATGAAAACTACTCTGATGATATAACTGTCAACCCAATAAATATTGATAAGTTCAACAAGATTTATAACATGTTTATCCAGTTTGATTATAGTAATTACTTCAGTAATAAGTTAAAGATTATCTATAATATTATTTTTCAACAAAAAGATTTTCAGAGGATTGTAGACCCATTTGTTATATTGAGAACCAAAATAATATTTGAGCTTGCTGAGAAGAATAATCCATTGTTTTGTATGTTTGAAAAGAAATTTGAAATTAGTATAAATAAGTTTGTTGAACTATCATTTTTATTAGTGTCTCAACACTGTGTTGGCTCTGAAGTTTGCTTTTTCAATGAAGATTTTTTCAATATTTGTGATAATATGTACAGCAAAAATGAAATCTTACAATTTTGGGAATCTATTTCAATTGACGAAAGAGAAATAGTTCCAACTTTAAATACCAAACAGAGAATAAATAAGAATATTGAGGAATTCTTTGAAGTTTCTCCATTTGTTAATTTTCCACTTATTAAGAAGGAAGGGAAATACCGTATTGTTTCGAAATATCTACTTTTTTCTTGTTTAGACTATTTCGTTTATGATTCTTTAAAACAAATTAATAAAAGCAAGCTAATGAATTGTTTCAGCTCATTTTTTGAATTGTATATCAATAAATTGCTGCTTTATTCTGGTTTAGAATTTATAAATGAAAAAACAATTAAATCAATAATTGGTAACAACAAAAAAGTTGTTGATTACATAATCTTTGAGCAGGATGCAGCAATTCTAATTGATGCAAAGGCAGTAGAGTTATCCAAAAAGGCAAAGTTTTCGAACAAAATGTATGAACTTAGTAATTCATCAAAGAATTCCCACAAAAAAGGGATTCTACAAGCTTGCTCCTGTATAAGAGATATGTTCAAATCATGTGACAAGTTAGACAATAAGGAGCTATTTATTGTCATTGCTACGTACAAAGAAATGATGATTTGTAATGGGCTTGACTTAGAGGAAATACTTGGAAAAGAAAAAATGGATGAGTTAGTTCGAATAGATGATGAAACAAAATTTCCTTTAGAAAATATTTACTTCCTTAATGTACAGGATTTAGAGTTAGCAATTGAATATTCTAAATCAAAGAAGATTACTGATATTTTTAGAGTTGCTAGAGAAAATGATAGTAAACCAGAGACAAGAAAATTTCTATTTAAAATGCATTTGGAAAAGCAAAATATCAACACTTACCCTGAATTTTTCAAAGACTATTCAAATGCTATAATTGATAATGTTTTGAAAAATATACCCCCTACAACTTCACTCCAAAATGACCTAGAACAGCAATAAGGATAAAATAGAGAACTACAGTCCCCGCTGAAGCGACCAGCATGGACAGATAGAAGTTGATGTTCAGCTTCAGCATCAGGGGCAGGATAACAAAGAATGCCAGAGACGGGATTACCATCCAGAAAACACCTGTGGATAGCTGACTGACCTGTCTGACATCTTTTGTGTCATGATACAACCATAATATTGCCAGAACAGACACCAGCGGTAAAGATGCCAGTAACGCACCAATCAGTGAACTGCGTTTGGATATCTCGGAGATTGCTACAATCAGAACTGAGGAAATCAGTAATTTTATAATGTAATACCACATTGTTTTTTTCCTTCTGAGTTAGTGAGAGATTCTTAACATTGGACTAACTACCATGTCGGCCGACAACTTTATCACAAATAAGTATCACTCAAACATGATGTCTATTTTATACTTTTTAGTCAAAGTAACATGTTCTTAACAAATGACCGCGTGGTTTTGCTTTGACATCAAAACCATGCATTTTTTTATGGAGTATTAGACAAAATAGAGATATTAAATGTCAAGGAGAGAGAAATGAGAGACAAGAAAATAAGAATTAGTTTTCTTATGATTTTGAGCATTTTCTGTTTATTACAGACAGGTTTATTTGCTCAAGGTATGAAACAGGTTGATGGAGTAAAGTATCTCCAGCTTCCTACGGAAAAAACAGTTTATTCCACAGCTGATGTATTCTTTGAAAAAGATGAATCTGCTGCAAGAGATGCCGTAGGATTCGGAATTGGTAAACTTACCGGTGGAAGCGAAACAGGTAAAAAAATCGAAGCTTTCGCAAAAAAAGTAATGGCTAACGAAGTAGCTAAAGAAGCTACCTGGAATCTTTTCCCGGATATGCCTTTGAATGAAGGTGATAAAAAGCTTAAAGTTGTTATCACATACGCTCCGGATGATGGTGCAAGACCAATGATGGATCCTATGAAAGGTAACGATGGTAAATTCGTATTTGAATACAGAGTTAACGCTTCTTTAAAAGTATTCGATGAATCTGACAATGTATTAATAGACAGAGAATTCGGAGCAATCTGTGGTAAAGGACGCTCAAAAACATGGCCTAAAGGCGGTGGTGGTGCAACTACTCTCGTATCTTTTGGCGGTGGCGATGATAAAAAAGATGCAAAAGCATCCGATGATGTACACCCTTACCAGAAAGCATGTATGGAAGGTGCACTTGAGCATGTGGAAAGATTCGTATACGGTATGTACGGAATGAAAACATTCAATATCCCAATGGGTATTGTTAAAGTTACCAAACCGAAACCACTCAAAGAAGCTAATGAAATTCTTCTTAACGTGATGGAATCAAAAGACGGCGTTCTTTTAAGTAATTCCGAGATTGGTAAAATTCAGAAAGCTATCAAAATCTGGGAAGACAATGCTTCATCAGTAAAAGACAAAGAACAATGGGGTGTATATTACAACCTTGCAGTAGCTTACTCCTGGATCGGTGATGATGTAAAATCTAAAGAGAACTTCCAGAAAGTTTATGACATGAACAAAGATTCTTTCGAGAAAGTTACAACCAAGAAAAGCTCATTCAGCAAAAAAGATATCGATAAACTTAAAGCTTATAACCTTGCTCATCCATTCGTTGAATACTATGCAGCAGGTCTTAAAGCTCATCCGGATGTACCTAAGATGATGTCAATGGACGTTGATGCTTACGGTAACGCTATTGCTATCAACAAATACATCAGTCTTGTAACGGAAATCCCTGTTCCAATGCCTATCATGCCTTTTGAAAGAAAAGCAGGAATGAAAAAATGTACAGGTGAAATCCTTAAAGCGGGACAACCTGTAGCTGAATTCAAATATCTTATTGATGATAAGAAAATCTCTGGTGTTAAACTTGATGGTAAAGGTGACTTTGGAAAAGTTAAGGCTGAACTCCTTTACAAAAAAGATGAATCTATTGCCTATAATGAAAACGGTACAAGTTACAGAGCAAAATATCGCCTTAACAAAGAAGGTGATGTAGAACTTACAACTTGGAAATTAAACACAAATAAAGTACCTGATGTATTCAAAATTGAAGGCAATCTTTCCAACTTCAAGAGATATCAGGATTACTTAGCGCTTTCCATGAAAACAAAAATAGCTGATCGCGGATTCATCCAGGAGCAAATCAGTGGTGGACATGACTTCGAATACGTATTAGATACAAAAGATATAGTTGAAAAATCCAGCACAATCGTCAGATTCCAGGGATATAACTCTAACAAAGCAAACTACTATTTAACAGAAAGGTTTAAAGCTGTAGAAAAAGATGCAAACGGATACCCGACAAAATATGAAGTATCTATGGAAGCAAAAGATTCTCCTCTTTATCTGTTCACAAAAACAGACTTCAAACTTCTTGAAGAAACTCACGACAAAAACTCAAGACAAAGAGCTTCTCAGGCAAAAGTTGAACCTGTAATCCTCAAGAAAATTGAAGACAAGCTTAACAGTCTTGGTGTTAAATTCACTAAATCTGATAAAGACGAATATACATTTAATTATACAAAATCTTATGATTCAAGTGTAAAAACTGACAGCAGCGGAAACTGGACAGAAATTACTATCGGTGATTACACAATCAAAAGAGAAATTAAATACTAAAACAGGATTATAGATCCTTTAAGGTCTCATCTACATTGGTGAGACCTTTTTATTTACACACTCTAATTCATTTCTCTTCCGAAATGAATTTGCGCTCCCGTAGAGATTTCCTGGAGGGAATAACTCCAGAAACAACTAAGGGTTTTCAACCATCCGGAGGTGTTCTATTGAGACAAGAGTCCGGTTGTCTCTACGCGTTTGAATAAAACAGCTGAGACCGTTCCAGAGGTGTTTTGTTGACAAGAATACATACAAAGAGTATTTTATTATTGAGGTTCCATTATGAAACATGATTTTCTTACTGAAAGCTCTATCAATCTTTTAGATACAATATTCGATGGAGTTTATATCGTAGACAGAGACAGAAAAATACTGTTCTGGAATGAGGCTGCTGAACAGCTCACAGGTTATTCCAAAGAAGAAGTAATTGGCAGGCACTGCAGAGATGATATTTTTAATCATATTGATGAAAACGGTAATCTTCTGTGTCAGGGAAGATGTCCAATTCTCAAAGTACTGAAATCCGGTAAATCCAGTTCTGAAAAAGTGTATCCATTGAGCAAAATTGGCAGAAGATTCCCTGTTCAGACCAATATATCGGCTATCAGAGATTCCAGTGGAGAAATTATTGCTGCGATAGAAGTGTTTCGCGATATTTCTATAGAAGAAGATCATAGAATTCTTCAGGAGAAATTCCAGAATTTCATTAAAAAATACGTTTCTACTGCTACATTGGAAGAAGTAGAAAAACTGATCACAAGTAACATTGCAACAAATGTGAAACAGCGGGATTTGAGCATTCTTTATCTTGATGTGGTAGGCTTCACAACATTTACTGAGAAAAACTCTTCCGAGGAAGCTGTACACATGCTGAATGATCTGTTTGGTGTGTGTGATGTGATTACAAGGGAAACACTGGGTGATATAGATAAGTTTGTGGGTGATGCTCTAATGGCAACTTTCGTAGATGCTAATGATGCAGTAAAAGCTGCGGACAAAATCCTTAATCATGCTCTTCCAGAACTTAACAGACAGAGAATCGAAAACGGTAAAGATGAAATTCATATCAGAGTAGGAATCAACAGTGGAATCGTTCTTCAGGGCAATATCGGAACCAAGGATAGAAGCGATCTGACTGTTATCGGTGATGTTGTAAATACTGCAGCAAGAATAGAACATGCAGCAGATGCTGACCATCTCTTTATTTCTGAATCTACTGTAGCCAGACTTGATGAAAATACCTTTTCACGCTTTGAAGAAGCAGGAACAATAAAACTGAAAGGTAAATCAGAAACAATCAAAGTTTATAGATTAGCAGGTGTACTATAGAAAAATACTGCTATAGCAGTAAAAATGTGTGAGAAATGCTCTCTACTTTAGAAAACATCCTGTAATTACTGTAATAGCGGGAAAAACTTGACAATTAATTGGGTTAATTATAATTATTGTCAGTAATTTACTGGTAAAGCAGTAAAATCACATAAATCTGAATTTTATGATACTCAGGAGATATAATGAAGCAGATGATTGGGAATATGATCAGATATCACCGGAAGCAGTCCGGTCTAAGTCAAAAGGATTTGGCAGATCTGGCAGAAGTTGGAAAAACTGTAGTGTATGATATTGAGAAAGGTAAAAGTAATTTCAGAATCGATACTTTCCTGAGGATTACTAATGTTTTAAATATCCGTATAGATTTCAACAGCCAGCTAATGGATTATTGGAGGAGGCAATATGAGAAAACTTATTCTGAAGATGCACAATGAAACTGCTGCTTTCCTTGAAGAAATTGAGAGAGGTTACTTATTAGAATACATTGCCGACTATGATGGTCAACCATTATCTCTTGCATTACCTGTAGAAGGAAAGACATTCGAATTCTCCGAGTTTCCACCGTTTCTTGATGGTCTTCTACCGGAGGGATATCAATTAGATGCTCTTCTCAGGAAGTTTAAAATTGATGAAGAAGATTATTTCTCACAGATTCTTGTTGTTGGGAAGGATCTGGTCGGGGCTATCACTGTTGAGGAAGCCTGATGAAAAGATGTCCAATTACGTATGAAGAAATTATTGAAGGCAAATATTCCCCCAAAGGGTTAAGACAACTATCTGCTAAACTGAAGGATCTGGAAATTCTTCCATATTCATCAGATGAGTTTTACAAAGAATACATTAACAGAGCCGGAAAGATGTCAATACAAGGTATTCAGCCTAAACTAAGTATGATACTAAATGCTGCAAAGCAAAGATTCGAAATTGTTGATATCATGGGCAAATTCATTGCAAAACCTCAGAACAGAAATTATCATGAGTTACCTGAAAATGAGGATTTAACAATGAGGATGGCAAAAGTATGCGGAATTGAAATTCCCTGGCATGGCTTGATTTTTTCTAAGAACGATGAACTGTGCTATATGATCAAAAGATTTGATAGAAAGGGGCATCGATCTAAGCTTGCAGTAGAAGATTTTTCTCAGCTTGCACAAAAAAAGCGAAAAACTAAATATGATTCAAGCATGGAAAAAGTTGTTTCAGTAATTGATCAGTTTGCAACATTTCCGGTTATTGAAAAGCTGAAGCTTTTCAGAATTGTGCTTTTCAATTTTCTTACCGGAAATGAGGACATGCATTTGAAAAACTTTTCACTAATAACTAGAGAGCAAAAAGTAGAAATGAGTCCTTCTTATGATTTGCTTAACACTTCAATAGCAATTGAAGCTCCTATTGAAGAAATAGCATTGTCGATTGCCGGTAAAAAAAGTAACCTGAAAAAGAAAGACTTTGTTGAATATTTTGCAAGACAAAGAATGAGATTGCCTGGAAAAAATATTCATACAATTCTAGAAGAAATTGAAAGCTGTATTCCTCAATGGGAAAACTTGATATCTATCAGCTTTCTCTCAGATAATATGAAGGACAAATACAATATTCTTCTTGATAAAAGATTAAAGGTATTGTACTCTTAGTTTGTGTAATTCCTATAAATATTTCCTTTTTTATTGTCAAAAATAACGAATGAATCTATTCTTGCTTTAGTTTAATCAGGAGATAATATGGCAACTGAATTTCAGAAGAAAAGAGAACATCTCAACAAGCTTGTACTTGATAATGCAACGAAAACAACGAAGCGTTTCTTTAATCTGGATACAAATGCGTATCAGGAAGGAGCTTTATCTGCAGGTATGAAAGAACTGATGGGACTCGTTGCATCCATGGTTTTGAGGTGTAACGACTGTATTCAGTATCATATTGAGCAATGTGTGAAACTTAATGTAACATCAGACGAATTTCATGAAGCTGTATCAATAGCACTCGTTGTAGGTGGTTCAATTGTGATTCCACATCTTCGTTTTGCAGAACAGGTATGGCAGCAACTCCAAACAGAAAAGGACTGATACTATGCCAAGATCAAAATATGACTTCTTATTGCCGGATATTGACGGATTCATACTCCAGGGAAGACCTTTTGAAGATATAATGCAGGATGTCTGCGATTATCTTGTTCTAAATATTGATCATTACCACTGGGCAGGTTTCTATATTGCAGATAATAACAGAAAAATACTTGAGCTGGGTCCATTCTGCGGAGAACCAACCGAACATGTCAAAATCCCATTCGGTAGAGGAATCTGTGGACAGTCTGCAGAAACAAAAGATGTATACCTTATTCAGGATGTTTCAAAAGAGTCAAACTACCTGTCCTGCAGCCTGAAAGTGAAATCAGAAATTGTTATACCTATTATAAAAAATGATGTATATCTGGGACAGCTTGATATTGATTCCCACAATCTTTCTCCTTTTTCAGATCATGATAAAGTATTTCTTAATAAAATCTGCGACAGGCTGATTCCGTATTTTAAATAGTTATAGCATGTTTCTGAAGCCATCGGGGGTACATATATGAAAAATATTCTGATGATTGATGAAATGCCTGATGCAATGGATTTTGTGATTCAGGTTTGTGAAGGCTGGGGTTTTAAAGATAAGTATAATTTCATTATCACTCCAAGTTCTCTCGAAGCTTTCTTCATTTTGAGGGATAAAAAAATAGATCTTGTTATCCAGAATCTTGTCAGGAAAAAAACTTTGAATGCTCTTGAAACTCTTAAATTGATGAAATCTGATGAAAGGTTCAGAAATATACCGACTGTACTCTATACGGTTTACACAGACAGAGATTTTTATGAAGAAAATTATCCTGATCTCGTTAAATACTACGACCAGTTTGATGCTATTCTATACAAACTAATTGATGTGATGAAATTCAAGGAATTGATACCTGAACTCATTGGTGAGTAGTATTCGATAAATTGTCTACTCTATCGACATATAACGGCAGTATTTCATGTCCAAAATGATTGATTCCGATACAATTAAGTCAGATGCTTTACTTCTGTTGACAGCAATTATCTGGGGATTTGCTTTTGTTGCTCAAAGAGCCGGAATGGAACACATGGGTCCATTCCTCTTTAACGGTCTGCGTTTTGCCCTTGGCAGTATTTCACTCTTTCCTGTTTATCTTCTTACCCGAAAGACAACTGCTCCTTTTATATCCCAATCACTTATCTTTAATGGTGTTCTGGCTGGAAGTGCTCTGTTCCTTGGAGCTTCTCTACAGCAGGTAGGAATTGTATATACCACTGCAGGCAATGCCGGTTTTATCACAGGCTTATACGTGATAATCGTCCCGATGATTGGAATATTTCTCAAACAGAAATTGGGAAAGCTTATCTGGATCAGTTCAATCCTTGCTGTTTCAGGTCTCTATCTGATTTCAGGTAATTCCGGAATATCAATAAGCAGAGGGGATTTCCTGGTGTTACTCTCGGCTGTATTCTGGGCAGTGCACGTTCAGTTGATCAATAATTTTACAAGGAAACAGGATAGTATAAAGCTTGCAATGATTCAGTTTGCAGTATGCTCTTTACTAAGCTTGACTATATCTTTTATATGGGAAGATATTCAACTTTCAAGTATTATTCCCACAGGAATTCCAGTTCTGTATGGTGGTCTTATGTCAGTAGGAATCGCTTATACACTACAGGTTGTGGCTCAAAAGAAAACTCACCCCGCTCATGCTGCAATAATCCTGAGTCTGGAAAGTGTCTTTGCTCTGATTGGTGGAATCCTGATTCTCAATGAAGGAGTATCTGGAAAAAAGATTGCCGGCTGTGCTCTTATGCTGTCTGCCATGATTCTTTCTCAAATTAAAAGCAAATAGTACTGTAGTTATTCATTTTTCCTTTGACATATATCAACAATTAACCATATAAATTACCCAGCAAAACTTTGAGGTTATAATGAAAACTATCTACATTACTCTGATAATAATTCTGGTATCAGTTAACTGCCTGCACGCAGGAAAACAATCTGAAGAGGAAAGCTATATGAAAAGAATGGAATGGTTCAAAAATGCCAAGCTGGGAATATTCATACACTGGGGAATTTATGCTGTTGACGGTATCGATGAATCATGGTCATTCTACAATAACTATATTCCCTATGACTATTATATGAATCAGTCTTTAAGATTTACTGCTGCAAACTACAATCCGGAAGATTGGGCAAAGCTGATAAAATCTACTGGTGCCGGATACGCTGTGCTTACAACAAAGCATCATGATGGTGTAGCTTTATGGGATACTGAACTCAGTGATCTTAATACCGTAGACAAAACCCTTGCAGGAAAAGACCTTGTAACTCCCTTTTGTAATGCAATGAGAAACCATGATATTAAACTGGGGCTGTATTACTCACTTATTGACTGGTCTGATGAAAACTACCCGAATTTTACAATAACTGAAAAACGCTATAAAAATGATCCTGTCAGGTGGAGCAAGTTTGTAGATTTCTATCAAGGACAGGTTGAAGAGCTATCAAACAAGTTCAAGCCAGATTTGTTCTGGTTTGATGGTGATTGGGAACAAAACGCGGAAGCCTGGAAAGCCGGAGAGCTGAAAGATAAACTCCTTAAATGGAATCCGGACGTTATTGTGAATTCACGTCTTGCAGGTTATGGCGATTATGATACTCCGGAGCAGGGTGTTCCTGTTGGAAAACCAGAAAACAACTACTGGGAATTATGTATGACTATGAACGATTCCTGGGGATTTCAACACCATGACTCAAACTACAAAACACCTTACCAGATATTGAGAATCTTCGTGGATTGTATATCCATGGGAGGAAATCTGCTGCTTGATATCGCTCCTGAGGAAAACGGTACAATTCCTGATGAACAAGTTGCTATCCTGAACGAGCTTGCAAGATGGAATACGAAGCACCATGAAGCAGTTTTTGAAAGCACTGAGGGGATTGAATTAAAATATACTGCATATCCCTCAACCATTTCGAGGGACAGGAAAAAACTCTATCTGTTTGTTCATGATAATCCTGAACACCTTCTTCGTGTCAAAGGTCTGGATAACCATATAAGTAACGTCCATATCCTCGGAAATTCAACGACTGTTAAATGGGATAAAGAAGATGACACTCAAAACAAAACATTGTATTTGAAACTCCCGGAAGATGCTTATGATACTCAGATTACTGTTATCTGTATTGAATTTGATGAAGAGATTAAGTTAATTGAGAACTTATCGGATACAGATCGCTATTATCTTGCTTCTTTCACTAACAGGGATGTTGATATAAACGAAATACACATTAACCAGCTTGTAGATAAGTTAGCAGCAGGGTCTTCCGAAGAATATGGAGACTATTCTGACAAAGATTTCGGAAAGTGGAAAGAAAAACATTTTGAAGTATTGATGAATCCGGAAAAAGGTATTCCTGAAGGTCATTTTCTCGGTAGAACATCATTATCTGAAAATCGTGATATTTTGTATTTGTATCTAAATGGTAAACCTGATGGACCCGTTGTTTTGAAGGGAATTAAAAACTCAATCAACAGAATACGTGTTGTGGGAACAGGTGTAAAGCTTCAGCACAAGGTATTTAACAAGCTTTACTGGAGTGAAGTCCCCGGCATAGTTTATATTGATGTCCCCGAAGATGTTCTGGATGATTATGTAACAGTAATCGCTGTCCAGCTTAAAGGTGAAATAGAGTTACACAGGTAGTTAAATTATAGGTATATATGGAATCTCAACATCAGGTAACCAACAATTACAATAATAGCGAGTATTATAAAGGCAATCCATTCAATGATTTTTTTCAGGCATCCCCAGGAATCTCTCCCAGCATCCTGAAATATTCCGTCCATTAACATTTTACGATATTCTTTGTCATTCATAAACAGCATCCTCAACTAATAAGTCAAACTTATTTGCAGGTGCTACAATGATTAAGTCAAGTTTTAAATTGATGAGTTCCCTTTTGAGAAAAGTAGAAATGTAATATATCTCCTTGATTTTCTTTCGAAAGCATACGGAGATATGTCAGGAGGAACTTATACATTAATCATAATCTCTTTTAAAACAAAACCACCCGCAAGGGTGGCTTTGTATCTATACAAGCTTGTGCTAAGCTTATTTGAACTAATAGCATTATTTCATCAGCACAATCTTACGTGTTTCTATGTGGCTCCCTGTAATCATCTTCACAAAGTATACACCGGATGAAACAGAACTGCCTGAATCCGAATCTCCATGCCAGACAACATTATGATCACCGGCTGAAACTGATCTGTCCACAAGAGTTCTCACTCTCTGACCTTTCATGTTATACACTGAAACCTGAACTGCTGTTTCTTCTTTCACTGAGTAATCTATGTTTGTTTCCGGATTGAATGGATTAGGGTATATCCCCTGGATTCCAAGTTTTGTAAATTCTTCCGGTTTATCTTCATCCAATGATACTGAAACAGGTCCGTAGAACTCTGTATTACCGGACATTGACATAGATTCAAGCCAGTAGTAATAAGTGTTGCCAAGCTCAACCTCATCATCACAGAAGTCATAGTTATGTTCTGTTGAAAGGTTGCTTGCAGTTATGATCGCAGTATTAACCTTAAGAGCACCATTCAAGTTGTTCATCTCGTTTCTGAATATATTATAACCGCTCATGTCTGTTTCAGATTTAGTAATCCAGTTAAGCTCAACAAAGTTACTGCTTGTTCGGATAGCGTTGAATGATGAGAGTGTCACAGGAAGAGTATTGTCATTCCCACCGGCAGGAACAAACTCGGAGAAACCGTTAAGTCCCTGAATGGTAATAAACGGATAGTTATAAACAAGAGTTGCACCAAGGTCGGCTACTACATCCTGCCAGGGAGAGCTGTCATTATCTCTCTTGAGGAACTTGAGAGTATTGAAGTTATCAATTCCTTCAACTTCACTGAGATCGAATGTAATATCGTAAGTTCCAACATTACCGGCAGAGGACTCAACATGCCAGTAGTTACCTGCAATATTTACTGTATTGGCAGGGAGGTTACCTATTATGGATGGCTCTAATGAGTAATAAGTTAAATCTATCGTTGTAGAACTATGATTGCCTGTAAAATGTAAGCTTGCAAATGCGTTCTGAAAACTATGTTCATCTGTATTGTTTTCGGGAATAGATGCTTGTGAATTTACAGGTGGATGAATATAGTCTTCAATCCTGAAGAAATAAGCCGCACCTGCATTGGATGCAATTTCACAATCTCCTGAAGCTCCTGCCAGGATTAAATCATCGGATAATGCAACCGAAACTCCTAAATTATTGCCTACTTGTGTGTCAGATGCCAATAATTCAGCTTTTTCCACCCAGGTTGTGTCCTCTAGATGAAACAAGTGGACAGAACCATGCTGACTTGCTGGGTTATATCTGTTAGCTACTGCCAGATAGTCACCAGAAATAGAAACGCAGTTTCCATAGGAAGTATCCTGATTATTTATGGAAGAAATTCGTTGTTGTTCAATCCAACTTCCATTTTCCCGTTGGAAAATGTATACATTGGCTAAAGTGTCCAGAACAATTTGTCTGCCTACTCCAACAACAGCATGGTTTTCTGATATTGCAACACTATATTCCCAGGCTGTCCAAATTCTTCCTGTCAGGAGTTTCTGTTCACCATCCCACACACCATTAATCAATTCATATGTATATGCGGCCCCAACAAATGACCATGAAAAATATTCATATGACCCAATTATTACATGATTACCAGATATTGATACTGAACTACCATATCTATCACAGAAAGCCCCATCTGATGCAATAATTTTCTGTTGTTCGATCCAAGTATTATCTTCTAAGTGAAATATGTGGGCAGCTCCGGACTCAACTGCAATTTCGTTATCTCTGTTATCTCCAATAATTGCATAATCTCCCGATATTGATACAGAGCATCCAAAATTTCCATAAATACCATCTTCATTATCTGTAATCTTCAGAAATTCAACCCAGACTCCATTTTCTAAATGAAAAAAATATGCAGACCCAACAGTGTCGTCGTCTTGTGCTCCAATAATAATCCAGTCTCCCGATATTGATACGGAACACCCAAAATCATCATCAGCAGAACCATCGGAAGCAGTTAGTTTTTGTTTTTCAACCCATGTATTATTTATTCTCTTGTATACATAAGCTGATCCTGAATTTTGACCTGTGCTCAGATCATCCCCATTATCCCCAACCACTGCATATATACCTGAGACAGATACCGAATTGCCGAATATATCATGAGCATCAGTGTCGGAACCCATTATTTTTTGAAACTCGTATTGACTTACTGTACATGTAAGTACCAGTATTGATAAAAGCATTATCAATAAAATTATTGTTTTTTTCATTTTTCCCCCAATGAATTTGAACAAGTTTCAAATACCTGAAAAGTAATTGTCAATTTATTTGGGTGTAACAAACTATCTGTAGAAAAAACAAAACCACCCGCAAGGGTGGTTCTGTATCTATACAAGCTTGTGCTAAGCTTATCAGCAAAGACTGAACCATACAGTCTTTGCCAGACTTCTTAAAGTACTATTCTGCTTTCAAATATTTTTCTCAGCTCAACAGACTTAACACAGATATCATCGTTAATCTTGAGTGTATCTTCTGCTACAACTCCGATTACTTCGCATGGAATATTGTGCTTTTCGGCAATACCACTGATTTTATTCAGGTCAGCCTCATCGGCAGAAATAACTATTCTGGAATGAGCTTCACCGAATAACTCAATATCTTTTCTGTATTTATAATCTAATGTAATATCTGCTCCAAGGCAACGATTATCATGAGTAAAACAACTTTCTGCCAGAGTGACTGCCAGACCGCCGTCAGAGCAGTCATGAGCTGATTTTACAAGTTTATTGTCGTTCATTTCAAGAAGACAGTCATAAAGGCTGCTTTCCAGATCAAGATCAACTGCAGGCGGCATACCGGTAATAAGGCCGTGTATTTCTTTGAGGTACTCAGATCCGCCGATTGTGTTACATCTGTTTCCGAGAAGGACGATTTTATCACCGACTTTTTTGAACTCAGAAGTGATTTTCTTATCATAATCATCCATATAACCCAGCATACCGATTGTTGGTGTTGGATATATGGCATCTCTTGGGTTCTCGTTATAGAAAGAAACGTTTCCGCCTGTTACGGGAGTATCAAACTTACGGCAGGCAGCTCCCATTCCTTCAATAGCTTTTACGAATGTATAATATACTTTTGGTTTGTAAGGGTTACCGAAATTCAGGCAGTTAGTTATTGCCAACGGTTTAGCACCGGAGCAGACAACGTTTCGAGCTGATTCTGCTACCGCACCTTTTGTTCCTTCAAACGGATCAAGGTAAACGTGTCTTCCGTTACAATCTGTACAGACCGAAAGAGCTTTTCTTGTGCCTTTAACTCTGACAACTGCAGCATCTGATCCCGGTTCTACAACAGTTCCGATCTGAACCATGTGGTCATACTGTTCGTATACTGATTTTTTGGATGCAATGTTCGCTGAGCCGATCATAGCTTTCATAACTTCGTTAAGGTCTTCAGGCAGTTCAGTTGTGTTCTGGTCAAATGCATGACATTCATCAAGATATTCAGGTCGTGTATACTCTCTGTCATAAACAGGAGCATCACCACCGAGTACAAGTACAGGAGCAGGTATTTCTGCAACCTGAGTTCCGTTTTCCAGAACTCTCAGCATACCGTCATCAGTTACTTCACCGATTTTTACAGCATGGAGATCCCATTTCTCGAATACAGCTTCTACAGCGTCGAACTTTTCGGGTTCAACAACAAGGAGCATTCTTTCCTGTGATTCGGAAAGCATGATTTCGTAGGCTGTCATTCCGGTTTCTCGCTGAGGAACAAGTGATACGTCAAGAGTAATACCATTATCTGTTTTACCTGCCATTTCACTGCTGGAACAGGTGAGTCCTGCTGCACCCATATCCTGGATACCGACAACCAGTCCACCGTGAATAACTTCCAGAGTTGCTTCCAGTAAAAGTTTTTCCATGAAAGGATCACCAACCTGAACTGCTGTTCTGTTTTCTTCGGATTCTTCAGTAAGTTCAACTGAAGCGAATGTAGCACCATGGATACCGTCTCTACCTGTTTTTGCTCCAACATAAACAACATAGTTACCAACGCCTTCTGCTGCAGCTTTAGCAATATGGTCGTGTTCTAATACACCAACTGCCATAGCGTTAACAAGAGGATTACCTTCATAGCTTTTTTCGAAATACACTTCACCGCCAACGGTTGGAACACCGAAACAATTACCGTAATCAGCAATACCGTCAACAACACCGTGAATAAGGTGTTTTACCTGAGGATTGTCCGGGTCACCGAATCTGAGTGAATTCAAGGCAGCAATTGGTCTTGCTCCCATAGTGAAAATGTCTCTGAGTATACCGCCAACTCCTGTTGCAGCACCGTGATATGGTTCCAGAGCAGAAGGGTGGTTGTGAGATTCGATTTTGAATGATACAGCCAGGTTATCGCCAATATCAACTACACCTGCATTTTCTTCACCGGCTTTTGTTAAAACGGCTGTACCGTCTTTTGGTAAAGTTTTCAGATATTTGATTGAGTTTTTATAGCTGGCATGTTCAGACCACATTACAGAGAAAATTCCCAGTTCTGTCAGAGTAGGTTTTCTTCCCAGTGTATCTAATATTTTTTGATATTCTTCATCGTTAATACTATGTTCTTTGAGTAAGTCCTTGGTAATTTCCAGTTCTTTCATGGTATTTCCTTGTAGTATTTAGTATGTTAAACCAAACAGTTAACCTTTAAAATTATGTCAAAACAAAACTTGCAGTTTTTATGTAAAACTTTTATCACTTATATGTTTTGAAAACATGAACATTTAATCTTTAGTCATCAATTTAACTGCCTGTGCTTTATCTTCAGAGATCTGACTCCGATTTATATCGGAGACTGAGGGTTAATTCAACCTGGTCAAAGCAAAGACAGGCATTTCATCAACTACCATATATAACTTGCAGTTTTGCAAAAATCTTTTCTATTCTGAATTTGATTATATCGAATGTCTCTTTATATGCATCCAGATCTTGTCCGTAAGGATCGGCAATATCTCCTTCTTCTCCTGCAAACTCGGACAAGGTAAATGTCTTACCTGCCAGATT
Organism: Cloacimonadales bacterium (SeqCode); assembly: GCA_942492065.1. Lineage (GTDB taxonomy): Bacteria > Cloacimonadota > Cloacimonadia > Cloacimonadales > JAIOQZ01. The sequence continues at coordinate 794,672 of CALODV010000013.1, read as the reverse complement.
TGGTTCAACTTCTAACAGTTTTTCCTTATGCCCTGCAGTCATGGTGATAATTCTCCAGCTGCTTCTGGTTACCTCTCTGTTCAATGATGTAGAAAAATGCCCGGAGGCATCTATGCCATAATCTCTGAGGCAAATAGAAGAGTTTAATGATATATGATTGCCATCCTGCAGGAATCCGGCTGATTTTACGGTTATCGGTATATTATTCTTTTCTGCCATATCTTTAAGAAGATACTCCGCCATTGGTGATCGGCATATATTTCCGGTACAGACGAAAAGAACCTTAGGTGCGTCATATGATTTTTGAATCTCATAATATGGAACAGATTCTTCTCTGTAGCAATGAAGTTTTCCATCTTCAATGCCAATGATGGTGGATGCTTCAGGACCTTCAGTATACTCGTTCTTATCGAAATATGTAAAATCAACTTTTTTAGAGTAGTTTTTCATCACTTCGTGAATATCTGTTTCCGGAGGTCTGTTGCTTTTGTTTATACTAGTACTGATTAGAGGTACATCTATATATTGAAGGAAATCTCTCAGAAGGACTCCGGTAGGTACGCGGAATGCAGTTTTACCGTTTATGCCGATTTTCTTTAAAGCTTCTATTTCGGTAGGAAGTACAATTGTAAGGTTTCCGGGCCAGTACTGCTCCATTAATCGTTTCAGCCCTGACGGCACAGAAACGTTGTTTTTTTCAAACCAGTTTATATGAGGTATGAGAGCAATATATCCTTTGGCATTATCTCTCAGTTTTAACTTGTTTATTCTGTCTATAGATTTCTGGTTGAACGCTGAACATCCATAACCCGGAACATGACCGGTATGGTGTATAAAAACTGAATCATCCTTTTCCAGGAGGATTTTCTTCATTTTCTCAAAGTGTTTAACATCTGATTTAGTTATTTTCATTATTTCTCCAGATATAGCATCGGATCAACCGGTTTTCCGCTTTTTCTTATCTCAAAATGCAGTGAAGGCTGATCGACATTTCCTGTATCTCCCGTTAATGCAATTTTCTGATTCTTAGCCACTTCATCCCCCTTGGATACAAGAAGCTTACTGTTGTGAGAATAAAGTGTGTGGAATCCGTTCTTGTGATCGATAATCACAACTTTCCCTGAGCTGCCGAACCATTCGGCAAAAACTACAACACCGGCATCAACTGATTGCACATTTTCACCGACATTTGCTTTTATGTCTATACCGTTACTCTTGAACTTGGTTTTATAACGCGGATCCGAGTACATACCATAACCGCGGATTATTTTTCCTCTGTATGGCCATTGCAGACGAGTAGAAGAGAACTTGAATGAATAGTCGCTATCCATTTCATCAAGTTTTAACTTGGCAATCAGTGATTCCAGTTCTCTGGCGTTAGTTTCAAGCTGGTCGATAAGCTGTTTGTATTTAATTTCATCTTTTTCCAGCTTGGTCAGTTCACGCTTGAGACTGCCTATTTTCTTTTCGTATCTGTATTGCCTGTTTTGAGTTTCCTTAGCTTTTTTCTCAGTACTGCTGACCAGTCTCTCCTGTTCTTTCTTCATTGCAGATAATGAGTTTTTCTCTTTTTCCGTTCCGAGTATCTCGCTGTGAGTCTGTTTCATAAGGTGTAGAATAAGGTAGTTGTCAACATTACGCTTGTTGTCTATTTTCTTACGTTGATCAATGTAGAACAGTTTAGTAAACTCCTGTCGGTAGAGGTTCTGCTGCTGGCTCATTTTCTGGTCGGTATTATAGATTTTCTGTTTTGTCGTTCTGAGTTTCGATCCGATCTTGTTATGTTCTTTCTGTATATTCTTAAGAAGTCTGAGGTTTTTGGAAAGTTTGTTTTTGTAGTCTTTTACATTCTGTTCTTTAGTAGATTTTGTTTTCTTGTTTTTTTCCAGATTACGTCTGTTTTCTTCAAGTTTCTTACGGATTTCAGACAATTCTTTCTCTCTTGTATTCACATCATCTGCAAATACTTGAGGCAGAAACAACAGCATAATCAGCAAAACAGAATATAATTTTCTCATATTCAGCAATTTGATTTGATCCGTAAAATATGTCAAGATTTTGCATTATCTATAATAGTGAGTAAAATATATTTATCACTGAAGTTGATAAATAATTTTGCATTCGGATGAATTTAATAGAAATCAACAATTAATACCACATATAATTTTCTTCTTGACAGTTTGACTATTTTGTCAATCTTGCATCAAGAGGCTAATATGAGTTACGAAAAAGATAAATACGAAATGCTTTCGAATATACTTAAGGCTACTGCACATCCTGTAAGATTGTATATTCTTGAGACTCTTATTGAAAGAAAATTATGCGTCAAAGAATTTGCTGAAGAACTGAATTTTGATGTATCAACTATCTCGAAGCATTTGTCCCAAATGAAAAGAAGTGGCTTAATTGTTGATTATAGAGAAAGAAATTGTGTTTATTATCGGATCAGATGTGATTGCGTAAAAAGATTCTTAGATGCAGCAAAAGACATTTTAGTTTCAAATTTCGAAAGAGATAAAAAGTATTTCTGACATTATTATTGTCTCTTAATTTACATGAATAAATCTATGAAAATCAAAGGAGAAAATTATGGAGAATTGTTGCAATTCATGTACTAATGAGCCTGTTAAATTAATCTATTCATGCTCAGGTTGTGCAGATGTTGGTGAAATGGCAGACAAGATATCAAGAAAACTCAGTGCATCAAACATTGGGAAAATGACATGTCTGGCTGGTATTGGTGCAGGTCTTTCAAGTTTTATTGCTTCTGCAGAAAACGCTTCACAGAATATTGCAATTGATGGGTGTAATGTTCAATGTGCAAAAAAAACACTTGAAAAAACTAACGTTAATCCTCAGTCAATAACTCTGACAGATTTGGGATTAAGTAAGGGTAGGACCATCGTTAATTCTGAAACAATTAATAAAACTTATGAAAAAGTTGTTGAGGAAATAAACAAAAAATTGTAAGCAGTTCGTGCAACCTTAATTTCTGGCTGAGATCCTTTGCATAATCAGGATTGATAATGAAACTTGTTTTGAGTGAAATACTATTGTGCAAGGTTCTCAACCTTTTAGTCTGGTCAAAAATTTCAATTCCCTAACTAATATATTCGTGTGAGTAGCTTTCCAAATCATATATTGAAAGAAAGTATATATTTTGATAACTCAGTATTAGCTTGACAAAAGTTCTATTATAAGGAAGCTTTCGTTGAAAAAAGTTTTTGTAGTCTTTTACATTCTGTTCTTTAGTAGATTTTGTTTTCTTGTTTTTTTCCAGATTACGTCTGTTTTCTTCAAGTTTCTTACGGATTTCAGACAATTCTTTCTCTCTTGTATTCACATCATCTGCAAATACTTGAGGCAGAAACAACAGCATAATCAGCAAAACAGAATATATTTTTCTCATATTCAGCAATTTGATTTGATCCGTAAAATATGTCAAGATTTTGCAAAAACGGATTTAGCGATACTATCCCGGAATTGCACTTAGGATTGAAGCTGCTTCAAATACTCGTTTCCTTTTCGAATTGCCTCATGAATATTCTTCACAATGTTTTCTTCCCTGATTCCGGGAATCAGACCTGCCTTTTGCACAGCTTTATGCGGCTGATCCTTCATCCCTGATATGATCAGAAGTGATCCCTCTTTCCGGGCAGCATCTATAATCCATTCAAGAGCAGACAAGCCGGTTGCATCTATCGCCGGCACCTTTCTCATTCGTAAAATCAGCACTTTGGGGTTAACCTTGATCTGATGAAGTACATCTTTGAATAATGTTGCAGTACCAAAGAAGAATGGACCGTTAACTTCGAAAATCTCCATTTCCTCAGGAATTTCTTCTGACTTGATTCCGCTTAGTATTAATTCCTCATCTTCATGATAACAATCTCTTCCGAGAAAATTCGAGTCTGTTACATCAGCCATGCGTTTCATAAAAAGAAATGCTGACATGACTACTCCAAATTGAATAGCAATTGTGAGGTCAGCAAATATGGTGAGTAGGAATGTTGTCAGTAAAACCAGAATATCGCTTTTAGGGCTGGAGAACAATTTTATGAAGTGTTTGTACTCACTCATATTATAAGAGACAATTATCAGAATGCCTGCCAGAGTTGACATTGGTATAAGTGCAGCATATTTCCCGAAGATGATCATAATGAGAAGCACAGATATCGCATGGACAATCCCTGAAACCGGTGTTTTCCCTCCATTTTTAATATTTGCCGCGGTTCTGGCAATAGCTCCGGTTGCCGGAATTCCACCGAATAGAGGGGATATTATGTTTGCTGCACCCTGAGCTACAAGTTCCATATTGGAGTTATGTTTATCACCGGTCATACCATCTGCCACAACAGCAGAAAGAAGTGATTCAATGCCTGCCAGAAGGGCAATTGTCAGGGCAGGGAAAAACATCTGTTTAACAAGTATGAAATTAACGTGAGGGAAATGAGGAGCAGGTAATGAGGATGGGACACTGCCGAAACGACTGCCTATTGTATCAACAGGCAGATTAAAGGCAACAGCAGCAATTGTGGTTGCAAAAATAGCTATCAGTGATCCGGGTATTTTCTTGAAGTATCTGGACCAGGTAAGGGAAATTACAATTGTACTGATTCCCAGAAACAAAGAATACCAGTTTATTGTATGTATGTGTTCAGCTAGAACAGCAATTTTCTCAATGAATTCAGCCGGCAGATCGTGTATTGTAAGTCCCAGAAAGTCTTTGATCTGTGTGGTAAAAATAATCACGGCAATCCCGGTGGTGAACCCTACCACAACAGGATAAGATATAAACTTAATGACATTCCCGAATTTCAGCAGTCCGAAGAAAACAAGCAGAATCCCTGAGAGCATACCGGCAACAGCTAATCCGTCATAACCGTATTTTTCGATTATTCCATAGATAATAACAACAAAGGCACCTGTGGGGCCGCCAATCTGAACTTTACTTCCTCCCAGAAAGGAAATAATAAATCCGGCTATAACAGCAGTAATCAGTCCCTGCTCCGGACCTACCCCGGAAGCTATTGCAAATGCGATTGAAAGTGGAAGAGCAATTATTCCTACTATCACCCCTGCCGAACAGTCAGACAATAAATCTTTTTTACTGTATCCTTTTGAGAATACTTCAAATAACTTTGGAACCATGCCAAATTTCATTTTTCCTCAACTTCAGCATCATAATCTATTACCTTTGATGCTTTTCATGGTTAGTAAAATCTGTTGGAGTTGTGAAAAAATTCTGCGCAATTTCCGTCAATAATAAAAAATTATGTTCAGCAGCTTTTCTTTTTTGAGTTATTATGCTTTTACTCAGACTAAACCTTGACAAAAGTTCTATTATAAGGAAGCTTTCGTTGTAAACAGTTTATGGAGGATTGATGAGGTGTGATCAATTACTTATTATTTCAGCAATAATGCTGTGTATAATGACCCTTTTCGGGTGTACCAGGACAGAGGAAAAAATTGGATCGATGACTTTTGTGGATTCTGTCAATGTGGCAGATGATATCCCTGAATACATGGAATACTGTACAACTTTGAAAGTATATGGCAATGAATTGTTTGCTACAGAGTACAGCAAAGTAAATGTCTTTGATCTTGATGATTTGTCTTATAAACGAACCATTGGACGAGAAGGAAGTGCTCCGGGTGAATTCCGAGTTGCAGCAGATGTTGTTATTCTGAATGACACACTGTATGCTGCTGACTATGGAAACAGCAGAATTCAGCTTTTTACTGTAGAAGGAGAGTATATAAAGTCGGTAAAAAGTCATAATCCATATTTAATAGATGTTTATGATGGTAACATATATGTATCAAATTTCCACAGACAACCGGATTTTACCATTTGGAAATATGAAAACGGACAGTTTTTCGAGCATTACAAAATTGGTGAGTTGATACGTCAAGACCTGATAAAACAGGAAACATATGAAGAACTGGAGAATCAGTTTGTTCTTTTTAATGGAGAGTTGATTTTCATTCGTCCTAATCTTAAAGAAAAGTTTTACAGGTTGAACTCACATAATAAATTCGAATATATGGAACTGAATGATAAACTTCTTGAGCGCAATATTGATGTGATGTCAAATTCAATTGTGCATGAGGGAAAACTTTGTATAGTTGCCACCTACAGAAAGGAACATCTTTATGATAAGAATGTTAAGTATGAGACATCCCGTCAGTACAAAGAAGACGGCATTGCTGAAGAATATCTATTTATCATCAATAAGGATTTTGAAATTGAGAAGCAGTATTTATTTCCTGTGAACTCTTTTGCTTATACAGAAACTTTGGTCTTATGGAAAAACTGCGTGATAGTCTTTGATGTTCATAGCAGCACAATCTACAAATACAAACTGGAAGGATAGAATAAGTGAAGCTTTATGCCCTGATATCAGTACTAATGGCTGTCCTGCTTATTGCCTGCAGTGAGAACCCTGAGGTAAAATCTGGCAGATTAGCTATTGTAGACTCGCTGGGATGGCAGGACTCAGATGAATATGCGTTTAGTGAATCCTCTGTTACAGGAATAAGGGATAGAGAACTATTTGTTCTAGATACATATACATCAGTATTTCATGTATATGATGTGGAGACACTTAAGCCTGTAAGACAGTTTGGTGGCTCCGGCAGAGCCCCCGGAGAATTCATGTTCCCCAGTTCTTTCACTTTTGATGAAACGGGGAATATTGTTGTTGCAGATTTTGCAAACTCAAGAATTCAATGGATAAACCGAGACGGAGATTTTATCCGAGCGATCAAGATTCACCCTCTTGGAAAGGTATATAACTTTAACGATACAATCTTCGCAGCAACAGCACATTTTGCTTCTGATTATAAGCTGATAAGAATTAACGGAACTGCAATAGATACAGTGAGCAGTCTGGAAGAAGTATGCAGAAAAATGGGTTTGCATGATGAAGGAAGACATCTTGAGATTGTTCGAATGGGGGACAGCATGGCGGCTTTTCCTGTGAACTCGGTAGGTAAGTTGTATTTGTATAATGGTGCCGGAATTGTTAACACGATTTCAGGGAATGAGTCAGTTATAGATGAGTATTCAAAGTCTTCCAACGCAGTTATTGCTGAGAAAGGATTCTGGACTATTGAAAGGACATTCGGTAAAAACCCGGTTTCCGATAATCAGGAAAGATCAATCAGCCGGATGAAAGATGAAAATGATGTAAGAGAGTATTTGCGTTTGTACTCATTTGATGGGATAATATTAGAGCAATATAAGCTTCCTGACAGAATTATGACTCTTCAGGGAGAAACTCTGGCAATGAGTGATTCTATGATATTTGTTACTAATTATGATGGAATTATCTACAAACTGAAATTTGAAATTTAATTGATGGAGAAAGAATGAATAAAATATGTTTGGGAATAATAATAGTTTTTTTGTTTATTATGGGTTGCACATCTGAAAAGAAAGTCATTCATGGCTCACTTGTTCCGGTTGATTCTCTGGGATGGGAAGATACAGATGAGTATGTTATAACTGCTCCATACAGCATAAAAATCTATAATGACAAAATCTATGCTTCCGAGCTGGAGTGTATAAACGTCTTTGATGCTGAAACTTTCAGATATGAGAAGACTATCGGAAACAAAGGTCGTGCTCCGGGGGAATTCATGTTGGTCAATGATTTCTGTTTTCTGGATGATACTTTGTTTGCCTGTGATTACGGGAACCAGCGGATTCAACAGTTTACTCCTGATGGTGCCTATATAGGCGAATTCAAGCACAGAAATCCATATATAGCAGAATCTGACGGGAAGAACACATTCTTTGCTAACTATTTGCATCAACCGGACAATCAGTTAACAGGAAGGAATGGGGATTTTAACGGAATGCAGATCAGCGTAAATAAATTCTTTGAAGAAAACAACATCAAAATAGAGTACGTTATTTACAAAATACTTGATGGAAAACCTTTAGTTGCTGTTCAGACAATGGAAGGACTTGAGTTTTATATCTCAGATGATTTTAAAGCATTGACAAAGTTCGAGCTGCCGGAGTCATTCAGGAGCTTCAGTTTCGACAGGATCACAAACATGCATGTCGCAGATGATAAAATATATATGATTTGCATAAATGGAAGAGGTTTTAAAGGTGCTGATTCAGGTAATTCGGCTGTTCTGAAAAAAGAGTCTCAGATTAAGGAGTATCTCGTAGTAACTGACCATAAGTTTGAAGTACAGGCTTTGTACCGGTTGCCGGAAACTATATATGCAAGCATTCAGTCACTTTGGGTATTTGGTGACAGTGTTCTGATCAGCAGTTTTTTTGATGGAATTATCTACAAACTGAAATTTGAAATTTAATTGATGGAGAAAGAATGAATAAAATATGTTTGGGAATAATAATAGTTTTTTTGTTTATTATGGGCTGCACATCTGAAAAGAAAGTCATTCATGGCTCACTTGTTCCGGTGGATTCTCTTGATGTAAGTGAGAACATTGAACACTGCCTGAAATACGTCACTGCCTCTCGATTGATTGATAATAATATATACGCTACCGATGGCTCGTCATTCAATGTGTACTCGAAGGATTTCAAGCTTTTGAACTCTTTTGGTAAAAAGGGCAAAGGTCCCGGTGAATTTATGTTTGCCACGGATTTCCGTTGTATGGACGACACACTATATATTTCAGATCTCGTTAATGGACGAGTTCAGAAACACGATCTTAAGGGAAATTATCTGAAATCTGAAAAATCCATGCTGCCTATGAAAGTTCTCAAGACTGCTGACAAAATTGTAATATCTAACCATACCGGCAGACCTGACTTTGGAGTGTATTCCATTGTTAATGGAATTGCTCAGGATACGATAATAATAAAACCCAAACTGGACAGTCTCTTCAGCAGAGAGTTTTTCCTTGGAGTCGGCTCATTCAATGGTGATGTGATTTTTTATCTTGCAGATTCACAAACGCTGGATGTAACATTTGTAAAACTAAATCAGGATGAGTCACTATCAATTCTTGATATAGATAAATACTTGAAAGAAAGACAACACCAGTTTATTTTTGATGTAGCCGAAAAGGATGGCAAACTGTATGTCTTAGCCAGTTCAGAAATGACTGATGATATGTTTCAAGGAGGCTCTACAGCAGGTGTAACTGAATACATTTTTGTGTTCGACAGTGACTATAAGCTTATTGCAGACTATAAAATGCCGGAAGGCATTTTGGGGAACATGAATACATTAATTATCGATGAGGACTATATGTATGCTGGCTGTTTTTCTGATCCTGTAATCTATAAGATGAAAGTACAGGAATAAGAGTCTGCCCCAATGGTGGTGTAATAAACTGTTCAGGAGACACAAGATGTTGTGTCTCTACAGTATGAACTACCCAAAGCGTCACCGGAGTCCCCTTTTCGATAACTTGCTAAAATGGGTGCAAAAAAATTTTGTAGAACAAATCTGCTTATCTAAAGGTCTATAACGTTATCCACCTGCCAGATGATCTTGCATTGGAAGCTTCACCAAAATTCAGTTCCTGACCCACAGCATGCACTAAGTTAAATGTATGGTCACCATCAGTTCTGTTTGAGTTGGAAATGACCGTTATAATTGTACCGGTATCAGTATGGTACCACATCTCGGCAGCATAGCCGGGAGTTCCTCCGTTATGTCCGATCAGATCCATATCTTTGTGGAAACCACAGCCGTAACCGTACTCAAAAGGTATTCCTTCACCAAGAGGGAACCAGCTTTGCATCAGTTCTAATGATTCGGTTGTAATAATCTCTCCGTTGAATAAAGCAGAGGCAAATTTGCCCAGATCTTCTGCCGTGCCAACAAGACAGCCTGCGCTCCAGAATGTAGTTGGATTCCAGGAGGATATATCGTCAAGCTGACCATCATCATCAAGGTCAAGATAACCATGGGCAAAGTTCTCAGGTTCTTCGTCTACGGTAACATGTTCCAGTCCGACCGGGTTAATTATGCGGGACCTGAGCAGATCGGCATAGGTAGAGCCACTGACCTCTTCGAGAATCAGTCCGAGCAATACATAGTTGGTGTTGGAGTAATGCCAGGTTGTACCGGGATCAATCTCAGCAGGATCAGTTATTTCTATGGCATATTCAATAAGTTCCTGAGGTGTATATGTTTTTGTCGGGTCTTCCAGAATTTCATTCAGTATCCTGTCACCGTCATTGGCATAATCAAGTAATCCGCTTGTCATGTTCAGCAGGTTTTCAACAGTAATAAGACTGTCGTGGGGAACAGTGATATCCGGGAGAAACTCACTCAGCTTTCGGTCAAAGTCCAGCAGTCCGTCCTCATGGAGTAACAGGCATAAGGCGGCAGTGAATGTTTTGGTTGTACTGCCAAAACGCAAAGTGCTGGAAGGTTCCATATCTTCCTGAGTCTCGAGATCAGCTTTTCCGGCTGCCAGTTTCCAGGTTCCGTAGTCAGGCGAGTCCACATATAGAGAAAATCCGGGATGGGCTTCCGTGACGGCTTCATTGAGGATAGCAGGTATTTGAGAACCGGGGGTAGGATTGTCATTATCATCCGATGAACATCCGAAAACAGATAACAGAAGGGCAAGAACGATTAATAAGCTGAATCTCATTTATTACTCCAATTTTGTAAATATTCGGAGACTCTGCACGTCTCAGGTTTTTCCGGTGCAGATATCTCTTATAGTAGTACTAATATTTTTAATCTTGGCAGAAGAATAGTCAAGTTTTATGTGGGGGGAATGGCTCTTGTTTGTCTCGTTATTTCCATGAACCCGGAAAATTACGGAAGAACACGGAAAGAGAAAATATACAAAAAAGAATAAGTTATGCGCGGACTTGAGTTATTACGGATGAAATCCGGAAAGACTTGAGTTCGCTATATGGTTTCTGATTCGTTATCCATATTCTGCCCACCGCGTAGAGACAAACGCCCGTTTGTCTTATTTAATTCCGTTGTTTTGGTCAGAAATCATTTCCTTCTGAATTTATAATCAGCTATTGTTTTCTCTGCTTCCTTGTCATATGATGCTGCTATATTACGAAGACCTGATGCAAAATTTATAAAACCTTCAGATTCTATATTGTCTGCTCTCTTTCGCCAAAACTCAGCTAACTCTCTCTCTGGTTTTCCTTCAGGATGAACGGTATGAACTCCTCTAGCATTATAGACTTTGTTACTGAATCCATTTCTTACATCATCACAATCTCTTTTGTTCAATATTTCAGCTACAGGTTCTGGTATCCAATTTTCTACAGCTTTTTTATCCTTTATTGCAAAGAATAGAACATGCCCAAGCCAATACATTGCATTTTCATAAAGTTCAGGACTAAGATCATGTTCTTCAAAGTCAGAAAACCACTTTAATAGATGTTCTTCATCGATATCTCCTTCCTCATTTGACCCTGGAGGTCTATGCCAATCACTAATCACACTATAGATGTCCATAAATAACTCTCCTGCTCGAGTTTGATCATCCTCATTCAAACTTGCTTCATCTGCCCCATACATCACTTTTATCATATCTATAAAATAATCTGGTTTTTCAGATAAATATCTTTGAATTGTTGTAGTTGTAGCACCGTGATATCCGTCTAATAGTTTTAGATATCCCCATTCTATTTCCAGTTTAATCTCATCATCTAGTTTTTCATCATTCTGTATCGCTTTAATGACTTCGATAATAGTATGCGGGTTGGTATTCTTCATTGATTCATATGGTGTTTCTATATTTTTTAAGGCTTTAATAGCAAAGTCAGAAAGAAATATATTATTTTGCCGATTATAACTATCAATGAAATCAAGAGCTAAAATTGGTCTACCAAACTCAATTAATTTCTCAATAGCAAAGTCCAAATCCTTATCAATTGAGAATAAGTGAGGTGGCAAATTTCTCCAATAGCTCTCTTCATTATTGATTAATTCACTGCATTTTAACCATGTGTCTTTATTGAAAGGTAAATTCAAAAGCAGTTTAAGTTTTTCTTTCTCTGACCAGTTATTATCAATTAAACAATCCAGCCAGAAACCACCCTTAATGCTGTATCTTTTTGCAACATACCCACCAATGAAGTTTTCCATTGCAGACAGTTCGGAATTGAGATAATTAGGTAAAAGTGCTAAATCATCTTCCTCTGAAGCAATAGAGGCAAACGAAGTTCCAACAATTACCGGATTCTTAACTGATTCAGCAAGCTCAATAATTAATTTAAGCCCACCTTTAGAGTATACTTTTTCTATTCCTTCAACTCTAAGATTATCAATTCTTTCTTCACGCTGTTCCCAAGTCTCATCATCTTTTTTGAAATCGCTTTTAGTATATGAAAAATACTGTCTATAAAAATATTCCGGTTCCTTAGGCTCTATTACTTCAATTCTTGATGAAATTAACTCTGTTGTTTCTACTGGTAATGCCCATTTTGCTGTTGAAAACTGCAAATGTTTTTTTATTAGTTTACATAATGGTTCCCATAGTGAGTATTTTTTATCTTCTGTATATTGACTGATAGTTTCAGAAATAAGATGATCCAAGTATTTGTTAAGAACACTCTCAGGTATTTTATCTAAGTATTCTACAAACTCAATCATATACTCAAGTTTATGTTTTGCTATTTCAAATGCCATTTCTGAGTATGTTGTAATTTGTTGATTATATTCATCTCGATAAACAATATCATTCCAATCAGCAGGTATGAACTTTCTGAATTTTGGCTTTCTTGATCCCATTGTAAATCGATGATCATTTGGTAACAGTCCAAGCAGAACTGTCCAGACAATTTCAGGAAAATCTCTTTGAATACCTTTAATCGTTGAGATTCTTTGTGGGATTGTGGCTAATGTTTGAGGACGCCAAGGTAACAGTATTGTAATCAATGAATTTCTGGCACTATTATAAGTTTTTCCACTTATGTTATGCTTGATTAGTTCAGCTAAAATTAACACAACTTCTGCCATTAAGTCAGGGTTCCAAGCTAATGTTTCTAAAGCCCAGTAAAGTCCAGGTAAATAGTCTTCACTTTGAATACTTCCTGCTCTTTCTTGATTCGATAGTTCTTTAAAAGGGTTGAGAGTAGAGTGCAAAGACTTTTTAACACAGGAGATGAATTCCTCAGGAGCAGATTCCGCTAAATCCGGTAAATAATGACTTAAGTTCGCCCATGTTTTCCAGTCAGCATTTTCAAGTATCCCTCGAACAGTTAAAATTACTTTTGAATTAGCATTACCTACAGTGCAATTCTGAAAACTATTTGCATTAGATCCTACAAAAGCTAAAGTTTCTATTATCCCCTTTTTCATATCATCTGAGTATTTTGATATTTTGCCATATATAGAAGCAGCATACCTTTCATCTTGATTCAGCTCAAATTTTGGATTCACTTCTTTTAATACATCTAAAGCTAATGATTGTATCTGAGCAAGATGCTTATCAAAGAAGAATGAGAAATAATTTTGCAGGATTGATATTCTGTCTTTGATATACCATTTTCCTGAATCAAAGATAAGTATTTCAGGCTTCTTCTTCTTCATCTCATGGATAACATTGAGGAACTTATCGAAGCCTTCAGAATAATACTTATTAATAATCTCAACATCTCCTGAACTCTTTTTACTCCATCCGCCTAACAATAATGCGAAGAACACAGTTTTATCAACTGATGAATAGTCAATTCTAATGGGAACGGAATCTATTTTCCTTAATACTTCATCCAACTTTTTACTGCTCTCATTAACTACATGATTTGTGTTCTGTGTAGTTTCATTAATTTTTATTGTTTCTTTATGCAAATCAATACTCTGCTTCAAAATAATAGCCAAGCTTTCTGTATTAACTGTGCATTTCTGAAATTCATATACTAAAAGCTTGATTTTCCTATCAAGATCATTACTAAGAATATAGCTACTAATTACATCTGGAAGTGGAGTAATTAACTTGTAATTAGCTGCAAAGTTATCTGGATCACTCTTCAAAAGGAGGATTTGTTCGAGTGCATCATAATTGTCCCAATTAAGAGACTCACCATCAATGATGTATTCAACGGAATTGAAAGAGAAGTCAAAAGTATTTTTAAATGCTTTTCTGTATACATCAATATAATCTAATGAAGCCTTATCTAAACCTGTTTGTTTTTCTCTTAAATACTTAACAAAATCAGGAATACTTTTTCCTGTTGAGGTTGATATACTTGACGCAAGCCCATTCAATGTTCCAATAGCCATTTTACCTCCTGAAAGTTAGGTAAATGTTTACAAGTACTGAGAAAAGGGTCAATTCATTTTTTCATCTCCTGCATAGATATCCCTACTCCACATCTTTCCATTCAACATTAACGTAGGCTCGCACGGAAGTATAAAGCAGTATTATCTGCAGTACAAGTATTACCGGATAGATTACTCAAAAATGGAAACATTTATCTCAGCCGTTCAGAAGCTAGTTATTAAAGATGTAGTTAAGTTTACAGACAGAAAAATAGAAGCAACTAAAACTGTTGTAGGTAGTTAATACATTTTCTTTCACATTTTTGGAAAGCTTTCCACCATTACATAGGTTTCCAACCATACGCAAGGGGCTTTTGTACTGAGTCAACCGTCCGGTTGTCTCTACGCGATCCCACTTACTCCACATCCTTCCATTCAACATTACCATAGGCTCGCACGGATATATACAGCAGGATTATCTGCAGTACAAGTATTAACGGATAGATTACCCGGAACATAGTCGCTAAATAATGAGCTGTTACAGCCACCGTAATGCAGAACGCTGAGATAAGCAGGATCATCAGGTCACCCCTGCCAGCTTCCCCTTGCACAAGCTCACGAGAGAATGGCAGATAGCGGGGTGTAAGGTTCGGGAACATTAAACTGAAGAGCACGGAATTCAGGATAATAACTATCACATCAAGCCATATTGCTCCCTTCCAGATAATCAGAAAGATGATCCCTGCAAACAGATTTGTCGGCAGAATATATCTGGTAAGACAGGCTAAATATGCACCAATATACAGCTTTCTCGGTTTGTCCAGCGGTAACGATTTAAACATATAGCACGCTTTGAAATGCTCGCTGTAAAATATGAGAGTTGCAATAGTGGCAGTCAATATTGCAGGGAAATACAAAAGCAGATAAGTCTTTGTTTCCCATAGTTGTTTATCAAACTTGTGCATAAAGAATATCGGAAAAGCTAGACTGATAACAACAGACATTGCCACCGCCGGAAAAAGTAAATTCCTGGATTTCCTGTCCTTAGCCAGTAGTTTAACAGAGACATCATAATACGGTGAAAACTCGTATTTCTCGAATAGCTTTGACCAGACCGATTCTCTTGCCTTTCTGGCTTTCTTCCCTTTTTTCGAAGACACATTCAGCTTAAGCATATCTCGTTCGTAATATGGAGCTATCAGTTTAATATAGATAATATAGCCGAGAATCGAAACAGCCAGACCAATGCCTATGCATATCCAATGAACCGCGGTTACAGGTTTACCGGCAAATATTGCAACCGGAGCAGCAAACCAGGAAGACGGATTAAGCACTAAATACTTCATTACACTATTGATATTTTCTACTTTATCAAGGTGGTTTGAGAGCCTGATAAATATCTGAAATCCAAAAGCACCGGCCCCGGAGGCGAGCATCTGGAATCCACCGAGAACACTCTTGAGGGTTTCGTTTCTGAAAAATCTCAGCATTGAGCCATACAGTATTGAGGTAAAAGCAATGATAAACATCAGACTGAGCATATTGGAAATAATCAGCATTAAGCCGGATAAAACGCCCATGAGTATTGAGACGATTATTACACCCGGAATAAGCATGATCAACTGGAACTGCCCGTAAAACAGAAATACATACAGGTTTCTCGAGAGGTTGATTACTTTCCGTTCCACAGGAGCAGGCATTAGAACCTTCAAATCAGTTGTATCAAGAAATGAATTGGAGAACTCTGTCACAAGATTAACCAGAGAGAACAGCATAACCATAACCATGTAGATGCTTACACTCAGCAAGGGATCGCTTTTCCGCAGAACAATCAATTGAGCTGCCAGGGCAAGCCCCATCAGTCCCTGATAGAAGATCAATCCGGAAATACTTCCTGAGCTTTTTTTCTTTTTCTTTTGGGACATGTTCTGGAATCCACCCAGATTTGATCTGTTGGCGAGTGTAAACTTCAATTGCAGAATCAGTTTGATTACTTCAAAGTCATAACCTGCCAGATTAAACAATACTCTGAACAGTGAAAGAAACCTGATAGCCTGATAGTTTTTCAAAAGTTACAGCCCTATCCTAACATCATCCCAAGTCATTTTGAAATACCCCTTAAAGGCTGCTATAAGAATAATAACCTGAACCGGAATATAGAACAGCATATTAAATTCAAGCCAGATCATCAAAAAATGAGTTCCCCCAATTATGGGAGCTAACACAAAGGATGCAAAAAGAAGTGTCCATGATCGATTATTTACAGCAGATCTTCCCTGATATTCCTTGGAAAAAGGTAACTCTCTTTTACTAATTAACAGATATGCCAGACAAATAAGAGTTGAATTCAATAAGAATGCAATAACATCCATAATTATTTTGCCTTTAAACAAAACAAGATAACTGAGCCCTGTAAAAAGATACATTGGAAGCAAAAACTTCACGAATAAAGCAATAATAGATCCTTTTATTAGATTGACTGGTGATTTAGTAGGTATAAAGTTAAACAACCAGGAAGCTTTAGCATACTCGCTGTAATTAACAAACATCAGAATTTGCATCGAGAACAGTGATACAAGATACATCATCAGTGTTTGCCCTCGGTTTTGTGCCAGTTCTGCAATACTATCACTTTTGATAATTGGGAAAACAACCGAAAAGAATATTGCCATACCAATTGTAGGAAATATAGACAGTTTGAGCTTTCTGTCTGAACTTATCATTCTATCTGCAAGATTGAAGTATGGAGCAAAATCTGTTTGGGAGAAAATACTACTTAGAAATCCATTTTTACGTTTTTTCCCTGCACCTTTACTATGAGAAGTAAATTTCAGCAGGTTATTCTCGTATTCAGGAGCAATATATTTGATATAGAAATAATATCCAACAATAGAAACGAATATTGCAATTGAAGTTAAAATCATATACTGAGTATTAAATTTTTTTTCTATCAATGATGTAGTGAGTGAGGAAAACCATAATGGAGGAATAAAATACAGAAATCTGCTGGACATTAGTCTTTCAGCATGCTCCACAAAAAACTCCATTTTATATATAGTACTGTAATAGCTCCCAATAACAATCAGAGATAATACAACTTGAACTCTATTAACCATATCTTTCAGTTTCTCACCGGAAAATTTTTGTATCAGCAATCCGTATATTATTGAGATTAATACAATAAGAAACAGCATAACCATAACATTGGAAAGCAGGAATACAATTGCGGGAAGCACTCCATATGCTATTCCCAGGTAAATTGTGTTTGGTAGAGATAATGCCAGAACAAGCTGCAGATAGAATAAAACAATGTGCAGATTCTTTGCTGCATTAAGTGATTTTCTGTCTATTGGGGTAGGTAATAATAGAGTTGAGTCTATTGTATCCAGAAATGAAACCGAGAACTCAGCAAATAAAGACATAAAGATGAAAACCATCTGGATCAGAAAGAAAATTCCAAGTCCAAGAAATATTGATTTTGAACTTAGTCCAGCCACCATGGTAATTATCATTATTCCCATAAACAGGTGAAATCCCACTGCCGGAAGAGTACTGTTTTTGATGTCTTTACTTTTCTTTTTAGCTCCAAGATTCATGATTGGTCTGCGTGAATTAACAGTAAATTTAAGTTGAAGCACCATTCTGATAGTATCATAATCATAGTTCAGGGCAGTGAACAGCCAGCGAAACAGATCAAGAAATCGAATCATTAGAAAGTTTTTCATTCGACTCTCCCGATATTAATCTTTGAGGCTGTTTACAAAGTCAGCAGCGATTTCTTTGGATTCGTTGAATCCGGTCATTTCACTGAAAACAGATTCCAGAGTGCCTGACATGCTTTTTGATTTCAATTCTTCGAATGTACCGTCAGCAACGATTTTCCCTTTGTTGAGAAGGATAATTCTGCTGCTGATTTTCTCTACGACATCCATGATGTGAGAGCTGTAGAAGATTGTTTTGCCTTCTTTTGCCAGCATGCTGATGATTTCCTTGAAAACCTGCACGCTGTTGGCATCAAGTCCGTTTAAAGGTTCATCAAAGAAGAGGATATCCGGGTTATGAATGAGAGAACAGATGATAAGCAGCTTCTGCTTCATCCCCTTGGAATAAGACGAAATTCTCTCATGTAGACTATCGTCAATTTTGAATAGGGCTGTCAGGCGTTTTATCTTTGAGTCCAGGGCTTCTTTCTTCACTTTATATATTTTTCCGAAGAACTCCAGCATCTCGTATCCTGTGAGGTTTTCATAAAGTTCACCATGTTCCGGAACATAACCGATTTTATACTTATAATCAACTTTTTCCATGGCTATATTTTTACCCAAAACAGAGATTGTACCTTCATAGCCTTCGAGGAGGTTAAGCATCAGTTTCAGTGTTGTTGTTTTCCCTGCGCCGTTAGGTCCGATATAGCCGATAATCTGTCCCGGAGTGATATCAAGATCAATTCCGTTTAAAACATATTCACCATCATGAGAATACTTCATTTTGAGACCACGAATTTCTATTACCTTTTCTGCACTCATAAATACATCCTAGTTGTTTTTTTCTTAGAAAGGTTTTACTTTAAAAGTTGTCAAATAAATTAATGATAATGTCTCATTTCCCTGTACTATGCCGGATAACCATTAACAGCATGGCAACAGCTGGTTTGACGACAATATCTTTATTAAGAAATATTAGTAACACTGATTTTATCAATAATGAAAATTGTTTTTAGCAGCATCAGGAAAGCTTTAGTATTTATTTACAAGTACTTACATATACATTGTCTCAGGCTATCAGTCTTGAATATTCAAAAATGATAAGCATTTTAGAACATACAAGTATAATATTGTCTAACTCTTTGACATCAAATGTATTAAGACTATTGTTGCGATTGGCACAGATAGTGTAATGTAAATTGAAAAGGTATTCTGCAGGAGGAAAAATGAAAAATACTTTTAAAGTGATGTTCGTCATGTTGGCAGTTTTTCTGCTTATATTCGGTTGCGACAACAGAAACTCAACTGCCGGTAATTATTCTGTAAAATTACTAGTACCGGAGGATCTTGAAAGAGCCGGAAGTAATATTACAATATATGCTGACAACAATATTACTATTGCAACTATCAGGGCTAAGGTATCGGATTCCGAGGGAAATGCTCCAATGGGAGTTCCTGTTACATTCAGAACTACTATTGGCAGCATAGTAAACGCTGCTGTTACAGATTCCAGCGGTATTGCAACAGTTACACTGAAGGACCATGGATATAAGGGAACAGCTAAAGTTACTGCTGAAGTCAAGGGTGGTTCGGATTTTATCTATGTAGATATAGTTGAAGCTCCCGGTGTAGGGTCTGTTGATGTTGTTTCTGTAGATAATCTATTAGTAAACAAAACATCTCAGATTGTTGCCTATCCAAAAGATGTAGATAATGTTAATATTCAGGACGGCACAGTAATAACATTTAAAACAGACTTGGGTAATTTTCAGCTTGAGGATGGAACTGATCTGGGGCAGTCGGCTCAGGTTTCAACATCAAACGGCGTTGCAAAAACTTACTTCAACTCAGGAACAAAAACAGGTTTAGCATCTGTTTCAATAGAAATAGATTCTGTGAAAGTGATGAAAGAAATAGCAGTTAAACCCGGAAGTCCAAACAAAATCAGCTTGGTTCCCGAAAGATCCAACCTTGTAATAGGAGGTAATGATGTCAGTTCAATGAGAACGGATATTACTACTCTGGTTATGGATAGATATGATAATCCGGTTGATAACGGTATTAATGTTTCTTTCAAAGCTTATAGAATGGAAGGCGAAACAGAGATTGCTATGGGGTCTATCACAGGAATGATGGCTACAGATGATAATGGGGCTGTTACCAACAGATTCAGTGTTGGAACACAAGCCGGTGTTGTAACTATTCAAGCTGCAGCTGACTCAGCATTAGCTGAAACTGCTCTTACAATTAGTGCTTCTCAGCTCAGCTCGATTCAGTATGATTTCCAGGATGAAGTTGACCTTAATACAAGAGGTACCGGTGGAATTGAGCAGTTCGAACTTGTTGTAAATCTCTATGATTCATTTGGTAATCTTCTTGATGTACCAACTGAAATGTATTTCAGATTTGCTCAAAATCAGCCAATCCCAACAGGATGTCGTCTTGGAACTAACGTAACAGATCATAACTCATATCTTTCAGTTACTGCATATAACGGTCAAGCCAGAGCAACTGTATCCAGTGGTTCCGGATCCGGTACTGTTTATATTCAGGTAAGTAACAGTTCAGATCCTGATGATGCGGCTGCAATCACAGCTACAAAATCCAATATAGTTATTAATGGTGGTTTACCTTCATATATTAATATTGCTATTGGTGATTATAACTCGGCTGCAAATATGGGTGGCGGTCTCTGGGAACTTGAAGTTAACGCAAATGTAACTGACCAATACGGTAACCCTGTTGCCATGGGTACAGCTGTTTGGTTCTCAATAGGACCTGCTTTATCAGATCCTAATGGTACAGAACCTGATTGGGCAGTTATTAATGCTGCTGCTTTTGTTGGCAATATCAATGCTGAAGATGATTCAACTGCAGGTGTTGCATATACAAAACTCGTATATGACGGATCATATGCTAATCAGTTTCTTACAATTTCAGCTGAATGTGGTACTGTAACTGAGACAACAGAATTCCGTATGCCGATGAACGAACCGCAACTTGTAATGTATCCTCAATTTGGTCACGTCGACTTTGGTGGTCCCTGGGGTTCAGATGCTCCAACAGACGGTTCTCCAGACACAGTATCCAGTCATATTATATACGAAGTATCTGACCAGCAAGGTAACTATGTTAAAGATGCTTACGTAAGTTCATGGTCTGATCGCGGTACATTTGCGTTTTATGTAGATGGTAACGGTAATACGCCATATAAAGTAGATGGATCATTTGACCCTCGTTTTATGAAAACTCCTATAACAGGCATCGGAGTAAACAAGATAATATTTGAACTTCGTGAGTGTCCTCCACCACAAAATGGTGTTCCAGGAGAACAAAACGTACAGATCAACGCTCAAATCGAGGGTACCGATATTACTAATAATGCTAATATACTGATCATTCGTTATAGAGAATAGTGTAGCTGAAGTTAAGATCAACCACATATTACAAGATAAATTCGCAAGAGACTCCAACATTGCTGGCAGAATATTTTATTCTGTCAGCTTTTTAATGAATTTTAAAACTTTATATATAGTCAAAGCCTGTCCCCAACAGGAAAAGTAGTATCTCAAATTAGATATTGCAAATAACATTAAGGCTGCTCAGTCCCGGCAGCCTTTTATACATGTTCAACTTTAGATTGACAGAAAAGCTACTTCACAGCAATTTTAAAAAAAACTACAGAGGTAGCTATGCTTGAATTTAAAAATGGTAAATGTATTTGCGGAACTGTAACAGTAGGGGAAAGAGGACAAATAGTTATACCCAAAAAAGCCAGAGAATACTACAAGATTAAGCCGCATGATAAACTGATTGTTCTGGGAGACAAGAAAAAAGGACTAACCATTTACAAGGCAGATAATATAGAAGACTTTGCCAGAATGATACTTGAAGATAGCGAGTAATAATCTGAATTACTTCCCCATTGCAAGAGGCTTTGAGAAAACAACTGCAAAATAAATTGACAGATTGTGGCAATTGTGTTTATTTTAAGATTCGATTTTTACAATGATAGTAAAAGGATTTTTAATGACTATAGAGTTGATAGTGTCCGGTAGAGTTCAAGGAGTAGGATTCAGATATTTTACCCTCACTCAGGCAGTATTATACGGTCTTTCAGGTTATGTTAAGAATCTATATAATGGGGATGTAAAAATAATTGTACAGGGTGATAAGGCACTTATCAGTGAGTTTAAATCGAGGATTAAGGAAGGTCCAAGGATGTCAATAGTGGAAACTTTGAACGAAACTCTAATTCAGCACAGTGCAGAATACGGGTCTTTTGAAATCAGATAAATTTAGATTTAAGGTGATTTTTAGTGAAAAGAAGTTTTTTAATAGTTAAGCTGTTTTTATTTATATTTGTTTCAATATCTTATGCTGATCCGGTATATATTACGAAATCAGAAAAATATCACATTGTAAAAAAGGGTGATACTATTCACTCTATCAGCAGGAAGTATAGGATTTCTAAAGATAAACTGATTGCTTATAACAATATCAAAAACAGCAAAATTATTATCGGTCAGAAGATTTATTTCTCACCGAAGGATAGTGAGCAGCAAGTCTACGTGACTCAAAAGGATATTCCGGAAAGTGGAGTTCACATTGTTCAGAAAGGTGAAACCATTTACAGAATATCCAAAATGTACGGCATCGCGGAATATGACCTGATGGACTATAATAAACTGGATTCATTCACAATATTCGAAGGTCAGAAACTCAAACTTACCGGAGATTCAGGTGCTGATATCAAGGAATTTCAGGAAATAGCTGAAAAAGATAACTCCATGTACCATATTGTTGAGAAAAAAGAGACCCTTTATGGTATTGCCCGAATATATAAAACAACAGTTGATGAAATAAAAAGTCTGAATAACCTGAGCGGCAACAATATTTATGTTGGTCAGAAGATTAAATTAAGAGGTTCGGTTATTGACCAGAACAATGCTTCAAAGTCTAATAGTTCCGGAGATATTAAAACGGCAAAAACACCTGTAAAATCAGCTGTTGGCAAGGTAAAAGCCGTTCAGAGTGCAAAGGTTTTCGTTCCGGTTAATGGGACAGTAACCTCTGAATTTGGGCTAAGAAACGGGAAGCCGCATAAAGGCATTGATATAGCTGCAAAAATCGGAACTCCTATCCATGCAGCACTTGCCGGAAAGGTAGTATATGAAGGAGTTCAGAAAGGCTATGGTAATGTGATAATTCTGGAACATCAGGGCTCCATAATGACAGTTTATGCTCACAATGAGTCTAATCTGGTCAGACTTGGAGATACCGTTACTAAAGGTCAACCTATTGCCACTCTGGGGAATACCGGTAATTCTTCAGGAGCACACCTGCATTTTGAATACAGGATAAAGGGTAAAGCTGTTAATCCGAGAAAAGTTCTCGGTTCTATATAATGGAAAGGATATGTTTAAGACTTCAGAGAAAAAGAAATATTATTCTATAGGTGAAGTTTCAAAAATTGTGGGTTTACACGACCAGACAATAAGAACATATGAGAAAAAAAGATTGATCCATGTTTCAAGGAATACTTCAAATTATAGAGTATTTACCAAAAAAAACATTGAGCAAATAACTTTAATTATTACACTGACTCAGGAATATGGTATAAACTTCTCCGGTGTCAAAATAATTATGGAACTTGCAAACAGGCTTGAAATGGATACTGATGAATTACTGGACTTTATAGGCGATCATGCTAATGAATTTAATGTGTAACAGGATTTAGAAATGGCAGAAAATGTTTTTGAAGACAAAGCTTTGCAAAAGTATCTGAATGAAATAGCAGATATTAATACTCTTACCAGAGAAGAAGAACATGAGCTCGCAGTAAAAGCGAAAATGGGTGATATGGCTGCAACTAACAAGCTGATAAGGTCTAACCTGAAGTTTGTTGTTAAAATATCATCTCATTATCAGAACAGAGGGCTTGCTCTTTCAGAATTGATTAGTGAAGGAAATATGGGACTTATTAAAGCTATTGAAAAATTTGACCCATATAAGGAAATTAAACTGATTTCTTATGCTGTTTGGTGGATCAAGCAGAGAATTTTATTCGCTCTCGCTGAAAAAACATCTCTTATCAGAGTTCCATTGGGCAGGACAAATACAGCAAACAAGGTTAAAGCTATTCAGGAACGTATATTCAACAGAACCGGAGAACACCTGTCTGATGATGGACTGATAGAACAGACTACTCTGACAAAAAGAGATTTGATGAATATGAAAACTAATTCTGTTGATACCATTTCTTTCGATGAAGTCAGCTATTCAAGTAAGAATGACACTGTATACCTGAAAGATTTTATAGAAGATCAAGATACACTCGATCCCAAAACACTTTATTATAAAGACAGAATGCACACAAAAATTGAAGAGTCAATAAATACCCTTCCTTCCCGGGATGCATACATCGTAAGGTCTTACTTTGGGCTTGACGGAGAAAAAGGCAGAAATTTTGCTCAGATTGCGGAAGAACTGGGACTTTCAAGAGAACGTGTAAGACAGATTCAGAAACAAGCTCTTAAGCAGATTAAAAAAGATGCTTACGTAGATTATGAAAAAGATATTGATATGATTATAAACAGAAAAGTATAAAGGAGATAAATGTGAGAAATTTTGAAGAACTGCTGAATACACTTAAAGAAAAAGACAACAAAACTGTAGTTATTGCTGCAGCTCACACACCATCCGCAATAGAGGCTGCTGTTCTCGCTAAAAAAGAGAATTTCGCAGATTCATTACTTACAGGAAATGAAGCCTGGATAAGAAAACATATTGAAGAAAATTATGCTGATTTTAAAGATAGCTTTGAAATAATCGACACAGGTGAAGATTTACCGGCTGCATGTAAAGCAGCAGTAAAAGCCGTTAATGACCAAAAAGGTCACCTGATTCTTAAAGGTAAATGTGATACAGCCATGATGTTGAAAGCTGTTCTGGATAAAGACAATGGTTTAAGAACAGGTAACATTCTCAGTGATGTGCTTGTTTATGAAACACCTGAAAAACTGGTATTAATGACTGATGGCGGAATTAACCTCTATCCTGAAGTTAAAGAAAAAATCTCAATTGTTAATAACGCGGTTGCCGTTGGTCATGCTATGGGAATAGAAGTTCCTAAGGTTGCAATGCTTGCTGCTGTAGAGGTTGTTAATCCTAAAATGCAATGTACACTTGATGCTGCTCTTATTTCTAAAATGAATCAGAGAGGACAGATTAAAGGCTGTATCGTTGAAGGTCCACTGGCATTTGATAATGCAATCAATGAAGATGCAGCAAAACTAAAAGGAATTAAATCTGAAGTTGCCGGGAAAGCTGATATTCTCGTTGCTCCGAATATAGAAGCCGGAAATATCTTTGGAAAAACTCTTACATACTATTGTAATTACAGAGTAGCTCATGTTGTTATGGGTGCTAAAGTTCCTATACTTATAGCTTCCAGAGCAGATACGGCAGAAACCAAAATGCTTTCTATGGCTCTTGGAGTACTGAGTGCTTAATCTATGATACGAATAATCTGTGTTGGAAAAACAAAACAGAACTATATTAAAGATGCTCTTGAGGAATACCTGAAAAGAGCATCTGCTTATATACGGATAGATGTAGATGTTCTTCCTGATGTGAAACTGAAGAAATCCAATAATATTGAAATGGTTAAGAAAGCTGAAGGAGAGCTGATTCTGAAAAAGCTTGATCCTTACTTACTGACAGTTGCACTGGATGAACATGGTGATCAGATGACATCGGTAGAATTTGCAAAATTCATTGAAAAAAACAACTATAAAATACAATTCATTATTGGTGGAGTTTACGGATTATCAGAAAATATTCTTGCAAGATCGGATAAAGTTTTAAGTTTTTCAAAAAGTACTTTCACTCATCAGATGATTCGAGTTATATTGTCTGAGCAATTGTACAGGGCTTGTACAATTATTAACGGAAAAAAGTATCATTATTAAATAAATGAGGTAACAATGCTGAACAATAATGAAAAAGAGCTGGTAAATAAGGCGAAAGAAGCTTCTGAAAAAGCCTATGCAGAGTATTCAGGTTATAGAGTAGGCGCAGCTCTACTTACTCAAACCGGGAAGATATTCACTGGGTGCAATGTAGAAAATGCATCATATTCCTTAACGAATTGTGCAGAACGAACTGCCATTTTCAAAGCTGTTTCAGAAGGTGAACGAGAGTTTGTCAGTATGGCTGTTTATGTTCAATCTGAAAAACTTTTCCCACCCTGTGGAGCATGCAGGCAAGTCATTGCTGAATTCAGTGATGATATGACTATAATTTATGCAAACGAAAGCAAAATTGTTAAATCCGATATAAAAAAATTACTACCGGAGTCATTCAAACTTTCTTAAAATGGAGGAAATAATGAAAAAATATGATATAGCAATCATTGGAGCAGGACCAGCCGGATTAAGTGCTGCAGTATATGCCGCAAGAGGTGGACTCAGTACAATAGTATTTGAAAAAGGTCTTATTGGCGGACAAATTGTACTTACAACAGAAGTAGAGAACTATCCGGGATTTGAAAACAGTATCTCAGGTTTTGAAATAGCTGATAAAATGAGAGCTCAGGCAGAGAAATTCAATGCTGAAATCGTTCAGGAAAATGTTACAGCTATCGGTATGGAAGGTTTATGTAAGATAGTTGAAACAGATAAAGGAAAATACAGAGTGAAATCTGTAATATACGCAGCCGGAGCTCATCCAAGAAAACTTGCCGTTCCGGGAGAAGAACAACTGACAGGACGAGGGGTGTCTTATTGTGCAACCTGTGACGGCGCATTATACAGAGGAAAAACTGTTGCTGTAATAGGTGGTGGAGATTCAGCTGTGGAAGAAGGTATGTTTCTTACAAGATTTGCTGAGAAAGTTTATGTAATCCATAGAAGGGACAAGCTCAGAGCAGTACATGCCGTGCAGGAAAGAGCTTTTAAAAATCCTAAGATGGAGTTTATTTGGGACTCTGTTGTACAGGAGATTCAGGGTGAAGAATTTGTTCAGAGAGTAGAGCTTTATAATCGCAAAACGGAACAGGTTTCATTACTTCCTGTAGACGGTGTATTTATCTATGTTGGTATTATTCCTAATAACCAGCTTGTTGAGTCCAGGGTTGAGCTTGATGATCAGGGATTTATTCTTACAGATGAAGAAATGCACACCAATATCCCAGGTGTATACGCAGCCGGTGATATTGTTCATAAAGTACTTCGTCAGGTTGTAACAGCCTCAAGTGAGGGAGCTGTTGCTGCATTTTCCGCCGAGAAATGGATTGGCGAGAATTTGGATAAGTTTGAGGAAACTGCAATCCCGGAATAAAGCGCAGTGTATGTATCTATTGAAAAAATATTGACATATATACACATGCAGAGGATATATGACAGACAATGGAAGAATGTAAATTTATATCGAAATGAGGTTACATGAACGTAATTCAACGTAATAGCGGCTGGATAGAAGTAATATGCGGAAGCATGTTCAGCGGAAAAACTGAAGAACTTATAAGACGTGTTCGCAGAGCACAATATGCTAAACAGAAAATTCAGGTTTTCAAGCCTGAGATTGACGATCGGTATGAAACTGAGTATGTCGTATCTCACAGCAGTATGAAAATCCAATCTGCGGCTGTTAATACCTCTGAAGAAATCATGTCTATGGTTGAGTCCGATACTGAGGTGGTTGCTATTGATGAAGTACAGTTTTTTGATACAGGAATAATCGAAGTGTGTAATAAACTTGCTGATGACGGCAAG
Organism: Cloacimonadales bacterium (SeqCode); assembly: GCA_942492065.1. Taxonomy (GTDB): domain Bacteria; phylum Cloacimonadota; class Cloacimonadia; order Cloacimonadales; family JAIOQZ01. Next base: position 767,006 of record CALODV010000013.1, on the reverse strand, counting down.
AGAGTAATTGTTGCAGGGCTGGATCAGGATTTTCGCGGGGAACCGTTTGAACCTGTTCCTCATTTACTGGCAATTGCAGAGTACATAACAAAAGTATCTGCAATCTGTGTTGTCTGTGGTAATCCTGCCAACAGAACACAAAGATTAAGCCACGATGATAAAAAGATTGTTGTCGGTTCAGGCGATATTTACGAAGCTCGCTGCAGAATTTGTCATGAGGTACTGGATTAATGCTTATAGCTTTTATTGTGAGACTTTTGGATCTTTATATGCTTGTTCTTATTATTCGGGCATTGATATCATGGTTTTCTCCCAGTCCGTATAATCAACTTTATCAGATATTGCTTAACCTTACGGAACCTGTTCTTTCAAGGATAAGAAAAATCACATTCAAGCTGCTACCGGCTTCACCTATAGATTTCTCTGTGATAATAGCTGTACTGCTTATACAAGGCATACAAAGGTTGATAATTAGTTTATTCTATAGTTTTTAAAGTTTACAGGAGGTAATATGGAAGATCTGGCTTTGACACCTGTTGATATTCGACATAAAGAATTTTCAACTGCACTGGCAGGTTATAAAAAAGAAGAAGTACGCGAATTTCTCAATTTGATTTCCAATCAACTGGAAGATATTCAACTAAGTGGAGCAAAACTTTTTGCAGACACACATGAACCTGAGATAATACGTGATGAGCCTGTAGTTAAAGAAATACCTGTGCAAAAGCAGCCTGAGCCCACACCTCCACCGAAGCCTGCTGTGACAGCATCAGAAGACCTTATCGGAAGAACTCTGGTTATGGCAGAAGAAATGAAGATGAAGATAATTTCTGAAGCTAAAGAAAAGGCTGCAGAGATCATTTCCGAAGCAGAACAAAAAGTGGAATCACTCCTGAGGGAAGCTTCAGAATATCAGAAAACTATAGAAGCTGATCTTACTGATCTTCAGGACAGAAAGAAAGATTTCCTGATGAACTTCAGAGGTGAACTGATTGACTGGCTCGAAAAAATTGAGCAAGATCCTGTTTTTGATAAAGACAGAGAAATGAAAGTGGAAAAAGAAAAGCTTAACAGAAATCTGATAAATGAAGTAAGAAACCTCAAAAACGAGCTTACAGAAACTGGAAAAACTGAAACATTCACTATCCAGAATGAAGATGTTGAACCTGTTCAATCCGGAATTAGCAGCAGTATTGAATTTGATGATGATGTTGCCGAAGAAAGTCATGAGATACCTGAAGCTACCAAAGAAGAAGACGAGGAAGATATCAGCCTCGAAGCTATATTTGGGATATCAGATAATAAACCTGAAAAGAGTTTCGATGATTCATTAACTGAAGAGCTAAGCAATGCAATTGATGAGACTCTTAATAATCCAGAATCTTTAATGAAAGATCAACCTGAAAATGTAAGTCCTGAAAATGAAAATCAGGAATTACCTGAGTCAGATGATCAAAACCAAACTAACAATGAAGAAGAATTTGAAGATGATTTGCAATTTGAAGAACACGAACCACTTTTTAAAGACTAAAGTTTCATTTGTACCTGAAACTGCAATAATTCTGGGAACGGGATTAAGCGAACTTGCTGACAGTGTTGAAAACCCGATTGTTGTTCCTTACTCTGAAATACCGGGCTTTTCTGTTTCCACTGCACCTTCGCATAAAGGCAGACTGGTTTTCGGGTATATTTCCAATCACCCTGTAGTTGTAATGCAGGGAAGACTTCATTATTATGAAGGATATTCAATGGAGCAGATTACATATCCGATAAGAGTATTCAAACAACTTGGCGTTAAAAATCTTATCGTTACTAATGCCTCCGGAAGTCTTAATGAAAAAATGTACCCCGGCTCTCTTGTAGTGCTGAACGATCATATAAATTTTATGGGAACCAATCCTTTAATTGGTAAAAATCTGGATGAGTTCGGTGAAAGATTCCCGAGCTTGCATGAGCCGTATAATAAGCATTTTGTTGAACTGGTTAACTCTATCGCAGAAAAAAACACGATTGAGGTTTTTAACGGTACTTATGCTGCAGTTACAGGACCTTCACTGGAAACCAGAGCAGAATGTATTATGCTGCAAAGACTGGGTGCAGATCTGGTAGGAATGTCAACTGTACCTGAAACAATTATTGCTATACATTCCGGAATGAATGTACTGGGGATATCTTCTGTGACAAATTATGGTAACATATTCCATTCTTCTTCCCATTCTCAGGAAGAAATCAGAAAAAATGCCGGAATAGCCCAGAATAACCTTCTTACCATCATAAAGGAATTCTTATATAGACTACATCTGGAGGATGAAAAATGTCAATGAAAAGCCTACCGTCTGACAAACTGAAAGAATATGAGCAAGTTCTTCTGAGCGAGAAGAAAGAAACTCTTGATATTATTAATCAAATATATGATTATCAGAAAAAATCATCTAAAGAAAGTACAGGAGAGAACTCTTCTTTTTCATTGCACCAGGCTGATCAGGGAACTGAAACAGATAACAGAGAAAAAGAAGCATATCTTCTAGAAAGAGAACAGGATAAGCTTAAAGCTCTCAATCTTGCCTTAAAACGTGTATTTGATAAGACTTATGGTATTTGTGAAATCTGTGGATGCTATATTCCTGAGCCGCGACTTAAGATTTTACCTTACGCAAAATACTGTATAGAGTGTAAATCATCGGAAGAGAAAAAGAAAAAAAGAAGATGAAGAATATAAAATATCTTATTATTTCTCTGATTATTATTGCTCTGGACCAAGCTTCCAAAATATATGTAAGATACTTTTTTGAAACCAAAACAAAACTTCATTCTATTTCAGTAATTGGAGATTTTTTCCGAATTACTCATACTCAGAACCCCGGAGCGGCATTCAGCTTTACTCTTGGTTCACATTTACTGAACAGAGTTATATTTTCTGTAGTCAGTATTGTTGTTGTTGGTATTCTGGTATGGCTGATAATGAAGTCAGAGCATAAATTACAAACAGTTAGTTTCTCATTGATTGTAGCCGGAGCTATAGGTAACCTTATCGACAGAATTTATCTCGGGTCAGTCACAGACTTTCTTGATTTTGATTTCCCTGATTTTCTGATGGAAAGATGGCCTATATTTAATGTTGCAGACAGTGCAATATGTGTAGCAATCGGTTTATATATTATATACGTTTTATTTTATGAAAAAAGAATAACAAAAGAAAATCCCATCGTGGAGGATGAATGAAAAATATTGCCCTGATACTCATGTTGATAACATTGCTCTCAGTTGCAAATCTGGCAGCTCTGGAAACAATACATGATATTCAGTATACCGAAGATACAATTAATGACGGACCGTCTTCTTTTGACGGACGTGTTGTCGAAGTTGAAGGTATTGTCACAGGATACGGATACAGCTCCAATAAGTATTTTATCTCTGATCCGCAAGGTGGAGCCTGGAGCGGTCTCTATGTATACGACTTTACAAATGACCCTAATGTTGGTGACTTAGTACGCGTAAAAGGTACTGTTGATGAATATTACGGGTTTACCGAGTTGACATCAATCACCTCATATCAGGTGATCAGTATTGGAAACGCATTACCTGAACCTACTGTTATTACAACAGCTCAAGCTGCTAATGAAGAGCAATGGGAATCTGTGCTTGTTGAAATCAGAGATGTCTCTGTAACTCAGGCACCGGACAGCCATAATGAATGGTATGTTACAGATGGTACTGCTTCTGATGAATGTCAGATTGATGATGGATTCGGATTCCTTCCGTCTCCAATAAATACCGGTGATAATTTTGCTATTATCAGAGGTATTGTAGATTTCAGTTATGACTATTTCGGTCTCAATCCAAGAGGTCAGTCAGATGTAATTAGATCAACTGATATCAACGATCTTATTGTTGCAGTTGAAGCTTCTGACGGAATGCTGAATGATATCGTCTCAGCCAGTATAGTTGTTCCTGAAATACTTGATTTATGGAATGTAACCAAGATTGAAATGAGTCTGGCTTATGACAGTAATATCTTGAGACTATACAACTGGAATACAGATGATGCAATATTCTCAGATTCTCGCTACCTTACAGTAAATGAAGAAACTCACACAATAGAAATTGTTTATGACTCTCCTGAAATCTTTACAGGAGCAGGATCGCTTATCGATCTTAATTTTATGGCAAGAAGCCTTGGAACTGATACACTCAGGATTACTTCTTTTGTCATCAATGAAACAACTGCAATAACAAACTTTGCTGAAACAACAGTAGAAATATCAGATACTGATCCGACTGTAACTCCAATCTACGATATCCAGACAGATATTGATAACTGGAACGGAAGAAATGTAACAATTTCCGGTACCGTTACTGTTGGTGTTGGAGTTCTTCACAGTTCAATGGTAAACATATATATACAGGATACATCCGGTAGAGGTATTCAGCTATACAGTGGAGATATTACTCCTCAGCTTATATCTGATTTTGCCAGAGGTAATAAAGTAAAAGTAACCGGTACAGTTGAAGAGTATAATGGAACTACAGAGATTACAGACTGGGAAAGCAACTATCAGGTGATTGCAGAAAACCAACCTTTTGATCACCTTGTAGAAAGTATTACTTTCGAACAGGCTGCAGATTTTGCCAGTTATGAAGGTACTCTGGTTGTGATGAACGGTAGAATAACAGAAGTCGGTTACGCCGGTGGTGGAGCTAACATTACAGTTTCAGATAACTCCGGAAATGATATCACTATGAGAGTTTGGGATTCTGCAAATATTAATACCGATTTCATTAAACCGGGTCACTATCTTGGTTTTGCAGGTATTATTGGATCTTATAACGGGACATCTCAGATTGCTCCGGCATACACGGAAGATCTCTATAATTTTGATGCTGTTTCTGATGATAAGATCAGCTGGAATCCAGCTCCTGCTTATATTGATGATGAAATAACAATAAACCTGAACACAAAAGTATCCGGTCTGATGCAGAAGCTTTCAATTCCGGAAATCAGCAGTGTAAATCTCTATTATAAACCTGTTGAGCATGATCAGTATCTCAGCAAAGCTATGGCAATTGAAGCTGCAGATATGTATTCAGCAGTTATTCCTCCTGTTACAACTTATAATCTTGATCCTAAACTCAATGATCTACACGATTATGACTTTTACATAGAAGTTAACTATGTCGATAACAGTGAAAAAACTTCTTCTAAAACAACAATCAATCTGTTGAGCGGTAAACCTCAGATTTCAGATATGATGATAATTTCAGATGCAATGAACACCTGGATATACAACGGTAAGTCACTCGTGACCGTACCATTCAGAGATGAACAGGTGAGAATCAGAATTAATGCTGTTGACACAAATCCTGATGGTGAAATTGATTCAATATTTGTAGAATACGGGTCTGATGTAGATATGGAATTCATTGCTGATACGTTATTCACAAACATTGGTGGAGATATCTATCAGGCAATACTTCCGGCATTTGATGAAGCTGTCGGGACTTTTGGTAATTATCTGATTCAGATTACTGCAGTAGATACAAGCGGTAATTATATCAAAACAGAGGAAATTACTGTGGACATAGCAGATAGAGCACCTGTTGTCTGGAACTTCGAGAGAACAGAACCACTGAACAATCCTGAACCTGGCGATACTCTTAAGTTTGAGTGTAATGTGTTTGACACAGATGGATTTATTGATGAAGTAAGCCTCGAGTATACCATTGATTACAGTAATTCAACATACTCAGCTATCATGGAAAAAGTTAATCCGAATACAGGTAACGCTTTTATTGATTCCACTTACTATGAAATATATCTTATACCTAAAGGGAACAGTACCGGTAATACGCTGCACTTTAGAGTGTTTGCTGCAGATAATGACGGATATACAAGTGAAGAATATCCTCTGAATAATGAAGAAACTCTTGATGTTGTTTACCCGGTATCAACCTATAGAGCGGTTCTTAAAGTAGAACCAAAACCTTTCAATCCTTATGATGGTGAAACATTTGATATCAATTATTTCGTTAATCAGGGGACAAAGGTTATTATCAATATTTATAATGCTGAAGGTAAATTCATTCAGACACTTGTAGATAGAGTCGTAACTGAAACCGATGGTCATTTTACTTATTCATGGGATGGAAAATATTCTCATCAGAAGATTCTGCCTATCGGGTTATATATATGTCATTTAGAGGTAACAGACCAGAATAAAGGTAATAAGAAAACGGAAACTGTCCCAATTGTAATTGGAAGACCTTTATAAAGGAGTATGAAATGAAAAGACTAATTATTATATTCGCAATCGTATTAAGTGTATTAAGTCTTAATGCAATCTTTAAAGACTATACTCCATCTGTTGCAGCACGTGGATTAGGTGGTGCATATTACTCTTCCGGTGATGATGTTACATCTATCTTTTATAATCCTGCCTGTCTTGTATTAACTGAAGATCAGGTTAAATTCGGGTACACAAAGCTGTTCAGTGAAGACTTCATGGTAAACAAAACATTCAGCTTCTCTTATGATATTCCAAAGTTTGGTAAAGCTGCTTTTGCTATTCAGGCTTTTGATGTAGAATACCTGGACGAGGACCTGATGTCTGAGAAAGTATTCACTCTGGCTCATTCATTCAAACTGCTTAAAGATTACAGCAGTGAGCTTTATTTTGGTTATACAGCAAACATGTATACTCTGGATATTAAGGATAACTCCAATGCATCTACCTTCGGTCTGAACCTTGGTATGCTCGGAGTATTGTATAAAAGAACCAGAATTGGTTTCGCAATAACAAACATCAACAAGCCTGAAATCGGTAAATCTAACGAGGAATTACCTCAGAAGATGGCTATTGGTGTTACATATGTACCTTATGACGGTGTTAAAACATCTATAGAACTCAAGAAAGAAATCAATTCCGAATTCAGTTCTGAATACGAAAAAACAGAGATTCACAGCGGAGTGGAAGTAGTATTGTTTAAAGCATTGGCATTACGTGCAGGTGTAAGCAATAATCCTTACAGTCTCAGCTTTGGTCTTGGTGTTGATGCTAAAAATGTTCTGGTTGATTATGCCTACAATACACATAGTAACCTGAATGGAACTCACCATATCAGCGTAGGATATCAGTTCTAAATAAAATTTAATTACAAAGAGCAGAGGATTTACTGTCCTCTGCTTTTTTTTGTGGGATAGTGCATTATACTGGTTGTGGGGTGTCTACTATTTATTTTCTTGACTAATGCATGTTTTGCATTGCTTTAATGCTTAACTGAAATATATGCGAAGTCTCAGGAGGTTAATATGAAGAAGATCGTGTTGATTATAACAGGAATAATACTTTTGTTTATATGGGGGTGTTCTGACAATAATAGCTCAGTTCTAAGTCCAGATAATGGTCCTAATGTATGCTATTTTATGGAACTTCAAGATAATGAAGGATATACAACATCATATCTGGGTGTTCCACCGGATGATTGGGAACCAAATTACAGAGATTCAAGCAGAGCTGTTAAAATTGTGGATTTCTCTAACATTGTTATAGAGCTTGATGATGAAGATCATTACCGATCAATAAGTCAGACTGAAAAAACTTTAGTAATAGAAAACGCATATCCAAGTGAATATATTAATGCTCAGCTGGGTAACTTTTTTGATTTGTCTGATATGACAAAATATGTGATTAAAACAGTTAAGACAACCGGAGGTCAAATCTCCTGGGATGGTTGCACTGAAGATGGAGAACAATGCCCTACAGGCTTTTATAAATATACAATTAAATACGAGGATTACTCAAAATCTGACTTTATATTGCTTCTGGTACAGGATGGAATACCAGGTTGGGATCCATCAGTGCAAAACTGATTTATCATCTTTAGTAGATGTTAATAAGCCAATTGGAAATACACTTTTTTAAGAGACAAAAAAAAAGCTGCCGAAAATTCCGGCAGCTTCTTTTATATGCGGTTTAGTTACAATCTATTTCAGCAGTATCATCTTTTTAATGTCGCTGTTTGAATCAGCTTTGAGTTTTACGAAATACACTCCGGATGATACTTGTCTGTCGTTATTGTTTCTTCCTTTCCAGATAACTTTATGAATACCCGGTTCCATTTTCTCATCAACAAGTGTTTTTACAAGCTGACCTTTAATATTGTATACTTTAAGTTCAACATGTTCCGGTTTGTGGATTGAGAAGTTAAGTGTTGTTTCCGGATTAAACGGATTCGGATAGTTTGCCAGAGGAACAAACTCATAGGTGTTCACATCGTTGGCTGTAACATAATCCTGAGTTCGGAATATAACATCAAGTGTACCTGTTTCATTATATAGGATCAGATCCTGACCGCTTCTGATTCTTCTCTGAACTCCATCCTGAACAATATAGAATGAATACTCATATGTATATGTGGAGTTATCAATAAAAAGTTTAACCGAATCTCCTGCAGGAGAATGAATTCTCAGATTATATTCAGTATCAAGTGTAATATCAACGATATACGGTTTCATCTTTCTGAAATAACTGAAATCTGAATCATAAAGATAAGCTTTAACTTCTTTGATATTATCCGGAGGATAGATGACATCTATATAGTTGTTATATGTCTCCAGTGTATTATTGCAATGTGCTGCAATGAATTTGTCCTGATGTTCCTCAGACATATCAGATACAACAATCTCAATTTCTTTGTGCTCAGGTACTTCAATCGATTCAATATCTGTTACCGGGTAGGTTGTGAATTCTAATCCCAGGGAATCCTCGAAACAATAGAACCAGTAGCTCTTTCCTGCTTCCATAACTGAATGATCAGTTATGAATCCTGAGTTATTCAGTCCATATCCGGCAATGGATCCAATGGATACAGCGGTATTGAATGGCTCTGATTCGTCATCATCATGGCACATTATCGCTGTTACCGGGTAATCATGCGGGAATGGTGAACCTATCAGATTCCATCCCTGTAAGAGGGTAACGAAATTAGTTGAATCAGCATATCTGGGCTGCTGTTCTGAGAACTGGTACTGCTGATCGGACTCTACAACATAGTTGCCATGAGTCATTGCTGCAACTTGAGTAAAAGTACTGTCTGCATAGCTGAAAAAATGTACCATATCGCTCAATGTTGAGTTAATGTTCAAGTTTGAGTTGAAGTTGGCAACATTCACAAGTTGAGTTCCCGCTTCAAGTGAGTAGTACTGTGTATCGTGATAAACCCAGATGAATGGGAAGTCCACGGCTATTTCCTCGTCATCGTATAGGACTGAATGCAGTGTAATGAATACAGAATCTGAATAAGTTCCATCAGGGACAACATCGAAACTGATTGCATCTGCCTGAAGGGAATCTATAAGAATTTGAGTTCCGACAGTATCTCTGACTGTGATATAATGTTTTTTGATCATATATTGTCTGTCGGAGCTCCAGTTCAGAGTAAGGGTATCTCCGACATGATAGTACTTAGTTATATTCATATCCTGTGTAATGCTGGGGGCGATGTTTCCCCAGTACATTGTATAATAATCTCCATCTATTCCGGTTGGTACAGATAGTGTATCGGTGAGCAGATTGATGCAGTCTGTACCGTCTGTCATAAACAGTCTTCCACCCTGCTGTAGAGGAACAGGTAACTGGTTAAGGTAAACTTCACCATCAACACCAGACTGGTTCTTGATCTTAACAGGCCATTCTTTCCAGGACTCTGCCGGATCAAATGTATTGTGGATCATAGTCTCATATGAATTCGGCATTGGAGGACTGGTAAATACAATATATTGCGGTCGGTTCCAGAGTGAAGTCGTCTCATCAAACTCATCCGAATAATCGTCTCCGGCAAAGAAGCTCATTCCAAATGTACATTCTTCGGTTACTCCATCTCTGTCTAATACCAGATTATAAAATGGAACGATATTGATTTCCTGGTTCAGGTACAGAGGTACGTCTGCATTAAGAACATTGTTATGAGAATAAAGAGAGTATTTATATATTCCACCTTCATCGGCTGAATGATCTGTGACTGAATAATTTCTGGTACCGGCCTGATTGTATCCCAGCATTGCCAAATCTGAAATATAACTGAAAAGTGTCTGAGTCTGATCGAAAGGATATTCTGATCTTTTCAGCAGGAAGCCTGAGTTATTTGTTTGACTTGTTGTCGTCCAGGATACGGTAACTCCATTGTCCCCTGCAGCCATATTGAACTGGCTGATGTTAACATTACTGGATACAACAATGATCTCATTGGAAAGGTCAGACTCATGATCATTCTGGTCTACAGTTTGAACTCTGACATACTTACCGATTAATGAAACTACTTCATCGGTATAGCTGTTAAATGTCGGCTGAGCTAAAACTTCCATACTGTTCCTGTCTATGAAACTTACTGTACTGTCAGGAGGATCAGTTATTGTACTGTCTGAATAGAAGATACGGTATGTTTCAAAATCATAGCAATCTGCCTGTGTCCATGAAATTTCCGGTTGAGTTGAAAGCTGTGTCAACTGCGGAGCATCCGGGGTCTGATAATCATTTCTTCTATTGTAGTAGGTCATTGCGTCATCAAGGGCATCGACCCAGGGAGCATAGAATACAAACATTTTATCAAATCGTGATTTGAATGACGGACCTGTCTGCTCGTAGAACCATCTGTAAGTAGAATCATTTGTTGCGTATACATAAGGAAGTTCATGCATCTCTATGTGGAAGAATGGATCAAAAACTTCATAGTCATTATAACCGTCGTTTGTATAACGCATCTGGACATTATGGTGATATCCTTCCAGCCAGATTTGACTGTCTATAGGATAGTCCTGATTTTCTCCATAGAAATATATAGGGTCTGTTCCATTGTTAATACAATAGTAATCTTCAACCCGAATTTGATTATGAAGCCCTACTGAATTTGCCTGAACTACTATTTCGTCCGTGAAGTTTACAAGGTCACGATGCTGGCTGCTGAAGTCTCTTGTGGGTAGGGATGTTTTATCATTGAACGGTCCCATTGAGAGTTCAATAGGCCTATGTGGACCGGTATTATCCCAGTCATAGGAGTGAATCTGCACACAGAATTCTCTTTTGCCTGTCTCCTGTCTCACCTTATTGGCAATCGCCTTATAAGTGGTATTGTATGGGTGGCAGGCATTTCTGGTTGGGTCAGACAATGATGCACCGTTAGTGAAGTTTGTACCGCTATGGGCTGCTTCACGGCTTGTATTGCTGATCAGCCAGTACTTAGCATTCAGTTCCTGAAAAGCATAGCATGAAATTGGGATGGTGATGAAGTCATCACTTGGATGCGGAGTAGTAATGATGTTGTCGTAAAAGCTGTTCGGGTTAAATATATACAAACCCCAGCCTTTGTTAAAACTACCACGTTCAATATAACCATCTGTGCTGTTAGTATCAACATATGTTGTATCAACAAGCTCTCTTAACATAATGTAGTTTCTGTTTACGTCGGTATCGTTGAATTCAACAATCTCATAGGGTAAATTCAATTCCAGAATGAGAGAGTCTGCGGCTTGCAGGTTCTCATCCAGGAAAAACTGGATCAATTGGGCCCAGTTAAGTGTATCTGCATCAGTAGGAACGGTAAATGTACCAAATCCATCGGTATGCGGATCGTAGGGGGCATGGTCGTTAATGTTATGGTCAACTCCTTCAATAACATGGCTCTGGAAGTTGTCATAAGCGGTTTGATCGGTTTCACCATATAAAAAATCTTTTAACGATGCGGACTCCTGCACAACTGCGCTGAGTTGAAAACAGAAAATTAGAAGTAGAAAAATATTAATGTATCTCATAGTCACCTCTATACCTATAAGATAGTGCATTTATATTTACGTCAATAAAATAGTGTAAAATATTAAAATCTTCTAATTAGCACTTAGCGACCGAGATTTCATTGATTTTGACTCATGCTGGAAATTATGAAAATAAGAAAAAAAACTTGTTAAAAATCATCATTGCAGTATTTTATGTACATACAAACAAAAGGAACTGTATCATGTATTTAAGGAGTTCAACTATTTTAAGCTTTGCTGTGATTTTACTGGTTCTTCCGATATCTTTGTTTTCGATAGAATTAATGATAAGTTATGAAAATAAAGAGCAACCTCCTTTTTATATGGGGAATACAGATGAAGTCCTTGAGAAACCGGGAGTTGCTGTTGAAATGGTGAAAATGCTGGAAGATGCCATTCCTGGTCTTAAAATAACACTGAAAAGAACTCCATGGAAGAGGTGTATCTCCGAGCTTAGTGATAACAAAGTTGATGGGATTTTCAATGCAAGTTTTAAAGAAAGCAGACTTGTCGTCGGCAGATATCCCACTATTGACAATACACCTTACGGGAAGGTTGACTCAACAAGGAGAATAACCACGATTTCATATTCAATGTACCGGTTGAAAGGTTCAGGAATCAACTGGAATGGTAAATTTTTTATAAACCTGGAGGATGTGATAGGAGCTCCATTCGGGTATTCAATTGTCGAGGATTTGCGGAAAAAAGGAGTTGCAGTGGAGGAAGCTCCAAGCAGCAGGATGAATCTGGATAAACTGTTGAGTAATAGAGTACAGGCTGTTGTCTTGCAGGATGTAACCGCGGATGATATCATCAGAAGGCACAGTAAATACTCCAATGTGGAGAAAGTAAATCCACCTGTTGCTACAAAACACTATTATCTGATGCTCTCTCATAAATTCGTAGAGGAAAATCCGGAACTGGCAATAAAGATCTGGGATAAACTGGGTGAAATACGGGAAACCAGATGCAGGGAACTGGCAGAAAAGTATGGTGAGTGAATTGATTAAATACATTTGACTCTCGTTTAACAAGATATTTATCACAATTTGAGTTAATGTCAAAAAAAAGGCAATGGATATATTCAATATACAAACAGAATAGCTGTAGTATAAAAAAAGATCATAGTGAAAATTATATCATGGAATTAACGTAGCTCAAACATCTGGCAGCAAAGTATATGAAATGCTTATGTTGATTAAGTATCAAGCATTTGAATAAATATTTATACGTGTAAAAGAATTATACTGTTTGACAAATTTAGATTTTCGCTTATAATAATTATACTAATAATTTCAAAAACGAACATACTATATACCAGAAAAATTATAAGGAGAAATTATGAAACTCATATTGAGATCGTGTATTATTTTATTGCTTTTCTCACTGTTTGCTTCATTATACGCCCAACATCCTGCAATTCCATATGCGATTGAAGGGAATGGCGGTGTTCAACCGTATAGCTATTCTGATGGAGACCTGGATATCTGGGAGGGGAACTGGATGGCTCCTCAAGGTTTGTATGATAGAGGAAATTACGTCGATGATCCTGATAAGTGGTTTGATACAAATAGTAATGATGGATCCACATGGAACAATAATATCGGAAATTATGGAATTCTTCTTATTGATTTGAAACAAATCAGAACTATTAACAATTTCAGAGTATTTCAGATGTTTTCAGATGGAAAACTGACAGGAATAAGAATTTTCAGAAACACTGTTTTTATTGACGATACTCAACCTGGTTCTTCTGATACTGGCTGGTCGGAAGTTACTTCTGGGCTCACGGTAGTTGATGCGGGAAGTCAGCAGAACACACAGATACCATTTTATATTTATGATCCAACAGAGATATCTACAGCCGATTTTACATCTCGATATATTATGCTGCATGTTTATAATGACGGCAGTTATGGAGATTCAGGTTATATTGAACTCAAAGGAATTAAAGCTTTCTATAAGGATGGCAACTCATATTCAGTAAATTATATGAGGGGTGGACCTACTAATGCACCATCTGTTACAACTCAGCCGGTAATAAATGTTACTTCATCAACGGCTACAGGAAATGGAGCAATAACCTCTCTTGGTACAACAACTGTTACCCAGTATGGTGTTTGCTGGACTACATCGGCAACATCCTATCCAACAACATCTTCAGGGGGAGTGTCTACAGAAGGAACAGCTTCAGTAACCGGAAGCTTTATATCCACAATCAGTGGTTTTGTCCAAAATACTACATATTATGTTAGAGCTTATGCAACAAACAGTTCCGGTACAACTTATGGTGGAGTTTACTCATTTAATTCCAGTACACCTACAGTGTCTACTTCACCCGTTACTAATATTGGAACAACAACTGCCAGATGCAATGGTGATGTAACTGATTTAGGGGCTACTGCTGTGACACAGCATGGTTTCTGCTGGGGCACATCTCCTGAGCCATCTCTATTGGATGACTTCAATGAACTGAATGAAAAATCTTCAACAGGAACCTTTTTCGCGGATATTTCAGGATTGACTTCCAATACGTTTTACTACGTTAGAGCATATGCCACCAATGGGAATGGAACCACATATGGGGATCAGGTAAGTTTTACAACAAATGATAATTCCCTGCCGGTTGAACTATCATCTTTCTCGGCAGGATTAACCAGTGATTACCTCGCTGAGCTATCATGGACAACAAAAAGTCAAACAGATCTTCTCGGCTTCAATATATTGAGAAACTATAATAGAGACAGTGAAACAGCTGAGCAAATCAACAACTCTGTTATTGTAGGAGAGAACTCATCTTATGAAATTAATTATACTTATGTTGATGTTGATGTTGATACCGGAACCGGGTACTATTACTGGTTAGAGTGTGTTAATCTTGATGGTACGGTATGCCTGTTTGGTCCCGTCTCAATAACAATTGATGAGGATAATGGCGATGATAAGGATGTTCCGGATTTAATGGGAATCGGAGGAATTCATTCAATATATCCTAATCCTTTCAATCCTAAAACAGGAATACTATACTCGATTCCAACAGACTCAGAAGTTTTCATTGATGTATATAATTCTAAAGGACAATTAGTTAAAACATTTTCTCAAGGTTATCAGGAAGCAGATAAATCTCATACTGCGTACTGGACAGGTATAGATTCAAATTCCAAAGATGTTGGGTCAGGAGTGTATTTATTCAGACTTAGATCTCAGAACTTTATGGAAACAAAAAAAGCAGTGCTGATTAAATAAGCTCAAATTTAGATTTCTAAACTATATAGCTCGGAGTGTTTTTATACTTCGGGCTATTTTCTAATTGACATTTCAACTGTGTTTTTCTGAAATATTTTCAGGAGTCAAAATGTCTAAAAAAGTATTTACTGAATTCTATTCAGAAAGATTTTCGGATGAGCGAAAGTATTCTCTTATAGAGAGATATCATGAGTTACTGCTTGAGGAAAATCAGAAAGTTAACCTTGTTTCACGTAAAACAAATCCTGATAAAATCTGGACAATTCATATAATGGATTCTTTGCTCTCTGTAGATCATTATAATTTTGCCGGTAAAACAATTCTCGATTTCGGTACAGGAGGTGGACTTCCGGGAATACCTCTGAGTATAATGTACCCCAATGCTGAAGTCGTTTTGCTGGATTCCAGGAAAAAGAAAATAGAATGCCTTAAAAAAATTGTCAAAAATCTTGACTTAGATTCGTGTTTTCCTGTTTCGTACAGATTAGAAGAGTGTCCTGTTGATGAATGGGAAGGTCTTTTTGATGTTATTGTTTGTCGATCCGTCAGAATACTTCCACAATTCAAAAAAGTGCTTATGAGGATACTTAAAAACAATGGCTGCATGATTTTATATAAGTCAGAGAATCATGAGGATGCTGACCTTTTCAAGAAAAAGAAAATCATTGATGTCAGTCATCCGGCTATTGGAACAAGAAAACTGATAAAGGTATTTAAATAGAATGGAAAAAATCATAACTGTTGTAAATCAAAAGGGTGGAGTTGGTAAAACAACGACTTCAGTCAACCTTGCAGCAGCTTTGGGAATTCATGAAAAGCGAACTTTGCTGATAGATTTTGATCCGCAAGGTAACGCTTCCAGTGGACTGGGTATCGATACTTCTAACCTGAAGATACATATCTATGATGCCTTAGTCAAAAAAGTGAATATTGAAGACGTTATTGTACCATCTTATATAGAACATCTTGATCTGGCACCAAGTAATATTGACCTTACCGGTGCTGAGATTGAACTGGTTAAAGAATTCTCAAGAGAGCATAAGTTGAAAAAAGCATTAGAGAGCATTAATGACAAGTATGATTATGTTATCATTGATTGTCCTCCTTCTCTCGGATTACTTACAGTTAATGCTCTTACAGCCTGTACAGATGTTCTTATACCTATTCAGTGTGAATATTTTGCTCTGGAAGGTGTAAGCCAACTCTTAAATACTGTTAATCTTATTCAGAAAAACCTTAACCCTGAACTGAATATCCTGGGAGTCCTGCTTACAATGTATGATAAAAGGCTGAATCTCTCAAACCAGGTAGCAAAAGAAGTAAGACGTTATTTCAGGGAAAAGGTGTTTAACACAATTATACATAGAAATGTAAAGCTCAGTGAAGCACCGAGTTTTGGTAAATCGATTTTTCATTATGATATAACATCTAAAGGCGCACGCAATTATCTGCAATTTGCGGCGGAAGTGATAAAAAGATGAGTAGATTAGGAAGAGGACTTGATGCTCTGATAAAATCAGGGCCGGAATCCACGGACAGAACAACCGGGATTACAACAATAGATGTAAGTAAAATACGACCGAACAGGTATCAGCCCAGAAAGGTTTTCGATCAGGCAAAGCTGCAGGAACTGGCTCAATCATTGAAGGAAAATGGTCTTATACAGCCGATAATCGTTTCTAAGTGTGAGAACTCACAGTATGAACTGATTGCCGGAGAAAGAAGGCTGGAAGCCTCTAAATTGGCAGGATTCAGTGAAATACCTGTTATCATCAGAAGTGTGTCTAAAAAGCAATTGCTGCAATATGCAATTATTGAGAATATACAGCGGGAAAACCTGAATTCCATGGACGAAGCGGAAGCATATATGCAGCTTCATGAAGAATTCTCGTTAACTCATGCCCAGATATCAGATATCATCGGTAAGGACAGAGCCACTGTAACTAATTCTCTCAGACTATTAAAGCTTCATCCGGAAGTCAGGGAACTTGTAAGACAGCAGAAGCTTTCATCAGGTCATGCCAGAGCAATTCTAACATTGCCGGAGGAAAATCAGGTGGAATTCTCAGATTTTGTTATCAAGAATGAACTATCTGTGAGAAAAACTGAGAAAGCTGCGAAAGAATATCTGGCTTCTCCTGAAAAGAAAGAGCTTCCAAAAGTACCTGAAGGCAAAAAGGTCGTTCTGGGTGAGATGGAGCTGAAGCTTAAGAATAACTTTGGTTTTAAGGTAAAAATTGCTGATAAGAACAGTAAGGGTAAAATATCATTCTTTTACAAGAATGAAGATGAGAGAATTCAGCTTCTGAAAAAACTTCTTAAGTGATATGAAAGTTATACTGACGGGACTTCTCATAATTATTGTATTACTGATTGGAGCAGTCTATCTTCAGTTCAATTTGATTCACAAACAGAGAGATGAGATAATTCGGCTTAATGGAGCTCAGGAAGATTCAATTAACAGTGAGTCATCTTCAAAATCAGGGAAATCAGCGAAACAATATAAGGAGTATAGTGATAATATTCCTTATCGTGTACCGATTCCCGGAAAATTTGTTATAAGTCAGAAGTATTCTGACATACATAAAGGAATTGATCTGGCGGCAGAAACCGGCACAAAGATAGTTCCATCGGCAACAGGTGTTGTCACAAATATTGGTAATGACGAAATCTATGGAAATTATCTGGTACTGGATCACTTGAACGGGTATCAGACTAAGTATGCACATGTGTCAAAAATATTTGTAAAGGTTAAGGAGTTTGTATATATAGGCGATGTTATAGCGCTTGTAGGCAATACCGGAAGAAGTACAGATCCTCATTTGCATTTTGAGCTGATTGAATCCGGGGAAAAAATTAATCCGCAAACTTTAATTAAATTTGACAAAGCAAACTGATTATTACATTATATAATATAGATTTATAAAAAGAGTAAAATTATTAAATAAGAATATACGGGATAGATTTAAAATGCTTTCAGCAGGAAACAAAAAATACATTATTACAATTGCGGGAATTAATTTCTTGACAATCATGGTTGCGGCAATCGCAATACCATTCGATATTAAAATGTCGTTAGCCTGGATTACTGGTAGTCTGGGTAGCCTGATTTTTTTCCTTTGGTTAGCTTTCGATGTATATAGAAGCCTTCAGCTCGGAGTGACAGGTACGAAGAAAAGATCAACAAAAGGTTATTTTCTGCGTTTTCTGTTTCTCGCTGTTTATTCGGCAGCCGTTGTAATTTTTCTGAAACCTAATATTATAGTTTTCGGTGCCGGACTATTATCATCACAGATAATTATATACGTTTACGAGTTTTACCGTCAGTTTAAAAATAATAAATACTATAGAGGATCAAATGGCTAACAAATCAAAGAAAAAGAACAGCTTGCTGACTCTGATGCTGATTTTTCTTGTCATTGAATTTGCACTGGTATGGTTTTCCGGTAACTTTACCAAGGAACTGGTTATTGGTGTAGATAAAGAAGGCAAGTTCGGTGAGAAAGGCAAGTTTGTTATCACACATCAACAAACAGAATTCGACCTTCAACAGAAAATTTCTGAGGAATTTCAGATTGATGATTACGTTAAAGAGCATGGACATGAAAAAGTCATACTCGGAAGCGAACATCTCTATAATTTCTTTGCGAAATTCACCAAAACTCCAATAGGTACTTACAAGCTTTTGAAGATGCTGCTTATTCTTGATATTATACTATTATTAATAGCAGTGCTTGTGAAGAAAAGTCTTTTCGACAGACCGTCTAAACCACAGATACTGTTCGAAATGATTTATACTTTCTTCGAAGACTTTGTAGGTGAGACCCTTGGAAAAGACAGACTTCATTTTACACCTTATGTGGTGACGATTTTCATCTTCATCTGGAGCTGTAATATGATTGGTCTTGTTCCTATTCCGGGATTTATGGAGCCCACAAGAAACCTGAACGTTCCGCTTGGAATGGGTATTCTTGCTGTTGGAGTTGTTCATTTCATGGCAATCAAGGTGAAAGGACTCTGGCCTTATCTCAAAGGATATGCAGAGCCACTTCCGTTCCTGGCACCATTGAACTTTATCGGTGAGATTGCAAAAGCCGTATCAATTGCTTTCCGTCTTTTTGGTAACATCCTTGGTGGAGCAATCATTATACTTGTGGTTTCATCACTTGTAAAATTCATTATACTGCCTGTTGGACTTGGACTGTTTTTTGGTGTATTCGTGGGAACCGTACAGGCATTTGTTTTCACAATGCTGGCACTGACTTATATCGGTGTTGAAATTAACGAAGAATAATTGGTCGGAGAATATATGGAAATTACAACTTCAATAATTAGAATGGCTGGTTTTATGGGAGCTGGTTTAGCTGTAGGTATTGCATCTGTTACAACCGGTATAGGTTCAGGTGTGATTGCAGATGAAGCTGCTTATGCATTAATGAAACAGCCTAAAGCACAGGACTCAATATTCAGATCAATGTTGATTGGTCAGGCTGCAACCGGTACCGGAGGTATCTTCTCTCTTGTAATTGCATTGCTTCTCCTTTTCGGTGGTTTTGATACACCGGAAGGCGGATGGTTCAAAGCTGCAGCATTACTTGCTGCCGGTCTCGCAGTAGGGATTGGAGCGGTAGGACCTGCAATGGGAGCCGGATACGTCGGTGGACAGGCATGTAAATCAATCGGTAGAATGCCAAAACACGGAAACGCAATTATGACAAATATGCTTGTTGGACAGGCACTTGCTCAGACATCATCAATTTTTGCTCTTGTTGTATCACTTCTTTTAGTGTATTCAACACCAAATCAGCCTGCAGGTATTGAGTTAGCTAAGATTATCTCAACATCTATTGCATTTGTTGGTGCGGGATTATCCATTGGGCTCGGAACACTGGGTCCGGGATCAGGTATCGGCTACGTTGCTGGAAGAGCATGTGATATGCTTGGCAGATTTCCCGAAGAGCGTTCAACAATCATGAGAACAATGTTTCTCGGAGCAGCAGTTTCAGAATCAACTGCTATTTATTCACTCGTAATATCATTCTTATTAATTTTTGCTGGAAGATAAATCAAAAACATAAACAATAATAAAAAACTTGGAGGAATTCATGGATTCAGCTACATTAGCTCAAGGAATTGAAAAGGCAGCTGCACTTTTAGGTGCGGGAATATGCATGGGAATTGGTGCATTAGGACCAGGAGTTGGTGAGGGATTTGTTGCAGGTAAAGCTTGTGAAGGTATCGCAAGAACCCCTGAAAATGCAAGTCTTATAACTCGTACAATGCTTGTTGGTCAGGCAGTTTCCGAGTCTACTGGTATTTATTCTCTCGTGATTGCACTTCTTCTGATATTTGCAAAATAAGATCGAAACATTTAGAAGAACTAATTAACGCAATTTAACACTGGAGAAAATATGATCAGTATAGATTATTCGCTTATTATCGTAGTACTTAACTTTGTTCTTATCTTATTTGTATTGAACAAGTTATTGTACAAACCGATAAAGAATTTCCTTGCTGAGAGACAAACGCGAATAGCCGAAGATATTAAAGAAGCCAAAGAAGCAAAAGCAGAAGCAGAAGTGCTGGTACAGAAAAGAGAAGAAGAACTTAAGGGTTCATCGGAAGAGATCAGAAAACTGAAGCAGAAAGCTCAGAGAGATGCTGATGAACAGGCTAATGATATCATCAAAATGGCTAAAAACCAGGAGAAAAAGATACTTCAAGATACAGAAGCACAGCTTAAAACTGAAAAAGTGAAAGCTATGCGCAGTCTGGAAGGTGATCTTGCTGCAATGGTTTCAGCGTTATCATCAAAAGTGATAGGTAAGGAAATTAACACAAAAATTGATGATAGTGTCATCAATCAGCTTATAACAGAAAGAGGCGATAAGTGAGACAAAGATTAATTGCTCAACGTTATGCAAAAGCAATAGTTGAAAACTTTGAGACTGCTCAATTGGAATCTTTACTCACTGACATTGAAACTCTGAAAGCTGTTTTAAAGCAATATCCTGAAGTTGAGCAGAGTCTTCACACGCAATTATTACCTTTGCAGAAAAGGCTCGAATTGGTAAAAGATGTATTAGTCGGAACAGTTAATACGGAAAAATGGAACTCAATGTTCCAACTGCTGATAAAGAAACACAGATTTATTCTGATTTCAGACATTTTTGTTGAAATCGAAAAGATGGTGCATGAAAGAAGAGACGAGGTTGTAGTGAATCTCAAAATTGCAAGAGATTTAACACCTGAGTCCGAATCGAAAGTTGCCGAATATCTTAAATCTGTGCTGCACAGAACTGTAATCCTGAAAAAAGAAATACATGAGGAGCTGATCGGCGGCTTTGTTGCCGAAACAGACTCAATGACCATTGACGGGTCAATTCTTAACAGTCTCATGCGTTTCCAGAAACTAAGAAAATAACAAAAAGAAAATTGAGGTCAGTATGAAAATACAACCAGATGAAGTCAGTTCAATTCTGAAAGAGAAAATAAATCAGTATAAATTTGAAATTGACATTGCTGAAACCGGTAAGGTTCTGCAGGTTGGTGATGGTATTGCCCGTGTATATGGTATGAACAATGTTATGGCTGGAGAAATGATTGAGTTTCCTGGTGGTGTTGTTGGTATGGCTCTTAACCTTGAAGAAGATAATGTTGGTTGTATTATCTTTGGTGATACACGTAAGGTTAAAGAAGGGGATATCGTAAGAAGAACCAAAAAAATCCTGCAGGTTCCTGTTGGTGATGCAATGCTAGGACGCGTTGTAAATCCGCTTGGAGAACCAATTGACGGAAAAGGCGAGATTAAAACAACAGATACTCTTCCTGTAGAAAGAAAAGCTCTTGGAGTTATTCAGAGACAACCTGTGAAGGAACCTCTTCAAACAGGTCTTAAATCTATCGACTCCATGATTCCTATCGGAAGGGGACAGCGTGAGCTTATTATCGGTGACCGTCAAACCGGTAAAACAGCTATCGCAATCGATACAATTATAAACCAGAAAGATACAGATGTTATCTGTGTATACGTTGGTGTAGGTCAGAAACAATCTTCTATTGCTAAAATCGTGAAAACTCTCGAGAGACACGGTGCAATGGAATACACAATTATTGTTGCCGCATCAGCTTCAGATACCGCATCTCTCAACTATCTTGCACCTTACGCAGGATGCTCAATGGGTGAGTTTTTCCGTGATAAAGGACAGCATGCTCTGATTATCTATGATGATCTTTCTAAACACGCTGTTGCTTATCGTGAGTTATCACTCCTTCTCAGAAGACCTCCGGGACGTGAAGCATATCCGGGAGACGTTTTCTACCTTCACTCAAGACTTCTTGAGAGAGCTTCCAAACTTAGTGCAGACTGTGGTGGCGGATCGCTTACAGCATTGCCTATCATTGAAACACAGGCAGATGACATCACTGCATATATCCCTACAAATGTGATCTCTATTACAGATGGTCAGATTTATCTGAGTTCCAAGCTTTTCCACTCCGGTGTACGTCCTGCTATTAATGCGGGTCTGTCCGTTTCCCGTGTTGGTGGTAGTGCTCAGATTAAGGCTATGAAAGGTGTAACAGGTCAGCTTCGTCTTGACCTTGCACAATATGCGGACCTGGAAGCATTTGCCAAGTTCGGATCAGATCTTGACAAAGCTACACAAGCTCAGCTCAGAAGAGGGGAGAGACTTATTGAGATTCTTAAACAGGGTCAATACTCACCGCTTCCTGTAGCTAAACAGATCTTTATTATCTTCATGGCTA
This sequence comes from Cloacimonadales bacterium (SeqCode), assembly GCA_942492065.1. Lineage (GTDB taxonomy): Bacteria > Cloacimonadota > Cloacimonadia > Cloacimonadales > JAIOQZ01. The sequence goes on along the minus strand of CALODV010000013.1, from coordinate 744,190 downwards.
ATGCCGGTATGCTGGATAATATTGAAAAAGATGATGTCAAGGTCGTTGAAGAAGAACTGTTCAATACACTTGACCTGCAACATAAAGACTTCATGAACGAGCTTGTTAAAGGTAAAATTACCGATGAAGTTCGTGCTAAAATGAAAGAAATCTGCGAAAAAGTACTGGAAAAGTTTTAATCAGACAATAAGGAATATCCATGGCTAATATACGAGAGATTAAAACCAGAATAGATAGTGTTAAAAGTACTAAGCAAATAACCAATGCAATGAAAATGGTTGCTGCCGCAAGACTCAGAAAAGCTCAGGAAAGGATTGTGAAAGCAAGACCTTATGCCAACATGCTTAATGATATGCTTGCAAGTATAAAGTACAAAAACTCTTTTTCTGGTCATCCTTTACTCGACGAAGTGAAAGATGGAAAAGAAGCTTTGTTAGTTGTTACATCTGACCGTGGATTGTGTGGATCGTTTAACTCGAACATTATAAGAAGAGCTGATGAGTATATTGAAAAAAATCCGAATGCCGATATTATATGTCTTGGTAAAAAAGGATTTGATCATATCAAGAAAAGAACTGATAACGTGATTGAAAAATATCTGTATCTGTTCAATGAAATGGATTTTACTCATTCCAAAGAAATTGGAACATTCCTGCTTAACTTGTTCCTGGAAAAAGGATATGCAAAAGTGAATGTTCTATATAATGAGTTTAAATCAGCTATTCAACAGAACGTGATTGTTAAACAATTATTCCCGATTGTTCCACTTAAAACTGATGAAATAAGCACACTTGATTACCTTTACGAACCTGATGAAAAGACTATTATCGAAGAGCTTGCTCATAAGTTCGGTGATGTGGAAATCTGGAGAATCATGCTGGAATCATCTGCGGCAGAACAAGGCGCTCGTATGACTGCTATGGATTCTGCAACAGATAACGCAGCAGAGTTAATTGAAGCGCTTACACTTAAATATAACAGAGTACGACAAGCTGGAATTACAACAGAAATTATTGAGATTTCGTCCGGTGCAGAAGCTTTACAATAGAAAATTAATGATAATATAAAGAGGTTACAATGGAAGGAAAAGTAATTCAAATTATTGGACCTACAGTAGATGTCAGTTTCCCCGAAGGTCATCTTCCCCCGATATACAATGCGCTAAAGATTGTCAGGGAAGGACATCCGGATCTTATTCTTGAAGTCCAGATGCACCTGGGAGAAAACATTGTACGTACAGTTGCTATGGACTCTACCGATGGTTTGGTGAGAGATGAGAAAGTAATTGATACAGGATCTACAATTACTGTGCCAGTAGGAGAAAAAGTTCTTGGCAGAATCCTTAACGTGGTTGGAGACCCTATCGACGAAGCCGGCGAAGTTCAGGCAGAAGAAAGATATCCTATTCACCGTCAGGCACCTGCTTTTGAAGATCTTGCAACTGAAGAAGAAATTCTTGAAACAGGTATCAAGGTTGTGGACCTTATCGAACCTTATTCTAAGGGTGGTAAAATCGGTCTGTTCGGTGGTGCCGGTGTGGGTAAAACCGTACTTATTCAGGAACTTATTCGTAATATCGCCGTTGAGCAATCCGGGTACTCCGTGTTTGCAGGCGTGGGAGAAAGAACCCGTGAAGGTAATGACCTGTTCTTGGAAATGACAGAATCAGGCGTTATCAAAAAAACAGCAATGGTGTTCGGACAGATGAACGAACCACCGGGAGCACGTCTCAGAATCGGTCTTACAGGACTGACAATTGCAGAATATTTCCGTGATGTTGCTAAAAAAGACGTACTTTTATTTATAGATAATATATTCCGTTTCACTCAAGCGGGATCAGAAGTGTCAGCGCTTCTCGGTCGTATGCCTTCAGCTGTGGGTTACCAGCCAACTCTTTCAACTGAGATGGGTAACCTTCAGGAACGTATTACTTCTACAGTAAACGGTTCCATCACATCTGTTCAGGCTATTTACGTACCTGCGGATGACCTTACCGACCCTGCTCCGGCTACAACATTCTCTCACCTTGATGCAACAACAGTGCTTTCAAGAAGAATTGTGGAGCTTGGTATTTACCCTGCTGTGGATCCGCTTGATTCAACATCTCGTATTCTCGATCCGCAGATTATCGGTAACGAACACTATTCTGTAGCTCGTGAAACTCAGAGAATTATTCAGAAATACAAAGAATTACAGGACATTATCGCTATTCTCGGTATGGATGAGCTTTCTGACGAAGATAAACTTGTTGTGAACAGAGCCCGTAAACTTGAAAGATTCTTCTCACAACCATTCTTCGTTGCTGAAGAGTTCACCAATGTGAAAGGTCAATATGTACCGCTGAAAGATACTATTGAAGGTTTCAAGACAATCATAGCCGGTGATTGCGACAGCTGGCCTGAGCAGGCATTCATGTATGTCGGAAGACTGGAAGATGCCGAAGCAAGAGCCAAAGAGATTATGAAAAATGCCTAAGATCAGAATCAGTATTATTCAGCCGACTCAGACAAAGATCGATAATGAATACGATCATGTTATCGTTCCGGGTGTCGATGGTGATTTAGGTGTATCCGCAGAGCATACACCATTTATAACCAAACTCCGTCCGGGAATCATTTCCCTGTACACAGGCAAGGATATTGATAAGTATGCGGTTCATGATGGCTTTTGTACAGTCGAAAACGATCATCTGAAGATAGTTTGCGAAACATGCGAGCATTCTTCCGAGATCAACCTGAAACGTGCTGAAGACGCAAAATTAAGGGCTGAGAATAGAATCAAAAAAATGGTCAAGGAAGAAGAAACCGACTTCCGAAGAGCTGAGAACGCTCTGAAAAGGGCAATCGCCAGAATGTCAATTAATGTAGAAACAATCTGACATTAATAATACATAAATTGTTAAGAAGCCCCATCGGAGAAATTCGATGGGGTTTTTATTACAATTGAAATGAGTGATTACATACTTTCATTGGAATAGTATTGATCTTTCAGGTTATAGAACAGCAATGGATTGATTTGCCTGCCGCAGAAAAATAACTGAAATTATGTAAAAATAACTTGACGCCCCCCCCCTGTGATTTGTCTGGATTGAGTTAAATGGAAAGTTTTATATATGTGTAGAATTAAAAGAGCTTCGCTGAAATTCTTAAATTTCATCAATAGTGTCAACAGTTAGAAGCTCTTATACAATATTTGAATTCTTGCAGATATGTGGACGTGATCGAAAAAATTTTCCGGTATTATGGAGAAAGAATGATAAAAAAAATTATCTATTTGGTGTTAATAACAATATTTGTAGTTATTTCCGGTTGTAAATCTTCCACCAGTTCCAGTGGGACAAAAGTAAGATGGAAAAAAGTTGAGCAGTCCGGAGAAGAAACAGCTTGTGCAGTACATGTGAGAAGTGATTCTACAGAGATGTATATTGTAACGGAAGAAAAGTTTATGAAATTTGTGCAGGGTGTAGATGAACCTGTTCTGGTTAAAGAGTTAAAATATAGGTTTTCTTCTGAGAACATGTATTGTATGTATAATCCTTATATAATCGATGATTATTTCTTTTATTGTAGTATCGATGGGCAAAATATGTATGTATGTAATACAAAGAGTGGAGAAGAAATAGGAAATTTGAGAATTTCTGAACTTGTTGACAGTACGTTTTATGATGCGGCGTATACAATATCAACTTATTGCTACAATTCTTTACATATAAAATCCAATAAAGATAAGTATATGATATCTCTTAACCAGGAAATTGGAACTGATTTTATGAAACGAAAACTATATTATGGTTACTTTGATTTCACTGATAGTTTGACATTTGTAACAGAAGAAGTATTTAATGGTTTTCCACCTAACGCAAGCTCTGTAGGTAATTTTGTAGATTCTAACTTTTTCTATAATGATAAGTATTGGCAGTATATTTTCCTTGTGGATTGTGATCCACTTATTACAATTGAGCCTGAATCAAAGACTGTAACGTATACATATATTGTTCCAACATTATATGATTTATATTCTTATGATGATTATACTATTGGACTGTTTAGATCTTGTGTGAAAAAATCATATGATGGAGGTTTTATATGGGAAGACTGGATTGATTATAGTGGAGATTGGAGAACAGGCTGGATTAACGGACTTCTCGTTCTGCACTTTTCTCATAACTATGCTTCTATAGATGTAGAAACAGAAGAAGTTGTTAATTACGAAAACGGTGAACTTGAGCATAATAATATAATACATATGGCAGAATTCGATAATAAAGCATATGCCCTTACACAAAATGGATTATTTTACAGCACTTTCGAAGATTGTTTTAAACCCAAAACCAACAGCAGAACTAATTCAAGAGAAGATACAGATTTAATAATATATAAACATTAAAAAGAGAAAATGCGAATAATCAGTCCGTCCGGCAAGATAAGCTTATATCCACACTTTTCAAGAATCAAAAAAATGTTATACTGATGGGGGAATTAGTAAGTTATTCTTAACAAATAATTAACACAATAATTATGTGTAAAATATCTTGACACGCCCCCCCCAGATTTGTTCTCCATTGACCAAATGGAAAGTTTTATATCGGTGTAGAATGACAAAGAGCTTCGATGAAATTCTTGAATTTCATCAATAGTGTCAACAGTTAAAAGCTCTTAGACAATATTTGAATTCTTGCAGATATGTGGACGTGGATCAAAAAATTAAATACTGAATAGATCATATTGGAGGAAAATTGAGGAATAAAGTTTTCAATTGTGTAAATATAGTATTGCTTGTGTTTTTTATGAAATACTTTATTGGATGTCGGAAACAATGTAGCACATCTCCATTAGATAAGGTCTTTTGGGAAAAGTATATTTTTGATAAAACTTATGATAATGATATTGCCAATGGATATGTTTCAGATAGTACTTTTTACTGCATTAATTGGACTGGTGTAGCAATGTTTTATAGCTTTGATGAACCTTGCAAGATAAGAAGCATCAGTTCTTTCAACTGTAATGATGGTTACAAGCCAGTAATAACAAAAGATTACTCAATTGTATTAAGCCAACATTCATCGCAGGATATTAATTTCTACAAGCATGATAATTATAATTTTTGTCAGATTTATCCATGGAAATTCGAGGTAAATTTCAAGAATTTCAGACTGGAATCAATACACCATTTGACCGAAATTGGTCTTTGTGATAACAATGTTTTTTATACTTCTTATTTCGGTATAGATAGTTCTATGGTACATAGAAATATTTTAGTAAGCTGCAATGTTGATGCCTCAATAGGAATAAAGACCTATGACTATAACTATATTGAACTACCAGGAACGCAAAATACATTTTCAATCGTAAAAGATATAGAAGAATTCAATGGGAGTATATTTGTTTCTTATGTAAATGAGATTGATGGAGCATCGAACTACATAATTATTGACCAAATGGGGGAAATTAAACATTACCAAAACAATTTCTATGGAAGAGTGTATATTGTAACTTTCTTTAAATACAAGAACTTATTATGGATTCAGAAATCAGATCAGTCAGTTTGTTTCTCAAATGATGGCATTGTTTGGCATCATGTGGCTTATCTATCTCCATTGTTTTATGACTTTTGTGAAATTGAGGATTTCCTATTCTTTTATGTAATGGATAAGATTTATTGCTTAGAAGAGAAACAGGGAAAACTTAACTTATATCAGCTTCCTACCGACAATATTGAAGGTAAAACGATAACATCAATTTGTAAGCATAAAGAGAACATGGTCATCACAACTAGTAATGGTATTTTTTACAAAAACTTTAGTAATGCCATAGGACAGAAGAAAAACGTAAATTAAAAATAGAGAAAATGCGAATAATCAGTCCGTCCTGCAAGATAGGCTTATACCCACACTTTCTCAAAAACATAAAAGTATGATAAAACTTTTTGGGCAAGTTATTTTCGCATTTTCTCCTTTAATGGAGGATTAATGAAAAGAACAGTGCTATTTCTACTAATGATGTTTGTTTGTGCAATATGGGCACAAACATGGATAGTCGATGCAGGAAATTCAAGTTTAAATCAACTTGATTGGAGAGCGCCTTATTGGGGAATATCTTATCGTAATGGATTTGAACCAGCAGTAAGAACTCTAATTTCACCTTTCTATTTATATACTGAAACCAATCTTGATTATATTGCAGATGGAGCAAACTCAGATTTTCAACCAAGTGATGGCTGGGTTTTACTTCATGTTTGGTTAGGAGATTCTAATGCAAGCGATCAGGATATAGCCCCTTCAGTTGTACTTTATAACAAAAACACGGGTATTGTTAGATATTTCTTTAGGAGTGCAAATGTAACAAGCCATACACAAGCATTTGCAAAACTGACTTCCATTGGCAATACAGGAATCATCAACACTGTCAATACCGAGAACGATCATATTTATGCTCTAGATCAAAGGAATAGTACGCAAGGAACAAATGTGTCTGCTAAGTATATTCCAATATTCTCAAATGAGTGGATGTATGCAGATTTCTATGTTGCCTATGATGATGTACAGCAATCCACAGCAAACTTGTTGCAATTTTCATCCAGATCAACAGATGTGACTGTTGCATCATTAGAATTTTCTGGGGTTGCTACTCCTAGGATTTCAACTTCTTGTCCAAGTGGAATTGAAGAAATATACCGCTTTGGGAAAACAATGACTGATTACATTGGTAAAGGTAATGATTTGCGAGACGAGATTAAGGATATGGCAGATAGTGTGAGCTCTGATGGAATACTTGCAGATGTAGTTAATAAATTAACAACAGTAACGAGTTGGCTAGATACTACGGGAGTTACAAGTGTAATACCATATATTTATTCTGCATCGGGCTTGTATAAGTTGTTTTCAGGAGGTGAATCAGGCCAGTCAGCTGTAAGTTACTCATTTTCAGGAACAATATCTGGAGAATTAACAACAAATTATACTATAAATGACTTTACGCTCAATCAACCGGGTGCTTTAAGTACTCGTACTTCTCCACCTCTTTATAATAATACTCTTGGAGTAATTCAATTAGCAAATTCACCACATGTTGAAAAAAGAAGAGTTGGAGATTCTAATGACGAAAACTATAGTTATAGATTATCTGTACTGCCTAGTGATTTCAGAATAAACTCAGAATCGAATTTATCCAATGATCCAAAGAATATCAAAATTGCATATAGTTTCAAACTACAAGGCATGAGAAATATTAATTTGGGTCAGCCCTTTTACGCCTTTTTAGATCAATCCATGGAGTATACTGATTTTATAGAGTGTTACAAAATAACTTATGATGGTTATTATCCAATTTACCATTGTTTTACTAAATTTATAGATTACAGTGAAGCCGAGGATATTGTAATAAATACTGATTTTGCTAGAATTATTGATATCGGCGTCAAGATTAGAGCAGAATTTGAAATTAATGACACTTCGTATGATCCTTTTATCTTTCTCGGTGATTATGCTCCAATAATTGATGATATTGGTTCAGGATCATATTTTACGGTTAAACCTGTACAAAGAGTTCAGGTATTTACAGAAGATATTGTATTGTTTAATCAGACAGTAACAATGGATACACGTGTACAAGTAGATTGTGGTGCGACACTTCGATTGGAAAACTGTACTCTCACTGGTTCCAGCAGTGACTATGGATTTGAAGTATTAAACGGAAGACTTGAATTGTCTAATTGTACATATCATGCGGCTGATAACTTTATAAAAGCATCAGGAGAACAGAATAGTGTTGTTATTGAAAACGGATCATACATTACTGTTAATGATGCCCAGTTCCAACTTGATAAAGGGGCTGATTTAACAATCAGTAATTCCAATGTCTATGTGAATAATGCAGCACTTGAGTTAAGTGAAACTTCAGAACTGACTGCGGATAATTCAATTTTATGCATTGATAACGGAGAACTTCGTTTAGATGGATCTAAGGTTACAATGATTAACGGTAGTGATCTGCTGACATTCGGAAATTCTCAGATTATTGGAACACGAACCGGACATTATTATAATGATCCTTATGGTGGTGATGAAACTTATATTGCAGGAGATAAGATTGAGATAATTGGCAGTAATATTCATCTTGATTTAAACACTGTTGTTTCAAGTGCATCATCTGAGAACTGGGATGGAATCTATCTCAGAGATTGTAACTCCGGTAATCAGTGTCAGATAAAAGGTGAAGTTTCCGGGATTGATTACTTATATTTCGAAAACAGTGAAGTATATCTTAATGACTGTAATATTCATGGAATTAATCAATTACAGGCAAGAGACAATTCAATTATCGAATTTACCGGTAGTTACCATGATAATGAAGCCGGAATGTATATGGAACAAAGTGAGTTGACATTGGTTGAAGCTGATGTTTATAATAATGGTTCTACCGGAGTAACGATTGAGCATTCCGGTCCCGGACCTTCTTATATTGATGATACTAATATATTTGGGAATGCCGGTAAAGGTTTGCATATAAGCAACTGTATGGCTAATGTATATAGCCTCTCAAATATTTATAATAATGAAGAACAGGGATACTTCAACATCAGTTCAGTAAGAGGTTATGTGGGAAATGGTTCTACAATACATGATAATGGTTTAACTGAAATCTTTGCAATACCTGATTGTTTCCCGGCTTTTATCAGTAGTGTTAATAGTTATGTTCATATTTATGATACTGAATATACGACAGAAGATAATGATTTATACCTGCTTTTCACTGCCGGTTATCCTGACGAACCAATAGATTTGACAAATCTGAATATATCAACAGCAGATGAAGAACGTTTCTTCCCTGATTTCGATTCTTATGACTTCGATGATAATCTCAATTCACCTGTTATAAGTATCTACAATGGTATTTTTGACAGTATTCAGGAAGAAGAATGGGTTACAGCCTATGAAAACGCTGAAACAATCATCTCATACTATCCTGATTTTCCTAAGGTTCCAGGATGTATAACAATGCTTCCTCACTTATACAGAGCAGCAGAGAAAGATCCTGACAGTCTCAATGCATATCTGGACGCAATTGCAGATGCCGACTATGCATACTTTGTTAAAGAAGCAAAAGCAGCAGTGTACCTTTCTCAAAACGATTATGCTGAAGCTATGATATTGTTTGATGAAATTTTGGCTGATCCTCCAAGTGATGTAAAAAGACTGAAAGCAGAGCTTGATAAGGCATATTGCTATTATAAGTTACTTGAGCAGAACTCCAGATCTATTCCTGTTGCTTCCAAACACCAGCCCAAAAACAGAAAAGAATATCTGGAAATTGCTCAGCAGATAAATAATGAAATATCTAATATGGAACCTGAAACAACTCATAAAGAAGAAGATGATATCCCTGAATTTGCTCAACTATCAGGAAACTATCCAAATCCGTTCAATCCTGAAACAAAAATCTGTTTCAGTATTCCTGAAGAGAGTGATATTGAGCTCAATGTTTACAATATGAAAGGACAGAAAGTAAAAATACTTGTGGATGAAAAATTGGGTAGAGGTAAGCATGAGGTTCTCTGGAATGGAACAGATACTAAAGAGAATTCAGTAGGCTCCGGTGTTTACCTGTACAGATTAAAAGTAAATGGAAAAACTCTTGATATCGGTAAATGTATAATGTTGAAATAATATTTTCCCCTTGCGCATGGTCTTAAGACCTCCGCAATGGTTGGAAAATACTGTTCCCTATCGAATTTATTCGATTTGGGGTTTGCAAAACCAATTGGAAAATGCTACGCCCATTCTGCTAATAGCACTGAGGTTTAACAATAATAAATAAATATATCTCACACCATTCCGAAGGATATAATCTTTCGGATGGTGTGAGATAACAAAAGGATATTCTTATGAAACACCATATTTTAGTTTGTCTTATTTTGTTAACTTTCCTGTCAATTTTATCGGCTCAGGACTCATTATACAAATTCTTTGAAGCAAATATTGACTATGAGTATGGCATAAACAGTAATGTGAGAGGTGGAGGTGATTTAAACGGAGATGGCTATAGTGATTTGATAACAGTAAAAAGTTTTTTTACTCAGCTTTATACGCCTGTTGGCGAAGTGAAAATATACCTTGGTGGAGAACATCCTGATACATTGGTGGATTATGTAATGATTTCATCTGATTCCGAAGAGCAATTCGGTTACTGGGTGTGTTCTGATGGAGACTTGAACGGGGATGGCTTTGACGATCTGGTAATTTCATCACCTTATTATACAGACCCTTATTATCAGATATACTGCGAAGGTAAAGTAGATATATACTGGGGTGGAACTGATTTTGACACAATCCCTGACGTTACACTTTATGGAAGAGATTATATTGACGATGCCTGGTATTTGGTATTCGGTTATTGTGTAAACTGCAGTGGTGATTTCAACAACGATGGAATAAGTGATCTGGTTGTCAGTTCAAATGGACCCGACGGGTGGCTTTATGGCCAGGCAGAAATATTTTTTGGATCAAGCAGCTTTGACACAATCAATGATTTTCATGTCCAAGGCAGCGACTGCAGCTACTTAGGTTTAAATATTACAACAGGTGATTTTAACGGAGATAATTTTGATGATCTCGCTTTACTAAAATTTGGTTCCGGTGATTCTCAGGAGATTTACTTCTATGAAGGTGGAGTAAATATGGATTCTCAGCTGGATCAAACTTTCACTGAAAATGGTTCATCTCCTGATGTCATAGAGAACCTGTTTGAAATGGGAGGTGATTACAATGCAGATGGCTTCGATGATCTGGTTGTTAAAACAGGTCGTACAGAATTGAAAATTCTCTGGGGAAATAGTAATTCCTCTTTCGATAATTGTGATTCACTCGTGACTGATTTGAATATCGTTAATATTATGCATTCTGATATAAATAATGATAGTATCAGCGACCTTATTATCAATACCTTTACATATATGGAAGGTACAGGAGTGTTAATTTACTCAGGATGTCCCTCTTTCGACTTGAATTATGACTTATCAATTATTGATGATACAACTTTCCAGCATGGTTTTGCAAATCAAAAGGTCTTTGACTTCAATGGTGATGGATATAATGATATTTTTTTTCAGACCTTTAACAGTCTCGATTCATCCAGAACAATTCAAGCCTACTCAATTGTAGAAATACAGGAAGCACAGAATAATACAAGACCATATATGGATTTACAGCTCAGTAACTATCCTAACCCCTTTAATCCCACCACAACCATATCATACAGTCTTCCTGAAGAAGGCAATGTTTGTATTGAAGTGTATAATATTAAGGGGCAGAAGGTTAAGCAGTTGATAAATAAAAATCAAGAAAGCGGATATCATACAATAAAATGGAACGGAACAGACCAAAACAACAAGAACGTAGGTTCCGGAGTATATTTCTATAAAGTCAAAACAGAAAAGTCCTCGCTGATAAACAAAATGATAATGTTGAAATAATACCTTATATTTGCCTCCCCAGATTGTCAATTAATGTAGAAACAATCTAACATTAATACATAAATTGTTAAGAAGCCTGTCAGGGAAATCTGACAGGCTTTTTGCTTGTACTTAGTTTTTCACAAGCAAACCCTTATGTCAAGACCTTTCATTGAACGGAATTCGCAACTGAATTTAAATTCTGCCAAAAATTGCTTGCACAAAATTTAACATGTAGCGTAATTAGTTAACAATATACATTGAAGGAAGTATTATGAAAAAGATTGTGTTAATGATTTTAGCAGTTTTAACTGCAATAAGCTTACTTTCACAAGTGACAGAAATAAACATTACAAGTGAAGAATGGGATGGTGCAACCAACGCTGACGGAACAGGTCTTTACTGGGATCTGGTTAAGCTTGTATTTGAACCGGCTGGAGTCAAAGTCAATATCAGCAGTGCTCCTTATGCAAGAGGGGTCCATGAAGTTGAAGCAGGGTCGAAAGATGCCTGGGTTGGAGCTTATGCAGATGAAGAAGACTTTGCTGTGTTCCCGGAACATCATTTTGATACAGATAAAGTTTCCGCCTGCTTCATCAAAGGAAAATGCCCGGGATGGCAGGGTATCAGCTCTCTTAAAGATAAGAGACTCGCCTGGATGAGAGGCTACGGATATGATGAATACTTTGATTTCAAACCTGAATTTCAAGAGATTGATAATCGTGTCAGCGGTTTGAAAATGCTCAAGAATAACCGTTTTGACGTTCTCATTGATGCTTCAGTTGAGATTGGAGATGCTCTTAATAAGAACCCTGAACTAAAAGGTGAAGTGGAAATTAAAGAACTGCTCAAACTGAAGCTCTTTGTTGCTTTCGTTGGAACAGATCGCGGTAAGGAACTGCTTAAAATCTGGGACACAAGAATGGCAGAATTAATCAAGAGTGGTGAGCTGAAAAAGCTTTATGAAAAATCTGGATATACACAATATCCTTACTAAACAAAAAATGCAACCGATATCTCAGCCTGCCGGAGGAATCTGACAGGCTTTTCTTTATTCCAATCGTCCACGGTCACAGTGCTTGTAAAAACATAATTTTGTCATTTTACTCATTTTAAACTAATCCCTTCGACTCTGCTCATAGTGTGTAAAAACGTAAGATGTTCCGAAATATTCAGTAACTTGCGTCGCAGGTTTTCCCGATTATTCGGGACTCAATCAACTTAACAAATTGATATGCTATGGCTTAAAAGCTCCCTGAGTCCCGATAAAGTCGGGAAAGGGAATATGTTGTGAACAAAAGAAACGACAAAAATTGCCATAAACTATAAGATAACTTTCGTTTTCACACACAGTAAATGAAGGAGATAGATGCCAAACTAAATCTTGTTGACAATCTTTGAGCTGTTTCATATATCAAGACTGGTATTAAATACAGGTAAGGATAACATGATTTGTAAGAATTGTAACAGCGAGTTTGAAGGTAATTTCTGTAATAATTGCGGTCAGTCAAAAAAAATCAGCAGAATCAGTTTCAGGCATTTTCTGTCGGATTTCTCATCAACAGCTTTGGCGATTAATCGAGGATTCCCGTTTACATTCAGGGAAATGTGTTATCGTCCAGGTGCTGCCGTACGAAACTACCTTGAGGGTAAGAGGATTAAGTACACGAAACCTGTTACATACCTGTTTCTGGCATCGGCGATATATGTCATTTTATCACTTATAATCGGGCGAAGAACGATTTTCGGGGATGCATTAAGTGGAATAATCGGCGGATTGCAGGATGACGGTAATGCTCTTAGCAGCAGCTTCAGGATTTTGAGCTGGTTCGGAAAAAACTTTGCTTATTCAACATTACTGGTAAGTCCAATATTGGCTTTTTCATCGAGAATGGTCTTTTTTAAATCAGGTTATAACTACTTTGAACATCTGGTATTCAATATATACGCAATAGCACAGCAGATCTTTATTTTCGTGTTGTTCACAATAATTTATGCAGCCGAAGAGCCTGAAAACATCTGGCTACAGTTTTTACCTATGTTGCTTTCACTGCTGTATTCGCTTTTCGCTTATGCTCAGTTTTTCAATTCGGGAAATATAATCTTGAGGACACTGAAAATCCTGCTGACATACTCTTTATGTTTTTTCCTGATAGTATTTACTGTCATTATTATTATCGGGATAGATGTATTACTCAGTTAATGCTGTTGGAACAATACTTATGCTTTTGCTTTGATTTTTTCCTTCTGGGTTTCGTTAATAACCCTGTCCAGAAGCGAAGCGGTAGTATCTGAGTATCTTGAAACGGTGAAACCAAAGAAAATACTATTGGCAATATCACCTTCAGTGTCCATGAAATCTTTAAGAGTATTAGAGATAATATTCCTGCATCTGTTGGCGTAGCCTTTCAGCGAGTTTTCTTCGATTGTGAATGTAATGAGAGCGAATAAAGAGACATCCAGGGTACTGACAATATCAATGTCTCTGGACTGCATGGAGAGGTTAGTTGAAATGTTTTTGTTGATGAACCTGAATTCATCTGCATCCAGACTGTTATAGGCAGAGGATACATCAAAGATCATCAGGCTGAACAGAGGACCGTCATTGTCGAGTTCTTCCAGCAGGACATCCAGTTTATGTTCAAGATAGTTCCTGTTGTGCATATTAATGTTTGGATCGGTAAATGCCATTCTGGAAAGGTCTCTGACCTTTTTGGAAAGTTTTCTTGTCTGGGATTCAATACTCTGCTGGTACTCAATAAGCTGACTGTACTTCAATATTATTTTAGTTATCTTGTCAGCATCATTTATACCTTCTTCCGTACTGATGATGTCTTTAATCATATCATTATATTTGAACTCGATTGTATGATTGTTCATTTACGTCTCCATAAGATTATTATCTATAATAAAATATGAAAAATATTCTTTATTGTCAAATAAATTATTGCAGGTAATGGCAGACGCATAGAAACAACCGGCAAGTTGTCTGAAAGAATATCTGAACCATGATTATCTTGAATAACATGATTGCAGGATTCCATGCAGATCACCTTCGGAATGGTTGAAAACCCGTAGATGTTTCCGAAGGAACACATCCAGAAAAATACGAATGGTGTGGCTGGTAATGCTGATAAAACAAGATCTGAAACTTGAGCACAGTTAAAGATACACAAAATGTTGTGATTCGAAAAGCCTTTTAAACTGATAGTTGATTCTCATAAGCTGTAATCAACTAAAATGTGAGCATAACGCTCCTGTAATTTTTTTGTTCTTCCTTGTAAGGTCCGGTATAATAAATCTCATTTGTTTCTGCATTGAATTGAATCGCTTCATTACTGAACGGATTATGCAGCTTTTCTTTATTTTCCTCAAGGAAAGCATCTATTTTACTTCTAGGAATCTTCATATTATATACCTGCGATTTCAATTTCAATAAGGTGATGTATCCATTAATATCATGACTCCCAACAGAATACTTCATGTATAATTGTTCCTGCATTTCTGTAAGAAGATATGTTGGATTTCTTAATAGCTTAATAGGATTCAATTTCGGTTTACGATATGATTCTACTGTATCGAAAAGTTCTTTTCCATCCATTTTGGACATAACTGTCAGTTTACTGAAAACTTCATACAGGTGATTCACATTCTCATTTGGTCTGCTATACAGATTATAACTGTCTTCCAGTTCTGCCTCTGTGATTCTGATTTTTTTGGAAAACATATAGTTGCTATGGCTTAAGGGAGTTGAGATAGATACAACCTGAGTATAAAATTCATCTTTAAATGGTTTTTCCATATTAAGCATAACTTTACTCAAGAACGGAATACTTTGTATTGCTTCATGTACTTCAGTTGCTTGCTTGTCTTGTTCAAGTAACAAATCATACATTTTCAGTTGTTTTAACAGAGCAATTGTTAGTGTTATTCTGAACATCAGAGTCGGTGATTTTGCAAGTAGAGTTTTCTGTAGCTCAATATCATCGTTGATTCTGTTTAAAAATTCTGTCTTATGTCCTTTCAAATAATCAATTGCATTTACATGATTTCTCAAGTATTGGTAATTAAGGTAGTCCATGCATAATGGAGTATAAGAAGCGTAATGCTGTAAAAACAGATTCCTGAAAGATGCAGAATCACTCATGTCGGATATCTTCTTATACCTGGAATCAAGAAACTTGTATTTCTCTTTCAGATTCAATATATGCTCTTCATTAGCAGCGCAGTAGTCAAAAAGTTTTTTGTGGTCATCAAAGTGAAGTCCCCACTTATCTATGTCATTTGATAATAAAAACTTAGACTTAATATATTCACCGACGAAGTCATGGTTTGTTCCAGCAGCACGATTGTATTCAATGCGATAGATTAAGTCATCACTTCTCTTAATAAGATCTCTGGTGTATTCTATAGGCAGAATGCTTTCCGGTGCACCGAACCCCACAAGTTGGTAAAGTAGTTCATTCTGCATGTCTCTTTCGTCCAAGTCTATCTCAGACAGCCATTGCTTAGCTCCGGGAGACAGCGGTTCATCCCTGAACCAGTAGATGCAGAACATAACAAACAGCACGGCTGAGATCCCTGTAACAAATCTTCCGACCTTCCAGATCGATGCATCTCTTTCGGACGGTCCAATGGGAAATTGCAATCCTGTTTCAGTAGTAATACTATCAATATCATCAACACTGATTTCAGCTTTCTTGTGAGTTTTGTTCCTTACTGCAACCGTGCCGGCAAGCTTATCATGCCAGGTCTGTTTACGGGAATCCCACAACATTCGGAAGTATCCGAAAAAAAGTAGAGGTGCTGATACAAACATTCCCGTAAATCGGATAAACAGCTTTACAAGGGAAGGCTTTTCACCTGTTGCACAATCCAGAATCCGGACCTGTCTTACTATATTGGCAGGAGTTCCACCCAGCAATTTCCAGTTTCCAATATAATACAGAAACGGTATTGCTCTGATAAACCAGACTGTGTAAAACTGAGACAGTTCTTTCGAGTATATGGAAAAGAAATTAACATGTAACGGAGTTTTAATAACATAAATCAGTCCGAGAACAATAATGAGGTCAAGCAGTCCCATAACAAATCTGTCCCGGAATCCGGCATAAACGTAGTTTTTCATTATATCCTTCCTAATCAAAATATAGCTTCAAGGCATCCGGGTTTTCATGTCGCGATGTTCTAAAACGTCTGTTTTTCTTTTCATCACGTTCCATTTTAAGGTAAGCTTCATACTCCTCTGGTGTTTCTGATTTCTCACCAAAGTAGATTTCCTGTTCATCAGAATTCCATTTCATTGGTTCTCCTGTAAGCACATCATATAATGAATCAGCATGAGCGTTCAGGAATTCCTGAATGTTTTCTTCTTTTACATGGTCTCTGTATATCATGGCTTTCAGTTTCAGGAGGTGAATAGTACTCTTCTCTCTATCTACATTTAATAACAATAATGTGGTATCTATAAGTCTTGTTTCGTGCCGTCTAACACTGATCGGATTATTGAGGATATTAAAAACATTTTTTTTAATCAACAAGTGGTCAGGATTAAAGATTTCTGTCTCTTTACCGTCTTTAACCTGTTTCTTTCCTAATGAACTGCAATACAAATACTCACTGTTAATAAACTTGTTAGGCTTGAAATCTCGTGAATAAAATGTTGAAATTTCTTCTGGATTCATATAAAATGAAGAACGAAAGAAAATATCATTTTTCCCAGGAAGATAGAGAAGTATTTGGGATATAGAATTCTTAAAGTTTCTTTTATTCAGTTTTTGGGACTGTATGTAGTCTTCAGGCAGATTATCCATTTTCAGTATTTGATCAATTATCATTGAAGTACTCTCAGATTTATCCAAAAGGATATTCAGAACATGAGGTTTAAAGAAAAGAAAAATTTTAACAAACATTGCCTGAGTCTCGTTTTCGATACTCATGAGCAAACTTCGAGCAAATTCATCAACTCTATTCAGTGCCTCAATACATGATGAATCATATTCTGTTAAATTACTCAATCCAACCATGATTTTCAGTTTTATATACTTTAGAAGAATAGTGTAGCTATCAAGTTCATCTTCATTATAATTAAAACCAGTGGTGACAGAAAAATACTTATGCTTTGCCAGATTATTGAACTGGGCATCTAAATATCTTACATTGTCCATAATCTCTTTCAGTTCGGTTTTATATTTCATTGCTGTATCAACAATAGTTTCGTTAAAACCGAGATTTAACAGATAATCTGCCATTTTATCTTCAATGAGATAGTTTTTCTCTGCTTTTAAAGGTAGTTGAGGTTGAATGGGAGAAAGCAGATCTTTACCCATAAGTCTATTTCTTACTTTTTCTCTAGTTTCCAGTGATTTTTTATTTATTTCCTGAACTATTTGATACCCATTCTCAAACTGGTTTTCATCAGTAGTCATTCCAAAACCAATTAGATAGTAATATCCATTATCCTCAGGATTTTCTTCTTTCTCCATGTGTTCACCTATCCATGCGGCTGCTTCCGGTAATAAAGGATCTTCATGCAGGCTGATTGTTAAAAATGCAGTATTGGCGAGAACAAATAGTATTGTGAAAACATAAATCAAGAAGTTGAATCTTCTATCCTTATCCGTTGAAAATGTTGGGAACTCAATTCTGTATTCCTGTTCATTGCCGGACTTCACTACAACCAGAGATGAAGAAACCTTGTCATGCCAACCTTGCTTTCTGGAATCGTAAAATATGGAAACAAAACTGAGGAAATTGAAGTACTGCATGAAAAACCTGATAATCAAGTTCTTTACAGATTGGTGATTGCCTGTTTCAGCATTCACAACCCTCATCTTGAGAATCAATCCTCCAATATCTGCTCCCAGAAAACGCAGCATCAGAACAGACACAACACATGAAAAGAACATTGAGGCAATATTTAAGACATCCACCAGAATTGGTCTTTGTCCAACAATAGATATATATGTATCTAAATTCAAAAAAATGAAATAAAAAATCATTGCAATAACCATATTGATTAAAACAGCTAATGTCCTTCTCCAGAATCCGGCATAAACGTAGTTTTTCAAATGACCTCCCTAATTTCTTTTCATCAGCTTCTCATATCTGTCAGTTCTTAACCTTATCTCTTTTGTGCTTTCAAAAAAGTAAAGCATTTTATTTTCCTGATTAAGTTTTATACTGGGATTGTTGCCGTTTAGGTGTCTGCAATATTCCCAATGCTTCTTCAGGATAAATCATATTTCTTCTCGATTTGACAGGGACTATAGGTGTTTAACTGCAGTGTTGAAATAATCCCTTCGACTCCGCTCAGGGAGCTTACAACTCTAACTTTATCAGTAAGTTAGGCTGATTGGCAGATTGTGTGAAACATAATTTTGGTCGTTCTTATGTTATAAAGTTTATTCACTTTCCCGACTTCATCGGGACTCAGTGAACTACCATTGAACTGATTACCTTCATTTTCTTTATATGACTAAAGAAAAGAAGCAAAAGAAACGACATCTTTTTCAGATGTATTTTCAGCAAGCTGAAACCATAAATCTTTCCTAAAATCCTTCCAAGGCTTCAGGATTTCTAAACGTAAAATTTTTTTATACAAGAGAAAAAGAAGGAAATACCCAAATGAGGTAAGCTATTAAAGATTAATAAGGATGCAGATAATCATGATTTTTCACTAATTGTATACGCTCCAGTATACTAAATCAACTGCTTTCCCTGTACTATCCTATGCAAACATCAGCAGGCTTAAAGCCATGACTGCCATTCCTCCCACAAGTCCGTAGATTGCCAGATGGTGTTCACCGTATTTATGGGCTGTAGGCAGAAGCTCATCCAGAGATATAAATACCATAATCCCTGCCACGCTGGCAAACAATACACCAAAAACTATATCGTTAAAGAATGCTTTAAGCAGGACAAAGCCAACCAGTGCACCAACCGGTTCTGACAGTCCTGAAAGAAATGAATAGATAAAAGCTTTTTTCTTACTGCCGGTTGAATAGTAAATCGGAATTGATACAGCTATACCTTCCGGGATATTATGAATAGCAATTGCAATTGCAATACCAATACCGAGAGATGGTTCTTTAAGGGCAGCAGAGAATGTCGCCAGACCTTCCGGAAAGTTGTGAATTGCAATAGCCAATGCAGAGAACATACCCATTCTTAAAAGACTCCCTTTTTTTGACTTACCTTTGTCCATTTCTTCAATTGATCTGGCTTCGTGCGGATTTTCAAAATCAGGAACAAGTTTGTCAATCAACCCAATAAACAGCATTCCGCCAAAGAAAGCCAGTGTTGTATACCAGTATCCTTTTGTTGGACCTGCTGCAGCAGAAAGGGCATCTTTTGCTTTAAGAAATATCTCTACAAATGAAACGTAAATCATCACTCCGGCAGAAAATCCCAGAGCAACGGACAGCAGTTTTGTATTTGTCTTTTTTGCAAAAAAAGCGAGAGCACTGCCAATACCGGTAGCAAGTCCGGCAAAAAGTGTCAGTCCAAACGCAAAGAGGATATTGTATTTATCCATTACTTACCTCATAATTATTATTTTTAAGCTTATTCCAATGAGAATCAAAGCTCCTACTATTTCGACTTTATCTTCAAAGATATGTCCTATCTTATATCCTATATATTTACCGGCAAAAGACAAAATAAAAGTTATTACTCCAATAATAATAACTGCCGACATTATTGTCATTTTAAGCATGGAAAAGCTCAGCCCGACTGCAAATGCATCTATACTGGTAGCTAATGCCAGCCCAAGCAGCACAGACAGTTTTTTAGGATAGCAGAACTCGGGTTTTTCCTCTTTGCTCCTGATTTCCTTAACTGCATCTATCAGCATTTTCATCCCGATAAGGAATAACAGCCCAAAAGCAACCCAGTGTGTGTAGCCTATAAACCAGCCGATAAAGGTTGACCCCAGAAGCCAGCCTGCAAGAGGCATAACAGCCTGGAATAAACCAAACAGAAATGCTATTTTCAGAGCATATTTCAGGTCAAAACATTTAAAACCGGCACCACAGCTTATAGACACTGCAAAAGCATCCATAGCAAGTCCGACAGCGATAAGTATTATTTCAATCATTTCAGTCATAATGCAAAAATTATAAAATAATATCAATATAGCAAGATAATAATGTAAATACAAAAACATGCAGTTCAGCACTACAGATATCCGAATAAAACCTAATGACCATTATTTAGTAACGATTAATAAATATAGTCATTTCTGTTACTAATAAACAATTGTAGAACTAGAAACAGGTGAAAATTAAATATAACAAAATGCTGTCAGTGTCGATACGTCCCAAAATATGAGTTTTATTCATACTTGACATTATTAACATTTTCAAGTTTAATTACACGGAAGATATAGAGAGAAACTTAGCTCTCTAATTGATAATGAAAGGAAAAGTATGAAAAGAGAATATTCTGCTCTGGCATTATTTTCCGGTGGACTGGACAGTGTACTGAGCGTTAAATATATGCAGAAACTCGGATATAGAGTTATACCCATATTTTTTAAAACTCCCTTTTTCGGACCAAAAAAGGCGATAGAAGCTGCACAGCATGCCGGAATCAGAGTTGAAGTAATAGACCTTACCGACGAACATCTCGAAATGATGAAAAATCCCAGATATGGATTTGGCAAAAGTCTTAATCCATGCATCGACTGTCATGGAATCATGTTCCGTAAAGCAGGTGAATTGCTGAAGGAGTACGATGCACAGTTTCTTATATCCGGAGAGGTTCTGGGGCAAAGACCAATGTCTCAGAGAGCTGATGCCATGAATGCCGTTAAGAAAATCAGCGGTGTGGCAGATCTGATTGTCAGACCTCTATGTCAGAGGCTTATCGCAGATACATTGCCTGTCAGAGAAGGCTGGGTTAATAAAGAAGAAATGCTGGACATTCAGGGCCGCGGCAGAAAACGCCAGATGGAGCTGGCAGCGGAGCTTGGAATAGAAGAGTATTCTAATCCTGGGGGCGGTTGTCTTCTCACGGAAACCGGGTTAAAAGCAAAGCTGGTTGATTTGCGTGAGAACAATATGCTTGATCCGGTCAATGCGTCGTTTCTGCGTCTGGGAAGACACTTCAGGATTAATGAGAACATGAAAGTAGTTATCGGCAAAACATCTCGCGACATCAAGATTATGGCTGATAAAGTAACCACAGAACCAGTTCTTAAGGTTCCGAATATGCGTGGACCAATCGGAGTGATTTTTCATCTCGGAGTAGTATCAAAACCTGAAATCGAACTTGCAGCGAGATTAGTTCTTTATTACACGAATAAAGACGTTAAATCGGCAGAAGTACGATACGGTCAGAACTATGCTCTTAACAATGCCATCATGGTAGAGAATGTTAATGAAGATTTTGTAAATGAATACAAGCTATAGGGGAAGTAATGGTAAAGTATAAAGTTTTTAATCTTCTGCCGTCTTTTGGAACCAATACTTATGTTATTTATGATAAGGACTGCAGTTGCGGCGTGCTGGTTGATCCGGCAGATGCCTCGGATAAAGTTGTGAATTTCCTCAAAAGGGAAAAAATAGAAATCAGTCATATTCTTCTGACTCATGGACACGGGGATCACATTGGCGGTGTTGATTTTTTCAGAGAAAAGACCAATGCCGGTGTAGCTATTCATAAACATGATGCTGAAAAACTGGTTGATCCTGTGAAAAACCTGAGCAGTTTTATGGAAAACAAGGTTAAGTTTGCACCTGCTGACCAGATATTGAAAGATGGAGATATCATCAATATCGGCGGCAGCAATATAATGGTAATTCATACTCCGGGACATACTTCCGGTTCTGTATGTTTTTTAGTTGACAATCTGCTGTTTTCAGGTGATACTATATTTGAGAACAGTATTGGGCGTACAGATTTTCCGGACGGTTCCATGGAAAAGATCATTGAATCAATCAAAGAAAAATTGTGGCAGCTGGATGATGACACTAAGGTTTTACCTGGTCATGGAGATGAAACAACAATAGGTGATGAAAAGGTTCAGAACCCGTTTGTCGGAGTTTTATCTCAGATCTAGCAGAGCCTGTGGATAGGCATGAGCTGTATACTCTATATCTATGAGATTCCGGTTAAAATCGGTTGTGTAAGCTGAAGTAAGATTTTAGAAAAATATTTGAAATTTATCCTTGACAGCAAAAAACGCCTTTCATAAGTTGACACACGTAAATCGATATGGGCTTGTAACTCAGTGGTAGAGTATCTGCCTTTTAAGCAGAGAGTCGATGGTTCGAATCCATCCAGGCTCACCATTTTGATCTTTAAAAGTTTGATGATCCCTTCGTCTAGTGGTTAGGACTCAGGATTTTCATTCCTGCAACAGGGGTTCGACTCCCCTAGGGATTGCCACTTTAACATACAAAGCATCTGCATTAGCAGGTGCTTTTTTTGGATTATCATCGGATTTCATCTACATTTTTGTAAAATGACATCATTTAATATATTTTTGATCCCTTCGTCTAGTGGTTAGGACTCAGGATTTTCATTCCTGCAACAGGGGTTCGACTCCCCTAGGGATTGCCATTTTGGCACCTGCCTGTCAGGTAAGACTGTTGATAGTTTCAGCAGTCTTTTTTTTATATAGACATCTAATTACTTCAACCCACAAAAAAAGCCTGCAGAGGTTATCTACAGGCTTATACAATCAAGATAATTATCTATTTCAGCAGAATTGCTTTTTTAACATCCTGAGATTTATTTGTTTTAAGTACGAAGAAATACACACCTGATGATACAGCATTTCCTGTTCTGTTGGTACCAGTCCATTTTATATTATGACTTCCGGCATCTAATACACCTTTAGAAAGAGTTGTGACTTTTTCTCCCTTAACATTATATACGGAGACTTCTGCCTGGGATTCTTTTTCCAGACTGAATGATATAGTTGTTTCAGGATTAAATGGAGACGGGTAGATGCTGTTAATTCCGGTTGGAAGTAATTCAGGGGCATCTGTTTCGTCATTGCTTATAATGAAAAGAAGGTATTCATCGGAGAAATCACTATAGGCTCCATCATAATCAGCTCTTACTTTAAATAAGTGTTCTCCCGCAGTTAAATCACTCACTACAACTGATGTATCTACCGTTGTTGCGATAACCTCATCATCCATAAATAACTCAAATTGTGAGAAGCTTCTGTCTGAAGGGAAATCATAGCTCCAGGTAAATTCAAAGTCATTATGGATTACATGGTTTCCCATAAGATTGTATGGGTCTTCAAAATCTACACTGACGGTAAAATCAATATCTCTGAAAATATTGTTCTGGTACTCAGCTCTCATAGTATATTCTGTATCACCTCTATCAATGCCAGTATCTGTAAATACAGATGGAGAATCGTAGCTGATGAAAGCATAATCTTCATCGTTCTTGAAAATACGGCAACCAAGATATGTACCGGTGGATACATATGGGTTTTCCCAGCTTACAGATAATTCATTTATATTTTCAACAGAGTAGTTGAGGCATTTTAATTTTCTTGCATGAGGGGGCAGCATGATATAATCAATCCAACCACAATCTGATCCTGATGAGGAAGATGCATTTTTCTGATAAATCCAGGTAAATGAGTGTTGTCCGGCTGTTACCGGGTAAGTAACAATATCCCAGTCTTCTTCGCCGTCCCATCTTCCCATTTCTGTATCATCGATACTGAATGAAAGGTAATCCCCGTCATCATTATCTGAATCAGCACATGATACTTTTCTGTAGAATGAGATATTGCCGTCTTCAAGTACATTCAGAGTCATTAACAGTTCAGATGACTGATTATCCGGTACTCCGCCTGATTTAAGGCTGTAGCTGCCATTGTAAGCCTGCTGCTGATTGAAATTCCAGAGATATAGCGTTTGATTAAACCATTGATAGTCTACAAAGTGACCTTCTTCAAAATCTATATCAGGTTCAGCACCTGTTGTAAAACTCCAGACGTTCCCGGGAGTTTCAGCATAACTGTTTACCGCATCAACTCTCCAGTAATATGTAGTACTGAATGTCAGTAATGAGTCCAGCAAATAACTCGTGGTATTAATACTATCTGCAAAAACCATATTTGTTGGAGGATTATCTGTTCCAAAATATAATTTATAGTGTCTTGTTCCTGAAGGTCTCTCCCAGCGTAATTCGGGAGTTGTTCCCACGTTGATCGCAGCATCTGCGGGAACAGGATTCAGTGTCTGATCAGGAGGTGTGTTTGGGAGTGAAACTGTTTGTACAGCCAGATAAGCATTTACGATACCTGATCCTGAGTTGCTGTTTTTTCCCTGAACAAGTGGTGTTGCAGTAGTCTCAAGAATTTGATCTATTTCGGCAGGACTTAAGTCCGGATTTTTAGAAAGCATAAGAGCAGCGATACCTGCAGTACATGGGGTTGCCATGGATGTACCATCCCAGCCGTATTCATAACCTGATGCGTCGCTGTAATCAAGAGATGTAATACCTACTCCTGGGGCACAGACATCCGGTCTGATAAGTCCCATTTCCGGATTGTACGGATAGTCATTGTAAGGGCTTACATCGCTCCACATACATGGTCCTCTGCTGGAGAATGATGCAACAGATGATGTTCCATCGGAAGCACCAATACTTATAACGCCTGATGTTCCACCAGTAAGAGTTTGGTCAGGGTGGAGCCATGGTGGTGGGCAGTTACCCGGAGTTCCAACATTCCTTGGTGGCTGAAGCCAGCCGTAGTCACCTTCATTTCCTGCAGCAACCATTGCCACAACACCTGCAGCCTGAACTGTCTCAAATGTAGACCTCCAGGTTGAATAAGCAGGATTATGCATGTGCATCCATCCAAGTGAAATACTTAATACATTTGCTCCATGATCTATTGCAAACTGGGCTGCGCTCCAGACACTGGATTCTTGACCATCACCATCATCCAGAAGAACCTTAAGTGCCATGATTGTGGCTTGTGGGGCTACACCAGTCTGTGTTCCTGAAGCTCCTTGTCCGGCAATTGTTCCTGCACAATGTGTACCGTGGCCGTCACCGTCCATGGGGTTGTTGTCGTCATATGCGAAGTCATAACCATGATAAGGGAACTGGGTGTCTGTCCACATGTTCCCGGCTAAGTCATTATGGTTGTAGTTTACACCGGTATCAAGAACTGCAACAATAATTCCGCTTCCCTGATAACCGTCACTCCAGACCATATCAGCCTGAACATCCAGTACATTCTGAGCTATATCTCGTTCAGTTGTATTTTGGGCCTCATTGTCTCTGGATACAGGGTCAACCAGCATTTTTTTAACTTTGTCATGATCTAGCATGAATACATTATCGACCAAAGCCAGTTCCGGAATAAGCTCACGGCTTATTCTGGCAGTAATTACATTTGCAATCCAATATGAGTTGTAGTTTACAACTTTATCAGAATTGTTTTCGAGAATACTGATAACTTCTTTCTGACTTTCATCGTTAAATGCAGTCAGTTCATTTCTTACAAAATGACGTTTTTCAGAGTTTTTCATATCCTGCACCATTTTTATCAGTTCTCCCTGAGGATAACCTATAAGGTGAATATTAACGTCAATAAAGCTATCGTTGGTTGTTAAAGCTTCATTAAGATCATCGCTGATCTTATTATCCAATGCCTGTTCTGTAGCCGCAATATTAAAAGCAAGGCATAACAGGCATATAGAAAAACATAATTTAAATATTTTCATGTATACCTCTCTCAATGATAAACTGTATTAATAAGAAATACAGTCAATTAATTTCAGAATATTTTTTGCATCTTGAATAACAATCGTAAAATTATGAATCACAAATAATAACATGAATCTAATTCATAACGGTATGTAACAATTGAAAACCACGCACTTTGCTGAATAAATCATTCATCTATATGATATTATACTGCATTACTTTGAAAAACCTGTAGATTTTTCTTGCAATTTTAGCCTTCATAACTCAATTGTGATAAATGTAAATTTCAGAGAATTTGTTATTACGATTATGTATTTGCCCAAGGAAGTGCTATGTTAAAAAAATACTTTATCTGTCTGTTAACGGTGATAGCTTTAATAGCCGGATGTGAAAAAGAAAAAGCAAAAACTGCTGATTCAGTAGTAAATATAGATAAACATAAAATTAATTCAGATGCTTACGCTTTTGAAATCAAACCCGGTCAAAGTCTTTATGAGTTGATGATAAAGTCTAAACTGACCAATATGCAGGTTGCCAAATACACATATGAACTTGGACAATATGTTGATGTAAGCAGCATTCAGCCCGGGGACAGTCTGATAATTGTAAGGTCGACGACCAAAGATGATTCATTGTCGCTGATATATAAACCTGATGTGATAACTGCTCATATACTCAATATAAATAAAGAAGAATATAGCTACGAAAGAAAGACTCTTCCGGTAGAGACCAGGATGAGATTTCTGACCGGAACAGTTAAGAATAACCTCAATAACTCTCTGTTGAGTCTTGGACTAGAACAAGGAGTGAAACAAGTTGTGAATAATGCTTTGGAATCAGAAATCAGTTTCCAGACAGACGCAAGAAACGGTGATTTCTTCTATGTCCTCATTGAAGATCGTTATTTCAAGGGGACAAAGTTACCTCGATCGCGCGTTATTTATACTGCTTATTCCGGTAAAAGGACCAAATTCCATGAGGCTTTCAGGTTTGTGGACAGTGAGGAATCTTCTGCATATAACGGAATGTATACGCCTGAAGGTAAAACACTGTTGCAGAATGCTGTCAGAGCTCCGCTGAATAGTCTGCACGTTACATCACCATTCGGGTACAGACTTCACCCAATCTATGGAAGAAGGATTCACCATAATGGTATTGACTACAGAGGCTCTCGTGGTACTCCTGTATATGCTGTTTCAAGCGGGAAGGTTGTTTCTGCAGGTAAAAATGGCGGATATGGAAATGAGGTCAGAATTCAACACTCAAACATGACATCTCAATATGCTCACTTATCCAGAATATATGTACGACGAGGTCAACGTGTTACAAAGGGAACTAAAATCGGTGCAGTAGGTTCAACAGGTAATTCAACAGGTCCTCACTTACATTTCGGTTTAAAACAGCGAGGAAGATGGATCAACCCTAAAAAGCTAAAAATGGTTGGTGCTCTCAAGCTGAAAGGTGAGCGTAAAAAACTGTATGATAAGCAGGTTGAAGATATTCGGGATATGCTGCATGAGCAGCTAACACCTTATTCTATTCCATTGATAATGTCCTGATCAGTTTTTATAAAGCAGTATACCGTCAGTATAATTATATGAAAACTTACCGGGAACAAGTATATTCCAGTTAGTCCCCAGATTGCATTTTTTATTTCTGAATGGTACAAAATATCCGTTGAAATCTAGCTTAAATATATAGTGACTTCCTGATTTCTTTTCTGTAAAAATAAAATCTCCCAGAGATCTTCCTGAACCGAAATTGCCATTTATGATACGGCTCCATTTAACTTCAGTATTCACACTATCCACAATTGTTTTCAGTTTATTATCTTCTGTTGTTATAAGCTTATAATATTGCTTTTTGCTGTTGAACAGAATTAACTCAGATATACGATTGCCGTCAACATTGGTTGTTAGAAGCTTATCGAAACCTTTCTGCATTGTGAAAGCATCAGAAATCATAATTAATTCACTGTTTTGATTAACCGCAAAGATTCCGGCTTTTCCTGAAATACTGCTGTACAGGAAAAGCTTTTCTCTCTGAGATATATCTGTGGTGATTGTGACAGCTCCGGTTAAATCTTTTATATCTGAATTAACTTTAAGAGTATCACAAATGAACTTGTTTTGGGATGCATCAAAGCTACAGAGTCTGGAATTAACTCCAGAAGAATCAATGAATACGATTTCACTGATATTATCCCCATTCAGGTCAACAGGTACAACTAAATTCCAATTTTCAGGAATAGGAAATTCGGAGTTAAAGTCAACAATTCTATCTTTGACTAAAAGCAGCTTGAAACTGGTTTTATCCTGATTGATCAGCAGCAGATCTGTAAGTCCGTCGTTGTTAAGATTCAAGCTGATAATATCTGACCATTTGCCGTTAAAATCACCGGAACCGAATAGCTTCACACCTTTTCTACCGTTATTTAATTCGTAAATTCCTCCATTTTGTGCATGAAGAGTAATTGAAATCAGTAAAACGCTGATTTTCAGAAACCACCGCATATATTATCCAGCCTGAAATTCTGCAACTTTTTTCAGAACTTTTGAGACATGTCCTTTGACCTGCATATTTTTCCATGAATATACTATCATTCCATTAGGATTTATGAGAAATGTGCTTCGGATTACACACTCGTCATCTTCTGCGAGAATATTTCTTATACCCCAGGCTTTATAGTCCTTAACAGTTTGTTTTTCAGGATCACTAAGCAGTTCAATGTGAATTTTGTGTTTTTTTGCAAATTTCTTGTGAGTATCTACAGAATCAGGACTAATTCCAACAACAACTGAATTGAAAGAGTTGAACTTAGCACTTTTTTTGCTGAATTCAACAATTTCAGCAGTACAGTCTTCGTCGTTATCTTCGGAAAAGAAGAACAGAACTAACCATTTGTCTGCATAATCTTTTAAACATTTTTCTTCTTTTTTCTGATTACTTAAAGCGAAATCAGGAGCTTTTGCAGGCATAATTCCTCCTTCAGCTTTAAAATAAAATACAATAAATTTCTTGCAAGATTTTTCTCATTTTACACTATGTTTATTGAGGATGCCATGGAAAAAACTAACTCTAAAGATATTAACCTGATTTATCAGGCTGTTGTTTCAATTTATGTTCAACTTTCTCGTATCAGACATATAGAATCTGATGATATTGAAACAATTGATTCTCTTCTTACTTCTTTGCTTGGTAATGATTTACGGTTTAGTATTCATCACTCATCAACTAGGAATATATTGTCTATAAGACAAGCAACAAATATACTGAAAATGTGCCTTCATGAGACTGATAAATTCAAATTACTGCTTACTTTATTCTCAATTGTGTACATGAAAAAAAAATTTGAAATTATCGGAAGTCTTGAACTGATTAAGTTTGTAGACCTGCTTTATATTGACATAAAAATCTATGAACAGCTCCTGGATATCCTTGAAGGAAAGTCTAACGCAATTGAGCTTGATGTGATTCCTTTTGTTCGAGAAAAAGACTTTTCGACATTCAAAAATTTTCTGGTGTTCGGTGAAAAACCTGCATGTGATGTCTTTATAAAACCATACTCAAATTGTAATCTGGTTGTACTGATGATTAAAGATTTCACTCTTGTAGGTACACAAAAATCTAACGAGTTTTTTTTGAACGATCTTCCTCTTATGAAAAATGAATTCTATCTAATGAAAGACATGGATATTCTCAATTACAAAAACTTCAGAGAGGAAACAACAAGGTTAACTCATGCTGAAATAGCATCCCTTTACGGACTTCATATGCAGCAGCAGAAACAAACAATTCGCATTCCTTACGAAGATACCTCTGTCTGGATAAACTTTGACGGAGCAAAGCTGACTGCCGACCCCGGATCAACATCCATACTGGTGAACAAAGCTCTGATTAGTCAACCGGAGCGAGTTGCCATTGATGATCTTCTTGTAATAGATAAAGAGTTTCAGGGAAGAGACCTCCTGTTAAATAAGGATTCTCTTAACTTCTCAGCAGAATCTATAACCAGTGTCTATGTTAACTACACTGATTCGTTCTTCAAAATTGCCAATAAACAATCTTCTGACACAATACTAAAGATCACGAATGATAAAGAACTAGTCTTTATACAGCCGATAAGTAAACAGAAAACCGTATTTATTAACAACACAGCTCTTCTTGAGAAGAAGTCTTTTTCTTTTAATACAGATGTTATCTCACATGGAAATCAGTCTTTCAAGATCAACAGGTATTTTGATATTCTCAAAGTTGATTTTGAGATAAAACAGATTTCAGTTGAGAACATCTATCATGAATTTGATAAAGGGCAGACAATTGCTCTTGAGAATATAAACTTTGATCTTTGTAAAGGTGAACTGCTGGCTATTATGGGGCCCAGCGGAAGTGGAAAAACTACACTGCTCAAAACATTTACCGGAGAGATTTTCCCAAAACAGGCTAAGGTGCTGATTGACGGTTTTGATTTTTATAAGAATTTTGCTGCTTTCCAGAAGCATATTGGCTATGTTCCGCAGGATGACCTTCTATTTGCTAACCTGACAGTGTACCAGAACCTTTATTATTGTGCAAGACTAAGAATCCCGCATTTAAAAAACAGAGAGGATATAGATAAAAGAATAGATAATATTCTACGACAGATCGGATTGTATGATAAGAAACATTTACGGGTTGGTGATTTAATGAACAAGCTCCTGAGCGGAGGACAGAGAAAAAGACTAAACATTGCTCTGGAACTATTGGCAGACCCGCAAGTAATCATTCTTGACGAACCAACATCAGGATTGTCCTCCAAGGATTCTGAGAATCTTCTGGAAATGCTGAATGACTTGCGTGATCAAGGAAAGATAATTATTGCAACTATTCATCAGCCTAATCCCGAAATTTACCAGAACTTTGATAAACTTCTGTTTCTCGACAAAGGAGGAGTTCAAGTTTATTTTGGCTCAACTGATAAAGCATTTAACTTCTTTGAAAAAGAGCTGCAGACAATTGTCTTCAATAGATCTTCTCTTGAAACCAAGAAAGAACTCAGGATGCCAGAATATTTCTTTGATATTATTGAGTATACAGAACCTTTAATTTCTACGAATATTACTGATACTGAAATCCGGGTTCAGCGTAAGTTTCCTCCATTCTACTGGAAAAACAAATATAAAAAGCAGAAGCTTCTGGAGATTATCAATCAGACCGGAGAAGAACAGGACGATGATGATAGACTGAACAGTACAATTACTGAAACAAAACTTACACTGAAAGATAATATTATGCAGTTCTACTATGTCTTCACAAGAAACTTAAAAAATAAACTAACGAATCGACTGAATATTATTGTTACATTTATTGCGTCTCCAATGCTGGCAATACTTGTGTCACTGATCCTCAGGAATATAAATGAAAACGGTAATTATGTATTTGGTGATAATACCAATATGCCGACATTTATCTTTATCTCAGTTATAATCTTCATTTTCCTGGGACTCTCTAATAGTCTGGATGAACTGCTTTCGGAAAAGAGGATTATATCGAGAGAACGGAAGATGAATATCAAGGTGTTGTATGTACTGATAAGCAAGAACATAACACTGAGTATTTTCAATATCATTCAGGTAATGCTTTATGTGTTCATATCCTGCTTCATACTGGAAATCAGGAATATTCATTCCATGTATATTCTTTTCCTTTTCCTGGCAGGGATGAGCGGTTTCACAATTGGATTAATAGCCTCGGCGGTTCTGGACGACAGATCAGCATTGATAAATGTTCTTCCTATTGTACTGATACCGCAGATTATGTTTGCGGGAGCGGTGATTAAATTTGAAGATATGAATCCGTATCTGAGAATCAGACCAGGTGCATCTGTGCCTGAATTTTGTGAGATAATTTCTTCAAGATGGCTGTTTGAGGGACTGGCTGTTGCACAGGCAGAACTTAACTACTATGATAAGAATATGAACCGGCTGTCTCTGGCAAGAAAGAATGCCGAAGACTACAGGACAAAAAGCAAGCTATTGAATGAATCATTCCAGTTTTCCAGTAAAAATCCGGAGAACAGGTTCAGGAATACTGAAATAAACAACTGGGTAGATTCTGAGAACTCCAAATATCTCAACAGGAACAGAAATTACTTCATGGCAACAAAAATGAAGATATTTAACAAGGAATACAATAAGTACTTTATCAATATTCTTGTCATTCTATTCTATTCTTTACTGTTTAATACGATAGCATTTATAATGGTTAGAAGGAGATTTTAATGAATATATTTGTCAGAGAAAATGATAATGACTTACTGAAGTATCTTTGTAGTACAGAACTGGAAATAGTTCGTAAGATTGAGAATGTGAATATCTACGAAAATGAGAAAATTCTGCTTCAGGTGGGGGATAAGGCTGAAGAACTTTATGTTGTAGTAAACGGAACAATTAAGACCAGAATTCCCGGTGAAGATATGGACAATCCACTTGAGATTGGGAGAAGCTACGAAGGGGAGATTGTTGGGGAATTGTTGTTCTGTACTCACAGTGAGTCTCCATTTGAAATAGCTGTGTCTCCTAACTCAACAATCTGTAGATATTCATTCAAAGACTTATTTATGATAATGGAGAGGGATTATCAGATTTCCTCAAAGATTCTTGCTGCCATTAATGACTCACTATCTGAAAAGGTTATCAAACTAACTCAGAAATTAGCCTGATAAGGAGCTGTAATGCAATTATTTGCCAAACAGAATGATATTCAGATGTATAAATACTTCACCAGAGAAGAAATAGAAATACTGAATTCCAACCATGTGGAAGAGAAATACTATAAACATGAAACCATAATAGAGTACGGAGAAAGAAACAGAGATGTATACTTTGTGGCGAAAGGGTCTGTTTCCGTCTGGATCCCCGAAGTAGGTGATGAGATGAGGAAAATCACATCACTTCCACCTGGTACTATGATAGGTGAGAATAATTTCGTTATGCCTGTAAGACGTTCAGCGACAATCAAAGCGGAATCCGAAGAAGCATTAATCTTTCGTTACTCATACCTGAAGCTTCAGAAATTGCTGTTAGATAATCCTGTGATCGCAGCAAAATTCTTTGCAGCCATAAATGACTCTATCAGTGAGAAATATATAAATACTATTAATCGATTCAAGGCTTCCCAAAGTACTGTTTAGCTAAAATTTCTTTTAGTGCATTAACATTTATTTTGTCTATTTCATCGGTTCATCTTTAGCTTGTTTATTTGTGCTCCTTATAAGCATCACAAAAACTCTTAATATTTTTATCAATGAATTCAATACTATCAGCAATTTTCATTATATTTGTATCAATATCATCAACACTAACAATTGTTGAAATGTTTTTTAAGTAAGATAAGTTAATAGTAGTATTTTCAGCAAATTTCCTTCTCCTGTATTCATAAGATATACTTGCGACTATTTCATCGTTTACTTTATCTTTTCTTTCGCCGTATCTCCATAAGCAAGAATCAAAAAAAGACTTAATTGTTTGATTAGGCGAAATTCCAGACAAAACAATTTCACCATCTTTTGATAGAATAAGTGGAGCATCCCTTTTCTGTGAAAAAATCGATGTAAGAATGGGCTTTGTTGTTATTCTTACATTGTTAGCGGTTCTGTTCCCTGTGTTTCTTATAACAATATACAAACTATCAACTTTTTTTATTGGTTCAATGGAAAAACTAATAAAGGGTCAATTCTGTTCATTTAATGAATCTATTGTAGCTTTCAATAGAATAGCAGAAATGCAAACACCAATAAATGAAAGTAATGGATTTATTAATTCCGTTAATGGTAGCGATTCGATGAGTAACCCAAAATTTAGAGTGAAAATTTTAAAGAAATCCATAGTGCATCCATATATCATTTATGCCTTGAATTTTTCCAGTTCCTCAAATACTTTATAAACCTCAGTATAAGAAACATTATTACGAGGTGTTACTTTTTTAGCATTATCAATTGCGAAATTTACTTTATCTTCCAAAACTTTATAAATATCAATATTCTTGAAAAACCTTTTAGACTTATCGTAGTGAGTAAATGGAATATAATTTCTTAGCACATCAGAAACTGCACTGTCAGTTGAAAGATTCGGAACATTCTGTAAAAAGTGAAATAGAAACCATACTTCAAAGCAAGGATTGGAGTTTATTAATTCAACATTATCCTTGCCAACTGATTTGATCAGTTTTTGAAATTCACGTAACAACTTATCTTCAAGTCTATCTTGAAAGATACAATCCACATCAATAAGGCAATAAACAAAATCAAAATCATCATTTCTGATTAAATCTTTAGCCTTTTTAAATATTCCGATAAAATTTGAGCTTTGAGGTAAATCAGGTTTGATTTTAAATGAATATCGTTTATTTCTCTTTAGACAGATAAAATATTCTTGTTCTGATATTCCTTCGCCAATAATAGCAATTGCTTTTCTTACTTTTCGAGGTGTTCTGTTCTTTCTTGCCAAATCAATCTCCTGTATTGATCAAAGTAGAGCCAAGATTTGGAACTGCTCCCAATTTGCCTGATTTATAAGCTTTTAAAAAGTTTGTATTGTTTCTGATTTCAGAAAAGTCATCCAAAGAATATAAATCGGTAGAACCATCTTCTTTTTTATCGGTAAACCAGACCACATCTCTTCGTATCTCGTCAGGCTTTGAAATTAAATCCAGATTGTGGGATGTAACAATTAACTGAGATTCTTTAGAATTACTCAAAAAAGTATTAATAAAGTGTTTTACTAAATCCGGATGTAAACTGCGTTCAATTTCATCTATAGGTAATACATGATTTTCTATAATGAGTTTGCTTAATGTCCCTCCAAGTTCAAAAAACCTTTTTGTTCCATCAGATTCAGAATCATAAGGCAAGTTATCTATAGACTCTTTATTTTTTGCAAATGTTTTGTGGTTCATTAATAGATTAACTCTTGAAATTTCACCTTTTTCCAAGATTATGTCTTTGATTGTATCAGGTAAAGAAGTATCATGACTCACAAAGTTTCGGATATTTTCATCCATTTGAATTGATTCTTCATCAATATCAATAGAATCGATATTAAAATCTGCTTTTTTAAGAAGTTCAACAATTAAGTCTTTTGAATATCTATCTTTTTCAATCAGGTTCACTGTACAGTTTTTAAGTTCTGTATTCTGCATTACAATTGGCATTAGATTGCTTGAGAACCAGTCAAAAGCACTTGATAAAACAGGGGCATTAACCTTGGTTACTTGAAGAGCAGATAAAAGAGTCATTGACTTTACAGTATTGGAATCCAGAGCATCACGGTCTTTTTTGATCAATCTGACATTCTTATGAGTACCAAAATTTATGACATCACCTTTTCTTGTATATACTTCTACAGGCTGACCCTTAGGATAGTAATATAACTTTTCTTCAATTATTGAAGTAGTATCTAACTCAACAAAATAGTGATATTTAATTTTGCCCTTATAAAAGAATATCTCAATTTCTCCAGGCATTGAAACAGTGTCTGAAGAAAACTTAAATGGAATAAAGCCAGTTGTATCATCCATCTTTTTAGGTTTTAAAACAATTCTTCTCAAAAGATCAATAGCTTTAAGAATATTTGATTTACCTGAAGCATTAGTTCCCATCAGAACAGCTAATTTTAGAACTTTTACTTTTTCATTAATGTTATAACAAAAATATTGCTCAAGGGTTTTATCTTTAGTTGCTTCAAAAGATAAACTCATCTTCTCTTTATAAGATAGAAAATTCTTTACAGAAAACTCTAATATCATACGAACTCCATATTATTATCTAAGATTTTGCAATTAACTTACAAAATTGATTATAATTATAATTTGTCAAATTAATATAATGATATAATGAGTATTTTTTCTCCTCCACCCAAATTTACTCAGCCTGTCAATAATTTCTCAACAGCTTAAACACCGTATAGAACTTCCTGTCATTGCCAATTAACGCATCAGTGTGGGTAAATGTATTTGAATCTGAAACTTTTGCAAGGTATTGCCAGTTACCGTCCGGAGTGTCAGAAATATATACATAATACATATATGGTTCCGTATCCGTATCCCAGTTCAGCACAACATCACTGCTGTCTGTTATAATCTGTAGATTGGTTGCTGTATTAGTATCATCTACACAGGCAATATATTCTGATTTAATAATGGAATCAGTAACAACAGAATTCTGTGTCTTCAGCTTGACATCATACAATCCGGGAGTGTTAAAAACAAAAGTTGGATTCTGCAAAGAAGAATCATATGTGCCGTCATTCTGAAAATCCCAGTTCCAGGATGTAGGGAGTCCGGAAGAAATATCTGTAAAATTAACAGTGTCTCCCGGTGTTATAACATGAATGTCAGCAGTAAAGTTGGCTTCTGAAAGAGCTGTGCTGATTTCGCCTTCAGACAATGCACTGTCCCAGACTCTCAAATTTTGTATTGAACCGCTCGGAACAAACTCACTGCTTGTAGCCGTATCATCAGTAAACAGTCTGAATTCATAGAGATTATTGACATTTACAGGGATAGTGAGATTTGCTGAAACAGAAGATTGGTCGAATACAAGTGAGGCTATACCATTATCAACTGTATAAACTTTAAAGCTTCCGGCAGAGTCTCTAGTAAATACAAAATCATAAAATACATTGGATTGATAAGCAATATTTGTTTGAGCTGCATATGGATACAGCTGCAAATAATTATTGTAAAAATAAAGTCCTGTATCATCAGCTGATCCACGAAAAGAGATTATTTTGCGCCAGGATCCGTTGATTACTTCAAACTTAATTTTAAATGCCAGAGAGTAGTTGTTGGGATCCGGTAAATTTGCAAGCAGTATTAAACCTCCGCCGGGATGGTCAGCACCATGCCACCACCATTCATTTCCATTGAATCCATGACTGTCAGTAGCAGGATTTACCGTTAGTTGACCACCACCACTGATGTTGTCAGTTAGGTCGGTATTCAGGTCATAATCGTGAAGCAAAACGGCAGAAAACAAAAATGTCACTGTACAATATATAGATAAAAACAATATTACTTTTTTCGGGAGCGTTCAAATAACTGGGTCTGGAGGAGACCCTAATTAGTTTTGACAAAAAGAGTTACATTAGATTATTCGTATGTCATGCGGATAAAGAAAAAAAACGATGTCCTCTTTGTGAAAGTTTGAACACAAAAAAGAAAGGTTTTACAACTAGGATTATTAGTACAATACGAGGTAAAACACATAGTAAACTGCAACGATACTATTGTAACGATTGTCAGCATAGTTTTACATCACAAGGTTATAATAAACGGAAATCATTTTCCAGCGATCTTAAAGAGAAAGTGATACTTGATTACGTATTAACAAAAAGTTCTCTTTCTGAGACAGGGGAAAGATACAACGTTAGTAAAAGTAGTATATGCAATTGGATCATAGAGAACAGTGCTAAATTTTCATCAATAAACAAGTTGCCTATGTATCAGAAAACAAGTGGATACATTCAGTTTGACGGTAAATTTCCAACAATTGCGGGAACTGCCTATTGCTTGCTGCATGCATCTGACGCTCATACAAATGAGCCAATATGTTATGGACTCTATCGAAGGGAAGATACTGAAGCAACGAATACTTTTCTGAAAATGTTAAAAAGAATCTATCCATCCGAAATTAAGGGAATTATCAGTGATTTTGGTAAAGGAAGGTGCTTCATTAAGCCAATAGAAAAGCTATTCCCAGAAGCCTTGCACCAGATATGCATTGTACACTATCTAAGATATGTAAGTATGTTTTTACCCAGAACCAAACGCAGTCAATATTTCATAAGAAATCGATTTATGAAAGGACTTATACGCAATATGTTAAGAGCACCGGACAGAAGTGAATCGGAATTTTGGTATCTACTATTTAATCACTTCATACCTTTCTTCAAAGCAGATTATCATAAGCGTTTTATTCGTTCAATAACAAAACATTATAGTAAATTAACTGCATTCTATGAA
The DNA here is from genome assembly GCA_942492065.1 of Cloacimonadales bacterium (SeqCode). Classification (GTDB taxonomy): domain Bacteria; phylum Cloacimonadota; class Cloacimonadia; order Cloacimonadales; family JAIOQZ01. Next base: position 706,045 of record CALODV010000013.1, on the reverse strand, counting down.
GATGAAATGTTAATATCCAATACCAATATGATCGAAAATAGAAACAGACAACTTGAAAGAAAACTGAAAAACATAGATGGCTTTGGTGCAATTAACAATGCAAAAAATTTCTTGCAAATATGGTTTCACTTTCAGAAAATGAAATACAAATAAAAATCAGAATAACTTCAACAATAATTTTGAAACTATTCTGATTTGAAAATAATTATTAGACCCAGTTATTTGGACGCTGCTCTTTTTTCATATTATCTCCTGTATCTTATTATAAATAAGATTGCAAAAAAATACGATAAAATGTCAATATGTAAATGTATTCTGTATTGTTTTTCTTCATTATATGCAAGCAGGATCAATATTGATGATCGATGTTGTTTCTTGATTATATCTTAGAGTACTAACTTCGTGAATTAATTTTAATGGACAAATAATATGGTAGATTCATATATTCAAAAAGAGCTTTGTATAACAGCAGAATCAGCTGCCTAAATTATGCAAAAGTCTCTTAATTTTAACCAAACTACAGGAAAGATACATGAGAATACTTTTAGTTGATGATCAGAAAGAAATTTGCAGTATGCTCAAAGAGTATATCGATGAGAAATATGAGTTTAAATGTGATACAGCTTTTTCTTATAACGGAGCAGTAGAGCTTTTGAATACTTACAGCTATTTTCTGGTTATCTCGGATATAAATATGCCCGGGAAATCAGGTCTGGAACTGTTGAACTATATTCAAAATGACAAACAGATTACTGATTGCGATGTTATTCTCATGACGGGGTTACCTGACGTAAAATCATCAATTCAGGCTTTAAAGCAAGGCGCATATGACTATATTGTTAAGCCTGTTGATCTGGATGAAATATCAGCTGCAATAGAGAAAACGGCTGAACATCAGGCTTTGCTTAGGGAGAATAAAAAGCTGACAGAGGGTTTTGATCTTGAACTGGAGAAATTTAGAAAGCGACTGGCAAATATGGAGGTTGACAGCGATGATATTGATCATTATCAAATATTCTCGGATGAATCGGCTGAAATACAGAAAACAGCTATAGAACTCAGCAGAAGCAGGCAAATTTCAACAATTATTGAAGGAGAGACAGGAACCGGTAAAGAGCTGATAGCCAGATTGATTCATAATGGTATCAGCGGAAATGATCAGCCATTTGTTGCTCTGAACTGTGCAGCAATACCGGAAACTCTGTTTGAGGCAGAACTTTTTGGTTATGAAAAAGGTACATTCACCGGGGGGCTTGATTCAGGGAAGATTGGAAAGCTTGAACTGGCAGAACAAGGCACTATCTTTCTCGATGAAATAGCTGAAATGCCGTTGCAGATTCAGGCTAAACTTCTCAGGGTGTTGGAAGAAAAAAGCTTTTACAGGCTCGGTGGCTTGAAGAAAATCAAGACAGATGTAAGAATTATAGCTGCTACAAATAAAGATCTGGGAGAGTTGGCAAAAATCAAAACTTTCAGAGAAGACCTTTATTACAGAATAGCTGTTGCAAGAATCCATCTGAAACCCCTGAGAGAACGCAAGGATGAAATCCTGAGATTCACAGATTATTTCCTGAAAAAATTCCTGAGAACACAGAACAAAATTATCATGTCTGACAGTGCCAGAAATGAGCTGCTGGAGTATGATTGGCCCGGGAATGTCAGGGAACTGAGGAACGTTGTTGAACGTGTAACTTTCTTTACTAAAAACAATTATATTGAATCCTTCGGACTGTCTCTTAAAACTTCCTGGAATAAGAGTGTTATTGCTGAAATTTCTGACTTTGTTTTACCGGATGATCCATTCTCAATCAAAGATCTTGAAAAGGAGATTATCAAGAAGGCTTTACTGAAATTCGATAACAATAAAACAAAAACGGCAGCATATCTGAAACTAACCAGGAGTGCTCTTCGCAGCAGGATCAAAACACATGGTTTAGACTAACCGCTGGCTCAAATAGACCGGTTGAAAATAACCAGAAATATGATTTTCTCAGAAAAATAATTCCTTTACATGAGCTGACATTTGTCATGAAGTGTCAAGTTTGTTACTATCAAACAGTTTACAATTGAACATCGCTAATATCATCTGATTTTTGTCTCATTGGCTTCGGGATTGCATTAGTAACAGTGAATTTTTGCTTCTGGAGGAAACCATGAGAAGAATAACAAAACATGGATTGATGATGTTAATTCTGATGACAGTTTTTGTATCACTGTTTTCAGCACCTGTCTCAACAGACAAAGCTGTCAGGATTGCAGAAAAAGCTTTCAGGGCATTTACGGATACGGATGGTGTGATAAGTTTTAAAAGGTACCATGTGAATGGTGCTGATACTCTATTTATTGAAGTCGAGTTTAATGATGACTCATTTGTGATTGTGTCATGCGATGATTCTGCTGAACCGATAATGGGTTATTCAACTGAAAGCGGTTTAACAGATTATGATGATCATCCCGCATTGAGTGAGATGTTTACTTCCTGGACTCAGGAAATTAGCTATGCTAGGTTGAACAACCTTCAAAATCCGCTTGCTTCACAGAAATGGCAGGCCTACGAAAACAACGATATTCCAACAATGATGAATGAAAGGGATGCGGTGTCTCCCCTGCTTTCTACAACATGGAATCAAGGCTGGCCTTATAATAAGTATTGTCCGTCAACATCAAGCGGAGGATCCGGTGGACATGTCTGGGCAGGTTGTGTTGCTACTGCAATGGCTCAGGTCATGAAGTTTTACAACTTCCCTGATCAGGGTACAGGTTCTCACAGTTACTACCACAGTACATATGGAACTCAGTCTGCGAATTTCAATACTACTTATGACTGGGCAGGAATGCCAACCGGATATGGAAATGATGAAATTGCTAAGTTGATGAGACATCTTGGAGTAGCGGTAAATATGGATTATGACCCAAGTGGTTCCGGTGCATATTCTTCAGTAGCTCTTTCTGCTATGAAGACATATTTTGGATATGAATCCTCTGCCAGACTGGCTTATAAGAACAGCTACTCAACAACTGGTTGGATTAATGTCCTTAAAACAGAACTGAATGCCGGCAGACCACTTTATTATCACGGATATGGAACCGGTGGACATGCATTTAATGTTGATGGCTATAACTCAAGCAATTATTTTCACCTGAACTGGGGATGGGGTGGATATTACAATGGATACTTCCTCATAACCGATCTTACTCCGGGTTCAATGAACTTTACAAGTTCACAAGGAGCATTTGTCGGGCTGCAGCCTGCAGGACCACTTGCTCCTACAGATATTGAACTCTCATATAAAATAGTAATGAATGGAAATGTTATCGGTGATGTTGTCGGGGAACTTTCCACTACAGACAGTAATCCCGGGGATACATTCACTTATACACTACCGGGAACTGCGTCTGATAACAGTTATTTTTCGATCTCAGGAAGTTCACTTGTTCTTGCTCACAATGTGGATGCAGATCTGAAATCATCCTACAACATTAAAGTCAGATCTACTGATTCCGATGGATTGTACATAGAAGTAGATTTTCTTATACTGGCACTCAAGCAGGGAATGAACTTCATAGCTAAAAGTAATTACACAGGTTACATGTATCTTAAGGAACAGTTCGGTGAAGATTCTCAATATATTGGTAACTGGAGTGGCTATACAATCCACGTTGGTGATTTTAACGGTGACGGTAAAGACGATTATCTTGCACATGCTCCCGACGGTAGACTGTATTACAGGCATGACTTGAATTCAAGCTCTACCTATATCGGAAACTGGTCAGGGTATAAAATATACACAGGTGATTTTAATGGTGATGGTAAAGACGATTATCTTGGTCAGGCACCTGATGGCAAATTGTACTACAGGCATGACTTTAACCAGAGCTCTACATATATAGGTAACTGGAGCGGATACAAGCTATATGTTGGTGATTTTAATGGTGACGGCAAAGACGATTATCTCGGTCATGCTCCTGATGGTAGACTTTATCACAGACCGGACTTTACTCAGAGCTCCACATACATAGGTAACTGGAGCGGATATAAAATATATGTTGGTGATTTTAATGGTGACGGCAAAGATGACTATCTCGGTCATGCACCTGACGGTAGATTATACTACAGATATGATTTTGATCAGAACTCTACATATATAGGTAACTGGTCAGGATATAAGATTCTTGTTGGTGATTTTAATGGTGATGGTAAAGATGATTATCTTGGTCATGCACCTGACGGCAGGTTATACTACAGATATGATTTTTATCAGAGTTCTAAGTATATTGGTAACTGGAGTGGCTATAGTCTGTTTATTGGTGATTTCGATTCTGATGGTACAGATGATTATCTTGGTCAGGCACCTGACGGAGGATTGTACTATAGATATGATTTTGATAAAAGCTCCATATACATGGGAAACTGGGCAGGTTATAAGATATATGTAGGAGATTTCAGCGGAAATATCATGGAGAACAACGGAAACCAGCTTACCGGACCTGTAGAGCCGGAAGAAAATGTAGCTCCGTTCGAGTTCATGGGAAACTATCCTAATCCATGTAATCCGGAAACAAATATCTCATTCAACATAAATGAAGATGATACAAATGTAAGAGTTAAGATATACAATATGAAGGGTCAGATTGTCAGAAATCTGATTAATGAAAATTTTGATAAAGGCAGCCACTCAGTAAAATGGCTGGGGAAAGACGAACATGATAATCAGGTCGGATCAGGAGTCTATTTTTACAAAATCAGCTCTGGTTCTTTCACAAAGACATGTAAATTAACAGTTTTGAAGTAATGAATTCCTAAAGAAGCAAAAAGCAAATCAAGAGCGTTGACCTGCCGGTTTTCCGGCAGGTTTTTTTATGGCTTCCAGATTTAAAGGTTATGTTGTTCTGTGCTTACAGAGCAGTTTTCTCAAAAGCTTTTCCCTGAATTATCACTATTTCCCTGTCACAATGTCTGAGTATTTCTTTCTTATGGGTAATAAATAAGACAATTGTATGTTCAGGAAGATTATCAATGGTGGTTTTCAGCAGTTCTTCATTCATGGTATCCAGACTGGAATTTGATTCATCGAAAAGCAGTAAAGAAGGATTTCTCAGCAATGCTCTGGCTATGGTTATCCTCAGTTTTTGTCCAACAGAGACATTACTGCCATTCTGCTTAAGTAATGTGTTATAGCCGTTTTCAAGACCGATAATAAACTCATGAATATTTGCCAGTCTGGCAGCATTAACAACATTTTCTTCCGAAAAATCTGTGTCTCCCAGGCGAATGTTCTCCAGAACGGTATCATATATTATCAGTGGTTCCTGTTCGACGAGTACAATATTTTTCCTGAGAGCAACCAGTTGTTCTTTGCTGACGGTATTACCATTGATCTTAATTTCCCCGTTGTCTATATCGTATAGCCCGGTAAGCAGATTGAATAATGTAGTTTTTCCGCAGCCTGATTCACCTGTAATAGCAACGAATTCACCTTTATTGATGTTAATGGAGAAATCTTGAAGAATATTACATTCCTGAGAGTATCCGAAACTGATATTCTTCAGTTCAAGTGATTCTATTATTTCCGGTACAGCAAAATTATCATCAGCAGTTTCCTTTTGCAGATTCATGATTGAGTTAATTCTGTCCAGAGCAACAAGAGCTTTCTGAATTCTATCGTTTGTACTGATTAGAGTGTTTACCGGAGTGAGAATGCGTCCTGCTAATGCGTTAAATGCAAAAATAGTTCCTATGGTCAGAGTATCTTTCATGACAAACAGTCCCCCAAAATAAAGGGTTGCAGAGGTTACCAGAGCAGCAATATTCGCTGTAATCATCATATTAGCATATGATAAGTTTCTCAGCTTATACTCAGATTCAAGACTCTTATTCTGCTTTAAAACATATTTTGATACGGGGAACTTCTTCTGAAGGTACAGGACCAGGGTGTCAATCATATTCAGAGACTCATTAAGCTGCTGGGTTTCCACAGCAATATTTTCCTGATTAACAACACTTTGTTTTTTGATCTTTCCTGAAAAATAATATGCTGAAAGTGCAAAGAACGGTAGTATAATCAATACCACTATTGCCAATTCCCATTTCAGAATTAGTAGAAGTACTAAAGCCACAATTGCGGTTAGTGTATTTACAAGTATCTGGGCAATGGAGTCTGCAAGTAAAGACTGCAGCATGGTCACATCAGTATTAATCCTGCCCAATATATAACCGGTATGTAATTTCTGACGTTCACTTTTATTTGCATCAATAATGTTCTGCAGGATTCTGCCTTTAATACTGTTAGTGATTTTTTTATTTATAAGAAAGAAAGTCCTGTCCTGAAGAATATACAGCGATCTCAGAACTACTGAACTCAAATAGAGCATTCCTACCCAGAATAGTAATTGGTGGGGATTTCCATCTGGGATTGCTACATCAATTACATGTCGGAATATCATAGGATTGGGAATAACCAGCAGTGCAAGCAGAAAAATTACTGTAGAGCCAAGTGCTATTTCCTTTTTATGTTTCCTCATCTCATTAATTATAATGCTGAAGTCAGCATCTCTGAATTTAATCTTCTTCTGCATAACGGCTTTCCTGTTATTCAATTACAAACTTGTAAATTCTGTCACCTTCCAGCATGGGAATCCAGGCAACATTTCCGGTTAGATCCCAGTTATAGAAAAGCATCGCTCTTTGTTTTCTCATGTCAAGATACCACTCTTTAACAATTCGTTTATTTTTATAGTAGTATAAATAGCTTAGCTCTCCATTCTCGTTCATGAAATAGCTTACGGGAAGGATGAATCCGTCTTTGAATTGCTGGGGTTTCCCATAGACAATCATTTCTGCTTCATATTTTATTGGAGGAGTCTCATAATCCTGTTCGAGGATTTCTCCGGACTTGTTTATCAATGCCAGATATGGGGCAAACCTCATGACAATCAGAAGGTCATTATCAATCGTATTGAAGTTGTACCACCTGTTAAGGACATCCTTATCTTCATACTTGAGTCCATAAGTATCTGCAGCCCATTGGTGTGCATCAAAAACAATCTGTACTGAGTCACCATCAATCGTAAATAGTTTTGAACCCGGGGCAACAGGGAATCTCGATCCGTAAACGGTTTCGTAAGAAGCTTCCAGAAAAAATACCATTTCAGATTTTAATTGGCGGATGTACTCACCTTCAAGTGAGAATACTGAAATTCTGGAACCTCTGAAATCAGCAGCAAAGATTTGATCATCAAATACTTCGATATCTGTGATATTGGTGAATTCGCCGGGACCTTTACCGCTTTTACCGAACTTAAACCTGAATTCATTGTTGTCAGCGTCAAATACCAGTATCTCCCCGGATCCGCCGTTTCCAATATACAGTGTATTGTTATGATTCTTTATGACACTTGCTAGTTGAAAGTAATACTCTTCACTTTCCTGCCAGCCCAGAGAATCAACAGGATTTAGTATATTAGTCTGTTTGTTGCTGTTACATCCAAAAAGTAAAATACATGTGAGAAGAATAAGTAGTATATTGAGTTTCATAACACCCCTTCATTAATTTTTACAAACGAATAAATGCTTAAAAGAAAAAAATAGTCAATAAAATATTGCAATTTGAGGAAGCTGCTCAAAATATACAATGTTCTTTGACATATTTTAGTGTGAGAAACAATCAAAACCTTCTTCTTGACATATTAGCTGCGCTTCAGCACATAGTATAGCGATGGAGAATAAAATGAAAAAAATGATATTAATAGCTATAATTGTGATTATCGCTGCATCCGCAGGTGCAGAGACAATAGATGTAGATGATGCCTTTTCATACACTGTTCCGGATTCCATGGCACGGATTCTGGGAAAAAATCTGCAGCAGATGGGTATTTACGTTGCGGTTCAGGACAGTCTTAACAGAACTCAGCTGATTTCTGTCTACACAAAAAAAGATGAGTCTGATTTTACCGTAATGCTAACCAAAATCAGTCAGGTGAAATGGGAGAATATCGAAAAAATTTATCAGCTCAAACAGAAAGGTGAGTTCAAAGGGCTGCACCTTCTTTACAGGGCGAGAGAGATTAACGGTATTCCTGTCAAACAGTATATAGTAGGCTCAAAACCCAAGCCAATGATCCATGTATATCTCAAGTTGGACGCTGTTTACAGAATTGACTTCTACTTGGAAGGAGATTATATGAAAGAATATGCTCCTATCATTGAGAAGTCAATAAACAGCATTCAAAGAATCAAAAAATAATATTTTCCAGTATGTTTGTTTAGACACTATCAACAAAATTCTTGACCTTATTTCAACTTTTTTGTTTACTGATATATTAATTTTTAACATAGGATACACATGAAAGTAGATTTACATATACATTCGGATAATTCGGACGGAACGCTTGATGTCAGGTCAATTTTGAATATGTACAAGAAAAAGGGCTACCAGTACATTTCATTTACTGATCATGATAATATTGATGCATATAACGATTTATATAAAGAACTTGAACCAGATGATCCGCATATAATTCCCGGAGTAGAGATAAGCACGACACTCAACGGGAGAGATGTGCATATTCTGGGTTACAACTTTGAACAGAATAAGGAACTGATTTCCATGCTGTCTTTGATTAAAGACGAACGGATCTTAAGAGCTGAGAAAATCATCAGAAAGCTGTATGATCTCTGGAAATTCTCCATTGATATGGAACAGCTTATGAGGATTGCCGGTGACAGAAATATTATCGGGCGCCCCCATATTGCCAGAGCATTACTGGAAAAGAAATACGTCTCCAATTACCAGCAGGCTTTTGATGAATACATCGGGGATAAATGCCAGGGATTTGTTCCTAAACAGACTCCTTCTCCAAAAGAAGTTATTGCCATGATCAAGAAATCCAAAGGTATACCTGTTCTGGCACACCCTATTCTTCTTAACGATGATTTTATGGTTCTTGACCTGATTGAAATGGGAATTATGGGGATTGAGGCCTACTACATAAAACACTTACCTTACCATATAAAGTTCTACAGGAATATAACAGAAAAGTATAATCTGATCTATACCGGGGGGACTGATTTCCACGGTTTGCCTAACGATATAGTTAATCTGGGAAGTTATTCTGCACCTTTTGAATGCGTAGAGATGCTTTATGAACTTAAGGAGAAGATGAACAATGAATAATAGTGCAAAAGATTTAATTGATATCAATTTGAAAAAGGGCTTTCCAAGAACCTATAGCTTTAACCAGTTTGTCAGATGGTTTGTCCTTCTTGTCTCTATTTCAGCATGTGTTTACGGCTTATATATTGTTTTATATGTTGTTACTCCCGAAGCGTCAAAGTTTTCCAGATTCGCTCCGTACTTCATTATCTTTTTTGCATTGAACTCATTGCTGAAAAACCTGTATTCTCTCAACAAAATTCGCTTTGAAGAAGATAAACTGATATTCAAGTATATTGCTAAACCACAAGTTGCAATCTATTATAAAGATATAATCAAACTTAAATTCGGTAAAGGTAAATCCAGAGTTATTACCTTAAACTATAACACAGATAAAGGCGAGAAATCTTTGACATTCACGGCGTCTTTCCCTAATATGCTGGAAATTCTGAATAGTATCGCTGAAACAAACCTGAATATAGAATTTGGTGAAATACTGAAAAATATTATTGTTGTTAACAAAACTCAACCAAAGCAGGAAGCTGAGCATACAAATGAAAACGCCTGAGTTATCTTACATAATACCGGTATACAACAGACCTGATGAAGTTGATGAGCTTCTGGAGAGTCTTGTTTCTCAAACTGTTAAAAACTTTGAAGTTGTGATTGTAGAAGATGGTTCTTCCCAAAAATGCGATCACCTACTTGATAGATACAAACCATATCTTAAGATAAAATACTTCTTCAAAACTAATTCCGGTCCCGGGTTATCCCGAAATTTCGGTGCAGAACGGGCGAAAGGCGACTATTTCATCTTTTTTGATTCTGACTGTGTGATACCTGAAGATTATACTAAGATTGTCACAGACGAATTGATGGAAAACTCTGTTGATGCTTTTGGTGGTCCGGATAGAGCCCATCCTTCGTTTACTCCGGTACAGAAGGCTATCAATTATTCTATGACATCGTTTCTTACAACAGGTGGAATCCGCGGCGGGAAGAAAAAAATGGATAGATTTTACCCGCGTTCATTCAATATGGGGATATCTCGACAGGTCTTTGAGGAAACAGGCGGATTTGCCAGAATGCGTTTTGGTGAAGATGTTGATTTCAGCACCAGAATTATCCAATCCGGATTTAAAACAAAACTGATAGAAGCTGCATTCGTGTACCATAAAAGACGTACAAACTTCTGGCAGTTCTATAAACAGGTATATAATTCAGGAATGGCAAGGATCAGTCTTTCGGTTAAGCATCCGGGAACACTCAAGATTGTACATGTGCTGCCTTCAGCATTTACGCTTGGTTCTTTCCTGCTGATATTGTTGTCATTTTTTAAGAAGAAATTTGCGCTTCCTCTGATATTATTCAAGTTCATTATTTTCACTGATTCACTTCGGAAAAACAAGAGTATTCTTGTTGCCGGTTTATCCGTTGTGGCTGCATTCACTCAGCTTTGGGGATATGGAACCGGATTTCTGGATGCACTATGGAAGAATAAAACAAGTGGAGAAGCTACATTCTCTGCATTCAAGAAAAACTTCTACAAATGAGAAAAGCTCTTTTCATAACATATTACTGGCCGCCGGCAGGAGGTCCCGGTGTCCAGAGAGTATTGAAATTTGTTAAATATCTGCCGGAATTCAATTGGGAACCTCTTGTTCTCACCGTCAGAGACGGTGATTATTCTGCAATAGATAACTCGCTTGTTGCTGAAATCCCCGAAAACTGCAAAATATTCAAAACACGTACACTTGAACCATTCAATTTATATAAGAAATTTACCGGTCAGAAGAAGGACAGTAAAATCTCTACAAATGTCCTGATCCCGGGAGAAAACGAGTCTTTACGCAAAAAAATAGCACGCTGGGTCAGATTCAACATGTTTATTCCCGATGCCAGAGCAGGCTGGATTCCCTTCATGGTTTACAATGGGATGAAAATTATTAAGCAGGAGAAACCTGATGTGATTTTCTGTACATCTCCACCTCATTCATTGCAGATTGGAGCTAAAATCCTTTCTGAGCTGAGTGGAATTCCGATCGTGACAGATTTCCGCGATCCCTGGTCAGAATTTGTGCATTATCAGAATGTTAAAAGATTTCCACTAAGTGAAAAGATTGATAAAGCTCTGGAAAAATCAGTTTTACGCAACTCTAATCTGGTGTCAAGCATCAGTGATATTAATATCGAATATTTTAAAGATAAAACACGCCTGAAAGATACTGCCGTTATTCCAAACGGATACGATGAAGCAGATTTCGCTGATATCAGCAAAACTAAGAAGGATGTTTTTACAATCACATATACAGGAGCGATGACCGAAGATAGAGTTCCTCATGCTCTGATTGATTCAGTAAAACTTTTGAAAGATGATGGGTATGACGTGCAGGTAAGGATAATCGGAAATGTAAGTACTTTATTAAATAGACTGGCTCAGGATGCTTCTGTGAAAGACATGTTCCATGTTCTACCTTACGTTCCTCATAATGAAGTGCTGCAGGAATTGTGTGAGGCAGATCTTCTGCTGTTGGTGATCAACAATGTTCCCAATAATATGGGTATTATTACTGGTAAAATTTTTGATTATCTCGGTTCAGGAGTGAGAATTCTGGGGATTGGACCTGTTAACGGAGAAGCTTCCGAGATTCTCAGCCGTACAGCAACAGGTGATATGTTTGATTATTCAGATGTTTCGGGTGTAACAAATTTTATAAAAGAGATGATTGACAGAAAAAATAAAGGTGTTGACCTTTCAGTTAAAATTCCGGAAGAGTATTCCAGAAAAAAACAAACACAAAAATTGGCAGGTTTGTTCGAGAAACTCTGCTGAGAGAGGATATAATGGCAAAGAAGAAAGTTAAACAGGAAAAAGTAGAAAGCAAACAGGAAGCAGCAGTCAACAAACCTCCTATCAGGGATATGTTGTTTAAGCATGCAACTTTTATTAATATTGCTATTGCCGTGCTATTAATAGGCATAGTTTTTTTCCCTCTTGCTTTTCAAGGATACCGTCCGGGTGGAGTTGACGTAATTGGAAATCAGGGAGCTCAGAATCTGATTAAAGAATGGCAGAAAGAATCACATGAACGAGCATTATGGAATCCGACTGTTTTTTCAGGAATGCCGTTGTATTATCATATAAAGTCATTCTGGCATATCGATCAAGTTTTTAACTTTGTGGGTGAATTTCTCTATACTCCAATACTGTATTACTTTATGGGAGCAATAGGATTTATACTTTTATTCAGATTTCTCAAATTCTCTCATGCCGTCAGTCTTTTCGGTGCAATAAGTTTTGTGTTTACTATTCACTGGGCAACTCTTCTCGAAATCGGTCATTTTATGAAATTCAAACCAATTATGCTCTTACCGCTGCTTCTGTACCTGTTCCTGAAGCTTATGCGTAATCCTAATCTGTTTAATATGGCACTATTTGCTTTGATTCAGACCTGGCAGATTAGAACACAGCACTACCAGATTATCTTCTATACTGCAGTTATGCTTTTCTTTGTTATGATTGCAGAGCTGATAAAAAACAAAAATCTTCGCGGGAAATCAATTGTATTCCTTCTGATTGCAGCTGTGCTTATTATAGGAGTATCTTACCAGATGCTGGCCTTGATTTCCGAATATACACCTTATTCTATAAGAGGCGGTACCGGAGAAGAAAACTCTACCGGTGTAAGTATAGATTACGCTACAGGCTGGTCGTTCCATCCATCAGAGATCATGGGGATGATAATTCCTCGTTATCACGGTGGAACCAGTCAGGAAGTTTATGATGTAAGTAATCCGTCTTTACCGCAATTGAAAGACAGAGTTGTTCCTGGTTACTGGGGACATATGCCATTTACCCAGACATCCGAATATATAGGAGCAATCGTGTTCATTCTGGCATTGATCGGTTTGATACTCAATATCCGCTCAAGACTGGTAATATCCATTCTGGTATTTTCTATCTTTGCATTTCTGCTTTCCATGGGGAGACACTTCCCGGCATTATACAATCTGTTCTTCAATTATGTACCGGCATTCAATAAGTTCAGGGTTCCGGCGATGATTATCGTGATGATAAACTTTTCAGTTCTGGTATTTGCCGGATTCGGACTGCAAAGTCTGCTTTTCCATGAAGACAGAAAGAAAGTAGCAAAAACAGTCTATATTGTTTCAGCTATTGTTATCCTTATTGGAATAATTACTTTCGTACAGTCCGGAGCTCTTGATTATACTACAGCACGAGAAGCTTCTCAATACGATCAGCAGAATATTAAAATATTCAAGACTATAAGAAAGGATATGCTGACTGCAGATACTACAAGATATCTGGTGTTCTCGGTTATCGGTCTGCTTTCAATCCTGGCTTTTGTAAGAGGAATGCTTAAGAATAAATACCTTCTTGCGGCAATTCTGATTTTGGTCTCCTTTGTGGATATGATTCAGATACAGAATCGCTATCTGCTAAGAAAAACAGGTGGAGATTATGAAAATATCTCGCTGAACTCAGAGATGAAAAACTCAGTGTTCCAGAAAACAGAGATAGATAACTATATAATAAAACAGCATGACAGCGACCTGGATTTCAGTTCATTCAGGGTATACCCGCTTAATGGAAATATATGGAATTCTAATGATTATTCATTCTACTATCAGTCAATTGGCGGGTACAACCCTGCTAAGCTGAGGATTTATCAGGATCTGCGTGATTTTGGTGTGATTGGTCAGATGGGGCAGGTTCCTGTCTTCAACAGAAATATTCCGAATATGCTGAACGCTAAATACGTAATTGCTGATTCTCAGTTACCTCAGCAAGCTCCGTTCGATAAGTTCAGGCTTGTTAAAATGGACAGAGCTGCAAAGAAATTCCTCTATGAAAATCAGGAAGCTCCCGGAAGAGCCTGGTTTGTAGGAGATTATACAACTGCTGACACACGTTCTGACAGATTTAAACTTCTGAACAGTGACAGATTTAACGTCCTTACAAGTGCGATTCTTGAAAAGGAACTGGAGACAGAGATTAGTAATCCGGCTAATGCTTCCATAAAAATAACTCATCTTGATCCTAACAGAATTGAATACGAGACAAAGAATGACAGTACTTCTTTGTTCGTTCTCTCAGATGTACACTATAAACCTGGCTGGCGAGCTTTTGTAGACGGTAAGGATACTGAAATCTACAAGACTGACCATGCTATTCAGTCAATAATCGTTCCGGCAGGTACACATAAAGTTGAGTTGAAATTTGCTCCGGCAGTATTCACATATACACATTATCTTTCATTGAGTGCTCTGCTGATAAATCTTGCTCTGCTTGGTGCCGGTTACTGGTTGAACACCCGGAAACAACAAGATGAAGTTATAGCTGAGGATTTGGCTTAGATACAAACATCACTCTACGATGTTGCACACAATATATGGAATCAACAAAAGGCGGTTGAAAAGCCTCCTTTATAGAGAAAACAAGTTAATCCCGATTTACAATCGGTATTAACTCAATTTCCTGAAAAAGCCAGAGCAGTTCTGCCAAAGTTGTTTATTTTACTACTTAATATCGGGATTAAACGCTACAAGTTCAGCCACAGTTCTGCGCTTCAGGTGACGTTCTGAGCATTCTTCCTGGGGATAACCCATTGCCATAATAATCACAGCTTCTTCATGGTTTTCCAATCCCAGTATCCCATGGAGTTTAAAAGCATCGAACCAGCATATCCAGCATGTTCCCAGCCCAAGTTCTACAGCCGCGAGTGAAAGATGATCTACAGCAATAGCTGCATCAATATCCCCGTGACTCTTACCGTCTGAACGTCTCCAGGCTTTCTCATGATCTATGGAGATGGTAACCAGAACAGGAGAGGTTTTAATCCAGCCCTGTACTGTTGTTTCTGCTATTCTGGCAATTTTATCTTTATCAGTGAAAACTGAAAATCTGAATGGCTGCAGGTTTTTTGCAGATGGTGCTAACCTGGCAGTTTCAAACAATTTCTCCAGAGTTTCTCTAGAGACAGGTTTCTGACTGTATTTTCTGGTTGAACATCGTTTTTTGACTAAATCTTTAAACATCTTATCTCCCTTATATTTGTATTTCAGTATAGAATTTATTATTGTTGAAAATCTTGACAACCATTTTCTTGAAACAACAAATATAGTATAGTGAATAAAAATTTGAAATGGAGGAAATCGGTCATGAAAAAGGAAATACTGGTTCAATCTGAGAAGTACAGAGATGATATTGTTAAGTTTCTCAGAGATATAATAGCAATTCCTTCAGAAAGCTGTCAGGAAGAGGCAGTAGTAAAAAGAATTCTTGAAGAAATGAAGAAATGCGGTTTTGATGATGTATATTCTGATAAGCTCGGAAACGCAGTCGGAATTATAGGTTCCGGAGAAAAAACAATACTTTATGATGCACATATAGATGTTGTTGGTGTTGGTGACCCTGATAGTTGGGATCATCCGCCATTCGACCCGTATGTAAAAGACGGAAAAATCCATGGAAGGGGTTCTGTTGATGAAAAACCGGCTATTGCCTGTATGGTCTATGCCGGAAAAATTATGCGGGAACTCGATCTGCTTAACGACTTCAGACTGGTTGTTGTCGGTTCGGTTATGGAAGAAGACTGTGACGGTTATCCGCTCATTCACCTGATTGAGAATGAGGGTATCAGACCGGACTATGTTATTCTGGGAGAACCGACTGATCTTAATGTATACCGTGGACATCGTGGACGCATGGAGATTATCATCAGAACAAAAGGTGAATCGGCACATGGAGCACATGAACATCTCGGAGATAATGCCGTATATAAAATGGCACCTATCATTAAGGAAATTGAGAAACTGAATAAACGCCTTAAACATGATGATTTTCTTGGAAAAGGGTCTATCACAATCTCAAAAATCAGTTCAACAAGTCCGTCTTTATGTTCTGTTTCTGACAGTTGTGAAATCTATCTTGACAGACGTATGACAGCCGGAGAGACTAAAGAAAGCGTTTTAGCTGAGCTTAAGGAGATTACGGATGCTGAGATAATTATTCCTGAATACAATGCTATAAGCTGGAAAGGAACAAACGCAGTTCAGGAGAAAGTCTTCCCAACCTGGGTGCTGCCGGAAGACCATGAACTGGTGAGAGCAGGTAAGGCTGCTGCAGATACTTTCCTGGACGAAAACCGAAAAGTCAGCAGATGGCATTTCTCCACAAACGGTGTTGCAACAATGGGCAGATTTAATATTCCTTCAATAGGATTTGCTCCCGGACTAGAGGAATTATCACATTCAACAAAGGAATATATTTATATAGATGATCTAATAAAAACTGTACAAGTTTACAGTATATTCCCAAATGTCTTACGTAAAACAATATCGGAGGTAAAGTAATGGCTTTACAAGGCAAAGTGGTAGTCGCTCAAGGTGGCGGACCAACTGCTGTTATTAATCAGTCCCTGGTTGGAGTAGTACTTGAATCAAGAAAATTCCAGCAAATCACAAGAGTATACGGAGCGCTTCATGGTGTATCCGGAATCATTAATGAAGACTTCCTTGATTTGACTCAGGAGACAACAAACAATCTTGAGCAGATAGCGATAACTCCTTCTTCCGGAATGCTTTCAACGCGAGACAAACCGGATGAAAAGTACTGCAAAGAAATATTCAGAGCACTTAGAGCACATCATGTCCGTTATTTCTTTTATATAGGCGGAAATGACTCTTCAGATACAGTAAGGATTGTTAATAACGAAGCTGAAAAAGCAGGATATGAGTTCAGAGCAATACATATCCCCAAAACCATAGATAATGATTTAGTTCTTAACGACCACACTCCCGGTTACGGTTCTGCTGCAAGATTTGTAACTCAGGCGTTTATCGGTGCGAACCTTGATAATAGAGCAATTCCGGGTGTATACATTGGAGTTGTAATGGGAAGACATGCCGGATTTCTGACAGCTGCAGCCAGTATAGCTCAGAAATATCCGGATGATGGTCCTCATCTCATCTATCTGCCTGAGAGAGTTTTTGACCTTGATAAATTCATTGTAGATGTTAAAAATGCTTACAAAAAATATGGAAGATGTGTTATAGCCGTCTCCGAAGGAATCTGTGGAAAAGACGGAAAACCAATTATTACAAAGCTTGTTAACGATGTGGAAAAAGATGCTCACGGGAATATTCAGCTCTCCGGAAACGGTATGCTGGGAGACCTTCTTGCTGAACACATCAAAAAGCATACAGATATCAAACGTGTAAGATCTGATACATTTGGCTATCTCCAGAGATCATTCATCGGCTGTGTTTCCGATGTAGACCAGTACGAAGCTCGAGAAGTAGGAGAAAAAGCAGCTCAATTCGCTATCTGGTACGACCTGGACGGATCAATCACTATCAAGAGAACAGGATACTACTCTGTAGATTATCAGATTGTTCCGTTAGCAGATGTTGCCGGAAAAACAAGAGTTATGCCGGATGAATTTATTAATGCCGAAGGAAACCATGTGACAGACGCATTTAAATTCTATGTAAGACCGTTACTCGGTTCAGGCTTACCGGCTGCTCACAGAATCAGAGCTCCGAGAGTACAGAAAATCCTGAAGTAATTTTTCACACGCAAAACATTTGTTTTCCAACCATTGCGAACTTTACTGGATGTGTTTCTTCGAAAACATCTACGTCAATTCTGGATGTATTTCTTCGAAAACATCTACGGGGCTTGGGACCATTCGCAAGGGGAAACAAAAAAAATATACTGTAGAGACGTTGCATGCAGCGTCTCTTTTCTTAATATATGAAGTTAATTGAGGTATACTTACTATAAGTTTATAATACAATTTCTTTGAGTTACTTACATAATTATTAAATATTTTATAATCACAAAACTTCAGTCCGATTAAAAAGTATACATTGCAGTTACAAAAATGAAAGATTAAAGAAGAAACAAAACGTAGGGTACTTAGATATAAACTCTTTATTACAAATAATTAGAAATGATTTGACAAAATGTATACATCTATGAACAAACTGTCTAAAATTTACTTTATAGTTACAGAAAGAGGAGAGAGAGATGAGAAAAAGTATTGCTTTTATAATTTTTATTTTACTATTTGCTATTTTGAGTGCAACTCAAGTTCAGAATGAAATTCAGAAACTACTGGCTTCGGATGGGGCTGCAGATGATCATTTTGGTATGGCTGTTGATGTTTACGGTGATTATGCTGTTGTCAGCGCAAGAGATGATGACGATCGAGGAAATGAATCTGGATCGGTATATATATATCACTTGGAGAATGGCACTTGGATGCAACAACAAAAGCTTTTGGCTTCAGATGGTTGTACAGGGGATTTCTTTGGCGAATCAGTTTCAATTCATGCGAATACATTGATTATTGGTGCTTATAGAAATGATGACAGGGGTGACAATTCTGGCTCTGCGTATATTTTTGAACTTGAGAATGGTTCATGGGTTGAAAAAGTAAAACTTGTACCATTAGATGGAGCAATGTGGGATTATTTTGGAAGTTCTGTCTCAGTATATCAGGATTATGCTATTGTTGGTGCATACTGTGATGATGATAATGCAGGAAACTCTGGCTCGGCTTACATATATCATAAAATGAATGGTAGCTGGACATTATACCAAAAACTTACAGCTTCTGATGGTGCAATCGGAGATTGCTTTGGTAACTCAGTTGCAATTTCTGATCAGTATGCAGTCATTGGCTCAGATAATCAAAGCTTATGTCAACATTCAGGTGCAGCATACATTTTTAAACTTGAAAATGGTATATGGAATCAAAAGCAGAAAATTCATGCTTCAGATGCCGATGTAGATGATTACTTCGGAAGAGCTGTTGCAATTTCCGATAATAACATAGCAATATCCTCTAGATATGATGATGATAATGGTAGTAATTCCGGATCTGTTTACATTTTTTCCTTTAATGGAACAGCTTGGGTAGAGACTCAGAAAGTTACAGGATCAGTTAGTACAGAATATGATTCATTTGGTAGATCACTCTCTTTAAGAAACTCAACCTTAGTAGTAGGAGCATACGGTAATGATTATTTTGGTGAAAATGCAGGTATAGCGTATGTTTATTGCCTTGAAAACAGTCTCTGGGAAGAGAAAAGTATTCTTTCATCATCTGATATAGGAGTTGGAGATTACTTCGGTTGTCTGGTTGGGATTTCAGATAAATATGTTATAGCTTGCTCTGCTTTAGACGATGACAATGGAAACAACTCAGGTTCAGCCTACATCTTTGAAATTGAATATTATGTCCAGGAACCGGACACACAGCAAATAGTGATCAGCCTTAATGACACAACTGAACACATGTTTCATGATGTTGCAACTAGGCTTCAATTCAATAGCAATCACGTTGAAACGATAATGGAAATAACTAAATATTTTGAAGAACCTTCAGTAAACGGTGCATTGCCTGCAGGCTCAGAGAACATTGCACAGAACTACTGGAAAGTAATTTCATCTTCTGGAAATGTTGGCAGTTATGATATAACTTTTGATCTAACCGGAGTTGCAGGAATTGAGAACTTTAATACTCTGGGATTCCTCAAAAGAGATGATGCTTTATCAGTATGGCAGGATGTAGTTGCTGATCTTGGAGCTACACTTGTCTATAACTATCCTTATATCACAATTCAGGGACTAAGTTCTTTCTCAGAATTTGTTCCTGCCGGTGGAGACGACAACTCACTACCAGTTACTCTTTCATCATTCAATGCTGTACATACTTCAGGATGCAGAGTACAACTGACATGGTCAACTGCCTCAGAGACAGAAATGAACGGGTTTAATGTTTTCAGAAACAGCAGAAATGAAGAAATCAATGCTGAACTTGTTAACAGCAGTATTATTAGAAGCAATAATGTAGCAAGTGGTTCAGAATACAATTTTTGCGATATTGATGTAGATCACAGTTCAACTTATTATTACTGGCTTGAGTCAGTTTCATTGAATGGAAGCAGTAATATCTACGGACCAGTATGTGTAACAATTAGCGAAGAAAAGGACAAGGAAACTCCGCAAGAATTCACTAATCTCGGTATTAAGGGTATCTACCCTAACCCGTTCAATCCTGAGACCAACATAGACTATTCTGTAAAAGAAGATACTCCTGTCGTAATTTCCGTCTTCAACCTTAAAGGACAGAAAGTTAAGTCTCTGGTTGATAAAACTGTTTCTGCCGGTGATCACAAAATAATCTGGCAAGGTGACTCAGATTCAGGCAGTTCTGTATCTTCAGGTGTATACTTTGTGAAAATGATTACAGGAAACCATATAGAAACACGTAAAATCGTATTGATGAAGTAGCTTTTCACACGCAAAACATTTGTTTTCCAACCATTGCGAAAGTCTTGGGACCATTCGCAAAGGGGAAACATGAAAATAGATTTTATATTGTTGAGACGTCTTAATCGGCGTCTCTTATTTTATAGAAATGCTAAGGAGTTTCCAGATAAAGCTCAAGCAATTTTGTTCGCTTATCTAAATCAATAACTATATCTAATCTTGAAGTCTTTACCAATGTAATCGCTGCTTCCGGGTTTGAGTAACTAAAGGAAAAAGCTCTTTTCCACAGCAATATCAGGCTTGTAATGCAGTCTGACTTCACTGAGAACTGAATGGAAAAGATATATGGAAGTTTCGCCCATCATGAATCTGATTTCACGGGGATCTAAATCCACGCTTCTGATCAAGGATACTAGCGAATCAGCAAAAGAAGGATTAACACCATTATAAAATGAAGGAGTGACTGTGTTGTTTTCTACAGGCTGTTTTCTATATTCTGTATTGAAATAGTGATTGCCTTTCGATCTCAATACTTCATTCTTCATGGCAAAATCACCTATCTCTCTCAGCTTCTCTTTATACTTGGAGACCAGAATCATATTACTTGTTTTGTATGCAATTCCAGCCAGATAGAAGTAGTTGAACAGAGCAATCAGTATAACCTTAATTGCGAAAGAGCGAGTTTCCCTTTTCCGGATTACTTTCGCAATTAAAACTACTAATCCGAACATCATTGAAAGAAATAGAAATCCTTGGACAAGAATAAGGTATATGTCGAAACTCAATGCTCTCCCAAGAAAGATAAAGACAACCCACAAACAGGAACTTATCAGTAAAGTCATAACTTCTCCGTAAATCCGGTTAATTTTCTTAATAGTGCTTAAGGTAGCCAGTGTGTCAAATACATTCTCCTAATAGAATTTTGATCATTCATTTCTACCGATAACTTCTTTTAGAAAAAATACATCCTTTTTGTGCTAGAAAAAATCTTTAATATAATTTAGATTATAATAATTTGAATTACTTACCTAATAAATTTTCAATAAATCACCCCTTCACAACAGCCAACGGTTTTAATTCAACAATAATTTCCACCAGGTCTTTCTGGTTTTCCATAACCTCATCAATATCCTTGTAGGCTCCGGCAGCTTCATCTAAATCCCGAGCTGATCGCAAGCCGTGGATAATATTCTGATCATTCATCTTTTTAAGCTCAGAAGCAAGATCGAGTTTCTTCTGGGCTTCTTTTCTTCCCATAATCCTGCCGGCACCATGTGAACACGACATAAAACTTTCGGGATTCCCCAGCCCTTGAACGATATAGCTCTTCGATCCCTGGGAACCGGGAATAATTCCTTTCAGTCCTGCAAATGCCTTTGTTGCACCTTTTCGATGAACAACTACATCCTCCCCATAATGATTTTCCATGGCTGCATAATTGTGGGCAATATTGATAATCTCAGGATCATCCAAAAAATTCTCCGCTGTGCATTCTGCGAATATCTCCATAATCTTCTTCAGCATCAGCTTTCTGTTGAGAAGAGCAAAATCTACACAAGATGTCATTTCCCGCATGTAGTTCTGACCAACCTCTGAATCCAGAGGCAGGTAAGCCAGATCAACTTGTTTGGAGACCAATGAGCCCATTTTCTTGTTCAGGGCTTTAGCAGCACGATTGTAGTATGTTGCAACTTTAAGCCCGAGATTTCTGCTGCCGGAGTGAAGCATTATCCATATATACCCATCAGATCCCTGCTGAATCTCAATAAAATGATTTCCTCCTCCCAATGTACCTATCTGAAACAGGGAGGATTCATATTCCTGCTCAATGACAGAACCCTTCAATTCTTTCTTTTGATTTTCATCCAACCAATCCGGTTGCTTTGCCTTATTGTGATTAAACCCGACAGGTATTGAGCTGATTATTGCTTTGCGAATCTCAGTCAGAGTCGATCTTCTTATTTTTATCAGAGAAGTTCTGACTGCACACATTCCGCAACCTATGTCAACACCTACAGCGTTAGGTATAACAACATTCTTTGCGGCAAGAACTCCACCAATCGGCATTCCGTAGCCCTGATGGGAGTCCGGCATTACAGCAACATGGTGAAAAGCAAAAGGCAGGTTTGCCAGATTCTTTGCCTGCTGCAGTGCGCCCTGTTCAATTTTTTTCAGCCAGAGCATAATCGGGATTTTTTCTGTTTCTATGATTTTCTGCATTGTCTTATACTCCTGAACATATTATCTAACATAAATCTGAAGAAGTGGATTAGTATCAAGAAATAAATAGCGAAATCTGAATGTTCTGTCTTAAACTCAAACTATCTTTAGTAACAGGTCACAATTGGGCTGAGATTTCCACCGATTTTATTGAAATGCGGCACAGATTCTAATCACAGGTTAAAAATAGAAAAAATTATGCAATTTTGATAAATAATTATTTCTCAATTAGATTGACAGATGGAAAGTATCATCATTTTTTTGAAAGCAAATTTTTTTTAAGGAAAAGTGATATGAATCTTGATAAGAAAATGAGAATCATCAAAAAAGGCGTTGAGGAAATTGTTCCGGAACAGGAACTTATTAATAAATTAAAGAAATCAGAAAAAGAATGGAAACCATTACGAGTTAAATATGGAATCGATCCGACAGGTCATGATGTCCATATCGGTCATTTGGTTCCAATCAGAAAAATGCGTGAATTTCAGGATCTGGGGCATACAGGTGTAATCATTATTGGTGATTTCACAGCTCAAATTGGAGATCCAACAGGAAAAGACGAATCACGTCCTCCATTGACAGCCGAGCAGGTTAAAGAAAACGCAGCAACTTACATGGAACAGCTTTATACTGTTCTCGACAGAAAAAAGACTGAAGTCAGATGGCAGTCAGAATGGTTTGGCAAAATGGGAATGACTGAAGTGCTGAACCTTCTCGGGAAATTCACACTTGCACAATTTCTTGCTCATGATACTTTCCGTAAAAGATATGAGAACGGATTACCGCTCGGTATGCATGAAATCATGTATCCCATTCTTCAGGCTTATGACTCTGTAGCAGTTAAAGCAGATGTAGAGCTCGGTGCTACAGAACAGAAATTCAACATTCTGGCTGGCAGAGATATGCAGAAATATTTTAATATGCCGGAACAGGTTGCAATTCTTTCACCACTGCTTGTTGGTACAGACGGTGTTCAAAAAATGAGTAAAAGCCTGAACAACTATATTGCCGTGAATGATAAGCCATTCGATAAATACGGAAAAGTCATGTCTATTCCTGACAACTGTATTCTGAATTATTTCAATTATGCAACCAAGGTTTCCCCTGAAGAAATTGAGGAAATCAAAAAAGAACTGGAATCCGGTGAAGTCAATCCTAAGGTGATCAAACAGCGTCTTGCACGAGAAGTTGTTCAGATGTATCATGGTGAAGAAAAAGCCCAGATTGCCGAAGCAGAATTCAACAGAATCTTCTCACAGAAAGATGTTCCTACAGATATGCCTCAGTTCCCGGTTGACGGTGCTATCTGGATAGTTAAACTTCTCACTGAAACCAATATGTGCAAAACAAGCGGTGAAGCAAGAAGACTTATAAAGCAGGGAGCAGTCAAAATAGATGACACAAAAGTTACTAATTCTGATCTCGAATTAAGAGTTGAATCAGAGATGGTGGTTAAAGTCGGAAAAAGAAGATTCCTCAAGGTGATTCCTCTTAACTGATAATGAGTTTTCAATACCTGATATACATAATACTTCAGTTCCCTGTGATTCTGATGGTGATTACTTTCCATGAGGTAAGCCATGCTTTTTCGGCATACCTGCTTGGAGATGATACAGCCAAACGGATGAACAGACTGAAGCTGAACCCTATTGCCCATATTGACAGATTCGGGACTATAATTCTTCCTTTGCTGTTATTGCTCATCAGTGGATTTTCATTCACGTTCGGTTACGCAAAACCCGTTCCCATCAATCCGCATAACTTCAAGAATTTCAAGCGGGATACAGCTATTACAGCTGCTGCCGGACCAGGTATCAACTTTGTCCTGGCTATAATCCTTGCGATATGTATAAGAGTTATAGCAGTCCCGTTATCTGACTATATTATCAAAGGCAATGAGTTTGTTATAGAAACTTATTATGCTGAATCCAAGGAATCATTCTCAGGAGTAAAAGTTGCTACTGCAACATTCTCCAATTCCCACAGCAAATCGATTTATATTGATGATTCTTCACTGAAGAACGGTAAATATTACCCGTTCATAAAACTGAAAAGAGATTTCAAGACTATCGCAACACAGTTTATAGGTAATGCCGTGAACATAAACGATCTTCCCGGATCCGGGAAACCCCGTTTCCTCAGTGTTAACACAAGTGAAGGCATGGTTTACTTTGGTGAGGAAAATATATATGATGTGAGTGAACAAGGAAATATTGATAATACATTGACATTTTTTCTTGTTAATTTACTTGTTAAACTTATGAAGATAGGAATTCTTTTCAATCTCTTCCTGGGATTCTTCAATCTTATACCTTTTCCGCCTCTCGATGGTTCTAAAGTGCTTGGTGGATTCCTGCCTGATGCGATCTACTTCAGGTACACGGCTCAGGAAAGAAACGGAATGATTATCTTTATGGCTCTGATGCTTATCAACCATGTATTCAAATTGAATCTTCTTGGTTGGCTGACATATCCTGTTAACTGGATAATGACTCTGCTTATTGGAAATATTGTATGAACATAGTATATGAATATCTGTTTATCTTTCTTTTATCTATTGTCAGTGTGTTTATATTAACACATTTTATAATAAAATTAGCTTTAAGGATTAACTTTGTAGATAATCCTGCGGCAAGAAAAGTACACAAAAAAGCCATCCCTCTCATGGGTGGAATTGCTGTTTTCACCGGATTTATAATATTCTCAGTTTATGGGAACCTACTGCTGGCAGATAAATCTTTTGACCTTCCCGTATTAGGCTTTCTGGCAGGAGCAACACTGATTGTTCTTGTTGGAATCATAGACGATAAGTTTGGTATGCAGCCTATGGTAAAGATGGGAGGTCAGCTTCTTGTTTGTCTGGTTTTCCTTTTTACAAATGATTACACCGAAATCCTCGGTCCTGTATACATTACCGTACCAATCCTTACACTCTGGATGATCGGTTTAATGAACGCACTGAACTTTCTGGATAATATGGATGGAATTATCAGTGGAATGGCAGCAATACTTGCTTTCGGATTCTATGCTTTTAATTTTATCTGCAAAACAAATTCTAATGTACCGCAGATTCACTACATGTCTCTATTATCATTGACATTCGCAGGTTCGTTATTAGGTTTTCTACCGCATAACTTTAATCCTGCAAAAATATTCCTGGGAGATGCCGGTTCTATGTTCATAGGATATTTTCTGGGGACAATGGGAATAATAACAGGTCGTATGGCAGTAATCAGAACAAGCAGCAATTGGTTTTATCTTATTCCCGTACTTTTACTTAGTTTTGCTATTTTCGATATATCTCTGGTGAGTATCACCAGAAAAAGAGACGGAAGAAGAGTAAGTCAGGGAGGAAAAGACCATTCTACCCACAGGATTGGCACAGCTATGGGTTCTACAAAAGTCACAGCACTTATAGTATACCTGATAAACTGCATAATAGTGCTTACAACCATCCTGATAATGAAAATGCAGTCAGTGAATCTACTTGTCAGCTCAACTCTTATATTTGCTGTTGTTTTTCTGTTCTTTGCCAACAAGCTGGATAAAGTGCCGATTGTAGTGCCTAAGAATCAGCTGAAGGAAAGTAAAAGCTGATGAAGTATCAGATTCTTGGATCATGCTCAGGGCTGCCTGAACTCGGTAAGTCCAATGCCTGCCTCTGGGTTCAGGTTAACGATAAAAACCTGCTCTTTGATGCCGGAGAAGGCACTTGTAGAAATCTTCTGAAAAATGGGTTTACAGCCGATATGATTGACGCAATATACATCAGTCATTTCCATCCTGATCATATTTCAGGAATTTTCCTTGTATTGCAGATGTTTAACCTGCAGAAGAGATCGAAAAAACTATATATATATCTTCCCGAACAATTGAATGAGTTCAACGAGATGATGAGTTCTTTCTATATTTTCAGAAGCAGATATTCATTTGAGATTGTAACAGATGTTATAGATAAAAATGTATTTACTGAAGTCAGAACAATCAAATCTGACCATATGAAAGGATACGCTAAAATCCTTGATGAATTTAATGTGGAAGGCAGACTATATTCTGTTTCTTACGTTATACAAGAGAATGACAGGAGCCTTGTATATACTTCAGATATCACCAGAGTCTCAGAAGAATTGAGAACAGAAGTAAATCTTTCTGATTCTGTTATTGTTGATGCACTTCACCCACATGCAGATGAAATATTATCACTTGAACAAACCGATACTAAAAAAATAATACTTAATCATGGAATTTCGAAACAACTTGCCGGAAAGGTAGACTTGTCCGGTAAATTTGAGTACGCAGATGAAAATAAAATGTATATTATTTAGTGCAGTAATATTACTGTTACTTCTTACAGCTTGTTCCAGTAATTACGATTACATTGCAAGAAGACAGTTTGCCAATGGTGACTATGCTATTGCAATAGAAAATTACGATAGGTTTATTGCCATGGAGCAAAATGGAGCTGAAATCACAAAAGCTGAACTTGATAGGGCTGAATGTTACTATCAGCTTGGTATGAAGGCATACAAAGCAAACAAGTTCAAACTCGCAATTCGATTTATGTACTTATCTAATCTGGAAAAGGCTGACAGAATTCTGGATAGATGCTACATGACACTTGCAGAAAGGGCAGGAGAATCCAATAAACTGGATACCCAGAATGCTTACTATGAAATGATCATTAATAATCTGGATGATTCGGATCTAATGCCGGAAGTCCTCTTCAAGCAGATTGATCTCCAGATTAATAAGTTCAGTAATGACAAGATTGCCTGGATCAGGTACATGTATCTGTATGATCACTTCCCGAAACACAACAATGTTGCGCGAGCACAGGTTTTTATGGATGACTACATTCCGGGTTATGTTGAAAAAACAATACAGGCTTTAGACAGTACTCTTATATTCAATGAAGTAGTTGACAGTCTGAATGTTATAGCTTCCTATCCGACCGTATATCAGCCGGACATTATGAAAAAAATCAGTAGACTGTATGTTGATAAAGCAGAAGAAAACATTGCAGACAGAGAGTACATTATTGCTGACAGCCTGTTTCGTATTGCCATAGAATATAATCCGGAAGAAACAAGATTCGTCAATCAGAGACTCAATGAGATCTGTAATCTTTTTGTTGTGAAAGGAGATTCTCTGGTGTCGGTAAGAGCAATTGATGCAGGTATCAGACACTATCGGAAATCATTTACAATTATTGCTGATTATGCACCAGCAGTAGAGGGTATCAAAAAAGCTGAGGAATTTCGAGTAAGAATTGAGAAAGCTGAGTTCCACTTAGCCGAAGGTGAAGCTCTGGAAGCTGAGGAGAAATACCCGGAAGCTCTCGCAAAATACAGGGAATCATATAAATATGATCCACTGGAAACAACTGCTTACAAGATATTCATAGCTAACAATATGATTAAGATAGAGGAAGACCCCATAGGGTTTGCAAAAGAAATTATTGCTGAATATAAAAACGGGATGCTTTTCAGCCGGATTAACAAGCTGGAAAACAGACTCATTGATGAATATGGAGATCTGGTAAGAACGTCCGAATGGAGATACATGCTGTCTATCGGGCAATCAAAGTATGAAGTAAGATACGATATTACCACTCCGGATAAGAACTACTTCTTCGTGTGGTTAGTAAATCTTAGAGAAAAGAAAGTTTCACCTTTAAATCCTGAAAGTGAAAAACTAATAGATGGGAAGCTGGAAGAATTATGATGAAACATGCAATAGCTACAATATTTATTATACTCTTAAGTCAAATAGCCCTTGCACAGGATTTTGATATTCAGAAGTTCTCTGATCCGCATAAGTATGACTGGAAAGATTTCCAGGTAAGAAAAGATGCAAGAGCTGATCTCTTAAACAGAAGAAACATGCTGCAGATTTACAGGATGAATGAACTGGACAGAACAATTAACATGGGAAGATCAGCTGTAATTCCCGGTTGGGGACACTTCATGGCTGAAAGTCATGTGAGAGGTCAGGTTATCCTGGGTACGGAACTTGTTATTCTGGGGACAGGCTTGTACTATTATGACAAAGCAATGAGTAAATATGACAAGTATAAGGAATCACGTCGCATTGATGAAATGAATGCTTACTACAATGATGCTCAAACACCATACAAAATTTCCCAAGCTTGTCTTGCGGCCTATATTCTTATCTGGGCTTACTCAATTTATGATGCAGGTCATGAAACTGATAACTATAACAGTCGTTTATGGAATAAAATTAAGGAAGAACACAAGAAAGCTTACAAGATAACAGTATCCAAAGAATTCACTGGAATATCAGTTAAGTTTTGAGGAGTCAAACATGAGATATAAAGAATTTGTTATAGCACTGGTATTATCTTTTGTGCTTTTTTCCTGTTCACTGGAAAGATCTAACCCGGTTGATCCACAGAATAATACAGATGTAACTGTTCCCGGTGAAATCAGCGATATAAACCTTAATCCTTCTACATCATCTTCAGTTGTTAAATTTATGGAGATAGAGTGGAATTCCATCCCAAATATTGACGGATATTATCTATATAAAGCAAGAACCTATGATGGTGAATATGTGAGAGTTGATACTGATGGCATTGCTCCGTCCGACTCACTGTATTACAAGGATACTGATGTTCAGGCTAATGAAATATATTATTATCGAATTTCAGCTTTTGTGAATGTCGAAGAGTTTGTCCTTGAGGGAAGAAGATCAATACCACGTGGAGAAAAGGTAAGATAAGCATTATTCCGGGAGTCCGATGCAGATACTCAATCAATTGAACGAAAAACAGCTACAGGCAGTAAAACATACAGAGGGACCGGTACTGATCCTGGCAGGAGCCGGTAGTGGCAAAACCAGAACAATCATTCACAGAGCAGCTTACCTCATACATGAGAAAAAAGTAGATCCCGACTCACTTCTTATTGTGACATTTACCAACAAAGCAGCTGCAGAGCTGAGAAACAGGCTTTATGAGCAATTCCATATATTTGCCAGAAGACTTTGGGTGGGCACATTTCACAGTATTTGTGCCAGAATCCTGAGAGTAGAAAATGAGCAGTTTTATTTTAATTCGGATTTCGTGATATTCGATCCAGTTGATCAGAAGACGATAATAAAGAATGTCATGAAAAAGAACAACATTGATCCTAAGAAGTTTCCCCCTGCCAGAATACTATCTGTTATAAGCAGAATGAAAACAAATTTGATCCAGCCTGAAGATTTTTTCGAATTCAACAACAGATCACTCGATACCGAGATGATTTACAAAATTTATGTTGAATATCAAAAGCAGTTAGAGCTAAATAATGCGATGGACTATGATGATCTGCTTATGTACACGGCAATTCTACTTCACAAGCATGAGAAATCTGCAAAAATCTACAGAGAAAAGTTCTCTCACATTATGGTTGATGAGTATCAGGATACTAACTATGTGCAATACAAAATCCTGGAAAAACTTACAAACTCAGATAAAAACATCTGTGCTGTAGGAGATGAAGACCAGGCTATATACAGCTGGAGAGGAGCAACAGTAAAAAATATGCTAAACTTCCAGAAGGACTTCAGCAACGCTGAGTTGATACGTCTGGAACAGAATTACAGATCTACCTCTCAAATTCTTGATCTCGCCAATGGTATTATAAAAAACAATGATAATCGTTATGATAAAGTTTTATGGTCTTCTGATTCTACCGGAGAAAAACCAATAGTGTTTACTGCAGAAACAGAAAGAGAAGAAGTTTCCAGAATACTGAATCATATGGATGACGAAATAAGGGAAAACAACCGGAAACTATCAGATTTTGTGGTGTTGTACAGAACAAATTCACAGTCAAGGGTATTTGAGACAGAACTTGTCAACAGATCAATAGCATATCAGGTTGTCGGTGGTGTAAACTTTTATCAGAGAAAAGAAATAAAGGATATCGTATCTTATTTGAGAATCCTTTTTAATACAGATAATGTGGCAGATATCCGCAGAATAATGAATGTACCGCCTCGAGGAATCGGGGCAAAATCAATGGAAAGAATCGATACTGCTGCTGAGACAACAGGCAGAAACTTCTGGCAGGTTCTTTGTGAAATAGAAACTGTGGAAAGACTAAGAGCTTCATCTAGAAACAGTGTCAGAGAATTCACAGATAATATTGAGAAGTGCCGAGTTTCCTTTGCTGAGAACCAACTTGGTGATGCTATTGAAAATGTGATGAATGTCTTCAAAATAAGTCAGCATTATGAGAAAAGCAGTGATGTTCAGGATCAGGCAAGATACGAGAATCTCATGGAGTTCATAAAGGCTGCATATGAGTTTGAGGAACAGTTTGAGATAGATTTTCAGAGGAAACCTAATCTTGGAGACTTCCTGCAGAATATTACTTTAATGACAGACCTGGACAGGGTTGATAATGATTCCGAGAAATTAAGCCTTATGACACTTCATAACGCAAAGGGGATGGAGTTTCCCGTAGTTTACATAGCAGGTGTAAATGAAAAGCTGATTCCACACATTCTTAACACGGAATCTCAGGATAAACTGGAGGAAGAGCGGCGATTATTTTATGTAGGCGTGACGCGTGCTAAACGGACTCTCGTGTTGACTTATTCACGTTCCCGCTGGATTTTTGGGTCTAATGAAAGAGCCGTGCAATCCAGATTCCTTGCCGAAATCGACAGGGATTTGCTGAATTGGTATGAAAATGGCTCTAATTCTAAAAGCTACTCTGCTAGAGTAAAAATACCTAATCTGAATATTGTGCTTGAGTCTGAAAAATTCTACAGAATCGGTATGAAAGTCAGGCACAAGAATTTTGGTGATGGCGTAATTTTGAATGTTGATGGAAAGGACAAGAAAGCTAAGTTGACAATATCTTTTAAGAATGGTCAATTGAAACGAATTTTAGGTAATTACGTTGAGTTAGTAAAATAAGGATAGAAAATGATAAATAAAACCAAATTTATACTTCTTGCTCTACTGATAGTTTTATCAGTAAATGCATGGTGTGGCGACAAATATGCAGGAGAAATTTTCCGCATGGGCGCTGGCATCAGAAACTATGCCATGGGTAATACAGGTGTTACGGATACTGATGCGATTGCACTTGCCTACTGGAACCCATCCCTTATAAGCAAAACAGACGATGACATCGTGGAAGTGCTTCACTCTGAAGAATTTGACGGAGCTGTTAAGTTTGATATGGTATCCGGAACCTTATACAGGTTTGGAGAATTAACATATAATATCAGTCGAATTGCTGTTGATGATGTACCACTGACTCGTGTAAACGATTCTACAGGTGTTTCATCAACAAACAGACCATATAAATACAAATCAGTTTCAGATGTTGATTACCTGATACATCTTGGAATAAAAAGAGAAATCCGCAAACTACCAATTGGGATAACTGCAAAGATTATACATCGCACTATTGCAGAAAAATCCGGTTACGGTTTTGGCTTTGATATATCAACGCATAAACAATTGAATGAAAGAGTCCTTCTGGGTATAAACCTGAGAGATGTGGTAACAACGAGAATATTCTGGGAAAATGGAACACAGGAATCCGTTACTCCTAACCTGGATATTGGACTCAGATATCAGTTTCCTATCCCTGTTTTGAATAAGACAGGTAACATTTACGTTTCATCAGACATATATTTTGAAGGTCGTGAAGAGTCTTCTCAGTTTGATGCAGGAGCTTTCAGTGGCGATTACCACCTGGGATTTTCCTCAAAAGTTGCTAAAAACGTTGAGATATTCACAGGTAAAGACCTTGAAAACATGACTGCCGGAGTCTCCATAACTATTAAACAGTTTCATCTGAATTACAGTTTTGAGAATGATGTCGAACTTGAGAATTCACACAGAATATCTCTGGCAATGAAATATTGAGAACCGTATGACGAATGTTGTTATTCTCGGTGTTTCCGGATCAATAGGGAAATCATCTTTAGAGGTAATCAGGAGAAACAGAGATAGATTCAAAATAGTTCTTGCTTCTGTTAACAGTAGTATTAGTGGTATTAACGATATTATAACTGAATTTGGTATTAAACATTTGGCAGTTACAGATCCCAAAACTAATACTTCAGAAATTAAAAATGCAAGAATTGTTTCCGGGAAACAGGAGTTGATTGATGCCCTCAAAAATCTGGATTATGATATTGTTATTAACGCAATTTCCGGTTCAGCAGGACTTGAGTATTCATATGCAGTAGCTGACAGAAATTGTGTTCTGGCACTCGCGAATAAAGAATCTCTTGTTATGGCCGGGGAGTTTTTCCGGGATATAAATGCGAAAATCATTCCTGTAGACAGTGAACACAGTGCAATCCTGCAAGCTCTGGGAAATGCAGATGACAAAGAAGTCAGACAGCTTATCCTCACTGCATCAGGTGGACCTTTCCGCAAACTTCCATTAGATGAAATAAAGAATATATCAATCGCTGAAGCACTCAATCATCCGACCTGGAGTATGGGTGCAAAAATCTCTATAGATTCGGCTACAATGATGAATAAAGGACTGGAAGTCATAGAAGCTCACTGGCTTTTCGGGACAGACTATGATAAGATTACTGCTGTAATTCACCCGCAATCTATTATTCATTCCATCGTCAGATTTATGGATGGTTCCATGATTGCTCAGATGAGTAACCCCAGCATGACACTCCCTATTCAATATGCCCTTAACTATCCTGCTCACTCCGGACCCGAAATCATTGACACTGACCTGCTCTCTCTACCTGCTCTTACATTTGAAAATATTTCAGAGGATAGATATCCTTTATTTTATCTCGCTTTGGAAGCAGGTAAAACTGGTGGGAGCATGCCTTGCATACTTAATGCGGCTAATGAAGCGGCGGTTATGCTGTTCCTTGCCGGGAAAATCGGATTTTCTGATATCCTGCGTATTACTGACTTTTGTTGCAGCAAATTCTCTGCAAAGACATCTTACTCACTTGATGATATTCTTGATCTGAACATTATGATTCAGGATTTTGTTAATATGGATTACGAACATACACTTTCAAAATCAATTCTATATTGATTGCAGTATAAACTGAGTCAAAAAAATTTCGACCTTTTCCTGATTTTGCATTGATTTTTTTTATATTCTTCCTACTCTTAATAGGGCATTAAACCTTTACTTCCAAAATTTCAAGAGAATACAATGATTGAAGAGCATACATTTAACCACTTACGGAAACAAGCTTTCAGCAGAGCTCTTTCAATTGTAAAAGAACATTCCACTGCCGAAGATATTGCACAAAATTCTCTGCTTAAACTCATTAAGAGAATAGAGTCTATAGACTGTATTGAAGACTGGTTATATACAGTTGTTAAAAATGAAGCTATTGCCTACTTAAAAAAAAACCGAAGACTTGTTAGTATTGACTCCGGATTGTCCACAAGATGCATCCTAAATCAACACTCCATCAGAGAATTTGAACAAGAAAGATATGCCTACCACTTTTCAGGTAATACTCTGAGATACAGCAGTAATAGAGATGAAGATGTGAATCTGCACGAAAAAGCTATATCCATGCTGAGTAAGACAGACAAAAAACTACTTAAAGTATGGCAAAAGTCGCCTAACTCTATTAAGAAAATAGCCAGTAAATTAAATATTAATTATCATACTGTAGATAAAAGAATTAACATTATGAAACGAAATTTGAAGGCCAATATTAACAGGCTTAAGAAACAGGATGTAGGTAAATCAATACTGCAGTACAGACAATATATCAACATCACAAATATGATGAAAACTTTCTGTGATAATTTTCATTCAGGAAACCTGAGTATAATGAAGCACTATGGAGCTGATGCTGATTTACAAATAACAGAGAAATTAAATATTGAGAAGATATTGGACTGGGCGATCATATCAAAAAAACCGGAAAAATATCAATTATATATTTTTGTTAAAACACAGGATTTTTTGAAAGTGATCGTAATAAAATTTAAAATCAATAAGAGAAACTTCATAAAAATTCAGTCTCACAGCATCAAGAATGTTAAAAAGCTTAATGAAAAAGCAGAGCAGAAAATAAGATTAGCTACTTGTATCAATGGAAGACATCAAGTTTCTCATACAACCCTTTAGTCCTTTATTAACTATAAGTTACATACATTTTAGATACGGAATTCAGATTCAGTGACTCCTAATAGTAAATCTATTGAAGGAGTTCACGATGAAAACAAAAACCATTCTGGCATTTGTATTGATAATCCTCGCAACAATTAATCTTACTGCAGAACTTTACAATGGGATAACATTTGAAGAAGCACTTAAAGAATGTACTCTCTGGACTGAAGAGATTCCTGAAGGTGCAAAAATTGAATTCTATGGTGAAGACTGCATAATTTTTGAGTATGACGGAACTCTATATGTTGTAGAAGAAGAAGTAGACTAATATCAACAAGCTGATTTTCAGCAGATTGCCGGTTCATGCAATCTGCTTTTTTTTGTTCATACTCCGTATATGATTTCAACAACATTATTGACAGAAATGAATTAATCTGATCAATTTGTACTGGGTTCAGTATGGTGGAAGAAAATTTCAGACTCAGTAAATCGGCTTTATTATGCTGCTTATGGATAGCGGGAATCCTGCTGTTCACATTCAGACAGTACTACTTTGTCAGTTCAGCATTACTTGCAGTAATCTTCTTGTTTCCCAAGTATAACTACAGGGACAAACTGGTAATCCTTGCTGTTATCGGTATTTCAATATTCAACATATTACTCAGAGAAACAGATAATTTGCAGGCTGATGCGATATTGAAGTCTTATTCCAATAAATGCTCAATAACTGCCGAAATAGCGAATAGACAAGAATATGAGGGCGGTTACAGCAAATACACAGTCAAAATTAAATATATTGAAGAAAGCAGAGCCAACATCAATGCAATAGTCTATTTCACTGAAGAACTTGTTCCGGGACAAATTGTAAGCTTGAAGGGTGAGTTATCGGAAATCCCCGGAGCGAGAAACCCTTACGCATTCGACAGGAAAAAATATTACAGGAATAAAGGAATTCACCTACAGATAAGAAGTGCTAAGTTGGACAGAATCCTTTATCATAAATTTAACTACAATTTTCTCATATACAAAATTCACTCTGTGTTGAAATCCAAAATTCGATTAAGCTTTGGAGAGCATACTGATTTTGTCATGGCAATCTTGCTGGGAGATAAGTCCGGAATAGAAAACTATGAGGAATACACGGAATCTGGTACCAACCATCTGCTGGCTATGAGTGGCTTACACCTGGGACTTCTTGCTGTAATCTTCTCCTCTGTGGGTGCTTTGTTCATCAGAAACAGAAAAAAGATTAACCTGCTTGTAATTATTCTGCTTTTGGTCTATGCATCTGCTTGTGGCTGGAGCTCTTCAATAACAAGATCGTTCCTCATGATATCTTTATTTCTTCTAAGTAAAATACTGGTCAGGAAAGTCCATGTTCAGGATATATTCTTTTCTGCAGTTCTGCTTATTCTGATTCTCAATCCTTATGAGCTGTTTATGATAGGGTTTCAGTTCTCTGTCTCTGCAGTGTTTTCCCTGATTTTTGTATTGCCTGTCATTGTTAAAAAGCTCGGACTTTCAAAGTTGTTTAAGAAGAAGTTAGCTGGAAAATCATTAGCATCTGTTGCGTCACTCCTGCTATCCTCAGCCATAATCATGGTGTTTCATTTTCCGATCACCTATTATCATTTCTCATCTGTAAACTTTAATGGACTTCTGGCTAATCTGATATCTATCCCCTTCTTCTCTATACTAGTGCTTCCGTATGCTCTGATTGTTCTTGTATGCCCGAGCTTTTGCAGTGATTTCTTAAGTTCTGGGTTCAGCTTTATCATGAGTATATTCTCCAAGCTTACACAGCTTTTTGCTAATCTGCCATTCAATATGGATTTTCTGAGATTCTCTCCGATACTAATGACAATCCTGTTAGCTATATCTGTCAGTTTCATACTGATTTATATATTAAGAAACAGAATTAACAGCAAAATGGTCTGGATACAAGTTCTCACATTCATCCCGATTGTCTGTTTTTCAATATTCATAATCAATAAGAAATCACCTGAATCCTCTACTGACAGGATATCATTCTTTGATGTAGCTTCAGGAGATGCCTGCCTTTTAGAACTTGCCTCCGGTGAGAAAATTATGATTGATTCGGGTAGAAAAGACTTTGCCGGTAATATTGCCTATAATGTATTCCCTTATATGAAGCACAATGGAATCAGGCACATAGATTATCTGGTTATTACCCATGCCCATGATGATCATTACGGAGGACTTAAAGAACTGACTGCTCATTGTACCATAGATACATTAATAACAACTCAAAGTGTTGTTAACGCTGTGACAGATGATTTTCCCAACATAAGACTTCCTCATGCAATAATCATTAGCGATACCAGCTCTTTTTCATGTGGAAATGCAGACATCAGGGTTATTCATCCTGCTCTTGGATATACAGATGACAATGAAAATAATATGTCTGTCACCTGCCTGATCTCACTTAATGACTGGAATTTCATGTTTACAGGTGATATAGAAAGCGTGGCAGAAGAACTATTGTCTCAGCAGTATGGAGTATCACTGAAAAGCGACTTCCTGAAAGTTGCGCATCATGGATCAGCGACATCCAGTAGTCCTGAGTTTCTGCAGTACGTAAATCCCGATTTTGCATACATTCCTGATGGATTTCGCAACAGATTCGGTTTCCCTTCAAAAAAAGTACTGTACAATCTGCAACAGGAAGGAATTAAATACTTCAGTGGATCACAAGATGGCTTCTTGCAGATTTCAGTTCATGCAGACAGCCTTTGTTTTGACACATTTATTTCTAACAAGAGAAGTATTCTCAAGAAGGATAGTAATGAAGATTCTGATAATTCAACTGGCAAAAATAGGAGATATTCTTCAGTCAAGAAAGCTGATTAGATCATTCGCTTCACATGAAATACATTTATTACACAACAGGCTTTTCACAGAGTTCGCTGAGCAATTGAACCTTAACAGACTTATCCCTGTTGATCTGGAACACCTTCAAGCGGAAGACTCTCCATTAAGAGCAGAGATACTGTCTGAGTTAAGAGGCGAAAAGTATGACCTTGTTGTGAATCTCAACAGTCATGAATTTATAGGAAAGTTACTTCCTGAAATAAATGCTGCCAGATGTATCGGATTCAATTCAGGAGATGAGTATTCGGAAAACTGGCTGAGGTTTATCATGAGTTTCCTGAAGTCCCGAGAGTTATCAGGATTCAATCTCATGGACATATATGGATGGATCAACAAAGATTATCTACCTGAACCAATAAACCAGATTCTGATACCTCAAAATCCTGAGAACATAATTGTTCAGCTTGGAACAAG
Source organism: Cloacimonadales bacterium (SeqCode) (assembly GCA_942492065.1). Lineage (GTDB taxonomy): Bacteria > Cloacimonadota > Cloacimonadia > Cloacimonadales > JAIOQZ01. Next base: position 667,970 of record CALODV010000013.1, on the reverse strand, counting down.
AAATGTTAAACGTCAATGGAGTATTAAAGAGTTTTCCGCTTTAACTGACTGGTTAGTGCAAAGAGGAGCTAAAGTTTTTCTCACCGGTACATCCCAAGAGACTGCAATGAGTTGTGAATTACTTAACACATGTTCCGCTAAGTTCAATATCATAGATATGACAGGAAAAACAAGTGTTCCTGCTTTGTTCAATCTGATTGAGAACGCTGATTTACTGATCTCAGGCGACACAGGGACAATGCATATTGGTGGGTTATATAATATTCCTTCTATTGCCTTATTTCTAGGACCTGCCTTTCCACATGAAACCCTGTCCGACTCTGCAGTTGTCACTTATCCTGACAGTAAAGTATATGATTGTTATCCATGCAAGGAACAGGAAGGCTGTCCTTTTGACTTGAAGTGCAGAAGTTTTGCTGCAGCAAAGGATATAATCAACTATATTTCCGGTACTCAACAGGAAAACTGGTTCTATCCGGCTTCTGATTCTGCAGGTCAATATCTGCAACCGTATGCACAGACTGCTCCTGACGAAAAATCAATCATTAGAGCAATATACAGATATATAGCCATGACTGAGTTACTGGACTGCGAACCTGAAGCAATTGAGCTTAATAAGGACTCATCAGCATTCGAAAATGTGAAAAACTCCATTGAAAGAGAGCTGAAGATTTTTACCCATCTTATTGACAGCAATACAAAGGACTTCAAGTTCCTGAACAGTCTGAACTATCTTAAACCTTTATACTTGAACTTCCTGCTTGATAATAATCACAGTGAGTTTGTGAGTTGGGCTGTTAATTATTTAGAGAGTATTCTCTTTTAGAAATCTAAAGACATACATAATTATACTATTTTCTTCGACTATATTCAAGGGGTTTGACAATTTAAGCTAAAGCTAATTATATTTGATTGAGTAGTATATATGCAAAAGATTAGATTATGGAAAGTGCTTGATAATAAACTCAATGAAATGGAATCTATTCAAAAGACTGAAACAGAGCTGCAGTTAGAAAACCTTATTGTTGATAATCCTTCTATGATTGAAGAAGACCTCCTTCTTGTGGGGCGGCAAACAAACACAGTTTCAGGTCCTTCAGATTTACTTGGGGTTGATAACAATGGAAAACTTGTGATTATTGAGTTAAAAAGAGGAGAGCTGAGACGTGAAGCTGTTGCTCAGGTATTAGATTATGCATCAGCTTTCAATGAGATGATTCAGCAAGATTTGTTTAAACATCTGGAAACCAATTCCGGTATCAATGGTATTGAGAAAATTGAAGACTTTGAGGCATGGTATACAGATAAGTTTTCTAATGATTTTGATAATATCTGTCAACAACCCAGATTAATGCTTGTAGGACTTGGAGCCGATTACAGAACTAAAAGAATGGTAACCTATCTTTCTGAAAGCGGAGTAGATATATCACTTATTACATTCTTTGCTTTTGAAGGTAACGAAGGACTACATTTTGCCAGACAAGTTGAAGTTGAATCAGAAGTTGAAACCAGAAAAACCCAGAAATTAGCTTATAATAAAAAGAACAATAGAGAATACTTGGAGAATCTGACCACATCAATTGGGGTTAGAGACTATTTCTTTGACTTGGTCGATAAAGTAGGAGAAAAACTGCTCCGAGCATACATTTATCCTAATAAAACAGCTATTGGTATTTATCTTCCAGAGAAAACTAATGAAGGGAATCCTACAAACAGATGCTACTTGAGTTTTTATGTATGGGAGAATCGAATGGATTATATACAATTATTTATCCGAAACAGAGCTATCAGATTAGTAGAAACAGAATTTGAAATTTTCAGAGAAAAGTATAATCTGAAAAAGCATCGGGATGAGGGATATTTCATATGGTTGAATGTTAAGGAAGATAATGAGAATTTGATTCAAGATTACTTGGAATTAGTAAGCATAATAAGTTTGGAATGGAATAAAGTGCAAAACAAAAGTTGAAATATACTTGACATTCGGGGCCAAAAGTTTTTTTATATTGCAAACTCGTAAAGCCTCTATTTTATTGATTAATTATGCTCCAATCGACGAGTTTTTATTAAGGGAACAAATTAGTTAATTAGTCTCCCCTTTTTATCTGCTTATCCAGTTCTCCTGAAATCTCATCAAATCTGAAGCCTTTTCTATACAGCGATGCGATCACTTTTTCCTTCTTCTTATAGTAGTCGAATCTATCGTATCGACGCAGTGCTTTAGCCACTTCTTCCTGCAGAATCTCATTCTTTACTTCCCCGGACATCACTTCCCTGATTGTTTTATCTACAATCTGCGGATCGATTTTCTTCAGCATCAGGTTCTGTCTTATCCACTGCTCAGACTTGTTTCTCAACACCATGGAATTGACATACAAATCACAGAATCTGGCATCATTGATGAAATTCTTATCCAGTGCTGTTTTAAGAAGCTCTTCCCGGATTTCATAGCAAAAATGCTTCTGTCTCAGGAACTCCCGGCAATCGTGCAGACAACGCTCCTGTCTGCTGAGCTGTTTATACAGAATCTCTCTGGCGTAATCTTTTATTCTGTCGAAGAGTTTTTCGAAGTCTTCCTCGGAAACAGATTGTTCGTAGAAAACCTGCTCTACATAGTTAAAAAGGACTCTACCCGGTAGAGTCCCTATAATATTGTTTTCAACTTCAACAATATAGATTGTTTTAGTCTTATTCTTTATCTTCAGATGTTTCATCTGCATCTGCATCTGTCATTCCCAGTTCTACTTTGATCTTATCTTCAATCTCTTTAAGGATTTCATCATTCTGTTTGAGGAAATCGCTTACTTTTTCAGCTCCCTGGCCAAGACGGATTTCACCGTAGGAATACCAGGAACCGCTTTTCTTGATGATGTCGTACTTGACACTCAATTCAAGAATAATGTGAATATGGGAAATTCCGATTCCAAAGATGATCGGGAAGTCAACAGTTTTGAATGGTGGAGCAAACTTGTTTTTAACAACTTTTACTTTTGTCGTTTTACCAACAATTTCAGCACCGGAACTGGATGTTTCCTTGATTGATCCTGATCCTCTTACTTCCAGTCTTAAAGATGAATAGAATTTAAGAGCTACACCACCGGTAGTTGTTTCAGGGTTCATGTAAGGGGCAACACCAATCTTCATACGTGTCTGGTTGATGAAGATTACGGCAGTATTGGATTTACTCACAATACCTGTCAGCTTTCTCAGAGCCTGAGACATTAGTCTTGCCTGAATACCAACATGGCTGTCACCCATATTCCCTTCGATTTCCTGTCTTGGTACAAGAGCAGCAACAGAGTCAACTACAATCAGATCAATTGCATTACTGCGGACAAGTGCTTCTACAATTTCCAGAGCCTGTTCCCCTCCGTCAGGTTGAGAGATCAGCATACTGTCAGTATCTACACCAAGTTTTTTGGCGTAAATAGGATCAAGAGCGTGTTCAGCATCAATAAATGCTATTGTTCCGCCGAGTTTTTGTGCTTCCGCTGCAATATGCAGAGAAAGTGTTGTTTTACCGGATGCTTCTGCACCGTAAATTTCGGTAATTCTACCCTTAGGGATTCCACCGATTCCCAGAGCAGCATCCAGGTTTAAAGCACCTGTCGGGATTACATCAACAGTGAGTTTGGGTTTGTCGCCCATTCTCATTATTGCACCGACACCATATTTTTTCTCAAGTTGAGATATTGTGTTTTTTAAAGCAGCATCTTTAGTCTTATCAGCCATTATTCCTCCGAATTATCAATATCAAAGTTCGTATTGTTTTATTGTTTCGTATACCGGTCCCTGCGGTCTTAAGATGCTTTTATAGAGAGCAGCTTCTTCAATCTGGCATTTATCCGGTTTGATTTCCGATGTCAAAATATGTTGAACCATCTGATTATTCAATGTTTTTTTTACTCTTCCGAGTGTAACATGCATTTTAAATTTCTTATTCTCTATATCAAGAAAATCCAGTCTGTTTCTCAAGCGCTTTGGCAAAGCTTTTACCTCTTCCCGGTTTATTTCAAAACGTACCCAGATTATTCTCGGATTTTTCCCGGGCATGACCTCAATAACAGGATTTTTCACCTCAAAGCTGCCGAAACCGGTTAACAGATCATTCATATAGTAATCAATATCCTTGACTGCCGAAGGAGGAATATCCCCCAGAAAAAGCAGGGTAATATGCAGATTCTCATCCTCTACCCATTTAACGCTGTTTCCACAGACTGATCTGAGGTTATTTATTACGCCTGAGAGGCTTTCTTTCATCTCATCAGGCAGATTAAAAGCAGTAAATGCTCGCATTATCTCTTATAGCCTATCATACGCAGAAACTCTTTGCGTTTTTTGATATCTTCGTCCGTTTCGATTCCCTTTTGGGTAAATCCGTCGATTACTCCCATGACACCGCGACCCTGATCAGTTTCCGCAATAATTACCTGAACCGGATTAGCTGTTGCACAGAAGATATTCACAACCTCACGGCAGGCTTTAACAGACGGCATAACATTTATAGGGAAGGCGTTCCCAAGAATTATCAGAAATGTATGACCACAGCCCAGTCTCAGCATATTGTCAGCAGCAATCTTCTTCAGTTCATCGTCATTACCTTCAACGCGCACAAGGCATGGGCCGGATGCTTCGTTGAACGCCACGCCAAACTCAATCCCGGGATTAACGTTGATTATAGCTTCATAAAGGTCCTCGGCAGTCTTGATAAAGTGAGACATTCCGAAGATTATATTTGCACCTTCAGGTATATTAATTGATTCTACAATAGTCTTCATAATTCACCTCTCAGATAATTTGATTTCCATAATAAAAAAAAGCTCTGTGTTTTTGTCTATAAAATAATTTTAGAAAAGTATCTATAAGAAAATCCTTAACAACCAATAGTATGGTGATGGAAATCTGCTACTTCAACGGTGACAGGTAGGACTTACTAAATCAAAGTCAGTGGGTAATTCTATAGAAATTGGATAAAAGTAAAATTATGATTTCGACTCGCTGAAAATACATATAGAAAAGGTGCTTTCTACTGATCTGCTGAAAGATCACACTTGGCACCGTTCAAAAAACTGCAGGATAATTTATGCTTTATTGTAATAAGGTTTAATTATTTAAGTTAACACTATCTATAGCATCATGTTACACATACTAACAAAAAGTCTCATCTACAGAAGAGTTTTGTTTATAAGCACCATACGCTAAGTAAAATGCAGTACTGTTTTTCGATAATACTGAAGTTTTGACTGATAGTGTCTTCACTCTTTTCTTTTGCTTCGTTTTCTTTAGGCATATAATGAAAATGAAGTTAATAAAAAACTTGATTCCTATCTCAAAACTCCCATAAATTGCTCTATCAAGGAAAAGGAAGTATTTTATGAGTGTGAAACTTATCAAATTGACTAAAGACGACATCGAACATATCAGATCTATCTACAAATGGAATATCGCTGAGAAAAGAAAAGACCTTTATAGCTGTGATGAAATCGATAATGAATATGAAAAGCATATGACTTTCGAAAGGTTTTATCCGCTAATGGCAAGGAATATTCTCAGCGGACAAATGGACAACTATATTATTGTTGATTCCGAAACAGAACAGGCAGTAGGCAGACTCCAGGCTTTTGATTACAACACAAGAAACAAATCATTGGAAGTCGGCTACTATTTTCCACCCGAGTTCCGAGGGAAAGGTTTTGGATCAGCAATGATGGAGACTCTTCTGAATGAGTTCTTTTCTGACGAAGAAATGAAACTGAACAAAATAATAGCAGAAACTGCCGAAGGAAATACAGCCTCCAACAAGCTGCTTCATAAGTTCGGATTCAAAGTAGATGCCAGAATGAGAGAACATTACTGGTTCGGAGAGAAAAAGCAGGATCAGCTTATTTATTCAATATTGAGGAGTGAGTGGAGTGAAAGATAATAATTATTTGAGCAGGAGAAAAATCTCTCCTGCTCGGAAATTTGTTAAACTACATTTGTAGATTTGATATGAATATAAAATCTATTTTTTATATAATGTCGATATCAATTGGCTTAATCATTTCAATATAATTCAATGGTTTAACTAAAATTTGAGCATTGTCTAAGCTTTTGCCTGTTTCAAAAATAACTTTCCAAAACTCATAGTTTTTCTTTCCCGTAAAAACAGTATTTGCCATACTTTTGTCTTTCCACAATGGTAGAAGCTTAAGACTAATTATGAAATTCCTAATATTGACCCAAAGTTGATCATCAAACTTAGTTTGAAATAGCTTGTTACTGTCATATATTTTACCTGTATTCGAAAAATAATTCTCAATTGCTTTTTTTAAGTATATTAACCAATTATAGAGTATTTCTTCCTTACTCAATCTATAAGCTGCAATATGATCATCAGTAATATCTTTATCATTCCCTTTAATTATCTTCTGTTCTATTCTGTTTACACCTATCTCTGGTTTGAATTTACCAACATATATTTCCTCAGCAATAATATTTAGGAGGGCAACAATCTGCTCGATTTCCACTTCTCTTGGGTTCAAGCCTTCATCAGATCGATAATCTATTGGAGTATCAAGTATAACTTTGTAATTAACGAACATACTCATAAATGTTTTATCAAAAGCACTATGGGATATTGGCAGTTCCTTCACTTTACCTTCGAAACCAATATAGTCTTTTAGTTTATTATCCTTATGCCATGTAATTGAATGCTTAATACTGTCAATTATGTACTTCTTTATATTTGCATTATCTCCTTTAAAATAGTTTACAAGTTTCTGCTCTGAAAAACCATAATCATTTTCGTTAAGGTTATGATCAATTTGATATTTCTTTATCCTTTCATTGTATAATGTATTGTTTAACTGCCTCATGATAGATTTATCAAATGCAATTTGTCGTAAGGTACTACCAGCATTAGTATTTGTTTCAGTTAAACGATCGATATTAGGTTCTATGAACACTCTCAGCATTAAACTATTAACTCCTAAAAGAATTTGAGCTACAGCTTTATGCTGTCCATCGAAGATTTTAACTTTATTATCTTCGATTCTAGCTAATGAAAGATGAAGTTGTGGATTACCCTTCTCAAATTCCTTGATCATTTTACTTATACTATTGTTAATTCCACGAGGATTAATAATACTATCATGAAATATATACTGTATTGGTAAATCCAAAAAAGCATATTTCTCTCCAGAAAGTTTGTCAGAAAATATTTTAGATTTCCTGATAGTATTATCACCAATATTTTCTAATGAATACTCAATATTCTCCTCATTTATCCTAAATTTTAAACAATGCTTTGATCCACCGAAGTGCTCCAATACATGTTTCAAAGACGCTGATATTCCTTCTGTATCATATGTTTTTGTTTTAATTCTTCTCAATAATTGCAATATTCTTGCTATCTTCAAATTTGCATCTTGCTTTGACTTATTGCAATGTTCGTGAGTTAATGCAAAATTTTCTTCAGAGTCTTTCCCTCTGTTTGCTAATGGAATAATGTGATCAATATTTGAGTTATGCAAATCTAAATCAATCTCTTCCTGGCAGATATAACAAACATTATTTTGTATTTTCATCAACTTCATTGTTAACTCTAAATATTGCTCTTTATTAAGTTTTGATAAATATTTTGAAACCATTAATACTCTCCTCAAATTAATCATGTTTGGAAAATGAGATAACTATAATATTAATTATTAAGATTAAGTTCTTTAAGTCAATTTATTTTTTTATAGTTATGTAAAAAAATGAAGAGTTCATTTTTCATCAAAACTTGAAGAATAGATAATCCAATGTGTCTTTCTCGGATTCAATGTAGATGCCAGAATGAGAGAGCATTACTGGTTCGGTGAGGAAAAGCAGGATCAACTTATTTATTCAATATTGAGGAGTGAGTGGAATAGTTAGGTTAAGAAGAAAATATGCAGGGGAATATATAATAGCAATACTTGAATAAGTAATCAAGCTTATGTTAGTCCCACATTTAATGTGATGAAATGATGTCCTATGAACCATGTTTCCTCGCATTCTATCTGATAGATACCGATAAATTTAATTTACTTCACTAAAAACTCTTGACATTATCCCATAAATATTTTGATAATTGTATTATGTAGTTCGGGTGAAAACTATTTTACTCAATGCATTTTATTAGATTTATGTAAACAAAGAATAGTGAGATTCAAGTTTTATACTTGAAAATAAACAACAGGAGGAAAAAATGCTTACTGAAATCATGTCACAATATGCTAATTTTTCATCTTCAGGTACACAACCTGTTTATGGAACTCATAGTAGTAGTGCTTCATCATTCGCTCATTGTTATGGGCAGACAACAAAAAATGTATAACATAATGGAGGGGTTACCCTCCATTTCTTGAAAAGGAGAAAACATGTACTATGTAGTATATTACAACATATTTCCAACTCTTGGAACTTTTATATCATTATGTGATATTGTAAAAACTGAGGATGAAACTAATAGAAATATTTTCGATTTAGTTTTGGAAGAAAGTAACAAACACAAAACTGGCATTATCGTATCAGAGGAAAATTTAAGGATAATTTCTATTGCTGGTCCATTTAGTAAGCATAGCACTGCAGCTAAGCACATGAAACTATATGGAGTTAAACAGCACAAATATAGTTTCTCATTCCAATGGCATTTCACAAAATCGTGTAATCAGAATTGTGTACAGTGTTACTTAGATTCTGATCATTTTTCAGATATGCACATGCATCCTGAATTGGAAATTGAAGAGATGTATAAGATTGTTGACGAGATTTATACTTTCTGCCACAAAATAGAGGCTATGCCGACTTTTGCGTTAACTGGAGGTCATCCATTACTATCTTCAAAATTTGAGCAAATACTTGAATACATTGACGAAAAGTATCGAAAGAAAGGTGATTTATCAACTATTTATGTTTTAGGAAATCCACAATTTGTAATTGAAAACCTTCATTTATTGGAAAGTTATCACATTAACTCATATCAAATTTCTTTAGACGGAATGAGGGATACTCATGACAAATGGAGAGGAAAGGGATCATTTGATTGTTCTATTGATGCCATTAATGCATTAAATGAAACTAAAATTCAACCCAGAGTTATGTCAACAGTGTCAAAGCTAAATTCAGAAGAGATTCCCAAGTTATACGAATTTCTTTGTCATATAGGAGCTCCCTCTTTTACTTACTCAAGAGTTGTACCTAATAAGTCAGAAAAGTATCAGAACTATTTTACTGAAAATTTCACACCTACGGAATATAAACTATTTCTTGAAAAAATGTTCGATAAAGTGCAGCAAATGAGAGAAAAGGGATTTTCAACACACTTCGGTTTCAAAGATCATCTTTGGAAGCCATTCCTAATTGAGAAAGGGGTTTGGAGTTTTGAGAGTCTATGGGGGGATAATATTGATTCAAGATTAATTTATGATGGTTGTCATATTAATCAGGATTCCCTTTGCATAGGTACTAATGGAGATGTATTTGCATGCATGCGTGTAAACAGTAAACTTGGAAACATACTTGAAGAGTCATTTGAAGAGATTTACTGCTCAGACAAAGCAAATTTCTTTAGAAAATTTGATAAGTATGAAGGCTGTAACATATGTAAATACAAAAGGTTTTGTAGAGGTTGCCACGCTGTATCAGATGGGCTTCATGGAGATTTCTATAAAGCAGACCCTCAATGTTGGATCGCAGAAAATTTAGTTGGTTAACAATGTTAAAAAAAAATATTAATCTTTTAAAGGTATGTATAAGAGAATATAGAACAATATTCTACACAACATTAGTACTCTCTTTAATAGTTAGCATATTTTCATTTATTGTTCCTTTCTTTATGAAAATACTCACGGATCATATCATCATATCAAAAAGATATGATGATATGTTTCTACTATTGACTATATTCATTTTGCTATCTATATGTAGCTTTATACTTAATATCATGAATGATTATATGAAATCAAAAATGATTAATCATAAGTTTTCAATACTTTTAAGAAAGAAATTGATTGAAACACTAGTGTATTTTCCATCAGACAAATTATATAAGCAAAGTAATCTAATTGAGGAAAAGGATTTGGAATCTAGAATAATGAATGATATTGAGTCATTTAAAATGATAGCCCAACAATCAATTAGCTTCATAACTGAAGTGATTAGGCTACTATTGTTACTAACAGTCTTGTTTTATTACTCCTGGATTATTGGATTAATTGTATTAGTCAGAATTCCATTATATTATTTTGTTGGCGTCCTCTTTAACAAGAAACTTCTTTCTATGAATGAAAACCAGAGATTCCTTTTCTCTGAAAATATAAACAAAATAAAATCAATATTTATATCATTACCATTTATAAAAACAATGTTTATGGAAAAAAAAGTAGCTTCAAATCTTGAAGAAAGTATTGATCATTTTTGTATTTCTCAACATAAATTATCAATTACTAACAGTATAGTTTCTAAGATTATATTATTTGTTAATTTGTTATTTAGTATCGTTATTTTGTGCATAGGTGCTAATCAAATTTTTAAAGGTTTCATGAGTATTGGAACATTAATGCTTGTATCAAATATTCAATCTAGAACAATGATGCCATTAAATTTCTTCTCAAGTTTTTTCCTTCAATATAGAAGTAGTTTTCCTAGTTTGAACCGACTTTCCGGATTTCTTGAATTAAAAAATGAGTTTGATGCATTGAACAACAAGAATATAAAACACAAAGAAAATAAGTCCAACAAATTCAATCTTATCCAATTCAAGGATGTCAGTTATACTTATAATGGAATAAGTCTAGCATTGAGAAAGATAAATATTGAAATTAAATATGGTGATAAGATTGTAATCATTGGCAACAATATGTCTGGTAAAACGACTCTATTAAACATTTTGGCTGGATTAATTGAGCCAGATAGTGGAGAAATATATATTGATGATAAAAATGCCAATATGTTTATGCTTAGAAATGTGTCAACAGTCCATTTTCAAGATTCCGAAGTATATAAAATAGGGGATATTGTTGGTTCAGGTGGAGAACGACAGATTCATAAAGTAAGTCTAATGGATAAAATATACTCTCCAATACTACTTTTTGACGAACCTGATTCTAATCTTAATAAGAGAAATATGAATCATATAATTGATTTATTTAACAAAGATGAGACAATTATTATTGTAAGTCACAGAGGCTTGGAACACAATTTGTCTAATATAGAGAATCTTCGGATTTTTGAAATGGAGAACGGACAATTAATGGAGGTAAACAGATGAAAACTATCATCAGATTTCTTATAATACTTGTTGTAATTACGGGGTGTACTAAGACAAACAGTAAAATTGGTTATAATATTGATAAGGAATTTAAAAATGATATGACTCAGTTCAGAATTCCTCTGGATATTGCAGTCACAGAGAATTATATCTATATCATAGATCTTCCTGAACCAAAACTTAGATGCTTCGATAAGAAAACAGGAAATGTTCTTAACGGTACAGGTGTTTCAGGCAGTGGTCCGGGAGATTTTGTAAAACCATTTGACCTTGAATTTATTAATGATACTTTGTATGTATATGACTTTGGTCTTTCCCGTTTGAATTACTTTTCCGAGACTCTCGAATTCCTTGGATCAGATCAGTTTGAGGAGAGATACAGTGGTATAGAAATGAGCGAGAAAGAGAAGTTCTTTGCAGTTATGTGTCCGGACGACAGACTGATTATAAACTCAGCTTCAGATACATTGATGCTCAAGCAGAAGAATAAGTCCTTTAATGATGTTCAGGAATATGTGCAGTTTAACCAGATCAGGTTCGACTATAAGGATGATTTTCTCTACGTTATTTTCTGTGCTTCCGGAGAACTGATGAAGTGCAATACAGAAGGATCAGTATTGTGGAAAAGTGAGTTTGATGACGCGAGATACTCTGATCCGGGAGAAAATAAAGTCAGTAACAGAGGAATGCTTTCTAATGAGAAATATTACCATTTCACGGTATCGGATGACTATATTTACGTTTTGCTTGGAAAGGACATAAAGTACCTGGAAAAGAATAGCAATATTCAAAGCATTATAGAAGTGTACTCGATTGATGGAAAATATATTGGCAATATTGATATTGACCATGAAGTTAAGAGATTGTTTGTCGAAAATGATGAATCTTTATGGCTGGCAGGCGATGATATGCTTCAAAAGATTATTCCTGAGCTTAATTGATCTTACAATCTTTCTCAATAAATCAGCCTGTAGTTAATTCTATGGGCTTTTTCTCCAGCTTCCTCAGCCAGCCCCTAAATGACTAACACTCACTACTTACCGTTATTTTGATGAGTGAAAATGAGCCTACCCCATATTCTGTACCATGTCTAAGTTTAGTAAGTTCGAGTTATTCTGTTTGATTCCATTTTCATAAGTCAAGAGATATTCTTTGGGAGACATCATATTAAGAGAACTATGAGGTCTTTCGTTGTTATAACTTTCTCTCCATTCATTTATTACATTTCTTGCATGATTTAGATTTAGAAATTCCGATTGATTAAGACATTCATTTCTGAACTTACCATTTAAACTTTCCACAAAAGCATTTTTCTGTGGTTCTCCCGGAGGGATGAAGCACAGTTTTACATTATGTTTTAGTGAAAATTCAGACATTGCTTTGGATCTGAATTCAGGTCCATTGTCACAGACTATATTTTCCGGTAAATTACGATATTCTTTCAAATTACTTAGTTCTCTATTTAATCTGGATCCTGTAATTGAAGTATCAACAATTTGAAGTACAAGTTCTCTTGAAAAATCATCCATTATATTGAAAATCCTGAAAGGACGTCCCTTTACTGTTCTATCTCCTACAAAATCCATTGACCAACGTTGAGTTGGATACTCGGCAGGAGGTAATGATTCTGATCTATACAAGCGTTTCTTGCGTGGTCGTTTAGGTATTTGCAGATTGTTCTGTCTGTAAATACGTTCTATACGCTTATGGTTTACATTGCCCAGTTCTCTTCTTAATAGAACTGTTAATCTGGGCAAACCATAAGCGACATGCTTCAGAGCAAGCTCCTTCAGTTTAGATAAAATTACTCTGTCAGATGTCTTATCTACAGGTTTATATCTGAACGAACTCCTATGAAAATTTGTTATACGGCAAGATCGTCTTTCACTCATTCCCATCTCTTTAAACTCCCTGACAACTTCTTTACGTTGACAGGGCTTTAGAAGTTTTTTGACAGTACTATCTTTAATGCATCGACTTCAAGATCACGTTCTGCTAAAAGACGCTTTAACCTTCTGTTCTCATCTTCAAGAGACTTTATCCTTTTGGCGTCAGTTACTTCCATTCCACCGTATTTGCTCTTCCACTTATAAAATGTCTGCTCGCAAATCTGGTGCTCTCGTATAAGATCTTTTACTTTTCTGCCAGCTTCATGCTCTTTGAGTACTCTTATTTTCTGTTCTTCTGTAAATCTTTTTCGCATCCTTTACTCCTTTGCAAATATTATAAATCATTGCTTTTATATGTCAAAGAATACTAAACTTCAGAATGGTTCAAGTTTAGGGGGAAAGGTCAAAAATCATCATTAATTTACTGATTACCCATATATTCGATTTCATTTGACAAATATGCACAACATGACCGTTATGTCACTCTGAATGTTTTGAATACACTGTTAATAAATGATTTACATTATTAAATATTATTTTCATTAAGCAATCTCTGTATTCACAATATTTCAAAGATTTTAGAGAGTAGTATAGGAGTAATTACGTGAATATTGTACGTATCAAAGAAGATGTTCTGGGCGGAATCACAGCAGGGATAGTTGCTTTACCTCTGGCTCTGGCGTTTGGAGTCCAATCTGGTCTGGGTGCCAGTGCCGGTTTGTATGGAGCAATGATTCTGGGATTATTTGCTGCTTTGTTCGGTGGAACAAACACACAGATCAGCGGACCTACAGGTCCAATGACAGTGCTTTCTGCAACAGTTGTATCAGTTGCTATTGCTAGATTCGGAGGAATTGATAACAGCTGGGGAATTATTATTTTAACTTTCTTTATGAGTGGAATTTTTCAGATATTATTTGGAATAATGAAAATCGGTAAATATGTGAAGTACATTCCATACCCTGTCCTGTCCGGATTTATGAGCGGAATCGGAATTATTATTATTTTACTTCAGATTGATCCGATTATGGGGTTTACCTCTCCCCAAAAGATTATTGATATTATAACAAATCTACCTGGCGTGATAGTACATATAAACTTTACATCACTGCTTGTAGGTTTATCTACAATTATTGTTATATACACTTTCCCTTTAGTCACAAAAACTATACCAAGTACGTTGGTTGCTCTATTTCTGGCATCACTTGCCTGCGTTTTCTTCTCCCTTGATACTCCATTAATAGGAGAAATGCACTCCGGATTTCCAAAGTTCAAGGGGCATAACCTTATGGGAATCAAATTATCTGACCTGAAAATGGTTTTTGCTCCGGCATTTACTCTTGCTGCTCTGGGAACAATCGATTCGCTCCTTACCTCTATTGTTGCTGATAATATTACCAGAACAAAACATAACAGTAATAAAGAGTTGATTGGACAGGGTATAGGAAATGCAATAGCATCGCTGTTCGGAGGAATCCCTGGAGCCGGTGCGACAATGAGAACAGTTGTGAATATTAAATCAGGTGGTAGAACCAGATTATCAGGAGTAGTTCACAGTCTGCTCCTTTTATTGATAATTCTTGGACTGAGCAAGTATGTTGCTTTCATCCCGCTTTCAGCCCTGGCTGGTGTACTCATAACAGTAGGGATAGGAATTATTGACTTTAAAGGACTGAAAAGCCTGCTCAAAGTTACAAAATCAGATTCTTTTGTACTGCTGCTAGTTCTGTTTATAACTGTCTTTATCGATCTTCTCGAAGCAGTTGGTGTTGGTATGGTGATAACCTCTATTATCTTCATGAAAAGAGTCAGTGACATGACAGAGGAAAGGCTTGCTCTGGTAAAAGTACATAAACGTGACGAAGAAAATATTCTGGATGATGAGAAAGAACTTTTTTCCAAAGAACACCATGATATTTACATAAAAAGATTTGTCGGTCCTATTTTCTTTGGCTCAGCCAATAAGATTATGGACAGGATTAATCATATTCCCGAAGACGCTAAAATTATTATCTTCAGGATGGAGAGAGTTCCATTTATAGATCAGTCCGGTTTATATGCTCTGGAAGAAGTTATCAAAGAAATGATGGAAGCAGGAATATCAGTTTACATGACTGCCCTTCAGGAACAACCATCTTTTCTTTTGAAGAGAAACAGCTTTATCCCAGATGTTGTTTCTGAAGAGTCAATCTTCAGTACTTTTGGAGAATTATCACAATATCTGCTTAACAAAGAAAGTATTTAAGCTGCACAATTTTTATATGAGCAGAGGAATTTGACTTCCCCTGCTCTTTTTTTTAGAATTATTTTATCGCCAGATATTTCTCCAGAACCGGTTTCAGAGCGAAATCACTGGTCAGCATTTTGTACTCACTTACAGCTTCATCTTTTGCTATAAGGTTTGATCTCTGAGCTCTCAGCATGACATTTTTGTCTGTATATCTCGAAGAGACGAACTCAAAGATATTCGTCTTATATCCATTCATTTCCATAAGCAGACTTCTCAGAGAATCCCCCAGCATATAGATAAATCGGTCTTTAAATATGCTGTGTTTTGTTATACTTTTCAGTTTTTTCTGCCTGAATTCTTTCTTTATTGTGTGCTGACAACATGATACAGACAAAATCAGTTTTGCATTTACTTTTACACCCAGATGCAGGGTCTTGTCTGTTGCAGTGTCACAGGCATGCAGGGAATATACAGCGTGTACTCCGGAATCAAGATGAAAGTTTTGCACATCTTTTCTATAGAAATGCATATCTAGTCCGAAGCTATATGCTGTCTCAGCAGCTTTACTCATCAACTTACCGTTAATATCTACACAATGAATCTCCACTCTTCTCGGATCAATATACTTGTAGAAATAGGCAACAAGCATACTCAAATAGCAGTTTCCCGCACAGCTCTCAATCAGTACAAGCGTCTTCTTTTTAGAGTATTTTCCGGTAAATGAGTGGATTATTTCAAGATAGGCAATAATCTGCTCAATCTTGGCATCCTTATCTTTTCCTGATTTGTTGTTTAATTTAAGCTTGTCAAAGAGTTCATTCAGTGTTTCCCGTTGCTCACGATTAATCAGCATTTTTTCCTCCTGCTGTTTCGGAGGGATTGTTTTATCAGAATTGATATATAGAGGATATATGGGAAACTCATTTTTAAACCATAAACAAACTGATACATACTCAGCGCATGAGAAATCAAATGCACAGATAAAACAATCCAACTCCAGGCGTTGTTTTTGTTTTCGTGATATAAGTTTTTCAGATTATTTACGGCTCCGACTTAGTTCAGGACCCTCCTGAACAGCTCCGGATATTTTGAACTCCTTTAATATTTATGCGACAAGATTCTATCGTATTGTATTGATGTCAAATTATTTATAATAAAGGAAAGCCTGCAGAAAGTTCCACAGGCTTAAATATGTTAAAAAGTTAAAAACTTATACAAAAGCAAAAACTACTTCAACAACACGCATTTACTAGTTTTAAGTGCTTTTCCGTTAAGTTTCAACTGGTAGAAATACACACCGGAACTGACATTCTTGTTGTTGCTGTCTTTTCCTTCCCAGAGTATTCTGTGACTCCCCTGATCTAAGTGATCATTCACGAGTGAAGTCACTTTCTGACCCTTGAGATTATATACAGCAATCTCAACATCTCCGCTTTCAGGTATAGAATAGGCAAATGTTGTACTTGGGTTAAAGGGATTGGGGTAGTTTGCCAGACAGCCTTCCAGATCTGGTGCAGATACTTCGTTGTCGTCATTGCTCACATAGAGTCGGTCAAGAGGAAATACATAGAGAGCTCCCTGTGAATCATACAATTGCTGAGTCGGTGCAGAAATTAGAATATCTTCATCTGTAATAACAATCTGATTGCCAAAACCGGAATCAAATGGCTGTTCGGGATTTGTAAGTTCCTCAATAAGTTCCCATTCATTATTTGTGCGATAGTATAGCCTAACAACATCTTCATCAGGATTTTGATGAGCCAGGTAATTATTTTCAAGATCAAATCCTACATCCCATGGTTGAGTTGAATCATCTGTAGTTGCAATAGTTATATCTCCTTCCAAAGCCCAAGCACCACTTGTTTTATTGAAAAATAGCAAATTAATATTTCTGTCAATCTCGAGATTTTCTACACTGACCAAGGAATCAACATACTGAATAACAACAAACTCATTATCGTTATCAACTATTTTGCAGCCCAGAGAACCACCCAGAGAATTCTGAGGAAGGAACTCCAGATTTGAGAATGATTGTTGACGTTCCCATGTGTTTCCTGATCTCTCAAACACATGCAGTGAGTCTCCAACAGAAATAACACAATAATTATCATTTATTTTTGCATCCCTGAATCTGCCATTCAAAGTTGTCTGCTGGGTCTCAACGAATAAAGAATCCTGCCATTCTCCCCAGAATAACAGCGTATTAATTCCATAATCATTAAGAAATGAAATGGAATAATTATCAGTAATATCACTATAAATAATACGATGGTTGAAATAAGGTTCCGGTTGTTCGGTACAAAGTTCAATCAAACCATTTTCTGAAGACTCGAGATAAGTGTTTCTGAAGCCAAATCCCTGCTCCTGAATAACAATTTTCGATTCGCTTATAACTGTTGTAACTTGATTATTTTCAAATAAAGGCAGAATATCGGCATCAATTGGGCTCCAATTGTTTGCTTTGCTGAAGATTTTTAAACCTTCACCACTACCCATATCACTGTTCCAGTCATAAGCAGCCGCAATAATGTCAGAATTTGCATTAATTCTCTTAGCAAAATTGAAATATCCTACATCTCCATTTGCTGTACTAAGCCAGTCATAGAAATCCATTCTGGCATAGTCTCCAATAATTTCACAATCCAGAGTAATAGTTTTCACTATAGAGTGACTATCATTGCCTGTTTCATCGTAGACGGTCAGACATACATCCATTTCATCAGTATTAACCATTTCAAATACAGGATTTTGCTGGTATGAATCAATTGATCCATCATTGTCAAAGTCCCATTCAATAGAATAATCGCCAATAGAGGCATTCTGTAATCTAAACCCATAACGGGATTCTATAGGTATTGTCTCTGCAATAAAATTTGCCGAAAGTAAAGGTATGGTCTGGATAGTCAATGAATCTCCAGTGTGACAAATGAATGAATTATCCAGTGGAAGAACACGTTCATCATCTGCAGTCTGGATTAAGCAATGCTGAGTCAAGGTTGTATCTTTTAGAGAGTATGTTAAAAAAATCCTGCTGTTAAGATCACCAGACATAATACTGTTTGCATTCAATTGAATTTTATGAGGCAAAATCGAACTCAGTAAACCTTCAGAAACTGAAACTGATGAGAGTTTGCTCCAGTCTGTACCATTATTCTCAAGCAAATGTAAGTCTGTCCCCTCAATTCCAACAACTCTGCTATTCCTGATGTTGGAGTACCAGTCTATATTTTCCATGGAAGCACCATCTGAAAATGTATTGTCTGGTTCCCAGATAGATCCGTTATAGCTATACGCGCCTGATCTATATTCTCCCGGTCCAGGCTCGTCTCCGTGCCATTTTCCGGAAAGAACAGCAATATCATTTTCTGCGCTTATATTTCTGCAGGCAGTATCTTCATCATAACTCTGGAGCTGATAGCTGTTGTTAACATTCTTGTAAAAAAGTGTTAAAAAGTATGTACACATATTTACCCCATCGCAACCAATAATAAGATTGTCTGACTGTAACTCCAATGTAAATGCATGCCAGTAAGCCCAAAAATCTGAATATACATCCGGATCTACTGATAATCTTTGACTCTCACTATACTGTGTTCCATCAAACGCGTAAATAAATGCGTGAAACTGAGAGCGCTTTGCTCCAACAGCTATTTTGTTCTCAGTTATGCTGATAGAATTCCCGAAGTCACTGACATCTGTAGTATCAGCAGGTAACAATTCCTGCAGGATACTCCAGGTATCATTAGAGTTTTCGTATACGAACACCCTGTTATAGTTAAGAAAAATCACTAGAAGATGATTGTTATAACGATCTGCAATAATTCTTGAATAACGGGTGCGTTCAAATAACTGGGTCTGGAGGAGACCCTAATTAGTTTTGACAAAAAGAGTTACATTAGATTATTCGTATGTCATGCGGATAAAGAAAAAAAACGATGTCCTCTTTGTGAAAGTTTGAACACAAAAAAGAAAGGTTTTACAACTAGGATTATTAGTACAATACGAGGTAAAACACATAGTAAACTGCAACGATACTATTGTAACGATTGTCAGCATAGTTTTACATCACAAGGTTATAATAAACGGAAATCATTTTCCAGCGATCTTAAAGAGAAAGTGATACTTGATTACGTATTAACAAAAAGTTCTCTTTCTGAGACAGGGCAAAGATACAACGTTAGTAAAAGTAGTATATGCAATTGGATCATAGAAAACAGTGCTAAATTTTCATCAATAAACAAGTTGCCTATGTATCAGAAAACAAGTGGATACATTCAGTTTGACGGTAAATTTCCAACAATTGCGGGAACCGCCTATTGCTTGCTGCATGCATCTGATGCACACACAAATGAACCAATATGTTATGGACTCTATCGCAGGGAAGATACTGAAGCAACTAATACTTTTCTCAAAATGTTAAAAAGAATCTATCCATCTGAAATTAAGGGAATTATCAGTGACTTTGGTAAAGGAAGGTGCTTCATTAAGCCAATAGAACAGTTATTCCCTGAAGCCTTGCACCAGATATGCATTGTACACTATCTAAGGTATGTAAGTATGTTCTTACCCAGAAGCAAACGCAGTCAATATTTCATAAGAAATCGATTTATGAAAGGACTTATACGCAATATGTTAAGAGCACCGGACAGAAGTGAATCGGAATTTTGGTATCTACTATTTAATCACTTCATACCTTTCTTCAAAGCAGATTATCATAAGCGATTTATTCGTTCCATAACAAAACATTATAGTAAATTAACTGCATTCTATGAAGATGAAATGTTAATATCCAATACCAATATGATTGAAAATAGAAATAGACAACTTGAAAGAAAACTGAAAAACATAGATGGCTTTGGTGCAATTAACAATGCAAAAAAGTTCTTGCAAATATGGTTTCACTTTCAGAAAATGAAATACAAATAAAAATCAGAATAACTTCAACAATAATTTTGAAACTATTCTGATTTGAAAATAATTATTAGACCCAGTTATTTGGACGCTGCTTGAATAACCGTTTGTTGTTGAAAGTTCTGTTATGCCTGTTGGCAAAGGTAACGTTTGTGTGTTAAAAAGGTTTACTTCGATATCACTTGTGAATGCAGCAATATTGACAATAAACAACACAATAAAAACTAAAGCAAATGCAGTTTTTTTAGACATAGTCATCATTATCCCCCTTATTTGCGACTGACATACCCCTATATCAGATACAAATTTTTAATAATCATATATGCATATTTAGTTCCAAAACTAAATAAATAAATAGACTTTATTCAGTACTAACTACTCCTTTTCATTTTAATGAATTCTTTACCGTAGTTCAGAGTCATTGTATTTCTTTTAAGAACTCCGCTGCCATGAGAAAGCTTTATTCGATCCCTGTCTGTCTGTTCCCAGTTCCCTCTGATATGCATGGAACCGTCATCATAAGAAAGTGTGTAGTAAGCATCATTCTGGATAACAAGAGTTATCCCACCCAGTTTAGACATGCCTTTCCAGGTTCCGACAGGATTAAACATACTGTTGCGTTCAATAATAATTTTCTCAGCTTTATCTTTTCTGATAGCCAGTTTTCTCTGTTGTTCTTTAATAACTACCAACTTTCGGGCTTTCATTCGTTTAGTGCTGTTAATGATCTGATTAGCATGGAAGTCATCATCCTGTGATACTTTCATCAAAGCCTCACTGAACGACTGCTCGGACTCAAGAAACTGATTAAGAGAATCATGCGCAACAGCCTTGAAGTAGTATGATCTCCAATCCATTTCATTCTGCATCTGAGCTTTTCTGGTTGCTTCCAGAGCATCATCATACTTGCCAAGCTTTATGAGAAGTTCAGCTTTCAGTACATATGCCGGTTCAAAATCTTCATGTTTGCTTAAGAAACTGTTTATCTTTTCTAATGCCTGCTCAGTACTCAAGGTCCTGATGTAAAGAAATTCAGCTTCCGGTGAGTCAGGACTTGCATCATAGATGCCTTTGTATGCGTTAATCAGAGAGTCTGCGGCCTCAGGTTTTGCTTTGTCCTGAATTGCCATGTGATATTCCAGATTCTTGACACCTTTCATACATCCGCTGACAAGAACAAGAACAATGACCAGAAAAAATAAACTTTGTTTCATTAAACCTCCATTATATATTCGGCGCCCAAGTGGCTGTTGTAATATTATTTAAGAAAAACACGAGTATATAGCATGCGAACATCCCGCCATACACCAGCATAAATGTCAAGTCTTCAACCAAATAATTTACTTCTATTTCCGTCCTTTTCCAACTAATGTATACTAAAAACAACTTAGTAGTAAACAGGAAGATAAACAGCATTAACGGCGTATACTGCATGAAAAAATGAAAAATCATTATGGCAACTGCTGTCACTAGAAATGATTCGATGATATTGGTTGTGAAACGGATAAAAACAGAGTCAAATGATTTACTGTCCATATTCCCTGTTGCATACCTTATTGCAGCAGTAACAGGAAACCCGAACACAAGACCGATAAAATAGCTGACCCAGTGCAAAACAACAGCCATGACGATTGAAAGACCGTAAGCAACAATTGGTAAAAGTATCATAGTACACCTCTTTATAAAATACTTTGTTATTGTCAGTGTCTGATTATAGTAATCAAACATTGTTTCTTATGATAAAAAAGTGAATGATGATCACAATTTTGTAAAGAGAAAAATTCTTTTTTACTCAAATCATGTCCTGATATTAAACAATATGAAAGGTTTTTCTCTAATTAGTTGACGAAATAACATAGTGAACTATTTTATAGATATAGAGAAGTTTGCAATAATACAGAATCAGTTTCCTATGCCGATATTGCGCAATACCAATGAAAAATGCATGTTTCTCGAACAGAAGGTGGATATGGACGACAAAAAATGGATTCAGGTCAGAAAATCAGCTATGACAAAGTACAAGCTCACTGCTTTGTACTATAAAACCGATGCTAATGAGTATCAGCTTTATAAACCGGAAGGTAAAATGCTGGATCAGGTCAGAATTAATACTGAACTTCATCCCAAATTGTACATCAAAGCAGAAGATAAAGAAAAAGCAATAATTGAGATGCAGAAAGTCTATAATCAGGAGTTGAAATCCAATATTGCTACCGGTAACATCAAAGAAGTTAAAGCAACCCTTGTAAATGTTGTTGAAGAAACTCTGTCTGAACCCAGAGCAGGAACTTTACACGGTGTAAGAGATACTGTAGATATAATGATCGGTGGATACTCACAGGAACCGAAAGTCCTCAACTCTCTTGCAGCTATTTCATACAGTGACTACACAACAGGTCTGCATTCAGTAAACGTTATGGCGCTGACTATTGCCTTTGCCGAGTATTGCGGTTACGAATCAGATCTGATCAAGAATCTTGGTCTATCCGCACTACTCCATGACTTAGGAAAAACCACCATACCTAACGAAATCCTGAATGCTAAAAGAAAGCTGACCGATGACGAATTCGCGGTTATAAGAAACCACCCTCTGGCAGGTTACAACATCTTGAAACGCTCAGGTTTCAACAACTCCATTGTTTTATCAGGAGCAATTCAGCACCATGAAAAACTCGATGGTTCGGGTTACCCTAACAGAATCACAAAGCTTGATCTGGCAGGGAAAATCATATCGATAATAGACTGCTACGAGGCTATAACGAACGATGACAGACCATATAGGTCCGCCATGGATCCTTTAAAAGCTCTCTACCTACTCAAAAAAGATGTTGATCTAGGTAAGTTTGATAAGGATATTTTCAGTAAGTTTGCCTATAGTCTGGTTTAACTTTACTGAAAGCCCTTAAAATAGTATATCTTCGATTGTGTTCAAGAGCTTATCCATCCCTTTTTTCTTTAACGAAGATACCGGGAAGATTGGTACGTCAACCCCAAACTCAGCTTTTAACTTTTTAGCCGCAGCAAGGGCTTTACTACCTTTTATCTTATCTGACTTTGTTGCTACCAGAATGAATTTTATCCCTGCTTCCTGCAGCATTTCCATCATCAGCCTGTCTTTAGGATCAGCCTTGTGACGTATATCAACCAGAAGCACAACCAGACGTAATTGAATCCTCTGTGTAAGAAAAGTCATTATCATTTTTTTCCAGGATTCACGTTCTGACTTACTCACTTTCGCATAACCGTACCCGGGTAAATCCACAATCTGAAAAAAAGCATCAAGCTCTTCCCCGCTGGACTCCATCTTTTTCTTACCCCGAATCTCAAAAAAGTTAAGCAGACGTGTCTTACCTGGTTTACCACTGATTTTTGCAAGAAGCTTCCTGTTCAGCAGAGTATTGATCAAAGAGGATTTACCAACATTTGATTTACCTGCGAAAGCAACTTCCTGAAACTGCGTATCAGGATAATCCTTAGGCTTTACTGCACTCTTGACGAAACTTGATTCAACTACTCTGAACATAACTACTCGAAATATGTCATAGAGGTATTGTCAGATTCACATACTTCCACTTCATGTATGCGGCAGCAATCGTTTTTCAGTTCATTCTGGAATCTTTTATAGATAAAACAGGCTATGTTTTCGGATGTAGGATTTTTATCCTGAAAATATCCATGCTCATTCAGGTTTGTGTGATCAAGCTCAGAAATTACTCTGTCCAGAACAATTTTTACTTCTTTAAAATCTATTGTAAGACCGATTTCGTCTGTTTTCTCGCAAAGTATACAAATACGAACCTTCCAGTTATGTCCATGCATGTTTTTGCATGCCCCATTGTATCCGTTCAGCTGATGAGCAGCTGAGAAGTGTGATTTAACATTAAGTTTATACATTCTTCACTCCATCTTTCTATAAATTATTAAAGCTTAAACAAGCTCAAAGCTATATTTTATCTTGCAAAGCTCTTAATGCACGCACTTGTTTGTGCGGACAGTATGACTAATATTGAAAGCTGCAATACTGTCAATAAAATCTTAAGCTAATAATTTAAATAGTTGGTATACAGGAACTCATAGGACTGAATATTGATTACATCCATGTTCAAAATCCTGACATTTTCAATGAATTCAGAATCATTCATTGACATTTTTTGCGCTATAAGATATTTTTGCTATAGTTTTTTAATACTATAGAGGAAATATGAGTAAGAATGTTGAAAATCTGCTAAAATCATGGGAGAAGAAACATAGAAAAGGGTTCACTCCTTATATGGTTTTAGTGTTACTGAGTGAAAAAGAAATGTATGGATATGAAATTCGACAGCGGTTGGATGAGTTATCAGGAAATATGACTTTTCAGGAAAGCAGCATATATCAGATATTGAAAAAGTTTACAAAGAAAGGAATCGTGCAGGCTTTTAGTAAGAAGTCTCCTAAAGGACCTGACAGAAAATATTACACACTTACCGAGTCTGGCGAAACTCTGCTGGAAAAGTATTCTGAACGATATATATTTCCTACATATTCTGCCGTAGCCTCTATAATTCAAAAAAAATATCCAGATATTCTGAAAGGAGACAATAATGCTTAACAAATTGTCATTTAAAATTGGGAATTTAGATATAAAAACTCCAATAGTACAAGGCGGAATGGGTGTAAGAGTGTCGTTATCAAGACTGGCCTCTGCAGTAGCAAACCAGGGTGGAATCGGTGTAATATCATCTGTAGGTATAGGCTACGATGAACCTGACTTTGTAACGAACTCCAAGGAGGCAAATCTGCGAGTTCTCAGACAGGAAATCAGAAAAGCTAAAGAAAACACAGACGGTATTATCGGGGTTAACATTATGATGGCGCTTACTGATTTTGATGACCAGATCAGGGTTTCTGTAGAAGAAGAAGCTGACATTGTTTTTGTGGGAGCAGGGCTGCTTCTTAAAACTCCAGGTAACTTCACAATAGATGAACTTAAGAAATCAAAGACGAAGATTGTACCTATAGTTTCATCAGCAAGAGCTACCAAACTGATTTTCAATACATGGAAGAAGAAATATAATTATATCCCGGACGCTGTCGTGGTGGAAGGTCCTTTGGCAGGCGGTCATCTCGGATTCAAGTTAGAACAGATTGAAGATGAAGACTTCAAACTGGAGAAACTTATTCCGGAAGTAGTTGAAATAATAAAGACATTCGAAGCAGACTTTGATAAGGAAATCCCTGTCATAGCCGGTGGTGGTGTATACACTGGAGCAGACATCCTGAAGTTCATCAACCTCGGAGCAAAAGCTGTTCAGATGGGAACGCGTTTCGCTGCTACTGTAGAATGTGATGCATCAGATGAATTCAAGAATGCAATCATCAATTGCAGAGAAGAAGATGTCACAATCATTAAAAGCCCTGTCGGATTACCGGGTAGAGCAATTTCCAACGAGTTCCTGAAAGACGTTAAGTCGGGTAAAAACAAGCCGTTTGGCTGTCCATGGAAATGCCTCAAAACCTGTAACTTCATGAAAGCCCCATACTGCATTGCAGATGCACTTACTAACGCCCAGAAAGGTCTTCTCGACAAAGGATTTGTCTTTGCCGGAGCTAATGCGTTCAGGGTAGACAGTATTATGACTGTAAAAGAGCTGATTGACAAGCTTAAAGAGGAACTTCAGGCAGCAATGGAAGCATTCTGCATTGCTCACCCTCAGGCTGCATTCTGTAGTTAATCAAATAACTAATATATTTTTCACAACTGCCGGTTCTGCCGGCAGTTTTTTTATTGTAATTCTAAACTTGTTAATTTCCACACAATCTGTTGACACTTTTAACACTCTGTACTTTTCTTAACTTGGATAATTTTTAATCTTTGCAGGACTTATTTCTTGTTTAAAACATGAAAAATCTATCCGGGAGAAAACATGAAAAACTTAGTTGTCTTCAAAGTACATAACAGTATACTTGCAGTGGAAACCGAGAAAATTCATCAGATTGTCTCAGGGACGACAATTACACCCATAGCAGGGATTAAAGACTGTATCTCCGGTGTTTTTGCCTTTGATGGAAAAGCTGTGACTGCTGTGAACCTGAAAAAAATGTTCTTTGATTCTTCTGAGGATTCACAAAAAAAGATAATTCTCAAAACAGATAAGAATGACAGAGAACTCCTGTTTGCCATATCTGCTGACAGAATTATAACAAACTGTAGTGTCGATAAATCCAATCTCGCTAAAAAAGCATTGATTAACAAGCATATCCCGGACTCTATAATAGAAGAAATTTACTCAATAGATTCGTACACAGCAGTACATATCAATTCGGATAAACTATACAGCCACGTGCAAAGCCTGCTGACAGATAATACAGATTTAACACTTGCCGGTAATAACTTCTGACATCCGGCAGATGGAAGGGTGAAATGATAGAATCAATTATATATAAAGATAACAAAATTACGTTGCTCGATCAGACATTACTGCCAATTGAAGAAAAATATATCAGTATTCCCGATTACAGAACAATGATCGGGGCAATCAAAAAACTGCGAATCAGAGGAGCTCCGGCAATTGGCATCGCCGCTGCCTGGGGAATTTTCCTCGCAGCGGAAGAATTCAAAGACAGTCCTGACTGGAAAGCAAAACTGGAACAGGCAATATCTGAGATTGAAGCAAGCAGACCGACTGCAGTTAATCTCTTCAAGGCATCCGGTGAAATTAAAGTCCTGCTGGCTATCAGTGATTATGCCGATTGCTTTACAGAGACTGTTCGGGATTATGCTCTGAAGCTCATGGAATACGAGAAAAACGCATCAATTATGATGGGTGTTAACGGTCTGAAAGAGATTTCTGATAACGCCATCAACATCTTGACTATATGTAATACAGGCTCTCTCGCTACTTATGGCGAAGGAACTGCTCTGGCGGTTATTCGAGCTCTGGCAGAGAACAGAGATATTATTGTTTATGCCTGCGAAACCAGACCATTACTACAAGGATCTCGTCTGACCATGTGGGAACTGATGAAATCCGGAATTGAATCAAGACTGATCACTGACGGTATGACCGGATCAATTATCAGAGACAAAAATATCGACTGTATCGTCACAGGTGCAGACAGGATTGCTGCCAATGGTGATTCAGCCAATAAAATCGGCACATTCAACCTTGCTGTTCTGGCAAACTACTTTAATGTACCATTTTATATCGCAGCTCCGGAGTCAACATTTGACAGATCAATCAAAACCGGTGCAGAAATAAAAATAGAGCAGAGAGATGCGGAAGAAGTAAAGTTTGTGCGCGGAACTCAAATTGCACCTACCGACTGCAAAGTCGAGAATCCTGCATTCGATGTTACTCCATTTGAGCTGATTACAGGTATAATAACCGAGAAGACAGTTTACAAAAACTCAGAAGATATACTTAATACTTGACACTAATAAACATTAGTATAAACAAATAAACTGAGAAATCATGAATGTATTAATAGCAAAACAGAAAGATTATAACCCGGAAGAAGTTTATAGTACTGTCAAAAAGATATTCGAGGACGGTGAACTGAAAGATAAGCTTGCAGGAAAACAGAAGATTTTGGTGAAGCCGAATCTTCTGGGACCTTTTGCACCTGAGAAGGCAGTTACAACCCACCCTGTTGTTATAGAAGCTGTCGTGAAAATCCTGCTTGAAATGGGCAAAACAGTTACGGTTGGAGACAGTCCCGGAGGAACTACACCAATATCTGCAATTTATAAAGCCACCGGAATTGAATTTATCAAGGAGAAATATCCGGTAGAATTCGTATGTTTCACTAAATCAGGCTTCAGACAGATATCACATCTCGGTATAGACTTCATTATCACGAAACCGTTCTTTGAGGCAGATGCTTTAATCAACCTTGCTAAGTACAAGACACACGGTCTGATGCTGTATACCGGCTGCGTAAAAAATTTGTACGGACTGATTCCCGGCTTAAGTAAGGCATCATATCACAAACAGTATCCAAGACCGTTCCAGTTTACGGAAGTCCTCCATGCTTTGTATGACTATGCTTCCGAAAAGATTGCTTTTAATCTCCTGGATGGAATCTGGGGAATGGAAGGAGAAGGACCGTCAGCCGGAACAAGAAGAGACTTTGGAGTTCTGTTCGGTGGAGAAAAAGCATCGGCAATAGACTACATTGCTGCAGGAATGATGGGATATTCACTTAAACAGGTAGAATACTTGCAGAAAGCTCTTGAAGTTGACAGAATAAAACCCGAAACCATTTTGGTTGCCAAAGAATTCAGAGACTTCAGATTCAGGGATGTTGATATTAAGAAGGTACTCAGGAAGAGCCTTCTGTTCAATAGACTTCCAAAATCACTGGAGAAGATCATCAGATTCCTATTCAGGTATCATCCTGACTTTAATGATCAATGCCGTATGTGCGGAGTTTGTGTTGAAAGTTGTCCTGTTGATGCGATGATTCTGGACAAAAATGAGAAAAAACCTTTGATTGATTTCTCAAAATGTATAAATTGTCTATGTTGTCATGAAATGTGTCCACATCATGCAGTTTATATACGTAAAAGCATGGTTGCAAAGCTTTTTATGAGATAATCATAAACAACAGTGCGAAGAAATTTATGAGATAGGTGTAAATGAAAAAAAAAGGTTTGCTTTTAAAGATAATTATTATCTGCAGTGTAGTTTATATTGCTTTTTTTGACAAGGCTAGTTTTCTCCAGGTATTCAAATCCAAGATGCGTTATAAGAAGCTCAAGAACGAGTCTGAGAGGATTGCCGGTGAAAACGAAAACCTCAGAAACAAGAATGAGAAGCTTAAAAACGATCCTTTTGAATGGGAGCGTATAGCGAGAGAAAAACTTGGTATGCAGAAAGAAGGTGAGAACGTTTACAGATTCTACAACGATAAGGACAAAAAAAAATAAATTGAAAATTGACAACAATGATAACATGTATAAATTTAATATGCAAAATTTCACAAAACAAGAAAGGAGATTACTTATGAGTAAAAAATTACTCTTATTAGCTCTCGCAGCTTTTTTATTAGTGCCTTTAATGGCATCTCCTGCATTTTCTTTCTCTGCAGATGATATAGCATCAGCAGTGAATACAGGTAATGCAGACAATAATCAGGAACGTCTTGATATCACGACTTTCCCTTGGACAGAAGACTTTGAAGGGGCTACATTCCCTCCAACAGACTGGTATCTTTATTATCCGGAACCTACAAATGAAATCATTCAGGATACAACTTTCAATGTTACTCCTAATGGTTCATACTGTTTGAGATTCTCATCTTACAATCCTGATACTACAGCAAATCCTTACGTGCAATACGCTCGTACACCAATGATTCAACTTCCTTCAACCATGACATATCCTACTTTAGAATTCTTTGCAAAAAGATATATCTCAATTGGTGTTGAAGAACTCTATATGGCTATTGGTACAACAACAGACGTTGAAAACTGGACTGGTTGGATTGATGCTTCTGCAATCATCGCAGGTGATACAGACTGGCACAAAATTACAGGTGATTTAACACAGCTTGTTGGCCAAAGTTTTTATGTTGGATTCAAATATTATGGAGATTACCAATATTACGTAGGTCTCGATGATGTATCTATTTATGATGCAGCAATCGTAGGCGGTACAGTAACATTAAGCGGTACTGAAAACGTAGAGAATGTTGTTGTTACATGTGGAACAAAAACAACTTCTCCGGACGCTATAGGTCTTTATGCTTTCACATTCAAAACTCCGGGAACTTATGATATGACTGCTGACCTTCCCGGCTACCCACAATGGACACAAACAGGTGTTGTTGCTACAGCCGGTGCTGTTACTCAAGTAGATATTAACATGCAGGCTTCTACAACATTTACCGTTTCCGGTGTTGTTGATGGTTCCGATGCAACCGGTACAGGTCTTGACGGTGTAGAAATCATGATTTACAATGAAAACTTCTCTTACTCAGGAACCACTGATGCTTCTGGTAACTACTCAATTTCTAATGTTGTTGCTAACGAATTATTTAATGTTGTTATGACTAAAGACGGTTATCAAGATTATACATCCACAGTAACATTAACCGGAGACCATACACTTGACGTAACTCTTACAGAAGATGTTACAGCTCCTGAAGTTGTTACAGCTACACAACAAGGTTCAGACGTTGAAGTTGAATGGATCCAGTACCTTGACGAATTTGCTCATGATACAGGTAACGTTACAGGACAATTAGGTTTCCAGACTCCAAGTGCTAACTCAGTAATGGGAACAGCCTTCAATAATCAAGCTGACTTATACAAAGTTAGCTGGTATTTAACTGATAATGGCGGTCCTCATGCCTCAGTATCAATTTGTATTTTTGGTCTTGATGCAAATGGTGTACCTGATGTAACTGATTTGTTATATCAATCACCGGCAGTAGCTAACACAGATTTACAATGGAATACTTATGTACTTCCACAAGTTGTCAGTGCTCCAAATGGTTTCTTTGTTGGAGTTAACTACTCAGCTGGTTTCGTTGCTCTTGCTCTTGACGATCATGATCAAACTAACTACACAGCAGGAACACAATACGCAATTTATGACTTCTCAGATGCTACAGCTGCTCCATCTGATATTTCAGGATCAGGTTTCTATGGCCATTTCCTCATGAGAGCTTATGGTATGGATAATGGTGCTACCAGGTCAGACTTTGCAGCTGCTCCAGCTCACGTAGATAATAATATTACACTTATCGAAAATAATAATACATACTTCGCAGGAAGCCCTCAAGTTGCTACAGCTATGACAAGATCCCTTGAAGACTTCAGTGTTTACAGATTCGCTGAAGCTGACATGGATACTCCTGCTAACTGGACAATGCTTTCAGATAACGAAACAGGTGATTCTTACACTGACGATACATTCAGTACATTACCTGGTGGATTATACTACTATGCAGTTGTTGCTAACTATACTTCAGCTCCTTCTGCTGCAACTATCTCAAACTGGGTTGCTGCTGATATGGATGCTCAGGTTACTGTTGAATTAATCACAGATTCTTTTGATCCTGTAACAGGTGCAGAAGTAACTCTTTCAGAAGTTGACGGAGATCACTCTTATTCAGCAAACGTAACAGCAGGAAACTCTATTACATTCCCAGCAGTATGGAGATCACACTACGATGTAAGAGTTAGCCTTGATAACCACTCAATGGAATTCCCTATCGAGAACTACGACTGTACATCTGATTCAGTTACTATAGTTGTAAGCCTTGTAGAAGACAGAATGGCTCTTGACTATATGACAGCTACTGTAAACGGATCAGGAATTGATCTCGAATGGTTTGCAGTTCAAGAAGGATTTGAAAATGTTCTTCTTGTAGATGATGATGCAAGTTCATATAATACAAACTTTGTTGATGTTGCTCCAGCATATCAAACTTTATTTGGAAACTTAGGTATCAACCTTTCAGTTCATGATGTTGCTGCTGCAGACGCAGATGGTCCTGATGCAGCTACAATGCTTCCATATGACCTTGTAATCTGGGATACTGGAAGTAACTTTACAAATGGAGCATCATTATCTGATAATGATCACACTAATTTGGCTGCATACCTTAATAACGGTGGTAAGTTAATCCTTTCTGCTCCAGAATACCTCTACGACAGATTCTCTGGTCTTGGTGCATTCAGTGCCGGTGATTTCCCTTACGATTACCTTGGCGTTGCAAGTGCAGTCCAAGATGATATCACACTTACAGCTTCTGCTCCGCTTATTGGAGCAGCAGGATCTTATGTAGATGGATTCTCTGTTAATCAAGGTGTTAATTTACATATTCAGGATATGGATACATTAGTGCCAAATGCAAATGGAACTGTTTTCGCTACAGTAATTTCCGGAGGAAATTTTGATATTGCTGTTCAAACATCAAATACAATTTTCTTCGCTGGTTCACTCTCAGGATTAGAAGATGGTACAAATACTGTTGTTGAGTTCATGACTGCAGCACTCGAAGGTCTTGCAGGAGCTAGCAGAAATGATCGTGCATTCGCCGGTTACACAATCATGAGAAACGGTGAAGAACTTGCTTCAGGTATTCAGGCTACAACATATACAGACGATGCTCCTCTTAACGGAACAAACACATATGAAGTATATGCTGACTACACATCTGGAACTTCTAATACAGTTACAGTTGATGCTTACTTTGTTGGTAATGATGAAAACATCAACCAGTTCAAAGATGAAGTATACGGAAACTACCCTAACCCATTCAACCCTACAACAGCAATCAAATTCTCACTTGCAAAAGCTGATGACGTAGAAATTGAGATCTACAACATTAAAGGTCAGAAAGTAAAATCTCTCCTTAATGAAAAACGCGATGCAGGACAGAACTCAGTTGTTTGGAATGGTACTGATGATACAAATAAATCAGTAGGTTCAGGTGTTTATTTCTACAAAATTAAAGCTTCCACATTCTCAAAAATCAACAAAATGATAATGCTGAAGTAATCTCAATCTAACATACATAAAAGGCTGCCGTCAGGCGGCCTTTTTTTTTGGTAGACCCTTGGTGGATGTTATTAATAACGCTTGCTTTTCTAAGCACTGGAAGTTTTGCAGCATAGTTAATCCGCTCCATCAAGAGGGGTGGACAGGGGGGGAAGCAAAAGTAGGGAGCAAAGATTTTTGTTCCGCCTGTTTCACCCTCTGGCTCCGATTATACGGGTGGTAATCTATAGCTAAGGTTTATTTTTCTTTTTGAAACCACAATAAAAATCCTCACTATGGAAACTTGCTCGGGAATATGTTTTGCAGAAAAAACAAGCCAATCCCGATTTACAATCGGTTTAAACTCAATTTAATTTATTACTGCAATTTTTAGTTATTAACTGAGTTTTACAAAGACCAACAAAACAGTATATTGTAAAAAAACCATTTTTTCCTTTACAAGTTTTTGCTAAATGCAAGTATATTATGTATTAATGGAGGAAGAATGAAGAAACTTATAATAGTGACATTAATGCTGTTAGTCTTATATTTGCATGCGGAGACTATCAGGATCAATGATTATGAATCAGATATATCTGTATTAAGCGAGAATGACAGTGAAATTATTGTACAATGCAGATTTGGGGATTTTAATCTGACAGATATTGAATATCAGGGAAAATCATATAAAAAGATTAACTGGGGCAGAAATCCTTATATGCAGACCAAAGGTTCTCCTGAATTGCCTAAAGCAGTCAGGTCACTCATTATTGATGAGAAATCTGAATACAAAATCGAGCTTGTAAAATCCGAATCAACAGAATACAGTTTAGACCTGATTTCTTCCAGAGGATTAATCGGTCGAGAACTTGAATTGTCTGAAGTACCATATACTTTTTCGGATGTCTATTCAAAAGACGATTACTATCCCGGCAAAATGTACGACCTGGGAAAACCATATATATTCAGAGATTTCCGAGGCAGCACAATCACGTTTTATCCTTTCCAGTACAATCCGGTAACAAATACTCTTAAAGTTTATCACAATATGGTAGTAAAAATAAAGAAAGACGGAGCAGGAAGCATAAATGTCATGAGTACATCATATTCCGGTATCACTCCTTCTTTCAATGAAATATACAGGAACCACTTCATCAACTATAATGAGACATTATATCCTCAGCTCAACGAAGTTGGCAAAATGCTTGTTATCTGCCCGAATACCTACATGGAAGAAATTCAGCCATTTGTTGACTGGAAAAACAGAAAAGGTATTGAAACAGATATTGTATCAATAGAAACAATAGGTAATACACCTGATCAGGTTTATCAGTATATCCAGAATGAATATAACGCATCTCAGGGTGAAAATCCTTTAAACTTTGTGCAGCTGGTTGGTGATGCTGATGTAATGCCGACATATCTGCACCAGTATTTCAATGGAAGCTCAAACAGAAGCGGTTCATCCGACCCTATGTATGCACTTCTTTCAGGAACAGACAGCTATCCAGAAATCTTTGTAGGTCGTTTTTCCTGCAACACTGAAGCAGAACTAACAATACAAGTGGAAAAATCCATAGAGTATGAACGAGATATAGCTTCCGGTGACTGGCTTCATAAAGCAACAGGTATAGCTTCTAATCTCGGCACAAATCAAGGTGATGATTTTGAAGCTGATAATGTTCACATGGAGAATATTCGTACAGACCTTCTTAACTACAACTATACAGATGTTGATAGCCTTTATTCACCATACTCAACAACAGCTATGGGAGTAAATGCCATTAATTCCGGTCGTGGATTCATAAACTATGTAGGACATGGTTCTACAACATCCTGGGTAAACGGCTCACGTATTACTAATCTGGAAGTTGAAGCTCTTACCAATGATAATATGCTGCCTTTCGTGTTTTCTGTTGCCTGTTTAAATGGGAACTTCGATGGAAGCGACTGTTTTGCTGAAGCCTGGATGAAAGCTTCAAACGACCAGACAGGAGAACCTACAGGATCTGTTGCTTTCTACGGGGCATCAGTCCCTCAGGAGTGGGCACCTCCAATGTGTGCACAGGACGAGACAACAGACCTGCTTATAACTGATAACCTGTCAACTATCGGTGCATTGTTCTACTCAGGATCATGCCAGATGATTGATGAATATACTAACTGGGATATTGGTGAAAACACCTTCAAAACCTGGTTGATTTTCGGTGATGCATCACTTCAGTTCAGAACAGATACACCTGTTTCTATGGGTGTTAACCACGTTCCTACAATCTATACTGTCATGGAAAGCCTGATTGTTCAGACCAACACCACAGATGCTCTTGTTTCGCTTAGCTATGACGGAGAAATAATATCATCCGGTTACACAGATAATTCCGGATCTATAAACCTTACCTGGAATGCAAATAATTTGCCTGCAGCTCCTGCAGAACTGAAACTAACAGTTACAGGATTTAACAAAATCACATACAACGGACTAGTCCAGTTGACTCCTCCTGACGGACCGTGCCTGACTTTAAACAGCTTAACAACAGCAAGTGCTCCAGAATATAACTCTACTTCTTCAATATCCATGGAGATTGAAAACTTTGGTAACCAGGGTGGAAATAATATCAACTTTATCCTTAGAACAGCAGACGAGTATGCTGTTATAACAGACAGTACAGCATACCTTTCACAGCTTGGTTCAGGAAGTACAATGCAGATGAATGATGTCTTTGAAATAGAGCTTATGGATAATATCCCGGATCAGTATTCCATCCCGCTTATACTTGAGGTTACCAGCGATGAATCTAACTGGTTGTTCCGTCAGGAACTTGTTGCCTGCGCTCCAAAATTCTCAGTCTCATCTTTCAATATAATAGATGATTTAAATGATAATAATGAAACTATTGAACCGGGTGAGAATCTGGCACTTGAAATTGGGATTTCTAATTCCGGTCATGCCGCATCAGAAGCAGGTTACTTAAACCTGTTTTCACCATCAGAAGCACTTATATTTCTGGATAGAACATCTGAACTTACTGCTTTGCAAAGTGGAGAAGAACAAATATTCTACTTTAACGTAAGAATAGCTGATTCCACTTCCGGAGGAACGATACTTCCTGTAGGTATCACTGCCGAATCAGGATATTACTTATCTCATGAAAGCCGTTTTATTGAGGTTGGTGCAGTATTCGATGGTTTTGAAGACAGCCTCAACACCTTTAACTGGGCAATGAGTGGAGATTCTGACTGGCATATTGTTTCTGAATATGTTTATGAGGGATCAAATTGCCTTGAATCCGGTTACACTGATACCGGTGAAACATCAGAAACAATGTTTAGTGCCAATATCCCGGTTGACGGAATGTTATCATTTTACAAGAAAGTATCAAGCATTCAGAACTTCAGTTATCTGGAATTTTACATAGACAGTTCCATAGAAGGTCAATGGTCGGGTGAAACTGACTGGGAATACGTGGAATTCCCTGTTTCTGCCGGATATCATGAGTTCAAGTGGGTATACAGACACAGTCCTTATGTCATTCAGGATCCTACTCAGAATAAAAGCTGGATTGATAATATCACTCTTCCATCAAACGGAAACTCAGTAACAGCTCTTATGTCAGTTGAATCAACTCAAATCGAGTTTAACAGAGACACCAATGCAGAGCCGTTGAGAAGAGACTTCTCTGTTGTTAACTATGGTAATATAGTATTAACAGGTACCATATTAATAGATTCTGATGATTTCTATGTAGAGCAAAACGGAACTATCTTCAGAGATCTGGATTTCAGTGTTCAACCCGAAACAGAAACCATATTTACTATTGTATACGATGCTCAAATCAGCGGAACTCATACCGGTGCACTTACAATAAACTCCAATGATCCGTATTCACCTCTTCAGGTGAACCTCATGGGGTCTACAAATGTTGCCAATGGTGATGATGATCTGAACTTTGAAACAGGTATCAGCAGTATCTATCCTAATCCGTTCAATCCGGAAACAAATATCAGGTTTGCCTTAAAACAGGATTCTGAAGTTGAGATTTCTGTTTATAACATCAAAGGTCAGAAAGTGAAGACACTCAGAAGAGAACACTTCGCAAAAGGCGAACACGTTGTAACCTGGAAAGGTAAAGATAATCACAATAGCGATGTTGGATCCGGAGTTTACTTCATCAGACTCAATGCGGGATCTACTGAGCAAATCAGAAAAGCAATACTTCTCAAATAAAGAATAATTATTTTAAGAACAGGCTGTCGGAATTCTGTCAGCCTGTTTTCTGTGTTGTAGACTGGTATTAACCGCAATATTCAATTAAGCATAAATATTCAGTGCAATAGTATATCCAATAACTTCTTGACATCTCTGAAATTAACTCCATTAATTTGATCATGTTTTACTTGTATGAAGGCTTTTTAACTAATTATTGGAGGAGAAATGCGACTCACAACAATTTTTGTTTTATTAGTTCTATTGTGTTCTTATGTTTACTCAATGAACCCACCAAGTGATATTAATGTAGAAGTAGATGGAAGCAAATTTGGAATTTTCTGGGACATAAGCGACTATCAATGTGGAGATGATGTAGCTCACAATGATGCTTCAGGAAATGAAGGACATCTGTACTGGCACACAAGAGATTTTCTGGGATCAGTAGGTTCTAGCTCTCAGGAATTTGATACGGCGATAGCAATCAGATTCGAACCTCAACATTTAACACCTTTTAATGGCAGTGTCATTGACTATGTTGGATTCCACGCAGTGGAGACCAATTGTGATTACATTCTGGAAGTGTATCAGGGAGGATCTTTTAATAATCCCGGTAATATTTTACTCAGTTCGCAAACAATAACAGGAAGTTCTCTTACAACAGGGGAGTACAATTATATACAATTGTATGCACCGGCAACACTTGATGCCGCACTTGACCTGTGGATAGTTATGCATATTGATTCACACGCTCCCGGACTTTATCCTGCACCAGTGGATGATGCATTTTTTTATGAGACAATATCAGGACTAAGTGATCTGATTCAGGATACTAATGGTAATTTTGTAGGTTTCTCCTCTTTATATCCAAATGAGTGTGGAAATTGGATGATGAGTGCTTATGTAACAAACCAGTTTTCTATAGACCAACCTGCAACAAACTATCAACCGGCAGTATCTTTGTCATTACCAGCCTCAGCAATAGAAGTTCGAGAATCCAGATTTCCTGTTGCTGTTGAGCTGGAAAATCCACACGCAAGACTAGAATTTATCCAGGGATACAAAATATACCGAGAGGGTACTCTTGTTGAAGAAATCAGGCATACGAATCATATGAAAAAGAGATTTTACTATGGTACAGAGGAGCCTGGCAGC
Organism: Cloacimonadales bacterium (SeqCode); assembly: GCA_942492065.1. Lineage (GTDB taxonomy): Bacteria > Cloacimonadota > Cloacimonadia > Cloacimonadales > JAIOQZ01. The sequence goes on along the minus strand of CALODV010000013.1, from coordinate 629,833 downwards.
TACGTTTATAATATTTCATGTATATATGTAGACTGCTATTCAGGCTCAGAGTACGAATCACTGTTATCAGACGATATAGTTATTAATGTTGCAGACTCACTGGAACACCTTCCTCCCAGAGATGTTCAATGTAAGGTTTTGTATGGAAACGAGCCGGTACTGACCTGGCTGCATCCCGGGGCTCCTCTGGGGGAAAACAGGTTATGTCTGCCCGGAGACCTTGAGCTTGCTTCAGAGTCATATGGTATGGATGGCTTCAAAAAATTTGAGTACGGTGTAAGATTTGAAGCTAGTGACTTAATTAATTATTCGGCACACTCTATTAGTAATGTAAGAATGTTTGCTGCAGATTCTCTTGCTACATATAAGCTTAGAATTTATGAAGGTGGAAGTGTTGTCTATTCTGCTGCAGACAGTATGTATATATTTGATGAAGGAGTTCTGATTTATGAAAAGCCTATCATTAATCCGGAAATAGGTGAGTTCAACATTATTGATATCGATCCGGGAATAATGATTTATGCAAACACTGAGTACTGGTTTACGATTGAAACCACTCAATGGGGAGATAATATAGAATCTGTAGCAAATTCAGGAAATCCCGGTGAAATACATAATATGAAGGGAAATTTGATCAAGCTGCATGAATGGAGTACAACATACGAAGAAGGTGATAACATTGCATATGAATACGATAATTATCTCCAGATTTATGTTTCACAAACACCTGTAAGGACAGTAAATAATGATTATGTACCTGAGAGAACTGCAGATAATGAAAGAATATCAGACTGGACCGGCTGGAAAGTAAACTGGGACATTAATACAAACAATCCCGTAGAATATACTATAAACAGAAACTCTTTCAAGCTGGAAATGGATGGTGTTGGACCCGGTATCCACGAATATAGTGTTTCAGCGGTATACGGTAATGATGTAACTTGTGATTCCCCTGCTGAAAGCCTTGACTTATATCTGTGTGAACCCGATAGTGTTAGTATACAACTTGTTAATGATCATACCATACGTTTTTACTGGGCAGAACCATATGGAATTGACTATAACAGAGCTCTATCTCAATATCGACTATATAAGGGGGATATAAGAGACTACACCCAGATGGAGCTGATAGACAGTACTTACGCATATAGTTATACGTATGACTCCTTTGCTTACGGACAGTATTATTGCATTACAGCAGTGTATAACAACTGTACAACCGGAGAAACCTGGGAATCAGGCTATTATATTGATTTTACAGCCAAAGATGAAGATGATCTTAACTTTGAAACAGGTATCAGCAGTGTATATCCTAACCCCTTCAATCCGGAAACAAACATCAGATTCGCTTTGAAACAGGATTCTGATGTTGAGATTTCTGTTTATAACATTAAAGGACAGAAAGTGAAGACACTCAGAAGAGAACACTTCGCAAAAGGCGAACACGTTTTAACCTGGAAGGGTAAAGATAATCACAATAGCGATGTTGGATCCGGAGTTTACTTCATCAGACTTAAGACTGGATCATCAGAGCAAACACGAAAAGCAGTATTGCTGAAATAATAAGTAATAACGGATACTTTTACATGTTGTTGATTTTAGTCATTAAATGATTTACATACACATGTTAATTCATTGGTGACATGATACTGTTAAGAAATTAGTATAGGTCTGGAATATTTTTATATTGACAAATGAAATTGAGTAATCATCAATATGCAAAATATTTGGAGGTAAATAATGAAGAAACTCATACCATTATTTGTATTACTTGTATTATTGCTCTCAGCATGTTCAATGAACTTGCCCGTTGGAGCAACAGGAAACCCTATTGGGACAAAGACAGGAAAATTTGTTCAAACAGGTTTCTTATTCTTCCCACCAATGAAAAGTGACAAAGCTGCTATCGTTGAAGCAGCTAAAGATGGTGGAATAACAAAAATCTCAACTGTTAATTATACTGTTAAACACAAACTGTTTATCACTCAGTATGTAACAGTAGTAACAGGCGAATAGTTCGCAGTGTAAGAAGGTAATTATGAAAAAGAAGATTTTTCTATTATTAAGCATTGTTATTATACTCTCAGCCTGCTCTCTTAACAGACCTGTCTGTGCAACCGAACAAGCTCTGGGCTCAAAAACCGGAACTTTCACCCAAAAAGCTTATTTAGGCTACCCACCAGAAGAAACTGATGCAGCTGCAATTCAACAAGCAGCAAAAAATGGTGGAATCACAAAGATCTCTACAGTAGACTATGTTATCACTTATTACTTCTTTATGACAAAGTATGAAACAATAGTCACCGGTGAATAATTAACAAATTTATCATAAAGGCTGCCGGATTTCCGACAGCCTTTTTTATTATCCCATAAACGGATATTTATAGTCTGTAGGTGGTGTGAATGTTTCTTTAACAGTTCTTGGAGAGACCCATCTCTGCAGGTTAATTATTGATCCGGCTTTATCATTTGTTCCGGAACCTCTGCCCCCGCCAAATGGCTGTTGACCTACTACAGCCCCGGTAGGTTTATCATTAACATAGAAGTTTCCGGCAGCATTTCTCAATTTATCAAATGCTTTGATTATTGCCTGTCTGTCTTGAGCAAATACGGCTCCGGTAAGAGCATAAGGTGATGTACGGTCACAGATATCTAGAATTTCGTCGTAGGTCTCATCATTATAAACATATACTGTGAGCACAGGAGCAAATATCTCTTCCTGCATCGACTTGTAGAAAGGTGAATCTGCTTTAATGATGGTTGGTGTGATAAAATATCCTTTGCTGTCGTTATAAGTCCCACCATAGATAATCTCCGCATGTTCGTCCTCTCTTGCATGCTCGATATAGGATACTGTATTATCAAAAGCTCTTTTGTCTATTACTGCGTTCACAAAGCATGAGAAATCCTGAACAGGTCCGATTTTAATTTCATGAAGCATTGTAAAGATCTTATCCTTAACCTCATTCCATAGGCATCCCGGAATATAAAGTCTGGATAAGGCAGAGCATTTTTGCCCCTGATACTCAAAAGCTCCTCTGACAATAGCAGTTGCCAGACTATCCACATCAGCAGATTCATGAGCGATCAGAAAATCCTTACCACCTGTTTCTCCAACGATTCTGGGGTAGCTTTTGTAGTTGCGTATATTGTCACCTATTCTTTTCCACATAGCCCCGAAAACATCTGTAGAACCTGTGAAGTGGAGACCGGCGAATAACTCTGAGTCAAGAGCAGGATTACCCACATTTGAACCGCTCCCAGGAAGGAAGTTAATAACACCGTCAGGCAGACCGGCTTCTTTGAGAAGCTTCATAATAAAGTAACCTGAAAACACAGCAGTTGAAGCAGGTTTCCAGAGAACAACATTACCCATCATGGCAGGAGCAGTAGGCAGGTTCCCTGCGATTGCAGTAAAATTAAAAGGAGTAACGCAGAAAATATAACCTTCGAGAGGACGGTATTCAATGTAGTTCAGAGTTCCTCTGGGAGAATGAGTTGGCTGCTGTTTGAATATTTCCTGCATGTAATATGTGTTGAATCGCCAGAAATCAATCAGTTCTGCAGCTGAGTCAATTTCTGCCTGATATGCATTTTTGCTCTGACTGAGCATGGTGGCAGCATTTAGCGTAAAGCGATACTTAGTAGATAGAAGCTCTGCTGCTTTGATGAATATGGCAGCTTTCATCTGATATGGCATTTTTTCCCAATCTGCTTTTGCTTTCTGGGATTCTTCTATTGCCATTTGAACTTCTTTTTCTCCGGCTTTATGGAATGCAGCCAGAACATTTTTGTGATTGTGCGGTTCGATGCATTTTCCCATATCACCGGTACGTATTTCTTTTCCACCGATAATTAATGGGATTTCAAGATTAAGATTTGCCAGTTGATCGAGTTCTTTTTTGAGCTCAATTCGTTCAGGAGAACCTGGTGAATAATCCAGCAGTTTTTCATTCACCGGCTCTTTAAAGCTGATTATAGTGTTTAACACTTTTCCTCCAAAATTTTGTTATTACTTTGGAGACGAAGTCAGAATGAGGGTACTATGAGGCTGTAAAAGTCTCATTCCATTCGCCTTTCCAAGCACGGGAGGCATAACTGTTTCCGGCTATACCCTTCGGTAATCCGTCATGTCCGGTATGGATTTAGACTGCAATTACTCGGCGTTTATATAAAAGTTAAAATAAACAGATTTCATGTCAAGTACAGTTCCTATTTCATACAGAAAAACATTGATATTAATACATAATAGAATATCTTATCTGTAAAATAATGAATATGGAGCTTAAAAATGCTTATTAAACCTATAAATACTGTTGTCTGTGCTGAAGACTTCAAGAAAATGCTGGATTGGTATATTAATACATTCGATATGGAACCCATCTATTTTAAAGGAATGGAAAACAGCTATGTAGACCTGAAATCAGGAGATAAAATCCTGATCGGCATGAGTGCTTATAATTCGGAAGATGAACCTTTATACAATCCGAGACGAAATGCTACTTACATGCAGATTTCCTGCAGTCACATATTTACCATGTTCGACAGAGTTAAGAACACTGGAGGAGAGGTTATGTTTGGTCCTGCTAAGGATACCGGATACTGGTATGGCGGTATAAAAGATCCTGAAGGTAATACAATCTGGATTTTTACTCCGGATGAAGATTTAAAGGAAGAAATACCTGCAGATTTCAAATAATCCTGTAAAATTGATTTTAGATTGAATAAGACTATTTAATCTCACCCATTCTTTTCAGAAAGAGGTAGAAGTCTTCAACTTTCTGCCGTGCCCAGGGAGTTTTTCGCAGAAATTTAAGACTGGAGTTGATTGAAGGATCATTCTTGAAGCAGTTAATATTTATATGTTTCCCGAGATCATCCCATCCGCAATAATCTACAAGAGAAGTGAGAATAATCTTTAATGTTATTCCGTGTAACGGGTTATTGGCATTCTTATTGTCCATTTGTCCTCATTTAAGTTAGTCTTTGCAGCTGATTATTTTCGGATCAGCTCCTGCCAGAACTCCAGCATCAGCCATTTCTCTAAATTACCGGCTTGTGATCTGTCTCCGGCTGTGAATTTTTTGTACCAGTCAGCTACAGCTTTGTAATCATACAGACTGTTATTTTTGACTTCCGGAGAGTTAATTTTATCAGATATATATTCCGAAATACTATCCAGAAAATCAGCTGATCTGCTGTCAACAAATCGCTTACCTTTTAAGTGCTGTATTCTGGCAAAAATGTATCCTTTGTAAAGTCCGGAACCATATGGCACATTCGTACCGTATCTGCCCTGAGTGAATTTTCTCAGCTCAGGATAGTTTCTTTTAACCAGAGCTCGGCTTAATTTGCTGTCATCGCGATCTTTCTCTGAAAAAGCGAACACTTCTCTCAGGAATTCAGGCTGCAGATATGGCATAAAATTAGGCAGAATAGAATCCATATGGGTCTGGAACAGGGAAGCACTATTAGGCATAAGGTACTTAATACGCATCACATCAAACCAGTCTCCGTAATTTCTCAGAGATAAATCAGGGAGATTTCCCGCTTCATTTTCCATACACGATTTAACTGAATTAACCAGACTCTTCTGCATTTCAGGGTTGAACAGCCTTAATGGAACAGGCTTTCGAAACATCATGGCTATTTCACCGAAGTTACTGCTTCTGAAATGACTGCGTCCATCATGAATTATTCTGTTGGCAACGGCTCTGCGCATAAGATCACCCATTCCACCGTCAATCATACTGAAACCCTGAGAATACAGCTCTTTGAAATACAACTGATTCCTCAAAACAGAAGGAACAGAGCGCATCTGAGTATGATAAACAAAATCCCTCGCTTCATCAAGTACATTGGAGATATTGCGGAATTCCCTGTATAACACTTGATGGCTGAATCCCAGCTTTTTCGACATTTCAACAGGAATATAGACATCCGGTCTCTCTGCTTCTCCAAAAGTATGTGCAGAGAATTTATCCCTGCTGTTTTTCAACAGTAGTCCAAGCAGCAGGCGCGAGTCCATACCTCCGGACAGTCCCAGAGATACTTTCTGTCCTGAATCTGACATCAATCTTGTGAAGTTGCTCAGAATTTGTTCAAGCTTATCAAAGTCCTTCTTCGTTTTCCCAAAGATTGTATAAGGTCTATGCTCTGTGCTCAACATATCGTTGCAGATCACGATTTTCTCATTCGGTCCCATTTTAATGACGTCTTTGATGAAACATTTATAACTGAGCGGATTCATTGAAAGGACATGGGTTGCATATACATCATAATCTATTTGAGGGGAAGGCATTAGCTTCACAAGCCAGTCTAATCTGGTAGAAAACAGGAAAGCATCCTCCAGCTCGTATATATAGACTGACCTGAGACCAAACTCATCGTTACGGAACTCGAGAGAATTGTCGGCAAACCTGACAGTTAGATAGTGCCCGTTCAATCCTGAATAGTTATCTGCGCTAATCCTGCCATGCCAATCTGTCTGCACAGCAATTCTGTATCGAGAATCATCAGAGATATCTATACCGAGTCCATTGCAGAACCAGGTTGATTCAGCATCAGAACCGAAGAAGCATGTCTCTTTGATTCCTCCAGTGTAGATCAGCAGTTTATCCGATTCAAAAGCATGAATATGCTCAGGAATCAGCCTCTGAATCTGTTTTTTCAGTTCAGGGTTAAGCGACTTATTTTTTGATATTGTTCCAATTATCCAGCTCATAGGCTTCCAATGCTTTCAGGCAATTCATAAGTAAATCTTTACCTTTCTCAGTTAAAACATATTTCTGTTTAGGATTATTAGGCTCATTCGGTAGTGTCCATTCGATTAAAGAACAGTCCTGCAAAGGAGAAACTATTTTCTTTCTGACTCTGCTTCTGTTCTTATCTTTACTGTGTTTCTGTATCTCTGAAAAACTCATTGGATTACAACATAAGACAAATATTTCAATAAAAACCAAATCTACAACAGTATTTGTACATATTTCTTTTAGATTATCCCTGAAAATATTCATGGATGTAACTCTATCTTTTATGATATCTATAAGTTGGAAGACATTTTCTCGTGAAAAGTCTACTGGGGACATTACTGGGGACATTACTGGGGACATTACTTTTTCATTTTCATTATTTAGATAACTAAAGTTTGTTAAAGCCTGGTTTTCAAAATACGGATGAACATATAACGTTGTCAGAAAATTTGTCCTGTCTACGTCAGTTTCAAACTTAGGTACAGGAGAACCATTTTGATTCATAATATGTCTTATTTTTGGAATACCGGTTGCACGACCTTCGGTTAACCCCAATTCTTTAAGAAAATCTCCCAGGCGGCTGTTTCTGTAGCTGCGGGAAGAAATTCTCTGTTTCCTTAGCATTGCATTATCGACTGGAGGTAATGGTCCAGGGAAAGACAATATCTCAATTTTATCATTCCAGATTGAAACCTCAACAGGACAATCCATTTCATAGCTCTTATGATATACAGCATTTGATAATGCCTCTCTTATTGGTTCAAAGGGGAAATTATAAAATCTTTTAGTCTCAATACTATCAGAGCTTTTATGTATTCTTTCTTCAACAACATGTGTCTTTAAAAAATCCAGAGCATTTTTCAGTTGCTCATGAATTGGACCATTAAATTTTTTCTCAAGATAATTATCTCCGATCTTATCTTCGAAGATAACTATTTCAATATATGATTTTGGGAAAAACTTATGTACATCCTTAGCAAACATGAGTAATCCAATATTTAGTGGGCTTATGGTCTCATCAGGTCCTTTAACTATGTTCATAGATCGACATAAATCAATGAATGGGATTTTATCTATTTCATTAAATAGTGGACTACTGATATCCTGAAGGAATTCTCGAATCCTTGTTAGACTTAAATCTTCAATTAATGCATTGTCATTTATTCTGTTATCGAATGGAATCCGTGGATTATTTTGAACAAGAAAGATTTGCTCATCCTTATTGGCTTTGACAGAAGAAGAAATTCGTCTGATATAATAAAATTTTTCAGAATTACGTTCCAGTTTTGAAGGTGCTTTATATGGTCTGTTATCACCAGGAATTACCCACAGAACAATTACATGCTTACCATCTAAGACTTGATTAAAAACTCTTGGAAAATACACAGGTGAAATTAAATTGCATATATTAATTACCTCTTTATTTATCTTGTCTATTTCTGATTGTCTTATACCTATTGGTGGAAGGATCGCAACTCCATCTGTTTCTGAAACACCAATCACAATATATCCTCCACCTACATTACTGAAATCATTTGCAAATGCACAAATTGATTGCATCACTTTCAGTGGATTCCAACCTCTTTTGTATTCAATTCTCTCATGTTCAATCTTATTGCCATTTATAAGTTCCATTAAATCAATTGGCATAACAGATAAATTCATATTAATCCTCATTAATTTGCAATAAAGGAATTTTTCGTACTCATGAGGAAATGTAAAGATAAATCTCGAAGCTGGTATACTAAAAATGATTTCTCACCTTTTTATTGACTCCAATCCCCTGAAAATTAACTTATCTTTGAAAATCAATTTAGAAGGAGATATCTATGTATAAATTAGTACTGCTTCGTCATGGAGAAAGCGACTGGAACAAACAGAATCGTTTTACAGGCTGGACTGATGTCGATCTTTCCGAAAAAGGAAGAAATGAAGCTAAACAAGCAGGTATAGCATTAAAAAAAGAAAACTTTCAGTTTGATGTTGCTTATACATCCGTACTGAAAAGAGCAATAAGAACTTTATGGATTGTACTCGATGAAATGGATCTGATGTGGATTCCCGTGCATCGCTGCTACAAGCTTAACGAACGTCATTATGGTGGCCTGCAGGGTTACAACAAAGCGGAAATGGCAGCAAAAGTCGGTGAAGACCAGGTTTTAGTCTGGAGAAGAAGCTTTGATATTCCTCCTCCTGTTCTCAGTAAAGACGATGAACGCCATCCATGTCATGACAGACGTTACGCAGAACTCAGCGAAGAAGAAGTTCCCGGAACAGAAAGTCTTAAGCTTACCATAGACAGAATGCTCCCTTACTGGCACGATGTTATCTCAAAAGATATTCTTGCAGGTAAAAATGTTCTCATTGCTGCGCATGGCAATAGTCTCAGAGCTCTGGTTAAATATCTCGATGATGTTTCCGAAGAAGCTATTGTTAAGCTTAACATCCCTACAGGTATTCCTCTTGTATATGAACTTGATGAAAACCTCAAGCCGATAAAACACTATTATCTGGCTGATGAAGAAGCTGTTCAGGCTGCAATGCATAAAGTGGCTAATCAGGGAAAAGCTAAGTAGTTATAGAATACTAATTTTTAAGGACTGTCATATTTCTGACAGTCTTTTTTTTATAAAAAAACCTGCCGAACAATCAGCAGGTTTTAAAATCTAAACAAATTTTTGAAATTAGATGTATTGATTGAGTTTTTCTTCGATTTTAGTTTTTGGAACTAAACCGATAATCTGTTCCTGAACCTGTCCGCCCTTGAATAAAAGCAGTGTTGGAATAGACATTACCTGATATTTTGTAGCTACTTGAGGACTTTCGTCAACGTTAACTTTTACGATGTTTACTTTGCCTTTCATTTCTACGGCAAGTTCATCGATTGTAGGTGTCAACGCTTTGCAGGGACCGCACCATGGAGCCCATAAGTCTACTAGCACAGGGATGTCTGAGTTTAATACAACCTGATCGAAATTGGCATCGTTTACGTGTGCTGCTGCCATAATATTACTCGATTACCGCAAGAATGTCACTTCTTGAAACGATGAGATATTTTTTGTTTTCAATTTCGACTTCTGTTCCGCCGTATTTTCCATAGAGTATCTTATCACCAACTTTTACGATTTCCTGTAATTCTTCATCTGTACCAACAGCAATGATTTCACCAATTTGTGGTTTTTCTTTAGCTGTATCAGGAATGATGATTCCACCAACTGTTTTTTGTTCTAACGCTTTAGGTTCAATAACAACTCTGTCGTCGATAGGTTTAATTGTCATAAGTACCTCCATTTATTCTTTATTTTTTGTTAAAAATTTACTGTACTTTTATTAAATTAGCAAACTCTTTTTACGACTGCCAGCTTTTTAGTCAAGTAATTTTAGTAAAAATGTGATTATCAGGAGCCAATATCTTCTGCTGCATCTCGGTGCTGATCAGCAATACAAGAGCAGGAACCTTTTCTGCATCGGAAGAAACTCATACCTGCAGCCAGAAACTGAAGAAGTGCTGCCGCAATAAACACGAATTTCATATCAAACAGTTTAAGCAGGGTAAATCCCAGGAAGGGAGCAAAGAATCCTCTTAATCCGGTCAGTGTTACATGCACACTCTGATACATTGATGCATCATTTTCTCCTGCAAAATAGATGGAACCGATGTTCCATGATATATTCAAACCTGACATTGCCGCTCCGTAGAAAATACAGGCAATATACATAAGCATCAGTGCATATGCTGACTTGATAAACAGTAGTGAGAGCAACAGGAAAGTGGGATACAGGGACATCAGCAGGAATGAAAAACCTGTAAAGAAAATGGGATTAACCTTATCATGTACCCTTCCGGCAATTGGTGATAGAAACAGCATTCCGAGCTGCATAAGAATGCCTTTTGCCAGAAACGAATGTGAATAATCCAGATTCAGATAGTTCTCCCCAACCAGAAACAGAGGAAGTACAGGTACAACCATGATGAATCCCACCCCATAAGTAAAGAATGCGAGTTCAAAATGGGCGAAATCTTTATCTTCTTTAAGCACAAGAATCGTTCTTTTAATAGGTCTGAGCAGGATTTCAGGTATTGTTTTTTTTACTTTTGGCACTTGTGATTTTTTGAAAGTCTTAATAAATGAAAGCAGGGAAACCCCGATAAAGCTCAGAATCCCTATTGCAAAGAAAACCTTCTTGTAATCATGCTCCGAATAATCCAGAATCTTACCTGCAATGAACGAAGTAGACATAGTTATAACGGTTACAATACTGGTGATTATCCCAAAGACTTTACCCCTGACCTTATTATTGAAGCTATTCTGTAGAAGTGAATTCTGCAGTGGCATAAAAAGTGAATTGAAGCTGTACATAATAAACAGCATAATAAATAGATGAGTAAAGCTTGATATCCAGAGACCGGTAAGCAATATCAGCCTGCCCCCGAAAGCGATCCACCAGAAATATCTGGATTTTCGATCTGACTGCTCCAGAATATTCCCCCACCATATGGAGAAGAAAATCGTTACAGCCCAGACCATGGACAGCAGGGTGATCTGCCAATCCTCGGCGTTTAGTGCTTTCTTGGCTATAATATCCTGAAATGCTCCAATACTGAGAGCAAAGGCATTCAGCATCAGTGCAGGCATAATCAGCCAGAATGATTTTCTTTCAGCTTTATTTAATCTCATTTAATCTCCAATGCTTAATTGCAAATGAGTATAAATTTTGAGAAGCTTTTTTATTATTATTTTTTCCAAGTAATTAAACAAAAAAATATTTACAAAGATGATTACAGCAATACGATTCTGGCATTAAAGATTTGGAGGAAATATGCATCTCACGAATATGGAGAACGTACCCGGAATGAAAATTGTCAGACATTTTGGTCTGGTGTCAGGGTCAACCGTAAGGGCAAAGCATGTTGGAAGAGACTTCATGGCAGGACTCAAAAACATAGTTGGCGGTGAGCTGAAAGGCTACACTGAGCTTCTTCAGGAGTCACGTAATCAGGCTATTCAGAGAATGGTAATGCAGGCAAAAGAAATGGGTGCAAATGCGGTTGTAAACATCAGGTTTTCAACATCATCCGTTGCTCAGGGTGCTTCTGAACTCTATGTATACGGCACAGCAGTCATTGTAGAATAACGGAGATATAATGGAACAAGGTATGCAATATCTGTTTTCTCTGGGTTTCGCACTATTTCTGATTATTCTCGGATATATTGTTGGAACAATCCATGAGAAAAGACATTACGAATCAATCAAAATTAGAGAAAGACTTTTTCTGAATCTACCGGCTGTAACACTCAAAAACGCAGTACCGGAAGATGTAGAAATCGAAAAGTCAGAGCTGGTAATTGGCGGCGTTGTTATAGCTCTTGACTCATTCAAGAAATTTCTCGCAGGTCTCTACAATATCTTTGGTGGAGAAGTGCGTTCTTACGAAACACTAGTAGACAGAGCCAGAAGAGAAGCGATTCTCAGAATGAAAGAAAGCGCCGGAGATGCGTATATCATTCAGAATATGAGAATAGAAACATCAACAATTGGTACCAGCGGTAAGAAGAACGATTCAGCCGGAGCAGTAGAAGTAATTGCCTACGGAACAGCAGTATACATTAGAAAATGAATTTCGAACCCGTAGAACTTAAAGAAAATGTTAACATCAGCAAAGGCTCCAGAGTAAAGGATGCCTTTGTTCTTCTTACCGGAGCGCTGATAATAATTATACTGCTTTACTATCTGTCCGGATTGCTGGTCGATTTGATTGCTCCTCACCTGCCGAACAGCTTCGAGAAAAGCATTAACTCCCTATCCGGCAGAGCATTATCTAAAATTGAAAATAATGAGGATGACGATCTGCAAAAACTGACTGAATCGTTACTGAAAGGCGATGACAGAGAACTCGGTTACATTGTCTATGTCTCTAAATCAGAAAACATCAATGCTTTTGCTTTACCTGGAGGAGCTATAGTCATGTACAAGGGGCTTCTCGATTTTGCCTACCCGGAAGAAGAAACAGCTTTTGTTATTGCTCATGAACTGGGACACTTTCAGCATTACGACCACATTAAAGGCTTCGGCAGAAGACTTATTGCCGGGCTTATAATAAATTTTGTAACCGGAGATGATAATACTGTCGCAAATGTACTGGGAGCATCCGTCGACAATATGGCTCTTAAGTTCTCCAGAAGACAGGAATATGCTGCTGACAGGTATGCAGTTGACAGACTGATTGAGGTTTACGGGAGCGCAAACGGAGCAGTGAATTTCCTGCGTAAGATGACAGAAATCAACGAATACGGTAAGTTCTCGGCGTATTTCTCAACTCATCCCCATCCGGAAAACAGGCTCAAAGCCGTTATTGAGTATCTGGAAGAGAAGGAGTGAACATATTGATCAGCCTACTCCTTTTCAAGCAAAAACAACCCAACATATAATTGTCGTTCTGTATGCTCGCGTGAATCCTTTTTCTGTACGACCAGTTCCAGAGCATCTCTCAAATATCCTGCATTTATCAGCTTTGCCAGGATAGTATTTCTTTGTGATGGTATATAACCAATTTTGCTATTATTGTACATAACAGCTACTGCATTCTCGTCATGCCGATTGTCCGGCTCTGGTGTTAGCTCCAGCTTTGTCCCCAATTCCAGATCTGCCCAGACTGAAGCACCATTGTAGTACTGGAACCCGGCAACATGGAATGAATCAAGATGAATTCTCTTTTTCATGATAACCCCTTTTGTTATTTCTGTTAATGAAAGTTAACTAATTACCCCGATACTTCTTTTTCTTCGAATGTTAAGACTCTACTGAAAGCAAAAAAGTGTTGATGGCGATTATTGTCAAATGATTTTTATTTGGATGTGATATCAGCTTGTCTATTCCCAAGATACCGAAATTCATATTGCTGTAACAGTAGGTTTTATCATCGTCATTTTCTTTGGTTCCAACCAGATTCCATCTTTTAGCTGAAATCGAAGAGTCTTTTCTAATGTTTTCTAAGGTGTAGACTACCTGTTCTTGTCGCAGATTTTCCCGATCATTCGGGACTCAATCAACTTAACCCACTGATAAAGATAGAGTCGAAAGTTCCCTGAGTCCCGATTAAGTCGGGAAAGGGGATTAGTTTTAAGTGAATTATGCGACAAAAATTACGTTTTGCAAACACTCTGACAGGAGTCGAATATGGTAGTTTTTATATTCAATACTTAATTTCTATGAGTCATGAGAAAATTCTTGTTGACAAACCAATCCATACTTTTTTACCTTGAGCACATGCTCAACGAAAAAGAAAACAAAAGAATTATCGCTAAAAGAAAGACCAGAAACGCTATTCTGGAAAAGACAAAAAAGCTGTTTACTCTGAACGGAATACTGAATACAAGCTCCAGAATGATTGCGCGTGAATGCGGGATTGCTAACGGTACCCTTTTCGCTCATTTTGAGAATGTCGATCACCTGATCCGAGAAATCCTCATGGAGATGACTCGCACATTCTTCGCAGAATTGAAATCAATTGAGACTAAAGAACTCTCTGCTTATCTGGAGGAATATCTGGATTTCGTTTCCCAGAACGAAGATTTTTACTGCATGATTGCTGTTGAATATCCTTTTTATTCGGAGGAAATCCAGAGGATAATTCTTGCTGTGGAAGTGATTATCAGAGACGGGATATTCAGTCGCTTGAAAACAACAACCTTCGACTTCACTCCAACCGAGATAATCAATGTGTTTTTCTCTCAACTGGAATATTATCTGAGATATAAGAAAAAGTTCATTGAGTCGGGTAGTGTAGTGAATAGAATGAGACAGACTATTATAAGAACAACCCTGGCTGTTACGGGAGAGCACATCCTGTGACACCCAAATCATAAGGAAAAGATTATGGATAAGAAGAAATGCATCTGTTGTGGAATGCCTATGGAAACAGTTGAACAGTTCAGTAACGGAGATGTAACAAAAGATTTCTGTGTATTCTGCACAGACGAAAATGGCAATATGAAAACTTTCGAACAGAAAGTCGAGGACATGACTGATTTTATTATTAAAAGAACCGGTGTAACAGAAAAAGAAGCCAGAGAAACAGCGAAATTCAATCTGATGAAGCTTCCTCACTGGCAGAGAATGCATAAGGAGTAACCATGAATAAATACGATTATATCAGTGATGCTTTCAAGGTATTTATGACACAAGCACCGGAGCAGTCCGCAGCCTGGAGAGAAATGATAAGTAAGCTTTCCGGGGCAAGTACCTTGGATGCAAAAACTTACAGTTTGGCTTATCTTGCTGTTCTGGCGGTAACAGGCAATCATTCAGGAATACCATTCCATGTTCTTGAGGCAAAAGAGCAGGGAATAACCAGGGATGAAATAATCAGTGCAATAATGCTGGGTTTACCTGTAGTCGGTCACAAGGTAACTCAGGCGTTACCACCTGCCCTTAAAGCATACGATGAGGTGGATGTTGAAATTGACTGATCTGCCTAATATAGGCAAAACTCTGGCGGAAAAGCTGGAATCGGTAGGAATAGATACTCCCGAAAAACTTATTGAAACCGGTAGTCTTAATGCATTACAGCGAATAAGACTCGAATCGGATTCAGGATGCATCAATATGCTGTATGCTCTGGAAGGTGCGATCAGGGGAATCCGCTGGTACAGTCTGTCGAAAGAGGTTAAGGAAGAGCTGAAGAGAGAACTGCAGAAGCTTGATAGTTGAGTGGGATTTTTCAACTTGTAAACCCAATTAATATAATTCAAATTATTATAATCTATATTGTAGAGACGTTGCATGCAATGTCTCTTCTTTTATAGAAAATGCTAAAGAGTTTCCAGATAAAGCTCAAGCAATTTTGTTCGCTTATCTAAATCAATCACTATATCTAATCTTCAAGTCTTTACCAATGTAATCGCTGCTTCAGGGTTTGAGGAACTCCAGGAAAAGACTCATTTCCACAGCAATATCAGGCTTGTAATGCAGTCTGACTTCACTGAGAAATGAATGGAACAGATATATGGAAGTTTTACCCATCATGAATCTGATTTCACGGGGATCTAAATCCACGCTTCTGATCAAGGATACTAGCGAATCTGTAAAAGAAGATACTCCTGTCGTAATTTCCGTCTTCAACCTTAAAGGACAGAAAGTTAAGACTCTGGTTGATAAAACTGTTTTTGCCGGTGATCACAAAATAATCTGGCAGGGTGACTCCGATTCAGGCAGTTCTGTATCATCCGGTGTATACTTTGTTAAAATGATCACAGGAAACCATATAGAAACTCGTAAAATCGTATTGATGAAGTAGCATTCACACGCAAAACCATTGTTTTCCAACCATTGCGAACTTCACTGGATGTGTTTCTTCGAAAACATCTACTGGGCTAAGTAAATTCGCAAGGGGAAAACATGAAAAATATATATAGTATCTATTCTAAATCGAAAAGACTGTCATATTTTTGTTAATTCAATGCTTATATCTTTATAATGAATAAGATACATGAATTTTATTGACATTTGTCTAAGTATTTATTTAAATATACCAAATGTTTTTTAATATCTAATACATTAAGAAGGAGAAGTCCATGAAAAGAACTATTTTTTTTCTAATTATTCTTGTTTCAAGCATTTTTTTAACTGCCACTACAACACAAAATGAAGTTCAGAAACTACTTGCCTCAGATGGAGGTTATGGTGATAACCTTGGTAAGGCGGTTTCGATTGATGGTAACTTTGCGATAGTTGGTGCTCCATTCGATTCTGACAACGGAAGTTCATCTGGGTCAGCATATATATATCATTATAACGGTTCAAATTGGGTGGAACTACAGAAGCTGATTGCTTCTGATGGTGCTGATAGTGATTATTTCGGTTATTCAGTATCAATATCAGGTGACTATGCCATAGTTGGTGCTTACGGTGATGATGATCATGGAAGTTCATCTGGGTCAGCATATATATATCATTATAACGGTTCAAATTGGATTGAACAACAAAAAATAACTGCTTCTAATGGTGCTGATGGTAGCTTTTTTGGTTATACTGTTTCAATATCAGGTAATAATGCAATTGTTGGAGCCTTATTGCATGATGTTATTTATGGAAGAGAAGGTTCAGTTTATATTTTTCATTTTGATGGATCGAATTGGATAGAACAACAAATATTGATTTCTTCTGATGCTTTTTTAAAAGACTACTTTGGTTGTAGTGTTTCTATTGATGGTGATAAAGCTATTGTCGGATCTTGGGGTAACAACTATGTTGGTAACAATGATGGTTCTGCCTATATATATACATTAAATGGCTCTGTTTGGGTTGAACAGCAAAAATTAATTGCCTCAGATGCTTATCCTGAAGATAGATTTGGTGGATCAGTCTCTATATCGGGAGACTATGCTATTGTGGGTTCACATTGGGATGATGATAATGGAAGTTCATCTGGGTCAGCATATATATATCATTATAACGGTTCAAATTGGGTGGAACTACAGAAGCTGATTGCTTCTGATGGTGCTTATAGTGATTATTTCGGTTATTCAGTATCAATATCAGGTTACTATGCCATAGTTGGTGCTTACGGTGATGATGATAATGGAAGTTCATCTGGGTCAGCATATATATACTATTTAAATGGTACGACATGGGAAGAACAAAGGAAGATCTTGGCTTCTGATGCTAGTCTGGTAGATAATTTTGGAAGTTCAGTCTTTATATTTGATAATACAGTTTTTGTAGGAGCACCTTGCGTTGATGACAATGGTACAAATTCGGGATCATTGTATATTTTCGAAATTGAGAACTATGTTCCTGCACCGTCAACACAGCAGGAAGTTGTATCAGCAGATGATACCTCTGAAATCCCATTTAACGATGTTGATGCCAGCCTAAGGTTCACAGGCAGCCATGTCGAAACGACTGTGGATATGATAATGAATTTTCAGGAACCAGATGTAGTTGGAGGATTGCCAACAGGTATTATTAATCTGGCGGGTAACTACTGGCAAGTAATATCTTCCGCAGGAAATGTTGGAACTTACGATATTACATTCGATCTATCAGGCGTTTCCGGAATAGAAAACTTTGCAACACTTAAAATTCTCAAGAGAGATGACGACACTTCACCATGGCAGGATGTAGTTGCTGATCTTGGAGCTACACTTGTCTATAACTATCCTTATATCACAATTCAGGGACTAAGTTCTTTCTCAGAATTTGTTCCTGCCGGTGGAGACGACAACTCACTACCAGTTACTCTTTCATCATTCAATGCTGTACATACTTCAGGATGCAGAGTACAACTGACATGGTCAACTGCCTCAGAGACAGAAATGAACGGGTTTAATGTTTTCAGAAACAGCAGAAATGAAGAAATCAATGCTGAACTTGTTAACAGCAGTATTATTAGAAGCAATAATGTAGCAAGTGGTTCAGAATACAATTTTTGCGATATTGATGTAGATCACAGTTCAACTTATTATTACTGGCTTGAGTCAGTTTCATTGAATGGAAGTAGTAATATCTACGGACCAGTATGTGTAACAATTAGCGAAGAAAAGGACAAGGAAACTCCGCAAGAATTCACTAATCTCGGCATTAAGGGTATCTACCCTAACCCGTTCAATCCTGAGACCAACATAGATTACTCTGTAAAAGAAGATACTCCTGTCGTAATTTCCGTCTTCAACCTTAAAGGACAGAAAGTTAAGACTCTGGTTGATAAAACTGTTTTTGCCGGTGATCACAAAATAATCTGGCAGGGTGACTCCGATTCAGGCAGTTCTGTATCATCCGGTGTTTACTTTGTGAAAATGATCACAGGAAACCATATAGAAACTCGTAAAATCGTATTGATGAAGTAACATCACACGCAAAACCTTTGTTTTCCATCCATTGCGAAATTCACTGGATTTGTTTCTTCGAAAACATCTACTGGGCTAAGTACATTCGCAAGGGGAAAACACGAAAATATATTGTATATTGTTGAGACGTCTTAATCGGCGTCTCTTTTGTTGTCCGGCGGAGTCAATATGACTTTTTTTGTTGGAGACTAATACAAATAAATAGCTCCTACGGAGCAGGCTTAATAAATCAAGAAAATCATGGTTCAGACAATAGAATAAGACAAGCGGCAGGTTGTCCCTACGCGGATGAGAAGAACTAGATCCTTTTTGTGTCTTGAAAAACCTATCTTGACATGAATGAAACACTAATATAAATTAAGAAAGTATGCAAGATCTGACTTAGAATATTTAATCGAAAACTTCACGATAATTTTGGGCTTTGTAATTCAATTTGTAACTGTCTGGAATTGTTTTAACTAATAACAATCATGCAGGCTGCATTTCGCAGTCTGTTTTCTAGTGCAATTTCTGATTCTAAAACATTTATTACCGTGAGAATATACATTAAATTTACATTTGTATTTCGAACTTCTCAACAGAAAGCTGATGCTGAAGAAGATTATGGAGATATTCGCAGAATGCACAGCGGAGAATTTTTTGGATGATCCTGAGATTATCAATATTGCCCACAATTATGCAGCCATGGAAAACCAGAAAGACCTGGTTGAAATTCTTGTTGAATTAAAACCGTTGGCTGTTGTGAAGGGGTGATTCGGTTCACTAATTAAATGAATGGATATCATGATTGTATATTCATCAATGATTTGACAATTGCGTAGACAGTAACATGATAATAATCTTGACTGATACTTGTGAATATACATACTATGAAACATCTTAAACTTAGGATATTAAATGAGCAATACAATAAATGAACTAAAAGAGAAACTTACCGGAGCAATTAGAAAATCTGACGATGCTAAGCAAATAGAAACTTTTGAAATGCTGCTGGCAGAGTATCGAAAACAAAAAAGTCTCAAGAAAAGTATTGAGACTTATGAATGTATGATCCCGGTACTCAGAAGAAACAATTTGTTCGAAAAGTTGGCTCTCAATTTAATTAGTCAGGCTAATCTGTTTATTCTCATTCCTGAGTTCAAGAAAGCTCTGGAGCTTTTGGAAGAAGCTGAACCTCTTTGCGACAAAGCAGTGCGGACGGATCTTAAATCTCAGGCATATTCTGCTATGGGTAAAATCCACAACAAGCTGGGCAATATTGAAACCAGTCTCGAATATCTTTACAAATCAATGGAATTGTTTGAAAACAGCAGCAGTGATTTACCATTGGAGGCAAAACTCAACAATCATAAAATCTATGCTTCATCTCTTGAAACCCTGGCAATGATACATCATCAGCTGGGAGATGTGGAAAAAGCAAGAGAAAGTACTCAGAAAGCACTTAACACGTGTATTGCCATAGATTTTGACGAGGGAATTCTAAAAAACTACAATAATTTAGGGGCAGCCTGGCAGGATATCCCTGAGAAATCAATGGGATTTTACAAGCAGGCTCAAATTTTTGCTGAAAAGATGGATAACAAACTGATGGTTGCTGTTATAACAAGCAATATTGGAGGCTGCTATGAGGACATGCAAGACTACGAAAATGCATTAGATTACTACAATAAGGCAATTGAATACTCTCTGATGAACAAACTTATGAAATATCTTCCTTTTTTTTATATGTACAGGGGGGATGTGTACAGAAAGATCCATGAATATGATAAGGCTATTGTTTCATATGAACTCGGAAAGAAACAGGCAGAAGAAAACAATATGCTGCAGATTGTTGTTGAAAGTTGTGAAAAGCTATGTGAAGTCTTTAAGATAAAGAATGATTACAAGATTGCTCTTGATTACCTGAAAACAAGTTATGATATGAGCAGAAAGATGTTTAACAGCCGAATGAAGAAGCAAGCTGAAACAATGGAAGGCTCATTAAAAAAAATCAAAGCAGAGTTGAAAAAAACATCAAGAGAAAAATCAATAATCTCTAAAGCACTGAAAAATGAAATGCAGATGAATTTCATCGGGGAAAGTCTGACTATCAGAAATGTCTTGAATACTGCTTTGAAGGTTGCTGATTACAGAAATTCAAATGTTATTGTCACAGGTGAAAGCGGAACAGGTAAAGAAATCATTTCTAACATTATTCATTATGCAAGCAGTAGAAAAGAAAACTTTATTATTCCTGTAAACTGTAGTGCTATACCTGAATCGCTTGCCGAGAGTGAGTTTTTCGGTCATGTAAAAGGCGCATTCACCGGTGCTGATGATAATAAGGATGGCTATATATTAGAAGCAAATGGAGGAACGTTGTTTCTGGATGAGATTGGAGACATGCCTTTGAAACTCCAGGCAAAGCTTCTGAGAGCTATAGAAACACAGAAGATCAGACCTGTTGGATCAGCAAAAGATATTGATGTTGATTTTCGTGTAGTTGCCGCAACAAACAGAAATATTAACGATTTAATCAGTAACAACAAGTTCAGAGGGGATTTATTTTATCGACTGAACACAATAGAGATTAATATTCCACCGCTTCGAGAAAGAAAAGATGATATCAAGCCTTTAATAGATTTTTTTGTAAAATCATTTGCTAGGTCTTTCAGCAGGATTTCACCAAAAATAGAAGATTCAGCTGTTTCAAAGTTATTGAATTATTCTTTTCCCGGAAATGTGAGAGAACTGAAAAATATGATTGAAAGAGCTTTTATTGTTGCATCCGGAGACACGTTAAAATCAGAACATTTTCCGATAATGAATACTTCAGTATATCCACCACAAATAAAAACTGAGTCAGGAAGTTCAGGCATAGATAAAGCAAGAAGACCTTCTGATTTGAGTTTCTCTGACATAAAGAGAGCTTTGGAATCAACCGGAAATAATAAGACTAAGGCAGCGAAAATGCTGGGGATATCATATTCATCACTTGTCAGGAGGATTAGAGCTTGCCGATAGTTTTTTCCTGATATACTTCTCCTTATAGTCATCTTACATATCCCGATATTTACCTGTTCATTTGAACGAGTTATGTCATAAGAACGATCATTTGAACGACCATTATTTTCAGATGAAAACCCAAAACTATGTGTTTTTTAAGATTCAGAATAGATAATTTATTGTAAATCAATTAGATAAGAAATATGTGATGTAAGGTGTTATATAACTGGCATTATCAATGCTTTTATCATTTCACTATGAAAAAGATAAACATAAGAAAACCAGATTTAACACTGTATAATCATACTGAGGATATTGTTGAAATTGGATCGATAGTAGATCTATCCCGCAATAAACCAACTCAGTTCTGTTTCACACTCTGCTACTCAGACGGATCGATAGTAAATATTCTCCAACCGTATACATCTACCGATAAGAATTCAGCAATGCTGGAGATCGCTTCATATAGACAACGATTCATAGAGCGCTTCTGCGATGATTTTGTCCTGACAGAAGATGAAACAGATGGTTTTACCGATCAACTTTAAGTTAAATCAAAATAAAAACACAATACGGAGGAACTGAGTATGAAAAAACTTAGTCTATTTCTATTTATTTTAACATTAACTGTTTGCAGCCTTTCATCAGACATTGGAAGAGAAATCGAAAACTGGGCTGCCAGCCAGAATCATGACCTCTCAGTAGGTGATATTCAGGAACATTTAAACAGCTCAAGAAGCACAGGTGATATCACTTATGGAAACGCTTACAGTTTCAATCTTGAAACTTATTACAGTGTAGAAACAGTGGAGATGAGCTCCGATAATGCTTTTTATATATTGGAGGCTTCTACGGCAGGAACAAAAATATATAAGGGATCAATTGTTAATGGAGTAGTATCAGTTGGCTCAGGAATATCATATAATGTAACCGGTAACTTTACAAGTGACTATTGTGTTGTTGGTAACAGAATAATTACTGTTGGTACAAGGCAGGCTACTCCTCAAATAACAATTGCCCACATTCTTGAGGTTGGTGAAAATACAGTGACTACTTATGGACCATTTTCACTTAATAACGAATACAGCCATGCATCAACAGTCAGCAAGATTAACGATAATACTGTTATGTTCACATATAATAACAGTGATATCGGTTACGCAAAAATTGCTACGCTCGATAACAATACTCTCAACTGGCAGAATACAATTTCTATCCCGTATGGAAGAGTTACTTTTCAACGAGTAGAAATGCTGAATTCAACAAAATTTGCTATTTCATTCAGATCCTATGACACTGACTCACAACTCGGCACAATTGCGGGAGAAATTAACGGTTACAATATAACCTGGGGGAATGTTTATATTCCGGGATCTGAAAGCGGATTAATGAACATCAATGTATCCGGAACTCATATAAGATGGCTTGGTGAAGATCGATATGTTCTCATTGCCGGAGGTGCAGAATCAGGTCAGCATCCGCTGTTCGCTGAAGGAGAAGTTCAGGTTATTGTGCTGGACGTAAATGGTACAACTTTAACCTATAATTCATCATTGGTGCTTGAACATCAGGATCAAAATTATCCTTCGATAAATGGTGTGAACCTGATTGGAGAGAATCATATTCTTTGTCTCTTGCAGACTTCCAATCAGACCAAAAGAATATTCTATAACCTGTTAATAAAAGGAACAGGAATTGAAACAGGGACTTCTGAGCTGATTATGGATGAAATGAATACCAATTACATTTTCATGAATGATCTGCCTGGGAACGAAGTGCTTTCAATATACACTATATATGATTCTACACCAAGCGGAAGAGCCAGAATTCTAAGTATAGATCCTGCAGAAAAACCTGGAAGTGCAACGGCAGTGTTCCCATTAAATGGAGAAACAGAGCTTCCCCGCAAAGTCACAGTGGACTGGAGATATGACCAGGCTGGTGACAGTCCCGATGGATTCAAAATTTTGGTAAATGATGCTCAAGTTGCAGATATAGCTTACGATACAGACAGGATTTATACCTATGTTCTGGATAATCTGGAGTACAATACTGATTACTCATGGGAAGTGAAACCTTATAATTTTGCGGGTGAGTCCGAAACCACATCCCCATGGATATTCACAGTCATGGATGAACCTGCTAATGCTGATGAACTCCCTTCAGAGGTTGTTTATTTTGAGGAGAAGGATTTCTCAGGGGACAATCCACCTGCAATAATTCTTCCTCCGATAAATCTTGGAAACGGCGATGTTAATCCCCAAGCCGATTTTGAGTATGACAGTGCTGTCAGCAATTTCGATGTGGGTATCAGAGTACAGGATCAACCTGATGAACCATTACCTCATCCCGAAAATTGCGGTATAGCTTTTTCTGCGGATTTCCCTACAGGGATTGAAACAACACTGAATCTGAATTATGGTGGAGCTTCAACAGCTACAGAACTTGTCCGCTGGAACGGATCTGAGTGGGAAGATGTAACTGCAGAATCAGGGGCAATATTCCCTGGAAATGGTATTGTAACATTCAGCTGGATTTCTTCAGCCAGAGCTGAAGAACAGTTTGCAGTAAACGGAGGTGATGATTCCACTCTTCCTGTTGAACTGTCATCTTTTAATGCAGTGCAGATGCAGGAAAATGGTGTTAAGCTTGTCTGGGTGACACAATCCGAAAGTAATAACCTTGGGTTCAATGTTCTTCGTAGTAAAATTAATGAAGTAACGGAAGCAGGAAAAATCAATTGTGATGTTATCCCCGGGTGTAATTCTTCATCAGAAAATACATATGATTTTACTGATCAGGATGTGGAGTACGAGCAGAGATATTTCTACTGGCTGGAATCGATTGATCTGAACAATAACTGCATGTATTATGGTCCTGTTGATATATTTATAGAACGAGATAAGGATGAGGAGACACCTGAAGAATTCACTCGTCTTGGTATACAGGCAATCTACCCAAATCCGTTCAATCCCGCAACAAACATCAATTACAGTGTTAAACATGAAGGATTAGTTGAGATCGCTGTTTTTAACCTTAAAGGACAAAAAGTAAAGACACTTGTCAGCAAAGTCTCTGATGCAGGAGATTTTTCTATAAGCTGGCATGGAGATACTGATAATGCTGAAGATACTTCTTCCGGAGTCTATTTCATAAGAATGAACACAGAAAATCATGTAGAAACCAGAAAAATCATTATGATTAAGTAATTATGAACAGGAAATTAATATGCATTGTAATTTACAGAGAGAAATGAATTTCATAAGTATATGTACTGATATGTGTGCAGTAATAATTTCATTTATTGTAAGTGACATTGTGTTAATAAATTTGAAGGCGAAATATTCAGGATTATTCTCCGGAGGGAACACAACACAACACGGCAGAATTTACACAACCCCGTTTAATCCGGAAACCAGGAGAGATCAATGCATTGCAGTGTTTTGTACTGATTTTGCAGAGACCTCCAATATTAATTTCAGTCTCAAGGGAAAGTAACTCGTGGATATTTCGAATTTCAATCTCATGGTAACAGATACTTGCTATTACACCCTGGCAAATATCTTACTACATAAAGTCAGAGCTCCTGAATAATGTTGATATTCGGTGAAATCTGATCTGAATGGTGTCAGGATCAGAATAGCCGTTTATCGATCGGAGCTGATATTAACAAAATACTCATGATTTCGTAAATTCTGCCAGCAAACAACCGGGTCTGCAGCTTTATGCAGATCCGGTGTTTTTTTAAGATAGCGGATTCTGATTAAGATAGTAATTGCTATCACTGTATTAACAAATTATGAAAATCCTACTTGACATAACCTCACTGATTTATTTCATTTTGCTATATTTTATATCGGTGAAGAATTACAATATTTGAAATTCATGCAGATATGTGGATGTGATAATAGCAACGTGTGCTTAATATACATGAATTACTAATGTAATAAAAAGGAGAAGTTTTATGAAGAAGACTTTAATATTAACTATTGTTTTACTAACATGTGTGTCACTTAATTTATTTTGTGATCGAAGAGAAATCGTTGAACGTGGATTTGGATATTCCTATGTTTCCAGAATAATGGGAGATGGAACATCGGGAGATGTAATGGGTTCAAGAGCTTTCGATAATGCAGGTGATAATTTGCTAACCATTCCTGAGTATAATACGGCTTATGATATTGACAACACAATTACTTGCCATGGAAGCTCATATACTTTGAACAGCAGTAATCCGGCATTTCTATCTACAAAAGGTGATGTTAACGGAGATGGTATGGATGATCTGATTGTATTGTACAGGTGGGGAAGTGATGTAGGGAAGTACAACACATACTTGCAGAAGGGAGATAAAAAGCCAATACCCAATCTTGGAAAAGTGTACGATGGAGTAAAAGACAACAGCCTGCTCGTTATATATAACGGTTTTACAGGTATACCGTTTTATGTTGAAGAAGGACATGCAAGCGGTTACAGTGATTACATTGTTGAACCGGGTGATTATGATGGTGATGGGATTGATGAAATAGCAGTAGTCAGACACTCAAGTCTCAACCGTGATTATCTTGATATTGAAGGTAATAATGACGGATTTGGTGATGGATCATTCCTGAGAATACTGGACTTTGATCCTGATGGGAGTGCAACACAGATATTTGCGATATCTCCACAAAATATGAATGTCGCAAATCTTGAGTCTACAGATGCTATTTTCCAGCTCGAAAAAGGTGACTTTAACGGTGATGAACATGATGATCTTGCAATTATGCTACATTTTGGACAGTTATTTGCTGGAACGGATAAAGGAGATTTGATAAAGGATAATAGTGTTGTTGTAGTCTATGACATAGAGAATAACGTCAAAATTACAGATCTCACTTCGTCAAACTCAGATGCAGGTTATGGTTATAGAGAAATAATTACAGGGAAATTCAATCATAGTACTAATACTAATTCAAATAAAAGTAATGTTGATGATTTACTGATTATAAGAAATGCTGACTCAGATTCAACTGGTGATGGTTATGGTGATGGTACGGAGATTTTTGTGTATGATTTTAATGACACCTCAAATACTCCGACATTATTCTGGCAGGAATCATCCTGTACCAGATATTCAGATATTGATAATAGTGATCAGGCATATATTGTGAAAACAGGTCGATTTAACAGCGATGAATATGATGATATAATTCTTGTTTACAGATGGGGTGTTGATCGCAATAATGATTCAATAAAAGATAACTCAAAGTATATAATTTTGGATGGTCACAATCAGACAGTATTATGTTCAGGTACATCCCAAAATACTTGGCAGGGATATGGTATAGACAAAATCTTTGTTGGGAATTTTGACGGACAGAATAATGATGATGTAATCTTTGTCAGACACTCAGGTAATGTATTAAGCAGTGATGGTTCACATTATATGAGTTCTTTCATGTATATGCATTCAAGCAATACTTCAGGAGCATTATCAACTATGAGAACATGGGGTTTTGATCCAAACACAATTTCAGATTTGAATCCGGATAATACAACTAAGATTATTCTTGGAGATTGCGGAGATTTCGATGGAGATGGAATACTTGATATCGCAGTAGTTCATAAGAAAGACAATGATTCAAACCTTGCATTAATTAAAGGAACAAATGCCAATGTAATTGCCAGCTTTCAAGAATCCGGTAATTCGACAAATTACATTACAGTCCTGGATAATGAACTGACTGATAGGGAATTTCTGAGAGCAATAAATCATTCGAAACTAGATGCTATGTGTCAAGCGTATATAAATCCAAATCCCAATACAGATACTTATCATAATTTGTTCTTGCGTGGAAGTTACGCAAATTCAATGGAAGAAATGTCTCAATTGTTTATGGCATTTGTAGATTATTTTGGAATCTACAAAGATCCCAACAAAGAATTCACAAAAGAATCATATATATACTACCCTAACTATTCTGAGTATTCAATTCCAAAGCCAGAAGCAGAATTAAATATGAACCTTACAGGTTTTTCAGCAATAAGTGAAAAGGACTATTTGTTGCCAGGAAAGCCAGATAATGATGTAAGTCAAGGTTTAGAGAAGATGTGTAGTGTAATTGTTACAATGCATAATCAACTCACTAATTCAACTAATTTCTTTGAGGAGTACTTCAAGTATGGTTCAAAGTATATTCTATCATATCTAAGATATACATCAGAAGATAGTAAGTTTATCAAATCTTCGAATTGGGGGATTCTTTTTGACCACGATAGAACTGAATGTGGTTTAAGACTTTTAGGAATGACCAAAGATATGAGTTACATGGAACCACTCTTTTTTAATAGAATAGAAATTCATATTGATCACTTTGGTTCTGATGGAATATATGATGAATTATCAGATAGTTATGGAATATATGTTGATAAAAACATAAACTCTATATTATATACATGTAAAAATCATCCGGAAATATACGACTCTCAGTTAGTTGATGATTGTATTGCCAGTTATTCTGACAAAGTTGATAAAATCAGAGAATACTATATGTATGCTGCGAAACCAATTTCTCCAAGTACTAGTAGGACTGACTACCCAATGATGGGAGAAACAGAAAATTTTGCTGGATTTTTTTTCAAAAGCGAATCCTTAGCAACCAGTTTTATTGCAAAAGGTTTATCATGTAATCCCAGTAAAGATTTTTCGATCTTTGAACCATATTCATTATTGAATACAGATTTTTCAGGAACTACCTTAACAAAACCTTTAGCCAAAGAATTCAGTGAGCATGAGGTATTTGTTTCAAGGTCAGAGTGGCTAAATTCCTCAGGTTTTTATGATACGAATGCACGATGGGCATTTTTCAAAGGAGGTAGATTCGTTCCTGATAATAGAGAAGTATATAAGAGTCATCAACACAATGATCTACTGAGCATCAGTCTTTGTGCTTATGGTGAAAATCTTGTTGTGGATCCTGGTGGTTATGACTACTACAATGAACCTACAAATAAATCACTTATTGATGGTGCAATGTTTAATAATCTATTTGGATATGATGAAATTGATGATAGTTTAAGAGTTCTGAAATATTTTCAAGGTACATCAGGTCATAATACTGTTAGCATTGGTGGATTTGAGCAGTCAGATATTTTGAAAAGATTTAATATTACACAATTTAACACTACTTCAAATGGTTTATACAGTGATGTTGCTGACACATATCATTATGCCAAAGCTGGGTATCAATTTGTAAATGATTATCAGAAAACACATACCAGAGAACTTTTTTACCTGTATCCAGATTCTTTTATGGGAACTGGCAAGCTTTACGATTATTGGATTGTAAAAGACTACATTACAAATTCCGGAGGAGGAATTTATAACCAGATTTGGCATGCTGCTTCAGATGATGAGCAACCCAATAAATCGTTGGATTCTATTACGAAAATATTTTCCAGTAACAATTTTAAAATAATTCCAGCAAGCACAAATGCTCCAACATTTCTTGCAGAAACAATTTCAGGTGTAGACGGAACAACAACTTCATGGAACGACACAAAGATTCTTAAGTATTCCCAACAACTAAGCTCATCACAACCTGCTAGATTCACAACAATCATAGCACCATTCGATTCTAGTGATCCTATCTCAAACTGTAGCATTGTGAAGAAGACAGTCTGGTCTTCTCAAGATACTACAGATGTGAGTAATAAGTTGGAAGATGCTGCTGCTGAAGCATATATCTTTTATTATACTAAGAGCAGTACAATGTATAAAGATATTATAATTATTGGGAATTCCGCATCAGAACCAAAATACTATGTTAACACTTTGGGAACAGGAGTGAGTGAACATAATGCATGTAAGTTGTTTCTGTTTAGGATGAAAAGAGTTGGAAGTGCCTGGAATGTTGAGGGATTTCTTTCAATCCCATTCCCTCCTCAATCATATCCGTCAGGAGCAGGGAATGAAGCTCCTCCTGTAGAAAAATACGTGCTGAACAATAATTACCCTAACCCTTTCAATCCTGAGACTACTTTCTCATTCTCAATTTCTCAAAAATCACCGGTTAAGCTTGTAGTATACAACATGAAAGGACAGAAAGTGACTACCCTTGCAGATAATGAGGAATATGAAGCAGGCAATCATGAGATTGTCTGGAGAGGAACGGATTCAAATGGGAAAAAAGTTGGTTCCGGAGTATATTTCTACAGACTGGATGTTAACGGAAAAAATATTGGTGTAAAAAAATGTATCATGCTTAAGTAGTGGTTATATTATAAGCCAGTATTGAAGATAATACTATAAACGGTTGTCATGGTAAATGACAACCGTTTTTTGATTATCAATAAAAATTGAAATATTGACACCAGAATCCGGTTTTATATGTTGGAAGAAAAATTATTCAGGATTAAAAATATGATTGGATTACATAAAAAATTTTACATGTCTATACTGGTACTGGTGTTAGTAACAGGTTTATTTGCCGCTGTAAACGACAGATATAAATTCGGGCTTCAGATGTTTAAGGATGCCCTATACGAGGAAGCTATTCTGGAGTTTGAGAAGATCATTGAAGAAGCTCCAACATCCACCGAAGCACAGCAGTCATTATTCTATATTGGAGAATCTTACCGCTTAAGAGACGACTTCGCCAAAGCGGAAGTATATTACAAGAAACTGCTGGATGGCTATCCTTCCAATTCCGGTAGAGACAGAACCCTCTTTTACTACGGTAATGTCCTGTCTGCCCAGAAGAAGTACTCTCCGGCTCAGGATGTGTACACAGAGCTTGTGGAAAAGTACCCGATGTCTGAGTTTACTAAGAAATCACTGTTATTCCTGCTGGAAAGCTTTTATTATGACGGTAAGTACAATGAAGTAATTCTGATGTCACAGGATCTGGAAAAGAACTATGCTGACAACAAGGCTATTGCAGATGTACTCCTGATGAAGGCAAAAGCTTATTTTATGAACAACTCGCCGAATGAAGGTCAGGCTACTCTGGAAACCTTGATTAAGAAACACAAGAATTCCGATACTCATTGGGATGCGATTCTGTTTCAGGTTCAGAGAATTAAAGTCAAATCGGGTAATGTTGCGGCAGCCGATAAACTCAGTTCTTATATGTCCGGCACAATCCCCAGAAAATACGAAGAGATTTTCGGTAATGAACTCGCTGATCTTTACATAGAGATTCATGAATATGATAAAGCACACACTCAGCTTACTTCCATGATATCTAAATTTGATAACTCTGATAAATTCCCGGAATACCTGAGAAACCTGTTTCTCGTTAAAAATAACCTGAAGAAGTATCAGGAAGTTGTTACACTGGCAGGTAAAACCGATAAAATCATTGAGCATTCAGATTTAAAGACAGACCTGCTTCTTGAGCTTGCCAAAGCTGAGTTCAATCTGAAGAAATTCAAGGATGCAGAGAATACAATCGCAGAAATTCTGGAGTCTGAACCTACCGACACTATATTGATCGAGACTAAGCTTCTCTCTGCTGAAATAGACGAAGGTAAAAGATTCCTGAACAAGGCTATAGACAAATATCTGGCTTTACTGAATAAGGATAATTTCGACCGAAAAGACAAGGTTATTTATACAATTGCAGGTATTTATTTCAATGATCTGGTGCAATACAGAACAGCTCTGAAATATTACCAGCTTATTACTACAAATTACTCGAACTCGCAGTATAATGCTTCGGCTTATTTCCAGATTGCGCTCTGTTATGAGTATCTCGGGGAATATGATCTCGCTCTGGCATCTTTGCAGTCTATTCCAATGGAAGCCGTTAAAGATAAACAGTTCAGAGAAAAAGTGTCTAACAAAATGGAGTATATCAGGAATTTCCATATCGTTGATTATAAGAAAGCTTTCCAGAAACTGCTTCTCTCCATGAACGATTATGTGACAACAAACGATAAAATCGCTCTCAAGAAGGGCATGGCAGAAGTAATGTCGCAGCATATCAAGGATTTTGACAGTGCTGTAAGTATTACAGACGGTGAGTCTGACGAACAGCTGTTTTA
The DNA here is from genome assembly GCA_942492065.1 of Cloacimonadales bacterium (SeqCode). Classification (GTDB taxonomy): domain Bacteria; phylum Cloacimonadota; class Cloacimonadia; order Cloacimonadales; family JAIOQZ01. Next base: position 598,218 of record CALODV010000013.1, on the reverse strand, counting down.
TGTAACCGCAAAGACTTTACTGAAGGCTGCAGAGAAAGCTAAATGGGAGCAGAATCAGAAGCTGTTCTCTGAGAATATTGCAGGAGCTTTGGCTGAGATCGGGAAAATGAAGGAATCTACAGAGACTACAGAGCTTAATTTATATGCTGATCTTCTCAGATCAGACAATCCTGCCTTAGTTATTCCATCTATTGAGCAGTTTGTGAGGAACAATCCTGATTACCCGCGAGTGAACAATTATGTGTACCGACTTATCAGATATTATGATTCGGCTGATAACATTGAAAAAGAAGCTGAGTATCTGAATCTTCTTAAAAAGGATGATTCCATAGCAGACGTGGATTACATGAACGCAAAAATTAAACTTGCCGAGTATTATTACGGGAAAAACGATTTTGCCAACGCACTTGTGAATTACGAAGCGACTTCCGCATTGATTTCACTTTCCAGACCTTCCGTGCTTTACCATTATACAATAGCACTGAACAAGGCAGGAAATAAAACAAAGTCTATGGATAAATTAGTGTTCCTGCTCAATAATGCCGGCGGCTTCCCGGAATATTCGGAAGCAGTGAATACATTGACCGGTTATTACATTGAATCGGGTGAATTCAAAAAAGCTTTGAACTACTATCAGCAGATTCCTGAGAATGAAAGAAATGATGCCTACTATAGAAGACTCTATACAATCTATTCCGGATTGAATAATATTGAAGAATCCAAAAGAGCTCTGCTGACTGTTCAGGATAAGAATTTCGATGAACTGGCTTCTGTGGCGGAACTCCATATTAAAACACACGATTACTCTCTGGCGGAATATACATATAAACAGCTTATAGAGAAGGATCCGGGTAATAAGTTTGCATACAGACTGGCTATTGCTAACCTGGCGTACGATCAGGAAGACTATAACAAGTCTATCGAGTACTTCAAGAAAGTTACTAATGAGTACATAATGGCTCAGGCAAACAAGAAGGAGCTTGCAAAGAAGAATATTATCTCTTACTATCACATAGATAACAGACCTAAAGCCGAAGAGATATTGAAGAAAATGAAACCGATAATTGGTGATGACATTGATATTCAGGCTGAAATCAGTATACACGAAGCAATTTACTATTCTAAAATAGATCTTAAAAAAGCCCGTAAAATAGTTTCCAAGGTTATCAAAAACGATAAGATAGCCGGAACGATTGTTAATACTGCTCACTTCTGGAGAGGAACATTCCTGCTGAAAGAGAAGAATTCTGATGAAGCGATCAAAGATTTTGCTCTTGTTCTGCTTTCTTCCGATAAAGCACTGGTTAACCAGGCTAATCTGAAGCTGGGGACATTGTACTTCTCCCAGGAGAAATATGAGCAGGCTCTGGACTATTATTTCAAGGTGATAAACGGAGATGAAACCGGAAAGCTGGCACTTGATGCTGCCCGTAACTTTGCCTTTGTCTGTAAAACAATCGAAGAGTGGGATAAGGCTATTTCGGCCTATGAACTCATAATGGATAAATGGGGTGACAAAGGTCTGGAATCCGATGCAGTCTTTAACATTGCCTACTGCTATTATCGTGATAAGAGCTACCCGAAAGCTGTTTCCATGTTTGAGAAAGCTCTGCAGTTGATAGACTCAGAGGAACTGAAAGCTGAATCACAATACTGGATTGGTGAATCATACATGGGAATGTATATGTATAACGAAGCTGTAACAGCATTTCTTAAAGTAAGTTACAACTACCCTAATCAGACAAGATGGTCTGCTACTTCCGAACTTCAGGCAGCCGAAGCTTATATAAAACTGAAGAAATACGAAAGAGCATTAACACGCCTGAAGTCCATTATTGCCAAGTATGGAGCAAGCAGTAACTGGGGAAAAATCGCACAGGAAAAGATCAGTATTATTCAGTAGTTTTTTCTTTTCCCTGATGTCAGGCAGCTTGATAAAAGTCGAGATTGTTGATTCCCTTTCCGGGTTTATATGGTATTCCTTGGTTTATTCAAAATCTCATCGAAATTTTTTAAAGATGCTTTGTTCTGATACATAAAAAATAACTATCTTCATTTTCTTTGGTGCCAAAGAAAACGAAGCAAAAGAAAGGCACTCTTTTTTAGATGTATTTCCAGCAAGCTGGAACCAAAAATTTCCCCTGAAATCCTTCCAAGGCTTCAGGATTTCTTAACGGGAAAATTTATAATACAGTGAAAAGGAGAGAAGATATGGCTCATCAGAACTGCTGCTTCTTAAATTACAAATGGAATTTTAAGTCAATAAGCCTATCCTTTCCCAATGAGTTGGTCCTGATCGCTCAGGATAACCTCTGTTTTCTTTTTAGCTCGGAAACTGAGCTTCATGTATTCCAAATGTAAACTTTTTCTCATAGATTCATTTTTTTTGAAATGGTCGATAATCCCGATCGTTATTGAGATGGATCATGATCTTAGTATCGTGCAAATAATTTTTGTTAAATAAGATTGACATTTCTTTTGAGTTCTTATCATATTAAAATGGTTGAAAATCTGATTTATTGTACGTGATTACCCTGAAACCCTGCAGTTGTTATCGGAATATATGATTCATTATTTTGCAGGATTTCATCATATTATTCTGGAGTTAAAGTATGAATGCAAAACTTGGTACAATCCTTATTGTTGATGATAACGAAGACATCCTTTTCTCACTGGAGCTGCTTCTTAAAACATCTGCCGAGAAAATTATCACTCTGAACAAACCTGATAGAATTATCAATATACTGAAAAACGAAACTATAGATGTAATCCTGCTTGATATGAATTTCAGTGATGACACCATCAGCGGGAAAGAAGGCTTTTACTGGCTTGAAAAAATTCTGGAGCAGGATCCGGAAGCTGTTGTATTGTTTATTACAGCTTACGGAGGTGTGGACCAGGCTGTAAAGGCAGTTCATGCCGGAGCAACTGACTTCGTGCTTAAACCCTGGAAGAACGAAAAGCTGATGACTACAATTGAATCTGCCAGTAAACTGCGTAAAACACGTCGGGAAGCCCGTCAGCTTAAAGAAAAGCAGTCGGAGTTAATTAATGTGACAAACAGTTCATTCCATGATCTTATCGGTGTATCTGATGAAATGAATACAGTGTTCTCCACTATTAAGAAAGTAGCCGGAACAGATGCAAACATCCTCATTCTGGGTGAAAACGGTACTGGAAAAGAACTTGTAGCAAGAGCGCTGCATAAAGCGTCTGCAAGAGTGGATGAGATTTTTGTGAATGTTGATCTGGGTGCTATCAGCGAGACGCTGTTTGAAAGCGAATTGTTCGGTCATGTAAAGGGAGCATTCACGGATGCCAAAAAAGACAGGATCGGTCGCTTTGAACTTGCCTCTGAAGGAACAATATTTCTGGATGAAATAGGGAATCTTTCGCTTCCTCTTCAGTCTAAGCTTCTGCATGTTCTGGAAAACGGTAAAATTGTCAGAGTCGGTTCAAACAAGCAGATACCTGTTAATGTACGTTTTATCTGTGCGACGAATATGCCTTTGTACAAAATGGTTCAGGAAAACACATTCCGTCAGGACCTTTTATACAGAATCAATACTGTTGAAGTGAATCTTCCTCCGCTCAGAGAACGCAGAGAAGATATTAAACTTCTGGCAGAACACTTTCTACAGCAGTTTGCCAGAAAGTATAAGAAAAACATCCGCAAGGTGAGTAAGAAAGCTATTCATGTGCTGGAGGAATACTCATGGCCGGGGAATATCCGGGAGCTGAGACATTCTATTGAAAGAGCAGTAATACTCAGTGATTCGGATCAGCTGAATGAAACAGATTTCCATCTGACTCATGCAGTTGAATCTGTTGATAATCATATTATGAGTTACAATCTGGAAGAAGTGGAAAAGCAGACCATAAAGAAGGTTATCCGCAAGTACAAAGGTAATGTGACCAAAGCAGCAAGAGAACTCGGTTTAACCAGAACCTCTTTATATAGAAGATTGGAAAAATACGGGCTGTAGCATGCTGAATCATTCTTTCAGACTGAAATGTATACTTCGTTGTGTACTTCTTTTCCTGTCAATAATGCTGGTATTTCATCTGCATTACAATACAACACTGATGTACACAAAACTGCTTCTTTTTGCTGTAATTATTTTTCAGGTTATAGACCTCATCCACTTTGTTGAGCGTACGAACTATATTGTCTCCACTTTTCTACAATCTATAAAGTATTCTGAATTCCGTCAATCCTTTGAGGTTGCTGATCTGGGTATATCATTTCAGGGATTGAAAGAAGCATTTAACAATGTTATAGAGGATTTCCAGAAGATGCGTTCTGAGTCTTCGGAGCACTACCAGTATCTGCAGAATGTAATCCAGCATATTGGTATTGGTCTGATTGCTTTCAGACATGACGGAAAGATTGAATTCATGAATAAAGCAGCTCAGAAGCTGTTTAAACTTAAAGACCTTACTTACATTCAGAAACTCAATGTTATAAGTAACGAACTACCCGGGTTGTTGTTCAAAATGAAATCCGGAGAAAAAATTCTGATCAAAGCTACAGATAAGCACAGAGAACTGCAGCTTAGTTTAAACGCAACCGAGTTCAAGCTGAGCAACAGATTTATCACTATCGTCAGTTTTCAGAACATCGGGAGTGAACTGGAGGAAAAAGAGCTGGAAGCATGGCAGAAACTTATTCGGGTTATGACTCATGAGATTATGAACTCTATTACTCCAATATCATCCCTCACATCTACTGTTGACTCTATGCTGGGTGGAATTGCCGACAGCTGTAATAGGGAAGATGATCCTGTCTGCTCACAGATTTCAGATATACAACGGGCTGTAAAGACTATCCAGAAAAGATCAGAGGGGTTAACGCATTTTGTGCAGTCTTACAGAAATCTGACTCATATACCTGAGCCGAAATTTTCTAACGTATTAATTAATGAACTGTTTAACAGAGTGATCCTTCTCATGCAGAATGAGCTCAAGAATGCCGGTATTGCTATTGCAGGACAATGTGATCCTGAAACCCTGGAAATTACTGCAGATGATGAGCTGATAGAACAAGTTTTGATTAATCTCATCAAGAACAGCATCAATGCACTTTCCGAACGGAGAAACGGGCATATAAATCTATCTGCATTTCTGTCTGAAAATGGTATTGTTCAGATTAATGTAACTGATAACGGTACGGGTATATTGCCTGAGATTCAGGAGAAAATTTTTATACCATTCTTCACAACCCGTCAGAAAGGTTCCGGTATAGGTTTAAGTCTTACAAGACAGATCATGAAGCTCCATGGTGGAGTAATAACAGTCAACTCAAAGCAAAACGAAGGTACAACTTTCTCATTATTATTCTAATTAACAGTTCTTCAATTTATTTTCAAGTCTCTACACACTCTGTGAGCCGGAAGGCCTATAATATCAAATTACGACGTAAGAGCAGACTTTATATTAGGGAACTGCAAAAAAAATGAACACTATGGCTTCTTTATTCGTTAAGGAGATAAAAGAAGAAATCCTCGCCTATAATTAAAATTAATTGTCCGGACTTTGCGAGATATTCAAGGAGTTGAAATGAAAAGAACCTTATTAATCATCTGTTTAACTATGGTGGCTGTGCTGCAATTGTCGGGTGAAGAGTCTAAAACTGTCAGATCTAAAAGAGAAATTATCTTCAGTGGAGAAGAATATATTGATCTGGCAAAATCATGGAAGAAAAAATGTGTTGAGGAACCCGGCAATCTGGATAACTGGATCAATCTTTTTTTTGCCGTTAAGTACTCAAAATTCGAGGAAAAAAACGGGATATTCGGTAAGGACAGAGATGCTAATCTAAAATACGTAATTCAGGGACTCAATAAAAATTTCGGAGAAAACTACTTCTACTGGTACGCGGTAGGTGAGACAACAGACTTCCCGGATAATATCAAAGCTCTCGAAAAATCTTTCAAGCTGAACGAGCAATATACAGAAACTCTTATCTCCCTGCTTACCTGGTATGTAAGACATAATGACGAGAAAAAAACCGAGGAGTTTTGTAAGCGGTTGTATGATGTTAAGAGCTATTCGGAATACTTCCTGCATATGGGGTATAACTACCTTGTAGCAGCAGAGGAGAACGCCATAATTTTTACTAATGGTGACAACGATACATTCCCGCTCTGGATATTGCAGTATGTAAAAGGATTCAGACGTGATGTTACGGTGCTTAATGTAAGTTTGACCTATGATCAGACATATCTTACAGGTCTGATGAAATCAAAAGGATTTAACTGGAAAAAAGAAAAGGATTATAAGTTCAAAGATTTGATTGATTACTTTACTTCAAATCATAGAGACATACCTTTATACTTCAGTATTACTGTTGCTCCTTACTTTAAACAAGGTTATGAAAATGACTTGTACAGCGAAGGATTTCTGGAAAAATATAATAAAAGCAAGTACAATAATTTTGCAGTATTCATTAACAATATGGAATACAAATACTTGTTCGATCAACTAAAAACCGGCTACTACAAAGAAAATATCCTTGAGAGAGATCTGATTGATAAACGAATGAATATGAACTATCTGGCATTAGCAGTGAAGTTATTCGAACATTATAAAGCATCAGGTAATTCCGGGCTGGCAGATAAATGGAGATCCTTGAGCATTATGTTGGCAGAGAAAGCCGAAAAAAAGAGCATAGCAGATCAACTGAAAAAGCAATGAAAGATTATTCTGATGAAAAGCTGATTCAGCTTTTGAGCTGTAAAGATAATAAAGCGTTGAACGAGCTGTATCTTAGGTACAGCTCTATGCTGTTTTCTTTTTTTCTAAGTATGTCCAAATCCAGAGAACTGGCAGAGGATTTAACTCAGGATATTTTTATAAAGCTGATTGATAAGGCAGATAGGTACAAAGAGAAGATTTCCTTCAAATCCTGGATATTCAGAATGGCAAGAAACATGTACCTAGATAAATACAGATTTTTCAGGATGGAAAAGCGTAAGCTCGATATCGTGAAGCAAGAGCCGACAGTTACTGATAATAATACAGTTGAAATCAGGCAGATTGTTATTGATCATCTGGATTGCCTGAAACCAAAGAAACGAATGGTGTTTGTCATGCGTTATCTGCACAGCTTCTCAATCACAGAAATCAGTGAAATCATGAGATGCTCAGAAGGAACAGTGCGATCAAGGCTGTACTATGCCAAAGAGGAAATACAGAAAAAAATAAGGGGAAACACAGGAGATTATCATGAAAGATAAACAGAATGAAAAGCTTGATAAGCAGATATCTGAGGTTTTGAAAGTTGATTTTACTGAAGAACCGGATGTTGGGGTATTTAATAGAATTTCAGATTACTTCGAGGAATCCCGTAATGATAAATCGGTCAGAACAAGCGTTATCCTTAACTCGTTTTATAGAATTGCAGCAGGATTTGCTTTATTTCTGGTCGTAACTTTTTACAGCATGGGATACCTTAAGGAGAGCAGCAGTAAAGTTGAACTTAATCAGAAGCTACCTGAATTATATTCAAGGGCTTCCTGGAATATTGGAACCAGTATTGTACAGGATTCTCTCAGGTTTGTCCAGGCTTCTATGCTAGAAATCCGGTGACAGTGAGAAATAGTATCCCGGTCTGGTTGTTTTGTGGAAATCACTTGTCCAGGCAATGTCCAGCTTCAGAGTAATGAATCCGAGTCCCAATCTCGGTCCAAACCCAAACCCCAAAATCAGATCATTAAGTCTGCTGTCTTTGTAACCGCGGAAATCATCCCACTCATCCCAGACGCTGCCAACATCAGCAAACAGTGAACCTCTTATATTCTGTAGTCCTACAGGCAGAGGGAATCCTAACTGGAGATATTCAATAAAAGGGTATCTCAGTTCAAGAGACGCCATTGCCTTGAATCTTGCGTCGTCATCTTCATTATCCGGTACAGTATATCCACGGATACCTTCATAACCTTCAATTGTGAATTCCTGAGGATTTTTCCCAAAACTTGCAGCTCCCACAACTCTTCCGGCTAAAGCGAACTTCTTTGCGAAGAAGAAATATTTCCTAAGATCAAGAAAACCTGTAGTATGCTCATAATCTGCTGAAAAATTCCTGTTAAAAAGTGCAATACCTCTCCAACCCTGTATCGGTCCTGTAGTAGCATACAATACGTTATCGTGAACCAGCCTGACCTGAGGCATATAAATTTCATCTTCGACTTCAACGTCTTTAGGAGGAATATATGGATATTCAAAATTCATGAACTCAATTTTCTCTTTGCGCTTCAGCAGATAGTTTTCCAGGTCGATACGCCAGAATTTATTAAAAGGATAGCTAATAAGCGAATATACCCCGAATTCTTTTTCAGAGTCCCTTCTTTCTCCTACCTTTAAAATATAGCTTCCCATATCCTGGTAAAGATTCCAGTTATCTTCATCATAATAGTGAATTATACCAAATCCAAAATCAATCCTATGAGGTCTGTATATGTAGTTGAGAATAAGGTCTGAATTCTTGAATTCTCCGTTAATCCCTGCTCGTACTCCAAGTCCATGGTCCCCCATCAGGTCGCTCATACTGAATTGGACGTAACCGACAGCTCCAAGACTCGATGAGTAGCCCATACCACCCCAGAATCGATCCAGGGAAAACTTAAGCTTATAAGGTTCAGGGAACGGTGGATTGCTTATAGAATCAGGCTTACTGTCTATTCTGCCATTGTGTTCTTTAGCTATTGAATCTGACTCAGCGTTCTTTCTGAAACTGATTGTTGTTACATTTCTGTTTGAATAATCCGGACGACCTTTCTTGAATTTGCGTTCTTTGAATCCATAAAATTTATATCGGTCAATATTGAATTGTTTATTAAAGTCATCCTGAAAAACATATTTACTTGGGATTTTGTATTCAAAATACTCAAGACTGTCTAACGGTGATTCGTATATATATATATCCCAGCCTCCATCAAAGAAGGAAGACAACACCATTAGGTTATCATCATTACCCAGATCACCATTCATTACGCCTGTGAGACTTTTTGTCACTGACGCTCTCTTACCTGTTTCTATGTTTATTATATCATAATTAGCAATATTTTCTCTTTCTGTGACAAAGAGAATGGATTTACCGTCTGCAGTCCACATTGGCGCAAAGTTTCTGTAATCGTCTGTAGTTACAGCATAGAAATTGTTGTCAGCAAAGTCATAATAAAATATGTTATCGGTCATGCCGTAGAACACGTGCAGACTGTCTACGGGGATAGAGTTCAGATATCTTTCGGAAGTAAAAGCAATTTTCGAGTCGTCCGGTGACCAGCGTGGGGCTGAATCATCATATCTGTCATTGGATAGCTGCTGAATTTGTTTTCTGTTGATGTCATAAACATAAATATCTGTTGCCATATTGATTTGACCGGACAGTGCAATCTTGTTCCCTTCATGATTAACATCTATCTCATATATATTGTTGAACTCTGGGAGAATAATCTTATCTGTAATTTTCTTCTTTTCTGAGTCAAAAATGTAAATATAGTCACCTCTTGAAGTTTTTCCTACAAAGGCAAAATGTTTTCCATCGGGGAACCATGATATATTGTTTCTCTGAAAATGGAACTCTTCAATTTTTCCGTCAACTTCACCTGTTATAAGCTTTTTATCTTTCTTAATTCCAAGTACGGATGATTCCCATATTCCTGTTCTGAGGTTACGATTGGCAAAATATGCATATTTATTGCCCAATGGGTTTATTCTCGGTGCAACATTCATGCTGGCTTCTGTCTTTTTGTGATCTGTTCTTTTCTCAAATTGTTCAAAAGGCAGAGAGAACTTGTTCAGAAGACTGAGAGTACGTTTTTTCTCGTGAATTCTCCATTGTTTCTGTAGATCTTCGAACTTAAGACTGAATACTTTCTGGCATACAGCATCCATATCGTTCATGGTTAAAACGGTATAATAGAAATCCATTACAGCTTCAGAACCGTATTTTTCTCTGACAAAATTCAGGAAAGCTTCACCTTCTCTGTAAGCATAATACCCACCGACATATTCCAAGGGAATAAGATAATCGTTGATGATCATATCTTTTATGAACATGTTATTATAAACTGTGTTACCACCAATTGATAAGTGTTCAGGCAGACCTTCACTGAACCAGAATGGTAGAGAACCGTTGCCGACAGAATACATTGATGATCTGGATGAAGCCTGCATAGCTTTATCATAAGCATGAGTCAACTCATGAATAAGAACTTTCTCAAGTTTTACATAGCTTCCGTCAAATGGAATTACAACACGGTTTTTCTCGTGTTCGGTGAAACCACCTACACCTTCGCTAAGTAAAGGATATATGATGTTTGTAGACTCAAAAGTAGTATGTGAATCGTAAAAGATTACAGGAACTCTGTACTTTATAGGCTTTTTAAAACTCTTTTTCAGATAGTAATATGCGTTTTCTGACATTAATGCCGCTACTTTACCAAATTCTTCAGCATCTTTTTTGAAGTAAATGTCAAAGTGCATGGTCTTAATCATAGACCACTCCATTTTCTGATCCTGAACTTTGTTCTTTCCAAAATAAACACTGTTTAGTGCCGCACCAGCAGCTATCATTATTATTATAATTATTAGTTTTCTTTTATGCATAGTACCTGCTTTCGATCACATTTTTTGATTATATTTACAGACTTGGACTAGACTGTCAGTTTTATGTGCAAATCTGCAAAATTCTCTTTATATTAAAATACACTGAATTTAAGATATTTCTTTGGATTTTTTTTAATATCTTTTACAAGTGAATCCAGTGAGTTAACAGATTCGAACATTGAATCATACATTTCTTTATCATTAATCAGGTTGGAAATAGAATTATCTCCGCTGTCAATTTTATCAGAAATACTTGATACTGAGTCAGTTAGTTTTCCGACTTTCGAGATAAGAGTTTTCATCTCGGATAGGTTTGAACTAAGAGAATCAACAATCGAATAAAACTGGTCTTTATTTTCAACAGTCACAGTTTTGAGCATGGAGGTTAACTCTGATATATCCTTAATTGTTTTCTCAATTGTTCCCTCATTATCAGACCAGAATGTGTTAAGGGCTTTAGCAATATTCTCTGTGTCGGAACCGATATTATCCAGTTTTTTAAGTAAGCCGTTGTTCCCTGAAATATCATTCATGATAAGTTCGAACTTATCTGCCATAGCAGAAGCTTTTTCAAGAATTTCTCCAAATCCACTTTTAGTATTACCGTTAAGAATTGTACCATCGGCAATCCGGTAAGTAGATTTTCCCGGAACAATTTCTACTTCATGTCCTTTCATTATACCGGAATCCTGGTTCCAGAACTCTGTATCCGAATAAACCGAATAGTCGTTGTTCACCATAAGCTCAGCCAGAATGCCGTTATTGTCAATACTGAGGCTATTTACCTTACCTACTTTTAATCCGTAAAGTTTTACCGGGTCTCCCGGCTCAAGACCGTTAGCATGTTCAAAATGAACCATGTACCTGCTGTAATGTCTGGACATAAACATATCATTAAGCCAGAAGTATCCTGCAATTAGGATTATACTGCCTATAATGGCAAACAGTCCTACCTGAAACTCAATTCTTTTCTTATCTCTATAGAAAACACTCATGTTTTAAGCCTGTTCTCAGCCTGTTCAGAATTCAAGCTGATTTCGTTTGTATAGTACTTTTCCTTTTTTGAAAACCGTATCTACATTATTAGAACCGAAGTGATAAGGTAGGAATTTATAGGATGGCATATCCATAATAAGAATATCTGCATATTTACCTTCTTCCAGTGAACCGATTTCATTACCCATTTCAATAGCATGAGCAGCGTTTATTGTCGAAGCAGTTATAGCTTCTGCAACAGACATTTTCATCTGCAGAGTTGCCAGAGTAATAACAAACTGCATGCTGTCACAATTACAGCTTCCCGGATTGTAGTCTGTAGCGAGAGCAACAGGTAATCCTTCGTCAATCATCTTTCTTGCTCTTGCATATTTAGATGAACCGAGGCTGAAGAGTGTTCCCGGTAACAGTACGGCAACAACGCCGGCTTTGCTCATTTGTTTTATACCTTCATCTGAGGCTGCACCGAGGTGATCTGCGGAAACCGCACCCATTTCTGCAGCAAGTTCTGCTCCGCCAATTGGTTCGATTTCATCGGCATGCATTTTGATTTTTAGACCGGCCTCTTTTGCTGCATTGAGTATTCTTCTGGACTCTTCAATAGAAAAGACATGATCTTCGGTAAAGATATCGCAGTAGTCAGCCAGTCCCTGTTCGACAACAGCAGGAATCATTTTCCTTATGAGAATATCTATATATGCTTCATGATTGTTCTTGTATTCTGCAGGATATTCGTGAGCCCCTAGAAAAGTACTTTTGATATCAATCGGAAGAGCTTGTTTCATTGAATTGATGACTTTAAGCATTTTGAGTTCACTTTCGGTTGTGAGTCCGTATCCACTTTTTGCTTCTATGGAGGTAGTGCCATACTCGATCATTCGTTTTACACGTTTAACAGCAAGTTCAAGGAGATAGTCTTCATCTGCATCCACAACAGCTTTAATACTGGAGCGGATACCCCCGCCGCTTTGGGAAATTTCAACGTAGGATTTTCCCATAACCCGCATTTCAAATTCATTTTCACGGGTGTGAACAAATACCGGATGAGTGTGTGGATCAACAAAGCCGGGCATGACAACTTTGTTGTCAGCATCAATAACATTATCTGATGTATATGTATTAAGTATATCTTTTGTTTTACCAACGGCAGTGATTTTTCCGTCATGGACTGCAACTGCACCATCTTTTATGATGTTCAGTTCGTTCATTTCTCTGCCTGATCTCGGTGTTGGGGAACCGCTTAATGTCAGCAATTCTCCAGCGTTCTTTATAATTAAATCAATCTTCATTATTCCTCCATTATCAAAACGTCAGAAAAACGATTATATAGCAAGATTTTTTTTGTTTTGTATAAATGACCTTACATGATTAAGTTTTAAGTAGAAATTTGGAATTATAATTGCAGACATTTAATAGTGTATGTCTGGAAAGTTAAATTGGTGTAAGTCGATATTGAGCAAGTGGACACTGAATCGACAAAAAAAAGATGATATTCTTGACAATTTATGCTTATTCAGGTTTAGTATACACTGTATAAAAATGGAGGTATTATGCTTTCAAGAATAGTTTTGATATTTATGCTTCTGAGCCTGCTGGCAATATGTTCAGCAGAAACTCTTAGTATTATAGAAATACAGAAAACAATCGACCCCGGTGTTGATTATACCTACCCTTCTATTCATAAAGGGGAAGTAGTCACAACAGAAGGTGTTATTACATCGGTCGGTGGATCTGATGCATCTGTCATCTATGTTTCTGAATCACAGGGTGGTTACTGGAGCGGAATAGCTGTAGATTTATCCGGATCAGGTAAAAGTTTTTCAGTTCGAGATAAAATCAGAATTACCGGTGTTGTGCAGGAACGATTCGGAATGACAATTATATCCAATTTAACTGATGCAGAGATCATTTCATCTCATAACAGGCTGCCTGAACCGATTTCGGTGACAGCCAGTGAAGTAGCATCTGATGAAGCTCTTGAATCAGCTTTTGTTAGACTGAGAAACAACACAGTCGTAAGTTCAGCAGATAACAGAATTGTGGTTAAAGATGTTACCGGAGAGTGCTCTGTACGTAATTCTCTGGTGGATTTCTCATCAGTTTCAGGAAAACTTAAGCAGGATTTGGATGTGTCTGTTTCCGGAATCGTAACATATTCATTTGGTGAATTTGCTGTGCAGCCACGTTTTATTACAGATATTACTGTTCAGAGGATGCTGAATAATTCTAAAAACTCCTGGGGACGTGTTAAAGCATTATACAGATAATTAAACAATAATAGATAGAAGATATTTGGAGGTATCATGAAAAATTTTTTTGGTAAATTATTTCGTTTCATAATCATTACTGTTGTTGCTTACTTTTTTTACAAATTCTACAAAAGAGCTAAAGCTGTAAAGAATATGAGCAAGTCATTACCGCTTTTCCTGAAAAACACCCTTGGTGAGAAGCCGGAACTTTCTATTAATATGAACTTCAATAAAGTTGAAATTAAACTTGGTCTGCCAGCTGAAATTCTTGAAGGTGACGAAGATATAGAACAACTTGTAGAAGAGTATATTAACGATTTCTATCCAGCTTTCAGCGGAATGCATATTCTGATCGGAACTTACGAAACTGACGCTTCTGAAGAAGAGGAAGAAACAGTTGAAGAAGAAGCTCCAGCAGAAGAAATAAAAACAGAGGAATAGTCCCAATTAAACGTTTTTAGTGTAAAACCAGACAGAAAATTATCATTAATAAGTTCTATGTTCAAGATATTAAAACAGTTAGTATAATAATTTTAAATAAAATGACTTGACACAGGTTGCCCTCCTTTAGAAAAGGGATATTCAATATTAATGAAATTTATATTAAATACACTGAAGGAGATGTGACATGACAAAGGCTGATTTAGTAAGAATAATTTCTACAGAAACTGGAATTATCAGAAAAGATGTTGCTATAGTAGTTGATACATTTTTAGAAGCTGTTAAAGACAGTATGAAAGAAAATAACCATATTGAAATCAGAGGTTTTGGTACATTCAAACTTAAAGTTAGAAAACCAAGAATCGGACGCAACCCAAAAACTGCTGATAAAGTTCCTGTTCCTGAAAGAGTTGTACCAACATTTAAATTCTCAAGAGCTTTCAAAGACGAAATTGCTGACTCTAACAAAGACTTGATAAAATAGGGAGGTTCGATGCCTTGTGGAAAGAAGCGTAAAAGACATAAAATTAATACTCATAAGAGAAAAAAACGTCTTCGCAAAAATCGTCATAAAAAGAAAAAATAATTAGCTAATTATAGATAGGGCAGGATTTTTTCCTGCCTGTTTATAATTATTTCACAACTCCAATCTGTTCTCCCATCTGAATTTTCACTTCCAGTTTTTCCAGCGTTCTTCTTATCAAATCCTTGTCTGGCTGTATAGTTCCTTCAGGAAATAATAACACAACAGTCGATCCTCCAAAGTAGAAGTACCCTTTCTCATCACCTTTATTAACATGCCGGTTTGGAGTATACGTCTGTTCTATACCTCCAACCATTGTTGCTCCTACATCAATATATGCATATCTCCAGCCTTTATCAGTATCTACAAGAGTAATCTCGCGTTTATTCTCTACGAATACTCTGGATATTTTTCTTAAGGCTAGAGGGGATACTGAAAAATAGTCTCCATCAATTTGTTCTGCACGATCCGGGGTTCCGGGATATGGGAAATGATATCTGTGATAATCCACAGGAGCAAGCCTGATAATATACATTGTACCTTCTGTGAACTCATTTGCCAGCTCTGACGAATCTAAAAATTCTTCAAGAGTAAAGTTGTGTCCTTTCATGAAAAACCTGTTCTCGGGCTTTATATGGGTGAAAACGAGGAGTTTACCGTCTGCAGGAGATGAGACGACATTACTATCAGGGGAAACAGGTCTGTACTGAGGTTTAATCTTACGTGTAAAGAAATCGTTGAATGACTTATAATTCTGCTTTACATACTGGTACATTGGAATATCATACTGCCTTATAAAGGGATCAATAAGTGATACAGATTCAGGATCATCCATCTTTTTACCGTAATATGCAGATACGAACTTCCTCTTTGCCAGAGTATGTAGAGCTATGGAGCCAAATGGATCATTATAGAGCCACTGAATCCAGCCTTGTTTGTAAACATCCTCAGTTACAATCTCATTTGTCCCTCTCAAAACATATTTAATAGGTTTAAATGTCTTAGGATTCGTTGTTACAAATGCAGACGCAGATACAATGATGATAATGCTGATCAGAACAGCAGATATGATTTTTAGTTTTTTCACAGATTTCCCCTTGCTTGGAATAATTCAAATTACATCTTTTTTATTATGTCTGTCAATTCATATGTTTGAAGCTGTTTGAGCCAATCTCAGACTATGAGTTCAAAATAATATACAACTGTCAATTATTGATAGAATCAACACAAGAAATTGCAGAAGAAGAAAAATGTCAATAGAATAGAGAAATCATTCAACATAAAAAGCCTGCCGGAAATCCGACAGGCTTTGAAGTATATATTTCAGGGAAACCTGAATTATTTTATGAAACCGAGCCAGTCTCCCATGATGAATTGGATACGACCAATAAGTAATGAGATACGAGCCATAACGGTATAACCGAAGGATGCACCGAAACCGATCATCATGTACCATACACCAATTTTGGTTACTTTTCCGTAAAGTCCTGAATGAGCTTTAGAGAAGTAGAAGTACATAAGGATTGTAACAGTACCGATGAAAATGAGTACTGTATTAAGGTTTTCAAATGGAATCATAGCCGTACGCATCTGTACGAGAACCTGTGAGTTCATTGACAGAGGAATAGACATACCGGTGATAACCATGAAGAAGACGATCGGATATCTTGATAACCAGTTCAGGTTTCTACTGAATCTGAAAAGGAAAAGAATACCGATAATCGCAGGTATAATCATAATGTAATTATGCATTACAAATATTGGTTTGTATACAAATGGAATAAAAGTAAGTTCCCAGACGAGGGGAATACTGTATCCCATAGAAACTCCGACGAAAAGGTGTTCAGCAAACTTATAAAATGGATTATCCTTATACAGAAAGGAAAAAATACACAATGTTAAGAACGCTGCTACCCAAACTCCAAATCTTTCCATTATATTCCTCCTCTATTGTTGTTCTTTCTGCTCTTTACGTTTCTGAATGAAAAACCCAATATTACCGATAATGATAAAGACAATTATCATTATATGAGCAACATTCTGAGCGTTCATACCGATACGGGCAGTTTTAAACTTGTAGAGTAAATTCGGGTCATCAATTCTAACGATTGTAGATTTTGCGATTTCCTTGGAAAATTCTCGAGGTTTAGGGATTAATTTTACATCTTTCATTATTACGTTACCTTCTTCATCGACAACGTCATTATTATCATTGATAACGTAACCTTTCTGCATTGAGCTTTTCTTACCATATTTATCTTCAACAATAAGATTTCCCTTATCATCTCTGAGTTTATTTGAAGCAAAAACATCAACGAGTTTTTCGTACTCGGCAGCGCCTTTAAGTCCACCGAAAATACCAACAAGCTGACCTGATTGAATAAATGGATAAGCATCAGCTGCCATCACGGCAGTGATTCCTGCAGCAACATTAGCACCAAATTTTGAACGCGCAAATGTTATCCAGCTATATCCAAAACCTGAAGCAGAGAACTCTATAATCAGATTAAGCTCATTGTAATTCTTAATACCTTTCATAATATCAAGGTTGCCCAGTTTTTTACCCTCTGCATCTGTTTCAACAGCTTCAGCAACATCGTCTCCCATACCAAGAATAATTGGCATATAAAGAGCTATGGGTTTGTAACCGAAATTACAATAATCTCTACCTGATTGAATATCAGGGAATTCTTCTTTAACAGTATTAATTGCATAATCAATCAGTGGAGCTGCAGGAGGATTAAATGTTAAAGTAAATACTTTAACTTTTCTCTCAAAACAGTGTCTGAGGACTGCAATTTCCATTGGCAGAAGTTCTGCAGTTGTAGAAGCATCATGGTAGAAATTGAGTAATACAGCTCTGTCTTCTCTTCCGGCATAGGAATCTATAAGTTTATAGATATTTTCCACTGGTTCTGTTGTATAAGTGTTTGAGTGGAAGGTTTTGATAAATGGAGATATAATACATATAGCAACAACTATGTATATGTATCTTCTATCTACATTTTGTAATTTTTCAAAAAAGTTCATTTTAGTCTCCTCCACCTAAGTAAGTTCTTTCAATTCCAAGAATCACTTTTAATGAAGTTGCAACCATACCGAGTCCAACACCAAGTGCAATTCCTCTTTTCGCTGCAAGATTTGGAACATTGAGAATCCAGTGTGTTGCTTCCGGTAGTCCAATATTTAGGGCTTGTCCGATAGAAACACGACCAAGCATCACAATAATTGCAGCTACCAGAAGGACTGTAGCTTCGGGAGATCTTGCACGGAAAGCTTTGTAAGCTGCAGAAGCAATGTAGAAAGCAAGCAGTGAGAATATTGTAGCTCCCATTGGAAGTTGAACATTTTCGAATATCCACATGTAAGGAGTACCATCTTCTCTACCCCAGGCAAAACCTGCTACAGCAGTTCCAATAAGTCCAAAAATTGTAACAAAACTATAAGGCCAGTTTGTTGCCCTTCTTTTTATTTTTGTCACATGTACATGGAATAAACTGAAGATACCAAGAATAACTCCAAATGGAGAAGCGGCTTTAACCCACTCTCTGTACCAGACATTGTAAAAATCCTGAGAAATTTTATGAGGTATAAATGTGTGTGCCACAAAAAGGAAACCCAGGACAATAACTATAGTTAATGGTATTTGTCTTTTCATTTAACCTCCTATTTTGTTGGGAACCAGTTAATAACTTGGGTGAAGTGAGCCGTTGCACTGAAAGACCCTAATATAATAAAGAACAGAATAAAGAATTTGAAATAATCCTGTGCTTTAAGAGTCCCAAGCATGAGTGGTTGACGGGCAAGATAAGCTGCCGCTGCATAAAGTTCTTCACCGATAAGTGTATAGTCGCAAGTAGTAATAAAGAAAGGAATCTGAGTTACAGCATCAGTACCGGAAATTTGAATGGCTCCGGTTGAACTACCTGTCTCAGTCATAATAAGTGACTCTGCAAAGAACATTCCCATATAGAAGTTTGTAGCAGTTTTTTCACGAATCATAACACCATTAACACCCGCAACGAATGCAAACTGAGATGTTGTGATAAAGAAAACACTGTCTTTTTCAAATGTATCTGGTCTTCCTGCCTCGTAATGAGCTTCACGTACAACTTCCTGAGCAATTGGAAGTACGATGTAGTCTTTACATGGAACCAGAATTTTTGTATCATATTCAGCCGCTTTTTTAGCAACTCTACCAAGAATGGCAAGTGCTGCAAGTGTTGCAACATCACTGATTCCTGAAAGCCCCGGAACAAAGAGTATAGGTTTACCCATCTCTGTTGCTCTACCGATAGCATTGTCAATTTCATGAATACCTGCGATTGGTCTGATATAAAGATCTTCACCTTTACGAGCTTTTCCAATCATAATGAATACAAGTGCTCCGAAGAGAAGTGTTGCAATAAGCATTGG
Source organism: Cloacimonadales bacterium (SeqCode) (assembly GCA_942492065.1). Classification (GTDB taxonomy): domain Bacteria; phylum Cloacimonadota; class Cloacimonadia; order Cloacimonadales; family JAIOQZ01. The sequence continues at coordinate 578,982 of CALODV010000013.1, read as the reverse complement.
GAATTTTTCTGTGTCAAACCAGTTTGAAACAGGGAAGAAGAACTCGTTACCATCTTTATCTTTAAAGATTGGTGTTTCATTAAAGATACCTTTTTTATTGGTTTTTACGAGTTTATACAGGAAAGTTCTTTTTTCTCTTTCTCTGTTTACAGCCAGCATTTTCACTCTTGCTTTTCTACCAAGTTTGTTGGCGGCTTTGAGAAGTTCACTGTTTTCTGCAAGATTAACAGAATTTTCCATTGAAGCTATTCTTGCTTCAAGACGAGCTTTCATAGGACCGGATGTTGTATCAGCCTGAGCCTTATATTTTGCAATCTGCTCTTTTTGTTCGTTAAGAGCTTTGGCAGCATGATCTTTATAAATCGAAGTGGAAAGAGATGCACCTGTTTCTGCATCATATTCAATTCCTGTAAGAGTAGGATCTACAAGAATGCACTTTTTGGTTTTATCGTAATCAGAAACACCTTTGTAAATGTTTGATTCGTATGCAACATTATCATCCCAGCCTCTTTGAGTACCGGAAAGTCTTTTCACTTCTCTGTATACTCCACCATTGAAACCCTTTTTATAAAGGAAATAACTATAGGAATCTACATCTTCATTGTTTTTCCCAAAATAAAGTTTTCCCGGACGAAGTGCTTTTGCTTCATCACTATAGCTTAGTGATTGTGTGAAGTAATAATCTTCTTCATTAAGATCAAGAGCAGTAATTGTCATTTTTACATTAAGTTTCTGAAGTAAATCTGAACCTTCAGGAGCATTGACTTTAATTTTATTGTCCTTAAAGAATTCATCGATTGTTTCGATCGAATTCCCTGCTTCGTCAGTTACTTCAAAACGTATATTTTTTATCTTATCTTCTTCATAAAGAGGATTTGTAAAATATTCATAGTTTATTAGAATTATTGTTTTCTTGCTGTTGAGGAAAGTTGAATTCGTAAGTTTTACAACCGGCTCTCCCCATTGTACTTGAATTCTGTCACCTTTATCATTAGGCTTGTCCTTAACATCAAGTGTTGGCAAAACAGGAAGATCTGATTGATCGATAACATTAACGGGTTTGATTAAACTGAAAGTTTCATTTCCGGAATAATCATAAAGGGAAATAACAAAAGAATACTGATCTATATTCTCAGTATCAAGCTGAACATCAATACCCTGATTTTCATCAACAACTTTACCGTTATCAAGTCTTACTATTGACTTGTTCTCGGAAGTGTAAGAAGAGGTGTTTCTTCTGAATACGAGCTGAGCAGGATTTTGCGGAGGTTCAATACCTTCGATTTTTTCAGGATTGATCTCTGCATTAACATTATAATCAATATATTCTTCAAGTTTTGTTACATCATTTTTATTGATCATGTATATTGAAAACATGGCAATATCTGATGCAGATGGAAGAGTCCATTCAAACTGAAGTCTGTCCATACCTTTTACATATACTGGATAAAATGATTTTGTTACCTCAGGTGAGTTTTCTACAGGTGAGCCTGAAACAATCTCTGCATGAGGGAAGAATTTTCTCTGTTTGTTAATAGCGAGTACAGTATAATAATACTTTACTCCCGGTTTCAGTTTTGCAAGCAGTGTAACCTGATAGTTTTTCAGACCTGCAAAAACTTCATCGTCTTTTTCAATTTTGGTTGTACTGTAATAAAAATTATCCTTTGGGATCATAGCCAGAACAGTGTAATCGTCAAAATAGCGACTACATAAATCGAAATCCTTTGGCATGTCACTGTATAAAGGACTATTTTCATCCTGTTTCTCTTCTCTTGTAAGCTTAGCCGGAGAATCAACATTAGTGAAAAGACCATAACCTTTGTCGTAATAGTACATTACATCTGAGGCTACTCCGATTTTTGCATTTACCGGAATTTTACCGGCATAAAAAAGAGAATCCGGGCTGGTACCTCTGTAAATGCGATATTCAATTATTCGCTTGTCTTTACTCAGAGGCTCCCAACTGAGCTGAAGTCCGGAACCATCATCATCCGGAACATCATTAATTTTTAGGTTTTTCACAATATAATCGCTGTCTGCGGCGAAAGCGAATACACTGCAAAATAAAAAAAGGATTGTCAGCAAAATTGTATGCGTGACAAAACGGGTTAGTTTAACCATAGTGTAGACTCCTTTATTTATTAATTTATAGTAATATATAAAATACTGATTTACATCATATTAGAACTTACCATAATAAACTACATGTTTTCCTGTGTAAAAATATGTTGTCAAACTCTTTTTGAATATTGCACCTTCATTTATTTCTTCTTGAGTAGTACTTATTCAAAGACGATCACCTGTGGCCGCTGTACTCCTGCTCTTATTTGTGTTTTTCCACTCAAATAGCAGTCTCTGCCTGCAAGATTTTTTAAAACGGACTTTTGGTCATTGTCGAGACTGTGTGTGCCAAATCCGTTCATTATGATTACCGGGAATGGAATGGACTCATTACCGGTGAGAGCTACACCAATTTCACTATTGATGAATTCTGTTATTACACTCATTTCAATTCCCGGAATTATCAGCCCTTTCAATTGCTCTGTTTTCAAGTGATTTAGCTTGCTGATGTCCGGACATTCATTTACTGCAAGTACTTTTCCCATTGAATCTGAACCGGAAATCTCCCTGAATGTATTGAAATACATCAATGGAGCACTGCTTTCACCTCCAAATCCTATTTTGCCTTTTATGTGGCTGCCGCAATATTTTATAACAGCAGATTTGTTATCAACAACTTCCGTTACTTCTCCAATACAGTGTGATATCATTCTTTTAGGTTTTTTCTCATATTGTATAGTCATTATACCTTTCTTGAAATCAATATCTTTAACAAGTCCTGTTGTGGGGGAGTTGCAGATTGCAGGATTAGAGGTTTCCATCATTGAAGCAAGTACTTCTCCTGTATAAACCATATCCCCAATGTGCTTCTTTAAATATCCTCTAAGTGTCTTTGGTTTTATCATGAGTTGCTCTGCCAGATTTATCTTAACAGGTTTCTCGGAATAATCCTGGTACTCTCTTACAAAGATTGTTCCGTTTTCATAATTTATACTTTCTATGATGCCTGTTACGGGACAGGTGTATATTTTACGTCGCCCCTTCAGTTCATCCGAAAGTGAAGTAGCTTTGTTATCAAATATTACCTGTCCGGCTTTTACCAAGTCTCCAACCTTGACAGAAAGAATTTGCTTAAACTTATCCGGATCAATAGCGAAACCTGTTTGTTTGAATATTGATAAGATGAAAATTCTCGGAGGGTCGTAATTATTAACACCAATTTCTGTATCCGGAGTCACTGATTCTCCAACTTTAACATGTATATCTCCTGGGAACGGTAGTATTTTATGAATGTAACCTGTTTTAGCCTCTTCATCCGGTTTGATATGCTTCAGATTGGTCAAAGTGCAATCTTCACTGGATAAATTTCCATATTTGCCTATTTCTACGAACTCGTCTCTGATCAGGTATTGCTTATCCATAATAGTATCAAAATAAATAGGCAGACTGGTTGTCAGTTTTACAGGACCATGTACATTATTAATGAATATGTTCTTTTCAAATTCAGCTTCAATTACCACTTCTTCGCTATCAGGATTGTCAATGAAGAGGAAATCGTCAGCTTTGATTTCATATTCTTTACCGTTAACTTTAATTTTACCGAGTCTCTGTCCTGATTTTTTAATATTTCCGAATGGTTTTAAGTGAAGCCCTATTTTTTCAAAGCAAGATTCTAAAAGAAGCTCTTCGGCAAGACTGCTGTCAACATCACTGAGCTTGCCAAGATGAGGGCTGATGAATTTCTTATCTCTCCAGAGTTCAGTAATACCTGATGGATTAAGTGATCTTATCAGAATGATTGCAGCTTGCTGTAGATTTTCCACATGCGAGAATATTCCTCCGGAGCCAATCATTATATCAATGTCTTTTTCGTGGAATCTGCGTTCTTCCATTTTCTTTTCTACATACATGATTTCCAGAAATTTATCCATTTTTTCCTGTTTCTTCATGCGATCCAGAAATCCGATCTTTTCTGTATTGAAGTGCATACTCATATGGTGATGTCTTGACATTTTAATAGCATGGTGAGCAATAGTGTGTTCTATGAAGAGCTGTGTATTGTTTTGAGGTACTTTATCGGGATTGAGCATTTTGTTTCCGCAGTAGTTACGTATATTATTGATATCGAGGTTTATTGGGAAGTCTGAATTGATCCATTCCTCACCGGAGTCTTTAACAACATTTGTAATACTGTAGCTCATACCGTAGTTCGCACTCACGGTTCTGTAATAATGACCAAGAATATTCGAAAAGACATCAGTTGTTGCCCCTCCAATATCTACAGCTATGACATTCTTCTGCATCCTTGAACTGATTAATTCCAGTGATTTGATAACTCCAAGAGGTGTCGGTATGATAGAATCATGAACAGCTTTTTTTACTTTTGAGTAACCGGGTGCTTTTTCCATAACCGAGTTCATGAAAATATCATGAATCTTTTCCCGGGTAGGTTCGAGATTTTCTTTTTTCATTTCAGGTCTGAGGTTTGGAGCAAAATTCAGATCGTAGTGTTTTCTTAAAGATGATTCAATGAAATGACGAGCTTTAACATTACCAGCAAAGATAAGAGGGGTTTTACTGTTTCCAAGGAATTTTCCTTTAAGTTCGGCTATACTCAGAAGTTCAGCAAGTCTTACTATTCCACTGATAGCTCCGCTGTCTGTTCCTCCGCTGAAAAGTATCATGTCAGGATGGAGGGACTGCATTGCTCGCATTTGCTCTATGGCTGATCTCCTGTCGTCTATTGCGAAAGTGTCAAGAATTACTCCACCTGCTCCGTACGCTGCTCTTTTGGCACTGCTGGCTGAGTCAAATAATGTAAGTCCGATAACGGCAATCTGCAGACCACCACCGGCGCTGCTTGTGCTGAGGTAGAGGATATCGTTGTTAAGGGATAGTGTTTCACTATCATCTATCAGTTTGGAATTAGTGCTTTTCTCAAGCTTTCGAACAGCATCCAGTATACCTATAACGACGTCTTCTGCAGGAGCTTCGACTGTCGTAAGTGCTGTTTCGTACCCATTAATGCTCCACTTGTTACTTTCTTTAGTGAGCAGCATGCATTTTGTTGTTGTACTGCCAATATCTGATATGATGATTTTAGTTTTGTTTTGCATTTTCTGATCCTTCTTCAACCAATAGTGAATGTTTTTAAGATTGTCAGAAATCATTTTAGAACTGATTTCCCGGTTTAAGTTCAATTTATTTACGAAGTCATTTTCAAGATCCATTTTCACGGAAGACATGTTGTTATGAAACCCGTTTTTACCGCAGCATCTACTGCAGATATCAGATTCTTCAGTAGAATCTAAAATCCTGCCGCAACTGGTGCAAGTCCTCAACTTATTCATGTTTTCTACCTCCATTTATAAAAAAAGTCAGAGTATCCATTATTGTTTGCTTCCTTTCCATGATTACAGATGTTCGGAAATTAAGAATCTGTCTGAAATTGAGATAATGAATAATCAGAGAGAAGAAGTGTTGAATGATGATTTCCGGGTTTAGTGTGGTGTTAATACTATTCGAGCTCAGGTAAGCCTCAAACATTTTTAGAACATACAGTTCTATTATAGAAAATCTATAGATAATCATATTTCTGAGATTCTCATTAACCAAGGGTAATTCTCTGAAAATTACAGAGAAGAAAACCTCGTGCAGTGCAATAAGATCCAGAAGTTTGTTTACAGCAGTGAAGAATTGAGGTTGGTTGTGGCTTGTTTCAAGAAACTGCTCAGTGAAATGCTCCAGTTTTTTGTTCAGTATTGTTTCAACCAGGAGATCACGCGTCTCAAAATGGGAGAAAAGTGTTCCATGGGCAATTCCTGCTGCTTTAGCAATGTCAATGGTTTTAGTGTTGATAATCCCCTTTTCACAGAATAGATTTTCAGCAACATCCGTAATTTTGTTTCTGGTATTAAGTTTTTGGAGTTCTCTTTTTTTCATGATTCCTCGTTGAGTTTATACTCAATGAGTAATTACTCGGGTAGTATTCGTCAAGTTTTTTCTGTATTTTTAAATCCTTTTGTTACAATTATGTCAGTTTTGCTCTACAAAAAGCTGTCAAATAAAAGTGAATGCGGATTCGGACAAGTGTATACAATGAATATCAGAGAACATATGCTAGCTTACTTTATTGTATGTCAAAAAATATGAAAGCTTTTATTACAGATTTTCAAAATAGAGTTTGACAATTTTATCAGCCGGACGTAATTAAGGATATAGAAAATGTAAATCTATTTGATTCTAGATCAAAATAAGAAATACCGGAGTAAATCAATGAGTAGACCAAAGAAAAAACGAGAAATCTGTAATCCACCTTTGTTTAACAGATTCAAACCAGTTGTCAAAAAGAACAAGAGTTCCCACATCGTAGAACTCAGTATTGATGAATATGAAGCTATCAGACTCGCTGATTACCTTTCATATGATCATGTAACATCAGCAGAACACATGAAGGTTTCAAGACCTACTTTCTCAAGATTGATAGAAAGTGCAAGAGCAAAAGTTTCCACAATGTTAATTGATGGTCAACAGCTTGTAGTGAATGGCGGTCAAATCTACTTCATCAACAACATTATCGAATGTAAGAAATGTGGTCACAAACACACCATCAAAATGGATGAAGAACTGAAAAAATGTGAAAACTGTGGAAGTGATGATCTATTTGATCACGCTAACTTCTACGGTCATGGCAAATGCTGCCTTGAGAAAAAATAATTTCTCAAACCCTTTTTTGAAGCCTGTCTTTGCAGACAGGCTTTTTTTTGTTTCATTAACTATAAAAAAAGCCTCGGAGTAATCCGAGGCAGAAATATATTATTTTTGAAACTATTTATCTACTACTCTGGTATAAAACTCTTTACCTGTGGCAGAACCAAAATATCCGTATGCACCGCCATTGATTCCTCCATACTTATATCCATCAGGTTTATAGAGATATTTATTATAATTCTCGTCAATACTATGTACGCGGATATAATATCTTCCTGTGAAAGCAAAGTTATCCTTGAAAAAATCAAATTTGATGTTGTAATAATCATTGATGAGTTCTGGTTTCATAGTAAAAAGATTCTGAGATTTACGTGGATATCCGGTCAACTCATCTTCAAAGTCCTCTTCGCTTTCCAGAGAATCAGAATCTGCAAAATCACTTTCAATATACATCACTTCATTCCATTCATCAATACAATAAAAATACGAATGCAGGATGATGCTTTCATTATTCTGAGTAATTATGTTAAATGGATAATCTGTGGCTATTTTACTGAATTCCATCTCAACCCCTTCGAGTTCCTCTGGTGTGTCTTTATAGACGGAAGTGTTAAGATTAAGATAGATCGAGTCCGGAATAGTTGTAACTGCCCATAGAGAATCATCTCCTGTAACAACTGTAAGCTGATATGTATTTCCTGCCTTTGGAATCATTGTCTCAGATGGATCAACATAGCCGCCGTATTCCCATGTAAACATCAGCTCTATAGTATTGCCTGTTTCTATTTCTCTAATTTGAACTGTAGCAAGTGTATCGAAAAGATCAAACACCTCTATAGTATTGGGAAGTTTTACTGAATTCGAAACTTTTACACTGTTTGCCCCTGTAATCGGCTCTCCATGGATGAGTTTGCCATAAACAAATTTATATGTGTCTTTTTTATGTCTTAAACCGCTTGTGTATTCTTCACATCCTGTCAGCAACAGGGAGAATATAGCGACTAAAAAAATTATGAATATTGATTTTCTCATGTCTGCTCCTTACCACTCAATGTTCACACCGATAAACGGAATTCTTGGGAACATCATAGTGTCTTCTTCTTTTACAGAGAATATGAATTCACCTTCATTCTCACCCAGTTTTGCATCAGGAAGATACCTTCTGTACCAGATATTCTGGTGATTGAACACATTGACTATTTCAAAATAAGGCTCGATTGAACCCCAGGAAGTTTTCCACCTAAACTTAAAACTTACATCAAATCTGGAATATGCCGGTAATCTTTCAGCATCTTTATAGCTGTAAAGGAATTTAGGATTTCCAGGATACTCATCGCTGAGAATTATATGCTCGGGTTTTTGAGTAGGCTGCCCGGTCATATAAGAATAGCTAATTCCAGTTACAAACTCGGAACCCCAGAAATAACGACCATTTAATTCGCTGACATTCAGGTTCTGAACAATATTGATCTGATTTGTTCTGTCATATTTAGGAAAGTAATATTTCTCTTCTCCGGTTTCAGGGTCAATATTCGTATAGTTGATCTTTCTCTTTGTTTTACTGAATGTATAACCTATAAATCCCTTAAGTGAATTATAATCAGTCCTTAAAAGAACATCTGCACCATAAGAGTAACCTTTACCAAGATTAAGAGCATCTGAGAGGGTTCCCGTATCATTATTCCACTCATAATCTACTTCCGGACGAAACTCAACAAGGTTCTTATAAGTTTTGTAGAATATCTCAAAGTCTAATCCAAGTTTTTCCCACAATTCGGCTTTGTAACCGAGTATGTAGTGATCTGATTCTCCCGGTGGAACTGTATTGTCTATGGGGAACCATAAATCCAGAGGGCTGGCTTCATCGTTACCAATCAGACTTAGATATTGATAGAATTTGCCATAGGATGCAGAAACATTACTGTTTTCAGTCAGTTTATATCGCAAAGCGGCTCTTGGAGATACTTTGAAGTAACTGGTCCGGGTATCATCTTTTTTGTAATCTGTTTCACCTGTGATATAAGTGAATCTGATTCCCGGCTGGAATGTCCAAAGCGGTGTAAAATCCCAACTGTCCTGAATGTAGGCAGCACTTGTGACAGAGCTGATATCAATTTTTGGAAATGTCAGTGAATCAAGCTGAGCGTTGGACTCAGTCTTGAATATAATTCTGTTATATTTTGTTTCTACTCCGAAATCGACTACGTGTTCGAGTACGGGAGTCCATGTGAACATTGCTTTTGAGGTCAGATCTTTGATATCATTAATTCTGTCGAAGCTGGATTCTTCATTATAATACTTTAATGAAGATTTGAAATGAGATCCCGCTAAAATGAATTGTGAAAACAAACGTGAACCGAAAATGTGTGTCCACTGCATTGTTCCTGTCTCATTTCCCCAGCTGATGTCCAGGTTACTGCCTGTGTCTATTTTCAGAACATCTTTACCAAAGTAAGCACTTGTACTGAGTTTGTCTTTTTGAGATATATCATAATTTACTTTGAAATGACCATCATAGAAATAGAAATCCGGTAAACCTAAATCAAGCATTTTATCTGCAATATCAAGATAAGTTCTTCTGAAGGATCCCATTACTGAACCTTTCTGTTTGCTGATCCGCCATGGGCTTTCTATCGTTGCACTGGAACTCAGAATACTGATTCTGGCTATTCCTTTCATTTCTTTTCTATTACCATCCCGATTGGTGATATCCAGAACGGAAGACAATCTTCCACCGTATTTGGCAGGAAAACCACCTTTCATTAATTCAACGTTTTTCACAGCATCAGTATTGAATGTACTGAATAAACCACCAAAGTGAGATGGATTGTATACATCAATATTATCGAGAAGAATAAGGTTTTGGTCAGGACTTCCACCTCTAACATATAGACCGCTGGAGAAATCTGAAACAGGTGTAACTCCCGGAAGAGCCTGCAGAGATCTGAAAACATCTGCTTCGGCTACACCAACCACTTCTTTCAGCATTTGTGTGTCCTGATTGATCGTACCTATCTTAACAATTCGAGAATTAATTTCTCTTTTCACTGCTTTATCTACTACTTTAATTTCCTGCCCTTTCAAGACTGCTCTTTCGATTTCAGCTGTAAGGAACTGATCAGAGTTCTTTTTCAATGTTAAAGGGTATGTTGCAGGTTTGTAGCCATACTTTTGAACAACAATTTTTACTTCACCCTCCGGAACATTATTAAGGATGAAAAAACCTTTCTTATTTGTAAACTGTCCGAGATTTGTCCCCATTACAAAGACTGCGGCCCCAATTACAGGTTCACCACTTTCTTTTTCAATAACGTATCCATTGACTGACACGGCAAAGACAGTTATTGAGATGATCATAAAGAGAACAAGTAAGACTGCTCTTAATTTCATAACACCACCTGATATTTTTTTATTCTAAATCATTTGCAATTCGTATTCCAGAAAATTAAACTATATTTTTCAATAACTTAGACTAATTTTCCGGTAAATGATTCAATAACTACTATCAAATTGATACTGGGATTATATAAATTTTATACATTAAATATTGTTCCCAGATTCAATATTGAGTTCGAGTTAGAAAGCCTAGATAATTCGTTAAACTGCACATAATAGGTATTTGAATAACAAATTATGAGACGTACTCAAAAATATCCTATAAGATTCGTGTCAATAAGTTTATTAATTAAATATATTTGCTTGGGTGAAATAAAAATTTAACCCTGTTAACAACAAAATAATGTTAAATATAGCAAGACATTGCAGAGAGTAAAGATTCAATGTTTTTAGTATTTATTTGATTTGCCCAAAAATTGTTGTCCTTGAAGAAAGATCCAACAATAAAGCCATCTGCGCAAGGAAGATAATCCTTTACATTTGATGCTGTAATACCGGATCCTATCATAATCGGTAAATTTGTGGAGCTGTATAGTTGCTCTGCATCATTAACATCTGCAGGTAATCCGGTTGAAGCTCCTGTGACAATAAGACCGTCACTCAGAAAAAATTCGGCAGCTCTTGCAGTTTCAGTCAAATTAACATCACTTGTAATAGAGTGGGAGGAGTGTTTTTTCTTGATATCTGTGAATACTTTAATATGGTCAGCTCCTATGTTCTTTCTGTATCTGAGAAGTTCTCCTGCACAGGCATTCATCATTCCTTCATCTGCTATGTGAGAATAGACAAATCCCTCTGCCCTTATGAACTGCAGGTTTGCTGCAAGAGCTATTGCCAAGGCATCGCTGTTTGCTCCTGCCAGAATCTGAATCCCGATGCTGCCCGGGAAAATTTTCCTGACGTTTAATGCTACAGCAGTCATAACAGCTGTAACCTCAGGACCAACTTTTCTGTTCATGTAGGGAACATCATGCATGTTTTCCAGAATGATAGTGTCAAAATTATATTTACTGTAAATTTCAGCTTCAGAACATGCTTTATCTATAATCTCATTAATTGAATTCCCATATTTTGGTGTACCGGGTGAGGCTATTGTATGTATCATTCCAATGACAGTTTTCTTTCCTTTTTCAATAATCTGCATAATTAAATCCTATCTCACCAGATTTGGAGGAGTTTTTCCATCTCTTATAGCTATTGCATTATCACACATCATCAGCCCCATTTTAGTCCTGGTTTCAACACTGCCGCTTCCAATATGTGGAGTAAGGACTGTATTGTTCAGCTTAATTAGTTTATCTGTTACTTTTGGTTCAAACTCATATACATCCAGTCCGGCACCTCGGATAATACCATTCTCCAGAGCATGGCAAAGATCATCTTCTTTAATAACCGATCCACGCGATGTATTGATAATTATTGCAGTGCTCTTCATTTGTTTCAGCTCTTTCAAAGTTATAAGGTGGTGGGTTTCATCTGTCAGAGGTACATTAAGGCTGAGGAAATCGGATTCTGCCAGAATCTGCTCCAATGAAACCTTTACAGCAGAGCATTTTTTCTCAAACTCTGGCTTGGCTGATCTGTTAGTATAAAGAATCTTCATCTTGAAAGCAGCAGCTTTTTCTGCAAAAGCCCGGCCTATTCTTCCGGCACCGATTACTCCGAGTGTTTTACCGTATAAATCTGTGCCAAGAAGCATTGTCGGTGCCCAGCAGTGGAATTTTCCATCTCTGACAAATTTATCTGACTCTGCTATCCTTCTTGAGCAGGCAAACATTAGTGCCCAGGCCAGCTCTGCTGTAGTCTCAGTCAGGACTCCCGGCGTATTAGTTACCGGTATGTTATTCTCAGCAGCTGCCTGAATATCTATATTATTATAGCCGACAGCATAATTACAAATTGCTTTGAGTTCCTGGTTTGCTTCGACAATATCTCTGTCAATCTTGTCATTCAGCATGCAGCATAGTATATCGCACCATTTAATACCGTCAAGTATTTCTGATTTGGTTAGAACCCTATCTTCTTTATTATAAATGAATTCAAAATTCTTTTCAAAAGCTTCCATTGCTTTTGACGGTATCTTTCTCGTTAAAAAAACTTTCATATAATCTCCTTAAAAACTAATTTTACTAGAAATGTATTCATGAGCAAGAAAAAAACTTGCATAACTTATATTTAGACTGTATAATATCACATAGTTAACATTATGAAATTTTAAAAAGAGGAAAGAAATAATCCATGAGAAAATTAAAACATTTTATTGTTTCCGTGTTGTTTCTGTTTATAATCTGGATTGCTCTTACGGGATTGAAGGATAATCAGGAATTAATAATGGGGGCGATAGTCAGTATTCTGGTCTCAATTTTCCTTTTAAGGTGTGATAGTATTTTTGCAGAACTCAGGTTAAATCCAAAATCTATATTGTATTTGATAATGTACATTTTTGTATTTATAGCTGAATTGATTAAGTCGAACGTTGATGTTGCATTCAGAGTGCTCCATCCCAGAATTCCCATAAATCCCGGGATTGTAAAGGTTCGAACAAAGCTTAAATCAAGAATTGGAAGATTGTTTCTGGCGAATTCCATAACACTTACCCCCGGTACACTTACCGTTGAAACAGATGAAGATTATTTCTATATACACTGGATTGATGTCGGGGCGGAAGATATTGAAAGCACAACAAAGGCTATTGTCGGTAGTTTCGAAAAATATCTGGAGGTGATTTTTGGCTGAATTAATTTATAACATCAGTGCAGGTGTTGCGCTTTTAGCATTTTTGCTGAGTTTCTTCAGATTTCTTAAAGGTCCATCACCTGCAGACAGAATTGTCGCACTGGATGTAATGACAATCATCGGAATTGGTTTAATCGTATTTCTGGCAGCAACACTTGGCAGAAGAATGTATATCGATGTTGCACTGGTCTATGGATTTATCAGTTTCCTTGGAGTTGTCGCCGTTGCCAGGTACCTTGAAGGAGGTTTCTAATGGCTGAGATTATCGGTGCAATATTCACACTTGCAGGATCTTTATTCTTACTGCTTGGTGCTCTTGGGCTTATCCGTATGCCAGACCTTTACAACAGGATGCAGGCAGGAACAAAAACATCAACACTGGGTTCCATTCTTTTTCTTGCAGGAATCAGCATTGGCTTTTATGCAACTGTTGGTTGTGGTAAAATAATTCTTCTAATAGTCTTCATTCTCTTTACTAACCCTGTTTCATCTCATACACTGGCGAGAGCTGCTCATTGTGTCAAAACGATTATGTCAGATAAAACCGTCAGAGATGATCTTCAAACTGATAAATCAGATTGTGAGGACAAATGACATTAATAATTATAATTACTGCGGGTATCATCATGATCATTTCAGCTATTTACGCTGTTTATTCAGGTCAGTTGATTTCTGCAATCATAGCTTCAGGAATCATAAGTCTAATTGCCAGTATCCTGTATCTTATACTAGCTTCACCCGATGTAGCAATGACTGAGGCAGCTATCGGTTCAGTTTTGACTTCAATAGTTTTTCTGTTTGCAGTAAGGAGGATCAGAGATATTCTTGAAAAAGAAAATGCTGATGATTCTCATATATCCGAATCAAATGACATGCTTGACAGGGAGGAAATCGATGATTAACAGAATTCTGACTGTTGTTGCAATATTCCTCGTTATCACAATTCTGGTCTATTTAACCTTATTCATTGAAAGCCATGATGAACTGGGGCTTGTCTCAAAGGAATATGTAGAAGGAGCTCCCAAAGATCTTAATTCACCAAACGTTGTCACCGCTGTAGTTGTGACCTACAGGGGACTGGATACTCTTGGTGAAGTAACAGTTTTGTTTATTGCTACAGCTGCAGTTGGTTTTTTACTTGGAAGAAGAAAGCAATTCAAGAGAAAACAGTCTTCGGAAATACTCAGATCAGGAACTTCAGTGCTGCTTGGTGCTATTGTAGTGCTTGGAGTATATGTATTCTCCCATGGTCACTTATCTCCCGGCGGAGGTTTTCAGGGGGGAGTTATCATTGCTTCCGGATTTGTTCTCATGATTCTTTCAGATGTCTCAGCAAAGACAAATGAATCAGTGCTGCACTGGCTGGAATCATCATCAGGTGTCATTTATGTGCTTCTCGGGCTGTCAGGTCTGCTGTTAATTTCGAATAAAGCTTTGATCATCGGAAACGGATTTCTTGATCCGAGATTCATCGGCATTGGAGAGTATCTGAAATTGTTCAGTGCCGGAGCTATTCCATTGATTTACTCAGTAATCGGCATAAAAGTTGGTGCTGAAATCAGCGGAATTCTGAAGAATATGGAGAAGTAGTATGAGAATAACATTATTTATTGGTATCGCTTTAATCGTGATTGGCTTATGGGCAATGCTCACGAGAAGAAATATTATCAAAATCATAATAGGTTTTTCAATAATTGACACAGGTGTACACTTGATTATTGTTTCACTTGGTTATCTGAAGAATGCTACAGCACCTATATTTACTGATCAAATCACTCCCGGAAGTGTGAAAGTGGTAGATCCTGTCCCTTCGGCACTTGTTTTGACTGCAATTGTAATCGGGCTGGCAGTAACCGCAGTTATGCTGGCTTATGCGATAAATATGGTAAAATCCGGAAAATCATTGTCTATAGATGATTATAAGGAGCTTAAATGGTAAATCCAATTTATATATTGATAATCATGCTGGCAGGTGTATTTTTAATACCTCTGTTCGATAAACTGAGCAGGAAGTTTTCCGTAGTCGTATCCGGACTGATATTGGCTGCTGCGGCGGTAATACCCGGAATCTGGCTCTGGAATATGGCATTGTCCGGGACACAGATAAGTGTCTCAATGTTCACTGCCGGTTCAGAACCACCTTTCTCAATCAGTCTTCATATGGGGATAATCGAATCAATCCTGTTAACTCTTGTAAACTTTACAGGAATCCTTACTATAATGTACAACTCTCAGAAAATGGTGAGGGGCAGCAAGTATTACATTATGCTGTTAATTACATTATTTATCGGAATTAATGGGATTATTCTCACCAGAGATATTTTCAATCTTTTTGTGTTCATAGAAATTATGTCTCTTTCTTCAGCCGCAATAATTTACTCAGGACGGGATAAAAGATCGTATTCTGCAGGTTTCCAGTATATGGTAGCATCGGGGATAACATCGATAGTTCTGCTTCTTGGAATAATCATGCTTTATTATTTGAGCGGTTCACTCCACCTTGATTTTCTGTCAGTATCAAAAGAATTTACATTGTTCAAAGCAGAAAAAGTTTTGGCTGGTGCGATTGTCTTCATATTGGGAGCATTATTTGTTGAACTGAAACCATTCCCTGCTAACGGCTGGGGACTCTCAGTCTACGAATCTGCAGATGCCGGTACCGGTGCTATGTTTTCATCAGTAATTACTGCCGCAGGTGTATATGCGTTTTATAAAGTACTTCCGTTAACCGGATTACTTGTTTTCAAAACCTTAAATGTTACTAATCTACTGTTTATCCTTTCTATAGCTTCATTTGTATTTATGAATCTTATTGCTCTGAGGCAGAAAGCAGCTAACAGATTACTGGGATATTCTTCAATTGCTCAGGTAAATCTTATTACTGCCGCAATTGTATTTATGTATAGTATAAATGTTGATAATCAACTGATTCTGAAGATAGTTGGTGGATTGTTTATCAACCATTTCCTTGCCAAGTCAGGCTTGTTCTGGATCAGTGGTATTATAAAAGAAAAACGAATCAATGACTGGACTAATCTCAGGAAACATCCTGATCTTTTAATCTTTTTCGTGATATTTATTCTGGCTCTGGTCGGATTACCGCCATTCCCGGGTTTCTGGAGCAAATGGCAATTGTTTAACATGATGATGGCAAACATGAATCCGTTCTACACATTTGCAATCGGATTAGGAGTATTACTGGAGTCCTACTACATGCTGAAATGGATGGGTAAAGTACTGGTACGTAAAACTGATTCCGCAGAACCTGTGAACAGAAACACTGATCATGGTTTTATGCAGGTTATTCCCGTAATAGCAGTATCATTTCTGCTGTTCCTGACAGGCGTGGTACTTAATCCGTTGAAGCAGATGAATTATATTACGTTTGCTCCTGTGTTCTTCCTCATGATTTTCTTCACACTGGACTGGTTGTCAGCAAAAATCAAGTCAATTTTGCTGATGGGTTCTATCTCAGGGTATTCATGGATGCTGTATAAGCTCTATGGAAGTGAACTGGGAAATCTGAGATTAATTTTCGGTATCATGTTTCTTGGGGCATCCCTGCTTTTCATATTTGCATCTATGAACAGGAAAGGCAAGGAACAGGGATTTTATCCGTTTATGGCAATGATGGTATCATCGTTGATTATACTGATTGCAGCTCAAAGAACATTACAGTTTTTCATACAATGGGAGTTTATCACAATATCTTCTTATTTCCTTGTTCTTTATAACAGGAAGACGGAAGCTGCAGCTCTTAAATATATTATGTTTTCACTTGGATCCGCTGTACTTATGCTGCTGGGATTCAGTTATGCAGGTAAATTTGTTGATAATTCATATATGATCAATTTTGTCAGAATCCCACAGGGTGGAATTATAGTTTACATCTTGCTTTCGTTAGCATTCCTGATAAAATCAGGTGCATGTGGAGTACATATCTGGCTGCCTGATGCTTATACGAGATCAGATGATATCATCTCAACATTTTTCTCATCAGTCCTCAGTAAAGTAGGTATTTACGGCTTTTTCCTGTTCAGTATTCTGATGGCTCCACTTCTTATGAGTAATAATCTGATTATGCAGATTCTCAGTATAATTGGGGTTTTAACTGCATTCACAGGAACATTCCTGGCAGTATTTCAGGAAAACTATAAAAAACTGCTGGCATACTCCAGTATGGGACAAATAGGATATATTATCCTGTCAATATCGATGTTCAGCGAGATAGGATGGGTTTCCGCACTATATTTGACTGTTCTTCATCTTGTATTTAAGGGTCTTGTATTCCTGGCGGTTTCCGGTGTTCATCTTCGAACCGATACTATGACCATGTATAAGACTGGTGGGCTGATCAAGAAAATGCCATTATCTTTTGTTTCAGTATTGATTGGTATTATTGCTATTTCGGGAGTTCCACCACTTGCAGGCTTTGGCAGCAAATGGCTTCTCTACACCGGACTTCTTGAAAAAGGCTGGTATCTGCAGGCTGGAGCTGCGTTCTTCATCAGCACTATAGCGTTCCTTTATCTGTTCAGACTTATACATACGATATTCCTCGGGCAGGCTAAGACGGAACATAAAGCTGTAAAAGAAGCACCTGCATGGTATATAATTCCTCAGTTAGTACTGATAGGTGTGATCATGCTGTTCTCAATGTTCCCTTCAACACTTATAAAACCTGTTCAAAGCGCAGTGTCAGATTTCTTCAATCATAGTCTTGTCTGGGATGGTAACCTGTTAAAGAGTGCTATTACAAGCTGGAACGGAAGTCTTGTCATGAATGTTACAATGGGAGTTTTTGGTTTTGCTTTTATCATCTTGCTTCTTGCAACGAGAAAAATTCAGAAAGTTGGACAGTTTAACATCGTCTATGCAGCTGAACGACCATACAAGCCGGAAACTACTCATTATGCATATAATTTCTTCCCATTTTACAAGAAAGCCTTTTCACCTTTGATAAACTCATCTGTGGAGAGATTCTGGGAATTCATATTTGATTTGAATCACGCGTTGGCGTCGGGAATGAAATACATTTTTTCAGGTAATGCTCAAGTCTATGCATTACAGGTTGTATTATACATCATAGCAATCTTTTTCTTATCAGGAGTAATAAATGTCTGATATATTGAAAACAATTGGATATGCTTTTATAAGCTTATTTGTAGTGGTAAATTACGGACTGCTTCTTAATGGAACAGTCAGAAAGATAGTTGCCAGAGTTCATGGAAGATTCGGACCTCCGTTATGGCAGCCTTATATGGATATCATTAAAACATATGGGAAAAGAACAATGGTTACTCATGGGGTTATGTTCTATCTGGGACCTGTATTCAGGCTTGCAGGTGGTTTAGGAACTCTGATGTTCATTCCAATAATCCACAACTCTATTATGTTTGCAAACTTCCATTTTGCAGGTGATATACTGCTGGTATTATACTTCATGTTTTTTGGGCAGCTTGGTATGGCGCTTGGTGCCGGAGAAAGCGGACACCCATACAGTGCTGTTGGTGTTGCACGAGGGCTTTCTCAGATGACAGCCTTTGAACTGCCGTTTACACTTTCCATAATTTCACTGATGATCCAGTATAACACATTGTCCATAGTTGATATTGTTGCTGCTCAGCAGGGAGGTATACTTAACTGGACACTTTTCACAAATCCTGTAGCTGTTATTACAGCTATGATCGCAATGCTTGGGATGAATATGCATTCTCCATTTGATATTGTCCTTGCTCCTCAGGAAATTGCCATTGGACCTCCGACTGAGTTTCATAGCGGTTTTCTCGGAGTATTACAGACAAACAGATCTGTTTTCAATGCAGCAAAGCTTGTTCTTTTCATGAACCTTTTCTTTGGTGGAACAGCTGTTGTTTCAGGAACTTTTGTGGAACACTTAATTGCACTTTGTGTATTAGTAATAAAAACTTTCTTCATCTATATGTTCAGTGTGGTAATTGGAGTTGCTTTTCCTCGCTTCAGAACTGAACAGTCAATACGTTTCTTCCTTAAGTATCCTCTGGTACTGGGGATAATCAGTATTGTATTTGCAATTTACTTTAAATAATAAACAGGTAATCAGTCAGGTGATATATGAATGATAATATGAACAACGATCTATTTTGTCAGGAAAGACCGAAGCCAGTCAAAGCATTGAATAAATATGTTGAAAACTTCCTGAACTGGGCAAGAGCTAACTCTTTGTGGATACTAGGATTCGGTACCGGATGCGGTGCTGTGGAGCTTAGACCGTTAATGACTGCAAGATATGATATGTACAGATATGGAATTGCTGCCAGACCAACCCCAAGACAGGCCTCGGTATTTATTATCGGGGGATACGCTTCTGTGAAAACTCTGAAGAGAATAATTCGTTCTTACGAGCAGATGCAGAATCCTAAATTTGTAATCGGGCTGGGAAGCTGTACTATAAACGGAGGTATGTACTGGGATAGCTATAACACTATTAACAGGCTTGACCACTATATTCCTGTAGATGTTTATATTGCAGGTTGTATGCCCAGACCGGAGTCAATTATAGCAGGATTTCAGAAGCTGAAACAATTGATTCGTGAAGGAAAGGCTGAGGGGGCAAACCTTTATGCAGAAAACTTCGATTGGTATAAAGAGAATCAGAAGAAAATTATAAAACATTGGGATATGCCGGATTACAGCTGGTAGGAAAGTAGGAGATTTAATGGATTTTTTAGATGGATTACTGGAAAAATACAATGGATCAGATAGAGTTGATCGTGAGTATGTTTCTTTTATAACAATCAGACAGGAGAGTCTTCTTTCTCTGTTCTATGAGCTGAAATATCAGCTTAACTATACTCATCTTGTACTGATAACGGCTGTTGATTATATAGAACAGGAGAAGTTCCAGATCACATACATAGTACACAACTACAAGACAGCTCATGATATTGCTGTCAGGATCTTCATTGATCGTAATGAACCTGTTATGGTCTCTGTTCATGAATTATGGAAGCAGGCAAAAACTTATCAGCGTGAGCTTAAGGAAATGTTTGGAATCGAGTTCCCGGGAAGTCCCGGATTGAACGATCCATTTATACTGGAAGACTGGGATGGAATTCCTCCCTACAGAAGAGATTTTGATACAAAAAAATACTCTGAAGAGACTTATTTCCCAAGACCGGGAAGAACAACAAATGATCCTTCGGAACATATGAAGAATCAGCTATACAAAAATGATTTACTTAATGAGGATAAATAAATGAAGAAATTTTTAATCGGTTTTGTTATTGGAATAGTTTTGACACTTGTTATTGTCTTGAAATTTGGACCTCCGGCTATGATTAAGGTAGTTCCTTCAAAGTTGAATTTTGATCAAACTGTCTCGAAGATAGAAAACTCAATATTGGATCATGACTGGGAAATACAGAGAATCTATGAGATTGATGAATGTATGCGGAATTTTGGCTATGATACAAATGTACGGGTAGTAACATTCTCTATATGTAAACCGGATAATGTAAATGAGATTCTTTCTAAAGACAAGAACATGTTTATCACTGCAATAATGCCATGCAGGCTTGCTGTCTTTCAGGACAGAGAAGGAAAGGTAAACATAGCTTCCATGAACATCAAACTGATGGGACAGCTGTTTGGTGGTGATATTTCTAAAGTCACAAGAAAAGTTGCAGCGGATGAAAAATCAATTATTACGAAAGCTCTTATGGAGTAGAAATGTCTGAAAAAGAAAAATACACAGATTTGAGTTCGCACAAATACCTGAAAATATGGCAGGGACCTAATCATCCGGGTATTACCGGGAATATGTCTCTTGAACTGACAATATGCGGAGATGAAGTAGTTGAATGTAAAACCCATGTGGGTTATCTGCATAGAGGTTTCGAAAAACTGATGGAAAGACGAAAATTCATACAGTGCTTTCCTCTTGTCTGTAGAATTGCTGTCCCGGAACCTGATTTCAATGAATATTGTTTTGCTGCAGCCATAGAAGATTTAGCAGGAATAAAAGTGCCGGAAAAAGCATTATGGCTTAGAACCCTTAACCTTGAAATGTCACGTTTAACCAGCTTTCTGATGTGGATTGGAGGACAGGCAGGTGCATTTGGTATGGGAACTGTCGGCCAATGGGCTGTTACACATAGAGATTATATGCTTGATCTGTTTGAAGAGCTGACGGGCGGTAGAGTTTATCATATGTATATGCTCCCGGGTGGAGTCAGAAGTGATATGCCGGAAGGTTTTGCACATAGAGTTCTGGCAACAATGGATAAGATTGAACTGTTGCTGGAAGATATACACAAAGTTATGTTCCAGAATGCTGTGTTCAAGGGCAGAGCGATTGATCTTGGAATAATAACTCAGGATATGATTGATGAATATGGAATAGTCGGACCGAATGCCAGAGCTGCAGGAATGCTGCGGGATGTAAGAAAAGATACTCCTTTTGTGATGTACAAAGAACTGAAATTTGATGTTCAAACAGATAACAAATCCGATGCTTTTAACAGAGCTCTGCTTCGTTACAGAGAAATGCAGCAGTCTGTTTCACTTATAAGGCAGATATTGCGACGCATTCCTGAAACAGGAGAGTTTCATACTGAACTGCCTAATGTACTTCACTGGAAGATACCGGCAGGTGAAACTTATGTAAAAGCTGAATGCACAAGAGGGGAGTATGGATTCTATGTTGTTACAGACGGATCTGAATATCCCAGAAGAGTAAATGTAAGAGGACCTAGTTACACTCATGCAGTAAGCCTGATGGAACATCTTGCAGAGGGTGTAAATATCTCGGATATTGCCGGATTAATGACTTCACTGCATACATATCCTCCGGAAATTGAACGGTAATGACTAATTGATATGGAGAAAAAATGAGCATAAAAGATGTATTATCACCGCTATATGTCTGGAAAAGAGCTTTTTCCAAACCTTTTGTAATCAATAAACCTCTGAACGAGCGTCCCGGTGCTGACAGATACAGAGGATTCCACATAAATGACATGGATAAGTGCATTGGCTGCGGAACATGTGAAGAGATTTGTCAGAATGCAGCGATTGATCTTGTGCCTGTAGATGGTCAGGAAACTAAAAACGGTGACAGTGGTTTAAGACCAAAAATTGATTATGGTCGATGCTGCTGGTGTGCTCTGTGTGTTGATATCTGTCCGACCGGATCACTTGCTATGTCCAATGAATACACCTGGGTTGATACAGATCCTGAAGTTTTCCGATTTGTTCCGGGTGCAGATGAAAAACCATGGGATAATTCGGATAAAGGCTATAAAAGAGCTGAGAACTATGAACTTCTCAATCTTAAACGGGAAGATATGGAAATGCTTGATGCAGAAAATTCCGTTAAATCATTTATTGAAATGGTTAAAGGTTATTCTCTGGAAAAAGCTGTCAGAGAAGCAGACAGATGTATCTCCTGCGGAATCTGTATATCAACATGTCCTGCTCATATGAGTATTCCGGAATATATTGAATGTATCAGAAACGGAGATTTGGAGAAAGGCTTGAAGATACTTTACGAAACAAACCCATTATCAGGTGCTTGTGGTAGAATATGTACTCATTTATGTGAAGAAGTCTGTGCATTGAATCACCGTGGAGATCCAATTTCAATTCGATGGTTAAAAAGATACATTATAGATCAGTTTTCACCTGAACAGATGAAAGAAATACTGCATCGCGAGTTCCCGGGAAATGATAAGAAGATAGCAATTATAGGTGGAGGACCTGCCGGATTGAGTGCCGCATTCTATCTTAAGGGAATGGGATATTCAGTGAAAATATTCGAGCGCAATGAAGGTCTTGGCGGTGCTCTAAAATATGGAGTGCCTGATTACAGACTTCCACCTGAAGCACTGAAGAAAGATATTGATCATATTTTGTCACTCGGTGTGGATGTTGAATATAATACTGGAATCAGTAATTTTGATGAGTTCAGTAAACTGGTGTCAGGATTTGATGCTGTATTTATGGCGACGGGTCTTGATCAGCCTTATGAACTTGAAATCCCCGGTGAAGAAAATCCTAATGTTATCAATGGATTGGAGTTCCTTGATAAAACAAATAAAGGTATCTCTGTGGAAATCGGCGATACTGTAGCGGTAATCGGTGGTGGTAACGTAGCGATGGATGCTGCCCGTGTTGCCAGACGTTATGGTGCGGAAGTCTCCGTATTGTACAGAAGACGTATTGAAGATATGCCTGCTGATGAAGAAGAAATCCATGAAGCTACTGCTGAAAAAGTTAAAATGGTACCTCAGGCAATTCCACTGGAGATAAAAGAAAATGCAGATGGTTGTATTCTGGTTTGGGGAGAAGCTGAAATGGTACAGAAAGAAGGTGGTGGAAGACCGTCTCCCGTTCTTATCAAGGATAAAATTCATGAGGATAGATTCAGTACTGTGATAAAAGCAATCGGTCAATCTGCTGATCACTCATTCCTGTCTGAAGAACTTGCTGATAAAATTATAACAAGACGAAATAAAGTCAGAACCAATGAAAAAATGCAGACAGCCGATGAAGTCGTTTTTGCAGGTGGAGATACAGTAAATAACACGGCAGACGCAATTTCTGCAATCGCTGATGGTCACAGAGCTGCAAAGGGTATAGACAAATATTTAAATAGGGGATGATCAGGAATAATAAATCATAATTTAATATTTGCCTGAAACAAATATTCTTTATTCTTTGACATTCAGGAATAATAAGATATTTTATGTTATACGATAGTATATATTACTATCCATATTTCATGAAGAATTTAGTCTTTGGAGGATAAAATGAAGAAGTATCTGTTTATTGCAGCAATTATCTTGATGTATGCTTTTCTTTCAGCTGTCGGAGATACAATTGCTGACCCAATCATTGTTGATTTTCCACATACTTATGTATACAGTGATTCCGGCTCAAATGTGAGCTACAACAATGACTATGATGTACCAGGAGGAGATGGAAAGGATATAGTCTATTTTCTATCACTTCCATATAATGTTGTGATTAATATTTCAACCGAAGGTTCTGATTATGATACGAAGCTTGCAATTTATAATGCCAACATAACACCTGCCCCAAACAATCAGCTGTATTATAATGATGATTTCTACGGTCTCCAGGCAGCATTCAGGAATCTTTCTTTGAGCTCAGCAAACGATTACTACATTGTTCTGGATGCCAGTGGACCTGCAGAAGGTAACTATCATATTCAGATAGATTATGTACCGCTACAGGGGGAATCTTATGCTAATCCTTATAACGTAGTCTTCGATGCTAACCACCAGTATTTTACAAACCAGTCAATACAGCAGTTTGAAGATGACTATAATTTTGTGGGAACAGACGGTAAAGATATTGTATATACATTCGAGTTTACCGGAAATTATATGTTCTCAGCAGCAATCAATCAGGTAAGTTTTGACGTCGGTTATTATTTATATGACTCAAGTGTGATTGATCCTGATTCTACTAATTTCCTTGTTGAAGGAGATCAGGGTTACTCAATACAGAACTTTCCTGTTCAAGCAGGTCGTTATTACCTTATTGTAGATAGTGGTGTAGATAATTCAGGTATATTTGAACTGCAGATGCAGTACGTTTCTTATCAGGGTGATGAAATTATGAATCCTTTGAGTATTACTTTTATTCAAGATTCTGTTTTTACAACTAATATGAATATAGATAATTTTAATAATATTTATGATACCCCCGGAATTGACTCAAAAGATGTTGTTTTCGTAATGAGTCCCACCGAACAGAAAAATTATAACATTATTGCTACTTCAAGCACTTTTCAACCTCAGGTAACGATTTATGATGATAATGTGACTTTGTTCCAGTCAGAGAACTATCTCTATCATAATGATGATTTTAGTACCGGTTCAGCCGGATTTTCGGATCTGGTTCTTGATCAGGGAACATATTATATTGTTGTAGACGGGGAAAATGCTAATGGAGATTTTTATCTTGGAATAGAAAAAACTCATCTGCGCGGTGATAATATAAATAATCCGATTATTGTGGATTTTACACCGGGAACTGTCTGGACTGACAGTAGTTCAACTTCATCAATGACTGATGACTATGATTTACCGGGAGCAGATTCCAAAGATGTTGTTTACAGTATTTTTATAAATGCTCCAACCATTATTGATATATCCTTAGATGGATCTTCATTTGATACTAAACTGGGTGTTTATCATGCTGAAAGTATGATAGATAATATTAGTCATATTGTGTATAATGATGATTACTTTGGACTGAATTCAGGGATTATGAACTTCCATATTGATCCAGGTCATTATTACATCGTTGTGGATGGTGCAATAGGTCAGGAAGGAAATTTCAGAATAGAAATTAATGTAGATGCTTATGCTACAGGATATGTGGATGGATATATTACCTCAGCAGAAACAATGTTGCCTTTAGAGGGTGCTCTTGTAACCATTGGAGATATGACAGAGCTGACAGATTCAACCGGTTACTATTATATGGAAGATGTACCTGTTGGATTTTATGAAATGAGAGCAGCTCTAGAGGGCTACATAGCAATGTCCTCAGACTTCTTTGAAGTTGCAGGAGGTGACACGACAAATGTATTTATGGCATTAAGTGTTTTTGATGGTGTTCCCGGAGTACCGGAGGGACTGTATCATATAGATGATTTCGAAAATATTCAGCTACATTGGCAGCCGGCAGGAACATTATGGAGCCAGATCAACAATGAAGGTGATACAGAAGCACATAATGCTCAGGATTATGTTAACGGTAACACAGGTTACAACTCTTTAGCATCTGCTGACTTTGTACTTCAGGATTCAGCCCATGTCGAGTCAATAAAAATGCTGATGTCATGGGGAACTATCCAATATGACCAGCCGATCTCATTCCTAATAAAAGTTTTTTCAGATTCTGCAGGTATGCCGGATCAGCAGTTGATATCATTTACATCTGCCCCGGCACCGGAGATAAATAATACTTATACAGTTGATTTTCCTCTTAACACCTATCTTAGTGCCGGAACGTACTGGGTCTCATATCAAGCGGTTGTTGACTGGAATGCAACAGGAGCTCAGGCATTTGCTGTGGTGACTCCATACCTGTATAATCAAACACCTGGTTTATGGAAAAATCCGGGTGGACAATATGCAATGGGGACAGACTGGATTGCACTTGAGCCACCATTTTCCACGGATGCAGAAAAAGATTTCTGCTTTGAGTTGATTGGCAGTTATGAAACTGATATGCCGGAAGTTGTAACAAGACAGAACTCTACATTTAACAGAGCTTCAACCTTCGTTACCTTCAATAATTCTGTAACAAGATATCCTCTTGAGCACACTATAGATAATGCTCAGGGATTGTTAACAGGCAGGGATCTTCTTACATACGATATATACAGAGACGGATTACAAATAAACACAGAACCCGTGCTGTTACCACGCTATCTTGATCAGGGATTAACAAACGGTTTGTATGACTATTATGTGATAGCAGTGTATGAAGAAGGCACAAGTCAGCCTTCAGATACATATTCTGTGTCAGTAAATACAGACAGGATTGGAACTCTACAGGGTATTATCACAGATGCTGACACAGGGCTTCCTATCAGCAATGTTACAGTTAATCTGAATGGAAGCAGTGCTGTTTCAGACACTACAGGTTTTTACACACTTGATGCATCTCACGGTGAATACCAATTAACTGCGATGGTTGAGGATTACTATGACTATTCAAGTGCTGATCCGGTTCATATAGAAGCCAGAACAGTGCAGAATTATTCATTCACTATGACTATGATTCCACCTGCTGGAACAA
Organism: Cloacimonadales bacterium (SeqCode); assembly: GCA_942492065.1. GTDB lineage: Bacteria > Cloacimonadota > Cloacimonadia > Cloacimonadales > JAIOQZ01. Next base: position 552,255 of record CALODV010000013.1, on the reverse strand, counting down.
TCTCAGGATATGTTTACAACTCAGGCAGCGGTAACAGAATTATTGGAGCTACTGTTGAAATTGGTGGAGTACAGGTTGTTTCCGGACAAAATGGCTTATACAGCTTATCTGTTCCTCCGGGAGACCATATTGTAAGATGCAGTAAAATTGGATATGATACTTTTATCAGTGATTCCACATTAACAATAGCAGATGATCAAATAATAGAATACACAATCCCATTGAGGGTTCATGTACCGGCAGGAACACTGAACGGTACAGTTACAGATATACAAACCAACCTGCCTATAGAAGGAGCAGAAGTCACAATCGGTGATTCGGTTGCCACAACTGACTCACTTGGACAATACTCTATATATATTTACACTAATCACTACCTTGTAACATGTACAGCTGATGACTATTATTCTGACAGCAGATATGTGACAATCGTAGATAATGCTATAACTCAGGCAGATTTTATGCTGGCACCGGTTACTGATCAGATAATCGCTCCTGTAGACCTCATTGCTAATATTCAGAGATACAACAACGTGTTCCTTTCATGGTCAGAACCTCGTGACCCTTCCCTCAGTGAATACAGACATGATGACGGTCAACCAAATATTTGGATATGGCCGGGAGTCGCTACCGGAAATGAGTATTACGCTATCAAGTTTGCCAACACTATATCTGTTGATATTAAGAGAGCAAAAATCTTTGCCAGACTTAGACTGAATGATCAGGAGCAGATAATCGCTTCTGTTTGCCCTGATGATGGTAATGGAAATCCTGATCTGGTTAACCCCATATTCACAGATACAATCTATGCAACATCCAATTCATACTCAGGACAATGGCTGACTGCTTATCCTCAGGAAGGAGTCAATACTGTAACTGATGAGGACTTTTATGTTGTAGTCAGATGGAACTCTGATAACTCATTCACAGTTGCTAAAGACACAGACCAGCCGGCCAACATGTCTTATGCCAAAATGGATGGTGAAGACTGGGAAGTTCAGACTGACGGTAACTTCATTATGAGAGCTGTTGTCGGAATGGTCGATCAGTTGGATGTAAGAATAACAGAAAGGGAGCTTCTGGGCTACAATATCTATAGAGACAGTGTACAGGTTAATCCTGCAATGATAACGGATACTTACTATCTGGATACACAACTTGCAAACGGAAATTATGACTATTACGTGACTGCATTGTATCATGGTGGTGAATCACCTAATTCTGAAACAATCACTACTGAAATTGATTTTAACGGATATTATCCTCCTGAATATCTGGGAGTAGATAGTTATAATATGTTCGGAGCCAGCTTATCATGGCGCAGACCTTCAACAATTGGTGAAGGTCAAATTTTAAGCGGATACAGAATTTATATGGACACCAGCACAAACATGATTGGTGAAACCAACGATCCGGATTCACTGCAATTGATAGTTGATGATTTACCAACAGGAACTCACATGTTCTGGGTTACTGCAAAGTATTCACTGAATGTTCAAGTGATTGAATCTCCACGATCAGATCCTGTATTTATGTGTATAAGACCAAGAAACTTTGTTCCTCCAGCAGGACTTCAATACGAGATACTTCAGAGTGCTGTAACTCTTATCTGGGAACTTCCTGATTTCCCTGAAGACTGTAATGTAGAACCGTTCCACTCCGGATACAGAGTCTACAAGGATAGTCAGCAGATCGGAGAAGTACCATTAGGTGTAAGAGTTTACAATGATCTGGATATTCAGCTTGGTACAAGTCAGTACTATATAACAGCTGTTTATGGAATGTATGAGTCAATTGGTAGTGATACTGTCGATGTTGAAATTGTGGGAATTCCGGATAATGAGGTTATTCCTAAAATAACAGAGTTCGCAGGAAATTATCCTAATCCGTTCAATCCCGAGACAACCTTGAACTATTCCGTTTCAAAAGAAAATGATAATGCGCATGTAAGTCTGTCAGTTTATAATCTGAAGGGACAGAAAGTTATTACTCTTGTAGATCAAGCCCAACCGGCAGGTTATCATAAGGTTGTATGGAGTGGAAAGGATGATAGAAAACGATCTGTATCCAGTGGTATCTACTTTGTGATAATGAAATGCGGGAATTATAAAAGAATTTCTAAAATGACGCTGCTTAAGTAGTGTTGTTTTTAGATTACGTACAATCCAAAGACTGAGCAAGGGGCTATTCCAGCCCCTTGTTTTAAAATGATCTATAGACTGTCAGATTTTATTTATAAAGGAATCAAGATGAATAAGCCTAAAGTTGTAATAAGTAGATGTATAGAGTTTGCTGCATGCCGATACGACGGTTCAATGATATCCAGCAGTATTGTAAAAATGCTTGCAGATCATGTAGATTTTATCCCTGTTTGTCCTGAAGTTGAACTGGGGCTGTCAATCCCAAGAAATGCATTGCGGCTTATAAGTAAAGAGAACGGAACAATTCTGGCTGATTCAAAATCAGGCTATGATTATACGGATAAAATAAACGAATTTTCAGGAAAGTTCTTTACCGAACTCAAAAATATTCATGGTTTTATCCTGAAGAGTCGGTCTCCGTCTTGCGGTGTACGAGAAGTAAAATTGTACAAAAAGCCAGGTAAGGCTATGGCTGTGAGCAGGAAATCAAAAGGGAAATTCGGGGAAGCTGTAATAGAGAAATTTTCTCATCTCGCTGTGGAAGATGAAGGTCGATTGACTAATCGTCAAATCAGAGAACATTTTTTGACAAAGTTGTTTGTTATTAATAAGTTCGATAACACTCCCAAGAGTATGAAGAGTCTTGTGGAATTTCATTCAGCTAATAAGTACCTGTTCATGACTTACAATCAGCACCAGCTTAAGTTGGCAGGAAAGATAGTGGCTAATCACGACAAAAAGCCTTTAGACACTGTTTTCCGGGACTACCGATCAGTCCTATATGCGATATTGAGAAAAAAGCCGAGAACAGGTTCAATTATTAATGTAGTTCAGCATATTTTCGGGTATTTCTCTAAAAATCTCAAACCTGTGGAAAAAACACATTTTTTGTCTCAGGTTGAAATGTATAATAATGATATGCTTCCATTGTCTGCTTTAACATCGATCTTGAAATCCTGGAGCTTAAGGTTTGATCAGGAATATCTGCTAATTCAGTCTTTCTTCGAACCTTTTCCACAAAGTCTGATTAACAAGTTTGATTCGGGGAAATAAATGAAAAAAAATATGCTGATGACAGTAATTACAGGAATGATTCTAATATTGGTAGTCGCTTGTAGAGATAGTTCTGGTATTGATAAAACAATAGTGAAGAATCTTGAACTTGACAAGTATCTTGGAAAGTGGTATGAGATAGCACGTTTCGATAACAGATTCGAAAAGGGGCTGGAAAGAGTAACGGCTGAGTACTCTCTGAGAGAGGATGGAAAAATCAAAGTACTAAACACAGGTTATGACAGTAATTCAGGAGAAAAAAAGGAAGCCGTTGGTAAAGCTAAGATACCGGATAAATCTCAACCTGCACACCTGAAAGTATCATTCTTTGCTTTTTTCTATGCTGATTACCTGGTTCTGGAACTGGATGAAGATTACAAATGGGCTGTGGTGGGAAGCAGTTCTGACAAATATCTCTGGATTCTGTCTAGGAGTTCGGAATTACCGGAAAATATATTGAGTGACATCATTGAGAAGATCGTTCACAGAGGTTATGATCCTGAAAAACTTCTTTTTATAAAACAATGAAGATTGCTATGGGAATAGACTTTTATGATTTCCATAAACTGATTCCACTCAGTTTTTATGAAAAATTTCTTATGTCTTCCAGAATATTCTGGCATTATCTGTAGCTGAGCACCTTTAATAATACTGATAAACAATCGAAAAAAATTTGCAATTCTGTCAAAATCATTAGCTTGTATTGTAAGTGATAGAAAATTAAGTTGACTAATAGTAAGGATACAAACTATATGGATTCTAATGAAAAAAATCAGGAGATAGATATGTTAAAGAAAATTGCTTTACCGGCAATGGAAACGGTAAAATCAATACAGTCTGAGTTTCCGGGTACGGAAACAAGAGATGTGGAAGTATTGTTCAAGATACTCATGTTCAGCCAGCACCTAATAACAATAATGGAGAAACATTTTGGACGGTATGGTCTGACCAAAAGTAAGTTTCATATATTAGCGTTCTTATATTTTCGCAGAAACCAGAATGATTCCGATCTGTCTACTCTGGCTAATATGCTGTGCGTAACAAAGAGCACGGTGACAGGATTAATTGATGGTCTTGAAAAAGTTGAGATAGTAGAGCGATATACTGATAAAGCAAAAGATAGACGAAAGATCTTCATACGGCTCACAGAAAAGGGAGTTGATATGTTCAGGCAGGTGTTCCCTCACCATATTCATAAGGTGGCAGGATTGCTGGAAGTACTGGACGAAAAAGAGGCAGAGATTATTATAAAGGCAATTGCAAAACTGGAAGACCAACTTGATAAACTGACTTTTGAGAAATATGAGTTTAAGGAGAAATAAAATGTTTAAAAAGATATTTATTCCCACAGTAATTATTCTGGCTGGTATTCTACTTGTAATAGGGCTCAGAATTATTAAAAAGAAACCACAGAAGAAAGAAAGTAAAGTGAAAGCTCCCTTGGTTCAGGTAAGAAATTTTCCGGTAAAAACAAGAACGATAAAAATCAATGGAAACGGCACAGTCACACCTGATGTATCAGTTAATCTCATATCGGAAGTTTCAGGTAAGATAGTTAACGTTTCAGATAATATGAAAACAGGTATGAAGTTCACTGAAGGTGAAATCCTTTTTCAAATAGATCCTACTGATTATGAGCTGAGATTGAAATCAGCCAAAGCTCAGCTTTTACAACAAAAAATGTTATTGAAAACTGAACAGAGGAACTATGATATCGCCGCTATTGAATGGGAAGAGTTTAGCAAACAGAATCCGGGTATAGAACCAGATTCCATGACTTTGAGGATTCCCCAACTGAAAATTGCTGAAGCTAACTACAAATCAGCTGAGGCAAACCTGGAACTTGCAGAGCTTAACCTTGAAAGAACAAAAACCAAAGCACCATTTGATGGTATTGTGATTAGTCGCAATGTGAACATAGGGCAGTTTGTAGGGGCAGGAACTGCTCTTTCTATGATCTATGGAACAGAAACGGCAATCATTAATGTACCTGTTAAAAATGCAGAACTGAAATGGCTTAAGAGCAGCTTCACTGGTAAAGCAGTATTAAAAGCAGAATATCTTGGGGAGGAGAAACAATGGGATGCACATCTTGTCAGGAAGGAAGCAGCTGTAGATAACAGCAGTAGAATGACAAATCTGGTTCTTGAAGTACATAATCCTTATTCTGAAGAAGTAGGATTACCGTTTGGACTATTTGTTAATGCAGAGATTTCAGGACGCAAGGTTGAAGGAGTTATTGTACTTCCCCGCCATTTTGTTAAAGCAGATAATACAGTATTAACTGTTGTTGATAATAAGATCAGTTTCAAGAAAGTACGAGTTCTTAAATTCTCGGATGAGGCTGCAATTATAGAGTCTGGACTTAGTGAGACAGATAAGGTTGTTACAAGTTCACTTGAAGTTGCGACTCAGGGAATGCTCGTAAGAATTAAAGAGAAATAACCGGGGGAAAGAGCATGAAAAAGATAATAGCCTGGATGGTTGATAATCATGTGACAACCAACCTTATAATGGTTCTGATTGTATTCACCGGGATTTTTTCTGTTACTTCGATCAAACAGGAAGTCTTCCCGGAAATCGATCTTGATAGAATCAGCATTGAAGTCGTATATAAAGGAGCATCCCCGGATGAAGTTGAAAGCTCAGTTGTGTCTCGTGTGGAAGAAGCAGTTGCAGGAGTTGATGGAGTTAGAGAATTAACAAGTATTGCTTCCGAAAATATGGGACTTGTCAATATTGAAATCGAATATGGGGAAGATGTTAATCTGGTAAAGGATAGAGTTCAAACAGAGATAGACCGTTTGAGTACATTACCGGAAAATGCTGAAGATCCTGTTGTAAAAGTAGATACCAGATCTTCACAGGTTATACAACTGGCTGTCTCCGGAAATATTGACGAATACACTCACACAAAGCTTACTGAAAGAATTAAAGATGAACTGCAGGAATTACCTCAGATTTCTCAGGTTGGTTTAAGCGGAGTAAAAAACTACGAACTGTCTATTGAGGTTTCTCGAGATAAACTGGAATCGTATGGACTAACTATTGCCCAGATTTCTTCCGCTGTGAAAGCATCTAGTTTGGATTTACCGGGAGGAAAACTTGAGACAGTGGATGGAGATATTCTCCTTCGTACAAAAGCATTGGGTCTGACGAGGGAAGATTACGAAGACATAATAGTAAAAACTTCACCCAATGGTAATCATGTGAGAGTTAAGGATATTGCATTAGTCAAAGACGGTTTCGAGGATTCTGAGCTTTATTCTCAATTTGATTCGATGCCGACAAAGCTTTTAACTGTCTACAGGACTGGAGATGAAGGTGCGCTGGATGTTGCCGAAGCTGTGAAAAAATACATAAAGGAAAATGAAAAATTGATGCCCGAGGGTGTTCGGATATCCTATTGGCAGGATGATTCAAAACTCTTAAAGCAGCGGATTAATTTGCTTACTAAGAATGCAGTTTACGGTTTGATTCTGGTTGTTATATCGCTGACCTTGTTTCTGGATGTAAGACTTGCTTTCTGGGTTAGTATGGGAATCATTATCTCGTTTATGGGGGGATTTACTACAATGAACCTTTTAGGCGTGTCTATCAATATGATTTCGCTTTTCGCATTTATCACTGTGCTGGGTATTGTTGTTGATGATGCTATAGTTGTTTCTGAGAATATTATGACTTTTCGGACGAAAAACTATGAAGCAGTTAAATCAGCTAAAATTGGTACATTTAAAGTCGCTACTCCTGTTGTATATGCCGTCTTGACGACTGTAGCAGCGTTTGCTCCACTGGCTTTCGTGGAAGGGAGAATGGGGCAGATGATGTCAAATATTCCGGTAGTAGTAGTTTCTGTTCTCTTATTTTCTCTTTATGAATCACTGTTTATTCTACCTACTCACCTGTCTCACCTTAAGCCGGAATCAAAGGTTAATCCTGTTGTCAAAGTATTTGGAAAGATCAGTAAGACTGTTGATTACTATCTTGGCAGGTTTATAACAGGACCATTCGCCCGATTTCTGGAAAAATGTTTGAGAAACAGGTATATAACAATTGCAACCAGTATTTTTATTCTGCTTTTCAGTTTAGGCATGTTTGCAGGTGGGTATATTAAGTTTAATTTCATGCCGTCCGTCGAAGGTGACAACATGTTCGCCAGATTAGAGATGCCAGTTGGAACTCCATACGAGAGGACTCTGGAAGTAATCAAGCAACTCGAGAATGCGGCAGATATAGCAAAAGAAGACTTTGTGGATCGCAGTGAAAATGGTAAAGTATACGAGCATGTGTTTTCCATTATAGGGCAGCAGCCGGGGGTCAGAAGAGGTCCGAATAGATCTGGTGGAAGCTCAATAAATCCTTCTGTGGCAGAAATAAATATCGAACTGGTTGATCCTGAAATAAGAAAATTCTCTACTTCCGAAGTGATGAATCGCTGGCGTGAGCTTGCCGGTGATATTCCCGGTATAAAATCTCTGGAATATCAAAGTTCAATAATGTCGGCAGGGAATGATATAGAAATGCAGTTATCGTCATCGGATTCGGAAGAACTTAATAGCGCTGTTAACTGGGTTAAGTCTCTGGTAGCAGAGTATGATGGAGTAAAGGATATTAAAGATGACCTTGAAGAAGGTAAATACGAGTTGAAATTCAAGCTGAAAGACAGTGCCAGAACGTTGGGTTTAACTGTATCCGACCTGGCAATGCAGGTGAGACAAGCCTTTTACGGTGATGAAGTCATGAAAATACAGCGTGGTCGAGACGAAGTTTCAGTTGTAGTCAGATATCCCGAAGAAGAAAGAAATTCTTTGGGGGATATTGAGGCAATGCTGATCAGAACACCTTCAGGAAAGAATGTACCTTTTTCAGATATCGCAGAAGTAAGATATGGTAGAGGATATTCTTCAATTAATCGTCTGGACAGAGCCAGAATTATTTCGATAACTGCGGATGTGGATGAAAACAAAGCTAATCCGAATGAGATAAACAGAGACCTTGTAAAAAGAATCAAAAAAGGTCTGAATGAGAAATACCGGGATGTAAGAATCACCAAGGGTGGAGCACAGAAGGAACAGAAACGTTCCATGGCTTCTTTGGGAAAGGGATTTATCGTAGCTGTGTTTATAATATATATGCTGCTGGCAATTCCATTTAAGTCTTATTCACAGCCTTTAATTGTTATGACTGCAATTCCGTTTGGCATTGTTGGAGCTGTACTGGGGCACATCATAATGGGCTACCAGCTTTCCTTTATCAGTGCTTTGGGTATTGTAGCTCTGTCAGGAGTGGTGGTAAATGACTCTCTTGTACTTGTTGACTTTGTTAATATCCAATACAGGGAAAATGGATTTACAATGTGGGATGCCGTTGTATCTGCTGCTCAAAGAAGATTTCGTCCTATTCTGCTGACTTCCCTGACGACGTTCCTTGGGCTTATGCCGATGATTGTTGAAACCAGCATGCAGGCAAGATTCCTGATACCAATGGCTATCAGCCTTGGATTCGGAATTATATTCGCAACAGCCATTACTCTGATTTTTGTACCTTCCAGTATTATGATAATGGATGATATACATAAATATTTCGGGATTAATGATGGTGGAAAGGAGGAAGTAAAATGAAAAGTTTAGTTATTTTAACACTCAGTCTGTTACTCACAGTATCATGTTCATTTGTTCCTCTTAAACAGAAGCCGCTTGATAAGGACAAGATACCTGATAGTTTTGAGAATTCTGCATCTTTAATGGTTGAGAGAGACAGTCTTGTTGTCACTGAATGGTGGAAAAAATACAAAGACGATCAATTGAATGAAACTATTGAAAAGATGCTGGTAAACAATCTTGATCTTAAGCTGGCGTTATCCAGACTGGATATGCTGGAATCTCAGCAAAAAGCTGCAAGAGGAAGCAGGCTTCCTTCTGTTGCTGCAACCGGTGCTTATTCGGAAACAGACAGAAAAATACCTCTGCCAACTGGTGTTACAAAAGATTCAACAGTTACAAACTACTCTGCAGGATTAGCCTTGCAGTATGAACTGGATATCTGGGGGAAAGTCAGGGCAGCTCATCTGTCAGCAAAAGAAGCATATAAAGCTTCAAAAGCTGACCTGCAAACGATTTATAATGGGCTGATAGTGCAAACCGTAGTTCTTCACTATAATATTCAGTTTCAGGCAGAAGAAGTCAGAATTGCTCAGCGGAAATTGGATCAGATACAGCATAAACTGAACATTGCTGAGAAGAAATATCGGGACGGTATACTCCCGCTGAATGCATTTGAGGCTGTTAAGCAGGGATATAATAATACAAAGATGTTGGTTTCAGGCACGCAGAACGGGCTTGAAAGTCTTGAAAACAAACTTGCTGTTTTACTGGGAGAATTTCCCGAATCATTTGAGTATACAGCTCAAGTTGGAGATTATGAATACTCAGGTATGAGAGAAATACCAAAAGTAGTTCCTTCAGAGCTGCTGAAACAGCGTGGAGATATAGTAAGTGCAGAACACTCAATGGAGTCTGCAAGACAGGCGGCCGGAGCAGCTTTTGCCGATTTCTTTCCATCGATATCAATTTCTGCAGCCTGGAATTTTGCATCAATGGATTTTGATGACCTGTTTGATGAAACCAGTATGGCGAGAACTATTGGAGGTAATGCAGCTCAAACAGTTTTCACAGGTGGATCTAAAATCTACAACTATAAAGCAAAAAAGAAGCAGTACGAACAGGCTTTGATTAACTACAAAAAAACAGTTCTGAGTGCTTTTTCGGATGTTGAAAATGCCTTGAAAACTCTTGAAACAGCAGAGGTAAATTACTCTCTTGCACTTTCTAACAAGAGATCAGCAGAAAGTGTACATAGAACCAATACTGCAAAATACAAGGGTGGAATTGTAACCTATAGTGAATGGCAGGAATCAGAGATAACATTACTGAATAGTATTTCAGTGTTTAACAGTTCTTTTTTCAACCTTATAACAGCAGAATCACAATTACTGAGAGCTTTAGGTGGTAACTGGCTGGAATTGTAACTTATCTTTCATACAGCAGTTGATTTTCTATATTCAACTGCTGTATTTATTGACTTTTACTTCAAATATTCATAAAAACATTAACAATTGTAGCCATATAAGCAACTTTTAAACAAAAAATAAGTGGACATTATGAGTATTGGAATATTATTTGCATATTTTATTTTTGCATCATTAATAGGTGAAATTTTTAACACTATTAATAAATCTACAAAATCTACGTAAGGAGAACTGTATGAAAAAAGTCTGCACTTTCATACTGATAACGTTAGTTTCTTTTGTCATGTTGAATGCTTTGGAAAGCACAACTCCCGCAAGCGACAACTCGTTATTTAGAGTAAATGATGTAACTCATCATTATACCGAGATTACTTTTGAACTCGACAATTATGAAACAGAAAAAATCACTGAGAATGGAATCGAGTTTACAAAAATTACACACCCGAATGCTGGATACACAATTGATGCCGGATATCCGGAATTACCTGTATTTTCAGTATCAATGGCTGTTCCAAACCAGGGACATGTCAGCTACGAAATTGTTTCTGAAACACTTACTGATGATCAGTACATGAATATATATCCATCACAGGGGATTACACTTGATGGTTCTCAAAGACCATTCCAGTATAATTCTCAATATTACAGAACAGGTAATGCTGGAGAAGTTAAACTCCAGTCAAAGTATGTTCTTGGTGAACCTGGAATTCTCAGGGATTTCAGAATGGCTACATTTTCCGTATCTCCATTTGTTGTTTCTCCTGAAACTCACGAACTGAAAGTTGTCAGACGTGTTACATTCAGAGTAATCACAAATGAAATGATTTCTGGAACAAACGAAATCACAGAAGAAAGACCACTATCTAGAAGTTTCCAGAACTTCTATAATGCTGCAATGGTTAACTATCAGGAATTTCTTACTCTTGAAAGACCAAATGCAGAGTATCAGAACAGATCATTATTAATTGTATATCCTCAGAATCCTACACTTGGTATTGAGGTAGACTATCTTGCTGAATGGAAAAGAATGAAAGGTTTTAATGTTACTGTTGTTAATACAGGTGACACAGGAGTAGGTTCAACAAACTCAAGTATTAAGAACTATGTTCAGGGTTTATATAACACTGCGCAGAACCCGCCTGAATATTTAATGATTGTTGGTGATGCTGAAGGATCTATTTCAATCGGTGCATTTGGTCAGGGAGACCATGGCTATACAACATTAGCAGGGAATGATATTCTTCCTGAGGTATTCGTTGGTAGAATGTCTATTGACAACGTTACCGAATTTACAACAATCGCAAGTAAAATTGACCTTTACGAATGTACAACCAGCAGAAGTGTAAACCCTTATGATCATACATTACTCGTTGGTGATACATCTCCGTCAGGATTGTCATGTGTACTCACATGTCGTTACACTAAAGAAAGAATCCTTGATTACGATCCGGGACATACTTTTACAGAACTTTATGATGGAAATCCAAGTGAAAACGCAGTAGATGCAGCTCTTGATGCAGGTGTGCTGTTCTTCTTCTACAGAGGTTACATTGGAATGAGTAACTGGGATTCATCTAACATTAATGGCCTTAATAATACAAACATGCCGTTCAATGCTGTTATCAACACATGTGATACAGGTACAATTACAAGTACATACAGCGAAGCAAGAACAGAGCTTGTTGTCCGTAAAGGTACTCCAAGTTCACCTAAAGGAGCTGTTTGTGCAATCGGTATGGCAACATCCGGTACACACACACAGTTGAATAATACTCTTTCTATGGGTACTATGCATGGTCTTTATCAGGATAACATGCACACAATGGGCGAAGCAATTATGCGCGGAAAGCTTATGCTTTATACTCACTTTGTGAATGTATCCGGTGCAACAAGTTATATTCAGGATTTCACAGAATGGAATAATCTTATTGGTGACCCATCAATGGATGTCTGGAGAGCAGCTCCAATTGGTATGACTGCAAACTATGATTCTTCTATCCCTGAAAATCAGAACCACATCAATGTTAATGTTCTTGATGAAAACAATAATCCTATTGAAGGTGCATGGGTTTCTATTACAAATTCAACACTCGGAATATCTGAAAATGTATACACAGACAATGCCGGTCAAGCTGTAGTTCCAATCGAAAACTCCGGAACCGGAACAGTAAATATCGTAATCACAAAACCTGATTATGAACCAATAGTGAACACTTTCCAGATTACAAACAGTGATATGGTTGCATACAACGGAATGACTGTAAACGATGTTTCCGGTAACAATGATGCTGTTATTAATCCCGGTGAGCAAGTAGGAATCAATGTTGTTGTAGAAAATACTTCATCAAGTGATAAATCAAACTTGTCAGCAACATTGACAACAAACAATCAATATGTAACAATAAATCAATCTTCTGTAACATACTCTGATATTAATGCAGGACAAACTTCAGGTTCACAATCTGATTTCACTTTCACAGTGGCTGCAGATGCACCTCATAATGAAACTGTAGATTGTTTCCTGAACGTCACAGACGGAACAGATACCTGGACATCATTCTTTACTTTCGATATTATTGCAGGACATGTAGATATTACTAATATTGCTCTCAATGGTACTCAAAGCTATATTGATCCGGGTCAAACTGCCGATCTTATTCTTACTCTTGATAATCAGGGAACTTATGACATCAGTAATCTTCAGGCAGAAATCTATTCATACAACGGCCTTCTTTCTGTAGAAGATGCAGATGGTGACTTTGGTACAAGCATCCCTATCGGTTCAACTGGGTCTAATACTGCTAATCCATTTACAGTAAGAGCTCTTCCTGATCTTCTTCCGGGAATGCAAGTTGAAGTCAGAGTCAGATTCTTTAACAATGACTTTGAACAAATTGAAACATTTATTATCCCAATCGGACATAATATATCACAATCAGATCCTACCGGACCGGATGCAGGTGGTTACGTAATATTTGACGAATCAGATACAGCTTACCAGCAAGCTCCAACTTATGACTGGGTTGAAATTGATCCTTCACAACCAGGTGCATTACCCGGAACAAATACAGGTATCGTAGATAATCAGGATCACAATCCTAACAATGAAGGTCTTGAGTTTATCGAATTCTTCGACCTCCCATTTGATTTCACATTCTATGGTGAAACTTATGATAGAGTTGGTATCTGTTCAAGAGGTTTCATTACTTTTGGTGGATATGAAACTCAGCAGTCAACATTCAGAAATTACCCAATGCCTGATGCAGGTGGTCCATCTCCAATGATTGCTGCATTCTGGGATGATATGAATACTGCAAATGGTGGAATCTATTACTATTACGATGCCGTAAATCACAGATATATTGTTGAGTGGTCAGAATGTGCAAGCAGATATAATAATGCTGAAGAAACATTCCAGATTATTCTTTATGATCCAAACTATTACAATACAACAACCGGCAACGGTGAATTCAAAATACAATGGAAAGTCTTCAATAATGTTGATGGAACTTTCATGGCGTACGGTGACCAGGCAGGGAATTATTGTACTGTAGGGTTTGAAGATCATACTGAGACTATGGGGCTGCAATATACATATTGTAACCAATATCCGGCATCTGCTGCTCCAATAACAAACCAGTCAGCTATTTTTGTGACAGGTAAACCAATACTTCACCAGGATGCTAATATTTCTGTCGGACAGGTTCAGGTTCATGATGCAGACAGGACTGGTCACGTAGACGCAGGTGAAACTGCACAAATTGGTATTGAGCTTGTTAACTCAGGTCTTACTCAGGCGAATGATGTAAGCCTTACATTAAGTTCAGTCAGCCAGTATGTGACAATTAATCAGGCTACCTCAGAATATGAAGATATTCCATCATTCGATAATGGTTACAATGTTGATCCTTTTGAAATAACAGTATCTCCGGATTGTCCGGATGAAATGGTTATTCCTTTCGATGTTAACGTAAGCACATCAACCAGAGACTGGACATTCAGTATCTCAATAATCGTACACAAAGCAGATGTAAGTATGAGCTCATTCATGATTAATGATATTGCCGGAAACAACGATGGTAAAATTGATCCGGGTGAAAATGCCGATATCATTATCAACTTCGAAAACGCTTCTCTTTCAACAGCTAGAAACGTTACAGCTACATTAACTTCATCTAATACAGATATAAATATTCTTAATCCACAACAAACAATTACTACAATCGGACCTGAAATGATCATGCAGCGTGCTTTCAACTTAAGCGTTTCAAACGGTGCTCAAACAGGAACATCAGCAGGATTCACATTAACTTACTCAGTTGATGGCGGTGATGATGTCGTTTCTCAATTTATGATCAGTATTGGTGCTGCCGGTCTCTCAGAAGACTTTGAAAGCGGTAATGGCGGATTTACAAGAACAGGGGACTGGTATTACGGTGCTGCAAACGTTTCTGCCCATTCAGGTGCTTTCCTTTACGGAACAGGACTTAACTGGAACTACAGTAACAACTCTAACTCAACACTTGATACTCCTGACTTCTTCGTAGGTCTTAACAGTCAGCTTTCATTCTGGCAGAACTATAATATCTCAGCTCCATATGATGGTGGTAACGTAAAAATCTCTGTTAACAACGGACCTTGGCAGCTTCTGACTCCGGTTGGCGGTTATGACGGTTCAACCTATGCATCTAATGCAGGTATCCCTCAGGAGCCATGTTTCCATGGCAACTCAAACGGTTGGAGCGAAGTTGTTATTGACCTTTCTTCATTCGAAGGAAACATCGTAAAAATCAGATGGCACTTTGGTGCTGATGGTGCAGGAACCGCAGCTGGCTGGTTTATTGATGATGTTAATGTTACCGGTGCTGTACTCAGCAGTGGTAAAATCAGCGGTCAAGTTACACTTGTAGATGCTCCTCAGAATCCGGATAACGATATGGATGATGTAGTTATCTCCGTTGGCGATTTCTCAGCAAACGCGGAATCAGATGGATCCTACGAATTATATGTGGCTCCAGGAAATTATGATATTGTGACTTCACTTCCGGGATTTTCTATTGATGAATTTAATAACGTTCAGGTTATAAGCGGTTCAAACCTTGCATCAACAAACTTCTCATTGACGTATTTAAGACCTGTCTTCAATCTTCAGAGAGATGTTACTGATCATAACCTGACTTTGACCTGGGCGAGAGTACCTGATGTCGATCGTCTTTCTTTCCTGTATTACAGATTATACAGAAAATACTTAAGCGGTGAATTTGAACTGGTTGATTCTACCCTCGTAAACGAGACCTGGTCAGAAACAATCGAATTCAATACATTATATGAGTATTATGTAGTTGCAGAATATGATATGGGACTCAGTCTTCCTTCAGATATTCTGACTGTAAACTATGATCCAACAACAGCAAATGGTGATAATGATATTCCTAAGTTTGCTCAACTGCAGCAAAACTACCCTAATCCATTCAACCCTGAGACAAATATTGCTTTCTCATTACCTCAAAAATCACAAGTAGAAATAGTAGTATACAATGTGAAAGGTGAAAAGGTGAAAACACTTGTTAAAGAATCAATGGATGCTGGAAATCATCAGGTCACCTGGTATGGTAAAAACGACCAGAATAAATCTGTTGGTTCAGGTGTATACTTCTACAAAATCAGAACTTCTGATTTCACAGATGTGAAAAAAGCAATACTTCTTAAGTAACCAGGCTGAAATAGCTCAGATGGTAGAGCAACTGATTCGTAATCAGTAGGTCGGGGGTTCGATTCCCCCTTTTAGCTCCAGAATAAATTTGAAGCGGATCGCAGAAATGCGATCCGCTTTTTATATGGAGCGGTTTGGTTGAAGCGTTATCGTAGAGACACAACATCTTGTGTCTCAGAGTAGGTGGTACACAGGCATCCTGCCTGCAAAATTACAATTCTCTTCCGTGTCATTCCGTTATTTCTGTGGTTTAAAACAAGTGTCACACCATTTGGAAGGTTTTTCAACCATTCCAAAGGTGTTCTACTAAGACAACCGTCCTGTTGCCTCTATGAGGTTAGTAGAACTGCACAAGTTTATACCCCGGCAGTAAATGTCAGCAGGAATTTTACCCTCAGCTTCCGATTAAGTAATCGGAACCAGCTCCCTGTTGAGGGAGCACAAATTTGTTTAGGACAATCAATAAGATAAAAGCTCTGCACCAAGGATGTTCTCCCTAATCTTTCTCTGGATGTGTCCCTGTGGAAACATCTACGCTGGTTCTGGATGTATTTCTTCGAAAATATCTACAGGGAGATGTCGACAGGATGGAGACAGAGGGTTTAAAATACGGAACGATGAAAATTGTTCCCTGTGTTTATCGATTTTGATGGAGCACTCCTAAGGAGTTTATTGTCTGAAATGTTTTAGCATTTCTACAAACCTATAGCTCCTCCGGAGCAGGCATATATATGAGTGAAGAAGTTAATGTGATTTTGAGACATCTGCATAATTAATTGTGGGGAAAAGTACTCAGGTCATATTACATTTGTCAGCTCCGTAAGGTGCGAACTGTTTTTAGAAAAGGAGTGCTAATTAAAATATGAGCTCCGTAGGGTGCGAACCAGAGAGTTTAACCTATTGTAGAGACACAACATTTTGTGTCTCAGAGTAGGCGGCACACAGGCATCCTGCTTGCTAGAACTGAGACACACGGCCGTTTGTCTCTACGCGGTTAAGTAGAGCTTCTAAAGTCCTGCACTAAGTATGTTCTCCCTGGATATTTGCTAAAAAAATATCAACAGGGAGATGTCGACAGAATGGAGACAGAGGGTTTAAAATCCGGATCAATTATTATTGTTCCCTGCATCTGATCTACACACCCCAATTCATTTATCTTCCATAATGAATTTGCGCCCCTCTTAACAAATTATGGAAGAGGGGATTATCTACAACGCTGCACGTTGTTAATGAATGACTTTGCAAGTGTTTCAGAATCTTCGCAATGGTAGTTTTTACAAGTTGTAATAGCTATTTTTGGAGTGCATTTATTTTGGGGCTGTCCCGGAGTTAGGATGAGAACTTTAATCCGGGTAACAAAAAACAGCCCTCACGAGGAAGGCTGTTTAAGTTTTATGTTATACACCTCTCAGAAGGTGCATAAATATTACTGAGTTATTTAAGCATCAGCATTTTCCTGGTTTGGCTGGTTTCTGAGGTTTGCAGTCTGTAGAAGTATATTCCACTTGAAACTGAGTTTCCTCTGTCATCTTTACCATTCCATGTAACACTGTGGTTATCTGCATCCAGTTCGCCATCAACCAGAGTTCTTACTTTCTGACCGTTGATATTGTAGATAACAAGTTCTACTTTACCGGCTTTCTTAAGTGAGAAGTCAATATGTGTTGTCGGGTTGAATGGGTTAGGATAGTTACCTTTAAGTTCTGTAACCAGATTAACATCATCAGGATCGTTTGCAATGTAATTGAATGTAAAGTCAGGAGCTGCTGCAGTACCTGTTTCGTAGATTGCAGTAATTCTCGCTGTCAATTCTTCATTTTCAGTAAATCCCTGTAATACAAAGAATGTATCTTGAGTAGTCTGGTTAACAATATCAATTTCAACTCTGAAGTAAAGGAATGCACGTTCATCTTCTTTATTTCCTGAGTCTTTTTCAGTGTAAGATTCGCCTTCTGCAAGAACATCATTGTTTCCTGCTCTTGTACCATACAGTCTGCCACCATGATTCCAGGTGAGGTATGAGTTACCTGAGCCGTTTGGATGCCACTGAATGTTTGTAGGAGCAATAAGTATTTCGTTAAGGGTAACATCTATAGGAGTATTATCACCGTTTACAATAACAACATCCTGTATTTCAACTGTGTTACAGTCTACAAGTGAAGCTGTAAGTGTATATGTTCCCGGAAGAACTTCATTGAGGAAAACAGTACCATTATCATCAGGGTTTGCCTGATAGGTTTCGGTACCATCTGAAAGTTCTACAACTGCAGCTGTTACTGAATTGAGGGAAGATATAACATTAACTGTAAAGTGACCGTATTCATTGAGAATGATATCAAGGTCTACAGTTGCATCTGCAGCTATAACTACATTAGTTTCTGTCTGGTCTATATAACCGTCTTTTGCAGCGTTAATCGTGTATGTTCCCGGTGTAACCTGTACGAAGGTATATTCACCTTGTGCGTTAGTGGTCATAGTAAGACCAAGCTGTTCTATTTCAACAGTTGCTCCACTTACTTCCACATTTGCATGGTCATATACTGTACCCATGAGGATAGCTCCCTGAGTAAGGGTGAAATCTACGTTGGTAAGGTTGTCCTGTGTTACTGCTATACCTGTTTGAGTATTATCATCGTAATTTGTAAGACTTGCAGTACAAGAATAAGTATTCACTGGTATATTCAGGAACTGATAGAAACCTGACTGGTTAGTATATTGAACAGTCTGGAGTTCTTCTATAAGTACTTGAGCATTAAGCAGCGGATTACCGTTAATGTCGCGTACATATCCTTGAATACCTGTCTGTGAAGGCTGAACATCAATTGGAAGTGGTGCAGAACTATCATTACCTGCACTTTCATCACCTGCCATTACAACTTTACCGAAGATGTTTTGAGTTCCTTCCATTCCTGCCTGAGGGATCCAGGTAATAGTGTAATCATTAATCTCATCATGAGCAATTGTAGTTCCCGCTACTGTTCCGAGTTCAGTATCAGGAGCAAGCATAAGTTTTATGTCATATGTAGATTGTGTGTTAAGTCCGTTGTTTCTTACATATACTGTATAATCTGATGGAGATCCAACCATTGGAGTTGTAGAACCGATTACAGAGATAGCCATGAGGTCATCGTCCGGCGGTGTAGTAATGTTAATTCCAACATCGTCTATATAACAGTCAGGTCCATAACCGGAAATACCGTGGAATTTAAGGTATATGGTTTGTCCACTGAATGCGTTGATGTTTACTGTTTCCTGCACAAAAGTACCCGGATCAGTATTTTGAGCTCCGTCTTGAGAATCAAATTGATCTCCGCCTCTTGTCCATACGTTTGTCCAGTTAGTATTATCTGTTGAAACATAAACTTCCAGTGCATCGTTTGGATAGTTTGGACTGTAAAGGTGAGACCATTTGAAAACAAGGTCAGCATCACCTGTTAATGCAATTGGAGGAGATATCATAACTGCGTCGCTAGGTTCCGGCCATCCCCAGAAGTTACAATAAGCACTCATTGAATTTCCGTGTTGTGCCCAGCTTCTGGAACCACCTTCAAGAATCCAGTTCTGCGGAGGCCATATGTCGAAGTTCTCTGTATATGGGAACATTACAATTGTTGGGTCAGAACGAACAGTAAATGACCATTCAGGACAGCCTGTAGCACTTCCTAATGTATTTCTCGGAACAACTTTCCAGAAATAAGTACCATTAAATGTGAGGCCTGTGAATGCATATGATTCTGATGTAACAACAAGTCCATCTTCAATATCATAGTTTCCTGCAGAAGTACCGAAGTACAGCAGATAGTCATCTGCTCCCATAGCTGGATTCCATGTAAGCTCACCAGATTCAATTACATCAGTCTGCATGAATGTAGGAGAGAGAACAGTTGTACAGGAAGGAGCAACTCCCGCTTCATAAATATTGAAATCATCCACGTAAAGAGCAGCATTTCCCCAGCTAGTTCCTATGCGAGATCTGATTCTGAGTTTGTAAGAAGATGATATATTGTATCCTGTGAGATCAATGTTTACATTAAACCAACCTTCGGTATCTGTACTGTCTACATATATATCGTTAGTCCAGACATTATTTTCCATAATATCTATATGAATTTCCTTTGCAATTGTCTGATCAGTAACACCCCAGCCAAAGAATCCAAACCAGCCGTCCAGGTAGACCTGATTTCCTCCTGTATATGGAGCCATTGTGAGGACGGCAGAGTTTTCCAAAGTAGATCCCCAAATGTTATGTCCTAATCTTGCACTGTAGGAACCACCATGGAACTGGTCAGTTGTTGCTTCACAAATTCCATCTGCAGATAATTCTGTGTACCATGCATCTCCGACCATTGCGGATTCCCAGCCCTCAAAGAAATTTAGATTTTGAGTAGGATCAATTGCTGTGTTGAATGTCCATTCAGGGCAGCCTGCAGCAGGTCCGTTTACGTTTTCCGGAACTATTTTCCAGAAATATTGCTGATCAAACGCGAGTCCTGAATATTCGTAAGAATTTCCGGTTATCTGCATACCACTGATTATGTCATAGTTACCTGTGGAAGTACCAAGATACAAATTGTAGTATTCAGCTCCAAGAGCAGGCATCCATTCGATAACACCATAATCATATACTTCCTGAGCAGTATCAAGCGGTTCTACAGGAGTAGTACATGTAGGTATTGCATTGTTTTCATAAACATTTATATCATCTAACCAGACATTACTGCTCCATGTATCGGCAGTGTTGATAGTTCTGAATCTAATTTTTGTCATATTTGAAGTATTGTAAGGATTCAGGCTGATGCTTTGATTATACCAGTTTTCATCTTGAGACTGAATAGTCCAGACATCGTTATTCCAGACTCCGTCAGCATAAATGTCTACAGATAATGTCATGCGCATAGCATCATTATTAACACTTCCACCTGAGAATGCATACCAGAAGTCAAGCAGTACTTCAGATGTACCTGTATAAGGTGCCAAAGTGAGAATCGCTGTATTTTCAACAAATGAGTTCCAGTTAACACCTGTAGTGTGTAATGAATAAGCTCCGCCATGCATGTTTTCCATGCTGGCTTCAATTACTGATTGAGGATCTGAACTTATCTGCCAGAATGTAGGTATGGATCCTGTCT
Organism: Cloacimonadales bacterium (SeqCode); assembly: GCA_942492065.1. GTDB lineage: Bacteria > Cloacimonadota > Cloacimonadia > Cloacimonadales > JAIOQZ01. The sequence goes on along the minus strand of CALODV010000013.1, from coordinate 531,192 downwards.
CCCAGTCCTCATTGAAGCTGATTGCTTGAGCAGGATCGGCAACAGTGGTGAAATTCCACTCTGCACACATCATTGCCTGTCCATTACTATTTTGAGGAACAACTTTCCAATAATATGGAGTTGAATATTGCAGTCCAGAATAATCATAATGGGTTTCTGTAAGTACCATTCCATTGATTACATCATATGTATCTTGTGCAGTACCAAGATAAAGCAGATATGAACTTGCTGCTTGAGTTTGTGTCCACTCGAGTGTACCAAAGTCCCATTCGCTTGTACTCATATCAAGAGGCTGAACCAGTGCAGCACATGCTGGAGCTGCTGAGTTTTGGTATACAGTAAGGTCATCGATCCAGACATTACTGTCCCAGGTGCTTCCTGTGTTTGTCATATTAAGTCTGACTTTAAATCCGTTGCTTAAGTCATAAGAAGATAAGTTCAAAGAACATAAATACCACATTTCATCAGCTGACTGTGCGTTCCATATATCATAGTTCCATTGCCCTGCAGCATAGATGTCTACTGATATTTCCATACCATAAGTTGCGTTTTGTACATTACCACCCGTAAATGCATACCAGAAGTCAAGTACAACATCAGTTGTTCCTGTGTAAGGTGCTATGGTCAATGTTGCCTGATCTGTTGTAAAATTCTGCCAGTTCATACCTGTAGAATGAAGTGCATATGATCCACCATGGAAATTTTCCATAGATACATCTACTGTAGACAAATCAGTTGTTACTACCTGCCAGTGTGCAGGAATCATGGCTGTTTCCCAGTCTTGTGTATAGTCAAGAGGCTGAGAGGGATCAGTAATTGTTGTGAATGAAAATACCGGACAGTTAGTTGCAGAACCGTATTGATTGACAGGCACTACTTTCCAGTAATATGTCGTTGAAAATTGAAGTCCATAGTATTCAAAAGTGCTTTCAGTTGTATTCACTCCGTTAAATACATCCCATGTACCGTCAGCAGTTCCCATATATATATCATAACCGTCTGCTCCAAGTACTTGATTAAATGCGAGCATTCCTGTATCCCACTGGTCAATGCTCATGTCGACAGGATTAAGGTAAGTTGTACATCCTGGAGGATTCTGTCCGTCGAAAACTGTTACTGCGTCAACATATAAGTTTGGCCCGTAACCGGAATTACCTCTGAAGCGGATAAGTATATTCTGGCCTGCATAGCTTTGCAGAGATACTGTTTCCACAACAAATGTACCAGGAGCCATACTTTGAGCTCCATCCTGAGAATCAAGCTGGTCCCCGCCGGCAGCCCAGACAGACTGCCATGGTCCGTTGTCTGCAGATACTTCTACAACAAGAGAGTCTTCAGGATATGAAGTATTATAGAGGTGTGACCACATAAATCCAAGAGAGTAGTCAGATGCAGCAGGAATTGCTAAAGGAGGAGTTGTCATTTCTGCATAATTTGGTACTTGCCAGCCCCAGAAATTACAAAATGCAGAACTTGTTTCTGTATGCTGTGCCCAACTTTGTGTTCCTGCAAATGTCCAGTCTACAGGAGGCCATGCATCAAAGTTTTCTGTCCATGGGAAAGTTGTAACTGCGCCAACAGAAGTTCTGAATGTCCAGGTTCCGCCATCTGTAGTTAGTCTTGTAGCTGAATTATGAAGGACAAGTTTCCATTCATAGTCAGTTGAAAGTGTAAGACCGGAATATGTATATGAACCGGAAGTTCCGGCAGCACCGGCAGTTGCTCCTGTTACAACTTCAGTCATATTTCCTGCAGGACCAAACCAGAGGTCATATGATTCAGTGTCAGCACCAAAATCCCATGTAAGTGTACCGTTCACAGGAACATTAGTTGCGCCATCTGCAGGTACAGGATTCTGTGCAAACTCAGGATAACCTGCTTCTACAGTATAGAATCTGATCGCCATTTGCTCTGAAAGGTTTGAAAGGTCATCAAAACAGTACTGAAGTCCAATTGAACCATCTGAGTTTTCAATACCAATTGTGCCATCATTAGTTTCAAGTGAAGGATCTACAGTTTCGTATTGAATTACTATATTACCATTTTGCTGAATTATAATCTGAGCATCAAGATAACCCGGGTCTTCACCAGGATATTCATGGTAGTTTAAGAAAGTTACCAATAGTGCATTAGCTCCGTCATAAGTGATGTTTTCATAATACACTCTTGCATTGTTGGCTGGAGTTGTTGTGCTTATCGGATCCATATCTCTCCAGTACCATGCAATCATATCGTTTGGCTGATTAACATCCGGGATTGCTACGTTGCTAAGATTGCTTGTGTCTCCTGAGAAAGACAAAAAACCATTTGAACTGATATAGAAATCAGTTTTGGTTTGTCCGTAAAAACTAAAAGTGAATCCTATAGGGAAAGGACCGACAACATTGTCATCCTGTTGCCCTGTAATAAGTGTCGCATTAACTGTATCAGGCTGAATCCAGCTGTACACCGGTCCGGTGGCATCATTACTGTTTTTCCATGAATATCCATACGCATCTGGACCTCCTGAGGTTTGCGCATACAGAAATAGAAAGGAAAAAACAAATAAAATTAACAATACTTGCTTTTTAAACATAATTTCTCCTTTTTTTTGCTTCTATATTTACTAGTTGTAATTTCGACAATTTAATATCGATAAAATAATATTAGTCAATATTTTTTTTTATATTTTATACCGTAAATTAAAGACATTATCAAAATTTAATAATGATTATAAATTCATTTTTTGTATGATATCTCAATTAACGGGGCTAAGCTTATAGCTTTAAATATAATTACGGCAATTTATATTTGATTGTTCTGTATCAATAAAAGGATTTTCCTGGAGGTTTTAAGTTATTGTCAGTCTCCTTATTGCCTGAAATATACTACAGTAATGAATAAGACGTGTTTCACTTATATTTGCAATATTTTTCTTGACTCATTACAGAGCAGTATATTTTTTCGCTTCAACGCTGAAGTGGTGGAATTGGTAGACACGCTAGGTTCAGGGTCTAGTGAGCAATACGCTCGTGGGGGTTCGAGTCCCCCCTTCAGCACCAATTAATGGTGTCCACATGCAATACGATAAGAACTCACTCCGCTTTCTTGACTCTCCTGACAGACTTAAATATCTGGCATTTCTCACAGCCTTTACTGTCATACTGCATATTATTGAAACATTCATCCCCAAACCTGTACCTTTTTTAAGATTTGGCCTTGCTAATATCATTGTGCTTATGCTGGTTGTCAGTCGTTACTATAAGGAAGCTATTGCTGTGGCTATTTTAAAGACAATAGCAGGTGGTTTGTTTACAGGATTGCTGTTGACTCCCGGTACATTAATTGGTCTCACCGGTTCTGCATTATCAATATCAATGATGTTTCTCATGATGTTTTTCAGAGCTCCATGCAGCATAATAGGATTGAGTATTACAGGAGCTGTGGCACATAATATCGGTCAAATTATTGTATTGACTTTTATTATGCAGGAAACAGGTATATTTTATTTGACTCCATTGCTGATTGTTATAGGAATTGTAAGCGGTGCATTTATTGGTTATATTGCACACGTGTTTCTCGTTGAACTTGAAAAAAGAGCTCAGCTGAAAACTGCTGAGAAATAAAGGTTTGCTATGAAAGTTGTTGTTTATAAGAAATATGTTTATAGATTATTGGTGGCTTTTTTCCTGATATGTCTTTTTGGGTTATCAGCTGCTGCAGGTGTTTTCTATTATTTCAAAGATGAAATTCCTCCTCTTAGCGAGTTGAAGAATTATGATATGAAGACAGGTTCGGAAGTATATGATATTAACAATAATCTGATTTATACATTTGCTGTAGAAAAAAGGCAGCTTGTTAGGCTCAATGAAATTCCTCAATATGCAATTGACGCTCTGATTGCAACAGAAGATAAGGACTTTCGTAAACACTGGGGAGTTGATCTCAGATCAAATATAAGAGCGATAATTATTGATGTACTCAGAGGCTCGCTGGATCAGGGAGCAAGTACTATAACTCAACAGCTGTCACGAAATCTTTTTCTCACATATGAGCGAAGTTTCATAAGAAAGATCAAAGAAATAATGATTTCTGTACCAATTGAAAGAATGTATTCCAAAGATGAAATTCTGGAAATGTATTTCAATAAAGTTCCTTTTGGACCGGGTATTTATGGAATTGCAACAGCCAGCAGAATTTATTTTAATAAGACTCCAAAGGAACTGACAATCGCTCAGGCAGCTCTAATTGTTGGGATAACACAGTATCCTTCAGGACATTATCCCAAAAAACATCCAGAGAGTGCTGTCAGAAGAAGAAATATTGTTTTGAAAAGGATGTTTATAGAAAACAAGATAACTAAAGAACAATATGAAGAGGCAAAAAATGAAGAGCTTGTTTTGTATGAACATAGAGAGAAAAGAGCTGCAGATGATTATTTCGTAGAACACATCAGGAGACCCTTAGAGAAGAAATACGGTACAACCAGATTGTTTACCGGTGGTCTGAAAATATATACAACTCTGGATATTGATCTGCAGCAATATTCGGATTCAGTTCTGAATGAGCATTTATCTGCGTTCGAAGAAAAGAACGAGTTCGAATTTAAATACTCAGATTTTCCGGCAGATACACTTGATATAACAACTCCTTACGTACAGGGTGCAGTACTTGTTATGGATGCTGAAACGGGTTATGTATACACTATGATAGGTGGACGTTCATTCAATCACAGTAAATTCAACAGAATGACCCAGGCAAAAAGACAGCCTGGTTCTGCCTTTAAACCTATCTTGTATTCATCTGCTCTGGAAAATGGGTACACGCTGGCGACAGTTATCAAAGATGAGCCAATTGTCTACATAGAATCTGATACCTTATTCTACAAGCCGAATAACTATTCAAGAGCTTTCTACGGGTATACTCGAATGAGAGATGCCCTCAAGAACTCTAGAAATATATATGCGATAAAGATGATAACAGATCTGGGACCCAGAAAAGTTTCCCGTCTGGCAAAACGTTTTGGGTTAACAACAAGAATTGCACCGATTTATTCATTGGCAATCGGGACAGAAGTAGTGATTCCTCTCGAATTGATCAGTGGATATTCAACATTCCCGAATGGTGGAGAAAGGGTGAATCCTGTCTTTATTCGCAGAATAGAGGACGTAGACGGAAAAATTCTGGAACAGGCTGCTCCGGAAAGAATCAGGGTTATGGATGAGAAGGTAGCCTACCTCATGCTTACACAGATGAAGTCGGTGGTAGAAGAGGGAACAGCACAAGGGATCAGATGGAGAGGTTACAGATGGCCGGCAGCAGGTAAAACCGGTACAACAGATGATTTTCGTGATGCCTGGTTTATAGGTTATAATAAAAGATATATTTGCGGAATCTGGGTAGGTTTTGATGATAATACTCCGCTTGGTAAGAAGAACTCAGGAGCAACTGCTGCTCTTCCTCCATGGCCATATATTATGAGAAGGAAACTTGAGATGGACGCTCCGTTAAACAGTAAAGGTAAACCTATTATTGATAGTTCCGAACTCGAATTTCACAAGCCTAACGGTATTATCCAGGTGGAAATATCAAAGAAAACCGGGTTCCTTCCTCAAAGTGAGCATGATGACACAATAATGGAGTACTTCATTGCCGGAACAGAGCCTAATCCACTTTCAGACAGTCTGGCATATAATTTCTACCCGACGATGTATAGAGAGAATGATAAAGATACTTTAATCTTCGATCTGGGTGGAGTATTACCTGATTCCATTCTGGCTGATACTCTCAGACTGGATTCTTTGCTCTTTAAATATGATAGCTTAAACGTTAAGATTATAGAATTGTAAGATGACAATACTGATTATAATCTATGCTGTTTCGGCACTTATATACTTATATTACAACTTCCTTTTTTTCAAAGGACTTGATCAAGATCAGGACATAAGTCTTACTTCAAAACCTTTTGTTTCAGTAGTTGTTGCGGCAAGGAACGAAGAACTTCGTTTACCGTATCTGCTCACAAGTCTGGTTAATCAATCTTATCCCGCTGCTTTGTTTGAAGTTATTGTAGCGAATGATTCCTCTGAAGACAATACTGCCGGAGTAGTACAGAAGTTTGCAGAAAAATGGAGTAATATCAGATTAATCAATGTAGCAGGAAGAGAGAATGCAAAGTCTCCCAAGAAAAACGCATTGGGTCAAGCCATAGCTGCAGCAAAGGGAGAGATAATACTTTCAACCGATGCTGACTGCATCACAGGTATTCACTGGATATCATCCATGGTAGCATCTTACGATGATGAGACTGTAATGGTGGCAGGATACTCTTCCACTGATCCGGGAAAATGGAAGAAAGCTTCATTTATCAGGAAGTTCGAACATTTTGATTCACAAATAATTTTTGCTGCTGCTGCCGGAGCTTTAAATAGCTCCAAGTATTTTTCCTGCTCGGGTCAGAATATATCATATAGAAAAAGTGCTTTTGAGGCAGTTGGCGGATTCGAATCTATAAAACATATTTTATCGGGTGATGACATTAATCTTATGCAGCTGATTCGCCGAACAGGCAAGAAAATCAGATTTTGTATGAACTATCACAGTTTTGTGAAGACCAGACCTATTGATAGTCTCAGGGCTTTTATCAATCAGCGAGCCAGATGGGCATCAAATACTTCCTGGCAGATTATGCTTAATCCTGAGTTTTTTATATATCTGCTTGGAACATTTATTACAAATATTGGTTTGGTACCGATGTTTTTTGTGAATTTATGGCTTGCTTCTGTTATCGCAGCGGCTAAGCTGATATCTGATTTCGTTTTTGTAAAAGCTTCATTTAAGAAGTTTAATGTAGATAGTGAAAAAGTGATGTTTTTCCCAATCTGGTTCATCTGCTATCCGTTATATGTGTTCACGTCCGCACTTTCAGGTATGGCAGGTTTATTTTCCTGGCACGGAAGAAAATAGGAGTATGTTATGAATTACATAATTTTTGATGATGCGGAAAGAAACGGTTTCTTTCCATTAACTCTGAACAGATCAACCGGTGATCTCAGAGTCGGCATTCTCAAACTGCGTCAAAGACTGTTTACTGACTTTGATATGGATGATATGAATATTCTTATTCATTCTGATCTGAAGGATATTTACGAAGAACGTCATCCGGAATGGAATATAAATAGCTTTTCTGCAGGTGATTATATATTTGTTAACTCACGACTGAAAATTAATCCTGAGCTGGTTGAGAAGATTAAAAATCTTCAATCATGTACCGGCATCAGACATAGAGATATTATTGCTGCTGTCAGGATGAAGTTCGATGGTGGAGAAATTAGTTCTGAATGCTTTGATTATGATAATATTGAGTGGATTGATACTGACGATGAAAAAATCGGCTTCTGGGGTAATATTCCAGATTTTGTCAAAGAGAATGCTGAATATATAGAACGAGACTTCAAGGCTTATTTCTACGAAAAGGATAACTATTTTGAGACAGAAATGGGGGTTATGGTAATGAATCCTTATAATATCTGGCTTGGAGAAGGTTGTCGAATTCAGCCCGGGGTTGTTATTGACGCAACTGAAGGACCTGTAGTAATAGATGAAGATGCTCAGATTATGGCTAATTCAGTGATTATTGGACCTGTATACATTGGCAAGAAAACAAAAATCAAGGCTATGGCGAAGATATATGAAGGTACGACGATTGGACCTGTTTGTAAGATTGGTGGAGAAATCGAAGAGTCAATCATTCACGGTTACTCTAATAAACAGCATGATGGTTTCCTGGGACATGCTTATCTGGGAGAATGGGTTAATCTTGGGGCTGACACCAATAACAGCGACCTGAAGAATAACTATGGTAATGTGAAGATTTATAGTTACAAAACAAGTTCAATGCTGGACTCAGGGACACAGTTTATGGGATCAATAATTGGGGATCACACAAAGATTGGGATTAACTGCTCATTGAATACAGGTGTAGTCATAGGTATGGGCTGTAACTTGTATGGTAGAGAACTGATCTCAGGATTTATCAAAGACTTCAGTTGGGGAGAAGCTGATAAATTGACTGAATATCGTCCTGACAAGTTTTTTGCTACAGCATCAATAGTAAAGCAGAGAAGGAACCTTGAGTTCTCGGAAACAGAAAAAGTACTTTACAACAAATTAGTAAAAAAAGGATTATGATTTAATTCATAAAAAATTAAATGAAAGCTTTGCATAAAGTTTCGATGAGATTTAGATTTCATTAAGAAAGTCTTTCAGTAAGCTCATTTTGAGTCATGATTTGATAAAGTCTAAAATCGGGTCAATTACTCCAATTATGCAAAGATCTGGAAATGACTAAGAGCTTTGAATAAAGTTTCGATGAAACAAAGAGTAAATAAGTGCTATATGGATTTGAATTGTGATGGTCAGAAAATCATCAACTCGTATTTTCTGTGAAAATATGAGTAAGGATTAAACCAATTAAGCAAAAATTTATGGAAGAATTATAGATAAATATGAGGTATTAATGGAAAATGCACTTGTAGAAGTTGAATACAGAAGTGGAAGAATCGGGTATTTCAGGAACACTGAGTCGCTGGAAATTATTCCTGATTCATGGGTAATAGTACAGGTTGACAGAGGTGTAGATATTGCCCGTGTTATAAACACACAGGTGGAGGCTGAAAGCATTGTTGAAAAAATAGATACAACTGAATTACTTAATGTAGTGCGTAATCTTACTGAAGAAGATGATGAAAAATTGATAGAACTTGAAGAAAAAGAGGAAGAAGCCCATAGAAAATTTTTGGAGCTGGTTGTAAAATATCCTTTTGAAATGAAGCTTATCAAGACGAACTATCAGTACGATCTTAATAAACTTACTTTCTTCTTCACAGCTGATGGCAGAGTGGACTTCAGGGAGTTTGTAAGAGAACTCGCTTCCAATTTCAGAACCAGAATCGAACTTCATCAGACTACAGGTAGAGATGTTGCAAAACAATTAGGTGGAATTGGGATGTGCGGTAAGAATTACTGCTGTGCTACTTTCCTCAGACAATTCAGTCAGATTACGATCAAGATGGCTAAGGATCAGAATCTTTCAGGTAATCTGTCCAAGATATCCGGTCCATGCGGTAGACTTCTCTGCTGTCTTCATTATGAAGAGAACTATTACATGGAGATATCCAGGGATTTTCCTGAAGTTGGTGAAGAAGTGACATACGAGGGAATTAAAATGTATGTTTACAAGAATGATTTTTATAATAAAAAAGTACACCTGGCATCTGAAGATCAGATTTCAGAAGTGATTGATCTTGAACATTATCATAAAATAAGCAGAAGAAGATTCAACAAGTGAAGCACGTTTTAGGAATGCTCCCCGAAGAGATCGAATCCCTCTTTCTTGAGCTTGGTGAAAAGAAATTCAGAGCTAAACAATTTACTCGATGGGTATTTGCCAATAGAGTTCTTGAGCTTAACAAAATGACAAACCTCTCTCCAAAACTGTACCCGAAACTGGACAGGATTTTCGACCTGGGATTGCCAGAAATCAAGAGAATCAGCAAATCGGAAGATGGTTCCAGAAAATACGCGCTAGCTCTGAAGGATAAGCTGATAATTGAGATGGTCATTATGCCGTCGGAAGAGAAAACGACTTTATGTATCTCCTCTCAGGTTGGATGCAGGCGAGCATGCAGTTTCTGTGCAACAGCAGCTATGAGATTGAAGCGGAATCTGGAAGTGCATGAAATTGTTGCTCAAGTATTTATTGCTTTGAATGAACTTAATGAAAATGAGAGACTTACGAACATAGTTTTTATGGGTATGGGTGAGCCTCTGGATAATTTCGACAATGTTATGAAAGCAGTAGACATTCTCAGGAATGAAAGCGGATTCCAGTTCAGTCCGAGAAGGATCACAATATCCACATGTGGAGTAATACCGGGAATTCGAAAACTGATAAATTCGAAAGTAAAGGTCAAGCTTGCAGTATCTTTGAACTCTGCAATTGATTCCAAAAGAACCGAGTTAATGCCGGTTAATAAGCAGTATCCTCTGGATGACTTGAAGAAAGTGCTTATTGACTATACAAGAAACTCTAAATTCAGAGTTACGTTTGAGTATATTCTGATAAAGAATAAAAACATGGAACCCGAGGATATTAAAGCTTTGAAGAAATATACCGGGGATATTTCATGCAAAATTAACCTTATACCATGGAATAATATTAGTTCCAAAAAAGACTATATGGCACCTGCTTCGGCGGATGTTGATAATTTCGCTGCCCAACTGAAAGTTCTCAGTGCTGCAATTACTGTAAGACAGAGTAAAGGTCAGGATATTGCAGCAGCATGTGGACAGTTGGCAGCCAAGACAAAAACATGAGGTAGCTATGAAACATATTAAAGATCTTGCAATTGATTTGTTTGATATTGGGCACGAAAAACCATGTCAGTGTGGTGGTGAACACGAAATCTGCCTTTCCTGTAAGGTATGCAGAAAAGATGAAGAGGATAAGCTGGCAACAGATTTTGAAAATCTTGCACAGTATATTGATCATACTATTTTAAAAGCTGATGCATCCGTAAATGATGTGAAGAAAATCTGTAATGAAGCCGAAACATTCAATTTTGCTTCTGTATGCGTGAATCCTGCTTTTGTAAAACTGGCGTCCTACCAGTTAAATACGGTTCCGGCATGTTCGGTAATCGGGTTTCCACTTGGTGCCAACAGGACTGAAACTAAGGTTTTCGAGACTCTGAGAGCTATCGAAGACGGAGCTGATGAAATAGATATGGTTATGAGTATAGGTCAGATGATAACTAAACATTACAGCGATGTATTCAATGATATCAAAGCTGTTGCAGATATGTGCCGTTCAAGAAAAAAACTTCTTAAGGTGATAATTGAGACATGTTATTTGAGCGCTGCAGGTAAAATAGTTGGATGTCTGTTAGCAAAAAAAGCCGGTGCGGAATTTGTTAAAACATCAACAGGCTTCGGAAGTGGTGGAGCAACTGTAGAAGATATTGAACTTATGAGAGCTACAGTCGGACCTAAACTTGGAGTTAAAGCTTCGGGTGGAATTAGAGATAAAGAAACAGCTTTGAATATGCTTAAGGCCGGAGCAAACAGAATCGGTGCAAGCCAGAGTATATATATAGTATCAACGTAAAGTCAGGGAGCAAAATGGATATTAAATTAGCCGGATATAATATTGATACAAGTTTAATAAAAGATGTGAAAAATCAGGCAGCTGCAACACCGGAAACAATCTCTGCAGCATATGCCAGAATCAGCCGTTCCTCTATGAGCGTAACCGAACTCAGGGAAAATTCCATTGCAGAAGTTGAAAATGCCAGAAAGTCAAATGATAATATTATTTTTGAGATGGGACATTCATCTGTTGCCGAGCACGCAGTATTTAATTTTGATTTGATTGGTGTTTCCAGATATCTGTCGGAGATTATACAGAAAAGCAGGTTAGCGTCATTCACAGAGAAGTCACAGAGATATGTTACTCTTTCCAGCGATTATGTTATTCCCGAAGAGATTGAAAGCTCAGATTTGAAAGAAGAATATACTGCAATGGTTGAGAGACAGTTTAACTTCTACAGAAAACTTTATGATGCAGCAAAATCCATGCTGGTTGTTGAAGATTTTGGTGGCTCGAAAAAGCTTATGTACAACAGAGCAAAAGAAGATGCTCGTTATGTTCTGCCACTGGCAATGGAAAGCCAGATGGGAATGACTATCAGTGCCAGAAATCTGGAAAGGCTGCTTAGGCGACTTGACTGCTGCAGTTTGAAAGAAGCATCTGTACTGAAAGAAAAAATAGAATCTCTGGTTAAGCACATTGCACCTTCATTAATAAAATACACAACAAAAGAAGACTATTACATGAACTGTCTGGATGTCAGCGACATTCCACAGACACAGTCAAATTTCCAGCAGGTTAATCTTACTGATTATACTGAGGATGCAGATCTCAAGATTCTTGCTTCGCTGATATTTGAACAAACCGGGGGAAGCTATCTTAAAATACTTGAATATCTGAAGAGCCTGTCTGATAAAGAGATAGGTAAGTATTTCAAAGGTGTTTTCTGCGGAATGAAAGCTTATCATAATCCTCCAAAGGCTTTTGAAATGGCTGAATTCTCATTTCAGATGCATATGTCATCAAGTTGTTTTGCTCAGCTTAAAAGACATAGAATGCTCAGTCTGCTTTATTCCCGTAACAGAAGAAACTATGTTATGCCGGAGCTGCTGATTATGACCGGGCTTGGTATGGAGATTGATGCTTTACACCTTGATGTCCTTAAACTATATGACAAAATGGAAACGGTGAAGAAAGGTCTGGGAGACTATATCCTGATGAATGGACATGGTGTGGATGTAATCATGAAAGCAAATCTTAGAGAGCTATATCATGTTTCCAGGCTTCGCTCGGATTCTCATGCACAATGGGAGATAAGAGAACTGTCACTTATTATGGACCAAATTATTATGAGATGCGCTCCTTTTTCAGCGAAATTCATTATGGGAAAAGATCAGTTTATGGAGAAAATGTAAGTATCAGGCAGATAATGCATGAAAATGTACAGGAAACTGTAAGTGTTTTTAATAGTATTTGATACAATGTATAGTTTCCATTGTATTGTAAATATAACTATATCAATTTTACACAAAGTTTTACAAGTGCATTAACAATTTACTGATATCAAAAGAATTATATTATGTTTTTGTCCACTCAGTGTCAGCTTGAGTGTTACTTTAATTCAACAAATTAATTGACGAATAAAATGAGATTATAATTTTGAAGTTTAATTATTCCATACAATTTTGCGAATAATATTGAGACTAACTACTGAAACACTCATATGACAGTATGAATGTTAAAGAGGTTTAAATGTATATTTTGATTATTGCTACTATTGGGTTACTTGTCTTTTGGTTAGTCGAGTATATGAGGCACTCTAAGAACGTGTCCAGTATCCCTCACAGGATACATGTTAACGGAACACGCGGAAAGTCATCGGTTACTCGTCTGATCGGTGCCGGACTCAGAGCCGGGGGAGTTAAAACCCTTGCTAAGACAACTGGTACCATGCCTCGTCTAATAATGGAAGACGGGACAGAAGCATCCATTGAAAGGCTGTTCGGAGCAAACATTATTGAACAGAAATATGTGTTCCGTTATGCTGGTAAGCATAAGCCGGAAGCAATGGTAATTGAGTGTATGGCGGTAAATCCATTATATCAATGGATAACCGAAAGACGTTTTGTAAAATCGACTATTTCAGTAATCACAAATGCCAGAATGGACCACATTGACTTGATGGGGGATACTCTTGACAGTATCACCAAATGTCTCTGCAACACTATTCCTGACAAGGGAGTGTGCCTTACTTCAGAAGTGAAGCAGTTTGGAGTAATGAAAAAGGTTGCAGATAAAAGAGGTTCTGAAATCGTTTGTGTTAAACCGGATGATATTACTCTTGAAGATCTTGATGGATTTTCATATATTGAGCATGCTGATAACGTTGCCCTTGCTCTGGAAGTCTGCAGAAGACTGGGTGTAGACAGAAAAACGGCATTAAAAGGTATGCAGGGAGCAAATCCTGATCCGGGAGCACTGAAAAAGTATCGAGCTGAAGAAAAAGGTAAAGTAATTGAGTTTTACAATGTTTTTGCTGCAAATGATCCAAATTCAACACATATGATTTATGAATTGATAGCCGAAAGGCTTGATAATCAGCAGAAAATGATTATGTTGAACACCAGAAGCGACAGATTTTTCCGATCTGAACAGCTTGCTGAAGTTTGTGCAGATCTGGATTTTGATTATCTGGTTTTAACGGGTGAACGAACCGGACAATTAAAACAGTTTGCTATTGGGCTTGGAATTCCTTCAGCGAAGATAATTGAGCTGCCTAATCACATGGCAGCAGAAAAAGTTTATAACAAAGTACTTGAGATTACCAAAAAAGAATCACATATCGTTGGGATCGGTAATATTGCAGGTAAAATCAAATATGGAGCACAGATAGTGAAATATTTCAAAGCTAAATCAGAAGGGGGAGCTCGTGGTTGAAGAAGTAGTTAAAGCGGCCGTCGGGTTGGGTGTTGTCACCAGCCTTGTATTTACAGAACTTCTTGGTGCATCTGCGGGAGGGATCATTGTTCCCGGTTATATTGCACTTCAATTAGACAGACCTTTAAATATTGCGGGTACACTGGCTGTAAGTCTTGTTACTCTGCTTGTAATAAAAATTATATCTCAGTTTACGCTGGTTTACGGAAAAAGAAGAATGGTACTTTGTATCCTGATAGGATTCATTCTTGGCTGGGCTTCAAAACCATTATTTAATCATGTTGTAATAGGCGACATGGAAATGCAGTCAATCGGATTTATTATTCCGGGACTGATAGCTAACTGGATGGAAAGACAGGGTATCTGGAAAACTGTATCTGTAATGCTTCTTGCTGCAGTAATTGTGAGACTTTTACTCATTATAATCTTCCCGGGGAGGTTCTAAATGTTCAGACCATCTTTAAGAAAACTCAGTACATTAATTTTTCTCGGTGTTCTGGCAGTTATACTATTTTATGTTACTCAGGGAAGTTTCAGAACAGTAAAAGATGACCAGAAAGTTAAAGCCGCTGAACTTATGAAAGAATCAATGGATATTCTTAAAAACGAAGCGGTGCAGAAAGGCTTTGAAATCGATCTTACTAACGACCCTAATGCTACAGGCCTTATTGGTGTGAACAGAAGAGAATCTAGAATTACTACCAGTTATGGTGTGCTTTCTCGAAGACTCACAGCTCTTAACCCTAACCTCAGTGCTGTTGCTGTTGATCTTCTCAGATTGATAGATGTTTCTGAAGGTGATTATGTGGCTGTAGGTTTGACCGGTGCTAACCCCGGAGCTAATCTGGCTGTATACTCAGCAATTCAGACTCTTGGACTTAATCCTGTGATTATTTCATCTGTTGGTTCTGCTGAATTCGGAGCAAACAGAGAAGACTTTACCTGGCTTGATATGGAAACTATACTTTTCAATAATAATAAAATTAACTTTAAATCTGATTTCGCTTCACTTGGCGGTAATAAAGACCGTGGCGGCGGATTAGGTAAGAATGGAAGAGGACTGCTGGAAGAAGCTATCATAAGAAACTCACTTGATCCTGAAGTTTTCAAAATGAAGAAGTTTGATACTGCAGAAATGATAGCTAAAAGATTTGAAGCATATAACTCTAAACTTCCATCTGATAAAAAATTTAAGGCGTTCATCAATATTGGTAGCGGTTACGCAAATATTGGAGAACTTCAGAATAATAAAAGCCTTGTTGAAGGGGTGAATGAAAAAATCGCAGAACTGGACTTCGCAAATCCCGGTGTAATGATGAGATTCGCAGAGTGGGTTCCGGTAATTCATATCAATAACGTTGTAAAACTTGCAGAAAAATATAGTCTTCCTATAGATCCTGAACCTTTACCTCAAATTGGTGATGGTAAGGTTTTCGAGTCCAGACAACGTAATGTTATTGTAGCTGTCATCAGTTTGCTGGTTATTTTCATAGCAATAAGTATAGCTATTTATTTAGATAGAAAAGACAGGCATTTCACAGAAAATATTGTGGATCCTGATAAGGAATTATAATAAAAAAAGTAATGTTTTGCTTTACAAGGGAAACATTAAATGTTTCCCTTGATTATTATCTGAAATGGAGATGACATGAATAAATTATACATAATTCTTATACTTGTGGGGTTGGTGTTCAATTTAAGTGCAGACTGGGAAATGAGTGGAAATCTTGGAACTACCTATACGAACAATGCATTTAATCTTTCAGACAGGGATTTGGAAAGTCATGAAGATGGTGATGAAGATTTCAGCTTTGTGGAAACAAGCGATGATATGATTCTTGAACCGTCATTCGATGTTAAATACAAATTCGATCTTGGTAAAAGAAGTCATTTGAGACTCAGTACAAAGTTAAAATATGTGGCTTATACTAACAATACGGACAAGAGTAAGTACAGCTCTTTATCGTATATAGAGTACCGAAAAGATAAACTTACTCTGAAAGGGGTTTTTGCATACTATGCAGATAACTATTCCAGACAATATGCGGATGGTGATGGTACTGATGAGTATGAAGAGTTCGCATATGATAAAGACCAGTTCAAACTTTCTGCAAAATACAGAATATTTAAAAAAGACTGGGTTGACGTTTACGGAAGTTTCGAAATGTACCGCCATAATGAGTACTGGGTGGAACAGGACGGTGACGCAATGGAAATCGGTTTTGGCTGGAAACACTCATTTAAGACATTCTATCTTGACGGCGGATACGCTTACAGGAAATTTGACTGTGATAACGGTATCAGTGATTCATCACTTGATTCTTATTATACAGACACGACATACGAAAGTAATATCTTTAATGTTGGACTGAAAAACAAAAAAGTCCGTATCATGAAGAAAAAGTATATTCGACCTTTCATCAAGTATAAGGTTGAGTACAGATATTATCAATCAAATGATGCTGATAATGACAAAATTCATGCCGGTCGTGATGATGTAAAAAATGATTTCCGTTTAGGATCAGATTTAATTCTGTCAGATAACTGGATGGTTGTATTTACATACAGACACCAATACAGGAAAGTAAAAAGTTCTGTGAATTCCAGTTTATCTGATTCAAAGAATTATCTTACAGATGAGTTCTCTCTTGAACTCCAATATGATTTTTGATTTTAAGAGGTTTGTATGATGAATTTCGAAAAGGATCGAGACAAGATCCGAGAATTTTTTGATTTACTTGAAGACGAACATTATGAGTTAAGAAAATTCAGCCACCCTGTGCTTGTATATAAATCAGATGAAGACAATGTTTATTACTCTCTCTGGGAAGAATCACTTCTTCAGAGGTTCGGATTAAAGAACGTCGACGGATGGGATTATAAGCATGATATTATGTTTTGTCCTGACTGGGTAACCGGTGAGGATGACGATGATTATGACGACGATGACGATGATCTCGATTTATCTTCATTAAAAAAATATATGACAGATGAATAGGGGTTGACAATTTTATAAAGCTGAGATTTCTTACACTTTTATAAGAAATTTTTTTAGTGTGCTAGGTGGGGAGCTAGCGGTGCCCTGTACCCTCAATCCGCTATAGAGGGACTGAATTCCCGCACTAGAATGCTGATTTTTGATCACTTAGCAGAAAGTGGTGTTGAGAATCAAGCCCAGCGCAATCACGTGCTGTGAACCATGTCAGGTCTGGAAGGAAGCAGCATTAAGCAGACTTCGTGATGTGCCGTTGGTCTACTTGGTTTGAGCTAACTGCTGTTTTGAGATCCGAATAAGTATCAACTGCGGGTGCACACTTTATTCTGGAGAAATTTTGGCTGCAAAATATAAAGTACCTAGAGGTACATACGATATTCTGCCGGATGTATCAGACAAATGGATATATCTGGAAAACATGTTCAAGAAACTGGCATTATCTTATGACTATAAGCTGATTGTAACACCAATTTTTGAAAAATCTGACTTATTCGAAAGAAGCGTCGGGGATACATCTGATATTGTTGAAAAGGAAATGTATAAATTTCAGGATAAAAAGGGCAGAATGTTTGCTCTCAGACCTGAAGGAACTGCTCCAGTTGTCCGTAGTTATGTTGAAAATAACCTGGGAATCGGGAATTCAGTGGTTAAGCTTATGTATCATGGACCGATGTTCCGCTATGACAGACCTCAGAAGGGACGATACAGACAATTCTATCAATACGGAGTAGAAGCAATTGGCTCGAATAATCCATATATTGATGCGGAAGTAATAGCTATGGCTTACTCATTTCTGAAAAATCTGGGACTGAGCAATTTCGATCTTGAAATTAACAATATTGGTTGTCCTGTCTGCTCAAAAGACTATGATAAAGCTCTGGTCGAATACTTCGAGCAATACACAGAAAAATTATGTCCTGATTGTCAGAAGAGAATGTACAAGAATCCTAAGAGACTTCTTGACTGTAAGGTTAAAACATGTAAGGATATCGGAGCAGATGCACCGATTATTACAGATTACCTGGATGATGAATGCAGGACACACTTTGAGAAGGTTCAAGGCTATCTTTCTCAGATGAACGTTCCTTTTAAAGTGAATCCTCGTATTGTAAGAGGTCTTGATTATTATACAGGAACTGCATTTGAAATTATAAATAATGGACTGAAAACTCAGAACGCTCTGCTTGGTGGTGGACGTTACAATAGTCTGACTGAGCAGGTAGGTGGAAAACCTCAACCTGGAATCGGTTTCGCAGGAGGATTTGAAAGGCTCTTGATTGCAATTGAAGAAGCGAATCTGGAAATGCCTTTCGAAAACTTACCGGATGTGTATATGGTTGATCTTGGTGAAAAGGCTCAGAACCTTATGCCTGGATTTATTATGAGTCTAAGAAACAACGGGTTACATGTAAGTTATGATATAGATAAAACATCAATGAAAGCACAGATGAAGGCAGCAGACAAATCCGGTGCGCAATGTGTAATTATTATCGGAGATGAAGAAATCGAAAATAATGCTGTCAATGTGAAAAATATGAAGTGCAGAACTCAGAAACAGATAAAGCTTGATGAGATAAGGGATTTGAATAGTAAGAGTTTTGCTGAATTAATGGCTGAATTGGCCGCTTTACAGGAGAAATAAATGGCAAAAAAAAATAGAACAGCGATAGAGCCTACAAGAAGTGAAAACTATCCACAATGGTATCTGAATGTCATTAAGGCTGCAGAGCTAGCAGAAAATAGTGATGTCAGAGGCTGCATGGTCATTAAACCATGGGGATATGCTATCTGGGAGAATATGCAGAGAGCATTAGATGATATGTTTAAGGAAACAGGACATGTGAACGCCTACTTCCCACTCTTTATTCCAAAGAGTTATTTCGAAAAAGAAGCTGAGCATGTGGAAGGTTTTGCTAAGGAATGTGCTGTTGTAACACATTCAAGGCTGGAAGACGATGGCAATGGTGGACTAAAAACTGCCAGCCCATTAACAGAGCCCTTAATTATAAGACCTACCAGTGAAACTATCATTGGGGCATCTTTCAGTAAATGGGTTAACTCCTACAGAGATTTACCATTACTGATCAACCAGTGGGCTAATGTCGTCCGTTGGGAAATGCGTACAAGGTTGTTTTTGCGTACTTCTGAGTTTTTGTGGCAGGAAGGTCACACAGCTCATGAAACTGAACAGGAAGCAGTAGATGAAACATTTAAAATGCTGAATGTCTATGCAGATTTTCTGGAAAACCACCTGGCTGTTCCTGTTATTAAAGGGCGTAAAACAGAATCCGAAAAATTCCCGGGTGCTCTTGATACATATTGTGTGGAAGCTATCATGCAGGACAACAAAGCCCTGCAGGCAGGAACTTCACACTTTCTGGGGCAGAACTTTGCTAAAGTGTTTGATATCAAATATCTGAGCAAAGAAGGTAAAGAAGAGTATGCCTGGACAACATCCTGGGGTGTTTCAACCAGACTTATTGGTGCGCTTCTGATGACACACAGTGATGATAACGGTTTTGTTATTCCACCAAGAATAGCACCAGCCCATATAGCTATTATTCCATTTTCAAAAACCGATGAAGACAGGAAAATGGTTGATGAGTTTATTGATAATCTCAACAGCAGACTGAAAGAGATTCGCTATCATGGTAAAAAGCTAATTGTCAGAGTTGATGACAGAGACGTTACCGGAAGTGAAAAGTCATGGTATTGGATTAAAAAAGGTATGCCAATAAGAATTGAGATTGGGCCTCGAGATATTAAGAATAATTCTGTTTTCCTTGGTAGAAGAGATTTAGGTCCTAAAGATAAAAAAGCATATAACGTAGATGAATTTGTGGATTCAGTATGCACGATACTGGATGATATTCAGAAAAATTTGTATGACAGAGCTCTTGACTTCAGAAAAGATAAATCTGTCATAATAGATGATAAGGAAAAATTCTACAGTTTCTTTACTCCTGAAAATGAGGATAACCCAGAAATTCATGGTGGATTTGTTTACTCCCATTGGTGTGGTTCAGCTGATTGTGAAGAGAAGATCAAGAATGATCTCAAAGTTACTATTCGCTGTATCCCGCTTGAAAATGAAAAAGTGGACGGTAAATGCATCTGTTGTGATGGTGAGAGTAAAGAACGTGTATTGTTTGCAAAGAGTTACTAATTATGAAGTTCTGGTTAAAACAGGAATCAACGTTCATTTATCTTGATCAGCTATTGAAAGCTGCCGGTATATTTGAAGATTATGAAGAGATTAAAGATCGAATCAACAGAGCATATATTTCTGTAAATGGATCTGTAGAGACAAAAAGACGGAAAATGCTGGTTGAAGGAGATATTGTCAGCTTTCGTGATTATCATATTAAGATTGTAGGTTCTAAAGAAGCTAAGATTCAACGGATTAGGAAGAACGCATCTGGTGTGATAAAACATGGGGAATCTCTACCCAGCTGGACAGAATTCAAGGTAAATAAAAAGAACAACAAGGAATAATATTGATTGCAAAAGTTATTTCTATTGGTAATGAGATACTCATTGGTAAGACAATTAATACCAATTTGACTTTCATAGGCAGGCAGTTATCTTCTCTGGGTATTCAGGTTACAAAGAACCTGGTAATAAGAGATGAATTTGATACAATAAAAAATACAATTTTAACCGAGTTCGACGGGTGTGATTTACTTATTACTACCGGAGGACTCGGTCCTACAACTGATGATATAAGTAAAAATGCAATTGCTGAAGCTTTTGGCAAAAAACTCATCTTTTCAGACGATCAATGGGAACGAATTGCAGAAATATTCAAAGGTAGGGGAATTGAAGTTCCTGAAACAAATAAAGGTCAGGCATTGTATCCGGAAGGTTTTGAACTTTTGGATAATGCAATTGGGACTGCTCCGGGGTTAATGTATAGATTTGATAAAAAAATATTTGTCGCAATGCCCGGTGTTCCGCGAGAGATGGAATATATAATAAACAATTCATTATTACCGATTATGTCTGATTATTCCACTGATTTTTTTCTCAGGGAAATTCACACAGCTGAGATACCGGAATCAGAGATTGCTGAGCGTCTTCAGGATATGGAAGTTCCTGATAATATGAATGTTGCATTCTTGCCATCGGCAGGTAAGGTGACGATCAGGTTATACGGTCAGAATAAGGTTGGAATTAAGGCAATTGAAAAAAAAGTGATAAAAAGGTTGCATAAATTTGTTTGGGGTTACGATGATGTTACACTTGTACAAACATTGTTTAAAATTATCAGCGAAAGAGAATTTACGATCTCAGTAGCTGAATCTTGTACAGGTGGGTTACTTCAGAAAATGATTACTGATGAGCCGGGAGCTTCTGCTTTTTTTAAAGGCGGAGTGACTGCTTATGCGAATGAAGTGAAGATCAGTATGCTGAATGTGAACCCGGAAACTCTTAAAGAGTATGGAGCTGTTAGTTCTCAAACAGCAGAGCAAATGGCTGACGGAGTAAGGAAAGCCTTGAATGCAGATATCGGAGTAAGTGTAACCGGAATTGCCGGGCCTGACGGAGGTTCGGATAATAAACCTGTTGGTACAGTGTTTATTGGATATTCTGATGTGAACACAACTTTTTCTGTAAAATATAATCTGTTCGGTAACAGAAGCATGATTCGAAGCAAGGCAGCAGACAGAATGATTCTGACAATAATCAGGGAGTTAAAGAAATAGTGAAAACTTTAGTTATCGGCAGTGGTGGTCGTGAGCACGCTATAGCGGATGCACTCAATAAGAGTTCAATAATTGATAAAGTATATGTTACTCCGGGTAATCCGGGAATGTTAAATGTTGCAGAAACTGTCTCATTATCAGATTTCGAGTCTATGGCGGAATTTGTGAAGGCGAACAGCATTGATTTTGTATTTGTTGGACCTGAGCAACCTCTGGCTGAGGGAATTGTTGATTTTATGCGAAGCAGACAGATTGCAGTGATAGGGCCCGATCAGGCAGGATCACAGATAGAAAGCTCTAAGATTTGGTCAAAAAACATGATGAAGAAATACGGTGTTCCTACAGCAGAATACGGTGTATTTGACAGCTATGCGGCAGCATGCGAGGGTCTGAATGATTTTGATCTGCCTGTTGTAATTAAGGCTGATGGTCTTGCAGCAGGAAAAGGTGTAATAATTGCTGAAACCAGAAGTGAAGCTGAAGATGCTCTCAAAACTATGATGACAGATATGAAATTTGGAGCTTCCGGAAGTTCTGTTGTTATTGAAGAATATCTGGAAGGTTGGGAGACCTCAATTTTTGCAATATCAGATGGTGATAACTATGTTACAACAGTTTTCTCTCAGGATTTTAAAAGAGCTTTTGACGGAGGACATGGTCCTAACACCGGTGGGATGGGAGCTTATGCCCCTGTAGTGGAAGCCGAACAATATAGAGAATTTGTAAATACGGAAATTTTTGATAGAATTTTTGCCGGAATGAAAGAAGAAGACATTGTTTATACCGGTGTTTTGTATGCAGGGTTAATGATTACAAAAAAGGGACCTAAAGTTATTGAATTTAATTGTCGTTTTGGTGATCCTGAAACTGAAGTAGTATTACCATTGTTAAAAACTGATTTCGGAAAAGTCTGTAAAGCACTGACTGAAAAGAATATTAAAGACATTGAACTTGAATGGGGTGAATGTGCTGTTACGGTCGTAGCCGCATCCGGTGGTTATCCGGAAGCGTACAAGAAGGGAATGCAGATTACAATCCCTGAGCTGAATCAGAATAATGAGTTTATATATTATGCGGGTGTGAAAGCTGATGCAGATAGGTTGCTGACAAGTGGCGGACGTGTGCTGATGGCGGTAGCCGTAAAAGAAAAAATTGAAGAAGCTCGTGACAAGGCTTACAAAATAATTGATCAAATAAGTTTTAATAATATGCAATACAGAAATGATATTGCCAAGAAAACCAGATAATGAGGTTTAAATGAAATATACAGTGATCCTGACATTAATATTAGTCTTTTCAGGATTGATTTTTGCCGATAATATCGAAGTATTGAATCAAACAGAAGATGCAGTAACTTTGAGATTCACTTTGCCGGACTATTCCATAACTTCAGTACGGAAAGAAGGTCGTCAATACGATGTAATTGAATGTGAAGATGCTATTTCTGAAGCTGCAGAAGGGACCCCTGTACTACCATTTTTTTCGGAAGTAATTGGTTTACCCTCAGATGGAGAAATGCATATTTCAATTTTAAATTCTCAGAGAGAATATTCAGATAATATCAAAGTCATTCCACAAGAAAAAATAGTGCCAACAGATGACTCTTATAACAAGGTTTTCTACATAGACAATGCTGTGTATTCAACATCAAAGTTCATTCCTGCTCAGTCAGTTGTAAATGCCGGTACAGCGTTATACAGAAACTGGAAATTCGGGACGTTAAGAATTAATCCTTTCCGCTATAATCCACTCTCAAGAAGACTGGAAATTACCACAACTATGGATATTCAAGTTAATATTTCAGGTACTAAAACAGTTTCCAACACATTGAGAAGCAACAATATACCTGGTATTGATATGATTAGTGGCCTGGCGGTTAATGGTGATATTTCTCGGAACTGGATGAAACCTATTGAAAATATTAATCAAAATAATCATACAAGGTCAGCTGCAAGATCAAATGATATTCAGGAAATTCAGATTATTGTAAACAGTGACGGGATATATAAAGTGTTTTATCAGGACCTCGTTGATTCTCTGAGCATAAAAGAAGGCTTTATGGGAGGCAGTGTGTTTGACTGGTCTAATATTGATCCCCGTAATCTTGAGCTTTATGATGAGAATGGTATAGTTCCGATTCACTTTCCGGGAGAACTGGACGGACAATTTTCAAGGGGAGAGTATTTCGAGTTTTACGGTGAATTCCATCGTGGTGAAACCTGTTATTATGATGATTATACATATGAGAATGTTTATACTCTGAAGGTTGTACCATATTATGGTGCCAGAATGGCTGTTGAAAACGGTGGTCTTCAGGTTACGAATCCTTCTGACTATATCTCTCCAAGAGCTTTCAGGCAGACAGTTCACTATGAAAAGCAGCTGCAATATCAAAAGCTGGGATACAGTCAGCAGAACAATAGAGAAGACAGATTTTTCTGGTCATCCATAACTGCTCCTAATTTGCTAACTATACCGTTTGATCTGCAATATCCTTATGAAGCTGGCACAAGATATTTTGATGCAAAAGTTGTGCTATTCGGTGCAACTCACAATAGTGTGGGGCATCCAGATCACCATGCAGTTGTCAGAATTAATTCTACTCTTATTGGAAGTGAAGAATGGTATCAGCAATATGAAAGAGTTTTTGAAAATGATACATATTTATCAAATACATATCTGAATCATGGAACTAATAACCTTTATATAAGTCTTCCGGGAGTTGAGGATGTCAGTGAAGAACAAGTTCTGCTTGACTATTTTGAACTTGATTACTGGAGAATGTACAAGACTGATGAAGATTATATAAAATTCACTAAGCCTTCTAACAGACCAACCGGTTTATATCAGTTTGATTTACAGTATTTCAGTTCAGAAGATGTATCTGTGTATAAGCTTGGTTCTTCGATAATGGAGAATATTGAAATAATACCGGCAGAAAATGATACAGTATTTGAAGTACAGTTTCAGGATGATGTCCTTTCTGATGATGTAAACTATTACGCAGTAACAGAGGCAAATAAAAAGCGTCCTGTTAATGTTAGATATAACTATCCTTCTAATCTTAAATCTGAAGAAAATAATGCCAACTACATAATCATAACAGGTGAAAGTCTGATTGACTGTGATGGGACAAAACTATTACACGACACTTGGGAACAATACGATATGAGTGTCTACGGCTATGACATCGAGGTTGAGGTTGTTAGTGTTCAGGATATATATGACGAATTTAATCACGGTATTGAGTCTGCTCAGGCTTTAAAAGACTTCTTCAGTTATGTGTTTAATAACTGGAATAATGCCGACGAATTAGGTTTCAGTCTGTTTACCCATGCACTGCTGCTGGGTGAAGGTATATATGACCAGAGTGATTATTCTCTTAACAGAAAATATGATATTGTACCTCCAATTTACGTCTGGACAGATAAACATGGAGCCACTCCCAGCGATAATGCATATGCCTGCGTGATTGGTAGTGATATCGTTCCGGATTTCTCGATTGGACGACTAAATGTGTACACGGAAGACCATGTAGAAGCTGTTGCCAGAAAAACCTTGAGATTCATTACTGAACCTCAGACACAGGACTTATGGACTAACCATGTTGTTCTTTGTGCCGGAGGTAAAGCAGATGATACAGATGACCTTTTCTCAAGACAAAGCGAATCTCTCAGAAAGGGGTTTATCGATGCCTCATTTGATGTAAACAGGGTTTATATTAAAACAATTACAGTTCCGGATGTGTATCGAGGTAATACTTCAACACTTCTGGAGAATATAAATAACGGAGCTTTATTTGTGCAATTCATGGGTCACGGTGGTGGTCAGACTTGGGATGATAATGACTTGCTTAATATTGACCATATTGAGAGTTTCACAAATAATATTTATCCTTTTGTAAGCAGTATGTCCTGTTACGGATCTTCCTTTGATTCACCCGGCATAACAAGTAGTATGGGGGAGGCATTGACAGTTCACTCCAACGGGGGAGCAATTGCACACGTTGGTTTTTCCGGTTTAGGTTATGAAAAAGGTGATGAATATTTTGCAAGATATATGTTTGATGCTCTCTTTTATAGAAATCTTGGTAATGTGGGATCAATTGTAGATTTTGCAAAAACTAAGATATCTTTGAGGGGTACAAACAGTTATACTCCACTTAGTGAGGGGTGTATTCTTCACGGTGATCCAATGATAAAATTTACTCTTCCTGAAAGGAATATCAATATTGAAATATCAGATTTTACTCCTGAAGAGGGAGATACTATCACTGTTTCTGCAACATTCCCATCAAATGTTGTTGGAGCGAGAGTTAATGTTTGTGCTGAAAACGAATTACCATTAAGTAACTTTTATGAAGTCTCAACTCCTAATGGCATATTGAGCTATCAGTATATTGTTCCAACAAACTTTTCTGAAGATGATTACCTTAGACAAGTAAGGGTCATTGGTTATTCTTATGATAACCTTTATTCCGGTTACTCAGAATTTTTTGTCGGTGATGAAACTGTATTTGACAGTAGGGTTGAGCCACCAACTTTCTCTGTGTATGACTCTCTATACATATCTGCTCAGGTAGCTTTTGAGAATGGGTTTCAAGAAATCTATGTAATCACAGAATATGATTCATCCTATACTTCGGGAGAATCTACAATAGTGGTAACCAACACTCTTGAAGAAATAAATATGGAGTACTCATCTGAAGATGGACGATACAGAAGTGAACGTCCTCTCAGGGTATTGAGATATGACACTGAAGTTAAATACCATTTCAGAGTTGTCAAATCCAATGGGACTGAGGTTAATTTCTGGAACGAGAATCGTATTTTTGAGGTTAATTGTGCCGACTTGATGATACTTGCGGTAGAGGTTATCACAATGAATGAGAAGCCTGCCCTTAAAGTACAGATGAAAAACCAGGGAAAACTGGCATCTGAAGCAACGAGAATGCTTATAGAGGTCAGGAATAGTGATGGTTTGCACCAGATCAATGTAGATGATATCCCGCCCCTACAGGTTAATCAGATATATATCAGGACTATTGACCTTTCCGGTATTACATCTGAGGGTAATATCGTTGTCGAAGTAAATCCTGATCAGACATTTATAGAAACAGAGTATGATAAAAATGATTTTACTCTTAACTTTGATATGAACCTGTTCTGGGCTGATGAGGAAGGAGCAACAGTACTGAGTCCGGATGGAAATATCAGCTGTACAATCCCTTCAGGTATTTTTGAAAGAGATGCTATGGGGTCTGTTTCGAGACGGTTCATTCAGGAATCCATTAATCAGGAAGATATAGAAAGCATTGTAATGGGTGGGGATAATACATCTATTGCATATGAAGTTTTTATGATAGATGAAGAATTTTACGCAGACAGCTTGAAAACTGTCCCTAACAATGGCAGTATGTCTCTTTCATTTACTCTTGACCCAACTGATTCTCTGACTGCATTGGGTATTGTCGATAATAAGGTTGCAGTTTACCGGTGGGAAGATGATTTTGAAAAATGGATATTCCAGGGTGGTTTGCTGTCGAGAGACGGATCTAAAATCACAAAGGAAGTGACCAAATTCGGTACTTATGCAGTCTTTATAAACAATGACAGAGAAAAACCTGTTGTTAAAGCGAATGTGGAGAATCAGGAATTCACGCATGGTGGGTATATTTCTGGGACAGGTATCATTTCTTTCGTTCTTTCGGATGGAAATGGTATAGATGTATTCGATAACAGAATAAGAATGTTCCTTAATGGTGATAAGATTGATAACAATGACTACACAATTGCAGCCAGTAAGGGAAACCTTACGCATATACCGCTGAAGTATAAACTGAATCTTGATAAGGGTGAGTATAACCTTATCGTGGATTGTCAAGATGTTAATGGAAACTTCAGCGAACATAAAATTCAATTTATTGTAAATAATCACTTCGATGTGATAAATGTGGGTAATTATCCTAATCCGGTGATTACTAAAACGTATGAAAGTGAAAATTCCGGTCGAACAAGATTTACCTATGTTCTGACTGACGATGCTGATTACGTAAGTATTCGAGTTTATACTGTCAGCGGCAGACTGGTGAAATCATTTAATGATATTCCAAGCGCTGTAGGCTATCATGAGTATCCAAGGACAATCAAAGGTTGGGATTGCCGTGATGAACATGGCAGAGAGCTTGCTAATGGTGTTTATTTCTATAGAGTTACTGCCAGAAAAGGCGGAAAAACAATTAAGAAGACAGAAAAAATGGCTATACTAAAATAATGGTGAAAGATGAAGAGTTATAATACAAGAATTAAAAGTGTATTTATTGCAGCAATCATGTTAATTATGTTACTTCCGCTGAATGCTGGAGTATATACAGGTGATTTCATATTTATAGGAACAGGAGTTAAATCTCTCAGTATGGGAGGAGCATATTCAGCTGTTGCTGACGACCCTTCAGCCGTTTACTGGAATCCTGCAGGGATAGCTCAGATCAGAAAAATCAAACTGGATTTCAATCATTCATTTTTATATAACAACATGGCAAGTTATGACGTTGTTACTTATTGTCAGCCTTTGCCGAATTCTGTTACTATAGGATTGAACTGGACCAGACTGACTATACCGGATATCAAGCACTTCAGTGAGTCTCATCTTACCGGATTAAGCAGTGATAAAAGGGCTGCCAATATTGATCTTCAGTTAACCGGAATAGCAGATTCATATTTTGATAACACTGATGATATTTTCTATTTCAATTTTGCTAAAAATATTCACAGGGATATTAACTTTGGCTGGTTTTTCTTCAAGCTGCCGGTCGATTTTAATTTCGGTGTCAATGTAAAATATATCAAAAGAACTATTGACGATAAGTCAGGTACAGGCGTAGGATTCGATTTTGGATTTCTGACACGTACGGATTTAGCTACCCTTCTTGACGTTCCATGGATGGGTGATTTCTCTTTTGGATACGTAATGAAAGACATTGGCGGAACAACAATATCATGGGATACCGAATCAAAGCATGAGGACGAAATTGATTACAATAGAAGAGTCGCTTTTGCTGTTGCTCAACCTATTCCCAAATATAATTCCGTATTAACATTATCAGCTGACATACATCACGAAGAAGATAAGATACTTCAGCTGGGTACACAGGTTCAGTTCAGGAACAACTATTTTTTACGTGGCGGCTATTACGACGAAAATTTCTCCGGCGGATTAGGACTTAAGATTAAGAATGTCACAATAGATTATGCAATAATCAGCAATGTACTTGGACCAACCAACAGGCTTGGCTTTTCACTTGAATTCTAGGAGATATTATGAAATTAAATAGATTTTTAATCGTCTTTGTTTTTTTGACATGCTTAATTTTGATTGCGTGTAGTGATGACGATACGTCAGGTCCGGGAAATCCACCTTGGAAGCCGGATTTGATTCATCATATAGGTGATGCAGGAGATGTCGGACAAAAAAGTTATACAGTGAATACTCCTGATGGTGAAATCACAAATGTTGTAGACATAGTAAATGACAATAATAATGGTATTGATGCAGTTTCTGATGGTAATTGGATAAAAATTCAATGGGTGCCTTTTATTGATGATATTGAATATGTCAGGATTTACAGATTCAGAAAAGAATATACAGGTATTGTTGATCATATTCTTGTCGATTCTATCAGAACAGTTCAGGACGAGTCTTATGTTGATAATACTCTCAATGAAGTAAATATAGGACAGGAGCTCTATTACTATATCGAGATCGTTGATGAGCATCAGCAATATTCCGTGTCTGATACAGTGGCGTATAAACTGGTTGATAAAGCTCTGCCAAAAGAGCCGAATAATCAGGTTACAATTGCAGGTGTTGATAGTATCAGTTTTGTTTGGGACAGGATTCCAAGCGGACTTGTAGCCAGGTACAGAGTGGTTATGTTCGATGTAAACGATGATATTGTCTGGTCATACGATGAATTTGATGCTGATCCTAATGAAGAGGATCTAGTAGCTGTTTTTGACATCCCTGAGGGTTTTGAATCCGGTACTTACTACTGGCGAGTAGATGCATTTGGAAATGATGTTCTCGTTAAGTCAGGATCGGAATCTCTGTTGAGGATGTTCTACTATAATGCTAATTAACTTGACTAAAAAAGTAAATATATAAAAAAAAATGATATAAAGGGGAGAAAGTGAAGAAAATAATATTAGCTTTATTGATTCTATGTTTCTGCTTAAGTATTGTTGCCGAGGAATCCGTAAGTTTTCAATCTGCAAGTAATACATCCGCCTATTTTTATTCAGGATCAATCTCTGACTCTGAGAGACTGAAGATTTATACTTATGTCTGGGGACAGGTTGAAAAAACCGGATTGTACATTGTTCCTGATAACACTGATCTACTAGCTCTGATTTCACTTGCCGGTGGACCAACTGAAAATGCGAAACTGGCAAATATTAGAATCGTAAGACCTACTGCAGACGGCAGTAAAGTCATATTTGTTGATTTAAAAGAATATATTGAAACCGGGAATGAAGATCTTATACCTGTGCTTAAACCAGGTGATACTGTGATTGTAGCCGGATCAATTTACTATGCATTTTTCAGAGTTGCTGATTTCATGTCAAAAGTAGCAATTGTTGTTAGTGTCATAGCAGCAATAAATAACATGTAACAGAGGAAAGTTATGGATAATTTTGAAAAACATAATAGCGATACAGACTTAAATCTCTCCGAATATATACGAATTATACTGCAGTTCAAATGGATTGTAATACTAATCTTTCTTGCTATAGTATCCGGTGCGATGGTATATACAATCAGATCACCTAAGGTATATAAAGCGCATGCCAGAATACTTCTGGAGGAAAGAAAAGATATTGATTTATTCATGCCAACAGCCGGAATCTCTGAAAACATGATTAATAACCAGATTGAGATTCTTAAGAGTCGTCCGGTTATGGAGCTGGCATACATTATATTAAAGAAAGACGTGGAATTTGATTCATACCCTATAGCATCTTCGTCTAATCCTGTATCAAGGATTCAGCGGATGATCGGGGTTGATAATAAGAACAGAACCGATATACTGATCGTTTCCTGTGAATCAACCGACCCCAGGGAAGCTACAAGCATAGCTAATGCTGCAGCTCAGTCACTTATACAATTAAACACATCTTACGCAAGAACAGAGCTTACAGCGACCAGAAGGTTCCTTGAAGATACTGTTGCTTCCATGAACAGAAGACTCAGAAATTCAGAAGAGGACTTAAGAAACTATAAATTGCTTCATGGTATATCTCTGCTTTCTGCGGAAACAAAGGAACTTATTGAACAGTCTTCAGATTTGGAAGCATTACTTAAGGCATCTGAAACAGAACTGGAAATTGCTGATAAAAGACTGGAATATCTTGAAACAGAACTTGGTAAGCAAGATTCTCTTCTTTTAAATGTGAGTTCTGTGCTTTCATCTCCACTTATGGAGCAGCTCAGAACAAGTCTGGTTGAGTCTCAAAGCAGATATGCAAGACTTCTTAGTATGAATTCTTATTCCGAAGATCATCCGGAGCTGAAAGATTTAAATCGTGAAATTGAAAACACAAAACAAAAGCTTAATGAAGAGATTAAAAGATCAGTAGCTATAAGAGTCGGATCTTCAGATCCACTTAAATACAGGTCTAATATTATTGAAGACATTGCCCTTGCCAGAATTGATCAAAACGTGGCCAATTCAAAAGTAAACAGTTTGAAAAAATCAGTAGAAGACTATGAACAGAAAATGACTCTTCTTCCTGATACTGAACTGGAACTGGCAAGGTTAGAGCGTAACTATCAGATGAACGCTAAAATTTATGAAATGCACGTTGAGCAATACGAAACTGCTAAAATTGCTGAACAAGGTAAAATGGGTAATATTCGAATGATCGAAGAAGCATCCAGACCATACTCACCAATAAAACCAAGAAAAAACATCAACATGATTATCGGTGTACTTCTTGGTCTGTTTGCAGGTATCAGTGTTGCATTCATTATTCACTCACTGGATACAAAACTCAGAACCCTTGATGATATGGAAAACTATGTAAAAATACCTATCATCGGTACTATTCCATTTATCCATGTTTCTGAGACAGATATTGATGATCTGGATAAAATGATTGAAAAGGCAGAAGGAGAAGAGAGAAAGCAGTTGATGAGCTCTCAGTACAACATGATTGCCCGTCTTATTACTCACTATGCTCCTAAGTCTCCTGTTGCTGAGGCATACAGAACACTCAGAACAAATATTGTAACAAAGAAAAACGTTGGTGGTGGTCTTACCATACTTATTACCAGTTCCGGTCCTAAAGAAGGTAAATCTACTACTAATGCCAACCTTTCCATTACCCTTGCCCAGATGGATTCAAAAGTTGTTATCATTGACTATGACTTGAGACGACCTATGATACACAACCTGTTTAATTGTGACAAAGAAAGGGGATCCAGCGATTTCCTCAGTAATCCGGATACAAAGGTTGAAGATATTATAAAACCTACTCAGGTAAAAAATCTGGATATTATTACAAGTGGTTTCGTGCCACCCAATCCATCTGAGATTATTTCTTCATACAGACTGGATGAAATGCTCAATCAGTTAAGAAGGATTTACGACTATATCATAATTGACTCCCCACCAATTATTGCTGTAACGGATGCCTTGATTATTGCAAACAAAGTTGACCTTATGGCTCTGGTAGTGAGAATCGGTGTTACTGACAGAGAGATTATCAAGAGAACCAAAGAAATTCTCTCTAACGTAAATGTTGAGATTACTGGTGTAATTGTTAATGGTATAGAAGTTCAGAAGTACTATAGTGGTTATGGTTATTACTACTATTATTACTACTACTATTATTACTACGGAGATAGAAATCAAAAAGAATTGCCAAGTAAAGGCTCACGCAAAAATAAACAGCTTTCTTAAAGTCAAAGGCAGACGAAAAGATGGATTTCACGAAATTGAAACAGTATTTCATGAAATTGATTTGCACGATAATTTAAATTTTGCTTTGACAAAGAATTGCAATATAAGGATTTTGTCCAACATAGAAAACTTGGAAAGCAAGGATAACCTTGTTTTCCGAGTTTCGTTCTTTATGCAAAATAAGTATAGAGTGGATAACGGATTAGAAATTTATCTGGAAAAGAGAATACCTGTTGCAGCCGGTCTCGGAGGTGGAAGTAGCGATGCTGCTTCGACAATCCTTGCTTTATCTGAACTATGGGATTTACACCTTAGTTATGAAGAAATGAGCGAAATTGCGGCTAAATTCGGCAGTGACGTTAACTTTTTTATAAAAGGAAATACGGCTGTTGGAACCGGTCGCGGTGAGAATATTAAAGAAATACCGTACTGGAACATAGACAACATACTGCTGATCAATCCAAAATTCCATGTATCAAGTGGAGAAGCATATAAAGGTTTCAATGAAACTATTATAGACTGTTCGGCAGAGGAATATATCAACAGAAAAGATGTTGCACTATCCTGTAACGATCTTGAGCCATTTATTGCCGGAAAGTTTCCGAAAGTAAAAGCAATTATTGATTATTGCAGAGATAAAGGTGCGTACTCAATATTATCTGGAAGCGGCCCAACTGTGATCTGCTTCTGTAAAAGTGCAGATCAGGCTGAGGAATTTATTGACTACTTTAAAAACTCAGGTTATTGGACATACCTTACAAAAACTATAAAACGGAAGTAAAATGTTTTCAAGAATGAAAATTTTTTCGGGAAACTCAAACATAGAGTTAGCAAAAGAGGTTGCAAATTTTGCCGGTATCCCTATTGGGGATGCAGACGTATTTAAATTTTCCAATGATGATAGTTTTGTGAAGATTAATGAGAATGTTCGTGGAGCAGATATCTTCATAATACAGTCAACATGTATGCCTACAAATGATAACTTAATGGAATTGCTTATTATGATAGATGCTTTTAAAAGAGCATCAGCGCAGCGCATTAACTGTGTAATCCCGTATTACGGATATGCGAGATCAGATAAGAAAGATCAGCCAAGAGTGCCTATTACTGCAAAACTTGTAGCAGATCTGCTTGAGACGGCCGGAGCTGACAGAGTTATTTCTGTTGATCTCCATGCTGAGCAAATTCAGGGTTTCTTTAATATTCCAGTTGATCATTTAATTTCAACACCGATTTTTGCACGACATATCAAGTCCAACATTGATAATGATGAAATTGTCGTAGTCTCTCCGGATTCCGGAGGAGCGAACAGAGCTCGACAGCTGGCTAAGAGATTGAAAACAGGATTGGCTATCGGTGACAAAAGACGTGTTGACAATAATGATAATGCCGAAATTCTTAATATCATTGGTGATGTCGAAGGAAAAGTTGCAATTTTGTTCGACGATATTATTGATACAGGAGGCTCTTTAACTAAGATAGCTCAGGGATTAAAAGATCATGGAGCTAAGAAAGTATATGCAGCCTGTGTTCATGGAGTGTTATCGGGTAACGCTGTTGAAAAAATAGATAATTCGCCAATTGAGAAGTTATTTATAACAAATACAGTTCCGCTTGGGGAAAAGAAGAGCAATAAGATTGTTCAGCTTTCCATTGCAGAACTATTGGCAATAGCCATCAAAAAGATTCATATCGAAGAGTCGATTAGTATATTATTCAGGTAGAGCAATAAGCTCAAGAAAAGTTAATTTAGTGGAGGAATGAATGAATTTGAATTTGAACGCTGAAGTACGTGTACTTGGTACTAAAGCTGAAATGAACACTGCACGTAAAGAGGGAAGAATCCCAGCGGTAATATATGGACAGGGTAAGCCCGGTACAAAAGTATTTATCGCTGAAAACGAATTTACAAAGCAGTTCAAAAAGAGCTTTGGACATGTTACGTTCTTTAATATTACTGTAGATGGTAAAGAAATTAAGACCATCATTAAGGATAAGCAAATTCATCCTGTATCAAGAAGAGTGCTTCATGTTGATTTCATGGAACTTCATGAAGGCTCAGAAATCAGTCTGGACATCCCAATTGTTCTTAGCGGATCACCTATTGGTGTTAAAGCCGGTGGAGTAATTGAGTATGGTATCAGAAAGCTTCATGTTTACAGTTTACCAATGCATATCAAAGAAGATATCCAGGTAGATATGTCACAATTAAAAATTGGCGACAGTATCCATGTTGAAGATCTTGATCTTGGTGAAATGAACACAAGAACAGCCGGTAGAGTTCTGGTTGTATCAGTTCATGCAGTCAGAGGAGCTAAATCATCTGACGAAGAAGAAGAGGAAGAAGAAGAAACAACCGCTTCCGAAGAATAATGAAACTAATCGCAGGTCTCGGAAATCCGGGAAAACACTATATCAGAAGCAGGCACAATATTGGCTTCATGCTGCTTGACAAAATTGCTGAGAGCAATGGAAAACAATATATCCAAGCTGTGGGTTATTCGTATTTCATCTTAGACGGTGATTATTATGTTAAACCAGAACTGTATATGAATAGAAGTGGAATAGTTATCCGTGAAGTGATGGATATTAGAGAATTTGATGATATATTCATTATCGTGGATGATATTAACCTGGATGTCGGAAAACTCAGATTCAGGCTCAAAGGCGGAGATGGCGGACATAACGGATTAAAATCCATTATTGAACATGTCGGTCACAAAGACTGGAAGAGGCTGAGAGTCGGAGTTGGCATGCCTGCAGAAGAAAACCTAAGTGATTTTGTTCTTGCTGATTTTTCTGAAAAAGAATTTAAGATTCTTGAAGAATCACTGGAACTGTCGCAAAAATTTATTGAAATATACTGTAAAGACTCTTTTCAAAAAGCACTGGATTTTGTAAGTAAAACTCAAAGTAAAAAAGAAATTATTCAAAATCCTACTATT
This sequence comes from Cloacimonadales bacterium (SeqCode), assembly GCA_942492065.1. Lineage (GTDB taxonomy): Bacteria > Cloacimonadota > Cloacimonadia > Cloacimonadales > JAIOQZ01. Next base: position 495,521 of record CALODV010000013.1, on the reverse strand, counting down.
CTGGGTGAACCAGAATCATTAAGTCCAAAGGAGGAAACACTTGAAAAAGTATGAAAGTATGATCATTATTGATCCAGATTTAACTGAAGAAGATGCAGTTAAAGAAAACCAGATCGTTCTTGATCTGATTACAGGCGAAGACGGAGAAATAGCAGAAACCGAAAAATGGGGAAAGCGTCGTTTAGCTTATGAAATCCAAAAGAAAAGAGAAGGATATTATTTCCTTAACTACTTCACTATGAAAGCTGAAGGTTTACCTGAATTAGAAAGACATTATCGTTTGAATGAAAAAATATTACGTTACAATATTTTGTCCATCTAACTAAGCACGGAGGAAAAATGGCAAAGAATTTAAGATTCCCTAGAGTTAACACTGTAACAATTACCGGAAGACTGACAAGAGATATTGAATTAAGATATACTGCAGGCGGCACACCTGTTGCCTCTTTGCCAATAGCTTTTGAAAGGGTGTACAGGGATAATTCCGGAGAGTTTCAGAAATCATCATCTTATATGGATGTAGTGGTCTGGAGTAAAAGAGCTGAAGAATGCGTAGAATATTTAACAAAAGGAAGCGCAGTCATGATAGAAGGATACTTACAGACCAGATCTTATGAAACCAAAGAAGGACAAAAAAGAAAACTTACTGAAATTGTAGCGAATAAAGTACACTTTCTTGAATGGAACGATAATGCCGGTGCAAGTGCTGACAAAGATTCTAATTTTGAGAGTCTTTCAAACATGGAACCGGAAGTTACAGATGACGATGTACCATTCTAGAATGCGTTAAGTCATAACAGGAGATAAAAATGGCTAGATTTGATATGAAAAGAAAAAAGACATTTAAAAAGAAATTTTGCAAATTTTGTGCAAAAAAAGATTTAGAAATAAATTACAAAAATGTTGATCTGCTTCAGAAGTTCACAGCTGAATCAGGAAAAATTGAACCAACCAGAATCACTGGTACTTGCGCTAAGCACCAGAGACAACTTGCCGGAGAAATCAAAAAAGCAAGACAAATGGCTTTACTGCCATATAAAGTTGATTAATTAGTGTTAGCGAATATTCATCCAATACTTGGTGCTCTTCTGGGTACTAAAGTCCCGATACTGGGAACGATCTTTACAATAATCATAAGTGGTAAGTATCTGAAAGAAAACAAAGCAGATATAAAAATACTGGCTGTTGTCAGTGCAATTACTCTGGCAGTAACATATTTTGCCGGTCTGGCTACCAGACTTGATGTGTTAACCGGGTTGATGAGTGTAACCTTGTTTTATCCTGTTTATTTTGCAATAATGAAAAAGCAGGACTTCAGGTTTGCATTGTACGCCCAATACGGAGTGACAATCATTGTTTTGCTTGTTTTTCATAATTATATCAGAACGACAATACTGAACGGAATAAATGAACTGTTTGATGTACTGATGGAGACTGACCCGGAAGCTCTTCCGGCAAACTTCGAAGATACTCGTAATTTGATGGAAAAACTGGTGACAAACTATTTAGTACCATCTCTGGGAGTTAATGTCCTGTTTATGATGTATCTCGGATCAAGAATTGCAGTCAAAATGGGTATTATAGTCTGGGATCATCTTAATTTCAGAAACGATTATAATCTGATTTATTTGTTGATCGCAGCAATTGTGCTGTTCCTTGTTCAGCCAACCAGAATAATTGGTTCAAATTTTGCAATAATTGTTCTGGCACTGTATTTTCTTCAGGGAATTTCTGTCCTGGAATTCAGGTGGCAGAAACTTCTCCAGAGCAGTGTTTTGGCAAAAGTAATTTTCATTCTGATTTTATTCAGTCCTTACACTTGGATTATAATATCGTTAATTGGAATATTCGATACATGGTTAAATTCTAGAAAACTCGTAACTCGGAGGAAAAATGGAAATAATCTTAATGAATGATATAAAAAAGCTCGGGCAGGCTGGTGATATAGTAAAAGTTGCAAATGGTTTTGCTCGTAACTTTCTTCTCCCACAGGGGAAGGCAATAATGGCTTCTGCTTCTAATAAGAAGAAGATAGAAGGCATTAAAACAGCAGCTGCTGCTGAAAAAGAAAAAGAACTCGCGGCAATGAAAGAAATTGCAGCTAAGATTAATGGTATGGAAATCGTTTTTGAAAAGAAAACTGATGAGAAAGGACACCTTTTCGGATCAGTATCTGAAAACGATATTGTTGCAAAGCTTGCTGAAGCTGATGTAACTGTACATAAATCTTCTATTGCCCTTGATAAGCATATTAAAGAAGTTGGAAACATGGAAGTTGCTGTTAACTTTGCAGCAGATGTGACAGCTACTTTGAATATTATTGTTAAAAGCGATTCTTTCGAAGTAATCAAGAAAGAAGAAGTAGTAGAAGAACCTGTTCAGGAAGAAAAAGTAGAAGAACCTGTTCAGAAAGAAGTTGAAAACGTAGAAAAAACTATGGAAGATATAACCGAATAAACAGCAGATTTCTGCTGTTTATTCCTTTTTTAATCAGGAGGTTATCTTGGCAGCTGTAAAAAAAATAATTAATGTAATTGGCTGGTTAGTGTTATTGTTCTGCTTTGCCGCTATCGGGTTCGGAACAGCTAACCCTAAACTAATGGTTCCCGTATATTTCGTTGTTTTTGCAGTGATTTTCGGACTGGTACTGCTTTATGTGAAAAATCATAAAACTCTGGTTAAGGAAAATCCTGTTAGAGCTATGATTTACAGAAGAGTTATAGGTGGAGTACTTCTGCTTATAAGCGTTTTAGCTCCTCGTAAAGTGATCAGCATGATTGACCCTGAGTATTTTTCAGGATCATTTGATTTTATGGGAATTCTTTTCATAATTGGAGCTGCTGCAGTGATAGCTGCCGGAGCTTTTGCAGTAAAAATGATTAACAAAATGTACGAAGGAAATATTGTTTCAGGTGTAATCGGTTATTTAATTATTATCGCATTATCTACAATACCAGCATTAGTGATGATTAACTTCGACACAAGTTATGAATCTCTTGGACTTGCTTACTATACAGCTATTATAATGGCTGGAGTCTCCTGGTGGGGCTTAAGCATTATATTCAAGGATGAACATACATTAGGTTAAGATGCTGAAAAAAACATCTTCTTCGGCAATTACAGATTTAATAATCAGAATTTGCGGAGAGGAAAACAGAGATCTTATTCAGCTTAATATGAACTGGAAAAGAATAGTTGGAAAAATTATAGCTGAAAAGTCTTATGTGCATAAATACGAGAATGATCGTATTCTTGTTGCTGTGCAGAATAGTGTCTGGCTCAACGAATTGATGTTGAAAAAGACATTCCTGATTAATGAAATCAAAGAAAAACTGCATATCGAAGTCAAAGATATGTACTTTTTCATAAAAGCAGAAAAAATATGATAAAAGTAGCACCATCGATGCTGTCATGTGATTTTATGCACATGCATGATGAGATAATGAAAATTGAAGATGCAGGAGCTGACATTCTGCATCTTGATGTTATGGATGGACATTTTGTGCCTAACCTTACGTTTGGCCTACCCGTTATTGAAAAAATCAGGAAATCCGCAAAGATTCCTCTCGATGTTCATCTCATGATAACAAATCCGGATGTCTATGCTGATCGTTATTGCGACCTCGGTATAGATTATCTGTCATTCCATCTGGAAACAGTGTATCACTCTCACAGATTGATTATGCAGATAAAAGATAAAGGTGTAAAAGCCGGAGTTGTTATTAATCCCGGTACACCTGTCCAGACTGTGGAAGCTGTTGCCGGAGACATGGATTTTATTCTTCTTATGAGTGTTAATCCCGGTTTTGGCGGACAATCATTTCTTCCGATAGTTTATGAAAAACTGGACTGGCTGATGAAGCTCAAAGCAGAAAAAAATCTGGATTTCGAGATTGAAATTGATGGTGGAGTTACTGATATCAATTGCCGTGAATTATCTGATCACGGAGCAGATATCCTTGTTGCAGGATCTTATGTCTTCCGGGGTGATGATTACAGTCAAAGAATACGGAGTTTGAAGAATGTTTAATGATTTAACTGATCGGTTGGATGGGATCTTTAAAAAACTTAAAGGTCATGGAAAACTAACGGAAAAAAACATAAAGGAATCACTCAGAGAAGTTAGACGAGCGCTTCTGGAAGCTGACGTAAATTTCAAGATTGTTAAGAAATTTATTTCTACTGTGCAAGAACGTGCTGTTGGTCAGGATGTTCTGAAGAGTCTTGCACCTGGTCAGCAGGTTGTTAAGATTGTACACGAAGAGCTGATCAAGCTGATGGGTGAAAAACCTGAAAAAATTATTCTTCATACTAACAGAATGAACAAGATTATGCTGGTTGGTCTGCAGGGATCTGGTAAAACAACTGCCTGCTCGAAACTGGCAAATTATTTCAGGAAGAAAGGCAACAAACCGCTTCTCACTGCCTGTGATATTTACAGACCGGCAGCGATTAAACAGCTTCAGGTATTGGGGAAACAACTTGGTGTTCCAGTAATATCAGAAGATACTAAAGATGTTGTTAAGATAGCTAAAAAAGCAGTTGATTATGCTGATGAACATCTGCATAATCTGATAATATTCGATACCGCCGGGCGTCTGCATATTGACGAAAGAATGATGGTGGAACTTCAGGAGCTGAAAGGTTACCTGAAGCCAGATTATATCTTTTTCGTAGCAGATGCCATGACTGGACAGGATGCAGTTACAGTAGCCAGAGAGTTTAACGATAAGCTGGCATTTAATGGAGTAATCCTGACAAAACTTGATGGTGATGCCCGTGGTGGTGCAGCGTTGTCGATTAAAGCTGTTACCGATAAATCTGTAGTATTCGTCGGTACCGGTGAGAAACCAAGTGATCTGGAAGAATTTTACCCTGACAGAATGGCGTCAAGAATACTGGGAATGGGTGATGTCCTCAGTCTGATAGAAAAAGCGGAATTAGCCGTTGATGAAGAAAAAGCCAAGAAAATGGCTAAAAGACTGAAAAAGAACCAGTTTACATTCAATGATTATCTGGATCAGCTTGAACAGGTAAGAAAAATGGGTCCATTGGATCAGGTATTGAAAATGCTACCCGGCATGAACAGCAAAATGCTGAAGGATGTAAAAGTGGATGAGAATGAGTTGACTCATACGGAGGCAATCATTTACTCCATGACTCCGAAAGAAAGAGAGCATCCATCAATAATCAGTGGAAGCAGAAGAAAAAGAATAGCTTTGGGAAGTGGGACATCTGTTCAGAAGGTGAACCAGCTTCTTAAGCAATACGAACAGATGAAGAAGATGATCAAGACATTTAATAATCCTAAATTTGCTCGCGGTAAGATGCGAATGCCGTTTTAGTTAAAAAATGTTCTTGACGATATTCACGAATGAAAAAAAATAAAATTTTATAAATCTAAGTATTAAGTTAAAGAGGAAAAAATGGTAAAATTAAGACTAAGACGGATGGGAGCAAAGGATAAGCCATTCTATAGAATAGTGGCAGTTGATTCTAGACTGAAGCGAGACGGAAAATACATTGAGAGTGTTGGATACTATGATCCTAAAACGGATCCTTTAACTTTAAAGATTGATAGTGACAAGGCTATAAAATGGTTAGAAGTCGGAGCTCAACCAACAGATACTGTACGTTCATTATTAAAACGTGCTGGAGTACTGGAAAAACTTCATAACATGCGTAAAGCGAAAAACGATAAAGAAACTGAAGCTGTCGAAAATAATAATTAGGAGAATGAGAATGAAAGATCTTATTGAATTCATCGTGAAAGCTCTTGTTGATGATCCTGGTGAAGTTAACATAACAGAAATTGCCGGAGATAAAATTACTCTTTATGAATTAAGAGTAGCTAAAGGTGATATTGGTAAAGTTATTGGTAAAAGAGGAAGAACTGCCGGTGCAATTCGCACTATCCTGAATGCTGTATCTACAAAACAGGGTAAACGTGCCGAACTTGAAATTATCGAGTAGTTGCTGATTCTTTTCTGCGTTTTCATTCAAAATGCATATTAAAGATCTTATTAAAATAGGCAGGTTGGGAAGCTATGCGGATAAAGACGGACTATTTCGTCTGATTTCAGAAGATGGTTTTCAACCTGACTATTGGGATTTAAAAGATATATTTTTGGTCTTTCCAGATAATAGAGTGTATTACGTAACTGTGAACAACTGGAAACGTAAAAACGGGAAATTGTTCCTCGACTTTGTGGAAAAGGAAATTCCCGGCTTTGTGGATGACAGTAAAAGAACTGATGTAATGGTCGATCCTCAGACGTATCACCTTCTAACAGGTGAAGAAACCGAGAAATTATATTATGGAGCTGAAGTTGTGTTCAATGATGTTGTTATAGGCGTTGTTGATGACTCATTCAATAACAGCCAATATGAGATTTTTCAGGTAATTTTGAAGGACGATGAAAAGGAAGTAATGATTCCTGATGTTGATCAGTTTATTGTCTCCAAGTCGGATTCAGTTGTTGTAGTTCAGAATGTGGAAGATTTGCTTGAATTATGATATTTGATGTACTGACTCTCTTTCCCGGAATGTTTTCTTCTTTTTTATGTGAAAGCATTGTGGGTAATGCTGTCGATGCTGAAGCGATTGAAGTGTATCTCACAGATATCAGGGATTTCTCCGGAAATAAGCACAGAAAAGTGGATGACTATCCATTTGGAGGTGGTGCAGGCATGGTTATGAAACCGGACCCTATCTACGGTGCTTTGGAGAATCTCAATGCTGGCGAGGATACGCCCGTGATTTACTTCACACCTCAGGGAAGACTGTTAACTCAGCAGATCATAAACGAATATTCCACAAAAGAAAGAATAGTGATAATCTGTGGTCATTATAAAGATATTGACCAGAGAATAAGAGATAATTGCGTAACTGATGAGATTTCAATCGGAGATTATGTGATATCGGGAGGTGAGCTTCCTGCAATGATTTTTATTGATGCTATTGCAAGACTTCAGGAAGGTGTGCTGAATGATATTAATTCCGCAAAAGGAGATTCTCACTGGGACGGACTTCTCGGTACTCCTCAATATACCAGACCGTTGGAATTCAATGGATGGAAAGTACCTGATGTTCTGCTTTCGGGACATCACAAGAATATTGATAAATGGAGAAGTGAAAAATCTCTTGAATTAACCAGAAAAATCAGACCGGATCTACTAAATGAATAAATTATATGTCGGACTCGTACACTTTCCCGTAGTGAATAAATTTGGAGATGTAGTTACTACATCCATAACCAATCTGGATATTCACGATATTGCCCGATCCTGTATGACTTTTGGAGTTGAGAAGCTCTTTATAATTAACAGGCTTGAGTCTCAGAAAGAGCTTTTTACACGAATTAAAAAGTTCTGGGATTCTGATATAGCCAAAAAATACAATCAGGACAGGGTAACTGCTTTTTCTGTACTGAACTACGAATTTACTATAGATGATGCCGTGAAAACGATAATTACTCAGGAAGGAGTCAATCCTGTAATTGTTACTACAACTGCCGTTCGAAGAGAAGATCAGATTTCTATCAAACAACTTAATAATCTGGTCGAAAATAAACCAATTTTATTATTGTTCGGTACCGCGAACGGGCTTACCGAAGATTCACATAATAATGCTGATTATATTTTACTCCCGATAGATGGTCCATCTCAGTATAACCATTTATCTGTTAGGAGTGCGGCGGCAATTGTATTGGATAGGATTTCTTCCGAAAAATAAAGGAGGAACTGATGGATATTGTTCAAGTAATTGGTAAAAACCAAATGCGTAAAGACTTACCTGAATTCAGAGTCGGTGACACTGCTAAGGTTCACTACAAAATTAAAGAAGGTGCTAAGCAGAGAATTCAAGTATTTCAAGGTATTGTTATACAAAGAAGAGGTGCAGGAATCTCCAAAACCTTTACTGTAAGAAAAATCAGTAACGGTATTGCAGTTGAAAGAATTTTCCCGCTCCACTCACCAAACATTGATAAAATTGAAGTAGTTCGTTATGGACACGTACGTCGTGCAAAACTTTTCTATCTCAGAAGAGTAAAAGGAAAAGCTGCACGTGTAAAAGAAAAGAAACGTTATTAATTATAGAAAGGGAGTATATTTTATACTCCCTTTTTTCACATCCGGATAAACTTTGTGTATGTGCAGGAGCTATCAATATTACCTGTTTATCAAGATGAGGTTTTGGAATTCATCAAGATTAAGACTATAATTATGGTGAACTCTAAAATCTCGTCGACTCGTATTCAATGTGTTATGCGAGAGAATAGTTTTTCTATTATGCACAGATTTTAATCAGGATGAGTAGGTTCAAACCCGGAGGTACAAATGGAAAAAAAACTGGAAAAATTCAGATCACTCATGGAGAAAGAAAATCTCCACCAAATAGTTATTGATACATTCTCGGAGTACTACAAAGCTCTCGTTGGTGGAGAAACAGGTAAACTTGGTAAATCTATGATTACTGCTCCTGCTGAAAGCAATGTTGTAGAATATGAATCTCTGAACAACGGAAATCCGGAAGACCTGCAGAAGCTTGCTGTAGTAAAGCTGAACGGAGGACTGGGAACAAGCATGGGCTTAACAAAAGCAAAGTCTCTGCTTCCGGTGAAGGGTGAGCTGAACTTCCTTGATATTATTGCAAATCAGATTCTGGTGCAGAGAAAGAAGTATGAGAAAAAGATTCCATTGCTCTTTATGAACAGCTTTAACACCAGCGAAGATACTCTTAACTATATCAGTAAATACTCCGACCTGAAAGTTGACGACTGCCCTCTTGATTTTGTTCAGAATAAGTTCCCTAAAATCAAAGCAGACGATTTTGATGTATTTGAAGATGAAGAAAACGGGTGGAATCCGCCCGGACATGGTGATATCTATATGTCTTTTGCCTTAACCGGACTGATTGATCAGTTACTGGAACAAGGCTATGAATACGCTTTTGTCTCTAACTCGGACAATCTTGGAGCAGTGATAGATGTCAGTATTCTTTCTTACATGAAAGATAATGGAGTGCCTTTCCTGATGGAAGTTTGTAAAAGGACTGAGATGGATAAAAAAGGTGGACACCTTGCTGAGGACAAAGAAGGCAAGCTGATCCTAAGAGAAGTTGCTCAATGCCCCGAAGATGAGACCGAGGAATTTCAGAATATTAATTTATACAAGTACTTCAATACTAATAATATCTGGATTGATCTTAAAGCCTTGAAAGCTAAGTTTGTTGAGACAGATAATGTTATGCTGCTGCCGCTGATTGTTAATCCAAAGAAAGTAGGCGAGACAGACGTAATACAGCTTGAAACTGCTATGGGTGCCGCAATTAATCTGTTCAAGGGGGCTCAGGCATTGGTTGTTCCGCGCACAAGATTTGCTCCGGTTAAGAAGACAAACGACCTGCTCACTGTCTGGTCTGATTTTTATACACTTACAGAGGATTATACATTTGTTCCGGTTTCCGGGAGAGCACCGGTTGTAAGCCTGGATTCCAGATATTATAAGACTGTGGAACAGCTTCAGGAGCATTTTCCCGCAAAGACTGTATCCCTTAAGGATTGTACCAGGCTGCATGTCAGCGGAGAAGTAAGTTTTGCTAATCCTGTAGTTTTTACGGGTAATGTAGATATAAAAGCACTCGGTAAAGTTGTCGTTCATGATGAGGAAATGACAGACGGTAAATACGAGCTTTAATAAATAATTTGTCTATAGGAAGCCTGTCTCGATTTGAGATGGGCTTTTTTATTTACCCATGTCCTTGGTTAGTACCCTCTGATTTACACACCCCAATTCATTTCACTTACGAAATGATTTTGCGCCCTTCAGAAGTTCGAAATCTCTGAATAATTCTATGAATTCTTCACGAGATTCTGGTGTTATCCAGTAAACTGGAAACACTACGGGGGAATCTACGCTGCTTTGCATCATTTAATGAAATGCCCTTCGCATTTACATCCTGAACAATGAATATACAGGCAAAATATGCTTTTTACTTGACAGTTTGCAAATACTTAAAGAAACAGAAGGAAATCCAAGGGAGAATTGTATAGTAACTTATACTCAAGTTTTCAGTTGTATTTTCAGCAGCTCAAATTATGCAAGACTCTCAAATTTATGAAGGTAATGATGTTTAAAAAGAAAGATAAACCTGTAAAACGTAAAAAAAATATTGTTCAGGACTATATAGAAGCAATTCTCTTCGCATTTGTAGTAGCAATGATAATCCGGAATTTTACTTTCCAGAATTTCAAGATTCCTTCTTCATCCATGGAATCAACCCTGCTTATAGGTGACTACCTGGTTGCAAACAAACTTGCATTCGCTTTTTCCGACCCGGAAAGAGAAGATATCGTTACTTTCAGATATCCTGCTGATCCTGACGAACCGCAGCCTCGTGAGAACTTTATAAAACTGCTGGGACCTGTCTACTGGGACAAAGACAACATGTTCTTTAAATATCATGCCAGAAAAAACGTTGTAAAACGTGTGATTGGTGTTGCCGGAGATAAAGTCGAAATTAAAAACGGTGTGGTTTATCTTAACGATGAAATTATGCAGGAAGACTATTCTCAGCGCGTTGATAGTGGATTTATACTTTCCAGATACTCTCCCAATGCCGGAAAGATTACATGGAACAGCAAAAGCAGCGAATATATGCATACTCATGTCAATTATGGTAATTTCTCCGATGATGATATGAATCGCTATGATAATAAGGTTATGGGCGACAGGGATAATTTCGGTCCTGTTGTTGTGCCTCCGGGTAGTTATTTCGTACTCGGAGACAACCGTGATATGAGTAAGGACAGCCGATACTGGGGATTCCTCAACAGAGAAGATATTACCGGTTCACCTGCTATAATCTTCTTCTCGTCAGGTCAACCGCCTGTTAAGTCAATCAAAGAATATATCCGTCGTCAGAATGGCATGGAAAATCCCGGACACAGCATCCGCTGGAACAGAATTCTCAGACTGATAAAGTGATTAATCACGTATACATACATATACCATTCTGCATAAAGAAATGCGGATATTGCTCTTTCTATTCCGAGACATTTACACAAGAACTCTGCTCAAACTACATAGAGACTCTCGAAAAAGAGATTAAGCAATTTATATCTAACAACATAGTCAAAGCTGATACAATCTATTTTGGTGGTGGAACTCCATCCTTGTTGAGTGTCGATCAGATTTCGGACATACTATCCATCTTCAATCTCAATGACAACTGCGAAATCACCTTGGAAACTAACCCGGGAACTGTGAACCGCAGCTATTTTGAGCAGCTCAGAGATAAAACCCCGGTAAACAGACTCAGTCTTGGAGTGCAGTCTCTTGATGACAAAGAGTTGAGATATTTGCAGAGAATCCATAATGCTGAACAGGTCTACGTGACTGTCAGAGACATCAAAGCTGCCGGTTTCGAAAATTTTTCACTGGATCTGATTTACGGACTGCCTGATCAGAGTATTGTGCAGGTACTGGCAAGCCTGAGGAAAATGGTAGAATTGAATCCTGCTCATATATCTATCTACAATCTGAGTCTGGAAAAGGACGCACCGCTTTATGGTGATCTGGAATGGCTGCCTGACGATGATATATGTAACAGAATGTACTACAGTATATTGGAATATCTTGACAGCGAATCATACAATATATATGAGTTATCTAACTTTGCCGGCACAGGTAATGAATCCAAGCATAATCTCTCATACTGGAACTACAAAAACTATGCGGGATTTGGTGCCGGAGCATCTGGTTTTGTGAATAATATCCGATACAAGAATCCTGAAGATTTGCAGGAGTACTACCGTATTGTAAATGATAACCACATGCCGGACGATGTTGTGGAGCTTTCCGAAAGTGATATGATTTCCGAATACGCTTTCCTTAATCTACGCAAGACAGAAGGGTTGAATAGGAAGGATTTTAAAAGCCGATTCAACAGAGATTTTTCAGATGTTTTCGGAGCAATAACAGCAAAGCTTATGAAACAGGGACTCCTGGAAGATGCAGGAGACAATATCAGATTGACACCGGAAGCATATTTTGTCTCTAACTCAATTTTTATGGAATTTCTCATAGAGGAGATATAGATGAATTTATACGACTTACGCAAAAGAATACATAAGATTCCGGAAAGAGGATTTTCCGAATTCAAGACTCAGGAGTTAATCCTTGATATACTGAATAGCTATCCGGAACTGAAAATAAAGACATTCGATTTTACCGGAGTCATTGCAAGTTACAAAGGCAGTGATGAGGATGAATACATTTTATTCCGCTCAGACATGGATGCTCTGCCAATCAGAGAAAAGACCGATTGTGATTTCCGGTCAGAACATGAAGGCTTTATGCATGCCTGTGGACATGATATTCACATGACGATTCTCCTGGGACTTATCGACAAACTGATGGCAGACAAGCCAGAGGCTAATTTTCTGTTTGTGTTTCAGCCGGCAGAGGAAGGACTGGGAGGAGCTGAGAAGCTTTTAGGCTCGGGATATCTCGATCAGTACAGTATAAAGGAAGCTTATGCTCTGCATGTGTCAGGTGATTATCCTGTAGGCACAGTGGCAACCAACGATAAGATCCTGTTCGGGATTCCTCAGGAATTCAAGGTGACGTTCAGGGGAAGAAGTTCGCACATTGCGTTTCCTCATAAAGGTAAGGACGCACTGGCAGCAGGAGTACAGTTTTATCAAACAATGCAGACTCTGATGAATCTGGAATTTCCGGCAACAGAACCGGTGATCTTCTATATAGGTACCTGTCACGCAGGCAATGTTATGAATGCTGTTCCCGATAAATGTGTGTTTGAGGGAACAACCAGAAGCCTGACAAAAGATAACAGAGATAAAATCAATATGCTGATTGAGCGAACTGCTGAGAGCATTGCACAGGCTTATGGATTGCAAAGCGAAGTTAAGTTTCTCAATACATACGATCCGGTAGTTAACAGCCCTGAACTTTACAGAAAACTTGAAGAGTTATTGCCTGAGAGTGCAAGCCTTAAGTATGTGGAACCTTTGATGACGGGGGAGGATTTCGGATTCTTTACATCGAAGTATAAGGGACTGCTTTTCTGGCTGGGTGCCGGGGAGCAAAGCGGAGATCTGCATTCAGAAAAATTTCTTCCTGATGAGAAGTGTATTGATGTAGGAATAAACGTTTTACATGCTTTGACAGTTGATTAGGCATACTTCATTCCATAAAAAATACTCTTCTCAGCTGATTTAAGAATGCCTGCATAAAGTCCCATTCTGCAGGGAATTCTGGTATTTCTTCAAGGAAACACTACGGGAAACACTATGGAGTAAGATTTGGTTTTATAGGTTCGGGTGTGTTGATCAACACATTGTTGTATCTTCATTTTCTTTGATGCCAAAGAAAACGAAGCAAAAGAAAAGCACTCTTTATCAAAATGTATTTCCAGCAAGCTGGAACCATAAATCTCCCCTGAAATCCTTCCAAGGCTTCAGGATTTTTTAACGGGAAATTTATTATACAGTGATAAAGAGGAAATACACACAATGAAAAATAAAAGCTATATTGATGTAGGAATAAACGTTTTACATGCTTTGGCATTAAAAAATATTGACTGATAATCAGGCAAAAACTTGTTTTGCATAAACATAAAAATTATTGGAGGATAAATGAGTTACCGTGTTTTGGCTATTAATCCGGGATCTACTTCAACAAAAATAGCAGTATTTGAAGACAAAGAAAATCTTTTTACAAAAGTTCTGAGACATGACCCTGCTGAACTGGAAAATTTCGGCGGAATCATTGAACAGTATGAATTTCGTAAAAACCTTGTTGTAGAAGCTGTAAAAGAAAATGATATCACAATTGAATCGCTTAATGCTGTAGTTGGTAGAGGCGGACTGGTTCGTGCACTTGAAGGCGGAACATACGAAATCAACGATACAATGCTGGCAGATCTTAAAGATCCTACAAAATGGGGAAGAATTCATGCCTCTAATCTTGGTGCTTTCATCGCAAAATCTATTGCTGACGAAATCGGTGTAAGATCATTCATCGTTGACCCTGTAACAGTTGACGAGTTTGAAGACCTTGCAAGAGTATCAGGTATTCCTGAAATTAAAAGACAATCACTTTTCCACGCTCTTAATATTCGTTATACAGCAAGACTGCTTGCTGATCAGCTTGGAAAAGACTTTGATAAAATGAATATGGTTGCTGTTCACATGGGCGGTGGAATCTCCATTTGTGCTATCAAACAAGGTAAAGTTGTTGATACTAACAACGCACTTCTCGGAATGGGACCTTTCTCTCCACAGAGAGCCGGTGCACTTCCAATCGGAGACCTTCTTGATATGGCTTACTCAGGCGACTGGACTAAGAAACAGCTTACTGGCTACCTTGCTAAAAAAGCAGGTCTGATGGCTTATCTTGGAACAGATGACGGTCTGTATATTGAAAAAGAAATTGAAAAGCTCAAAAACGGTGAAGACGGCAACAAAGATGCGAAATTCTACCACGATGCTATGTGTTACCAGATTGCTAAAGAAATCGGTGGATACGCAACAGTTGTAGACGGAAAAGTTGATGCTATCTTCCTTACAGGTGGACTTTGCTACAATCCGTTCCTCGTGGAAGAACTGAAGAAAAGAACAGGATTTATCGCTCCTGTACACGTATTCCCGGGAGAAAAAGAAATGGAAGCCCTTACTCAAGGTGCTGTTCGTGTTCTTAACGGATCAGAAGACGCCAGAGTATATTAAGAAAAACAAATTAGATTTATATGCACCATCGGGGAGACTCGGTGGTGTTTTTTTTGCTTTGAGGGGGGATGATTATTTTACAAATCTGATCTGGAAATTCAACTTGATGAAATATTTATTGTTTTCTGTATAGATGTATCCAAAATCGTGTCTTGAACTACTCGGAGTATCAAACTTTGTATTATGAAACAGATAATTCTCAAACTCATTTTTATTATACAAGTGATAAGCAATAATATCACCACTTTCCTTTACGATAAGATATCCCCCTGTAGAATCATATTTACCATCCCAAACACTTCCGGGCATCATTCCAACAGCTATATCAGTTAAGAAATGCTTAATTTTGTACTCATAGAATTTATGATTATCTGTTAAATCATAATTAGCAGGATTCATCTTACGGATTTCATGTACAAGATCAGAAACTCTTGAAATGTTTGAAGAGTAGAATAGCTTTACCATTTCAGCAAGAATTTGAGGCATTTTTGAATCAATTAAGACTAAGTTATTATTGAAGATTTTGTTTTCAATTCCATGGAACTTAAATTTTATGTCTTCTCTAAGAAGATTTCTAATGCTGTTGTAAATTGGAAACTTATTTAATATTGAATTGCTTTTCTTCACAATTTCATTGCTGGCATTGCACAGTTCGTAAATAAACCAATTTGAGTCAGCAGAAACATTAGAATTTGATGAACAACAATTTCTCTTATCCTTGAAGCTTTCCATTTTACATCTTTCAAGATTAAGTCCCCAATAATCATCTTTAGTTATACTGTTCATTTGATTATTCCTTTACATATATATTTTTGTGCTAATTTAAACAAAAGACAATTTATTGTACTAACCTATGAAAATTTCTTTATTATGGTAGTATAGAAATTCTTTTGATGGCAAAAATTTATCAGGTAGTATGATTTTCGTATCATTATACTTGAAAAAGTAATCTCTGATTGAAGCTTCACGTTTTCTCTTTTGGACAGATGAAGATATTTTTACTTTGAAATCAGGGGTTATTGTAATCAACCCTCTATCAAAAGCTCTGTCATGAAATGAGTTTAAACAAAGACCATTTCTTGGATTCAATCTATTTTTAGGGTCTATAGCCCAAGGAACAATATGACTGGCATTTAGCATCGTGTCTATTGATATTCCAGTAATACAACATGTGGTGTTATATGATGAGAGAATAGCTGTCCGAAAGAAGTTTTGATTTATTCGCTGTTTAATGAGATACTCTTTATCAAGTCCTAATGGAATATTGTTATCAGATTTGCTTAAATCATCTAATTCCTCAATATAATTGTTAGAAAGCTTGGCAATTAACAATTCACTTTCAAGTGCTAACTTCCCCCAGTCTCCATTGAATTCATCCCATACTTCCTGCTCAAGCTTACTACCATGTGATAAACCTGTAATTCCTTGTTTTCGTAACTCAGGATCAAGTCTTCCGAAGTTACCAATTTTCATGTTCAGTGCCGATGGGCTTCTACCAATTAATTCGGCATATTTAATGATTATAGGATTTGACTTACTACTATTTTTGAATGGGATTTTACAATATACATTAAATGCTATAATTGTTTCTTCCTTGGTCCAATTCTTTCTTATCATTTTTCACTCCTACTATGTTTCAAAAAATAAAACAATTTTGCATAATTCAATCAGTATTGTTGTCTATTAATATTTCAAAATTATAGTATTTCATACTTTTGATAAAAAATATAGTCAAGCGAAATGATTAATAATTACAAATTAAAATACACAAATCTATGTATTCCTACCCCACCCAATTTATTTTCTAAAACCCTTTGACATTTATCTTGAAAAAAGAGAACATGCATTTATTAGAATAAAACTCACGGAGTACTCAATGGCATTCGTGCATCTGCATAACCACACACAATACAGCTTACTCGACGGCGCATGCCGTGTCGATAAAATGGTCAACCTCGCTAAAGAATATGATATGCCGGCTGTCGCAATGACTGACCACGGTAACATGTTCGGTACAATAGATTTTTACAATAAAGCAAATAAAGCCGGAATCAAACCTATCATCGGGATGGAAGCATATATAGTTAACGATGATCTGGAAGATCCGAAATCAAAGACAAACCCCAGACATCACCTGGTTCTGCTCGTAAAAAACCTGCAGGGCTATAAAAACCTCATGAAACTCAGCTCCATAGCCTATACAAAAGGTTTTTACTATAGACCACGTATCAGCAAAAAGGTTCTGGAAGAACATCATGAGGGGCTAATCTGTCTGTCGGCGTGTCTCGCAGGGGAAATCCCCAGTCTGCTTCTCAAAAAGAAATATGAAGAAGCCGAAGAAGTTATTGCCTGGTACAAGAAACTGTTTCCTGATGCTTATTATATTGAGTTGATGAATCACGGTTTGGAAGAAGAAGTTGCCGTTCTGCCGGAGCTGGTTAAAATTGCCGAAAAAACAAATACTCCCATGGTAGTCACCAATGACTGTCACTACCTCAAGCGTGAAGATGCTAAAGCACACGAAGTGTTATTGTGTATTCAGACCGGTAAGTCTCTGGCTGATCCGGACAGAATGACATTCGAGTCTCACGAACTTTACTTCAAGACTGAGCAGGAAATGCGCGATTTATTCCCCAACATGGACTCTGCTTTTGAAAACACAGTAAAAATTGCCAAACAGGTCGAATTCGATCTGCCATATAAAGACTTCCTATTCCCGAAAACAGACCTGCCCGAAGGATTTACAGATCCGTATCTCTACTTGCGTCACCTCTGTGATGAAGGAATCAAACAGAAATACGGTGAGGAGACCAAGGAAATACGTGATCGACTTGACTTTGAGCTGGATGTAATCCACCAGATGGGCTATGTGGGATATTTCCTTATTGTGAAAGACTTTATTGATGCCGCGAGAGACAGGGAGATTCCTGTGGGACCCGGACGGGGTTCTGCTGCAGGTAGTATTGTTGCTTACTTGTTGGATATAACGAGGCTTGATCCGCTTAAATACGGCTTGCTTTTTGAGAGATTCCTCGATCTGGAACGTGTTGGAATGCCGGATATCGATATTGATTTCTGTGCTGAAGGTCGGGGAGAGGTAATAGAGTATGTTGTTGAGAAATACGGACGACCGAGTGTATCTCAGATTGTTACTTTCGGTACTCTTGGGGCTAAATCTGTAATTAAGGATGTTGCCCGTGTGCTGGATGTTGCTCCTGCGGAAGCAAACAGAATAACCAAGCTGATGCCTTCCGGACCAAAAGTTACACTTGCAAAAGCCCTGAAGGAAGCTCCTGAGTTTGCCGAATACATGGCAGGTAACGAAATATATAAATCAATTCTGGAATACAGTATGGTTCTGGAAGGTCTGATCCGTCAGATTGGTATCCATGCCGCCGGAGTTGTGATAGGTCCCGGTGACCTCAGTGATTATGCTCCTGTGGCAATCAGCAGTCAGAAGGACGGTCCACCTGCCGTACTCGTGCAGTACGAGGGAAAATGGCTCGATGACCTTAAGATGCTGAAGATGGACTTTCTCGGATTGAAGACGCTTACTGTAATAAAAAGAGCCATTCAGTTGGTTAAAGATGGTAAGAATATTGATATTGATATAGATAATGTAGATTTGACAGACCAAAAAGCATACGAACTGCTTTCCATGGGAATGACCGATGGGATTTTCCAGTTTGAGTCTGCAGGTATGAAAAAATATCTGAAAGAGCTTAAGCCAACCTGTTTTGATGATATCATTGCGATGGTAGCTCTGTATCGTCCAGGTCCTATTCAGTTTATTCCGAATTATATTAACCGTAAACACGGTATCGAACCTATAGAATATGATCACGAGCTGACAAAAGCAGCTCTGGAAGAAACGTATGGAGTGACTGTCTATCAGGAACAGGTGATGCGGATATCCAAAGAGATGTCCGGATTTACCAGTGCGGAAGCTGGACAGCTCAGAAAAGCGATTTCCAAGAAAAAAGAAGACCTGATGAATAAGATGCACATCAAGTTTGCAGATGGTGCGGTTAAAAACGGTGTAAAGAGAGAAACAGCCGATAAGATCTGGAAAGACTGGGAAGGTTTTGCGAATTACGCATTCAATAAAAGTCATGCGGCTTGCTATGCCTTTATTGCATTTCAGACAGCTTATCTCAAAGCGCACTATCCTGTGGAATTTATGGCAGCTCTTCTTACTATGGAGAATGATCCGGCAAAAATCCCGTATTTCCTCGATGAATGCAAAAACATGGGAATCAGAGTAATTCCACCCAATGTAAACGAGAGCTTCAGAGAATTCTCTGTAAAAGACGGAGCAATTCTGTTTGGGCTTCGTGGTATAAAGAATGTTGGTAGTGCAGCTATTGCTGAGATTATCCGGGAACGTGATGCTGATGGTAAGTTTACCAGTATTTTCCAGTTCTGTGAGCGTTTAGACACAATGATTGTTAACAAAACTGTTGTAGAAAGTCTGATTTTTGCAGGTGCGACAGATGAACTTGAGGGGAACCGGGCTCAGCAGTACGCAAGTATTGAGGATGCTCAGAATAATGCCAGTGTTGTACAGGCAGAGAAAAACAGTGATCAGATAAATTTGTTTGATGCATTCCATTCAGATAACAAAGAAGAGAAATCGTATGACTATAAACTCCCGGATGTGAACAACTGGACAATCAGGGAGAAGCTGGAGCATGAGAAGAGTGTCCTCGGATTTTATATTTCAGGTCACCCTCTGCAGCAGCATAAACATATCATAGACTATTATTGCAATTGCAACTCTGTAGATTTTAAAGAAAAAAACGTCAGACTGATAAAAATTATGGGGCTGGTCTCGGAAGTTAAAACAAAAATGGACAGAAGAGGCAATCCAATGGCATTTATTACACTCGAAGACAGTGCAGGGAAATTCGAAGTTTCTCTGTTCAAAAGCGATTATGAGAAGTTCTTTCACATGATGCAGGAAGGAGCTGAGCTGTTTATAGTTGGAGCTAAATCCACATATGGCAATGGAGATGATTCATTCCTGAGAGTACTGCCTTCCACTGTTGTAACAGGTCAGAATGTTGAACATTTATCCGGTAATATGGATATTGAACTGAGCAAAGAGTATTGTATGGACAATGTCAATAAAAACTTAGCAATGGAATTTGACCGAACTATGAAGGAAAGTCCGGGAAAAATCAAGATCAATCTAATTATAAATACGGACAAATATGGTAAGTTGAAGCTGTGCAAGGGAAAATATTCAATATTTCCATCCGGTAAGGCATTCAGCAGCCTTAACTTAAACGTAGTTAACAGTCCTAAAATTCAGCTCACGATAGAAGAATCTGACTAATGAAAGTTTCATTACTGCTGGTTATAATGTTATTGATAGTATCACTTTGTCCGGCAGTCGATTACATGTTGGAGACTGTAGGAGGGAAAACCTTCATTTATATGAGTTTACCATACTCACTCTTTAATTTCAGGCATAGTAAGGGAAAATATATCACAGAGTCTGAGTTAAAAATCAGTATATATGATAAAAAACACAAAACAAAATTTTCTGAAACTTCTGAAGTGTATCTGCATTTCAATAATAGGGCTGAGGTTAATAGAAAAAAATATCCAAAACTATATATTACCGACCTTGATGATGGACAGTATTTGATAATAATTCATATTCAGTCTGTAAATTACGAGAAAGATATCAGGCTGCATATTAGAAACAACAGAGGTAAAAGTTTGACTAATAGTTCTCTGTATGCATTCTGTTATTCTGGGGAATCAGTATATGAACCTGATGGTAATGTTGATGATGCCGATTCCGTTGTTATTCTGCATTATAGCTCTGAGAAAAAAGCCGTTCTAAGCGCTATTGAAACAGAGCAGGAACAAAATTATGCAAGAGATAGCGAATATTTACTTTACAAAATTAAGCTCAAACCTGATGAAAAGAACCTGAAACAGGTATTCAGGTATTCTCTGAATGGAAAATCTAATGACCTCAGATATAAACTGGATTCTTCTGCATATAAATTCAGGAGAAGTCACTCAGGACGGGAACAGATTGAGCAGTTGCAGATTATTGAAAGAAGTAATTTGATCAGAAAACTGAATGCAATGAAGCCTGAGGATTTAGAGTCTGCACTGGACAGCTACTGGACACAGACTGACAGGACAGCAGGTGATAATGTAAACGAATATCAGCTTGCATTTTATAATGCTATAAAACTCTGCAACGAGAAATTTTCCGTACTGGGCTACAAAATGGGATGGGATACCGATATGGGCAGAGTATTTCTGGAATATGGACAACCTGATGAGATCATCGAAGAGTCTTACCCGCGAGCTGAAGATTATAACGATCTTTTTACTGGAACAGTACTGGAATCTTTCTATGAGGCAGTAAATGATTTCAGTAATATCCAGATTTGGTTATATTATACTCAGAATGAAGTGTTTTTATTTATAGAAAAATATGGAGCGAATAATTATGAATTACAAAACTAAGCTTGTGCTGCAGATTATATCTGCTGTCATCCTGATCAGCTTTTCAGGGCTTGTATACGCTGATCAAGTGAATGCTATTATTGAAGAAAATGTATTTTTGAATGAGAAGGGTGTTTCAAGGTATGAATTGGTATATTCTGTGCCTTTCGACCAGATGATGTTTATCAATAGTAATCTTGAAAGTGGTGCGACTTTATTTACCGCAAATCTCGAAGTAACATTAACATTGATTTATCAGGGACAGGAACACGAGATTGAAAAGACACAAAAAGTGATACACGCCAGAGATAAAATACACTCACAGAAGAAGGATGCGTATTACACAGATAAAGTAATGCTGAATCCATCGAGGGAGGGATTGGATATCAGGCTTACAATATCAGATTTTATCACTGGAAATGAATTTGTCTGGAATGGAAAAACAAAAGTCTTCAACAAGACTGAGAACAATTTTCTGAGTGACCTTGAGTTTTCCGATAACGTTATGAAGTATAATCCGGTATTTCCTGAAAAGCTGGGTAGAAGAGACTCTGTATATTTTGTAAACCCTACTCACCTGTTCACTGAAGGTTACAAAGTTCATCTGTATTACGAATACTATGGTGATAACAGCGTTCGCAGTGATTTTGAAGAAAAGATATCCGTTATCAGGAATGGTCAGGAAGAAGTGCTGGCAAATCTTACTAATAGTACTGACGAAATGGTTAATGAAAGACATTATCCTATGATTATCAGACCTGAAAATTTTACAGATGGTGTCGCCCGTTATGATGTGAAAGTTAAAGTTACAAACGTAACTACGGGTAAAAGTTCCGAGAAAACCGAAAAAATTGCTTTTGCTAAAATGGTTGTGAATTCCGTTAGATTTTTTCCAGATATTGATGATGAGATAAAGCTGATCAACTATTTTGCAGATCAGAAGGACACGGCGAAATGGGAAAATCTTACAAAAGAAGGTAAGGTGAAGCAGATAGAGATGTTCTGGAGGAGATTTGATCAGACCTTTATAGATGAAATAAAGAAAAGAGTTAATACAGCCAACACAAGATTTCAAAGCATTCTCAATGGTTGGGAAACAGATATGGGCAGGATCTATATCAAATATGGAGAACCTTCTGAGTTTGAACGTGATGAAACTATAAAAGCCCTAAACAGCGGGACCGATGGTTCTGACGATCTTGACGCATATTCTGATATACTTATAACTAACAGAAGATATGAAAAATGGGTATACATGCAAGGTGGAGTCAACGCTGTCTATTTATTTATCGATACCAGTTCAAACGGAGTCTTTAAGCTTATGTATGGCAGTAATGACAAGGACCCATCGGAAAACATCGAAAGAAACTGGAGAAAGTACTTTGGAGATAACTTTGATGAAGCAGAATTGAAGTATTAATTTTTACTAATAATAATCATAAATTTCAGTAGCTGGTGAGAAAGCATTTTCAATGTGTTTTATTGACCAGTTACTGTTTTTTTTAATAATTGCTATTACATCAAATCTGGTTAGATTGTATGAAAAGTCCGGATGATCTCTGATGTATGTCAGAGCAGTTCTGGAAATTTTTTTCTGTTTTTTGGGAGAAATACTTGACAAAGCGTTTTGGATTGTGCTTTTTCTTGTTTTTACTTCAATAAAAACTATAGTATCTTGATGAAAAGCAATGATATCTACTTCTCCAAATTTAGAGAAATAGTTATGTTCTAATATCTTGTAACCCTTATTAATTAAATAAGTAAGGGCTAGTTCTTCTCCGGCTTGTCCGATTTTTTTGACCATGCTCAAAAAAAATAACTTGACTTAACAGTGTCAAATCATAAAACTTAGATTAGATTAAAATGAATTTTTATAACCTTTGGAGGTAATATAATTATGAAAAAAACGCTCTTGATTTTTGTTGTCTTGCTTTTGCTAGCAGCACTGAATGGTGTTCCATTTACGTCCATGGGAGGATTTAATATTCCTTCTGCAAGAGTTTTACCACATAAAATGATGGAAGTGTCCGTCATTGGCTCAGGTGGTCAGGGAATTAATGGAATCGAAAAAGACAGTACTGATACAGGTCAAATAGTTCTTGATGCTGATCAGTATGATTTCACCTATGCCGGTATGGTCAATATCGGTTTATACGACAGAGCTGAATTAGCTTTAATTTATGATGCAAATCATGAATTTCTTGCTAATTTTAAAATCCAGCTTTTCAAGGAAACTGAGTCCAGACCTGCCATTGCATTTGGAATCAATAACCTCTTTTCCCCGATAAAAGATTTCAGAGACTGGGATGAAGATGAGATGATTGATGAAGAATACTGGGTAGTAGATTCATTACAGGGAAATCATTATTATGATAACCAACTTTATTCGGTTAATGAAGATTATCAGTATCAGGATATTGATGATTACATTGAGAATTCTTGGTATTTCGTAATAAGTAAATCTGTTGTATGGGCAGATGTACCATTTTTACAGAACTTTGGTATTGATTACCTTGAATCAGTAATGCATCTCGGACTTGGACAGGGAAAATTTGTTGGAAACGTTGATTTTTCCAAGAAATTTAACGGACTGTTTGGCGGTATTGAAGCAAAAGTATCAGATCTTGCATCTGTATTTGCTGAGATTGACGGTCACAACCTTAATATCGGTGGTAGTGTTTCAATTAAGAAGTGGACTATCAGTGCTGGAATGTACAGACTTGAAGAAGTCTTCAACGATGTAGAAAGTGATCCAAAATTCGCATTAAGTGTAAAATACGCTGTAGATACCTGGTCTGAATTGAAGTATGATGAAAGAAATGCTGTTGAAGGAAATACAGCAACATCATCAGTACCTTCAGGAAGACGTACTGTAAGACAGGGTAAAAAAGAAGTTCAGGAACAATCAGGTGGAAATCCTCTTTTACAAGAGCTTGAAGCTATTAGGGCTAAACGTAAAGAAGCAGAAAAAGAATTGGAAGCAATTAAGAGTTTATTAGAAGAAGAAGAATAGTATGAAAATTAAATCAGTTTTCTTATGTCTTTTTATTATACTGGCTGCTTTTAACATGTTTGCTCAGCAAGAGCAATCTTTTGAGGCAGCAATAGTGAATGAACTCAGTGGAGAGATTGACCAGCTCAGTCGTCTTGCTGAGAAGAAAGAAGTTGTTAAAAAGCTCTCTGAAAAGGGTGATCAGGCAACCATAACAAGATTATTTAACTCAGACGCTGCAGTACTTGATGAGGTATTGCTGCTGAAAGTGCTCAAGGCTGCACAGGATGAGATGAATAATATAGATATTGTATATGGAGATGTTGCATACCTCAAAGGATATATTGCTTATTATCAAGCAAGGATAATGATTCTTGAGGGTAGACTGACCCGTGCCCAATATTCACTTGAGGAGTTTGTAGGAAACTCTTCTAATACAGATAAAAGAAAAGACGCTATATACTGGTTGGAATATGTTTATTTCATGACCGGTATGGATAGAGAACTGATATCTCTCCATAAGAATCATTATAACTGGACCGAGGACGAAAACCAGAAATTCTGGCTTGGTAATGCTTATTACAACCTGGGCGACATTGCATCATCCGAAACCATATTTACATCACTGAAAACTTCTCCTGTATACGGGGAAAAAGCTGATTTGATGTTGACTCTAATAGGTTATTCCGAATATGGGTTAGAGTATGCAATCGAAAAATTTCTGGAATATGTTAATGATAAAGGTGATAATGGAGCAAACATAGATTATGTTTATTTATCACTAGGACGATTGTATCAGGAACGTAATGATTTTGAAAAGGCAATTTATTGTTATGATAAATACAATGAATTAACCCAGGATGAACCTTCTAATGAGTTCTGGTATGAGCTTTTCCTTCTGGCAATTAAAAACAACAGATTTGATGAAGCTCAAAGATACCTTAAATATATTCTTGATGGTCCTAATACCGGAGACTATTTCAATTCTGCAAGTTACCTTTATGCAGTAATGTTTCAGCTGCAAGGTGAACTGGATAGTGCAGATGAAGAAATTCAGAATGCTATTACTGATGCTGAGAAGATTTCAGAGCTTTTAGTTACCAAAGAGCGTTTAATGGATAAAATTAAAGTTCTTAAAGATCAACATGCTCAGACTCAGGATGTGGAACAAAGAAAGAAGATTGCTGAAAAACTAGAAAAATTCAACAATGCTGCCAGAACATCCAGTGATGCATTACTCGACATTACAATGGGTGTTTCTGATGATGATATATTGAAACTCGCTATCTTAGAAGAAGAATACTTCAGTTATAACGGCACTATTAATGAAATGGAAAACATGATACATGTTCTTGAGACAACATCCAATAAAAAGATTCCTAAAGCTATGGACGCTTTAATTGATGATCTTGATGAGGATATTGTCAGGTTTAAGACGATTCAAAGTCTTGCGAATCTGGAAAACTTTACCGTGGAAGACTATCAGCTTTCTTATGCTATTAACAGCGAAGTCTATTATATGGAAAAGGTTGTTGAAACATATAAAAGTATAGAAAAGTACGGCGAAAAGAAGAACAAAACCAGACTTGTAACATCTGCACAGAAGAATCAGGAATTGTTGAATGATCTTAAAAAGGCTTTGGAATCTATAGCTGTTAGTTCGTTTGGTGAAGTTGATTCTACCGAGCTGATCCAGCAGGTGATAACTGAAGAAATCAAAAGTGCTCAGTTGCTCAAGGAGAATTATGCTCTCACAAGAAAACTAGTTGTTAAGAACTTTAACAAGGTGCTGGCAAAAAGAGTTAAGAAAGAGAAGAGTCTTCTTGATGACGAGAACTCAAAGATTTTTGCTAGCTATTCAGAGCGTATAAAAACATTCCAGGATAGACTGAAAGAAATAGACCAGAGATACAATTTTACTAAATTAGATATTCTTTATGCACGAGCTAAGGAATATGATGATGAATTCAAGTTAATGCAGGAAGATTACAAGAATGCATCATCTGTTAATGAAAAAATAGACAATCCTGAATCACAATCAGGCGAATAATTAAACTAAAAGGCACATCAATGGGAAAGAAAATTAGTTATCTAATAATATTCCTTTTCATCAGTAATATTATGTTGTCAGTTGTGACATCATATGAAGAATTAGCAAAACGAAAAGAGAAAAATGATGCTTACAAGCGGGAATTATTCAGAAAAACTGAAAGTTTTATAAACGAAAACCCGGACTCACCTGACCTTGCGTTCCTCTATTTTCAGCTTGCTGAAATCAGTGCTCAGGTCGATGGTATTGATAATCCGTTAAAACCTGCAAAACTCTACAGCAAAGTTCTTGAAATTGATCCTGATTTTACTGATAAAGATGTTGTTTTGTACCAGAAAGCTTTCTACCTGTTTCAAGCTGAATCTCAACGTGTAGATGAAGGCAGAACCCGAAACCTTTACACCGAAGGTATTGATGTTGAAAGCTGGCCTGATTCTTTAAGACTTATAAAAGATAATGCCAGAATCAGTGAGGCAGTTGACGCTTATAATGAAGTTTTCAAGATGCCTAATTCTGATCTTAGAGACGATGCAATTTACCGTCTTGGTAATATATATTATAATCTGGCACTTGATGCAAGGTCACCATTAAAATACTATCAGACAGCTATCTCTTATTTTGACTATTTAGCTCAAAAATCTGAAGATGAAAAGTATAAAGATTATGGTCTTGCATACAGAGCATGGGCTAAATTTGCAAGTGGCTTGTACGAAGAATCAATTACTGATTTTACACTCATTCTCGATAAAATCAGAAAAGAAGGAAATGAACGTCTGAAAACATATTTCGAAGTTGATGCAGTAGAAAACCTTGCCTATTCATTTGTTGAGTTTGACGGCGGCAATTATGAACAATATTCAATAGCTGCAGCCAAAGCTATTGAACTTTTTAATCAGATTGTTGATGAAAAGTATGGTAAGCAAATTCTGAACAAAGCTATTGAATACAAAAGAGATTTGAATTCTCCAATGCAGGCAATGGATTTATATAATGCTTATGTATCAATATATCCCATGTCTCCTGAGAATCCTGCTATTATAGACTCAATAAGAGTCCTGCTTACTCGAAATCCTTCCAACTCAAGAGCAGCAAGCGATAAAGAACTGGAAGACCTTATTATTAAAGAAAAAGTTCGTCTGGTAGAAAATTATAACACAGACTCAGACTGGTACAAGACTAATGTTGATTCAGCAGCAAAAGATGTATCAGGTGAATTAAAAATTATCCGAGAGGCTTACGAGTTTCTGTTTAACAGATATTATAATGCTTTCGCTCAGGACCCTGAGTATGTAAAGCTTGAAAAATACAAAGAACTTACAGATTCATATGAGAAGTTCCAGCAATTTAAAGATGAAAAGTATGATAAGCATATTTATGATAATTATGTGAATTATGTTGAAGCTCTTTACACAATGGCCGGAATGAATAAAACTCCGGAAGAGTTCCTGAAAGCACGTGAAGCATTTATCAATTTGAATGAGAGATACCCGGAAAATGAGAATTATTATGATAATGAATTCAGGATTTTCCTTTGTATTGATGAAATTAGAAATCAAGTAAAAGATTTGGATGAAACTGATGTTTCCGCCAATGAGGGTCCTGATTCTACAGTTGCAACCGGTATTTCCAGGCAGGAAGCTGATTCAATGTATGTTGATGCTACTCTCAAGTTCGAAAAGATTCTGAGAAACCCAAAATATGCAGAAATGGATAAAGAAAACCTGCTTTCGAAAATCGTTTACAACAGAGCTGAAATCAGATTTAAAAATGCTAAGTTCGATTCTGCTTATGTCGATTACGAAAAACTTCTCGAACTGGAAATAGAAAACAATGTTAAGAAGCGTGCATACCTTCAGCTTGCTGTTTTGAACGAAAAGAAAAATGAATTTGTACTTTCAAGAGAGTATTTCGAGAAAGCACTTGCACTTGCTGATAATGAAGATCAGGAAATGATCAGGACAAATATTGATGCATCAATACAAAGCAATGCTAAGAAACTGAAAACAGGCGGTGATCTTGTTCAGTCTGCTGAAGGCTATCTTGAACTTGCTGACAGATATAAAGATAAAGATCGCAAGAAAAGTCGTGGATTTGTAGTTGAAGCAATTAACACCTATAAGCAGGTGCCTGATTATCAGAAGGCGATTGATCTTTGGTTAAGTCTTTCAGAAGAGCTTATTACTCCGAAACCTGTTGATGAGAACAAAGTTGAAGTTCTTACATATTACAAAAATTCATGGGATATCGCAGATTCTCTTATGAATGACCTTGAACAGGGGAAAGATCTCAGATACAGGTTTATCGCGCTGTACCCAAACAGTAATGAAGCATATCAGCTTCATATTGAAATAATAAAAATGTACGAAGAAGGAGCTTTCAAGAATATTGAAACTGCTGCTGAAATGTATATGGATTTGTATGAGAACTCACGATCAATGGACCTTGGAACAGAAAAACGCGAAGATTTATATCTCCAGGCATTTAAACTCTACAGTGAACTTGGTAATGAAGATAAGGTGATAGAACTCAGTCTTGATTTTGAGAAAAAGTATCCTGATCACCCGGCGGCAATGTCTATGCTTATTGAAGTAGCCAAGAAATATAAAGATCAGAACAAAGAAGAAGAATTTAAGCAAATGGCTCAGTACATTCATAGAAAAGATCCTAATAATAACTTACTCAGCAATATCGCTGCTTCAGAATTGAGAGAAATTTATATGGAAGCTGATAGTCTGTTTAAGACGAAAGATTTTGGTGCTATGAATGATAAGATTTTCGAATATAAGAGACTTGAGAACAAGTACCTGAAAGAAAATCTGGATATTAAAGTTGATATAGTTCATGAAGATTTTGAATACTGGAAAGATTATGTGAATTATTACGATAATTTTGACAGGACATTCGATAGAGTTAACAGCTCTTTTCTTGAGCGTACTCCTCAGCAGTTATTGAAGGTTAATAACCTCACACGATTCGGCAGGAACTTCAAGGGACGTATTAAAAAATTAAAAGAGGATGCTGATAAAGCTTCAGAAGATCTAGCTAAACTGTTTGTAGATGGACGAAACTATGAAATGAAACCTGAGCAGGAAACTAAAATCTTATATACTATAGGTTATTGCTATGAATACGCTACAGAAGTCTTGTTAGAACAGACTCAGAAGTTCTCAGAAGTGTCAATGGATGCTAATGAAGCCAAAAATACTGGTGTCGGTCACTACAATGAGTTCAAGAAACTGCTATTCGGTTACGTAGCTCCCTACAGACAGGAACTATTGAACACTGCTGCTGCACGTTACATGGAACTTTATGAAAATTACTATAAAAATAAGGACTATAGAGATGATTATTATCAGCACCCATATGATAAACTTGTTGAATGGGGCGTAATGACCGATAAGGTTTATGCTGACTCTGATGTTAACTCATGGAAGATTAATTCTATAGACATGGGAGCTGATTTTGCAGTTTCTTCACTGAATACAGACTGGATAACCGCAGTAGTTTCTGACTCTGTTGAATCGCGTGGTACTAAGTATCCAATGTGGTCAGTTAATACTGGTTTTGTTAACTACTACAAGAACAGTCTCAATATTGAGATGATTCCGGAAATTGTGACATTCACTTATGTTGCAGTGAGTCAGGCAGAAATTTCTGTTAATAACAATATCTTGAATGTTCAACATGCGAAAAGTGATTCTGTAAAAATAGATGGAGAGAACTACTTCGTATATAAAGTACAGACTCTTGATAATATTGTAGCAGGAAATAACACATTTGTATTTAAGGTTGAACCTGCCAGTACATCGAAATTTTCAGCTAACGTGACAGCTCAGTATGATGCTGACAAACTTGAATACTTCAGAACTACTGAGAAGAAAGTGCTTGTATCAGATTTTACCTGGATGACAAAGGAAGCAGAGGATATTGATCCTGCTATTGCTCAAATCGATTCTACATGGTCTTTTGCTGGTAAAGATTTGTCAGTATTCTACAAAGTTAATATTGAAGGAATGTCGGCTGAAGAATCTGATGCAATCGGTATTTGGGCACCCAATCCTGATTCTACCAGAGTGTATTCTGTTTATTTCTGGAAGAAAATTAACGTAGATCATGAGTTTCTTGATGGTGAAATCAAAGTAGTTGGAGACGAGTATGCATCGATCTGGATTAATGGACAGGAAGTAATGTATGAGTTCCCAATCGACTTGGATTCAAATCTTAACAAAGTATTCCCTAGTCCGGTAATTCTGGACAGCTCACAGTTTAAACAAGGCGAGAATACAATTCTTGTAAAAGTAACTAGTAGGGAAAGTTGGAAATCATTATACTTTGATATGAGATACACAGTTAAAAAACCGGAGTAAGATAAATGAAAAGAATCACAATAATTATATTAATGATGTTTATGCTTGGCTTATATGCTCAGGAAACTAAGAAGAGCATCAAGGATAAATATAAGAACGTAGCAACTTTAAAAAGTAACGAAGTAAAAGAAGTAAAAGTTGAAGATCTTAAACCGGATAATTCTGCATTACTTGGAAAAAAAGATTCTCCGAAAAAAGCTGGACTTAAAAGGCATGCTATAGAGAATTTTAAGAAATCTAATAAATTATTATATTAATAAAAACAGGAGGTCGAAATGACACCTAAAGTCAAAAAGACTTTATTCACCATTTTATTCATGGTTACCGGAGTATTAATGTTCGCTCAAAACGTTAAGGTTGATACAGATGAGTTTAGCCCAATTGCGTTGTTTATGGGCGCTATTGAGTGGATGGCTCCAATCGCTTTTCTTGGAGTAGTATCACTGGTTCTGTTTTTTGTAAAATTTGGTGTCCTTTATTTTAAAGAAAAACTTGATGCCGGAAAATTCTACCTTAAACTGAAAGGTTTCATCAAAAACGGACAGTATGATGAAGCAGTAAAAACATGTCAGCCACACAAAGACAAAATTCTCGGATTTGTATTCTGGAATGGACTTCTTGCATTTAATGATGCAAAGAAAGCAGGAAAACAGGGTGCTGAACTTGAAGAATCACTTGCAAACGCTTTGAATGAAGCCGGTATGCAAAAAGCTCCTCAAGTTACATCAGGTTTACACTGGTTTGATATTGTTGGTCAAGTTGCAACACTTCTTGGTCTTCTCGGTACAATCGCCGGTCTTATCGATGCGTTCTCAGCTTTGGCTTCACTTAGTGAATCTGAGCAGGGTTCAGCTCTTACCGGTGGTATTGCGAAAGCTATGGGTACAACCGGTTTTGGACTTCTTGTTGCTATTCCAACTATGTTCTTTAAAGGTATCCTTGAAGGACGAGCTACAACTATCGTCAGCAAAATTGATGAATACAGTGTAAAAATTGTAAATGAGATTAGTAACTCAATTAAAAAATAAGGAGCAATAAATGTATAAGGGACCATCAGGTTCAAGGAAAATTGTTCGGGCTACAAGTAAAGATCTGAACTTGATTCCAATTATGAACTTGTTTATTACTATTATCCCAATGCTGCTTGTTATAACAGTTACTGTAAAAATGGCTATGGTTGAGATACAAATGTCTGCAAATAATGCTGCTCAAGGAAATGAAGAACAGAAAGAAGAAGAAGAAGAAGATAAAATTGAGACCTTGAAACTTGCAATATTTGAGGACAGATTTGAGATAATTTACAATGACGATAACTCAAAGGTAAAAAAGATACCAGTTATTGATCCTTCTGCGACCATTGTAACTCAACGTTATAATTTATTTGAACTGGATAAAGAGCTTGCAGAGTTTAAGAAGAAGAATAAAGATCAGAATGAGATCACTATTCTTGCTGCAGGAAATGTTAACTTTGACGCACTGATGGCATCTGTGGATGTTTGTAAAGTTAATGAGTTTCCTTCAATAAACTATGAATCTGCGGTTGAACAATTCATTCAAAAACAGTAAGCAGCAAAGGAGAATGATATGAAAGCGGATCAATTTAAATCATCAAAAAGGCAGAGAATAAAAAGGAAAGATTTGAATATCACATCTTTGATTGATATTCTGACAATCCTTCTCGTGTTCCTGCTAAAAAATGTATCTATGGATGCAGCTAAAAACAAACCGCCCAAAAGTATGCTTCTTCCTCCTACTGCAACCAATGAACAACTTATAGAGGATGGTCGTACAGTTGTTATTAAAGTATACCCTGATCAGATTCTGTATGGAATGGATGCTGTTTACGTCGGTTCACTTGATGATCTTATGAATAATCCTTCAACCAGAAAGGCATTGGAAGGTCATTTATTACTGGATAAAGAAAGTATAATTGACAATGACAATGATGCAGTTCCATGTATTTTGCTTCAGGTTGATAAAAGTGTGAAATGCTCTTATGTTACTGAATTATTCAAGGTCAGTGGGAAAGCTGGATACGTAAATATATATTTCTCAACACTATATGAGTCAAACTTGACTGATAAGTATAGAGGAAGTACTTCGTAGGTGAAATTATGAGTGATAAAATATTATGGCTTGAGTTGGTTTATAAAGGAAAGGTACATAGTTATGTGAACTCTGGCAGAGATTTCAAGAACAGTTTTTTTATTGGTTCTAATGAATATCTCTTCTGGCAGATTCTGGACAGGTCTTTCCCTAGTAAATTTAAACTCATAGAAAAGAAGGGTCCATCCTTTGTTATGAACCTGAGAAAAGGTATGGAACTCATCGTAATGAAAGGTGATGTAACATTATCTCCTCAGGACCTCAAAGGAAAGAAGATGCTTCAGGGGAATTCTCTGATACTGAACGATACGGCTACAACGGGTATTATAAAATTTTCCGGTGACTGGGAAATCCATTACTTTTTCAAGAAACCTTATACTGTTGTTTATACTCATACTGAAAAACTTCTTATACGTCAGTACTCAAAACATGAAGGACTTAATGCCGAAAATAAAGTGACGGTAGCTTTCATGACGATAGCATTCCTCATTTTAGGTGTTACTACCTTTGTAATGCATAGGACATATGAGCCACCACAAGTGGTGAATACATTTAGAGATAAACTTGCCCAGAAACAGGCTCATCTAATGAAAATGCAGCCTGAGGTAAAAGAAGAAGTTGAACAACCTGAAGAAGTTGCTAGTAACAGCGGCTTCAAGAAAAAAGCTGAAACTGAAGAAGAAGCAGCTAAACAGGTTGAAGAAGGTGAAAAGAACCTTGAACAAGGTATGAAGAATATATTCGGTTCGGCAATGAATGATATTAAAGATGATGCAGGTAACCTTGATGATAACTCTGTTGATATGTCACAGGTTTTCAAAGTTACTACTTCATCAGGTATCGTGACAACTGCCAAAGGTGCTAATCTTAGACAAACTAAGAGTAGAGTCGATATTGCTAAACAGTTTGATGAAAAAGGTGGAGACTCAGGATTAGACGGATCTACCGGACTTGAAGAAATTCTCGCAGGTCAATCTGTAAGCGGTGGAGAAGGCTATAAAGTACTCAGCAGTGACGAAGTTGGTGAAGGTGCAGAAGAAATTGGATATGTTTCAATTAAAAGTACTGCCGAACTTGCAAGTATTAAGGGACGTTTCTCTGGGCTTAAAACTCTTGGAGTTGAAGGCGTAGGTATTCAGGAAATGTCTGCTGAAGAAAAAACAGCATCAGCTCGTATTGAAAAAGTTGTTGATGCATACAAAAGAAGACTTAACAGATTGTACAGAAACGAAAGCAGAATTGCTGAAATGTATGGTACAATCAGGTTTGTGCTCTATATCAATAAAGATACAGATTTGGTGGAGATGGTTGAAATCTTCCCTGAATCAGGAAGCTTCTTTACACCTGAGTTCCTGCAGAAAGCTGAAAAGCAGATTCTGACTTGGAGAATCAGGGTTGAGCAGAATCGTAGATATGAAACAAGAATGAAGTTCTTGAAACAATAATAATTATCAGCCCCGAAAGGGGCTTTTTTTTATGAATTACTATTATAATATAGCACTGCCGGTCAAAGTATCAAACTTATATACATATACAGCCTCAGTAAATATAGAAGCTGGTTGTAGAGTGATTGTGAGATTCAATAATCGTTTAATATCCGGAATTGTCTGGTCCGAAGTTTCCGAACCTATGGATACAGGAAAGACAATAAGATATCTGCCGATTATAGAAGTGTTGGACACAGATCCGGTTGTCTCCTCGGAAGGTATAAAAATAGCTGAGTGGATGAGCAAGTACTACCATGCACCTCCGGGAATGTCGCTTTTCTCAATGATACCGGCTGGTATGCAGGTAACATATAACAGAAAAGTATCTCTCAAAACTACTGAGAGAAAATTATTTGCAACGAAAGATGAAAAACTAATATACAATCAATTGAGTGAGAATTCAGGGATTAGTATCAAAGAACTGAAAGAGAAAACATCGGTTTCAAATATTATTTCATTTGTGGAGAAGCTCGAAGAAAACGATCTGGTTGAAATTGAGAATGTCAGAGACAAAAAGGTAAAAGACAAGTTCAGGAACTATATCAGGCTGATTGGTAGCTGTAAAGATGACTTACCTCACAGGCAAAAAGAGCTTTATGAGCAATTAGCATCTTCTCCTCAAAAAGATGTTGCTGTTTCTGCTGTTGCTCAGGATTACAGTTATTCTATTATAAAGGGTTTACGTAATAAGGGGCTGATTGAAGTCTACAGTAGGAAAGAACAGCTTCAACAGAACATCTGGAGTGATATAAGGGACTATTCCTCAGTAACACTGACAGCTGCTCAGACGAAAATATTTGAGCAGATAAAAAAAGGGATAGATTCAGAAATCTTTAAGCCATATTTACTGTATGGTGTAACAGGAAGTGGAAAGACAGATATTTATGCTTATTGTGTGCAGGAAGTCATCAAATCAGGAAAATCTGCAATCGTATTGCTTCCGGAAATATCTCTTACCCCACAATTCATAGGTCGCTTTTATGCTTACTTCCAGGACAATATTGCAGTTATCCATAGTGCTCTGACTTTGAGAGAACGAGTTGTAGAATGGAAAAAGATTCGAAGTGGAAAAGCAAGGATTGTCATTGGAGCCAGAAGTGCTCTGTTTGCACCAGTCAAAGACTTGGGTATCATTATTGTTGATGAAGAGCATGAGAACACATATAAGCAGGAGAATACACCTCGCTATAATGCCAGGGATCTTGCAGTACTGCTTGCAAAGATGAAGAGCTCTGTCTGTGTATTAGGCAGTGCAACACCATCGCTGGAAAGCTGGAAAAACGCTGTAGATAAAAGATACGAGTTGCTGTCCTTGACTGAGAAACCCTTTTGCACTGAAGCACCGGAATTGATTATTACAGGTCTTAAAGATTCGGATGATGAACTGCTGACAAAAGTGCTTCGTGATGAAATTGATAAAACTCTGAGAGTCGGTAAGCAGGTTTTGCTGTTTCAAAATAGAAGAGGGTATGCTAATTTCGTGCAGTGTACTCAATGCGGTCATATTGTAAAATGTACAGACTGTGATGTAAGCATGAAGTACCACAAGCATGATGAATCAATTCAATGCCACTATTGCGGTAGGCATGAGAAAGCACCAAATGTATGTCCCGAGTGCGAATCACGCATACTTAAGTATGGAGCTGCGGGGATACAGCAAGTTGAAGCACGTGTTCAGGCATATTTTCCCGAGTCTAAGATTCTTAGAATCGATTCTGACACAGTTACTACAAGAAAGGCTTATGAGAGTTTTATTCAAAGAATGGAAGATTCATCAGTTGATATATTGATTGGGACTCAGATGGTAGCTAAAGGGCTTCATTTTCCAAATCTGGCGTTATTGGGTGTTATAAATGTTGACAATCTGACAAATGTACCTGATTTTCGTGCCGAGGAGAAAGCATTTCAGCTTTTGACTCAGGTCACAGGACGAGTAGGACGAGGACAGGACAGAGGTAAAATTATTCTGCAGACCTATAATCCGGATAGCTTTATCATAAAAATGATAAAGAACAATGATTTTGTGTCATTCATCAAGCATGAACTGGGCAACAGAAGTGCTTTACACTATCCTCCGTACAGTAAGCTTGCAAGAATAATATTTACTTGTGAGGTGAATGAATTGCTATTGCAAGAGATTAAAAAAGTTGAGAAGTTTATTCAGGGTTTTTCAAAAAAGTATAACGATAGCCAGCTGATTTTTCTGGGTCCGGTACAAGCGCCGATTGCAAAGCTTCACAACAGATATAGGTATCATTTATTGGTTAAATCTAAGACAGTGAGTCGTATATCCATTTTTATAAATTTCTTGAAAGAAAAATTGAAATTACATGCAGGGATAAAGGTTACTATAGATGTAGACCCTGCAAATCTTATATAATGAGAGCTTTGTATAATCGGGGATTTAGTCAGTGCTGAAGGTGATTTTCTGTGGAAAATATTAATTTTAGCAAAACTGACTTTAATAACCAAAAATATGCTTAGGTTTGATTATGTTTATATCTTGACAAAAGAAGAAAGTTAAAAATAAATAACTATAGAATATTATTACTTAAAGGAGATTCGAATGAGAAAGACAACTGCGTTACTTGTAATTCTGGTTTTTGTTGTATCATTTGTACTTTCCGCATGTACACCAAAACCACCTCCTGTGTCTGAAGCTGATTTAAATCAGACTATTCAGGCTACAGAAGCTGCTGAGAGTGAAGCGGATAAGCTTTTAGAAGAAAAGACAATGAAAGAACAGGAATTAAGGAAAAAACAGGAAGAACTTAAGAGTCTTAAAGATTATAAAGATGAGTTAATCAGAACCGGAGGTGGAAAATGAGAAAAATCACCTTAATGTTTTTGGTTGCCATTATGGTTCTGCCATTATTAATTAATGCCGAAGTTACCTATCTCAGTGAAGAAGATTACAAAAGTCTGAGTAAAAAAGAAAGATTGAGCTATTGGGAACGTCTTGAAAATGAAATGGTAGATCTGCAGCAAAGAAAATCAGATGCTATTGCCAATAAAGAGAAATACCAAAAAGAAATTGATGAACTTGATAAACAACTTGCTGAAACAGACACAGAATACGACAAAGAATATGATGAAATTATCAACATTCTTGGTGTTAGCAAATCTGATATTCCTGGTGTAAGAAGAAGAATTGATGAATATAATAGAAAAATCGATAACTGGAATAACTTATCAGATTCAGAAATCTGGAACTACAAAAAGGCTATTACAGAACTTATCGAAGAATACGAAACATACAAAAATTCAAACGTAGCTAAGATTCCTGATTTCAGAGCTTCATTCTCAGACCTTGATAACAAAATCAGAGGCCTTAAAACTAACCTTCAGAATGCAAGACCTAAATACTATTTTGATAACTACACAGTTGAAAGAGGTGATTTCCTTTCAAAGATTTCAGGATATAGTTTTATATACAACGATCCTGAAAAATGGGGAATTATCTATAGAGCAAACAGAGATCAGATCAAAGATCCTAACGTTCTTAACGTTGGAATGGTTTTAAATATACCTCGTGGATTACCATATTCATGGAAAGTTTATAAAGGCGAAAGTTTATGGCGTATTGCATCTTATCCTGAAGTATACGGAAGTGGTGCACAGTGGCCAAAGATTTATCGTGAAAACAAGGACCAGATTAAAGATCCTAACCTTATTTACCCAAATCAGGTTTTCAGAATTCCTAGAGATTAATCAATCTTAAATATATTGAAGCCTCTCTTTGAGAGGCTTCTCATCTTATATGAATACGAAAAATTTCAGACTATACACTTTATTAATAGCGGCATTTACCATTACCGGAGCTTTTTTCCTGTTTAGTCCGTTCAAAAGCAATTACCGGTCAGGTGTTTACGAAATCGGACAAATTTCTGAAAAGACGATAATAGCCCCTTTTACATTTTCAGTATACAAATCGAAAAACGAGTTAGAAGAAGAACGAGAAAAAATCAGAGAATCTTTGAATATTATCTACAAAATTGATGACGATGTTAATTACAATATTATCAATAATTTGAATTATCTTTTCAATCAGATTCTCGAGTTAAATACTGCCGGAGTGAATGCCGCCGACATGAAATCCAGGCTGCAGAAGATTGGTTTCCGACTCTCAGAGGATGCTGTACGGTATTTGAAAGACGATGAAACCAGAAGGAAAATGTATAACTTTCTTCTTGAGGAGACAAGAAAGATACTTGAGATTGGTATCTACTCAGACAGTTATCCTGAGGAAGAAATTTATCTTAACAGAGACGGCAATGTAAAGCAGTATAAACTAAGGCAATTGTATTCGCTGCAGGAAGCTATTGAGAAGGTTGTCGATAAAGGTGTACGTAGTTTTCGCCATATTGATCAGATTCTAACTCTTATATTGATACATAACATTTCAGAGGATGTAGAAGCCAATCAACTTGCTGAAGAAGAAGCTCTCAGGAATATAA
Source organism: Cloacimonadales bacterium (SeqCode) (assembly GCA_942492065.1). GTDB lineage: Bacteria > Cloacimonadota > Cloacimonadia > Cloacimonadales > JAIOQZ01. The sequence continues at coordinate 456,835 of CALODV010000013.1, read as the reverse complement.
GTACTGTATCCGGCAGAGTTCTGAAAGACGAACAGATTATCAGCAAGAACCAGAGAATCGACGAAGAACAATACAGAAAACTGATTGCTTTAAGAGAAGCTCAGGCATCTAAAAAGCAGGTTACAAATAAACCGCAAAGGATATTCACGTTGTTGGGTATTTTCTGTTATGTTTTCCTGCTTCTTTCGATCTTCAGCGAGTTATTCAAAAAATACTTTAACTCATTGTATATTGACAGAACAAGATGGCTGCTTGTTCAGATCATTCTGACATTCTCACTTGTTGCGACCATCATTTTCCACATATTCTTTGATTCAGCAGTGATTACTATCCCGTTTATTTTTTCTCCTATTCTGGTCAGTATAATTATAAGTCCCTTGCTTGGATTGACATTCTCGTTTATCCATCTTCTGACAGCAATTCCTTTTATCGGCTGGAATTGTTCTTCAGTTTATCCTATGTTTGTAGCAGTAATGGTAACCATATTATTAAAGAACTCCTCTCGCAGCAGGTATTCCTTTGCCAATGAGTTTCTTAAGGTAATTTTTCTTTTCATTGCATTGCAGATACTAATGGCTCTGATAAACTTCTCGGGTATGAAGGCTACATTGGACTATATTCTTTATGGAGTTGTTTCAATTCTGATTTCCCTGTTTGCAATATATGTTCTCGTTCCTCATCTGGAAAAAAAACTGTTGATTGCTTCCAGACAAGCACTGTTGGATCTTCTTGATCTCAACAATCCATTGATGCGTCAGATGGCTGAATATGCACCAGGGACTTATTCGCACTCTCTTATAGTAGGTAATCTGGCAGAAAGTGCGGCAGATGCGATAAAAGCCGATTCTCTTCTTGCCAGAATCGGGTCCTACTATCATGACATCGGAAAAATAGATGAGGCAGGAATATTTATTGAGAACAACTCACAGGCATCGCAGATTCATGATAAACTTGATCCCGAAGAAAGCGCTGTCAGAATAAGAGAGCATGTAACCAGAGGGATAGCAAAAGCCAAAAGAGATATGCTTCCTCAAGCTGTAATAGACATTGTTGCACAGCACCATGGAACAGCCGATATTAAATATTTTCTGGATAAGGCTGAGAAATCCGATAAGCCATTCAATGCTGATAAATTCAGATATTTCGGTCCAAAACCAAGATCTAAAGAAGCTGCTCTTGTTATGATTGCAGATATTGTTGAGTCAACAGCTAAATCTATGAAAGACCACACAGAGTCCTTGCTTTCAGATATGATTGATCAGACCATTATCCGTTTGATAAGAGAAAAGCAGCTTTCAGAAGCACCAATTACTCTGAGAGATCTGGAAGTGGCTAAAAGCTATATGCTGCCTATTCTTAAGGGAGTGTATAATAAAAGAATTGAGTATCCCGGACAGGAGATATAATGCTGCAGATAGTGTTTGAGAACATTGAACCGATTCCGGGTATAGATATTTTTGATGATATTACAGATATTATGTTTGATTCAGAGAAAATAGATAAAGGGAGAATTCTGAATTTAACATTTACTGAAAGCAATTACATGAAATCAGTAAATAAAATGTACCGGGGAGTTGACAGAAGTACGGACGTTTTATCGTTCAATAGTGACTTTGATTTACTTCTTGGAGATATTCTGATTGACATTTTAGTTGCAGACAAGCAAAAAGGTACAGAATCGCTTTTATATGAGTTAGTTATCTTATATATACACGGATTCCTTCATCTTGCAGGATATGATCATATTCATTGCAGAGATATTGACGTGATGCGTAGTAAGGAAAAGCGATTGAAAGAAAAGATACTTAAAAAATACAAAAAGGAGTTGAGTTAGTCACGTGGAAGATGGCGTACATTATTTGTGGATAATATTTCTGTTAATATTATCTGCGTTTTTCTCAGGTTCGGAAACAGCTTTTTTTTCGTTAAATAAAATACACCTGAAGAAACTTGAAAAAGAGGATTCAAAATCGGGCAAAAGGGTTAAAAAACTAATTGCGAAACCTCGCAAGCTGCTTATTACAATACTACTTGGTAATACAGTTGTAAATGTGTTTGCATCAACTATTGCAACAATTATTGCTCTTAATATCAAGGATAGGTATTTCCCGGATAGTACAGAACTTGTTGTAACGGTTGAAATTGTTCTCATGACAATTGCATTGCTTATATTCGGTGAGTTTACCCCCAAGTTGTTTGCTTATACTGACCCTGAGAGATTTTCGCGTTATGGATCTCCTGTCATTACAGTTATTCAGATTATTCTATATCCTGTAATTGTAATACTCGAGCTTATAAACAACTTATTTGCCAGAGAAAAGAAATCACATAGCTCCAATGATGTAATGACTACTGAGGATATAAGAAACCTCATTCAGTCAAAGAATACAGATAATACTCTGGAAGAGGATGAAAAACAGATTATCGATAATATTTTCAGATTACCAGGAACAGAAGCAAGCGAAATAATGATACCTCGCGTAGACATTGTTGCTGTAGATATTGCAGATGGAATGGATAATCTAATCAACACTATCAATGAGTCAGGACACTCCAGAATACCAATTTACAAGAAGAATATTGATGATATAATCGGTTTTGTATATGCTAAGGATATTATTCTACAGTCCGAAAAGCAGAAAATCGGCACATTACTCAGAAAACCTCTGATTGTAACAGAGAATATGGGAGTTGATAAGCTGCTGAATTTCTTCAAAAAAACGAAAGTGCACATTGCTGTTGTTGTTGATGAATATGGTGGAACATCCGGTTTGATATCCATGGAAGATATTTTGGAAGAACTGTTCGGAGAGATTATGGATGAACATGATAATGAAGATCCGATAATTACCCAGTTGGATGAGTCTGAATATATTATAAACGGAATGATTCCTGTCTCTGAAATCAACGAGAAATTCCATCTTGATATTGATGATGATTTTGATAATATTGCGTCTTTCCTCTATTCTTCGTTTAACAAAGTGCCTGATGAGAATGAGGTATTTTCGATTGAACACTCTGTTGAATTTACCATTCTGAAGGTCGAAGACAACAGGATAAATTCAATAAAAATGAGATTAATATCTGATGAATCTCCAGATTAGATTCTTGTTATTACTAACTGTATTGTCTCTGATAGTTTTTTCAAGTTTACTGTATAGTGAAAAACTGGACTACAAGATAAAGTATCTTGGTCTGAGTGTAATAGATATATCGTATAATAATGAAACTGAAGATTCTCTGATAGTTATTGAAGCAAAATCAACCGGTATTGCAGGAACTTTGTACGATGTAGATAATGTTTACAAAATTAGATATAGAGATGCTCTCCTGCCTGTGACATACAGAAAGATAATCAGTGAAAACGGATATACTGAAGACAGACTGATTGAGTTTAACAGGGAAACTGAAACTGCCCGGAGAACAGACCATAAGACAGGAGAAGAAATAAACTACAGGATTTTTGCCGACAGCAGGGATTTTTTTTCATCCCTTATGCATCTGAGGCATTTGAATACTGATAGTGGCAGATTCATGGTTGATGCAGCAGGTAAAAACTGGCAAGTAAACTTCAGAATTATGCATAAAGAAAAGGTAAAGAGCTGTCTAGGAAAAAAAATGACCTGTAAATACGAACTGTCGTTTAAACCGGTAGATGATAAGAAAAAGGAAAAATCCGATTTATTGACAAGCAATATTGTAAACCACAAGAGGTACTTATACTTCTGGTTTACAGACGACGAAAACAGAATACCCGTAAAAGCAAAATTTACTGCTGAACCATTTGCTGTATCCTGGATTCTGAAAGATTATAAGAACTAATATGGAGATGATATGGAACATGATAACTTGTTGCATAATATTTTACCGGATGAAGTAAGTAAATGGAAATACATAGAGAATGTGATTCACGGAGTAGCTGACCTGTTTTGTTTTGATGAAATCAGAACATCTATACTGCAGGACAAGAACCTGATTAGAAAATCGTATTTTGAGGAAGAAGTGGATGATGAGAAGTTTGACTCAATGTTTTACTCTCTAAATGACCGGGAAAACATATGTCTCAGACCGGAGTCAACAACTACCATTCTAAAATCGAGTATTGTCGATATGGCACAGAAGGAGATACAGAAACTATTCTATCATGGTCCGGTGTTCAGAAAACATTCACATTCCAGGTATAAGCAGCTTCATCAGTTTGGTTTTGAAATTATTGGACATGACTCTCCCATGACCACAGTTCAGCTCATACAGATAGGAGAATTAATTGCCAGGCGTCTCAGGATTCCCAATGTATCTATAGAAATATCCACATACGGGTGCGGTGATTGCAGGAAAAAGTTTGTCAGTGAAGTGAAGAAATACTCCGCAGAGAAAAAACTGGAAGTGTGTAATGAAAATATCTGTGAGGAACTCCCGAAAGATTCACCGGATTTCGATGGATTACTTTGTCATGATTGCATGGATATTTACAATTATACTAGAAAAGCTCTGACTAACCTAATGATAGATTATACAGAAAATCATCATATAAGTAAGTCTCTTTTGTTTTTCAATGATGTTGTATTTAATATTGTAACTAATATCAATGGGCAAAAGAGGATTATCGGTGGTGGTGGAAGAACCGATGAAATCACAGAGAAAATTCTTGGACGTGAACTACCTGCTGTTGTTTTTTCTATCAACATGGAGAACCTGCTTGATGTTATGAATGAAAGTCGTCTGTTTCACATGGAAGAACCTGAATTCAGGGTTTATCTGTGCTCTGACTGTAAGGAACTCGATCTTACACTACTTCAGACTGCTCATGAATTAAGTCAGTATGGTTTCCACACACACCTTGAATTGTCTTATAACACTGATACCGAAAACAGAAAAAGAGCAGTGAAAAGAAGATGCTCTCTCATTGTGATGCTTGAAAAGATTAAGATACATGAAGGTAAAGTGCTTGTTATCAATCTGGTAAAGGACTATGAGGAATATCTTATGCTAAGTGATGTTCTGGAGTATGCCGAGATTGCCAGAAAATCTATCAGTATATATGAATGAAAATAGATAAAGGCTGTAGAAAATTAATTATTGGTTTTGATAATGATAAACATCAGGACTTAGTTTCAGGATTCATACAACAGAAACTGATAGGTGGGATACTTGTAAACAAGGCTAATCTTGATACTCCTGCAAAACTTGACTTCATCAGACAATGTCATCAATTATCAGATCAGAAGTTGTTGGTGCTTGTTGACCAGGAAGGTGGAAAGGTTCAGAGGTTTTTTGGAGATTACGGAGCTTATCCATCTGCAGAGGAAGTAGCTGAGCTACTGCCTGAAAATGTTTCTGCTATCTACAATTCAATGGCGTATGAGCTTAATCAAGCTGGAATAAATATCAATTGTACTCCTGTTGTTGATTTGAACATTAATCCTGCTTGTCCGATTATTGGAAAAGTTCAGCGCAGCTTTGGCAAGGATGCAGAAGTTGTTCACAAACTGGCATCAATTTGTGTAAGAGAGCACAAAAGAAATAATGTAACATGTGTATATAAACACTTTCCGGGACACGGCAGCTCAAGAGATGACAGTCACCTTGGATTTACAGATGTTTCTGCAACCTGGCATGAAAGTGAACTGTTGCCGTATAAGATGGCAATTAAAGATGGACTGCTCGAAATGGTTATGACAGCTCACGTATACAATAAATATCTGGATACGGAACTACCATTCAGTTTATCTCCCGCAGTGGGCAGATTATTGAGAAAACAGCTTGATTTTGATAATGTGATCATCACAGATGACCTGGATATGAAAAGTATCAGTAATTACTATTCTTTTAACGAAATATTCGATTTAACTACTACTAATGAAACTGATCTTATTCTGTTTTCCAACTATCGAGATTTCAAAACAGATTTACCATACCTATATAATGAATACCTTTTGAAAATAGGTGAAAACAGAAATAAAATGTGCTTAATCGAAAAATCTATTATGAGAATTGAGAATATAAGTTAATTTTTCCTTAGGAAGAGGGGGAAAAATGGCTGAATCAGCAAAATATATAATTGATGATGAACTGGCTTGTTCCGAGAATTCTGTATTTCTTGTAAACAGGAATCTGGATGTGATTTACAATAATGCTACTGCTGAGGATGTTTTCTGTCAGAATTTACAGGGTGCTCCCAAAAGATTTGATAATATTTTCGGAGAGATAAATGCTGGGAAATTGGTTGAGTCATTATCGGAGTGTGAAGATTCGGATTATCCAATAGAAATTGGAGAATTCACTTTTCAAGAAGAAAATGAGAATAGAACGTACAAGATTTTCTGCAAGGAAGTGCGGCAGAATAAGGGGATTTTCAGGGTTATTGCAGTGGATACCGGTAGAGTGCAGGATAATATAAGCAAAACTATCCAGAAGAAAAAGCTTGAGACTCTTGGAAAACTGACATCTTCGATCGCACATGAAATAAATTCACCTCTTCAATATGTGTCGGATAATGTTAAGTTTATGGAAAACGGATTCAATCGTTTCTCTGCTTTGATCAGGATTCTTGAGGCTAACGATTTTTACTCTGATGATAATCTGAAATCTGTTTTTGAAGATGAACAGATTGCATTCTTCAGAAGTGAAATTCCTGAGGCTGCTGATCATACAGTGGAAGGTCTTACCAGAATTACAGACATCATCAAAGCTATAAAAGAGTTTTCGCACCCGGGCTGGAGCGAAAAGAATCTGATAGATGTGAACAAAATGCTTAGAATGACTATAATTCTGATGAGAAACAAGTGGAAGTACAACATTGATATTCATTTTGACTTAGATAAAGCACTCCCAGACTTTTATGGATATGTAAGTGAGATGAATCAGGTATTTGCCAATATTATCAACAATGCAATAGATGCAATCAATGAAGATGCTGACTTGAGAGGAAAAGGGAATATATACATATCAACGAGTTGGGACTACGAATGGATAAATGTTGAGATTAAAAATGACGGTCCTATAATTAATGAGAGCACGCTTAATAAAATGTTCAAAAATTTTTTCACTACCAAAAATGTAGGATATGGGACAGGACAGGGATTATCGCTGTGTAAGAACATAATAGAAAAGCATCATGCAGGTAAGATTGAAGCTGTATCATCAGTGGAGGAGATGACTAAATTCATTATTCATCTTCCTGTGAACTGGGAAGAACTGGAGGAGTAAATGGATATATCTATTTTGTTTATTGATGATGATAGAAATACTCTTGCAGCTATAAGAAGGCGATTATTCAATTATCCTGAAAACTGGAAATTCCAGTTTTCTTCCAGTGGGGTGGAGGCAATCAATATTATTAACAGTCATGATTTTGACGTTGTTGTAACTGATCACGTAATGAAAGGTATTACCGGATTGAAAATTTTGAACTATGTTGAAGAGGAATACCCACATATCATCAGAATTCTGTTTTCTTCTTTTTCCGATGATGAGCTTTCTTATAACGCTATTAAGAGTGCACATCAATTATATACCAAACCTTTCAGTATAGATGGGTTGCTGCAAAAAGTTACAAGAATGATAAAATTTAAGAAATTGATCGCAGACAGGAAGGTGTTGGCAAAGATAACAACAATCAAAACTCTACCATCATTACCAGAGATGTATCAAGCAATACAGGAAGAACTTAAGAATAAAGACTACTCTCTGAAGACAATTGGGGAGATTATTGGAAGGGATATCGGAATGTCATCCAAGATTCTTCAACTGGTGAATTCATCCTTTTTCGGATTGTCTAAGCGTATAACTAATCCTCAGCAGGCAGTCAATCTTCTGGGAATTAACACGATAAAGAATCTTGCTTTGTCTATGCAGATATTTCGACACTATTCTAATGAAAACAATCTTAAAGTTGACTATGAACAACTCTGGAATCACTCAATTAAAGTCGCATCTCTCGCAAAGAAATTCGCAATGTTCAAGATGGTTCGCAAGAATGTTTTGGATGATATTTTTATTGCGGGGCTGCTGCATGATATTGGCAAACTAGTACTTGCCTGCGAATTTAAAGATGAGTATCCCAGCTCAAAAAGTACTGCTGCAAACAAAAACACAACCAGGTATGAGAATGAAATGAATAAGCTGGGGGTTAGTCATCAACTGGTTGCCGCTTATCTTCTCGAAATGTGGGCAATCCCTGAAATAGTAGTTGATGCAGTTGCCGGACATCATGAATACGATGGTATCCCATTTATGCAAAGTCAGGAAAAAACATCACTCCAGATAGCAAATTATCTTGCCAATAAACAGGCAGGTGTGCTACTTGATAAAGAAGAAAATATTAATAAAAAAATGCTGGAAGATAAACAATTGACGGAATCTGTCAATGAGTTTGCTGAAAGTGAGGAAATTGAATGTTGAACAGGTTGTTATTTGTAGATGATGAACCGAATATACTTGCATCTTATAGAAGACATTTCGGTATGCTGTATCATGTTGATACTGCTTTAAGCGGTTTTGAAGCTCTGGAGAAAATGAAAGACAGGGAGCAATACTCTGTTATTGTTACGGATTATATGATGCCTGGGATGGATGGGCTTGAATTTGCTTCCGAAGCGAAAAAGATTTCGAACGAAACCGTATTGATAATAAATACAGGTGGTCCCGATTTTGATATAGCTATGCGTGCTGTTAATGAAGGTAATATCTTTCGTTTTCTGGTAAAACCTATGAGTTACGAGAAGATGCACCCTATAATCAAACAGGGGATTAAGCAATTTAAACTTAACAAAACTATATCACACAAACTTGTTAATTCTAAGTTCCTGAGTGAGCTTACAATGTGTACAGAGTGTTTTAAGATCAAGGTTCCCGGAACTGACCACAGGAAGAGCAGCAACTGGCAGCCCATGGAAGTGTATTTCGGGAAAAACTATGCCCTGGATTTTAGTCATGGTTTATGTCCTGAATGTACAGCAGAACACTATGGAATAGTGCCTAAGTCACGAAAAAGCAAAAAATAATCTTGTCCCCTTGCTGATACTATAAAATTTCCGAGATTGTCATCTGATGAAATCTGAAATTGAATCGACTATTACAAAAAGACGAAGATCTTCTAATTGCTGCAGCAATTAATTATTAATCTGTGCATTAATTATTGACAATAACAAGGATAATACAAATAAGTAATACATGAGAAAAATTGTATGTTTATTAATTATTACAGCTTTGAATGTAAGCCCTGTGTTCTGTCTTTCAATCGCTCGTCTTCACTATGACGGAGGAGGAGATTGGTATAACGATCCGGATATGCTTCCCAATCTGGCGAAATATATTAACAATGAACTACAGACAAATCTTTCTGAAGAACTCATAAATGTGACTCCATCAAGTGCAGAACTGTTTGATTATCCATTTGTTTTTATGACCGGGCATGGTAACGTCAGTTTTTCTGACGCAGATATAAGAAATTTGAAGAAGTTTTTTAAGAATGGTGGTTTTCTTTATGCTGATGATGATTACGGTATGGATAAGTCATTTCGAAGGGAGATTAAAAAAGTTTTCCCGGGACGAGAGTTTGTGGAGCTGCCGGCTAATCATGAGTTATTCAGTTGTTATTACAAGTTCCCTAAAGGTTTACCTAAGACCCATAAACACGATGATAAGAGACCGGAAGCGTTCGCAATCTTCGATGATAATGGCAGAATACTCGTTTTATATACTTATGAAGCAAATATCAGTGATGGCTGGGCGTCTGAACGAGTGCATAAAGATCCTTGGTCAGTCAGGGAAAAGGCTTTGCAAATGGGTTTGAATATATTTTATTACATGATGGTGAATTAATGAAAGTATACATCGCTTCAGATATGCATTACAGATTTGTTGAAAATGAAGAAATCAGCGAAAGACACAGAAAAGTTCTGGGATTTCTTGATCTTGTGAAGGAAGATGCGGATATGCTGATTCTTAACGGAGATATTTTTGATTTATGGTGCGTGTGGGATACCGTGATTATCAAAGGTTATTTCCAGCTGCTGCGTAAATTGGCAGATATAACTGATGCCGGTTGTAAGATCGTGTTTATTGCCGGTAATCATGATTTCTGGTTCTCGGATTTTCTGGAACAGGAACTTGGTTTTCAGGTAGAGACTGATATTTATAAAACAGAAATAGATGGTAAAAAGATTATTGCCACCCATGGTGATATTTATACAGCAAGTGATAGCAGATATAAGCTGTTCAGAATGATAGTCCGTAACAGATTCGTGAAACGTGTTTTCAAACTGCTGCATCCTGATCTTGCTCTGAAACTGGGAATGCTGATGTCCCGATCCAGCAGGAATGTAAAACACCCCAAAGAATTGGAAATAAGGAAAGAAAATGGCTTAAAGTATTCTGCTCAGCAGTTTCTCAAGGAATGCGATATTGTATTCTTCGGGCATTCTCATAAACCGATGATCATAGAGTATAAGTCAGGTATATATGCTAACTCGGGAGACTGGGTTAAACATCAGACATATCTGGTACTTGAAGACGGAAATTTAAAATTACAAACATATAAGGAAAGGTAAAAATGATTATTAAAACGAATTATGGTGAAATCAAAGTAAAGCTCATGCCTGAGACTGCACCGGAAACAGTTAAGAATTTTGTGGAACTGGCAAAAGGCGAAAAAGAGTTTACAGATCCGACAAGTAAAGAAATGACCAAAAGAAGATTCTATGACGGTCTGATCTTTCACCGTGTTATAAAAGACTTTATGATTCAGGGCGGCTGCCCTCTCGGAACCGGTACAGGTGGACCTGGTTACACATTTGCTGATGAATGCTATGAGCAGGGAGAAGCGCTCAGTGGAGAAATAACTGATCAGGAACATGCATTCCGTATGTTCGAAGAAGTGATTGCACCATACATCCGTTCTACAGAAAATCCTGATGAAGAGATTATGGAGATTACTAATCAGGCAATTAAGCAGCAGTCTCCTTTACCAATTATGACAAAAGATTTTAACTTCTACTATGATAAAACAGGTTGCGAACCAATGAGAAGTCTTGGTAAACTCAAAGCTTCCATCGATTACGGAACACTTGCCATGGCTAATGCCGGACCAAATACCAATGGATCTCAATTCTTCATTGTAACCAAAAAGGATGGCTGCGGTTGGCTTAACGGGAAGCATACAGTGTTTGGAAAAGTAGTTGAAGGAATGGAAATTGCTCACAAAATAGAAGATCTTGAAAAAGACGCTAATGATAAACCTGTTAAAGGTAAAGAAGCTGTAATTCAAGAAATATTATTTGAAGATGGTGAGTAGATAGGGAGATGTTATGAAAAGAATTATATTGCTTGTTTGTGTAGTGTTGATTTTGTTAATGTTTACTGGATGTAAAAAAGGTAGTTATGCTTTGATTAAAACTAATCAGGGTGATATTCTGGTTCAGTTGACTCCTGAGACAACTCCGGAAACTGTTGCGAATTTCATAGGTCTGGCAGAAGGAACCAAAGAGTGGACAGATCCAAAATCCGGTCAAAAAGTTAAAAAACCATTTTATGACGGTTTAATCTTTCATCGTGTTATTAACGATTTCATGATTCAGGGGGGCTGTCCTCTTGGAACAGGAACAAGCGGACCCGGATACAAGTTTGAAGATGAATGCTATGAACCGGGTGAAGAAATCACAGGAGCTATTGATTCCGAAGAAAAAGCAAGAACAGTATTTTCTCAGGTTTTAGTCCCTTATATGCAGGCAAATCAGGCTAACCCTGATCCTGAGATAAAGGACATTATCATGAAAACTTCTCAGGCACAATCAGGTAAATTTATTATGGAAAAATCTGTTGAGTATTTCAAAGAAAAAACGGGATATACCGGAAGTGTAAGTGGACAGGGTAAACTTATTGCGAAAGTAGATTACGGAACACTCTGTATGGCTAATTCCGGTCCGAACACAAACGGTTCACAGTTCTTTATTGTAACCAAGAAAGCAGGCTGCAGCTGGCTCAATGGGAAGCACACAGTATTTGGCAGAGTTATTAAAGGAATGGATGTAGCCCATAAGATTGAAGCACTTGAAAAAGATAAAAATGATAAACCACTTGAGTCTAATCAGGCAATAATTGAAAAAATAGTTATCAAGAAGTATATTTAGTTAGGAAGTAATATGAAGAAAATTGTATTATTATTAATGCTGTTAAGTGTTGTTTTCTGCTTAAGTGCTAAAACTAAATATGCAACCATTAAAACAAATTATGGTGATATTGTCATTGAACTTTTTGCAGATAAAACACCTGTTACAGTGGATAATTTTGTTGGTCTGGCAGAAGGAACAAAAGAGTGGACAGATCCAAAATCAGGCAAAAAAGTTAAAAAACCATTTTATGATGGTCTAATTTTTCATCGAGTTATTAACGATTTCATGATTCAGGGTGGCTGCCCTCTCGGTACTGGAACAAGTGGACCCGGTTACAGATTTGAGGATGAATGCTTTAGTGAGTTCAATGGAGCTATAGATACCGAAGAAAAGGCAAGGAGTGTCTATATGCAGATTTTAGGTCCATATATGCAGGCAAATCAGGCTAACCCTGATCCGGAGATAAAAGATATTATCATGAAAACATCACAGGCTCAGTCAGGTAGGTTTATCATGGAAAAATCTGTCGAGTATTTCAAAGAAAAAACTGGATATACTGGAGTTGTTTATTCTCTTATTGCTGAAGTTGATTATGGTACATTCTGTATGGCTAATGCAGGTGCAAACACAAATGGCTCTCAGTTTTTCATTGTGACAAGAAAAGCCGGAGCACATCAATTGAATGGTAAGCACACTGTCTTTGGTAAAGTATTAAAGGGTATGGAAGTTGCCCATAAGATAGAAAAATTACCTTCTAATAGCAGCAACAAACCTAACAAAGACGTTGAAGCTGTAATTCAAAAAGTTGTTATTTCTAGCAAGAACCCTTTGAAATAGATTTTATATTTATTTTCACAAAACCTGCCGGAAACGGCAGTTTTTTTTGTATAATCACTTTTGTAACACATAAGTCGTAGTGATTGAGAGAAGTTATTGAATTTCGGCAATTCAAACTGGGACTGAACTCTATGGAGAAATCTACTCGAAATCAATATACTCTTGACATTTGTTTACTGTAATTCAAATTGATGTACATGTATAAAGAAAATGAGACGTATATTTGTATAGTCTGTGGTTATGTAAAATGCATGACAAACTATCTTGTTAGTAAAAGTAGGTATAATAAAATTGTAGACCTGTCAGGTTTTGTGCTTTAAGTGTGAGACAGAAAGACTAGGATTACTCTTTATTCTTTTTAGATCTAGGGTGGTTATTGTGGTATTGCTGTTTAATCTCTTTTAAGGATATATGGGTATAGATTTCGGTTGACGATAAGTTCGCATGCCCAAGCATTTCTTGAATCGAGCGTAAATCTGCTCCGTCATTGAGCATGTGAGTAGCAAAGGAATGCCTGATTGTATGGGGGCTATAACCTTTTTGGGAAGTAATCAGACTTATATATCTCTGTATCATATAGCGGAGTTCAGCAGTCTGCATCCGGTTTCCACTTTTAGTCAGGAAAAGGTAAATGCTCTGTTGCGAGTCAAATCTTGATCTCAATTTAAGATATGCTCTAAGTGTCTTAATCGATTCAGATGTTAAAGGTATAATCCTCTCCTTACTTCTCTTACCGAAGACCTTAATTACCTTTTTATTGAGATTAACATTACTTAATAATACTCCGGATACTTCACTGATACGCAAACCACAAGAGTATATCAATTCTAAGATTGCTCTGTTGCGAACACCAAATTTAGTTGTGACATCCGGAATTGAGAGCAACTGCACCATTTCGTTCTCTGTGAAGTAAGACGGCAGAGTCTTATCATATCTTGGTGTTTTCAAGTTTTCGACAGGATTTTCATTGATTTCATTTCTTTTCAGTAAGAAGCTGAAGAATTTTTTCAGGGATGTTGTCTTGCGTGCCAGAGTACGATTTTTGTAGCCTTCGGAATTCAAATGCATCAGAAAGTCCCTGACCATGTACTTTTTGACTTCATTGATGTTCACAACTTCTGATTCAAAGTACTTTGAAATGAATTGAAAAAACTGCTCAGCATCCTTAGTGTAGGCCAAAACACTATGAGAGGACAATCCTGCAGATTTAAGAAACTTAGTATAGCTTAACAGAATGTGACTATTTCGATCTTCCATATTCTTTATACTCATAGGTTCTGGTCGAATCTGCAGCAATCTTTAGTACACCAATCTGATCTGATTTGACCGTCATGAAATAGGTGTGATCATTCAAAGTTTCATCAGTATATTTTTTATAATCAGTGCTGTATATGAAATCTATGGGGAGTCCTTTAATCAGGTTCTTGATGATCTTTTTGGGAATTCCGGTACATAAGAGAATATAGTCAGTCTCTGCAGAAAGCTCCAGAATGTAATCTTTGAGAATATCATCGAGATTATAACCGAACTGAGTTGAATCTGGCAGGAAGTTCCTTACAGGATAGTCAGGTGAATATAATGAGAAGATACCAATTTTCTTTCCATCAATTTCATAGATGTGTTTTTTTGTGTTGCCCTCTCCAATATTAGAGGCCAGAATTTTTTCATTTTCCAGAGTAAATTTGAAATCATCAGGAATAACCCAGTCAGCATCCATCCGAGATATTATTTCAACCTGCAAACTGTCGCTAAGCGACTTGCCGTTATCAGTAATGCTGCCGGAAAATATTTTGAGACTCTGGTTTTTTAACGAGTCAATCGCAGTGTCTTCAAATAATTTGATTTCATCGTATATTTCCGGTTGGTTCAAATCAATGCTGTCTATAAAAATGATATCTATACTGCTCAATAAAGCAGCAACCAGAAGTATAGACGATATTAATAGCTTTCTCATGTATTTTTTTCACCTTCTATTTCTTTAATAAATTCTTTAAGCTGTCTCTGAGCCTGATATTGCCAGAAGTCTTCACCGGTAAATAGTAATCTCCGGTCAATCTGGTTTCCGGTAGGATAGCTCAAGTTAAACAAGTACTCAATCCCCGTAAAATAGTCAAATAATGTTTCAGGTTTTAAGGGAGTAGTGTTGATCAAGATATATTTAACCTGACTATTGTCGTTAAACACAGGTATGGAATGCTTTTCTGAGAATTCCTGGATATGTTCCTTGTCTCTGCCATTAACCATAAGATTCAAATCAGTTAACACGCTGACGGCATTATCGGCAGAAGCACCGTTACCATATATGACTATTGGCAAACGGGGTAGTTTCTTTATCATTTCTTCGATCCTATGAAAAGCATCAAGGTCAGTGTTCAAAAACTTTTTTGATTTCCAAAGTAATATATTGGCAACCTTATTATGAGACAATAGCCTGGGAATTTCTTTTTTGGCTGGCATTGTAATTGAAAATCCATAAAAATCAGTTCTAAGGCTCTGGTAATTGAGCCACGCCCAAAAGTCAACAGCTGAATCTATCACAAAAGGGATATATCGGGCATTTAGTTTACGTTTTTTGAATTCTGCATTATAGAAGTCTATTCCCAGAGAATTTTGTACCTGGGTTCCACCAATTATACCACCAATTTGAGTGCTCTTATCAACAGGATAGTACCTATATAGTTCACTCAGAGTTATCTGTCCGGGAGCTGTTTTTTTATTTGAAAGACCAACGTAAACAGCCTCAGAGTTCAAATGCTCATACAAAATTCTTGTAAGTTTACCAAGTTTTCCCATTCCCACAAAGATCAAGTTTCCTTTATAGCTTTCCAGGACTTTCTGCACTTGTAAAAGAGCATTGAAATTATGGATAGTAACTGCAGTTTTGATATGTCTGACAGAATAGTGTGAATACTTGCTGAGGAAAGCTTGTAATCTTGAAAAATCGGATTCTACAGAATAATCATGATACGAGATGATCAGCCTTTCCTTCGGAACACTAAAATTATCTGCAACTGAAAAATCAAGATCGAACAGACAGTCTGAGTTTTCAACATGGTAATCAATAAAGGCTTCCTTATCTTCTACATTGCCTCTTACGGTCAATATGCAGTTAGAATCGAATACATCCGAAATAGACGATAAAGGTATATCTCCCAGATCAAATCTCAGTTCGACTCTGTCAACAATGCTATCAGGATCATTAACTTTTACAACTGATCGCCAGTTTTGTGTATAAGGTATAGAAAGAATTATCATTTTTCAGTATTCAGTATTTCTTTAAGTTCTTTATATTTGGGAACAGGAACATCTCCTTCTATACTTCCAAACACTTTTCCGGCTAACTCTAAGTTGTTCTTTCTGATGTATTGTTCGGTCAGCATCATTGCTATAGTATTATATCTGACAACATTTATTTTCTTATCTACTTTATCGAAATAAGAATAACTCTTGTCAGTATCCCCTTTAAATGCGGACTTCGCAGCTAGTTCCAGCAAGGACCCCGGGAAACGTGGGGCTATCGCCAGGATCTTCTCATGCATTTCCATTTCTTCTTCGCTTTTATTAAGTCTCTCATAGGTTAATGCAGTAGAGAACATTGTGTACAGATGATATGGATTCTCTTGCAGGGCAAGCTGATACTCTTTCAGGGACTCCCGATATTTCCCCATATCAAAAAGCATTTTAGCTTTGAAAGCCAGAACATGGGTGCTTGTGGGGTCTATTGAATAGACGGGAGTATAAGCTCTGTCAGCATATTTTGTTATTTTAGTTCTCAGACTATTCATTTTCAAATCTGCTGAATGCGATGGGATTCTCTTCTGTGCTTTAGAGATTTTAATCTGGTCAATTTCTTTTCGTGTATCAGCTATCTTCCTCATATACATGTCAGACTGGAAGCGTGCGATACTAACTCCAAGAAAGACTACAGCAAGCATCTGGAAGATAATCCATGGATATTTTTCGAAAGGTCTGTCTGTCGCTTCTGTATTCTGTCTTAAAATTATAACGCTGAACAGGGCAAGCATACAGATATTGTAAATCCTTTCACCGGGGAAACTGAATAAGGCAATGATTCCATATGTTTCTACACCAAAAATTGCAATCAGGTTTTCCCAGTGAATTTCATTGTTTATGAATAGCTTTTTGATTCCGGTTAAGAATATTGATAATAGAAACCCCAAATAAACAATGAGTGTGATAATTCCATTTTCGGAGGCTATCCAGACATAGTCATTATGAGGTCTGCGGTATGAGAACTTACCATTTTCTGATCTCATGTCTTGTGTACCATAGCTGTTAATGTTCAAAGCCCAGTTTCCGCTTCCTACTCCGAGAAGAGGATGGTCCTTTATCAGTTCCAGAGATTTTTTCCAGACATCAAGTCTTACAGCTACAGTTGAACTTCCTAACACATCTTTTTTATTTCTCACTGTTGAGCCGGCATCTGGGAAGTATTTATCGATTATTGCATAAGCTGCAGATGCAGTAATAATGGCAATGATGACCAGAATCAGGATATTTCTGGTAGTTTTGTTCCAGAACTTAATGCCTGCTTTTCTCCTAATGACTAATAGTATTACAAATATCGTCACCACACTTAAAAGAGCTGCCATCCAGACAGACCTTGTTCTGTGAATTGCAATTACATAGGCTGACGTGAATACATTGCAGTAAGCTATTATTCTGGGGATAAGATTCAGCTTATAGATTCCATATATAGAGAAAGGGAAACTCAAAATAACAGCTGCAGTAAGCATGTTGATATTAGCAAATGTACTGCTGCCGAGATAACTTGACGGTATGAAGTCTAATATGCTGAAAGTTATTTGAAGTAAAGATAATAATGAGAATACAAAGCTGCCATATATGATGTAGATTGCTACTTTGTTCTCAGGGTTTTCAATATTCCTGAAGATTGTAAAAATTGCCACAATCAGTAGCGGAAGCAGCAGCTTAAAAGATGTTGCCGCAAAGAACTCGTTTTTGTTAAGTGCTGAAAAATAACTAAAGCCCCCTGACAATACATATAGAATAAGTAACTGGAAGCTTCTGTTCCTTAATAAGGATACTGGAAAACTAAGTTTTTTTCGTGAGACGTATGCTGCTGTCAGAACTATGATTAGTGCTGTAAATACGGCTCTTACGGGGATTATCCAGTCAATTGTGTAGTTTGTATAGAGCAGTGGAGTAATGAAAAGCATGGCAAAGAGTAATCTCCACAGGAATTTTGATTCGTCTTTAGTTTTTTTCATAGAATAGCCTTGTATGTCCTTTACTTAATTGATTTCAGTATTCTTCAACATTGAGAAAACATGCAAGTATTTTATGGAATACTGCATAATAAAACAGAAATTTACAATATTCTTTGACATTTATTGTCCAATATATATAAGATTGATAAGAGGTAATGATGAAAGATATTGCACTTTTTTATTTTTCGGGTACAGGGAATACAGAATTGATCTGCGAAAAATTCAAGGAACTGTTTCCTGAAACAGCCGGTAGTGTAGAACTATTTCCAATAGAACAGATTTTGCTTAAGAAAGCTAATGTTGACTATGCGAAATACAATGCTTTGGGATTTGCATTTCCGGTACATGCTTTTAATGCTCCCAGAATTTTCTATGACTTTCTGGCAGAACTACCTGAGGGAAACTCCAGGAGCTGCTTTATAATTAAAAACTCTGCTGACAGAGCAATGTACGGTGGATCAACTATGTCTATTCGTAAGCAATTACTGGCAAAAGGTTACAAACCGACATATGAAAAACTGATACTGATGGTATCTAATCTGGTCAGTAGACCAAATGATAAAGAAATAAGGAAAATTGTTCTAAAAGCTGAAAAACAGATAAGCATCATTATATCTGAATTGATTTCCAATAAAAAGAATCTTCATCATTACGGCATTTTTAATGCTGTTGTATCTAAATTGTCTTCCTGGTTCGAAGATAGGCTTATGACTCCTTTCTTTGGGAAAAAGCTTTATGCTAATGAAAATTGTATTCACTGTGGAAAATGCTTTTATCTATGCCCTACTCATAATGTCAGTGAGACTGACCGGGATATTCATTTCGGAACAAACTGTCTAATGTGTATGCGCTGTGTTTATAATTGTCCGGCAGATGCAATAGAAGTTAAGGGTCTGCTCAGAAAAACAAAGATTCGAGATTTTAAGCCCGTTAAAGATGTAATGAAAAAATAAACGGTGGAGGGGTGAGAGTATGAATTTATGTCCGTCATGTAATAATATCATGCATCAGAAACAGAGTAAAAATGGAATTTACTTTCATTGTGAGGTGTGCAATTATCAGGCATGGAGCTACAATCTGCTCAAGAAGGAAAGTTTCGAGCCCAAACCATTGAGGGAGATTCTTCATAAGGTTAAAAGCAGGAATGATAATCTCTTTGGCAGCTGTGTAAGTTGTGAGAACGCCTACTTTGGTCTTGATCATACAATTGAGGGTTTACCTGTAAAACTTTATGTCTGCCCAAATTGTAAGGAAATCGTGCTGCACAGGAGTCATCTGAACCATTTGCCCAAAATCACAATTGTACCCAAACGCGAAGAACCGATTTTTTCGTCCAATACAATGGAAGCAATGAAACAGGTTGATGAAGCAATATTGAAAAATGAGAGAAAATGGAAGAGATACGATCAGATTTCAAAGGTTTCATCAGTGAAATTCATTATTATCATGATGGTTGTGTTCTTCTCTTTAGCTGCAGCTCTTTCTCTTATTGCTTTTAAAGCCAGATCGTCAACTGCAGCAGTGCTGGTTATTCTCGGATCAATAATCGGATTCGCATTTCTGGCATATAAATTCCTTTTCAAGAGAAATATTGCAACTGAAATATACCGTGCACTGAACAATAAGAAACTTTAACGAGAAACTTCTTGACATCGGATAATCTCTGCAATCTGTTAGACATTACTAACAAAGTTAGTGAATCCTAACAGCTTCAAGGAGATACTATGATTCAGAATCTGGGACAAAGCAAAGGTGATTATCTCGAGTGCATATTACTTCTGCACAATCAGGGAGCTCCTGTAAGAATTACCGACTTAGCTCTCAAGATGGAAGTTAAAAAATCTTCGGCAGTTTCCGCCGTGAAGCAGCTGGAAGAAAAAGCACTTGTTGTACACCATAAATACGGCCAGATTGAACTTACTGATAAAGGCAAGCAGATTGCCGAAAAAATATACAGACGACACGAAATACTCACTGATTTTTTCCACAAATATCTAAGCATCCCCCATGAAATAGCTGAAAACAATGCCTGCAGTATTGAACATGCTCTGGACGATGTAACTATGCATCAGATGGAAAAACTGATAGATAGGCTTAGTGAAAGCGGTATTGTTATAACCGGAGAGTCTGGTGAATAATCTTCGAATTGCTCTTACCGGAAACCCAAACTCCGGTAAAACAACTTTGTTTAATGCTCTTACCGGGGCTAAACAGAGAGTCGGTAACTGGGCAGGTGTTACCGTAGAACGTAAAGAAGGAAGTCTGACACATAAAGGAGCTCACATTGACGTCATTGATCTTCCCGGTATATACTCTTTTTCCGCTTTTTCCATGGATGAAAAAGTTGCACGAGATTACATCCTGCAGGAGAAACCTGACCTTGTTGTTAACATCGTAGATGCTTCGAATCTCGAAAGAAATCTGTATCTGACAACTCAACTCCTGGAAATGAAGGTTCCGATGATTCTGGTAATCAATATGATGGATGTTGCTCGTCAAAAGAAAATCCATATAGATATAGATCATCTGGCATACCATCTCGATTGTCCGATTAATACAATTACAGCAAGCAAAAAAGAAGGTATTGATGAGCTTAAAGATAATATCCTCAAGTTTGCAGAGAAAAAGAGCATCCCCAGAACGCAGGTTGTATATGATACTATTGTAGAGCAGGCTGTAAATTGTATTGTCAATACTCTGGAGGAATGCGATACCGAATTCGCTGTAAAGAAGAGATGGCTGGCAATAAAGCTTCTGGAGAAAGACAAAACAGCCCAGGAGATTATTTCAGACACCCTTAATGATGTTGAAGCTGTTGAAAAGATCAGTAAAATAATAAAAGGACAATCAGAACGCATCAGCAGACATGTTGGAGATGAAACAGATATTGTTATTGCAGATGGTAGATATGGTTTTATACACGGTCTGGTTAAAGATGTAGTGAGAAGGGAAACTGAGCTCAGAAGGACTGTTTCAGACATTATTGACAGAGTAACCTTGAACCGGACAATTGGTGTACCGCTTTTTCTTGGGGTTATGTACCTTGTGTTTCTGATAACAATCAATGTAGGCGATCCGTTTATAAACTTTTTTGACCGATTTACCGGCGCAATCTTTGTCGATGGTTTTGCAGTTCTTCTCAGGAAGATGAGTACTCCTGAAGGTTTGACTGTCTTTCTGGCGAATGGCATAGGTGGCGGGATTCAGGTTGTAGCAACTTTTATCCCAAGAATATTGTTTATGTTTCTCAGTCTTGCAATCCTGGAAGATTCCGGATATATGGCTCGAGCAGCTTTTATTATGGATAGATTCATGAGAGTAATCGGGTTACCCGGAAAAGCTTTTATTCCCATGCTGGTTGGTTTCGGATGTAATGTCCCTGCTATTATGGCTACAAGAACTCTCGATAATGATAAAGACAGATTATTGTCAATACTGATAAATCCATTTATGTCCTGCGGGGCAAGAATGCCGGTTTACGTATTGTTTGCATCTGTTTTTTTCGGAAAGGCTGGTGGAACATATATATTTCTGATTTACCTTATCGGTATTTTATTGGCAATTCTGTCCGGTCTGCTGTTTAAAAAAACGATACTCAAAGGTGAGATTTCCACATTCGTTATGGAGCTTCCTCCTTATCATATACCTACCTTCAACGGGATAATGCTCCATACCTGGCAAAAGCTTAAGAGCTTTATCTGGAAGGCAGGGCAGGTCATCCTTGTCGTCGTTGTGGTGCTTAATATTCTTAGTGCGATTGGAGCAGACGGTACGATTGGTGATCATCCGCTTGATCAGACTCTGCTCAGTGAAATCGGTAAAACAATTACACCTGCATTCCACCCTATGGGAATAACATCAGAAAACTGGCCTGCTACGGTTGGGCTGTTCACAGGGATAATGGCAAAAGAAGCTGTTGTAGGAACGCTTGACGCACTTTATTCATCTGATCTGGAGAATAACGCTGATCCTGAAGAGTTCAGATTCTGGCACGAGATAGGACAGTCGTTTATGGAGATTCCTGAAGGATTCAAAGACTTTGGACATGCGATGAAAGATCCGTCAGCTCTCAGTCAGGTTTCAGAAGATATGAAAAATCAGGAATCTGGTTTATCTACAACATCTGAGCAGGTTATGATGGATCGTTTCGGATCAAAAAGTGCGGCTTTTGCTTATATGCTGTTCATATTAATTTATGCCCCCTGTATAGCTGTTATAGGTGCGATTTACAGGGAAACAAACATTAAGTGGATGACGTTTGCCTTATTGTATCTAACCCTACTTGCATGGATGTTATCTACATTCTTCTATCAGATTGCAACATTTGCAGCACATCCTATTAACTCTGCAATCTGGATAGGAATTGTTGTATCTGCAATTGCCATATTTGTAATATCACTTAAGTTTTATGGAAAGAAAAATAGATTTTCGGAAGGAGTATAAATGTTTGGCTGGTTAAAAAATCACAGACATTGTAGAAATCATGGGAAATGTCGTAAACACATTCATAGAGATCATAGCTGTCTGACAGATGGACAGGAGTCTCACGAGTATATTATTCTCTGTAATAATAACAGAAAAACAATTGAAATGGGAATGTATAATGGAGCTGTTATTAAAGTTCTGAAAAATCATCCGTCTGAAAACTCAATTGTTGTGGGAGTTAATGACAGCAGATTTATTATATCTAAACTTCTTGCTGAAAAAATTATGATTAAAGATACGGTAAAAGGCAATGAATAGCCGAGTATAAGCACTTTGGGTTATTACTGGTAGATAGAGTATGTTAAGATCGATAAGAGATTATATCAAGACAAATAAAATTGTTTCCCTGAAAGATTTGAGTCTTCATTTCAATATTGACAAAGATGCAGTTGCTGAGATGGTGCGGATGCTGGTAAGAAAAGAGCTGATTGAAGAAGTCAAAGGAACTTCTGCCTGCAGTTCATGTAACTCAGCTTGTGCCTTTAAATGCGGAATTTTTTACAAATGGATCACATAGTATATACTGATTCACCGGGAGTAAACATGAAGAAGTTATTTTTTATCACTATAGTTCTGACTTTTTTAAATTTTTCTTCTTTTGCAGATAGTTTTTACAGGTTGAATGAGTATGATAAACTTGATCTGGAGTTTCTATCTGAAAGTAATATCTCCTTCAAAGAACTGCCGGATTGTCTGGAACTGGTGATTAATAAATCTCAGCTTTCTGACTTGAGAGATCAGGGCTATAACCCTGCATTAACCGGAAAAAGTATGACTAATGATCCCAGCTTATACAGGACTTACTCGGAAGTAGTTCAGGAACTTCAAACCTTATCCATTCTATATCCAACAATTACCAGCTTATCCTCTCTCGGACCTTCCACAGGTAAAATACTATTTAATAATGGAAACAATAATTATGTAAACTATCAGCATGAGGTCTGGTGTCTGAAAGTATCCGATAATCCTGCTCTGGAAGAAGAAGAACCCAATGCTTATGTCATGGGGGGAATCCATTCTAACGAGCTGATATCTGTTGAGGTTACAATGGGTGCTCTCAGCTATATTCTTGAGAACTACGGTACTGATCCGGAAATAACAAATATTGTTGATTCCCAGCAGATCTGGTTTGTGCCCATCATCAATCCCGATGGCTATACAATGGTTATGGAAGATTCAAGTACAACTCACAGAAAAAACATGAGAGACAATAACGATAATCTGGCTCCAGATGGAGGAAATATTGATGGTGTAGACCTGAACAGGAACTTCGGATATGTCTGGGGAGATAATGGAACAAGCAACTATCCCTGGTCTAATATTTATCATGGACCCGAAGCCTGGTCGGAAATAGAAGCCAGATATGTAAGAGATTTGCTCCAGCAGAGAAAGTTCTATGCCGGAATAACATATCACTCCTATGCACAGTATATACTCTATCCTCTTGGTCATATTGACGGTGCCAGAGCTCTTGACAGTCTTTACATGCATCAGCTTGCTCATGATATGGCAATTACTATTCCCAAACTTAACAGCCCTAATACATACGGATATTATCAGGCAAATAATTTTAACTATACTTGCCAGGGTACAATGGGAGACTGGAGTTATTCGGAAGAAAGAATCTTTGGGTATACAATTGAACTTGGAGACGAATATATGCCTGAAGAAATCGATGCGATCTGTATAGCAAACAGAAATGCACCAATCGTGATGATGAGCAGGGTCAATCAGGCTACGATATATGGTAAGATAACCAATACGCTCAATGAACCTCTGGAATGTGCTGTTTATGTTGAAGAGGTTGATGATCAGACAGGTTATTCTCCTGTTGAACCTTTTAAATCCGATTCTTTATTCGGTAGATTCTACAGAATACTCGATCCGGGAATGTACACTCTCAGAATAGAACATCCGGACTACGATCCGTATATTGTGAATAATGTTGAAGTTTATCAGGACAGTATTACAAATCTGACAATTGTGATGCCGAACTCTTCTTCAGAAGGAAAGTCAAACTATATTGAGGTTAGCGGATTTTCCGTATACCCTAATCCCTTCAATCCAAGGTTGAATATTAGTTTTAACATAACAGATAGTTCTTCGGATGTAGAGTGTGAAGTATATAACATTAAGGGACAGAAGATTGCTGTTCTTACTGACAGGGTTTTCAATAAAGGCAGACATGAGATTATCTGGAACAGTGCAGAGCATTCACAAGGAATTTCTTCAGGAGTCTATCTTATAAAGCTGAAGGTGGGTGATAAGACATCTGTCAGCAAGGCTGTAATGCTGAAATAAGCAGTCAGTTATTACCCAAAGTATCTATTTCCATTTACATCTGCCAACATCTGTAGACAAAAATACTTGACACACCATTAATTCTCAATTTTATATAACAGATAAAAGTTTTGCATAGTCTCAAATCTGTCTAATATGCTTAAATCGTTATATAACACTACTTATCAGGCATATAAGATTTACTCAATAATAGAAATAATTAAAATATGATTATGCTGGAAAATTAGATTTTTTACTTTAAGGAGCTCAAATGATTGAAGTTATTGTCGAAAAATGTATTGGATGCGGAGCATGTCTAAAGGCATGTGCTTATGATGCTATTGCTATTAATGACAAACTCGCTGAAATTGATGCAGATAAATGTACTCTTTGTGGAGCTTGTGTCAGTGCATGTCCGTTCGATGCAATATTCGTAAGAAAACAACAAAAAGAAGCTATAGACAAAAGTGCATATAAAGGTGTCTGGGTATTTGCTGAACAACATAATAATGAAATTGCTGGTGTTGTTTTCGAACTGCTTGGCAAAGGAAGAGAACTGGCTGATCAGTTAGAAAATGAACTCACAGCAGTTGTATTCGGTGAAAATGTTGAACATTTATCCGAAGAACTCATTGCTTACGGTGCAGACAAAGTTATAGTTGTGAATAACCCTGTATTAAAAGATTTCCTGGATGTGCCATACTCAAAAGTATTCAGTACATTAATCAGTAAGTATAAACCTGAAATAGTTTTATGCGGTGCTACAAATCTTGGAAGATCATTTATTCCTCGCGTTGCTGTGAATCTTGAAACGGGTTTGACAGCCGATTGTACAGGTCTGGAAATCGATCCTGAATCAGGTGATTTATTTCAGACAAGACCAGCCTTCGGTGGGAACATTATGGCAACTATCGTTACTCCTAATCACCGTCCGCAAATGGCTACAGTACGTCATAAAGTTATGACACCATGTGAGAAAGATACATCTCGTTCAGGAACTGTAATAGTGGAAGAAGTTGAGTTCGATAAACTTAATTCAGAGTACAAAGGCTATACCAAAGATGATACTCAGACAGTAAATATTACCGAAGCAAACTTTGTTGTTTCGGGTGGTAGAGGTCTGAAAGAACCTAAAAACTTCGATATGCTGCATAAACTTGCCAAACATCTGGATGGAGCTGTAGGAGCTTCAAGAGCAGCTGTTGATGCTGAATGGATTTCCTATCCTCATCAGGTTGGACAGACAGGTAAAACAATTAAACCAAAAATATACATTGCAGTTGGTATCTCCGGTGCTATTCAGCATCTGGCAGGTATGTCTTCATCAGATTATATAATTGCAATTAATAAAGATCCGGATGCGCCTATCTTCAAGATGGCAGACATCGGTATTGTTGGAGATTTATTCGAAATCCTCCCACTGCTGAATAAAAGATTCGATTCATAGACAAAGAGTAAGCTATGAAAATTGCAGCCGGAAAAACAATTTTCAATCCCGAAAGCGTGTTAAAGGCGGAAGTCACTATGACTTCTGCCTCAGACCGTATATTTGTTCTGCCTGATAAGTTTGCTTATCCTCCGTTACTCAATTCTCACGATCATTTAATCGGTAACTGGGTACCAAGGGCAGCAAATAAAAGACCGTACATTAACAGCCATATATGGGTGGAAGACATGAAATACACTCCACCATTCCTCGAGCGAAATAAAGTATGGATTAATGACGGTTCATTCAGTCTGATGAAAGGTAATGCTCCGCTTATTGTTAAGCTCGGGATTTTCAAGAATGTTTTCTCCGGTGTCTCTACAGTTTTCGATCACTGCCCTAATCAGGTAGATGAATATTACAACCTCTATCCAATCAACGTCCTTAAGGATTACCGTCAAGTTCACTCCATAACTCTGGATAACTGGTGGGGAGGTTTAACTCCCCGGGAAGAAATGGAAGCCTCTAAGGGAGAAATGCCTTTTGTGATACATATCGGTGAAGGACTGGATGAGCAGACAAGAAACGAGTTCAATGTGCTTTGTCATAATGACCTGCTTCATCAGAACAGTCTGCTGATACATTGCGTTTCCTTTACTAAAGAGGAAATCAAAAAGGTGGCAGATGCCGGAGCAAGCATCTGCTGGTGTCCGGGTTCTAATTATTTCCTGCTGGATCAGACTCTCAACATTGAAGCCTGTCTGAAACATGATGTGAATATGGTTATCGGTACAGATTCAACAATGTCCGGTTCTCCAAATCTCTTTGCTGAGATGAAAGAAGCTCGAGACCATCTGCCTGAACTGGAAGCGAAAAAGATTTACGAAATGGTAAGTACAAATGCTGCCAAAGCGATGTATCTCAAGCATGATGAAGGACAACTGAATGAGACTACTGATGAAATACTCCTGCTTGATGCCAGAATGGACGATCCGTTTGAGAATATAATTCAAGCCGATATGTCTATGATATCTCTGTTTGTATATCGCGGAAAACCTCTTTACGGTGACTATGAGTTTCTCAAAGAGTTCGATGTGAATATCTCCGAATACGAGACATTCAGCATTGACGGACGAAAGAAATTTGTTTTCGGATGTCCTCAGGAGATTCTCGCTAAAATCAATTCTTATCTTAACTATAATAAAGACTTCCCTTACCTGCCATTCTCATGATTAAGCTATCCGAAATTTTCTGCAGCCTTCAGGGTGAATCAACATTCGCCGGATTTCCATGTGTGTTTATCCGTTTTGCCGGATGTAACCTGCGCTGTTCCTATTGCGATGCCAGATATGCTTTTAACTCCGAATTATGCCTTTCTGTGGCAGAAATAATATCTGAGATAAAGAAATGGAAGCATGTGAAGCTTGTTGAAATAACGGGTGGTGAGCCTCTTTTACAGAAATCAGAATGTATTCTGCTGATCGAAGAACTGCACAGAAATAACTACACTATTCTTATGGAAACAAACGGATCATACAGCATTGAAGATGTGCCGGAATACGTTCACCGCATTATTGATGTGAAATGCCCTGACTCCGGTAGTGGTAAGTCATTCAATATGGATAATCTCCGGTATATTACGCAGAATGATGAAGTTAAATTCGTCTTGTCTTCCATTGATGACTATAGATTTTCCAAAGAGTTTGTTAAAGAGAATACTATCAATACAGGTAATATTCTGTTCTCAGTAAACACGGATAAACTCATTCTTTCGGAAATTGCTGACAGGATAGTAAGCGATCAATTGAATGTGAGAATGCAGCTGCAAATGCATAAATACGTCTGGCCCGGAGAAGACAGAGGGAAGTAGGGAGCTTTTCCACTTTCTGACTTTATCGGGACTCAGGAAACTTATAAAACATGCATTATCAGTAGTTCAAGTTGGTTGAGTTCCGATAATTCGGGAAAACCAGCGACAAATAATACCAAAACACATCAGGTGAATTGCTAACTGCATAGTCCCTCAACAAGTCGAAACCATAACTCTTTCATCGTTTGAGGTAGTTGATGAAATCTTCAATTTCATCGAAATCGTATTTCAAAAATTGTTTTATTGATGCTAAGATTTCTTGTTGGTAGTATATACTTCATTTTCTTTATATGACTAAAGAAAACGAAGCAAAAGAAACGACATCTTTTTCTAAAAGTATTTTCAGCAAGCTGAAACCATAAATCTTCCCTGAAATCCTTCCAAGGCTTCAGGATTTCTTAACGGAAAAATTTACTATACAAGAGAAAAAGACGAAAATGCCGAAGGATGCAAAGCTTTTAGATGTAAATAAAATTCTTTCATCGTTTGGGGTAGTTGTTGAAATCTTCAATTTCATCGAAACTCAGAATGCTACCTATACCCAAACTCTTTCATCGCTTGGAATAGTTGATGAAATCTTCAATTTCATCGAAATCGTATTTCAAAAATTGTTTTATTGATGCTAAGATTTCTTGTTGGTAGTATATACTTCATTTTCTTTATATGACTAAAGAAAACGAAGCAAAAGAAACGACATCTTTTTCTAAAAGTATTTTCAGCAAGCTGAAACCATAAATCTTCCCTGAAATCCTTCCAAGGCTTCAGGATTTCTTAACGGAAAAATTTACTATACAAGAGAAAAAGACGAAAATGCCGAAGGATGCAAAGCTTTTAGATGTAAAAAGAATTCTTTCATCGTTTGGGGTAGTTGATGAAATCTTCAATTTCATCGAAACTCAGAATGCTATCTATACCCAAACTCTTTCATCGCATTCTTCTTTTTACGCCAACCCTTCTTAATTTTGACCCAGAGATTCAGTTTTACACGTTTCTGTACAAATTTATGGATTTCCTTCTCAGAATCAATGCGCAACTGCTTAATCATTGCTCCGTTTTTACCAAGAAGAATCATTTTCTGAGTATCCCGCTCCAGCCAGATATTGGCATGGATTTCCACCTTGTTCTCGTGATCCTTGTACTTCTCCACAGTTACAGTTGAAGAGTAAGGTATCTCATCCGAATAGTTCAGGAATATCTTTTCACGGATTATCTCCTCTACAAAGAACTTCATGGGCATATCCGAGATGTCTTCCGGATCGTAAAGCGGAGGACTGAACGGCAGATATTTTGCAATAGATTTTATCAGTTCATCAAAATTATCATCATTCAGGGCAGAGAGATGGTATACTTCATCAAAAATATTCTCTTCTTCCAGATTATCCAGTTCAGCTCTTTTCTCATCATCTATAAGGTCTGACTTGTTGAAAATACCTATCTTGGGGGTGCGGATTTTCTTCATTATCTCCAGAAACTCTTTATCGTAGTCAGTCGGGAAGGACTTACCAATCGTCATAAAGATAATTACGTCAGCATCCTGCAGGGCATTATCAATGTATTCAAGCAGTTTTGTCTGTAGCTCATAGCGTGGTTTCAGAAATCCGGGTGTATCAAGAAAAACAATCTGCTTTTCTTCATCGGATATGAATGCTTTGATGCTTCTTCGGGTTGTCTGAGGTTTAGGAGAAATGATAGAAAGCTTTTCGCCTACCAGTTTATTCATAAGGGTTGATTTGCCAACGTTCGGTCTACCGACAATTGCCACAAATCCGCATTTATAAGTACTCAAATCCATATTACTGATATCCAAAACTGCTCCTTTATCTGCATATCTCAAAGATGACTTTCGTAAAAATCACAGAATGAACTCCCGGATCCTGCAGCTTAAAATCACTGTCAGCATCGTGGAGAATTCTGAAAATATTATCGAGTTCATCCATTTTATATTTGTTCATATAGTTAAAATAGTCTTTTCTGAAGAAAGGGAAAATCTCTTCCATATATCGTTTGGAAATCTCATCATTACTGATATTCTTCTTCTTCAGGGCTTTCATTTTCCAGAGAGTCATGAACAGATTGGTTATAACACTGATGAGGAATACATAGCTTTCATCGTTGTTATCCAGATTATCGGCTATCTTAAGCGAGCCTTTCAGGTCTCTCATGCCAAGTGTCTTCTGTAAGTCATACACTGTATTGTTTCTGGTACCGGACAATGACTGGATGACTGTTTCTCTGCTTATAATTTTATTATCACCGGAAAGCAGTACAATCTTTTCCAGCTCATTGGATGCAACCTGATAATCAAGCTCAATACTGTTCACAAAAGCATTGATCGCGCTCGCATCCATTCTGGCATTTTTCACACGTAATTCGTTTTTCAGCCAGCCGGATATATTTGCAGTACTGTAAGGTTGTTTACATTCTACAACAATTCCTTTATCAGCAATGTTCTTGAAGACCTTCTGGCGTTTATCTATTTTCTCTGCTGTCAGAATTGCAATGGTGTCAGGGGCCGGATTTGCGAAATAGTCTGCAGTTCTTTTGAGCTCCGCAGCACTGAGTTTGTCAAAACTTTTGATGATAACGACTCGTCTTGCCGAGATGAAAGGCAGCATATCCATTACCTGTAGTATATTCTCTGCTTTTGTATCATCCCCGTACAGTGTGTCGAAGTCAAATGATCTGGCATCATCCCGCACATATTTCTTTATCAATAAGGCAAGAATTTTGTCTATAGAGTATTGGTCTACACCATAAATAAGATAGACATTGCTTTCTTTAAGCTTATCGAACTTAGACAGAAATTCGTAGGACTGCAGAGTCTTTGCCATCTTATATTCCCATAAGTTGAAGTACTATTACAATAATTGCAACTATCCAGCAGTAGATTGCGAAGTATATAAGCTTTCTCTTTTTAATTACTGCCAGTAAAGCACTGATAACGAGATATCCGGATACGAATGCAGCCATTGCACCGGCCAGATACATAATCATCATCTCTTTATTAAGGCTGAGGAGTGTTTTGTATTCCAGCACTGTTGCACCGAGAATAGCAGGGATTGCCAGCAGGAAAGAATACCTCGCAGCGTCTTCTCTTTTCATTCCGGTGTGAAGTGCAGTGGAAATTGTAGTTCCTGAACGCGATATACCGGGTAATAATGCCAGAGACTGACCAATACCGATTATCGCTGCTCTGATTATTCCTGTTTCAGAAGAACGTTTGTCGCATTTTCGGGCGAAGTCAGAAGACAATAGGATAAATCCATTCACAATCAGAATAAAACCTACAATAAGAGTTGATTCAAATACTTTTTCTATGTGTGACTTCATGAACAGAGCAAGAACTACAGTGACAATAGTTGATACAAGAAGATAGAGAATCACTTTTCTGTTGTTAACATTTTCTTCCGTTTTTGATCCGAAATTAAGGGATTTCAGCAGAGCAAGAATGTCTTTTCTGAAGTAGATAAACACAGCAATGAGAGATCCGAAATGAATGAAAATCTCGAAACTAAGATCTGGATTCTTGAATCCGAGGTAATGCTCTGCAATGGCAAGGTGTCCTGAGCTGCTTATAGGCAGAAATTCAGATAACCCCTGAATAATTCCAAGTATAATCGCTTTTAATAACATATTTTACACATCCGGTACATCATTTTTAAAGAGTTCAGAAACTGGTACGACTTCAATATTATTTTTCTTGGCATATTCAATCAATCTGTTGATATGATTCAGCCTTATCTCATCTTTACAGTGAGTGATTACAACAACCTGTCTTTTATCTCTGAACATCTTCTTAATATCTGCCAGTCTGGCTTCGAAAGATTCATCACTTGTATCCGGGACATCCAGAAAAATGTCTCTTTTCTTGGATGGCACCAGCATTTTCTGAGCTATATCATAACCAACTGAAGAGGAAGCTGTACGGCTGTCTACAAAGTACATCCCGTTTTCTTTCAGTACTTCCAGCACAGCATTCATAACATCTTCATCGGAAGTTGCCAGGCTTCCCATGTGGTTGTTAGCACCTTTACACTTAGGTAAGTCTTTGATGTATTTGCTGACTCTTCTCTTAATCTGCTTTGGAGTCTGATCCACAAATATGGCATTCTTCCCGGGATCATCCTTGGGATATGATTTTGGTTCCATTGGCATGTGTATCATCAGCTCATGACCGGTGCTGCTTCCCTTTTCCATTGCATAATCGGAAGTTCTTTCTCCGGGTATAATGGCAAAGGTTACTGCAGGGTCGGTGTCCTCGGCAAATCTATCTATAAGCTTACTGCTGTACGTTCCGAAATCATCCACAATAATAGCGAGCTGTTTGCTGGGCTTTTGCGACACTTTTCTGGAATAATACAGCTTTACGTTATATTTATGCTTTTCTTTATCCTCAAATATCAGCGTCTGTGAAGTAGCATTCTTGTTCTCTTCGCCGGAGATTAATACTCCGCCTGCAAGTTCAGCACTGCCTGTAACAACCATGTTTACGATGTAAAGGTCGTACAATTGACGGTTAACTGGGATGCGGATGTTTGTCTCGTTTTCTCCCTCTTTAACACTTATCTGTTTTCTGGTGATGTTAAACTTCATTGCTGCCGCAATAATTGAGTCAGTTACTGTTATTTCTTCCGGTACTACGGGCTTATCCGGTTTTTTAGCTATAATCTCTTTAACCTGGTCAGGTAATTTTAAGTCGCTGGACAAATAATAGATTGCCAGACTGATTACTACCAGTACCATTATCAGTATAAACAGCTTTCCGAATGAACCTTTCTGTTTTTTTGCTTTACGTTTTTTTCTTTTTACTGCCATAATGAATCCTCTGATTGATAAGCTTGGATATGAAAGGATTAGTCAAGTGAATTCTCAAAGCATCTGATATTAATTTATAACCCGTTAATAGAACAGATCTTTGCATATTCTGAGTGTCGATGATGTTTTAATAACTCTGAATCTGGCATAAGGGGAGATTGTTTTGGATAAACAGAAAGTTTTGTATGTTACTCTGATTTTACTGTCAGTAATTATCGTACTGATGAGCGGTTATTATCTTACTCCGGGTAAAACAGACCCTGTCGAACTGCTCAGCAGGATAGACGCCATTGTTAAAGTCGACTTTAAGGATGAGCTTGCTGGGTTTGACTACCCACCGGATTGCGCTGTAATCAGGATATTTAAGCAGGAGAAGGAATGCGAAATCTGGGCGAAATCCGAGCAGCAGGATTCTCTCAGACTGATTATGACTCTTCCAATCTGTGCAATGGATTTTGAACCGGGACCAAAGCTGAAAAGAGGAGATGATAAGACACCGGAAGGATTTTACGTAGGAAATTTTGCATTTCACAGTAAGCTCTGGTTTATGTGGATGGATCTCGACGACATTGATGCGAAAGGCAGGGTGAAAAAGGGAGATGGTTTCAGAGTCTGTCTGAACTATCCCAACTATGTAGACCATAGAAACACAAAGCTGGCAGGATACAGGAAAGCCGGCAGTGGTATCTGCATTCATGGGAACTGTATTTCCTCAGGCTGTGTATCCTTTGAGAACAGGAATTTTCTGCCAGTATACGCTTTTTCCAGACATCACAACAGGAAGAAATACAGGCGAATCCAGTATCATATCTTCCCGTTTCGGTTTGAGAATACAGATATTGAAGAACGCAGGAAGCTAGCTGAGCAATATATACACTCCGATAAGCTGGATACAGACTATCTGCTGAGTTTCTGGAAGAATCTGGAATATGGGTATAATCTGTTTGAACAGCGTAAAATGCCATTTTATATTGACTCATATACTGATTTTTACAACCTGAAGGACAGAGCTGAGAATATATCAGTCATAAAGGATCATTTAAAGAAAATTGGGTGTTATGCAGGAGAAATCAACGATACATTTGATACTGAACTGGATTCTGCCCTGTATAAGTACCAGATAGATCATGACCTTACACCTGACAGGAAAATCGGCAGGAAAACCATTGCCGAAATGGTCAAAGAAGGCATGCCGCAGATTTATGTTTTTTATGTGTTCAGGTGATGATTAATCAAAGACCACAATATTGTGGACCGGATAATAAATCTTATGAAGCATTAAAAAAGGCTGCTTAATCAGCAGCCTTTTTAATTATATATATTGTGGATTAATTTTGCAATATGTCATCCATCATGCTTTCCATTACTGCTTTCATTTGAACCTGGTCCATGAAAGAAGGTGGGAACATAATGAGATAATTGGTTCTTACTCTAGGAATTAATGTTGTTGGTGCTAACTTATATCTTGTCATGGCAGGTCTTCCAACAAGTTGTCTGTAGAATTCCATTTCTTCATCAGAATCAACTGTTGTTGAATCAACCAGATTATGAATCATAACAGGCTCATATCCACCATCGAATTCAGGATTATCAAGTATTGTTGATATCCCACCAATACGTTGACCGCCGTTAACATAGTTTAATCTAAAACCATAGTCTCCAAGCTCTGTTCCAAGGCTTACATTTACATCTCCAAAACCAGTTCCTGTTACTGCTGTTGCTCCAGTGAAAAACTGTTTGTTTGTAGCTGTAAGACCTTCACCTGGATCATAGAAAGGTTCAATATGAACAGCATGGAATATCCCGAAGTTTCTAGTGTAGAAAGAATATTCATCAATAGGAGGACGATCGCTGAACGGAAGATTTCTTATTTCTCCTTCATTTGTTTCAGCAATATCAAATGCTTCAGCGTGACCTGCACCAGAAATAAATACAATGTTTGTTCCGATTCTATCAAGAGTTTTCATCGCATTGTATTCTGTACCCATAAACGAGTTTGCTAACAAATCTTCGTCTGCCATAATCAGAACTTTATAATCACAAAGGTCTGTAGGTGACATTATAGGTTGTTCAGATTCACGTGGTTCAATACCGTAAGCTCCTGACAGTGTTTCATAGTAATCAATTTGATCAGAGTCAATATAGTTAGAAAGCATATTACTGTATCTTGAAACACATTCGTCAATAGTAAGGTCAGCTGTTCCCGGAACTTTGTCCAGAACAAGAAGAACATTCTTTCTTTGTTCATAAGGAAGTACTTCTATTGTTTTAAACTTGTATTCTACAGGTGTAGGGTCAACTTTATATTGGTTATCAACCGCTCTTATAAAAAGAGTACTATATGAGTCAGCATCTCTTGAATCAGGGCTTACATTAGTAAGAGTGAATTTCTGGCTGCTTGAGTGTGCCTGAGGAATCCTGATCCAGCGAGTTCCGTTAGTATCTGTGATAACATTTTCTCTTAATTCGGGAATCATATCAAGCTTTTCGCCTTCTTCTGTCTCCATTCTAATATCATAATAAATAATCTCTGCATAATAAGAAAGATCATCGAAATCAGAATTTGCATCAAGCACTTTATCTAACTTTTCTTCAGTTGACTTATCGTCTTGATATTCACCATGGTAACCCCAGGCAAAGAAAAACTTAAGATTATTACTCCAGACAACAGAGTTAATATCATTATTATCTTTATATAAAGGTAAGGAGTAAATAGTTCCTGAGTTTCCTTCTGATGTAGGAACGATCAAATTATCTTTTGGAGGGAATACAGTATAATGATAATCTCCAAGAGCTCTAGTCGTTTCGTTGTAAATAACTGTATCAGGAGAATAATTATTATGAACCTTGAAAGTTACTTTCTTACTTTCAGATTCTATTCCTGCCAGATCATAAGCTACAACTTCTATACAAGTCGAAGTAGCTTGTACAGTTTGGTCATCATCAGAGAAATCTGTTGTTAAGACAGGTTTTCCTTCTTCTTCGATACCGGTGATATTAACTTCACTTATGTTTGGATAATACTGAGTGCTGTACCATGTTTTGTAATCTACAGCAGATGTATCTAAAGGTTCTTCTGTATCCATATCTACTTTGAAAACTCTGTATTTATAAAAATATGGTGTTGCAGGAATAAACGGATCTTCATCATCGATTGAAAACTTAAATCTCAGACCTGTTCCTGTGTTTCTGCCTTGAACATTACCTTTACTGGTTGTTATAAGAACTTCAGGAATTTCTGAGTATGCAAGGAAAGCTCTTCTTTCGATATCAGATTCAAGACCTCTGTTATCTCTACATTTCAATTCAAAAATATTTGGGGTATTGATACTGTCAGCATTTTCATCAGCAGCACTGAAATTAACTGTTGCAGAAAGCTGATCAGTCCAGATAGTAGCAACGTTATTGTTAATGATACCGTCTTCATTCATAAGCGGAATAGACTCATCTGCACCGTCTTTGTAATGATAAACCCAACCATCTTCAGAGATTGCTTCTGCTCCTGCAAGCTGAAGCGGGTTGTTATATTTATCTTTTACTCTGTATGCATAGCCGGTAACTTCACCGTCAACATCATAAGCATTCCAGAAAATCTTTTGTTGAAATAAACTTCTTTTAATATCGTTTTTATCAACGAGAGTATCAATAATTGAAGGGTCATCAACGAAATCATCGTCAATCATCTTTCCTTCATAGGAAGTAATTTCGACGACAGGCTTCTGGTTTGGCAGAAGACTGCCTGTCTTTTTACAAGACATAACCGATATTGTTAATACTAAAACAATTATCGTTAAAAGAATGACACTTTTTCTTAGGTCAAACATATATTCCTCCACAATAATAACTAATACAATGAAGTCTTTTACAAGACATATTGTCAATAAAAATATGAACCATCATTTAATCAGTTAGTATTTACGTTTATTTATTTTTACAAGCCTTTAATACATGTTTAAGTAAAACCGCTGTGGTCACTGTTCCAACTCCGCCCGGAACCGGTGTTATTGCTGATGCTGCCGTTGAACATCCTTCATAGTCAGCATCACCGACATAAGCTGTTTTACCATTTTCTTCTATTTCGTTTATTCCGACATCTATTATTACTGCACCGGGTTTAATCATCTCTTTTTTCACAAATTCGGCTTTGCCTATAGCAGCAATAACAATATCTGCAGATTTTATTTCAGAAGCGATGTCGGCAGTCCTGCTGTGACAAATTGTCACAGTTGCATTTTCTTGCTTTGACAATAATAATATAGCAACCGGCTTTCCAATAACATTACTTCTTCCTATTACAACAGCTTTTTTACCTTCTGTTGCAATCTCAAAGTATCTCAGAATTTCAATGGATGCTTCTGCTGTACATGGCAGAAAGCAATCCTGTCCTGTGACCATCAAACCAGCATTTACAGGATTTATACCGTCAACATCCTTCTGTGGATCTATCTGAGAAGACACATAAGAATCATCCCAGCCGCGTGGCAGGGGCTTCTGAATCATTATTGCATCAATATCTGAATTCTCATTACATTTCTTCAGGTAATTACAGAATTCTTCCTGTGGAGTGTCAACAGAAAATTGTTTAATGTCAACTTTGATGCCAACTTTGTCACCTTTCTTTCTGACACTTTCAGCATAAAAATGGGATGCAGGATCATCACCGGCTATGAGAATTGTCAATGACGGTGCAAGATTATCTGCTGCAATCTGTTCTTTAATTGATCTAATTATTTCTCTGGAAACTTTAATTCCCTTAAGCTCTGTCATTTTTAACTAACCTTTCTGTATATTCTGGATATTGACACTGCCTTATAATTGTCTATATCAATATCAAGAATCACAGCATTTATTGTTACGTCGTCTTCAGCAACCTGATGTCGTTTTGGCATACCGGTTAACATTTTTTCCAGAATTATTTCCTTTTTAACCCCGATAACAGAGTCATGGGCTCCGGTCATACCTACATCGGATATAAATGCTGTGCCACCGGGTAATATACTTTCATCAGCTGTCTGCACATGAGTATGAGTACCCACAACTACACTTACCCTTCCATCGAAATGCAGGGCAAATGCTTTCTTTTCGGCAGTAGACTCAGCATGAAAATCAACAAAATATAACGCATCACCTTTTTCAGTAATGAAGCGATCCAGTACATGAAAAGGAGAGTTACAGCTCCCCATGAAGGCCTGACCTGTAAGCGTGATTATATACATGGTTTTTTCGTCATTAATTTTGTGTTCAATAAAAGGAAAACCCAATGCTTCTTCAGGAAAATTCATTGGTTTGCATATTCTTGTTTGAGTCTGCAGAAAATGGTAAGATTCTTTTCTGTCCCATAAATGATTACCAGAGGTGAAATAATCAACACCTCCGGTAATTAAAGCGTTTATTGTTTTTTCGGTAATACCTCTTCCCGAGGCCAGATTTTCACAGTTCGCAATCACAAGATCAGGACTGAACTCCTGCTTAAGAGTATCAATATTATCTATGACTGCCCGTCTTCCGGGTCTGCCGAAAACATCACCAAAAAAAAGTACTTTCATTTATTTAGCAAGTGCAGATTGTCTTGTTTCCCTGATGACAACGACTTTTATCTGTCCGGGGTACTGCATTTCTTTCTCAATTTTTTCAGCTATATCGTTAGCAATAAATACGGAATTAGAATCATCAACAGAAACAGGATCAACAATAATTCTGAGTTCTCTACCTGCCTGTATAGCGTAAGATTTATTGACACCTTCGACAGTGGATGCTATTTCTTCAAGTTTCCCGAGACGCTGCATGTAAGTTTCCAGCATTTCTCTTCTTGCTCCCGGACGTGCTCCGGAAACAGCATCACTTGCCTGAACTATAGCAGCGTAAACTGATGCAGGTTCAACTTCCTCATGGTGAGCTTCAATAGCATTCACTATTACTTTACTTTCACCGTTTTTACGTGCGATATTTGCTCCGAGAGAAGCATGAGATCCATCAAATTCATGATCAATAGCTTTACCGATATCATGAAGGAATCCGGCTCTTCTTGCCAGTTTCTGGTCAAGACCCAGTTCTGCAGCGATAATACCTGCTACCCAGGCAGCTTCAATACTGTGCTGAAGTACATTCTGTCCATAACTGGTTCTGAACTGAAGTCTACCAAGAAGTTTAACAATATTCGGGGAAATATTGTGGACATTAACTTCCATACAAGCCTGTTCACCGGTTTGCATAATGTTTTCATCCATTTCCTGTCTTGTTTTTTCAATAACTTCTTCAATGCGTCCAGGGTGAATTCTTCCGTCCAAAATGAGTTTTTCCAATGCTATTCTGGCAATCTCTCTTCTTACAGAGTCGAAACAGGATAATACAACTGCTTCAGGAGTATCATCAATTATTAAGTCAACACCTGATGCTTTTTCAAACGATCTGATATTTCTACCTTCTCTACCGATGATTCGACCTTTCATCTCATCGGAAGGAAGTGATACAACAGATACAGTTGATTCGGACACATAATCGACCGATACACGCTGTACAGCTGTTGCCAGAATGGAAGATGCTTCTTTCTTAGCTCCTGCCTTTGCTTCTTCAATAATATTTTTACAGGCAGTTGCAGCTTGTTGTTTTGCCTTTTCTCTCATTGAGTCCATCAATGATTCAACAGCTTCCTCACGTGTCATTTGAGCAATCTTAGTGAGTTCCTCTTCCTGTTTGGAAATTAACACATCGATTTGTTGTTTTTCTTTATTGAGTCGTTTTTCTTTTTCCTGAGTTTTGGATTCAAGATTTAAAAGGTTTTGTTCTTTGCGATCTAATATGTCAAGACGCTTATCAAGATTTGATAAACGATCATTATACTTTTGTTCCAACGATCTGAGCTCACGCTGACGATCATTGATAACGTCTTCTTGTTTTTTCTTTACCTTATACCATTCTTCTTTTGCTTCTAAAACAGTAGTTTTCTTCAGAACTTTTGCTTCCTGATGCGCCTCTTCAATAATTTTCTGAGATGTTTCTCTGGATTCAAAAAGTAGTTTGTCAACTTTTGATTTTCGTGCAAAATAGAATCCTAAAGGTGCTGCCAGACCTACTACCAGTCCGATTAAAATAAATAGTATGTTCATAATTTATTTTTACCTCATGAATCTATTATTGCCCCGCGGTACCGTGTAACATTTATATTTCTGAACCTCTTTCAAGGTGGGTGTATCCCTTAGTGTACTTTGCAAATCCGGATCGTATCCGGCTTGTGCGCCGCAAATTGTTCAACTCCCTATTGTATGTCAGGTTCTAATACAAATAGGGTATCACGAATACCGCAGGAAAATTATAACTGCAGTGCAGAATTTAGTACTTCGTTTAATTTCCTTATCTCTTCGATAAGCATTTTATTTTGCTCAACCATGTTGAAATATTTCTCAGTTACAATTATTGCACCGAGAGACAGAAGTTTATTCTGATCAACAAACTCCATTTTTGACTGGAGAGAATCGAGGTGCTGATTCAAGAACTCAGCATAGGCTTTGATTTTGTCAGGATCATCTCCTTTAAGCCTGAATTTTCTCCCAAAAATCTCAACTTCGGTTGATTTCATCTGATGATTATCCTAAAGATCGTTTATTTGAGATAAGATATCATCAATTTTTGATGCAGCATTCTGAGTTTTGGCTTCAAGAGAATTTACTCTTTCCTGAAGTGCTGTTTTATCAGATGTGAGCTGCTGAATCTCAAGATTTTTACCGGCTACTTCACTGTTGAGATTCTGAATTTGTTCCTGTTGATGCTGTGATGTTTGTGTTAAATTAGCAACAGCTTCATCAAGATCATTTTTTTCCATCCTAAGATTATCGTAATCGTCTTTCAGTTTTTTATATTTATCTATTAAAATCTGAACTTTTTCATTAAGTGATAATACAACTTGGCTTTCCATAGTTTACCTCATTATTATTTCAAATTTATTTCTGAGAACACTCAGTATTTTATCGAAAAGTTTAGAAACATAGCCATCAGTCAAGGTTTTTGTCTCGGAAAGGAATATTATTTTGAAACTGAGTGAACGGAAACCGTTATCTATACCCTTCCCCTGATAATCATCAAAAACACTTACAGACTTGATTATTTTCGGGTTAACCTTCGTAACAGCTTCGATAATCTCTTTAACCGTAACCAATTTGGATACGACAAAAGATATGTCTCTACTGATAGAAGGGAAGTGTGGAATTGATGAGAATTCCACTTTATTCTGTTCTCTGATTGCAAGCAGGATTTCTACATCAAGGTTCATGCAGAATATTGGTTCATCGATATCAAAACTCTCTGCAACCTTTGTATCAAGCTTACCCAGATAACCTATTTTTTGCTTTTTATAATAAATATCTGCTGCCTGTCCCTTCTGCAGGAATGGCTCAACAGATACTTCATATGAGAATTCCGCTGCTGCGGTTATCCTTAAAATATCTTCGACAACACCCTTCATATCAAAGAAGTCTACCGGCTGAACTTCATCCTTCCAGTATACTTCACTGCTTTCACCTAGCATCAATCCACATAACTCAAGTGTCTCATGAGCAGGTGTATTGTCATTGGATTTACTGAAGACTTTAGTCATTTCGAAAAGTCTTACGTTCTTGTTACCATAATTGATATTGGTAACAGCATTCTTAAGTAAGTTTGGCAGAATCACGGACTGCATTATTGAATACTGAGCCCCTAGTGGATTCTTGATTGTAACATTATTTCTTCTGATATCATCTTCAGCAATCTTAAGCTGATCAAGATAATCAGGAGATGAGTAAGGCCAGTTTATAGCTTCAAAGAAACCACACTGCACCATTTGGTCCTGTAACTCACGTTTCAGGTAAAATTTTGCATGGTTCATCACCGGATTGTAATCTTTTTTTACCGGTACGTTATTATAGCCATGAAGTCTGATTATTTCTTCAATATAATCTATTTCTCGTGCCAGGTCTTTTCTGAAGTGAGGAGACTCAACAATAAGTTCATCCCCATTTTCTTCTATTATTTTACAGCCAAGTGCCTTGATGTAATTTTTAATGTCTTCATCAGGTATTTTGAGACCAAGAACATGTTCGATTCTGCGGTATCTCAGTTTTATATTAACTGCTTCTTGCGGGTCAGGATAACTGTCTGCAAATCCTGCATACAGGGTTCCGCCTGCAACCTTAAGAATCAGTTCTGCAGCTCTTTGTCCTGCCAGTTCTGCATTAACATCAGACATATCTCTTTCGAATCTGTAAGAAGAATCTGTAGAAATTTTGTATCTGTTTCCTGTTCTTCTCACTGTGTTGTAAGCAAAGTTTGCTGACTCAATCACAATATTAACAGTTTTATCGGTAATCTGAGAACCGGCACCACCGATCACTCCCGCAATAGCTGATGGTTTAACGGCATCAGCAATCACCAGGTCATCTTCCGTAAGAGTATATTCATTATCATCAAGAGCTGTAATTTTTTCCCCTTCAGCTGCAGTTCTTACAACAATAGTATGCTGTTCAAGCTTATCATAATCGAAAGCGTGGAGCGGATGCCCAAGTTCCATCATGACAAAGTTCGTCACATCGACCACATTGTTGATTGG
Organism: Cloacimonadales bacterium (SeqCode); assembly: GCA_942492065.1. Lineage (GTDB taxonomy): Bacteria > Cloacimonadota > Cloacimonadia > Cloacimonadales > JAIOQZ01. Next base: position 414,177 of record CALODV010000013.1, on the reverse strand, counting down.
TCTCAAACCAACGGATTCAAGTCTTTCCTTAAGCCATTTCGGGGATTCCTGAATTTTTACACCTTCGATATATCTGGCGGTATAACGTGTGCATTTCTCAGGAGCATTATTTACGACCTTAACTTTTTCCGATGCAGGTATGGAAGACTCCGTCAACACAGGCACAGGTTCCTTGAGCGGAAGCCCTGTCAATGCTGAAAGGTCTCTGGCAACACAAAGCATACCGAGAAGGTCAGGACGGTTAGGCGTTATTTCGACATCATAGACTGTATCTGAAATATTATAAATATCTGCAATTGATTGTCCGAGAGGTGTGTCTTCAGGGAGCATAATGATTCCGTCATGATTTTCTGATAAACCAAGTTCTTTTTCAGAACAGAGCATTCCGAATGAATGTACTCCACGAATCTTAGCTTTCTTCAGTTTTATATCACCAAGCTGAGTTCCGACTTTTGCCAGTGCTGCTACTTTATTCTCGGTGCAATTAGGAGCACCGCATACAACCTGATACTCGTTAACACCGTCGAATACTTTACAAACTGATAGTTTGTCTGCATCAGGGTGTGTATCTTTTTTCAGTATCTTTGCCAGAACAATATTCTGAAGGTCTTCACCTTTTTTCTCTACTGCTTCAACTTCAATACCGGCAAAAGTCATTCTATCTACTAATTCTTCAGGACTAATCTGTATATCTATATATTCTTTAAGCCAGTTATAACTAATTTTCATTTTTAGAATCCTTTATCTGAATTGTCTTAACATTCTGATGTCATTTTCGAATAACAGTCTCATATCCGGTATTTTATTCAATAACATGGCAATTCTGTCTACTCCGAGACCAAACGCATATCCGGTATATTTTTCACTGTCAATTCCAACAGCTTCCAGAACGTTAGGGTCAACCATTCCGGTTCCGCCAAGTTCAAGCCAGCCGCTGTTTTTGCAGACATTACAACCTTTTCCACAGCATTTAACGCATTGCATATCAATTTCTGCACTTGGTTCTGTAAATGGGAAGAAATGAGGTCTGATTCGGGATTCTATATTATTTCCAAAAAGTTTTTTGACAAAAATGTTCAGGAAATCACGCAGATCAATAAATGAGATACCCTCATCTATTACCAGTGCTTCGATCTGATGAAATGCAGGTGAATGAGAAGCATCGTTATCGTTTCTATAGCATCTTCCGGGGGAGATAATATAGATAGGAGGAGCGAATTTTTCCATTACTCTGATCTGGACTGTAGATGTTTGTGTTCTGAGCAGTGTATTATCTGTGATATAGAATGTATCGGATAATTCACGGGCAGGGTGATCCTGCGGAGTATTCAGAGCATCAAAATTATGATATTCATCTTCAACATCAAAACCTTCGGCAACTTCAAACCCCATTTCAATTAGTACATTCTCAACTATTCTGAAGGCTTGTGTTATAGGATGCAATGCACCGATCATTTGTCTTCTGCCGGGCATAGTAATATCAATACTGTCTTTTACGAGTGAAGATTCGTATTCGTTTTCCTTAATGAACTTTTCACGATTCTTAAGGATTTCCTCTACTGCTTTTTTGGCTTCATTAACCATTTTTCCGAAAGCAGGTCTTTCTGATTTTTCCAACTTACCCATTTCACTCATGAGAGATGAAATCGCACTCTTTTTTCCAAGATGTCTTGATTTCACCTGCATGAGATCATGGATATTATCTGCGGAATTGATTTCAGTTTCAGCTGCTTTTATCATTTCCTGTATTTTTGTATTCACGGTATCCCCTGTAATATTATTTTAAGAATTAATTAAAGTCCTTGCTGTTCTGCAAAAGCTTTAATTAGATAATTGTTCTTTAGCAATATCACAGAATTTTGCAAATGCTTCTGGTTCGTGAGCTGCAAGGTGAGCCAGAACTTTTCTGTCCACATCAACTTCAGCTTTATGTAAACCATTCATTAATTTGCTGTATGATAAACCGTTAAGTCTTGCGCCGGCGTTAATTCTGATAATCCATAATTTTCTGAATTCTCTCTTTTTCGTTTTTCTGTCGCGATACGCATAGAGCCAGCCTTTTTCCACTGCTTGACGAGCTGTTTCGTATAATTTACTTCTTCCACCAACGTAACCTTTGGCAGCCTTGAGATATTTTTTCTTTCTTTGCTTATGGGCAACATTATTTACCGAACGTGGCATAGTATTCTCCTTTTCTTAATCAATTCTGTTTCAGTATTATAATCCGAGCATTTTGCGTACGCGTGGCATATCCGCAGTTGCTACCAGGTCTGCTTTTTGCAGGAAGTTTTTTCTCTTTCTGGTTTTCTTGGTCAAAATGTGCCCGTGGTTAGCATGGTTTCTTTTCAGTTTTCCAGTTCCGGTCAGCTTGAATCTTTTAGCTGCTCCTCTTCTAGTCTTCATTTTAGGCATTCGTACCTCCTTCCGGTTCAATATTCGAATGTTATCTTTATTTTTATATTAATTTTCTATATGTTCTTCAGCCCAGGCTTCTATAACTTTGTCGATATTATTTTTTGGGGACAGAATCATGGAAATTGTTCTTGCTTCGTTAGCAATATCTTTATCTACATCAGCAATTTCCTTTAGATCTTCTTTCAGCTTATTTAATACATTATAACCTAGTTCTTTATGAGCAAGCTGTCTTCCTCGGAAGCGTACGGTAAGTTTTACCTTATCGTGATGTTTGAGGAATTTGTAAGTGTTCTTCAGCTTGAACTGATAGTCATGCTCTTCAGTATTTGGTCCGAATTTAATTTCCTTAAGCTGCATGGTATGCTGCTTTTTCTTGGCTTCACGCGCCTTTCTTTCTTTTTGATAATGATATTTTCCAAAATCCAGTATCTTACATACCGGTGGTTTGGCATTCGGTGACACTTCAACAAGGTCGAGTTTCGCAATTGAAGCTCTTTTCAATGCTTCTTTGATGTCTACAACACCTACCTGAGCATTGTTTTCATCAATAAGTCTTACTTCCTGAACATTGATCTGTTCGTTAATTCTTTCTTTTGGGATAACAGCCTTAGTTTTTGCTTTTCCCCTTCTTATTCGTATTATGGGAACCTCCTTATGGTTTCATATAACAAAAAAAGCGGGTACATGACCCGCTTAATAAGTAAAATATAATATACGACTTTATTATTTATACTTTCAGACCTTACAAGTATCTCTCGGAACCGCAAGGTAGAAGCGGATGCTTCTTTTTATTATGTATTCTCTTTTAGAAAATACTATTTCTTTATTCATACCTAATTTATTTATGTAAATTATGTGTCAAGGAAAAGATGTAATTAATACCCGTTAATAGGATTGCAATGCTATGTAAGCTAATAAACTTTTGACGTTGCCTGAATGAGTTTCTACTCAAAAGAGTGGATTAGTCAAAAAATATTTTATTGCGGTTCAGCGCTTGTCCTAATCCAACTCTACAGACTCCGTACCTATCTTCTCCACAAAATATCTGTCATGAGAAACAAAGAGAATAGTGCCTGAATAGTTAAATAAAGCATCTTCCAGAGCTTCTCTGGCAACTATCTCAAGGTGGTTATCCGGTTCATCAAGTATCAGAACATTCGAGTCGGAAAGAATGAGTTTTGTCAGAGCTACCTTACTTTTTTCACCTATACTTAATTCAGAAATCTTATAGTAAACCTTGTCTTTTCTCAGATTAAGGCAACCCAGAATTGTCCTGGCTCGGGATTGAAGCTCTGAGTATGTCAGATCAGATTCTACTCCATCAAGAACTTCCTCTATTATCGTTCTATTTTCATCAAGATGATCAAATTCCTGACTGTAATATCCGATTTTTACCTGTGGATTCCACTGGAGTTTACCGGAGCTTTGCTTTAATCTTCCCATCAGTATTTTCAGTAATGTTGACTTTCCACTTCCGTTTGGTCCCTCAATAGATACACGACTATGATTCTTTATACTGAAACTAAGACTATCCAATACGATTTCATTTGAAAAGCTCTTACACAAGTTTTCGACTTTCAGTATTTCTCGACAGTTCAATGAACTATTTGAGAAAATGATTCTTCTCTTTTTCTCAATCCACGGTTTTTCTGCTTCTGCTTTTTCAATATCTTTAATCACACGAGATTCTATCGCTTTTGCTCTTGTCATTGCAGATTTAGATTCATTCCCTATGGACTCATAAACAGGTGCATTCCCTTCCGTTCCAGTCTGTCCCTGATGCTGAAAAGACCAGCTTTTTCTCTTAATCAGAGCTTTTTTCAGCTTGTTAATCTTCTTCTTCTGACTCTCGAAATTGTGCATCTTACTTTGGAAATCTTGATCTTTGCATTCCCTGTAAAATGAATAGTTTCCTGAGTATCGATTTATCTCCTTTGACTCAATTTCCCAGATTTCATTTACACAATTATCTAAAAATTTTCTATCATGGCTAATAATCAGGAAAGGTATTTTCAGGTTCTGCAGGAACACTTCAAGCCACTGTAATGTGTTGATATCCAGATGATTTGTCGGTTCATCAAGAAGAATCATGCTCGGGTTAGACAATAGTATCCGAATCAATGCGATCTTAGTCTTTTCTCCTCCACTGAGGCTGCCGATATTTCGGTTTAAAATGGATTCCGATAAATCAAACAGAGTGATATGCTTTTCAATCTCAATTTCGAAGACATAGCCTTGCAAATCATCGTATTCACCAAGAAGTTCTACCAGTTCGTGCTGAGATAACTTTGACTGATCCTTTAATTTACACATTACAGAGTCCAGCTTAGAATTTATTGACCAGAAGTATTCACTGACAAGCTGCTCTTCATCATATCTGATTTCCTGCGGCAGATATCCAACTTCAAGATCATCCTTTTTATGCACGAAACCCTGATTCGGAGTGATTTCTTCCAGAATCAGTTTTACGAGAGTAGATTTTCCAACTCCATTTCTGCCAATTAACCCAACCTTACAGCTATCATAGATATCTAATGATAGATTATCGAAGATCGATTCCGGTTTGTTCTCATATCTGAAATTTATATTCTGCATCTGTACTAATAACATATTTCCTCCTCTAACAAGAGTTTTACGTCCTATAATTCCTATATTATAGCTCTCACTTGTGAATTATCATATTTCATTGATATTTAGTAATCACAGTACATTCTCTTTTCATCATTTCTTCTTGTAATAGAAAAAGGCTCAAAGGACATTGGTCCCTCAAGCCTTGAACAGGTTTATAATAGAAAAGGGACCAACCATCAGGCGATCCCTTAAAAATTTATATCTGAGTAAAAATACAACAGCATTATCACATAACTATCATTATGAATATCATAAAGTTCAAGTTTTACCTTTGGTTATTCTTATTTGATAGCTGTAATAATCATTAATATTCTCCTTAATTTTAGTAAACTATGTCCTTTCTACACTGATTTACTAAATTGTCAACCACTATTTCAACATTATCATTTTGTTTATTAACGTGGATTTTTCTTGATTTCCTTTAAACAAAACATTACATATCTGCAAGAATTTCAAGTATTGTAATTCTAAACCGATATCAAATCTTTTCATTTGTACAAATCATAACAAGTGGAGGGGGGGACAAAGGAATTTTTTTTGTTTCTTTTTACTTGAAATATGATAAGATTAGAGCTTTGAGGAAGCAGCTATTACTAACTTTATCGAAGCTATGTACCAAAAAAACCTGCCGTTTCCGGCAGGTTTCTTATAGATTTCTCTGTTTAATTTATATTATAATTTTGCCATTACTTCTGCTTCTACAGCAAGAGCAAGTTTGTCTGTTTTTTCTGCAATATCTTTTGCTTTTTTACTGATGTCTTCGATGAAAGCTTTATCAGTAATACCGGCAAGGTTGATAAGCACATTGAGATATCCGCTTTTTACTGCGGCATTAGCTGTGATAGCTGCAACACCGGCATCGGAAAGAGCGTTCTTGTTACCGATTTTCGCGATTCTTTCGGAAAGTTCAACAGCTTCAAGTGAAAGTTCCATAGTTTCCAGAGGAATAAGGATAGCATTTTTAGTAGCTTCTTCCATTGCTGCTTCTCTTGCGGCTTTTTCTGCATCGGTTTTCTTTGGAAGCTTAGCTGCAGCCATCATTTTATTGAATGCATCAGTATCTTTATCGATTACCTGAAGTGCTCTCAGTTTGATGTCCTGTCCTTCTTCTGCGATAACCATTGCTTTATCCCAGTTCTTTTCATAACCTTTTTTGTTAGCAGTAAGGTTAGCCACCATTGAAGAAAGTGCTCCTGACATTGCTGCGCATACTCCGGCAACACTTCCGCCGCCAGGTGCAGGGGAATCTGATGAAAGTTCATCCATGAATTCATTTACTTTCATGTTCACGAGATTATTTGTATCCTGAATAGAGTATTCAATGATTTTCTTGTTGATATCGAATTCACCAAGATCATCAAGTCCCATTGACTGGATTGCAGTTTCAATAATCATGTTGTCAGGAATACCGGCACATTCGCCCATTCTTTTAAGGTAGAATTTACCTGATTCGATGATAGCTTCTTTAGGGATCAGTCCCACAAGTTCACTACCTGTAATCTGAATATTTTTCTCGAATGCAAGTTCTCTGACTTTTTCCAGAACTGCATGCGGTGGGGTTACTTTATAGTTAGTAAGGTTAATACTGATTTGAGCTCTGTTGTATTCATCAATGTACCAGCCGACAGCTTTACAGTTTTTGAAAAGACCCGGAACCATAACTTTGTTTCCGTTTTCGTCTTTAACTATTTTTTTATTGGCATCACGTTTTAATCTGCCCTTTTCTCTGATTGTAAGAGCAAGATCATGAGCTTTTTTCTTGTCGCGTGTATTAAGATTGATGTTATAAGCAATGAGGAATTCACGAGCACTGATTGCTGTTGCTCCGGCTCTTGCGTTAAACTTCTGAGGACCAAAGTCAGGTTTCCATTCAGGTTTTGTCATTTTTTCAGGAAGTGCTTCGTATTCACCTTTTCTGACGTTAGCGAGGTTCTTCCATTCAGGTTTTGAAGCGGCATATTCATAAAGATAAACAGGGATGTTCAGTTCGTTTCCAACTCTTTCTCCAAGTTTCTTAGCCAGTTCAACACACTCTTCCATTGTCATGTTTGCCACAGGAATGAAAGGACATACATCTGTAGCTCCCATTCTAGGGTGTGCACCTTTGTGAGTACTCATGTCTATGAGCTCAGATGCTTTTTTGATTGCCTGAAATGCTGCTTCTACAACACTTTCAGGTTCTCCAACCATTGTGAATACTGTTCTGTTTGTTGCTTCTCCAGGATCTACATCCAGTAAATGCACGTTTTCAACAGCTTTGATTGCTTCAGCGATCTGGCACAATACGTTCTGATCTCTGCCTTCACTGAAATTAGGAACGCATTCGACTATTTTCATAATTCCTCCGAATTTTTATGTTTTTACTGATATATTTTTTCGATTGGCAATAATACGATACTGCCAAGGTTATCTTCAATGAAATTAATTCCCGAAAGTTTCAATTCCTTCAATAAAAAGTCAACTTGTTCTTTTTCCACGACCGCCATAAATATAGTCGAGTATGCAGTATCAGAGTCAATAGAGTTCCTGAATCCGGCAAATAAAGGCATATTGAAAGCCATTTTATGCACCAGAGATTCACCTGAAAGGATGATTGAATTTTCAATCCCTGATTCTGTGAGTGCCATTGATATGTCGTCCTGATATCTTTCTTCAAACAATTGTAATATCATGTACATAATTATTTCCTTTTCGTTTCAATATGTTTAGCTTCACCGGATTTAAGTAAAGCGATTTTTGCAAAGATAGGTCCAATAAGCATTACGATGAATGTGGTTGCTGTGATAGAACTGAGAAGATACTCTGCCAGTTCGTGATCTCCTTTTGCATGGAGAACTTTTGCTGCAGCCAGTGCCAGACCTACTGCCACACCGGCTTGAGAGAACAGCGCGAGACCCAGATAATTCCTGATTTTTTTCTCGGCTTTGGTGATTGTAGCTCCAAGAAATGTGCCTCCCCATTTTCCGAATGATCTGGCTACAATATATACAACAATAAACAGCCAGTAGTCATGTATGAGTTTAAGGTTCAGGTGAGCACCTATCAGCACAAAGAACCATATATACATGGGTGGTGACCATTCACCGAGTGTGGTAAAGACCTTGGAAGCAATCAGTTTTTCTCTGTTTACAAGTACAATACCCATAACCATGTTGAGCATGATAGGGGAGATGTCCAGCAGTTCAGACAGACCGCAGTTTATAAGGATTACAGCCAGAGAAATCTGCAGGATATTAAGCTTGCTTCTGACATATCTGAAAACAAATGTGAGGATGTAGCCAATAACTCCGCCTATAAGGATAGCTAATCCGAGATCTTTTCCGGCATGCAGCAAGGCGGTTCCAATGCTTACATCAACCGAGCTTGCTGAATCCATGAATATCATTGCGACCGGGAAAGAAATTGAGTACAGGATCAGGGCAAGGATATCATCAAAAGCCATAACAGCGTACAGAGTGGTTGTCAATGAACCTTTAGCTTTGTATTGTTTGATAACTTCAACAGTTCCGGCAGGTGCTGTAGCTGATGCCAATGCTCCGAAGATAATTCCCAGAGGAACGTTCTTCAGTAGAATAGAACTGGCAACAGAGACAAGTATAAAGGCTCCGAGAGCTTCCAGCAGAACAATCATTATGATTTGTTTACCGAGTTTTTTAATCTCAGATATTTGAAGCTCACCGCCAATACCAAAACCGATTAATGACAGCACAATCAGGTTGATTATATTCAGCGAGTCCACCTGTTCTTTGGTGATTATATTGAATACAGCAGGACCTACAATAGCGCCTGCAACAATATAACCAACGATCAGGGGTGTTTTTAAAGATGATGCTCCCCGGGCGATTATCAGAGAAAGGATAACCGAACCACCGAGAAAGAGCAGCAGCATGTGTTCGGATATCATAGGCTAATCTCTGCTTTGGAATATTTCGTATACTTCCTGAGCTGTATCAGCTTTCAGAAGGTTATCGTAAATATCCTTATTCTTCAAACGGAGAACAAGCTTGGAAAGAAGTTTGATATAATCTTTGTCCTGTTTATCAGATGCACCTATCATGAATATCAGATGAACAGGGTTATCGTCAATTGATTCGTATTCTATACCTTCTCTGGATCGACCAACGGCAATTACAAAATCTTTTACTGATGAATGACGTGCATGTGGGATGGCAATACCATAACCGATACCGGTACTCATGAGTTTTTCTCTGTCATGAATACTTTTTTTGAACTTCTTACAATCGGTAATCAGTTCATTCTTACAGATAAGCTCCAGCATTGTATCAAGAGCTTCTTTTTTGGTGCATTTACCGAGATCAACGATATAATCAGCATCAAATAATTCCGAAATATTAAAATTATTTTTCATAGTTTCACCTCTCTATTAGAGTCGGGTTTAATGATGTAAGTTTAAAGTCAATTTTTTTTTATAAGAATATATGTCAAAATGTTTGCTGTCAAGTTTTTGAAAAACAAAAGTTTGAAATGGATGTTAGTGGTTATTTCTGAAGACGTACTTTTGATCATAATTACAATAGTGTTACGGGTTGTATAGGTGTGGTTGCTCCCTGACAGACTGTGTAAAAACGCAATTTTTGTCGTTTCTTTTGTTCAAGTATATTCCCTTTCCCGACTTTATCGGGACTCAGGGAGCTTTAAAGTTATTGCATATCAATTAGTTAAGTTGGTTGAGTCCCGAAGAATCGGGAAAACCTGCGACGCAAGTTACTGAAAATTACGGAAAATCTTACGTTTTTACACACACTATGAGCGGAGTCGAAGGGATTAGTTTTTGAGTGAATCAAACGGCAAAAACCTGTTTTTACACACTGTGAGCGTGGTAGAAGCCTTTGACACAATGCATCAGCATATCCATTTAAATAAGTCTAACGCAAAGCATAGTTCATGTCTAGTTCTTCGAGCTCCGGAGGAGCGTCACAGTTTGTAGTATATTTTGAAAAACATAGAAACAATTTCCTTGACCACATTTCACTATTGTTCTCAGTTTAGACATAGTAAGGATAAGGAGTGCAAAATGCAGAACGAAATTATAACGTATTTTAAAGAAATGGATCTGGATGATGCTTCTCAGGTAAGAGAGCTTTCTGATTACATAAATAGTTCGGATGATAATTTATTAAAACATTTATTTTTCATAGAAGACAAAATGTTATGGTATAAATTATCTATTTTCCTTGGGAAAGTAGATTTTGAAAAAGTTCAGGAGAATTTTGGTTTGTTGCTGCAATGGTTTCAGGATCTAAACTGGCCAGGGATACAAGATATAATCTTACTTATAGAATCTAATAAAACATTGATTGATATAAGCAAAATTGAAAATGCAATTACAATTGCACGAAAGGAAGAAGATATTGAATGGTTAGGGGGAATAAAATATCTTTTGAAAAAAATTGATTTTTATCGTGATACTGTTATTTCAAAGGAATCCATGACTTGCTTAGAATCTGTTGATTTGGTTTCATAGTTCAATAAATAAGAGCCATTTAGAGTATCTTCTGAATCAAGGTTAACATAATTTCAGTATTACATAATTATTTCATGTATAGTACCGTTAAAAAAGCATTTCTTCTAAGTGAAATTTTTTGTCTATAGGCTTGTGAATTTGGGTTTTCCTTGACCTTTTGCCACTAATGAGCTCTATTATATTTTGATAATGGAGATTGGAGTTATGTTTATGCAACTTAAGCGATTTATTTCGATAACGAGACATAGAAACGGTCTTTAGTTAAATACTATGGATTCAATAGAACAACATTCAGAACATAATCAAAATAGAAGATTTATGAAGTATTTAGGTTTAGCTGTTATTGCTATTATGCTTGCTGCATGTGTTCAGCAGGATGATATCAAGGGTGTTGTAACGGCTAAAATACAATCTCCCAATAGAGAAAATATATTAACGTGCCATGTATTACATGGGCTCTTAAGTAGTAACACATTAGGGTACTTGATAAAGATAAATGCAGAACCATATATAGAATTTACAGAAGATTGTATGATCTTTGGTAAATGGGAGAATGATTCAGAAGTAACCATACTTTCTAATAAACCCATAGTGAAGTATCTCGCAGAATCTGATACATTTTTATTACATGTTATTGTTGATTCAACACTAATATCTTTACCGGATACTTCATTTGTCAGGTTGTAAAATGAAAAAAAGGCTTATAGCAACTGTCATTATTCTTACAGTTCTTTTCACTCTAATTCTACTAAAACAATCTGACAGTAAAAACAGTAATTATATTCTCGTTAAGGAAATTAAATCTCCGAATAGTATTAATGAACTTTCGTGTTATGGTGTTATGTATAATCCAATCAGTATCAGATACTATATACTAAGTATCAATGATAACAAATACTTAATGTTCGATGCAGATGCGATAATTTATGCTGAATGGGAATCAGATGATAAGTTACACATATACTGTTCAAAGGAGCCTATGGAGTATTTTCGAGGCTTTGGGGAATTCGATATTATCATTGATAAAAGCTTTTACAAAGTACTCCAATTTAGGGCTTCAAAGAGAGAAAATGAAATTAAGATAGTAACTATTTGAGTGTTTTGAACCAGAAATTCTCTTACCGCTCTTCCTTTTTCCCCCTACAAAACCTTTTTCCCAGCTATATAAACCGCTTTTATCGCATCTCTTTTGCTGACAAAGATCAGGTCTGAAAGAAGCTCATGGACTTCCATACTTCTCAGTTTCATAAAGAGGAAATCTGCCTGTTTACCCACTTCGATTGAGCCGATAATATCATCCTTACGGAGTGCTTTTGCTGCTCCCAGAGTTGAGTAATAGAACGGAGCGGAAAGCGGCATGGAGAAATTATTCTGTCTGTAGAGCATCATTTTCATAATGTACGGCATGTAAAGGCTTGTCCCTGCTCCAACATCAGAAGCAAGACCGAATAACAGGTCATGTTCGTGTGCTTTAACAACAGGGAACTCTCCTGATCGCAGGAAGAAATTTGAATCAGGACAATGGGCAATGGTTGTGCCTGTGTTGTGCAGAAGATCCATTTCGTAGTCAGTAAGGTGGATACAGTGTCCCATAATGGTTTTAGGAGTAAGAATACCGCAGTCATTATAGACATCTGCATACGGTTTATTATACATGCTTTTCACCAGCTCTACTTCCTTCAGGTTTTCCGAAAGGTGGGTTTGTATATAAGCATTGTTTTTCCGGGCGTAATCACCGGTCATTTTCATGAGTTTTTCCGAGCAGACCGGGACAAATCTTGGAGTAAACACGTACTCCAGGAGAGGTGTTTTCTTATTCCATTTCTCGAACAGCTCTATACTCTGCTCAACGGATGTATCTGTATCTTCCTGCAGGAATTCCGGAGAGTTACAGTCCATCATAACTTTACCGATTATAGTACGGACACCGAGTGATTCAGCAATTCTGAAAGCTGCATCCGTGGCAGTTTTAAACACGGATGTATACACTACAGATGTTGTCGTTCCGCAGTGGATCAGTTCGTTGAAGAATCGAAGAGCAGTTTCCAGAGCATAGTTCTCATCAGCTGACTTTCGTTCTTCGCTGAAGATGTATTTGTTCAGCCAGTCGAGCAGGGCAGGTTCGTATTTACCTCTCACAAAATACTGAGAGAGGTGTACATGGGTATCAATAAAACCGGGCATACATATAAAGCTTGTATAATCTGTAAATTCCTGATCAGGTTCTATGCTGTCTGAGATATTTACAATTTCAGATTCATCTATGGTGATAAAGACGTTTTGCTTGAGTTCGGCAGAGTCTTTTGATAAAGGATTCAGTATATTAGTCTTAAAAATTTGCATAGCAATCCCCTGTTCAGGTTTTCTGATTTATTTTTAGTTTGTATCCGGTAATCTGGAGATTTTTACTTTACTTATTTTTCTTCTTGTTACGTTAAGAATCTGAACTCTCCACCCGTTTATTGTCAGCTTTTGTCCTTGAGTAGGAATTCTGGATAACTCATTGATAATGAGTCCGGCTATTGTCTGGTACTTGCTGCTTTCGGGCAGATCAAGATCATACAGATCGTTAAGGTCATCAACATCCACATATCCCTGTACGATGTAAACTCCATCGCTTATAACTTCAATATCTTTTTCGATATCTTCGTCATATTCATCCTCAATTTCGCCTACGATCTCTTCAAGGATGTCTTCAATCGTAACCAGACCGGCAGTTCCACCATAAGAATCCACAACAATGGTCATGGTGATTCGTCGTGACTGCATTTCCCTGAGGAGAGTTACTGCGTCCATAGTTTCCGGAACAAAATAAGGTGCCCGGACAAAGTCTTTGGCAGTCATCCCTTTTGTATCTTCATGTTTCAGCAGATCGTATATAATGAGAATTCCTATTATTTTATCCTGAGTGTCTTCGTAAACCGGGAATCTGGTATATCCTTCTTCTCTGGCAATCTTAAGAATCTCAGAGACAGGCATGGTATCTTCCAGCGCAATAAGGTCAGTACGTGGAATCATTACGTTTCTGGCTTTAAGCTCGTTGAATTCGAGAGCTTCCACCAGCATTTCCCTTTGTTCTTCTTCCAGTTCAACTTCATCTTCACTTTCTGTCAGCAGATAATGGATATCATCTCTGGTCAGCATAATGTACTGATTTTCTTCAGGTAGTTTGAATCTGGAGGTCAGGGTCTTATTAAAGAATGAGATTATAGCTACGAATGGTTTCAGTATGAAGTAGAAGAAACTTACTGCCGGAAACATTCTGGGCACAAAATGATTTGCATGTTCTCTATAAAGAGATTTAGGAATAATTTCTGCAAATAAAAGAATTACTCCCGCTGTGACCAATGGAAACAACTCTTTATTGATCTGAACTAATTCTTTTGCTCCAAGTTGGTCAATAAAAAGTACACTTAATGATGAAACAACAACAATAGATATATTTGTTCCAATAAGTGTAGTTCCTAACATCTTATCAGGTTTTTCCAGAAAATTGAGAATTCTCTTTTTTGATTTACTATTTCTGGATTCTTTTTCCAGTTTAATTTTATCGAGTGATATCAATCCGGTTTCCATACCTGAGAAAAATCCGGCTAATAGGATGAAAAGAACAATTAATACAAAGTATATGACTAACATTGTTCTTTCCGCTTTTTTAAAAAATCAGCTGTTTTCCGGTCCATGACTGTTTTATCAGTTCTCCATTTTTTCGTTTTTGTGAGCAAGCTTAAGTGCTTCAATAAACTCATCTATTTCGCCAACAAGAATTGCATCTAATTTATAAGATGTCAAATTTATTCTGTGATCAGTTACTCTGGATTGAGGGAAATTGTATGTTCTGATCTTCGCAGATCTATCTCCTGTACCTACCTGAGACCTTCTCTGAGAAGATAATTCAGCTTCCTGTTTTGCAATCTCAATATCAAGAAGACGTGATCTTAGAACCTTCATTGCCTTGGCTTTATTCTTAAGCTGAGATTTTTCGTCCTGACAGGTTACAACGGTGTTTGTAGGAATGTGTGTGATTCTGACAGCGGAGTCAGTTGTGTTCACACTTTGTCCACCATGTCCTGAAGATCTGTACACATCTATTCTGAGGTCGTTGTCACTTATCTCAATATCAACATCATCTGCTTCCGGAAGTACTGCCACAGAAATTGCAGAAGTATGGATTCTACCGCTTGATTCAGTTTGAGGAACTCTCTGTACGCGATGAACACCGCTTTCAAAACGCATAATACCGTAAACATTTTCACCGGAAAGAGAGAATGAAACTTCTTTCACTCCGCCAATACCGGTTGAGTTGATAGACAGAACCTGTTTTTTCCAGCCCTGTTTGTCAGCAAAGTATGAGTACATTCTGTACAAATCAGCAGCAAAAAGTGCAGCTTCATCACCGCCTGTTCCTGCTCTGATTTCCACAATTGCATCTTTTTCGTCGTTAGGGTCTTTAGGTGTAAGCAGTTCCTTCAGCTCTTCCATCAGTTCGTCTACTTTTCCCTGTAGTTCTGCATTTTCATCCTGAGCCAGCTTGATAAACTCTTTATCAGTTTCTTCCTGAATTATCTCATTGTTGGATTCTATTTCTGTTTCCATTTCCTGAAGATCGTTATAGCATTTCATTATTTTAGCCAGTTCGTTGTATCTTCTGGATAGTTTTCTGTATGAACGCTGATCTCCCATTTCTGCGGGATCCATAACTCTTTCATGCAGTTCTTTATATTCTGTTTCAAGTCTTTCCATTTTATCTTTAGGAATCATGAGTTCTCCGTGATTAATTTTGTGCGTTCTGTTTCTGTGTCTGTTCGGCTTGTATCATCTCGTCTGTCAGCTCTCTGACTACTCCATGTTCAGAGTAATCAAGATCAAGTGCGCATTTCAGTGCGACAAGAGCAACCTCAACCTGATCATCTGATGGCGGCTGAGTGGTTATTCTCTGAATAGCCATCCCCGGGATGGTCATAAGTTTAACCAATGGGTGGTTTATGTTCTTACCTGAAAGCTTCAGGACTTCGTAGGAAATGCCTGAAACAAAAGGTATCAGCAGAATATGATACATCCATCTTACAGCATAATGCGGTAACGACCCGAGGACATGTCCCACAATAAAGTCTACTATTGTAAAAACGAACAGTGATATCAGCAGAACAAAGAACATGAAGCTGGTTCCGCATCTCGGGTGAAGAGTGGAATACTTCTGTACTTTCTCAGGCTTTAACTCATCCTGTTTTTCGTATGCATAAACACTTTTATGTTCAGCTCCATGGTACTGGAACAATCTCTTAACATCTTTCATAAATGAAATCAGCCACACATAGGTGACAAAGAACACTATTCTGATAAATCCTGCAACCAGATTGAAGTACAGGTTATGTTTGTCGAGATCCAGCAGTTTTGCTGTAAAATAAGGTACAAAACCAAACAGGAACATAGCAAGAGCAAATGCAACAACATAGCTCAGGGCTTCCTCTGTTTTTTTAGCTTTATCAGATTTTTTCTTTGTGTTTTCTTCTTCATTATCGAGTTCCCAGCGTTGCGCTGAAAATCCGAGTGTTCTCATACCAAGTCCCATCATTTCAATAAGAGACACAAAACCTCTGATTAACGGGAGTCCCAGAAATTTATTTTTCTGTGTTATTGATATGAATTCTTCCTGTTTGACTTCTATTGAGTTGTCTGCTCTTCTTACAGCAGTAGCGATCTTTTCAGGTCCGCGCATCATAACGCCTTCAATAACTGCCTGACCACCAACTGCGATTTCTTTTCTTTTCATCGTTATCCCTTATTCCCCTCAGGAAATTAAAAAAAAACACCACTTAACAGCTGTTAGGTGGTGCTGAAAATATTAAAAGCTAGTTTTTGCTTTTAAGATTATATTTACGATTGAATTTTTCAACTCTACCGGCAGTATCCATCATTTTCTGTTTACCGGTATAAAACGGATGACATGCTGAACAAATATCAACTTTTAAAGTTGAACTTGTGCTACGTGTCTCAAAAGTGTTACCACATGAACAAGTAACGGTAATCTTTTCGTATTTAGGATGAGTCTTTTCTTTCATTCTGTTCTCCTCAGCTTTCCTAATTAAACTCTATTTTTCATTTAAATTCTTAGTTTAATGTATTCACATATAAATATATTAAGATTGTCATAATTTTCAGCAAGGTTTTACTGTCAAACAATTTTATAAATTTCCTCGTTTTATCTGCATACAGTATATAGGATTCACAGAGGAAACTTCTCTTCCAAAGTTAATATTAAGACCGGATTAAATGAATTATTAATCATTTTCTGCGCAAAATATCGAATTTCAATAAACTATATCACTGCTATACAATTGATTGGCAGAAATAAAAATCTTGACTTCTCATGCTTCCTGATCAAAAAATTGTAATTATTGCCTTAACCGATATTCTACTCAGGGGTCCTTATGAAGAAATTTATATTACGTTTTCTATTGGCTGTGTTTATCATTTTTGTAGTCTCAATCTGGCCGGGTAATAACTGGCTGCAGATTACCAACTATACTTTTAAAAACAAGCTTGTTCCTGAAGAATTCAATGGTTTCAAAATTGTGCAATTATCTGATCTGCACTGCAAGGAGTTCGGAAAACACAATTCCAGATTGTTGAACAATGTGAAAAAGCTTAATCCTGATATAATTGTGCTTACCGGGGATGTAGTTGATTACAAAGTTATGAATATGAAAATGGTCGAATCTCTTGCGGAACAGCTTCCGAAAATAGCTCCGGTTTACTACATTACGGGGAATCACGAACATTGGGCAGAGCTTGTCAAAGATATGGAAGTCATAATGGTGGAGAATAAAATAAAGGTGCTTGATAACGATAGAGTAAAGATTAAACGGGGTGGAGCTAAATTATACTTGAGTGGTATTGCTGATCCGGAAGGTTTTAAGTCCAATTCTGGTTTTGTTAAAAAACTCAGAAAACTCAGGAAGAACAAAGAGTTGAATATATTACTGTCGCATAGAGCGGAAAGATTTCAGCAATATGTTGATACGGAATATGATCTGGTGTTAACAGGACATGCTCATGGTGGACAATTCAGGATACCGTTTGTCGGCGGCGTTGTCTCACCCAATCAGGGATATTTTCCCAAGTATACAAAGGGAGTGCATGTTGAGGACGGTACATCCATGGTTATCAGTAGAGGACTGGGTAATTCTGTGATTCCATTCCGTGTGTTCAACAGGCCTGAAATTGTTATGATTACACTAGAATCAGAATCGAACTAATTTTTTACTGAACAATATATTCTCTTGATTGGGCATTTTACAACTGGATGCAGGAAGAAACAATTTAGTTAGTGTTGTTTGAATACTGCGGTATTATTTATTGTTGACACCCAAATCATGTTTTTTTTTGTTAAATTGTAGAGAAATATGGAGAAACTATGATAAGCAAAATCAAAAAAAACCTAAAACTTTCTATCTATTTTAAGAAACATGTTCTAAAAAAGTATGAAGGCTTTGACGGCGTTCATTATATAATGAAACACAAAGGTAGAAGAAGACTATCTGCTAAAAGTATCAAGTTATATGAATCCAAAATATATGATGTGGAATTCTGGAACCAGATTGTTAATGGCAGTTCTTCTACGCATTACAAGAACGAAACCGACTATATAATTGATAAGATAGAATATTACAGCTACAAAGGAAAAGCTAAAAGCTCTCTCATGGAAAGACAGAAATACGCTTTGAATATGATAACAGGTTCTGTTCTGGATATTGGATGTTTTGATGGGTTATTTTTGTGTGCATTAGCAGAACAAGGTATAGATTGTCACGGTATGGATTTTTCAGATGAGTTTTTGCGTATTGCAAGAGGAAACTTTAAATCTGCAGGTGGAAATCCTGAAAACATTAAGAAAGGTTTGTTTCAAAAACTGCCTTTTGAAGATTCCAGTTTTGACAGTGTCGTTAGTCAGGAAACTTTTGAGCATATTACTCTACCTGTTCAGTTCAGAGATGAAATTTACAGAGTGTTAAAACCGGGTGGTATTTTCTGCGGATCAGTACCTCTGGAGAACAGGATAGATTCTGTAAGTCACATTATGTATTATACACCGGAAGGTATAAAAGCATTACTTGAAAGTAAGTTTAATATAAAAGAGATTAAAACAATTAAACACGATAGAAATAATAACAATGAGAATCTCATTGTCTGGACAGTCGAGAAAAGGTAAGTATTGATTATGAAATGGAAATTAACACTGTGTGAACCTGATGTAACTCAAAAAGAAATAGAAGCTGTAATTGAGATTTTCAAGAAAAACTGGTACACAATGGGGCAGGCTACAATAGATTTTGAACAAAGTTTTTCTGAAATGATGAAAGTCAGTCACGCTTACTCAGTCAGTAATGGAACTGCAGCATTGCATCTTGCCAATATAGCATGTGGAGTTCAACCGGGAGACGAAGTAATTTGCCCGGCATTAACATTTGTTGCAACTGCAAACGCGTCATTATATCAGGGAGCAGAAGTTGTTTTTGCAGATTCAATTTCTGAAACAGATTTGACAATCGATCCTGAAGACATAAAAAGAAAGATCACTCCAAGAACAAAAGCAATATCAGTAGTGCATTATGCGGGATTTTCCTGTAATATGGAAGAAATATTGGCGATTGCCCGGGAGAATAATCTGAAAGTTATTGAGGATTGTGCACACTCTCCGCTTGCAGAATATAAGTTTTCCGATGGATCAAAGAAAACTCTTGGTTCTATTGGTAATGTTGGATGTTACAGCTTTTATGGAAATAAAAACATGACGACCGGTGAAGGTGGAATGGTCACGACAAATTCCGATGAAACTGCTGCCGATCTAAAGCTTTACAGATCTCATGGGATGACATCACTTACATTTGACAGACATAATAAACATGCCAGTGGATACGATATTGTAAAACTGGGATATAATTATCGTATTGATGAAATCAGAGCAGCAATGGGATTATCTCAACTTAAAAGGCTTGAAAGAAATACTGCGGAAAGAAGAAGACTTTTTAGAATCTATGCAGATGTTCTATCTCACAATAGCAATATTATAGTGCCATTTGCTGACCGGGATATATCTCTTGCATCTCCTCATGTAATGTCAATTATCATTAAGGAAAACAGAAATGGTATAAGACAGGCATTATTTGATAATAGAATTCAGACAAGTAAACATTATGATCTTATCCCGAATTTCACACTATACAAAAATCATGAGTTCAGATCGAAAATAAAATATATAGATAACTTGCTGACTGTTCCATTATATCCGGGAATGACTGAGGATGATGTCGAATTTGTTTGCAGTATAATAAATAATGTTTCAGAGAAATAATTGTCCGGAGATAAAATGAAAAAAGTATTAGTTACCGGTTCTGCCGGATTTATCGGTTCTCATCTTACAGAATTATGTGTGGAAAATGGTTATTCAGTAAAAGCATTTGTAAGATATAACTCAAAAAATAACTGGGGATGGCTTGAGCATTCAAAGTATAAAGAAGATATTGAAGTTGTAACAGGTGATATCAGGGATTTTGATTCAGTTGTCAGTGCTGTAAAAGACTGCGATACGATTTTTCACTTGGCAGCTTTGATTGGAATCCCATACTCATATGTATCTCCACAAGCTTATATCAGAACGAATATAGATGGAACATATAATGTGCTTCAGGCATGTCGCGAAAGAGAAGTTGAAAATATACTTATAACATCCACCAGTGAGACATACGGTACAGCTCAGTATGTACCAATTGACGAAAAACACCCATTAGTAGGCCAGTCTCCTTATTCTGCAACCAAGATTGGAGCAGATCACCTCGCCTTGAGCTTCTTCAGGTCTTTTGATTTACCTGTTAAAGTTGTCAGACCATTTAATACCTATGGACCTCGTCAGTCTGCAAGAGCAATAATTCCAACTATTATTTCTCAGATTCTCAGTGGTAAAAGAATTCTTAAACTTGGAAACTTGACACCAACCAGAGATTTGACCTTTGTAAAGGACACAGCACAAGGATTTGTTGAAATTGCGAAAGCTGACAATCTTTACGGAGAAGTTACAAATATTGGAATGAATGATGAAATCTCAATAAAAGATCTTGTTTACCTGATAGCTGAACTAATAGGTGAAGAAATTGAGATCAAGAGTGAACAACAGAGAATCAGGCCGGGAAAAAGTGAAGTAGAGAGACTCTTCTGTTGCAATTCTAAGATTGTTGAACAGACAAACTGGAAGCCTGATTACAATCTAAAGACAGGATTGCAGGAAACAATTGAATGGATCAAAAGAAATTTAAGCGAATTTAAACCAGACTTATATAATGTATAGGAGATGAAATGCAGGCAATAATTTTAGCAGGTGGAAAAGGTACTCGCTTACATCCGTATACAGTCGTGTTCCCAAAACCATTAATGCCGGTTGGAGATTACCCAATTCTTGAGATATTAATAAGACAACTTAAACACTATGGAGTTACAGATGTTACAATGGCAGTAGGTCATTTAAAAGAGCTTATTCAGGTTTTCTTTAATGATGGTAAGAACTGGGGGCTTAGCATTGATTACTCATTTGAGGATAAACCTCTTGGGACTGCTGCTCCGCTGAAGTTAGTTGATAACTTACATGATGATTTTCTGGTTATGAATGGAGATGTACTTTCCAATATAAACTTCAATGAGTTTTTCGAGTTCCATAAAAAAAATGATGCTGCGTGTACAATTGCAATGTATAAGAAAAAAGTCAGTATAAATCTCGGTGTTTTAAAAACAAATGAAAATAATGAATTATACGACTACATAGAAAAACCCGATCTGTTTTATGATGTAAGTATGGGTATTTATGCTTTTAAAAAGGAAATACTTCATCATATACCTGACAATGAGTATTTCGATTTCCCGCAATTGGTGAAGAAGCTGATTAGTGAAAAACAGAAAGTTATAGGCTACAAGTTTGACGGCTACTGGTTAGACATTGGGACTCCTGATGATTATGGCAAAGCAATAGAAGAATTTAACGAGTTTTCATCTGAGTTTTTAAAGGATTAATGGATGAATATTCTGTTTATCAGTTCAAAAAAAAACTGGGGTGGCGTTGTCAGCTGGACTGCTAGACTTGCAATAGGACTTCAAAAAAAAAATCATAAAACCTGGGTGTTCTCGAAAGAGAAATCCTCATTCACAAGAAATGCACCAGAAGATATAAACCTTATTCCTGTCAATATCGGGATGACAGGCAACCCTGTGTTAATTGCTAAAACAATTGCATTCTGTAAGAAACAGAAGATTGATGTTATAGTAACAAATATCAAAAAAGAAGTGATAGTTGGTGGAATTGCAGGTAGACTACTGGATATTCCGGTTGTCAGGCTTATTGGAAATGAGCTGAATTACGACTTTGCTGAAAGCAATTTTAAGAAATATGTTACTAAGGACATTGTACCATGTCACCATGTTAAAAAGCTGGCAATGGATAAGTATAAATGGGTGAAAGATGACAAACTTGAAGTTATTCATATTGGAGTTAATTCTGTTAAATATACTGATGAAGCTGTCTTAGCTGAACGTATAAGATGGGGTGTAGCAGACGATACAATTGTTATAGGTATAACAGGCAGGCTGGCAAAAGGGAAAGGTGTTGATTTTCTAGTTCGTTCCTTCAGGGAGATTCATATGAAGCACAACAATGTTGTCATTGTTGTTACAGGTGCTGGAGATCAAAGAGAAAATCTGGAAAAACTTGTAAAGGATCAGGATTTAGAAGAGAAAGTTATCTTTGCAGGATTTGCCCCCGATCCTATATTGAGTGCCGCAGCATATGATATTGCTGTCCTTGCATCTGAGTATGAAGCATTCCCTTATACAATTGTGGAGTATTTCTCGGTAGGCTCAGCAGTTATAACCACTGATGTTGGAGGAGCAACTGAGTTAGTAAAGCACAATGAAAACGGCTTGGTTGTTGAAAGTGGAAACATCAAAGATATGAGCTCAGCGATGTCGAGATTACTAGAAGATAAGAAACTGAGAGATAGCTTCAGGAAAAAATCATTAGAAGCAATCAAGAATGAATTCAGTGAAGATATAATGATAAATAAATTTGAAGCAATGCTTGGAAGGATTAAATGAGAAACTGTATTATGGTCTCTGCATTCTTTCCTCCACAGGGAGGGGTTGGTGTACAAAGAATTACGAAATTTGTGAAGTATCTGAGAAAATATGATTGGAATCCAATTGTTATTACTTCACCGGTTTGGGGAGACAAAGTAATACGTGATGATATGATTGGAAAGGATATCCCGGATGATATCGAAGTGTACCGTGAGTTTTACTTCAATTACAGGAAAATTGTACCGGGAGATATTGCAAAACTCTTCAGACCGTTGGAGAGAAAACATCTATATCCTGACAAATACAAGATTTGGAATTCTTTTGTAATTAGACGAATAAAAAAACTTGTGACAGAGAAGAAGATTGATGCAGTATTCATAAATATGCCGCCTTTTTCAGGTTATCTTCTGCCTGAAAAAATTCGAAGAATCTCAGATGTCCCTATTGTACTTACCCTGAGAGACCCTTTTTCAATGAATCAATACAATATTCTTAATGGAGACCAGTCTGTTATCGATAGAGCCCGAGAAATAGAAAGAAATGCATACAAGTATGTTGATAAGGTTATTAATGTTACTGAAAAGCACAACGAGATGTATAAGGCTATTTTTCCCGAGTTCAGTGATAAGTTTTCTGTGATTACAAATGGCTTTGATCCCGACAATTTTGTGAGTAGAACTATTCCCAAGTCTGATACAATGAATATTGCTTATACGGGATCATTCAGCAATCTTACTCCTCTCAAGCCTTTGATGGAATTAATTCATGACTTGAATGAGAATGAAAACACAAAAATTAGGCTGAATATCGCTACTAATCTTGATTTTGCTAAAGTAAAGAAACAGCATCCAGAATGTGTAAAGAAAGGATATGTTAATTTTCTTGGGTTCCTAACTCATAAGAAGTGTATCGAAACTATGGTGAATGCAGATTTGCTTGCTGTAACGTTAAAAAATTCTCCGGCTACCGAATTCCAGGTACCGGGTAAACTTGTTGAGTACATTAATTCCGGTACAGAGATATTCATGCTGAACAATCTGACCAGTGATGCATCGATGCTTGTTCAGAGAACTAAAACTGGCACTGTGTGCAATATAGACAAGCCTGAAGAAGGAAGAACCAAGCTTCTGAAGTTATACACAGACTGGAAATCTACCGGTATAAAACATGAACCTGTACGTGAGGAAGTAGATAAATACAGCTATGTTAATCTTACCAGACAGTTAGCTGAAGTGTTTATGAATCTGGGGAGAATAAAATGAAAAAAGTAATATTATTAGTGTTTTTTGTATTGGTTCTATGTAGTTGCTCGTATGAAAGATTCACCAGAATGCACTCGGAATCTCATTATGAGAGTTCTATAGCGGATAGTACATCTTTTCTGTTTTTTCCAATCAAAGATCTTAAGTTCGATCCTATGAATTACTGTTTAATTCAGGCACCTTACACGGAATCAACAGCTACCGATGAGTGGATGAATTTCATAGAAGAAAATTTACGCAGGAATTACCCATCACAGAAGTGGAATATCTTAAATAGATTAGATCCCATATTTGATTCTCTGAATGTAGCGTATATGGAGATTCAGGATATAGCATATGCCAGTAGTCTAACTGAGAAGTATGAATCTTTTACTATGGGAAAAAGAACGAGTTTCAAGTCTGAACCAAATCCTAAAATGGCAGCATGTTTAGCTAAATTTAATGAGGGCATTGACGCAGAATATGCAATAATATTGTCACAGCCAAGATTGCTGGGATACCTAGGTACAGGTGATCAATCTAAGACAACTACTATAATTTGTAATACTGAAATAGAAATACAGGTGTGGGATATAAATGAAGGGCGTATAATTTATAATAGTGGCTCGGAATATACTGCTCAACATTGTGTTTGCTTTTTTTATGCTGAAAAATCGTCTATGAGAGAGAATACAAGAAATCTTATGATTAATCTCAGCGGCGTTATAAATGGTGTGATTAACGAGGAACAATATCTAAGATAATATCATTAATAAATTGACAAAAATCTCTTATAAGATAACTGTGCATACATGGAATATACAGTAAGGACTGATTGATGAAGATTATTCTCTCGAATGCTTCCGCAGATGCTTTCTACGAGCAGATTTATAAGCAGATCGCTGCCATGATTATGAATGGGCGGATTAAGCCTGATGTTATGCTTCCCTCAATTCGGAAGCTGGCGGTTGATCTCGGAGTGAGTGTTATCACAGTAAAAAAAGCTTACGAGAGACTAGAACTGAACGGCTTCATCAATACTATGGCAGGAAAAGGGTGTTTTGCAGCAAAACTGAATCCTGAACAAATAGAAAATTCCCGTAGAAAAATGATGGAAAAAGATATAAAACAAATCGTAAGCAATGCTAAGAAATTCGGGATAAACATTGAAGAACTTAACGAAATGATTTGGGAAGAGCATATTAAGGAGGATTGATGTCAAACATTGTTGAAGTAAGTAATCTAACTAAAAAGAGACGTAAATTCCTTATGGAAGATGTGAGTTTCTCGCTTCCTTACGGTTATATCATGGGGTTAATTGGTGAGAACGGAGCGGGGAAGAGCACGCTTATACACCTGTTGACGAACCTTCTTATTCCCGACTCAGGTACAATCAGGATATTCGGCAAAGAGTATGCCGGACATGAGGAAGAGATCAAAGAAGACATCGGTTTTGTGTATGATACTCCATATTTACAAACAACATACAGGCTGCGTGATCTGAAAAATATGATTTCTATTTTCTACAGGAATTGGGATGACAGTTTATATGTTAAATACATGAAAATGTTCAATCTGGATGAGAAATCTGTCTTCGGTAAGCTGTCCAAAGGTAACCAGATGAGGTTCTGCATTGTACTGGCACTTTCTCACAGACCAAAGTTGTTGCTTATGGACGAACCGACAGCCGGGCTGGATCCGGTAATTCGCCTGGAACTGCTGGAGCTGCTAACAGAGATTATTGCAACGGAAGAATGCTCTATCATTTATTCATCGCATATTACGTCGGATCTGGATGACAGAGCTGATTACATCGGGCTGATAAGGGAAGGCAGAATGATTCTGTATTCGGACAGGGAGTCAATAGCGGAACAATATGCAATTGTGAAGGGAGATCAGGACCTTATGCGATACATGAATCACTTTGCTGGCTATAGAGAGAAAAACGGATTGATAGAAGCTCTTACCTTCAATAAAGAGTTCCTGATGAAATCACAGAAGGATATTGTTGTTGAACCCGTTAATCTGCAAAAACTGATGTACTTCACCAGTGGTGACAGATACAATAAAAACAGGATATAGCTGTTATGGATTTGTTTAAAAAATTCCTGAAAATGAACTGGATCATGCTGAGAAGGGAGAAACCACAGTATTATATTCTTATAATTGTGACAATGCCGGTAATGTATCTCTACTATAAGGTGACTCGAGATATTTACCTGAGTCTTGCTTGTACAATCTCTCTGCTGCTGGCATCTTCTGCTGTGCAGTTCCATAAAATCATTATGCTGAAGATAGGGTTGTTTGCTACATTACCGATTAAGAGAGGAAAGCTGATGCTGAATCAGATTGGTGCTGTATCACTTCTGACCATGCTGCATCTGGTGTTCATTCTCGGCACGTTTATTGTCTACTACACAAAATTCTCTGACGTTGATGTTAACTGGATTTATACTGCATTTTATACGATTCTGGGTGTTGCAGTCAGTATAATCTACGGCAGTTTTTTCCTGCTTGTAATTAATACGGGAGTAAAGAAGCATCCGTTTGATATTGTGTTCCTGCTCATAATAATGGTGCAGTACCTGTTTCAAAGACCTCTGATAGACTGTTTTCAGGTGTTTATCCCAGTAGTAAAACAGATGATTATGGGAGGAGATTACCCGTTGACGACTCTCAGGCTGACAATTGCCGGTGGATTTCTGCTTGGTGTGGGAGTGATGATATACTTCCTGGTGGAGCTTTACGGCAGATTTCAGAAGATGGATATTTCTACGGGAATAAGAGATTTATTTTATTAAATCAAAAGGTGTGAAAGATGAAAAAGACAATGCAGTTTACTTGGAATGAGATTAAAGCATCTCGGATGTTCTATGTTATGGGTGGATATCTCTTGATTTTCTGGAGAATGAACAAAGATAATAATTCGGACGGATTATTGTTTGTTTTGACTCTGTTTCTGATTTTAATGCCGCTATTAGCTGTAGCAAATACAGCAAAAAGTATGCAGAGTAACATTTGCAGAACTTTTGCAACCACCAGCCTGACGAGATTAGGTTATCTGAGATCATTATTTCTTATTCCTCTTCTTATAACAATCTTCTTTTTCTTGCTTATCCTTGGACTGGGTATCTATGTCTCTAATGCAGATGGTACAGGAACAATGAGTTATCTAACAGATTTTTATGGAATGCTTATACTTGGATTAAGTCTTATATTTATTCTTGTTGGATTTAACACGGTATTTGTTCTGACAGTCAAAGCCTTGAAGTTCGGAGCAGATATTCTCGCGGTTGTGGTTGCCAATGGACTGTTAGTATTCTTTGCTCCACGGCTCATTGCCTTTCTGGGTTTTGGCAGAGCTTTTCCTGAAACAGGTGTAAACTCTGTAGAGAATATAAGAGGTACTACTAACTGGCTGATATACAATATTGCTCTGGTAAAGACATTCTCCGGGTTTATGGCAATTGCTGGAGTGACTGGATTTTTATCTTTTCTGCTCTATAAACTGGGGTTAAGAGTGTTTTTGAAGAAGGATTTGTAGAAAAAGAAGCATGAGTCTAAAAAAGAATTGACAGTTTCTTCTATAAATGTCTAATTTTGCAGAAAATAAACTCTATGTAGGCCAGAAGGATTTATGGATATTACAAAACCTAATGATAGATATTTTCTTGAAGAGACATTGAGGATGTTACATTCTTATTTCTTACAACCTATAGGTATTGCCAATTTGAATGCTGTTGAAGAAATAAAAAAACTTTGGAATGATTATGACCTTCCCCAAATGAAGTATTCAGATTATAGGAAGATCATAATAGATTTAATTGAGTCAGAACACTGCATTTTTGATGATATGTATGAAACAGAGGATTTAGATAAATTTCTTAAAACAATTCCCGAAGAATATTTGAAAGCATTGCATTTTTTTTACCCCAATGCCAATATTGTTCATTCAATTAGCTCAGATGATTCAAGAATTAAGAAGTTTGTGAGACTTAATAAGCTAATTAGGAAACAACTTTGGCACGTTGTTCCATATAGAATCTCGAATTTTTATAGAACACTGAAAGAACATTTACCAATTGTCAATGCTTTATGGAGATTATCGGTATTGAGGATTATCTATAAAATGCAAAATAATGATAAACTCGACGATTGGATTAATTTTGGTTTTGGTTTAAGCTGTTACTGTAGAAAGTGCTATATAGAGGAATCTGAACCAATTCTAATCATAACAGGTTGTAACTATTTGTACAAGGATATCAAAGAGAGTAGTGTTAAAATTAATAACATAGAATATACAGAAAAAATGGGTTACATGAAAGTTTGTCAGGAGAGGCTGATTTCGACACAATTGACAAAACTGAACATACTTCAATTTGAGTATTTGGAGATAAATCCAATATTGTCAGAAAATCCAAGTGAACCAAACACAACAGCAAAAAACACATTTCTCCTGAGTCAATTGAATAATTTTTCAGTATGTGGCAAAATAGAATTAGAGAAAATGCTATTGTACTCAGAGGATGTTCTACATATTTTCACTAACTTTTATGATTCTGTAGATGAAGTAGATAGGTTAAGAATTATTGGTGCAGAATGGAGGAAATTGAAAAAGATCTTCATAATGCTGTCAATTTTTAAAGAGAAAGAAAGAAATGGATGGTGTAATGTTCATAGCAAAGCGAATAAGAAACTTAGTGAATTTATGGATAAAGACGATTATTGGTTAAAAAGGTTCAATGAGAGCTTCTATACATTTATTCAAGAAATCTCAAGCTGCGACGAAAATCAATCATTCAAATATTTGAAAGAGAATATTGACGACTTGAAACTTATGATTGAAGAAAGAAGAGAATGTGTTAAAGGAGTTATTAACGAAGAATTGATAGAAATAAATGTTTTTTTCCCTTTGTGTCCAAGACCAGATAGACATAATTTTCTTGTAATCAAATCAATATTAAATCCATGTGATTACAAACTAAAATTTCACAAAGATGACATCAGAATCAGTCTCATGTATTATAGTAAGGAAACTGAATGCATGAGATCATTTGATGATCGTGTGATATGTAATGTCAATGTCCCAGATGAACACGAACCTTTCTTTATTACAATTGATAATAATGGGAGTAATATCGATTTAGAAGATGCAATATCAGTATCAATGAAAAATTACTATTTTCAGGTGAAGAATGAGTTCAGTGTGAATGAGAGACTGAATAATGAATTTTTTTTTAACAGATTTAATTATAAAATACAGAAGCTATCTCCTTTACCAATGAAAAGGATTATATCAAAGAGTGTTCATTTTGTTCAAGAATTAATAAATGCGCACAGGTCAGTTATTGGACTTTATGATTCTTTGAATGATGAAGTTACTGAACTAAGTTATGTAGACTACGTTTCGAAGTTTGATGAAGATGAATCAAAGAAGAAAGCTAAAGAAATGAAAGATCTATTAAATGATTCCAAAACAGATAGGTCACTAAGCTCTTTTTGGAGGGCGTTCAAGCACATCGTTGAATCTAGATTTCAACCTCACGAAAAAGATGATTCTTCCGATATTGCCATATATCCTTTTGCTAAACGAATAAAGGAAGAAATTGATAAGCTGCCTGAGACAAATGATATTGGTAAAGAGACGAAGGATTTAATCTCAGTACTTCTCGAATTTCATGGTAGACCTTTAGGAATTCTACATGTTGATTCGATTTTTGATCAATACTTAACGTATGAGAAAAGAGCTGCTATACTAGAATTTAAGACCATGATTGAAGAAGAGTTCTATGAGAAAAGATTAAATGATTTTCTTGATACAATTAATAGAATTCTTGGGGAGAGCCTGAATAAATCAGATGTAGATAGTGAGAAAAATTTCTACAATCGCTTGGCAAGAAGCCTTTGCAGATTATTAGGAGCGAAAGGTGCCATTATTGGTCTAAAAGGTCATGATAAATATAAAATAAAGGGAGTTGCAGGAGAAAAGATTAGTGATTTGATTAATGGTGAAATTAGCATTGAGGATGAAATAATTGGGTTGATTATTAGAAGCTCAAATGTATTTATGATTGATTTAAACAAAATGAATGATAAAAAGGAAAGTCCTTTTATTTGTGCTGTAAAAAATGCCAGCTTCAACAGTTGTTATTATATTCCTAAGCTCTTTCAAGATGAGAATCCTGGGTTTATTATGTTTTTTGATTGTGAGAAAAACCCTTACTTGTCATCACCATTAAAAAAGGAGTTGGAGTTTATCGGTAATGAAGTTTTTCAGATAATTACTCATTATATTGAACATAGGAAATCATTAGATAATTTTTATCTGTTGACAGTGCATGACCTACTTGGTTTTCACAAATCAATTGATACTAGTTGTGAAAGTCTTAAAGCTAAATACCCATATTTGTTACCAGATAAGCATCGGATGGATTTCAACAAAAATATTGATGATATAATAAATCAGTCAGAAGCTTCTATAGAACTGTACAAATTTGTAGCAACTAACTCTGGGAAAACTTCATTAGAAACAAATAACATGCTAAAAGCATACTTATATTTACTTGGAGAAAAAGGAAGAAAAGATATAGTGAATTTTTACAAGTTGATAAACTCAACATTTAAATCAAGAGAACTTGATTTAATGCGATTAAATTTGAACTACAAAGATAATTATGAGAGACATAAGTTTATTACTTTTGAATCTGAAGTAATTCTACATGAGTTAGCATTTGTTGAAGTTATGAATAATCTAATTAATAATATCGAAAAATATTCGATATATGGAACACCAGTAAAAATAGACTTAGATTATGTGAGTGATTTTTATTACAGAATACACATAAAGAATCAGGCGAATAAATTACCTAAGAAATTTGCTGAAAACCCTGATTTGCTATTTAAACTAGGCGAAAGGGTTGATGAGTCAAAACCTGGTATTGGTGCCGGACTATATATCACAAGACAATTGACTACAACTTGGGGGGGATATATATACTTAGTCTATAAACAAATTGATAATAAGCATGCTGAATTTGATTTCATAATTGAACTACCTGACAATAAAGGAGAATAATATGAAATGGTTATGGCTTGAAGATAAGAAAGATGCTATATTGCCTTTTATTGAAGCACTCAGAAAAAATAAAATAGAACCCATTGTTTTCACGACTGCTCATAGTTTTATGCATGAATTGTATAGAATTTATAAAGAAGGGTCCATTGAAGAATATGGTTTGATACTTGACCTTAGACTTCCAGGAAATGATTACTTAAAAATACCAAGAGTTTTTTTTAATAAACAACCACCAAAAGCCAAAATTGCATCGTGCCAGCCTGGAGGACATGATGTTGGATTAGTGCTGTACGAAAACTTATTTCAGACGATGAAAATTGATAAAAGGGAATACTCCCCCGTAATAAAACCAATGCCTGTTGTTTTCTTTACTGTGAGTTTCTTAGAATTTATGGATTATAATGTTCGATTTGAAGAGATAAAAAATCTATATTGTGAAAAGTGGCATACAGAACTTCCGAGGGTAAGATTTCTTAACAAATTTGAAAGACCAGAAAAACTATTAGATGTAATACATAATTTATAATAGAAAATAGTATTGGAGGAAAAGTGAGGAAAGTTGTGTGTATTGTCCTATGTTATTGCCTTGTATTTTCAGTTTTGAGTGCTAACGATTGTATATTTAAGAATTGTGACGATGAAGTAATTAGATTAGTTAATGAATTAGGAGCATTGAAACAGCTTTTATTGAATATACCTATAGAATCAGAATCAAACAAAGATTCTTTATCTAAGGTGATTAGTACAAAATTGCTTGCGATTGAATCACAAATGAACAGCTTGAAACAATATTCAGGTAGAACTTCAGAGGATCTTTCAAAAACAATCTCAGCATTTGGAATATTGATCGCAGTTCTAGTTGCATTGATGTCAATTGTTGTTCCATTGCTATTGCTTTTCATATCAACCAAAAAAATTGATTCACATATTAAACAAGCAACTGAATATACGGAAAAGTTCGAAAAGCACTATAAAGATAGTATGAAGGAGAATATCCTTTTTTTTAAATCAAGAATAGATCAAAGATTTGATAGAATTCAGAATGAGGTTAAGAACAGCATTAGTGGTCAGAATTTTGAAAATATGATTAATCAAGGTATTGAAAATAAATACACTAAAATTATCAAAGATACGAAAAATTATGCTCTTGATGCGTTGTTGTTATCTGGGCGGATAAGAGATTATCAATATTCAATTTTTTTTGATTTGATTTGTGACTTTACGAAATGCCTTGAGGATGAGTTTCCTGAGCATTCATTTGAAAAGCTTGAAAAAAATCTCAAGAAGAACCTACATATATGGAATAACTTTTCAAAGTTATACTCTGCAAATCCTAAAGATGTTGTAGATGGGGCGGGAGAACTTTCAAGCTATCCATCAAGTACTCTGAGAAAGCCAGTTTTAGACTTAAAGAAAAAATACAATGATGATAATCCATTAGCTTTTACAGCACTTCAGGATTTATACGAAGCGATATTAGACAATGATCACTCAGATTTGAGCTAAGAAATACAAAACTTTTAAAGCCCTGCAAAATGTTATATAATCAAGCAGTTTGCAGGGCTTTCCACATCCCGCAATATTATATTGACAAATAAACAGGGCGTAAATTCTTTTAAAAGAAAAATATAAGGAGTTACCAATTGAAAAATATTCTTGTAATGGGTGCTGCCGGACAAATCGGGTCAGAATTAACACCAGCATTAAGAAAGATTTACGGAAATGCTAATGTTGTAGCATCAGATATTAAAGAAGACGTGCCTGCTGTTCTTTGCGAAGACGGTCCTTACGAAGTTATCGACTGCCTCGATGCTAAGAAAATAGCTGAAGTTGTTAAGAAGTACAAAATCGATACAGTATACAATCTTGTTGCTTTATTGTCTGCAGTTGGTGAACAGAAACCGCTCCTTTCCTGGCAAATTAATATCGGTGGACTCATGAATCTCCTTGAGCTGAGCAGAGAAGAACAATTCGCTTTGTTTACTCCAAGCTCAATCGGTGCATTCGGTCCAACAACTCCGAAACGGGGAACTCCACAGAACACAATTCAGAGACCTACATCCATGTACGGTGTAACCAAAGTTTCCGGTGAACTCCTCTGTGATTATTATCACCTCAAATATGGAATCGACACACGCGGTGTAAGATATCCGGGTATTATCTCTAACGTAACACTTCCGGGTGGCGGAACAACAGATTACGCTGTGGAAATATACTACGATGCAATCAAAAAAGGTTCATTCACCTGTAATCTCAAAAAAGACACCAGAATGGACATGATGTATATGCCGGATGCTGTTAAAGCTGCTATCGAAGTAATGGAAGCCGATCCTGCAAAACTTATTCACAGAAACTGCTTTAACGTTGCTGCAATGAGCTTTGACCCTGAAACAATCGCAAAAGTTATTGCTGAGCATGTACCGGGCTTTACAATTGATTATGACATCGACCCTGTAAGACAGAAGATCGCTGACAGCTGGCCTGATTTCATGGATGACTCCGCTGCAAGAGCAGAATGGGGATGGAATCCTGATTTCGATCTGGAAGCTATGACAACAGATATGCTGGAAGTGCTTCGTAAAAGATTAAAATGATCTTTGGAATCGGAACAGATATAATAGAAGTCCATAGAGTGAAACGAAGCATCGAAAAAACTGATGCATTCGAGAAAAAGATATTCACTGAAAAAGAGATTGAATTCTGCCGATCCAACAAGAAATCGGAGCAGTCATTTGCTGCCAGATTCGCCGGAAAGGAAGCTTTTTTCAAAGCTCTCGGTACAGGCTGGATTGACGGAATGAAGTTCACGGATATCGAGATTCTTAATGATGAACTCGGTAAACCTTATGTGAATATCTACGGTGAAGTTTTAAATAAATGTAATGAAAATAATATTGGAAATATCCATATAAGTCTGTCGCATCTGAAAGAATTTGCCAGTGCTTATGTGGTACTTGAAAAAAAGGAGTAGTTATGACATTGGATAAATTAAATAAAGCTCTGAGAAAAGAAATCGATGAACTTGTAGCAACAGGAACAGCCAAAGGTGCTGAAATGGTAATCAACGAGATTATCCCTGCAAAAGGTGAATTCGGACCACGTTACAAAATCGAAGGTTACGAAGGTGAATTTCTTAAAATGAACGCTAACTCTTACCTCGGCATGTCTTTAAGAAAAGACGTTATCGAAGCGGAAGAAGAAGCTGCTCAGAAATTCGGGGCAGGCCCCGGAGCTGTTCGTTTCATCAGTGGAACACATGCACCTCATATCGAACTGGAAGAAAGACTGGCTGCTTTCCACGGAAGAGAAGCTGCAATGATTTTCAGTTCAGCATACGTTACAAGTATGGGTGTTATTTTCCCTCTGACATCAAAAGAATCAATCATCATCAGTGATGAACTGAATCACAATTGTATTATTCAGGGAATGAGACTTACCAGACCTGCCGCTAAACTGGTTTACAAACACAACGATATGAAAGACCTTGAAGCTAAGCTCGAAGAAGCTGTTGGCAAAGGCAAAAGAGTTCTCGTTGTTACTGACGGTATTTTCAGTATGCGTGGAGATCATGCTCCATTAGACGAAATCGTAGAATTATGCCAGAAATACGATGATAAATTCGAAGAAGGCGTTTTCTCAGTAGTAGATGACTCTCACGGTGTAGGTGCGTTCGGACCAACCGGTAGAGGAACAGAAGAATATTGCGATACTGTTGTAGATATCCTTATCGGAACGCTTGGAAAAGCTTTTGGTGTTAACGGTGGTTATGTTGTTACATCTCAAACAGTTGTTGACTACCTCAGACAAAAAGCTCCTATGTATATCTACTCAAATCCTATCACTGCTTCCGAAGCTGCTGCTTCTATGAAAGCTATCGATGTTCTCGACAGTGAAGAAGGTGAAGAAATCCTTGCTCATCTCCTCAAAATGACTAAAAAATTCGAGAAAGGTCTTACTGACAACGGAATGGAAACAATCCCGGGAGATCACCCTGTAGTTCCTCTCATGGTAAGAGATACAGCAAAAACAACTGCAATAGTGCAGCACCTTACAGATAACAAGATTCTGGCAACAGGACTTAATTTCCCTGTAGTTCCAAAAGGTGACGAAGAAATCAGATTCCAGATCTCAGCAGATCATACAGAAGCTGACATTGATTATGTTATTAACGTTCTGAAAGAATACAATAACAAATAATATACAATTATATCAGGGTTGCATATTGCGTGCAGCCCTTTTTATTTATATGAAATACGGAACCTTATACTTAGTACCAACTCCAATCGGTAATCTGGAGGATATGACATATCGTGCTGTGCGTATCCTGCAGGAAGTGCATCTTATTGCCGCAGAGGACACACGAACCTCTGCAAAACTGATGAAACACTACGAAATCACAACTCAGATGGTGAGTTACCATAAATTTAACGAAGCTGCCAGATCCGAATCAATTGTTGATAAGCTGAAAGAAGGTAAGGATATAGCTGTAATTTCTGATGCCGGAAGCCCGGGTATATCTGACCCGTCAAACATCATCGTGAAGAAAGCTTTGGAGAATGGTATTGAAGTTTCGGCTTTACCAGGAGCAACAGCGTTTGTACCGGCCGTGACAGCATCAGGCTTTTCTTCTGATTCCTTTCTGTTCAAAGGTTTTATACCTGATAAGCATACTCTGAGAAACGAGTTCTTTGAGTTTCTCAAAACTGCTGAATACCCTGTAGTAATATATGAGGCTCCACACAGATTGTTGAAGACTCTTGCTGAAATTCTTGAGCATTCGGGAGATAGAGATATCTGCATTGCCCGGGAAATTTCCAAGAAGTTCGAGACGTATTATCGGGGTGCTGTATCTCAGTTTACTGATTCTGAAGAAGTTAAGCTTAAAGGTGAGTTTGTTGTTGTTATAGGACCTGCGGAACTGCAGGAAATTACTGATGAATATCTTGTTGAAATGGTAAAAAAGTATGTTTCCGAAGGTATGAAGACCAAGGCTGCAGTAAAGAAAACAGCTGAGGATACAGGCGAGTCAAAGAACAGAATTTACGAGTTGGCAATACAAAACAAATCCTGACAGAAAATTCTTGCACATTATACACAATTATTGAAAATTGAATTAAACAAAATTCTTCAAGGAGATTATTATGTTCCCTGGTGGAAAAAAAGGAATGAAAGAGCTGCAGAAACAAGCAATGAAAATGCAGCAGGACCTTGCAAAAGCACAGGAAGAAATTGCAAATAAAGTAGTTGAAGCATCTGCCGGCGGCGGAATGGTTACAGTTAAAATGAACGGTAAATATGAACTCGTTTCATTGAAGATAGATCCTGAAGTGGTTGATTCCGATGATGTAGAAATGCTGGAAGACCTCGTAATGGCAGCATTCAGAGAAGTTCATGACAAAATCAGTAATACCAGTAATGATGAACTGTCAAAACTTACAGGTGGAATTAAAATACCCGGATTATTCTAAATGAAAGATCCTATTTTTCAGGAACTGATTGATCATTTTAAAAAGCTACCCGGAATCGGTGCAAAATCAGCACGAAGGTTAGCTTTTTTTCTTGTTCAGTCGGATAAATCCTATCCGTTAAGATTTGCCTGGCTCATGGAAAATGCAGCCCATAAGTACAAGCCCTGTAAAAGATGTAACATGCTTTCTGAAGAAGAGCTGTGCAGTTACTGCTCTGATGAAGACCGGGATTCCTCGACTCTTTGTGTGGTTCAGGATGTTCAGGATGTGTTTCTTATAGAAGATACAAACAGCTATAAAGGCAAGTACTTTGTACTGGGTGGTGTGCTGTCTCCATTAGACGGTATCGGACCGGAAGACCTCAATATATCACAGCTGGAAGACATGCTGAGAGAAACGGAAATCAAGGAAGTTATTCTGGCATTGAATCCATCTTCCGAAGGTGAGATAACAATGAACTATCTGAGTGACATGCTGGCAGGTCAGGATATTGAGATTTCCAGATTGTCCACCGGTATACCTTTTGGCGGAAATATTGGTTATACTTCCTCTGTTACTTTATCGAATGCTTTGCAGAGAAGGTATAAGGTTAAGAAATAGCCGGTGTTAGTTTGTTTGTTTCTTATATTGGTTGATTAGAGACAGAGTTGAAACGGCTTTTAATATGAAACTACTACTTATTATTGTCGCAGGGTTTCCCTATTCTTCGGGACTCAACCATCTTAACTTACTGACAAAGTTAGAGTTGTAAGCTCCCTGAGTACCGATAAAATCGGGAAAGGGATTAGTTTTTGAGTGAATGAAGCGACGAAAATCTGTTTTTACACACACTGTGAGCGGAGTCGAAATCAGCGCTACAAATTACTATAAATTTAAAAGATTACTTATGTTTTTAATACAGTTACTATTTGAGCACACAGGTAAAGAAAATGTTTACAGGTATTATAGAAGAATGCGGAACACTGAAATCCGTTAAAAAGCTATCAGGCAGGAATGTCTACACAATAGCCTGCAGCAAAGTGTTAACCGATACGAAGGTTGGAGACAGTATCTGCAGTAACGGGATATGTCTGACAATTACAGAAAAATCTGCAAACTGGTTTCAGGCGGAAGTTATGCACGAAACAGTTCTGAAAACAACTGCAAGATTCTGGAAATCCGGAGACAGGATAAATCTGGAGAGATCCATGCCTGCCAATGGCAGATTCGACGGACACATCGTGCAGGGTCATGTAGACACATCAGCGAAGATTGTTGAACGTTATGTCGTAAACAAAGCTGTGTATCTCGGAATATATGTACCGGATGTTCACAAATCTTTGATTGTACCGCAAGGCTCAATTACAGTAAACGGCGTAAGTCTGACTATCGCTGAGTTGACCGGGTATGGTCTGAGAGTTGCAATAATAGGGCACACATTGGAAGAGACGAATATAGCTGATATGAAATCCGGGGATAAAGTTAATCTCGAGTTTGATATTGTCGGTAAATATATACAACGTTTTAATCTTCTAAAAGGTCGTAAAGTTACAGAGGAGTGGTTGATTGAACAAGGTTTTTAGTTTATTGGTTATAGCACTGCTGGTGATTTCTTGTGGTCATAAAGGAGCTCCTTCAGGTGGAGAAGTAGATGAAGTCAAACCTGAGGTTAAAAATACATATCCCTCACAATATGGTACAATAGATGATGGATATATTGAGATTGTTTTTTCCAAACCAATCAAAAGCAGTTCTGTTATAGATAAGATACGTATAAACCCTGAAGTAAAAAAGACTAAGATGAAATGGGAAAACGCTTATACTCTGAGAGTATATTTCAAATCGGAACTACTACCAAACACCAATTATACTGTTATTCTGGATAAGTCTATTACAGGTTATCATGGTAATAAAATGGAAAAAGATATTTCTCTTGTTTTTGCCAATGGCGAACTTCAGGAAATGTCACTGTCTGGTACATTCAATTACGAAAATGAGGAAGATATGGGCATAGATGTTATTATACAGATTAGAGATGAAGATTCGCTTCTTATCCAGTCCCTGGTTTTCTCGGGTAATGAGTATAATGTTGAAAACCTGAACAAAACAAAATATATCTTTGATGCTTTCATAGATAAGGATGAAGATAATTCTTATGATTATGCCAAAGAACCTATGGGGCATTTTTCGGTGGAATTCGCAAAAAATGTTACATATAACTTTGAACTGGCTTATCAAGATACGATTCCTCCCTCATTAAAAAGTGTAAATGCTCTGAGCAGTTCAAGTTTCAGAATCCAATTTACAGAACCTGTTTCTTCGTACAGGAAGCTCTCTTTCGTTGAAATGGACTCTCTTAATAAGCGTTCTGAGGTTAAAATTCTTGCAAAGACTGTTATCGATGATGACTTGTATCTGGTTACTGATAGTCTTGGTAAGGGTGATTTTGCACTTATTATGAATGATGTAAAGGATGCTAAAGACAACATTACGAAAAAAGATTCTGTTAGCTTTAAGGGTTCTGAGAAGGTTGATGAGAAAGCCCCTGAACTTGTGATGTCAAAGCCGGAAAATGGTGATGTTGTAAGTTCATTGAGTCCTGAGTTCGTATTGAGCTTTTCAGAAATCATTTATGAGAAAGATCTTCATGTAAATCTGGTGTCTCAGGAAACAGATGAGATAGTAAATCTTAATATTAAGAAAGGAGCAAATACACACGAATATGTATTTACTCCCGAAAAAAATCTTGTTAACTATCAGTCTTATATGATTACTATTGAAGCATCAACAAGTGATACTCAGGGCAATAGCTTGAAAGATCCGATAGAAATCAAATTTATTACTATAATTAATGACTAATCTGTAAGGATTATACTGCCTTCGATAGTAGAAACATTAATCATAGGTATTTCTGCGTTAAACTTTGTGTTAATCACATCTATAAATTTATTTGCAAGAATTGCATAACCTCTGCTTGTCGGATGTACTCCATCTAGACTGAATAAACCGCCTGTGATGTAATCACCATTCATTTGCAGACCAAACTCAGAATAGTCATCTACAATAGATGAGATAAATGCGTTCATATCAGCCAGACCAAAACTACTTGAGTTAGTATTCACTGCATCTGTAATAATACTGTTGTAAATGTCTGTATACGTTTCAACATTAGCAATTTCATCTGCATCCAGTACCAGGTTATCCGGCCATGGGTTTTGAGGATGAAGACCAAATGGGGCAGATGTGACAACCCAAGATGGAGCGTTACCATTGTAATAAGCACCTGTCGTGTCTCCTACCAAAGATGCAGCTGTTGATCCGTAGAGTGTAAGTGCTATGCTTTTCATAAGCAGATCATTAATTGATGCAAGACCAGTTGCTGTAGTCTCCCCATTTTTCTGATAGTAGAAAAGCGGGATAGAGTGATCAATACCTAAAGATGCGGAAAGCCCCATACCAACTTTTGGCCCTATTGTTGTGAAGAAAGGAATATCAAGAACTTCAGGTATTGTAGCAATTACACCTTTTGTGTTTGATATAAGAATGCTGTCTATCATAGCGTTAAACTGAAGTCGGAAAAGTTCTTCTTCCAGCATAGGAGTCAATATTCCGGTCTGCATTGTACCACCGGAAGTTGCATAACCAAGAACATCATTGTTGCCAACCCAGATTGTCAGGAAAGTAGGATGTGAATTCATTACCTGCTCAAGAACTGTACCTTTTCCTCTCAGCACATGGGAAAAATATGGATTAGCTGTGCCGTTTGCCTGATAAGCCATGCAGGTTGTAGAATCTGTTGCTAAAAGAATGTCTGTAAGTAAGGCTCCCGGAACACCAAGGTTGTTGTAGGAATCTGCGAGGTCTCCATTAATCAGTTCGCCGTTCAGAGGATTATCCACAATTGTCGGAGCAAGATTTTGCAGCTCTTTCCTGTTACCAAATCCGGGATTTGCATAATGAGGCTGTACATAAGCAGTTCCAACTTGTTGAGCTATTAATTTCCCCATTGAGTTACGCTGAGCTCCCTCAAAAAGTGCACCGCTTTGATATCCTGCTGTAAGGCTGTTACCTATGGACATGAACTTTGTAAAATCAGCTTCTCCTGTTGATGGAGCAGGAGGCGCGGAAATGCTTGAACGATCTTCACAAGCTGTAATGCCAATTATCACTACTACTAATGTGAGATATAATAATTTTCTTAACATATTACTTACCTCCTAAAACATAGCTCATATTCAGCGCAAACAGGTGTGCTGTACTGTTATATACTCCATTGAAAAATGCATCACCGTCTGTGTAAGGTACTTCTGAATTGGTTATTTTGCGTTCATCAAATCTCAGATAAAGATATGCAAAATCAAATGTCATTTTCTCATTGATTTTGTATCCGAAGCCCGTACTTAATCCGAGTCTGTCGGAGTCAGGGAGGGTAGGGTCGATATATTCATCATCAACAGGATTATTATCGTATAACAAACCACCTCTTAGAGCAAGTTTTTCGTTTAAAATATATTCTGCTCCGGCTCTGGCAATGAATGTGTTGTTGTATTTCTTAGGTGCTACAGTGAATGTGTCCGGTTGTGAAAATTCAATTTTAAGTTCGTCATAAGTTGACCAGCCGATAAATTGCAAATCTGCTGTAAGTGTCAGCTTTTCAAAAGGTTTATATCCAATCCCCATTGTCAGATTCCAAGGTGGAGTTATTTCAGCCTCAGCATCTCCATTTGGAAGAAGTGACATGACAGCCTCGGGGGCTTCGGTTTCAACTTCACCGTCTATTTCAAGATTAGCGCTATGTCTATAAGTTAAGCCTGCAGAAAATTTTTCTGAATGCTTGTAAAAAGCTGATGCTACAAAAGAATAAGTTAAAGCGTCACCGGTAAGTTCAATCGTTGCATCTCCTGCAAATGGTGCCAGAGATTTTTTCTTTTCAAGAGTTACATTACCATAAACAAGGCTTGGTCCAAATGCCAATGAGAACTTGTCGTTCATTTTATAGGCGTAAACAGCAGTAAGATAATAGGTTTCAAGAGATGTATTAACTGCAGCGTATCTTCCCGGCCAGTATTCGTCCCATTTTGTGCCCATTCCATAAGGATTGTTCAGAGATAATGCCCAGGAGTGTTTTTCTTTTCCGGGATTAACATAGTAAAAATTAATTGGATTGAAATACTGATCTTCCAGATCGTATTCATCAACTGATGGATATGGACCTCGGAATGAGGCTGATGGCTTAATCAAAGTAAATCCGGCCATTATTTGTTTCTCTTCAAAACCGGTTATTGCTGCGGGATTGAAATATGCAGCAGAAGCATCATCGGCTAATCCGGTGAACGCTCCTCCCATGGCTTGCGCTTTTGCTCCGTGTTCGTTAATTTGGAATCCTCCCGCCATCATTATTGATATTGAGGTGCACAGAAGCAAAATAATAATTGTAAATCTCATAATTCTCCTCTTCATACTTTCGATTGAACCAAATTCAACTTTTTTTTTAAGACTGGCAACAAAAAAATGAGTAGATCAAAAAAAAGGGAGCTTTTCAGCTCCCCTGCGAATAAATAGAATATGTTAAATTAATAGAGGAAGGGGTTGCTTCCCCCTTCCTGAATACTGATTTTATTTAGTTAAGTTTAAGTGTTTTGTTAACTCTTTGGTTTCTATTGTTGTTTATAGCTCTATCTGATGATCTTGAGAAGATCGTTGTAGCTGCTGAGCTGTTATCGGGAACTTGAGAGTCCGGAGCACCGGCTGTGAAGTAGATTTTCCAAACACTGTTGTCACCGGCAATTACTGAACCGTCCATATCAATGTCTTCGTAATGATAACCATCAGCAACACCAGCTGTGAAAGCAGTTTGCCATAATGTAGCATCACTTGCAATGATAGAGCCATTTCCGTCGATATCACCAGGATACATTACGTAAACACCGGTTTCAGCTTCAAATAATGCAGCAGGACCTGATGTATAAGCATTAGCAGCATCTGTGGTGAAGTCTACAGCTGTAGCTGTTGCAGGATCTGCAGGTAAAGTAGCTGCAGCAGCACTCATAATATCAGAGTGGTTTCTATGGCGAATAACTACGAAGTAGTCACCAGCTATAGCGGTTGTGAAGCTGATGTAATCTACAGTATTATCTGTTTCGTAAGTAACGTCAACAATCATACCACTATCAAGAAGAAGTCCTGATCTTTGTTCGATTGTAGCACCGTCAGCAGTTTGACGAAGTTCTACTGAAATCCAGTCAACAACATCAGTTGGCATAGCTGTAACAGCGATACCGTCAGCGTAAGGTGATGTTAAAGGAAGGAATCCGTTCAGTCCTGTGTTCATGTTATCGTTATCGGCTGAGTAAGCTCCACCGAGGAATACGTTAACCATAGCTTTTGCTGTAGGTGGTACGTATGTGTTTACACCGAAGTTATCTACGTAGAAGTTTGGTCCGTAACCTGAAACACCGACTATCTGGAAGTACACAGTTTGTCCAAGATATGCATCTAGTGGGAATGTTTCTGTAACACCGGTTCCGGGAGCCATAGATCCGGCACCATCGTTAGATTCAAAAGCAGAACCAGTTAAGTTCCAGAGTTCAGTCCAGTTTGAACCATCTGTAGAGATTTGTACAATACCTTGATCATCAGGATAAGATGTATTGTACTGGTGTGACCAGTCGAAGTTAAGTGCCCAGTTACCTGTTGCAGGTAGTTGAACAGGAGGAGTTGTCATGATCGCAGTTCCATCGTTCCAGCCCCAGAAGTTGCAATATGCCATTTCGCTGTTGTATTGAGCCCAAGTTCTGTCTCCACTGAGTGTCCAGTTTGCTGGAGCCCAATTTGTGAACTCTTCTAACCAAGGCATTGTTGTAATTGTAGGATTAGCTCTTGTAGTGAATGTCCATTCCGGACATCCTGTTGGAGAACCGTAAGCGTTAGCAGGAACAACTTTCCAGAAATATGATCTGTTGTATTCCAGAGTGGAATAAGCATAGCTTGTAGCTGTCATAGCCAATCCGTTTACAATATCATAGTTTCCACTTGATCTTCCTAAATACAATGTGTAATTATCCGTATTTGAGGTGGCAACCCATGATAATAATCCTGTCTCAATTACATCAGTATCTGAGTCTGCTGGAGTTGCTGTCGATACACATACAGGAGCTATGCCGGCATCGTATATCATGAAGTCATCTATACAGACATCACTATAGTAAAGGTCAGTTCCTTGAGCTCTGAATCTGAAAGTTGTAACACCTGTGAAGACAGAAAGATCAATTTCAGCTTCAGTCCAGGCTCCGGTATGACCCCAGCTTGTAGCATGTGTAGTCCATGTGGAACCATCGTATGTATCAAGATAAAGCGTAGACTGATCGTTTGTTGTATCGCCTGAATCACCTATCCAGTACCAGAATGAAAGTTTAGGAAGACTTATGCCACTGAAATCAAATGGAGTTGTGTAGAGGCAAGCATAATCAAATACCCCGTCTGTACCAGAATCATCAAAACCAAGATATGTTCCTGATCCTGTATGATCAGAGTATGCACCATGACCAATACTGCTGGTATATGTACCAAAATCATCAAGATCTTCAGTTCCATTAAACCAGTCTGCAGGAATACCGGT
This sequence comes from Cloacimonadales bacterium (SeqCode), assembly GCA_942492065.1. Classification (GTDB taxonomy): domain Bacteria; phylum Cloacimonadota; class Cloacimonadia; order Cloacimonadales; family JAIOQZ01. The sequence continues at coordinate 370,145 of CALODV010000013.1, read as the reverse complement.
ATCGAATGTTGTACTCCATTCACCGGTTACTGTTGGGTCATTTCTTACAGTAAACGATTGTTCAGCACATCCTGTAGCCGGACCTACGGCATTAACAGGTACTACCATCCAGTAATAGCTGTCACCATATGTTAAATTAGAATAGCCATAAGATGTGTTTGTAACAGACATACCGTTCACGATGTTATAGTTTCCTGATGTTTCACCGAGATAAACCTGGTAACTTGTGGCATAGTCTGCAGGACTCCATTCAAGTGTACCAAATTCAATCTGATCTATAGCTGCATCTGCAGGTGAAGTATATGTTGCGCATCCTGGTGCCACAGCAATAGTGCTGAATGTCCACTCAGGACAACCCGCAGCACTGCCGTCAGAGTTTCCAGGTGTAACCATCCAGTAATAGCTAGCAGCAGGATCGAGTGAGTAGTTATAGGATGTAGAAGTAACAGAAAGTCCATTAACTATATCATAGTTACCTGAAGAAGTTCCAATGTAAAGCGTATAGAAATCTGTATCAAATGTTGAGTCCCAAGTTAACGTACCACTGTCAAGCTGGTCAACAGCAGCGTCGGTTGGAGAAGGATTAGCTGTACAAGCAGGTGGCAGTGAACTGTCAAATACTGCGAAGTCATCAATACCGATACTGCTCATATCAGTTGCTGTTCCAACAGCTCTGAATCTGAAAGTAGTTCCGGTACTTACATAAGATGCTAAATCAAAGTTAACTTCTTGCCATTGACCATTCATTCCATAAGAGACAACTCCTTCATTCCAGGTTGCCCCATCATATATGTCTAAATATAATGTTGACTGGTCTGCAGTTGAACCAGCTGTACCAATCCAGTACCAGAAATTCAATGCAGGTGATGTCATTCCCGATACATCAAATGGTGTAGTTTGCAGTGTACCTACATTTACAGTACCGGTTGGGTTAGCATCATTAAATATGCCATAGTTTCCTGAACCTGATGTATGGTCAGCAGTTGGTCCGCCTGTAATACCAAATGATTGAATTCCCCAGGTACCTGTTCCTGCGAGTATAAGCCAGTTAGGGGTTGTTTCGAAGTCAACAAGATGAGGGAATGCAGATATTGTTGGATCTGCTCTAGTTGTAAATGACCATTCAGGACATCCTGTTGCTGAACCATATTGATTACCCGGAACAACTTTCCAGTAATATGTTGATCCATAGTTAAGTCCACTGTAAGACACAGCTGTAGCTGTAACGGTTGTACCATTAACAATATCATAGTTTCCAGCTGATGTACCTAAGTAGAAATCATAAGTTGTAGCTCCAAGTGGCTGTGTCCAAGAGAGCGTTCCGAATTCCAGTACATCAGTACCAGCATCAGCAGGGTTAACAACATTTGCACATGATGGAGCAGTATTGCCATCCAAAACCTGGACGTTATCTATGAAGAAGTCCGGACCATAACCAGTTATTGCATGAAATCTTAATAATACTGTTTGACCTGCATAACTTGCTAATGGGAAGTATGCATTTGCGAATGAGCCTGGTTCTGTACTTCCAGCACCATCTCCTGAGTCAAAGGCACTACCTGTAAGATTCCACAGTTCAGTCCAGTTTGATCCATTTGTCGAAATTTCAAGTATTCCCTGATCATCAGGATAACTTGAATTATATGCATGTGACCAATCAAATGAAAATAGCCAGTTGCCTGTAGATGGTACTTGAATTGGAGGAGTTGTCATATATGCATCATTGGGAACACTCCAATTCCAGAAATTAGCCAATGCACATTCAACAATCATATCAGTATCTGTAAACGAACCCCAAGTTTGTGATCCGCCTACAAGACTCCAGTTAGCAGGGGGCCATGTTGAGAAATCCTCCATCCAGGGGAAGGTTGTTACTGTAGGATCGTTTCTAACAGTAAATGAGATCTCAGGACAGCCTGCTGCCTGTGTAGTTCCATCACCAGGGACAATCTTATAGAAGTAATCCATACCATATGATAATCCTGAATATGGATATGATGTGGCTGTAATTGTCGTACCGTTTACAATGTCATAATTTCCGGAAGATGAGCCAAAGTACACAGTATATTGGTCTGCATTCTGTGCTCCACTCCAGGAAATAGCACCATTTTCCAAGATATCTGCTTCTCCATTTGCAGGTACATATGAACTACAGCAAGATGGACCGGCAGCAAGGTCATAAATTTCCACATCGTCAAGATTCACATAATACATGTAATCACCATAGTACATGAAACCAATGTAGAAATTCTGACCAACATAAGATGATAAATCCATCTCATAATTTGCCCAGTCTTCAGAAAGTGTCAAAGGGGTCCAACCAGTAAAAGTTGTTACATCACTGCTTGTCCCAATTGCGAAATATAATTCTTCTGTTGCCCAGCTGTATGTTTTCTTGAACCAGAAAGACAGCATTGGACTTGTTACGCCTGTCAAAGAAATTTCAGGTGATCTCGCATATTCTGTGTAGTCTGCAGCACTGTTATAAGATGAAAATCTTAAAGATGCTGTTCCACCGGTTGTATGGTTGTTACCGATATCCTGAATAATAGCGTTAGTTGTTGCTGACTCGATGACTACCCAGTCTGTGGGTGGCCATGCAGCACCTTCGAAGTTCTCTCCCCAAGGGAAGGTTGTGATTGTTCTGTCAATTGTGACAGGTGATGCTACTAATCTTGTTGTGTTTTCAGTTATAACTTGTTCAGGTTGTTTCTGCAGGGTAGCAGATAAACTGAATGGTATGCAGATTAGCAGTAAGAATAATACAATAAAACTAATTTTTTTCATACTTTCTCCTTTATAATATTTGGGTTTGGTTTGTTTTCATTGTGATAATTTTTCATGCTTCTTATAATGTTAAATTTGATGATAAAAATTGAATCATGTCAAATCTTTTATTCTGGGAAAGTAACAAAAATTTTTATGTATGATTTAGAACTTAAATTTTAACATATCCCAAATGAGCAAAAGAGACTTAGACTAGGGATTAAAGGGGATAAGATTGTTGAATGATTGTTGATTCAGTTTAAATAAATAGGACAAAGGCACAAAAAAACAGGCTGTAAAATACAGCCTGTTTTTTATAGTATAAGGTTTAATGAATTATTTCATTAAGACCATTTTAGAAGTTTTTGTGTAATCAGGAGTAATAAGTTTATAGAAATAAACACCTGAACTTACATTGTTACCATTAGAATCAGTTCCTTTCCATGTAACACTGTCTTCTTGTTTAACTTCTCTTTTGTCGAATAATGTTACAACTTTTTGACCTTTGATGTTGTAAATTACGAGTGAAGCATTAACTGTTTCACCAACTTGACCTTTGAGAGAAAACTTAATGTGTGTTTCAGGGTTGAAAGGATTTGGATAATTTGCTGCAAGTTTTGTTGTTTCAACAAATACTGGAGCAGCTTTTTCGATGGTAATACTTTGTGGTCCGTGGAATCCACCTGAGTTGTTGTCAGCTTGAACTATTTCAATCCAGTAGTAATAAGTTGTTTCTAAAGCAACTTCACTATCTACATGGCTGTAGTCAGTTGTACTGGATGAGTTTGTAGCTGCGATAAGCTGAGCATTGTTAAGTGGAATAGCTGATGAAAGTTCATCATTTTCGCTACGGAACAATCTGAAACCGATAAGATCTGTTTCTGATTTTGTTGACCATGTGATGTTAACAAATTCACTTGCAGTAACTGCAACGTCAAATGCTGCAAATTCTACAGGAAGTGATTGTCCGGGACTGTCATTACCCGGGTCAGCTGTATCTGGTGTTGTTGGAGGTGTCCATGTGTTTGGTTGTGTTTGAACTACACGCTCACCGTCGTTTACAACAGGTGAGTTGTCAATAGCCATACGAACATCTGGTACGTTAAGTGAATAACCGTAACCATTACCGATTCCAATTTGAACGTCGCCTTGTACGAATACTGTTGTATTCATATCAAGTTGAACTCCCCAAGCAGCTTCGAAAGTTGCAAGGTCTGCACCATTAGAGATAATTACAGCGCCAAATGCAGGAACTGTTCCTGAAAGATTTACTGTGTAGTTTGTTGATACGTTTACTACTGTTACACCTGTAAGTGATACTTCGTCAGCAGTAACGTTTTTAACTTCAATAAATCCTGTTGTTTCAGCTTCACCTGTTGGATTGTCTGAAATTTCACTGAAGTAAAGGATTCCTGCAGCTGGATCTACCGGAGTTGGTCCACCAGCGAGTACCATATCATGATCACCTGTGTAAGTTCCGTTATCAACAGGAGAAGCATCATATTGGGTAATCTGGTTTTGAACACCACTGATGTCCCATCTTAAGTTAGTGCTTTGAGCAGGATCTACTACGTCAAATACCATAACTGCACAGTCAGTCCAAGTGTTACCAAGCAGGTAGCACATCATTGGGCTTGTGTTTGGTCCTGAGTATACACCATTGATACCGCATTTGATTGAAGACATCTCAGCAGGTACAAGGTTGTATACTGGCATTCCGAAGAATTCGTGGTTTGCAATTGCACCAGTGCTGTAAGATTCAGCATTGTTATATGCAAGGCAAGCGTTATTATAAAGTATTCGAAGGTTAAAGAAACCAACCGGTACATCACCGTCATTTGATTTCACTTGAAGTTTTACTAAGTATTTTCCATTAACTGCATCGTATCCCATACCATCGGTATCGTATACCATGTTATAGTCAATGGAAGCAAAAATTGTGCTTATTAATGTTAATACAAACACTAAAGCTAATAATTTTTTCATACTGACTCCTTTTGTTATCTAGCTATACGCTTAGATGTTTTTTGATTAGAAATGTTTATTCTATTTACTCTATTTTTTCTTTCACTGAAAACACTTGCAGCAGCAGTTGAGTTATCCGGAACTTGAGAGTCCGGAGCACCGGCTGTGAAGTAGATTTTCCAAACACTGTTGTCACCTGCAATTACTGAACCGTCCATATCAATGTCTTCGTAATGATAACCATCAGCAACACCAGCTGTGAAAGCAGTTTGCCATAATGTAGCATCACTTGCAATGATAGAGCCATTACCGTCGATATCACCAGGATACATTACGTAAACACCGGTTTCAGCTTCATATAATGCTGCAGGACCTGATGTATAAGCATTAGCAGCATCTGTAGTGAAGTCTACAGCTGTAGCTGTTGCAGGATCTGCAGGTAAAGCAGCTGCAGCAGCACTCATAATATCAGAGTGGTTTCTATGGCGAACAACTACGAAGTAGTCACCAGCTATAGCGGTTGTGAAGTTGATATAATCTACAGTATTATCTGTTTCGTAAGCAACGTCAACAATCATACCTGAATCAAGAAGAAGTCCTGATCTTTGTTCGATTGTAGCACCGTCAGCAGTTTGACGAAGTTCTACTGAAATCCAGTCAACAACATCAGTTGGCATAGCTGTAACAGCGATACCGTCAGCGTAAGGTGATGTTAAAGGAAGGAATCCGTTCAGTGTAGTGTTCATGTTATCGTTATCGGCTGAGTAAGCTCCACCGAGGAATACGTTAACCATAGCTTTTGCTGTAGGTGGTACGTATGTGTTTACTCCGAAGTTATCTACGAAGAAGTTTGGTCCGTAGCCTGAAACACCAACAACCTGGAAGAATACTGTTTGTCCAAGGTATGCATCTAGTGGGAATGTTTCTGTAACACCAGTTCCGGGAGCCATAGATCCGGCACCATCGTTAGATTCAAAAGCTGCACCTGTTAAGTTCCAGAGTTCAGTCCAGTTTGAACCATCTGTAGAGATTTGTACAATACCTTGATCATCAGGATAAGATGTATTGTACTGGTGTGACCAGTCGAAGTTAAGTGCCCAGTTACCTGTTGCAGGTAGTTGAACAGGAGGAGTTGTCATGATCGCAGTTCCATCGCTCCAACCCCAGAAGTTGCAATATGCAGCTTCTCCGCCGTATTGAGCCCAAGTTCTGTCTCCACTGAGTGCCCAGTTTGTTGGAGTCCAGCTTGTGAATTCTTCTAACCATGGGAATACTGTGATTGTTGGGTTAGCTCTGATGGTGAATGATTGTTCTGCACAGCCTGTTGCAGGGCCAACAGCGTTTTCAGGAACTACCATCCAATAATATGTGTTACCATAAGTCAAACCACTATAATCATATGATGTAGCAGTTAAGGCCATACCGTTGACAATGTCATATGTTCCGGATGCTGTACCGAAGTACAGATTGTAAGTTGAAGCATAATCTGCTGTATCCCAATCAAGTGTTCCGTTTTCCCATACATCTGTTGCTGCGTCTGCAGGAGCAACATAGCTTGCGCAGTTAGGAGTAACGGCAACAGTACTGAATGTCCATTCTGGACAACCAGCTGCATCGCCATATGTATTTCCAGGTACAATTTTCCAGAAATAGGTTTGTGCAGGAGAGAGGGTATAATCGTAAGAAGTAGTTGTTACTGAAGCACCGTTTAATACATTATATGTATCGGTTGCTGTGCCGATATATACTTTATAGAAATCCGCATTGTTATCTTCGTCCCAGCTCAGTGTACCTGAGTCAAGTTGATCAACTGCTGCATCAGCAGGAGCGATAACTGTAGTACAACTTGGTGGAACAGCATTAGAATAAATACTCATATCATCAACATAGATGTAATAATCTGATCCAGGAGCATCGTATTTAAGCGCTATGTAGACTGTTTGTCCTTCATAAGCACTCAAGTTAACAACTGCTTCAGTCCATGCAACTTGAAGATCATCTGTGAAGTTTGTCCATGTAAATGATGTTGTATCGGTATTAGTTGTTGATACTCCGAGGTATATCATGTCATCACCATAAGATGAACTCAGATAATGCCAGAAAGAAACTGCTGGAGCAGCTACAGTAGAAAGGTCCACTGGAGGTGATATAAGATATTGTGCATATTCACCGCTTGAAGCATAAGAATATGAAGAGAATCTGATTGAGGTTGATCCGTCTGCAGTATGATTCTGAGTTGTTGACATTGTTACAGGGTTAGTTGTAAGGTCGTCATCAATTATAGTCCAACCTGCTGGAGGAGTTCCGCTTTCAAGGTCTTCAGTCCAAGGGAAAGTACTGATGGTAGGATCATCCATTGTAATAAATGACCATTCAGGGCAGCCAGTTGCGTCTCCATGAGCATTTCCCGGAACAACTTTCCAGAAATAAGCTGATGAATAGTCAAGTCCTGAATAATCATAAGATGTTGCTGTAAGTGTCATTCCGTTTACAATATCATAGTTTCCTGTTGAGGAACCAAAATATAATGTAAAGTAGTCTGTTTGACCAGGATTATTCCAGCTGATAGTTCCGAATGAATTTAAACCTGTTGCCTGATCAGCAGGAACCGAAGTAGTTGAACATGTTGGAGGGTTACCAGCAGCATAAATTGTGAAATCATCGATACATATGTCACTTTCATAACCGTCAGTACCCATAGCTCTGAATCTGATAGTAACTGTTGTGAATCCTGAGAGATCAATTACTTGCTCTGTCCATTGAGGAGTGTGAGTCCAACTTACAGGATACTCAGTCCATGTTGAACCATCATAAGTATCCATGTAAAGAGTTGATTGATCCGCTGTACTTGCAGGGGAACCAATCCAATACCAGAATGATAATGTTGGGTTTGACATTCCTGAAACATCAAATGGTGTAGTTGTGATAAAAGCATTATCAGGGTTAGGATAACTGTCATCAAACCCAAGATAGTTGCCAGAACCGGATGTATGATCACTGGTAGCGGCATAACCTATAGATCCTGATTCAATTGCCCAATCGTCAAGGTCATTTACGGTATCATTAATCCAGTCTGCAGGAATACCTGATTCGAAATCTGTTGACCATGCACCTACTATTGTTGGGTCATTTCTTATTGTAAATGACTGCTCTGCACATGTCATGTTTGGTCCAAGACCATTAACAGGAGTTACTTGCCAGAAATATTGAGTACCATACGCTAAACCTGAATAATTATATGATGTTCCTGTAACAGTTGCGTGATCAAGAATATTATAGCTTCCTGTTGATGTACCTATAGATAATAAGTACTCGGTTGCAGAAAATGAAGCATCCCATGAAAGAGTTCCATTCTCTGATTGGTCAACAGCAGCATCAACTGGAACGAGGTTTGCAGCGCAAGCAGGAGTTGTACTGAAAGTTTCAAAACTCCATTCAGCACATTCTGTAGCGGAACCGTTTGCATTTACAGGAACGACTTTCCAGTAGTAAGTCATACCGAGTGTTGCTGTAAAGTCATGTGTTAAACCTGAAACTGATGTTCCGTTTTCGATGTTGTAGTTTCCTGTTGATTCACCAAGATAAAGATCATAGCTTGTTGCGCCATCAGCAGCGTTCCATGAAAGAGTGATGTCTGTTAATAAATCAGTTTCACCATCTGTAGGAGAGTCTACAGTTGCACATGGAGGAGGAGTTACATTGTCATATACTTCAACATCATCAAGGTACACGTAATAAAGGTAATCTCCATAATACTTAAATCCAATATGAATGGTTTGTCCGGCATAAGCTGACAAGTCAAGTTCATAAGAGTTAAATTCAGTATTTGTAAGAATACTTGTAACATTCACCCAGTTAGTGTAGTTCTGAACAGAGTCTGTAAGTGTTGTTGAAATACCAACATAAAGTTCTTCAGGGTTAGTATTATGTTTTCTTGCCCAGAATCTTAATGTTGGGTTTGTAAGACCGGTAAGATCAATTTCCGGTGATCTTGCATATCTGTTGTGATCAGCGGAATGAGACATTGAGGAAAATCTCAATGAATAAGTTCCGGTTTTAGCTTGAGTGTCGCTTTGTGTTGTAGGATTTACAGTTCCATCCGGATTATAAATAATCCAGTCAGTTGGAGGGAATGTAGCATCTTCAAAGCTTTCCACCCATGGAAATGTTGTGATTGTTCTTTCTGTCACGATGGGTGACTGAATTGTTCTTGGAACAGCTACTCTGTTAATATCCTGCTCTATTGGCTTACTGTCAATATCTGCAGCAAAAGCGTTAGCAGCGAATCCAAGTACTAAAATGATAAATAATGCAATGAAACTATTTTTTTTCATTTTTTCTCCTTTTAGCAATCGCATTTAATTAATTTCTATGCAGTTACCTGCTTCATTATACTTCGACATTAAAAAAAAACGTAGAGTTATATTTACAATTTAATCCATTAATGATTATCTATATTGTGCTAATACATGTCAATCCTTTTTTCGGAATAGAGTGCTTTTTTTTTTCATTTTTTTTTCTTTGTTAAAGTTTATTAAAGTTATTGTTAATTATCAATGTATATATCATGTTATAATAAGATTTCAAATATTATATTGTCAAAAACCTGTTATTAGATATTTTTTGTATATAAGTGATTGCTGATTTACACGAAATCGAAGTTTGGTATAATTATAGAAAGTGGAGACATTATGTCAGATTCTCATTATTATTTGTCTGGGAAAGAGTTTACAAAAATTCGAGAGTTTTATTACAAGAGAACAGGTAGAAAATTGAGAGATAATGAACTGCATGTTGTTGAAAAAAAACTAACAAGGTTTATGGTTCAATACGGACTTGATTCATTCAATGACCTTTTCATGAAAATGATAAATGATATCACCGGTACTCTGCGTAATATCATTGTTTCTGAACTGATCACTCCGGAAAGCGGGTGGTTCAGAGATACTGAGTACTGGAATCTGATAGAAAAAAAAATTATACCTCAATTAATTGAACAACTTAAGTCAGGCAAGAAAGATACGATTACTATCTGGTCTGCTGCCGCAGCTACCGGAGAAGAACCTTATTCATTCTGTATGCTGCTTAACAGGGTTCTGGAAAAAGAAAAACGAATAAGCAGTAGTCAGTTCCGAATTATTGCTTCGGATATTTCTCCAAGTTCTCTATATATCGCTATATCAGGTAGATATGACCAGGCATGCGTGGAGGAAGAAATCAGCGATATTTACCGAAGAAAGTTTTTTTCGGGATTGAAGAGTGTTCATGAAGTCAAAGTGCAGGTCAAAGAGATGATTGATTTCGTTAAACTTGATCTTAAGGATGATTATACTGATCTGCCAATATTCGATCTGGTTTTATGTCGTAACGTCAGTTCTTACTTCACACTTGAAGAAATGAATGATATTTTCTACAAAATTTACGATAATATGAATAGAGATGGGTATCTGATTATTGGCAAAGAGGAAGACCTCACGCTCTATACCGACTACTTTACTGCTGTAGATTTTAATGGTGTTAAATATTATAGACCTAAGAACTTCAGCAGTCCTAATGCAGTTCTGAATTCGGGTTAATGGGAGAAAAATGTACAAGAGAAAAGTTATTGAGCTTCTAAACAGTGATATTGAGGTTCCGACAATGTTATCAATATCACTTCAGATTGATGCACTATCAAGAGACTCCAGATCTACAGCTGAAGATATCAGTAAGATTGTCAGACTTGATCCGGCACTTACCGGTAAAGTTCTGAGGGTAGCAAACTCGTCAATTTATGCATCAGTTCACAGAGTTGTCAGCTTGCAACAGGCAATTGCTAAACTTGGTTTGAATGAAATCAGAAGGATAACAATGTCAATTGCTATTATAAACAGTTTTAAAAATACTAATGTAGACTATGAAAGATTTTGGATTCATTCCATAACGGTTGCCTTTATTGCTGAAGCTATAGCTTCTAAAACAAACAATCAGCGTTTTAGCGGGGAAGTTTATATTGCGGGACTGCTGCATGATATTGGTGTTCTGATAATGGATCAGTATCTTACTGATGTATATCACAAAGTGTTTAATGTCGCAGTTAAAAACAAATATGATCTTCAAGTTGTTGAAGGTAAAATCCTTGGAATTACTCATGCCGAAGTTGGAGGTATTCTCCTTAAAAAATGGAAGATACCTGATCATATTACAGATTGTGTGCTTTGTCACCATTGGCCTCAGTATGCAGAAAATGATTCATCGCTTATTACGAAAATTGTGTATCTGGCAAATGTTATTGCTAATAACAGAGGTATTCATAATGGTACAGGATTCTTCCCTCAAGGATTTTACGATGATATCTGGGATGACATCGGATTGCCTATTGACCAGGTATCAAATCTGATAAAAATAATTTCAGATGATTTGTTTAACGCTAATGAATTACTAAGATTATCAACGGGCTAAATATGAAATGGAAACGAATCTCACTATCATTACTGTTAGTGATTTTCATAGTTTCTGTCTTTGCTGAGAAATCAGACAGTAATTATGAAAAAAATATTGATGAACTGAGAAAAAAAGTCGTCAGTAAGGGTGTTCCTGTAGAGTGGTTCAACAATAATCTGGCACATGAAAAATTCAGACTTCATAAGACTATATCAAAATACTTTACTAATCTGGCAGAGCATAAAGTCAAACGTAATGAAAAAGATATCAATTGGTATTACAAGATGTTTGGGGTAGATGCAAAGATTAAGAAAGCATATAAGTTTATCAAGAATCACAAAGAAACCCTGATTGCTGCAGAGAAAAAACATGGTATTCACTATGAAATGATGGTTGCTATTATTGGTATGGAAACGAACTATGCCGAAAATCGCCAACGTGGAAATTTCTATGTATTTAATTCTCTTGTTTCACAATATTTGTATACAGACAGAAAAAGATTCTCTGTAAATGAACTTGCCGCTTTGTATGAATTCTCCAAAAAGTCAGAAAAACCGACATATTATTTTATCGGTTCTTTCGCCGGAGCTTGCGGATGGGGACAGTTTATCCCTACATCCTTAAAAGCTTATTTCATAGATTCACATGACACTGACTCAGATATTGATGTTTTCTCAGTTGATGATACTATTTTCAGTATAGAGAACTATCTGAACAGCCATGGTTTGAATTCAGATACGATTGCTTCTGAAGATAAACGCTATTATGCTGTTCACGCATATAACCACAGTGATGCATATGTGAAAGCAACTCTGAAAATTTATGATGCTCTGAGAGCAGCCAGACAATAATTCACCGGTATGTTCAGGTTGTTGAATAGTTCAACGACCTGAAATCCATACCCGATAAATATTATAACCTAAACTGCTTTTGCAATATCTTTGTTCTTGAGAAGTCTGTATTTCAATTCATATTCAGAATCATCCAGAACAAGCTGTTTCCCTTTGTTGTTTTCAGTATTTATCAACAGTGGTCCTTTGAGATTTGCTGTCATTTTGGACGGATCTCTCGGAACAGTGACAATCACTAATTGTATAACATTTTCAGGGTTATTCACTTCAATCTCTTCCAAATCTGTTCTATATATCCTGATTTCATAGTCAGGTTTGAACAAAAGCGGATCAGTTACAACAAATGCCAGTTCCGGGGCTGTGACACTTTGTAACCATTTTAGAGGTGAATTTTCACTTGGATCAATAAGAATGAAATCATGAACATCTTTGAAACCCAACAAGCCATTTGGAAATGTGAGAACATTCTCAGGGTTAACTTCCAGCTCCCCAAATCTTTTTGTTTTGATTCTCATAATATCCTCTCTTTATTATTAAATATAATTCATTAAACTTACAGGAAAGACTTTTCCAAGCATTTGCGTGGATGCCTGTAATGCGTATTCTTGTTTGGCGAGCAATGAGATTGCTTCATATAAATCCGGTTCTTCTATTCCTGCAATACTGCTTTGCAGATTTTCTGACATTACAGTAAGGTTGTTCTGAACAGACTCAACCTTATTAAGTCTCTGACCGGCTTTGGTTGTATATTCTTTCATTGATATCTGCAGCTCTTTAAGTTCTTCCAGTTTTTCTGATACTTCAGGCATATTATTGTTTTGCAGTGAGTTCTTGAGTTCACTGAGAATGTCAAAATAACCTGTGTCTTCCAGAAGTTCCTGACCTGTAATATTTATCTGCAGCTTTGTATTTTTATTGGCGTTGAACTCTATCACACCGGAATCACCCATATATAAACCGGGTTCCATTTCAACAGTAAACTCGTCGTCAACTTCGAAGGTTCCTGCTGTGAAGCTCATTCTGATGTAACTGTCTGTTCCATTGATGTCATCATAGATTTCATTTGTGCTCTGAACAGTTTTTACTGATCCCCATGTATCTCCACCGTCTTCGGAAACCTGATATTCAGCAGTTCCTATTCCTCCGGCTGTGACAATTCTCACCAGATATTCACCACCGTCTTTCTGGTTGGTTCCTTCGGGATTAGTGTTGAATACCGATGCTTCTCCATCGTATGTGTTTTCCAGAGGAGAATATGGTCCAGATGGTCTTCCTATGTCAGCATAAGCCGGTTCATTTGTATTGTAACCTGCAAATATGTAATCTCCGCGAACTGTAGTATTCGCAGTCTGCAGAGATTGACCAATAAGCTCTTCCACTTCCTGAGCAAGCACTTCTCTGGTAGATTCAGTTGTAGAGCCTGTAGCTCCCTGTTCTGCAATCTCTCTTGCTCTGCTCAATATATCATTGAATTCCTGCATTGCATTATCAACAGCAAGCAGGTATTCCTGTGCTTCATTCATGTTCTCCATGTACTGCTCATAGGAGGCAAGTTCAGCTCTGTAACGCGTAGTATTGCTCATACCGGTAGGATCATCAGACGGTTTATTCAGTTTCTTCTCGGAACTGATATTCTGCAATGTCTGCTGATACTCAGCACGTTTCACTGCTGACTCTCCAAAGAGAGCATTAAAGGACATATTAGTCGTTATTCTCACTTTTTCCTCCGATATTATTCGTCAGAATAGTATTAAGTTTATGTAATATTGAATCATCAATAACAGATTTCGAAGCTTTTTTGTTTTCTTTAAGTATCTTTTCGTAAATTTCCTTACGGTAGATTGACATTTTCTTAGGGGCATTGATTCCTATACGGGCTGCACCTTTTGTCAACTCAGCCAGAACGATTTCGATATCATCTCCAATTACAATAGATTCACCGATTTTTCTTGTAAGTATCAGCATTTTTACCTTCCTTGGTATTATTTAACCTTCCATGGTTAGACCATTGCGATTATTGTTTGTAATAATTCATCAGCCACAGTTACTATTTTAGCGGCTGCCTGAAATGCCTTTTGAAATTTTAAAAGATTGGCAGATTCCTCATTCATGGACACACCTTTAACACTTTCTCGGAAGTTGTCTGTCTGCTCCAGTGTTGCTGATGTTAAATCTTTTCTGTTTGCTGCATCCAGACTGTCTCTACCTATTTTCCCAAAGGTAGAAGCCAGATAAGAGTTAAAAGACTGGTCTCCGTTGATAGAAAGACTTTCTCGTAAGTCAACCATTGCCAGAGCTGTCCTGTTGTCGCCCTGTGCACCTTCTTCTGATGCGGCGATTCGCTCTGGATGATCTATTATTTTCTCATCAAGATTGAAGTCTGCAGCAGAAGTAATATCTGACTTAAAGAAGTTTCTCCATCTTGATGGAGGATCTCCAAGATCATATCCTCTGACGTGAACAGAATTAACGGCTTCTGCCAGAGTAACTGCCAGATTGTCTATTCTGTTCTGATAATCAACGAGATATTCATCCCGCATTTTCATTAAACCTGAAATTTCACCATTGTAGAGAGCACTTATCTGTTCTCTTGTGTCTTTCCATATAATATTTGTAAAATCTTTTCCGTCCTGTTCGTAGTTCTGAGTAATGAGTTCTCGGAAGTTATCATGTTTTACAAGTTCGTCTGAACCCAGGTAGATTACAGTTGTGTCATCAGATCTTGTTGTAACGGTCACATCTCCATATTGAGATAATTCATCAATCAGCAGGTCAAATTTGTCTCGCAGGTCATTAGCAGGACGACCTTCCTGTTCTGTTGTATAAATTTGTTTGTTAAGCTTTGCAAGCTGTTCGGAAATAGCATTGATTTTATCAGGGATTTCAGCCAGATCTTCATTCACTGTTTCCCGCATATCTTTTACCGCAGTATCGAAATCATGGATTCTTGTGACCAACAGTTCGGCTGTATTCAGAAGTTCCTGTCTGTATGTGATATCATCCGGATTATCAGCAATTGCATCCCAGGCATTCCAGAATTCATCCAAAGTTGCTGACAGCCCGTTATCATCAGTCTCATTCAAACTTGTCTCAAACTCCTGTAGTCTTGTAGAAAGTTTGTTCCATGAACCATATTGAGAGTTTTCTTCTCTGTAGGATTCATCAAGATGAACGTCCCTCATTCTCTCAATTCTTACTAAGTCTGCACCGGTACCATAGTAGCCCAGTGCATCCTGGATTGGAGCAGAGCTTTCCTGAATAACTCTTTGACGACTATACCCGTCAGTATCCATATTAGATATGTTCTGACTGGTAGCGTTGAGGTTCTGTTGATTCAGAAGTATGGATTTCATACCTATGTGCAGCATGTTCAGCATTGTTATATCCTTTTATTAAGAATTATAGAGCTGCGATTCTGGTTGATCATTCCAACTCGGCTGTAGACTCTGTCTCTGTCGATGATATCAGCTATCATTTCCAGGTTATCACCTACAAGCTCAAGACCTGTTCTGATCAGTTCTTTGTTCTCTGACGAAAGCTTATCAATAGTCTTCAGTGTGTTTGCGAAAACTTTGTAAAATACTTTAGCTTTTTCGATTTCAGATGATTCTTCAAACAGCTCATCAAGATTGTTCAGGGAAATCTTTTCAGTACTCATTCCATTGAGGATGATCAAAGATTCCATAAGATCATGACGACTGTTGGTGGATTTGTGTGCTTTGCTGATTTGTATGGCAGCTTGCTGACTAACATCCTGAAACTGCTTGATATCCCATTTCATCAGAGCGTATTTCTGCTCGGACAGGATAAGTGCAACTTCCTGATAGGATGCTATTTCATCTTCCCATACTTCAAAAAAATCATTTGTGAGGGCATCCATGCTATTCTCCTTTAATTTGACCTTTATTGTAATAGTCCATGACTCTGCGGACGTAATTCTTTGTTTCTTTATATGGTGGTATTCCATTGTATTTTTTCACAGCTCCGGGACCTGCATTATAAGCTGCGAGGGCGAGTTCCTTATCTTCGAATTTATCCAGCATCTTTCTGAGGTATTTAGTTCCGCCTTCAATATTCTGAGCAGGATCGAATGAATCATTCACTCCCATTTCTTTTGCTGTTCCATCCATAAGCTGCATTAGTCCCTTAGCTCCTACAGGTGATTCAGCAGCAGGGTTTCCGTAGCTTTCCTGTGAAATAACTGCAATAATAAGTTCTTTATCTACATTGTACTTTTCTGAAGCTTTTTCAATGTGAGGCATAAATTGTGTTATTCTCTTTTTCAGGATTTTACCAAGTTTTGCCAGTCCTTCAAACATACTGCTGTTATCAGATGCTTTTGTCTCAGTATCTGCTGAAACAGGATTCTGGATTTTGTAATCAGATGATTCAAGGCTGCGGATAACTTCGTTGATGTCTGTTCCTTTTCTTGACTCAATCTGCTGCATTATCTGTCTGGAAAGCCCGATCTCGTTATTTTTTGCGATCATCAAGGCAATTTCGTCAAACAGCATATCCTGATAAAAATCACTTCCTGCCTGATCACCAAAAAGGCTTTTACCTTCGAGTGATTCCACCATACTGTCCAGCATCTGTTTTACGAACAAAGCTTCGAACTTCTGGCTGGCATCAACAGCATCTTCGCCATCTTTGATGTTGTTTTTTAACTTATCGATATTCATCAAAGCTGATTGCTGGCTTTGTTGAAGATTGATATAGTTGTCAGGAAGCTGAATCATCATAACCTCTTACATTATCACTAACTCGGCGTGTAATGCGCCGGCTTCTTTGATTGACTGGAAAATGGAGATCATATCTCTTGGTGTTACTTTGATAGTGTTCAGAGCTTTTGCCAGTTCCTGTACTGAAGATGATTCGATTACCATCATTCTGGACTGCTCTACATTGACTGATGCTTCTGATGTTGAAGTTGAAGTGAAGACGACAGGAGCTATTATTGCAGTTTCATCAAGCTCAGATATTTTGATTGTGAGATTACCGTGTGATATTGCGATTTTGGAAATCTGTACATTACCGCCGGCAACGATTGTTCCTGTTCTTTCGTTGATAACAACTCTTGATTTCTGCTGAGGAATAATCTCCAGATTCTCAATTGTTGATACAAATCCAACGAGATTCTTTTTAACGAGAATTGAATCGGGAACAAGTACCTGTATTGACATTCCGTCTTCAGCAGCTGCAAGTTTGGATTCAAAATATGTGTTTATAGCAACAGCAACACGTTCTGCCGTTGTGAAGTCAGCTTTTTTAAGATTGAGAAGCAGTTCTCCGTTATAAAGAATCTGACTGAAAATCTCTTTCTTAACTGTTGCTCCGTTTGGAACCCTACCTACATTAGTATAGTTTCTTCTGATTCTGGCATTTTTGCCTTCAGCATTGAAACCGCCAATGGAAACAGGTCCCTGAGCTATAGCATACTGCTGCTGATCATTCCCCATAAGAGGTGTCATAAGAAGAACTCCGCCTTCCAGACTTTTTGCATCTCCTATAGACGATACAACAACATCAAAACTGCTGCCAAGTTTACTGAATGGAGGCATTATAGATGTCACCATAACAGCCGCAACATTATTAGGTCTGATTTTATTCATCGGAACACTTACACCGAAACGTTCCATCATATTTTTTATAGATTGAATTGTCATTTGAGAACTGCTGCCGTCACCGGTACCATCAAGGCCGATAACCAGACCGTATCCGATTAAGTCTTGTGATTCAAGTCCGCTGAAGTAAGACAGATCTTTTAATTGTACCTGAGCATTCAAGGTAACAAAAGCTAACATTAATATAATGACAATTTGTAGTTTCATAATTTCCTCTTTAAAGTAAAAAATTAGGGGAATTGCTTCCCCTAAATACCGAACCAGATGGGTTGTTCCCATTCTTTTTTTTCTCTCATAATAAACAAACACTCTATGCCCCGTAATATGCAATGCCAATGCCAATTAATATCTCAAATATGTATATATATGTATTGTAAAGGATTAACTATTATAACCGGTATTTAAAAAGAGGGAAATTACAGGTGTTTGGAAAAAATTTCTTGTACCAGATAAGAAAAAAAAACTTATGATCCTGATATAAAGTGAAAAGATGCTGATTTAAATGAAATGTATTTGATTTTAACTCCTTTTCCAGACTTCGTAGAGTCTAATGGTTTTTGTAACTCTAACTTTATTAGTAGGATAAGTTGATTGAGTCCCGAAAAATCGGGAAAATCTGCGACATGAATTACGATAAATTTTAGATATTTTGCATTTTCACTAACAGAGACCGAGTCGAAGGGAATTAATTATAAATAAATTAAATCAAAAGAGGAATAATGAAAAAGACTCTCAAAACATATATAAAAGAAATTGCTGCGGAAAAGCCGCATATAAATGATATTGAAAAACTCACCAGGAAACTGAAAGAAGTTTCCGGAACTGAGTACACCGAGAAAAGACTGGAAATTATGGTCGTGGACTATTTCAACGAGACAGACTCCGGGCTGTACAATCCAAAGAAAGGGTTGATATACAAGGATGAGTTCTTCAGTAATACATCATTTCAGGTAGAACTGACCGATTACGAGAAGAAACACGGACTTTTGATAGTTGGTGACAAACTTACACCTTTTGTGGCTGTAGAGGGTTCACTCTCACTTAAACTGACAGATGATAAAACACAATTATTGAAGTGTGAAAAGATTTCCATACCGTACGAGTCCAACATGAACAGTTTTTCCTTCATGACGATTTTTGATGCTTCAAATATC
The DNA here is from genome assembly GCA_942492065.1 of Cloacimonadales bacterium (SeqCode). GTDB lineage: Bacteria > Cloacimonadota > Cloacimonadia > Cloacimonadales > JAIOQZ01. The sequence continues at coordinate 351,362 of CALODV010000013.1, read as the reverse complement.
TTTAAGCTGAAGGGAAACAAGATAGAGGTTATTGCTTTTGATATCAGTGAATTACTTGCTAAAACAGATGTTGAGAAGAACATGGTGATTGAGTTTACACCCGTGGATTATGACAACGTGCAGTATTCTGTCAAGATTACTGAGATTGACCAGGAGCTTACAGATAGATTCAGAACTTACTGGGAAAATTCTTTCTCTGCCTGTAGTGAGTTCAGTTTTAGCACATGCGAAAGGTTTTTGTTCAATGCCATGGTCAGATTGCCTGCGATTGTTCTGAAGAATACCATTCAGCCGTTAAAGATGCTGATTGAGTCCAGTGCCAAGGTAGAGCTTTTTTATACAGGTACAGAATCACAGATCAGGATTAAGGGCTATGAACTGGTTGAGGACATAATGGATAAGTTCAATTCCAGACAGGATATGCCAAAACAGGCTGTTAAGACGATCAATGATGTGCTTGTTCAGCTGCAATGCCCCTATAACGGCGATTATGTATTCTCTTTCATGCTGCTGCAGTATAATAAAAATGATGAGTTCAGCTATGAGAAATTGGCAGATAGGTTATTCGGACTGGAGAAAGTTCCGTTTCTGAATGAACATCAGAAAAAAGTATTTGGTGATGAGATTCAGGACATTGAGAATACTGTGAGAAGAACTACCGGGAAACATAATGTGGACGCTTACACTGAATTGTTAAAGGCAGTAATAGAGCTGAAGGATACACAGATAAGAGCTTTGCTTAAGCTTGAACAGAAAATGATGTATTTCAGTCTGCTTGATCCGCAGATATTGGAACCTCTTGATTTTATTGATGAGTATACGGGTGATTTTTTCCATTCCGTGAAATTCTGGGATGAAGAGTATCTCAAGAAGTATGACACTACGTACAAAAGCAAGATTGCTGTTCTGAAATCTAAACTCGCTGAGCTTGAAAAAGCAGTTGCAGAATTGGGAGATGGGGGAGAGGGTTAGGCTGACATAAACATAACCGGTGTAATAGGTAAAACTCTGATACTGGAGTTTAAAGGTAAATCCATGGTGCTAAGCCAGGATGAACAGGCAAAATTTGGACTTATCTACAGCATAGAACCTGATTCCGTTATTGTACAGGTGAAAGATAGCTACTTTACTAATAAGCTCGTAGCCGTAGGCGAGAGAACGTTTCTGTATAAGTTCGTAACCAAAGGTGAGAATCTTTCTTTAGAATTCGCAGGATGTGAATCCGAGAATCATAAGAAACACCTTATTGTTCGGACAAAATGAGAACACGTTGATGGGGCTTCAAATTTCATTAATCATGTTCATTGGATAGTTTTGATTACATTACCTTCATGGGAAAAGCAATGTAACAAAGAAAATACTAAGAATTATTAGACCACCAATTAGTGCAGATATCATTGGTACGAGAAACATGAGTCTTAAGAATAGCACTAATCTCATCAATGCTTTATTCTGCCTATCAGCATTTCTATAAGCTTTCCAAATAGTATTGAAATCAGGTCTAATTTTAACATAATTGCGAATATTCGTGGAATTGAAATTTTCTCTACTGCATTTTTTTCCCAATATATAATATTCTTCAAATGAAAAGAATAAAAGAAAATCTACTGCTGAAGATATTACAACTGAGAAAAAAATAAATCCAACTATCATTTCCAAGACCAGTCGAAACTTTCTGTAGTACTATTATCATAGAGCAAAGGACCAATAAACCCCTCGCTTGGAATTTCTTGAAAATCTACTTCAAATGGAACAAACAAATGGTATAATTTCATGTACATATTTTTTTGTTTTTGCATCAGCTGTAGAGTTTTAAAATAGAATTTTGATTCCCATTTGTATGGTATGTTTCGACGAAATATTGATTTTGATTTATCAGAATAACCAATAATTCCTCCAAAAGACTTACCAAAAGAAAAGCTTGCACCATGGTAATATTTATTGAGTTGATTATCATATATAACATTCCATTCAAATCCCATATATTTGAGCCACCCTAGGCTTTTCGGAAAACCAGTTACGCCAAATCTTTGTGTATCCCCTATAAGAACGTTAGGGTCACCAGTGCCGAAAAGAAATGATACAGATACATAGCTACTTATATGATAATCCTGATGAATAGCTCCTCCAATTGCTGTAGACTGGAACTCAAGACCCTGAAATTTTCTATCACTATATCCTAAGGCTCTTCCAACAGATGCTTCTCCTGTCAGCCAATAAGCAACACGTCCACCAAAAGATGAGCTTGTAACTATACATCCATCCGGGTCAACAAACATAACAGGGTTATTTGCACAATATACATATGGACTGTTAAACTCATCTGCAGGGTCAATCTGCAGCCATTTCCCAAGCTGCGGATTATAATTACGGGCTCCATAATAGTATAAGTCAAGGTCATACTCATCATCCAGTTCTTTACCGTTGTATAGAAACTTGTTGTCTTGTCCGGTATCGGTGGACATTCCGCCTAACCTCATTCCGAACGGGTAATAGTGATCTTCCTGGACTACTAAAGCTGTATTCCCCTGATACAAGCCATCCTCCTTACTCCATAATATGGCAAAATTGAGCTTAGTAGTGGCAAATGGTCAAGGAAATTGTTACAGAGGATCAAAATGAAGCAGGTAATTCCGTGGCAAACCGTTTAAATACTGTCACACAATTCCAAAGGTTTTTAACCATTTGGAAGGTGTTCAAGTGAGCAATTCTCCTTTTCGTGTCAATCCGTATTTTTTCGTGGTTTAAGTTATCATGAGTCAACCGTCCGGCTGCCTCTACGCGTTTGGTAGAGAGGTTCGAGCTTTCACCAGGAGTAAATTCCGCAAGGTATATTTACCCTCAGCTTCCCCCGATATGATCGGGAAAACCAGCTCCCTGTTGAGGGAGCACAAAGTCATTAGAAATCTGTCATTAAGCTAAAATCTCTGTACCGAGGATGTTCTCCCTAACAGGGAGATGTCGAGAATACGAGACAGAGGGTTCATATTACGGAACAATGATTATTGTTCCCTACAGCTATTCTACACACCCCATCCCGCTTTGTTATAACTACACCAGATAAAAAAAGAGACACAACCGGAGCTGTGTCTCTCAAATATAATTAATGTAATTGATTACATTTCGAATCTTACATTCAGGTTTTTAACAGCACCGGTTTCGTCAAGACGTCTAACTGGTGTTGTTAGCGGAGCATTCTTCAGGTTCTCAGGTTCGTTCTTAGCTTCTTCTGCTATATCGATCATCACCTGAATAAATTCATCCAGTGTTTTCTTGCTTTCGGTTTCGGTAGGCTCAATCATCATAGCTTCATGCACAATAAGCGGGAAGTAGATTGTTGGAGCGTGATAACCTTTATCAAGAAGACGTTTTGCGATATCCAGAGTTTTTACTCCATAGAGCTTTTTCTGTCTTTCACCGCTGGCAACAAATTCATGCATGCATGATTCGTTATGTGGAATATCATAATAATCTTCCAGAGATTTTCTGATATAGTTAGCATTGATGATAGCGTTTTCTGCAACTTTTCTCAGACCTTTTGCTCCCTGCATTTTAATATATGCATAAGCTCTCAGGTTTTGTGAGAAGTTTCCGAAGAATGAATGAATTTTACCGATAGAAGTTTCTTCATTGGAGTAATCCAGGAAGAACGTTCCGTCTTCTTTTTTACCAACCATTGGAACAGGGAGGAATTGAAGCAGGTCTTCTCTGACACCGACAGGACCAGATCCCGGACCACCGCCACCATGAGGTGTTGCAAATGTTTTGTGCAGATTAAAGTGCATTACGTCAAATCCGATCTCTCCCGGTTTTACAATACCAAGCAGAGCATTGAAGTTAGCTCCGTCCATGTACATAAGTCCGTCTACACTGTGAATAATCTCTGCAATCTGTTCTACTTGTGATTCAAAGATACCGAGTGTATTAGGGTTAGTAAGCATGAATCCTGCAACGTTATCTGACATGTGAGATTTCAGTTCTTCAAGGTCAACCATACCTTTATCGTTGGATTTAAGCTCGATCACTTCGAATCCGTTAAGAGTACAGCTGGCAGGATTTGTTCCATGAGCAGAGTCAGGCATGATAATCACGTTTTTATGGTGATTGCCTTTAGCCAGATGGTAAGCATGCATGATTTTCAGTCCGGTGAATTCTCCGTGAGCACCTGCAACAGGCTGGAGAGTTACATTTGCAAAACCGGATGTCTCAGCAAGATCCTGCTGAAGTTCATGCAATAACTGGAGTGCTCCCTGAACAGTTTCTTCCGGCTGGTTAGGGTGAATATCGCACATTCCGGATATTCTCGCCAAGTTTTCGTTTATTTTAGGATTGTATTTCATTGTACATGATCCAAGCGGATAAAATCCTTTCTCAATACAATGATTCAGGTGAGACAATTCAACAAAGTGTCTCATTATATCTAATTCGCTGCATTCAGGAAACTTTACAGCTTCTTTTCTTCTGAATTCTGCAGGAATGCAATTATCTAAGTTTATATCTACATCATTAACCGGTAATGTGTAGCCTTTTCTTCCCGGAGCATGTTTTTCAAAGATTGTTTCAGGCATTGAATACCTCCTTAACAGCTTTAACTAATTCATCGAGTTGTTTCTTTGTCTTCATTTCTGTTACAGCAATGAGAAGGGTGTTCTCAAATCCGCATTTTGAAAGATCTGTACCGGCAATAATACCTTTTTCTAGCAGAGCTTTCTGAACATCTTTTACAGGTTTGTCGAACTTAACGGCAAACTCTTTAAAGAATGGGTTATCTGTTGCCAGACTTACGCCATCTATAGCTGTGAGTTTTTCTGCAAGGTAATGTGCTTTAGTGGTAGACTGAACTGCAACTTCTTTGAGCCCTTCCGGTCCCATTGTTACCATGTATACTGTTGCTGCCAGTGCTGCGAGAGACTGGTTTGAACAGATGTTTGAGGTTGCTTTGGTTCTTCTGATATGCTGCTCACGAGCCTGAAGAGTAAGTACATAGCCTTTTTTACCTTCAACGTCTTTGGTTGCACCAACAATACGTCCCGGCATCATACGGGCAAGTGAAGTATGAGTAGCAAAGAATCCGCATAACGGTCCACCGAAGTTTGGTTTGTTACCAAGAACCTGACCTTCACCGATAACGATGTCAGCTTTGTATTCTGATGGTGCGTTAAGAACTGCAAGAGAGATAGGATCTACTGCGACAATATAAAGAGCTTTTTTGAAGCTGTGAACGATTTCTTCTATTTCAAACGGATTTTCCAGATTACCGCAGAAGTTAGGGGTCTGCAGAAGGAAACAGGCTGTATCATTATCCATTTTTGCTTTCAGATCTTCAGCATCAACAAGTCCGTTTTTATTGTTAACAACAACAATTTCAACACCAATACCTTCTGTATAGGCTTTAATTACTTTAACGTAATCCGGATTGATTGTTCCTGCGATAACCGCTTTATTCTTTCTGGTTTTTCTGACAGCCATAAGAATAGCTTCGGCTGCAGCGGAAGCACCGTCATACATACCGGCGTTTGCTACTTCCATTCCGGTAAGGTTGCAGATTAATGTCTGATACTCATAGATGTACTGGAGTGTTCCCTGACTTACTTCTGCCTGATAAGGTGTGTAAGCTGTGAGGAATTCCGGTCTGGATATAACATGATCGACAACAGCCGGTACAAAGTGATCGTAAACTCCTGCACCGAGGAATGAATTGGTTGTAACGGTAGTTTTGTTCTTGTTAGCAAGACAGGTCATTTTTCGTGTGATTTCGATTTCTGAATATGCTTCTTCCAGATCAAGCAGTTTATTTAACTGGAGTTTTTCCGGAACATCGGCTATAAGTTCCTTAAATTCGGAAACACCGATTTTCTGAAGCATTTCTTTTCTATCTTGTTCAGTATTAGAAATATACGGCATAGAAATCTCCTGCTTTTTTAATGTTTTTTCAGGAACATCAACTTGTAAGGGATAATTTCTGTCAACAAAAAGAGATAGAGTATTGATTTTCTGGGATTTCTTTGACTTAATGACTCGGTGAAGGTTTGAAGAACATTCACCAACTTCCGCTTTTTGTGAGGGAAGGGAACAAAAAGAGATAGAGTATTGATTTTCTGGGATTTCTTTGACTTAATGACTCGGTGAAGGTTTGAAGAACATTCACCAACTTCCGCTTTTTGTGAGGGAAGGGAACAAAAAGAGATAGAGTATTGATTTTCTGTGATTTCTTTGACTTATGACTCGGTGAAGGTTTGGAAAACATTCACCAACTTCCACTTTTTGTGAGGGATGGGAACAAAAAGAGATAGAGTATTGATACTGTCCTTCATTTTCTTTATATGACTAAAGAAAACGAAGCAAAAGAAATGACATCTTTTTTAAATGTATTTCCAGCAAGCCGGAACCATAAATCTCCCCTGAAATCCTTCCAAGGCTTCAGGATTTCTTAACGCGAAAATTTATTATACAGTAAAAAAGAACAAGAACGGCTACCCATAGCAGAATGATATTGCTATTATGACTCGGTGAAGGTTTGGAGAACATTCATCAACTTCCACTTTTTGTGAGGGATGGGAACAAAAAGAGATAGCAGAGTTGGTTTCTGGCTTTTTTTCTCAATTAATTGGTTGCTTCGGTGAAGGTTTGGAGAACATTCATCAAATCTAATATAGACTGAATCGACTGTGCCGATTCTTATTTTAGCACTAGACAGTCAATGCAATCCAGAACATCTCCCACTATTTCCCTTGACACAAAACTTTACATACGCAGCACTGCAATGAGGTTTGAATGTGCTGCGACTTATTGATTACACAGTTTGACTTGCTGTTGAGTCAGTTAATCAATAAGGAGTTCCTATGTTTTATATTATTGCTGCTTTCATTATCGCTTATGTGGTTATTGCTCACTATATCAGTTACAAACTTGAGAAAACTCGAATCCTGAAGAAACAGAAATGGGATCTTAACATCTGCTGCGGTAAAACCGACGGCGGAGGAACCAATTGTGATATCTTCCAGCATAAGGATGTTCCTAATTTTGTGCTGGTAAACGATATCTATAACCTGCCCTTTGCAAATAAGCAGTTCGATACTGTTTTATGCTCTCACACAATGGAACATGTTGATGATCCTCAACGATTTTTTGATGAGCTTTCCAGAGTGGGGAAGAAGGTAACGGTTGTAATTCCTCCATTATATGATATTTCTGCGAATCTGAATCTGCTGGAACACAAATTCATCTTTCTGACATTCAAAAAAGAACATAACTCTCTACCAAAGTTTATTGAGCTTCCTTTTGCTCATAAGATACAGAAGAAACTTGGTCAGGTGAATAATGCGTAGGTTAATTGCTGATCTCCAGTTTAACAAGCTCCAGTGAGCCATCACTAAGCTGGACAGAACAAAGTACAGTATTATCAATAAAATGAAAACCATTTTTATACTGTAATCCTAATCCTTGAGGGAAGTCTTTGGTGTATTCTGATAAGACAGTGAAATTCTTTTTATCTAGCTCGTAAATGTACAGAAAGTTCTGCCCTCTTTGCCCTCTTTTATAGGAATCAAATCCATAGATAATTAGCTTATCATCTGTTTCCTTAATACTGGCATCAAGCATAACTACTCCATTCAGCTCAACTTCTTTCTGTAGTTCACCATTAGTGTTGAATTGTATAAGGAAACTACTATTAGAAAATTCATTGTATAGCAGACAAGTAATATTTCCACCGTTGTCATACAGCCGAGGATAAAAAGATTGAGGAATAAGCATTGCTCCAAAGTGTTCAAATTCAACAGTTTTCAATTTACCGGTTGTCTTGTTTTTTATCATTACATTATTGAAGTAACCCAGATCATGCAGGTGTACAAGTACATTATCATCATTTTCAAGAATCACTGCTTCAATAAGTTTCATTAAATTCGAGTTCACTTTTGTTGTAAAAAGCTCTTTCCCTCTATTATCTGAAATATGTAGATTATCAGCTTTATCGATAAAGGGAATGCAGTTTTGATATGAAAGCAGAAATTTAGCAGGAATTGCAGGTAATTCACATAATTTTTCAAAAGTTAGTGAGTCTGAGAATGTAAAAATTAGGTTATTGCTATCATTATACCAAAGGGATTGATACTGGCAAAATACAAGTTTTAAGTTTTCTGGTCGATGCTTTACGGGCTTTCTGACAATATCGTTAATTCTATAGCAAATACTATCCTTCCACACAAGTGTGAATTCAGAAGAAAATGTATAATTTACTTTTCCGTCAAATTCAAGATAGTGATCATTATTCGAAATAGTGTTGAGTTTGTCGTCCAGTATACATATCTTTGTTTTCAAGTTATCATAATTATAGGTAAGACAGGAAAATGTATTGTTGGTTTCATCAAATCTGTGAAAGGCAGTATTGGGGATATTGACACTTTTAATTTCATTAACAACAGATACAAGATAAATTGGAGTAACTAAGATAATCAGAATTATAACCAGTAGTTTTTTCATAATTTGAAATCCTCACTTTTTGTTTCTACATTAACAATTTATTGGGAAAACAAAGAAAGTAGTCAATATATTTATTCTAGTTGATTTGGGTACGTCATTGCTTCAAATAAAAGATTAGACTTCAAAGTAAAACACTGATATCGTCTGAGTAGAACATATCCCAGAACTCTCTAAATTTCAACAACTTCCGGGTTGACAACTTTTAAAGTGTGCAAAAAATGAAAAAACATGAAACTAAAACATAAGCATGGCGTTATGTTTGCAGAGGTGATTATGGACGAAAAAAAATTAGTATTACAGGCTAAAAAAGACATTCAGGCTTTTGAAGCTTTATATCAGAGATACTTTCCTGATATATTCCGGTTTGTTATGTACCGGGTTGGTAACAGGAGTTATGCTGAAGAAATCGTTTCAAACACTTTTTTTAAGGCTATGGACAAGCTCCACCTGTTTAAGTGGCGTTCCATACCGTTTTCTGCCTGGCTGTTCAGAATTGCAGTCAGTGAGATAAGTAATTATTTTCGTGCAGACAAAAGACATAAGAAAATTGAAAACATGTATGTTGACAAGGCTGTACTGGACGAGAAGACAGAAAGATTTTCATACGATTTCATACATCAGTATATAAAGCAATTGCCTGAAAAAGATCAGAATATTATAATATTACGTTTTTTCGAGAAGAAAAGCTTCAGTGAAATTTCCGAAATGCTGGGAAAAAAAGAGAGTACTTTAAGAGTTAATTTACACAGATCACTGAAGAAATTAGAAAAATTAATCCCGGCGGAGGTATTGGAAGATGTCTATCAAAAAGTATCTTGAGAACATAAACACACCGGAAGTTCATCCGGGACCGTTTTCTGTAAGACTGAAATACGAGCTTGAGAAAGAGTATTTCCACAGAAAAAGAAGCTTTGGCTGGTATCCTGCTTTTGCGACTGCAGCTCTGGTTGTCATGGTATTTGCTTTTGCAGTATTTATTTTCAAACCGGATCTGGCTGATAAGGCTCATTACGCATTCTGGCGTGCTGAAGGTAAACAATACCAGTTATTTGCAGAAAACTCAGGTATTGCTCAGAGTGCACCGAACAGTATAGTAGATCAGAGTAATTTTGTTCCTGTGAATAATCTTTCCAATCTTGATGAATCCAAATCTTATGTCATCAAGAAGGTCAGAGACAGAAACAACAGATCAATATTCTACGTAAGTGAATACAAAGGGCAGCAGCCTAAAGTTAAACTTCAGTATTAGTGGAGACAGAAATGAAACGAAGTCTGATTCTTATCTTAATCTTTGCAGCAGGAGCGCTGGGAGCGTCATTTCCTGAGCCTTACATAGGTATCTTTATAGAAGTGCCTTCTGAAAAGGCTCTTAAGAAATTCAACTCTGACTATGGTGTTCTTCTTACAGCTATTGTGGAAGATTCTCCTGCTGAAGAAGCAGACTTGAAGGTCAATACACTGGTTCTGGAAATCAATTCGAAGAAAATACATAATCAGGAAGATATTGTTAATGTCTTGAAAGGTAAAAAACCGGGGGATAAGCTTGAATTTCTTATCAGGGAAAAAGGTAAGAACAAAAAAGTCAAGCTGACGCTTGCTGAGAAAGTTACTCCGGACACTCCTGTCAATGTGTTCTCTGTATTCTTCAATAATGTACTGGGAGTGGAAACGCAGACACTCACTCCTCAGCTTATGGAATTCTTTGAAGTCAAAAACGGATTGCTCGTAAGAACTGTTATAGACGGCAGCCCGGCAGATAAGAACGGAATTAAAGCCGGTGACATCATCATAGAAGCAATCGGCAACAAGATAGAGAACAACAATGACCTTTACTCTATAGCAATGGATAAAAGCAATAAGAATGGAATTGAAATTCTTGCCATAAGAAAAGGTAAACTTCTTAGAATGCTGCTCTATCCTGATTACGATAAATTCACTGAAACATACAGTATAGATGTGAATCCTTACGGTAACAGTGTATTCGTGTACAGCCCTGAGTTCACAATGCATCACACCACTGCAGAGGATACTGTACAGACTAAATCTGAGATTGAAGCAATAAAGTCTGAACTGAAAAAGCTTCAAAATCAATTTGACGAATTAAAAACCAAACATTAGAAACACATATTCCCTCCTCAATCATCAGCACCTGTTCTACAGGTGCTTTTTTCCCTTTAACTAAGAAAACGGAGGGGAATTATAAGTGTACAGAATAATACAGTTATAGATGTTCTTCTCCATCATCTTTCTTCATCTTCTGCTCCAGTCTCTTCATTCTGGTCTGGATTGCCTTCAGAACAGCAACAGATTTCTTCTGAATCAATGCCAGATCGAACGCTGAGTACGTATACTGCATAGCTTTATCGAAGTCCTTTATCCGGTGCTCATAGTACTTTGCCAGTTCACAACAGGCATCTATACTCGTTTCCGTCATTTTCTCCCATACTATTACAGCTTCATTTATTCGTTTAGATTTTTTCAGCATAATGGAGTAGTGCCACCGGAATTTCTCGTCATTCATACACTGAGGACTATCTTTATAGACTGCATACATGTTCTCTGCACATTCAGTATCTTCAATGAACTCGAAGAATCTGCATACTGCCAGCGGATCAGTTAAGTTCTCATAATCTCCACAGCATGGTTCAGATAGATATTTCACCAGAAATTCAAGCAGACTAACCATGGAGGTTATATCCACTTCATTATGATACAGCACACTTTCTACAAAATCTTCATCCCGGTCATGCAGATATTGAGTATACATCTCAGGAATGAGGTATCCTTCTATATCTGCTGAGGTTCTGAACAGCTTCAGAATTCTGTATTCCAGATATTGCAGTGAACAGTTCTCGAATCTGTTTTTGAACAGCCTGCGGAAGATATGCAGTAGATCGAGGTTATACATATTATCAAATGGATGTTCTCTGAAGTGGAGCACAAAGCGACTTTTCAGAAGAGGTATATCAAAGCTTTTTCCATTGAAGGATACAACAACCGATTTATCTTTTATCAGTTCTTTTACAAGATGCAGACCTGCTTTCTCCTGAGATGGGGATTCCAGAAAATACTGATACAGTTCAAACTTACTGTTTTTAAGAACTCCTGCTCCTGTAAGGAACGGGATAGTCCCGGCTCCACCTGAAAGACCTGTTGTCTCCAGATCAATAAACACAAAATTTAACGGATTTGCAGCCAATACCTGTGGAACTCTGCAGTATTTCCCAAGACTCCTTATCCCCTGAGAGACATCATCCGAAAATGCCGGATTAACCTCATGAACAGTCTTTTTACAGCGTACTTTACCATAAGGAGTATCTACGTAAGATTCTGATTGAGTTTCTAAAACTTCTTCAACTGCAGAATTCTCTGTCTTCAGCTCTGCACCAAGGGATTTAAGTTTCGCCTTAAGATTTTTCATTGTATACCTTCAGCAGTTTGTTGATGATTATTGCTGAGTATTTCTTGGAATCCTTACTGGCAGAAGGTCCGATACAGGATGGGCAGCCGGAATCACACTGACAGCTTTTCAGGACTTCCAGAGACTTCCTTAAAATACTGAAAAACTCTTTATAGACTTCTTCACTGAGTCCAATCCCTCCCGAAATAGCATCGTAAAAGACAATAGCCGGGAGCTGTGAGTTAAGCGAACTTGCACTTTCTGCGAACACTCGTATGTCTGTGTTATCACACATCAGTTTGAGCGGACTCATATTCTGGAGCAGATGCCTGACTCCATCAAGACCGGAAACAACTCTCACCTGACTCTCTGCCTGATGATGACAGCTTTTACAAAGAGTAATCAGGTTTTCCATAACATTAGCTTCTCTTGCAGAATCAAAGAACCTGAATGGCTTTATGTGGTGTACATCATGGTATACATCGTCCTCAAGTTTTCCGCAATTACGACAACTGTAATGGTCTCTGCTTCTGACTGCTTCCTTTATTAAATTCCAGTCAGCACCATAGTTATTACGGTTATTACTCCAGGAGTCGCTTTGTCTCAGGGATTCTACAAAATCTGCAGACAGCTTAATCCAGCAGCCGTAAGTGTCCAGAGCATGCTCTGGCATTTCCAGTTCTTCCTGCCCTACAATTTCGTGAGTGTACCACTTTTTCGCCTGAAAACCTGTTACTCTGCTGCGGACAATCAACTCGCCTTTTTCAATGGTAAATCCTTTATATTCCTTGGCATCGTCTGTAGATTCCATATCGAACTCTGTTTTCATTTGTGCCTGAGTAAAATAATCCATTTCCGCTTCCTGAAGCAAAGCATACTTCTCTTCCAGATTCAGATCTTTCACAAGATAAGATGTGCCGTCATGTATGTAAATAGCTTTAGGATGAAGAAGCCAGTATGAACTGTGTCGATCTGTGTACCCGATGATTGTTCTCTGAGTACCATCATTAATCAGCTTTATCAATCCTGAGTCAATATTGCGTAGACTGATCAGTTCCGGGGGATATCCTCCGGCAGTCCAGTAATAGCTGTCTCTGTCCTCGAAAACTTTACGTTCTTCCTTCAGTACTTCCCACATATCAATTATTTCTTCAGGCGACAGATTCCCGAAAAACTCATCATTCTTGAAGGGCAGTTCGAATACTGCACATTGCAGGTGGTTGAATAGTATCAGAAGATGATCGGGATTAGTTATAGCTTTTTCTGATTCTCTGTCGAAAATGTACTCAGGATGACTGTACAGGTACTGATCCAACGGACTGGCACTTGTAAGGTAGATATTCACAGACTCTTTGCCGGATCTGCCTGCTCTTCCTGCCTGCTGCCATAGAGAAGCAATTGTTCCGGGGTATCCGCTTATAACAGAAACATCTAGAGAACCTATATCGATTCCCAGCTCAAGAGCATTGGTTGCAACAACACATTTGGCATTTCCCTGTTGTAATTCCTGTTCAATCTCTCGTCGGAATCCTGGCAGATAACCTGACCTGTAGCCCCGCACATCTTTTTCTGAGATATCTTCGTGCCGGAGCAGATAGTTAACTATAAGTTCAACGCTTTTTCTGGTCTGGGCAAATATGATAGACTGCAGGCCATTCCTGATCAGTTTATAGCCTATTTCCTCCGCTTCGAGCAGAGAGCTTTTACGAATACTCAGCTCTTCGTTTACTATGGGTGGATTATAATATATGAAGTACCGACTGCCTTTTGCGGAGTAATCCTGATCTATCAGAGTTACTTTCTGTCCGGAAATCTTTTCAGCAGTTTCCCGGGCATTGGCAATTGTAGCAGAAGTCATAATATATTGCGGTGATGCCCCGTAAAACTTCAGAATCCTGTGCAGTCTCCGCATGACATTGATAAAATGCGAGCCGAAAACACCTCTGTAAGTATGAATTTCGTCAATCACTACATAGCACAGACCGGAAAAAAATTTCTCCCAGGTTGTATGATGCGGTAATATACTCATGTGCAGCATATCTGGATTAGTAACAACAATATTTGCATGATTCCGAATGTGCTTTCTCTTGTCTGCCGGAGTATCACCATCATAAACAAAAGCCTTGAACATCCTGTTGTTGTCATTTGGAAAAAGATTGTTCATCTGTTTAAGCTGATCGCGAGACAGAGCTTTTGTCGGGTAGAGAAACAGCGAAGATGATTCAGGTTTATCCAGAATCGACTGCACTACAGGAACCTGATAACAGAGTGATTTCCCGCTGGACACACCTGTTGTGATGACTACATTTTCGTGGTTAAATACTGAATTGAGAGCATCTGCCTGATGCTTGAACAGTTTGCTTATACCATTGGCTGCAAGAAAACTCCGGATTGACAGATCGACCTGTTGGGGGATTGCATCAAAAACAGCATCCTGACCTGCAATATTGCGAAATATCAGTTCTCCACTCATTTCATTTTTGAGTGACATCAAAAAATCTGACAGTTTATTTTTATAATCCATGCAGCATTGAAGAATGGAGATGTTCGGATGTCAAGTTCTATTGAAATATGTAAAAGTATATAAACTACTTTTTCTTTGAAGCTTCAAGTATTTCCTGTTTGATTTTAAGAAACTCAGTATTATCCGGATCTTGCTGTAATGCCTTGTTAATATAACTTTCAGCATCTTTAACATACCCTAATCCCAGTATCGCTCTTGCTTTAATCTGCGCAATTTTCCTGTAATCAAGAATTTTCTCATGCTTTTCGAAATCATTGAGAGCTGTTTTTATATCAGCAAGGGCTTTCTCATAATCCTTGAGTCCTAAGTAGGCTTCTGCACGTAATTGATACAATGAACACTTTCGATAACCTTCATCCAGCAATTGTGTACAATCTCTAATCACCCCGCTATAATCACCAGTTTCAAGTTTTATGAAAATAATGCGTTTTCTGGCAATTTTATTTTTCTTCGGGAACAACTTTGCAAGTCGTATGAATTCATTTATTGATTTTGCATACTGCTTGTCCTTAAACAATACGGTTGCTCTCTGGAAGTTTGCATTAACATCCATTGGATTAAGTTCGATTGCTTTTGTGCAATCTTCAATAGAGCCGGAATAATCTTTCAAATCATTTCGACACCACCCTCGAGATTTATATGCCTTAATCAAAATAGAATCTGGTTTACTGGATGAATCATCCAGAAAAACTGTAAGATCAGATATTGCTTTATCATATTCAATCAGACTTTCGTATGATAAACCTCGATAATAATACAAGTAGATATTCTTGTAACCAAGTTCTTGAGCTTTATTGAGATCATCCAGAGCTAAATCATCATCTGTTTCTTCTAAATTCGCGACTCCCCTCAGGAAATATGCTTCTGCATTCTCCGGATCAGACTCAATAATTGAACTATATAATTCAATAGCTAATTCATAGTCATCTTCGGCAATTGCTTTTTCTGCTTTCAAAAATTCCGGTGAAGGTGATGCTGTTAAGACTGTGATCAAAAAAGCAGACAAGAAAAGCACAATATGAAACTTGGTCATATATATCTCCTAAATTATTGATAGTTAGTATTTTCTTTAATAATTATAGATAAGAGTATATTAATTGTCAAGTTCAACTCTATCGAGAACATTTTCGAGAACAGCTCTCTGACCTGCAATATTGCGTAATATCAGTTTCCTTTCATTTCGTTTTTAAGTGATATCAGAAAATCTTATTCATTCAAACTAAGAGCTATCAACTGGCGAATATTCTGGCTTTCATCAGCTTAACTTCAATTTCATCAATATTTAGCTTACAGTTCTTCCCAGAAAGTGTTTTATTCAGCTCATCTCTTTTGTCCAATACTTGCACGACATCAACGTTATCAATATCACTCACATCAATTTTCAGACAACCACCATAAACTACTTTTCCCCTGATTGCCATCATTTGTACTTCTGCTGAAACACCTCTGAATCTGTGAAGAGTTTGAACACCATCTACTCTGAATATCTTGTTAAAAACATCACTATTCTTATTCCCTTTCATAGGAACTTCAATGACTCTAATCCCTTCTTTTTTATGTCCTGATAATCCTGTAAAATCATACGTAAACACAATAAGACCATGATCGTTAAGTCTGCTGTAATCATATTGAGTTAGTCTGTCATCAGATTCGGATGGGATGAATTTACCTGTATCCAATGAGGGCAAATGTTTAGTGTGTCCATTGGAAGATGCACATCCAGCTATAAGCACTAACAGAGCTATCATGATAAAATAGTTTACTTTCTTCATATACACTCCTTAAAAATTTATCCATATATAAATAATTGAATAAGTATCTGTCAAGGTAAATCGTCTCTTGGAATGCCCCCCCGTTTTTTCTTGAAAATCTGACTTCAAGAAAATTGGAAGGATTTTTAGCAGACATTTCTTAGAAAAATGCACTCTTCATTTTCTTTGGTGCCAAAGAAAACGAAACAAAAGCAAATGGAGAAGTTGATGAAATTGTAAATTTCATCGAAAAGCCCTCTTTTTAAAATGTATTTCCAGTAAACTGGAACCATAAATTCTTCCTGAACTCCTTCCAAGGCTTCAGGATTTCTTAACGGTTAAATTTATTATACAGTAAAAAAGAGAAAATACCATCAATTAAAAAAATATCATACTTTGTTGAAGGCTAATACATTGAATCATAGTATCCACTGACTTTCTGTTTTAAAAGACCTATCTACTATTAGTTATGTAAACATCGTATTTGGTTTTCGAGGGGATTAATTCTATTGAATTTTAGCAAATTATATGAAGTAAAATACTGTTCTTGACAGAAAAACTATTATCATCTCAATAAAGAAAAACTTTAGAAAGGTATTAAACCATGTACAGATTCCGTAAAGATCTTGAAAAACGTAAACCTGCAATTATAGATGTCCCATTGAAGAAGCACATGATGTGTCTGAATGAAAGCAGCCTTGATCCGTATCAGTTGATAAAAGCGACATTTCTCAATAAGATGGAGAATGTCCACCTGAACAGATACTTTCAGGATATAACTGCTGAGCTGGAACATAAACTTACAGATTATATCGGTTTCGGGCTGACTTCAGAGAACTTTGTATATGGTAATGGCGCAGATGAAATGCTGTACTACCTGTTTACATCTCTTAGAGGGCGTGAAGGAGATTATGCCTACTCCCTTGCTCCATCCTACTTTGATTATAAAACATACTCGACTGCCATAGGTATGCCCGTAAAATTCCAGCATCTTAACGAGGACTTTGATTTTGATGTGGATGAGTACATTGCTGAGATAAACAAACCGGAATGCAGACTGGCTATTCTGTGCAATCCTAACAATCCCACCGGAAATCTGCTTAATACTGAAAAGATCATTAAAATAATTGAATCAACAGATAAACCTGTGCTGATAGACGAAACATATTACGAATTTTCCGGTGTAACATTTGCTGATAAGCTTAGTGAGTACGATAATTTGATTCTGATCAGATCTTTCTCCAAAGCGTTTTCATCTGCCGGCTTGAGATTCGGTTATATGCTGTCTAACAGGAAGTATATTTCTGAAATCGGTAAGGTGATGACTTTCTTTCACATGAGTAATCTCACCAAGACTTTTGTCTGTAGTATTCTGGAACATAAAAATGAATTTCTGGGTCACAATGAACTCGTTATTTCTGAAAGAGATAAAACGCTTTCTGAATTGAGTTGTATGAAAGGATTGAAGTGTCATAAGACTGATACTAACTTCATACCGTTTACCATAGGGAGAAAATCTGCAGAGCTGCATCAGTACTTATCGGATAATGAAATAGCTGTAAGAGCAATAGGTGCCCATCCGCTGCTCAGAAATTATTTGAGGGTTACAATTGCATCTCCTGAGCAGAACGAGTACTTTATCAACACAGTGAAAGCTTTCCTTGAAAAGGAGTAACAGATGAAGAGAACTGATTTAAGATTTCTTCTGGATGAGGTATCATCAGGGATAATATGCTCAGAGGAACAGAATATTATTTACATTAATCCTCTTATTCGTCAGATATTATCCTCTGAGATCGAAGCAACTATGCTTTTCCCTGTGTTTAGTTCGTTGATAAGCACAGAGTTTCTGCCTTCTATTCTTGATGAAAACTATTCTGCTTCCCGAGTAATGCTTTCTAACGGTAAGGAATACAACTTAAAGAAAATCAAAGATGGGAAAAGGGATTACTGGGTGTTCAATCCGGTTATAACTAAAAGCAGATACAGTAATTATGATAACTTCCTGATAGATGCAACAACATCTTTGACATCAATAAACGGTTTTGCCAGAAAAATGCTGAAGAATGCACCTGATGGTAATGACGATAAAACATTTCTTCAGATTATTGTGAATGAAAGCAGAAAGCTGATCCGGAACCTTAATGAAGTATATGATATTTCTAAAACAGCAGACAGAAAGTACTCATTGTTTTCTACAAGCAGCTTTTTTAATGAGATAATTATGATGATGTCTACCTCATATCCTGATTGCAAACTGATGCAGAGCATTGATTCGGAAGATAACTACATGAAACTGAATTTTAACGCTTTGATCACGGTAATGCTGAAACTTATAGAAATTGTATACCATGTTGACAAGGGTAATACAGTTTTGTTAAGTTCAAAGAAAATGGGGGACAAGATTTTCCTAAATACAAAAGTGGATGGTCTGATTTTGTCTGAACAAGAAAGGGAACGTTTTTTTGACCATGACTTTACACTATTCAGGGATAACAAACCGGCAAGCGAACATTCAATTTACCTTAGTGAAATCAGGAGAACAATCCAATCCATGTCAGGTGAAATATCAATAGAATTGAGCGAAAATTCAACAGTCTTTGTGATTGGGTTCAATGAAAAAAAATAAAAAAACATTGCCTGTTTTTCTCATTTCAAATACTTTTTGCTTGAAACTTTTATATATGGAATAATATTTGCATTAAATTCACTAAAAATAAAATGATCCTGTTTATAGGGGTATAAACACGGGGGAATCATGAAAAAGTGTATGATACTGTTTTTGTATCTTTTTGCTGTTTGTCTTTGGGGAAATATTGATATTTCGACTCTTTTAGAGCAAGCTGAGTTAAATAACTATAGGGAAATCAGCTCTGCTCAATTGTTTGATGTTTCCGGTAACAACTTAAATGATATTATTGTACACGGTATAGATAATACCGGTAGCAACATCATTGCTGAACTAACAGACAATTCTATTACTAATCTTGTAGAACTAAATCAATCTGTTCAGGTTTTCAAAGTTTTCAGCTATGAAAGTAATACTTATCTTTTAACAGTTAACCGTGATGAGTGCAAAGTTGGGGAACTCACTCATCACAGCACTTTTTCTGTAAATCTGTTTGATGTTGAAACTTCTGAGCTGATAAGCACATACACTCATGCAGATAATCACTCTGAGACTCAGGCCACTTATTACAGTATAAAGAATATAATTTATCGCGAAGACACAAATCTCATATATCTTCCCTATATTTTTGATGTGATGGAAAATGACGGGACTGCTGTTTCTCAAGGTAGAACACTTGTATTAAGGTTTGATGACAACATGCTGTTTTATTCGGGCAACTCAAACTTTTTCGGTAACCAGTTGTTGTTTACAGAGTATGGTAATTGCTATGGAATGAATATTCACAAAAACACAGATTATAACAAAGGTGAAATAGTTTCTGTCAACAGTAGTATATATTCTGTTGATCCGGTTACACTGGATATCTTAGATACAATTTATGAAATAAATGATGAGTTAAATTATGCTGAACTGTATACATTTAACAATTCACTGCTCCTCAATACCCATTCAAGAACACAAAAGGGATTATTGATAAATCCAGAAACAAAGACTGTTTCTCTAGAATTAAGTGATACGGAATATAACAATTACAGAACTGTCAATGTCGGTGGAGTAAGCAAAATTCTGGGATTTTCCCACTCCAGATTCTGTATCTTTGATGAAAGAACCTCTTTCAAATTATATACAGGCGATTTTCCGGCAGATAATGCTGTCTCGGATAGAAACAATAATACAATACTGTATAACTGGGATAAGGATTCCAAAGTTTTTACATCACTAGATCTAAACAATCCTGATTTTCTTCCTCCATTTATAACTGATACGGAATCTCTGGCATTTCCTGTGCAGGGAATAAGTAATAGTGAATCTGAACTCACATTCTCATTATTCAATAACACAACGCATACTCTACTTATCTCAGAAATTACAGCTCCGGAAGGATATACCCTTGGAGAAGGATCATTTCAACGTAGAGCAATCTTGAGCGATATAGTCGTTTCTCCTGATGCATACACTGAAATTCATGTCTATTTTAACCCGGCGGAAGAGGGAGAGTACAACGGGAATATTTCAATTTGTACAGATTTAAACGGAGTCACTTCCAAATCAATCAGAGTTGCCGGTACATGTATTGAAGGAGTTGTTACAGAAGTATCCTTAACTGAAAACACAGTATGGTCATCAGAAAATGTTTACGTGTCGGGTGACCTGGCAATAAATGAAGGAGTAGAACTGAGAATTGAAGCCGGAACAACTGTTTTCATGGCTCCTCATTCTGAATTGTTTGTAAACGGAAGGCTTCTTGTTGATGGTACTGAAGATGCTCCTGTTGTTTTTACTTCATCAGATGATTACTGGAACGGTCTCAGATTTTCAGGTGAAGAATCAGTTGAAAGCAGTATTGATTATTGCCATATATCTAATATCCTCAGTATTGGGGAGAGCAATATCAGTGTCGAAAACAGAGCTTCTTTAGAGTTGAAGAACACTATTATTCGTGATAACACTGTTTATACTTTGGAAGAAGGTAGACTTAAAAGGAAATCAGCTGTAGTTTATGTTGATGATGCTAATCTTACTCTGAAGTCATGTAAGGTTATTAATAACAGTCAGATTGGTGCTCAGTCCGTTTTTTCAGGTATTCTTGTTTCAGAAGACTCAGAAATAACGATTGATAATACTGTAATTACCGGGAATACATCATCTGACAATGATATGAAGCTTTATGATAGTCAGATCAGTATGATTAACTCAAATCTTGTTGAACAGCGAATCTATTCACTAAATACATCAATTGACGCTGTAAACTCAATAATTTATTCAGATGACTTTACTTCCCCATTTATTATTAATTCGGGCTGCAGTATAAGTTTTACAAATTGTCTGTTGAACAAAAATGCCGGAGGGTATCTCAGATCCAGAGATGATGTCTATACAGAAGCAATTATCTGGGATAAACCGGAATTTCTGGAAGATGAAAATCAGTCTTTCAGATTATCAGGAGCTTCACCTTGCATTGACAGCGGAACCAATCTCATCGATGATTATTCCTTCCCGTATTTCGATATTTACTCAAATCCAAGAATTATGGATGGTGATTGGGATTCAAAGGAAGTAATTGATATTGGTGTTAATGAATACATCCGCTCTGATGATAATGACTCTATTTCTCCATCTGCAGAGAATTCACTACGGTGCTATCCTAATCCGTTTAACCCTTCTACTCATCTGTCATTCAGTCTTGAAAATGAGTCAAATGTTAATATTACAATTTATAATATTAAAGGTCAGGCTGTAAGAACTCTTGTGAATAGAAGGATGAACTCAGGGATTCATAAGTTAGAATGGAATGGTTCAGACAATAATAATAAGCAGGTTAGTTCAGGAGTATATTTCTGTAAATTATCCACATCTGAAGTTTCTAAAACTATGAAAATGGTATTAATGAAGTAGTTATCTGCATTGCCATACACTTTTACAGATTACATATCTGGGGTCAGCCCCGTAAGTTGTACAATTGCCATATAATCTTTTAAGAGTATTATAATAGTTGAGATGTCTGTTCGAAACAATGTGGAGTTCTCCATCACATTTCAGAATACGGTGCACTTCTCGAAGCATATCATTGGTAGAGTATATACTTACTTTATGATTATCATGAAATGGTGGATTGCAGATTACTATGTCCACATAGTTTGAAGGAACTTCTGTTGCTGCATAGCAGTGGTAAAATGATGATTTATCTGAGACTCCGTTTGTTTCAGCATTGTATTTTGCCGATTCAATAGCAGAATAAGATATATCATTAAAAAGCAATTCAGCATTGTTAAATTTCTGAGCGAGTGAAAGCCCCAGTACACCGTTTCCGCAGCCAATATCCAGGATTCTGACTGCATCAGTCTTTTTTGTTGCGAAACTGCTTATCAGTAAAGCTGATCCTGCATCCAGTCTGGACTGACTGAATGTATTAGGGTAATTTCGCAGAGTCATACCACATGCTTCATACTCAGGATAAAATTCTTTCTTATATACGTTTGTCCCGATTTCTCCAAAGATCAATCTCGATTTCTTCCATCCTCTCGATAAAGTTACTTTATTACAATAGTTATTGAATATCTTGTATATCGACTGGTTCAGGTATTTGTCCATGCCCCCGGCAATAACGGGTATATCAAGGTCCAGCCTGTTGAGTTTATCAAGAAGGAATTCAAGATAATTATTGATCTTTGGAATTTTTATAAGGATAAGATCGATGTCTCTTGGAAATTCATCAAAGGGAGAGAGGTATACAGCATCGTCTTCAACGAAGTTAACTTCTCTGTTAATTTCGATTCCTCTCGCTGAAAGAATGGAGTCATTCACAAAGTATTTCTTATCTGCTTCAACAGAACAACCAAGTGCTCCAAATTCATCTTCAATAATCAATACTCTTTTGCTGTTAATATTATTGTTTCTAATGTAATCAGCAATATACTCATCTGCAGTATTCCAGGCATGAAACAAGTCCTTGGGATTATAGGGATATCTCTGTAGTGAAAGATCTTTCATCAGCTATTCCTTTATTTAATTTTGAAGCACCAGATTTTACCGGTTTTTGTTCCGAAGACACAATAATCATTGAATACAGCCGGGCTGCTTTCAATTGCACCTTTCAAATTGACTTTGTCAACGATCATTCCTTTTTCGGCATCAATCAGGTATATGAAACCACCCGTTGTACCGTAGATAATGTATGCTCCGCCATTTTCAGGATATACTGCAACAGGAGATGACCAGCTGAAAACAGGGAACTCTATTCTCCACATTTCATCTCCGGACTCTTTGTTCAAAGCTATAAGCATTCCGTTCTTGTCGTCATTTATTCTTGCAACGTTAAAAATAACTGATTCCGAGATGGAGTTTTTACCTATCAAGGGTGAACCGAGCAGTCCTCCGTTTACATACGAATCATAAACCGTCTCAAGACGTTTCTCCCATATTTTCTCTCCGGTCAAAGCGTTGAATTTAAATAAACTGCAAAAATCTTTATACTTATATTTCTTTTTATTGAATCCCTTTTTCTTTTCAGCCTTTTTATAAGCTTTTTTACCTCTGTGATCAACTTCATTACCTGTATAAATAAAAACGCTGTCTCTTTTCTGCTCAAGTGATATTGAGGCATCAGTGTCATCAAGTAGTTCAGCAATCCAGACAGGCTTCATCTGATTGAGATCAACACATTGGAGAAGACCGCTGTTATCTGTGCAGTAAAGGAGATTGCGGTAAATAGCAGGGGAGCTTTCAATCCCTATCTTGCCGTATTTACTGTGTGTATACCTGTACATGACAGGTTCAGGATTGATTGTCAGTTTTTTTTGTGAAGCTGAAAATTCAGTATTGAGCTTTATCCTGTAGATCAATGCATTTTCACCGCAAAGAATAAGGTTGTCCGTATTAATATCAACCAGAGCAGAAGAATCGAATGCACCCCAACCGCGATGAACATACTTGTTATATCCCGGGATTGTATATAGTTTCTCCTGATTAAGCAGATTGTATATATAGTAATTGAAAGGTTTTTTTTTCTTACCGTTTACATTCAGTCCCATTCCCTGATAAAGTAAAGGATATCCTCGGGGGTCAATCATTACACTGCCTTTCATTGTAAAGCCTATATTGATATCTGCCCGGGTAGAATCTCCTGTTTTCAAGTTCAGGAATCTAATTTTACCTCCAAGGGTCGAACATATCACTTCGGTGAAAGTCGTATCTGCTTTGATGGAATCCGGTAAGTTCATAGCGGTTCTAACACTGTCTTCCCACTGGATTATTGCCGGTTGCCCCGTCCAGCCTACACCATTCCAACCGTCTAATTTGCCTGCATCTGCAGACCAGCATTTAACCAGCTTCTTTTCTTTAATGGAAAGACTACCATATATCGGATTGTCTCTGTAATTGTTTCCTCTGAAAGCTGTAACCCCTTTTGCCCTGGAATAGTGTTTCGATTTATTGAAGCAGATTTTCTCAGCAAAAACAGTATCTTTAACGATTTTACCATTTATAATAATGTCATTCCCAAATGTAGATAAATCCGGTTTTCTGTATGATACAACAGATAAGGAATCAAGAGGAAGCCATTCTTCTTCCACATCAGGTATTGCGATAACGACAGTATCCACTACTTCAACAGAATCTGCAGTGACTGGTATTAAAGCGTCCTGAGTTACTATAGTTTCTGGTTCACTAACTTTTTGTGATGAACAGGAAAACAGCAGGAAAGCCATGATTACAAATGCAAGATATTTCATACAACAATTCCGAGGTTTTTCTTTCAAAATTATCAATCCGTCAGAATGGTCAATACATTTCCTACAAAATTTTACAACAATTGACAACTGCATTAATAAAATTGCTTTACTTCCAGACCGTACATGTTGTTTTTGAAATACACTAAAACAGGATCGGAATATTATGATTAGAAACATTGGTATACTTGCGCATGTGGATGCAGGAAAAACAACAATAACCGAGCAGATGCTGTATCTGGCTGGAGAACTCAAAGCTCCGGGCAGTGTTGATAAAGGACAGAGCACAACTGACAGTCTGAAAGTAGAAATTCAGAGGGGTATAACCGTCAGAGCTTCAACTGTTTCCTTTATGTGGAACAAGACAAAGATTAATATAATTGATACTCCCGGACATAATGATTTTGCTTCTGAGGTAGAAAGATCTTTAATAGCACTCGATGGCGTTATACTGATAGTGTCTGCTGCAGAAGGGATAGAAGCCCAGACAGAGAAGCTCTGGAAAGCTATCAAAGCACTGAACCTTCCTTGTATAATTGTGATTAACAAAACCGATAGAATGAATTCTGATCTAAACCGGGTTCTGGTGGATATCGAAACCAGACTGAACTCAAGCTATTTCCTTGTAAACAAGATCAGTGGTGAAAGAACGGACGAAGTAACTGTAACCTCTTTATTCAATGAGGAGTATTTCAATTCCGATTCTGAGTACAGGGAGAGACTGATCGATACATCATCCGAGCAAGACGATGTGATAATGGAAAAATATCTTGAAGAAGCTGAGATATCATATGCAGAGGTTAGAGAAAGCCTGGAAAAATCTGTGAGATCATCTTCAGTGTGTCCTGTTGTGTTGTGTTCAGCCAAGTTGGGGCAGGGGATAGTTGATTTGCTTGAAGCAACAATTGATTTTCTCCCTGAACCGCAGATGACTTCGAGTGATCAAGTCTCAGGGGTGTTCTTTAATACACAGTTTGGGGGAAATTCCGGAAAATTGTCTTATATAAGATTATTTTCGGGTGAACTGAAGCCTAAAGATGTTATTCGAAACGAATCCCTGCATATTTCCGAAAAACTTAATCTTATCAAAACACCGACAGCTAAGGGTTTATTGGCAGCAGATAGACTTACTGCAGGAGATATAGCAGTGGTTACAGGACTCTCAGAAAGCCGTACAGGTGATATTATTGGGGATAAGATAGATATCAGAAGTGTATCGATAAATACTGCAACTCTTAAAGTGCAGGTTATTCCCGAAAATATGCAGCAGTATTCAGATCTTGCCGAAGCACTGTATAAACTGAACTCCGAAGAACCGAATCTGAACTTCCAGTGGTTGAAGGACGAACGCGAGTTTAACATTGATATTATGGGATATATTCATATACAGATTCTTGAGCAGCTGATATTTGATCGCTTTAACATTAAGGTTAAACTTACTGATCCGACAGTTATCTACAAAGAAACTCCGTCAGCAAAGGGTATAGGATACGAAGAATACACTATGCCTAAACCTTGCTGGGCAGTAGTAAGGTTTGAAATAGAACCGGGAGAAACCGGAAGCGGAGTTCATTATGAGTCTAAAGTCAGTGTTGATAAGATAGCCAGGAAATACCAGAATGAGATTGAAGCTACTATCGGCAAAGCACTGAAACAGGGAATAAGAGGTTGGGAGGTAACAGATTTGAGGATAACGCTCATAGGTGAGGAAGATCATGAAGTTCACAGCAGACCGGGTGATTTCATTATTGCTACTCAGATGGGAATTATGAATGGCTTGAAGAATACCGGAACAGATTTTCTGGAACCAGTTAACAAGTATGCAATAAAGATAAGAGAAGATCTTTGCGGTAAGGTTATGAATGATATTATCCTTATGCGAGGATCATTCGAGACTCCGGATATTGCTGATGGTATTGCCGAGATTAAAGGTAAGCTGCCTGTAGCAAGCTCTCTTCAATACCAGATTGAACTGGCCTCTCTCTCAGGTGGTAAAGCCCAATATTTGACGGAGTTCTACAGATACGAGAAATGCCCTGAGTCTGAAGGTGTGGAACGACCTTATCAGGGGATCAGTCCCCTGGACAGAGCAAAGTTCATATTGAAAGCCAGAAAAGCTATTACGGAATAGAAGAAAAGACCTGAATCACCACCGGCTAATGCAGCGTTTCAGGTCTCAATAAACTTTGTTTTACAGTGCTATAAGGTAACTTCTTCACCATTGATGTATATTTTATCGTTGTCGATGAGGACATTGGATCGCTTCTTGAGTTTTCCAAGTTTTTTAAAGTTTATATACAATCTGTTATTACGAATTGCTATTTTATATTTGTCAATCACGAAGAAATATTCTTCTTTACCATTTCTGGTACCATACCAGTTCATTACATTATCATGATATGGTCTGACAATCAATCTGTGATTACCCATTAAAACATCATTTTCTGTTGCAATATCTGAATGAAATTCCTTAACTCCGATATTCT
Organism: Cloacimonadales bacterium (SeqCode); assembly: GCA_942492065.1. Taxonomy (GTDB): domain Bacteria; phylum Cloacimonadota; class Cloacimonadia; order Cloacimonadales; family JAIOQZ01. The sequence goes on along the minus strand of CALODV010000013.1, from coordinate 324,362 downwards.
CCATTGGTTTATATTTCTTTCCATTAGAGTATAACACACCTTTTTTCATTTCAAGCTCTTCATTAGAACTGAATAAGCCAATCAGTTCATGATTAACCCATATCAAACCTCTATCAATCAATAGAGTATCGGAGTCCATTCTACAGATGTTGGATTTGAGATCTTCCGCAGGTGGCGTATTGTATTCAAGAATTTTTGATGGAGGTGAAATTCTTATAGTATATTCCCCAACTTGAATCTTATCAAAATCTCCTGCACTAAGCGATGTTAACAATACTATAAACATAATAAATAAACTAATTTTCTTCATAAGGGTCTCCTAATATTGAGTTTAAGCAGAAATATCCCTTGAACAGTCTTTGTGTCTACACCACACATAAAACTATAGCAGCATTCACTCAATTTCAATTTCTTGGTTTGTGATTCCTGAAATTGTTGTACTTCTCCTGCTTTATGTTAGAAACTTTGTTTTGTTACGATTGTTTCAATAAAAATAGTTGGGAGATGATTTTTTATGAACTAAATTAAATTTATAGGATCGGCACCATTATCTCAATAACAGAATCCTCATTTTCTGCTGAGAACTCCTTATTGTAGAACTCCAGATCGAAATCTCTGGCTTTGTAACCGTTGGCAGGCAGCCAGTTGGAAAACAGATTAACAAAATAGTCATCCAGTTTATCAAGTCCCTCTTTGTACTCAAAAAACAGGAAAGTTCCACCCTTGACCTCTCTTGTTACAAATCCATCCGGTATATTGTGTATATATTCCGGGTTCAAACCTACCAGATAATCAAAAACAAGTATATCGCTTTCAATGCCACTAGAGGTACTTAGGGCAAAAAAGCCGTTGCAGTTCTGCATATCAAATGAGTTTGCGTATTTCCATAAATCAGACCAGAGTGTTTTTAATTTCGGATTGTTTGGAGAAACCCTTGCAGAAAGTCCACAGAGTCTGAAATCGGCTATTTCCTCAACTCTGAACTCTATGTCAAATTTATTGGACTCCGTTTCTGCTATCTTGATCTGATTAGTATAATCAAAAGGAGTATCTGACTTGCGGAACCTATGCGGAGTACAACCAAAGTGTTTTGAAAAGGCACGAGTAAAAGCTTCTTGAGATTTAAATCCACACAGCTCAAAAATCTCTGAAATAGGCTTTGGGGTGAATTGAAGCATTCTCGCAGAACGTGTAAGTCTTCTTTTTCGGATGTATTCCTTAAGGGTATACCCGGTCAGCCCTGAAAATATTCTGTGAAAATGATAGAGAGAATAGCCGGCTTTCTCAGCTACTCTCTCTAACTCAATATTTGCTTCCAGATGAGATTCTATATAATCCAGTGAACTTTGTATATTGCTGTGATTCATTTCTGTTGCTTTATGTTCTTTTTGCCTGTCATTGATTTTATATTGATAACGATTACCTCAGTGTATTCGACAGCTTTCCTGAGAAAGTCATCACAGCATTCCTGATTGTAGTGGTTCATAAAGCACTTCAGGGCATCTACCTTAACATCTTTACTGTCTGGTATGACTGCTGTTCCTGATCCGGCAACACTCATGTAATATGTTGTGGGACAGTGAACATCTAAATCGACTTCGACATTAATGCTGACTGTGAAAAATACATTCGAGTTTTTCCTGAGCAAGTCATTTTTATGTCCCTCTTTTGCACAATGCAGATATATCTTTCCATCTGAGTACCCGTAATTCATAGGTACAACATATGGAGAGTTATCGTCGATCAATCCCAGATTAAGCAAATCTCCCTTTTGCAAAATATCCTCAATCTGAGTCCTGTCTGTAATCTCTCTGTCTTTTCTTGTCATCTTTTACCTCACTATAACATTTTATCTCTTCTTATAATATATCAACTGGGTTTCAAAATTACTGAAACCACAGTATTTTAATTTTATGGAAGTTGATGAAATTTCCAAATTCTGACGAATTTAAAAATCTCATCTAAACTTTATCTCTTCTTATAATATATCAACTGGGTTTCAATCAAGTGGTGTGGGGGATAGGTCTTATCACTTCTGTTTTCATTAATATACTCCATTGGAATGTATTGAAGGTTCAGTTTACCATCTTCATCCACATAATCTGTAATGTCAATTTCCCAAGCTTTTACTACATCTCCCGGAGCCCAGCCTGCTCTGTCAAATTTCCAGGTACCACCCTGAGGACGACATGGATTCAGATAGCAGTCGGTCTTCCACAGTCTATTATGGAATTCCTTGCCGTTAACGATGAATGTTCTGTCTGCCGGCATAAATTCTGCAGCATTGTTAGAGTTGGGAGACATACCATGACCAGTAACAACGAAACGTATTTTAACCTTATCAGTCTTTCTGGGAACTTTAACTTCTCTGGTATCAAAGAAATCCGAGAGAGGTTTTTCAGGGTTACCATACTCTTCATTGCCTGCCCAGAGATTAACAACATCCACAGGTCTGTACTCAGAAGGTCCTTCATAATAATCAAGTTTTGCATGGACTTTCCAGCCTTTCTGTTTGGATGGATCTTCTGTAATCGGTTCCCAGGTGCTGACGTTTACTCTGACAGTTTTTTTGCCCTTAAACAACGGTAATAAGTCTGTAACGTCTACTTTCCAGATATATCCTCTATGATAAGGAGTAATGAATCGGCAAATCTCGTACTTGGTTGAATCAGCATCGAGCAGATTTATCGATGATCCTACGTCCCAACCGCTTGGTCCGCCAGCCAGACCACCCAGATCGAGGGTCATAATAACACGTCCGATTTTCTTGCCAACCTTCGGGAATTTGACTTCCTTATATTCTTCTCTGTTTTTGGAGTGGAATTCCATATTATCTACGAGAACAAAAGACTGTTTCAAATTCTGCTCAACAGGTTCTTCTGTACCGGAAAATGAAAGACTGTCTACATAAACAGTTGTGGTAAAGTCGGAGGTTGTTGCCCCTACTACCGGAACTTTATCATAAGGCATCATTTCGGCAATAAAGAAATTTTCTATAACCAGAGTATCATCAATACTTACGCTTGCTTCAGCTCCACCTGTTACATAGTTAAGATTTATCTGCATCTTGTGGATTACATCATGCATCGGATCAGAACGGAATTCAACAGGTGACATTATTTTGTACACTTCACGACCATCCCAGTGCAGGGAGATTTCTCTCTGAGGTCTACCGTAGAAATTACCGTATTTATCAAACCAGGCAGAAGTCTGCGGATTGTATATATCAAAACCGACACCAAAAGCTTTCTTGAAATCTGGGGCTTCCCAGTGTTTGGCAATATATGAAAGACTGTCTTCATTGATGAAATCTTTGTTTAACAAGGCTATTCCGGCTCCATCTCCTCCCGGAGTTATAAAAAGATTGAAGGAAATAGTTTCTTTCCGGTGGCTGCCTGCTATTACAGAGTTGATTTTTACAGAATTATTGTGATTTGAAGCATATCCTCCGTTCATCAGCATAACTCCGCTGCCTTCAGCCTGGGCAGGGACTCGGCCTTTATAATTGAATATTTCGTAGCTTGTACTGTCAGAAAAATCAACCTGCAAACTGAAGTCTTCAGCTGCAAGAGTAACGGTGAGCAATAACAATATCAGAAGATAACTTAATCTGGTCATTTAATATCCTTTCGAGATCTTTGCTTAACTGGAGTAGTTTGCTCTTTCTTTCTAAAGAAAGCATGCAAGTGGAATCGATTTCAGAATTCATCGATATTCACTATCCAAAGCTGCAAGATTATGCAATTATGCAAAAATCTCCTTTCTTAATAGCCAATTCGGGAAAAATCCAGATATGGCACATGGTTTATTATTTTGTCTTTTCTGTTTCTGAGATATCCGTCCACCCAGTTGTTTTTACCAATAAGACCACTTGTCTGAAGTATGGCATAAAGAATTATCTCCCGCATTTTCAAGTAGTTACCGAACTCAATGATGCTTGCTGTATCAAAACTGCGAATCTCAGTGTAGCCTTGAAGAAAATTATCCAGAAACAATTTAACACTGTCAAATTCTTTTTGGTTTTTAATATCATGAGGGACTTGATAGAAGAGCGTCACAGCCATGTCTGCGATAAACCAGAAGTAAACACTATCATCGAAATCAAACAGAGTCAATTTGTCTCCATTAATAAAAAAGTTACCGGGATGAAAGTCATAGTGCATGATACCATAGTTTTGTGAAGTTTTGGTCTGTTTGCCGAACCCTTCAAAAAGATCATCATAGATTTTGATAACTTCACAGTCTTTATCTGTCAAGCATTCCCGCACTACATTTTTGTCCATTTCGAAGCAGTCGGGTCTATGGAACTTTATACCGCCCAGGTTTGCTTTTTCAGCCGAATTGTGCATAGCAGCCTGAATTTTTCCCATTTGTAAAAATAAATCAGGAGTTTTATCTTCTTTTCTGATATGCCTTCCCTTTGCTTTTTGAAAGCATATTCCCGTGAAGAAGCCATCAACAGCTTCTTCAATTTCAACAAAATTGCCTGATAGAGATTTTTCTACCAGAGCGACCGGGATTTCTTCGTTATGCAGGAAATTGAGATAATCTATTTCTCCCTGAATCTCCTCCGGGGAACGTCTTGAACTGTGAGAAATTTTCAGAATAAGCTGTAAGTTGTTTCTTTCAAACTCGTAGACAAAACTCTCGAAACCTGATGGTTCTGAATAATTGCTTCCTCCAAATATCGATTTAAATTTATTGAAAATTTCATTATTATATAATTTCTGCAGTTTTAAATCCATTTTTCACCTCCAAAGCAATAAATTACAGTTTTGCTTTCTTGACAATTTTTTTATGTACTCTATAAACAGCCCCGTAATAAAGTTCTTATTGAATAAGGAGATATAATGAGTTCACTCGCAGTTCTGGGTTGTTTGTATGGAGACGAAGGAAAAGCTAAAATTACTGACTTCCTGGCAGAAAAAGCAGATGCGGTAATCCGTTTCCAGGGTGGAAACAACGCTGGTCACACAATTCATCTTGAAAATAATAAATATGTATTTCATTTAGTTCCGGCAGGAATCTTATATAAAGACAAAATCTGTGTACTTGGTGCAGGCGTTGTTGTCAATCCGTACCAGCTTCTGGAAGAGATGGAAGCTCTTGAAAAACAAGGCATTTCTTTTGAAGGCAGATTCAAAATAGATCCTAGAACTACACTTGTTCTTCCTCATCATGTGATCCTGGATAACAAAAGAGAAGATACTCCGGAGCTCACAAAAATCGGAACCACTAAGCGCGGTATTGGTCCGGCGTACGCTGACAGCGTTTCAAGAGTAGCTTTGCGTGTTTCTCATATCCTTGATGAAAAAGTTCTCAGAGAAAGACTGGAAAACTTCTATCATACACATGGTTTCCCATTTGATGATTTTGAAGCACAAGTTAAAGAATTGTTTGCTGTAGGACAAAAGATTAAACAATATGCAGACTCAATTCCTTATTTACTTAATGAGATGGACGAGGAAGGTAAAACACTTTTATTTGAAGGTGCACAGGGAGCGCTGCTTGATGTTAACTTCGGCACATACCCATTTGTGACATCTTCTAATACAATAAGTGGTGCTATTGCTACCGGAACCGGTTTCCCTTCATTAAAATTGAATCGAATCGTTGGTGTTTACAAAAGCTATTTTACCCGTGTTGGTAACGGTCCTTTTGTAACTGAACTTAATGACAAGACCGGAGAGGAAATAAGAAAAGCCGGTAATGAATTTGGTTCTACAACCGGACGTCCAAGAAGATGCGGATGGTTTGATGCTGTTGCTGCCAGATACACTGCAATGATCAACGGTATCACCGATATTGCTTTGACTCTGCTTGATGTGCTGGATGATTTTGACACGATTAAAATATGTACTCACTATAAAATTAACGGAGAACTTACTGACAAAATGCCTGATAGTAATATTGAATATCTTGATATTGAACCGGTATACGAAGAGCTGCCAGGGTGGAAGACTTCGACTTGTCAGGTTTCAGAATTTAATGACTTGCCGCAGAATGCAAAAAATTATATCAGCAGGATCGAGGAGCTTTTAAGAACCCCTGTGAGCATTGTGTCTGTAGGTCCGGACAGAAAACAAACTATTGTAAGAGAGGAGGCTTAATGCGACGATTTCTTTTTTCTGCACTCTTAATGACATTATTGATTTCTACATTAGCTGCTGACTATTATTATGATGAGGCTAATAATGTTTACTACAATGATGATTTCCTTTGGTTTAAATCTCCTGAGTTCATGCAGCCAATGTTTGACAGTTTTTCTCGTAACAGACTGAATACTAAAGCTATGGGAAGAGGACATATTGGTGTTCCTGTATGTGAAGGAATAGAAAACGCTCTTCTGAATCCTGCAGGTTTCAGGGTGGACGGAAATGATACTTATGTAGAGGTCAGCTTCAAACCGGAAGTTGAAGATTATTCTGATTTCTACAATTATTCCGAAGGTTTTATTGGGGATGATTTTTATCAGAGATCTGAATTAACTATAGAAAACAGAAACTCTAAGATAGGTTCAGCATATCCTTCAGGTATTATCAGCTACGGGAAAAAACTTGGATCATCAGCTAATCTCGGTTTCAGTTTTTCGATTCCGCAGTCACTCGATTTAAGTAACTATGCTCATGTTTCTCAGGCAGGAGAAGTATACAGTTTTGATACTTCACTTCGTCAGTTTGATCTCACTGTTTCAGCTAATTATGAACTACCTGTTGATGGTTTAACAGTAGGTCTTAACACAACTATGAACATTATTGATATTGCCTCTGAAAGAAAACACTTTAATTACGGACAATATGATGAGAATGTTGCTTACCTTTCCTTAATGCCGGGATTTCTTTACAAAAAAGATATCCTCACTCTTGGTGCTACATTCAAAACAGGTACCGAACAGGATTTTGACATGGGATTTGGTGAAAAATACACTGTAAGTATTCCACCGGTTATCGCAGGTGGTATAGCTTTAGAGACTTCCAAAGCAACATTACTCGGAGAAATTAATTTTGAGAAAACAAGTGATTTAAATCCTGGATTTGATGACAGAATGATTATAAAAGTCGGACTTGAGAAGAAGAATAATAAAACTACTTTCAGGGTAGGTTTCATAAATATGCCAGAAGTATTTTCAGGGAATTATAACCTGCCAATGAGCGATATGCCGGAATATCATTCTGTTGACTGGTTAAATGATTACAATTACGGGTCTATCATCTCCAATAATGCAACATTTATTACCGGTGGTTTAACATATGAAGGTAAAGCTTTCGACCTGAATGGTGCTTTCTCTGCAGATATAGGTGATACGGGAGCAACTCAAATATCAATATCTGCACTTGTCAGATACGACCACATTAAAAAATATCTTAAGAAATGATACAAACCTTTATAACTATAACTCCGATACTGATTTTGTTTTGTATCGGAGTTTTTTCTCGTAAAATCAATATAATTGATGAAAACGTTTCTACTAAATTTCTGAGATTTCTGTTTTACTTTGTTATTCCTGCATTGATACTCTCTAATTATAAAAAGTACAGCTTTACTCCACAGAATTTTACATATCCTCTTTTTTCAATGACTCATCTGGTCATTATGCTAGCGGTTTCATTTCTTATAGTCAAGCTGGTGAAGTTGGAGCGAAAAACCAAAGGAACGTTTATCCTCAGTACTACAATTATGAATACAGGTTTTCTGCTGCCTCTTGTTCTTCTGGATATGGGTAATGAACAGATTATAACTCTGATACTGTTTGATCTTGGTAATGCAGTTGTTGTTTTTACGTTAATCTATATCATTGCAGTTTATTATGGTACAGGTAAGCCTTTACATTTTAATATGGTGTTTAGAATACTGACAATTCCTCCTTTGTGGGCGTTACTGACTGCTCTGCTTCTCAACAAAACAGGAATTACGCTTCCACAGCAGATTGAGAATACTGTTGATATACTTGGTAAAATGACAATACCACTAACCTTCATTATTCTTGGAGCTAAATTCGACTTCAAAATCTATAAATTAAATATAATGTTTGCAGCAATATTTATTAAAATTGTTGTAGGATTTTCTATTGCACTGTTGCTTGCTAAGTTATTTGGCTTCAGTCAGACAGGAACCCAGTTGGCATTATTAATCGGAGCTACTCCTTCAGGATATAACTCAATAGTATTTTCTGATCTTGAAAAGCTTGACACTAAATTAGCTGTTAACACAGTATCAATATCAATGCTGGTTTGTATTGTGCTGTATCCCTTTATAAAGGTTCTGGCAGGATTTGTTTCCTGAAATGACATTCAAAAAAAGCATTGGCTGCCTTATAAGTATATTAATATCATCGGATTATAAATGAATAAAATGACATATTTTCTGGCAATGAAGTATTTGCGAAAAAGAAACAAAATGATGTTCTCTACCCATCATCTTCTGGCTATGGCAGGGATAGTGATTGGTGTAGTAGCTACAATTATTATTGTTTCAATCCTTAATGGAATGCAGAATTATATGATTGAGCATATTGTGAAAACAAAATCAGAAATATGGATTCACAATCAGGATTATTCCCCAATCAGCAATTATACAGAGCTTGCCGAAAAGTTTAATACAGATAAAACCCATGCATCACCTGTTAGCAGGCTGGAGTGTATGATGTCGTCAGATGGAAAACTTGCTCCGGCTTTATGCTATGGAGTTGATTTGGAGTTACATAAACAGGTTGTGGATTTGCAGGAGCAGAATGTTGTCGGAGAATTAGATGAATCTGCTTTTATGGATGGCGGAGTTGTCATCGGCATTGATTTATCAATGAATCTTAATGTTACGGTGGGTGAATACATTGTAGTTACATCACCGGACTTTGGGATTCCTACACCATTCGGTTTGATGCCTGCCCAGAAGAAGCTCAAGGTTATTTCATTGATAGATACCGGAATGCCTGACTATAACAAAGTTATTGCATATATCTCACTACCTGATGCACAGTACTTGAAATCGCATAAGGATAAATGTGATTATATTGCTGTATCAACTAACAATCCGTTGAAATCGTATAAACAGGCGGATGCTATCAGAAAAAAGCTTGGGGACGGGTACTCGGTGGAAAACTGGACTGAGTTTGATTCAAATTTATACAAAGCAATAAAAATAGAGAAGTTTCTAATGTTTTTCGTCATATCAATCATGTTTGTTATTGTGGCATTTAACATTAGTAGTAACTTTATCAAAATGATTGCTGAGAAGAGCAACGAAATAGGTATTCTAAAAGCTATGGGTTTTTCCGATAAAACAGTTAGCAATCTGTTTATTGTGAGTGGGGCAGTTATTGCCATAAGTGGGCTGATGCTGGGAGTAGCATTATCACTTATATTCAGTTTTATTCAGATTAAATACGATTTGATCCGCGTATCAATACAGGGATTTCCTATAAGAAGCCTTCCTGTGTTGATTAATGTTAACGATTATCTGATTGTTTCAGTTGTAGTATTGCTGATTTCAGTTCTGGCGAGTTGGTATCCTGCCAGAAAAGCACTTGCAAAAAATCCGATAGATGTAATAAGATGCCAGTAAAATGGTTGTTTATATTATCAACCATGCTCTAAAGGGTTTGATTGATATAGAGTGAGCCGATAAGTAAATTATCCAAATAGTGAAGAAATTTTTGTTTAACATAAATTGAGTATTGTAAATTTGATTTGCCTTACAATACTTTTGTTTTAAATTGTTTGTAAAAGTAAGACTTGAGAGCTTTGCATATCAGCAAAATCAAGCAGCCTGGGATAAAATAGTATCGATGAGATTTTTGAATTCTTAAAAAAAGCTTTGAGATAAGCTTGTTTAAGGCAGAATTTGATGAAATCGAAAAAAATCTAGTCAACATCCCAATTATGCAGAGAACTCGACTTTTAGAAAACACTGGAGAGAAGATTATGAGCGAACCAACAAAGAGAATTCCAAGACAGCTTGCAGTAATTCAGGTTAACAATATTGTAATGTATCCCTACCTGATGATGCCCTTGGTGGTCTCCGACAGTAACCTGAAAAAAGTAATTGATTTCGCATTGAACAGTGAAAAACTTCTGGGTTTTTTCCTGGCTAAAGATAATGATAATGAAACAGAAAATTCTAAAGATATATATGAATATGGGACTGCAGTTTCCATTTTAAGAATGCTCAGGAATAATGACGGTACGATAAGCCTTCTGCTGCAGGGTATTTCCCGTCTGAAAGTAGAGAAAGTAATTCAGGAAGAACCTTATCTGATGGTCGAGGCAGAAACTATTTCTGAGACCTCTGATAATTCTCCGAAAATTGATGCACTCAAGAAAGTAGCCATTGAACTTCTGGAAAATATTGTTGAAGAAAGCAATGATCTTTCCAAAGAACTCATAATGGGGCTGCGCAGTGTAAAGCAGCCAAGCAGGGTTGCTGACATTATTGCGGGGAATGTTAACATCAGTGTGGAGAAGAAGCAAATTATTCTGTCCACGCTTGATTTACAGAAAAGATTTGAACTCTTGAATCAATACCTATCAGAGATGATCAAGCAAATGAAGATAGAGAATAGAATTCGATCTAATATCCAGCTTGAAATGGACGAGGATCAACGAAAATACTATCTTAGAGAACAGCTTGATGCGATCAAAAAAGAGCTTGGTGAATCTGATGAAGTTAATCAGGAAATAATGAAATGGGCTGCGTTGATTAAAAAAGCCAAACTCCCTGAGCAAGTTGAAGAAACAGCAAAAGAAGAGCTTGAAAGACTCTCAGTAATGTCTCCTTCATCAAGTGAATACAGTGTGATAAGAAACTATCTGGAATGGATTGTGAACCTTCCATGGAGTAAATACAGTGAAGATAGACTTGATCTGAAGAAAATAGATCAGATACTTACTAAAGACCACTACGGACTGGATAAAGCAAAACAGAGAATTCTGGAGTTTATTGCTGTCAAAAAGCTGAAAAGCAGTTTGAAGGGACCAATCCTTTGTTTTGCTGGTCCCCCGGGAGTAGGAAAAACATCTCTCGGACGTTCAATAGCCCGTGCAATGAACAGAAAGTTTATCAGAATTTCACTTGGTGGTATTCATGATGAATCCGAAGTCCGCGGACACAGAAGAACATACATCGGAGCAATGCCGGGGAAAATCATAAATGAGATAAAAAGAGCCGGTACAGCAAATCCTCTGTTTATGCTGGATGAAATTGATAAAATCGGTAAAGATTTCAGGGGTGATCCTGCCTCAGCTTTGCTGGAAGTACTTGATCCTGAACAAAACAATAACTTTGTAGATAATTACCTTAATCTGCCTTTTGATCTGTCGGAAGTAATGTTTATCACTACAGCAAATGATCTTGGAACAATTCCGGGACCGTTGCGAGACAGAATGGAAATTATAAACTTTTCAAGTTATATTGAAGAGGAAAAAGTACAGATTGCCCGAAAATATCTGGTCCCAAGAGAGATGGAAAATAATGGTCTTTCCGGTAATGAAGTCAGAGTTATGAAATCTGCTCTGGAAGAAATCATCAGGTATTATGTGAGAGAAGCCGGAGTAAGAACTCTTCAGAGACGAATCGGAACGGTAATGCGCAAAATTGCCAGAAAAGTAGCTGAAGGAAATCATGAGAAAATAACTGTTACCTCAAAGAATGTTTCCGATTTTCTGGGAAGAAGAAAAATTTCCCATGATCTGGCAAACAGAAAACCTGAAGTAGCTGTTGTTACCGGACTTGCCTGGACTTCATTCGGAGGAGAAATTCTATTCTGTGAAGGTACACTGCTACCGGGGAAAGGACAGCTTATTCTGACAGGACTGCTCGGAGAAGTCATGAAGGAATCAGCAAGAATTGCTGTAAGTCTTGTAAAGAGTATCTCAGAAAAGCATGGCATCGATCCTGAAATTTTCACAAAGAATGATGTTCACATTCACTTGCCGGCAGGAGCAGTCCCGAAAGACGGCCTTCAGCAGGTGTAACACTTACAACCTGTCTGCTTTCATTGTTAACAGGGAAAAAAGTTCACCATAATATCGCTATGACAGGAGAGATTACTTTAAGAGGTAAAGTTCTGCCTGTTGGAGGAATCAGAGAAAAAATACTTGCGGCAAAACGAGCAGGAATTAACACTGTCGTTATCCCGGAAGAAAACAAAGATTCCTTTGAGGAAATCAAAGAAGATGTCCGTGAAGGAATGACGGCGATATATGCAAAAACAATAGAGGATGTTTTCGAAACAGTACTAACTGACTAGAAAATAACAGACAGTATTAATGAACAGAAATGAAAATCTGCTTAGAGTTCTGATTAATGTAGACCAGACATTTATTCCCAAGGCGGAATACGTAATCAGGACATTCTGCAAGATTCTTAATTTACAGCCTAAGATTTACTATACATATTCATCTGCTAAGATAGATCTTTACTACGGCAGGCATTCCGATACGGAAGCATCGGTGAAGATCTATCATTCAGATGAGACTACTGCCTTTTTTACAGAAAGGAAGCACCCAGATCATCTGCGTTATTCAATGCAGTTCTTCCATAATGAGTATATTCCTTTTCTGTTCTCTCTACCCGGAGAGATATTCCATATCACAACTAAGACAACTTTTATCAGAAAAGATATTGTAGCATCAGCTTTTTACTTTCTCTCGTGCTATCAGGAATATTTTGAGAAGCTTGATGGACAGAATCGATATGATTATAAAAAGTCATTTCAATTCAAGAATAATCTGACTGAGACTCCGGTTGTAGATTACTACATAAATATTCTCAGAAAGTCTATAGAAATCACTAAGCCATCCATGACTAATATCAACGCATGGGGGAGCCTTCATAAGTTTGGAATCTCTCTGTCACATGATATGGATTACTGGAAATACTGGACTGATGAGCAGATAGAGACCGTTTTGCAGTATAACAAGCAGAGAATGCTGAAAAATCCTGCTGCAGCAATGTATAAATACTGGTTTCACTTCTTCCATAAAAAACTGTTTTTGCAGGAAAATAAACGAAATAAGTCTATCCTTAACTATGAAACACGTCTTTATAACGACTCCACGGTAAACCTGATGTCAGGTTTACCCCACAAAGGGAAAGATGAACCACGATATGGCTATTTGAATGACGAGGAAACTGTAAGAGAAATAGCCGAGTTGATGGAAGAACGCTCTATAGGAATTCATGCCAGGCCGGAATCTGCATTTGATGCAAACGATTTCAGACGGGATATGGAAGAACTCAAGTGTAAGGGATTTGAGCCTCAGGGATGTCGATTCCATAATCTGGCGTTTGATTACCAGAGCAGTTTTAAGATAATGGAAGAAAATGGTATTCGCTTTGATTCCACGCTGGGTTTCTGGGAATCCATAGGATTCAGAGCAGGGACTTCGTTCCCATTCAATCCGTTCAATATGGAGGAAAATCGACCGTTTCAGGTGCTGGAAATACCTCTGATTGTCATGGATGTTTCATTATACTCCAAAATCGCCATGAACCTTGGCTTACGTGCTGCCAGAAAAAGAGTTACAAATCTTGTAAAAAAAGTTGAAAATCATAATGGACATATTTCACTGCTCTGGCATTTTCGTACTTTCGACTGGATTGATTTCCCAGGATGGGGATCTCTTTACTGGGACATAATAAAGTACTCACTGAAAAATTCAGGTAGATTATTTTCTACCGAGGAATTGTACGAATACTGGATAGAAAAATAATTAATATAAAGGGAGAGCTTTGCATAACAGCAAAATCTTGCAGCTTTGGATAATGAGTATCGATGAATTCTGAAATCGACTCCACTTGTATGCTTTCTTTAGAAAGTATGAACAGACTAACCCAATTATGCAAAGGTCTCAAAGGGATATAGTATGCACTTAACTGATAATGCGAAAGTCGTTTTGAATAAGAGGTATTTTAAAAAGAATAAACAGGGTGAACCGGTTGAGGACTGGGATAAGCTTTTGACTCGCGTATCCGGAAATGTTGCCGGAGATGATGCTGAAAAAGCAGAGATGTACTACAAACTTCTTGATTCAGGCAAATTTTTGCCCAACTCACCAACTCTCATGAATGCAGGAAACGATCTGCAGCAGCTTTCCGCCTGCTTTGTGCTTCCAGTGGAAGACAGTATGGAAAGCATTTTCACTTCTATTAAAAATGCTGCTCTCATCCATAAAAGCGGTGGCGGAACCGGCTTCAGTTTCAGTAAACTGAGAGAGGCCAATGCCAGGGTTAAAACAACTAATGGTGTTTCCAGCGGACCGATTTCTTTCATGAAAGTGTTTAATGCAGCAACTGATGCAGTAAAACAGGGTGGTACAAGACGTGGAGCTAATATGGCTATCCTCAATGTGCAGCACCCTCAAATAAGAGACTTTATCAAATGTAAACATGATCTTAAAGAACTGACCAATTTCAACATCAGTGTTGGACTTACAGAAGATTTTATGACTGCAGTTACTCAAAATACTGATTATGAATTAATCTCACCTCACACAGGAGAAATCCAGGATAAAATCAATGCCAGAGAGATATTCTCTTTGATAGTTGAAATGGCACACAAAAACGGCGAACCCGGAATTATATTTCTTGATAGAATAAACAAACATAACCCAACACCGCATATCGGTGAAATAGAAAGTACTAATCCTTGCGGTGAGCAGCCGCTTTTACCGAACGAAGCATGTAATCTGGGATCAATTAATCTTTCAGCATTTTATAACGGTAAAGAAATTGATTGGGATGATCTTAGAGAAGTAACAGAAACATGTGTGTCTTTTCTCGACGATGTAATTGATAAATCCAACTTCCCATTACCTGAAATTGATGAAACTGTAAAATCTAACAGAAAAATCGGACTTGGCGTTATGGGTTGGGCAGATCTGCTTTTCAAAATGAAAATACCTTATAACTCGGAAGAAGCTACCATGCTTGCTGCAGAGATTATGGAATTTATTGATTATCATGCAAAAGTGAAATCCATGGAATTGGCTGAGCTTAAAGAATCATTCCCTAATTTTAAAGGCAGTATCTTTGATAAAGGTACTCTGGACCGAAAAACAGGTAATAAAAAATGGGATAAGCTCATAAAAGATATACGAAAAAAGGGAATGAGAAACGCGACAGTAACTACAATTGCACCAACCGGAACCATAAGTATGATAGCCAATACTTCCAGTGGAATAGAACCTCAGTTTTCACTTGTATTTGTGAAAAATGTTATGGACGGGGAAAAACTTCTCTATATAAATCCACATTTTGAAAAAGCAGTGAAAGATGCCGGTATTTACTCTCAGGAGCTGATGGAAAAAGTATCTGAAACAGGTTCTGTAGCTCATATTGATGAGATTCCTGAAGAAATAAAACAGGTATTTGTTACCTCACATGATATTTCTCCTGAATGGCATATCAAAATGCAGGCAGCATTTCAGGAATACACAGATAATGCTGTTTCCAAAACTATCAACTTTACCAGAGATGCGTCAGTTGAAGATATACGAATTGCCTATGAACTTGCATATCAACTGGGTTGCAAAGGGCTTACTGTATACAGAGATGGGAGCAGAGACAATCAGGTTCTTAATGTTGGGAAAACAATTAAAGAAACAGAAGAAGATAAACCAAGCATCGCACCTCGATCCAGACCAGAGATTACTCAGGGTATTACTCAGAGAGTAGAAACAGGCTGTGGACACCTTTACATCACAATTAACAGAGATGAAAAAGGTGCTTGCGAGATATTCACTCAGATAGGCAAAGTCGGTGGGTGTGCTTCAGCTCAGATGGAGTCTGTAGCAAGACTGGCATCACTCGGACTACGCTCTGATATAAAAGTGACATCCATAATTCGTCAGCTTAAAGGTATAAGATGTCCTCAGCCTATGTGGTATAAAGGTAAGATGATTACTTCCTGTGCAGACGGTATGGCTTATGCACTGGAAAACTTCCTGAAGATTATGGGTGATGAAAAAATTACAGATATAAAAATTACTACTGATAGAAAAATGCAGTCTGTACCCGGCAAGATGGGAACAACTTGTCCTGATTGCGGCAGTGTGGTAGAACATTCAGAAGGGTGTTTGAAATGTCACAGCTGTGGTTGGTCAAAGTGTTAGATTACAGGCGAGATAAGGGAGAATAGATGTTAGATTTTCTGGGAAACGTTAAAAGAACACACAGATGCTGTGATGTTTCGGAAAAGAACCTTTCAGAAAAAGTTGTATTAACCGGTTGGGTGCATCGCCGAAGAGACCTCGGAGGATTGATTTTTATTGATCTGAGAGATGTCACAGGAATCATTCAGATAGTGTTTCATCCTGAAAATGCACCGCTTATGGAAAAAGCGCACAAACTCAGAAACGAATATGTTATCTGTGTCGAAGGTGTTGTTGCTGATCGTGAGCAAGGCAACATAAACAATAATATGAAAACCGGAGCAATTGAGATAAACTCCGAGAAACTGCTTATATTAAATGATTCTGAGCCATTGCCTGTTCAGATAAATGAAAATGTTCTGGCTGACGAAGACTTGAGACTTGAATACAGATATCTTGATCTCAGACGAGAAAAACTCAGCAGTAAAATACTCATGAGACATAGAATTAATTTTGCAATAAGAAAATTCCTGATAAATAATAATTTTTTCGAAATTGAGACACCAATCCTTATGAAGAGTACTCCTGAAGGTGCACGAGATTATCTTGTGCCAAGTCGCGTTCATCCCGGAAAGTTCTTTGCTCTTCCACAATCTCCGCAGATATATAAACAACTGTTGATGATTGGTGGCTTTGACAGATATTTCCAGATTGCCCGATGCTTCAGAGATGAAGATCTCAGAGCAGACAGACAACCTGAGTTTACTCAGCTTGATATGGAAATGAGCTTTGTTGATCAGGATGATATCTTTGATGTATCTGAAAGATTGATGAAATACTTATTCGCAGAAGTTGCAGGTCTTGATATTACAATTCCTTTTGAGCAGCTTCCATATAAAGAAGCAATGAGAAGATTTGGATCTGATAAGCCTGACATGCGTTTTGGTGTTGAACTCACTGATATCAGTGAGGAAGTCAAAGATCTGGAGTTCAAAGTATTTCAGGGAGCTTTAGAATCAGGTGGAAGCGTGCAGTGTATTGCAGCCCCAGGATGCAGCAGTTATTCCAGAAAGAAAATAGACGAACTGGTTGATCTGGCTAAACATCTCGGTGCAAAAGGACTGGCTTATTGTAAATATGCGAATGGAGAATTTTCCTCCGGTATCGCCAAATTCATTTCTGATGATGTAAGAGACAAAATCATTGCTAAAACAGGTGCAAAAGACGGTGACCTTATACTCTTTGCTGCTGACAGACTGAAAATAGTCTACAAGGTGCTTGATGGTGTCAGGTTAAAGCTTGGTAAAGATCTTGGACTTTACAATGAGAAAGAATTTAGATTTGTCTGGATTACTGACTTTCCGCTTTTCGAATACAATGAAGATCAAAGCCGCTGGGAAACAGCTCATCACATGTTTACTCTGCCAAAGGAAGAACATCTTAAGTACTTTGATAATGAAGAAGACTGGGGTAAGATAGAAGGTAAACTTTATGACCTGGTTTGTAATGGTATGGAATTGTCATCCGGATCAATCAGGTGCCACAGACTTGATGTTCAAAGAAAGATTTTTGATGTTCTGGGCTTCTCGGAAGAAGAGCTTCAGGAAAAATTCGGATTCTTCCTCAATGCTCTTAAGTACGGAACGCCACCTCATGGCGGTATTGCTCCGGGAATCGACAGACTTGTTATGATTCTTTCAGCAAGTGATTCTATCCGTGACGTAATTGCCTTCCCTAAAACTCTGAAAGCTGTTGACTTGATGAGTCAAGCTCCTGCTAAAGTTGCAGATGAACAACTTAAAGAACTCAATATAAAAATTGATGAATAATATTACTGGCTGCTGATATTGTCGGCAGCCTTTTTTTTGAGGACCAATGAAGAATATTGCAATAATAACATCAGGAAAAAGTAGAGGATCTAATTTTCAGGCTATTGCTGACCATATAAACATGTCAGAAATTAATGTCAGCTTTGTAGTCGTTACAAGCAGAAAAGCACCTATAATAGAAAAGTGTGATTCTCTGAACATACCATGGAAATTCATATCCATCAGAAATCTTGCTGCATTTGAACTTGAACTTCTGTATTTAACAAAAGAGCAAAAAATAGATATGATTGTTCTGGCTGGCTTTATGAAACAGATTTCCAAAGAATTTATAAGAGGATGCAATGTTCCGATTCTTAATATACATCCGGCTTTACTACCAAAGTATGGTGGGAAAGGCATGTATGGTTCTAATGTACACAAGGCAGTTTATGAGAACGGAGAAACTATCTCCGGGGCAACAGTACATCTTGTTAATGAGAATTATGATGAAGGGCAGATTGTTCTCCAGGAATCAGTAGATATTTCCGATTGCGAAAATGCTGAGGAAATCGCCAGAAGAGTCCTTAAGATTGAGCATTCTCTTTATTATAAAGCTATTGAAAAAGTTCTGAATGTTGGTAAGTAGTTGAGTTCTTTTACTGTGTGAATCTTCCAATTCGAGTAGATAAAGTCGGAGGATCGTCGCAATAAATAGACATTGGTTTCAACGTATTTACATAAAAAATCCCTTTGATATATAAATCTATTACTTCATAATACTGGCTTTAGGCATATCGAATAAATCTGCATCAAGAACAATATTGCTTCTCAGGGAAGTAAGTTTATATGTCTGAACTTTTCCAGTAGAAAGATTTGATATTGTTGTATCATGAGCTCTTTTGATACCGTTTATTTCTTTATAATCACTGAATTCCGTAAGAACTGTTTCTCCGGCACCCCATTCTTTTTCCTGTGTAAGCATCAGAGTTTCAGCATCAAAGGATTTCTCAATTTTCTGATTAGTAAGTCTATTGGTTATTAGAACCTTAAGGTTTTTCTTACCATTGATGAATGTCACGCCTTCAAAATCAATAGTAAAATCTTTATTATCAGGATCAAAGTGTTTATACTCATTCATTGCCTCGCGGATTTTTCTGGTGTTCTCCTCAGAATCATCAAACTCTGTAATATCGCCATTAACGTATTGCCAGAGTTCTTCACCTGTGTCACCGGATTCAAAGTACAACTCATCTTCGAAGTAATATTCTTTTCTGTTATAGCTGGGCATCTTATTCCATTCTTTAACTATATACGTATCCGAATCACCTGTCATTTCAGATTCGGTATATGTGTTAACTTCGTCCAGCAATGCATCCAGTCCACCCAGAGCTTCTGCATTAGCATAGAGAACATCATAACCACTGAGTTCTCTTAAATTCTCTTTGATCTTATGAATAGATTCAGTTCCGTTTATAGCACTTAGTTCCATGGTAACTCCTGATACAATATCGAATAAAAGGGATAATTCTTTACAGAATAAACTCAAATTATTATATGGAATTATATTTAAGAGGTAATTATGTCAAAATATTCGTTAATTTTTATAATTCTGCTTATTGCAGCTGCCTGCTCAGCTGATATAC
Source organism: Cloacimonadales bacterium (SeqCode) (assembly GCA_942492065.1). Classification (GTDB taxonomy): domain Bacteria; phylum Cloacimonadota; class Cloacimonadia; order Cloacimonadales; family JAIOQZ01. The sequence continues at coordinate 304,823 of CALODV010000013.1, read as the reverse complement.
TTATCCCTATGGACAATACTCAGACTGATCACCTTAAAGCATATGGTATAGCCTTTAAAGCTTTGAAAAACCATAGAACCGTGAAGTGGCTTCTGAACTATCGAGGTGGTTCATTTTTGCTTGATGCCGGTAGGGATGAGATTAATGATTGTAAAATCAACGGTGTTTTATATAATACTATATCACAGGCAGAAATAGGGCAGATAATGCTTGAAATTGAGCAATCCAATATGGAATCTGTACTGCTTGAGAAAGAACCTAGAATCGCCGTTTATACTCCTCCAACAAGTCAGCCCTGGGATGATGCTGTTACTCTGGTGCTCAACTATGCAGATATTGAGTATGATACGGTATGGGACAAAGAGGTACTGGAAGATAAACTTAACGATTACGACTGGATTCACCTGCATCATGAGGATTTTACTGGACAATACGGTAAGTTTTATGCAAGCTTCAGAAACTATCAGTGGTATAAAGACGAAGTAGCTACCAATGAAAAGATGGCTGCTGACCTTGGCTTTGACTCTGTCTGGAAACTTAAACATGCTGTTGCCGAGAAGATAAGGTCTTATGTCGTTGGCGGGGGATTTCTATTTGCCATGTGTGCTGCGACAGATACTTATGATATTGCACTTTCAGCCAAAGATGTCGATGTCTGTGAATCAGTTTATGATAATACCGGAGTTGATTCCAATTATCCTGCCAAACTGGATTATGGCAGAACTTTCGCATTTACTGATTTTACTTTGGAGACCAGTCCGATGGTTTACGAGTTCTCTTCTATAGATGGATCTGATTATGCGAAAATCAGAGGTGCAGAAGAAGACTATTTCGTCTTGTTCGATTTCTCTGCAAAATACGATCAGATTCCCACAATGCTTACTCAAAACCATACTGAATACATAAATGGATTTTTGGGACAAACTACAACGTTTATAAAGAAGTATATTAAAAAAAGTGTCATTATTATGGGAGATGTTCCGGAATCAGATGAAGCAAAATACATTCATGGTAACATTGGGAAGGGTACGTTTACATTTTATGGAGGACATGATCCTGAAGATTATCAACATAAGGTGGGGGATCCTCCAACAGTAATGGATCTGCATAAAAACTCTCCTGGCTACAGGTTAATTTTAAATAATGTCTTGTTTCCTGCCGCTCAGAAAAAGAAACTTAAAACCTGAGACCTTTGCACAACAGCTATACTAAGTACAACAATTGTCCAGAAGTCTCAAAGTGTTAGTCCAGCTGCAGCAGTTTTGCAGGGGAAGTTACAATCATCTCTGCACCGCTTTTCTGCAGAACCAGCGGTGATCTATATCCCCAGCTTACTCCAATTCTGTGAATCCCGACATTCACGCCGGTTTTCATGTCAATATCAGAGTCTCCAACCATAGCACTTACTTCTTTATCCAGAGAATGGGAATTAAAGAAATCATCCAGAAAATGAGAATCCGGCTTAGGACGGAATCCCTTCTGATGACCGAAAACACCTTTCAGGAATGGAGTCAGTTTCGCCTGCTTTACCAGATTTACCGTAAAAGCATGAGGCTTATTGGAGTATATATAAACCTGTTTCCCTCTGGTGTACAGCTCTTTGATTACCATTTCCATACCGGGATATGCTTTTGATCTTACAAAAAGGTTTTTGGAATACAACTCACGGTATTTTTCAATCAATACTGTTGCTTCCACTTCGATTCCTGTGACTTCTATAATGTTCTCTATTAACGGCATGAGACCTTTACCCACACCGAGTCTTACTGTCTCGATTGTTACCGGCTCTGCTCCATAGCTTTTCAGCACTTCATTCATACAATATGTCAGATCGGGAAGAGTATCAACAATAGTTCCATCCAGATCAAAGAAGAAGTTATTGATTTTCATAATCTATCCTTCGTTGAGTATTTCGGAAATAGTGTAAAGTGATCCTGTAACAACAATAATATCATCGCTGGCAGCGTTTGCAACAGCATTTTCTTTTGCTTCAAGAACGTTGTTCGAAACGAAGAATGGCAGTCCAGCTTTTTCTACAATTTCAACCTGATCCTGTATTTCTGCAGCCCTATTGGATTTATTCTTACTGATAAAGAATTTATCACCTATTTCACACATAGCCTGAATCATTTTATCTATTTTCTTGTCTCTGAGAATTGCCAGAACAAAGGTGATTTTTTTGTCAGGGAACAGCTTTTTAAGGTTATCAACCAGACGGAACACTCCTTCTTCATTATGAGCACCATCAAGCAGAACTAGAGGTGTTTTCTGTATTATCTGCATCCGGCCTTTCCAGGTAACTTCTTCCAGACCTTTTCTGATGAGATTGATATTTTCTTCAATATCATTATTTGCAGCATATTCAATAAATGCTGTAATTGCCAGTCCTGCATTCAATGCCTGGTGTTCACCGAGAAGTCCTACTCTCACATCTTTCATGGTTATCCCGTTGTAAGAATAATCAAACAGGGTTCCTTGCAGATCAACACGGATATTACTTACGGAATAATCAATATCCGGCTGAATAAGCTCAGCATTTCTCTGCTGGCAGACTTCTTTAATGACTTCTACAGCTTCTTCCGGAAGATGTCCAATTACAACCTTCTGGTTTTCTTTGATGATTCCTGCTTTCTCAAAAGCAATTTTCTCTATTGTATCTCCCAGGCTTTTCGGATGATCGATTGATATACTTGTAATAACGGATATATCTGCATTAAATGGATTTGTACCATCAAGTCTACCTCCAAGGCCCACTTCGAAAATCGCAGTGTCAACTTCCTGTTCAAGCAGATAGTAAAATGCCAGAGCAGTAGTTATTTCAAAGAAAGAAGCTTCGTTTGTCTGAAGAACATCTTCCCACTTGTTATATATTCGGAGAATATCTTCAAACTTAATATCCTCTTTGTCAATTCTGATTCTTTCTCTGTAATCAACAAGATGAGGTGACGTATTGAGACCTGTTTTTAAGCCGTGTGCCAAAGTAATGGATTCACACATTGCTGATGTGGAACCCTTGCCGTTTGTTCCTGCAACATGAATTCCTTTAAGTTTTTGTTCAGGATTTCCCATTTCTTTAAGAATGTTCAGCATTCTATCCAGTCCCAGCTTAACATTACCTGAATGTCTCTCGTATATATATTCCAGAAATTCTTTATATTCCATTAGTGCTCCCGTATATTAAAAAAACCTTCAAGAGGACTTGAAGGTTGTAAGTACAGATAAAATTTATTCCATATCAGGAATTGCATGATCTTTAAAACCGTTATGTCCGGCTCTTGGTTCATGGTTAGGGCAAACAACTGTGACCTTATATTTTTTATTACCGAATTCATCAGTAACAATTTTTCCAATCGCCTGATATTTATCGCCAACACCGTTTTCAGGACACTCATAGGTTTTCTTTAAAAAACCGGTTCTTTGCAGATCAAGCAAATCACCATCGAAATCTTGATGTCTGTCTTCCATATAGTCTTTAACGGCTGCTTGTATAAGTTTCATATTTTTAATACATTGTTCAGTGTTTTCTTTTTCTTTCAGATTAAAACATCTTGGTAGTACAAGTATGAACAATAATGCTGCAAGAGCAACAATAGTAATTACAGTATACATACTGAAACCTTTATTTGATAACTGCATATGAGCTCCTAGGGTTTTTCTTTTAATTCAATTTTGACTATGTTTTCCGTCAAGCTTTTTTACGTATAACCTTTTTACAACCACAATTGCAGTCTGATAATGTCGCAATGTATGACATCAGAACTATCTGCAAAAAACTTACTTCTCACAAAAAATATCGTTACCAGCAGAGTCTATAGCCACGAAACAGGGGAACTTATCCAGCTTTAGTCTGTAAATTGCCTCTGGTCCCAGGTCAGGGAAAGCAATGAGATTATTTTCGACAACGCATTCTGAGAGAACAGCACTGATTCCACCAACTGCCACGAAATATACTGCTCCGAATTCTTCTATCTCATCTATGACTTCCTGTCGTCTCTTACCTTTACCAATCATTCCGTTAACACCGTTTTCCAGAAGTACGCCAGTGTACTTATCCATTCTCGTGGAAGTGGTTGGTCCTATTGAGCCAATAACTCTTTCCGGTGGATTAGGAGTTGGACCTGTGTAAAAAATAGTCTGATTCTTCAGATCAAAAGGCAGTTTCTCTCCCTTTCGTATCATATCTTTGATTCTTCTGTGCGCAACATCTCTCATTGTATATACATTGCCGGAAAGCAGAACATAATCTCCGATTTTCAGCTTCTTTATATCGTCATCTTTCAGAGGTATTTGTATTTCTATTGGTTTCATTATATCTCCACGCTGCTATGTCTTGCCGCATGACATTGCATATTAACTGCCAGAGGCATTGAGGCTATATGACATGATTCTGCCATTATTTTAACGCCTATTGCTGTTGTGTTTCCTCCAAGTCCCTGCGGACCTGTTCCTGTTTCATTTATTTCTTTAAGAATACGCTCTTCCAGTTTGTTCCATTTTTCATCAGAATTAACATCGTAAAGATCTCTCAGCAATGCCTTTTTTGCCAGGAGTGCACAGTAATCAATTGTACCACCTATACCGATTCCTACGATAACAGGAGCACAGGCATTAGCAGCATTCTTCTTCACGTGATCAACAACAAATTCAACAATCTGATCTTCTTTAAGATCAACAGGCATCATTTTGACACAGCTTACGTTTTCTGAACCTGCTCCCTTATTGAGAACAGTTATTTTCAGGTCTCTCCCTTCTGTAATCTCGGTGTAGATAATTGCAGGTGTGTTAGTTCCTGTATTTTGTCTGTCAAACAAAGGATCTTTCACAATTGACTTTCTCAGGTAAAACTCATCGTAGGCTTCCTTAACTCCATCCTGAATAGCTTTGTTAAGAACACCGCCGGTGATATGCACTTCACTGCCCATCTCTACAAAAACAATTACAATACCTGTATCCTGACATAACGGGATACGTTTTTCTACTGCAACCTTATGGTTTTTCAGGATAAGCTCGAGGATATGCTTAGCTCTGTCATTGGTCTCTTTTTCTGCAAATTCTTTTAATTTGCTTCGGACATCAGCATTTACATGGAAGTTTGCCCGAAAACACATTTCTTTAACGTTTTCTTTAATTGTGCTGCAATCAATTTTTCTCATTTTTTTCCCATTTTCCGATAAACTCAAGAATTTCAATTGCTTTTGCAACTCGCGAAACTTTCGAGTTATTCTTGTCTGCCGGTAAGGTGTAAATGATTTTTAGTGACTTCAAAGTCTCAAACTCTACCGGATATGTAAATTTTGACATTAACATCCCAATGTTCTTCCTTGGAGGAAGGTTTTTTAAATCAAACTCTATTATGAATTGTTCGTTCTTGAGCATACAGGACTTCATTCCTGCCTTTGCTGAAAAACATCTAAGTCGATAAAAATTAATTGTTTCCTGGGCCAGTTCAGGTATCTCGCCGAATCTGTCATGCAGTTCCTTTTCAATATCATTGAACTGCTCAGGTTCAGTCAGCTCTAGTAATCTTTTATACATCTTCAGACGCACTGATTCACTTTTGATATAATCCTCAGGGAAGTAATTGTTTGTTTCGATTCTTACTCTTACTGTCTCTTCATGTTTTTCTTCTTCCCAGACAGGTTTATTGTTTTCCATATTCTCTACTGCAGTTTCAAGCAGTTTGTAATAATAGTTAAATCCTACGGAATTAATAACTCCGCTCTGCTTTGTTCCCAGCATTGTTCCGGCTCCACGCAGTTCCAGGTCTCGCATCGCGATTTGGTAACCGGCTCCAAGATAATCATATTCTGTCAGGGTCTCAAGTCTCTTTCTTGCCTGTTCATTCATCTTATTCGGCATGACGAGATATGCGTATGCTCTTCTGTTGGAACGTCCGACACGGCCCCTGAGCTGATAAAGCTGTGCCAGTCCAAACATATCGGCTCTGTTGATGATTATCGTATTTGCATTTGGTATATCTATTCCGGATTCAATGATTGTTGATGCTATCAGTACATCAAACTTGTGGTTTGAGAATGCAACCATTATTGCTTCCAGCTGCTTCTCCGGCATCTGTCCGTGTGCTACTTCCATGCTGGCATTAGGAACAAGTTTTCTCAGCTCTCTTTTAACACTGTCGATAGTCTGTACACGATTATGAAGGAAGAAAATCTGACCTCCACGGTCAATTTCTCTGTGGATAGCATCCTTTATCACTTCCTCATCATAAGGAACAACTATTGTACGAACCGGAAGTCTTGCCTTGGGAGAAGTCTGGATAAGAGAAATCTCCTTGAGTTTGGATAAAGCCATACCGAGGGTTCTGGGGATAGGGGTTGCAGACATGTATAACGTATCAACATTAGATTTTATCTTTCTGATTTTTTCTTTATGTCTCACTCCGAATCGATGTTCTTCATCAATAATAAGCAGCCCCAGTTTCTTGAACTGAATATCCTTGGAAAGAAGCCTGTGGGTGCCGATTGCAATATCAACTTCGCCATTCATAATTCGAACTACATCTCTGTCTATATTCGCTTTAGTACGGAATCTGCTGAACATGGCAATATTAACAGGATACTGAGCAAGACGTTCCTTAAATACATAGTAATGCTGCTCAGCAAGCAGAGTGGTAGGAACAAGCACAACTACCTGCCATCCGCTGACCGCAGCTTTGAATGCAGCTCTGATAGCAACTTCTGTTTTCCCAAAGCCAACATCACCGCACAGGAGTCTTTCCATAGGTACAATAGACTCCATATCAGCTTTTATTTCATTGGTTGCTCTTTTCTGATCGGGAGTATCCTCATATATGAATGATTCTTCCATTTCTGTCTGCCAGACTGTATCTTTTTCGAATGCTACACCTCTACGGGCTTTACGCTCAGCATAGAGTTTGACAATATCATCTGCTACAAGCTCAATCTGTTTTCTGGCACGGGATTTCATCTGATCCCATTTTTTACCGCCCAGTTTATGTATTACAGGTTTGAATCCTTCATCAGATACATATTTTGATACAAGATCAAGCTGGTAGGTTGGCACATAAACCTTATCGCCGCCTGCATAGGCTATGGAAAGACACTCTATTTCACTACCGTCAATATTCTGGACAACCAGTCCTTCATAGATACCTATACCGTAGTTTATGTGTACAATATAGTCTCCCGGATTAAGCGACTCATAGTCTACAAGAGCTTCGTTCTTGGAGAATTTTGCCTGATATTTCTTCTTTTTATATCGACTGAAAATCTCGTGGTCAGTATATACTGCCAGTTTCGTTTCCTGATCGATAAATCCCTTATGCAGTACACCGAGTGAAAAATTTATTCTATACGCCAGATCAGGGATGAGCTCCTTCATACGTTTTGACTGGCTTCTGTTGTCTGACTGAATGAAAATAGTATAATCTTCTTCTATCTTTTCCTTGAGATTAGTCTCAAATGCTGAAAGATCTCCATGCATATTTGTTTGAGAAATGTAAGGTGATTCAATTTTATCCTGAATAGCTCTGAAATTCTGGAATGAATTACAGATAAAGAAGACTTTGTTATTCCTGAAAAGTGTTGATACAAGGTTTTTTCCAGCAAAGACTTTCTCCGGCTCGGGTATGAGAACTCTTCCGGTTTTCTTTGCTTTTTCCCACAACTCAAAAGTTTCTTCTTCCATCTCTTTTATGTATGTGTTTACATACTGATACTCATCAAAGAAGATGATGCTTTCATTCTTATCAAAATACTCGTGGAAGTTCTCGGTTGATTTGAAGAGCAGAGGGATATCCACTTCAATACCTTCGTAAAATCCGCTATTGTGTACTTTATTCCAGAGCTTTTCATCAGCTTCAATATTCTGGATAGATATTTCTCGCGATGGAAGTATAGTTATTTCGGCAACATCATTTCCGGTTGATCTTTGTGAACTGACATGAAATTCCCTTATTGATACAACTTCATCACCGAAAAACTCAATTCTGAATGGGGAATAATGGTTAGGACTGAAGACATCGATCAAACCACCTCTACGGGCAAAATCACCAACCTTGGCAACCTGATATTCCGTATTATAACCTGCACCAACGAGATTGGATACCAGGACATCCAGATCATACTCTTTCCCTGCTTCCAGCTTCAGAATTGTTTTACTCAGCATTTTGGCAGGGGTTATATATCTCAGAAATGCTCTCAGAGACAGGGAGTATATCCCTGGTTTCCCAGAGACTGCCGCGGCAAGTGTTTCTATCCTCTGAGCTCGTATAGAGTAGTGAGGGGACCTTTCTTCGTAAGGCAGAACCTCAAAATCGGGAAGAAAATATGCATTGTCTTTTCCGCATAATAATGCAAGATCGTCATACAGCTCTTCAGCAAGTCTGTCATCAGCGCTCACGACGATTATGTTCTTCTCGGTTTTCATGAATGCTCGAGCCAGAACGATGGCTTTAGTAGATTTATTTAACCCGTAAAACAGGGTTTTATTGTTTGATATCAGCTGTTCGTTGAAAATATGCCAGAACGAAGACTTGTCTAAATACTGCTCCAGAGAATTATAAAACATTGACACCTCAGCCATTATTTCATTAAGTTAAAACAAAAAATCAGGTTTACATGAACAAAAAATTATTCTCAGGAAAAATTGACAAACTCTTTTATGAAAATGTTGCACTCATCTCTGATTTTGAGTTTGAGATCAACGCGGATTCAAAGATAGTAATCTTCGGAAAAACGGGAACCGGAAAGACTTCACTGCTGCATCTGTTCAACAAACTGAACACTAATTACGCAGGTCAAATCTCTTATAAAGGGGATGCTCTCAACGTAGTTCATCCGATAATTCTCCGCTCTTCAGTAATGGAACTCACTCAATTTATGCCTCCCGAAAAAATGAAGGTGAGCGATTTCATGCAGATTCCATATTCTTTCAGCAAAAACAAAGACAAATCCTTTGATAAAGCTTTCACCATCTCACTGATACATAAATTTGAGCTTCAGGAAAATGTGTTGGAGGCTGATTTGAGTGAACTGTCCGGTGGTGAAAGACAAAGAGTCTATCTGATCCGCTTGCTGGGACTTAACCCGGAAATGATATTGCTGGATGAGCCTTCTTCTGCTCTGGATAAAGAAGTATCTGCGTTAGTTTGTGATTATGTTCTGAATGAGTTCAGAGGGGCAGTAGTTTGTATCAGTCATGATCATGTCTGGCAGAATGCTTTTCCTGAGAAATGGGAGCTTGTTAATAAACAGGTAAAAAGGGCGGTAACAAGATGATTGTCCAATTAAATCTATTCTTTGCCGGGCTGCTCCTGCTTATTCCGATTGTTGTAATAGTTGTCTGTAAGCTTAATCTGATTAAAGACACTGTTGTTGCCTTCTCCAGAATGATTATCCAGTTTGCTATCATAGCTGTTATACTGCAGTTTTTGTTTAACTCAGAGTCGTTCTGGATAACCTCGCTCTGGCTGCTGGTAATGATTACTGCTGCAGTTCTCACAGTGTATGACAAACTGAAGCTGCCTGCAAAAATCGTGATTCCTGTTCTGGGAACTGCTTTTGTCACAACCGTTTTGTTTCTGCTGCCCTATATGGCTTTTCTTGTTCTTAAAGCAGAACCATTCTATAAGCCGCAATACATCATTCCCATGTTTGGTATGATTCTTGGAAACAGTATGAGTGGTACCGCTCTGGCTCTGGAACGTTATTATAGTGATCTGACTACGAATCATGCAGTATATCTCAACAAGATAGTACTGGGAGCAAAAGTATCGGAAGCAACTGAAAGTTTCTTCAAACCGGCATTTCGAGCTGCACTTATACCAAGAATACTGAATATAGCATCGCTGGGATTGATCAGTCTTCCAGGGATGATGACCGGACAGATAATCAGCGGAACAAACCCTGTAGACGCTATCAAATACCAGTCTATGATCATGATTTTTATCTTTACCGGCGTGACTGTCTCAGTACTTATCAGCCTGAAGCTATTCGAGAAACTAATCTTTGACTGCAATATGATGCTTAAGGTGAACGGAAAGAAGAAGAAATAAGCGGATAATATCCATTCTATAGGGGCTATTTGAATAGTATGTGTTGGGCTTGAATGGATTAACGAGCTGTTCAAAATAAGGCTGTCAAAATGACAGCCTTTTGATCACGTTTTATTGTTCTTATTTGATTATTTTGTAAATAGATTCTTAATTAGATTTCTATTGAGATCTGTTGAGTAAATTAGAATCAGTAGTATTGTTTGGCACTTGTGAATCAGGAATTTGATTCTCGAAGCTATTCGTCCATATTGAGGCATCTCTCGAAAGAACAGAAGCATCAAAGTCAAGGTCTTCTTTATGATATCCGTCACTGTAACCTGCCTCGAAAGCACTTTTCCACTCAGATAAATCTGAAGAAATGATTGTTCCATCGGAGTTTACATCTCCGGCATACATTGCATATAAACCTGAAGATAAGGCTTTAAGGGGGGGAGGTCCTGAAGTGTATGCACTGGTTGCATCATTTGTGAAATCATACGGTATACAGTTTATATGTTGAGAGTTAAGACTAACAGGGATAGAAGAAATTATATCAATGTGATTTCTGTGACGAAGTATAATGTAATACTGTCCCGGAGGAATATTATAGAACTTTACATAATCAAGGGAATTATTGAGAGGATAGCCGTAGTCTACTATTCTACCGTCATTTCTCAATAGTACTGAAAACTCTTCAATTGTTGGTCCATCAATCGTTGCTCTTAATTCAAGTTTCATCCAATCGACTATTTCAGAAACATGGTTTCTTTGAAACATTCTGGCAAATGTTGAGTCAGGGTAACTGGATTTGTGAGGAAGATGATTATTCTCAGGCAGGAAAGTCGTCATTGAAGTCTGATCATCGTTCAATGCTCCTTCAAGTAATACATTCACTTTTGCATAAGATTGTGGAGGAGTATAGTTGCTGATACTGACATTATCGATATAAAGATTTGGACCAAATCCAGATGTACCGGTGAATCTGAATGTTACAGTCTGCCCGGAAAATGAATCCAAAGGAATATTTTCACTGACAAAGAATCCTGGTTGCATGTATCCTGCACCATCATTTGAATCAAAAACTTCTCCGGTAAAACTGAATAACTGAACAATATTACCATCCTGAGTTATCAGCTCAAGTCTTAATTCATCATTTGGGTGAGATTCCAAGGATTCATGTGACCAATCAAATGAGATACTCCAATAACCAGTATCCTGAATCTGGATTGGTGGACTAGTCATCTCAGCATATCCGTCCTGCCAACCGAAAAACATACAGAAAGCTGAGCCACTGTTGCTGTGAGCTGCCCATGACCTTGGCCCTGATAATGTCCAGCCTTGCGGTGGCCATGAAGAAAAATCTTCAATCCATGGTAATTGTGTTATGGTTGGATCTGACCTGACTGTAAATACTCTTTCGGTACAATTTACAGTCGAACCAATATCGTTAAAAGGTACAACTTTCCAATAGTAGTCTGCTCCATATTGTAAGCCGGAATAATCGATTGATGTTTCCGTCACAGTTGAACCATTAATTACATTATAGTTCCCAGATGAGGAACCAAGATATACATTATATCCAAGAGCTGAATATGAAGCATCCCAGCTTAAAGTTCCAAAATCAACCACATCTATTTCTCCATCAGTTGGATTGCTGTTCATTACTTCCTGTGGAGGATTGGATATTGTGGAAAAGGACCATTCAGTACAGTTAGTGGAATAACCGTTATCGTTACCGGGAGCAACTTTCCAATAATATGTATTACCTGCACTCAGATTACAGTTGTATGATGTTTCAGTTATTACAAGTCCATTAAGTATATTATAGTTTTCTGATGAATCCCCGACATATAGCATATAACTGCTTGTATTGGAAGGTGCAGACCATGAAAGAGTGACTTCAGGCAACAAATTGTCTGTTCCGTCTGCAGGCTGATATGATGTAATGCAATCAGGTGTTGATCCAGTCGGAGAAATACTCACATCATCTATATACAGATTAGGACCATAGCCGCTGATTCCTTTGAATTTGATGTACAAAGTCTGGTTGGAAAAATCAGACAGACTGACCAGCTCTTCAACAAAAGTTCCCGGACTCATATATTGAGCACCATCTTGCGAATCAAATTGAGTTCCCGATCTTTGCCAGAGCGTAGTCCAGTTAGTCATATCAGTTGAAGCAGATACAACGAGACTGTCATCTGCGGAATCCAAAATCCTGTGTGACCAGCGAAATGAAAGGCTTGTGTCTCCATTCAACACGATTGGCGGACTTATCATTTCAGCGTATCCGTCCTGCCAACCGAAAAACATACAGAAAGCTGAGCCACTGTTGCTGTGAGCAGCCCATGACCTTGGTCCTGACAATGTCCAGTCCTGTGGTGGCCAAGAAGAAAAGTCTTCAATCCAAGGTAATTGGGTAAATGTTCTTTCATTTACAGAAAAGGCATGTGCAAATGAAATTAGTAATATACAAAATAATAATAACTTCTTGTTTCTCAAGTTTACTCCTTATTTACTTTTCAATAGTGAATTGTTATGGAAATACTACTTTATACAAAACACTGTATTGTTTTAAGCTTCTGTCAAGATATTCGTATTCCATAAGTGTAAAATATATTAGCAAGTTTTCAATTAGTTAATCAATTCTCGATTTAATTTAAGAAATTAGTCCATCATTTGTTAAGGAGTTTATGACGTTTATATGTTTAAATATCTGATAAAAAGTAAATGTAGCCTGAATAAAAGTCATTTTTTTCATCATACATCTGCAATATTTCCGCAAATAAAACTTGCAAATCAGTTAATATTTAGTCCGTATTGGTTTATGAGGCAAAAATGAATAGAAATTATAAATATCACGAGGCTACAATAAGTATCTGCCCCGAGTGCAATAAAAGAATTCCTGCAAAGATTATTTTCAGAGATAACAAGGTCTATCTGAAAAAAAACTGCGAGGAACACGGTATAACCGAAGAACTTTTTGAAGTGGACATAGAGTATTACCTGAACAAAAGGAAGTACGATAAGCCCGGAACTGTTTCAGAGATTCAGACAGAGATAAAAAAAGGTTGTCCATGGGATTGCGGACTGTGCCCTGAGCACGATCAGCATACCTGCATTGGGTTAGTCGAGATCACTGAAAATTGCGACCTGAATTGTCCGGTGTGTTATGCTAAGAGTGATTCAGGCAGCTTCATGTCATTGGATAGAATCAGTAAAATGCTGGATTTCTTTGTGCAGAGTGAAGGTGGAGAAGCAGAGATTCTGCAGATCAGCGGGGGAGAACCGACAACCCACCCGGATATAATAAAAATCATAGAAATGGCTCGTAAGAAGAAAATACGCTATGTGATGCTGAACACTAACGGATTGCGCATTGCAGATGATCTGGAGTTTGTCTCAGATCTCAGCAAATTCGAAGGGGGATTTGAAGTATATCTCCAGTTTGATGGTTTTGATTCGGAAATATACCGAACTTTACGTGGCAGAGATATTCTGGAACAAAAACTGAACGCTGTGAAAGTGCTGACTATGTTCAAAATTCCCGTAACGCTTGTGGTAACTGTTCAGAAAGGGTTAAATGATCACCAGCTTGGCAAGATTATTGAGTTCGGTATGGAAACAGAAGGAGTGCGTGGAGTTAATCTTCAGCCTGTAGCATATTTTGGCAGATTTAACAAAGAGGCAACATCTGACAGGATTACTCTGTCCGGAGTGATTCGCAGTATTGAGAACCAGCTTCCGGATGTATTTCAAAAGGGTGATATAGTGCCGCTTCCCTGCAATGTTGAACGGGTAGGTGTGACATATCTCAGCAAAGTGAAAGGTCAGTTTGTACCTGTTACCAGAAACGTGAAGATAGAAGATTACCTTCCGCTTATAGATAATACTTTTGCGTTTGATGCGGATAGAATCATCAAGAAGAAGGTAAAAGAATCTGTATCCTCAATTGAAGGAACCTGCAGCTGCATGAATTTTCTGAAAGATATGAAGTCGATCATCCCTGTCAGCTTTGCATTCAAGTCAAAAAAAGAAAAGCTTAAATACATAAATACAAACACATTCCGTATCAGTGTAACTTCTTTTGTAGATAAATACAACTTTGATCTGAAATCCATGCAGAAAGAATGCGTTCATATATTAACGGAGGATCTCAGGCGGATTCCATTTTCTGCGTACAACATGTTCTACAGGGATTAATAATGTTTTTCAAAATAGCTAATTTATCTGTTGGGCTGAGCGTTATGGCACTTTCAATATCCATAATCTATAACTTTATGAACAGTAGAGAGCAGAAGGTGAATAAAGAAAAAAAGAGCATCGTGGAAACCGGATCAATGTCTGCTTTTGCTGTTGCCATGTATTTTATTCTGATGTTCGGTATAGGCAGATACAGGATAGAGAATCCTCTTCTGAATATTTCTATTGCTGTGGGTATGTTCTTTGTAATTGCCGGCTGTGCTGCTAATATTGTGGGTAGACTGAATCTTGGTAAAAACTGGGGCAACCACATAAGGATATATGATGATCATTCTTTCTCAAGAAAAGGGATGTACCAGGTTGTCAGGCATCCGTTATATTCTTCTATAATTCTGATGTTCTTCGGTGCAGGTCTGATCTATTCTAATTATCTGTGTTTTATTGCTACCACTGTTATCTTTATCCCAGCTATGTACTACCGGGCAAAACAGGAAGAAAATATATTGAGGGAAAAATTCTCTGAATACAGGCAGTACCAAAAAGAAGTTGGAATGCTGTTCCCAAAGGTAAGATTATGGAAATAAACAAATATTCTTTGAAGTTCTGTAAATTCGGTGTGGCAGCAATGCTCTGGATAGCTTTCATACTTAAGATTAAAATACTGCTGGGTATTGTGTTTGTTATCTTCGTGCTTTCAGCTTTGCTGAAGATTAACAGAGCTCCTATGATTCTGCTGTATAATTACACAGCTGGTTTACTTATAAAATCACCGAAAGTTATCGTCAATGCCGATGCAATGAGATTTGTTCATACTCTGGCATCCTGTTTCAGCGGGATATGTCTTCTACTTGTCTACCTGAACCTGTTTTTTGCCTGGAGTGCTGTGTTGATTTTTGCCATTATGAAGACTGTCAGTTCATTTGGATTTTGTCCGGGAGAAAAGATTTATTCCTGTGTCAAAGGTGGTTGCTGCTCTGTAAGGAAGTCGAATGATTGACAGCCACAGCCATCCCGAAAACTGGGGAATAAAGCCTTATCTGCTTGAAATTGGTAACTTCAAACTGGGTTCATATGAGGTGTTTGTTTCACTGGGAATAATTGTCGGATTTATTGTATACAAGCACCTTTCTGCACAAGACAAGAAGATGAGCGATAACTCTTTTATTGTGCTGATTGCAGCGTTTATTGGAGGAGTACTTGGAGCTAAACTGCCCATCTGGATTATGCATTTCCGGCAGATAGTTCAGGCATTACCTGATATAAGACCGATTCTGGCAGGCAGGACTATTACCGGAGGATTGGTCGGTGGAACTCTTGCAGTAATTCTAACAAAACGCAAACTTGGGATTAAGGAAAAGAAAGGCAATTTCTTTGCTCCGGCTATAGCAATCGGTGTAGCAATAGGGAGAGTGGGCTGTCTTTTACGGGGCTGCTGCTATGGTCATGAGACATGTCTACCCTGGGGGATTGAGCTGGGTGATGGTGTTATGCGGCATCCAACCCAGATTTATGAGATTATCTTTATGCTTATAATGTTTGCTGTTCTGATGAAACTAAGGAAGAAAGCAAAACCCGGATTTCTTTTCTATCTGCTGATGAATTCATATTTCACGTTCAGATTTTTTGAGGAATATCTGCGGGAGAGTGTCTATTATTACGGTTTTACTATGTTCCAGTATATATCTGTCGGAGCGCTGCTGTTTATTAACATTAAGTATGTGCTTGAGAAAAAGAGGAGAGAGTGTGTCAAAGAAAATGAGTGAAGATGCCGAATTAGTTGCAGGATTGGGAATTGGTATTGCCGTAGCCATAGTTTTAATGGGAGTCTTCCCTGTAAAATTGTATAAGATTATTATAGGCTTGCTTGTAATAATAGCTGCCGCTATTCCTATGTATATCAAACAGAAATATAGAATGATGTTTACATATTTTTTTTCCTCAATCGTCAGTTTATTGCTATTCGGCGCTTGTTTCTGGAGGTTTTAAATTCACTTTTTTGATCTAAATGGATTATAATAGTCGCGTTTATGGAATAGCAGGAGAATATGTTATGAGCTTAAACAGGAAACAGTTTTTTAAGGGGTTGCTTATTGGATTGCTGTTACTGACAGCTTTTTTTGTTGTTTCCATTATGTTTGGCTTTCCAAACGGCTTTGATGATGGATCTATTTCCAATACACTCAGAATTATTCTTGGCTTAGTTTATGCATCATTATGTGTATTGTTATGGCTTCGAGGAAAAAACCGTGCGCTGTTTTATGGATTTATTTCAGCAATAGCTGTGTTTGCATTAATTTTTGGAGCTTGTATATTTACACTGATGTAAATACAAATCAGGATGAACAGTGGATTTTGAAAAAAAAGAATTTATAAATGGTTTGGTTTTAGGAGTAATAAGCATATTTATCTTATCATTATTCAATGTTTTAGCACCTATTCTGGGATTGAAGATGATAGGTGTTATTATTATTGATGTGCTATTTCTCGGATTCTATGCTTTTAATATTTTCTACATGATAAGAGTTTTAAGTGAATTGGATAAGGGTATAGGACTGATCATAGGCTTTGGCAGGTCTTTTACTTTTCGGAAGCTGTCTGATATTTCCATTCAGTTAAATTGCGAATTTTCATTCTTAAGAGATAAGGATAAGATTTTATGAACTCAAAAAGAAAACATTTTTTTTAAGGGATTGCTCATTGGATTGCTGTTATTAATAGCTTTTTTTGTTATATTCATAATGTTTGGATTACCAAAGATTATTGATGATGGTTCCGTGCCCAATACTCTGATAATTATTATGGGCTTAGTTTATGCATCATTATGTGTATTCTTCTGGCTTCGAGGGAAAAACCGTGCGCAGTTTTATGGATTTATTTCAGCAGTTGTTGTGTTTGCTTTGATTTTTGGAGCCTGTACTTTCACCTGGATATACACATTGTAGGATTAAGAACCCAAAGGAGTTTATATGGATAAACAACAGGATTTTTCTTTTAAAGAAAACAAAACTGACAGAAAATTTAAAGATATTATTATTGGGGCTATTATAGGTGCAGTGCTGATTGCATTAATATTTGTCATTGCAATACCGCAAACAAACTCATCAGTAGTATCAAATGTTTTTTTAGCATACACAATTTATGCTTTAACAATATTAGTAGTACTTGGTATTGTTTATATTAGTATTAGAAAGAAGCAGTATTTTTTGCTTTTAGGTTTGATACTAAGTCCATTACTCGCACTGATTCTGGTAGGTGCATGTTTTGTTGCAGTTATGGGTAGTGCGGGATAAATAGTGTTGAATATTGTAATCTTAATTGCAGTATGATACTTCAAACAAGATTATCAGTGTCTTCTTTTAATTTCCTTCTGTTGACCTCCGGGTAAAGCCTTGCAGCACAGTCAGGGCATATACCGTGTGAAAATTGAACATCCGGAAGCCTTTCAGTAATGTATTCGGCAGGCTTAACCCATGGATTTTCTCCTTTTTCATCATCTTTTATTGATTGGCAGCTGGCACACATTGTTATGAGGTATCCTGATGCGTGACCTTGCTGTATGTTTGTTCTCATTGTTTACTGAAATTCCTTCTGTCTTGTAATATCCCGAATAATACAAAAATATGCTTTGAGACCATTAAAGTCCCCAACGTCTTCACTGATATGAGTAATAATTATATTGCCGTTTTTTTCTTAACTCTACTTCATATTGATAGTTTAAATTGCTTGATCTTTCATTCTCCTCAATAATCTCTCACCGGGCATAAACAAAGTATTCCAGAGCTTCAACTCCATCTTTGAATTTGGGGAGTGTATAGCTTTTCAACTGTTCAACACTTATCTTTTTATCGTAAAAATCTATAATCTTCAGTCTTATCATTGATCTGCTGCTTAAACTGTTCGCACCTTGAATATACTGAGATAAAGTATTTTCAAATATTATTGCTTTTGTTTTTGACTTAGCAATGAATTCTTTCAGAATATGATCTTTAATAGTATCCCGCGAAGGTATGAACAGGTATATGTAGTATGAAAGGTAAATCAGAACTGAAAGAACAACAATAACTAAGGCAATCATTAGTTTTTTATCTGTGAATTTTGCTGATAATCTCATATTAATCCCGAAATATTTTTGTAGAAAAATTAAGTAAATTTAGAACTGATACATTTTTTTTGTCTATATTACAAGAAATATATTGAGCAAAAAACTTTCAGTAAGAAAAATGATTGAAATTTGATGGATAATCAAAAACGAGTTATTATGTTAGATGATATAATAAGATGAGGTAAATCTATGAGATATGTGTGCTCTTTAATTGCAGTAGAAAATGTCGAACGCTCAAGAAAGTTCTATGAAGAAATTCTGGGAATGAAAGTCACTGAAGACTATGGTGAGAATGTTGCTTTTGAGGGCGGTTTTGCCATTCATGACAGAAAACACTTTCAAAATCTGATAAACGGGAAAGAAATCCTGCACAAATCAAACAGTTTTGAGCTATACTTTGAGGAAAATAAAGTAAACGACCTTTTCAATAAGCTGAAAGACAATCATGTTGAGTTTATTCATGAGCCGAGAGAACAGCCGTGGAGGCAGTTAGTCATGAGATTTTACGATCCGGATGGACATATAATTGAAGTGGGGGAGTCATTGGAATATCTGGCAGTACGTCTTCACAAGGAAGGATTGGATATAGATGAGATATGCAGATTCACATATTTCGACAGTGCAAAAGTAGCAGCATTAATAAGAGAAAATAACATCTGATACCGATAATTCAATTTCCTGCTTGACGAAAACACTACTATGATTATTATATAAGGTTAATTTGGATTTAAAGGAGTTGTTGTGAATTATCCACAGTATGAGAACAACAGTATAATCAATCTTGTAAGTTCTCTGGTAAAGTCAATGGGCGGAAACCTGCATACAGGTGAACTGAAAGATTTTGATATAAAGGCACTTAAAAAGAAGAAAAACATTGTGTTTATTATTCTGGATGGAATGGGGTACAATCAGGTGAAAGCATTAAACTCTGCTAAGTTCCTTAATAATCATTTAAAACAGCGAATCACATCTGTTTTTCCCACTACAACAGCTGCTGCGATCACAAGTTTTGTTAGTGGTGTTGCTCCTCTGGAACATGCCGTAACCGGTTGGTACATGTACATGCGAGAGCTTGGTGCGGCTTCTCTCGCTTTACCTTTCAGTCCAAGATATGTGTTCGAGGAATACAATATTCCGGGGGATGCTGTATATAACTTCAAGAGTGTTTTTCCTCAGATTAAAAGGACCTCGTATTACATCAGTCCTGAAAAAATCATAAATTCTGTTTTCTCATCTATTGCCTGTGGAGATTCAGTTAAGATGGGATATAATGACCTTGATGAGTTTTTTGACAATATTCACACAGCTGTCAATATTTCTGAAGATGATAAGTTTGTATATGCCTATTGGTCATATTACGACAAGCTTTGTCATCAGACAGGAACCGAATCTGAAGAGTCTACTTCTCATCTGCTCGATCTTAACAATAGAATAGAAAATCTGGTTCAAAGCTTTGCAGGAAAGGACTTTGAGATAGTAATAACTGCTGATCACGGGCATATTAATGTTGATCAGAACAAAAAGATTTTTCTGACTGATCACCCTGAACTGCATGAATGTCTTATACTGCCATTATGCGGAGAACCGAGAGCACCTTACTTCTACGTGAAATCGGATTGTGTTGAGAAATTCAGAAAATATGTAAAAAATAATTTCAGTGAACGAGTTGAATTGATTACCAGAAAAGAGGCAATAGAATCAGGCATTTTCGGTATTGCTGAAAAGAATTCTAAGTTTGATGACAGGGTTGGGGATTTTATTGGATTATTCAAGGATAATTCTATTTTATGTGATGCTGTTTATGGTGAGCAGGTTCCAGACTTTATTGGCTATCACGGTGGTTTATCAGAAGATGAGATGTTCGTTCCGGTAATCAGAGTCAATAGTACCCTAAAATAGCTGTAGACAGTATAGTGAGATTCGGAGCCTATAACATGATATAGCTGTCATATGCAATAGTAGATTGAATAATCAAGAAATAAACAACCAGTAAATATCAGCTTTACATCTTAACAATAGTGATTGTCTTGTCATAAATAACTGAGGAGAAATCAATGAGATGTTCAGTAATAATTTTAATCTTTTTTGCTGCAGCCATTTTAACTAATATCATAAAAAAGCCCGAAGAATAACTCCGGGCTACAAAAGTGATATATATTGTTTAGCAAAGTTTAAGTACTTCGCTGAGTTTTCTGATTTCTTCCTGATGAATATCAATAAGATTAACAAGTATTTCTTTCAGTGCTTCTGTATTTCCGTTCTGGAATGTAACAACTGCATGTTTCTTGTATCCAAGTTCGTTTTCCTTGTCTTGATCTATCAATCCAATGTATTCGTAATACTTTTTAGAATCAGGAAGTTTAATGATCTTATCCATAATAGGAGCTGCATCTTCTTCATCTTCAATAAAAAGTTTATTATTCAGGGGCATACGAACAACATCTTTAGTCCATTTACCGTTGTCCCAGTAACCTGTATAACATTCACAGTCCATTAATCCGTCTTTATAGACATCAAGGGACAGTCCAAAGTTATTGGGAAATCTGTAAATATATCTGATCTTCTTGACCATTTCACTTTCTTTAACAAGATATTGCTGGTATTCTTTTAATGGCATTATATTCCTCATTACGTTTCTTTATTGAACAATTATAATACAAACATCTTTTTTGTCAATGGACTTTATTGTTTTGTGGTGTAATTTTTTAGAATTATTACTTGATAAAAAAATGTCGATTTGAAAAACTTCATGTTTTACTAATAGTCATGTTTGATGTGCATCCACTTACCTTTTACATACAGATATATCCCAAGGAAAGCTGTTACAATATTGGAAATCAGCATTGCATACCACAAGGAATTGTATGGTTCTGAATCCAAAATAACACTGTTCATAAAACCAGGCATGATAACATTATATCGCTCAAGTATTTCTGCAGCTTTGCCGGATATAATATATGTGAGCGGTATTCTCAAAACCCAGAGTCTTGTTATATTTATTACCATTACCGGTAGTGTATAACCTGAACCGTTAAAAACTCCCCAGAGAACAAATACTATTCCAAATACGACTGATGCGGGAGAAACTATCTTGAACATTGTATGCCCGATTGCTACAACTTCCGGATCGTTGATGAAGAACTGAGTCAAGTATGTTCCGGAGGTGAAGAGGATTATTCCTCCCAGGCCCAGAAATCCCAGAACAGCTATCAGGGCAATATGAAAGCTGTGTTTAGCTCTGGTTACGTTCTCTGCACCAAGATTCTGACCTACAATTGTAGCCAGAGCATTGCTTATACCCATGGCAGGCATCATAAAGAATCCAATCATCCTATTACAGATTGAATAAGCACTCATAACCACTGTTCCGAAAGTATTCACGAAACCCTGCAGAAGTATAAACCCAAAACTGGTTATAGATTGTGATACTGATGCCGGGATAGCTATTTTAAGAATAGTCAGCATTAACTTTAGTCTAGGTTTAAGATCTGAGACATGAGGTATAAGTATTCGGTTTCTGCTGTACAGGAACCATACCGCCAGGATTGATGCAGATATTCTGGCAATCAGCGTTGCGTAACCTGCCCCATATATTTCCATTCTCGGAAAGAATCCAAGTCCGAATATTAATAGCGGATCCAGAACAAAGTTTATAGATATTGAAATAAGCTGGATGATCATCGGAGACCAGGTATCGCCAACTCCATGAGCACCGCTCTGATAACTCAGAAAAACAAACATGAATATCATACCGTTCAGGATGATCAGGATGTATTTACTGGCATCAGCAAAGATTTCTTCAGGAGTATCAAGAAATTTCAATATCGGGTCAAGACACGTATATCCTAAAACAGCAAATGTCAGCATACATAGAATCGTAATTATGAAAAACTGACCGGCAACGAGTTTGACCTTTTCATGATTGTTTTCCCCGACTGCTCGAGAGATGAGAGCTGTTCCGGCTACAGTAAAGCCTACAGCGAAAGATGAGATAAAGAAAACAAGCGGGAATGCCAGTCCGGTAACGGCAACTGCGTCTTTTGCTTTTTCTCCCAGCTTTCCAAGCCAGAAAGTATCTGTTAAATTGTAAAAAACCTGAACAAAATTAGAAAGCATTATCGGTAACGAGAGTTTAATCAGATTACCAAAAATGCTTCCTTCTGTCAGATTATTAGTGCTTTGTTTCATTAATAATGATATACCGATGAGATATCAACAGCCTGAATACCTTTTTCACTGTCGACAATCTTGAATTCAAAAATCTGTTCCCTGTTTGGAAGATGCTTGAGATCGATATCCTCAGGGAATTGTGAGTGGTGAACAAAAGCTGTAATATATGGAGAGCCTTCATCTCTTGAGTCAGTTATCCAGGTACCTCCGGAAAGGTGTTTCATAACTCGCATGAAACCAAATCCTTTGTCGTGGTAGTATGCATAACAGATTCCTCTTACTCTGCTGTTCAGTTCTCCCCATTTGATGTGTGATTCCTCGTTTTTCTGGATTGGCAGCAGATCAGGAACAGAATACCCTGAAAAGAATACGTCAGTTTCGTTTCTCAGTTCATGTGAAACGTTCTCGAAAGCAAGAGCTTCTACCCGGCAGCCTTTACTCTGCAAAGCTCTTACTACCTGAACAAAATCACCGTCTCCTGTTACCATCAGAACATAGTCCAGACGCTCAGACTGCATCAGTGCATCAACAGCCATATCAAGATCAGCATTTGCTTTTGCGTAAAGCTGACCTTTCTCATCAACAAACCATTTTACCTGTTTTATAACTACTTTATATCCGTAATCTCTGAGTACAGCATGGAAGTTCAGAGCTTTCTTTTTATATTCACTATTATGTATTGCTTCTTCAGCATTATATGCAACATAGGCATTAAGTCGGATTGCCGTTCCACGGTTACGGCAGGCAAATTCTCTCAGGACATCATATTGTATTCCATAGCCGCCGTTAAGTGCAATATTAGACACATCAACATAAACTCCAACTCTTAAGTTTCCGCCTTTATTCATTGTTTCTCCTTTGCAATTTCAGTTCTAGGTTCTGTCAGTTTTAAGCACAGCAAGGAAGGCTTCCTGAGGAACATTAACCGATCCAACTTCCTTCATTCGTTTTTTACCTTCTTTTTGTTTTTCAAGAAGCTTTTTCTTTCTGGTGATGTCACCACCATAGCATTTTGCAGTCACATTTTTTCTCATTGCAGAAATAGTAGATCTGGCAATGATTTTACTGCCTATTGATGCCTGAAGTGCAATTTTAAATAAGTGTCTCGGAATAACTTCTCTCAGGGTTTCTGTTACACTTTTACCCCAGTTGTAAGCTTTCTCATCATGACACATGAATGACATGGCATCAACTTTTTCATTGTTTATTAAAATATCAACTTTAACTATATTTGATTTCCTGTTTTCGCGGAAAGAATAATCTAAGGAAGCATAGCCGCGGCTGACTGATTTAAGTTTATCATAGAAATCAAAAATTATTTCGATTAACGGCATTTCATAATGCAGAGCAACTCTCTTTTCGTCGATGTACTGCATGTCTTTCTGAATACCGCGTCGATCCAGAGTAATCTTCATTATATTACCGACATATTCCGTAGGAACAATAATCTCTACATCCATTATCGGTTCCAGAATATAATTAATATTCACGGGATCAGGAAAATCAACCGGATTGTAGACAATAATCTCTTCTCCATTGTTGAGCTTTATCACAAACTTAACACTTGGAGTTGTAGTGATAATAGGGATGTTATATTCTCGCATCAACCTTTCTTTAACAATTTCCAGGTGCAGCATACCTAGGAAGCCGCAACGGAATCCATAACCGAGAGCAAGCGAGTTTTCTTTCTCATATACTAGAGAAGCATCATTAAGTTCCAGTTTTGCCATGGCATCTACCAGATTCTCATAATCATCTCCGTTAATAGGGAAGATACCCGAATATACCATTGGTTTTGGTTCCTGAAATCCCGGAAGTGCTTTTTCGCATCCGTTTTTCTTCAGAGTAACAGTGTCACCGACCATAGCATCACCAACGTTTTTAATGCCTGCGATAATGTAACCCACTTCACCGGAGGAAAGCTGGTCACCCGGATCAAGTACTATACCGAGATGCCCTATTTCTTCGATCAGGAATGACTTGCCATTGGACATGAATTTAATCTGATCACCTTTTTTCAGAGTACCGTCATACATTCTAATAAGAACGACAACGCCTCTGTATACATCATAATAAGAATCGAAAATCAATGCCTGAGGAGGAAGATTCTCGTCACCCTGAGGTGATGGTATCTTCTCGATAACTCCAACCAGCAGTTCTTCAATACCAATGTTCTGTTTTGCACTGATTTTGTAGACTTCTTCGGAATCAATCCCGATAGTTTCTTCAATCTCGTGGAGAACGCCTTCTATGTCTGCATTTGGTATATCTATCTTATTGAGAACAGGGACAATTTCCAGATTGTTTTCCATAGCAAGATACATGTTGCTCATTGTCTGAGCTTCAATACCTTGAGAAGCATCTACGAGAAGCAGAGCACCTTCGCAGGAAGCAAGACTTCTTGAGACTTCATAGGAAAAGTCAACGTGTCCGGGAGTATCTATCAGGTTAAGAATATATTCTTCACCATTATGTGTGTACGGCATTCGGATGGCGTGGGATTTTATTGTAATCCCTCTTTCGCGTTCCAGATCCATATCGTCGAGTATCTGATCTACTCCTGAGTTAACATCAATAACTTTTGTCGTTTCGAGCAGTCTGTCAGCCAGTGTCGATTTACCATGATCAATATGAGCTATTATACAAAAGTTTCTAATATTAGTTTTCTTCATTGAGAAACCTCCAATGATACAAGAGATTTAGCTCGGTTTTTATGTCAATCGTTTTCGGGAAATAATAGAAAAGCAGGCTTTATAACGATTAACTTGACGTACATGGAAAAATTTCATTGTGTTGGTTTGCTTGCATAAGCATTGGTGTTAATCAACTGGTGGATATAACAGATTGTGATACTGATTCTATTCACTTTTTTAACTAAGATTATATAATGGAGTAAAAATGAAAGCATTGATTTGGGTTGTAAGGATCATCACATTTTTATCAATTATCTTTTTGGCAGCAATGTTTCTTATTGATAAGCAAAGATTTGATATGGTGGTGCAGAACAGATATGTCTGGCGAATCTACTTGTATTTATGTGGTTCTGTGCATGAAATTAAATTAATGAAGACTTACAGAAGTTTTATACTATGTTCCCTTGATTTGCTGCCTGTTCTATTAATTTGTGGATTATCCGTATTCATTAAAGAAATCTACTTTGTGGAATTGCTGATACTCCCATTGTTCGGCTTTGCTGTTTCTACACTGCTGCTTAAACTGAGCAGAAGGAAGGAACTGAGCGAAGAAACATCATCAGGAATGAATTAATTAGACAATTGAGATATTACAGGGCTACTGTTCATATGCGACAAGGTTATTGACTTTGAAGAATTAAGAAATAAAAGGAGAAATAAGACGTTGTAAGAAAGAAGTCACCGTTCTCTGATATTATTTCAAAATTTCTCGGAAAATGGGAAATATCCACAGTTTTTTACTAAAAAAATATTGACTTAAAAAAGAAGTATAGTTTCATTTGCTCGCTTACGTGAGCATGTTGTTTAATGTATGTGTGAAACTCAGATGAAAGAAAATCTACAAGTTTTATCACATTTTATGTATTTAATCTTTAATGAAGAAGAAGAGGAAAAAATGAAAGTTTACATTTTTATTATAGCAATGCTTATTCTATCAGCTTTTATTTGGGCTGGTGATCCAGTATTTCAATCATTAGAAATCAATATCGATAAGTCCAAAGGAATTGAAGTTATGTACGTGGTTACAACCGAGGGGACAGAAACATATGAAGGAGAAGAAACTATTTTCTCACAAATGGATGTAATGGAATCTCTTTTAGGTAATCAGAAGATGGGAAACTATGTTGTTGGTAAAGATTTACTTTACTATATCTGTGTGCCCAATGGAACAAATTGTGGATCTGAGTATGTTCGATTAAGAGGGATTTACGATAGCTATCAAACTGACTAGTATCAACACACTTTAATGATAAAGTAATATATGGGAGCTTCAAAAGCTCCCATATTGGAGTTTTTATGAAAGTAATTTTTGCTTTGATAGCAATTTTCATTGGTGTGCCATATATATATGGAATGGGGCTTGTTATGGAAAGAGAACTGTTTGTACTTAATACTGTTCAAGACTTTAACTCTGTCAGTTCAACAATGATAGACAGTTCAGATTTTATTTTTGTATCACTGAGAAAAAGTAGTGATGATGTAAAAGCTATAAACCCAGCAACCATAACCGCTGATGAGTATTTTCTATATAATGCCAATACAAATATCGCAAAACCTATAAAATTCGAAGATGGATATAAGAATGGTTCTGTGAATATATTGTTCTCAGCAATTTCAAATAATGCCAAACTGTTCTTAATGGATATTAAAACACAAAGAATAAATGTTTTTTATCTGCAAAAAGATAAATTGATTTTCGATTACTCGATAAATCTTGATAATATAGCTCGAGCGCCTGTGTTCTTGGTTGATGAAAGCAAAATATATTTATCAAATCCTAGCGGATCTGAGTTAGACTCAAAGATGTTAGCTATTGGCGAAATCATGTTGGATGTAAACTATCCTCAAAGCAAAGATATAAAAATAGTTGAGAGGTTAGTATCCTGTGCAGATTATAGAGAAGACAACAGTAAGAAAATGTTCTCATTTATCAATAATGTAGATGATAGTGATAGATTGGGGGCTTCTCTTTTCGAGTCTATCGAGACAGAAAACATTTACAATAATATCTTTGTATTAGAATACAAGGATATGGTATTAGCAGTAAATTCTTATGGAACAGAAGTCTTTGATATCACTGATAATCAAGAAAAGCGAATAGGGACAATTGACACAATAAAAAAACTCAGAAAAGAAGATCGTGAGATAATTAATCGGGAAAATTTTAAACCTGGTAAGTTCGATACTTATTCTCAAGTAGAGAAGGTCTTCATTGATAATGAAGAAGGTGTTTTGCTGCTTTATTACAGAAGATCAAAGAAGCTTAAAGAAGTAAAAGGAAGTAAAGAAAGTTTCATTATAGTGAAGTCATTGATAGATAGTGATGAAAGTGAGTATAAGATTCCAATTGATTTCATTCCTGTTCATTTTGATGCTGATAGAAAGATCTTATCCGGATTTAAAAATAAAAGTGGATCAATCTACTTTGTAGAAAACAAATTGGAGATATAATGAAACTTATTTGTTCTATATTAATGGTATTAACAATAGCAAGGATGATGGCTGTTGAGATTGACTACAGTGAAAAAATAACAAGAAAAAGTGACTTTTCTGAGCTAGTAGATACTGTGTTTTTTAAGTTTCCAATTTTTGATACTGATATGAATATTGTTAGCTCTGATGATCTTTTGTTTACAAAAGATGGAGCAATCTTACTGTGTGTTACTTCTGTTTATACTTGCTCTTCATGTAACTCAGGTTTATTGAGCATTTTGAATAGCTATACTGAAAAAGATTCACTGTCAACTTGTTTATTGATTGAGGACTATTTTCATAAAGAAACGAAAAATAAAATTGGAGCAATAAAGTCATTGCTTGTGCATAATACAAGAATCCTTTTTGATGCAGATGGTAGAAATACTGAGATTCTAAAGAAAAACAATAGTAATTGCAATTTTTGGTTAGTTGTGATGAGAAGAAACAGGATTATACATGTCGAAGGTTTTGCTGATTATCAAAGAGATATTGATTTAGTAAAAAAATCAATAAAGAATATTGAAAAGGAGATGGGTAACTGATGAAAAAGACAGTATATGTGTTCCTGATTTTTATAGTTTTCTCCCTATTATTTTCGGTTGAAACTGTTAATGTAGGAGAATATGAAATTTTCATTGAAGAGGAAACGGATAGTATTGCAACTCAATCCATTGTATCTGATTATAAAAAAATAGATATGATAACATATGGCGAAAAAAGTTTGATGATATCTAATGGACTGATTAAGTTTGATGGTAATTTCTATGGAATTGTAGCGTCGAAAAACAAAATTTCAATAAAGAATGATTCTTTATTTGTTGATGATGAAAAATTGAGTGTATTAGATAATGTTAGGATTAATGGAGTAATCCCGATTGAAAATCAAATATCGAATAATGTCAATATTGGAAGCTTTTCTCTCATTGTTTATCCTTTTTACAATAACTCATTTATGATTATAGGTGAGAAAGACAAGGTAAAGTATGAGTATTTCATATGTGGACCTTATGGAATAGAAGTTTCCGGTAGCAAATTGCATATTAATTCTGAAGATTATGGGATTTTGGATGATAACAGTATGATTGTTATAAAAGATGGACAGGTGAGCATTATGAATAAATAATGACAGTCTACAAAGAGTTACTAAGGCTATCATTGGTGTTGCAGAAAGTTCATGTAAATGCAGATTGGCTGCTATCAGATTGGGAAACCTGAAGGTTATAATGTTCTTGGAGTAGATAATTAGTATCTATTTCATATAGATATTTATATGAGAGGAAAAAATGAAAGCATTGATTTGGGTTGTAAGGATCATTACATTATTATCAATTATCTTTTTGGCAGCAATGTTTCTTATGGATAAGCAAAGATTTGATATGGTGGTACAGAACAGATATGTCTGGAGAGTTTTCTTATATCTATGCGGTTTTGTATATGATTTTAAAATGATGAAAGTATACAAGAATATCAAGTTGTTTTTTCTTGATTTGCTGCCTGTTCTATTAATTTGTGGATTATCCGTATTCATTAAAGAAATCTACTTTGTGGAATTGCTGATACTCCCATTGTTCGGCTTTGCTGTTTCTACACTGCTGCTTAAACTGAGCAGAAGGAAGGAACTGAGCGAAGAAGCATCATCAGGAATGAATTAATTAGACAATTGAGATCTTATAGGGCTACCGTTCATATGCGGTAGCCCTGTTTTCTTTATGTCATTATTAGGAAGCACCTCAGGACAACTTCGTTGCAGGTATGCGGGGTGTGGCGACTACCGGAATAGTCATTTATATTTATGAAAGTGACCAGTAGGATAGTCAGAATGGCATCAATTGTGACAGATTGAGCTGACGATATAGTTTTCCCATGGAAAAATTATTTTCAACAATCGAACGGTAAGATATAGTTATTTATCTGGCTGGTTTCTGATATTGATCAAATTTCTTACATAAGAGAAGGGATTTTCATGATAATCTAGCTATTAATTGAGGATATTATAAGTGTGTCTATATCTCTTTACAGCGCAATGTATTGAATGTGTATTCACAAATAGCTCTCTTTTAAAAAATATAAACTTGACTAAATTTCCGAACATGAAAAATTGATTTAGTATATCGTGACAAAATCTAATTTAACAGCACAGGATTATGAGAAAATACAAAGAAATAATTATAAATTTAATAGCATGTGTTCTGCTAATAGGTGGAATAGCAAATTTACTTCACTTCCTTATGGACAGTGATAGCCTTAATGTTATCCATTTTAACGATCCTGAAGATTACTTCAGAATGTTTGGTCGTATTCTGGGAAATATTGGTATTTACTTTGTAAAGCCATTTATCGGGATTGGGATATTCTCTGTTTACTTCGTGCTTTGCAGCTGGTGGATATTCAAAAGATATTTCTGGGCAGGGGTTACAGGTACAATTGCTGCATCACTTTACATTCTTAGAGATACCATGATTTTCATCAACGGGATGGAGTATACTATAGTTACAGCTAATGATATGATTCTGTTTTTCTCCAAGCTGGTAGTTGCCGGATTTTGTATCGGGTTATTAAACTCTCAGGAGATATGCAGTAGCTTTGAACGGAAAAATGATGATTACTAGTTTGGAGTACACTAATATTTAACGGTTTTAATTTTTACTGGCTTTATCTTGCACTTTTTATTTCTGTTTTACTATATTGTGAAGCTTTCATATTGGAAGTCTCTATAAGCTATACAATTATGAATCAAGTTAAATGCAGAAAATTTTTGTAATACAATTTCGTTATACACGCATGTACAGTTTGTGATATCGAAATAAAAATATCTATTGACAATTTTCTGCCTGTATTTGCATTAAAATTAGAACAATAATCCATTAAAAAGGAGAAAGTAATGGCTCGAGTTACTATTGATCCAAACTATTGTAAAGGATGCGGGCTCTGTATAGAAGCTTGTCCGAAGAAAATCCTTCAATTCTCAGAAAACATTAATGCTAAAGGTTATCACTATTCAGAATGCAAAGATCAGGACAAATGTATTGCCTGTAAATTCTGTTACACAGTATGCCCGGACGTAGCAATCACAATCGAAAAATAATGGAGGGAAATATGAAAGTCTTAATGAAAGGTAATGAAGCTGTAGCAGAAGCAGCAATCCGTGCAGGATGTCGTTTATATTTTGCTTATCCTATTACTCCACAGAGTGAATTAATAGAATACATGTCAAGAATGATGCCGAAAGTTGATGGAACATTCCTTCAGGCAGAATCTGAAGTGGCAGCAATCAATATGGTTTACGGTGCATCGGGATGTGGAAAACGTGTTATGACATCATCTTCTTCTCCTGGTATCTCACTTAAATCAGAAGGTATCTCATACATTGCAGGTGCTAATCTTCCTGCAGTAATTGTTAACGTTCAGCGTGGCGGACCTGGTCTTGGTGATATTCAGCCGGCTCAGGGAGATTACTTCCAGGCTACTAAAGGTGGCGGACACGGTGATTTCAGAATGATCGTTCTTGCTCCTGCCTCAGTTCAGGAATTTGCTGACATGGCAGCTCAGGCGTTTGATCTTGCTGATAAATATCGTAACCCTGTAATGATTCTTTCAGATGGTCTTCTTGGCCAGATGATGGAACCTGTAGAGTTCAAACCTGCAAAAACTGATGAGGAAATTGAAGCATTAAATAACCAGCATCTTGACTGGTGTATGTATCCCAACGAAGATGGTCCTAACCATCACCATCATGAGGTTAACTCACTTGAGATTGATCCGTTAGTACTTGAACAACATGTTCTTAAACTTGATAAAAAATATAAAAAAATTACAGAGAATGAACAACTTTGGGAAGATTACAATCTTGCTGAAGACAATGAAATTCTCTGTGTTGCATTTGGAACCGCTTCCAGAATCGTAAAATCCGCAATTGATGAGCTTAAGGAAGAAGGCAAGAATGTTGGACTCATCCGTCCTATTACATGCTGGCCATATCCTTACGATGCAATCAAGAAAGCTTTACACAAAAACATCAAAAAGGTTGTGGTTTTCGAACTTAACCTTGGTCAAATGGTTGAAGATGTGAAACTTGCTGTAAACGGGAAGATTCCTGTTGAGTTTATGGGTAAAGTCGGCGGTATCGTATTTACTCCGGAAGAAGTAAAAACT
The DNA here is from genome assembly GCA_942492065.1 of Cloacimonadales bacterium (SeqCode). Classification (GTDB taxonomy): domain Bacteria; phylum Cloacimonadota; class Cloacimonadia; order Cloacimonadales; family JAIOQZ01. The sequence continues at coordinate 273,013 of CALODV010000013.1, read as the reverse complement.
AAAATCGAAGAGTACTTATAGGAGGAATAATGGAAGTTATTGCAACAAGACCAAAATCGTTAACAGATTTACAATTTACATACTGCCCGGGATGTACTCACGGGATCGCACATAGATTAATCGCAGAATGTATGGATGAACTTGGAATGCAGAATAACATGATGGGTGTTGCTCCTGTCGGATGTTCTGTATTTGCTTATAAATTCTTTGATTGTGATATGGCAGAAGCTGCTCACGGTAGAGCTCCTGCTGTTGCTACAGGTATGAAAAGAGCAAGACCTGATATGCATGTATTCACTTATCAGGGAGATGGTGACCTTGCAGCTATCGGTACTGCAGAAATCATTCACGCAGCAAACAGAGGCGAAAACATTTCTGTATTCTTCGTTAACAATGCTATTTACGGAATGACAGGTGGACAAATGGCTCCAACTACTCTTCCGGGCATGAAAACATCTACTTCACCTTACGGTAGAGATGCTGATGATATAGGATACCCCGTGCTTGTAAGTGAACTGATTAATTCTTTAACAGCTCCTTACTTCATCGAAAGAGTATCACTTCTTTCAGCTCCGGATGTAATGAAAGCTAAAAAAGCTGTGAAGAAAGCACTTCAGTATAATAAGGAAGGTAGAGGATTTACTCTTGTAGAATTCATCTCAACTTGTCCTACTAACTGGGGAACAGATGCTGTTGAAGCAATTAAATGGGCAAAAGAAAACATGTTACCGGTATTCAAACTCGGTAACTACAGAGATAAAGGCGTAGAAGGGGGAGAATAATGAAAACTGAAATGATATGCTCAGGTTTTGGTGGACAAGGTGCTCTCACAATAGGTAAATTCCTGGCGAAAGCAGGAATGCAGGAAGGAAAAAACGTTTCATGGCTTCCATCTTACGGACCTGAAATGCGTGGTGGTACAGCCAACGTTGCTACAGTTATCTCCGATAAACCCGTAGCTTCTCCGCTGGTATCTTTTCCTGATATCCTTATTGCTCTTAATCAGCCATCTCTCGACAAATTCGGTCCGGACGTAAAAGCCGGGGGACTTATTATTGCAAACTCAGATATGTGCCCTAACAAACTGAACAGAGATGATGTTGAAGTTGTTTATGCTCCAATGTCTACTTTCGCTATTGAAGCAGGATCACTTATGGTGCTCAACGTTGTTTCAATCGGCGTTCTTCTCGGTAAAAAAGAACTGGTAAGTATTCAGACAATTAAGGATGATCTCACATCATTCCTTAAAGTAAAGAAACCTGAACTGCTTGAAGCTAACCTTAAAGCTCTTGATTCAGGATATGAATTTGCTAAGAACAACTAATCATTAAGATTATATAGCTAGAGCTGCTTGTTATCAGGCAGCTCTTTTTTTGTGCAAGCCTTTACAAGTGGGGGATATATGTTTCTCACAAGATCTTCCGTGAAATGAAAAAGGCTGAGGAATAATCCACAGCCTTAAAGTATATACGATAATTCAGTAATATTATTCAAAGTCTATTCTAACTTCCTGACAGGGTTTATATGATTTACGGTGATGCTCTGTAAGTCCGTACTTTGCAATTGCTCTAAGGTGCTCCGGAGTAGGATATCCTTTGTTCTGGGCAAAATTGTATTGAGGATGTTTTTCATGCAGCTTGATCATGATTCTGTCTCTTGTAACCTTAGCCATTACCGATGCAGCAGCAATAGAAGCATAAGTGCTGTCTCCTCGTACAATAGCTCTTGGAGTAATCTGCATATCATCCGGGATTCTATTTCCATCTATAAGAACAACATCAGGTTTAACACCAAGATTTTCCACAGCTTTTTTCATACCGTTCAGAGTAGCTTGAAGGATGTTCACTTCATCAATTACTTCAGGTGGTACAGCCAAAACTTCCCAGGCAATAGCTTCTTCTTTTATTGTATCGTACAGGATGTTTCTTTTTGCTTCAGTGAGCTTTTTAGAGTCATCAAGTTCGTGGATAAATTTGTTTTCTCCAAGGATAACAGCTGCAACAACGAGTGGCCCTGCCAGAGGACCTCGTCCAGCTTCATCAACACCCGCAACGTAATGATATGTACGATACAGTTCTGCTTCGTTTTGAAATATCATTGATACTCCTTTATAATCTTTTTTTAAATTTAATGTCGTAGAACCTTTGATACAACCGGAAATCGATAAATTTGTCAAAAATCAAGTGAATTCAAGGTTGCTATAATATAAAAGAAACCTGTAAGAGATAAATGTCAAGAAGTTTAAGCATATTCGAATATTTTTTTGAGATTTCCTATTTTCGCATGGCTTTCAGTATGGAGAAACTGTATTGGGTGTTATAAAATCTTGACATAAAAACGGGTTTTTCGAGTATATGAAACAGTGCCCCCGTAGCTCAGCTGGATAGAGCAGTTCCCTCCTAAGGAAAAGGTCGTGCGTTCGAATCGCGCCGGGGGTGCCATACAATACTTTTGCATGTTCAGTAACTAATCATTTTACATTAAAATTTTAACTTTCTATCGCGATGAGAACGTCGACTACAAGCAGGATCCGAAATTACATAGTAATTTTGGTGCGCAGTAACAGCGTGTGAGAAGTGATGTATCACTTCGAGATAGCTAATCGCGCCGGGGGTGCCATACAATACTTTTGCATGTTCAGTAACTAATCATTTTACATTAAAATTTTAACTTTCTATCGCGATGAGAACGTCGACTACAAGCAGGATCCGAAATTACATAGTAATTTTGGTGCGCAGTAACAGCGTGTGAGAAGTGATGTATCACTTCGAGATAGCTAATCGCGCCGGGGGTGCCATACAATACTTTTGCATGTTCAGTAACTAATCATTTTACATTAAAATTTTAACTTTCTATCGCGATGAGAACGTCGACTACAAGCAGGATCCGAAATTACATAGTAATTTTGGTGCGCAGTAACAGCGTGTGAGAAGTGATGTATCACTTCGAGATAGCTAATCGCGCCGGGGGTGCCATACAATACTTTTGCATGTTCAGTAACTAATCATTTTACATTAAAATTTTAACTTTCTATCGCGATGAGAACGTCGACTACAAGCAGGATCCGAAATTACATAGTAATTTTGGTGCGCAGTAACAGCGTGTGAGAAGTGATGTATCACTTCGAGATAGCTAATCGCGCCGGGGGTGCCATACAATACTTTTGCATGTTCAGTAACTAATCATTTTACATTAAAATTTTAACTTTCTATCGCGATGAGAACGTCGACTACAAGCAGGATCCGAAATTACATAGTAATTTTGGTGCGCAGTAACAGCGTGTGAGAAGTGATGTATCACTTCGAGATAGCTAATCGCGCCGGGGGTGCCATTTACAAGCTCGTAACGAAGTGAGAGTCTTGCCCAGAGCTCGTAACGAAGTGAGAGTCTTGCCTCCGAAGTCCGCAGGATTTATCCGGGTAGGAGGGATTTCTCACTCACATTTTATAATCTCCACCCAAAAAGCCTACTCCGATCGTCGACCGGAATAGACTTTCCTGATATATTTTCCGAGTTACGTTAAATCTCTATTTCACCTATAAACATAACATCATTGCTTTTCTTGAGCTTCACTTCAATACGTTTAACTTTCTGGTCTGTCTTACCATAGTTCGTATAGATTGAAGCGTAGACGATTACCGAGCCTGTCAGTTCCTGGCGGCTTTCCGAATAATACTTGGCTTTAATCCTGTAGGTGCCTTTCTCGGCCTTTCTGATAGTGTATTCTTCCGGACCATAGCCCCGTGTAAAGTCTTTGCTGAGTTTACCGCCTGATTTAGTGTTCTTGTTTTGATAATAACACTTTTCTCCACTTGGTTCAATAACCCATAAATCTATATCGTTGTCGTTGCTGCTCCAATCCAGAACAATCCGCACGTCATATTCAAATGGATGGATCAGGTCTGTGTTTATATCAGTGAGATCCAGTTGATCCTTATGCCCTGATATCATACTGTTCATTTCGTTTATGATGATCGGCTTAATTTCAGAGAACCTCTCCCATTTGTTGTTCATAATGTGATTGAATGTATCCAGAGCCATCTGGAGCTTACCGGCTGCCTGATATGCCAGTGCCAGATCTCTGTATGATTGCGGTTCCTCCGGTCTAAGCTTCTTTACTTCCTCAAAAAGCATGATTGCCGGTTCAAACTTGCCGATTTCTACAAGCTTCTTAGCCAGAATACGCATTAAAACGGGATTCTCCAGATCAATCTCAACCATATTAGTAAATACCCTGTATGCATCTTCCGGTCTCTGCTTTTCTACCAGTGCTTTAGCTGAATTGAAGTAGAAGTAAGGATTACGGAAATCCTCTTTCTTCTGCTTATAATATAGTTCCCAGAACTCGTCAATGTCTGCCTTTCGCATTTTCTTGATGTACTCAGTATTGCTGCTCCAGCCGGCAACATTAATACCGGATTTATCGCCACCCTTACTTTTCTTACTCCTGCTTCTTCCTCTTTCGACAATATTCATAACACTGGACTGAGAATCTCCATATTCTGCCGGAAAAGAGAACATTGCTCTTGTATTCTGAACTGCCTCCTCACTTACAGAAAGTGATGCACCTCCTTCAACCGGGTCAGAAACTTGCACCCCATCAATCATAATGGTTGTTTCATTAGCTCTTCCACCTCTTGCATGAGATACTCCACCAACTGTAACAGTCCCGGGACTGTTCCCTAAGAGTTCATCGATGGAGCTTATATTACTGTCTTCCAGTGATGTCTCATTTTCTCTGTGTGATTCTAGTCTTTCATTACTTGCTGTTATCCCCGATACTTTCATAGGATTAGCCTCAAGTTTTGCATTAACTTCTAAACTTTCATTATCCCTGATTTTTACATTGGTGAACTGAATCTTCTTATAACCCATTCTATTAAACTTAATTGTATAAGATCCTGCTGTTAGCCCGGTAATTGAGTATCTTCCGTTTTCATTTGTCATGGTGTTTCCTACCAGGGAATCATCAAGATAAACTAATACAAATGTACCTTGCAAAGACTCTTTTCTTTTATCAATTACAACTCCCGATATTTTACTGTCTCCTGAAACATCATGTCGCGATATTTTTATACCCTTTGCATCAATGACATCAACTTCTTTGTTAACAGTCTTGTTGTTTAGTCTATCGACTTTTACGTGCTTTTTATCTATCAAGTCCACATCTCTATTGATAATTATATTGCTTCCTGCATCAATTTTTACATTCTCTATTACAACTTCTTCAATCTCTCTTGAGGAAAACACCATGGTATATACTGACGGCACTAAACCAGAAATCGAGTATTCCCCATTACTATCTGTGGTTACAGAAGTTATGTTGTAGCCATACTTATTGATAGAAACTTTGATATAAGGTACAGCTTCACCATTTTCGTTAATTACTACTCCAGATATCGCCCCCATTCTCTCTTTAGGATAATACCATCTAAATAGTTTCTGAACGAATCTGAAATTCTCCAGAAACGGCACCTTCTTCTCAGATTTTGTTTTCTTACGATTGTTTTTCCACGCAACCTGTCTTTTAAAGCTTTCTGTCTGCAATTCAGGTGGAGGTTCTATTCCGTGTCTGATGTAATCCTGTAGTCTGTCCAGTACAAGCAGAGATGTGTTTTGGGTCACAATAGTGTGCTCTCTTGCCAGATTGAGCAGTTTTTCCTTGTTCTCTTCATAATCCTGTTCAAGATACTGTATTTTCTTTACAGCCCAGATTCTTTGTACTTTTGCTTGTGCATCTTTATTGATAACCACAGTTTTGGTTATCTTTTTACCGTTAATCCTGCCGAAACTGATTTCCAGTTCCGCTTCATCCGTGCCGAGCAGCCCAACAATCTCAAATGTTTTACCATAAGAGCTCATACTCTTCGGATAAACCTCGTATACATTGCCGTCAACTTCCTCGAAAGAAAGAAATCTCTGGCTGACAGTGTTAATCCTCTGCAATGCTTCTTCCACAGACAGTTTTCTCAGGTTAAGGTATTCTCCACCCGATTCACCTGACAACTTTTTCAGGTAGCCATAGTTACTGCCAGTACTTGATGAAATAGTGTATACCGGTACATCACCCAGGGTTGTATTCTCTTTCCCCAGTGTATTTATTCCGTCTGAGAAAAGCAGAATCTCATCGGCTTTTACAGTAAAATCCAGATTCATCAGGTTTGTTCCACCATCATATTTGAGCTCTTCCAGATAACTCTTTACCTGACTTGATATACTCTTACCTGAAAAGACTTTCTTTTTATGTATCTCATTACTGAAGGTAATAACCTCAACTTTTGCATTTCCAGAGAGTGTTTTCAGATAATCAGAAAGGAATGCTGTTTCCTTTTCAATATCTCTTTTATCACCGGAGTTTGAGACATCCCAGTAAACTGTCAGCATTTGTGGAGTACTCTTTGTCTCTGATTTGAATACAGGTGGTTCCATTGTGATATAGAAATAGGTTTCACCTTCGTATTCACTGGTGTAAACTTCGTAATCATTGGTAACATATTTCGGGATATCGAATGCAAGTTCTTTCTTGGTCTTGAAGTTTTTCTTTTTGTACTTGATTGTCTTGTAGCCGTCATCCTCACCGCATATTACTTTTTTCAATCCTGCAAGAAAGCCTTTCAGCTCCGGAGATTTATCGGCAACCTTAATCTTGAGGTCGAAGTCTTTTATTTTTCCTGCGCTTTCCAGAGGGACAGCATACTTATAGCTTGTATCATCTCCATCAAGTGTTTCGCATATTGCCAGAACGACTCGTTTATAACCTTTTGAGGGAACAGGATAAATCTTGGTCTTAAAGAAGTTACCTTTGGTTTTGTTTATAATACCGGGGTCAATCTTGCGTCTGACGACTTTCTCAAAGGTCTGTCTGGCTTTTATCTTTTCTACGATAACGCCTTCTCTGAGTTTCCCGTTAACATCCAGAGCATAACGGCAAATTTCCTGTCCCTCCGCCATGGGCATGGATAATTCACCGGTAAGTATACGGTTGTTTGGGTTGTAAAAGTTCATGTCGTAAGTAGTTGTGGCTATGTTTCCGACAACCTCAACATCAATTGTTAATGATGACAGCTCCATAGGTTTTTCATCTTTGCTGCTTACAACAGTCAGTGATGGAACCTGAGCAAAACTTGTACACACAATTGCCAATAATAGTAATATCCAGATAGATTTCATTTCTTCCTCCCTTCAGATCTGAATCTGAGAATATTGTCTGATCCTTTTTTAAGTCAAGAAAAATGCATTAAATGAGTTCAAAACCAGAGTGTTTATGATTCGTTTAACCAATCGGGAAGTCTTCCAAAAATATATTATGCATAAATTATTCCAATGTTGGGAGTATTTTGAGGTGGGAGTATATATGAGGTACTTTGTTTGTAAGTTATAGCAGATATGTATTTCTATATTACATGATTTGAAGCGTTTATTTAAGCATATACTACTTGACATAAATATAGACTTATGATTTATATTGTCATAACTGGGCTAATTCATGATTAGCTACAATTGAAACTGATTTATGATTTTGGAAGAATTAGGGAGAAACAAATGAAATTATCATATAATCCAAGGATAATAAGGCAATTAGGAACTGAGTTAATCACATCTGATTCAATTGCAATAATGGAGCTAATTAAAAACTCATATGATGCTGAATCTGAAAGAATAAATCTATTCTTTCTCAGTTCACCAACTAATATTGAACAGTCTAAGATGTTAAATGAAGTTCCGAATAAAATTGAACAATTACTAGAGGAATATGGTGCAAGTAAAATAATCATCATTGAAGATATTGGTAAAGGTATGAACAAGGATACTATTCAAAGTAATTTTTTTCAAGTAGGAACAGAGACAAAAAAAATCCTCAAGCAGAATGAGGGAACTTCCAAAAACAGAATTATACTTGGTGATAAAGGTATTGGAAGGTTATCAGCTCAGAGACTGAGCTCGGTATTGATACTGGAAACTACTTCTTTGGACGATGATTTTATCAATATTGAAGTAATTGAATGGTCTAAGTTTTACAAAGATAAGAACTTTGATTCTCCTGAATATGTTGAAGAAAAAAGAAAGAAGCACTCATATACAAGACTATGGTGCTTTAATAGACCTAAAAGTGAGAAAAAAGTAAATTTTAGTAATTTTATTGAGAAGATTGAGACGTATACAAAGGATACCTTTGGAAGACCTGAAGGCAAAAGACAGGAGTCATATGTATTGAAGGAATCGATTTTGTCAGCTTTGAATTTCTTGTATTTGCCTTTCTCAAGTATAGATTCACCAATACAACTCAAAGCATTTTATAATAGCATTGAATTGGTAACAAAGTTCAATATGGATAAAATTAAGATTTCTGAATTAGTTCATACTTTCGATCTATCGGATTTTGAAGGTGACTTGCTTCTAGATCTCAATCTTAAAATAAAGCCTTGGTTTATAGAAAGAATACATATGAATGAAGCTGGAAAAAAACTTTTCAAAGATTGGATCCACGACCATACCTTTTACACAAAATTACTTCAAAAATATGATCATAGGTATAAAAAGAATATAAATATTCAAAAAAGAATTACTGATATTTTGATCGGAAGTGAGGAGGAGAAAGCTACAATAACTGAATTATTGAAGCAGATACTACCTATTCAGGGTAAAGTTTTTTCTTTCAAGCGAACGAGACAATATCTGAATTTAGCAATTAATTCTGCGAAATCTAATAATATCATTCAAAATGATACACAGATTGATGAAATAAAGGATTTTCTTAATGCCTTCAATGGGATAAAGCTGTACAGAAATAATTTCAGGATTGCTTCTTTGGGGGACAAGGATAGTGATTGGTTAAAACTACAACAACGTAGTACTACAGGTCAGCAGTTTTATAGATTTGAACTTGGAAATGTAATCGGATATGTGCAAGTGAATGACCCAATACAAAAATATGTATTTGAAACCAGTTCGAGGGATCAAATTGTAACGAATAAATATCAGCGCTCATTAGAGCAGGTTCTAGATTATATATTTAATGAAGCATTTTATAAATTCACAAAGTCTGCTGTAGATATTACAAAGGACATATTGAATGAAGAGGGTTTAATTCCCAAGAAAACAGCAAAAGAAATCAAGAAGAAACTTGAAGTATCTACAAATGTCTTGAATAAGACACTTAAGAGTATTGAGTTAATAAATAAGCAATTTGAAAGAATGGAGGAAAATATCAGTTTGGATAGTAATAGAAAAATTAGCATTATCCAAGATAGCTTTAAAGAGTTAAAGTATACAATGGAAGAAACAAATCATTATCTTTCGGGATCAGTCGAGTTCCTTAAAGAACAGAATGAGATTTTGGCTGTTGCCGAACGAGAAAAGAAAAATATCGAAGTTGAAGCCTATAATAACTTCAAATTATTGGCAAATGGTTTAATTACTGAGGTTATAACTCATGAACTGCATTCGTTATTGAGTGGTTCAGACAAGAAAAATAAGGATGAAGAATACTTAGATAAACTAAGAACGCATTTAAAGAGTAATAAGTATTACGAAATTATGAAAGAAAGTTTTAATCCTTTGGAAGATAATTACCGTAAAATACATGACAAGATAAATAATATTAACAAATTCTATTCTTTCTTAGAGAAGACATTTATATATAAAGGAACAATTGATGATTTTGAAAATATAAATCTATGTGACTTTCTTTCGGACTTCAAAGAAAAGTTTCAAAAGAGGTTAGTGAGTAACTCAATTGATATGATTAACCATTCAAGTGATTTAATATTGAATGTGCCTAAAGGCTCACTAATTCACTTATTTTACAATCTCTTCGATAATTCGATATACTGGATTAAGGAAAGGCAAAGAAAATCATCTTATGACAATTCCTTTAAAACCAGGGAAAAGGATTTCATTTGTATAGAGAAAAAGAATAGCGACAAGTTTGTTTACTATGATTCAGGTACCGGAGTATTACCTGAATTTGAGAACACTTTATTTCATGCGCTAGAGTCGGGAAAAATGATTAAACATAATGGTGCCATAACAAAAGGAAGAGGAATGGGATTGTATATTGTTAAAAGATTTTTAGAATCTTTTGATGCAAAAATAATATTACTTCCTGATGTAAATAGATATGGAAATCGATATATTTTTGAAATTGAAATGAACAATTCTAATGAGGTAGTGTAGTGGAAAAAAATCTTTTATCTTTCATTGTTAATCATAATATAAGAAATATTGTTATAGTAGATAATGAAATTACTCCATTTGAAGATGGTGAGAAACTTGTTTCAAGGTTTTTACTTCTTAGAAATCGGCAGCAACAGATGATTGTTGAGAAACTACCTCCGGAAATTAAATCTGCATTAGAGTGTATTGCCCAAAAATATACTCCAAATATACACCTCCAGCAAGATGCATTGGAAGCAGGAGTAATTGAGCAGGAATTCATTGAATCTCAAGAGATCGAGGATTGTTACATTTCTGTCAAAAAAGCAATAGGTGAAATCAACATGACGTTTTTGAGATTTGGTATTGCAAACATAAATGATGAATGTTTTGATGAAATTGTATCTCAAATGCTTAAACATGATGATTTGAACTTAATAGTAGCTGTCAATACTGAAATGGTTGAAGTAGATTACATAAAAAATAGACTTAGAAAACTTACTGAAGATGAAAGCTATGTAGCAATTGTAGACAAAATAATGGATGCTAGTAATGCAGGTATAAAACTTATTAATGATGATTTGATGATCTTTAATAATAAACATAGGCTTACAATGTTTAGTGTTATATTGACCACAAATAGTAGTGAGAATGTTCCTTCAGATTTAAATGATTTCTATACATACGAAGTTTCAAAGCTTGATCCAGGTTACTTACAACAAATACAATGTGCTTTAACGTATTGCATGTTTTTATACGCCTTAAACAAAATTAAGGAACATAATTCAAAATCTTCTGAGCAGGCATATAATTTGGGACAGAAATACCCTCAAAATATTGCACATGTTATTGAGCAATCAAGGAAAGAAGGACTGTCAGTATTTTGCGCATTATTGGGTTGGTATAAGATTACATCTGATTATTATTTGGAGAAGTCAATTTCTGAAATTGTTCCAAACTTGACATACTTCTTAAACAGTGTTGATAACTCTACTTTTAATTATATCAAACTTGACCCAGTAAACTCAAAAGAGCTCAAGGAAGTAAAAGTACATGAAATTTACGATCTTAATATTAATAAGAAATCACTACCTATTAGCAACGGTGATATATTCGAGATTAAAGGGGAAACATATATTTTATTTGGACAAAACTGTGACCTAAGCTTAAGAGGAATTAGTTTAACACGGAACTCAAAGATTGCAGAGTTACAGAAAATCGAAATTATTAATGAAAGATTTGGTGGTAAGATAAAATCTGAGATAAATGAGAACAATGAGGTTATTTGTGTACAAGATTGGAATACTGAAAATGATAGAAAAGCGAAAATATACTTGAATGAAAAGAGTAAACTGAGTTGTGATTTAAAAGTATTGGATTTGTGCAAATTCAATATAGAAGGGGAGGCAGCATTATGTATAGAGGAAAGTAAGAAGGAATATGGAGAAGCAAATACTTATCTGATGGAAATTCTTACTCAAATTAAAAACATACACGATAATAAAGACTTAGTTCAAAATATAACAATACCCTTGGATATATCAATGCTGGATGCTGAGAAGGAAGATAATGAGTTTAAATTTAATATAAGGCGAATTTGTCGAATGAAGGAGCCTTTTATTACATTTGCATATAATAAGTTTATTGAAAGAAAAAGACGAACAGGCATAAATACAATAGATCACTCACAGATAATACCCGAAGAAATAACAATAAAGTATGGATTTCCTCATTCTCTAAATAATAGCTTTACAAAAGTTTTTTCAGGTTCAAAAGATATGGCTATTTCTAAAGAAGAGATATTAGAAAATGTACATACAGAATTCAAGGAAATAATTGATAACATTTTACCTGAACGATTGAAGTTAAGAGAATGCGAAGAGAAAAAATATCAAATAAGTATAGAGGGAGAAGCAATCATTCTAAAGATTCCATACGTAATTGCAACGGTGGAAAAACAAAGGTTTAGCTTTGATGAGTATATTGGGTATAGTAAACTATTTTCTGGAGGGGATCCAAATTCCATTGACAAAAACATTACATATCTGGATAATGATGTTGTAAGTTTAATTCCTCAAACTGGCTTGCATATTTTTAAAGACCTATCAAGAGGAATTCACTTTAAACACAATGATAAATCTATTAAGTACGAAAATGGATATATAAGGGAAACTAAAAAATAAATGAATGTTCTATCTTTATTCTCAGGAGGAGGATTCCTTGATATTGGTTTCATAAATCAAGGTTTTCAAGTCCAAGAGGCTGTCGAAATAAATGACTATTTTGTTAAGGCTTATAACTTTGCATTAGAAAAGTATTTTCAAAATTCCAAGAATAAATATATTAGATCAAAGCAGGTTGTATTCAATAAAATAGAAAAAACTATTGATGCCAGTAATCACACAGATCAAGTATATTTAGAAGACAAGTTTAAGGGCCACTCTGTAGGAATCATAGGGGGCCCCCCTTGCCAGGATTTTTCTGTAGGTGGTAAACAGGCAGGTATCACTGGTGAAAGAGGAAAGTTAATAATTACCTATCTGGAAATTGTAAAAAAAATAAAGCCTTCATTTATTTTTTTTGAAAATGTATCTGGTTTGCTGAATACAAATAATCATAGGAAAGGCTTTGAATCATTTGTTACTCAATTAGAATACTCTGGTTATATTGCTTGGTATGGTATTTTAAACACCCTTGATTATGGTTTTCCGCAGGACAGAAAAAGATTAGTTCTTGTAGGGTTTAAAAAAGAGATTGTAAACAAGTTAGTTGAAAATGGATACGAAAAAGAGTTTGATAACGAAATATTGAAAACATCTTCGTATAATAATTATGTATTTAAGTGGCCAAAAATTAAATACAAAAATCCGAAGGATAATAATTGGCCCAAAAAATGGAAATTCGAAAATAAGGGCTGTGAATATTTAGATAAAGCTATTTCAACATGTTACAGTGATCTAATGGTTGAAACTGCTTTTGCAGGTTTAAGTAAGAATACTCCCAACCAGACTGAGTTTTTTAATCCCAAATCTGATAAATTTTCTAGAATTGATGAAGGAGATACTAATAGAAAATCTTTCAAGAGACTTCACAGGTATAGGTATAGTCCAACAGTTGCTTATGGAAACAATGAGGTGCATCTTCATCCAACTTTACCTCGTCGTCTTTCAGTGAGAGAAGGTTTAAGACTCCAAACTGTTCCTGATGAATATGTTTTACCAACGGATATACCTTTAACGCATAAATTTAAACTGATCAGTAATGGTGTTCCTACTAAGAAAGCCGAACTAGTTGCAAAAGAGATTAAAAGGACTATTGACATTTATCAATCATTGATTGGTTCCAATGAAAGCATGATTTGAATAAGGTTTTTAATATTCTCTGATTCAACAAGCTGTTATCAGAAAATCTACTATCTTCTAATACTACAATCCCAAATCTCAATATTCATTATTCACTCATTCCCCTCCATCTGGCTCATACTCATCTTTTCTTTTTGCTTTTACTTGACATTTATTTTCAGTTATATTGTTTAAAAAATGGAGGTATCTATGAGAATGAAAATGAAATGGAAAGAAATACCGCTCCCGGCAAAAATTGGGACTATATTCTTCGGTTCAATAACATTAATCCTTATGGTTATTGCTCAGGTAGATATTACAAAGAGAGACAGAAAAGAAATTGTTGGATCAAAGCTGTTATGGCGCTTTATTGCTCTTGTAGAAATAATTGGACCAATTGTTTACTTCAGAATGGTCAAAGAAGTAAAAGACAGATTAAAATAGATAAGAGGTTAGTTTGAAAAAATTTAATTTATACATTATTGTCATAATTCTGGCAGGCTTGTTTATGGTCAGCTGCAGCGAAAATAAAGCAGAGCTGGGCACAGAGAAAAATCCTATCAAGATGTACTTTGTACCTTCCATGGAAGCAGCAAAAGTTGTTTCATCAGGAAAGGTAATTGCAGACAAACTGAATGAACTCACAGGTTTGCACATTAAGGTTGTTGTACCTTTAAGCTATGCAGCGGTTATCGAAGCTCTCGGAACAGGTGAATGCGATGTAGCCTGGCTGCCTACATTTGCCTATATAATGGCACATGAGAAGTATAAGGCTGAAGTTGAGCTGATGACTGTGAGAAAAGGACTGCAGCATTACAGAGGTCAATTTGTTGCCAGAGCAGACAGTGATATAAAGAAAATCGAAGACATTGCAGACAAAACAATTGCCTATACCGATGTCGCATCAACGTCCGGTTATATTTATCCTTCAGCTGTTCTGCAGCAGAAAGGTATTAAAACCAGCAAAGAGATATTTGCAGGCGGACATCCTCAGGCTATACTGGCAGTTTACAACGGAAACGTTGATGTTGGCTGTACTTATTGGTCACCAATAGATAAAACAGGTATCCCTCAGGATGCTCGAAAATCAGTACTCAAGACATTACCGGATGTTATGGAAGTAGTAGTACCGATAGGCTTTACCGAGTGGATTCCTAACGATACGGTTACTTTCCGCGATAAATTTGATGAAGCTATGAAAGAAAACCTGATAGCCGGAATGCTAAAGCTGGTAGAAACAGAACAGGGAAAAGCAGTGATGGATGATCTGTATAGTATTGATGGTCTCATCAAAGCAAAGAACGCAGACTATGATGTTGTTAGAAAAACACTGGAAACCCTTGGGAAATCAGCTTCAGATTTTGTGAATAAATAAGAAAGTCAAAATAATGCTTACAATAGAAAATCTTGAAATGAGGTTTCCTGAAGGCAACTACGGCCTTAAAGGAATCGATCTGAAAGTCGAAAAGGGAGAATTCATTGTTCTGCTGGGACTTTCCGGTTCCGGGAAATCTACATTGTTACGATCAATAAACAGGCTTATTGAGCCCACAGGCGGCTCAATCAACTACAATTCGTTAGATGTTCTGAATCTAAAGTCAAATGAGCTCAGAAAGTACAGAAAGAAGATTGGAATGATCTTCCAGCAGTTCAATCTGATAAATAATCTCAGTTCCATAAAGAACGTTCTCACAGGAGCTTTAGGCTCGAGATCCGGCTTTAAATCTCTTGTCTGGTCAATCTCTGACAGGATTAAAGCAGAGGATTGCCTTAAGCGTGTCGGACTGGAAAAACAGAAACTGCAGAAAGCGGGAAAACTATCCGGTGGACAGCAGCAAAGGGTTGCTATTGCCAGAGTGTTAATGCAGAATCCTGAACTGATTCTGGCTGATGAGCCGGTAGCCAGTCTTGACCCTGCTACTGCAGACAGTGTAATGAAATATCTTGGTGATATTAACAGCTCTGAAGGTAAAACCGTTATCTGTTCTCTGCATTTTCTCAGTCTTGCCCGAAAATACGGCACCAGAGTTGTAGCTCTTAAAGACGGAAAAGTACGATTCGACGGTAAGCCGGATCAAATAACGGATGAAGTCTTCAGGAATATATATGGGGAAGACGCAGCAAAGGTGGAAATCAGATGAAACGCAACATAAAAATCTTTGTCTGGAATCTGCTTCTCAGCTTCTACATATCAGGTTGTCTGACCTATATAACCCATGAACTCTTTAATCCTGTAATCACATTTTATGCTGTTACGGCAGTTTTTACTCTAATTTTCACCATATCCGGAAAATCTGCTGTTCATAAGCTATACGGGGTTGGAGGAGAAGAAGTCTGGAGTAAATCTTTCTGGTTCTGGTCAGTAGTGTTCATACTTCTGCTTACTTTGACAGTCGGTTGGATGATTGTTGAGATTGATCCGGTAAAATTCTTCACCAGATTTATGAGATCGGGTAATATTGTGAAAGGGTTGGTCAATCCGGATTTTACCGACTTCAGGTTATACGCTGCAGCATTGGCAGAGACTATATTTCTGGCACTTCTGGCAACAGTATTTGCTGTACCGTTTGCCTTTGTGTTCAGTTTTATTGCAGCCCGTAATCTTATGAATCAAAACTGGCTGACTCGAATTATATATTATATTGTAAGAACAATAGCAACTATAGGACGATCCATAGAAGCAATAGTCTGGGCAATCATTTTCAGTGTATGGGTGGGTATTGGACCTTTTGCAGGTATGCTGGCTTTAATGATACATTCTGTTGCAGCTTTGACAAAGCTTTTCTCAGAGCAGATCGAGAATATAGATAACGGCCCTGTTGAGGCAATAAAGTCTACAGGTGCTACAACACTTCAAGTGTGGATTTATGCAGTTACTCCACAGATTTTAACACCTTTCCTGGCGTTCACAATTTATCGCTGGGATATTAACGTGAGAATGGCTACCATCGTTGGTTTTGTCGGTGGCGGCGGAATAGGTCTGTTTCTTCAGCAGCAGCAGGGATTACTTGCCTGGAGAAACGTCGGAATGATAATGTGGATGATTGCTGCAACAGTCTGGATAATGGATATGTTCAGCTCAAGAATCAGACAGAAATTGCTGAAATAATGGAGATGCTATGAAGTATAAAGCTGTGATATTCGATCTGGACGGAACCTTGATTGATTCGATGGGAATATGGAATTCTGTTGACAAAGAATTTCTCACAAAAAGAAATATCGAAGTGCCTGATAATTTGTTTGAAGACCTTGATGGCGGGAACAATTATGTTGAAATGGCGTTGTATTTTAAAAAGAAGTTTAATCTTGAGGAAACTCCGGAAGAAATCATGAATGAATGGACTATGATGGTCAAAGAACATTATGATCAAACTGTTCAGATGAAGCCGGGAGCATGCGAAATGCTGAAGTTCCTTAGAAGTAAAAGCATACCGGTTTCAATAGGAACCAGTAATACGGAAGAGTTGACATTAACTGCTTTAAAGGCGAATAATGCTCTGAATTTCTTCGAGTCCATAGTTTATGGGAATGAAGATATAAAGGGGAAACCGTTTCCTGATATCTTTTTGAAAGCTGCAGAAAACATGAATGTCAATCCAAGGGACTGTCTTGTGTTCGAAGATGTGCTGGCAGGTGTACAGGCAGCAAAAGCAGCCGGTATGACTGTTATCGCCGTGCTGGATCAAAATAATCCTGCAGAGTGGGAAAGCATAAAAGAAACTGCTGATTTCTTTGTGAATGATTTTAATACTTTACTGAATACCGATAATGATTATATTTTTTAATAGCTATGTATAAGAGACGATATTTACTCATAATTCACATAATCATGATTGCCGGGCTTATGGCAGGCATAGTATCCTGTAGTGGTGAAAAGAAACACATTGAGCAGGAAACGACCATGCATACTCAGGATACACTTGTTGAGGTAGACAAATCTACTGATTCAGTGCAATCCGTAAATACTGCTGATGAAGCTGCTACTGAAACAGACACAGAAGCAGTCGATACAGGTGGTGAAACAGATCAAGCGGAGGAAGACTCTGAGGATGAATCGGCAGAAGCTCTGACAGAACTCTCCGAATCAGAATTATGGCAGAAATATAGAGAAACTAAGGCTGATTTGGAAATTCACAGAGATGAGAATAACTATCCGGCTCAGATAGAAGATTTGAAGATTGCTGCCCAATGTGCAAATCTCCTTGAAAAACCTGATATTGAAGCGTGGCAGTTCAATAATATGGGATACTTTACTATTCTGGAATTTAAACGTCTTGCTGCATACCACGAGAGAATAAACAAAATAGAAACAATGAAAGCTGGTAAAGATAAAATAGCTTTTACGGATGAAACTAAACAGAAGTTTGCCGAGTATTTCTATCTACTGGAATCAGCTGAAAAGTATTTGAATAAAGCAAAAAGAATCGACAAAGATCTTAATGACATGAACAGAACTAAAATGATTCTGAACAATAAGAAGTTCGTCGATTCTATTAAAAGATTTATTGAATAGGTACTTCTTTTTCGAAACTTATTGTGAAAAATCCTGTTGCAAACTCACTCTTAACGATTAACTCGTCTTCACTATGAGAAACAACTTCCAGTACTTTTTCTTTTTCCCCTTTGAACAAGAGAACAATTATCTCTCTATCATTATTGGAATAGGACTTTGATTTCCATTTTCCGGTTTTTATTGAATCGACCAGCTTAAGCTCTACAGTACCATCAGAATGAAAAGTGTAAACGGTTTCTTCCGCTTCCACAAGTATAGGCTGAATGAATTCATCTATCTGAAAGCCTTCCTGAAAAAAGTCAACATCGACGTTAGCAGGATTCCACGTGCCTACAAAATCTTTCTTGATCTTTCCACGAGAGCATCCGAATAATCCGATAAGGATAACTACAATAATAAGTGCAATTCTATATCTCATATACATCTCCTTGAATACAATACTTGGGATATAATTCGCCGTGTCAAGTTTACATTATACGAAAGAGTTTATTTCCCTGATCAACGAATTGACCTTTCTCAACATAGAGAGTCTCAATCTTGCCGGAATAATAAGCTTTTATCTCGTTTTCCATGTTCATGAATTCAAGGATTACAACAACATCATTTTCGCTGACAGCATTGCCTTCATTTAATTTAACCTTCTTTACTCTTCCCGGCATGGGAGAAATAACATCCTTGCCAACTGATTTACCTTTGGGGCTGTCTTTACTGACAGTCTTTCTGGTTACTTTCACACCGGACTTATTTTTTTCATCTCCTGTGATAGATAGATTGATACCTTTACCCTGAATTTCAATTACTATTGACTCTTCAGCTTCAGCCTTTTCTACAACAGGTTTTGCAGGTTCTTCCTTCTTGTCTTCTTTATAGTATATAGAAAGAGGAGCATTGCCTTTAAGGTAGTCCAGTCCTTTATTCAGGCATGTTGCTACGATAAATATATTTTCATCAGTCTGGTTTATACCGTTTTCTTCAAGAATATCTTTTGCGTTAGGAATACCAGGTTCGAGAATATCAAGAGGATCATCTTTGAATATAGGTTTCTTGAGTTGCTCAGATGCTAGTTGTACAATATCCGCATCCGGTTCTCTTGGGGTTGTTCCGTAATATCCCAGAACCATGTTACCATAGCCTTTGGTTATTTTCTTCCATTTGCCTTGGACCACATTCATAAATGATTGCTGGAAATAGAATTGGGATACAGGTGTTACACTTGTTCCGTAACCGCCTTTTGCTACAACCTCAGCCATTTCATTGATTACTTTAGGATAAAGATGCAGTGTGTTTGTATCACGCATCATCATTGTGTTGGCTGTGAGTGCCCCTCCGGGCATAGGGGAGAGTACTATGTTAGGGGATGTTCTTTTAGCTTCGGGTGGAATCATATAGTTTGACATGCATTCTTCAAAAATTCGTTCAGCTCTGATAACTTTTTCATAGTCAACATCAAGAGTGAATTCCGTATGCTTGAGTGTGTGCCATACAGTAAGTATGTCGGGTTGACCTGTTCCGCTGGATACAGGGGCTTGTGCAAGGTCTATTCCGTCAATACCGGCTCTGATTGCAGCCATTAGGCAGATTGTTCCCATACCGGCAGTATCGTGAGTATGATACCATAAAGTGACTTTATCACCGACTTTTTTTCTGGCAGCTTTTACTGTTTCATAGACGATTTCAGGTGGACAGGTTCCACTGGCATCTTTGAATACAATTGAATCGAATGGAATCTGCCGCTTGTTGATTTCATCTAGTTTTTCCAGATAAAACTCAGCAGTGTGAACCGTTGTATCCTTAATTCCCGGGGGAAGTCCCATCAGGGCTATGGTTATCTGATGGTTTAGTCCTGCGTTCTTAATACAGTTTCCTGAATAATCAAGATTACGCATGTCATTGAGAGCGTCAAAGTTTCTGATTGTAGTTGTACCGTGTTTCTTGAACAGTTCGGCATGCATATTGATGATATCACGAGGCTGTTGGGTCAGTCCTACAACGTTGATTCCTCTGGCAAGTGTCTGCAGCTCTACTTCGGGGCCTACCGTCATCCGAATCTGATCCATCATGTCGAAAGCACTTTCCTGACAATAGAAGAATAAACTCTGGAAACGTGCACCACCACCAAATTCAAAGTGATTGATGCCTGCTTCTACAGAAGCCTCTATAGCAGGGAGGAAGTCTTTTGTCTTTACTCTTGCGCCAAATACCGATTGAAAACCATCTCTGAAAGATGTATCCATGAAACGTATTTTCTTCATTCAATTCCCCTTTCTATTTTCAAAGCTTGTATTGCTCTGCTATTTTTTATTAACTATCATTCTTGTAAAAAACTAAAGAAGAGTACAATTGATGTAAAGAAAATTCTGTTGTTCTTTGCAGAATAACTTAAATAACAGCTAAGAAAGATAAAATACTGTCATAAAGAAAAATAAACCGTATGGATCGTTTATTAGCAGTGCTAATGAAGATTATAGAAAATAAAATGCTTGTTTTGCAAAAAAAGATTTTGTCAAATTTGAAACTACAGTTATACTATTTTTAAGGTTGCACTAAATATATAAAAGACCGACAGATGAGATGCTAATAAACACTGTCGGTCTTTGCTTTTATAATAACCATTGTATATACAGATATACTGACAATCTTGAAAAAACGGATCAGTAACACAAGTTGCTGATCCGATTATTTCATACAGCCAGTTCCTTCATTTTACATGAAACTAGTAATTATGTTATTTTAAGAGTATTACCTTTTGAGTATGAGTTTTTTCTGATTTCATTTTTATGTAATAGACCCCACTTGAGACATTCTTACCGTTAGAATCTTTTCCATTCCATTTTACTTCGTGAGATCCTTTACTAACCATGTTATCAATAAGATTATTCACAAGTTGACCCTTCATATTGTATACAGCTATTTTCGTGTGATGATCTTTGCTTAATGAGTATTTGATAGTTGTTTCCGGGTTAAATGGATTTGGATAATTGCCATTCAATCCTTCTTTCAAGCCTGAAACATTTTCGCTGATACCGGTTTGAGTTGCTGATATTGTTAAATCATCTAATAACAGAATAAATTGATATGGATCACTGGTTGCTCTAAAAGCAACAAAGTATATTCCATCTTCACTGATTGGTATGTCTATGGATTGGTTCTGATAACCATCGATATTGATGTTGTTATCACTCCATAATATTCCAAGGTCATCCGGATTGGGTGAAGTGCCAAAACAGAAGTCCATTTTTTCAGCAGAAGTCTGCTGGTACGTAACTGCTCCATACCAGAAATCAAATGTACATATAGAACCTGAACTGAGACTAAGTGGAGGAGAAATAAGCCAGTCATCATGTGCTGATTGTGATCCGAAACCGATATGCATGGCTTTTTCACCTGAATGAGCATTTTGCCCCATAGCAGAGTTTACAATACATTCCCAGTCAGCAAGGTCACCATTGGCGTTAACTACTTTCCAGCCCAGTGGGTAGTCACCCTGGTCCACATTCTCAAAGCTTGTGGAGAATGAGTTTGCAGCATCAATTGTGACGGTCGGATCTGACATAATAGTGAACATGTTCACAGTACCTGTTGTGGTCCCGCTTGCATTGTAGGCGTCTACTCTCCAATAGTATGTCGTTCCATAGACAAACTGAAAGTTAGATACGTATTCTGTTGAGCTACCGGTATCATAGGCAAGAACAAGTTCATCGGCATTAGGTGTTGTACCGAGGCTGAAATAGAAACCTTCTGGGTTACCACCGCCGGAAGCCCATTCGAATGCACCAAGCATTTCATTTGTTTCCCAGTCAATTCTGATATCACCGGAATCAAGTTGTGGATATGCAATAATTGGCTCTGCAGGCAGTCCGGCTCCTTCCCAGCTTATATCGTCAAGGTAGATTCCGTATCCGGTTGTCCCCGTTTGAGCATGTCTGAAAGCAATAAATTTATGATCAGATGCAGGAAAATCGAAAGTTACGTTTGTGTAGTCAATACCCAGAGGATATCTTCCATATTCAACAAAAGTCTCCGGGTTGTACGGACTGGCAACTGTTCCAAGAACCAGGCTGTCTGTCACCTGCCCCCAGCTGCTTTTACACCAGAAGTCCAGTGTATGAGAAGAAAGGTTGTCCAATCCCGGGGTAACTAGCATTACATAAGCCATTGTTGTATCAGCAGTGTAAATTTTACATGAGTTGCTTCCTGTATGTGCATCGTAATCTGAGTTTTGTATGGTAATATCAGTATAGGCCTCAGACATTAGAACTCTAGCCCATTGAGGAGAGAAATCACCATTCTCAAAACCTTCATAGAAGGAGGTATGCGGTGCATAGCAGGAGCCAGTGAATGTTATTGTATCATCTCCTATGTAGCCGTCCTGAGTCTGGATGGATATTGAGCCTGTATCTGTTCCGACAGTTGTTGGAGAATAGGTAACGGGAATAATGGCAGTATCAATTACTGTACCAGTAAAGCTTGAAGAGAAAGGTCCTGTTGTGTTCCATCCGTCAATAGTAACCGGTTGTCCCGTATTAAATATGCGGATATAACCTGTTATGCCGGAATTCTCAACTGTTTCCGGGAAATCAAGTGAGGTTACTTCCAGAGCCAGCTCTCCCACGGTAAGATTAGTTTCAATAGTGATTTCATCAAGCAGAGCTCCGTATGCACTGAGAGATGCATCTGTCACGTCTCTCCATCTGAAGTAAACTGTCTGGTTTCCATAGGCAGTAAGATCATGCACAGCCATGTGGTATTGTGTGTCCGGTGATGCTTCTGAAAGGTAGTCCAGTACTGTCCAGTTAATGTCATCTGTGGATATCTCGAAGTATGTTGTGTCATGATTCGCAATTCTTGTCGGATTGTAACTGTCCGCATCTGCCCACCAGAATGTAATTCTCTGATTTGCCGGTAACTGAACAGCGGGAGTCTTAATAATTGCTGTCCCCTGATGGGAATAATTTGCCTGCATTCCTTGACCTGAGTAGCCATTTGCATACGTTTGCCATTCATTAACTGTCCAACCTGTTAAATCTCCTTCAAAACTTTGAGTATATGGGAAACTTGCAATGGCAGGGTCCGCAGCTGTAGTGAAGCTCCAGACAGGGCTTTGTACAGAGCTGCCTGAAGCATCATAAGAGGTGATTTTCCAGAAATATTGTGTTCCCCAGTTTAACTGGCTTAATTGATATGTTGTATTCAGTGTTGTTGAATTTGATACAAGATCGGTCATATTGTTCTGATCTGTTCCGAAACTAAGATCATAAGCTGTTGTGTTAACACCGAAATTCCATGAAAGAACCGGATTAAGAATGTCAATACCGGTGCCATTTGCAGGATCAGGACTATCTGCCGGCATAACAGAATTAGTTGACCAGTAGAATCTGATGTTAGCAATTTTTGATTCAAGATTCCAGGCAGGGCCTGCATAATTCGGGAATGACTGGTCACTGTTTTCCCCTTTTGAACGTGCTTCTCCGGGAGTATATGTTTTTTCGAAAGTTGGTGGACCTATATATTGTCCACCATTGTTTTCCCAATGCAGAACAAGATTGTCTGTTCCATTGTAGGAAAAGGGTGTATCCAGATCAATTATATTCCAACCTGCTGTAAAGTCGAGATCACCATTATAAACCTGTGTATATCCTGTAGTTCCGTCATAGTTAGTGTCTGACCATTGATTCAAGGTTGTGTGAGATAAATATAAGGTCTGGTTAAGCATTGGAACTGAAGGTCCGTTTGTAACATTAACAGCAATAGCGGTTATCTGGATAGCATTTCCAAGTTCACTTTGCAGATAAATGGTACTGTCCCAACCATAATTCCAATATGCATTTATAGGAGTGTTACCTATAGATTCGTTTCCTGTACCAATCTGTACGTAATTCTGAGCGAACAATAATGTACAGCTCAATAAGGTTAATAAGAAGATTCTTTTCACTTTTTCCTCCATAAAGTTACAGTAATATTACTGACTATTAATAACTTTACAATATTAAACAATGTATTTTATGTTAACACTGTTAATCAAAAGAATGGCGTCAAGAACTTTCTGTATCTTTTGCGGATTCACTTTTGGCTTAAAGGTTGTAAAGGTATTTACAACAAAGGTATAGGAATATGGGGAATAAGTAATTTTACATAAAAAACTGACAGACTATCTCTAATCTGTCAGTTTAGATAATTGTAGATAAAGCTTCTATGATCTGAATTTCTTCTTAACGATTTCCTCTACTTTTTCGTAGTCATTCTGGTGGTCTGTATACCATTTATTGAAATCCCCTTCTTCAATACCATATCTGAAAAGCCAGTAATTATATGCTTCAAATAAGTTCTGGTCAATGAGTTCTTTATGGAAAACAAAAAGGGGATCCGGACTTTTTTTATTCTCCGCATAAAGGAAATAAACATGAATAAAGCTTTTTCGTATCTTAACCAGATTGTCAAAACTGAATTCATTGATATTCCGAATAGCGACTTTGTAATAACCTTCAAATTTGTTGGACAATTCTGTCTTGTTAACTTTTTTACCAAATATTGATGCCAGATAGACTAATCTCCTATCAAGCATATTCTTTAGTGAATTCTGATCAACAATGATTTTTACTCCCGAATAGTTTATGTGAGAACTACTATCATCAAAAATAAACAAAGTGCTGTAATTGTCGTATATATCTTTGCTCAATAATTCAGATAATCTGGAGAAATCCTCTCTAAGCAGGAAATTCTCACATATAAAGAATGACTGGGTAACATTGTCTGTGTACTTAAGAATATTATACAATTCCAGAATAATTTCTGTAGAGTTTGGATACTTCGCATAAAGCTCAGAAAGATATGCAACTTTTTGTCCGGGAGTGTCCAGATATCTGGAAAATGTAATATGGAGACTAACATTATCAGGATATTTTTTGAGTTTGTCCAGTAAAAATCTGAGTCCAAACTCTCTATCTGAGTTGGTGACTTCATTATATTCCGATTGGCAGTAAAAATTACAGAAATCTCCATCAGTGTCTTTCTTCAGGTATTTCTTTGAAAACTTAGCGCATTTGTCATAATAAAAGCTTCTTAGATATAATGTAGATAAATCTTTTGCTACTGACAAATTACTTGGATCAAGGGCATTTGCACTTTCCAGAAGTACAATTGCGGATGAGTCGCTTGGCATACTGAAATGCATTCGGTATGCTTCAATTGGGGTTTTAATGTTAACCAGCTTCCTGGCTTCTTTCTGCAGTTTTACGGCTTTAGCTGCATCCTCAGGAGATGCCGGCTTGTTGGATGCACATGATACAATCAGTATAAGTGCTATTAAAATATAAAGTAAGCTAAGTCTTTTCAAATTTCCTCCTTAATCTCAATTGTAATATTTATGATCTGAATTTGTTTTTAATAAGCTCCTCGACAGCAATGTAATCTTCTTTATGATTTGTGTACCATCCATTGAATATATCTTCTTCTATCGCATATCTGAAAAGCCAGTAATTGTATGCTTCGAATAAGTTCTGGTCAATCATTTGTTTGTGGAAGGCAAATAATTTGTCGGGATTTTGCTTATTCTTTTCATACATGAAATACATCTTAATGAAGTTCTTTCTTATTTTTACAAGATTGTCAAAGTTGAATTCCTTGATGTTATGGACTGCATTTGTGTATAGTTCCTCAAGTTTCTTTGAAAAATCAGTTTTTTTTACATGTGATAACTTATGATTCACAAATCTGATTCTTGGTCCTTTTTGACTTAGTTCAAAAAGTCGCTTGTAATAATCTAAATGTAATGATTTATACTTGAATGAGAATTGGTTTTCATCGAAGCAGAAAATATTTGAGAAGCTTGAATATAGGGCATGACTCTCTGCCCGTATATTATCTTGATCTGACTCAAGGAGTATTACTTTTTCGCTTAAATAAAAAGATTCAGTTACATTTTGTGTGAATTTCAAGACTTCAGCAAGTTCATCAAGGGCTTCTATGCAATCAGGATGCTCATTTATAATATTTCTAAGTATGTAGCTTTTTTCACTATAAGGAGATATGAATTTTGTATAAGCTACACCTAAATGTGTATTATCAGGATGCTCTTTATAACCTTTTCCCAGCAAATCCTTCGCTTCGAAATATTTCTCACCAGGTTCTGAGAAGAACATCGATAAGCAATACAAGAATAGGTGATTTCCTGTTTTGTCTTTCTTGAGGTATTTTTTTGTAACTTCAATAGCTTTGATATACATTGTGTTTCTATATAAAATAGACACCAAGTCAAAAGAAATCTCTGAGTTTCCTGGATCAAGTTTATTTGCTTTCTCAAGAATCTCAATAGCTGTCGAATCATTTTCTGTTTTGGAGAACCTGTACGTCTCTAGCGGATTAGTAATGTTTGCCAGCTTCCTGGCTTCTTTCTGCAGTTTTACGGCTTTAGCTGCATCCTCAGGAGATGCCGGCTTGTTGGTTGCACATGATACAATCAGTATAAGTGCTATTAAAATACAAAGTAAATTTAGTTTCGTCAAGTTTCCTCCTTCACTCACAATTCTGTCTGTCATAGTTCCGTTTCATCATCAGGTTGCCTTTTACAAGTCCCAGTTTTTCGTAGAAATCCATTTTATCTATATCACAGGCAAGATCAATCATATACAGATCTTTGAGTGTTCTGAGCATTCTCTTCATCAGCTCTGAGCCAATGCCTTGTCCCTGGTATTCCGGCAGTACTTCCAGTAACGGTATATAAGCCGACATGGTTTTGTCGGAGACAGCATTGACAAATCCGACAACCCTGTCAGTATCCTCATCTATTGCCAACCAGATATAAGCGCTGTTTTTGAGTATCTCCAGGTGTTTTTCTGGAGCTGGCTTGTTTGGCCAGCCCACGAAGAATCCCTGCAGCTGCTGTGGATTTATTCCTTTAACACAATCAGTATATCTCATAAATTATATCCCTGAAAATCTTGCCGGTCTGAAGCCCCTGGTATAAACATATCTTTTACGTTCTTTGAGCTTTTTCTTATATGCTCTGTTTAGCTCTGCTCCACCGTTTCTACACCATTTCACCAGGTGATCCAGCTCACCGCTATCAAGAAATATCCCATGATCATCACAAAAGTCATATATTATCCCGCTCTTATAACCAAAGTTCAGTCGTCTCATTCTTGCATGGCATACAGGGCATCTTTTATATATCACATCACCCGAAAAATTGCTTGTATACTCATTTATCTTGTTAATCGTTTCCGGATCTTCTTCAGTTTCCTTAACGAGATAATCTAACAATTGCTCCAGTTCATTCATATCGAAAAAGAACCCGAAGCACTTCTGGCAGCGCTCTATTTCCAGTCCACTGCAGTCATCCAGCCTTACAGTCTCCATCTCTGTTTTGCAATGGGGGCAAGGACGTATCTGGTCGCAACTGTCTATAATGCTTATGTTCTGATAAGTCATATCAAGCGGATTGCTGCTGCCGCAGTATTCGCATACCGAAGAGTTGGACGGTAACGGGGCAGAACAGGTTATACATCTTTTTACTCTCATTTAAACACCTTTTACAGGAAAAAACCGATTAAAATCATTATTGCTGCAATTGATCCTCCAACTAAAGCAGGATCAAAAGGTTTGAGCTTAAATTCATCGTCTTCCTCATCAAAGTCAAATTCTTTTGTTACATTTGTGTATTGCACAATTTTTCTTTTATTATCACTGATGAAATCAAATCTGCCGACTTTCTTCCATTCAAGTATCTGCTTCAACTCTCCACTGTCGAGATAAATGCCATGCTTCTTGCAGTAATCAAAAACTATACCGCTTGTTTCCTCATAGTTGATTCTGTGCATAGTATCACCGCATACCGGACATTTGACATAGTCTACCCGTGACGTAAGAGGAATCTTTTCCAAATCACCAATATCAATCTTGTTTACATTAATTTCTTTATCTTTTGTAAGAAGCTCTACCAGATATCTAAGTTCTCCTCTGTCAAAAAACATGCCGAAGCATTCAGGACACATATCTATGATAACGTTTTCGTCTTTAAGTGCCTGAAGAGGATTCATAGGTACTTCACAGTGAGGACATAGTCTTGTATCACTATTGTCGTTTTCCAGAAACAGCACATCGTCCCTGGCATCCGATTCGTTAAATGTATTGCAGTATTCACAATAATTCGAATTATCCGGCATTGGAGCCGAACATACACTGCATTTTCTCTTCATCTTATTTCTCCAGTTCTACAAAAAAAATCTCAGCAGGATTGCACCAATAACCGCTGCGCCTGCTATCTTAGCCATGTCCGGTGATTTGAATGACAGTTTCACTATCTCATCGTCAGATATATCTTTGGATTTAATGAGTTCTTTCATGGCAGATCTGCCCGGATTAATGAAATCATACTTACCGGACCTCTCATATCGTATGATCTGCTTCAATTCACCACTGTCGAGGTAAATACCGTGTTTGGCACAATAGTCATATACAACACCGCTATCATTGTCGAAACTTATTCTGTGCATGGTATCATTACATACAGGGCATTTGATATATTTTATTTTTCCCATAAAGTTATCTAAGTTGAAATCACCAATATCAATTCTATTTATATCTATGTTTTCATTTTTCGAGATTATTTTGATAAGTGCCTTGAGTTCTCCCAGATCAAAGAAGAATCCATGACACTTAGGACATTGTTCGATAACAATATCATAGTCCTTAAGGATTTTAACCGAATCCATAGGCAATACGCAATGAGGACAGTATCTTAACTCACCTGTCTCGCTGGTGCTAACAATTATCTCTTCAGCTTCTACTTCTTCCGGTTCGTTGAATGTATCACAATAAAAACATGTGTTTGAGTATTTCGGCATAACCGCATTACAGTGTTTACATTTTCTCATTAAAGCTTACTCCTTAACCGTTAAATAGTTGGGTAATCCTGAATATTGTATAAGCAATATAGAGTACAGCAGCTAATTTTGGGAAATCTGAACCTCTTGACAGGTAGTCTTTCATATTATAATTATAGGGTTTCCCTCTGAAAAATCTGATATGTTCAATGTCACTATTCTCCAGTAGCTTTCTCATCTCATCAGGATCCTTCTTGAAGTATCTGTGTCCTTCTTGTCGCTTCCATTTGGTCAACTCTTTCAATTCTCCCGCATCCAGGAATATCCCGTGCCCCATGCAGAAATCATATACGACTCCGCTGTCTTTTTCAAAGCAGATCCTCTGCATCTGCTTTCCGCAGACAGGACAATTAATGTATCTTACAGAGTCCTGAAAATTTACAGGTTTGAAGTCAGAACCGTCAATGCGATTAACAATCTCGTCCTTTTCTTTCACAAGCAGTCTTAACAGATTTTCCATTTCCTGCATGTCAAAGAACATCCCGGAGCATCTCGGGCATTTCTCAATGATTATGTTATAGTTTTGAAGAACTTTGATGGAAAGCATCTCAATATTACAGTGTGGACAAAGTCTTTTCTCATGACGTTCATCCAGAACATAGAAATCTTCTTCCAGATTCTCTATATCAAAGCTGTGTCCGCAGTATTCACATTCTTCCATACCAAATTCGTAGGGAGCTGAACAGACAGGGCATAGTTTTTCATTATCCATTAATCGTCCCATATAAACCAATCAAAAATAAACTCAAAAAAATCAATAATTCTGCTGTCAGAATCAAACTCAGAACTATGTCTGGACTTTGCTTTCTTTTCTCTGAATTTCGAAATTCGATTATTGCAGCTTTCAACAGCTTTTCTGTTATTTATTCTCTTCTGACTCTTTTTCCACCTGATGATTGCCGTCAGTTCACCTTTATTAAGATAAACACCATGTCCCAGACAATAATCGAATGTAACTCCACTGGTTGACTCGAAGTTTGCCTTCTGCATCTTTTCTTCGCAGATGGGGCATTTATAATCTGTTGAAGTAATGCTCTTCACATTATCCTTCGCTGAATCAATTTTCAATACAGTCTCAACTGGATATTCCTTCAGTGTACTGACTAAGTTCTGCAGTTCCTGATTATCAAAGAAAAGTCCTTCGCAATTCGGGCATTTCTCAATCTCGATTTTCTTTTCGAAACCTACAGTAATAGTCTGTAATGCAGTTATTGTCTGCATTTCTGTCGAACATTCCGGGCAGAGTCGTATTTCTGTGTCAATTTTCATAAGAATATATATATCAGAAACCAGAGGATATCAAGTGAAGTATCGATAATTTCACTAAAATACACTTTTTCGTAATCAGAATCCTTTCTATTTTTTCTGAACTCATTTTGTCTGTATCTGTTGATTCTCTTATTTATTCTTGAAATATCTTTATGCTTATTTGCAAGCTTGTTTTCTTTCTTCCACCTGATGATTGCAGTAAGTTCCCCTTTATTAAGGTAAACACCATGCCCAAGGCAATAGTCAAAAGCAACACTGCTTTTCACTTCATAATAAGCCTTCTGCATCTTTTCTCCGCAGATGGGGCATTTATATTGTTCTCGATCCCAAATACTGCCATTTGCAGTTTTCGTATCGAACCTTATGGTAGAATCAACAGGATATTCCTTTAAGCTACTTACTAAATCCTGCAGCTCCTGATTATCAAAGAACAGTCCTTCGCAATTCGGACATTTTTCTATCTCTGTTTTCTTATCGATACCGACTGTAATTGACTGCATTTCTGTCGAACATTCCGGGCAAAGTCTTTTGTTGGTGTTCATAAGTGTTCTCTATATACAATTACCGTTCATATAAGCCAGTTAACAAATGATTCTGCTGCTGATTCGGCATAATCTTCTGCTCTGGATCGGAAAAAGCGGGAGCTTCTGTCACCTGTACGATCGTCATAACTGATTCCTTTAGCGAGATAAGCACTGAACTTATCAATCCAGACTAAAAAGATGTTTTTATCTGCGTTCTCTTTGTTTTTCTTCCAGGCAATAATTCTGGTAAGTTCACCTTTGTTGAGGTAAATACCGTGTTGAATGCAATAGTCATAAGTTACACCGCTGTCACCTTTAAACTCAGCTCGATCCATCTTCTCACCACAAATTGGACACTTGCAGTCAGGTTGTTTCTGCTGCTCAATAGTTACCTCAGCAGAATCAACATTGAGAACTGAGGTAATCGGAGCCTTTTTCATTAATCCGACTAGTTTTTCGAGTTCGTTCAGATCGAAGTACAGACCATTACAACTTGGGCATTTCTCGATATCTATCTGTTTGTCTTTATCTGCTTTTATTGTATGCATTCTGGTTGAACATTCCGGGCATGACCTGAAATTACCGGAAGTTTTCTTTATCACCTGCTTGAAACTGTGCCCACAATAGGCACATTCGTCAGCACCATATTCTAATGGGGCGGAACAAGAGGGGCAGAGTCTTTTACTAACAGTCATAATTACAGAAAGAAAAGGATTCTGAGGACTGAACCGAGAACACCGAGTTTACCGAATGGAAGATCTTTTTCAGAACCATATCGGAATGGCATTTCCACTATAGGAAGGGGATTGTTTCTAATCTGCTGCATCTTAACATCATGCATTCTCTGCAGCTCTTCACCACCGTTTTTCTTCCAAAGAAGCAGGTGCTGAAGCTCTCCGCAATCCAGGTAAATACCATGCTCATTACATAGATCGAAGACAACACCGGACTTATACCCGTAGTTACGTCTCTGCATTTTCGAACCACATACCGGGCAGGAGATGTATTCAACTCTTTTGTTGAAGTCGATTTCTTCCATGTTACCTATATCGATGTTTTTAACGTTGATGGTCGAGTCCTTTACAAGACTGTTCAGGAGCAGATTGAGCTCATACTTGTCAAACCAGAAACCGTAACACTCAGGACAGCGTTCAATTACTATCGGTTCGTCTTCCAGAACAGATATGGATTCCATAGGTACTTCACAGTGAGGACAATACCTTGTTTCTTCCTGATCAGGCAGGATTTCCAGTTTTTGATTTATAAGATCAAGCGGAGTATAGCATCCGCAGTATTCACAGAGATTAGAGTTAGACGGTAATGGTGCAGAACATGATGAACAGAGTCTGGTTGGCATTAAAGCTCCTCTAAAATCTGTTTCTTTTTGTCATCATATTCCTGTTGAGAGATAAGCTCGTTATCAAGCAGTTTTTTCAGCTTCATCAGGCGTTCAGATGGATCGTAGTCTGCTTTGGGTGCTTTCTGGGCTGTTCCGAACGGATTTTCAGCTACCATATTTCCACCCAGATTAACTCCGGCTCCAACACCCATAAGCATACCGGCACCACCACCTTCATTTTTGGCTGCTGCTTTCAGGGCATCAAGCTGCTGAACCTGTGCATAGTTCATTCCGGCTGCTTTGGCTGCATGTGCTTCGGCGGTAAGATCAGATATTCTGTTTATTCGCTTCTGGGTTTCCTGATCAAAAGATGTACCCTCAATACGGAAGTCCGTAAGGTCAAATCCCAGCTTATTGAACTCATCTTTGAGACTGGACATGAAGTATTTAGACATTTCAGATCTTTTCGAATCAATTTCAGCATAAGAGTATTTCATATCTGCGAGATAGTCAGACAACGGTTCTGTAATTCTGCTGTTCACAACATCTCTGAAGTGTTTAACTGTGAAGTTGTAGCCTGAACCGACAACTGTCTTGAAGAACATTTCGGGATCGGTTATTTTAAAACTGAAGTTTCCGTATGCTCTGAGCCCTACAGGGAAATTATAGACAGGATCGTTGTATTTGATACTGCTGGTTGTACCCCATTTCTGATCCAGTATTCTGGTTTTGCGATAGAAGTAGAGTCCGACTTTGTGCTCAGACTCAAACGCCTGCATTACTTTGGAGATAGTTGTCCAGAAAGGAATGTTGTCTGTTTTCAGATCAACCATCATTTCGCTTTCCAGCATTGAAATCACTTTACCCTGATACACAAAAATACAGCCCTGTCCGGGACCGATAATTAATTTGGATGCATTCTTTATTTCGTCTCCGTCGCTTGACCACTGAAAGAAGAGATCATTGCTGTTAGGGTATTCCCATTCGATAACTGATCTCAATTGTCTGATAATTCCATCAAAAAAAGCCATAAATCCTCCATTTTGTTAATGATCTTATTATCATTGTCTGAATTTTTTAAATTCATTAGTCAATATTATTTTTTAGAAATTTAGAAATTCAAGAAAAACCAGTCACTAATCCAGCATTTTTTGCATAAGTAACTACTCAGGGTTAACCTTTATCTTGTTGTAAATTAAGCAGCTGAACAATGATCAAAATTGTTCGTAAATGTTGAATATAAAAAATATACAGAAAATTCTTGACTGCTGCTCAGGTCAATACCGATTGGTATGTTAATTCTGAAAAGGTTAAATTATTGAAATTTTTTTTATACTATGGAGGTTTGATGGATGAAACATTAACTGAAGGTGAAATAACTCGCAGGATTATTCTGGATGCTTCCTTGAAATTGTTCTCCAGAAAAGGATATGAAGGTACATCACTATCGGAAATCTGCAAAGCTACCGGTCTCACGAAGGGAGCTTTATACTGGCATTTTGAGAACAAACGTGTCCTTTATTTTGAAATGATGGCGGGAGTAATCGAAACTTTCAGAGTTGAGTTTTTTAAGATTATTGATCAGCATACAGATTCTTTCTCGAAGCTTAAAATGATTTATACACGTTTTGTAGAGCTTATTACTGAGAATGAAAGAATCAGGGAGTTAATGAATCTTTATATCATTGATCTTCATTTTCTAGAGAATAGTGAAGAGGAAAGGCATATCTGGCAATGGTATGATGAAAATCTGATTGCAGAATATTTTGCTCAGGCAATTGATAATGGAAATATATCCGGTAGTTTATCTGCAGTCCAATATGCCTTTATTTATGAAGGATTATTTGATATATTTATTACTAAATGTAAATTCAAAAACCAAGAGCTTCCGCTTAAGGAATGGTCTTTGGATTTGTTTAATCATATTTTTAGATAATACAAAATAGATGGAGAGATAATGAGAAAATTGTTTATTCTGATGTGCTTGTGTCTTGTCGGAAATCTGATGTCTCTGACATTGGATGATGCTGTTAAACTGGCATTGGAAAAGAACATAACACATAAAAGTAAAATGGAACAGAGAGACTCTGCAATTGCAGATTATAAGTCTTATAAGGTTAATCTGTATCCCCAACTAAAACTGAATGGAGCTTACGGGATTGAGAAGAACTCTCCCGAAGCAGGACTTGAGCCCGTTATATCTAAGAAAGCTCTGAATTTCAGTACAAGTCTTGATGTCAGTCAGATACTCTTCTCTGCAGGCGTATTCAATGGATTGCAGGCAGCAAAAGTGTATACTGCGACTCAGGATGAATCTGTAAAACTGTCTGTAGAAAACACTATCTACGATACCCATGTGAAGTTCTATTCTGCTCTGCTGGCAGAAGAAGTGCTCAGTATTAATCGGGATGCCGTTGAAGTAGCTACGAAGCATTACAATCATATTAATGACATGTTTATTAAGGGATTGGCTTCCGAGTACGATATGCTGAGAGCTGAACTTGAAGTTGAAAACCTGAAGCCTGATCTGGCTAAAGCAGAAAAAGAATATCAGCTGGCTGTTAAAGACTTGATGGTTCATCTTGGTCTTGAAGAAACTCCGGAACTGGAAGGGATGATTATCGCTCCTTCTGAGACTCTACCGGATATCGATCAGGCAATTACAGATGGTCTGAACAACAGAATTGAGTTAAAGATGTCAGCGCTGAATGTGGATATTAACAAGATTATCTACCGTAACGAGAAGATGAGCTTCTTACCTCAGTTTTTCCTGAGTGCATCTATGAAACATGTTCACAGCAACGATAAATACGAATATGATTCTGATTATACTTCTAAAGGCTTAACCGCAGGAATAGCTTTCGAGATGCCGATTTTCACTGGTGAGAGCAATCTGTTCAAGACCAGAAAAAGCAGACATGACTATATGCTTGCCAGACTGGAAGATGATCTTGCGAGAAAGAACATTGAGATAGAAATCAGGAATTACCGGATGAGTGTGGAAGAAAACAGGAAGTCGCTGGAAGCCAGCGTAAAAGGGCTTGCACTTGCTCAGAAGGGATTAACTATAGCTGAATCACGTTACAATAACAAGCTGGGAACGATTCTGGAGATTCTGGATGCTCAGTTATCATTAAAGAAAGCGAAGCTAAATAAATCCGTTTCTGAATATAACTTACTTATATCCCTGGAAGGATTCAAAAAATCAATTGGAAGAAAATTATAAAAGGAGATCTGATGAAAGTACATAGAATCGTTATTATCCTGTCAATAATACTGATAGTACTTGCCGGATGCAAGAAAGATAAAAAAGAAGTAAAAAGTATGGAAGACCTCTATAAAGAAAAGGGAATTCCTGTAAAAGTTGAGACCGTAAAGACAAGTTCATTCAGCAAGAACATAACTTTCTTTGCTGAAATGGAAGGTTACAAGCAAACCACCGTATATAATAAAGCCGCTGACTATGTTAAGAAAATTAACGCTAATATTGGTGATTATGTAAAAAAAGATGCTGTGGTAGTAGAGTTTCCTAAGGACAGTCATAGCAGCCAGTATGTGCAGGCTAAAGCACAATATGAGAATCTGGAAAAAATGTACAATCGCATGAAAAGCTTATTTGAAGCCGGGAGCATAGCTCGTCAGGATCTTGATGATGTGGAGACTCAGTACATTGTGGCAAAGGAAAACTACAAGACTCTTGAGTCCATGGCAGATGTAGTAGCTCCATACAATGGGGTTATAACTGAGTTTTTCATGAAGAAGACCGAATTTGTTGATGTTGATCTGCCATTGTTTACAATTTCCGATCTGACAAAACTTAAAGCTGTAATCTGGATTACAGAAGATAATATAGATTTCTTCAAAAAAGGGCTGAGTGTCAAAGCTGTATGGAAATCCCATGAGATCAGCGGAAAAGTTACAGAAGTAGCTCTGGCTATGGATAAAACACACAAAGCATTCAGAGCTGTGGCAGTTTTTGATAATCCCGGAACTGAAATTAAGGGTGGTGTAACTGCTGAAATCAAACTTGAAGTGTACAGAAACGATGATGCTGTAGTTGTCGGCAGCGAATATGTTAAGAATATATCAGTTAAGCCTATGGTCTGGATCAACAACAACGGAGTTGCTCAGAAAAGACCAATTACTATTTCGAATATGTCCGGATCTGATGTTGAAATAAGTTCAGGATTGAGTGTGGGAGAAAGCCTTGTTGTTGAAGGACTGGAACTGCTTTACGATAAGGCGAAACTGAATATTCAGGATTAAGGAGTAATAATGTTTTTATCAAACATTGCTATAAAGAAACCTGTGATGATCACAATGATTATTGCAGCACTGATTATGTTTGGATTTCTATCATTCTTCAAACTGCCTGTAGAAATGTTCCCGGATGTTAAATTTCCGTTTGTATCTATAAAGACAATTTATCCTGGCGCAGGACCTCAGGAAGTTGAGAAGCAGATTACGAATCTGATTGAAGACCAAATTGCAACGATCAGTGGAATAGAGAATATACAGTCCTTTTCCATGCAGAACATCTCGATGATCTGGATCAAGTTCTCTCTTGATAAAGATCCGGATATTGCTAATCAGGAAGTAAAGGACAAAGTCTCAGCTATAGTTGCTGAACTTCCCGGTGATGCTGAACAGCCGGCAGTAGAAAAATTCGATCTTGGTGCTCAGCCAGTTGTTGAAGTTGTTCTCAGTGGAGACAAAGATCAGGTTAGTGCTCTTGATTTGTTTGATTATGCTGATAACAGATTGAAAGACAAGTTTGCTCAGGTTGAAGGGGTGGCTCGTGTCGAACTTTCCGGAGGTAAAGAACGTGAGATCAGAGTTGAGAGTAATACAAGAATATTGTATGAAAATAATTTATCACTTTCAATGCTGGGAGACTTTATTGCAGCAAACAATAATGAACTTTCAGCAGGTTACTTCCAGAATGAGAAAAGAGAGGTTTCATTGACAACGGACTCTGAGTTCGAAAGTCTTGATGAACTTAAGAATCTAGAAGTGCCAATTGGTCATACAACAAAGAAAATTAGTGATATTGCCAATGTAAAAGACAGCAATAAAGATGTAAGATTGAAATCGATTTACTTTGATAATATAAAGAAGTTCAGGAACGATAATGTTCTTACTTTCAGCCTTCTTAAAACTTCAGATGCGAATACTGTTACTCTGGCTGAAGAAGTTGTAAAGATGCTGCCTGAAATCAGTAAATCACTCCCTGATGGGATGGAACTTGAGCTGCTATATGATAACTCAATATTTACAAAAGCTTCCGTCAAAGACACAATCGATAACTTAGTATTGGGTGTATTACTTACAGGACTGGTTCTTTTCCTGTTCCTGGCTGACTTGCGCTCCACATTGATTGTTGCTGTTTCTATGCCGACATCTATTATATCTACATTTATCTTGATAGATGCTATGGGATTTTCGTTGAATATGCTTTCATTGATGGGACTATCGACTGCGGTCGGGGTTCTGGTGTCGAACTCAATTGTGGTGCTGGAGAATATCTTCAGGTTCAGGAAAATGGGACGCAAGAAAAAAGATGCTGCCCGTGAAGGAACTGCAGAGGTTACAACAGCGGTTATAGCTTCAACTGCAACGAACCTGGTTGTGTTTCTGCCAATTGCCTCCATGACATCTCTGGCTGGTCAGTTCTTTGTTGAATTTGCACTTACCGTTGTGTTCTCAACTTTATTTTCCCTGCTTATGTCTTTCACTTTAACTCCGATGCTGGCGTCAATTATCTTGCCTCTTGAAGATAAGAAAGGGTGGTTCGGACGCTTCATGGATGCCAGATTTAACTGGTTTGAAAATCAGTATTCAAGACTTCTGAAGTATTTCCTGACAAATAAGAGAAGACCCTTAGTATTCTTGTTTATTATGGTAGGACTGTTGTTTACCATATGGAAAATAGCTTTTTCGGGGATTCTTGGATTCGAGTTCTTACCTGCATTTGACTCAGGTGATGTTGTTGTTCAGGCTGAAATGCCGCTTGGTTCCACTCTTGATGAAACTGCAGCAACAGCTAAAAAGATTGAAGATATTGTTCTGGAAAGCGATATTGTTGAATATGTACTGACTACTTTAGGTGATGATAAGGGTACACACAAAGCAAAGATTGCTCTGAAGCTTACAGACTCAAGTGAAAGAGATATGACTGCAGAAGAATATAATCAAGCTTTGATCGAAAAACTTTCTGAAGTGACTGATGCAAAAATAACATGTAAACCGAACAGGGATGATGAAACTCAAATTCAGTATTTCCTTATCGGGCCTGATAAGGAGCAGCTGGAGTCATATATACCTGAGCTTAATGAAAAAATGAGAAATGTTAAAGGACTTATCAACTATGATACTTCTTTCAGGATTGGTAAACCGGAGATTACATTGATTCCAAAGAGGAAGATGCTTTCTGATCTTGGACTTACGGCCTATGATCTTTCCATGACTGTGAGAAATGCAGTTGAAGGTGTTATTCCATCTGTTTACAGAGACAGGGGAGAAGAGTATGATATCAGAGTTTGTATTGAGGATTCAGCGGTTGATACTCCGGAAGAAATTGCATCTATTCCGATAATAACTTCTCTGGGAACATATAGAATAAGTCAGTTAGCTGAGTTGAAATACACTGAAGGTACAACAGAAATTCAGCATATGGATAAGCTGCCTACGGTTGAGGTTAAAGGTGGAGCAGCTGCAGGTGTATCTCTTAATGTTGTAACAACTCAGATTGAGGATATTTTCAAATCTATGAACTTTCCCAATGAGATCACATACAAACTTGGTGGAGATGCCGAAATGATGAATGAAACGATGATTGATATGGGGACAGCTTTTGTTATAGCTATTATACTCACCTATATGCTTCTTGCATCAATTCTGGAATCTTTCTTCCAGCCTATGCTTATCTTATCAACATTGCCAATGGCAACAATTGGTGTTCTTTTACTTATGATGTTAACGGGTACTTCCATGAATATGTTCTCCATGATGGCTATCATTATGCTGATCGGTCTGGTGGTTAACGATGCTATCCTGATTCTTGATTACACTAAGATGCTGCAGGAGAAAAACGGTATGAGTGTTAAAGAAGCGTTAATTGTAGCTTGCCCGACAAAGATGCGTGCAGTGCTTATGACAACTGCTGCAATCGTACTTGGAATGCTTCCAATGGCACTTGGATTCGGTTCAGCCGGTAAGGAAATGAGGATTCCCATGGCAATGGTGCAGATAGGCGGTATGGTAACATCAACCCTGCTGACATTATTGCTTATTCCATCTCTATACTATGTGTTCACGAAGACTAAAAAGAGATCGGACAAATAAATTGTTTTCCTGATCAATCATACATTACTATTAAAGCCTGTCAGTTCTCTGACGGGCTTTTGATTTCTTATGTAATTAATAATTATACAGTTAAAAGATAGTAAGAGTTATTTTTATGTTGACAAAAGTTCTATCAGGAACAGGTTTTTGGATTATGATTATATAAATGTGAGGAGAAAGCCATGAAGATTAGAGATGTTATTCAACAAGCAAGAAATTTTATTTTGAATACCGATTTTAATGAATTATCTGAGAGAGAGCTAAAGGAAAAAGATGAAGTTGATTTATTAAACAAACACGAAAGTGTTGAAACAATTTTATGTATGGTTCAGGCAATCAGAAAAGTGCAAGGAACCTCAAGAATATATCTTGGAGAAGGATTAAGAGATGAGGAAAAATGTTTAAGCAAGCTTGATGACCTAGGGGAATCTCTAATTCAGATTTACTCGGAAATTAAGAGCAGAAAAGAGAAAATGCTAACTAGAGTAGAATTTGTTGATATTTTGCGCTCTATGAAACAGGATGAGAATGATTATTACAACTTCGTAAGTATTTTATCTTCATTAGATTTAATTACAAGTGTTGGTAAGGGAAGAATTGGGGGAGTAAAGCTTTATGATATTAAAGAAGAACAAAAGGAAATTCAAAATGCAGAGAAAATAATTCAAGAGTCTAAAGATAAGGAAAAAGCAAAAGATGAACATGAAAAGGCATTGTATGATTCAGCAGCAAAAGTTCTTTCAAATGAAGGCTATCAGGCAATAACCTTAGGGGTAAGACGAAGATTCAGCGGAGAATGGAACACTCCTGATGTTATGGGGCATAGAATTGCAAAATACAGTGTCATCGGTGGGGCAGATATAGAATTAGTGACCATTGAAGTAAAATGGGATGTGTCTAAACAAGCAATTGCAGAAGCAAATTCACACCAGAAATTTTCTAATAAATCATTTTTATTTGTCAGTCAAAATTTTCAAGATATTGGAGAAAAATATATCAGAGAACTAATAGAGAAAGGTATTGGATTAATCTGCAAGCACGATAAGTCATATAAAATATTTATTCCTCCAAGAGAGAATAATCCTGACTTAAGAAGAGTTGATAACTTTCTTAAAGGAGCACTAGAACCTGATGATATTAGGCAAATAAAAATAGAGTTAGCTAAACAATACTATTTAGATTTTTATGAACCTTTGATTCTACGTTAGGGGTTGTATGTTACTGTCAGTTCTCTGACGGGCTTTTTCTATTCGTCAAAGATAAACATTCTCACTTACTCTACTTTCGTAATTGTCCCGGAATAAAACGGCTGGATCATTCTGTTCTGGAGTTCCAGCAGGATAGCACCGTCGGAATTTATTCCTTTCACAATACCTGAAAAATCCTGAAACTCTGTCGAGATTGTTATATTTTTCCCTGTAAGATAGGCATTATTATTGAAGTTATCGAGATACTTCCTGAAACCGAATTCAGTGAAATGAGGGAACTCCTGATATAATTTATCAAAGAATATATTCAGCAGGTCTCTGTGGTCAGTTGTTTTACCTGTAATACTGAGCAGGGAATCCGGATTATTGCCTTCAATTTCAGGAAACTCGTTAATATTGGTGTTCAGCCCAATTCCGATCAGGTAGTATTTGTGATAAGTAAGCTGATTAACGAGTATTCCGGCAATCTTTCTGTCTTTATAGTAGATGTCGTTAGGCCATTTTAGTTTCAGAGCAGAATCAAGGTCCGGGTAATAGTCAGCGATAGAATCACGCATCAGGCAGCCCATAAACAAGGTGAGGTTAGAATTCAGTGAAACATTACTGAGACAAAGTGTAAACCAGAGTCCACCTTCAGGTGAAAACCAGGAATTGCCTGTTCTTCCTTTACCGGAAGTTTGTTTTTCGGCAACTATAAGCGTATTGCCTGAGATTTCTTTTTTCTTTATAAGATCAGCTGCTCTCTGCATAGTGTTGTTTACACGGGCAAAACTAAGTACATTATCAAGAAACGGGTGTTCGAAGTTTTTCATTGGATTCCTAAATTATTATCATAGAATCACCATAGCTGAAGAAACGGTATCTTTCTGCTACAGCTTCATTATAGGCTTTCATCGTGCTTTCATATCCGCCAAAGGCAGATACAAGCATCAGTAATGTAGATTCCGGCATATGGAAGTTGGTTATCAGACCGTCAATAATCTGGAATTCTTTACCCGGATAAAGAAACAGGTTTGTCCATTTCTCGCCATGTGTGAGTTTTCCTGAATCTGCAAAGCTTTCCAAAGTTCTGCAGGTTGTAGTTCCCACAGCAATAATTCTTCGCCCTTCCGCTTTTGCATCATTAATCTTGTCAGCTGTTTCCTGACTGATTGTACAGAACTCAGAGTGCATGGAATGATCCTGAATATTGTCATTCTTCACAGGACGGAAAGTTCCAAGACCAACGTGAAGGAGTACATCTATGATTTCAATTCCCATATCCTGAATTGATGACAGGATTTCATCTGTGAAATGCAGACCGGCAGTCGGTGCTGCTACAGATCCGGGAATCTCTGAGTAAACTGTCTGGTAGGTTTCTTTATCTTTATTCTCTACCGCTCTTTTTATATAAGGAGGAAGAGGTGTTTTACCGATTTTGTCAATTTCATTGAACAGGTCAGTTGTCGGTTCAAAACGTACTTTCCGCATTCCTTCATCAGCCATATCAATGATTTCCGCTTTCAAAGTGTCTGAGAATACTACTTTCGCTCCTGGCATCAGTCTTCTTCCCGGTTTTACAAGACAGTTCCAGATGTTAGTTTCAAGCTCATCTACAAGGAATATCTCAACATCAGCTCCGGTTGTCTTTTTTCCGAAAAGTCGTGCCGGTATAACTTTTGTGTGATTTCTGACAAGAATGTCACCCGACCGGAAGAATGATATTATCTCTGAAAATTTTTTATGTGTAACTTCGCCATTATTTCTATCCATATGAAGTAATCTGGAACCTGATCTGTTTTCAACAGGATATTGAGCTATCTGTTCTTCAGGTAAGTTATAGAAATAACTGCTTCTAAGTAAGAGCTTATTCATTTATGTCCTTTCAATTTGTTTCAATTTTATCCAGAATGGCGTAAAAACTGCCAAATGCAATCTTAGATCTGAGTTTAACAGGTATTTTTTTTTCATCGTTTGTAACCCAGACGAATATTTTTCCTGTTTGTTTAAAGATTGCTTCACCTTTTAATATAGGTTCTATCTTAAGACACGATCTTTCACCGAATGGTGTGTCCATTTTTTCTATCTTATGTACTTTGACTTCAGCTCTGTAATTTCTGCCATCTGCAGTTACATTCACATATTCGCTTTTTCCTACCTGAAGATCTTTCATTCTGATACTGTACAGTGCACTGAGGATGTCCTGTGTGTCTTCCAATATCTCCATACGGCTTTCTTTCATCTTGTTCTTTTTGAAATCATATTTTTTGTAGAATGTAAATTTCTGGTCAGGATAATAAGAGTGTATTCTGAGTTGTCTGTAGGAACCTTCACTAAGTCTCTTTGTAAACTGATGAGTCACTAATCTGTTTTTATCCCATATTGAAGTGATATTATCCCGAACTCTGAAAACCTTATCAAAGAACGAGTTTGTTTTGGCGAGAGACGTAATTCTGTAAACTTCAGTTGAATCTCCGTAAACCTCTTCTTTAATTTGAAGAATTGCTTCTCCGGCTGATACAACTCCATATTTAACTGTGAATGTAAGTTTCTCTCCCTGAGAAAAGTATTCATGTATGTTTTCTTCAGCCATGACTATAGTTGATGTCAGGCATATTAATAAGCATAATAATAAGTTCTTCATTAATGTTTTCCTCCTGTAAGAAAGAACTCCTCACCTGTAATATAAGTGTTTTGCTCGGAAACCAGATAGCTGCATAAACCGAAAAGATCTTCCGGTCTGGCAAGTCTCTTCACCGGTATATTCTCAAGCTGTTTTTTATAATACTCTTTTCTGAATTCACGGTATTCCTGGCTGAAATGA
Source organism: Cloacimonadales bacterium (SeqCode) (assembly GCA_942492065.1). Taxonomy (GTDB): domain Bacteria; phylum Cloacimonadota; class Cloacimonadia; order Cloacimonadales; family JAIOQZ01. The sequence continues at coordinate 229,637 of CALODV010000013.1, read as the reverse complement.
GAATCATCTATCTCAACCGGTCCCGGGGAAACAACGTTAATCAGAATGTCCTTCTCTTCCTGAGCAACTGATTTTGCAATCGAGCTGATTACTGCTTTTGAAGCAGCGTAGGAAGAACCGTTTTTTAACCCTGATCTGCTGACATTTGAACCGAATAAAACAACTCTCCCTGGTTTATTTTCTCTTAATATCGGCAGCATTATTTTAAGTATATTGAATGTGCATAGGGAGTTTGTAATAAGAACTTTCTCCCATCTTTCAACACTTGAATCTGCCAGAGAATTGAAATCGTCAGAACGTAATGAAGCTGTATGGATAAGACAGTCGGGAGTTCTCTCACTAAGTACAGGCTTGAGAATCTCAGCAGTCTGAACAAGGTCTGTAAGGTCTGTTTTAACAAGCTTCACAGACTCATTGCTTTTAAGAGAGTCTATCCGAGAAGCTGATTGATTATAAATAAGAATCAGATTGTGACCTTTCTGCAGGAATCTCTTTGCCAGATCGAATCCTATGTTTCCGTTACTGCCTGTAATCAGGATAGTTTTACTCATTGTTCTTTCCGTTGGTTATTTCTCTTATTTCTGAGAATAATTCTTAATTATATTATCCAGTATTATATTTGCAACATAATCTTTAGAACCGGATGCATTCAGTTCGGAATTTTTGTTAACAATTACAACTTCGGTTTTGTCTGAACCTGATACCGAGATATTGTTTGCAACAATCATATCAAGATTTTTACTTAATAATTTTTTACGAGCATTTTCAGTTATATTATCCGATTCTGCTGCAAAGCCTACCAGAAATCTGTTTCCTTTGTTTTCACCAAGGTATTTCAGAATATCTCTGGTTCTTATAAGGTCAAGTGTCATATCTTCGGATTTTTTTATCTTTCTGTCTGAATAACGTTCAAATGTATAATCTGTTACAGCAGCACTTTTAATGGCAATATCATAATCAATATCTTTGATAATATCGAACATTTCTTCTGCTGTTTCCGAATGTGTAGAACAGACATACTCTGGTATATTACCTGATACATGAGCATGAACAAGCTTTACATCAGCTCCTCTAGCGTATAACGCTCTTGCTAATGCAATGCCCATTTTACCGGAAGAATGATTGGTAAGGAACCTCATAGGGTCAATATGCTCTCTACAGGCTCCGGCTGTAACAAGCACTTTCAAACCGGAGAAATCATTGCAGTTTGTATGCAGTTTGTTAATGATGAATTTGAGCATTTCTTCTGTCTTGGGGAGTCTGCCCTTTCCTGTATATCCGCAGGCCAGAGTTCCTGATTCCGGCGGAAGAATATGAAAGCCATAGGATTTCAGAATATCAATATTGGCTTGAACTGCTGCATTTTCATACATATGAACATTCATTGCCGGGAAGACAATTTTTGGGGCTGTTACTGCGAGGAGAGTAGATGTAAGAAGATCATCAGCCATTCCATGAGCTGCTTTAGCAAGGAAGTTAGCAGTTGCAGGTGCGATAACCATGATGTCACACCAGTCAGCCAGATCAATGTGTTTTATAGGATCAGTATGATCAAATCCATCTATATGGACATTGTTATGGATAATAGAGCTGAATGTCAGGGGAGACACAAATTTCTCAGCGTTTTCGGTCATAACGACTTTGACTTCGAAGTTATTCTTCATAAGCTGACTTGCAAGGTCAACGCATTTATAAACAGCAATTCCTCCTGTGACAGCCAACAAAACTTTTATTTTTTTCATAAGAATCTCCCGGTTTTGGAAACATATTTCTTGATTCAGAAAGCTTTGCATCAATGCAAAATCAAACAGTTCGGGTATAGTCTAAATCAGATTTAGAATTACTCAGGAAAACTTCCGGAGAAAGCTTATTCTGAGCTGCTTTTTGATGATTTCTAAAATATATTCTGACTAATCCACTTATGCAAATATTTCACTCAATATACTATATAATGAAGTAATGCAAATTTATACAAAAATACTGTCAATATGAAGTTTTTTGAATATGAGTGGCTGTCAGAATTCTCGAGCTATAATTCTTTTAATTGCATAGATATATATACTTAGACATATTTACATTAAATCCTTGACAACTTAACAGGCTTGTTTTTTTTTGCAATGATAGTAGAAGAAAATATGAAAAGATTTTTTACTGACTCTTGTTGGGTCAGTTTTTTTTACACTATACCACTGTTTCATTTCTGATCCGCAGTGGTATTCTAATTTACAGGAAATACAATGAGTTTTCAAAATAAAATTTTAGACAGACTGGAAAATATTGCAGAAGAGATATGTGATTCTCTTGGATTATCGGTTTATGATATTGAACTGAAAAACACACAGAAAGGTAAGGTAATAATAGTTTATATTACCAGAATCGGTGGTGTAGCAATATCTGATTGTGAATCGGTGAGCAGGAATATGTCTGATGTGCTTGATGCAGAGGACTTCATTCCGGGTTCCTTCTTTCTTGAAGTTTCATCAATGGGTCTGGAACGTACGCTGAAATATAAAAAGCATTATAAAAGCGCTATAAATGAATCTGTAAAAGTTACATATAAAGATGAAGATAATAAGTCAATAACAGTAAAAGGAATTCTTGCTGAAGTTTTACCCGACAGTATTAAGGTGATGAGCAAGGATGAAGAAATACTGCTAAGCCTGAACAGCATTAAAAAAGCTAAGACAGTATTTGATATTAAAAAAGATATGAAACTCAAGGAGTAACAATGTCATCGAATTTACTGAGTTCACTGAACGAACTTGCGAATTTAAAGCAGCTAAATAGAAACGAGATAATTGAAATTGTGAAATCAAGTCTGTATCAGGCGATATCAAAAAAACTGATAGAAGATAATGAACTGGAAATTGAAGCTGAATTTGCTACCAATACCATTAAGGCACGATTCAAAAAAATAGTTGCAGAATTTGACAGTTCTCTTGGAGAAATTACACTGGAAGAAGCAAGAAAACTTAATCCCGGTGCGCAGATTGGTGATAAAGTTGACGTTGCTCTGCAAATTCACGAGTTCGAACCGAAAGTTATCAAGAATGCCAGAAAATCTATTCAGGAAAAGATCAAAGCTCTCGAAGAGCAGAGAATCATGTTTGATTATGAAAAGCAGAAGAAGCAGATTGTTAACGGTAAAATCAGAAAAATAGACTTTAACGGTTATACTATTGATATTGGTTATGCAGATGCTCTTTTACCCGGAGAAGAACAGATAGAAGATGAGTTCTATAAAGTTGGCGACATCATAAAATGTTATGTTGTTAATATCAGGAAATCAAAGAATACCGTCAAAGTGATTGTTTCAAGAACACATCCTGAGTTTGTTAAAAAATTATTTGAAAGTGAAGTTCCTGAAGTATTTTCAGGAGATATAGAAGTAAAGAAAATAGTTCGTGAACCGGGTTTAAGAACTAAGGTTTGCGTATATTCTCAAGATCCTAATATTGACGCTGCAGGAAGTTGTCTGGGACCAAAAGGTATCAGAATCGAGCAGATTCGTAAAGAACTGCACGGTGAACAGATAGATATCGTAGTATGGGATGAATCTCCTGAGCAGTTTATTGCAAATGCAATCGGTTTTGATCTTGTGGACAGAGTTTATCTTGCTAACAGAGGTAAATTCGCGAGAGTTATTGTCTCAGACAAGAATAAGAATCTGGCAATCGGCAAGAAAGGTAAGAATGTTAAGCTGGCAGCAAAACTTACAGAATATAAGCTTGATATTTATACTGATGAAGAGTTTGAAGAAAAGATTTCAGAAGAACGCAGAATAACAAGTCATATTGTTGAACTTGACGGGATGACTTCCAAGGTTGAAGAAATCTTGAAACAACACGGATATACGTCTGTGCAGGATATTCATCTGGCATCAGTTGAAGAGTTATGTCTTCTCGAAGGTGTTGGTGAAAAAACTGCAATAAAAATAAAAGATTCTGCGAAGCATTTCTAATGCCTTCCAGGTCATCAAACGCAGGTCACACAGCTGAAAGAACTTGTGTAGCCTGTAGAAACAAAAGTGCAATTACCCGGATGCTGAAATTTTCGGTAATTTCGGATGAAATTGTATTCGATCTTTACAGGAACTTACCCGAAAAAGGTAAATATATTTGCAAGAGTGAGTCTTGCTTATCTGTACTCGAGTCAAAATGGCTGAAGAAATTTCAAAAGAAATTGAAGCGTAATGGAAAATCTTCAAAAAATTAAGACTTTATTGCAGTTTGCGTTAAAGGCTGGTAGATTATCCATTGGAATAACAGCTGTGTCGAAATCTGTGCTTTACAAGAAAGCAAGGCTTATAATCATTGCATCGGACTGTGGAAACAATATTGATAAAAAAGTCAATATGATGCTAAAAAGCAGCAAGGTAGATGTTTACCGGCTGACTTCCGGCAAGACCAGTCTGGGAAATGTACTGAACTACAACGAAGTCAGTATTGTTTCGGTTAATGATGATAATTTTGCAAAAGGAATTTTGAAGAAAATTAAGAATGAATGAACGGAAGTGAATTGGAGGAAAATTGCCACTCAGAGTACATGAATTAGCGAAAGAACTTAAGATATCTACAGCAGCATTGAAATCTCATCTGCAGGACTTAAATGTAAAAGTCAAAAGTCATATGAGTTTTGTTGAAGATGAAGTAGTAGCCAAAATACGTAGAATGTATGCAGATCAGGTTGCTGCTATAAAGAAAATGGAGTCTTCCAGAAGACAATTCCATCACGGGCAAAAACAATCCAGGCAAGGACAATCTCCAAGAAGCAGAAAACCTAGAGATCCCTTCCAGAAACAGATGGACTCTATCGATAAAGATGTCCGTAAAGACTATTCGAATAAACCGCAAAGACAATACAATAATGACAGGAATGATAGGAATGATAGGAATGACAGGAATGATAGAAGACCTGATAACAGAAAAGACTATTCTAAAAATGAAGGTCAACAAATCAGGACTTTTGTAGAAAAACCTATAAAGAAGAGCACAGGGTCATCAGATTCCGGCTATCAGAAAAGAAGTTACACCCAAAACCGCGGTCCCAGAACCGGACAGAGTACTTTTAATCGTAGCACCGGCAATCAGAGGAATCAGGGTGGTCCACAAAACCGAGACGGATTCAAAAAACCTTACACTCCAAAACCTGCTCCAAAACCCAGCTTTGAAAAAGTCACACCACCTGAAGCCGATCCTTCAAGAAAGTTTGGCAAAGGTAAAAAAGTAGATACAAAAGAGCTTGGAAACAAAAGTAAACACCTGCAGGCAAAAATCAAGCATACTACAGGTAAAGGGAAGAGGAAGAAAAAATTCATTCCAACTGAACTTGAAGCTGCTGAAATTACGAAAAATATCCGTCAGACTTTAAAACAGTCATCTTCTAAAAAGAAAAAATACAAGAAAGACGATAAAAAATCTTTAGATCAAAACATTTCGAAAGAAATTGTAATCAGTGATTTCACATCAGTAAGTGAACTGGCTAAGATAATGAATATTCAGCCAACTGAGATAATTGCTAAATTCTTTACTCTTGGTCAAATGGTTACAATAAATCAAAGACTGGACAAAGAATCTCTTGAGATGATCTGTGATGAATTCGAGTTTGAAGTTTCATTCCAGGAAGAATACGGTACTGAATTGCTTGAACAGCAGATTGATCAATTCGAAGATGTTGATGAAGAGGAGAGACCTCCAATCGTGACTATTATGGGACACGTTGACCACGGTAAAACATCTATTCTGGACTATATCAGAAATGCAAATGTAATTGCCGGCGAGTCCGGAGGTATTACACAGCATATCGGTGCATATCAGGTAGACCATAACGGAAAGAAGATTTCCTTTATAGATACTCCCGGTCACGAAGCTTTCACTGCTATGAGAGCTCGTGGAGCAAATATTACAGATATCGCGATTATTGTTGTTGCTGCGAATGACGGTGTTATGCCTCAGACAATCGAGGCTATAGACCATGCTAAAGCAGCAGGAGTTACATTAATCATTGCAATTAACAAGGTAGATCTGCCTGATGCTAATGTTGACAGAACTATTGCCAACCTTGCAGAGCAGAAGCTTTTCCTTGAAGGATATGGCGGGGAAGTACTCTGGTGTCAAACTTCAGCAATAACAGGTGAAGGTATTGATGATCTTTTGGATACTATCTTACTTGCCTCTGAAGTAGAGGAATTCACAGCAAAAGTAGATGTTCCGGGAAAAGGTGTCGTTATAGAATCAAGATTGGACTCCAGAATGGGTGTTATAATGACTATTCTTTTGCAGGAAGGTAAGCTTAAACGCGGCGACAGTGTTGTCTGCGGTGCTACTTTCGGTAAAGTCAGAAGAATGGAAAATGAACGTGGTTCTCAGATTAAAGAAATAGGACCATCTTCTGTTGCGGTTATATACGGAATGAACTCTGTACCGAAAGCCGGAGATATAATCAATAAAGTGGAAAATGAAAAAACTGCACGTTCTATCAGTTCTGAAAGAAAGCTGATTAGAAGTGAAAGAGAAAAATACAAATCTAAAACCAGTCTGGATAACCTGTTCCAGAAGATTAAAGAACATAAAATGTCCGAAATCAAGCTTATTGTTAAAGCGGATACTGATGGATCAATGGAAGCTCTATGTGACTCGTTCCAGAAGCTTTCAAATGAAGAAGTAATGATTCAGATCATTCACAGGTCAGTTGGGGCAGTAATTGAAGCGGATGTTAATCTTGCTGCTGCATCGGATGCACTTATTATCGGTTTCCACGTGAGAGCAAACAGTCAGTCTGTAAAGCTTGCTGAAGAAAACGGTATAGAAATCAAAACATATCAGATTATTTATGATGCAATTCAGGATCTGAAACATGCGATCGAAGGTATGCTTTCACCGGATATCGTTACAGAAAATATTGGTACTGCAGTGGTAAAACAGATTTTCAAAATCAAGAAAATTGGTGTGATCGCAGGTTGTGCTATCACTAAAGGTTATATTACAAGCGAAGCAGACCTTAAGTTATTCAGAAATGATGCACTTGTTTATGAAGGTGATATCTCATCCCTTAAACACTATAATGCGGACGTTAAAGAAGTTAAAGCAGGTACTGAATGCGGTATTGGTATTCAGAATTTCAATGATATTAAAGAAGGCGATATAATAGAAGCTTATGTTTCAAAAGAAGTTCAGAGAACTCTTAGTTAGACGGCACATTTGTGCCGTTTAACGGCTTTTGATTCTATCTTTTTCTATGTTACAATTATTGCTTGTATAGAAGGTTTATTATGCCAAGTATCAGAATACAGAGACTCCAGAGCGAGCTCAAAAAACTTTTCAATATTACAATTAACGAAACAATAAGAGATGAGAGACTCTCATGGGTTACAATTACAGATGTTGTTATGTCTAAAGATCTGCATTATGCCAGAGTTAGTTTCAGTACAATGGAAGATGATGATAAAACGAATGCAAGAGTGAGCAGATTATTAACCTCTGCTTCCGGTGTCTTCAAAAAAGCCATTGGGAATGCACATATTATGCGAACTATTCCTGATCTCACTTTTGTATATGATCAGACCGGTGCCAGAGCTCGAAAAGTTGAAGAACTCCTCGACAGGATTAAAAAAGAAAGAGAAGAAAGAGAAGATAATGATTCTGAATAATTTAAATGATCTCAAATCAAAACTGATTCCGGCTATTCATGAGAATGAATCAATCGGAATAGTAACTCATATAAACCCTGATGGTGACGGATTTGCCGCTTGTCTGGCACTGAAGAAATTACTGAAAGACTTCAACAGAAACGCTGATATAATCCTTGAAAAAGAGATCACCGAACAATATGATTTTATTGATGGCTTCAATGAATCAATACCAATGAATGATGAACTGAGCTATTCCCTTCTCATCTTACTTGACTGTCATGAATCAAAGCGCATTGGTATATGCTCACCCCTCGTGGACAAAGCAGACATAGTATTTGCTATAGATCACCACCCATTACGTGCGGTTATCGAAAACAGTTATACTTATATTGATACAGACTCTGCAAGTGTCGGAGTTATTGTATGGAATATGTTCAGAGATGAGATCGCCGAATCAGAAAACTCATCATATATTGCTAAAGCTATTTACACAACAATACTTAATGATACAGATAACTTCCTAAACGCAAACACAGACTCAGCTGTATTCTCAATCTGCAGCGATTTGTGCAAATTTGATATCAACCCTGGTGAGATAACAAGACATTTCATCATGGGGAAGAAACCGATGGAGCTCAAATTCATTGGTAAAGTAATGAATACTATTGAGCTGCATAACAAAAACAGAATCATGTTTCTGGTTTCTACTATGCAGGATTTAGAGGAACTGAACCTTGACTCACATGCTACATCCAAGATTACCAGATGGGTTAAAGGTGCAAGAGATGTCATTGCTGTAGTCTATTTCAGAGAGATTGCTGAAGATACATATAGGCTTAGTCTTAGAACAGAAACTCTGAATGTGAATAAAATCGCGGCATTATATGGTGGCGGTGGACACACAAGAGCATCAGGCTGCGAGATTAAAGGAAACATCAAAGATATCAAAGATGATATTTTGAAGCATCTGGGCGAACAAATAGATTAAGATGAAATCAGGATTCATTGTTATTGATAAACCGGAAGGTATATCTTCGTTTGACGTTATACGTAAAATAAGAAAGATAACCGGTATTCGCAAATTTGGTCATACGGGAACTCTTGATCCATTTGCAACAGGTATACTACCTCTATTATTCGGAAAATACACTCGTTTTGCTCAATTTATCTCTCATCTCGACAAAACCTATGAAGTTACTATGAAGCTGGGAATAAAAACCGATACTGCAGATATTACCGGTAATATTATAGAAGAAACCAAAGATAGTATTGATAATATTGATGCTGACGAGATAAAAGAATTTGTTGAAAGTATTACAAGCCAGATACCTCCAAAGTTCTCAGCAATCAAGATTGATGGGAAAGCTGCATATAAGTATGCCAGAGAAAATAAAGAAGTAGAAATTCCTGAACGAAAAATAAGGGTATACAGTTTTAATCTTAATGAATTCAAATTTCCTTATCTGAAATATACAGCATCTGTCAGCAAAGGTACATATATAAGAACTTTGTCCGAAACAATAGGAGAATATCTTGGATTGCCGGCTACAACAACATCTTTGAGGAGAACTGTTGTGGGCGACATTGGTATTGAAGCTGCTGTGCAACTGGATATGCTTGATCCGGAAACATGGGAGCATTATCTCACTAATCCTGTAGAATATATGTCAGAGCTTGGTAAGATTACGGTTTCTGAGTCAGATCTGGATAAATTGAAATTTGGACAGAAGATTCAGATAAGTACTCTTGACAAGAATTTTTCAAAATATGCAATCTTGAGCAAAAATAATCAGGTATGTGCTATTGGAGTTGTGAAAGACTCTGTTTTTAAGCCGGAAATGGTTTTCATATGATTCAGGATATTTACAAACATGATTTTCATAACCCTGTTGTTACAATGGGGACATTTGACGGTGTTCACAAAGGGCATCAGCATCTTCTGGAAATAGTGAAAAGAAGTGCTGCAGATATTGGTGGAAGCTCAATTGCAATTACATATTATCATCATCCACTTGAGACCTTGAACAAAGTAACTTACCCTTATCTTCTAACAGAGAAATCCAGAAAAGAAGCCCTGCTCAAATCATATGGCATAGATCATGTGTTTTTCCTTAATTTCACCAAAGAAATGGCTAAAATGACAGCTTATGACTTTCTTAAGGATATTTTAATACGACATATTAATCCCGGAATGGTAGTGGCAGGATATGACACTCACTTTGGTCTTAACAGAGAAGGCAACTACGAATTTCTCAAAAAACACGAGGATGAATTTAATTTCAAGGCAAAGGTTGTGAAACAGTTTTGTGTAGATGATGAAGTTGCAAGCAGCAGTAATATCAGGGAATATATACGCAATGGTGATATGTCCGGTGCACAAAAACTGTTAGGACGATACTATACTCTGGATGGTCTTGTTGTTCATGGAATGTCTCTGGGACGAAAACTGGGATTTCCAACTATAAATCTCCAGCCTGAAGATAATATGAAGTTAATTCCTCATACCGGAATCTATTTCACAAAAGTCAGGTTTTCTAACAAAGAATATTTTGCGCTGGCTAATATTGGCTATTCTCCTACACTAAAGCATACAGGTGTTCTTGAACTTGAAGCATACCTTCTGGATTTTTCAGGGGATCTTTACGATAGAAATGTTGAGATCAGTTTCTTGAAAAGACTAAGAGATGAAATAAAATTTGATAGTCGAGATGAGTTGATTGAACAGATAAACCTTGATGTTGTTGAAGCCAGAGAATTAATAGCTGAGTTTAATCGTCATAGCTGAAAAAAAAGAGTACAGCTCCCCATAAACATTGAAGGAAAGAGTATTTCTTTCTGCATTCCTTGAACATTTTGTGCATACCTTTAGGTGAGTATACATTTATATTATTCTGTCGTTCCAGGTTTATCTTACGCTGATATATCTCAGTTTGGGTTGACCATTCAATTGCTCCATCCTCCCCATGCTTGTATGGAAGATATCCCTGATCTATATATGCTTTTTTCTCTGCAGGATTCATTCTGACTTCTGCCGGATCAAGTATAATTATATCATCATGCTGTTTTTTGGGAGACATGTAAACTCCGTGTTTAGTATTTTGTTCATAATGTATACTTTCATGTAAAATTGTCAAACAATAAATATCATCCAAAATGCGATTATGTCAGAGATGTCCCAAATTATGTAAACCATTTAGAATGACTTAATATGGTAAAAGCCTGACTAGAAAGAGTCCACCAGTAATTGATGGACTCAATTGTAAAGTGATTGCAATATGTGCGTTATAACAGTATGCTGTCTATTGTTGATTTTAATTGATCTTTAGGTAAGGCTCCCATTGCCATCTGAGGTTTTCCTTCTTTAGGAATGAATAACAGAGATGGAATACTTCGGATACCAAATGCTCCGGCAAGTTCCTGCTGTTCCTCAGTATTTATTTTGAAAATGTCAATTTTACCTTCGTACTCCTTAGATAATTCCTCAAGCACAGGAGCTATCATTTTGCAAGGTCCGCACCAGTCTGCATAAAAATCGATTAAACATGGTTTCTCACCAATGAAGTTCCATTCGCTGTTGTTCTCAAAATCAAATATCTTTTTGATGAAAGTTTCTTTTGTTAAGTGTTCCATGATTTCTCCTTAAATATCTTTTATTGAGATAATAATCTTAAAGTTGATAATGTCAAATATTATTTACTATAATTATAAAAAATCATAATAATCAGTTCCCTGTAAAGCGGAACAAGGTTCTATTAGTATCTTCATTTATACCGAATGCATATCGATTTAGTTGCTGCTTAATCGACTCAAGTGGAAATTGAGGTTTGATAACAATAGTATATGATGTAATGTTTAATTCTTTTGTGACAATATCTTCAAGAGATTCTTCGACGAATATTACAGCATTTTCCATATCCCGGAAGTTTACAGAGTCGTCTATGTTTTTTATGACTATATCTCTTCCTGTTTCTTCACTGAGCATCTTTTGCAGTTCTGTGAAGTAGCCCTGATTGTCTTTAGCGTAAACAAGAATATCTCTTTTCGTCTCAAATACGCTTATCTGTTCGGTGTAGTTCATTGGAGGAGCAGGGTTGAAGTATTTTACCAGTCCTACGATTCCGAGAATAGTATAGATCACAGCCACAAGTAATGCGGCATATCGTGCATATTTTTTTATAATATGAATTTTAGTTAATACATTAATAAACGCCAAAGGTAATAAGAACAGCGAAGTACTGATAAAGAATCCGAAAAACAACAGCATTCCGTTAAACACACCACCTACGTCCAGAACTCGAGAGAGGGCTATCAGAAATGAAGGACAGAAGTTTATACCTGTCAGAATTCCCAGCACAAACGCGCTTTTAGAAATTTTGGCAATGTGCGGAACAGCGCATTTCTTATGTTCGTTGTGCGTCCGATAAGTTGTCAAAAGCAGGTAAGCTGACAGTAATATATAGGCTATTGATGTGTATAGTGATCTATTTGTTCCGGATATTACAGATCCGGTAAAACCTGCCAAAGCTCCAAATGCAAGATAGGAAAAAAATCTTCCTGCAGATATTTCTACAACTGTCATTATACTGCTGCTGATTTTTCTGTCCTCTGTCAACAGGTAAGGTAAATACACAGGTGCACAAGATGCAAGACAGGTAACTCCTGTTGCAAAACCAAAGAGTATTCCTTCTATTAGAATTCTAAAGTTCATATTTTACCAAATATACTGAATGCTTACTGAATGAGTTTGAGTATCATCAAGTTTATCAAAGTTTTCCATAATGAAGCTGTAGTTCAGGTAAGCTGCATTATTGAAGTACTTAACTCTCAGTCCGCCGCGGAATTCATTTTCTGTTTCAACATCAGCACCGTAAAAGTGTCTGTATTCTGTGTGGAGTGTGACTAATTTAATTGGGTATTCAACCTTAAGCTTCAGAAAACCCTGCTCATCTACAGTGTAGTACTTTGTACCGAGCTGCACGAGAGCCAGATCGTTATCATCTGTATAAGATAGGTTTCTCTGTACTATAGTCTCAATGAAAGATGTTCCCCAGAGAAGTTCATCATCTTCTTTGATCATACGGGCTTGGAATCTGTTGATTGAAAGCCAGTCCTGGCTGTATTTAAAGAGGTGTCTCATGCTGAAGTAACCATGCATTCTGTTATCTTCGTATCCATCTGAAACATCATAGACAGTTGATATTGTGCTTTTGAAAAAGTGCTGGTGATTGATAGAGAAGAAAAGATCTGTACCAAGCTCATTCATGTGATAGTTATAATCCGAGTTATCGTTCAGATCATTGAAGGATTGTATTCGGAAGAACGGTTTGAAAATATCATTTTTTACAAATTGAAGCTTTGCATCCAACAGTTGATCACTTTCTATATGATCATCATTTTCCAATGCCAGACGACGCATATCGAGGTTTACATCCATGCTGACAGTTTCACGGAAGTTGTAGTTCAAGCTGAATCCGCCATACAATTGATTTTCCTGTTTCATTGCTTCAGGAATACCGCTAATATGGATTTCCTTATTATTATCAAAATACCCTTCTGCTCCAACATAAGCACTGAAAGATAGTTGTTTGGAATATCCGGAAACTGCTACAGTGTTCTTAAGGTAGTTATTATAGTATGATCCGTTAAATTCATTATTTGAATTATATTTCAGTAAGGTCACATTACTTATATTAAGTGATTTGTACTTGAATTTTGCATAATTCTCAACTCTCATGATTGAATCATCATTGTCTGAGGAATTAAACTCAAATTTAGCCTGATTCTGCAATCCTGAAAGAAGGATCGGCATTATGAAGAAGAGTAATATTGTTAGTTTTCTCATCTTATAGCCTCCTCAGGACATTTAGTAACGCAGTCACCGCATTGCTTACATTTAGATTGGATAATTGACGCCTTATCGTTAGTAATTACAATTGCATCGTGTGGACAAGCGTCTCTGCATTTGCCACATGAAATACAGGCATCCTTATCAACGGAGTACTCGAATGATGTTGCTTTTTTACAACCTGCGAAGATTGCAAAGATCATTGCAAGTGATAAAAAGATATATATAGCTCTTCTCATTTGACAGCTCCGAAAGTACAGGTTGTAAGACAAAGCTTGCAGTTTATGCATTTATCGGTATCTATCATTGCTTTACCATTTGTAACGGTTATTGCTTTTACGGGGCATACTGTCTGACAGTCACCACAACCGGCACAATCTGTCTGCATAACGATCGGTTTTCTATCTTCAGATTTCGCATTACCAGCAAAAACTATAAAAACAAGAGAAAGTAATAATATTATAATAAGTGTTTTCTTCATATTTCCTTCCTAATATACGTGAACACCAAGATGGATAGCATTCCAGCCACATCTGTTATAACAGGTTCCACAAGCATCACATGCTGCGGTATCAATTGTTTTATAGCTTCCTGCATCTGATATTGCATCTTCAGGGCAGAACCTGAGACAACTGTTACAATCAGCACATTGATTTGGATTAATAACGTAGACAATTTTACCGGAAACAACATTTGAGATGGATCCGTAATTATTGCTGTCATCAATAGCTTTAATGGCAATATAATAACGTGAACCATTAGAAATCCCTGTGACATCACAGGTTTGAGTAGTCCCGCCTGCCGTTGGTGCCGGTGCACTTGAAAACTGATTTGCACTGTCCCAGTTTGAATCTGTTATAGGTGATTGAGAATAACGGATGTCATAGCTTGTTGCAGTACCTTGAGCGGCATCATCTCCCGGGGCAGTCCAGGAAATACGCAATCTTCCGCTTATAGCTGAAGTTGTCACAATCGACAGATCTGTAACTGCGGATGGAGGTGTGTCATCAGCAGTGAGTTGTCCTGAAACAATATTAGATACTCCACTATAATTTCCTGACTCATCATATGCTTTGACACCGAAATAATACAAGGTTCCAACTACTATGTCTGTTACTTCAAAACTTTCAGTACCTCCATTAGCTTGGGGTGTCAAATTACAGTTTACAGGTGTAGCTGAATCCCAATTGTCAGCTGTCAGTTCAGTAGTGGATTTTTTTATTTCATAGCCTTCGCTTGTACCGATATTGCCATCATCACCTGTAGATGTCCAAACCAGCTCCATTGAAGCAGGAAGAAGGTTCAATTGTAAATCGTTTATATCTGATGGGGCGAGAGTATCTGCTATAGTATCTGTATGGAATGAAATGATATCGGATAAGGCTGAAATATTATCAGAATCATCAATAGATTTTATTCCTACATAATAATCAGTATCAGATGTTAGATCTGTTATCAGAAGACTTTCATCAGACCCGAAAGCTGAAGGTACATAATTGTGAGAAAACTCGGTTAAACTATCCCAATTTTGGTCGGTAATATCTGTTTCACTTACTTTTACAATGTACTCGTTTGCTGTTCCAATTTCACCATTATCACCTGGAGCAGTCCATATAATCCGGCAGCTTGAAGCCGTGATTAAATCTGTTGCGAGGTCGCTTATTGCTGAAGGCGGAGTAACGTCTCCGGTAATTGAGCCTGAAGCAATATTCGATTCAGCAGATATATTACCAGATTCATCTACAGCTTTTATGGCAAACTCATAGCTTACACCAATATCAAGGTCATCAATTACGAGATTCTCTGATGATCCCGCTGTCTGTGGGGAAATTGTATTAGTATATTCCTCAGCCTGGTCCCAGTCAAAAGGACTGGATTGCGAATACTTTATAATGTAATGATCAGCTGTTCCGGTCATATCATCATCACCTACAGCAGACCAGCCCAGTTCGATTGATTCTTCATTGGATTCAGCTGTAAGGTTGCTAATTGCAGCAGGAGCTGTTTCGTCGATAATCAGTCCTGTTATGATAGTTGATCTGGATACTTCTGTATTTTTATTACCTGCTTCATCTTCAACTTGAAGTTTGACTATTAACAGTTGGTCAGATTCAAGGCTGTCAACTACCCATTCAACATGAGTTCCACCTTGATAGTAAGCATATTCTGCACATGGAATATCAACTTCTTCCATATCATCATATTCATCTTCATCATCATCGATGTCATCATCAATCTCTCGTGAATCAGTCATATCATCAAGGTAAGCTGAGAGTCTATATTTATAAGCATAGCCTGTCATTCCGTCATCTCCCGGAGCAGTAAAAGTGATTACTGCCTGGTAGGGATTTTCTGAAACAACTTTAAAGTCATTAATATCTGCCGGTGCTTCTGAATCCTTAATTGTTGTGAATGCAACAGCTCCTTCTCTACCATCGCACTCATCGAAAAGGTCAATACATTTCATACAGCTGATACATTTGTCTTTATCGATATAATATGCTCCATTTTCTTCGTCAAGAAGAATGGCGTTTTCAGGGCACTCAAACAATGTAGTACAGTTGCCACATTGTGTACAGTCTGAGTATTCTATTCTTGGCTGGCTGTCATCTCCTGTGCTTTTGTTTACTTTATCAGCACAGAAAAACAAAAGGAAAGATATAGCAAGTATACCTAATATTTTAATAGTTTTAATCATAAAGAAACCTTAATCGCTATTTTTCTTTCTTTTCTATCACTTTAACTGGACATGCTTGTTCGCAGATGCCGCAGTCAATGCATTTTTCCTGATCTATAACTGCTTTCCCTTTTTTCATTTCAATTGCGCCAACAGGACATTTTTTGACACAGATTTTACATCCGATACAATCTTTAGTATTAACGGAATAAATAATTTTATCTTTTGGGTTTTCGACTTTAGTCTCTGTTTTATGAACTTGCTTTTCAGTAGTTTCTTTGTTATTTGCGCATGGATGTGTACCGCATGGTGTATGCTGAGTTTTATGCGCATCTTGAGCTTTCATGTGTTTTTCAGCACCCTTAGCATGCTTCTTAGTTTCCTTTTGAAGAGCTTTTGCTTTTGGTTTAAGTGTTTTAGCTGACTGAAGTTTATCTGCTGTAATAACCTTAGTTTCTGCTGCAGCTGCAGTGATTTTATCGCTTGCCTCTTTTTTCAGATCAGCTTTTACAATGGCATTTACAGGGCATTTATTAACGCAGATTCCGCATCCAATACATTTTTCTTTGTCAATAACAGCCTTGCCATCAACCATTTTAATGGCGTCAACAGGACAGGCACTAACGCATAGTTTACATCCAATACAGTCATCTTTCTTTACTTCATATTTGGTTTTTACTGCTGCAAAGACTGTAAATGTCAAAACAAGCATAAGGGTAATGGTAAGTAATTTTTTCATTTTTTTATCTCCTGAAAAAAAATATATTATTTCTGTTTGTCAAAAACAAACACAATATTAAATAATGGCAAGTAAAAGTTAGAGTTATTGGAGTATACTATGAAAAAACATAAATCACGATATATCATTCAATTCCTGTTTCTTGCTGTCTCAATGTTTGTGAATGTACTTATGATCGCTGAGAAGCTTGGAGTTGCTCATGAATTCTGTCCATTTTCAGCAGTTTGCTTCGGTTTGTTCAAACTGCACCCGGCAGTTACTGACTGGGTCTTTGGTGTTTCTGTTGCAGTATCGTCAATCATTATTCTTTCTGCAATACCATTCAGAAGAGTCTTCTGCGGATATGCATGTCCCATTGGTACAATCCAGGAGTATATGTTTGCGTTCTTCAAATTTAATCATAAATGCGGTAGCAGAATACCCGGGAAATTACACAAAGTATTATTATGGGTAAAATATCTGATTCTGGCAGCAATAATTGCTCTGGTTCTTAACGGGATGCATAGCTATTATGTCGATAAATGTCCCGTTATGTCTCTGGGGCACATTACCGGAATCACTGTATCAGGAATTGCAGTACTAATTGTTATTATTATTGGTTCCATATTTGTTGAAAGGTTATGGTGCCGGTATCTTTGTCCATTAGCAGCCCTTTTTAACATAATGCAGATTATAGGAAAAGTTCTGCATATCCCGTCATATAAGATTAAAAGGAATCTGGTAGATAGTTTTTGCTGTAGAGATTGTCCTGAATACTGCCCTATGGGAGTTGACTACAAAGGAAAGGAAGTTGTGGAATCCGTTGAATGTATCCAATGCCGATTCTGTCAAAGACAATGCTGCTTGTCGGCGAAAGATCTTTCTAAATGTATTCACAAGAATTAGAAAAAATTTTATATAAAGAAAAAGGCTGCTGACACTGTCAACAGCCTTAAATATTTTATGCAAACTATTTTGCTTTTTTAAAACTTCTTTTTTCTTCAAATTCAGAAGAGTGTTCCTTGAGCTTTTCATTCATTTTATGATCTTGCCATTCTTTGAAACCACCTTCCAGTACGAATATATGTTTGGCTCCATGTTTAGACAAAAGTTCAGCGGTTTTAACAGAAGTCTCATAATCATCAGAATACAAAATGATTTGCTTCTCTTTGTCTATTTTTTTAAAAAGCATTTCTTTATTTTCTGATTCCATAGCTACATTAACAGCCCCTTCAATGTGATTCTCTTCAAATATCTTTTCAGGACTTGCATCTATTATTACACAGTCTCTATAATTTTTTGAGAGAATTTTGAATGCAGTATCTGAAGATATATACTGGATTTTTGCAGCTTGCAGAGGTTTCTTCAGAGGTTTTCTGGGAGCACCTGTTATGTGCCCTTTCATAGTAACTACTTCATACTCATTGGCAGTGTTAGCATAGATTTTGATTCTTTTGTTATGGCGTCCTGCCTGACGCTTTGGGTTAAAGTCCACTTTTACATAACCTTTTTTACCAGGCATAATTTTTCCAGCTGACCAGCTGGTTGAGGAACATCCGCATCCAGACTGGATTTTGGATATTACCAACGGTTCATCTCCGGTATTAGTAAAATTATACGTGTAGCTGAATGGACCGTCTACTTCTTTCCACTCCTTAAAATCATAGGTATCCGTTTCAAAATTCATCACCGGAAGTGAATTCAAGGCAGCTGAAAGAATTAGTATCACAAGCAATAAATATCGCTTCATTTGATTACTCCCTTCATGCTGATATGCATTGTTTTCCTGAAACCGTCTTCATGAAAAAACATCACTATTTCATCAGGCTCAGAAAGAGTGAACTCGTCTGAATCCGGGATGAAAATAATCGATTTCTTCAGTAAAGGGATCAGGTTTAAGTTATTATTGCTTAAGTCATGTTTTTCGTAAAGTAATTTTCTGATCATCTTAGTTTTCCCCTGTTTGAGTAACTCAGGATAATGCAGATTTCGGGTCAGAAGACACCAGTCCCATCGAAGATAATCCTTGCAGAGTTTTGTGTTCCGGGGGTAAAGTCTGTTACACATCTTCAGTAGAAACTCAGCTATTGTCATCCAGCGGTTATTTGTAAGTTTAAAGGTATTTTCAAAGTCTAATAACTGTTCGAAAAAATCCATTGGACTATCATGCTGGTCTACTAACCATTTCAATGTAGTCCTGAACTTACCTGAATTATGCAGGCTTTCAATCCAGAAAGCAATTCTCTTGAATCTCCTTATTTCATAATAGCTCAACCAGTCTGTTGTCAGAACCTCGTATGGTGGATTCGCTGAATGAATAAGTCTATCATAACTCTCTGTGATTGCTGTGCCTTTAAGAATCTTCAAAAACCCTATCTGTATATGATCAGAATCTGTATTATACAGGTCATTAAACGTTGAGGCAGCTGAATCATAACTCTGATAGGGAAGTCCTGTTATCATGTCTACATGTGAATGAATATTCTTAAGACGGATAAGCTCAATGAGGTTTGGTCTTATATTTTCCCATTTCTGAAATCTGGAAACAGCTTTGTTTACATTATCACAAGTTGATTGAATACCTATTTCAAACTGGAATTTACCATACGGAACATTTTTAAGAAAATCAATATCCTCTTTATTGATGAATGCAGGATGTATTTCGAAGTGGAATTTTGTATCGGTTGTTTTCTCCAGAATTACTTTCCACAGTTCAAGACTAAACTCTCGGTCACAATTAAAAGAGCGATCAACAAATTTTATTAAGTCTGGATTGTAACTGAGTACATGATCTAATTCGTCAGAAATCTTCTGAATAGATTTTCTTCTAAGCTGCATATCTTCTCTGGATGAGAGACAATATGAACACTTGAAAATACAGCCTCTGGATGCTTCATAATAGATGATTTTGTTTTCAAGACAATTTAGATTGATGTTCTTATAAGGATTTCCCGAAGACTCAAAATCAACTCCTTTTCCATAGATGATGTGTTCAGAGGATTTGAAACCAGCAGAAGCTAAATCTGCCAGAGCGTGTTCTCCCGGGCCTGAGATTACATAGTCGGCGATTTTTGTGTATTCCAACGGGTTATAGGAAACTTCCGGACCTCCAAAAACAATTATAGATTCAGGTAACAGTTTTTTAAGATTCACAGCAGTTTGTCTGATTTGTATTACGTTCCATATATACACAGAGAAGCAGTAAACTTCTGCCTTCTTCTCGTATAAAGAATTGAGTAACTCATCTAAAGGTGTATTGATCGACATCTCAATAATCTCAGAATCTATATTGCGATTTGCAAGAGACTGATACAGGTAGTACACAGCAAGATTGGAATGTGAGTATCTTGCATTTAAAGATACAAGAAGTATTTTTCTATTCATTTTCTAGTGATTTTACTCTATCATAGATTATAGTTTTAGCTTTTTCCAGATCTTCAGGAAAATCAATTTCTATACATGGCAGATCCTGACTTGGCACAGCTTTCAGGGTTGTATCAGTCAGCATAAGATTTACAGCATATTCAAAATAATTATTACCTAGATCTTTTTGCACACACTCGGTAAGTCTGCTTTCCAGAAGCTTAAGATCGTATCTGGAAAATTTTGCTATACCAATGAATTCACCTGCACATTTTTCAGGTTCAATCTGTTTACCAATAAAGCTGATTTCCAATTTGTCATCTACGACAAGTTTTACTTCTTCCGCTCCACACTTCTTTTCTTCAAGTATGAATTCTGAAGTTTGAGAGCTGCTGAATAGATCAAGCATTTTACCACCAAAGAAGATGTCTGCATTAAAGTATATAAAATCATCAGTGAACAGTTCTCTGCAAAGCCAGAGTGAATACAGAGTATTTGTTGAAGCATAAATTGGATTTTCCACAAATGTAATCTGGTCAGGTCTTAAAAGTTCCAGTATATGAGCTTTCAGAGTTTCCATCTGGTAGCCGACTACAACAACAAAGTCATTAATTCCATAATCCAGACAGGTTTGAATTTGATTGTGTATGATGGATTTTTCCCCGATTTTTATCATACTTTTGGGTTGTTCTTTTCCTTTAGAACCTAGTCTGCTGCCTCTACCGGCGGCAAGTATTACGGCTTTCATTTGTTCTCCTTGCAGTTTTTGTAACAATTAACAAAAACAAAAATTATTGTACATGTATTTTTTTATCGGCAGGTAGCATTAAAACAAAAGCAATAATTGTGCTGAAGAACACCGCAGCTATGATAAAGGAGTATACCATACTGATTCCTCCCGCTACTCCCATGGCAGGAGATATGGTAATGTTGCCAATTGTAACAACTGCAAACAGCAGCCCATTGAACATTCCGTATTCCTTTTTCTTTATATGGTTCAAGGCATATCTTTGAGTTGAGGGAAATATTGGAGCAAACCCCAGAGCTATCAGTGCAAAAGCAGCTACTGATCCGGTTAGAAGTAGAAGGATAATTGCTGTAACTGTTATCGTAACAGCCAGTATTATCAGTGTTCTATATTTGAATATCTTTTCCAGGTAGGCATTTATCATTCTCGTAATAGTAAACACAATCCCGAAAATACTGAGATTGAATGCACTCTGAGCCTTAGTGCTTGCAAAAACATCGACAAACAAATTACTGCTCCATAACATTATTCCCATTTCGCACCCGCAATATAAAATGAGTATTACAAATGCCAGGAAGATGTATCTGTTCTTCAGTATTTTTACTGAATCCGAAAGTGATGCTTTTTCTCCGCTGTCATATTCTTCATCTTTTATAATGATATCTTTGATAAATGTAACTAGTATTAAAACTCCAAGTAGTGCAAAAAAGTAAACATGAGGGATCTGTTTTTTTATAAGGAAACCAATTATCGCAGGAGTTATTATCGTTCCCATTCCGAAAAAGGAATGATATAAACCGAAATTTCTGTATTTCTCAGGTAGATGACTTAAGTCGGTTGAGCTTGAAACAAAACCAACTGCGCAGGTCAGACCAAAGAAGAAAACAGCTATGTAAAGCTGGATCAGATTAACTGCAGTAACAGTAATAAGTATTGTTACAAGATAAGTAATGTGTGCAAGGTACTTAAACTTCCTGTTTCCAAGGTGTGAAATGACAAAAGCACTTGCACTGTTTCCAACAAATGAACCCACTGTAATCAATACCGAAAAGATCGAAGCTGATGCCACTGATAGTCCGTATGCGTCCTGAAAAGGTTTATTCAACGGTGACAAACAGCTTGCTATCATTGATACAAGCAGCATGTGCCAGAAAATACTTACCTGTGATTTTATGTATCTATTCATATTTATATCCTGAAATTTAATGATGGCATTTTTTATGCTGTTGTTTTCAGGTCAACATATTATGGAATCTTTGCATATTCGTAGAATCAAGCAGATTATGACAGGGGAGAGTTTATTTGTTCTGAATGTAAAAAAGACCTCAAACCTTTAAAAATTTGAGGTCTTTTAAGGGTGATTATATATTAATTTCTGGTTTTGAATTGTTTTACCATATCTTCAAGCTCAGCGGATTGACTGTTCAGTTCTTCAGCTGCACTAGCAGACTCTTCTGCATTAGATGCATTTCGCTGAGTTAATGTGTTAATTTCATTTATAGAGCTATTGATTCTGTCAATTCCTCTTGCCTGTTCTTCAGATGAAACGGAAATTTCATCGACAATCGTATTTACCTTCTGGAAGCTGGAGTTGATTTTTTCAAATGCCGCAGTCACATCCAGAACAATATTAACACCGGCATCTGAGTTTCTCAGCGATTCTTCTATCAGGGCATTTGTGTTTTTTGCTGCCTCGGCAGACCTTAAAGCCAGATTCTTCACTTCTTCGGCAACAACTGCAAATCCTTTTCCTGCTTCACCTGCATGGGCGGCTTCTACAGCAGCGTTCAGAGCCAGCAGATTTGTCTGGAAGGCAATCTCATCAATTGTTTTAATGATTTTTCCTGTTTCATTTGCCGAATTGTTTATTACTTCCATTGCTGACTTCATTCTTTCCATTGCTTCATTACCAACTTGAACATTTGAAATAGCTTCGTTAGATAGAACCGCACTGGATTTAGATTTGTCAGCATTGTCCATTGTAATCGCACTCATATTCTCCAATCCATGTGAGATTTCACTCAAGGAGCTTGCCTGCTCAGATGTTCCCTGTGCCAGAGATTGACTTCCGTGGGCTATCTCATCTGAGGCGGATGATATCTGATCAACAGCATTCTCTACCTGCATTATTGCATCTTGAAGCTGTTGAGCAGCATTGTTAATGTTTGTCTTGAAATCATTCATTTCACCATTGTAGAAACCAACAATTCTGGCAGTAAGATTTTTGTCTGATATTTCTCCCATAACATGCATTGCTTCGTCAATTGGGGTCATGATTTCTGTCAGCAGCTCATTCATTCCCATAACTAGTTTCTGCCAGCTTCCGTTAAACTGGTCAGCATCACCACGTTTCTGTAGCTGCCCGTCCTTAGCTGCCTGGACTAGTTCGGCAATTTCTTCAATAACGCTGATCAGATTAGTTTTCATTTGCAGGAGTTTTTCGTTGATTATTTTCTGTTTACCCGGCAGCTGACGCATTTCCGGATCAAAGTTGCCGTTAGCATAACTGGTTAATATGTCCAGCATATCATTCTGGTTTTTTATGTGCAGGTTTACACTTTTATTAACACCATCAGCCATATCTTTGTAGGCACCAATAAACTTGGATGAATCTATAAAGTAGTCAGTATCACCCTTACTTTGCTCTTCATACAGTTTTTGCATGTCGTTTATGAACATTTTCAGGGAGTTTATCAATTGATTAAGATTGTTTTTTGTCAGGTTAAATTCACCCCTGAAGTCTTCAACAACTTCCGGAGGAATATCGCCCTGAGCAATTCTGTCCACGTATTCATCTGTTAATGTGATTGGGCGCATAAAAGCATCTATGACATTATTTATACCATTAATGATGTCTTTCCAGCCATTTTCAAAGCTGTCGGAGTTGCCTCTTTTATCCAGCACACCATTGCTGATTGATTCTATGATGTCTTTTATTTCTATGTGCAGGTTTCTTATAATCCCGAGGGCTTGATTGATATTGTTCTTCATTCCATTGAATTCGCCGCGATAATCATTTGTAATATCATGCGGTATAATGCCATGGGCTATACTGTCAATGTATTCTGCCATCATATTGATAGGTTCATAGAAAGCATCTATAATGCCGTTGATTCCTTCTATAATCTTTTTCCAGTCATTCTTATAAGCACTTGAATCGCCTCTGTAATCCAATTGCCCTTCGTGTATTGATACAACGAATTCTTTTAATTCACGAGAAATTTTGTTCAAATTTGTTCTGAGATTTTCCAGATTTTCATTAATAATACTGAGTTTACCGGGTAGTGGTTCCAGTTGAGGTTCAAAATCTCCATCTCCATAAGCTTGAAGAATCTTGAGTATTTTCATAATGTTGCCAGTGTGCAAACCAACACTCTGGTTAACTCCTTTAGCCATTTTTCTGTAGAAACCTTCAAACTGCTCAGCATTCATTGTGTAGTCCATTTCCCCAATTTTATGCTGATCGTACATTGTTTTCATTTCAGAAATGAAGTTCTCAAGATTAGATATCAATCTGTTTGTATTGTTTTTCATATCCAGGAAATCACCTTTGTAATCATCTGTAATTTTTGCAGGCATTTCACCTACTGCTATGCTCTGGATATACTCATTTGACACATTAAGAGGAGCCATGAAAGCGTCCATAATATTATTTATGCCCGATATAACATCGCGGAACTCAAAATTAATATCTTCGGGATTGGCTCTGTAATCAATTCTTCCATTGTTAATTTGTTCTTCTATGTTTCTTGCTTCGTCAACGAGAGAGGAGAGTACATTTTTAAGGTTTTTGCTGATCCATAGTGTGGCAATTATTGCAAGAGCAAGGATGATAGCGAATGTAGAATAAATTTTCATTTTCTGAGCTGCAGCAAGCTTCTCAATATCATCCATGTACATTCCGGTACCAATCATCCATTTCCAATCACTGATTCCTTGTGCATATGATGTTTTAGGAACATTTTTTTCTGATCCCTTATCCCAGTTGTAATTTACGAATCCTCCACCTTTTTTGGATACATTGATAAGGTCTCTGATTACGTAAACTCCATTCTGGTCCTGAAGCTTAAGGTAGTTCTTACCTTCATTCTGAGGTTTAGTACGATATGCAAGGGCAGTTCCATCGAAATGATAAACAAAGATGTAGTTAATTTTGTCATAAGCCATAGCTCGAATTTCTTTCAGTGCAGACAGCTTAGCTTCATCCTCAGAAATGTTTCCTGATTCAGCGAGTTTTTTTTCTGCGTTAACTATGGCTACTGCAGTTTCGACCAGGTGTTTTAACTCAGTTTCCTTAGCATTGATCATATCTTTGTACTGTTGATGAGCAACTATCAGCTGTTGTGCAAAAAAAACGATCATAATGATGCCAACCAGAAAAAAAATCTTAGTTTTAATTGGTATGTTATTTAACATACTATCCTCCAACATATAAATTCATTGTCAAATTTCTAATTATAATATAACATTAAGAGTATTTCAGGCTATATAATTTTCGTTAATATCAAAAGTTTATCAGGAAATTAGTAAGTAAATCAATATCAATATTTGATTAAAAGCATTATAGTATAATGTTACACACCTTAAATGAAATTAATTCATTACTGGCAAGTTAAATTTTTTTTAAAATCACTCTTACTTTGACAGGCGCAGTTTGAGTTTATGAATATGACTCATTTTTCAACATGTTGTATGATGTATGGAAATTGTTAAGTTTCAGTCAAATACAAACGGAGTTGACCAGCATGGCTGTTTTCTCAAGTATTGGTGTAGACAAAACAAAAATCATGACTTGCATCGAGAAAAGTATTTGACATTATATTATCATGACATTTAGATTCGTGTAAATTAAGGGAATAAGTTTCAGACACTTAAACAGGAACACTGATAAAGGAGGAGAAGGTGAGAAAACTAATTATCATGTTGATGATGACTCTTATGTTTTTTTCAATATTCGCAATAACAGGAAAAGATCTCGATAATGCTTGTAATCTTGTTACTCTGATTAAGTACGATCGAGCAACCAGACAAATAAAATATGAGTTAACTCTAGATGGAGTGATGACAACTTTGGACGAAGGGGAATTTAATAAATTGTTTAAGTCCTGGAAAAAAGATCTTCAGTTAGTAAGCTATCATGCCCATGGGGGAGAAGTTAAAATTGAATGTCAATATCATGGTCGTGGTGGCAAAGAAGGACATAAGATCGGAAGAAAATATATAAAAACCTATGCAGAGACTCATTAATATTTTATCGGGAGTGTATTCTCCCTTTTTTTATGTTGTGGGATACAAAATAATAAACAAACTTTTCAAAAAATCACTATTTCAGTAATGCATCCGGTTTAAACATTTAATAATTATATTTTCTAAGTTGGAGTAGCTGATTTTCCTCATAAAAAAACCTGCTGCCAGGAGCTAGCAGCAGGTGATCAATATTCTCGGCAAAGTGAGGAAGGCTTGTATGAAGCTTTGCCGTAAGTGTGCAGAATTACATCCCAATTAATGCAATCAAGGCTACCAACATCCTTGATCTTTCTCTACACATCTCTGAAGGACACCCAAGATCAGTGAAGTAACAAACATTTTAAATTAATATCAGGGCGGATAAACGTTATATGCGTTACTCAAAGAACTTAGTGTAAATGCATTTTCTTTTACATATATGACTATGACCTTAAAAAAATTATTGCATAAGTGGGTTTAAAGTACTATCAGATAAATAAATAAATGGTGTTTCTAATTCAATGGTTTTCAGGGTGAATCGACCCTCGAATGTCGATTTTGCTGTCCTTGTGTTTATGAAATTAATTAAAAAAGTTTTTTATTGACGGAAATCCTAAGAAATAAAACTCTTAAAAGTTAATAAAAAGCAGGGGTGCCGAATATTGGCTGAGATCATACCCTTTGAACCTGTACGGATAATGCCGGAGAAGGGAGTTGCCAAATCGACATTCCATTTGGAGATAAAATGGAAAATTTCGGTTTATACATGATAATCACAAATCCACAGGCAGAATATACCAAAATTGCTGAACTCTGTGTTAAGCATGAAATAAAAATGCTTCAGCTGCGAGAAAAAGACAAGTCAGACAGAGAAATATTAGCAATTTCAAAAGAGATTATGCAGGTAGTGAAAGGAACAGAAACCAATTTCGTAATAAATGATCGTCCTGATATCGCTCAACTGTTAGACAGTGACTTCCTTCATTTAGGGCAGGATGATCTTACTTTTCACGATGCTAAGAAGATATTTAATGGTAAAATTGGTCTTTCAACACATTCTCTGTCTCAGATGGAGGAGGCTGTCAAACTTAAGCCTGAATACATAGGATTCGGCCCGGTGTACAAAACGCCCACAAAGAAAAAGCCTGATCCAGCTGTAGGACTGGAACACATTTCATACGTTGTAGAGAATGCAGGTCTTCCTGTAGTTTTCCTTGGGGGAATTTTCCCTGAGAATGTTGATCTCATACTCAAAGCAGGAGCCAAGAATATATCTTTAGTGAGACACTTCATGGAAACTGCAGATATTGAAGATAGATTGAAAAAAATTATAGATAAAATAGAAAAATATAAATAAGGAGTTGGAAATGACACAATTACAGGCTGCCAGAAAAGGAATCATTACTGATGCAATTAAAGCTGTTGCGGAATATGAAGGTTATTCTCCTGCATGGATCAGAGATGAAGTCGCTGCAGGAAGAATAGTAATCCCTAAAAACATAAATCATGATTTTGTACCAAGAGGAATTGGTAACAAACTTAAAACTAAGGTCAATGCAAATATCGGTACATCTGAAGAACACTGTAATCTTGAAGAAGAAATTGCCAAATTGAAAATAGCTGTAAAACACGGTGCAGACAGTGTTATGGATCTTTCTACAGGTGGTAAATTGGATTTCGCATTGAGAACAATATTAGACCATTCAGAAGTAATGGTTGGTAATGTGCCAATTTATGCTACAATTGCAAAACTCGGTCAGCAGGGAAAAGATGTTCTCGAAATGACTGCGGACATGCTTTTTGATGAAATCGAATTTCAGGCTAAAGAAGGTGTGGACTTTATGACTGTTCACTGCGGTATTACCAGAAGATCAATCAGTTTTATGGATAATTGTGAAAGACTGCTTGGTGTTGTAAGTCGTGGTGGTTCTCTCATTAAAAGATGGATGGTTTATCATGAGCAGGAAAATCCTCTTTATGAACAATATGACAGACTTCTTGATATCTGTGAACAATATGATGTCACTCTGAGTCTTGGAGATGGATTCCGTCCCGGTTCTCAGGCTGATGCTACTGACAGAGGTCAGATTGCCGAACTTCTTGTTCTTGGTGAACTGGTTGAAAAAGCTCAGAAACGTGGTATTCAGGTTATGGTGGAAGGTCCGGGACATGTACCGTTGGATCAGGTTGTTTCTAATGTTGAACTTCAGAAGAAGATTTGCAATAATGCGCCATTCTATGTATTGGGACCATTGACCACAGATATCGCTCCAGGATATGATCACATTGTCGGTGCAATTGGCGGAGCACTTGCTGCAGCGCATGGTGTGGATTTTCTCTGCTATGTGACACCTGCTGAGCACTTATGCCTTCCTACAGAAGAAGATGTAAAACAGGGCGTTATTGCTTCTAAGATAGCGGCTCATTCAGGAGATATTGTGAAAAGAGTACCCGGCGCAATTGAGAGAGACAATATTGTGTCAAAAGCAAGAAGAGATTTTGATTGGGAAGCAATTTATGAAAATTCGATTGATCCTGAACTTGCAAGAGACAGAAAAGAAAACTCAGAAAGTCATGGTGAAGATCATTGCACAATGTGTGGGTCTCTCTGTGCTGTTAAGACAGACAGGAAATCTGCAGAGGAAACTGCAAACAGATAAAGATCAATGCTGAATAACAAAAGAGATTCAATTCTCAAATAAAGCTGAGGGCTTAAAAGGTTATTTAGTCGTTAACAATATAAAAAGGCTGGTTTTATTACCAGCCTTAATGTTATATCATCTGTGTTGCTATTTCAGAATTTTTCTATTTTATCATTTTTCCGGTCGGAGTCATTTCAGGTACAGGCTGTGTTCCCGTTTCCAGAAAGTACTTTTTCCTTTTGCATCGTTCAGACTTCTCTTTACTGTTGCAGAACATTTTTGCCCAAGTACTCATGATATCATTAGTTGAGCTTGAAACATTTTTGAAGAAGCTGCATCTGTCTCTTAACTCACAAGGTTGATCGCTGTCCATAGCCATTGCTTCAACGGATTTGATAAACAGCAGCAATTCCTTAATTGAGTACGGCTTGTTCAATACAGGAATCTTCATGTTTTCAGCTAGTTTGGACCTGTCATCTTCCGCGCTGTAACCACTGGTAAGAATCACTTTAAGTTCACTATTCTTGAGCAGTGCATGCTGGATAAGGAATATTCCCGTAGAGTCCGGGAAGACAAGGTCAGTAATCAAAATATCTATACCTTCAAAGTTCTGGTCGAAGAGTTTTTTTGCTTCCATAATAGTTTCTGCACTTAGAACTCTGTAACCGTTTCTTTTCAGGGCATCTTCAGTGAAACGTAAAACCGCCTTATTGTTTTCTGCCACTAAAACCAGCTCATTGTTGCCGGTTGTGTCTATCTTTTTTTCTTCTTCTTTGTCATTAATATATAAATCATCTGTTCGGGGTATAAAAATATCAAATGATGTACCAAGGTTAACTTTACTGCGCACATTTATCCAACCATTATGCTGAGCTACAATACCAAAAACTGTAGACAGTCCGAGCCCTGTGCCTTTTCCGAACTCTTTTGTTGTATAAAACGGTTCAAAAATTCTGGGCAGGATACTTTTCTTGATTCCTGTACCATTGTCTTCTATTGTAAGGCAGACAAAATGTCCTCTGAAGCTGTTCGGGATTGTTTTTGTCATTGCTTCATCTATAGTAACATTCCTGGAAATAAGTTTAATTACACCACCATTGGGTAATGCATCCTTAGCGTTTATTACCAGATTGATAATCATCTGTTTTATAAGGGTGATGTCAGCATTGATCATGCCAAGATTATTCTCCATCTCAGATTGAATAGAGATGTTGACACCTATAATCCGTTTAAGTACAGAATTAAGATTTACTATGACATTATTCAGGTTAGTATTAGTTTTACTCAGTTTCTGCTGTCTACTGAAATACAGTAACTGCTTTGTAAGCTTCTGAGCATCTGTAGAAGACTGTTTGATCTCATTGATAATCTGTTTATTTTCATCTCCTATGTCTTCATCGAGTAAAAGCTCGGAATTTCCGGAAATAACAGTAAGAAGATTATTGAAATCGTGTGCTATTCCTCCGGCGAGTTTACCCATAGCTTCCATTTTCTGTGATTGGAGAAATTGAAGTTCAAGCTGTTTTTGCTCTGTTAAGTCCTGAATAACAGCAAAGTAACCTATTAGTGTTGTTCCTGTGAATCTTGGATAGATTGTTATGTACAGGTGCTTTGGTTTATCATCTTCATTCAAAGTAAGATTTATTGATTTGCTTTCCGAGAAATCACTGGAACGCATAAAACGGTATAACTCGACTCTGGAAGATTCATCCATCAGAGAATACACTATTTTTCCGTTCACATCATTTGGAGATAGATCCAGAAGGTTACAGAAGAAAGGATTACTCAGAAGGATCTTACCTTCCATGTCAAGCATTATAATTCCTTCTCTTACTCCGTTAAATACTTCTTCCAGAAGAGCTTTATGCTTACTCAGCAGGGATTCCGTTTTTTGCAGAACCAGATTACCTTTCTCAATTTTTCTATTTAGTTTCAGCAGATTCTGCTGCTGATTATCAATGATACTGTTGAGTTTATCCTGATGCCGAAATACTTCCTGCTCAGCTTTCCACTTAGATGAAAGGGCTTTGGAAAACTGTAGTATTTCCTGGGGATGGAACGGTTTGAGAAGGAACAGAAGTTTATCTTGAGGTGGAATGCGATCAGCAATATCCTTTACATCGATATCTGAAAAAGCTGTTACGATAACAATTGCTATCATTGGATCAAGTGCTCTTATTCTTTCTGCTGCCCAAATTCCGTCCTTACCGGGAGGCATTCTGATATCAAGGAAAGCAATTGCATATCTGTTGTCTTCTGCAATAGATTTTTCAACCTCTTTAACTGCTTTCTCTGCCTGATTACACGTTACAATATCGAAAATATCTTTACTGGATTGACTGGGAACAGCTTCAGAAAACAACCTCTCTTCAAGCTTACTGATTTCAGAATCAAAATCATTTTTTTCTGAAATCTCCGGACTCAATACGGTTTTATAAAGATGAAGTATATTCTCCTCATCATCAGCTATTAAAATTCTATAATGTGGATCGGACATATTTCTCCTCTCACGAAATTATTACTGGAATCCGGATGTTTAGCTCAGCCAGATTGTCTTCTTTGGAAACATCCAGAGAAAGAGCACCATTAAGTTTATTTATAGTGTTTGCACACCAGTGTAGGTTTGGATAATCATTATCTACAAGGAATTCTCTGTCAAACGTTTCTTTGATATTAATGAATTCTTGCCCTGCATTAAATATTTTTATCTGTAAAACAAGAGAGTTATTGTCATTATCTAAAGTCAGTAGTACCTTTATTTTAGAATGCTCCTTGAACGAATAGACTATAAACTCAAAGACTCTGCTTATAGAAAGGATAAAAGGAATCTTCCTGAGGGTTACCATGTCAGTAGTATTTCTGGAATCAAGATTTACGTCGCTTTGACTGATTATATCAGTTTCGTGGATGATAAAATTTATTTCATTAAAGAGATCACTTATCTTAATAGACTCCTCAACAGATTTTTCGTTTGTCCATTTTTCATGGTATTGCATGAGTTTTTCAATTGCCCTCAGTTTTTCGTTAAGGAATATAATCGACATTCTGGATTGTTCCTGCGACTTATACAGAGATTGAATACTGAGTTTGTAGTACTCTATCAAGTCAGCATCAGTTTCGTGCAGTTGTTTCTTCTTTAGCTCAATAAGTACTTTCTCAAATCTATCCAAATGCATCGATTTGATCTGTCTCTGGAGTTTTTCAACCAGATTTACTATTGGAGTCATAGAATTCCTGATATTGTGGATGAATGTTCCAGACATATCTGACAGCCCGGCTTTATATGACATTGTTGACAGGCTGCTCTGAGTTTTCTTAAGTGCTGTTGTAATTCTATGTATTTCCTGAGCCAAAAATCCAAACTCATCTTTTCTGTCTGAAAATATTGGTTCCACAGTTGTTTTATCTTCAGAGTGCTTCAGGGTGTAAATTTTTAGTTGATTTATCGGTTTTAGTACAATTTGATTCAGAGATATTATCATTATTAAAAGCAGTAATATTACAATTATAAGTATCTCTATCCATGAAACCAGAATAGTCTTTCGACCCTTCAATGTAATATTTCTGGAGTGTAAGGCTTTTATTTGAATTACATTCTGAGTTTTAAGGCATGGAATATAAGTGAAAGTTGATAAATGTTCTGAGTCGTTAAGTATTATATAGGTTTTTTCTGATGCAAGTTTTGATTCTTCAAAATATTTATTGTCCCAGGTAATGTTGAAACTGGTATTCGCTGTTTTCATCATGGACTTATGAAATTCATTGCTTAAAAGCGTACCAACATACATCATTCCTCGTGGTTCAGCATCTACGGTGCTGGTATTAACCGGGCAGGCACTGAGCATTAAAATTCCATACTCTGTATAATTGAAACCAGATATTCTTTCTTTTGAATCAGGTTCTATTACAAGGATATTCTCTAACAACCAATCATCAGATTTATCTGAATAATAGAGCTCACTATTTAATAAATCCAAAAAATGGAAATAAAGAATCTTGCTATGAGGAGAGACATAGGCTATAAGATTAATTTTGTTACTGAAGTAAGTCTCATTGATTAAATTTGACTCTATGAAATCCGGATTTTTGTCCTTCATAAAATCATAGGCATCATCCCATTCCGCCCAGTCTTTATTGAATAAAGCAATATGCTCAAGCTCCCTGTACAGCATATCTTTAACACGATTTGCGTTCTTTATTGCCTGCTGATTTTCAATTGTCTGAAACTCAGGATACAAATAGTTGAACATAATAACTAACGCCAGTCCAACCATCAAAACAACAGGTAGTATAATCACAGTTAATAATTTTCTGGTTATCATTAATGACCCTTTCAAATAGATTATATCTAGTTTAAAGAATAATATATTAAAATGATTTACCTAAATTTTTTTTTGTTATTTTAAGTAAACATTGATTTTTTAGTGATTTTCAGTATGAAATTTTATAGTTATTGACATAAGTATCTGAATTTATTTTAATGAAACTAAAAAGACACTAAAGCAAATGAAATTTAAAAAATATACATTAGAAAATCGCATATTAACGACATTTATTATATTCAGTATATTACTGACTGCAGTTCTTCTGCTTGCTTCATCTCAATTAACTAAATGGCAGATAAGACAATACGAGCGGAACAATGGTAATCAAACCTATCATCGAATAACAACTGCAATTAATAAAGATATCGGCAGTCAACTTAAGAAACTGAATGAATTTAAAGAGATATATTCCACAACGGGAAACCAAAGTCTAAAAAAACAGCTTTTTAATAAAGTAATTAGTGATTCCGTTAAGAATAAAGAATCAGGTACATTAATTGTATATGATGAAGGAAACACATTATTCGCAGGTGAAAGATGGGAAGTAACTGATAGTATAAGTGTCATACTAAGCGGAGATTTGATTCTCAGAGATGTCGGTGACTTTAAGGTATATTTTGATAGACAAATATATCTTGTTACATTCTTGCGAGATATTGGTAGAACTTTTGTCTTATACAAAATGATGTCTGAGGTGTATTTCAGAAATGCTATTGATAATAACCTATATCTGATGGATTATCCAATTCAGAAATATCAGACATCAGATTTCACATTTTTGAAGGATAGACGCAAAGAGTTTGTTGAAGTTGTCACTCAGAATTACAATGAGAGGCGCTTCAATTTCCAGGAGTCACTTGGTCATGAGTATGGTATGATTGTTTATTGGTTAGAGGATTTTCAGAATATTAACAGGAAGTTTATCCTTATTCCTTTTAGAAGAACTGTAAATATTTTTTTCAATCAGAGTTTTATGATAATCTACTTGATTTTGTTTTCATTCAGTCTCTTTATAGTTGTAGTCTTCAGTAACTGGGTTAGTCAAAATTTACTGAAACCTCTTCATAGAGTATCTCTTTCAATGATCAATATTATGAATAATCCATTAACTAAGCCTGAAGAGACCGAGTTTCAGGATGGAGTTGTTGGTGATCTGAGGCGGACCTTTTATCAAATGCAATTGTCTCTCTATAATTATTTCGAGGCTAACAAGATTTACAAGACTATATCAACTAATATTGCTACAGCAATATTCTGGCTTGATGAAAATTTTATTATTGAGCATGCGAATCCTATGTTTTTCGAAATGTTTCAAATCAATGAATCTAACATTAATTTTGCAGATTTGATTGATCTGAGGAATGAGGAACTTGAGCATCTGAAAAATGGAAAACTCACTTTGAGCACCAAAGAGGTTGTTTGGGGAGTATCAAGAAAATACTATGCCCTTACAGTTAATACTGTTGAATATAATGACAACAGAAAATATGCAGGATCAGTTATTGATATCACATCGGAAATTCAGGGTAAGCAGGCTCTGGAAGCTTTACAGTTAGGATTGATCAGATCTAACAAGCTGGAGGCTATCGGATCTAAGATCGATGGTCTGATTCATAATATGAACTCTCAGCTAAACACAATACTTGGGTTTTCTCTGCTGATGGAGAGGGATATTGGTGATAACAGGGATTTGCAGCGCATAATTAGTGCCGGTAAGAATCTCACTCAATTTGTAAAAGATTTGCAGCATAAATACAGATCTGATAATATAGCCATGAGAAGGCCTATCAATATTAATGAGATTATTGAGAACGAGCTTAATTTATGTATTCATAACCTGTTTTGTAAGCATCATGTTGAAATGACCAGAGATCTGGATTATGACCTTCCGGATTATTATGGTATTTACGGAGAAATAAGTCAGTGTTTTGCCAATGTTCTCACCAATGCTATAGAATCATTAAGGGATGCTCCTGTAAAGCAGATACATATTAATACATATAGTGAAAATGGGTTCTACTGCATACAGGTGACAGATACAGGATGCGGTATTGCTGCTGTTAATAAAAGGAAAATATTTGATCCCGGTTTTACCACTAATTCTGAACATGAAGGATTTGGTATAGGGCTAGCTGTGACAAAAATGATTATCGAGAAATACAGGGGAGTGATTGAGTTTGATTCCAGAGAAAATAAGGGATCAGAATTTGTACTGAAATTCAAAATGGAATCTGAACCTCAAGACTAATGGAGTAATATATGGTAGATTTTAGAGATGCCAGAATCTTAATTATTGATGACGAACCGGATGCATTGGAATTGTTTGAAAGACAGTTAAAAGATTATTATAATGTAACTGCAGTTCACACCGCTGAAAGAGTATTTGAATTACTTGAAAAGGAGTTATTCCATATAGTTCTGACAGATGTTGTTATGCCTGATATTACAGGTATTGAGTTACTGGAAACCATAAAAGAGAAGTGGCCGCACGTCTCTGTTGTTTTAATAAGCGGTAAAGCTAGTGTGGATATGGCAGTTAAAGCAATGAAGCTTGGTGCGGAGGATTTTATCGAAAAACCAATACTTGATATGGATTTGCTTCACATGAAAGTTGAAAAGATTCTTACCCAGAAATGGCAATCAAGTGAGATTGAACGCCTTAAGGATATGCTGTCCAGTGAACTTGATATAGAAAATTTTGTTGGAAACAGCTATACTATTCAGAAATTGCTTGAGAAAGTTAGACTGATAGCTCCTCTGGATACAACTGTTCTGATAATGGGGGAAACCGGAGTAGGAAAAGAAGTTTTTGCAAATCTGCTTTATAAGAACAGTAACCGAAGAGACAGAAAGTTTGTAACCGTTAACTGCGGTGCAATGCCGGAAAACCTTCTTGAGAGCATGCTTTTTGGTCACAAGAAAGGTGCTTTTACCAGTGCAGACAGAGATAAAATTGGTTATTTTCAAGAGGCTGATGGCGGTACTTTGTTTCTCGATGAGATCACTGAAACCTCCAGGGAGTTTCAGATTAAACTTCTGCGTGTGCTTGAGCAGGGAACAATAAGACAGGTTGGGGGAGATGAAGATATAAAGGTTGATGTTAGAATTGTAGCTGCAACAAATAGAGAACTGGAAACAGAGGTGGCAAAAAAGACATTCAGAGAGGATTTATACTATAGATTGAATATAATGAGCTTGCATATACCGCCTTTAAGGGAGAGGAAAGAAGATATTGAACTGCTTGCCTGCGAGTTTGTCAGAAAGTTTTCCCAGAAGTATAATAAAGATTATCTTACTTTACCTGAGCCGGTCATAGATGCTCTTACAGGATACAAATGGAAGGGAAATGTGAGAGAGCTTAGAAATGTAATTGAACATGCAGTTGTAATGGCTACGCATAATACAATAAATGTTGAGGATCTGCCATTCTACCGGAAGTACAATCGCGAAAAAAGAAAGATGGAAATAGAGGAGTTATTCAAGCTTCCGGTTAAAGATGCCAAGAATGAGTTTGAAAAGCATTATCTGTTCTTCAAATTGAAGCAATATAGCGGAGATATTGTAAGTGTGGTTGAAGCGACCGGAATAAAAAGGCAGAATTTGTACGAAAAATTCAAGAAGTACGGGATAGACATCAATTTATTCAGGTGAATGTCATAAAAAAGTGACAAAGAGTATCTTGGTTGTCATAATTTTATGACACGCAATACATAATAATAATTGAAATAATGTTTAAATAAATTGTTTAAAAAAAAGTAATGCTCATAAACCGTTGCTATAAAAGGATTCTAAAAAAAAACAAAAAAAAAGTTAAGTTTGGCATCAAGGTTGCATTTAATATTCGCAGATAGAGTGAAATATTAAATCATAAAAAACAAAAAAACTTAACTGGAGGAACCCGATGGGAACACAACAGATTTTATTAATCGTACTTAGCGTAATCGTAGTAGGAATCGCAGTAGCAGTAGGTATTCAAATGTTTTCAACACAGGCACAAAATGCTAATCGCCAAGCAGTAATGGGCGATTTACAGAATTATGGTGCAAGTGCAGTAGCTCATTTCAAAATGCCAGCAAGCATGGGCGGTGGTGGAAAAGGTACACCTGGATTTGGAGCAGATTTAGCAGCAGCAAAAACCGGTGTTGGAAGATATATGGGATTTACAGCAGCAGGAACCTTGACAAATGATAACGGAACTTATACACTTGGTTATACAAGTGCATCAGTTATCACAATCACTGGTGTTGGAACTGAAATTGGTCAGGATGGAGCTAATGGTGTACAGGCTGTACTTACAGTAACAGGAACAGCATCATCACCACTTTCTACATCTATTGCTAACTAATACACTGAAAGTATAATTTAATTTTCAGGGGGAGTTCATACTCCCCCTATTGGTAGTTCAGGAAAAAATATGACGAATGAATTTAAGTATCTGGGAGTAACTCAATCCGGTAAGGGAGTTACCGGTATTGTCATGGCTAAAAGCATGGGTAATGCAAAACAGATTGTTGGAGATATTGCTCAGAAACATGATCTTCGCATTAATTCCATTTTACCTCGCAAAAAATTTCTCTATTCCGTAAAACTTTCAAATGGTCAGAAAATCAAGGGGAAACAGGCAGCTTTCACTAAAGAAGAAGTGGGGAATGCATTAATAAAGATTGGATACACAAACTTTTCTATCCAACCTGTATTACTGGATTTTCAATTCAAGCCTTCATTTGCCAGCATTCTGATGTTCGTTAATCTTAGTTCATTCATGCTCAAAGAGAAAATGAGCTATGACAGGATTCTGCGTTTGCTTGCAGAAGACGAATCCAATCCCACCCTTAAGGAGACTCTGAAAAAAATTGAGAGTGAACTGAAAAAAGGTAAAAATGGTACGGAAGTTTTCAACCGATATGGTGATATCTTTGGGAAATTCCCGGCTTATATGCTGGGTCTGGCTACTAAGTCAGGTAATATGTCCGAAGTATATGATGCCACGGCTAAATTTATGACAAGAGACATGGAGTACAGAAAGAGTCTGAAACAAGCTCTGATGAGTCCCATGCTGACAGTTGCTGCAATGATTGGTGCAGTGTTGTACTATTTAATTAAGATTTTTCCTGCTACAGCAAAACTGTTCGAAAAATTCGGTATAGAGCTTCCTGTGCTGACAAGAAACACTCTGAAACTCAGTGATTTTCTTACTGCAAACTGGATATTGATTGTTCTTGCTTTGCTTATTCCCATCGTGGGAGTGCTCTTATGGTGGAGGACAGATAAAGGTAAACTTTTCAGGGACAAGTTTATTATTGGGCTTCCTGTTATTGGCCATTTGCTTCATAAATCCAGTATTGAGATATTCTTCAGGGTATTCTCAGCTATATACGGTGGAGCTGAAAATAACATTGAAACTCTTCGAGCTTCTGCCGAAGCTTGCAGAAATAAATATATAGAGAAGGGGGTAAAGGATATAGCAATACCT
Organism: Cloacimonadales bacterium (SeqCode); assembly: GCA_942492065.1. Classification (GTDB taxonomy): domain Bacteria; phylum Cloacimonadota; class Cloacimonadia; order Cloacimonadales; family JAIOQZ01. Next base: position 190,990 of record CALODV010000013.1, on the reverse strand, counting down.
CTTATGCTCAAAGAAGGTATGTCGCTGGTGCCTGCACTGCATAGAGCCGGAGTATTCAATAAGAGTACATTGAGTAGACTCAAAACAGGTTCAGAAACAGGTAATGTTCTTCAGGCAGCAAAGCAGATATGTTCATTTTACGAGCAGGAAACTACTTATAAGATGCAAAATGTGATTCAATCAATTCAAACACTTATCAGTATGTTTGTGTCTATTGTAATTACAGCACTTACGGTAATTTCAGCCGAAATTGCTACTATTCAGCCACCACCTCCGGGAATATAGGTAATCGTGTCATTTAAAAACAGATTTGCTGATATCTTACATGAAAAGAATATGGTATCTGACGAGATACTTAATGAAGCTCTCCGGGTGCAGATGGAAGAAGAGTCTGCCAACAGGAGAAAGCTGGCAGATATTCTCGTCAGTGACTTTAATATAGATCATCACAGTGTATTTGGTCTGTTAGCACGTATGTATGCTTTCAGAACCGTAACAGTTAATATTGATAACCTTACAGATAAGCATATCAATCAGACTAAGTCACTGTTAAATAAAATACCTGAAGGGCTCAGAAAGGAGCTGCTTTATAATAAAATTTTACCTTACCGAGAAACACAGAAACCAAGACCGACATTAATTATCCTGGCGGCAGATCCTACAGATAAGCTTGTAGAGGAAATACCTAAAAGTTCAGGCTTCAAAAAGTATGAAGTAGTTTATTGCCGACTTTCCACAATCGAAGAGTTAATTGATATTATTGCACCTCAGAAGAATGAGTTTCTGGATATTCTGAAAGAAGTTGGAGACCAGATTGAAGAGCTTGAAGAAAGCAGGTCAAAATCTGTTATCGATGAGTATGCTCTTGATGATGAGATCAACAAAAGTCTACTGGTGAACCTTTTTGAAGGTTGTCTTATCGAAGCAGTTAGAAAGGGAGCAAGTGATATTCACATAATACCCCATGGTGCTTCAACCGTAGATTTTTATTTCCGTGTAGATGGTAAACTCACACTATGGCTAAGGCAGGATCAGACATCTCCCGAAGCTATGGCTGCTGTTGTTAAAGACAGGTCAAATGGGGTGGACAGATTCGAAAGAGACACTGCTCAGGATGGTTTTGCCCAGAGAAATATTGATGGTAACCTTATTCGATTCAGGGTTTCAATAGTTGCTATAACATCTTCTGAGTATGAAAGAAGACTGGAAAGTATCGTTATTCGGGTTATTGATGACCGTAACGTTATCACTAATCTGAGACAACTTGGTTTTCAGGAAAAAGCTGAAGGAGATTTTCTCAAATCAATATCGAAATCAAAAGGTGTTGTACTGGTAACCGGACCGACAGGTAGTGGTAAAAGTACGACGCTGATGGCGGCTTTATATCAGATTATTGATCCGTCGATTAATATTCTCACTTGTGAGGACCCAGTTGAGTATGTAATTCGGGGAGCAAGACAGCTTAAAATCGGAGCTAAAATGTCTTTTGAGCAGGCTATCAGAGCTATCCTTCGTCATGACCCTGATGTTGTGATGGTAGGGGAGATCCGGGACAAAACGACAGCTGAAACAGCTGTTAAGCTTGCTAATACCGGCCACTTGACATTCTCAACGCTTCACACTAATGATGCCCCAAGTGCAGTTTCAAGATTGTATAAGATGGGCGTTGAACCTTTCCTGCTTGCTTATGCCATCAATATTATTGTAGCTCAACGTCTTGTTAGGAAATTATGCAAAACTTGCAGAGAAGTAATTAAACCTGAACAATACAAATCCGGGCTTGAACTCGGTCTGACACTTGAAGAGATGCAATCAGGCGAGATATATCAACCGGGTCCCGGTTGTCAGAATTGTCATAACGGCTATAAAGGTCGTGTTAATATTTGTGAAGCTCTTTATTTTACACCTGAAGTAAGAAAAGCTATAGCAGAATCTGGCGAAGAAGTAGATGAGTCCAGAATTCGAGCTGTTGCTGAAGGTCAGGGAATGCTTTCTCTGCTAGAGTCCGGTCGGGATAGGATTAGAAACGGTCTTACTTCAGTAGAAGAGATAATTTACGCAACTTCGGAGGATTAATGGGAAATCAAATGCTATTGACTATCCTGGCAGTTTCGTTGTTTACAACAATGATAATGTCTATGCACTACGGGCAAATGATAAAGAATGAGAACATGTACAAAGCTCATTATTATCTTCAGGGAATGAAAGTTGCAGATAAGTACTTCCAGAAGGTTGAATCTGATCTTCTGGGAAAAGTAAAAACCTTTGCCGGAACGAATACTTATTATTCAAGCTATACATCAACGGAGACAGTTAACTCTATTGTCTATACGGTTAATGTCTTATCAACATATTGTGATTCTATCGGAACTACAGCTTATACAGCTACTGATTTCATAAGAATAAACCTCAGTGTTACATCGGTACCGACTCCGGGAGATACACTGATAATAGGAACTTCAACTTATCCCTTATCAAGGATATATCCTGATCCGGGATTATAGGAGTATATGATGAACCCAATGCTGGATACAATTGGTGCTTTGATTATTGGTGGAGCTTTGCTTGTTGCTATGTGGACAGCGTACACTAATTACACTGCCATGCACCAGAATGCCAATATGCAGATGAATCTGACAACCTTGTCAGAGGAAGTATCCTTGATGCTTGGCTCTTTTTATCTGCCTAAGGTCGGCTCGGGAGTACCTACTGGTACAGCAGCAATCCAGATTGCCAATACTACGGGATTTCAGTTTCTGGGACGGGAGAGTTACTCGACCAGTGTTGATACATTTTATGTATTTCAGGATACTGTGTCATCCCGAAAGGTACTGAAAGTAAGTCGTAACGGGACAGAGATTGCAGGTCCGTTTTTTATGAACAGTGATATGAATATCACATATTACAATCAGGCTGATGCTGTTACAGCCACTATTTCTGATATTAGATCAGTAAAAGTTGAAATCGAATTAGTATACGAAGGTTGGAGTACAAACTCAAATACTCTTAACCTGGTGAATAAAATTGTATTCTGGACTTATTTTAAAAACCTCTATATATGAGGAGGAATAATGGGAAAGCTTCTATTATTAATGGTTCTGCTAATAACTGTAGTGTTTACGACAATGACAGTTGCAGATATCAGACGAGCAGAACAAGCTGCAGAAGAAGTCTCAAGTAATCAGGCAAGAATACGAGCAAAAGCACTGGGAGATTATGCGTTGAACTACAGTACAAAGAAAATAGGCGATGGCTCGGTAACCTTCAGTTCAGTTGCATACACTCAGGCGTTCAATAATTTTAATGTTTTAGGTGGAAGTATTGACAGCATTCGATATACTCCTAATTCTACAAATGATACAGTAAGAGTAACTTCATATGTTAGAGTTACAGTTGCAGGAGAGCAATCGAGATACGAAAGTGAAGCCATGCTTTATGTTCCGGCTCCAGCATCAGTTGGAGTCACCACTCCTACAGTTAGTCATTCCATTGCCTGTTCTGGAAGTGTAAACCAATATGGCTGGGGATATATTGAAGGTGGAGCATCTACCAATGCTTCATTTGATATACCGTCTTTATTTAATATTGGTTCGCAGGATATAATTGATAACGCAGATAATACTCTTCCTCCGGGCTTAGCAATCGGAATAGGAAGTCTGAATGGGCTTACAGTTTGTGATGGCGACTTGACATTTGTGGGAGCTTTTTCAGGTACTGGATTTCTATACGTTAAGGGAGATCTCAATGCTCTTGCACTAGCCTCATTCAGAGGGATAGTTTACGTTGAAGGAAACTTGAGATTTGGTGGTGGTTGTCTTACAAACGGAGCAGTCTACGTTAATGGTGGTGCAGGTACATCGGCGAAGTTTTATGGACTTTCATTTATGTATACCAGTGTATCTGATGTGCAAATTGGGATCAATGCTTTGACAAATGCGGTTCCCCCATCAACCGTGCCTGCTTCTCCACCCGTAGTTCTGTCTTTTGACGAAAGATATAAAAAGTAAGTTTAATATAGAAGGAAAGGAAAGTTTATGAGCCGACACATAATGATAGTTGATGATGATCAGTCTTTCATTGATGTCTGTCAGGAAATCTTAGAAGATCATGATTACACGGTAAGTGTAGCCAGGAATGGTTTTGAAGCTCTCGAACAGATGAATGAAGAAAGGTTCGACCTGTTTCTTGTTGATATTAATATGCCCAAAATGAGTGGTTATGAGCTGACAAGAAAGATTAAGGAAATTCAGCCATTAGCTGTAGTTATTATAGTTACAGGTAATTCCAGTATAAAAAGTGCTGTAAATGCAGTTCATTACGGAGCGTTCCAGTATCTTGCCAAGCCTTTTAAAGCCAGCGAACTTCTCGAAATGATTGATAAGGGGCTGGAATATGGTGAGACCCTGTTCAGTCAGATAAAGAAGTCAATGCACGAACACACAGAAAGGACTAATAATCATAGTGAATACCTTACATTCCTTGGGTTTCCTGCTGAAGAGATCATGCACTTGGAGAAGATTTGTAAGTTCAAAAAGTACCTTTCGGGTGATATTATATACTCCGGTGAAGACTCTACAAGATCCATTTTCCTGTTTGATGCCGGTACAATATCTGTCTGGTATAAGAACATACTCATAGATTATCTTGGTAAATGGGATACATGGGGGGAAGAGAATATCCTGGTTAAGAGATCGTTCCCCATCCAATTGAAAGCTGAAACTAATGTCAGAGCTAAAATTATTGAGCGTAACAGGCTTTTAAAGTACTTTCAATACAGGGAAGAGAAGTATCTCAAGAAATTCATGATTAATATATCCAACTGCCTGTATTTCAGGTGGCAGAAATCAATTCAAAGGATTACAAATCTTCAGACAGAAATAGATTTCTTGTAAGGAGGAGAGTTTGATTTTCAGATTTACCCGTGACTTACTGAGCAATATTCCGGAAATGGCTACAGGAACTAATAGGTTCAGATACATAGCACAGTACCTTGATGAACATCCGGAAAATAGTAGTGAAGCTTTTTCAAAGTTTAAAGAATTGTTCAGATTTATGGTAAAAATAAAAGCATCTGATCTCGATTGTGGTGGTGTTGGTTGTAATGATAAAATTTGGTTCCGTGTAAACGGAGAAAAGATGTCTTACGAAGAAATCAATAATATAAATCAGGATGAAATAGCTGTAATGCTGTTGAGCGTACTGTCGATGGATCAGAAGGAAATGATGTTTCTGAACATGAATATTGATTTTTCTCTAAGTCTGGAATTGCTAGAAGGAGAACGGGCTCAAAGGTTCAGAGGAAGTATCTATTATGAGATGAATTCACTGGCTGCAAACTTCCGTAGAATTAATTCACGACTGTTTACTTTGGAAGAGTTAGACTTTCCTTCTCAAATTCTTGAACGATTTGATTTGACAAATGAAAAATCAGGATTAATACTTGTCACTGGTATAACTGGTTCCGGTAAGAGCAGTACTCTTGATACGATTATCAATATGAACAACATGAAGAGTCATGCACATATTCTTGTTATCGGTAAGCCAATAGAATTTATTCATCAATCGCAAAAATGTCTGGTGCGACACCGTGAAGTAGGTGAAGACGTATTGAGTTTTGATCAGGGAACTGTTCAAGCTTTGAGACAGGATCCGGATATTATTGTTGTTGGTGAGATGCGCGACAAGCACACGATAGCTACGGTAATGGAAGTGACAGATAGTGGTCACAAAGTATTTACGACACTTCATACCAGTAGCGCCATTGAGAGTGTTCATAGAATTATTGGGGAATTTCCTCCAAGTGAACAGGATCGTATAAGGTATCGTCTTGCAGATATCCTGTCGGTGATTGTTTCACAAAAACTTATACCGGACCGTAAAGGACGCCTGATTATGACGAAAGAAATTCTTTCCGTAGATGATTCGGTTAAAGCGGCAATAAGAAACAATAACATCGGTGAGATTTACCAGATGATTACCGAAGGTAAAAACAAGGGTATGTATACTCTTGAACAGGATCTTCATCTTCTGGTAAGGATGAATAAAATTTCATCCAAAACAGCGATGGGATATGCTAATAATAAGAAAAGAATGTCTCAACTATTAACTTATTAGGAATTAACATGAGTAACAGAAGAGAACGAAACGCATATGGAGTCTTCATAGACGGCTTGAACATTAAGCTTGCTCATATAGTAGCAACGGGAGATGAGTTCAGGATAGAAAATCTTGAAGAAAAAGAGCTGTCGTTTCCATTGTTTCTTCAGGATAATGAAGAGAAAAGGAAGGGGACTGAACCAAGTACTGAGAATGTGAACCTTGAATCTCAGCTCGAAAACATGAGCAATATCGATACTGATAAGATGATGGAGAATATAAGCTCCGAAGCTAAACTGAGCGGTAAAGTTGAACTTCGTAATCTCCTGTATGAGTTCGATATTTCTAATGGCAGAATTGCCATGAACTCAATTGATGACAGGATAACTTATCAGAACATCGGTGCAATGGACTCTAAAAAAGAAGACAACGAACAAAAAGCTGAGAAAGATTCTTCTTAAAAAACATGAAATTCAAAATGCCAATGTTACTCTGGATCATTTCACTGGTGTTGATGATGAAGTTATTGTATTTACACACAGAGGACGACTTGAATTACTTGATGCAATAAAGGATATTAACTACTCGTTAACTAAGAAAAAGTTTTTTTACAATCATATAGATACAAATGAAGTTTCACTTATAAATTTGTTTAATTTAAATCATCCAAGTATAGAAGATAAGTATTCTCTTATTCTGTATGTAGGATTTGAATATAAGGTTGGTATTGTTCTCAAAGGCGGGAAGTTTGTTAAAAAATTCCCAATAATTATTACAGGAACAAGTCACGAAAACAGACGTCGTGCAATTTTCTCCAAAGTAATGCTTGAACAGGATGCTACAGAATACGATATTATTGAGAATGTGTATTTCTGTGGAGATTTTGCAGATGATGAAGACTTGGAGTTCTTCGGAAAGATGTTCCCTGAAACTTCTCACATCAGTCGTTTTGATGCTGTGCAGATTGAAGGGTTTTATAATGGCGATAACCTGTTCTCCGTAGACCAGATGGCAAGTTATGCTATACCAATATCACTTGCATTTAAAGCATTATTCCCGAAACGGGTGGAGATTCCCGGAACAAATCTTATACCTTCATCAATCATTGAAAGCCAGAAACCATTCAAACTTTCCTGGCACGGTTTGATTATGTTGGTAGGGATATTCGCCATTTCACTTTATGGAACTTATGTATATGCAAATACATTAAACAACATCAAACATGTCAAGAGTGAGAATGCGAAGATTGAAGCTACTCTCAAACAGTCGGAATCTATGATGTTTAAAATTGAAGACATCAGAAAAGAACTCATCCAAATAGAAGAAAATATTTCAAGAGTTACAGATTTGGTTCAAAATAAAAATCAATGGCACTATATAATTCATAAAATCAACCAGACTTTCACAGAGAAGAGTCTTAGCTGGCTAACACAAATTGAGAGCAATCAGGCAGGATTTGGTATTAACGGTTTTACAACAGATAGAGAGAATATCGTTGAGTTTGCTGAGCTGTTCCCTGCCGGTATGGTAACCTCAGTTTCTGAGATTAAAATTGAGAATGTACAGGTCTGGACATTCAAAATCCAATTTAATTTTCTTTATCCGGAAACTTTACCTAAGATTTATTCTTTTGCGAATCAGGAAGAAAACAAACTGCAGGAAAAGTCATCTTACGCACTCAATGAACCGCTTAAAAGCAATATTGAGAAGAAAAGTAATACAGAGACGAAGATAGATAAATTTGATCTCAATAAGATAGATGTTAAACAGGACTCAGTTATTATCAAAGCATATAACAATGCAGTCGCTACTTACTTTGATGGAAAGGTGATGGAAGCACTTCCTTTGTTCAAGGATTTCAGAGAAAAATATCCAGAGCATACTCTGGCATACAACGCAAAGTATTTTACTGGAGAATGCTATTATAACATTGGGGAGTATGATTCAGCCGAAGCAATATTCAATGATATTTTAAAGATAAAAGGCAACAAATACGGTGATGCTCTGATTATGCTTGGTAATACTTACAGGAAACGAAAAGATATTGCCAGAGCTAAAGACTACTACTATAGAATTGTTAATGAAAATCTCGAGAGAAATGTTGTTAAAATTGCCAAACGAAAACTGTATGAGATAGGGTATTAATATGACATACACATTGCGAAATACATTAGTTATGTTTATTTTTCTGCTTATTGTGTCACTCGGATTCTTTTTTTACACAAGTAAATTCAGAAACGAGCTGGAACAGGAAAAAAAGAAACTTGCAGAGAATAAAAAAGTTCTCACTCAACTTAAACACGCAAATCCTGATATAGATAATTCCGAAAACCTGGTTGTAAGTCTTGAAAACATGAGAAAAAAAGCTCGTGAAAATAAAAAACTTATACTTAGAAATGATCAGCCTACTGATACATACAATTATTTAATAGGACTCAGCAAAAAATACTGCGATGATATGAGTTTCGATTTTATACATCAGCAGACAGTTACAAAAGGTGATCTTGTTACTAATCTTTATAATATAAACGGTATAGGTAGATTGAAATCTCTTTACGCGTTTATATTTAACATTGAGAAACAGAGTCCGCTTTATACAGTAGACCAGTTTTTTGTGGCCCAGACTTCCGGTTCAGTTTCAGATACTGTAGCATTCAATATGGTACTGCAGTCATACTCAAACAATACCGGAATACCAAGAGATGAAATCACTCTGAATAAACTGATTTATTCTGATGTGGATAACTCACTGTTTAAACCAAGATTGCATGAACCTGTTTACAGCGATGAAAACGGACTGCATCTGGATATAGAAAAAGCAACCCTTGTCGGGCTGACAGTTGAAAAGGCTTTCTTAAAAGATCATCTTGGTGAAGTTCATATGTTGTCTATTGGAGATAAAGTAGCTTATGGCTCACTGGGAAGGATAAACTGGAATCACCAGTATGCTGTATTCTTTGTCAACAAAATCGGAATTATTGAAGAAAAAGTATTATATTTAACACAAGAGGAATAGAATGAGAAGATTATTATTTACTATTATTGTTTTCAGCTTTCTGATGCCGCTTTTTTCCATAAGTTACTATGGTGATGTGGATCAGAAGATAACCTTTACTAAAGGGACAAAGTTTACTGATTTGATGATGATGCTGGAAGAAGTTGCACTGAGAACAGAAGGCAAAAAAGTCGTGAATCTCAGTTCTGTCAGTACTCCGGTGAATATTTCTCTTAATCAGGTAAACTGGAAGCAGGCTATAATTATTATTGCTGCTGTTTACGATCTGGATATTGAAGAGAAACCTGGTGCAATAATCCTTAAAGATAAAGTTGTAGAAGAGGAAGCGGAAGAAGATAAAAAAGTATCGACTTCTGATGAACAGGTTAAAATCAATGCAATATTCTTCAAGGCAGATAAGTCATTTCTCAGGAGTATTGGAATCAACTGGAGTTCACTTTCCGGCGGTACTGTAAAAGTTGATGGAGCTATTACTCCCGGAGATGTAGCTGATGAAATCCTCAGTGCCAGAGTAAGTTCCAGTGCTACTCTTTTTAATCAGACAACACTTGATGTGGAAGCATTGCTTGAGGCAATGGAATCAAACCAGAAAGGTACAGTTCTTGCAAGACCTTCTGTATCGGTTCTTTCAGGTAAGATCGGTTATATTCAGGTCGGGGAAGACTTTTCCATTAAGTCTACCGATGATGCCGGTAATACTATCGATAAATTCTTCTCTACCGGTGTTATTATGAATGTTGAGCCTACTGTTATCCACGAGGACGGAGTTTCTGCGATTCACCTTAAAACAAAGGTAGAGAAAAGTTCCGCTATACCTGGTGATGTAAGTACTATCATTCAGAAATCTCAATCCACAACTGAAGTTCTGTTGTTTGATAAAGAACAGACTGTAATAGGTGGACTGTATGATACGGATGTCAGTTATGAGAGAGCTGGTATTCCATTCCTTAAGGATCTACCTTGGTGGGTCTTCGGTTTAAAATATCTTACAGGATATTCCAAAGAGAAAAAAGATACTACAGAGATGATTATTATTCTCAGTGCAGAAATCGTACCAAGTCTTGATGATAGACTCAAAGAAAAGATTTCTAAGAAGAAACAAGTCGATGAAGTTAGAAAAGGATTCAATGAGGCCGAAGAATTATTCGAGGTTGAATAATCTTTTCTGTTGTGTTAAATGTAATTTAGAATTAGATTGTTTGTAAAAACAGATTGAGACAGTTATGACGAATTTCTCCTATGAGTTATTAAGAAAATTATTAGATAAAATGCCGACCTTTCCTGCATCTGTAACAAAGATTTTGCAGATGATGGACCGTCCGGATATCACATATGAACAAATCGAAAATGTAGCAAAATTTGACCCTATCATCACAGTTAAGATACTTAGTCTTGTGAACTCAGCTCATTTTGGTCTGAGGAACAGGGTTACATCCATTAATCATGCTATTTCCCTGCTTGGAATTAGAAAAACACGTAATCTGCTTATTAGTATTGCTACTATCGGCTCACTCCCCAGAATACAGTCTGTGGGAAAATTCAACCTCAATACATTTCTAATTCATTCTCTGGGTACAGCTGTGATTTCAAGGATTCTTGCCAAAGAACTGAAGATTTCTCCAACTGATCCTGAGGAGTATTTCATTTCCGGACTGCTGCACGATTTTGGTAAAATCGTGATGATATTCTATAAACCTGATCAATACAAATATGCAATAAATGCCTCTGAAAGAAAAAAAGCAAAACTGTATAAGCAGGAAGAGATATTCTTCGGCAAAAACCATGCATTCATTGGTTTTGCTCTTTCAAGACACTGGAAGCTTTCCGGATTCATAGAATCAGCAATACATTATCACCATAACGTTGACTATATTGCAGAGAAATACCTGATTGATGTCGCTATTATCCACGCGGCGAACTGTATTGCAAATCAGCATGAAATCGGCGTAAGCGGTGATTACGGATCCAGCAAAATCGATCCGCGTATAGCTGATATGCTTAAACTGAATGTTGATGATTTACCGGAAATTCTGGCCGGTTTGGATGAAGAGGTTGATAAAGCTAAAGTATTCCTTAATATTCTTTAATTACACAATAAGTTTTAAAAGACAAAGCCTGCACAAAATGCAGGCTGTTTTTGTTGATATGAGACTGTCCAGTTATGGAAAGATTTACTGAGATAATGAAAAAGGCTGCAGATAGTGCAGCCTTTGTATATTGTAAGCGGTTTAATTCTAATATATTTCTCTTAGTGCTTCGGCAATATTAAGTGAGTTATCACCGATATGCTCAAAGTGTCTGATCATATCAATATAGAGAAGTTCAGACTTAACGTTTGCACCATCTTGAATCCTGTGTCTGGATTCTCTTTTGAGAGTGTCTCTAAGGTTATCAATCTGCTCTTCAAGCTGGTAGGCAAGGTTGAGATCTTCTTTATGAAGATGCTTGTTAAGATTAGTACGATAGAAACTGATAAACTCACAAACAAGTTTACTGATCCTTTTAACCTCATTTCTTGAGTTAGGGTGCAGTTTGATTTTATCATTATATTTCTTTTCCGTGAACAGCATTAACCTGTAACAGGAGTCTGCAACACTTTCAAGTTCATGAACAATACGCATAAGAGCATTCACATTTTTAACGCTGGTTTCACCAATGTCCTCACTTGTACATTCAACCAGAAACTTTGAGATTTCCATCTGCATCTGATCAGTAAGATCTTCCTGATCGCGGAGTTTCTCTACATAGCTTCCCATGTTTTTATCCGGATTATTAAACACTTTCTGGAATGTGTTGAACATGTCCTCTGTAACCTCTGCCATTTTTACTATTTCTTCTTTGGCTTTTATCAGGTTGAACTGTGGAGTGTTCTGAACCCCAGTCTTTATATACTGAAGTTTATATTCTTTAGATACATCAGATTTCTTTTCTTTGACCAGTTTTTGAACAATTTTAGCAAACTGAGGTACAAAACTAAGGAATATAACAGTGTTTGTAATATTAAATAATGTGTGGAACAGAGACAGATTTAACGGCAGGTTACTCTGAAGATTGGCATCCCATGGAGCGAGCAGGTGCACAAGCTTTGTGAATGGAACGAAAATTACCGATATCCAGACGACCCCCAGAATGTTAAACAGCATGTGAGCTCGGGCAGCCCGTTTAGCGTTTACATTTGCCCCTATTGAAGCCAGGAAGGCAGTTATTGTAGTACCTATGTTTTCTCCAAGTACAATTGCGGCAGCGGTAGGGAAGTCTATCCAGCCCTTGAAAGCCATTGTTACGGTAATCGCCATGGCAGCGGAAGATGACTGCACAATAACAGTAAGAACCGTACCTACCATCACAAAGAACAGATATGAGAAGAATCCGTAGTTTGTCCAGTGTCTCAGGAATTCCAGAATTTCCGGATGGTGTTTAATATCAGGAACTGCAGCTTTCAGGAAAGAAAGTCCGAGAAACAGAAGACCGAAACCAATCAGAACTTCTCCCCAGTCTTTTCTTTTTCTGTGTTTTGACATAATGAAAGGTAAACCGACACCGATAATAGGTACGGCAATTGCAGTAATCTTGAATTTGAAACCAATAAATGAAACAATCCAGGTTGTTACTGTCGTACCGATATTCGCCCCCATAATAACACCGATTGCCTGTGTTAAATTGAGGAGACTGGCATTAACAAAACTCACAATCATAACAGTTGTGGCTGAAGATGATTGTACCAGGGCTGTAATAAAGAAACCTGTGAGAACCGCTATAAAACGGTTTCTCGTCATATAATTCAGAATCTTCTGTAATCGGTTTCCGGCAACTTTCTGAATACCGTCACTCATTACCTTCATTCCGTACAGGAAGATTCCAAGAGCTCCTGCTAATTGAAAAAATGCAGAAAAGAAAGACGTCATAAGCTTTCTCCGTTAGTTTAGTGTTAATGTCCTGTTAAATTATTATTAAAGTGTGTCAACAAGAAAATTGTTTCTATTAAGGATTTTCCCGAGATTTGTAAAGGAATCTTAACATTCTAATAATCAAAGTGTTAGGTTTGTGTTAAGATTGTGTTAAAATGATATAAATAATGGGGTTGGGGCATCAGTGAACATGCAAAATATTGTCTTTCTACATTATGCCCGAATCTGCTGAGTACGGCTTTATCTTTAAAAGGATGTGTTCACTATCCGGAAGATAATTGGGGCTTCAAATGAGTACTCATGAAACGTAAACATCAATTTACTCCTACTTCACTCAAATCCAATACTATCTGACTTGCAGGTTCAAGGATGGTCAGTGAAACATTACAATTACTAATATCCATGTCTGAATCATTGTAAACGGTGACTTCAATTTGATCAAATTCATCTATCATGATTACAGTACCATTATAAGGATTCTCTGTAATCGGATTATATGCTTCAATATCTGATAATCCACCATAGTGATCAATATCTCCATCATATCCACCTGCATTTATAAATGCACAGTCAGGCCATTTCATAATGTCTGATACATTTCCGACATAATGATTATTCAATTCATAAAGCCTTTCACCATCATTTATTGTATTATATGTTATTGTAGCAGAAGTAAGATATGATATCATGAATGATAATATTGCAAAAAGAATTGTACGAAAAACACTATCTCTCATTGTCATTATTAACCCCACTTACTAAAAATGTTGCACTTTGTTAAATTTTTGAAAAAAATTCTTCGCAAGAATATTCTTCAATACTGTCAATATCCGACTTAAATAAGCTAAATCCTTCTGTTCTCATACTCCTAAGCCCATGAGGATCGCTATATTGCTTTTCTAATTTCTTAATATGTTCATTTTCAAACTCATAGCAAGAATAGAAATCTGAGAAATTTTTAATCAAATAGCTATGGTTCTTTTGTGCATAATCTCCTGCAGGAAATCTTGAATGACTTATGTGTATAGGTTTGTAATTTATCAAGTATTCTTTATCCTTCTCAAAGCAATTACTAAAAAGTTGCATATCAACAATAATAGAGATTTTCGTATTGTTTTGAGCATCAAATGGAGAATCTACAATTTCACCGTTGACAATTAATGTATTCTCTTTTACTATTATATTTGCAATTTTTTTGTCTTTTGACTGTAGCAAAGTACAATTAGTTACTTTCAATTTAACCCAATTTCTGTTACTAAGAAAAGTTGTAAGGAGTTTTACATGGTCATTATTTTTAGAACAAATTAACCAAGAATTTGTTACAATTCTATTCAATGTAATAGAAGTATTACAGTTATCAAATGCTTTTAATCTAAAATATTCTAGTTCTTCTCTGGAATATAGATTTTGTGATGTTAAGCTACTTGATTTTGAGTTTACATTCATCATTTCCAGATAAAAAATAGGATATTTGTTACTGATAATGAAGTCTAGGTACAAAAAATAATATATTGAATTCTTCTCTTGTTTATTTATCATCTCCCTGATTGAGGATTCAATTCCAGATGTTTCCCCTCTATAACTCATTACCTCATTAATTAGTTTATTAGCTAGTACCATATACTCTCTGACCATTGGGACATCTTCCCCGGTAACGCTGGAGTATTTAAGCTTTATTTCATCGGCACACATACTTGCTGTTACAAGTGTAATTAATGCCAGTATTATTAGTTTTTTCATACTTTTTCCTTTTCTTAATTATAGTTAATTCGTTTTGCTTGTCAAATTTTACAGTTATGTTGTTAATAAATTCTTTGTGCTATCTGCCTGCTTATGGAAAATACCAGTGTTTCATACTGTACTCCTCACTTTTTGGGGGTTATAAATTGCCGTTCTTGTTTTTGAAGTTGAACTCCCTTCATTTTCTTTGAATGACTGTAAAAAAGATACTTTCTCATAAACGGACTAGTTGATGAAATTTGGAAATTTCATCGAATCCGATTAGAATAAATCAGTATCAATCTATTAGCAAATACATTAAATATCCCTTCATTTTCTTTGAATGTCCAAAGAAAACGAAGCAAAAGAAATGACATCTTTATCTAAATGTATTTACAGCAAGCTGTAACCGTAAATCTTACCTAAAATCCTTCCAGGGCTTCAGGATTTCTTAACGGAAAAATTTACTATACAATGATAAAGAAACATTATGCAGAAATTTCTTAATTAGAAGGGCATTTTAATAAGGTATCCGGTTTTTGAAATTCACACACTAATGCTGTTAAGCGTCACAATCACTACATTATCGGGTATTTTCCACCCACAACAAAATAACAGTGCAATTATTAATAGAGTTTCAGGAATTTGTCAATAAATAAGTTTGTGGATTATGGGACTTTTGTCAGAATTGTCAAAGTGTGTTGTTAAAAGCGGTAAATAAAAATCGTAAGAAGAATTTCGAAGATCCGAGAAGACCTATGCTATAATCCTGCCACCATCCGAAAGCCTGTAGAAGTACACTCCGGATGCAACAGGTTTATTATTCTCGTCCTCACCGTACCAGGTAACCTTATTCTCTCCTTCTTCTGCTTCCAGCTCAAAGGTCTTAACTTTTTGTCCCTTTATGTTGTATATACAGATTTCCGGATCAGAAATATCTTTTGTGAGGCTGTATGATATGGATGTTGCTGGATTGAATGGGTTAGGGTAGTTGGATAGTAAGTGATTTCCTTTCAGCATTACTCTGAAATCATTATCAATATCCATACATATAGTATCAAAAAAAGTATACTGATGACCACTTCCTCCTCTTTGAACTTTCGGAGAAAGCTCTACATCTGGTTGATTTGCCCCAAGATTATTGTGTTCATTGACAAAACTTGGACTAGATATATCATAATGGCTAATATCTTGATTCATTGCCCATACAGGAATCGCATAGTATTCGTAGCAATATTCTACAATTCCATCACATCTTATATCTGTAACTTCGTCAGGTTGTATATAGTAGAAATTTGGGTTTGAATCATCGTAATTCAATGCATCTCCTGCAGTATAGGAGATATCAGTGAAATCCAAAAGGTCTTCAGCAAAAAGGCATATTGAATCCCTATGTGAGATGTCCATATTTGAATTATTGCAGTGACATATGTAATCTTGCCCATCTAAAAACCCACTCCAATCAACTATTTCTACTTCACAAAAATATCCCCCAATATGCACAATTTCTGTAGGCCCTACATAAATTCCAGCATGATCCAAATTATTTAGAAAGCCACCTTCTCTATATACTGCATCAGCAATAGTTTCACTATCAGTTTGGCAATAAACAATAGTAAATTGTATCAGTATAAGTAATATCATCAATATTCTCATTTCACACCTCTTACTTTGTAACCTCTGTGCTTAGTTAATATTTTCTTCATTGAAGCTAAGTATGATTCGTTTTCCTCTAAAAATCTCAGAACATTTTTCCCCATTTTCTGCAATTCTTCATTGTTTGTACTATTAATCAACTTTAATATTTTTTCTTTATCATAAGGGAGTTTACCCTTCATCAAAGCAATTAACCCTTGTATTTGATAATATTCATTACTTTTGCATTCAATCATAGCCTCAATTGTATTAATTGAGTTAAATAGATTGTATGGAAAGCTTTCTCTTGCCATTCTTGGAAACTTGTCTGCATTTTTAAAAGCTTTCTCATATACTCCTAAGCATGCAATAACAGCTTCAGGATGATTCATATCTACAAGCTTATGTCTGATTGCTGATAAAATTTTCTGATTTTCCGTGTTTTCACTTATCTCCATTAGTTTTCCAATGTACTTAATATCAAAATTTGGAACAAGACACATAATAGCAGATTGCAGAATTTTCTCATCATATTCATTTGGATTGTTTAATACAGGTGCAACATAATTTTCCAAATCAGGATGTTTTGCTCTTCTGAGTTTATGAAGTAAAGATGCTGATATTTTTTTTTTGTTATTAGATTTAAGCAAATTTATAATCTCTTCAAGATTATCATTAACATTACTGTCTAACTTAGAAACAGCATATTTCCTTAGTCTCTTATCAACTTCAACATCTTTAGCAATACTTAGAATAATATCTTGATAATCTACATATAGCCGACTGTCTTTTTTTATAAATTTCTTTGCTGTATCAATTAAAAATGCCCTGTATTTGGGTACATATGACTTATTCTTAAGAAGCTCAAGAATAAGTTCTTTATTCTTATCATCATCCAGCTTATCATTCAACTGAACCAATACCAGCATTACTCCTGATTCAAAATTCTTCTCATCATATAATACAAGCTCGTAGGCAAATTCAAATAGTTCCTCAGCATTGAGAAAGCTCACGTATCCTTCATTATCCTTGTAATGATTAATGTGTTCCATCTTTTTGATTTTTTCCAGATCAAGGCTATATTCATTTTCTATAGAATAAATGCCTGTTATTGCAAATGTTATAATCAACATTATCATAATTTTTTTCATACTTTTTCCTTTTTCTTAATTATAGTTAATTCGTTTTACTTGTCAAATTTTACAGTTTGTGTTGTTAATAAATTCTTTGTGCTATCTGCCTGCTTATGGAAAATACCAGTGTTTCATACTGTACTCCTCACTCTTATGGGGTTGTAAATTGCCTTTCTTGTTTTTGAAATTCACACACTCATGCTGTTAAGCGTTACCAATTCTACATTAACGGGTATTTTCCACCCACAACAAAATAACAGTGCAATTGTTAATAGGGTTTCAGGAATTTGTCAATAAAAAGGTTCTCAGAAACAGCAGGTTGCTCTATAAAACTACAGTCTTAACCTTCTACCTGAACTTGCTTTGTACTCTCTCTTTCAGAGAGCTGGTTCCGATCTTCAATCTGAATCTTAGGGTAAAAATAAAAATCCCCGACATTGCCGGGGATTACCAAATTTGTGTTAGAAAGTTCTATATCAAACGATAGACATCCTATTTCAACATAATACATTTTTTCAGAATGGACTCTCCTTTTTCCGGTGTTATTTTATAGAAATAGACACCTGAAGAGACACCATTACCATTGTTGTTTTTGCCATCCCAGACAATTTCATGAGCACCTTTACTCAGATTCCTCTTGAGAAGGCTTTTTACTTTCTGTCCTTTAATATTATATATGCTTACATCAATGTTCTGTTCTTCTGCAAGGGAAAAACTGATTGTGGTTCTGGGGTTGAACGGATTAGGGTAATTATATACTTTATCTACCAGTTCCAGAGTTACATCATCGTTGTCTATAGCTCCATCCAGAGCAATACCGTCAAGTATTACAATATCGTTATCGTAGCCCACTTTATGCCAGGCAATCCGAATATGTTCGCCAGTGTAGGATGTAAGGTTAACACTAACATGTTCCCAGTCAAGAGAGCTGATGTTGTCTTCTTCTGCATGCCAGACTTCTGTCCAGTTATCACCATCGTCAGTTGTAACTTTCACAGTGTAGTTGGTGTTATCCATGTATCCTGAGTTATAGCAGGTCCAGAATTCCAGATATCCGTTAAGTCGCGAATCAATAATGAGAGTAGGGGAGATCAGCCATTCATCCTGATAATCACTGAGATCCACATAAGGACAGAATGCTGAATATATATTGAAAGGATCATATTCAGAGTAGGACAAACCCTGAATATTTCCCGGCTGCCAGGTAAAACTGTTGTGGGTATTGTCCAGTATCCACCATTTTGGCGGGAACCGAATCTGATCAAAATCCTGTCTGAAGTTAGTATTAATAATGCGGGGTACAGCTATGGTTCTGGTTATCTCAACAGTATCAATTGTGGAGTAGAGAGTAATTCTTACTTCTTCCAGAGAGTTCTGTTGAGGATTGGACGCATATATAGCCCATTTACATCCGCTGATTTCTCCGGTAGAGATCATTTCGGGACTCATACTCTGGGTTGCAGTTGAGTTTGCGAATCTCAGATTCTGTGATAACTCCATAACCGCATACATCGTATCTGCCGGTACATTATGGTTGTTTCTGGCAAAAATCTGAACTGTAACAGATGAAGGAAGAATGTCCTCATAGTTCTGCTCGAAGTTATCCAGAGCTGATACGGAAAGGTCAATACTGTCGTTAAGGGTAGTAATGTTCCCCAGCCCTATATACTGTCCGTAAGTTTTCTTATCGTCAACATCATAAGTCTCGACATTCCATCTTGTGAATAATCCGGGAGAAGTGATAGGAACAACCTGATCAGTCTGCATATCCCAGACAACATTGGAAAGAGTGTCTGAATTTCCAAATATAATCAGACCCGGAGTTGTTGCTTCTAGACCGTTTGTGATTGTCTGAAATACTCTACCATCAGTGATGATATCATCATTTTCATATATCTGGATAACCTGTGGAATCATATGACCGCTGAGTTCATGGGTAGAGCTGATCTGTTGACCGTTCCCCCAGAATGATCTTGTACCTGTTCCGGGACATTGCGGTGCGTAAAAATGAGCAATCCCGATATCATGAATGATCTGATCCTGATTATCAATCTCATACTTCAGAGTAACAAAATGGGAGTTGGTGAAATCCTGAAATTCCAGAATCTGTTTGATTTCCACATCCCCAATCTGATAAACAGCTTCGATCTTGTCTGCAAGTTCAGTGAGACTCATTGGAACCAGAGTTGTCACATTTGGCAGAGCATCGGAATTAGAATAGTAGTTATCATCCAGCGAAACGATGAAATGAGTATCGAATGTGCTTGGATATCCTGATATGACGGCATTTTCTGAAGCATCCCCAATATTGTATGCTGCTGTGTTTTCATCAACTGTAATTGTCAGATATGAATTATCGATAGAATAATTGTCAGCTGCCAGACTGCAAAAAAGTCCGGCTATTATCACAAGAAAAAATACCGACTTGTACATAAAACCTCCTATTTTAGCTGCAGGTATATTTTTTTTATGAGTGATGGGCTGATATTGCCCGGTGTATTGTTTACATGGGAACTGTGAGCAACTTCAACAGATTGCTTTTCAATGAAAGTGTCTGTAATATCTACTTTTACATCTGCAAGCAGTTCTCTCAACCATGAGAAGAAAACAATTTTGTTAATTCCAATGAAATGGAACAATTGGTTTAACTCGTATTTAATGTATGGGTAGTAAGTTTCCATAATATCCTTCATAACAACTCCGTTTGCCAGTCCATGAGCTATGCCGTATTCTGTTGTCAGTGGATATCCGATGGAATGTTGTACCGTTGTACCTGTTTGAGCAATTGCGACTCCACCATACAGAGAAGCAATCATGAGCTTTTCTCTTAACTCGTAGTTCTCCGGGGTCTGGAGACACTTTTTAAGATTATCATAGATAAGTTTCACTCCCTGGAAAATCATCGGATAAGTCAGAGGATTTCTCCTCTTGGAGTAAATACCTTCCAGAAGATGACTTAAAGCATCAATTGCAGTGTTTCTGGTAACGTTTTCATTGAGTGAAATTGTATAGGTAGGATCCAGGAAGGAGCAAACCGGAAAAATAGCAGGATGAGCTATTCCCTTTTTGGTGTTTGATTCTGTATCTGTAATGATGCTGTATTGAGTCGCTTCCGAACCTGTACCTGAAGTAGTTGGTATAGCTACAACAGGGTGTGCCTGCGAAAACGCTGTGGAGAAGAACTCTTCCTTTGTTTTAATATTGTGTTTTGCTGCCAGAGCGATGGCCTTACCTGCATCGAGCGGAGAGCCGCCTCCAATAGCAATAACATGGTCGCAATTATTTGTCCTGAAGACTTCAGCACCCTTTACAACTGAATCAACAGTCGGGTTTTCCACTATTTCATTAAATATAACATGCTCAATTGATTGTTCAGTCAGTACATCCAGAACATCCTGCTGTGCTCCGCTTTTTACTGCTGAAGATCTGCCTGTTACAATGAGAGCTTTTTTACCGAACTCACGGAATCTGTCTGTTGATTTCTTGATACAGCCTTTGCCCAGCAGTACTTCGGTCGGCATTAAATATTTATTTATATCTGTGTTATTATTAGAATACATGGATTCCTCCGAATTTTTTTACAATATTATTTATATAACGGTTATAAGTCAAAATTTATTTCACTTGACTGAGAACCGACAACTCGGAAATTTAATAAATTGGTGATAAATTCACTTATTTTAATAAGATAAAGATTTTTGCCTGACATAATTATTGATTTCCTATTTAGGGAATATCAGGATAAAGATATATGGAGGAAAATTGTTACCTGTAATAGGAGTAATAGTCGCTTTAGCAGTACTGGTTACTGTGCATGAATTCGGTCATTTTATTGCTGCCAGAATGTGTGGAGTATACGTAGAAAAGTTTTCGCTGGGATTTGGCCCTAAACTTCTCGCTTTCAAAAAGGGAAATACGGAGTACAGATTATCTCTGTTTCTTCTTGGCGGATATGTTAAAATGAAAGGGGAGAACCCTGATGAGCAGGATGAAGTTTCGCCTGATTCGTTTACATCCAAGCATTGGCTGCAGAAAGTTTTTATATCTTTTAACGGCCCTTTCTTCAATCTGATTCTTGCTTTCATTATGATAATGCTGGCATTTGGTGCCGGTGTTCAGTATCAGGACAGTGCTCCTGTAGTCGGAGAAGCAGACGGGATTTTTGGTGAGTACTTCTTCTATGGAGACTCAATTACAGTTGTGAATAAGCAGCATGTAAAAAGCTGGAATGATGTCATCAGAAATTTCGAGCCCGGTTTCAATCATGCAATCATATACAGAGACGGTGAACGATATAATGTTAATTTTTATGCTGATTCTACTGCAATGGCAAAGGCTTCCATAGCCCCTTACGTTCCAGCGGTTATCGGTGAGATTGTTCCGGGATTACCGGCGTATCAGGCAGGTCTTAAGGAAATGGATCTGATCGTTGCCGTTAATGGTGACTCTGTTAAAGACTGGTTTGAAATGAGAGAGAAGATTGTAAATGAGAAGACAGATTCAATCATCTTGTCAATAATCAGAGATGGTAAACCATTTGAAAAGAAAATGAGCCTGAACACCAATATTCTGGAAGAGAACCAGAAGATGATAGGTATAGCCATGCATAATCCTGTGAATCTCGAAGAAAAATTCACATTCTTTGAGTCAGTTAAATATGGAGCAGCTTCGACCGTGGATCTGGTTAAAGCGACTTATGTAAGCATATTCAAACTTTTCACCAAGCCTTCATCACTTAAGGAAAATATTGCCAGCCCGATAATGATGGTCTCGGTGACAAAGCAGATGATAAAGAGAGGTCTCAGTACTTTTCTTAATCTGATAGCTACTCTGAATATCTTTCTTATGGTGTTCAATCTGTTACCTGTGCCTGTTCTGGATGGGGGACAGATATTCTTCTATACATTGGAAGGTATTTTCAGAAAACCGTTACCTATGAGAATTCAGATGAGATTACAGCAGGTGGGATTTATTCTGTTGCTGAGTCTTATGTTCTGGGCTATCTTTAATGATATAACCAAGGTTGCAGTGAGATCATCCTCTAAGAATAAAATAAAAAGTCAAATTGAGAATATACAGGAAAATTAAATCTGCGGAAGGAGCTTATTATTTTTGAATTCACTCTGAAACATAAAGATGGAAATGCAAGAAGGGGAGAGCTGAAGACTCCACATGGTGTAATACAAACCCCGATATTTATGCCGGTAGGCACAATTGCAAATGTTAAAACGCTTACTCCGCATGAATTAACTGATTTAAAAGCTGAGATAATTCTGGGAAATACATATCACCTGTACTTGAGACCGGGACACGAACTGGTGAAAAAAGCAGGTGGAATCCATAACTTCATGAACTGGGATAAACCTGTGCTTACAGATAGCGGAGGATTCCAGGTAATGAGTCTGAGCGGTCTGCGAAAGATTACCCGGGATGGAGTCAGATTCCAGTCTCATATTGACGGGAGTTATCACATGTTTACTCCTGAACGAGTCATGGAGATTCAGAACAGCCTTGGGGCTGATATTATTATGGCATTCGATGAGTGTCCTCCATATCCTGCCACGAAGGATTACGTTGCCAAGTCTCTCAAAACTACCCTTGAGTGGGCAAAGAGATGTCAGGATTCTCAGAAAGAACCGGACAAACAGGCTTTATTCGGGATTGTTCAGGGGGGAGTGCATGAAGATCTGCGTCAGGAGAGTGCGGAAAAATTGATTGAAATGGATTTTCCCGGTTATTCTATTGGCGGATTAGCTGTCGGTGAGAAAAAGGAAGATATGTTCCGCATCACGGAATTCCTTAATCCGATTATGCCTCAGCATAAACCTCGCTATCTGATGGGAGTAGGTACACCTTCCGATTTGCTGGTAAACATTGGCAACGGAATTGATATGTTCGACTGTGTAATGCCTACGAGAAACGCCAGAAAGGGTACGGTTTTCACCAGAAACGGCAGGATGATTATTAAAGCTGCGCGATATAAGGAAGATTTCCGACCAATAGATGAAGAATGTACTTGTTACACATGCCGAAACTTTACCAGAGCTTATATAAGGCATTTGTTTGCAGCGAACGAATTGCTGGCTATGAGACTTGCTTCTATTCACAGTCTGCATTTCTATCTGGAACTGATGCACATGGCAAGAGCAGCAATTGAAAACGGTAATTATTACGAGTTCATGAACTCGATGTTAAAAAAACTTGATAACATTGTAGAGTAAACTATACTTTAGACCTTATATTGAGGTATGCGATATGATTAATAAAAATACTTTCTTGAAAATGAAGAAAAAGACGGATAAGATCGTTATGATGACAGCTTATGATTATCCGTCAGCGATGCAGGTTGAAGCTGCAGGAATAGATGTTATTCTTGTTGGTGATACTGTTGGAATGGTTGTTATGGGAATGGAGGACACTCTCGAAGTGACTCTGGATGATATTATCTATCACTGCAGAGCTGTAAGAAGAGGAGCACCTCAGACATTCGTTATTGCTGATATGCCATATATGACCTATCATATAAATAGTGAAGAAACGAAAAGGAATGCATCCCGTTTAATTATAGAAGCCAGAGCAAATGCTGTAAAGCTTGAAGGTGGTACACCGGAACGCATAGCGGTAATAAAAGATATTGTTTCCTGCGAAATCCCGGTTGTTGCTCATCTGGGATTGACACCACAGTCAATTCATCAATTAGGCGGATATAAGGTCCAGGGGAAAGACACGGAATCTTATGACAGAATGATTGAGCAGGCGAAGGAAGTGGAGAAAGCCGGAGCTTTCATGCTGGTTCTCGAGGCAATCCCGGAAAAACTGGGAAAAGCCATTACCGAAGAACTGAGTATTCCCACAATTGGCATTGGAGCCGGCAGGTTTACTGATGGACAGGTGCTTGTTTATCATGATATGCTTGGACTGAGTACTGTACAGCCAAAATTCGTTAAAGGTTATGGGAAGTACGGGCAGCAGATTGTTGAAAGTATCAAAGACTATAAACAGGATGTAAAAAATAAAAAATATCCGGAAATAGATCATGTCTACTATCCGGAATCATAGAGGTAAATTATGGACGAAGTAATCGGACAAGAATTGGAGCAGAGTCCTGAGGAGAAACTTCAGGCGTTATTCAGTCTCAAGGCGAAACTTGAGGATGATTTTGTAGCTATCGGACAGCTTTTATCTGAAGTGAAAAGAAAAGGGCTGTATAAAATTAAAGGTTATAATAAATTCAAAGACTTCATCGAGCAGGAATACAATATTGCCGGAACATTTGCCTCAAAGCTGATTTCCATATATGATCTTTTTGTAGATGAACTGGATATTGATGAGTCTTCACTGAAAAATATAGGTGTCGACAAACTCAACATGATTAAACCGCTTGTTAAAAACAAAACATATTCGGAATCTGAAGAGTGGATTAATAAAGCAAACGAGCTTTCAGCAACAGATCTGAGAGAAGATATTAAGGAAGTTCGTAAGCAGACCCAGAATAAATCGATGAAAGAAGTTATGATTGATCAGTTCTACGAAACTATGGTGACTTTTTTCAATTGCTCAAGGAAAGAACTGAATTATAAACTCGCTATTTACTTCCAGGATACAGATCTGGAACAGGTAAAGAATGAAATTAAAATAAAACAGAGACGATATGAACATGAAAGTGATGGGGAGGGACCCGGCATTAGTTGATACGAATCAGATCTTAACAAAAAACTGATAATGAGGTAAAAAATGCGTAAATTAAAGATATTATGGGTAGATGATGAAATAGACTTACTAGAACCGTTTGTGATTTTCTTACAGGATAAAGGATATCTTGTGCAGAAAGTGTCTAACGGAACAGACGCTGTTGCAATGGTTCTCAACGAAAAATTCGATCTGGTACTGCTGGATGAAATGATGCCCGGTATGGACGGACTCGCTACTCTTCAGGAGATTAAGCAGATTAATCCTAACCTTGCTGTTGTTATGGTAACTAAATCAGAAGAAGAAGGTTTGATGGACAAAGCTATTGCCAGACAGATTTCCGACTATCTGATTAAACCTATCAATCCTAACCAGATTATAATGACTGTAAAAAAAATCTTCCAGGCTGATGAGATCAGACATAATCAGATTGGGGAAGAGTATTCCAAATATATTGCTCAATTGAATCAATCTCTTTTCCAGAGTCCGGACTGGAACGACTGGAAGAAGATATACAACGAAATGTGTAAATGGGATGTTGTTATTGATGAGATCAACGACCAGGCACTCGCACATACACATTTTCTGGAAAAACGTAATTGTAACACAGAGTTTACTAACTATATATCCTCGAATTACTCAGACTGGCTGCAAAGTGATGAGAGACCGACATTTTCATTCGATGTCCTTTCTGAGACTGTGACTCCGCTTTTCGATGAAGGCAAACCGGTTTACTTCATTATACTTGACTGTATGAGACTTGACCAGTATCTCGCTATAGAACCTTTCCTGCAGGAATTGTTTGATGTCGATCTTGATTTATATTACTCAATTCTGCCAACAGCTACACCTTACTCCAGAAACTCCCTTTTCAGCGGATTGCTTCCTGTTGATATTGCCAGAATGTTCCCTCAATACTGGAATGATTCTGATAACGAAAACAGCCGTAACAGAAACGAACACCAACTGCTTGATGCACATATAAATGATCTTGGTTACAACATTAACCCGACTTCCAAATATATCAAAATATTCAATATGGAAGAAGCAAATTTTGTGCTGAGAAAGATCAATTCCTGGTCTAAAGAAAAGCTGGTTGTACTTGTATATAACTTTCTCGATTTACTGGCCCATCACAGATCAAAAGACAGTATTCTCAAAGAAGCAATACCGGATGAAGAAGCTCTGAGAGCCTTCACTAAGCACTGGTTCCTGCATTCAGCATTCTACGATGCTTTGAAACAGATTGCAGAGCAGGATGCAACAGTTGTAATAACTACAGACCACGGTTCAATCCGTGTGAACAGAGCTACTCAGGCAATAGGCGATAAAGACACAACAATCACAGTTCGTTATAAGCAGGGGAGAAACCTGACCTGTAATGACAGACATGCAATATACCTGAAAGACCCGAAAGATTTCGGATTACCATCAAACAATATTGTAGATAACTACATATTTGCCAAAGATGATTACTATTTTGTATATCCGAATTCATTCCACCAGTACCAGCGTCAGTATAACGGTACATTCCAGCATGGCGGTATCTCCATGGAAGAAATGCTTCTGCCATTAGCTGTCTGCCGCTCTAAAAAGAAATAGCTTATATCTTAAATATATGGAGAGCCTCTGTTTATGCAGGGGCTTTTTGTTTTGATAATGAAGAGTGCGAGGTTGATGAAGAAAGAACAGGGACTGTCCTAATAAGTGTGTCTAGAACCTCATCTATATTTTTAATTTATTTCATAATATTATCGTCAAATTTAAAGGAATGCAGTGGATATTGTAAATATTTTTCTACTTTATCCATTGCTATTTTACTAATAAGAAGCAAAGCAGACTCATCAGAAGGCATTGAGTTTCTTATTTTTAAAACTCTTCTGAACTGTTTATTCAGGTTTTCTATCCAGTTGGTTGTATAGATCATACTTCTTATTCTGTAGTCATAATTCAAATATGTAAAATAGTAAATTAAGTCTGATCGATTTCTATATCTTCTTATGAAGGGATATGTTTTCATCCATTTTGTAATGAAGTTTTCAAAGTTCTCGATCGCATTTGATAGTTTATATCCTGAGTCATTAGTAACAAAAATAAGTTTCAAATCAGCAGCTATTTCAGCCCTGTCCGAGTACCTTGTTTTGTTTAATATATTACGTTTTAAATGAGTTACACATTTCTGGAACGCTGCACCAGGAAAAACGTTTGCAATACTTTGTTCAAGTCCCGTTAAACCATCAGCAATTACTAAATTGACAGATTCTAATCCTCGATCTTTTAAGCTTGTGAATAATGATTCCCAGCCAGTTGCACTCTCTTGTGGGATGCTTTCTATGGCTAATATATCCCTGCTCATATCACTACGTAATCCCATAACTGTATAAATTGCTTCTACTTCTACCTTAGATGATCTGCGTATTCTGGTGTGTATTGCATCTACCATAATCAACGGGTAGCTAGCATCTAATTGTCTGTTTCGCCATAATTCCATTTCTTTAACAAAGCTTTGATTTATTCTACTTACACTTGACTTGGAATACTTCGAACCATACAATTTATCAAAAACATCACTTACATCTCGTACTGAAAGACCCTTTGAATATAAAGTAAAAGCAAGCTGATGAAGTTCTTCTTCCTGGTTTCTGATTAATGTGAGCAATATTGGATAGAATTGACCGAGTCTATCTCTTGGTATTTGGAGCTTTATCTCCGCTCCCAAGCCGATAGCTTTACCTATTCTATAACCATTCCCTTTGTTTTTTGAAGATATTGTTTGACGTAAAAATTCTGTCCGCTCTAATTTCATCAGACAGTTTAGTATTGTTTCCAATACTTTGTTTAATCCGTGTTCGACAATTGCAGTGTCCAACACAAGACTCAATTGACTTGTTGTCAATTTCATAAGAACCTCCTTTTGGATCTTTTTTTACTATTGGAGGTTCTTTTCTATTTCTTGTCAAATCAGACACACTTTAGGGGACGGTGCCGAAGAACATTAACCGTAACCACGAAATACCGGAAAGATAGGGAAATTTTTACACCTTCCAAATGGTTGTAAACCTTTGGCAATGGTGTTAAAATGAATACAATCTGAACTGCGTGGGGGGTACCCAATTAAACCTGTGTAACTACGATGCTTCTATATGGTTCGCACCTGATGGCGCTGTTTATTATTCTTGGTATGGCTTTCTACAAACGGTTCCGCTCCTGACGGAGCTGATACTGCATTGGAACATTTATAGAAATTCCTCAAAGTTTATTTATCACTGATATTATGAAAAACTAAATGATTATGTTTGTATCTTCAGCCTGCTCCGGAGGAGCTATAAATTTTGTACACCTTCCAAAAGGTTGTAAACCTTTGGGAATGATGTTAAAATGAATAATTCTGAAATTTAGCAAACTTTGCACAATGAAAACAAATGTGTCAAATAGAAAATTACTTTATGAGGATTTTATGAAAGTATTTCACGAAAAAGTATATAGTAGTATTGTTTATGCTTACTGATTGGGAGAATTTATTTAGTAGTCAAAAAAATGGGGTGGCTGATGGGACTCGAACCCACAACGCCTGGAACCACAATCCAGTGCTCTACCATTGAACTACAACCACCATTGAAAAATGGCACGCCAGTAGGGATTCGAACCCCAGACCCACGGCTTAGAAGGCCGTTGCTCTATCCAACTGAGCTACTGGCGCGCTTATCAAAAAAAACTGCTCGTCTATTGACAAGCTTTATGGTAGCGGCGCAGGGACTCGAACCCCGGACACTCGGATTATGATTCCGATGCTCTAACCAACTGAGCTACGCCGCCGCGTTTATCGCGTATATAATAAATAAATGGTAGCGAGGGGAGGATTTGAACCTCCGGCCTTCGGGTTATGAGCCCGACGAGCTACCAGACTGCTCCACCTCGCGATGACTTCGCCCATCTTTCTTTTAGCGTTTTTTGTGTCAAGAAAAAATCGAAAATAATTTCACTTGACGAATAACCATTCATTTGAAATACTAAATTTTCAAGGAATATCATGTTTAGCGAAATAATAATTAATGTGCACCCGTTTGAAAAACGGGTAGCCATCCTGGAAGACCATAAGCTGGTCGAGCTGTTTGTAGAAAAGAAACAGCAGGAGAATATCGTTGGAAATATCTATAAAGGTATTATCAAAGATGTACTCCCTGGGATGGGTGCGGCCTTTGTCGATATAGGTCTGGAAAGAACTGCGTTTCTGCACTTTTCAGATATCGCTCCGGAATACCTCGATGGTTTTCATAATAAAAATAGAAAAAGGAATCAGGGGAACGGCAGCGAGACTATTGCAAAATTCCTGAAAGAAGGACAGGAAATTATTGTCCAGATTCAGAAAGGTCCTATTGGTAAAAAGGGAGCTCGTCTCACCGGGCAGATCTCTATACCCGGAAAATTCCTGGTTTATTTTCCTAATAAGAAAAAAGTTGCTCTCTCACGTAAGATTTCATCCAACGCTGAAAGAAACAGAATTAAGGGAATAATCAATAAGGTTAAACATGATAACGTCGGACTAATTATCAGAACTGATGCTGACGGTAACTCAGACGAAGAATTCAAAGCTGAATACGATGGACTCCACAAAACATGGAAGTTTATTGAAAAACAGATCAAATATGAAGTTGCTCCAAGTTGTTTGTACTCCGAAGGTAATCTCTTCAGTACTCTCATAAGGGACTTGTTCAGTACTAATATAGACAGGCTTATTGTTGATGATAAGCTGTTTAAATCTCAGATCGTTTCCAGTCTCAGAGCGGCTGCTCCTGAACTGGTTAACAAAATCGAGCTATATTCAGAAGATTCTCCAATTTTTGATGCCTATGGTATTGAAAAGGAGATAAAAAGTATGTTCAACTCACGCTGTAATCTCCCGAGTGGTGGTAATATTGTGATTGAACAGACTGAAGCTCTATGTGCTATTGATATTAATACAGGAAGTTTTACCGGGTCCAGAAATTATCAGGAGACGGTTCGTAGAACTAATGTAGAAGCGGCAGCAGAGGCTGCCAGACAGATCAGACTCAGGAATCTGAGTGGGATTATGGTAATAGATTTCATAGATATGCTTGACGAAAATAACAAGAATGAAGTTTTGGAAACATTAAGAGCTATCCTCAAAAGGGATAGAGCTAAAAATAAAGTCTTTCCTTTCGGGCCTCTCGGTCTGGTGCATGTTACCAGAAAGAGAACAAGACAAAATCTGCTGGTCTCTTATTCAGAGCACTGTCCATGCTGTAAGGGAACCGGTAGAGTAATGGCGCGCGATTCTGTTGCCATGCAGATATACAGATGGCTGAGCAGATCGGAGTATTTTATCCGAAACACTCCCCTGCGAATTGTTGTGCACCCGAATGTGAAAGCATTTCTAGATGAAAACCCTACATATTTCATCGATATTCCTAACGATATATTTATTGTTTCAGAGGAAGACTTTAAACCCGATCAATACAAGATCTTCAATAATCGGAACAATAAAGAAATTACAGCCAAATTTTCTACCTAGGCTTACCGACATGCAAATGTCTCGGATTCAGTGATCAAGCCAAATACTGTAAGTTCGTATGGGAAAAAAGAGATATGAAGGATAAATAGTGACAATAGAAATAGATAATTGCTTGACAATCAGTCTATAGGAAAATTTATTGTCTACTTTATATGTGAATGTAAGCACTAAAGGAGATAGAAATGTTTGCAATAGTTGGATTTAAAGGACACCAGTTCAGAGCTGAAAAAGGCAAATCCATCAAAGTTCCTTTCCTTGGAGACATGGAAGAAGGAAAATCATTTGAGATTTCAGATGTTCTGATGCTCAAAGATGATGCAGATGTGATGGTTGGACGTCCAACTGTAGCTAATGCTAAAGTTGTGGCTGAAGTTGTTGCTCATAAAAAAGATAAAAAGATAATTGTATTTAAGAAAAAACGCAGAAAAGGTTATCGTGTGAAAAACGGTCACCGTCAGAATTTTACAGAAATCAAAATTACTGATATTGTGAAATAGGTACAAAGGAAGTATTATGGCTCATAAAAAAGGTGTTGGTAGTAGTAAAAACGGTCGGGACAGTAATCCGCAATATCTTGGTGTTAAAAGATATGATGGTGAATACGTACTTGCTGGAAATATCCTTGTAAGACAAAGAGGATCCAAAATAAAGCAAGGTAAAAACGTTGGTGTTGGAAAAGATTACACAATCTTCAGCTTAATCAACGGATACGTTAAGTTTGAAACCAAAGCAGCTGGCAGAAAATTTGCCAATGTGTATCCCGATAAAGTATAATTTTAAAAAAATCATGTGAAGGCAGTCAAAAACTGCCTTTTTTTTTATGCTGAATTTTCTGGAATAATATAAAAAATCAATACACAAAACATCATGGAGGTAGGTACAAATCATGACTTGTAATGAATTTGTAACTAATGTAAGTACATTGATTGAAAAACACAGTAATGTACTTGAAAATGTCTCAAGGAAAACTCTCATTCAAGAGAGTATTGACAACGGCGAAGCCATGGTTTCTAAAAACGGGTCATTAGTTACCTGGACGCCAAAAGAATCAACCGGCAGAAGCCCTAAGGATACCTATATTGTATCTCATGAAGAATCTAAAGGTACAATTGACTGGGATTCTCCTAATAACATCGCTCTAAGCCCTGAAACATTTGATATGCTGTTTGAGGATGCTATGGACACGTTATCTAAAAAAGAAAAGATTTACGTGACTGATCGTGTTATCGGTGCTGATGTAAAGTATGCTCTGCCTACAAAAACCATTACTGACAAAGCTGTCAGCGCTTTATTTACTGACAATATGTTCAGACCGGTTCAGGAAGATATCGAAAAAAGTGTATTCCATAATAATGGCTTTACCCTTGTTCTTGTACCAGGTGATAAACTTAATGAAGATAAGTATTGCGGACGTCTCCGTGAATGCAAACCGGGTCAGACTTCAAACATGGCAATAGCTATTGATTTTGACAGAAGAATCGGCATTGTATACGGATCCAGGTATTGTGGCAGTGCTAAAAAACTTATGTTTACAGTAATGAATTATTACCTTCCTGATGTAGGTGTTCTGCCTTTACATTGTTCAGCAAATGAAGGCAAGAACCAGGATTCAGCATTATTGCTCGGTCTTTCCGGAACAGGTAAAACCACCCTCTCAGCAGATCCAAACAGAGCTCTTCTCGGAGATGATGAGCATGGCTGGAGTGATGATGGTATTGCTAATTTCGAAAATGGCTGCTATGCAAAACTCATCAACCTTAATAAGGATAAAGAGCCGGAAATTTATAATGCTGTTTTCCATGATGATGATTATCTTAGTCACGGTTCAATTGTTGAAAACTGTATGATGTATCCTGATGGTACATTTGATCTCGATGATGAACGAATCACCCCTAACTCCAGAGGTTCATACCCACTGGAATTCTTGTCTAACATCAAACCGGAATCTGTTGCAGGACATCCTGAAACAATACTGTTCCTCACTGCTGATGCGAATGGGGTTATCCCTCCAATATCCAGATTGAATGCGGATCAGGCTATGCTCTGGTTCCTCATGGGATATACAAGCAAACTTGCCGGAACTGAAACAGGTATTACAGAACCGGTATCAACTTTCTCAAGATTCTTTGGCGAACCTTTCATGCCGCGTAACCCTGATGTTTATGCTAACATGCTTGGTGAAAAGATGAAAGAATTCGGTACAAAGGTTTATCTTGTGAATACAGGCTGGAGTCACGGACCTTACGGTGTAGGTTCCAGAATGGATATCAACCTGACAAGAGCTCTTGTGAACTGTGCTCTCGACGGTACACTTGCAAAAGCTGAGTACACTAAAGACGATGTCTTCCATCTTGAAGTTCCTGTTGAATTACCCGGAATAGACTCTAATGTTCTTATTCCAAGAAATACCTGGCAGGACAAAGACGCTTTTGACAAGAGAGCTGCAAAACTTGCAGAAGATTTTGCAAAACATTACGAAAAAGCCTATGGCAGCAAAAACCTCGGTGAGAACATCGAGAAGCAATGCCCTGGTAAATAGATAAAACTTTGGCTGCTGATTTTTCGGCAGCCTTTTTTTATATTATGAGAGCATTGAATGATAACCTGATAATACAAAGGTCTCATTATGTTTGACTACGGTATCATCGATTCACATATCCACCTGACAAATCAAAGAGTTATATCTAACCTCTCAGAATCCATTTCCTCGGCCTTAGACGAGAATATTACAGGATTTATCGGTTGTGCACTGACTAATGCTGATGTCGAAGCATATTCCGTTCTGGATTCTCACCATGTTGTCTATACAGCGGGAGTGCACCCCTACGAGCAGACAAATGACTCACTTGCCTTCGATGATCTTGTCAGGTTATGCGATGAAAAGCAGATTTGCGGAATAGGGGAGATTGGACTGGATAAACGTAATACCGATCTTGATTCACAGATAAGCTTGTTTGCCAAGCAACTTGATCTTGCCTTGCAATACGATCTACCGGTTGTTATTCACTGTGTGAAAAGCTATTATGAAACTCTGAAGATTATCAGGAAGAACTTCTCGTCAATTCGAGGATATTTCCATAGTTTTGGCGGATCAGTTGATGTGATGGAGAATGTTATAAAGACTAACCTGATGATGAGTATCGGCAATAGTACTCTCGCTAAGAAAAAGGTACTGCCTGAGATCATCAAGTCAGGAAGATACATCTTCGAGTCTGATGCTCCGTATACGAACGGTTTTTATTCGACTCCTCATATTCTGAAGGTGAATAAAATAATAAATGCTGTACAGGAAGACAGAAACAAGCTAATTGAGATTCAGTACAAAAATATCTGCGAGGTATATAAATAGTGGATCAGTTTCACAGATTAACTCTCATCTATGGTGAAGATTACGTCAGAAGAATCGCTGAAAAACGCGTGGTAATTATCGGTCTGGGCGGTGTTGGTTCTTACGCTGCCGAAATTCTGGTTAGAAGCGGATTCAGTAATATCATGCTTGTAGACTTTGATAAGGTCAAGGTAACGAACCTTAACAGACAGATAATAGCTCTGCACAGTACGATTGGCAGACAGAAAACCGAAGTGATGCAGGAAAGAATGCTGGATATAAATCCGGAAGCGAACATAGAAATTATGACAGATTTCTGCTCTGACGAAACCATGCCGGAGATTCTCAAAGATGCTGATTTTGTGATTGATGCCATTGACAGTGTTGTACCTAAGACAAACCTGATTGTTAAACTGCACACTGAGAAAATACCATTTATCTCTGTAATGGGAGCAGGTGGAAAAACCGATCCTTCCAAAATTGCTCAGGCAGATCTTTTTAAAACCCAGAACTGCGCCTTAGCGAGAAGAATTCGCAAATACTTGCGACGACGCGGTATAAAAAGTAAGGTACCGGTGATATACTCCTCAGAAGTAACAACTCTGCATTCCCATGAAATGGAAGATCAGGAGAGGACATCCACGCGGGGACGCTCCCGTAACCTGATCAGTTCTGTTGCCTATTTACCGGCAATTATGGGCTGCTGGGCAGCCGGATATGTGCTGGAGTTCTTCAGGGAAGAGGGTTAGGATTTCGGACTGGCTTCTACTCCTTTGATAGATACTTTACCTTTGTCTATCAGGATACTGTCTCCCGGTTTAAGTTTGCCGTAGCTCTCGAAGTTAAATAGTAATACATCTCCATCAATTTCTACATTGTAATCCCCGGCCACAAAGAAATGTACATCTTTACCATTTCTTTTGCAACTGTATTTAGTGTAATCTGTGTAATATGGTTTTGATTCAATTGAAAAATTTCTAAAGTTAATCACATTTGAATAAGTATTAGTTCTTGAAAATGCAAATGAAAGTTGAATATCAGAAATTGTATCAGGTTCTTTTCCATCTACATATATTTTTCCGTTCTTAATACTTAATTCACTGCCAGAAGGGAACATGCCCACAAGCTTTCCATTCAGACCTATTAAGTTTCCGGTAATAGTTAAGCCATTTCCATCGAACTCAATAAGTGCAGAGCAAGAATAGCTTGAACTGTCCTCTTTAACACTAAAAGAAACAGGTTCTGGATATATCTTTATTTTGTATCCTCCAATTTCAAGTTTGTGACAATTTTCTGCAGCTAGCAAAGAGACAAAAAGTAATAAAATAGATACGAAATATTTCTTTTTCATTCTTCCTCCATCCAATATTTATCTAATTCTTCAATGTAAGATTTTATAGGCTTACAATATTCTGTATAATCAGCAAAACCTATTACATGCTTTATTCTGCCTTTTTCAATTATTGCAAACCAGAAATTGTTACCTGTATCATTAAACTTGAGCTTATCTGCATTCTTCCCTTCCGTATCAAACAGTATTCTTGTAGCGAGATGCAGCTCTTGCTTTATATCACTATACCTTTTCATTGTGTCCCTGAAGTAATGATTCTCCAGAATAAAGCAGGTTCTTGCAGAATCAATTTCAGTGTACCTGTTGAGAATCGGATAGAAGCTCATATTACAGGATGAGCAGGAATAAGGTGTTGCTATGCACAGCAGAATCGGTTTGTCAAAATTATAGATATAATCATTTGTATCAATAGCATTTTCTTTTATGTCAGTCAAATCAACCCTGAATAACAATGAGTTTGTTAAGGCTGAATAATCATAAAACTTAGTCTGTTTCATATCCAGATCTTCTTTTGTTATTGCAGTAAGAGAAAGAATAAAAAGAATCAACACAGCTAACAATAGTATTTTTCTCATCTATACCTCTAATTTATACTCTACATAATTCAGGACTCCATCAACTTTGCGGAATCCGTAAAATGTACTTTCTTTTTCATTATAATAGACAGGAATAAAATCAATCGGAATCATCCACTCGCTTTTATCTTCAGTAACTCCAAGCTTCTTGATAAGAATATAATCGCAATCATTACCTGTTACTTTTCTCAGCTTCTTCATCTGTTGAATATACATCATAACAAAATCTCTTGATTCATCTGAGAAAACACGCTGCATCTGTGAATATACATCAAATTGTCGCGGAATATACTTATTCTCTTTGATCAGCTTCAATTCATTTTCTCTGTATTGTAAACCTATTTTGATACTATCCACTAACTCTTCCATGTCATCAATTATTCTATAGATGTCAGTTGCATAAGAGTTAACTACAAGAATTTCACCATTATGCTTTAAAGCAAAGTTTTTGAAGTAAACGTTTTCCGTATCTCTTGATTCTTTCCATGTATTGAAGAAAATATTTTCCTCATCAGCATTTCTAATTATTTCATTCATCCCATTATTCATAATAGCTCGATACCTGAAGTAATCAATGTAATGATTATCTTTTAGTAAAAGTCGAGAACCTGCATAAAGAGTATCGACAGCTATGTCAAAGACAGAAAGTCCTTTTGACAGGTTTGAACCATCTGTGGATTTGCAAGTATACATTTTACCATCAATAATGTTGAATGCAGAGACTAGCATTTTTTCTGATGTATCAAATGAATACTGAAATGAGAGCTCATTATTGTAATACTGCATTGCAGTAACTCTACCATTTACCGGGTCATGAAAAAAGAGCGTATCTTCTGTTGCAATTGCATAAGCTGGCATGGAGATACAATTTTTTGTTCTTCCTTCTTTAACATCAATTTCTCGAGCGGTTTTACTTTCAATATTATATGAATACACTTTTCTGGAAAAGTCCACACCTCCCTTTCCCATGAATACAGCATCAGGGATTGTAATGAAGATTATTGCATCCTGATTCGAAATATAGTTTGAGGAACGTGCTACAGGGACATTATTTGTTTTAATGATAAATTCTTCTTTGGTTCTGGTAATGGTTAGGGAATGAATAATTGCTACATATTGAAGCATCATGAAAACTAATACATAAAATTTCTTCATCAATTTCTCCTGAATATTGCAGAGAAGCATAAGCATCTCTGCTATCAATTAGTTAGTTTGTACCATTTACGTTATTTTCATAACCTTTGATTACTTCTCTTGCTGATTCCAGACAGTCAATACCCTTCCGGCACATGAGTATCCATAACCCCAAGAGTTATACCAAGCTTGTATCAGCTTCATTCTTGAATAATCATAAATCTGCTGATTTGTAAATTCTTTGATTTCTTCAATGCCATATACTTGGATATCGCCAACACTTGTAGTTGCATTGAGCACACAATGCTCAGTTTCAGGATCTAAGTTACATTCTACACTATAGATTTCATAAGCAAACACGCTTACCATTGAAAGACACAGCAGAATTGCCAGTATTGTCTTTTTCATTTCACATTCCTTTAAGTGTTTTAAAAGTTAAACAAAATATGTCTACAGGCGGATCATGAAATTAGTTGCAACTATATCCCACCCATACACATTGCCTTAAAAAATACTTACATAAGTTATTACATAAAAAAAACTTTTCACAGTTGTCAAGTAAATTATTTACCTTTTGGAATCCCTCGTTTTTCTTAACACACTGACTTCGTTATACTATATGGAATATAACAACTGAAATTTCTTGTTAAAATGCCCTCTTCCTTAAAAATATAAGAAATTCCTACATAATGTCCCATTCTGCACGGAATTCAGGTGTTATCCAGTAAACTTTTATTCTGGTATTTCTTCAAAGAAACACTACGGGAAACACTATGGGGTAAATTATGACTTTTGCCAAATCGGGTGTGTTGATCGATAGAAAATGATTTTACCAATTATATTACCTTCATTTTCTTTGGTGCCAAAGAAAACGAAACAAAAGAAAGGCACTCTTTTTCAAAATGTATTTTCAGCAAGCTGAAACCATAAATCTTTCCTAAAATCCTTCCAAGGCTTCAGGATTTTTTAACGGAAAAATTTACTATACGGAGAAAAAGAGAGAATATCATCAATTAAAAACTGTTATACTCAGTTCAAAGCTAATAGATTGAATTATATTTTCCACTGTCTTTCTGTTGTAAAACACCTATTTGCTATTAGTTATGTAAGCATTGTATTTGGTTTTCGGGGGGATGCATGAATTATTTAGCTTTCTCCCTCAAATACTCCTCCAACTTCTCAACACGTTCCGTTCTTCCTCTGCGCCTGTTAGCGTTAATCATAAATTCAATTGGCGGTACTTTTAATGTGTAACCTTTCCATTGAATAGTTTGCAATTGTGTCAGGGCGGTCGGTCCGCAGTCTACCGGATCAGGTTTGTCAATTTCTGGGCTGGGATCAGTTGCCAGATCAATTCTGCCAAGCAGGAACAGCACTCCAAAGTCCTTCGTTACCCATCCACCGGTATCAAGTAAAGGTTCTATAAAATATTCAGAGAACACTTCTCGGTATCTATCAATATCTTTGCTGTCGAACATAATGTCTACATCGTGCGGATTGAAATCTATTCCTCGTATACAGGCGGAGCAGGAACCTGTAAGCCACCAGTCGAGATTGTTATCTCTGGTTATCCGGCAGAACTCCAGAAGAGCTTTTTCCCATTTAACTTCGGTAAAGTAACCAAGCTGATCGAGCATTTCCAGTACGTGGTTTTCAAAGTTCCTTATCACGGAATCTATGCCAGGAGCATCTTCAGAATATTCCTTATAGTATACATCGCCATCTTTATGGTAAAAACACATCTCCAGAACCGGAATGTATTTTGGTTCAACATCATATAATTCAAAACGGTATATGGCTTCCGATTTTGTGATTCTTCTTTTCATAATTTTTCCTCAATACTGAGATTTATTATTGAAACCTTTATGTCAATACCAAATTAAACCCGTAATTTGAATGCAAACTAAAATTCAGGAAGATTTAGGTCACTCAACCAGAATAAATAGCATTATTCCCCAATTTAATAATTTCGTTTAAACAATGTAAAAAAATAACTTGCATACTTTGTGGGTATATGCATAATGATTGCACCTTGAACGAAGTAAGAAAACATATATAAACAAAACAATTACAAGGAGAAAGAATGAAACGAATTTATTTCTTAATTTTATTTATTTCTGCTATTCATCTTTTTGGAGCGATAATCAATGTACCTGCAGATCAAGCTACGATTCAGGATGCTGTTGATGCAGCTTCATCAGGGGATGAAATAGTTGTTGCTGATGGAACTTACACCGGAGTGGGGAATACAGACATAACTTGGTGGAACAAACAACTTTGGGTACATTCTGCTAATGGAGCAAGTAATTGCGTAATTGATTGTGAAAACTCTGCAAGAGCATTTGTATTTGACTTCTCAAGTACAACCGGAAGGTATATTACAAATTCGACTATTATAGAAGGCTTTACAATTCGTAATGGTCATATTGATGGTCATAATCTCGGTGGCGGAGCAATCTTTATGGATGAAGGTTACCCAACAGATCCTCAGAATAAGCTGACCCCTATAATCAGGAACAATATTTTCGAGAATAACTATTCAGGTGTTTACGGTGGAGCAATTTATTATTACTATGGTCTACCTGTTGAAGCTTCTCTTCAATATTGCAGAATCGAAAATAATATTTTCAGAAACAACACTGCTCATTATGGAGGTGCAATTTCTACTCAGTATTCAGAGTTAAAGATAAGGAATAACACTTTCGAGAATAACT
This sequence comes from Cloacimonadales bacterium (SeqCode), assembly GCA_942492065.1. Taxonomy (GTDB): domain Bacteria; phylum Cloacimonadota; class Cloacimonadia; order Cloacimonadales; family JAIOQZ01. The sequence continues at coordinate 151,159 of CALODV010000013.1, read as the reverse complement.
CAACTTTTTCCGGAGGAGCCGGAGGAGCTATTCACATCTATAACGGTTCCATCAGTGACTATAACACAGAAGTTAAATACAATACTTTTGATAGTAACACTGCAATAGAGAATGAAATTTATGGTACAGGAGGTGCATTGTATATTGCCGGAATGACAGGCGGATATGTTTACAATAACGAGTTCTATAATAATGAAGCATCTTCCGGTGGCGGAGCAATATTCTGTGCGCATTCTGAGTTCACAGTTTATAACAATCTTATTTATAATAATACATGTACGTTCAGAGGAGCAGGAATCTGTATCTACAACTTTAACGGTTGTGATGTTGGCAGCAATACAATAGCAAATAATACAGGTCCTGGTATTACGTTCAGTCCTTACAATGGCGATACAGATTCAAATATTGCGAATAACATTATATGGGGAAATACTACCAGTTTTACATGGACATACAACCAGTCACAAGCGATTCCAACATTCCTTTTCAATGATATTGAAGGAGGAGTACCTGCTTTTGGTTCTGATGCAGGCGGAAATATTGACGCTGATCCTTTATTCGGTCTCCCTGCTATGGATATCTACAGATTGAGAAATGGATCACCCTGTATTAGTACAGCACATGCCGGAGGAACATGTCCGGCAAACGATCTTGTTGACAATGCCAGACCATTGGGTACCGGATTTGACATGGGTTGTTATGAATCAGATGATGATGGTGATTTCGTTGAAGCACTAGCTTTACCTATCGACGACCTTGATTTACATGAATTGCCTGTATTGGATGTAGCTATCCAGTTTGTTGAAGCTCATATTGCAACAGATCTGGAAATAAATCAGCTTTTCGAAGAACCTACAATTGTGGGAGAACTCCCCGGAACTGTTCAGAATCTTGGAAGAATAAGCTGGATTATTGAATCATCCGGAGGAAATGTCGGTGAATATGAACTTACTCTTGATCTCTCTGATGTACTGGGTATTGAAAGCTTTAACACTCTTAGAATACTTAAAAGAGCAGATGACGGTTCGCCTTGGCAGGACGTTGTTTCTGATCTGGGTGGAACCCTTATATACAACGAACCCTATATTACAATAACCGGTCTGAGTTCTTTCTCTGAGTTTGTACCGGCCGGTGGTGGAGATAACTCTCTTCCTGTGACTCTTTCTTCATTTAATGCTGTTGTTACAGATGATAACTTTGCAGAAATCAAATGGAGTACACAATCTGAATCAGACTTAAGTGGGTTTAACATCTACCGAAACATTAGCGAAAATTTGAGAGAAGCTGTACTTATAACAAATGACATCATTCCTGCTGCAAACTCAACATCACTCAGCAAATACAGCATTACAGATATTGATGTTGAACAAGGCGGATCATATACTTACTGGCTTGAAACAGTTGAAAATAACGGGAATAGCCATTTTAACGGTCCAGTCAAAATTACAATTAAAAAAGACAAAGAAGATGACATTGAAGACTTATGCAAGGTTACAGAATTGATGCCTGCATATCCAAACCCTTTCAATCCTGAAACAAAAATACAGCTCAGTATCAAAGAAGGTGAAAACGGTGTATTGGAAATCTTCAACATTAAGGGACAGACAGTAAAGACTTATGATAACCTTGTTGAAGGTGAGCATACACTTACATGGAACGGAAAAGATAACGCCGGCAGTAGTGTTGCCTCGGGAGTATACTTCTACAGACTTTCTACTCAGACAGTTAATGAAACAAAAAAACTAATGCTGCTTAAATAACTATAATCATATTTGATAAAAAACTGAGACGTACTTCTGTGCGTCTCTTTTTTATTAAAGAAAGCTAGTTTCTAATAATTGTAGTAGTTGACTTGAGGTTTTAATATTCAAAGTTCTCTTGATTATCTTAAACAGTAATTGTGATGGATTTCAAGTAAACTACATGGTTTTGATTTGCTGTATATGCGTTCGAAAAGAGGTACTCCATTTTTGATTCTTTTATCTGACGTTCAAGAAAAGAAGGTATTTTCCCCAAAAACGAATAATCTTCGAAAATGAAGGTCTCTAGCAAGGTAACTATTCGAAAACGGATATACGATAATGAAATGAAGATAATTCAATAGAAGCTCTTGTGGTTGATCTTAAAGGTTTTATGTCAAACAGTGGAACTGGCACGGAACATGTTATATAGAATGTAAAATAAAATTTGTGGAGGAAACCATGAACCAAGACATCATAATCTCAGCAAAGTTTGTCAGCAAAAAGACAGGAAGACCGGTATCAAGTTCAAAGTACTGGAGTAAAGTAATGGCTAAAGGATTTTTCAAGGACTGTTTCCTTGATATGCAGAATCTTGATGATGAAGGAAAAATCAAAGGATATTCAAATCTCGACTTAACAGGAAATGTAAAACCGGATATCTATTTTGAATTGTACTTCGAAGACAAAAAAGTATTCAAAAGCCGTGTGTACAAGAAATCAGACTTTCTGAAGGGAAGACGCATCAGCAATCATCCATTCGCGTTAGATTTCGGAACTATACAAGTATAAACAGTTCTTCTCGAAATATGAATACCGGAGGAAAAATGCGTGAAGTATATATCTGCCACAACCCATTTACGATTCACACAGAATTCAAGGTTGATGGAAAAGAGATCAATAATCCGGAGCTGAATAAACTCAGAAACTCCAGATTTCAAACTTTTGTTTCGAAACTAGTTCCATTGCTTTCATTTATAGTTCAGACCAGAGAATTCAATCTGAAATTCCATGGTAGATCCCTGGATTTTGAAGATTTGATGTCAGAAGTTGAACAGCACAATCTGGAAGGCTACAAAATCAATGTAGCATTCAGTAAAGGTATTGATGAGGATGCAAAAGAAGACCAGCTGAGAGGATTATTCAGTGAAATTCAGGATGGACCCTTTGACGAAGTGAAATCGGAACGAGTAGTAACAGAATTTGAGCAGGCATTAAACTCCAATGTGGAAGTATCGGTTATAGCAACAATGAGTTCGGGCAAGTCTACATTAATCAATGCAATACTTGGTAATGAGCTCATGCCGTCCAAAAACATGGCCTGTACATCCAGTATCACAAGAATCAGTAACAGTAAAGACACTGAAGAGATGGTGGCAAGAGTGTTTGATGATGATGGAAAAATGATAATGAACTGGCATAAGGTTGATCCTGAAGACGTGGACAAACTTAATGCAAGGGAAGACGTTTCCACAATAGAAATAAAGACTCCTGTGAACAGCATCAACACTAAACATATGAACCTGACTATCATTGATACTCCGGGACCAAACAATTCTCAGAACAAGTCTCACAGAGAAAAAACAATTGAGTTTATCAAAAATAATAAACGACCGATTATTCTTTATATACTTAATGCAACTCAATTCGGAATTAACGATGATGCCATGCTGCTTGAGACTGTAGCTGACTCAATGAAAGGCGAAGATCGTCAGGTAATAGACAGATTTATTTTTGCTCTCAACAGAGTTGACGATTTTGATCCCGGCAAAGAAGATATTGAAAGTCTTCTGGAAACAGCAAGACAATATTTGATCAACAAAGGTATTAAAGAACCGAACGTATATCCTGTCTCAGCTTTAATAGGTAAACTTTCCAGAATGAAACTCAGCGGAATTGATATCGGCATGGAAGAATTCGAACTGATGAAATTCCAGGCTGTAACAAAGAAATACTCTCAGATGAATCTGCTGCAGTACGCACCATTAACTAAAGCATATAAAGATAGACTTCTTAAAGAGTTAAATGAAGCTGATGATGATTCAAAATTACTTTACTATTCAGGCGTACCGGCAATTGAAGCGGCTATTGAAGAATACCTGGAAAAATATGCTGTTCCCGCAAAGTTCCTTAACGCGGTTAAAACATTTGAATCCATATTGAATGAAAAGGAATGGGACAGAGAACTGAAGCTTAAGATTCATGAGAACGAATCAACCAGAAAGCAGATCAGAGAGAGCATGAAAGCAATTCAGTCAGTTCTGGATAAAGGGGAGCAGGCTATTGAGTTCGACAGAAAGATCAGTGAATTACAGTTTGATAATGGATCAATAAAAGCAATACGAAGAAAGCTGCCTAAACTTATATCTTCTGTAATAGCTTCCTTCATGGAAAACGATGAGCTTTCACCCGATGAAGCAAGAATTTATATCGACAGCGCAGAGAAGAAAATAGCCTATTTTGAATCAGAAATAAAAGTTGAGCTTGAGAACGTATTTGTGAACGGCTTGCTTAAAGAAGCCAAGAAAATTCTGGAAGAATACACTTGCTTTATTCAAAATATTTTTGAGACAAACAATATGATAAACCTTGAGCTTAAACAAGACTTGCTTAAGAACTTTACTGTTAAACTTCCTAAACCTGAAGAGCTTGTGAACAAAACATCAACCCGTAAAAAAGTAGTGACATATGAATATGTTAAGCGTTCGATATTTAATGTAAACAGATGGCTTGGGGATACATACAGGGAAGAAAAGAGAGGTCTTCAGGATGTTGAAAGAATTGATATTGAGAACCTTGTAGACTCATTTACTTCTATAGTGAAACAGAATTTCTATAAGAACATTGAGGAAACCGAGAAGATTCTGAAAGCAGAGATAGAAAAGCTTAAGATTGAATTCAAGAACCAGAGAGACAATTTTCATGGTATTCTGAAAAAGAAGATAAATGAGATGAACACATTCACAAGAGACCATGAAAGTTTGGGTGAAGAAATCCTGAAATACAGGAAGCAACAGCTCTGGACAAAGAACATTAAATCTGAACTGGGAAATATACTCGTTATCTGAGTATAAGGAGAAACGATGCAGACAACACTATTTAATCGTCTTGAAGAGGCGATTGCAGACAAAGATCGAATTAGTGTAAAGGTGCATCTTACATCATTCATAGATAAATATCCTGCAAACAGAGATAATGCTATTATTGATGCATTTCATTTTGCAGAGAATTGCTTCCCGAACTTTCTCGATGAGCATGAAGGAGAGAAATTCAAAACTGATCGGCTGGATTGGGATGATGACTACTTTGCTCTTCTTATGGATGATCTTATAGATAACTTCTCCAAAGAGCGTTTCTATCACACTATCGAAGTATCCGGGCATCTTTACAGTAAGCAACATCCCAGTGGAGACCAGAACTCACAGGATACAAGAGAAGTTCAGGGAGCTGCTCCTGAAAGGAATGAAACAAAGATCGAAGCAGTTCAGCCGGAACCCGATAACAATTTTATCCAGAAAATAATCATAATCAGTGTAAGCATTCTGATTGTTGCCGGTACTATAGCATACCTCATACAGCAGTCGATGTGAAGGGAGACATTATGAGCAACGAAAACGAATATGAATTGAATAAACTGACAGAACATAAAGCGGATGTAAACAATTATCATTATCATGATGAGAATCTGCCCTTCAATATCACAGAAATAGAAAAGCGCATTTCTCGTTCAGACAAGGACTATAAGTCAAAAGCTTTACATATTGCTCTGGATTTTGTCTGGCTGAGAAAGGAATGGCGGGAAGGTAAAATTCCTGACAGTATCAGGGCGAAAACAAGTTTCAGGAAATACGTACAGGAATATGCACCATATAGTTATCATTACTGCTACAGGCTCGAGAAAACACTGTATCTGATAATAAATTATATGGAAAGAGAATACAAAATCACTCAGGATGAGATTTTCAGATCAAAAAAATACATTGCAGAAGTTGAACATATCTTTAACTCGATAGGAATAACAAAATTGAAACTGCTTCTGCTTGAACATGATGAAATCGAAAGAATGAAAGTGCTTAACAAGCTGATATCTGATCCTTATTCTTTCACAACCAACGATCTGAGAAAACGAGTAGGAAGGAAAATCCCTTCCAAACCAGTAGAACAACCGGTAAGTAACGATAAACTATCAGGAAGACATCAGTCTATGGAAGACCGTCTGTTTTCTATGTTCGAACATCTGATCTGTGACACATTAAGTGAACAGGATCTGAAAGACATAATAAAAAAATTCGGTTTGACTCTTCTTACCGAAATTAAAACAAAAATGTATGAGTAAATTATGGTACAGTACGACACACATTACCGCAACGCAGTATCAGTTCAGGATATAATAATTCAGGCCTCAAGAAGCCGTTTGTCAACATTAAGACAAGTTGTTTATACTCTTCAGAAATCACTTCTGAACAGAGATCAGAGTGCCGGAAAATTAAAAGATCTTATTGAGAAAGACCCTGCTCTGACAGCGACTTTGATGAAAGAAGCTAATTCAGCTTTTTATGGTTATAAGAACAAAATAGATGATATTAAAAAAGCAATTATTCTGGTAGGATTTGACAGAGTTCGTCAAATGGCACTTCGTCAGAAAATGTTTGATTTCTTCAGTAAACTTTCCAGTTCAAACAAAAATATTATCTATGGATTATGGAATCACAGCATTCTGGTTGCTACTTGTGCTAAGTCAATCTATCGAAAAGAATTTGGGCTGCCGGGAGATGATATATATCTTGCCGGACTTCTGCATGACTTTGGACAGATAGCCGAGTTCCAGTTCATGCAGGCAGATTTTATTCAGATTATTTCTCAGACAAAACTGGTGAATATTGATATCGATAAACTTGAAAAGAGAAAATTCGGGTTTGATCACGCTTTCCTGGGTAAAAGCATTGCTAAAGCCTGGAATTTCCCGGATGTAATTGCTGAGAGTATTGGCGGACACTGTAATCCGATGGCAGTTAGAGATCAATACAGAAAGCTTACAATGGTATTATTCATAGCCGATTATATTTGTACAGAACTGTATCCTGTGTTCTCAAAACCAGGCTATGTACAGAAGAAAATTCTTGTTTCCTGCCTTAATAGCTTGAGAATCAAACAGGAAGCTATGGAACTTTTCGTGGAAGAGCTGAAAGCCGAATATGCGAATCTTGAAGAAAACAACTGGTTACTGAAGCCATGATTCCGAATATAGAGTATATGCCTGACTATGAGACAATGAGAGAACGGCTGATTAAGCTGGAAATAGAGCTGCGTCATCTGCAGAATGACTATGCTTTAACCCGGGATGAGAATCAGCAGACAATGGTTAAGTATCTGGAAATCATGGCAGACTTGGAAAGAACAAACCAGGAATTGGAGAATTCCAGAAAGGAGATGCAAGTGTTGTTGGGTGAGTTGAAGAAAAAAAATGAGGAGCTTCAGACAGCTCAGGAGAAACTGAAAGAGCTTGCCAGCACAGATGAGTTGACTAAGCTGATGAACAGAAGAGTAATGCTTGAACATGTTCAGGAAGAGCTGATAAGATTTGAACGATCAAATAAAAAGTTTTGCATTGCAATAGCGGATATCGATAATTTTAAAGATATCAACGATACATATGGACATAATTTTGGTGATGAAGTGCTCGTGGAAACAGCTTCATTGTTTAAAGAGTCAATCAGGAAGCAGGATACTGTTGCTCGCTGGGGTGGAGAAGAATTTCTGTTTCTGCTGCCCGATACTGATATTCATGGTGGTGTAATTATTTGTGATAAAATAAGATCATTGATCAGTAAACTGTGTTTGAAGTATAAGGATTCCAAAGTTAATTTTACCATTACTTTCGGTGTATGTGAATATAATGGCAACAAGGAGGCGGTTGAAATCATTTCCTGTGCTGATAAGTATCTCTATAAAGGTAAAGAAACCGGTAAAAACGTGACTATGTCGTCTATAAATGCCATATAACAGCTTCAGGTTAATAAATCAGATGTCTGAATAGAACGTTTTCCTGAGCTCAGCAACTATTTTGTCCAGGCTGTCAATTACTTGAGGAATGTAGTAACCTATGAGATATGGAGAGGTTACATATCTCGGGACTACTCTACAGACAATTGATTCTTTTCTTTTATAGAAGAAAAGATTGTAACTTGTGCAATTATGTCTGCCAAGAGCATAGTTCACAACTTTTCTGATATTCTGAGCCATAAACAGAGTATGCTCCTGAGAAGGAATAATTATATTGAACTCAACAGCTGATGCGTTTGGCTCTAAAGCTACATTTACGCTTGCTTCATCCATTCTGCACACTTCAATTCCCCTGAAAATCTCATCTTTGACGTGCTTCATATAATCCAGTTTTTTCAGTCCGGTAATCTGCATGTGAGCATGTTCGACTGTACCACCTGATAAGGGTCCATGATTTTTAAAGAATACAACAGACTTATAATCACCGCTTTTTTCCATCCTGCTCCAGTGTTTGAAGCCGAACTCAAGGACATTCTGTAAGTGTTCAACAGGATAATCTGTCAGATAAGAATTGCAATTATCTGTTTCTATCAGCACAGTCTGATAAGCATGTTCCAGAGTCTGATACTTGTTTTCAACGAGAATAATAGATCCGTTATGATCAATTATCCTGGAAAGGTGACTTTTATTGCAGAAAGGGCACTGCTCTAGAAGGCTTTGTTCCTCAGCTTTGAATCTTACTTTAGGGAAAATGAAACACAAATGAGTATTGTCAGTCATTTATGTCCTCTTCTGATTTGGGGGGCAGTTCATAATCGAAAATATCTTTTGCCCAGTCTCTTGACCAATTGCCAAAAGGCTTGATTAGCTCTATTAGTTTGTCACCTCTTTGGGTTAGTTGATAACCATCCAGAGTCCTTTCTACAATATCTGCTTCTCTGAGATCTTTTATTCTGCTGTTGAGGATTGATGGTGAAATTGATTCACAGCGTGCCTGCAGGTCTCTGAAAGTATAAGGACCATTCTGCAGCTGCCAGATTACTCCCATAGCCCAGGTTCGACCAACCAGATCGAATAATGCCATGATTGGTACTCCTGACTTGGACCCTCTGACCGGTTTCCCCGGAGTAGGTATAGACATAGAATCTCCTGATCTTGATGTTACTATCATCTACTTTTAATATTCTTGTAAATGAACAATGCCATAATCCCCTAAGGAAGGATTATGGCAAGTTCCTTCTTAACCAATTAACTCTTTGATTGACTTTCCTGCGTGTCCAATGTTTTCAAGAGGATATTCCTGAATGAAAACAGTGAATTTTTCAGTGTCGATCTTTGTGGCTTCTACAGCAACTTCAGTAAGTCCTTTGATAAGCTTCTTCTTTACATTTTCGTCGATAATATCCATTTTTCCCATTGATAATGTGATAACTGGCATTTTGACTCCTTTGCACATTATGTGCTGTTAGTAGATTTTCATCCGATCTCCCCGGTAACTCCTTATTCCGGATTTGGAGTATTCGCAGAGATTACTTTAACTGCAGTATGAGTACTCAATGGTGCTTTAAAATATATAGCATGCTACGAAAATTGTAGCACGGTGTAGTTTTGTCAATGATTTTTTCCGGGGGACAATTGTTTTTATTGCAGTTTTTTATTATTTGACTTTTATATACATGTTATCAAATATGTAAAAAACACATTGAAGGTATGAATCATGGAAATTATAAATCTATCCGGGAATAACATTCTGATAACCGGGGCAAACGGTAATATAGGAAAAGCTGTGTCTCAAGCATGCATCGATACCGGTGCAGCAGTATTTTGTACCGACATTCAGGATATATCAGTACTTGACACAGAGTATATTAAATGTGATATGCTTGATATGAAAGAAATAGAACTACTGGTTGACCAGTTGCCTGTTCTTGATAGTGTTATTTGCTGTGCCGGTTGCACTCAACTAATCCCAGCCGGTTTCTATAAACAGAAATCTGTTGATGCAATAATTGATCTCAACCTGAAATCACCGATTTTGCTAATTAACAGACTATTGAAGAAAAAGAAAATTAACTCGGGAGCTTCACTCGTTCTGTTTGCCTCTACAGCTGCGGTTAATGGTGTAGTAGGTAACGGGCTTTATGCAGCGGCTAAATCCGGTTTGATTGGACTTTCTAAGGTTTGGGCTAAAGAGCTGTCACGTAAGAAAATAAGGTGTAACTGTGTTTCTCCGGGGATAGTTGAGACAGATATGCTGAAGAAGCATCATGATGATGAAGAGATCAAGATGATGACAGAAGCTAATCCTCTGGGAATGGGACAGGTGGAAGATGTTGTCTCCGCAGTAAAATACCTGATCTCTGATTCTTCAAAGTGGGTGACAGGTACTAACATGATTGTTGACGGGGGTTACCTTGTTAAATAACAACAGATAAGACAAGAATAAAATGGAGGAGAAATGAGCAAGTTTTTCGTGCTTTATTTGGCATTAACTATATTCTGGAGTTTTATGTATGGTCAAGAATACAAGCAGTATGATTATCCAGAGAACAAGTTAGTTGTTGAGGGTGTTGCAACATTGGAATATGATGCAGATATTGTAACTCTTTCCTTAAGTTTACACGATTATAATTCAAGCTTGGAAAAGGCTAATGATAATCTGGATAACAAGCTTAAACAAATGATAAATGATCTTGTTGATATCGGGATAGACAGAAAGGATATCTCTGTCAGGTCTTCAAACAGCAGAGAAAGCTATGAGAAAAAACTACTGTCTTCATCAAAAGATTTCAGAGCAATGCTGCAGTCTGCAATTGTTGTCAGGAATCTGGATATTCTGGAACAGGTACTGACTATAATAAACTCAATAAAAGATGTATACATTAACGATACTGATTATTCTCTATCAAATGAACCACAGGTGAAGGATGAAGTTATGGCTGCATCAATAAATGCTGCCAAAGAGAAAGCTGTTAAAATAGAAATGCAATTAGGTTTGAAACTGGGAGGTGTGTCATTTTGTAAAATTGGTGAAATTGAAGAAGTAGAACCTGAAGTAAGGTTTGGTTCCGGGTATTCAAATGTTGTCATTTCAACTAACAGCAAAAGCGAATTGAAAACTAATGTTTCAGATTACTCAAGCAGGATAAAAGTGACTGGCAGTGTTATCATTGTGTATCACATAGATAACAATTAGAACGATACATAAATAAATTGTATTATGACTTTTGATTCAAGGTCGGAATAAGAAAACTATTGTATTGTTTTGTCGTAGTTCAACCATACACTTTCTTTACACAATTTTTATGTTAGGCTAATAAACTACTTGTAATACAAAAGTAAAAAAGAGTGATAAATGCCTACACACAAGAATTTTATTGCATATTTGCTTTTGACTGTTCTGTTAATGCCTTTGTGTCATGCCGAGCTTTCAGATAATGCAGTAAACTGCCGTCAGCAGTTATCTGAATATCTGAATCAGGACACATCTCAGGTTTTCATTTACACTGAGTCTTTACTGAAGAGAGAGGCAATATCGGAGAAAACAAGCCTGGATATTATTAAAGTAAGATACCTTCTCTGCAAAGCATTAATTGAAGAAAAGCATATAACCAAAGCTATAAGTATTATCAATGAATCAATAAGCATTCTGAAGGAACAAGATAGTGTTGAGTGGTTGATAAAATTCAAATATCTACTCGGAACTGCATATATGGAGAAAGCAGATTATAAAGAAGCAATCAGAGTGTTCAATTCATCTAATGAGTATGCTATAGACAAGAAACATGAAGTTCTGAGAATGAAGAACAATCTTGAGATTGGCAATTGTCATTTTAGAATGGGTGAATACGACACAGCAATACGTTATACCCAAAATTTAATATCTGACATAAAAGACTGTAACGATAATAACCTGTTGGCCAAAGCTTATCATTATCTTGGAGACTATCTCAATGCAAAGGGCATGTATCGAGGAGCTCAAGGGTATTTGCTGAAGGCAACGGAGATTTATAGTGATAGTGGAGACTCAACTCTTATCGCGACTATGCTCATTCATATAGGGGAAAGCTACCGAGAAACTGGTCATTATGATAAAGCTCTGGATGTTCTTTACTCAGCTCTGGAAGCTTTTCAGGAACTTGGAGATAAAAAGAAAACTGCTGAGATTTACAACAAAATCAGCTCTGTTTATAGAAAACTGCATCATTATGAAAAATCTATAGATTTCCTGACCAGAGCTCAGATTCTGAATGTGCAGATTAACAACAATGAACAGGTGGCAGATAACTATTTCAATCTGGGGAAAATCTACCAGGACTTGGGGCACCAGACAGCCTCAGTGAATTATATGAAAAAAGCTATAGGGATTTATGAAAGTAAAAATCATTATTATAAACTGACTGAGGTTAATACCAGACTGGCAGAAGTGTATACAAAATTCAAGGATTACTCGAAAGCGCTGGAATATGCCAAAACTGCTCTGGAAACAGCTCAGAAGAATAACTTTCAGAATATTTTACCCACGATTTACACAGATATCGGGACAATTTATCTCAAAACAAAAAGCTATAAAAAGGCACTTGATTTCCTTACCATTGCTGAGGATGATGCCCGAAGACTTGATATGAGAGAAGAGCTCAAGCAGATATACCTGAGAAAATCTAATATCTATGAGTTTGTTAATAATGCCGATCAATCTCTGCAATACTATAAGAAATTTGAGGGGCTGAAGGATACGCTTTTAAGTGAATACTCACATCTAAAGCTTGCAGAAATACAGACAATCTATGATTTCTTTGAGAAGGAAAAAGAGATTGAAAAACTCCAAAACAAGCTTATCGTAGAGAAGATCAACTCTCAGAGTCAGAACTGGATTATATTCTCAATAGCTGCTGTTGCTCTGGTGATTGTAGCTTTCGGAATTTACATTTATACTAAGTACAGAGAGGAAAAACATCTCAGAACCAAGATAAACAGGCAGAAACAGAAACTACAGACAACATTTGAAGAACTGCATAAAACTCATGAAGACTTGAACAAAGCCCAGAACGAATTGATCAATCTTGAAAGACTCAAGTCAGTTATGGCTTTATCTGTTACTGCGAACCATGAAATAAATCAACCCTTGATGGTGATACAAGGCAATATCAATCTACTTGAGACAAAACTTGATGAAGAATACAGGGAACATAACTCAAAGCACTTCAGAAAAATAGAGGGATCAGTCGAGAGGATTAAGAACATCCTGGAGAGATTGAACAACCTTGAAAAGATCTCTTACACAAATTATGCAGGTGATTCCGATATGGTTGATCTTGACGGTGATTTGAGTACTGATCCGGTTTCCGAAGAAGACTTCTTGTAGGCTGATTTTGCTTCGCTCAAAAAAAACTTGCCTTGATTGATGCAGCATCTAAGATTCATTTATTATAAGAAACATGAATAAAGGATGAACAATGTCTGCTATATCAACATTTACATATCACGAACCTTTTATCTGTACTGCAGTCCATAATGGACACAAACTAAATGAGTTAACAAAAGATAATCTGGGTATTTCAGAAGCTGATCAACTTAGAGAGGAAGATCCTTTCACTGCTTTTTTCACAGAAATAAGCCAGAATACTGTCATCGCGGAATACAGCAGGTTCGAAACCGATCTGAATCGGCCACGGGACAGAGCTGTATACATCAAGCCTGAAGATGCCTGGGGGATGGCTGTAAGAAAAGAGCAGCCTTCAGATGAACAGATAAAAGCGAGCTTGGCGATATATGACAACTTTTATAAGGGAATCAAATATCATCTCGATGAAATGACTAAAAAATTCGATAAATTTCTGGTTCTGGATATACATTCATACAATCACCACAGACTGGGACCGGGTCAGGAATATGATGATCCGGAAAACAACCCTGAGATCATTATAGGTACAAGCAACTTGAATGAAAAATGGTTTCCTGTTGTTAAAGAGTTTCAGACTGCTATGCTAAAAGAGACTTATGTTGACCATAAGATTGATGCCAGGGTAAATGTGAAGTTTCCCGGTGGATATTTCCCACGCTGGATCAATCACTTTTATCCTGACAATGCAATGTGTCTCGCTATAGAATTCAAGAAGACTTTCATGGATGAGTGGACAGGCGTAGTGGATTCTGAAAGACAATTTCGACTGAGAGAAATCCTGCAAATAGGTGTTCAGTCAATTATAAAGCATTTTGGTTGATTTTGATGTAAATAGTAAAGGCTGTCGAATTATCAACAGCCTTCTGTGGGGTTTCAATCTACTCTATTTCAGTAATACGAGTTTTTTGGTTATTGTAGTCTTTTCAGTTTTCAACAGCGTAAAATAAACACCGGAAGCAACTGATTTGCCTGTATCATTATTACCATTCCAGGTTATTGTATGCGAGCCGGCAGTCATCTGATCGTTAGCCAGAGTTTTAACTTTCTGACCGATAATATTATAAACAATTAGTTCAACTTTAGTATCTTCAGGCAGACTGAAAGCTATATTTGTTGCTGGATTAAATGGATTCGGGTAAGCCTGGAGTGTTGCAGCAGGTTTAATAATGGTGTCTTTTTCGATGCCTACGAAATTATTTACAGCTCCCGGAGTACCATGCCCGGTAGATGTCTGCCAGTTAGATGCATCAGAATTATCTGAGAGCGGATCAATAAGTTCAAGAGTTGGACCGTCACCATCAGGCTCAGTTGGCCATGGGTCTTCATCATCGTAAGACACAGAATCAACAAGTGTTCCGTTAGCATCATATAATCTCAATGCTTCACCACCCCCACTGAAACCAAAGCCAATGTCACCGATATAGTTTGTAACATTGGGGAAACAGGTTGTAAAAAGGCTTACATCGTTTACCAGAACAATATATCCGTCAGCAGGAATAATAGTATCAGCAGGCAGGAAGAATTGGTGTGAATCGTCTTCATCTCTGAACTCCCATCCTGATGCATCAAGTGATGAGTCAGCAGGATTATACAGCTCAACCCAGTCATCGCAATCGAAGGTGTCACTGGAGTTATAGTTTATTTCATTAATAACAAGATCGCCTGTGCGTGATGTGACTGGAAGCGTAAGGAAGTCATGTTCAGCTCTGGCAGGATAGAATGCACCCTGGTCGCTATTCTCTGCATAAATATAATACTCCATATCTCTATATCCTGCAGTCAAAGAAGCTCCGAATACACCATCGTCTGCAGAACCGTCTTCGTGCTGTCCATCATCAAACATATCAACTTTTGTGAATTTCTGTGTTCCATATGACCTGTAGCCGAGGAACACATTATCTGCATCTGTAATCTGTGCATTTATTGTAACAATATCTCCGGGATTGGCTTCTCCAGATGATGGAAACACAACGGAATACTGTGGAATATTCCCATTGGAGAACAGACTTTGCTGCAGCAGCCATTGTACGCGAATATCCATCAGTTCAGTGATTCCGCATATTGCTTGAGATCCTGGTCCCGGACCACCAGTTCCCCCGAAAACAGCTGTTGTTGTATTATCCAGAAAATTCTGATATGTGTAGAATTTATTTTGATCGTTTTGCACATACTGATCAATAATCTGTTGAATTTCCAGTGCTCTGGTGTAGTATACATTATTGCTGAAATTTTCTTCTATCATCGTTCTCATATGAGCAATATACATTCTTTGGTAAGTATTATCACTTAAGACCTGTGATATTATAGGGTAATTCGGATTATTCAAGTTGAGCAGAGGATCAAGCTGCTGCATGGTAATCAGGTTCAACCCCTGATTGCTAAACAAGTTGGTGAAAACACCGAAGTTCTCATTGAGATCCCATAAAATCGGATTGAGTCTGTTATCAGAATCTTCGTACAAGTAGTAATTGTGAGCATAGTTTACAGGAGAATCCAGATTAACCATGAGAATATCATAAGCAAGCATCCACAGATGATAGTCCACATTGAATACTGTTTCAAGAATATCCGGGGAATTGTTAAAAATATTTAGAAAGTTTATCAGTTCATTCCAACCTTCATCTGATTTCAGTTCAAAATATGGTATGTATGATGTAGAGTCTGTTCCAAGATAATCCCAGACAACTATTGGCTGTTGGATTCCTTGAAGCAGTTCACCTTTGATACGTACACCATCAGTCCAGCCCAGATGTTCTCCCATGAAATATTTATCAACAGACTGTACGTTTGTATAAAGCCCCATGTGGGTTCCGTTTATTGTTACATCAGCATAATTTGCTTTGCTGGCAGGCATATATTGTCGAGCAATTTCATAGCTCAGGGTTTCTCTGACAAAAGACGGATCTTTATAGCAGTTTGACAGCTTTAGTGTACCATAGCCATTCCAGGTCTGGTCGTCAATTACATGATCCAGTTTAATATTTAACGGGTTTTTTGTTTGGTTGGCAGAATAAGAGCTATTCCCTTTGTATCTAACACCAACACTGTCGAACTGTACACCATCAATTGTGATTGAGGCCGTTAGTCTGTCTTCTTCTCCTGCAGCGTATAACTGATCCAGAATTACATCCCAGTTGGGATCTTCAAACTGTATATCTATGTTATGAACTGTTCCCATATCGTAGAAATCAACAGCATTAGCAGTCGAGAACAGTAGAAATGACAGAATAGTAATACAAATAATTTTCATGATAACCTCCAGGATATCTTTCTTTTAATATTTTATGCTGTAGAATCAGAAGTTTCCTGCTTTTTCTTTACTCAGCAGATAATAATGAAAATCTATTCCACTTAAACGATTTCATATTGTTATAAAAATTTAAATCTCTAAGCATTGAAAACAAAAGGCTGTCGAATGATCAACAGCTTTTGTGGGGTTTAAATCTACTCTACTTCAATAAAATGAGTTTTTGAGTTAATATGTTTTTCTTGGTTTTTAGAATCGTAAAGTAAACACCGGAAGCAACTGAATTGCCTGTATCATTATTACCATTCCAGGTTATTGTATGCGAGCCGGCAGTCATCTGATCGTTAGCCAGAGTTTTAACTTTCTGACCGATAATATTATAAACAATTAGTTCAACTTTAGTATCTTCAGGCAGACTGAAAGCTATATTTGTTGCTGGATTAAATGGATTCGGGTAAGCCTGGAGTGTTGCAGCAGGTTTAATAATGGTGTCTTTTTCGATGCCTACGAAATTATTTACAGCTCCCGGAGTACCATGCCCGGTAGATGTCTGCCAGTTAGAGGCATCAGAATTATCTGAGAGCGGATCAATAAGTTCAAGAGTTGGACCGTCACCATCAGGCTCAGTTGGCCATGGGTCTTCATCATCGTAAGATACAGAATCAACAAGTGTACCGTTAGCATCATATAATCTCAATGCTTCACCTCCCCCACTGAAACCAAAACCAATGTCACCGATATAGTTTGTAACATTGGGGAAACAGGCTGTAAACAGGCTTACATCGTTTACCAGAACAATATATCCGTCAGCAGGAATAATAGTATCAACAGGCAGGAAGAATTGGTGTGAATCGTCTTCATCTCTGAACTCCCATCCTGATGCATCAAGTGATGAGTCAGCAGGATTATACAGCTCAACCCAGTCATCGCAATCGAAGGTGTCACTGGAGTTATAGTTTATTTCATTAATAACAAGATCGCCTGTGCGTGATGTTAAAGACATTGTCCAATTTTCATTTTCTTTGATAATTGTATTTGCTGAAACTTCATTAACTAATATTTCTTTATGCGGATCAACAGCAAAAGCAGCAGAGAACAGCATGATAGACAGCAATAAAAGACATAATTTTCTCATGATAAACCTCCTCGTTAATCATCTTGTAATATGTTATACGAGATAAGGAAGAATATCCTGCGGATTTTTTTCGGAGAGCTTATAACCACAAAAAAACCTGCTGATTTCTCAACAGGCTTATAGTAAATGTTATTTAATCGTCTCTATTTTCCGGTAACGATACTTACCAGTTTTTTCGGGACAACAATGATTTTCTTTATTTCCTTGCCATCAGTGAATTTTTTTACATTTTCCTGATCCAGAGCAAGTTTCTTGATTTCATCCTGACTGGTAGCAGCAGGAACTTCCAGTTTTCCTCTTACTTTACCCATTACCTGGACAACATAAGTAATCTTATCTTTAATGAGATAAGCATCATTATGTTTTGCTACGCCATGTGTGTGCAGCATTTTAGTATGACCAACCATTTCCCAGAGCTCTTCACTGATATGAGGTGCAAACGGATACATAAGCTGTGGAATTGCACTTATTGCTTCTGCAAAAACCATCTGATCATCAGCAGAGAGTTTATCAGGGCTCTTAACAGCTGTAATATTGTTAAGATGTTCCATTACAGCGGCAATAGCAGTGTTAAACTGCATTCTGTCCTGAATGTCTTCATTAACTTTCTTGATAGTGTAATGAGTACTGTATCTGAGCTTTTTCATTGTATCAGATATCTCTTCGCATGGGAAAGTAACTCTGTATTCTTTAAGGATGTCTAGGTTAGTTTCGAATACTCTCCAAATTCTGTTAAGGAATCTGAAAGCCCCTACAACACCTTCATCACTCCATTCTACGTCTTTTTCCGGTGGAGATGCAAAAAGCATGAATGTACGTACTGTATCTGCACCATAGCGCTCTATGTAATCCTTTGGATCAACTACATTACCTTTAGATTTTGACATCTTGGCACCGTCTTTAATCACCATTCCCTGAGTTAGAAGTCTTGCAAACGGCTCATCAGTTTTCACCAGTCCCAGATCACGCATGAACTTATGGAAGAATCTGGCGTAAAGCAGGTGCATACAGGCATGTTCAATACCGCCAATATACTGATC
The DNA here is from genome assembly GCA_942492065.1 of Cloacimonadales bacterium (SeqCode). Classification (GTDB taxonomy): domain Bacteria; phylum Cloacimonadota; class Cloacimonadia; order Cloacimonadales; family JAIOQZ01. The sequence goes on along the minus strand of CALODV010000013.1, from coordinate 132,591 downwards.
AACCGGAAGCCAGTAATCTGCACTTTTCTTACTGAAAGCTTCTTCAGTATTTGCTGCATCACTGTATCTGGCAAAATACCATGAACTGTCCACAAACGTGTCCATTGTATCAGTTTCTCTTCTTGCAGGCTTACCGCATTTCGGGCATTTTACATTTACCCAGTCTTCTACGGAAAGCAGTGGATTCTGAGTTGTTTTGCCAATAGCGACGTTTTCAGGAAGTTCAACCGGAAGATCTTCATCCGGAACAAGAACAACACCGCAATCTTCGCAGTATACTACCGGTATAGGATTACCCCAGTAACGCTGACGTGAAACACCCCAGTCGCGGAGTCTGTAATTAATGGATCTGCTGCCCTTAAGCTGATCTTCCAGCCAGAGGGAAATTTCATCTTTGGCTTCAGTGCTTGGCTTATTGTTAAACTGTCCTGAGTTAACCATGATACCCGGTTGTGTATATGCTTCAATCATATCATCTATTTCAAGATCATTCTCAGGAGTCTGAATAACTATCTTTGCAGGAATGTCGTATTTAGCTGCAAATTCAAAGTCACGCTGATCGTGTGCCGGTACTGCCATTACTGCGCCTGTACCATAGTCCATGAGCACATAATTAGTTACCCATATCTGTACTTTGTCTCCATTAGCCGGATTGATACAGAATTTTCCGGTAAAGAAACCTTCTTTAACTGTATCATCGGCAGTTCTGGTGATTTTATCTTCATTCATGATTTTCTGACAGAACTTTTTGAATTCACTATCTTCCGGTTCATCCTGCAGCCATTCGGAGACAAATGGGTGTTCCGGTGGAACTGCCATGAATGTCACACCAAAAACTGTGTCCGGTCTCGTTGTGAAAACAGGGATGATCTTGTCTGTTCCTTCCAGAGTGAAGTTAATCTGAGTACCAATGCTTTTACCTATCCAGTTTGTCTGCATTGTAACAACTCTTTCAGGCCAGTCTATAACTTTACTGAAATCGAGAAGCTCTTCAGCGTAATCTGTGATTTTGAAAAACCATTGTTCGAGCTCTTTCTGAACAACTTCTTCACCGCATCTCCAGCAAGCTCCGTCTTCAACCTGTTCGTTGGCCAGAACTGTCTGGCATTCTTCACACCAGTTCTGGAATGATTTTTTCTTGTAGGCGAGGCCCTTTTCATACATTTTCTTGAAGAACCACTGTCCCCATTTGTAGTAATCCGGTCGGCATGTACTGACTTCTCTGTTCCAGTCGAATCCAAAGCCCATGCTTTCAAACTGACCTTTCATTATGCTGATATTATCTTCAGTCGTGATTTTCGGGTGAGAATTATGCAGGATAGCAAAGTTTTCTGCAGGCATTCCAAAGGAATCATATCCCATTGGCTGCATAACATTGAATCCCTGCATCATCTTATATCTGGAAACAGCATCCCCTATAGAGTAGTTTGATACGTGTCCCATGTGCAGTGCGCCAGATGGGTAGGGGAACATTGACAGTACATAATACTTTTTTTTGTTATCATCTACTGTCGGATTGAATATATTTCCTTCTTTCCATTTCTGCTGCCATTTTTTTTCTATTTTACTGAATGGATATTCCATTTATCCTCCACTATTAGTTTTTGTATAATTGAAATGCGAAAAATGATACAACTCCCCTAAGGGAGTAAAAGAAAAATTGTTCTGCTTGTATATTTTTTATTTTGTATCATAATGGTCAAAGAATTATATCACAGCATTTTGTCAATTATTTCCTGTGTCAAAATAGACCTTCCTTGTTTTGCTGTAAGCCTTACAAAAAATTTATTATTATCAAACACATATTTTAGTAATATAGTATACGCATGGAATACTTTGTGAACACTTTGCTTGAAATTGAATCAACTCATGTTTTCAAGGACAATATGAGAAATGATAACTATTACTGCAAAGGTTACATATTGTTTATCTGGAGGATAAGTGATAGAAGACGTAAAAATTGAAGATATTGATATGATAAAAAGTAGTAAATACAGCTTTTACAGAGGGTGTGAGCTGTTTAATAGTGGAGATTATCTAAGGTCCTTTTCTATTTTACAAGCAATGCTTGAGGATCTGTATGAAACTCAGGATTTCAAGAAGATTGCTTATGTGAAAAATCTTTTAGGCTGCATATACAAAAAATGGGGATTTTATGACAAAGCTCTGGAATATTGCTTCGAAGCGTTTGAACTTAGTAGAAAACTTTATGTTAAGGAAGTTCAGGGCTCAGTTTTAATATGTATTGGGACAATATATAAAAAGATGAGCAACTATGATCGAGCTCTGGAATATTTCCGACTTGCTCTAAAACAGCTGAAAGGTTTTAAAAAGGCTAAAGAATGTATAATCGTCCACAATAATATTGGGGATATTTTAAGAAAGAAGGGTACTATTGAATTGGCATTTCACCATTTTAATACTGCTTTGAATATTTGTGATAACGGTTATGAATTCAATACTAAAGGATATACATATAATAGTCTGGCAAAATTGTTTTATAATAGTTCTGACATTCCTTCTGCAAACAAATACTTTCAGATGTCTAATCAGGAATTCCGGATGACTGAGGATAGCTACGGATTATGCCTAAACTTAAAGGATATGTCTCAATACTATATTTACACAAAAGAATATGGAAAAGCTATAAAGAATCTTCATAAAGCGCTTAAACTAAGTCGAAATGGAAACATGTCCGGTATGGAAGTCAGGGTTCTCAAATTAATGCATACAGTTTTTGCCCAGAATAACAAGTATAAACAAGCGTATGAGTATCAGTCTATGTATATGAATAAAAAGCTTGAAGTTCTGGATTTTGAAAACAAACATAAACATGACCACATGCAGACAATTCTCAAGTCTGAGAAAAACAAAAATAATATTGAGCAGAACATGATCAGGAATCAAGAACTTGAAGCTTTACACCATGAACTGATATACAGTATAAAAGAAAGAGATGAAGCCCATGTCGAGTTGAAAGCAAATCAGCTTAAATACAAGAATCTATTCAGCATGACAGATATATCATACTTCAGAACAAGTCTGGATGGGAAACGCATCATAGATCTAAATCAACCAATGGCAACATTACTTGGGTTTAACAACATTGAAGACCTGAAAAACATAAATGTAAATATCTTATATGATGACATTGACGATAGAAATGCACTATCTGAAAAAGTAAGAAAACTTGGAAAAACTAAAATCGAACAGCTGAAGTTAAGAACAAAAGATGGAAAATTGTTATATGTGGATGGAGCCATCTGGACAGACGATGGTGAAATTATTGACGGCATTCTTATTGATACCACACACAGGACAACAATAGAAAAGTCATACATGGATTTTATCAATAAATCCAGAATCGGTTTCTTCATCATGCAGGAAAGCAAGATACTTCTTCCAAACAGGGCTTTTGCAAATCTGACAGGATACTCGATAGATGAACTCACTTCCATGTCGAGAAAAGACCTGATGAAATGCGTTCATGAAGATGATCTGGATTATTGCAGAGAGCAGCTTACCAGCAGGAAAAGCAAAATGTTTCCACATCCGTTTCGGATTCGTCATAAGTCAGGAAATATTATCTGGGTGGAGTTTATTCCGACTGAAATTACTTTCGGCAACAAAAATGCCATGCTTATTTCTGCTTTCGATGCCACAATGAAAAAATGGATTGAGATTGAGAGCAACAAGTTCCATAAGTTTGAGACCTTAAGTATCTTGGCAGGAGGAATAGCACATGATTTCAATAATCTCCTTCAGGCTGTCCTGCATTCGTTGGAACTATACGAAATAAAGTATGCTGATCTAAAAGAAAAACAGGATTCAATACTTAAAATTAAGAAAGCTCTTAACCGTGGAACTAAACTCTCCAGACAATTACTGACATTTACAAAAGAAGGAGCACCAGCCAAACAATTAGCTGATCTTTCGGAAATTATTCTGGAGTCTGCGAATTTTGTGCTGACTGGCTCTAATATAAATTGTGAATTCAAGATAAGCGATGATTTATGGAATGCCAGTGTCGATGCAGGACAGATCAGTCAAGTGATTCAGAATCTGGTTATAAATTCTCAGCAGGCTATGAACGGAATTGGCAGAATAACAATTATTGCAGAGAATACTGTGCTGAAACAAAGTGAAAATCATAAGCTGACTAACTCAAAATTTGTTAAGATTTCGATAAAGGATAATGGACCGGGAATTCCCAAAGATAAGATACATAAAATTTTTGATCCGTTTTACTCAACAAAACCTGATGGCTCTGGCCTTGGACTTTCCATATGTAATTCTATCATAAACAAGCATGACGGGCATATTACAGTCCGCTCAAACCCTGTAAAAGGGACAACTTTTAATATTTTTCTGCCGGCAGATTCTGACACATTAGACTCTTATACTGATGATGATACAGACTTGATTAACATGAAAGGATCAGTTCTTATGGTAGATGAGAATAACGAAACCAGAGAGGTTCTCGGTCCTGTGCTGGAACACCTTGGGCATAATGTATACTACTCTTCTGAATTTAAGGATGTTTTAAATGAAATTGAAAGAAACCGTGATATAGACTTCATAATTGTTGATGCCTCATATTATAACAAAGCGAATGTGCTAGAATTAACCCGAAAAACTAAAGAAATTGCCCCCTCAATTAAAACCATACTAATGAGTGGCAATTCAGAAGATCCTTTAGTTGCTGAATATAAAAACTATGGTTTCAGTCAAGCTGTTGCAAAACCTGTTTCGGCTGCTGAAATATCCAGATTGTTAACAGAATTAATCTGATAAGGAGTAATAATCATGAGAACTCTATTAAATCAAATGTTAATTTTTCTACTGGTTTCATTTCCTCTATATGCAAGAGAAAAAGTAAGAATTACTGGATCTACAACCCTGTATCCAATAATCTCCGAGTTATCAGAGAAATACATGGATAATAATCCTGAAGTGAGTATCTCGTGCAGTTCAACAGGATCCGGAGTTGGTATTTTATCTGTAATAAACGGAACTGCAGATATTGGAAATGCTTCCAGGAAAATCAAGGCTAAGGAAGAAAAGTTAGCTCAGGAAAAAGGTAAAGCACTTGAAGAAATTATTATAGCAGCAGATGGTATAGTCATTATAACTCATAAAGACAACAAAATCAGGAACCTTACTACAGAACAGATCAATAAGATTTATTCCGGGGAAATAACTAACTGGAAAGGTGTAGGGGGGCATGATAAACCAATTGTGATTTTTTCCCGTGATGCTTCGTCGGGTACATTTGATGTGTTTAAGAAGAGAATAATGGGAAAGGATAAACTCACAGAGTCAGCGATCTTTCTAGCTTCTAATAAATCAGTAAGGGATGCTGTCAGAGAGACAGAATATTCTATTGGCTATATAAGCTTTGGATATGTTAATGAAACTGTCAGAACTGTGAAAGTGAACGGTGTTGAACCCTCAATCAAGAATATACATAGTTCAGCATATCCTCTTTCTCGGAAACTTTACATTTACACATATAGACCTTCAACAATTTGCAGGAAATTCATTGATTATGTTCTTTCGGAGCAAGGACAGGATTATATCAGAAAACTGGGTATGATCCCGGTTCTGCATAAATAGTCAGATTTAATTACGAACTTTTCTCTTTACAAATGACTTTTGCACTGATGGGTATGGGGAATAGGAAGTATTGCTTTAACAGCAGAATTCAGGTGTCTGCTAATCGTAATCCTTTATATAATCAGGATTAATCAGATGTTTACCGGATGCTTCTGATAAGTACTCAATAGCTCCGGTAGAGTGGACTCTTTTTAGCTTTCTCACAATAACAGTGTTCTGTGCCTGATCTACAAACTTACATGCCGGATCATGTAAACTATTGACATGAAAAGGTTGAGAAGATAAATCCAGAATTACACCGATACTGTCAGGTATTGTTGTGCAATAACCTGGTATTTTATTAATATTTCTGTTTTCGATTGCCTTTTTACCAATATAACCTTTGTACGAGCAATCCAGTTTATTTTCTTCATTCAGTTTTTCTATGAGTGTTCTCATACAGGCAATTAAGATTTTCTTCTTTGTCACTTCCACGACCAGAAGTGAACCGGCATGAAATCTTACAAATTTCCCGTTTTTATCCAGATTTACATTCCAGTTACTGTTGTCTCTTTCTATTGAACGGTGTATCAACTCAGTTAGTAAGTTAAGAACCTCTTTTCTGATTTGATTATCAGGAATCATTTTTTTCAGTAATTTTTCTGTATCAGCTTTTGTTCCAAGATTGGCTATTTTCATTATTCTATTCCAAGGTAGTATTTATGATTTCACTGACAGGTGAACTTATCATTGTTTATAAGCTTAAGAATCAGGTAAATTTGTCAATTGATAATGTTGATTAGGTTGTTAAGATTGAGAAACAAAAAGAACAGCCTCCCGAACGGAAGGCTGTTCAAGGTTTATGTTATCAACTCATTCCAAAGATCTGATGACCATTTGGAAGGTGTATAAATATTACTGAGTTATTTAAGCATCAGCATTTTCCTGGTTTGGCTGGTTTCTGAGGTTTGCAGTCTGTAGAAGTATGTTCCACTTGAGACTGAGTTTCCTCTGTCATCTCTACCATTCCATTTAACACTGTGATTATCCGCTGCCATTTCACCATCAACAAGTGTTCTTACTTTCTGTCCGTTGATATTATAGATAACAAGCTCTACTTTACCGGCTTTCTTAAGTGAGAAGTTAATATGTGTTGTCGGGTTGAATGGATTAGGATAGTTTCCTTTAAGTTCTGTTACAAGGTTTACATCTTCCGGATCGTTAGCTGTAATATAATCGAATACATAGTCAGGTGCAGCAGCAGTTCCACTTTCATAAACAGCAGTAATAACAGCAGTCAGTTGCTCACCTTCTGCGAAACCATTCAATGTCATAAATGTATCAGTTGTTGTCTGGTTGAGAATATCAACTTGTACTCTGAAGTTAAGGAATGCACGCTCGTTATAGTCATTTTCAGCATCTTTATCTGTGTAAGATTCACCATCAACCAGAACATCATTATTACCTGCTCTTGTATCATACAATCTTCCACCATGTGACCATGTTAGATATGCTCCGTTTGGATGCCATTGGATGTTTGTAGGAGCAATAAGAACCTCTATAAGGCTGACAGTAAGACTTGTGTTATCTCCAGGTATGATCAGGATTCCATCTTGTGTGTAAGGATCGTGGTCTGCCTTTGTAACAACGAGATTATATGTTCCAGGATACATTCCACCGAAGTCAATATTCCCGTTCTGGTCGGATGTTACATTGTATTCTGTATTATCAGAAGTATCTGTCATTACTGCAACAGCGCCAGCATTATTACCTGTGTTGGAAGTAACATCAATATGCATTCTACCGAATTCAAGAATACTGAAATCTACATCAGCAGTTTGACCGTCAACAGCATTAATATTGTCAATTGTATTAGCTTCATAGCCATCTTTTTCTGCTGTAAGACTGAATGTAGCAGTTGGAAGATTCAGGAATAAATAATGACCTGTATCATCTGTATAAACCACAGAGCTGTCACTCAATGTCATTTCAACATTTTCGATTGGGTTGTCGAATGTATCTCTTACGTATCCACCGATCATTGCGCCTTGTCCAAGCTGAATGTCAACAATAGTTGTCTGGTCTTGAATAACTTGCACATTAGAAACGGTTTGAGTTGAATAGTTTAAAAGAGATGCAATTATTGTATATGTAGCAGGAGGCATAGCAAGGTACTCATAGTGACCAGTATTATCTGTATAAACAACAGATGAAAGCTCATCTACAAGAATTTGAACGTTTTCAAGCGGATTACCTTGTGTATCAGTAATAGTTCCGGCAATACCTGTTTGTGATGGTTGAACATCAACGTGTAATGGATCTGTCTCATCATTTGGAGTTGATTCGTCACCGGCAAGAACTACTTTTCCATATATGTCTGTTATACCTTCGGTTGTTGGTGTCCAGTCAATATTGAAGTCAATGTTTTGTCCTTGTGTAATAGCCTGACCAGCAACAGATGCAAGTTCATTGCCATTTTCCATAATTTTGACATCGTATGTAGACTGGTCGTTAAAACCAATATTTCTTACTGTAACAGTATATGTGCTTGTAATACCAACTCTAGGGGTAGCATTACCAACAATAGCCAATGCCGCCAGATCATCATCCGGTGGAATCAGGTTAAGCATACTTACATCATCTATAGCCATGTCACTGTAATAGTTATCACCTGTAACACCTCTGAATCTGATATGAACAGTTTGACCTACGAATGTGGTAAGGTCAACTTGTTGTTCTGTCCATTGGTCTCCCTGATCTCCACTGATCGTAAAGAAACCATCTGTCCATGTGTTATTAGTGTGGCTGTATACATCAATATTAAGTGTACCCATTGACTGACCATACATGTGGTACCAGAAAGCAAGTACAGGGTAACCATTATTTGTTAAATCAAAAGGTCTTGTTTCAATGTTTGCTGTCATGTTCAGATTACCGGAAGCTTCTGTATATATGTAGCTCCCTGAACCGGAAGTATGGTCGGCTGTTGGACCTGTATTGGAAGAACTTGTAGAACCAGTTTGTAATGTCCAGTCCATATCGTCATTTGTATCCTGAGTCCACCAGGTAGGAATAGATCCACCTTCGAAATCAACAGTATATGGATAAGATGTTATTGTTGGGTCTCCTCGTACAGTAAAGCTCCAGACAGGGCAGTTAGTAGCTGTACCGTTATTATTATAGGGAGTTACCTGCCAGTAATAGGTTGTTCCATAAGTCAAACCCGCGTAATTATAGAATAAACTGTCAGCTCTATCAACATTATCAAGAATATTTGTAGGTGGATTATCTGTACCAAAGCTCAGGTTGAAACCTGTTGCTCCAATTGTACTTCCCCAGTTGAGAGATCCAAGTTCAACTACTTCTACAGCCTGATCAACAGGAGATAATGCAGATACACATCCGGGAGGAGTTGTATTGTCATACACACTTACATCATCAATACTGATGTCACTTTCATATGCTGCACCGGTTGTTGCAATCAGTTCAATTACGAACGGCTCGTTATTGTATGGAAGTAAATCAATTGATTGGTTAAGCCATACATCGCCGTGATCTCCTGAAATCTGTGGAGTAACATCTGTATGAAGTGTTCCTGAACCAGGTTGGAGTATATTGACTTGAAGTGATCCCATGGCATTTCCATACATGTGATACCAGAACACTAGCTGTGGAGATGGCATACCATTGACATCCAGGGCTGGAGATGTAATCTTGAATGTTTGGTTAAGATTTCCGGAAGCTTCAGTATACATGAAGTATCCTGTTCCACTTGTATGGTCTCCGGATTGTGGTCCTGTATTGGTTGATGATGTAGAAGTACCAAAAGACCACGGATCAGCATTATTCGGGTCTTCATTCCAGCAGGAAGGTATTGTTCCTGCGTTTTCAAAATCCTCTGTCCATGGGAAGGTCGTTATTGTTCCACATTGTGTTTCAAATGACCATACTGCACCTGGTGTTGTCAGTCTTGTATTTGTGTTGTGGCAAACTACCTGCCATTCATATTCTGTAAGAGTATTAAGACCTGTAAAAGCGTATGATCCTGTAGTATCTGCCTGCGCTCCTGAAACAACTTCAGTCATGCTGCCTGCAGGTCCGAACCAGAGATCATAAGTGTCTGTGTCCGCTCCAAAGTCCCAGGAAAGAGTTCCATTTACAAGAACACCGGATGCGTTATGTCCCGGATATGGATTTCTTGGGAATTCAGGATATCCCGGCTCTATAGAGTAAAATCTGATTGCAAGTTGATCGGAAAGATTTGAAGCATCATTGAAACAATATTCAAGTCCTATAGTACCATCGGCGTTTTCCATACCAACAGTTGCTCCTGCCATATCTATTCCACCATTGAATGTATCGTACTGGATGACGATTTCACCATTTTCTTTAAGAATTATCTGAGCTTCAAGGAATCCTGTTCCTTCTCCTGAATACTCATGATAGTTTAGAAATGTAATCAACAATGCGTTTGCACTGTCAACAGTGATGTTCTCATAATAGATTCGGGCATTGTTTGCTGGTATGGATGCACTTACCGGATCAAGGTCATCCCAGAACCATGCAATAATATCATTTGGTGCACCGCCTGTAGGGATTGTCGCGTTCGATAGCGTACTTGAACCTGACCCAAATGAAATAAATCCATTTGAACTCATATAGAAATCAGTATATGTGTTATCGTAAAACGGGAAGCTAAAACCCATTGGAAAAGGCCCATCGCTTGAATCATCCGATAAGGATGTAATTTGAGCAGCATTGACTGTGTCCGGTACGATCCAGCTATAAGTTGGGCCGCTTGGATCATTGCTGTTTCGCCATGAATAACCAAAGGCGTCTGGTCCTCCTGCAGTCTGCGCATGCAAGGCTAGGAATGCAAAAAGAAGAAAGGTAAATAAAACTAGTCTCTTTCTCATGTAGTTCTCCTTAAGTATTTGATAGTGTAGACATTTGATCTACAAAACGTATCTGATAATTATTGTGAACTCCCTAAATAAGTCAAATCTTTTTCTTGATCCTTTAAAAATTTCTGTGTTCAAAAAAAACACGTAAAATACTGCTGCATATCAGGATTTAATTAAATGATATTAATATAAAGATTTAGTTTAGATATTTCGAATACTATTCATTCTACTACTGAATTTACTTCTTCAAATCTGTTTCTACTCTTGATTTATGAACTAAAAACCAGCCCTCATGGAGAAGGCTGGCTAAAGTTTTATGTTGTTATATCATCCAAAGGTCTGAAGACCATTTGGGAGATCTGAGAAATCTGCTTTATTTAAGCATCAGCATTTTCCTGGTTTGGCTGGTTTCTGAGGTTTGCAGTCTGTAGAAGTATATTCCACTTGAAACCTGATTTCCTCTGTCATCTTTACCATTCCAGACTACACTGTGGTCATCTGCTTCCAGTTCTCCATCAACAAGAGTTCTTACTTTCTGACCCGTAATGTTGTATATAACAATTTCTACCTTACCGGCTTTCTTAAGTGAGAAGTCAATATGTGTTGTCGGGTTGAATGGGTTAGGATAGTTACCTTTTAGTTCTGTTAACAGATTAACATCATCAGGATCGTTAGCTGTGTCATAATTGATATAATATCCTGCAGAAGCTGAACCTGTCTGATAAATAGCTGTAATGGTTGCCAGATATTGTACTCCATTAGTTAATCCTGTGATTACTATACAGGTATCGGTAGTAGTTTGATCAAAAGTATCAACCTGTACGCGGAAGTTTGTGAGTTCCCGCTCTTTCCCGCTATTATCAGAATCTTTATCACTGTAAGATGAACCGTCAATTAGTGCGTTGCTTCCATTTACTCTGGTGCTGTATAACCTTTCACCACATTGCCAGACAAGAAGTCTATCCTGGTTGTTCCAGTGAATATTAGTTGGAGCTGTAAAAAACTCTGTTAGAGATATTGTAATAGCTGTGTTGTCTCCAGAGACTATATGCACTCCATCCTGGGTGTATTCATCATGATCAGGTCTGGTAACAATGAGATTGTAAGTTCCCGGATACATTCCGCTCAGGTCAATAGCCCCATTGGCATCTGAGATTGCAGTGTATTCAGTATTGTCAGATGTATCTGTCATGACAGCAATAGCGCCACTATTATTGCCCGTGTTGGATGATACATCTAAATGTATTCTGCCAAATTCGAGAATGTTGAAATCAACATCGATGGATTGTCCGAATACTACGTTGATATTATCGATTGTATGTGATTCATAACCCTCTTTCCGGGCAGTCAGACTAACTGTCGCAGTTGGGAGGTTTACAAAAATATAGAATCCGTTAGCGTTAGTAATGGCTGCAGAGCTATCACTAAGAGTAACTTCTGCTTCAGAAACAGGGTTGTCGAACGTATCTCTTACGTATCCGGTAAGTATGCCTCCCTGTCCCATCATAATATCAACAATCGTAGTCTGATCCTGAACTACTTGTACTCCACCAATAGTCTGAGTGGTGTAGTTATTCAGTGAAGCAATAACTGTATAGGTGTCGGGAGACATTGCCAGGAACTCATAGTGTCCGGCAGCATCTGTGTAAACCACAGTTTGAAGTTCTTGCACCAGAATTTGAACGTTATCCAAAGGATCGCCAAATACATCGGTAACAGTACCGGCAATTCCTGTTTGTGACGGCTGGACATTAACTCGCAGTGGTTCGGTTGTGTCATTCAGGGGTGATTCATCTCCGGTGAGTACAACCTTGGCGTACAAATCTGTATAACCCTCGACTGCAGGGGTCCAGTTCAGAGAAAAATCAACATTCTGCCCCTGGGTAATAGGTACTCCCGGTACTGATGAGAGCTCTGTAGCTCCTTCGAAAAGTTTCACATCGTAAGTAGACTGATCATTAAACCCAATATTCCTTACAGTAACAGTGTAACTGTAGGTTATACCTGCTCTCGGTGTCTCATTTCCGGATACAAACAGTGCGGCAAGGTCGTTATCAGGAGGAATCAGATTCAGCATGCTGACATCATCAACCGCGATGTCGCTGTAGTAGGTATTCCCCGTTTCACCACGGAATCTGACAGTAACTATTTGCCCTGAAAATACTGTAAGGTCAACTTGTTGTTCAAGCCATTGATTTCCCTGATCTCCATTTATTGAGAAGAAATCATTAGTCCAGCTCGACGTTCCATGGTTGTAAATATCAATGTATAGTGTTCCCATATCGGCACCATACATATGGTACCAGAATTCAAGAACAGGATAACCATTGTTCGAGAAATCAAATGGTCTTGTGTCAATGACAGCTGTTGAGTTATTGTATCCTGAGGCTTCAGTGTACATATAGAATCCTGCCCCGGAAGTATGGTCTAAAGAAGGACCTGTATTAGTGGAACTGGTTGAACCTGAATTGATTGTCCAGTCCATATCATCATTTTGACTTTGAACCCACCATGTAGGTATCGTTCCAGAATCAAAATCTGCAGTGTAAGGATAGGCTGTAATTGTTGGACTGCCGCGAACTGTAAAACTCCAGACAGGGCAGTTAGTGGCTACACCATTAGCATTGTATGGCGTAACCTGCCAGTAATATGTAGTACTGTAAGTCAGTCCTGTATAGTTGTAGAATGCACTGTCAGCTCTATCTGCATTATCAAGAATGTTAGTAGGCGGATTGTCTGTACCAAAGCTGAGGTAATAACCTGTAGCTCCAATTGTACCTCCCCAGCTTAACTCACCTTGCTCCAGGACTTCTGCTGCCTGGTCAACAGGCATTAAACCATTAACACATCCGGGTGGAGTTGTATTGTCATAAACACTTACATCATCAATACATATATCACTGTGGAAATCTGCACCTGTTATACCTACAAATTCAACAATGAATGGTTCGGTGTTATATGGCAGAAGGTCGATGGTCTGAGAGAACCATGTATCACCCTGATTACCGGATATTGTCGGAATAACACCCATGAACTGGGTTCCTGATTCCGGCTGATAAATATTTACGCTTAAACTTCCCATTGAACTTCCATACATATTATAGAAGAATACGAATTGCGGAGATGTAAGTCCCGCTACATCATATCTGACAGTTTTAAGTTTAAATGTCTGATTATAATTTCCGGAAGCCTCTGTGTAAATAAAATTACCGGAACCTGAAGTGTGGTCACCATTTTGTGGCCCTGTATCAACAGATGGAGTTGAGGCTGCTATAGACCAGGGATCAGCATTTGTGGGGTCATCTACCCATAAGTTAGGCAGTGATCCGTTATCAAATGTTTCTGTATTAGGGAATGTAGTAACAGCAAATTCTGTTCTGGTATGGAACTGCCATACAGTACAGTCGGCTTCATCTCCATTGGCTTCATAAGGAATAACTTTCCAGTAAAATGTAGTATCATAGGGAAGTCCGGCATATGTATATGTCAATGCTGTTCCAACATCAACTCTGTTAGCTATGTTTGTAGGGGGATTGTCTGTACCCAGAGAAATCATGTAACCTGTAGCTCCCTGAGCTGCATCCCAACTGATTGATCCTGCCTCCAATACTCCGGATGCCATGTCTGCCGGTACAGGTGCTGTTGGGCAGGATGGTATTCTTTCGTGAATTCTGGTATGATCATTACCCACTATGATATCGGTCGTTAAAGATGCTCTGACATTTTTTGCCTCGTTGGACAAAACTGAAGTTTGCCCATACATATAAGAAAATGATAATAAAATAATGAAGAGTAAAACTAGTCTCTGCCTCATGTAATCCTCCTTAAATATTTGACAGGGTGTAAATTTTTTATACTCAATGCACATGAAAAGAGTAGTCACTGTCATAAAAAAGTCAATATTTTTGTTAGATGACGAAATATTTGCCGAAGAATGACATAGTGGTATATTCGTAATGGTAGACAGAAAATAAAATTCCATACATAATATATATGGTGTCAATATATTGTCTACAGTCTTAGAGTATGTCTCAGAGTGATGCCTGCAATTAGGATAATTTACTTTTCACAAACAAATGTTTATTTTAATATATCTTGTTTCTATTTTGAAATCATCTTTTACATAATCATAGGAGGAAATAATCTCTGAATAGTTATTTAACTGGTTGATTTCGCTGATACCACCAGTCTTGTAATCCAGAATAAGTATTGTCTTCTCTGCTGAGTTGATCATAAGTCTGTCTATTCTGAACTCTTTTCCTGATTTATCAAAAATGGTCTGTTCATTGAATATTTTGTCCCAGACTTGGGAAAAGTACTCTTCGTTGTTTTTAATCCACTTTTGTACTTGATCGAATAAGCTTCTTAAATCCTGTAAGCTGAAAACATTTCCATAGATTTTAAGAACCAGTGACTCGGCTGATTTTTGTTCATCCTCAGAGTTATATTTTATACAGGAAAGATAGTCATGGGCAAGACTCCCTATCACATCTGCCTTGCGTTCCACAATTTGCTTTACACTATAAATATCGGCAGTGTTGCTGTCGGTGAATGTTTTGGTTTTAGATTGTATTCCCAGATTGAAGTATTGTGAAAACTCTTTCAGTTCTGGCTTTTTCTTATCTACAGGGAGACTGCTTTCAAAGTCAGATTCAGGAATAATACCGGTAGTATATTCAAAACCTTCTTCATCATAATTATCTGACTCGGATAGGAGTTTGTATATTACGCTCAGATAGTGCTTGAACTGATAGTCTTCTGATTTTGAAACTTTAATACTATTACGATCTTTTGCCAGAGTGTATATGTAGTGAAACAAGCATGTTTTAGCTCTTGTCAGCCCAACATAAAGAGAATTAATCTCTGCAATCAGCTCTTTACTTCTTTGATGAATATTCAGCTCTGAAACTCTGTTTATTATTGAACCATCTCTATTGTTACGTTCGGCACTCCTGATTGTTGAACCATGCAGATTCAGGAAAAGAAGCTGGTTTTGCATCTCTGAAAAATCTTCATTATATTTATACCAGTAGTTAAAATTCAAACTGTTTGCCTGAGGATTGCTTCCTGAAAACTGTGTTAAAAGGAAAACGCTGTCATATTCGAGACCTTTTGATTTATGTATTGTTAGTAAGGTTACACCTGATTTCTGTTCGGTGGACTCCTGTTTGAACTCTGTCTCATCCTCATTGTCATATATATAAGACAGAAATTTCTGCATAGAGTAGTGCGGATTTGCAGCTTCATATACTCTGACTGCATTTATAAACTTAATTAATGCTCTTGCATCATTATCCGATGTGTACTTCTGGTTTAATCCAAAGAAATCTACAATACGGCTAACTTTTACTGAAAGGCTGCTTTCTTTTTTTAAATGATAGAAAAAATCTGCAATCAGATTAGTATAATTGAGATCCATCTCTCTAAGGCAATTTATCTGCAAAGTGAAGTCTAGTTGAGAATCAGAATTGACTGCTTTAGATCGGAATAATTCACAATATCTGTAAAATGCCGATGAATCCATATTAACTGCGTTCGATCTCAGCACGACTAGCAGATCGGTAAAATTGCTGAAAGCCAGATATTTTATAACATTAGTAATCTGTTTAACTGCCTGGTGATTTATTATAGATTGGGAACTGCTGATCTGGAAGGGGATATCATAATTTCCCAGCAGCATGGCAATTTCTGCAAGATCACTGTTTTTTCTCGCGATGATTGCTGTCCTGCCTTCTCTGATAAAAGCATTATTCTCCCAGTATGAATGGAAGAATGCGGCAAATCTCTGGAATAGAAAATCTTTCTGTCCTTTAGCATAGCTCTCAAATTTTACTTTGAGATAACCGAGTTGAGCACTATCGAGATAATTGACCTGAGGATAATCCCATTCTATACATGCCTTTTTCATATAAGCAGATAAACCGGTATCAGCAGAAAACAGCATGTTAACATAGTCTATAACTGCAGCGGAGGATCTGTAACTAGTGGAGAGCTGCTCTGTGATAATCATGTTTTCACTTTCCGGGAACATCTTTTCTATGGCACTGAGTAGTTTGCTTTCTCCACCACGCCAACCGTAAATGGCCTGCTTTTCGTCACCCACAATAACAAAACCGGAGTAGTCTTTGATTCCCGATCCGCTGATAAGTTCACTGATTACAGGTCTTATAAGGTTCCACTGATTGACATTTGTGTCCTGAAACTCATCAATCAAAAGGAAACTGATTCTATGAGAAAGCAGCTCATAGAATTGATTCGTCACAAAGTTGTCCCTGTTGATCAAGGAATTATTGGCTTGCATTACAGATAGAGTATAATACAGTATATCGTCATGTGTGAAGGATTTTATTGTGCGGACAATTTCATCATAATATTGGAAAACCTTTAAACCTGTATCTACCAGGATACGTTGATCAATAAAGACATCGAACAGAACTGCCGAGAGCAGGAAATCATAAATAAGCTTGTTCTCCTGATCGAAACTAGTTCGAATCTTCTTCTTGAAAATTTTCTCAGGATTCAGCTTTGCGCAATTATGTTTAAGTTCAATATCGGTCATAAACCCGGGAAGTAATTCTCCCAGATTCTCTTTGTTAATACCATTATGTTCTAATACTGACTTAAAAGGGAATGTGGACATGAAAACATCTTGGAGTTTAACATTTTCAGATTCAATAATTAATTGTAATTGCTTGATGAAATTGTTTCTGTATGTTTTTAAAGCTTCCTTAACAAATCCTTTAAGGTGATCAGTGTCACCGAAAATATCAGTGTCAGTATTTTCAATGATCCAACGATTGGCAAGAAGTCCCTTGATCAGGGATTCGTACATTGTAATTTCTTTACCTTTATGCAGGTATTTTTTAACTAAAAAATGAAAACTGTCTTCATTAATTATCTGTTCCAGTAATAAAGCGTATATCTCCGGTTTCTGCTCATGGACAATTTCATAATCATCAATATGAAATGCCGGGGTTACAATACTCTGAAAGAGAGTGCCGAAGAATGAGTCTATTGTCTGTATTCGGAAGTTATGTTTATTGGATATTATATTCAGGTAAATCTGTTTCAGAAAATCGAAATCAGCCTGTCTGAGTTTTCCCAGTTGGGCTATAATATCATAACCTTTCCCATTTGGATCTTCAATAATGTTTTTCAGGTGACTGACAATTCTTTCAGCAATTTCTGCTGTAGCTTTTTTAGTAAAGGTCAGTACAACAATTTCTTTGTAGAATTCAGGATTTCTTGGCTCTGGCTGTTTAAGCAAGGTTTCAATGTATTCTATGGATAATCTGAATGTTTTACCTGTTCCGGCACTTGCAGATATTATTTTTGCCTTAATATTATTTTTCATGAGTCTGTCATATCCTGTACAATTCTTTGAAATCATCTTTTATTTTCGATTTGCTTTCCGGAGGAGTGAGATTCTCCTTAGTAAATAAGTCATCGAAGAAATCGCGGACTTTTTCCTGAATATCTGTTTCTTCGCCGTCATTAACAATTTGAGAATGATCCATCAGAAACATAAGCATTCTGTAAATTTTACCAGAGAACCTGAACCTGCCATCTCTGAAGAAATACAGAAATTTGTAAAACTCCAGTTGTTTAATGTAGTCTTTGTTATATATTGATTTCTGCTCAGCACTTTTAAAATCAATTATATAGTATGAATTATAATATTTTGAGTAAAGTATCAGATCCGCTCTTCCTCTTAGAATCACCTTGTATTCTGGGGTGTTTACAAGCTCAATCCCTTTCTTCTCAATCTCAGGAGCAAACTCGCCTTCAATGAATATCTCAGGCTGGTTATCAGGGGAAATTTTAATCAGCTCTTTGAGAGAGTTGATGAAGACACGGACACTGTCTGTAATAAAGGGAATTACGTGGGTTTTGTAAAAATCAAGAGACATATTACCCGGGATTTGATATATCAGTTCAGAATTGTGTCCCGGTGAGAAAATTTCATCGACTGCATTATCAATCAGTGAGCTGAGTTCATTTTTATTGAAAAGAGTATTATTACGGAATCTATTGTTCTTTCTGATTTCAGCAAAGATGCAGTTCATGATTTCATGGAAGATTATACCAAAGACAAGGGGGGTAATAATGTTCTCCGGTTTCCACTCTAATGGAGTTAGTCTTAGTATATTTCTGAAATAATAATCTATCGGGTTATCAATGAGTATTTTATATGATGATGGAGATATCCTGATTTGTCGGTCTTTTAAAAATACGTCTTTTTCAAATGGGAGGATGAGCCCTGTAGCTTCTTCATTGTTAAATGAAGACTCACCTGTTACCATTTCTAAAGCTTCATGAAATCTTTGAGCGAAGCTGTCTTTTTTTGTAAAACTGTAATTAATATTGTTATTTGTTTCCAGTTGGCACTTCAAGTTTTCAACAAAACTGCTTACTGATATATCTTTTTCAATATTGTTTATGGAGATGATAACAGCCGATTCAGCATTAGCAATTAGCCTGAAGAAATAGTATTTTTCTCTGGAACGTATATGCTCATAGGTTTTAAGTCCAAGGGTTTTGCGTTGACTATCATTAAAGAGGAATTGTTTTTTGGGGCTGGAAGGCAGAATTCTTTCTTCTGCATGAAGAACAATCACAGGAGTTTCTGGGAAAATGTTTCTGGTATTGTTCAGTGCTGTGAATTCTATGGATTCCGCAGCATTGTTTATAGTACTCGCTGTTTTATAAATATCCATAAAGAGTTTGAGATGATTCAGGCAGGTGTTGGTGGTAAATACATGATTGATGTCCACCGGGAATTCATGTTTATAAGCACTGTCCAGATCATAGTAAGATTTCCAGAAGCTTTGGCAGTTATTCTTATCAAGGCAGAAATCAAAATGCTCGAACAGATATGTTATAAATTCTATAAGTGACAGATTCTCTGTGAGAAGCATGTTTATAAGATTTTTGTATATATTTAAGATGTTGGTTACTTCTTTATTAGATTTGAACACACAGGAGAGTTTTTCAAAACTGATACTTAGATACGATTTCTTTATCTGAAGAAGTGTTAGTTTATCAGAAATAATATAATGATAACTGGATGCTTTATGTTTTGAATATTTATGATTGTAATCGATTGAGAAAAAAGCTCTGAGATCTTCTAATGAAAAGAATATTGCTCCTGAACTCTCAATTTTTGCATTTTCAGTAAGTGCTGTCAGGTTTGTTAAGAACTCAAACAAATTAACCAGGCTGTTTTCACTTCCCTGCATTTTGTATTTATCTGCCAGGATAACAGCTATCTCATCTTTTGCTGTAGAGTTATTCAGGACGATAGTCTTGGTATTGAGCTCATAATGTTGCAGGAATTCCAGATACATGGAATAATTATCAGGTACTTCAATGATCTCAATGTTTTTCAGTCTTAAATCAGTCTGCTCTTCAAAGGTTATTTCTTCCTCATCAGAATGATCAGCTCTTTTAGTGTATTGATTAAATTTAAGGCAGGATTTATTCTGCTCCTGCAGTGTTTTGAGTAAGCTCTCTTCGAGGTTGGAAAAATAGTATTGATTCACAAACACAAATCGCTCTATCAAGTCCAGTTCTGCTGGTATGGAAATTCTATCTTTATTGATCAGGAAGATTTTATCTGTGAGCTTATTTGCTGTCAGCTTCTTATCGTACTTGTTAAGCAGTTCCAAAACAAATTTGTAAAAATCTTTTTGCTCTTCGAGAAGCAATGCTCCTGATTCTTTTTGCAGAGTATCCAGTAAAGTATTAGGATCTACACATTCATCAAATATTTCTTCCCAGAAATCGAAAAAATTATCCATAAAACTTATTGCTGAGAAATAATCTGTAATTCTGAGCTCAGATTTGAGTTGGTCATCCATCACAGAGTACAACAGCAGCTTTCTTTTATCTGAGGATATAACCGGAAAATCCGACTTAAAGAAAAGTGATTTAAATTCTTCGAAAGAGTAAAAAACTGTGTTGGTAAAATTCCACTTGTCCAAGAATCTCAACATTGCATCGGATTTATTTTTGAATGTAGGTAATACAAAAACAGTATGCTCAGGATTTACTGAATCCAGAACATACTGTATAATATTTTCGTTTAATGTTACTGTTTTAGTGGTAATCATCTCATTCTTTAAAGAAAGCTTCTACGAATTCCTGAGGATCAAAATCTCTCAAGTCATCTATTTGTTCTCCAACACCGATAAGCTTTACCGGTATACTGAATTTATGCTGTATACTCATGACAATTCCACCTTTAGCAGTGCCATCCAACTTAGTCAGCACCAGACCTGTCAGGTCGGCAGCCTTGTCGAACATCTCAGCTTGTGTTACAGCATTCTGACCGGTTGTAGCATCAATCACCAGAAATACTTCGTGTGGTCCTTCAGGTACAACTTTCTTGATGGTTCTTCGAATTTTATTCAGTTCATTCATCAGATTGACTTTATTGTGTTGTCTACCGGCAGTATCTATCAAAACTATATCTGTATTTTTGTGTTTAGCAGAAACAAGACTGTCATAAACTACTGAGGAAGGATCAGAACCTTGTTCCTGTTTGACTATATCAACCCCGGCTCTGTTTGCCCAGATATCAAGCTGTTCAATGGCTGCAGCACGGAATGTGTCTCCTGCAACAAGCATTACTGACTTTCCTGATTTTCTGAATCTCTGAGCCAGTTTTCCAATTGAAGTGGTTTTACCTACACCGTTAACTCCAACAAACAGCATGATGAAAGGTCTGATTGATGTATTTTCTATTTCAGCAATTGAAAGACTAGTGTCTCCGGACTCTTCCTGTGCTTTAGTATCAGACAGGAACTGCTCGCTCATTATGTTTTGCAGCTTTATTCTTACTTCTTCTACATCAGTGATCTTGTGAAATCTTACTTCTTCTCTGAGCTTATCTATAATATCTATACTGAGGTCGATTCCAACGTCTGCCTGGATAAGAATTTCTTCAAGTTCTTCCATCAGTTCTTCGTCGACTTTTCCTCTCAGTTTTATTGTTTCGGCAATCTTGCCTATGAAATTGTTTTTTGTACGTGCAAGTTTTTGTTTAAGGTTTTTTACGAATTTTAACATGGTCTCTCCAAAAAGAAAGGCAGACTTAAGTCTGCCTTAGCTTTATTGTGCAGCTTCCGCTTGAACTTTTTTAAAGTAAAGTGCCAGTCTTGATTTTCTTCTGGATGCAGTTCTTTTATGAATAATATTTCTCTTAGCTGCTTTATCCAGCTTAGAATAAATTTCATGCATAAGTTGTTCTTTTTCTTCAACAGGAATATCACTTCTGATTTTTTTTGATAAAGACTTAATAGTAGACTTTACATAGTGATTTCTGGCGTTTCTTTTCTTATCTTGTCGCAATCTCTTTGCACACGACTTATGATTAGGCATTAGTTCCTCCGATTTTCATAATCTCATGCAAAAGAAAAAAATAGGCATATTCGCTGTCAATATTTATTTTTTATTTTATAAATGAATTGACAATTATCACTTTGCTGAACCTATTTACTCAAAAACATATACAAGGTTACAAATGAGTTGTTTAAATGAATTTCATCTTCCTAATGGGGAAACTGTCAAGTTTAAAGATATAAGTTTGATATCTGAGCCCAGACTTAATGTGAAGAGATTTCTACTCAGCTTCTTTAGACCCAATATCGCAAGTAACTACTATACCGTTACAAAAAAAAACGGTGAGGTAATTACAGTATTTGAAGATGATGATTTATTGAGATATAAATCTCTGGTACATTTCATGATGGTGTTTGAGAAGAGTGAGTATTTTAAAAAAAGAAATATGACAGATATCTCCGAGGATGTTAATGTTACTTGATACGGTCTTAATACAATACAGCTGATTTCTTTTGTAAGGTGTTAAATTTTTATCCTTTTATATAAGCCTTAACTGCTTTAAGGTGATTATCCAGACTATCCCTGTTAACTTCTAATACTTTCTTCGCATTCAATCCTAATTCTTTTCTCTCATCAGGGTTTTCATAAAGAAAAATTATGTTCTCCAGTATTGTACTCCTGCTGCTGACAACTATACCATTATGTTTTTTAAGCTGTTCAACGGAATAACGGCAGTTATCATAGAATTTTCCAATTATCCCTGGCTTGGCATAGTATGCGGCTTCCAGGGGATTATGTCCGCCAATAGGAACAAAGCTTCCTCC
The DNA here is from genome assembly GCA_942492065.1 of Cloacimonadales bacterium (SeqCode). GTDB lineage: Bacteria > Cloacimonadota > Cloacimonadia > Cloacimonadales > JAIOQZ01. The sequence continues at coordinate 109,925 of CALODV010000013.1, read as the reverse complement.
TGTAATACAGATGTCGGCAACAGCGTACATCTCAGGCAGAATCCCCATTTTATCAACTACAATTACTTGTGTGTTCCTGTTTTCAGAGAGTAAACTGAAATCCAGATTTGAAAGAATTTCTTTTATCTCATCAAGTCTGTTCAGGTGTCTCGGCACAATAATAAATCTCAGATTCTTTACCTTGTCATTCAGTAATGGGAAGATATCCGTTATCAATTGCTCTTCTCCGGGTCTGGAGCTCCCCCATGTTATTACAAAATCACTATCATTAATATATAGCTTCCGTCGCTCCTCTATGATGTTTACATCTCGCAAATTCAGACTGAACTTCAGATTTCCGCCATTAATAACCCTTGGGAACGACAATTTTTTGAAACGGTCTGCATTTTCTACAGATTGAGCTATTACAAGATTTACCATATTGAATAACTCATTGAAAAGGATACTGAATCTCTTGTATGTTCTCACAGATTTTTCCGATAGTCTGGCATTGATAAAACATACAGGGATATCTTTGCTGTGGGCAGCATGGAGAATATTCGGCCAGATTTCTGTTTCAGCTATCAGGATCAGTTCAGGATTCATGGTTTTGATTGCTTTTTTGATCACAAATAAAAAGTCTATAGGTAGGAGACAGCATTTCACATCAGGGTGGATATTTTCTGCCGCTTTTTGTCCTGTGATAGTCATAGTTGTCACAAGAATTTTTTCGTGGGGTAAATCAGCCTGAAGTCTTCTGACGAATTCTCTGATTCCATTTACCTCGCCTACAGAAGAAGCGTGTATCCACACATCAGCTTTACCTCCGGAATAATGAAATCTTTCTTTCAATTCTTCCGGTTTCAGTTTCAACTTCAGTACAAAATATACTAAAGGAAAAAAAAGAGTTAACAAAATATTATAAAATAAAATCATGGTTTCTCATTGACATATAATTTATCTGCATAATTCTTTAAAATTATTTTTGCCGGATTTGACAAGAAAATTATGGTTAAATTAAATCAGGAGATGATATGGCTGTTTTTGGCGGACAGAAAAATTCCGAAAGGAGAGGGATTCCTAATGGTATAAAAATGCTTTTACTTGTTGCAATACTGTTAGGGTTCTATATTAAGAAGTGCTATAATGATTATCAGAAAGAATCACTGGTTTTTCATGATATAAAAATTGAAGAGCAGTCTGATCGATACGCAGATATCAGTTTTTATGTTAAAAATGAGTCTTCAGTTGATCATGATGTCCCCATCTATGTTGCTCTGTTTACGGAAGATGGAAAAGAGATAGCCAGCAGAATAACAAAGCGATTTAAGTTTAAAGGCGGGGAAGATGTTAAAAAAGTATTGAGACTGCAATATCAGGTAAGACTGCTCGATACGGAAAAACTTGCTGATCCCGTAATAAAAGTATATAAGTCTAAAGGATTAACAGACATAGATTAATCTGAGAAAGGAGATAAAATGTATATCCTGGAAGAAAAACATCTTGAGGCTGCTAAAGAATTTGCTGCCGAATCAAGGATAAAAAAAAGCTGTAAAAAGTGTTTTGACAGAGGGTGGATTGGAACTAATCAGGAGAATCTCCTAATTATTTGTCCAAAATGTGTTGATAAAGAAAAATCATTCGCAAAATGGAAAGAATATTGTGAAGGTATCCCTGAACTTTATGAGCATTTCAAAGAAAGCTTTGAAGAAGAAGAGACTCAGGAATAGGGTAGAGTCAGATAGAATTTAAGGAGAACTGAATGTATAAAAGTATTAATATAAAAGAAAAAGCATCAGATTTTGAAAAAAGAGTCAGAGAATACTGGCAGCAAAATGATACGGAAAATAAATCCATAGAGAACCGTGAAGGTAAAGAAGCATTTGTATTCTTCGAAGGTCCACCAACTGCTAACGGTAAGCCGGGAATCCATCACATGATGTCCAGAGCAATCAAGGACACAATCTGCCGTTACAAGACAATGCAGGGATTTCAGGTAAAACGTAAAGCAGGTTGGGACACACATGGTCTCCCTGTTGAAATTGAAGTTGAAAAACAACTTGGACTTAAAGATAAAAAAGGTATCGAAGACTACGGTATCGAACCTTTCAATAAAAAGTGCCGCGAATCCGTTTTCTCATACGAGAAAGAATGGCGTGAAATGACCAGAACAATGGGTTACTGGCTTGATCTTGATAATGCCTATATTACACTCAAGAACGAGTACATTGAAACTGTCTGGTGGATACTTAATCAGTTCCATGAAAAAGGACTGATCTATAAAGGTCACAAGATTGTTCCTTATTGCCCGAGCTGCGGTACTCCGCTTTCCAGTCATGAAGTTGCTCAGGGTTACAAAGACGCAGAAGATCCTTCTGTTTTCATCAAATTCAAGATGAAAGATGCAGAGAATACATACTTCCTCGCCTGGACAACCACACCATGGACATTAATCTCAAACGCTGCTCTGGTTGTGCATCCTGACGAAAAGTATGTTAAGATTAAACATAACGAAGAATATCTGATCCTCGCCAAAGAAAGACTTTCTGTTATTGACGGTGATTACGAAGAAATCGAAGAATATATTGGAAATGAACTCGAGTACAAGGAATACGAACCTTTATTCAGCTTTGTAAAACCGGAAACAAAAGCCTGGTTTGTCGGACTGGCTGACTATGTTACCATGGGTGACGGTACAGGTATTGTGCATACAGCACCTGCGTTCGGACAGGATGACTATAACCTTGGAAGAAAATATAACTTACCTGTTATTCAGCCTGTTGACGGTGCCGGAAAGTTTACTGAACAGGTTACAGACTGGAAAGGTGAATTTGTTAAAGATGCAGATAAATCAATTATCAGAAATCTGAAGGAAAGAGGTCTGCTTTACAGAAGAGAGCAGATTCTTCACACTTATCCGTTCTGCTGGAGATGTGATTCTCCACTCCTGTATTTTGCACGTTCCAGCTGGTACATCAAAACTACTGAGTTCAAGGAACAGTTAATCAGCAACAACAAAGGCGTTAACTGGTATCCTTCATTTGTCGGAGAAAAAAGATTCGGTGAATGGCTTGAGAACAACGTGGACTGGGCGTTAAGTCGTGACAGATTCTGGGGAACACCATTAAATCTCTGGATTTGTACAGACTGCGGCGAACGTAAAAGTATTGGCTCTATTGCTGATCTGGTTGAACACGGAACACTAAAGAACGGCGAGAAAGTACCCGCGGATATCGATCTGCACAGACCGTATGTTGATGATGTACAGTTAACATGTTCATGCGGCGGGAAAATGGAAAGAACTCCGGAAGTTATCGACTGCTGGTTTGACAGTGGTGCAATGCCGTTTGCTCAATGGCATTATCCGTTTGAAAACAAAGACAGATTCGACAAAGAACTTTTCCCGGCTGACTTTATCTGTGAAGGTATTGATCAGACTCGTGGCTGGTTCTATTCTCTGCTTGCAATCTCAACTTTCGTTACAGGTAAAGCACCATATAAAAACGTTCTGGTGAACGATCTCATCCTTGATGCTAAAGGTAAAAAGATGAGTAAACGTATCGGTAATACAGTTAATCCAATGGAAATGATGGATAAATACGGTGCAGATGCTATCAGATGGTTCCTGCTTGCTGTAAGCCCTCCATGGGTTCCGACAAAGTTTGACGTTAAAGGTGTGGAAGAGATTGTCAGTAAGCTGATAAACACATTGAAAAACGTATACTCATTCTATGCTACATACGCTAATATCGATTCTTTCGATGCGCTTGATTACGAGTATGATTTTAATACAGATAACGAACTTGATAAATGGATATTATCCAGATTGAACACTGTTGTTAAGACTGTTCAGGAAAATAACGATAAATACGATCTTACCAGAAGTGTAAGACTTATCCAGAGCTTTGTTCTTGATGATATCAGTAACTGGTATGTAAGAAGATCCAGAAGAAGATACTGGGAAATGACAGTCACAGATGACAAGAAAAACGCTTACATGACATTATGGTATGTTCTTTCCGAAACAACCAAAATGATGGCTCCGTTTGCTCCGTATATTTCCGAAGAAATCTATGGTAACCTCAACAACGGTGAAAGCGTTCATCTGCAGGAATTCCCAGGTGTCAGAGAAGATCTGATTGATGTAGACATCGAAAAGAGAATGAAAGCGGTTGTGGATGTTGTTACTCTCGGTAGAGCGGCAAGAAACACTTCTCAGCTTAAGGTAAGACAGACTCTCGGAGCTCTGTATGTACCGGAAGCACAGAAAGAATATATCTCTGCAATGGAAGAACTGGTTAAGGAAGAGATCAATGTTAAAGAGATCAAATATCTTTCAGAATCAGATTCAATTGTATCTTATACGGTAAAACCTAACTTCAAGACAATAGGACCGAAGTATGGTAAATATATGAAAGCAATCCAGAGTGCGCTTCAGAAGACTGATCCTGCTCATATTCTGGCAGCTTTCAATAAAAACGAGAAGTTTTTCATTGAGACAGACGGACAGACACTTCATATTGAAGAAGCTGACCTGATCTTCTCCATAGAGGAAAAAGAAGGCTTTGTCTTTGAAAAGGACAAGGATATATTCGTTGCTCTTGATACAAAACTTACAGATGAACTGATTAATGAAGGTTATGCCCGTGAGCTGGTAAATAAGATTCAGTTTACAAGAAAAGACAGTAACTTTGACATTATGGACAGAATAGTTGTTCACTATTTTGCTGATGAAGTTATTGGTAAGGTTTTCGAAGAATTCGGGGAATACATCAAATCTGAAACTCTCACAAATGAGACCATTTCAGAAACAGAAGTTACTGAAGATATGCAGAAATGGGATATCAACGGTAAGGAAGTTCACCTTTTCGTTATAAAAGCATAATCTGAAATAGATAACATTGTATAAGGCTGTTGCAATTTGTGACAGCCTTTTTTTGGGTGATTGGGATAAGCATTCCGTATAAAACAGTACTCTTAAAATACTGAAAAATATAGAGTTAGAAGTTCCTTGAGTCCCGATAAAGTCGGGAAAGGGAATGTACTTTGAACAAAAGAAACGACAAAAATTACGCTTTACACACACTGGGAGTAAATCTAATTTTTCCGATTTGGTGTGTGTATTCATTAACAAGTGTGCAAATATGACAAGAATATAAACATTAAACTATGGTATAATCCAGAACTTAAAGAAAAAGCTAAGGTGCTGAGATGTAACTCAACATTGATGATTCCGATTACAAAGATTAAGACCTTGCGAATGGTTGATAAACCTTCGCAATGGTTGCCAAGTGAAGCCGAATCTCACCATTCGCAAGGTCAAAAGACCATTGCGTAGGTGGAAAAAAAAACCTTGTTTTTTACACAGGCTGCCAGTCTATTTTGTTACCTATGTCTTAGGTTTGTACACATTAACAAGTGTGCAAATATGACAAGAATATAAACAAGAAATTAGGGTATGATTTTCACAGACAGAAACCAATCGACTATTATATTGTGGATTACGATTACAAAGATTAAAACCTTGCGAATGGTTGATAAACCTTCGCAATGGTTGCCAAGTGAAGCAGAATCTCACCATTCGCAAGGTCAAAAGACCATTGCGAAGGTGTAAGAAAAAATCTTGGGTTTTTACACAGTCTGTCAGTCTATTTTGCTACCTATGTCTTAGGTTTGTACACATTAACAAGTGTGCAAATATGACAAGAATATAAACAAGAAATTAGGGTATGATTTTCACCGACAGAAACCAATCGACTATTATATTGTGGATTACGATTACAAAGATTAAAACCTTGCGAATGGTTGATAAACCTTCGCAATGGTTGCCAAGTGAAGCAGAATCTCACCATTCGCAAGGTCAAAAGACCATTGCGAAGGTGGAAAAAAAGATCTTGGGTTTTTACACAGTTTGTCAGTCTATTTTGTTACCCATGTCCCCGGTTGATACTGACGCCTATGCGTCGATTGGGAATCGTGTAATCCTTGAATCCGGTAAATCATGGTTTACACATTTATTGAGACAACCGTCCGGTTGCCTCTACGCGGTTGGCAGAGCTGTTGAGTATGTGACCACTGTATAGAAGCTGCATGCAACGTCTGAGGTTAGGGGATATAAAATGTTGTGTCTCTACAAAGCAGGTGTTACCTTATAGTTCATCCAGACAGATTGAAGCATTGGCGAATTGCTGACTCCAGAATGCCAGTTCCAATCCTTTTCTATAATCTGTTCCGGAAGCACGAAGTTCCTAAAATCTCAATTTCCTAATCATATATCAATTCCATCATTATTATATTTTAAAGAATCAGAAACACTCTAGTAGTAAATCTCAGTTGCATCATAAGAATAATCTATGACATTTCCTACAATTGCAAGTTCATCAATATCAATTCCAACAGATTCAATTAGCTCAGCTCTACACAGAAGTTTCTTAAATCCTGGAATTAAATCTTTTATCATTTTGTCATTTCTGTCTTTTGATAGACATTTTTTTATCATATTTAAATCTTCGATTAACGTATCTTTCTTTTCCTGATTAAAGTCTACACTCATATGCGAATAAAATTGAATTTTCTCAAAAATGTAAGAATGAACAGAGTAAGTTAAGTATTCCGGATTTCTCCTATTGCTTTCTTTTCTAATTAGATCTTTTAGTACTTTTTCACCTTCAATAAAGTATGCGTATGCTATTGTCAAATCATCTGAGTTGTTAGCCATCCTAAGTAAATTTCTCCCCCTAGCATGATGTATCTGATATGATTTAGGATTAATCGATTCTGCCTGCAATATATAATTATAGGCCACATCAAAATCCTTTTTGTCTTGTTCAAATAGTCCTCTTTGTAACCAATAAAAACTCGTATCTTCATAACTGCTCATAACAGATTTAAAAAGTTGCTCAATACTTGAAGGTGACAGTTTTAGCCTTTTTGTCAACAATTTATATCTACATAAGGCTTCGAAAATCTGTTTATACGCATTGTAATCGTATTCTGATATTTGAGGTGCAATAAATAGTAGAACTTCCTTAATTGCAAGAACGATCTGCTTAGAACTACAAGTATCAATAATTATTTCAGAAGTGACATCACTCCTTATTTTCAATCTTTTAGATTTAAAATCAAAACTAAAAAAGTTTTTTGCTTCAAAAACTTTCTCGATCATATCTGCGCTAAACTTATCATATTGCATTAAAAAATCATCTACATCAAATAAGATTCTTTTATCTGAGTGATTATGAACACATTTAAGCAAATTTAATTCAAAATAGGGTAAGTCAAAAGTATCAAAAATTGCAAGTTTCAATAGTAAATCACTAGCAAAAGAATCTTTTTTGTTTGAAGAATATAGTATGTCTTTCAATTGATCTTGTATTCTCTCCCTAATAATATCAGAGTTTGAAATGCCATATAAAATACTTATAATATCATTTTTTTTGGAAAAAAGTTCAATCCTTTCATCATGAGTTAATTTCTTATATGCACCTAGAAGTCCTTTTTCTTCTAGTTTTTTCGAAATTACACTATTCAATTCTTTGTTGAATATTAAGCGAAAATCTATTTCATTGCTTCTCATGTGAGGTAGTAAATGTCTTTTTTTGACATGCATGAACTTTCTTGAAGTTGTAATAAAGATGATTTTCTTATTTCTAAAATCCTCAATGATCTCATTAATTTTGCCATATGATTGATAGCCGTTATCAATAAATACAACTAATGGTTTGTCGATTCTCGTGATATATGTTTTCAGATATGCACTTGAAAGTTTTGGACCAAAATAATATAAAGTTTCATAGTTAAGTTTTGAGAAAGCTTCAAATAGTCTCATGATAAATGTTGTCTTTCCCGTAAAAGAATCTCCATAATAATTGAATGTGAATGAGCAATTTAATGATTCGACATTTGTTATAACTTTCTTTACTTGAGGGGTAATGAAGTCGTAATCATAGAAGATGTCCATCCACAATGCCTCATAGCCAAAGAATAACTTTGATTTATATTCTTTCTTACCCTTGAAGCAAATTTCACTCCTAACAAAATCCCACGTGTAGAATTGGTGATGATATATTTCTCGGTCTTTATACTCATCTACAATGCTAATCATATCATTCCGTTTAATTTCTTCAATGAAATTTTTCGCGGTCATTTGAATTAAATTTCCCTTAATATCTTTGATTTTAGCTTTCAACTTCAGTGATGGTTTAGGATTAACAAAATAGATATCTCCTCTCATTGTAGTAGTTCCTTCTCTCATGTATTGGTTTAATATGTAATCTAAGTTCATTTCATCGAACTCAGAACCAACAAAAAGAAAAGAATGAGTTAGCATGTCCATTGAAAAAGAGTTGAACCTATAGTCAGAAAAAGTCATCATAGAGTCTAAATATTCATTACGGCTGAAGACGAACCCTCCACTCTTATTGTTAACACATCCATGGAGTTTGATGTATTCTAGAGTGTTCTTCATCCTTAATGAATTTGTGTTAGTTTTGATTCTGCTATTTTGAATAATCAGCTCTTTTCCCGAATCTCTATAAATATTTTCAACTAAATCATCAATATTTGTTGTGTAGATTTTTTTCCAAGGATAGATAGTGAAGTCTTCATGGTAATTTAATGGTTTAGTATTTGTGAAAATGTCGATCAGGAAATTGTTAAAATCATGGTAGTTTTTCTCTCTTTTAGAATACTGAGCTAAATCACTAAGTGAATAGTCTAGTAGTTCTAGGTAGTGCGGGTGATGTCTGTCTATTTTTAAAAAGTTCTTAATAATTTCCAGTTTCAGATCATTGCCTAAGGGTATGTTATTGTTTCTGCTTGTTTTTGCATTATAATTAAACCCTGCACCAAGAAAGAGAATGAATCTTTCCTTTTTCATTTTTTCTGTAAGCTCACGAATCATAATGGTCACTCCTATAATGAATTATAGGACAATTATGGGGGGTTAGGGAGTATGGCAGTGGCAATATGAGCGACGATCTTAAACTATCAGCTTAATTTTAAACAACTTACAAACGGACATCCCTCTGAAAAGCATTTTGGCGAAAATTACAATTTCTTCAATAGCATTACAAAATCCTTGGCAATTCTTAAATGCTGATTAGCCCAACCACTAAAATGGCAAAAACTATTTACTGCCAAACTTGTGATTGCTTAATCTTCATGAGTTTGGCGAAAACCTGCACAAGATTGGCAAAAAAAAAGACTGAGAAAACAACTCAGCCTTTGAAATCTTTAAAATATTATTAACAACCCGGTTTAAATGGTTTTAATAATGACTTATACTGCTCTTGCAAAGTTCCTTCTATACAACCACCTTTAAACTTACTTATGCATTTTAAACCGCTGGAGCAACTTTGGTTTCCATTAATACCGCAAGTACACTCACAACAATCTATCCAGAGACGTCCTTTATTATCATATTCAGTGGCTAATTTTTGTTCTCTCATTTTTCAATCCTTTTCATTTTATTTTGTCGCTAAACATGGTTCCACAGTAACTATAGCCACGCACCAGTCAAGTCCTTTCCTTCATTATTTAGGAGCAAAAGTATAAAAAAGAAGCACTCGGAAAAGGATTAACCAAGTGCTTCCCAAGCTCATTAAAGAGCTTTATGTTTAGCTATTATTACCGACAAAGCTGTACCAGTGAGAGAAGCCACCTTAGTTTACGAGCTAAGGTGGTGTAAAATAACTATTGAATTAATCTTTTAGATATTCACAAGCAAGTCTATCCCACTCCTGTTGATTTACTGTGTAGCCATTTGCAACAAGCCCTGTAAGTTTTAAGTTTCTCACCCATTCATCAAGCATTTGGCACTTGTTAAAAATATCTCCCTGATATACATAAGTGCCAATTGTATCTGGATCAAGTAGAACCTCAATAATAATCTCTGCTAATTTCTCACTCTGTGGTATAATGTTTGCCATGTTTTTTTCCTTTTTTGTTTTTATTTTGTCGCTAAACATGGTTCCACAGTAACTATAGCCACACACCAGTCAAGTCCTTTCCTCCATTATTTAGGAGCAAAAGTATAAAAAAAGAAGCACTCGGAAAGGATTAACCAAGTGCTTCCACAGCCCATAAATGGACTGTACGTTTAGCATATTAATACTTGATTTAATGAAGTGGTTTGTCAATAAATAATAGATTTATTACTATAGTAATATTTATGTAAACTTTGACAGACACCAAACAAACCAGCTTATAAAAACAAGAACAGGCATTTTACTGCCTGCTCCTGCATTACTCTACTCTGATATATTAACTATTATTAATATTTATTAACTAAATAGATTGAAATTAACAATACTAATATTCAATATCTCTTAAAACCTCTCTTCCCATATCAATAACATTATATGCAGATTTGAGCAGTTCAAACTTTTGCTTTAGCTCCTTATCTATATCTTCTTGCTGAATAACAATTTTCAACTGATTATGAAGTAGCTCACTATAGTTTTTAATGTTAGGATGATGATATGTCTGATCGTTAAACTCCTTTAACCTATCTTGTCTGATTTTCCAATTAAGGTCTTCAAAGTTCTCAACTCTATCAAGAGCATCAAATGCTAACCTGAATTTTTTTCGTAGATCATCATATTTGCTATCACAAATATCGACATTATGTGTTTTTGCAAGCACCTTGAAACGTTCAATACTATCGATTAGTGTTGGTGTTTTTTTGCCATAATTGGAATCTAATCTTGTCACTTCAGAAAACCTTTCAAAACTAATATTTTCGTCCTTTAGTTGTTCAATTATTGAGTAATCAATGCAATAGTTGCCACAATAGTGACAATGAACATTGTAATTGTCTTTATTGGCTTTATCCCATGACCGCACACCTTTTAATGGTGATCCACAAATCTCACAAATATTTTTCATCTTCATTTTTCCTCCGTGTATTTTTTATAAATGAGTACTCATATCAATTATCAGGTTGAGAATATAATATATGTCAATATAAAAATATAGCACAAGCTCATTAATTAGATTGACAAAAATTTCTTAAGTATTTAAATCTACTAAAAATAGTGTAGCGGAGGAAATATGAGAACCTATAATTTATTCATATCACATTCATGGGCTTACTCAGATACATATGAGAATTTAAACAAAATGCTGTCCAACAGACCTTACTTCAACTTCAATAACTATTCTGTACCTAAAAATGATCCAATACACAATGCTGGTACAGATCATGAACTAGAACTTGCAATTAAGGCAAAAGTCAAACCCTGTAGCGTCATTATCATTTTAGCCGGAGTATACTCTTCATATTCCAAATGGATTCAGAAGGAAATTAGAATAGCTAATAGTCTTGATAAAAAGATTATTGCAATTGAACCTTGGGGTTCACAAAAAACATCGGTTACAGTAAAACAAAATGCACAGAGGATTGTTGGTTGGAATACAGATTCAATTATAAAGGCAATTAGAGATTTAGCATAGGAGATCGAATGAGAAAAGCACTGGTTGTTGGAATCAATTACTATAGTCATATAAGCTGTCTGAATGGGTGCTTAGAAGATGCTTTCAGTGTAAAAAATGTACTTGAATATCATGCTGATGGAACTAGGAACTTTGATGTCAAAATAGAAACAGCAAGCGATTCTCAATCAGCAATAACAAGGGTGGATTTAAAGGGTCAAATAAAGGCGTTATTTGAAGACGATAATGATATTGCTCTTCTTTACTTCTCAGGGCATGGTCACATTGACGCATACGGTGGATACATAATTTCATCTGATACGCAAAAGGGCGATGATGGGTTGTCAATGAGTGAAATACTCAAAATCGTAAATGAGTCAAAGGCAAGAAATAAGATTGTAATTCTTGATTGTTGCCATTCAGGTGCTTTGGGTTCAGACAACACTGACAAAGAAGTTTCAAAGCTTAGTAGCGGAGTTACCATTATGGCTGCTTCAGCTGCAAATCAGTATGCGTTGGAGAATGATGAAGGAGGGGTCTTTACTAAGCTATTCGTTGATGCTTTAAATGGAGGAGCTGCAAACCTTCTTGGTGATATTACTCCCGGAAGTATTTATGCACATGTTGATCTTGCACTTGGAGCATGGAATCAAAGACCAATATTTAAGTCAAATGTGAAAGCTTTTGTTCCATTAAGGAAGCATTTGTCCTCTGTAGACTTGATGGAATTGAGAGAAATTACTTCTCTTTTCCCAGTTCTTGGAGAAGAGCACAAACTTGATCCTGAATACGAGTACACTGAAAAACATGGAAACAAAGAAAAGGAAAGGCAATTCAGAATAATGCAGAATTTCAATAGAGTGAACCTCGTTGTTCCTGTTGGTGAAGAAGATATGTATTGGGCAGCAATGCACTCAAAATCATGTAAATTAACAGTATTAGGAGAGTATTACTGGAAGCTGATAGATAGTGAAAAAATCTAGTTATGATAACTATAATATGGAGGATCTGATTGGATAAGACAAAAGTTTTTATTAGTTGGTCAGGAGCTACAAGCAAAAGACTGGCAGAATTACTGAAAGATTGGTTGCCCCTTATTATTCCGACCATAGAGCCATTTGTTTCCAGTAGAAGTATTGAGAAAGGTGCTAGATCTTTGAAAATTCTAGATAAGGAACTTGAAAAGCATCAGATTGGAATTTTCTGTTTGCAAGGAAATAACTATAAGTCACCATGGATTAACTACGAAGCTGGAGCTATTGCCAAAAACTCTGAGGAGAGTAGAATTTGCTCTATATTGTTTGATTTGAAGCCTACTGACATTACCGGTCCATTAGTTAACTTCCAGAATACTCAGTTTAGTAAAGATGATATGCTGAAGTATGTTCATGATTTGGCAAAAATAACCAATAGTGGGATTCCAGAATCTAATATCACCACCTTATTTAGTGCTCTTTGGGAAAAGATTGATATTGAGGTGGCAAATATTCTATTTGAGACGTCACCTTCTGAAGATATTTACCCAAGATCTGATAGAGAGTTGCTTGAAGAAGTTCTTAGGCTTTCTAGAGCTATTCTTAAAGAAAATCTCAATGACCTTGGTCACAAAATTGCAATGATCCCAAAATCAATACCATCAGAAATGCAGGAGGAAATCAATAATCTTAGATTAGAATTAGATACTATCGAAAAGCAAATAGCACTGATTGTAAAATATAATGAGAATTTTGAAATAAATACTATCAAAAGAAGTTTAAGCCAAATTCAAATAATTTCCGAAAGGATTGAAATAAGATTGTCTGACTTGTTTTTTGCTCTCTATGATGAGAATTGATGATATTCTACTTACATTATTAGCTGTGTAAATCAAAACTTTAATTTAATATTGAGGGGGAACAACATGCAAAAAAAGAATGATACTGAAGAAAAGAAAGAAACAAAGGAAGAGAAGGACAATACTTGTTTTGTTATTATGCCGTTTAGTGATCCGGATGGATATGATGAAGGGCACTTTACTATAGTTTATGAAGACATTATTAAGCCTGCTGTGATTGATTCCGGATATGCTCCAATAAGAGGAGATGAAGTAAAACAGACAAACCTGATCCACCTGGATTTACTAAAAAAAATCGTTGAAGCACCAATGGCAATATGTGATTTAAGCTCCAGAAACCCAAATGTAATGTTTGAACTTGGACTGAGACAAGCATTTGATAAACCTGTTGTTCTAATTCAAGAGAAAGGAACGGAGACAATTTTTGACATTAACCCATTCAGATATATTGAATATTGCAATAAATTAAAATACAGGGATGTTGTAATTGTTCAAAAACGCATTCAGGAAGCAATTGTTGAAACAGCAGATAGTTATAAGAACGGAAATCTTGTAAACTCTATTGTAAAGCTAATGACAATAAGTGCAGCTTCATCAAATGTAAATGTTGGTAAGAATGAAGCGGAATCAATCTTGATGGAAATACTGAGCTCAAAAATCAGTTCGATAGAGATTATGTTTAAAAGATTGAGCAATGAACTTACTGAAAGTAAAATAGTTAGAAACAGAAATTTTCCGGTTATTGACTACTTCGATCGTTTCGAGCATATCATGAAATCTGCTGATTCCACAAGTATTGGAAGAACTTTGCAACGATTAAAAGAACTAAGAAATGATGTTAGTTTGGAAATTGATGGAATGCCAGTTAATAAAATGGATTCTCGACTCATAGAATTACTAAGAGAAATAGATCAATTTAGAGCTCAAGTGAGAAACCGATAATAGAGAGGTATAATTGAATAAATTGAAACTGTTGTTAAACAAGTATTTTCTGAATATTTTGTTTTTCCTGTTGCTCTTAATTATGATTGGAACAATATTATATGCAAGAATTACTGGATTCTATTTTGACCTTACAAAAATATCAGAGTTTACACTAAAAATTTACAGTGGAATAGCTGCGCTTGCTGTAATAGCAGGACTAATCAACATTGTTAGACAATATAACACTGTTGTTATGAAGATGCAGCAACGCGATTTATTGAAGACAACCTTTGAGAAAACAGATTATCTTATTGATTGCATAAATAGAATCAATTATTATGTGAAACACAATCATACAATACCTTGTGAACTGTACGATCATTTGCAAAACATTGATCTCAATCTAGTAAATATCAGTGTTTTAAGCTCAGCAAATTATTTTAACCTAGAGTTGTATGACTCTTGGAAAAGATACTTGGAACAGAAAGATGTTTGGAACAAAATGCATAAGTTGTTGTTAGAGACGTGCAAAGATTATCAAATCAATAGTATGGACAATTTGATTAGCCACTACGAGATATCAGGAAAATATGTTAAGAAACTTGAAGAAATACTTGATATTTGTAAGCAGATTAGAAGAATCTTAGGAAATGAGCTTAAGTCCTAATAGTTTATCATTTTGTAAGAATCCCCTTAACAACTCAAAGCAGTGCGCTTTTATCCCCTCCTCTCTCCCGGATCCAGAAACTAAGACTACTTGAATTATACAACTTTTACTAAAATAATTGACAATAATTAGTACGTTTATACTTATTTATACCAAACTTAGAATAAAAAGGTGCAAAAATGACAGATACACAATATCAAATACTTAGTGGAGAAGCTTTTAAGTATGCTTTCAGCATAGTTAAGAACGAAGCTGATGCACAGGATATTGTGCAAACTGCAATGCTGAAACTGCTTATGCGGGAGGAGACTGTAGAAAGCCCTAAGTATTACCTCCTGAAATGTGTTAAGAACGGAGCTTTTGAGATGTTCCGGCAGCAGAAGAAAGAGGTTAAGCTTGGTTATTATGCCTTGTCCGCCCCGGATCTGGTTGAAGACTCTGAAGACATTGATACTATCACTCAAAACAGAGCTAAAGAATTGCTTAATACTGATGATTTCAGAACTTACAAGCTGTATGTTAAATACAGAAAGATCACTGAAATTGCAAAAGTCAGGAAAGTAGCTTACCATATTGCCCGGGATGCTGTTCTGAGAATGAAGCAAAATCTTAAAGCCGCCATCAATCTTGAGAATGGGATAAGAAACACTAGAGAGATACTATCTTACAGAGAAATAGACAATATTAAACTGCTCATTAAATTTGTTGAAGCCAACTCTAATAAACTGCACAAATTGAAACGATATTTTGAGCTGTGTGATAATATCATTGAATTGAATATGATTAAGGCTCTGGATTGGGGCTATAAAAGACTTGATGAAGAACATTTATTGTTTATTGTGTTTCTTGATACAAGTAAGAATTTACGCATTGTAGAGTTGTTTTTCAACACTACTAAGAGAAGAAACATAAAAGTTGCAAGGATGAACTTGTACAAAAATCCCATGACTCCTACCACATTAGAACCTCATAAGATAAAACGCAATAAAGATACTTTGAAAGTTCAATTGACAGATGAGCAAATCAACAGAACTCTGATTCCTTAACTTATTATTTTTTAATACATTATTTATATTTCCAACTACAATATTACAATTCTGTCTCATATATATAAAATGTATTGAGGATATAATGAAGAAAGTTTTTGTATTACTATTTTGTATATCAATATTCTATTTAAATGCTGAGTTTTCTCAATCACCTGATCCAGATCCTGAATACTCACAATATGTTATATGGAAATATGCTGAAATACCTTCTGAAGCAGATATACTGGAAGTAGAAGAAAATGAATCTGAGACAGTATATATATTTGACTATGATGGCGTTACTTATGTTTTAAAGAAATAAAAAAAGGGAACCTCAGTTCCCTTATGTTTAAACGGCTAGTGCTTAAGTCGGAGGTCGGTTGCTGCTACAACCGGCTTTTTTTGTTTAACTTCATTGATCGCTAATATCAGTTTCGGCAAACATACTGAACCAATCGGTCGATTCTCAAGCATGTCAATCTTGTGCAACATTTCTTCAATCGTATACACATTGCTCATCACTCTATGCTCCTTTATCTTTTTTATACATAATAAACCGTAAAATTAGATAAAGGGGACGAAAAACAATCTAATTACTTAAGATTAGGTCAGTTCTAATTCAAGTTTTCAAACATCTTGATAAACACCTTAATGGCATTTGTAGCGTATTGCATCAGTTCATCAGATTTTTCAAGCCTACCTTCCTGCATGTCCATAACAAGCTTCTTCAGTTCATGGAGTTCCTTATAGTATTCCACAATTATCTTGTCCTTAGACATTACTTTTGGAACAAACATTTCTCCATTGCCTGTGATTAGCCAGGTAATATTGACACTGTAAACCTCATACAACTTCTCAAGAGCCTCAGCACTAGGTTTTGGTGGATTTTCTGATCGTAACCAAGAACTAACATTACCATAAGAAACACCAATATCTGAGGCAAATTCTCTTCTTGAAACACCGAGTTTTGATATTAAGCTTTTTAGTCTTTCTTGTAACAAAAAAACCTCCAGCTGCATTTTTTACTTCTTTTATACATTTTTATATTGACATTATATCTTTTTAGACCATTATTGACCTAATTAGATGCTTTTTATACCTTTTTAGCTCTCTTTTATGCTATAAGTAGCACAATTGGACTAAAAGTAGTACAATAAGATTGATTGTCAATGAAAAAAAATACAGGAGTATCGATGGAAGCATTAACTGGAAAAGAAATTAAGGTTAAGTTGATTAAACGAGGAATGTCTCAAAAAGATCTGGCTAAAGAGATTGATGTAAGCTACTCATGGCTGAATAAAGTATTAAGATCAGAAGATAAGCAGGGTGAAACAATCAGAAAAATGATAACTCTATATCTCGAAAAACCAATTTCAAACAAAGATAATCAAGAACAACAATGTCAAAAATAAACCTCCAAAATAGAGCTCCGTTTCCTGCTATAAATGGGGCACAACCTGAGCAGGCGGGAGTCCTCCGCTCCCGTCTCTTAACTAACTAACAAGGGAGAGGAAATGAATTTAAAAGCGTTAGACAGTTTAAACAGAGGATACGAAAGACTAACTGATGTCGAGAAACACATCGTTCTTCGTATACTGGATGCAGCAATAAAATCAGTAAAATTCGAGCCCGAATTGAATCACTATTGTACTGATAAAGATGTCTATGGAGAGTTTAGCAATGTCGAAAGAGGAGCAATTAAAAGACTTAAGTACAATACATTAGGAACGGTATCAAAAGTCATGTTTATAATTGATGAACATATTGATTATGATTGTGATGATGAAATATTTATCCTTAGTCCTAAACCTGTATTTGATTTCACAGTTGAGGAACATGAAGAGATATTACACGTTTTGAAAACCGCAAAATATAGTGTCAATAGCTTCACGATCGGAGTGGATATATTGAACCCGGGAATAGATGCAAAAGGATATATATTGGGTGGTGCCGTAAAGACAATTATTGCAGCTGAAAAAAACACAAAATCTGTAATAGTGAAAGCGAGGAAAACATGCTAACAGCTATAATTATTTTATCTGCACTACTGGCAATCCTGACTGGAGTGCTGGTTTACACAGTCAAGGACAAGAGATCCCGTATAAACGCCTTAAAGCGTATCAGCAGGGATTATTACAACTTAGCACTGAATTACGAACAGGAGGCAAAACATGCCTGATAATCCATTTGATAAGGACAGACCAACTCTTGAGGAAGTTGTTGAATATCATAACCTTGATGTCGATAGTATGATTAATATGGGCATCACAAAAGTGACTATCACCTCACCGAGAAATCAGGACAAATCCTATCAATACGACCTGAGGAGAGATATATGACACGTTATGATTATGGTTTGAGGTTGTTACAGGGGAATCCGAAGCTGGTGACAATGCCGGAAAATGATGCCCGAAACATTATACATAGTGAGTTATCAGAAACTTACAAGACGAGAACAAGATCTAACAGACGCAATTTAGACCAAGTAGTAGATAAAGTAATGAAATACCGGGAACAGCTCAGAAAGGCATTATTTATCAACTAAGGAGGAAAAATGGAAAAACTACTTAAATATAAAAGTGATATTGAGATTTACGAATATTCAAAAGGATGTTATGAACTAATTGCACATAGTAGGCAAAGTAATGATGCAATTAAAGCAGCTACTGTGGCGGATAAAATTGAGTTTATAAAATTACAAAGAAATATTCCAGATGTTATTGAATGCCAATAAAAAAGAGGTTGTCAAATGACCCGCTACGAACTCGCCTTACAGATGTTACAGGAAAACAAGAGCCTTGTCACTTGCTCAAATGAACAAGCGGAGAATGACATCCGTGAAGCATTAAAGACAACCTACAAGACATTTAAACGCAATCAGGAGCGAGAACTCAATAAGATAGTGGTTAAAGCCATGAAATACCGTGAACAGCTCAGAAAAGCACTATTTATCAACTAAGGAGGAATAATGGAAAAATATGAAGTAGTAGTAAGCGTTTATGTCATTGCTGATGACAGAGATGATGCAGTGGCGTATGTAGATAGAGAATTAAGTGATGTAGAAATCTTTTTGGATCACGAGATCAATGACTGTACCCCGGAGGAGTAATAATGACAAGAGAAGAATTAATTGTTAAATTAGCAGAGGATAACGCTGTATCTATAAGGGATAACAAAATAAGAATTATCCCGATGCACTCATTGAGTAAGATTACAGTGTCAAAAGAAATGCTTAATCAGTCAATTGTGAATGATTTCACCTGCATATCTTTTGAAGGTAAACCAGTAGGAATCATCAGTCTTTCTTCATTAAATCTCCCAAACACCTATCCCGACAAACCTCACCCGTAAGATAAATGAAGGCATGAGTCCTTCATCCTGCTTCTAACCTCCAAAGAGGCAGGATAAAGGGTTTAAAACATAAAAGAGGATACTATGTGGTTAACAGTAAAAGAGGCAGCGAAATGCCTTGAAAAGAGCGAAAAGACTATAAGAAGGATGATCAAGAAAGGTGATCTTGAGATTAAGAAGGAAATCACTGGTCATGGTCGAGGTGGTAAATCCATGTTTGTAAAAGTAGATATTGCGGATTCTCAAATGGACATTCACAGTAAAGATGGTTCAGGTCAAATGGACACATCCGGAGAAAAATCCAAATGGACACCTGAAGAAATTCAGAGTCAAAAGGACACTGTTTCCGGTAGATCTGGTGAAAAAAGTTCAAAGGGACACAAAAATTCTCAAATGGACACCTCGAATCACAATTCAAATGGTCAAAATCAAATGCCCAGTCAAATGGACATCAAAATTTCACAGCAATCAAATATTAATAGTCAAATAGACATTCGCAAAGAAAATTTTTCAGGTCAAATGGACACTTCAGATTTTAACCCACACGTAAATCCTCAGACTCGGGAGTCAAACCCTACCCTTAATCAAACTCCCGAGTCTCTTTATATTGAGGATGTGGATGATGAAGCTCCGGAAGAATATCAAAGAATCGGGCAGTTACGAGCTCAGATAGTAGAGATTATACTCAAAATTCATAAGAAGAAACCAAAAGGGAAGTCTCTGGCTTATGATGTAGTGTCTGAGATTTACTCCAGTGAGCAGGTTATGGCAGGTTGGGAGAATATAGGATCTCTGGCTCAAGAGATTGTCAACGTGAAGCATGAGCTGATTAAATTGAGACCAAACGACACAAAACTGTCTACACGTACACTGATGCGATGGAAAAAGAAATATAAGCAAGCCGGCAATGATTTTTTCGGGCTTGTTCCCCGATACAATAGAGGCGGTGGTGTCAGATCGATATCTGAAGAAGAATCAAGGATTGCTCTATCCCTTTACTTATCTGATAATCAGCCAACATGGCACGGTGTAGCCAGTATGATGAAGGCAAAAGCCATGCTGGACAGTAATTTTGAGTGTAAGGCATCAGTTGCCACGATCGTGCGTTTTTTAAAGGATTATGAAGCAGATCATAAAGCAATATGTATTCTGGCTCGTGAAGGTGAAAAATCGCATAGAGATAAATGTCTTCAGTATATCGAAAGGGATTGGGATCTGCTCAATGTCGGTGATGTCTGGTTTTCTGATGGAAAGGTACTTAACTTCACTGTTATTGATCCAATAGACAGCAGACCAAAGCGATTAATGCTGTGCGTATTTTTTGATGCACGCAGCAGATCTGTTGTCGGCATGAGCTTGACAACTACAGAAAACACTGCCGGTATTTCGGATGCATTCCGAGCAGGCATTATAAATTGGGGTGGATCCCCGAAATACGCTTATATCGATAACGGAAAGGCATTCAAATCCAAGTATTTTGTTGGAGAAGCAATAAATCTCAAGACCAAGTCAGAGCTTTCCGGGCTGTACGAGAGACTTGGAACAATGGTCAAATTTGCAATTCCTTACAACGCTCAGGCAAAGATTGTAGAGCGGTTCTTCAGGACTTTTGACGAGCATTTTGAACGGTTCGTGAAATCTTATGTCGGTCGTTCTGTAGCCCATAAACCGGCTGCACTTAAACGAAATGAGAAGTTTATGCAGAAGATCAACGACCATAAAGCAATTGAATATAACGAAGCTTTGAGATATATCGAAGGCTTTGTAGTGAATTTCTATCATAAAATGCCACATGGTGGCTTAAAAGGTAAAACTCCGGAGGAAGTATACAACTCTCAACCTTGTCCTGAAGAACGCAGGATCAGCGTAAGAAAGCTCAATTATCTGATGTTGAAAAAGAAAGAGGTCAAAGTGACACGTCAAGGTGTTAAGTTCCTCGGAGTCTTCTATTACTCACAGGAGCTTTACAAGCATCTCGGCAAGATAGTGACAATCAGGTACGACCACAGGGATCTTCGGCATGTGCAGGTTGTTAATGAGCTGGGTAAACAGATCTGTCTGGCAAGCATGGTAGAAAAATCGCATCCGCTTATCGATATTGATCCGAACAAAGCTGTGAGCGAGGTGCAATTACAGAAGCAGATCAAGGCGGTTCATGCAGCTAAGAGAAAAGCAAAACAAGATCTGAAACTAGTCAAAGAACTTACCAAGCAGGAAGAGGAGTTTATCCCGCAAATTGAAGGTGATCTTCCTCATTTTCCTGTCAATTCAGCAGAGGATGAAGCTGTGTCAATTAGGGATCTGACAGAGGCATTCAGCGAGGATCAGGACAGAAAATCAGAGATCCCCGATAACTTCGAGGAAGACACTGCCGTTTTAGTAGATGAATTATTAAGCAAATATAATATAGGAGGCTAATCTCATGAAACCTAAAAAATTAGTCGAAACAAAAAACGTCAAAGAAGCACTTTCAACACTTCAATATCTCAAAAACAGACCAGTGACTGAAATGGTTGGACTGGGATTGTTTTATGGAGCCCCGGGACTTGGTAAAACAAGGCTTGTAAAGAGGCTTAATGCTCAGCTTGGTGCAATTTATATCAGAATCTCAAGCTCAACAACTACAAAAAGTTTCGCAATTGAGCTTCAGGAGAAACTGCTTGAGAGGATTCCGGACGGTCAGAAAGTAAAAGGTGCTACAAATCGATTATTCAATAACTGTCTTGAGCTCATAGACATGTCTTCTGATGTTGTAATCTTCATTGATGAGATTGATTATGCATTTAAGAAGAAAACGCTCCTCGGGATGATCAGGGATATTGTTGATGAAACGATTGCAATTGTTATCTTAGTCGGGATGGCTGATGCAAAGAATATGCTTGAGCGAGCCAGTGAACACTATTTTGATCGCTGCAATGCTTTTGTACAGTTCAAGAAGTTATCGCTTGAAGATATGAAACTGGTCTGCAATGAAGTATCTGATGTCAAGCTCGATGAGAAGATTATCGAAGGTGTTCACAAGGGTTCTGAAGGAACTCTGAGGAAGGCTGTTAAAAGGATATACAGTCTTGAGATCAGAGCAAAAGCTCTTGGTAAAAAAGAACTGACTCTTAACGATCTCAGGGGCTGACAAAATGAGCAGATACAGGATTACCAATAAAATCAGGGTCAAAAGCTTTCTTGATTCAAACAAGAAGCCATTTACTTCGAAAGAGATTGCAAATGAGACCGGTATTTCTGTGAATATTGTCAGCACAATACTGCAAAAGTTCAGAAAAGAAGGTATTGTAAGGCTTATTCGAGTAGAAAGCGGTCGCTATATTTACTCAAAGATTCCTAAAGGTTACACTGGTAAGATTATTGAACCTAGTATCCACAGAAACACATCAGATAAGCTTTATTCATGGGATTTTGTTCCACAGATAACAACCGTAAACAAGATATGGAATGCAATCCGGGAAATGGGCAATCCGATACAAGAGCAAATTGAGTTCTTCACAGGTTTGGGATCCTCGACTGTAAAGCGATATCTGAAGGTTCTGGTTGTGCTTGGATCAGTGGATACCAACTCATTAACATACTGGATTACAGGTAAGTTGCTTCCGGACGAAATCAGTGACTATTTCAGTGTGTTCAACTCAAAATACAGCAAAATGATAAAGTCTAAGAACTGTCTGCGAAGAAGCCCAAAAAACATTATCCTGCATGTGATATCAGAAACAGGTGGAGATGTGACACTTGAGAAGATCAGGAACATTACAAGGCTACCGGAAGATGTTATCAGGACTCAATTGAGTGATCTGGAGTTTTCAAAACAGGTAGTTTATGCTGACGTGATTGCAGGACAACCCATTTACAAACTTGGAGCTAACTATGGCAAAACAAACAGTTAGGCAGATCGAGTACGCAAAAGTCCTGCGCAAGCAGATAATGGCTATTGTTAAAGGCACAAAAGGATGGTCGGATTCTTATTGGAGAGACTTGCTGGAGGAATGGGGCTACGGTCGCTCGCTCAGGAAGCTGACGGTTGATCAGCTGCTATCAGTAAAAGCAATACTGGTTGAACCGGCAAAGAAGAGACCTGATCCGTTCAAATATACCGGGCAGGCTGCTTATTGCGATCATCTGAGACAGGAAGCCGGTTTGAATGAAGATCGGGCTCGTAAGCTGTATATGATTAAATTCAGTAAAGCACATCTCAACTCTTTCAACAAAGATGAGCTAACACGTTTAATACCAATCTACAAAGGAATAATAAGCCAAAACGAAAAACAGAGGAGGAAGAATGGTTAAGGTTATAGTTACTATTGATAATAATGAAGAGAGTAATCAACTCAGTATCCAATGCATTAGAGAAAATGAAAAACCCAATGAGCTTGAAGAGATTATTGCCGAAGGTTTGGAGGCAGACTTTAAAGGCTTAACGCAAGCAGTCAAGTTAGTTGAGATGGCTTGTAATACAAACAAAGGAGTGTAAATGAATAAACAAGCGCAATTGAGAAAGAAAGTCGTAGATCGTTATGGTGAGATAGTTGAACGACATGGGGTTTTTACAGCTTTAGATCGTGGAATGTATGAATTTACGTTGAAAGAAATTGATGAGAATTCAAGTATTAAACTAGATTATCAACTACTTCTAAACTGTCAAGAGTCCTCTCTGTCTCACGACATGCATGGAATTAAGAGATACTATGATCATTTCAAACATGACTTCAGAGATCACTTTTTACCCCGCTGTGTTGTACATGAGGAGCAGGAATGAAAGCCCTTCAGTTCTACACAATAATCTTACTGACCTTGATTGTTTTAGGTCATCTATTCGGAGAAAGCAATGAGGTTAGATTTTTCACTCAAATCAATTTCTCAGCAGGTTACTGGATATCATATCTTTATAACCATAGTCGAAAGGAGAAGTAGATGGGACGCCAAGGATATTCGCAAAAGCCCTGCCACGGTTGCGGTAGTACTGAACCACATCCAACAGGTGAGTTGTGTTTTGACTGTCGAAATAAGATGAAGCTTGGTGAAGAATACATGAAGTTTATTGATAAGTTAAAGGCTAACAACGAGTTTGAATGTGTTGAAATTCCGGCATCAAATCAATCAATCCGATTTGGAAGTAAAAGACATGTAATGCCTGCATTTTACTACCATAAAAAAATAAGTAAACTAATATTTGAGTTGATAAATCACTGTTCAATAAAAGATAACATCAATTATCAACACGATAGTTCGTTGTATGAGTTAATCAGCGACAAAGTACTGTCTGCTCAGGAACATTTCAGAAAACCAAAGAGGAGAGTAGTAATAAGCAAGAATATAGTGGAGACAATAATCAAGCTTGTCAATACGATTCAGGAAGAGTTCACCAAAAGAGAAAACGCAGCTTTTAGAAAAGGTAAAAGCATTGTAAAACAACTCATGAGTGGAGGTATATCATTTAACGAGTTCGAGGAGAAGGAATGAAATACGCAGAACAATATAAGAAGCTTCTCAAGTTACGTAAGGTTGAATTCATGAAGAAAGCTAAATCTTTTATCGCTTACTGTTTAACAGCTTCAATAACAAAAAATGTCAGCATAAACGTTCGATCATTCACAGTTGAGGGTAAAGAGGGAGAAAGTGATTTTCATTGTTCGAATATTGATGTTCGAATTGGTGATTATCATGGTATTGTCGAGGATAAGACTATACGCCTAATACCATACGATGAGGAAATGCTATATCTTGAGAGTTCACTTGAGTTTTATGACGAACAGGAAGCTAAAATTACATTCTTGAGACAAAAGATCAAAGATTATAAGTAAAAGGAGAACAAATGGCTAGAAAAGAGAAAACACTGGTTGATGAACATGGTAGAGAATACCCGGTAAAGATTCTTGATCCTAACATCATCAGCCGAGATAGGATAGTTAGTCGTGCAATGGGAAGAGCACTTAAGCTGCACGATCGGATTGAGAAAGAAAAGCAAAAGATGGTAGCGGAAATTGAAGCTTATTTGACCGAATTAGCAGAGCAGTATGGTGAGTCTTGGAAGGGCAACACCGAACTCCTGAGCTTTGATGGTCAATACAAGATAGAAATCCGCTACCGTGAACATATTCAATTTGGTGCAGAGCTCCAGATTGCCAAGCAAAAAATTGATAATTGTCTGACAAGATGGAGCAAAGACACGAACATCAATCTTCAGTCGATAATAAAAGAAGCCTTTCAAGTCGATACAAAAGGCTTGATTGCTAAGAGCAAAATCCTCGGACTTCGCAAGTATAAGATTAAGGATGAGGAATGGGAAAAAGCTATGAACTTGATTGATGAAGCTATTCAGGTTACATCTACAAAACAATACATAGCCTTCTATCAGAGACCTGCCCCAAACAAACAATTCAAGCTTGTAACGCTTAACTTTTCAGCAATATAGGAGGAACAATGAAAATAGAGGAATTTGTAAAGCAGCTTAATGTAGATGAATATCCATTTGTGTTGACCGGTGAACAAAGAGAGATTTGCAAAGCAAACAATTGGCTTGTTGTCTATGGTTATTCTGATGATATTGTGGAATACGATGGTCTCTTTCATGATGAAACTTATGCAGATAATGGAAAAACAGATATTCCTTTTGATAAATCCGGACTAATTCAGCGTCCAGATTTTGAAAGGTACGAATTTGAACTTGATGAGTACGACATTGAGTTCGAGAAGTATTTAGAACGCAAGAAAAATGCTCTCAAAATTGACGCTCTCTGGTGTCCGGACAGCTCTTGCAGTTGGGAAATTCAAACCAAGGTTAAACATCACAAATTTAACATCATGGAAGACGGTGAAATCTTCTGTAAGGCAATTGTAATAGACTTCAATGATCTTGAGGTGCAGGATGAGCCAGAAAACGCTTAAACAACTACATAATGAGGCGGTAGCAATACACGGGGAGAAGTCTGTTAAAGACTCTCTCCGAGCTCATTATAAACTGCTGCTGAAACTCCCTGCTGTTGTTGCAGAAGTAATTCAGCATCTCAATGTGAGAAGTAAGAGCCGATTCAGTCCTAAATCCAAGGAAGCAGTAAGTCACATCAAGGCAAGATTGGCAGAAGGCTACACTGTAGAGGATTTCAAGAAGGTTAATAATATCATGTGCGACCGGTGGCTGAATACTCCAGAATGGTCTAAATACCTGCGACCTTCTACGCTTTATAATTCTGAGAAGTTCGGTGGATATCTGGCTGAAGCTCTTCGTCAGGAGGAGCAGATCAAGGCTGAGAAAGCCGAAGAACAACGCAAGAAGACAGCAGAACTGGCAAAGGAAAATAAGGCTGTACGTGAAGAATTAAAGCCATGGTATGCGTTTCCAAGTTATGGAGCATTCCGGGACTATGTAGCCGGTATGAATGAGAAGGAGTATGACAAGTATCCAATGCCTCAGAAGTTGGTTGAAATGCAGGCACAATGGTTTCTTGCAAAAATGAAGGATCCGCAAGCACCGGTCAAATTTAGTTATGCTTACAGGAAGCTGAAGGAAGAACATGGCAAACAATAATCCTGATAGAGCAAAAATGGGCTGTCCTGTGCCGCTTTGCAGGCATAACTGGTGCGATAGTGCGAAGTACAGGATTTGTGCTTTGAGGAAGTACTATCTGCTTGAGTTGGCAGAGCTGGAGCAGGATTTGCTCAGACATCAGGATGAAGACAATAAACAGATTATAACAGATAAATTAGAGAGGTATGAAAGTGCCAAAGAGAATTAAACGACTACGAAAAACTAAAGAGCAGCGAAGAGAGATTCGCAATAGCAAAATCCGGATAGCTGTTGATGATTATAAAGGCAGAGGATACACTAAAGAAGAAGCCTTCAGTATGGTTGCTGAAGAATGGGCATTGAGTTTTGACTGGGTACGCAAGATTTACTTCAAAACAAATTGACAAATAACTGCTGCAATATATTTTATAAATGAGTGCAAGGTTTTTGACTGTCACTAACTATATGGGAAACCTATACGAGGATAAGTGAGGCAGTCAGACCTAAACACTCATTTTTTTATTCATGAATCAGGATGCCTTTTCTCTGTTTATCAATGTAGTTTTCTTTTGCCTGATAGAAAGTTGTGAGTGATCCTTTCTCAACCAGAACAACAGAGAAACCCGGTTTAGCATTATCAAAATATTTGATGTAATAAACGATATCCTTATTTGCTGAATTTCTACCCAACCACACTTCATCAGCGTTTTTGATTGTAGGTAACAACCTGCTGAACTTCTCAAATCTTTCAGTCCTTGCTTTTGTATCCTTATCTCTGATATGATCTATGAAGTAGTCTCCCAACTCAACCGGATGTCCGGTTACATCTTCATGAATGCCTTTGAGATGCTCGTTGTAATAATCTTTGTATGCTTTTTCGTCCGGAAGCTTGAGGAGTTCGGGAGCTTTGGTTTTACTGCTTTGAGATAACTCTTTTGCTGGCTTCAAACCGTGATCCTGCCACGTTTTAGGCTGAATGTTCTGTCTCTCGATCCATTTCCCCCACAAACAGAGATCTTTGCCTGAATTTCTCTTAAAATCGTCCGGGATCTCGATATCAGGAACAGCTTTACCAAAGTTCTGATGTTCTTCAGCTTCTTTCCTTGTGAGTTGAGATACCCAACAGTGACAGTTCCAGTCGTTTATCGGATAATGTGTGTTCCAGAATGGATGGTTAACCGGTAAAATTGTACCGTGAAGATCTGCATGGCTTTGACGAGTTGTCTCCATCATAGCAGAGTTATATTCTAAGTATGGGAAGATATCCTGCTGTTTCTCAATATTTATCCACTGCCCGGCAAGATAAGCGTTATTTACTGCTGTGTTAAAGTTAGTTCGTGCATAGTAAGGATTTTGAAGCTCAAAACCTTTTATTTGTGCGTCTTTACGCCAGTCGTGGAATGTTGCACCTTCTGAGATGGCTTTGGATGCACTTTCTTTGAGATCCTTCAGAATGTTCTGGCTGTGGACTCCTGCGACTTGGAAGGCTTCTGCCCGGAAGGCGTGCAGAGCTTGGATATCATAAATGTCATAGCTGACTGAGTGATTGCCGGCATTGGCTCTGGTGTTATTTTTGCCTTTAAGATAACCGGTTTTGATCTTCCGGAGAAGTGCATTTGCGAAGGCTTTTTCTATTTCAAAAGGGAATTTCAGATCTTCGGGGCTGTCAGATTTGAGAACCTGGGTTTTGTAATTTCTGACAGCCTGATCAAGTTGTTTATCTCCAGTAGTTTGTGGATTGTTACGATTTGCAATAAGGTTAGTTATCTGCCTGAGTTCCGGACTCGAGTTCGGAATTATGGAGTTTTTTTTTTCGAGGACAGTGTCCTCCGGGAGATTGTATTTTTCTATGTAGTACTCGACTGGCGGCTGAACTCCGATGCCGTTCAGTTTGACATCGATATCAACCTCCTGCGTTCTGTTCAGAGGCTCGTCAATTTTCCCTTCAACTTGTATAACTTCACCGTTAAAATTGAGCCGGTTGAGCTTTGTCAGGATGTTGGATATCACATGTTCAGCGTCCCGGATATCACCTTTCAAAATGTCTTTACGGACTAAGTCGTGGACTTTTGCCTGTGCGTATGTTCCGGATTTTTCGGCTGTGGTTGTTAAGGTTTGCCCGAGCACTCGTTTTGTCTCTTTTTCTTCGCAGTAGTCCATTGCTATTTTATAGATGTCAGCAGATCCTTTTTTATCTGCATAGTCCTGAAAATCGATTACAGTGCCTTCCGGAACCATAGCAGCGAGTTTAGATCCCATCTGAGTCAGCATATTCCAAAGCTGATTTCTTTCTTTGTCAGGAGCTCCATTGCGATATTTCCCAACTCGCATAGGTTGACCGTAACGTTCTGTCATCTGTACCCATTTTGTTAGCACAAAATACTTGATTGAATAGTATTTCAGCAGAGATTGAAAAATAGATCTATTTTTTGTAAAAACGGCAAATTGCAGGTTGTCGAGGCTTTTCTTACCTGAGGAGTCATATAATACAAGTTTTTTGTTTTCCAGCCTGAGATCTATGTTTTTGTAAGTCGTAAATTCGGAAGGAAGCCAGAGATTTCCATCCTGCTCGAACTTCATTTGTCTGAAGGCAATTCCCATGGTTTTCATGTCTATAGTCATCTCGCAAAGATCGGATCCGAACTTCTTCAGGATATCATCAAAGTATTCTTTCTGAGCATCCGGGAGATCACTGTCTACTGTGAATTTGACAGACTTTAATGCTTCAGTGCGAATATCGAGACAGGATGCGAGGTTATCGTTGTTGTCGATAATCAGGTCGTACAAAGCCAGAATATCAAGCAGTTCACCTTCTTTCATCATACGAACAGCATTTTTAATAATCTCCGGTGTGATCGGTGTATCGAGATAAGGATCTTCACCGTCTTTGATAGTTGTGTATGATATCTTGTCCGGTTTCACCGATATCGGTTCTGATTTATTAGCTCTGAAGTTGAATAATTTATTAAACATTTATGTCTCCTTATGCAACATAGCATTGATTTTCTGATTCCAAGCCTTCAGACCTGAAGTCTCCATTTGATTGAATTGGTAAAGGCATCTCTGTTATAGCACCGGCAAGAGCATCTATAGCATCGTCATGGAAGCCGGTTGAAGGGAAGGCAAGCAGCTCATCTCTGAGTTCTTCTCTGTCATCAGTCATTTTATCCGGAAGATAGATCCATCCTCGTTGGAATGTAGGCTGAAGGTTTGAGATTCGTATTTCTTTATTAACCATATTCAGAACCTCGTTAACCGGTAACAGATAACCATATTGATCTGATATCTTTGGAATTTCATCCCAGATCATACCTTGGTTGAAGTTTGCTTCCATGAATAGCGTTGTCTGTGGGAATCTCCTGTGTATGTCATACATTTGATGCAGCATATCCAAGATTGTTGCCTTTCTTACCCATAAATCCACAATATAGTAATGTCCTTCGAATAACCCAATTGTGACAATAGCCTTAAAGTCGCTTGTTTTAGTTCCCTTCCAAGATGGATCGCAGTAGGTAACGAGTCTGTCGAATGTGGGAAGCACAGTCCAATATTTGAGCCATTTTTCCTTAATCAGGTTCCCTTCGACTATCGGATTCATCTGCATGTGACGCTGGAATCCAAGTTCTCCCATGACTTCCCGGATTCGTTCGATATCCTCCATGGTGAAACGCTCTTTCCACGCAGAACATGGCTTGCCGTTTTTCTCTATGAGCAGCTTGTAAATAAGCAGTTTTCTATATTTTGAAGGTTTTTCATCTGATTTGTTCTTGAACAGATTTAAAGCTGATTTACGGTGAGTAAGGTTACCAAGCCAGACAACACGACCACGACCTCTATCAAGAGCTCCATAGGCTTCTTCCAGTACGTATTGCAGCTTTTTCTTTGCTATATCAGGATTATAAGTTTCATGAGCTTCAAGGTCATCTATCACAATCCAGTCCGGACGTGCTCCGATGTGTTTTTTACCCCTGATAGCTTGTCCATAGCCAAGTGCATGGATTTTGACTCCGTTCTTCAGTACGAATTTACCCGGGTTTTGGGATCCTCTTTTCAGCATGTAGCCAAAGTCGTGAATAATCCTTTTATTGTGCTTGAATTCGTAGAATATAGCAGCAGATCTGTCTATGGCTGACTTCTCATCAATTGCAACCTGACAGCAGTACTTGATCTTCTTGAACATTGCCTGCCAAGTCGTTTTTATCTCACTGAGCAATGTTGTTTTAGCCATGCCTCTAAAACCAGCCACACCAATGACTGATCCCATGACTTCAGTTTCAGCATGCATTTCGACATGAATATCTCCGAACTCGGATTCGCAAAGGTGAGGAAAGTAGGTTTTTGCAGCAAAGAAGATATCTCTTTTAGCTCTCTCAATACGCTTTTTCTGCTTCTCAGGAGTGTCATTAATAAAAGCAGGAGTGGAAGACTTTATATTTACGATTAAGTCCTCAAACAGCTTATTATATTCCTTGAGGGTTAAGGGTTTGTTATTAGCTTCTTGAGATGCCATATTTGTCCTTGAGGTGATTAGAAAACTCCTCTGCATAATCAGTCAGCTTATCCACAAAGTCCCTGTCTTCAATGTTGTTGTTGGCATAGCTCAGAATGTCCTGAAACATAGTGAGCATGTTGGATAGCAGTGCTTTTTCCGGAGCAATCCGCTTCATAGCGTTGAGTATTTTGTTTACTGCATCAGCTTTCTTGGAATTGAACAATTCTTTGCTCGCAAGCATCTCCTGAAGCTGTTCCATGATTCCTATGAACAACTCATTTACAATACTGATAGAGCTTGCATTTGTGAATTCCGTATCCCAACCCTCTTTATTTTTCCAGTTGTAAATAGTCTTTGGGGGGATGTTCATGATCTCGGCAATTTTCTCAACCGGTTTACCTTCCATAAACAGGTTACGTGCTATTGCTTTGGTTGCTTTTTTATATGCCATTATTCTGCCCTCAATTGTTGTTCGTAGTATGTTTCTATGACATGCTTGATCGGTGTTCTGTCTTCCGGCTGGATGCTTAAAAAACTGGTTTTAGGAATAGTAACCTGCTTCTTCAGGACGTAAAGAGGAAGCGGATCTTTGCCATTGCTTCTTTTTAGGAATATCACACCTTTTGCAATAAAGGTATTCTCGAACTCTTCAGGTCTTTTGGCTTTTGCAGCTTTATGGATTGGGATAGCGAGATACTTGGCATTAACCGGCTTGATAACTCCACCCTCGTTCTGGATTTTAGCATATTTCTGATTAGAGCCGATTTTGACAGAGTTACCTTCAATTTGATAGGTAATAGAATTAAATAGCTTTCTCGACTCAATCAGGGATTTACGACCACCATCTTTCTTGCGTCCATTAGCGAACCGGTTCGCTTCCATGCGTTTTTTGATCTGGTTTATTACACGTGCAGCAACATGATCTAAAAGGATTTGCTTAGACATTAGAAAAATCCTTTGAAGAACTGTTCTTCAGCAACAAAGTCAATTGCGAGTGACTCAGTTCCGATAACAATCTCTCTCTTGAGGATCTTGTTGAGGAGTCCGTTGACGTGTCTGTATTCGTTATTGATGTGATCCGGGATGTCTACCAGTGAGACTTGCTTGTGTATCTCGTAAACTGATAATGATTTGCAGATACGTCTGATGACTTCGTTGTCTGTAACCGGCACTGATGTAACGCTGCTGATATAGCTGTCGATATAGGCTGACTGATCTGTGATTATCTGCTCGATTTGTTCGTCGGTGATTTCGCTGCAAATGAGCTCGCTGTTGGCTCCAATTGATTCTTTTACTGATACTACACTCACGTACATAATTACCTCACTAGTTTGGCGTAGAGTTGATAAGTGTTAAATCCGGGAAAAATAGCGAGTCGGTCAAAGCCGGTAAACTCGATGCGACACAGATAGCCCGATTCATCTTCTAAGTTCCTGTTTTTAAGCAGATCTCTGAGCTTGTCCATAAGTGAGAGCATGCTTAAGTTTTTGCGTCCTTTGATTGTCGGTGCTGCTATAATCAGCCTTGCATTAACTACAAGTCCGGGTTCCTCCTGAAAGTTAACAAACTCGGAGAATACTGCCGGCATTAAGATTGTAAACTGTTTGAGATCCTCGAATTGACCTTCGTATGGCTCCACTTGTTTAAACAGCTTTGTGTCTGCCAGTTCTTTTATCAGTGCGTTCATTATTGCTTCGAACATCAATGACTCCTGTAGTATTTTTGAACTGGTTCAATTGTACACACGAATACCTTATTTGCTTTTTTTTGTGGTGGTGAGCACCACTTTTTAAATTGGAATATGATTACTATGGTATAATGCCTCCGAAAGTTAAAGGAGCTGATATGCCGAAAAAAATACCTGATAACATTAAAATCTGTTCTGTTGAAATAAGCTTGGATGGAGTAGAAGATACTAAACGGATATGTGTTGCTGTGCAAGGTGAATGGGAGCATCATCATCAAGGTGCATTCAAAATAACCTTACAGGATATGGAGCAGATGGTTGCAAACTTCAGTAATGAAGAGCGGGATGTTCAATTTGATTATGACCACAATTGTATCTGGGGAAACACAAAAGCAGCCGGCTGGATTCAGTCTCTTGAAATTGAAGAAGGGAAGCTCTATGCAACGGTTAAGTGGACAGCATCAGGTCAATTGGCAATTGATAACAAGGAGTATCGCTATGTTTCTCCTGTATTTCAATTTGACTATAAAATTCCAGGTACTTACAAGAATGTGGGTACAAGACTACACAGTGTGGCATTAACCAATCAGCCATTTCTCACAGAATTAGATCCGATTGTAAACAACTCACAAATAAATAAAGAGGAGAGCTCTATGAATGAAGAACAACTCAAAGCGTTAATAAAAGAGCTGGAAGGGGAAAACAAGACCTTATCCAACCAGAACGATGCTTTGTCAAAAGAGGTTAAGGCTCTTAAAGATTCTGTTATTCAGGCTGAAGTTGATAAATATATTAACTCCGGTGTGATTGAGGCAGATCAGCGAGAGACATCAATTGCTCTTGCATCAGTTGATCTTGATGCATTTAGAAAATTCGCAGACAACATGAAGCAGAAAACCATCACAAATAGTGTAGCAGCAAAAGTGCAACAGTACATTACTGAGAGTAAAATCTATCCTGCTCAGAAGGAATTTGCACTATCATTAACTGATGAACAACTCGAAGCTTATGTTAACAGTCATCCTGTAGAAAACTTGAGAAAGAATTATGTTATCGAAGAAGGTAAGCATGGTGGAGACTATGATCCATTCTTGCCTGATGTGGAGGACTAATGCCTGATATAATTAATCTAACTAACAGTACTTACAACGGTAAGAATGCAGTCGTGGCTGCACATCTGGCAAAGAAGTCTGCATTGATAAGAACGATGGAATTCAATAAAAGCTCTAACGGGATTAAAGACCTTTACACTCAGTTTGACGAACTTGCTCAAGGTGGTTTTGCTTCTATGGGAGAAGGCTTACCTAACGGGTCTACAAATACATCCTCAGATGAAATTGATCTGATGGAATTCGGTAATGTCTTCGAACCTCCTGAAAAGCTGATAAAGCAGTATGGAGGACTTCCGAAGTATATCCGAGACAAATCTCCTGCAATCATTGAAGGTTATGGGCAAGGTATGGCTCGTCAATATCTTTATGGCTTGGCTAACAACGAAGATGGCTTCATGGGTCTGATAGATTATGCAAAAAATTTCGGAATGTGTATTCCTGTTAACAATACAGGAACCGGTTCTGATTATACCTCATTAGTTGCTGTAACTTGGGATGCTGCACAGTGCACAGGACTTTACAACGAACAGCAATTTGCAAAAGGGATGTTTAAACCAACAATTCTCAATGGTGGAAAAGCAGTGATTGTCGATAAGGACGGGAAGAAGCTTACTGTATTCCAGTACAAGTATGGTAATGACTTCGGTTTGAAAGTGCTTTCTCGCTGCAATATTTACGTTCTATCTGGAATTAAAGAAGCTGAGGGCTATATTCCAACTGCAAAGCAAATTGATAAGATGCTCGAAGCAATCAATGCAACACCGGGTAATACAGTTATTTATGCAAACGGAACAGCTAGAAGACTGATATCCTCTCTCAATGGTGCAACAATTGATGTAAAAGATCACGGCGGAAAAGTAATCAGAACAGTCAGAGACTGGGATGGTATTCCTGTAGAAACTGAAAACAATATCAAGAAAACAGAAGAAAGAACACATTAGGAGGTATTTATGCCATATGGATTTAACGTAACTCCAAACAGCTATTTTTTCAAGAAGACAACTCTGCCGGCTAATACGACTCCAAAGCTTTCAGATGCTGTTAAAATTGGTAATAATAACAATCGTCTTGAGGTAGTAGTTGTCGCAGATAATGCAATATCTCTGGCAGATGCAAACACACTCGAGATAGAAGTACAGGCTTCTGAAAATGGAACTGACTGGACTTTACCAAAAGCCAAGTTTAAACCATTTATCAAGGCAGCCGGTGCAGCGATGTCTATTGCTAAGCATGAGCGTATGACTCGTTTCGGTATATCCAGAGATCACTTCAGAGGATATCTCAGACTGCAAGTCACAGGTAACACAGATCTGTCAGCTAACACAATCACAGCATTCCTTGTCTGGAAAGTATAGGAGGACAGATGGCATTTGTTTTAGAATACGGTACTTCCGGAGCTGTAGCAAGAAACTTCAAAGTTTTCATGCGTGAACAGGCAGCAATCGGAGATATGAATACAAAAACGGCTTATGAAACCGAAAGAGCTACTTATCAACAGGTTGGGATGACTCAAAAAGGTGTTAAGCCAACTTACAAACCAAGTAAGTTTGTTGAGGGATCGCTTGAAGGTAAAAAAGCTGTTGGCGGAACAGGCACATTCAGTTGTCAATTGTTACATTTAAGTGTTGAAAATATCATTGCTTTACAGAATATCAGCGGAACTAATGTGGATATTCTTCTTGAGAGTACAGTTGGTGATTTTTACTATCTGATTCCGGATATTCTTTATAATTTTGAAGAAGAGTACCCGGGTGGAGAAGCACAAACTCTACAGATTAATGTTGAGAAGGAAACTCCAACTGTTACTCAATTCAGAACACTGGCAGCAATCCCAACCACATAGGCAGTAAGATGGCTTTTTCAATAGATGATAATCGCAAAGTAATACCAACTTCGACAAGATTTGAAACTGAAAACAAAACTCTTTCAGGTACAGATTTTCATGAGATAAGCAAACCAGAGGGAGCTCATGAGGTTATCGTGAGTTCCCTATCCGAGTTTACAATTGCTGAGTCGGCAACAGGTGACGGATTCCCAGCAGATTACTTTCAACACGGGATAAGCAAGATGGCGAATATCTATGTGAAAGGTGCTGATGGACAGGTTCTTAACATCGTCTGGAGCATTGTGTAATGTTACTCGGTTTGAAGTTAGCACTGAACAGAGCTAAACGCAGGATATTAGCCAAATTCCTGCGGTTTGACGGTGTGGACAGTTATGGATCTGTCACTAATTCTATAGGTGAACCTCTGTGGGATTACAATGCTTTTTCTGCATGGGTTCTACTGGGAGACAATGGAATAACTCAGTATCCGGATACTATGATTGGAGGTCGGAACTTACTTATTTATGCAAGGAACGTTTCACCTTTGACATTATCAGCAGTTCCAGATGAATCCGGAAGGTTCATGCTGGGAACGTGCTACGA
The DNA here is from genome assembly GCA_942492065.1 of Cloacimonadales bacterium (SeqCode). Classification (GTDB taxonomy): domain Bacteria; phylum Cloacimonadota; class Cloacimonadia; order Cloacimonadales; family JAIOQZ01. The sequence goes on along the minus strand of CALODV010000013.1, from coordinate 73,480 downwards.
TGAAGATGGTTCATCCAAGTCAAATAACTTCATCAGCTGTATTGCACAGGGAGATTACCGTTTTAAATGGACTCATGTTTTTGCTTATGAGAAGATTGAGGGAACAGACATTACATTGTATCTGTATATTGATGGTGTCTTAGCTGCAACAATTACTGCCAATAACTACAGTGCTCCGGTTGCCTATGCATACCAAAACGGATTAGCAGTGTCGATTTATTATGAAGGAACACCTTATCAGCATACAGCTTCTGGTTTGAGTTCTCTAGCTTTTTACAATATCGAAAACAGTGCAGATCCGGTGGAGCTGGCTCAGTTACTTTATGGTACCGGAAATTACAAGAAACCGGTTAATCCACATAATGTTCACGGTTTAATTGATTACTTCGATATGAATAAAATCAGTGGTGAATACTGTTATGGTGTAAACGGTAATAAGGTACAACTCTATAACTCACCGGAGCATTTGAATGTATAAATATGTGATAATTCCATTAACAATATTAACAGATGAGCTGCTTGAGAAGTCAGCAGAAACCTCGATTGATACAATTCGAAAATCAAGTAATAACGATGTAGTTCTCAAGTTTTCGGCTATTCCTGAAGGACTTGAGGAGTATGAAGTTAATGACATACTAAATGAGCTAATTAAGCCTGAATGGCAAAGGGAGCCAGTATAATGTCGGTTGTGCAAATATCAGTTTTAACGTCAATTATTACAGCTCTTGTACCAATAATAATCGCAGTCATTGCCTATGCTAATGTGTTTGGCAAAATGCAGTCGCAAATTGCTGAGAATACAAAACTTATCAATGAAATGAGAAACGATATCAAGAAACACAAGAGCTCATGTCAGGTAAATCATGAAAACCTATTTTCTACATTCATCACGAGAGAGCTGGTGGATGAAAAGTTCAAACAGATAAACATGAAATTAGATTTCATAACAATCAATATCAAGGAGTTAAAGAAATGAATTGGACAGGAATTTTACACTATATCCTCAGTATTATGTCTCTAGAATACATAATAAATGTATTCTGCGATTTTCTTGATGAGATGGTCAAGAAAACAAGTAATAAGTTGGATGATAAGGCGGTAGCTATTGTTAAAATGATACTACTGTCAGCATTCAAAGAGGATCACGAACAACTTTCAGAGTTAACCGGTGTTCCCGGTGCAAATGGTGTACCGGGGAAGGCAAATTCAACGATCTGACATAATACCCTCCTGTTACCGCTCGTTAATTCGGGCGGTTTCTTTCCTACACAATATTTAAAGGAGCACGAATGAAAACATACAATATAGACGGCAATGTATACACACAGAAAGAAATTACGGCTGAGGATGCAATTGATTTAATGGATTTGATTTCTGAAGTAGATTTCAAAGGTAAAAATCCTATAAAAGTGATTAAGGCAATCAAGGATTCTGGCAAGCTTTATCCAGTACTAAACACAATAGTAAAAGGCAAAGATGAATTGAGCAGTGAATCCGGATTAAGCTTCAAACAACTTCAGGAGATTGTATCTGATTTTTTTACTATCAACGATGTCTTCAAGATTATATCCGATCTAACTTCGGTATTTCAGACGGCTGCAACCGGCATGAAGACTCAACAAGGGATACATTAGAGGATTTAGTTGCATTTATGGCTGTTCACACTTCAACAGATTACACGAGTTTACGTTCTAAAATGAGCATTAAGAACCTGTTAAGAATGTACTTGGCTTTAGGAGAAAAACACAATGGCAACGCTTGAATATTACATTAAACTGATCTTTGGCGGTAATGCTGACAAGAAAGTCAATGAGGTAAAGAAAGGTGTTCAGGATGTGATAAAAGCGGCTGAAACTCCCGCTGAGATGTCTGTTAATCTTGATGCAAGCTCTGCTAAAAAAGCTGTTGATGATGTTACCAGTAAGATGGACAGTATTCCTGATGCCGAAGCCAGTATTAATGTAGATGGATCTGAAGCTGAGCAGACTGCTGAAGGAGCCGGCAAAGCTATTGAAGAAGTCCCGGATAATAAAGAAAGCAGCATCAATGTAGATGTTGGTGCAGCGTTGGAGAACATTGCTCATCTGGCTATGGCTTATCAGGGTCTTATGACATTGATTGATCAGGTGCAGAATAAGGCTGAAAAGGTTGCTAATCCAGCAATGGATTACGAGCAGGCAAATAAGAACATCTTAGCTTTATCCGGTGCTACCGAGCAAGAAATGGAGAAGCTCTCTGATGTTTCTAAAAGCCTTGGAGCATCTACTAAATTCACTGCTACTGAAGTGGCTAATCTACAGGTTGAGTTAGTTAAGCTTGGCTTCAGTACGACAGAGATCCTGAATGCTACTGATGGAATTGTGAAGCTTTCAGCTGCTGTTAATGAAGATCTTCAGGGATCAACTGCGGTTGCCGGTGCAACGTTGAGAGGGTTTCGCTTAGAAGCAAGTGAGATGAATAGAGTATCGGATGTAATGGCTCTGAGTTTTTCCAAATCTGCACTGGACTTGTTTAAGTTCAAGGAATCAATGAAGACATTAGCTCCGATTGCGAGTGCTGCCGGATTCTCATTAGAAGAAACTACAGCTATGCTTGGCAAGCTTGCTGATGCCGGTCTTAATGGTTCTATTGCCGGAATGGGTTTGAAGAACATCATGATGGAATTACAAGATGAGAGTTCCGGAGTTTCTGAGTTGATGGGTGAGAATGTTAAGACATTTGAACAAGTAGTAGATAAACTGCAAGAGCTGAAAGACAGTAACTTTGATCTGGCAGATGCTACAGAGTATCTTGATAAGCGATCTGCTGCTTCCTTTTTAACACTGGTAAACGCTTCCTATAGCCTTAATGACCTGAAGACAAGTCTTGATGATGCCGGTGGAGCTGCGGAAAGGATGGCTAAAACTCAAATGGATACTCTTCAGGGGAAGATCCTTGAGTTTCAATCTGCTCAGGAAGCATTGAACATCACCTTAATGGATAATTTTCTGCCAATATTGAAAACTATCACAGAAAATACGACTAAATTCATCCAGTTTCTAGCTGAGAACAATGATGTACTCATTGGACTTGGTGTTACTGTTGGTGTGGTTACTGCAAAGATTATACAGCTAAAATGGGCTGTAATATCGGCTAATGCGGCTATGCTGGCAAACCCGGTTGCACAGGTGATTATTGGGCTAACTGCTTTGGGTATTGGGATTACAACTGTGATTCATGAATTATTAGAATACAATGAAAAAACAGAAAGAATGATTGAGAATCAAGGTGAGTTTATCGAGTTCATATATGAGACAAATAAGGGTATTGAAGATCTGGTTGTGAACCAAGAGAAGTTGAATGAGCTGACAAGAGAGTATGCAAAGTACACCGATAAAATCAGTGCTTCGAGTGCTCGAGAAGAGATGAAGGAAGTATCAAGGCTTATTGATGAGATTCTTGCAAAATACAATGCTGACAGATCGACCAAGGTTCTGACATTTTTATCTCAGGAAGATCTTGATAAGCTTAACGAATACTATATCAAAGAAGAGTTATTAAAGCAAAAAGCTAAAGAAGAAGATATACAGGCTCAGAAAGAATTTAACGAGCTTGTGAAAGAGCTTGATAAAACAAAAACTCTCTCGAAATTACAATTATTAGAAAACGAACTTGAGAAGGCTAAAAAGCATTATGAGAGCCTTGGAGAACTGACAAAAGAGAATTCGGAAGAGCATATTAAGGCAATTAAAGAAGTATATGAAATTGAGAAAGCAATTCAGGATGAAAAGGATTCTCAACAGAAAGTTAAAGAAGCAGAAGAGAAAAGGATTAAGGCTGAAAGGAAGGCTGAGGAAAAGCAGAATCAGGCTGAGCAGTTAGCAGCGTTTGAGGAGTTCAATGACAGGAAGATTGCAAGCATTGAAGACATGTATGAGAGGGAAAGAGTAAAGATAAACGAATTTTACACTGAGAAAAAGGACATGCTTCTTGCTTATGGGTTGAGCGAAAAAGAGATTATTAAACAGCAAAACAAAGAGCTGGCGAAGATTGATAAAGCTAAGAAGATAGCCGAAGTCAAGCTTGCATGGAACACCTTGATGGAGATGGGTGAAAACATGAAGCAATTCGGGAAAGAGGGTTTTACATTCTGGAAGAGATCGGCTGAGGCTCAAGCGATAGTTGATACATATGCGGCTGCAACTGCGGCTTATAAAGCTATGGCAGGAATCCCTGTAGTGGGTCCCGGACTGGGTGTTGCAGCAGCTGCGGCGGCAATTGCTGCCGGACTGGCTAATGTGGCACAGATAGAGGCTCAGGAGTTCGCTGACGGAGGACTTTTCCGTGGTGTTGGCGGGGGCAGAGATGATGCTAATGTTATTAAAATTTCAAACGGTGAATACATTGTGAATGAAGAAAAGACAAGGACTTTTCAACCACTACTGGACTTTATCAATTTTGCACCTCTTTCTAAGGTAAGAGAGGCATTCACCGGATTTGATATTAGACAGGCTGTTTCTATTCCAATACCGAAACTGGCTTATGCGAACGGTGGAGTGGTTAATACCGGAAGTAATGAATTAGCAGAGATAAAGCAGCAATTAGAAGTAATTAACATGAATCTGGTTAGTCAGCAGCAGCCGGTTATCGTGGTTGAGACTTCGGATCCGGAAGTGCGAATCCGTAAAGACAGGCAAGTCATGAATCGCATGGATAGAGGTGGAGATCAGTATGATTAGGGTGTATCTGAACAATGCTGACATCTCCGATACTGTGATAAAAATTAATGGGTTATCGAGACGAGTTAACTATGATTATTCAATGGTTAATACTACTACAAGTATCAGTATCTGTGGAGTTGTACCTGTTCCGGGAGATATCCTGATTATCAAGCTAAACGGGACTTCTATTTTTCGTCTGATAATTGAGAGTGTTGAGTATGATTATGACAAGTATTTATATAATATAAAAGCGGTTAACTATCTGTCAAAGTTATCTGATTACAGTGTACAGGATGTACGCCGATTCTGGTTTACAGACATAAACAATACAATGGCTGATTATAAGGCTTTTGGATATACTTATGAATACTGGGATGAGAGCTATGTGTCGGTTATTCACTTTATTAAATCAGTTATGAAGCAGTGTTTGAATGTGGATGTAATTGATTCGGTTGGAGATCTGGCAAGTCCTTACAATTACAATAATTCAATAATGAGATATCGCAATATTGGTTTGCAGTTGAAGCAGATTGAATTTTACGGATGTACAGATAATGAGGACAGAACATTTAGCAATCTATATGATGTGGTGGTTGGTTTGCTGCAATTGTTACAGGTTCAGCTTGTATTTCATGACAACAAATACTACCTGCTACCGGTGCATTATCGATATTTTACTGATGCAGATCTGATATTTAAGATTGGTGATAAGAAACAGACTACTATCAGCAGTTTCAGCGTATCTCAAAGTAATGTTGAGCTGAGTAAACTGTTTGATCTTACATGGATTGATGAAGATGTTTCTGAAGCTGATTACCGCACTGATTCTCCAACAGATACGGCAAACAGGAGTCTTTCTATAATTGATAATCTGGAGCTGTATTACTTGAGTGCACCGACCAGTTACAGGATCCACAGGATAAATGATTTGCAGGAGCAGATTGCACAGGTATTTCTGGCATATTTTCAAGGTTTAGCCGATACAAAAGAGGTTACAACTCTTCTATCTGAATACGATTATACCTGTTTCTGTTACTCGCTCAAATTTGATGTTAGGAACTGTACTATGACATATGAGAGGGCGGTATAATGGGCGTTATATTAGGTTCTAAATTACCAAGAATATACAATAGTGATATCAACATTGATTTCAATAATCTGGAAGCGATTTGCCAGTTTAAAAGCAATTTACAGGTGCCTGATCAGATAATGCATAAGTCGGTATTAACAGGCAGGAGAACACTTATTACAAAAGGGCATTATGCAAAATTTGAACTGGTTGTGGTGGATGACCCCAGCAGTTCACTGGTATTCAATACGCAACTGACAGATCTTCAAAACAATTGCCCTGTTGGAAGCTGTGTTTATGTGATACCTGAGACAGATTCATATCAGAAAGTATGGTGCTTTGTTACTGAATTTACGCCTTATCATTATAAAGATTCACTGCAAATTGATGCTTATAAAATGACTTTGGAATCAGTTGGCTACTATGAGCTAAATACAATTTTAACACTACCGGATAACTTCAGTTTTGTTATAGATGAAACCGGTAACCATATAATAGATGAGAATGGTGCTGATGTGCTTGGATATGAGAATCCTAACCCTTCAGTAACCGTTAATTCAGGAGGAGAAACACATGCCACGACCTAATACATATCCATTAGATAGTAATCCTGATGATAAGGATGTACTGATTGTAGATAAAGGAGCAGACAGCTCTTCAGATGATAGAGTCAGAACGGTTCTGATAGAGACGATTGTAAATAAGGTAATAGCTGAATTAACTGCTGCCGGTATCGATGCCGATACATTAGATGGTTATTCGCTGAGTCAGGGTAATAATGGCATAGTGGTCAGTAAAGATAATCCTACAGGTGGATTTCTACATACCGGCTGGCTTGGGCTTAATCCCGGGAGATTTATGCAATGCGACGGTATGACAGCCAAGACGGTTATCAATTCGATATCAACGGTTGTTCTAACTGATTCTGATCTGCAAGTCCTTGAATTTGATACTGATACCAATGATAAGGATGTTGCTGTAGTATTACCGGCAATTGCAGGAAAAGCAGGTAAATTCGTTATTGCAACATACACCAAACTGAAGACTGGTAATAAAGCAACGCTAACAGCTAATAGTGCAGATAAATGTGTTATATATCCGGGAGGCGAAGGAAACGAAGGAACGATAGAATTTGATAGTCTTGGAGATTGCGTAATGCTTGTATCCAACAGCGACCATGCATGGATGGTTGTGGGTGGATCTGGCTTTACATTTATATAAGCAAAGGAGTTAGAATGGACTATTTTGATAAGATGTACCCTAAATTAGCTTTGATTGAAGCCGGTTATTCATGTGATCCGGATGATGCAGGCGGTGAGACTGTTTTTGGTATTGCCAGAATGTTTAACGGAGACTGGGAATGGTGGAAATACGTTGATGAAATTAAGGAGACTTTTCCAAATAAATATGTTGAAGTATTGAACAACGATCCGGCTTTACGACAGGCTGCAAAAGCTCTGTTCAGGCTCAAGTACTGGGAGAAACCGGGTTATGACAATATAACGGATGAAGAATTGGCACATCGGATGTTTGATATTAATGTGAATTGCGGTCAGGAGACTGCTGCTGAATTCTTGCAGATCTGCCTTAATCTTTTAAACAGGAAAATGAAGGACGGCAGTCGGGAGTATGGTGAAGATCTTATTAAGGATGGGATTGCCGGCAGGCAGACTTATAAACGAGTGCAGACCTGCATTAAATGCGGTGATATTGCATATTTGAATGAGATGATGCGTATTATGCAGGGATATCATTATATAGTTATAGCGAGTATGAAACCGAGTCAGAGGAAATATGTGCGTGGCTGGTTGAAGAGAGTGTAATTTAGTATGATTACAGTTGACAATTTAATTTCAAAATCAAACCTTGTTATTAGCTTCGACCAAGAGCTGAGACCTATTCAAGCGACCGATAAATCAATTAAAACTGATATATTGCGTCGCATCTTTGGGTTTATGCCCAAGCACTTGAATAGGAGTGTTCTTGGTCGAGGGTGCGACGCTTTTTCTACTTCAGGAGCAACAATTTAATGCCTACAAATTCAATTATTCCATGGATGGGAAGCAAGCGTCTACTACGTAAAACTATTGCACAATTTGTGCCTGATAACATTGGAAAGTACATAGAGCCGTTCGGTGGTGCCGGCTGGCTTTTACTGTATAAAGACAGATGGGCTAAAACCGAGGTTTATAATGATCTGGATGAGCGGTTGACTAACCTGTTTCTTCAGGTGAAGTATCATCCTGAAGCCCTTATAATCGAACTTGAGAAACTACCTGCCGGCAGGATCATGTTCGGCAAGATGATGCAATGGGAAGGGCTTACTGAGCTGCAAAAGGCTGCTCGTTTTTTCTATGTGATTACCTTCAGTTTTGGAGCTCAGGGGGACTCGTTTGGTGCAAGAAGAGAAGGAGCTCAGAAGAGTCTGAGAAACAAGCTGGATGCGATACGAGCGCTGTCTAAAAGGCTTGACCATGTACAGATCGAGGGTAAGGACTATAAAGACTTGATTAAGTACTATGACAGCCCTTCAGCCTTCTTTTACTTTGATCCGCCTTATGTTACCGGTGCCAGATATGATAATGCCAGAGAGTTTGATCATAAGGCGTTTCGGGATTGTCTGAGGACGATCAAAGGTAAATGGCTGCTTTCACTTGATGACTGCCCGGAAGCCCGGGAGTTATTCGCTGAATTTCCTATGATTCCACTCTCCAGACAGAAGGGAATTGTGCGTACCGGTGATCTAATTTATAAGGAATTGCTGATAGGTAACTGGGATTTTTCGCCAAATTAGTGATCGTTTATAGGTTCATAACTCTGAATTTTTGCCAATCTTGTGACTGTTCGACTTGCACAAGATTGGCATTTTTTGTTGAATTTACTGCCAAACTCGTGCAAGTTTTTTCGGGTGGTTTTGATTTTCGCCAAACTCGTGAAGGTCAGATGTTCATTTCAAACGGTCATTTTGGGCTGAAAAGTGCGTTTTCGCCAATTTAGTGACTGTTTTCGCCAAACTCGGTGGCGGGATATATCTTTCCTTTTTCATTTTTTCTGTAAGCTCACGAATCATAATGGTCACTCCTATAATGAATTATAGGACAATGCTAAGATCAAAGATAAGTCTGTCAATCCTTTTTGAATCCTAGTAGTGAAAACTTAACTGTTAATCGCTAAATCCTCCTTCTGAAATACCTTTCCCCCAAGTTACCCTTGGCTAACATTCAGCCCTTATCTCAAGCCAAAATACAGCCATAACACACTTTATAATAGCCATTGATTTATACCCCGAAAAAAGGTGTAAAAAAACTAATATTTAGCTTGACTTTAAAATCGACCCAAAAATATTGATATAAAAATATTGAATTGGAAGGAACTGAATTAATGATGAATGATTCTGTTTCATTGTATACTATACGTCGTTTACCGTTATACCTTGAATTTTTAAAAGAACTCAAAGCAGCCGATGTGGAATTTACTTCGGCTTCAGAAATAGCACGCAATTTAAAAATATATCCTACTCAGGTCAGAAAAGACCTTACTATCGCAGGACTCACAGGGAAACCAAGAGTCGGTCACAAAGTTGACGAGTCAATCATTTTAATCGAAGAATTCTTAGGCTGGGATCATTCCCTCAATACAATCGTGGTTGGGGCAGGAAACCTCGCCAGAGCGCTGCTGCGTTATCACGATATGAATGTTACAGGCTTAAGTATTAAAGCTCTAACAGATAACGATCCTGCAAAATTCGGAACACATGTAAAAGGACTCAAAGTCTATTCAAATGAAGACCTCGAAAAAATCCGTGATGAATTTGATATTCAGGTTGGAATCATTGCAACCCCTGCTTCAGAAGCACAGAATGCGGCGGATATGCTTGTCGATAACAAGATTACTACTTTGTGGAACTTTACTACCGTCCGCATTAAAGTGCCTGAATATGTGTTTGTGGAGCAGACTTGTCTGTACTGCAACATGGCAGTGGTAACCTACCACCATAACAAAAGAAATTTGATAGAATACAAATAAAAAAAACTAAACCAAAATTATTTGGAGGAATTGGATGAAAAAACTCGAAGAATTACGTAAGATCAGAGAAAAAGCTCAGCAAAACATGGCTTTAAGAAATGCTGATCACCGTGTAAAGATTGTTGTTTCCATGGGAACATCCGGAATCGCAATGGGTGCCCGTCAGGTAATGAAAGCATTCCTGGAAGCAATCCAGGCAAAAGGGCTTACTGATGTTGTTGTAACACAAACAGGAGAAAAAGGAATTTCCTCAATGGAACCTGTAGTAGATGTATACGTAAAAGACATGCCTCAAGTTACATACGGATACATGAATCCTGAAAAAGTTGCCGAAGTAATGGAAAAACACATCATCGGTGGAGAAGTTGTAGCAGAATACGTTGCTGCAGCAGAATAAGAAAGAACTCAAAAAAATAATATAAGGAGAAATTATGTACGATAAGATTTTCGAAAAGTACGAAGCTGTAAAATCTAATCTGATTTACATCCTGCATGATATTCAGGATCAGCATCCTCAGCATTATATCTCTGAAGAAGCTGTTGCTGCTGTATCTAACTATCTCAATGTACCGGAAAGTCACATTTTCGGTGTTCTTACATTCTACACAATGTACTCAACAAAACCAAGAGGAAAGAACATTATCCGTTTGTGTGAATCTCCTCCATGCTGGCTTAAAGGTTCAGACGCTGTTCACAAAACACTCAAAGATTATCTTGGAGTAAAAACAGGCGAAACAACTCAAGACGGTGAATTTACTCTTGAACTCTGCGCATGCCTCGGTGTTTGCGGTAACGCTCCTGTAATGATGGTGAACGAAGATGTTTACGGTGACCTTACTCCTGACAGAGTTAAAAAGATCATCGATGAAATCAGAGGAGGCGAATAATGAAAACTACACGCACTCACATTTTATTCGGTATGGACGATGCTAGTATTGCTGCAGGAACAAGTGCTGTTCAAGCTGCAATCAAAGCTGAAATAGAAAAAAACGGTCTTCAGGAAGAAGTAGAAGTACTTGAAACCGGTTCACTTAATTTCTTTGATAAAGGCGTGAACTGTGTTGTTTATCCTGACAACGTTACATATATTAACCTCAAAGTAGAAGATGCTGCAGAACTTGTTAACGAGCACTTTGTAAAAGGCCGTCCTGTAAAAAGACTGCTTATGACAGCTCCTGAAAAAGTTCAGATTGACATGAACTACGACACAAGAATCGTTCTCAAAAACTCAGGTGTTATCGATCCTGAAAACATTGAAGAATATCTTGGAGCAGGCGGTTACATAGCATGGGAAAAAGCACTTCTTAACATGAAGCCAATGGCTATCATTGACGAAGTTAAGAAATCAGGTCTGAGAGGACGTGGTGGAGCAGGATTCCCTGCCGGACTCAAATGGAGTTTCACAGCACCAATCGAAGCTGAACAAAAATTATTTGTTATCAATGCTGACGAAGGTGAACCTGGAACTTTCAAAGATCGTCTTATTATGGAAGGTGATCCTCATAAACTTCTCGAAGGTATTATGATCGGATCATATGCTGTTGGCGCAACCAAAGCTTACATATATATTCGCGGTGAATACAAATTATGTATAAACCGTTTGAATAAAGCGATCGAGCAGGCTCGTGAGTATGGTCTCCTTGGAGAAAATATCTTCGATTCAGGATTTAATCTTGACATAGAAGTGATGATTGGCGCAGGTGCTTATGTATGCGGTGAAGAAACTGCATTGATTGAATCTATGGAAGGAAATCGTGGAAACCCACGTTCCAAGCCACCTTTCCCAGGTGTTAAAGGTGCTTGGCAAAAGCCTACAGTTGTCAACAACGTTGAAACTATAGCTAATGTTCCTGCGATCATTAACAATGGCGGCGAGTGGTATGCTAAACTCGGAACCGAAAAATCAACCGGTACAAAAGTATACACCATACTCGGTGATGTCGAAATGCCAGGTCTTACGGAAGTAGAAATGGGTACACCATTACGTAAAATCATCAACGAGTACGGCGGTGGAATGAAAGACGGCAAGAAATTTAAAGCCGCTCTTATCGGTGGTAGTGCAGGCGTTATCCTTAACGAAGATCTTGTCAACGTTAAGATGGACTATGAAAGTCTTGGTGACAACGCGGCTGTTCTTGGTTCCGGAGCTATTCTTGTTATGAATGAAGATGTTCCAATGGTAGAAATGCTTGCATCTATCATTCATTTCTTCGAGCATGAGTCATGCGGTAAATGCCGTCCATGTGCTCTTGGTACAAAACAGCTCGAAAAACTGATCAAGAAAGTTCAGAAAGGTGAAGCTACAGTTGAAGATTTAGACTACATGATTACTCTTTCAGAGATAATGCAGCAGTCTTCCTTCTGTGCATTAGGTCAATCATTAATCATGCCGGTAAAAAGCGCTATTGAGAACTTCCGGGATGAATTTTTAGCAAGAATTGAAAAATAGTAATACGGAGGTTATAAATGAGTAATGTTAAACTTACGATTAACAAAATTGAGGTAGAAGTACCTCAAGGTACAACGTTAATCCAGGCTGCGAAGAAAGCAGGTTACAACGTTCCTACATTATGCTACCACCCTGACTGGAAACCAACTTCAGCATGTGGTGTTTGTATTGTAGATATCGAAGGCTCTCCAGTCCCAAAAAGAGCTTGTTCAACAGAAGTTTGGGAAGGAATGAAAGTAACCACAAACAGCAAAAAACTCCGTGAAGCAAGAAAAACTCTCATCGAACTTATACTTGCAAATCACGATGTTACATGTCCTACATGTGTTGCGAACGGTAAATGTGAATTACAGGAAATCGCGTATACATTAGATATCGATCCTGAAGCTGTTCCAAGCATGCTTAAAAAAGTTCCAGTTGATTATTCTTCAGTTTCTATAGTTAGAGACGTTAATAAATGTATCAACTGTGGACGCTGTGTTCAGGTTTGTTCAGATGGTCAGACAGTTAATGCACTGACATTCTCAAACCGTGGATTCGAAACAAAAATCGATACAGCTTTAAGTCTTGGTATGGCTAACTCTGTATGTGTTAATTGTGGTCAGTGTACAGTATACTGCCCAACAGGCGCATTACATGAAAAAGACGATACAGCAAAAGTATGGGATGCTCTTCTTGATCCTACAAAACACGTTGTTGTACAGGAAGCTCCATCTATCCGCGCTTCACTCGGTGAAGAATTCGGAATGGAATTTGGTGAAGTAAATATTGGTAAAATGTATGCAGCACTTAAGAGACTTGGTTTCGACGGTGTATTTGATACAAACTTTACTGCTGACCTTACAATCATCGAAGAAGGTTCAGAAGTTGTTGATCGTGTTGTTAATGGCGGTCCGTTACCATGTATAACATCATGTTCACCTGGTTGGGTTAAGTTCATGGAAACATTCTTCCCTGATCTTGCACACCATGTATCAACTGCAAAGTCACCTCAGCAAATGATGGGTACACTTGCAAAAACATACTATGCTGAACAAAAAAGTATTGATGCAAAAGATATAGTATCTGTATCAATCATGCCTTGTACAGCTAAAAAATTCGAAGCTCAAAGAGATGAAATGTCTGATTCTAAATATCAAGACGTAGATTACGTTCTTACAACCAGAGAATTAATCAGAATGATTCACGAAGCAGGTATGGATTTCAAAAACCTTCCTGAAGAAGAACCATATTATGAACTTTCACATCACACCGGTGCCGGAACTATTTTTGGTGCTACAGGTGGTGTTATGGAAGCTGCACTGCGTTCAGTATACTGGCTTGTAAATAAAAAAGACCTTGGTGATGTAGAAATAACACCTGTTCGTGGTCTTAAAGGTATCAAAGAAGCTGAAGTTGCTCTCACACCAGACCTTACTGTTAAAGTTGCTGTTGCTCACGGACTTGGAAATGCAAGAAAACTCATGGAAAAAGTTCAAAAGCAAATCAAAGAAACAGGTAAGAGCGAATATACATTCATTGAAATCATGGCTTGCCCTGGTGGATGTGTTGGCGGTGGTGGACAACCATTCGGTAACTCAATGGCTGACCGTGCACGCCGTGGTGAAAGACTGTATGAAGATGATAGAAATCTTCCTGCAAGATGCTCACACCATAACGAAGCTGTAATGGGACTCTATGGCGAAGGTAACTTCCTTCCTGAAGGTCCTGGTGGACATAAAGCTCACCATCTGCTTCACACTCACTACTACTCAAGAGAAAAATTCAAGGGTCATGTAGTTGAGCAAGTTACAGGTAAAGATCATCACTAAATAGAAATTTTGCGAAGGACAAAATTTAATATTAAAAATTTATATAATTAAATGTTGTCTGACTGTAATAATTTAGTATAATATAGAAAAAAGAATTTATAAACTGTCCTGAGATGAAGGAGTAAGTCTAACATTCAGGGATAGGGAGATAGATACTATTATAACCTCCGTGTCCCTGTGTGGACCGGAGGTTTTTTTCATGAAAAGAATACATAATGTTTCTATAACAGTATATAAACGCGAAGAAGCGTATAAACAGGTTAATACAATTTTACATGACTACGCAGATGAACTATTACTGCGGGTAGGGTATCCGGTGAAAGACCGTGATATTGCAATTATTTTTCTAGTTGCAGAAATGACAACTGACGAACTCGGAGCACTGACAGGAAAATTGGGTCAGATCAAATCCGTAAAAGTCAAATCCACAACATTAAAAACAGATTAAAAATACAGAGGTAATTATGGTACTAGATACAACAGGTCTCAAATCATTCATTCCGAATGACAAAATCTTTGAGGATCTTACTAAAACAAAGAATCCTGACAGAGCTCAAATTAAGGATATTATTCAGAAATCACTGGATAAAAACCGCCTTGATCCTTATGAAATGGCATGTCTTATAAACGCAACAGACGAAGATCTGGTTGAAGAAATCAAACAGGGAGCTCGTACTCTTAAAGAAAGAGTATACGGTAACAGAATCGTGCTTTTTGCTCCTCTTTACGTTGGAAACGACTGCATTAACGATTGTGTGTACTGCGGATTCCGATCTTCCAATACCGAAGCGGAGAGAAATACTCTCACTATGCAGAAACTCGGCATGGAAGTAGAATCACTCGTGGATAACGGTCACAAACGCCTGATTATGGTATATGGAGAACACCCTAAATATGATGCACAGTTTATTCATGACACAGTAATGAAAGTCTATGCTACTAAGAAAGGAAACGGGGAAATCCGTCGCGTTAATATCAACGCAGCTCCACTTGATGTAGAAGGTTACAAAATCGTAAAGAAAGCAGGAATCGGAACTTACCAGATATTCCAGGAAACATACCACGAAGAAACCTATAAACAAGTTCACCCTCGCGGACCTAAGAGTAACTATCTGTGGAGACTTCACGGTCTGGACAGAGCAATGGAAGCAGGAATCGATGACCTCGGCATCGGAGCTCTCATGGGCTTGTATGACTGGCGTTTTGAAGTAATGGGATTGCTTTATCACACTATGCATCTGGAAGAACGCTTTAACATTGGACCTCATACTATTTCATTCCCACGGATAGAGCCTGCCTTCAATACAGATTTCACAAAACGACCTCCTCACCTTGTATCTGATGATGACTTCAAAAAACTGGTTGCTATTCTTCGACTTGCGGTACCATACACCGGACTGATTCTCACTGCTCGTGAACCGATTGATATTCGTAATGAAGTTATCAATTACGGCGTATCCCAGATCGATGCAGGATCAGCAATTGGTATAGGTGATTATTCTTCAGAAGATCATACAAGCAAGAAAGAGCAGTTCACACTATCCGACTCCAGAACTCTGGACGAAGTTATCAAAGAGCTTGCAGATCACAATTTTATTCCTAGTTTCTGCACAGGCTGCTACAGACTTGGCAGAACCGGTGAACACTTCATGGAATTTGCTATTCCCGGATTTGTTAAACGTTACTGCTCACCAAATGCTATACTTACATTCCTCGAATATGTGGAAGACTATGCTACTCCTGAGACAAGAGCTTCAGGAATCAAACTTATTGAAAGAGAACTTGAAAAGCTTGATGACAGCAAAATGAAAGCTGAAGTTGAAAAAAGAATCCAGAGGATTAAAAACGGTGAAAGAGACTTATACTTCTAAAGAGATAAGAACTAATATAACAGATGAATGCGAAGTACCGTCAAATGTGATGTACGGGGCACAAACCTGCAGAGCTGTGGATAATTTCGGGGAATCCCCTGAGAAGATGCACGGCATGTTCATAAAAGCTTTTGCTTATGTGAAACAGGCATGTGCCAGAACTAACAGTCTGCTTGGCTATATGGATCAGGAGAAAGCTGACCTGATCGAAGCTGTGTGCAAGGAGATTATTGCAGGTGAACATCATGATGAGTTTGTTGTGTCACCTTTCCAGGGTGGTGCCGGTACTTCAACAAACATGAATTTCAACGAGGTTATAGCGAATCTTGCTAATGTGAAAGCCGGACATGCTGTAGGAGATTTCAGTTATATCCATCCTCTGAAAGATGTGAATATGCATCAGTCAACGAATGATGTTTATCCCACTTCTCTCAAGGTTGCTATACTGCTGTATCTTAAAGAGCTGGAAAAGAGCATAACATTTTTGCAGGAGTCACTACAGGAAAAGGAGCGTGAGTTTCAAAATGTTGTCAAGACAGGCAGAACACAGCTTCAGGATGCTGTACCGTTGACCCTTGGGATGGAGTTCAGTGCATATTCCGATGCTATAGCTCGTGACAGATGGCGTATATTCAAGTCCAGAGAACGTATCAAGGTTGTTAATCTTGGAGGAACCGCTATCGGTACAGGACTTGGTGCTCCACGCAAGTATATCTTCAAGGTTACTGAAGTACTGAGAAGGCTGACGGGACTGAATCTTGCCAGAGGTGAAAACCTGATTGATGCAACCCAGAATGTAGATGCTTTCGCAGAGGTTTCAGGCATGCTCAAAGCTTTTGCTGCCAATCTGTTCAAGATTGCTAACGATCTTCGACTGCTGAGCAGTGGACCTCAGGGAGGACTGGGGGAGATCAACCTCCCCAAAGTTCAGAAGGGATCAACAATCATGCCAACCAAAGTAAACCCTGTGATTCCGGAGTTTGTCGCACAATCAGCCTTACAGGTAATGGGAAATGATGCAGTTATAACTCAGGTTACAGCTCTGGGGAATCTTGAGCTGAACCAGTTTCTGCCATTACTTACACATAACATCATGCAGTCGCTGGAACTGCTCAACACAGCTTCAATTAAGTTCAGAACTCATTGTATAGACGGCATAACAGCCAATAAGGATGTATGCAGACAGAAACTGTTTAATTCTCCAATAATTGCAACTGTGCTGGTTCCGGTTCTTGGTTACGATAAAGTAGAAGAAATCGTGATCGAAGCAGGGAAGAAGGGGCAGTCAATAAGTGAATATCTCATAGAAAACAATATAATTAGTGAAGAAAAAATCCAGGAGATTCTGTCTCCTACAAAAATGTACAAATTAGGATATACGGATGATGAATTACGATTTTAAAAATCTTACCAAACAACAAATGATCGAGGTTTTTCAATCCGAAGATCAGGCTCTTATAGAAGAGCTCTACAAGCAGGCTTACGCTGTAAAAGAGCAGAATGTAGGCAATAAAGTATATTTCAGAGGAATAATCGAGCTTAGTAACATCTGCGATAAAGACTGTTTTTATTGCGGGATCAGAAAGAGCAACAGCAAAGTAAACAGATATTTCATGAAGAAGGAAGAGATTCTGGAAGCAGCAGAATGGTCCTGGAAGATGAAATACGGTTCTGTTGTACTACAATCCGGAGAACGCTGTGACAAAGAATTTGTAGATTACATAGAGGATCTGCTGATCAACATCAAAAAGCTTTCTAATCAGGAGCTGGGAATCACACTTTCTCTGGGTGAACAATCAAAAGAAACCTACAGAAGATGGTTCGAAGCAGGTGCGACAAGATACCTGCTGAGAATTGAGTCCAGCAATGAGGAACTGTATAAAAGCCTTCATCCTGCAACGCACGATCATACAGAGAGATTGAGATGCCTGGAATATCTGCGTGAAACAGGTTATCAGGTTGGAACAGGTGTAATGATCGGGCTACCGAACCAGACTTACGAGGATCTGGTGAACGATATCATGTTCTTCAAGGAGCACGATATTGATATGATAGGAATGGGACCTTATGTTGTGCATCAGGATACTCCTATGGCAAACTCCATGCCCGATTATGACAAGAAAGTTCAGCTGGGAAAAGCACTCAAAATGATTTCCCTGACTCGTCTTTTCCTGAAGGATGTTAACATAGCCTCAACAACGGCATTGCAGGCACTTGATCCGCTTGGTAGAGAGTACGGATTAAAGGCCGGGGCAAATATTATCATGCCTGTTCTTACAGATACTAAATACAGAGAAAAATACCTCTTATATGATGATAAACCATGTGTAGATGAAAATGCCAGCATGTGCAGAGCATGTCTGGAGAACAGAATAGAATCTGTTGGTGAAACAATAGGCTATGGGGAACTTGGTGATTCTCCTCACTTTAAGGCAAGGAGTAAAGATGCCGGCAATTCCTAAAGGTGAACGTTGCAATATAGCTATTATCGGTAAGCGTAACGCAGGGAAGTCCTCCCTGATAAACGCCATGACCAGTCAGGATATATCGATTGTATCCAATACTCCCGGAACAACTACAGATCCGGTTAAAAAGAACTATGAGCTGTTGCCCATCGGCCCGGTTTCTATAATAGATACAGCCGGAATAGATGACCTTGGTGAGTTGGGGGAGAAGCGAGTGAAGTCAACACGTAAAGTCCTCTGGCGTACAGATATTGCTCTTATCGTAACAGATGAACACGGTATAACAGATGATGTCAAAGCAATCATTGAGGAAGTGCGAAATCTGAGTATAACTACCATGGTTGTGTTTAACAAGAATGATATATCAGAAGTTGATAAATCCAACAAGGATTATTGCAGATTAATTGGTTTGCCTTATATCTCAGTTTCGAGTAAATCGGGGAAGAACATCAGAGATATGAAAGAGAAAATGGCTGATCTGGTTCCGACGGAATTTCTTGCTGAAAGAGTTCTTGTGGGTGATCTGGTTAACCCCGGAGATCAGGTTGTGCTGGTTGTACCAATTGACTTAGCTGCACCTAAGGGTAGACTGATTATGCCGCAGGTTCAGGTGTTGAGAGAAATTCTCGATAATGATGCCATCGGTATTATGGTTAAAGAACGTGAGCTGGAAGACTCGCTTATGAAGCTGAAAAATCCACCAGATCTAATTATTACTGACTCTCAGGTGATTCTTAAGGTTGACGGAGATGTACCTGAAGAGATTCCTCTGACAACATTCTCAACACTGTTCGCTAGATATAAAGGTGAACTGGGTATGCTTGTAGATGGAGCATCTGCGATAGATAAGCTTGAGGACGGAGACAAGGTTGTTATAGCTGAGTCCTGTTCCCATCATGTTCAGGCTGACGATATTGGCAGAGTAAAGATTCCACGTTGGCTGAGACAGTATACCGGTAAGGATATTAAGTTTGATGTATACTCAGGTCATGATTTCCCGGATAATCTGGAGGAGTATAAGCTTGTGCTTCATTGTGGGGCCTGTATGACAAACAGAATGGAGATGATCCGACGAATGCGTGAGTGTAATCGACGAGGAGTTCCGATAACCAACTACGGGGTTGCAATATCCAAGCTCCATGGAGTGCTGGAAAGAGTAATCAAACCATTTTACAAGTAGATATAATCTGTAAACCTGTCGGTGACGGCAGGTTTACATGAAACATAAAAAGGCTGCTGACATTCGTCAACAGCCTATATTTTATTAAATGATATGTAATTTGTTACTAAGATTCAACAGGATTATCCTCAACTATCGGAGCTTTAGCAACGGGAGGGCTGTCCTGAGTTTCATTATTGTCTTTCAGATCCTTGATAAGGAAGTCCGGGATTCCGATTCCTTTCATGGACAGAACATCTTTCATCGGAGGCAGAGTTTTGAACAGATCATGAACAAATCCTGAAACGGAAGAGTTATTTCCTTCTGTTCCTCCATTACTCCAGACAGTGACGTTATCAAGTTTGAGTCCTTCAATTGCACCAGCCTGGATTTTAAGAAGATCAGACATCTGTTCTGCCAGAAGAAGTTTGATCGCCATATCAGGACTTTTACCTGCTGATGAAACAAGATTCTGGAAACCTTCCGCTTTTTTGTTAAGGATTTCATAGAGACCCTGAGCTTCTGCCTGCATTTTCTTTAACTTAGCATCAGCAAGCCCCTGAGCAATTCTTCTTTCCCTTTCAGCTTGAGCTTCTGCTTCAATTTCAAGTTTTTGCTTAGCAATCTGAGCTGAAACAATAATATCTGCTTCCTGTTGAGCCTTAACCATTTGAGCTCTGGATTCCTCTGCAATTTTTTTGGCTTCGTAGCCTTGTTTTTCAGCTTCGGAAACAGCAATTTTTCTTGCTGCAATAGCTCTGTTCTCAGCTTGTGTTTCTTTAATGTTTTTCAGAGATTCTGATTCGGCGATTGCAATTTTCGCTGTGTTCTCACCGTCTACAGCCTTAGCATTAAGATCTGAAACGCGGATACGTCTCTGACTGTCCGCAGCAGCCATACCTTTATCTGCTTCAGCATTTGCTTCTGCAACCTTGATTTTTTGTTGCCTATCAGCATCAGCTTCCCCGGTAACAGCTAAAGCGTTCGCAGCGGCAACTTTGATCCGTTTGCGAGATTCGGCTTCTGCAACACCCTGTTCAGCAAGTGTTTCTGCTTCTGCAACCTGAATATTCTTCTCTTTGTTTGCTGTTGATTCACCGATAGCACCGTCTCTGTCTCTTTGGGCAACAGAAACTTTTGCATCGTTAATAGCTTTCGCAGCAGCTTCTTTACCAAGTGCTTCGATGTAGCCGGACTCATCTCTGATATCCGTGACGTTAACGTTGATAAGCTTTAAACCGATTTTATTCAGCTCAGCTTCAACATTCTTACTCACATTCTCCAGGAACTTATCTCTGTCAGTATTGATTTCTTCAATATCCATTGTAGCAATTACAAGTCTTAATTGTCCGAATAAGATATCCTTAGAAAGCTCAATAATGTCGTGGTGCTTTAAGCCAAGAAGTCTTTCAGCTGCCTTTTCCATAATACCGCGTTCTGTAGAAATACCAATAGTAAATCTGGATGGAACATCTACACGAATGTTTTGCTTACTCAAAGCGTTTGTAAGGTTTACTTCGATTGCCATAGGTGTAAGATCAAGATATTGATGTGATTGAATCAACGGCCATACAAAGGCCGCTCCACCGTGTATACATTTTGCTGAAGCTTCTTTTCTAACTTTACCGTAAATTACAAGAACCTTGTCTGACGGACATTTTTTGTATCTTGTCAGTGCACTGACAAAAACGATTACAATCAGTATTACTCCGAAGAGTAAAAGACCAATTTCCATCATCGGGATGTTTTCCCCCATAATTACTCCTTCTAATTTGTTATTCTTCTGTTGCCAGAGATTTTACAATTAAAGTGTTATCCAGAACTCCGGTTACCTGAATTTTTTCACCTGTGGCTATTTCTTCACCATCTGTCAGTGCTTTCAGTTCCTGCATTGAGTCCTGAACTATAACGTGGACAATTCCGGTTCCTTTTCTTTTCGCCGGAATATGTAAATATACGTCACCAATTTTTCCGATTGCATTGGAAATCCTTAGATTTCCGGTATGTTTGAGTTTAGATAACAGGTAAAGAATTGTTGAAACAAGCAGTGCCAGAACAATACCGGCTACTACTGCATACAAAAGTTGCATGGATGTGGAAAGTTCCTTATCGACTGCAATCAATCCTCCCCACCCAAAGCCGCCAATAAATCCAATTAGTGATTTAACAGTAAATATTGGAAAATCAAAACCGTCACCATCAAAATCTGTATCTGCATCTACATCACCGTCAGATTCTCCAATTCCGAACATAAGAAGTATCATTTGAGTTAACACTGCAAGAGAGCCTGCTATTGCTGCAACCCAGAATGCTAATATCATAAATCCCCCTCGATATTTTTCTTAAGTATGGTACATTTAAAATATATGTCAACAAAAAAATATCAAGTTTATCAAAGAATATATGTGATTTTGCAAATGCTATTCTGCAGGTGGTAAATAAAAAACCAGCCCTCTGATAGAAGGCTGGTTTAAGTTTTATGTTGTTAGACCATTTTGATGGTCTGAAACATCTAAGTTATTTAAGCATCAGCATTTTCCTGGTTTGGCTGGTTTCAGAAGTCTGCAGTCTGTAGAAGTATGTTCCACTTGAAACTGAGTTTCCTCTGTCATCTTTACCATTCCAGATAACACTGTGATTATCTGCTTCCATTTCACCATCAACAAGTGTTCTTACTTTTTGGCCATTGATATTGTAGATAACAAGTTCTACTTTACCGGCTTTCTTAAGTGAGAAGTCAATATGTGTTGTTGGGTTAAATGGGTTAGGATAGTTTCCTTTAAGTTCTGTTATAAGGTTAACATCTTCAGGATCTACTGCAACTTCACCAAATGTGAAATCATAATCAGGAGCTGCTGCTGTACCTGTTTCATAAACTGCTGTTACTCTTGCAGTAAGTTGTTCACCAATTGTGAAACCTGTAATACTGTAAGATGTATCTTGAGTAGTCTGGTTGATGATATCAACTTCAACTCTGAAGTACATGAACTGACGTTCTTCAGTTTGAGGCTTTCCATCTTTATCAGTATAGGATGATCCATCAACAAGTGTAGTTTCTTCACCGGCTCTTGTACCATACAGTCTATCTCCATGCTGCCATACAAGAAGACGTTGATTGTTAAGCCACTGAACGTTTGTA
The DNA here is from genome assembly GCA_942492065.1 of Cloacimonadales bacterium (SeqCode). Classification (GTDB taxonomy): domain Bacteria; phylum Cloacimonadota; class Cloacimonadia; order Cloacimonadales; family JAIOQZ01. Next base: position 50,791 of record CALODV010000013.1, on the reverse strand, counting down.
GGAGCAATAAGAACTTCATTAAGAGTAACATCAACAGGAGTATTGTCACCGTTAACGATAACAACATTTTGTTGTTCTACAGTGTTACAGTCTGTAAGTGAAACTGTAAGTGAGTATGTACCCGGAAGAACTTCGTTGAGAAGTACAACACCTGTATCATCTGCAGTTTCCTGATAGGTTTCTGTTCCATCTGTAAGTTCCACAATCGCACCTGCAGGAGAACTGAGGTTAGTTGTTACGTTAACTGTGAAATGACCGTATTCGCTGAGGATGATATCAAGATCAACTGTAGCATCTGCTGCGATAACAACATTTGCTTCTGATTGATCGATATAACCGTCTTTAGTTGCGTTAACTGTGTATGTTCCAGGTGTAACCTGTACGAATGTGTAGTTACCTTGAGCATCTGTTGTTGTTGTAAGAGCAAGCTGTTCGATTTCAACCAGAGCACCGGCAACTTCAACGTTTGCATGATCGTAAACTGTACCCATGAGGATAGCACCTTGAGTCATTGTGAAATCAACGTTTGTAAGGTTGTCCTGAGTCACGACGACACCGGTTTGAGTGTTGTCATCATAGTTAGTCAGGCTTGCTGTGACTGAGTAAGTATTTACAGGAACATTAAGGAATTGATAGAATCCATTGTTAGCAGTATACTGAACAGTCTGGAGTTCTTCAATCAGTACTTGAGCATTAAACAGAGGGTTACCATTAATGTCGCGAACGTATCCCTGAATACCTGTTTGTGATGGTTGAACATCTACTGGAAGTGGAGCTGAAGCATCATTGCCAGGACCTTCATCGTTAGCAAGAACAACTTTACCGAAGATATTCTGTGTACCTTCCATTCCTGCTTGCGGAGTCCAGGTAATCACGTAATCAAGAATTTGATCGTGTGCAATTGTTGTACCTGTAACAGTTCCGAGTTCAGTATCAGGAGCAAGCATCAGTTTTACATCATATGTAGATTGTGTGTTAAGACCGTTATTTCTTACAGAGATTGTGTAATCTGAAGGTGATCCAACCATTGGAGTTGTGTTACCAACAACAGTAATTACTGTAAGATCATCATTTGGTGGAGTTGTAATGTTAACACCAACATCATCAAGATAAAGGTTAGGACCATATCCTGAAATACCATCAAACTTAAGGTAAATTGTCTGACCACTGTATTGGTCAATATTTACTGTTTCCTGTATAAAAGTACCAGGATTGGTATTTCCTGCACCATCTCCGGATTCGAATTGATCTCCGGCTCTGGACCATACAACATTCCATGTTGTCTGGTCTGTGGAAACAGATACTTCAAATGCATCATTAGGATAACTTGCATTATATGCATGAGACCATTTGAATACAAGATCAGCATTTCCTGTGAGTGCTATTGGTGGGGAATAAAGTTCAGCGTTATTTGGTTCAGGCCATCCCCAGAAGTTACAATACGCACTACCGGAACCTGTATCTTCTGCCCAGGTTCTTGTTCCTGCCATATACCATCCCCTTGGATCAAGAGGCCATACACTGAAATCTTCAGTCCATGGGAAGTTAGCTACGGTTGGGTCAGGTCTGGTTGTATATGACCAGACAGGACATCCTGTTGCTTCTCCAAGTGTGTTGTAAGGTACGATAGTCCAGTAGTATGTAGTAGAGAAAGAAAGACCGTTGTAATCATATGTTAATACATTGCCAAGATCTGTTCCATCTTCCATGTTTGTAGGAGGGTTGTCTGTTCCGAAGAAGATTTTGTAACCTGTAGCTCCGGGAGCTCCACGCCAGCTCATTGTTCCGCCTTCCATAACAGGATTTTCAGCATCCATTGGTGAATTTGGAAGTGTGCATGAAGGTGCTACGTTATTATCGAATATTGTGAAATCATCTACAGATATATCACTATAGAAGCTTGAAGAACCGATAGCTCTGAATCTGAATTGCAGGTCTGTTGAGCTATAAGTTGAAAGATCAATAGATCCCAAAGTCCAGGCAGGGCTGTAAGTGTAGCTTGCAACTCCCATGTTCCATGAACCGTTACTGTAAATGTCTATGTAGAATGTTGACTGTTCCTGAGCAGATTGGTCAGGGTGTCCAATCCAGTAGTTAAATTCAACTACGGGATTTGTCAAAGCTGTGATATCATAAATGGTTGATGTAGCCCATGCTGAATCAACACCGGTTCCACTATCTGTGAAATGAATGAAGTTTCCTGTACCGGAAGTGTTATCAAATGTTGCACCATATGTGGAAGATGTAGCAAGATTCCAGTCATCATTATCAAGATAGATTTCGTTATGCCAGTCAGCAAGTAGGGTTGTATCTTCAAAAGCCATTACATATGGGAATGTTGTGACTGTTGGGTCTGCTCTTGTAGTGAAAGACCAGACAGGACAACCTGTTGCATCGCCTATTGTGTTGTAAGGTACAATTGTCCAGTAGTATGTAGTACTGTAGCTAAGTCCTTCAAATGAATAGTAGTATGATGCTCCAAGATCAAGACCATCTTCCATATTTGTTGGAGGATTATCTGTTCCCATAAATAATTTGTAACCTGTAGCTCCTTGAGTTCCCATCCAGCTGATTCGGCCTCTTTCGAGGATATCAGTGTCAGCATCTTGTGGGTTTTGAAGAGTTGTACAAACTGGTGGAGCGTCATTGTCATAGATTGCCAGATCATCAATACAGATGTCACTATAATAGTTATCACCTGTTGTTCCAACAAATTCAATCATGAATGGATTTGTGTTGAATGGTGTCAGGTCAATTGATACATTGTACCATGTATCACCTTGATCTCCACTGATAGGAGTTATTACATCTGCTGTAATTACGCCTGTAACGTTATCTATAACGTTAACCTGTAAAGTTCCCATTGATTGTCCATACATGTGATACCAGAATTCAAATGTTGGTGCTGTAAGACCGGAAACGTTGAAGGGGTTAGTCTTCATTTTGAACGGCTGATTAAGGTTTCCTGAAGCTTCGGTATACATGAAGAAACCTGCTCCTGAAGTATGGTCTCCACTTTGAGGACCTGTGTTTACGGATGACGTTGAAGTACCGTATGACCATGGATCCATATTTGTGGCATCATCAATCCAGTTCATTGGCATTGCACCTGTTTCAAAGTCTTCACCATATGGGAAAGTTGAAATGATTGGATCTGCTCTGGTAGTAAATGACCATACAGGACAGCCTGTTGCATCTCCATTACTATTGTAAGGTGTTACCATCCAGTAATATGTTGTACCGTATGCAAGACCTGCATAATCGTATGAAAGAGCAGGACCAACATCAAAATGGTCAACTATGTTGGTTGGAGGATTGTCAGTACCAAGTGAGATTTTATAATCTGTAGCACCTTGAGCACCGCCCCACATCAATGTACCTGTTTCCAGGATATCTACAGACATGTCGGTTGGAATTCCAACGCTAGAGCAGGCAGGAGCTGTAGTATTATCATATATTCCAATATCATCAATACATATATCACTATAGTAGTCTGTTCCAGTGGTTCCTATAAATTCTACCTGAAACTCACCTGTGTATGAAGATAAATCGATAGATACGCTGTTCCAAACATCTCCCTGATCTCCTGAGATAGGAGCAATAACATCTGAATGCAATGTAGCTGTTGCAGGTTCATAAATATTAACCTGAAGGCTACCCATTGTTTGCCCATACATATGATACCAGAATTCCATTACTGGTGCGGTAAGAGCTGATGTGTTATATATAGGAGATGATACTTTAAATACCTGATTAAGGTTTCCGGAAGCTTCAGTATACATGAAGTATCCTGCACCTGTAGTGTGGTCACCTGATTGTGGACCGGTATTAGTTGATGATGTCGCAGTTCCAAATGCCCATGGGTCAAGGTTATTGGTATCTTCTACCCAGCAAGATGGAAGTACTCCACCTTCAAAGTCTTCACTCCAAGGGAATGTAGTAATTGTACCACATTGTGTTTCGAAAGTCCAGATTGCACCTGTAGTAGAAAGTCTTGTAGCTGAGTTGTGAGTATCGACTCTCCACTCATAATCTGTAAGAGTATTCAGTCCACTGTAGGTATATGTACCTGATGCACCGGCAACTGCTCCTGATACAACTTGAGTCATGTTCCCTGCTTCCCCAAACCACAAATCGTAAGTGTCTGTATCAGCACCAAAACCCCAGGAAAGTGTTCCGTTTATCAGTACACCTGTAGCTCCGGACGGAGGATTTGGATTTTGAGCAAACTCAGGGTAACCAGCTTCTACTGTATAGTATTTAACAGCAAGTTGGTCAGAAATGTTGGATGCATCATTGAAGCAATACTCAAGACCAATAGTTCCATCGGAGTTTTCAATACCAATAGTCGCTTCATTCAAAAGCATACCACCATTGAAAGAATCGTACTGCATAATGATCTGACCGTTAGGTCTGAGTATCACTTGAGCATCAACATAACCTGTTCCTTCTCCTGAGTACTCGTGGTAATTCAGGAAAGAAATCAGTAATGCATTAGAACCATCGTAAGTAATATTCTCATAATATATTCCTGCATTATTTGCCGGAACAGTTGTACTTACAGGGTCAAGATCATCCCAGAACCAGGCAATCATATTATCTGGAGAACCTGAAGTAGGGATAGTATAGTTTGTTAAACTGTTTGTGTCACCAGAAAATGAAATGAATCCGTTTGAGCTTAAATAGAAATCCGTATAAGATTGATCGTAAAAAGGGAAACTGAATCCGATTGAGAAAGGTCCGTCAATCGAATCATCTGTTAATGAAGTTATTGTGTTTGCATTGACAGTATCTGGAGTAATCCAGCTGAATGCAGGACCGCTTGGGTCGTTACTGTTTATCCATGAGTATCCATACGCATCAGGTCCTCCTGAAGTTTGCGCATACATAAACATGATGGATAACAGAAAAAATAAGACTACAACTAGTTTCTTATTCATACTTTTCTCCTTCTGTTTATAGAATTGGTATTTTTTTCTTTCCTTTATGCAATATATGTTTTTTTTTTTAAATATAGTCAATCAAAAAATTAATTAATAGGAAGTTATATAGTACATAACGTCAAAGGTTGATGGGGAAAGACTGATTTTTTTTGAGGGGATTAAATGCTATCAAAAATAGTAATAAGGAATTATTGCCTGATTTTGAATAATAACTCCTGCACTTGATGCAGCTTAGTTACAAATGCTTTCTTTGAAAAATGCAGGGAAAGTCTTATATGTTAAATTAATTTTTTATGGACGGCATGGCGTTTAGCAACGAAATTCCAGAGAAAAACTGTGCTTCCGGCAATAACTTTTGCCCAAATGTATTTTCTGACATGAAGTCCATAACTTGAACTGATTCTTGTCAGGTAATCCAGATTCACGAATTCAGTAATGGAATACATAAGAACCTGATTAAGCCCCAGCCCGATTAATCCTATGATAAAAAAAATCTGGAACATGGTTGTTTCTTTAGTATGGTTCTGTCTGGCAAAAACAAATCTGGTTGTTACAAAATAGTTAATTAACGTGCTGGCGATATAAGATAATCCTGAAGAAAACCAATAATGAATGTGCAGAAATTCTGTTAAAGCATGCAGTAGAACAAAATCAATGATAACCGCAAGAAATCCGGCACATGCATATCTCATAATCTGATATGCAGTGTTATCATTTTCACTTTCGAGGACTTTTTCCTGATACTTCGATACTATTTTTCTCATTTACTCAAAATAGAATATTGCTTTTATTGGGTCAATCTTAGCAGCTTTCCAGGCAGGATACAATCCGAAGAGAATTCCTACAGCTAACGAAAATCCCAGTCCTAACATGACTCCTTCAGAAGGGACAGGGAATGTGAATTTCATTTTCCATGAGAAGAAGAGGAGTATACCAAGAGAAAGCATAATACCTGTCACTGCTCCCAGAATTGACAAGGTTACTGATTCTACAACAAAATAGCCAAAAATATCCTTCTCGGTTGCTCCACAGCTTTTTCTGATTCCTATTTCCAGCATTTTTTCATTGATTGATATCAGAAGAGTACTGAATAGTCCAATACCTCCTACAAATAATGAAATTGAGGCTATTGAAATTAGAATAATCTGCCACTTTTTAATCATATCTTCTGTTTCTTTCATGCTCTTCAGTATTTCTTCTCCAATATCCTGAAAAGCAAAATCATGGGCCATATTATGGTTTACCAACATCGCCTGATATACTGTATCCTTCATTTTTTCATAATGCACAGCATCGTAAGCCTGTATATTAATTTGCTGGACTTCACCATCAGCAGACATATATTTAGCACCTGTTTCAATTGGAATATAGACACCTTCCAGATCATACTGTCTTTCCCATGGGTTACTACTGAACATATCGAATTTAATGTTCTCTGAAGCCAGTATGCCTATAACTCTGAGCCTGAATCTTCCGATGCTGATCATTTTGCCCAGAAACTCATCTGCTTTGGTTGTTGCAGTTGAGAAGTTTGGTCCTAGTATACAAACATTTTCACCGTTCTTTTCTTCAAATCCATTAAACAATCTTCCTTTACCAATAGAGTATGACTTATTGATAAAAAAATCATTACTGGTTGCTCTGATTCTATGCCATTTCTGCATATTTTGAGATACGCTGACTTCCCATGAATCAATAACAGCATACATATTTTTGGCATCAACCTTACTCTTAAGAAAATTATAATCATCGACTGTCACAGGCTTATTTTCTCTATTAATTGTCATGAATCTATGTCGTCTTCTGCGATGGAAGTTTTGATTCTGTTCATTTCTTGTAATGACAATCGTATTATTCAGTCCCATTTTTTCAATGTTCGAGGCAATTTTATTCTGAATCCCGTTTACAGTGGCAAACATACTTACAACTGCAGCAACTCCAATGAGTATTCCGAGAACAGTAAGAAATGATCGCATTTTATGAGACCAGATACTCTGTAAGGCATTAAAGAACGAGTTGGCTAAGTGCATTAATGAATTTCCTGTTTACAGTTTGGGCAAACCTTTGTTGTTTTTCCGTTCTTGGTTACTTCTTCCACGTATGGGTGATTACACTCAGGGCAGGACATGTTAACCGGTTTATTCCATGTTGAGAATTTACATTCAGGATATTTTGAACAAGAGTAGAAGACTTTCTGCTTCTTACTTTTCTTCTCAAGAATATCACCATCTTTACATTCTGGGCACTTGATGCCGGTAGTGAATGGTTTGGTGAACTTGCACTTAGGATAATTAGAGCATGCAATGAATTTACCGAATCTACCGTTTTTGATCAAGAGTGCATTTCCACATTCTGGACAATTCTCATCCAGTTTTGGTTCTTCCTTAATCTTAATTGTTCCGTCTTCCTCTCTGGTGAAGTTCTTAATGTTAGAGCATTCAGGGTAATTAGGACATGCTAGAAATTCACCTTTGCGACCCCATTTAATAACCATCTTGGAGTGACACTTATCACACTCAATATCAGTTTCTTGAATCAGTTTTTCTTTTGCTTTTTTAACATCAACTTTATCGATAAGATCTTTAATCGCAGAATAGTATTTTCCAATCAGTTCCTGCCAGTTGAACTTACCATACTCAATCTCATCCAGTCCTGATTCCATTTCCGCAGTGAATTCACTGTTAAAAAAAGAGTCAAAATTGTTAACAAGAAACTTGTTCACTGTATCCCCGAGATTGGTTGGGGCCAGTCGTTTGGCAATAAGCTCTACATATGCTCTCTGGATGATTGTATTCAGTATTGATGCATAAGTTGATGGACGACCTATACCTTTTGATTCAAGCTCTTTAATCAGCGACGCTTCAGTGAATCGTGCCGGAGGTTTTGTGAAATGCTGTAGAGGTTCCATTTCATTTGTTTTCAATGAATTACCTTCATTGTAGCCAGCATCAATTTCTTCACCCATAGATACACTGTAATGGGGGTAAACCTTGAGGAAACCAGGTGAGGCTATAGTTGATCCACTGGTTTTGAATACTGCTTCACCACCGTTAATAGAAAGTTGAAGAGAATCGACAACAATTGGTGCCATTTGTGTGGCAACGAATTTTTGCCAGATCAGGTTATATAGTCTGTATTGATCATTTTCGAGAAAGTCTTTTACATCCGCAGGGAGTCTTTTACAATCAGTAGGTCTGATAGCTTCGTGAGCATCCTGTGCTTTACTTTTATTGCTGAAAATACGAGGTTTACTGCTTAGATTAGATGACCCTAAAGTATTTTGAATCAGATCTCTACAGCTGGCTATAGCTTCATTAGAGATTCTGACTGAGTCAGTTCTCATGTATGATATGAGACCAACGTGTTCGCTATTAACCTGAATCCCTTCGTAAAGCTGCTGGGCAAGCATCATTGTTTTTTTGGGAGGAAAATTCAGTACGCGTGATGCATCCTGCTGAAGAGTACTGGTTATGTATGCCGGTCCGGGATGGATCTTTCTCTGCTTTTTCTCAATGTTATCAAGGTTGAATTGCTGTTCTTTTATTGCATCGAAAATCTCAAGAGCATCTTTCTCTGATCCCACATTTTTACTGATAGCTTTACCTTTCCATGTTGCAAGGCTGGCTTTAAATGGCTTGAGTGTGTCCTTGGAGAAAACCGCCTCAACAGACCAGAACTCTACAGGTACGAAGGCTTTTATAGCCTCTTCTTTCTCGCAAATCAGTCTTAAGGCAACAGACTGTACCCTTCCTGCACTGAGGCTGGATGTGATAACCTTCCATAATACCGGGCTGATTGAGTAACCCACAAGCCTGTCCAGTATCCTTCTTGCCTGTTGTGCATCAACTTTATTCATGTCGATATCACCTGGAGTATCCATTGCTTTCTGGATGGCTTTTTTAGTGATTTCATTGAATACTATTCTATAAACATCTTTGCCTTTTGCTTCTGCCTTTAGTACATGCAGTATATGCCATGCAATAGCTTCCCCTTCACGGTCATGGTCAGACGCCAGATATATTGCATCTGCATCCTTTGCTTTCTCTCTGAGTTCTTTTATAATTTTAGATTTCGATCGATCAGTTACGTATTTAGCCTTGAAGCCGTTTTCAATATCAACACCGATTGTCTTTTTTGGCAGGTCTCTGATATGACCTGCTGATGCTTTCACTATAAATTTATTGTTTAAAAATTTACTGATTGTTTTTGCTTTTGCCGGAGACTCGACGATTATTAAGTTTTTTCCCATAATGTACCTGTTTCTAATTAATTATTAACTTATCATCTGTAGTTTCAGAATCAATTACCCAATCGATTATATCCTTGACTGTAACTGAGTCAGGACTTGTAAAAAACATTACATTAGTTATCTTCTGAACTACGCTTTTCGATATTTCTTTATTCATTATTTGATAGATATTCATAGAGAGGTTCACTATTTTCTCAAATAGAAATTCATCAATTGATTTTTTGTGAACAAGTTCAAGCAGATATCCAAAGGCTTCCTGAGACAGGAAAATTCTTTCGTCACTGGCAGCGATTCTATGATAGCTGTTTTTATGTTCTTCTTTGAAAATTTCCTTCAGTAGTCTGCTTAAAGCCGGTTCGGATTCTTCCTTGAAATTTTCAACAAAAGTTTCTTCTCTATTATTTTTTGATCTATCAGCTTTTGAATCATATTTAGTTTTCTTAATTTGATTCATAAATCCTCTTATTCTTGATTACTCAATGCTCCACAACATTTCTTGAATTTTTTACCAGAACCGCATGGGCATGGATCATTCCTTCCAACTTTCTGATCTACTCTGCGAGGTGCAACTTTTGGAGGTGGACCGGACTGCTGATTAGTCTGAGTTTTCTGTTCAGGTTGATCTAACGGTCTTGTTGAGTATGCTGTAATATTTGCATGAGATGTGGACACATCTTTGAGCAGAGATTCAAGCTGTTCTCTGGAAGATACAATATATGTTGTAAAAACTTTTTTAGTTACATTTTCATATATTCTTGCAATCAATGTTTCAAAAAGCTTAAAACTCTCTTTCTTGAACTCAATCAACGGGTCTTTGTTTGCATAAGCACGCATTCCAATACCGTCTTTAAGGAGGTCCATTTCATGAAGATGGTCTCTCCATTCACTGTCGACTACATCAAGCAGAGATCTATGTTCAATCTTACGCATGATTTCACTTGTAAGCTGTTCTTCCCGATTATCATATTCCGCTATCAGGAATTCCTGCATTTTTTCAGACAGTCCTTCATGGGATAACCCATCTGTCGAGATTGTGTCCATCGTAAGATTAAGATTATGATTTACCCACTGATGAAGTTTCTTTACATCCCATTCTTCTTCATACGTGGTTTTTGCTGTAAGTGATATAACAATATTGTCTATTGTGTCTCTTATCATTTCCAGAATGATATTCTTAAGGTCATATCCTTTAAGAACATTTCTTCTGAAGTTGTATATAACCTCACGCTGCTGATTCATTACTTCATCATATTTAATCAGTTGTTTACGTATGTTGAAGTTATGTCCCTCCACTCGCTTCTGAGCTTTTTCAACAGTACTGGTCATCCAGCTGTGAGTAATTTTTTCGCCTTCCTGGATACCGAATTTCTTCAGCATCGGTGCTATTTTTTCTGAACCGAACAACCTCATAAGGTCGTCCTCCAGAGAAAGATAAAATCTTGATGTTCCGGGGTCTCCCTGTCGACCTGCACGACCTCTGAGCTGTCTGTCAATACGGCGTGATTCGTGTCTTTCCGTACCTATAACATGCAGACCGTCTATTGGTTGCCCAAACGGAAACTCTTCACTTATTTTCTCAGATACCTTCTGATAATCTTCTTTAGTTCTTGTAACTACCGATTCACCTAATTTAATGTCAGTTCCCCGACCAGCCATATTGGTTGCGATTGTCACTGAACCGGGTTGTCCGGCGTTTTTGACTACATCTGCTTCTTTCTCATGCTGCTTAGCATTGAGAACATTGTGCTTAATGCCTTTTCGGGATAACAATCTGCTTAATGTTTCCGAAACCTCAACTGATACCGTACCGACGAGCACCGGTTTTTTTCTTTCATGCCAGTATTCGATCTCAGATATAATAGCTTTGTATTTTTCCAGCTTGGTCATCAATATAACATCATTGTAGTCTATTCTGGTAATAGGTAGATTTGTCGGGATAAGCATACATGGTAAGTTATATATTTCTACAAACTCAGCTTCTTCGGTTATTGCCGTACCGGTCATCCCTGCCAGTTTATCGTACATTCGGAACAGGTTCTGATAGGTGATAGTTGCCAGAGTCTGGGTTGCACCTTCAATCTTAACTCCTTCTTTAGCTTCCAGAGCCTGGTGGAGTCCTTCACTGAAGCGTCTTCCCGGCATAAGTCTTCCGGTGAACTCATCAACGATCATGACCTTGTTGTCCTGTACAACATAATCTACGTCTTTTTCAAAGAGTGAGTATGATCTCAGTAACTGTGAGATGTTGTGCAGCTTTTCGCTTTTATCGAGGAATCGCTGGGTTGCTTCTTCTTTTAATTCTGCTTTATCTGCTTCCGGTAGATTTTCCTGCTGATCAATTTCATCCAGCATATCATCCAGCTGCTCAACAACAAACAGGTTATTGTCATATCTATGAAGCTCATTTTGTCCTTTTTCGCATAAATCGGCAGAATGAGCATGTTCATCTATTACGTAAAACAGTTCTTCATCCAAGATGTGCATTTTTTTGTCTCTCAGGTAGTAACCTTCCACGTCTTGAATTGATTTTTTTATATCTCCGTCTTTTGTCAGTTTCATGAGCTGTTTGTTTTTCGGTGCAGCTCTTTTGACCTTAAGAAGTATTTCTCCTACTTCCAGAGGATCCCAGTCTCCACTTTCAATAAGCTTCTTAGCATCCGAAACCAATCTGTTAGCCATCATATTCTGTGAATTAACAAGTTTGGAAATATAAGGTTTGAGTTCCGGATAGAAATTTTTACTTTCTGCCACAGGACCACTGATAATGAGCGGTGTTCTGGCTTCATCAATAAGCACACTGTCAACCTCATCAATGATACAGAAGAAAAGGTCACGCTGAACCAGCTCCTCTTTAGAACGAGCCATATTGTCTCTAAGGTAATCAAAACCGAATTCACTGTTTGTACCGTATGTAATATCACAGTTGTAAGCATCCTGTTTTACATCGAGACGCATACCGTTTACAATACAGCCTACACTAATTCCATGAAACTCAAACACAGGTTTCATCCACTCAGAGTCACGTTGTGCCAGATAGTCATTCACAGTGATCAGGTGAACTCCTTTTCCGGTAAGTGCATTGAGAAACAGCGGGAAAGTAGCAACAAGAGTTTTACCTTCACCGGTTGCCATTTCCGAAATAAACCCCTGATGAAGTGCTATTCCACCGATAATCTGAACATCAAAAGGAACCATGTGCCATGTATCTTCAGAATCCCGCACTCTATAAGTGTGTCCCACAAGTCTGCGGCATGTGTCTTTTACAATTGCATAGACTTCGGGGAGATAGTTATCAAGTGTTTTCTGAATATGGTCTTTCAGTTTCTTTTTCTGATCATCCAGTTTATCACCAATTCGTTCTTTCTTATTTTCATCAGGCTCTTGAATATAATCTTTGTGAGTTTCTTCAATCTCTTCCTGGTACGGTTTTATACTGGATTGTATCTCTTCTTTTATCTCATTTATTCTATTTCTGATTTCATCATCGGTTTTGGATGAAAGTGTTTTGTACACTGACAGAACTTGATTCAATACAGGTTGAATCTTCTTCAATGCTCTGTCGTGCTGGTCTCCAAACACCTTAGTCAATATTTTCTTAAGCATATATTTTTTTCCTCATTTTCAAATACAAACCCAAATGAAGGTTGTTTATCTTGTTGTCAATGATTACCTGTTTTTTTTGTGCTATATAATGTATAGGACAATATAACAATCTGACCATAAACTCACCTTCAACTTGCAATCGGTTTAAAGCAAAAGTAATTAATCTCTTTGTGTAATCATATGAAGTAGTAACGGAGGTAACCTGAAATGTTACAGTTTTGTATTGTGAAGAGTGGTATGAAATTGAAATCCGAACCCTGCACTACCTGTTTTTCCAATCAGTATTTACTGATGTGTCAGGATTGGCTATTAAGGAAATCAAGGAAAGAATCCAGTAGTTTTCTTTTATCAGTGATCTTGTACTTTTTTCTGATACAGGACGCAATAAAGTCATCGAGGTTGTCTTTTGTAAAATGTTGCACAAAAGCATTCTCTTTGTCCAGATCAAGAACACCGATCACGGTGTGTGGAAATGTGAGCTTTATGGCATGGTACAAAGTTTTGTCTTCAATATAAGATTCATAGGAAACAATGATTATACTGTCCTGCTTTAGATAGTTTTTAAGTTTTTCCGTTGTGTCGCAAAAAACGGCACTCCAGCTGAAATCAGCCGGAGTGTTTATATCTTTTATCAGTATTTGTGACATGTTATTTAGTATTTGAATATTGAACCGAAAGCAAATTCTCTGACAATAGAATTAGTCGGAACATAGAAGTGATCAGTTATCGGTTCGAAGTATCTGAGCAGTCTAAGAAGCCTTTGAGCTTCAGGGTAAACAGGTGATTTTTTTCTCACAGCCTGAAGGAGTGGGGCTGCCTGATTCTTAAGGAAAGCCAGTTCATATGTTAAGCTGCTGTTAAACATGATGTCAGCATTTTCCTGGAACGGGAATATATTTTTTTCTTCGCCTTTACGAATGGAGTCCCATCTCATAAGGGTATCTTCTGCATCATATCCTCTGTAACGTGCATCCCTTACTATTCTCCGGATTTTTCTACTATCTGTAGTAGGGATTCTGTTGTGATAATCGATATTCAATTGGTTGAGAGCACTGATATAAACTCTGAATTTAGATGCATCAGGAATTTTGGATGTCAGGATATCATTCAAACCGTGAATACCTTCCATAATTAGCACGTCATTTTCCTCAAGTTTCAGAATTTCATTAGAGTACTCCGGCTCCCCTGACTTGAAGTTATATTTTGGAACATCAACTTCTTCTCCTGCCAGCAGTGCATTAAGGTGTGAGTTAAGAAGTTCAATGTCTATTGCATATATAGACTCAAAGTCATATTCTCCATCCGGTGTTCGAGGAGTTTTAGTTCGCGCCAGGAAGTAGTCATCCATACCAATTATTTTTGGAACCAATCCATTAACTCTCAACTGAATGGCGAGTCTTTTGGCAAAGGTTGTTTTCCCGGAGGAAGATGGTCCCGCAATTAGTATAATTTTAACCGCTTCTTTCTCTTTGATTAAGTCTGCAATCCTGGCAATTTTCTTTTCCTGGAGAGCTTCCTCAACATGAATAATTTGAGGAATTTTGTAGTCAGTAATATATTCGTTCAATTCAAATACATTATGCATTTTCAAAATTCTAAGCCATTTGTCATATTCCTGGTGAATATCAAACAGTTTCTGCGGAATACAGAACTCAGAAAGCTCAGTCGAACCGTATCTTGGTATCCTCAGTATCAGACCCGTTTTATAAGTTTCAACCCCAAATGTACTTATGAATGATGTATTCTCTGCAAGCTGTCTGATATAATAATCGAAGTATTGACCGCATTTATATACTGTCATATTGTCTTTACGCCTGTACTTAAGGTTTTTCAGGATATCTGTTCTACCATGCTCTGTAAATATATCTTCGGCAGCTCTCAGGCTTATTATCTGTTTTTCAATAGGAAGTTTGGTGCTGATAACTTTGTGCATTTCCTTTTGGATAGCCTCAGCATCTTTGTCGGTTATTTTGTGTTCCCCGAAAATTTCGCAAAAGACTCCATCAGAAATTGAGTGCTCCACAACCAGCTTTGATTTAACTCCATAGAGGTTGAAGAAGGCTTTCATCATTATGAAGATTGCCGTATCTTGATAAATTCTGTATCCATCCAGAGAGCTGAGCGTAAGACAATCGATTATTGTATTGTGATCTATAAGATAGTCTGATGTAACATATACATTGTCTATCTTGTATATCATATATGGAGCAAAATCTTCTTCCAAAATAATTTCTGCAATAGTCATCGGTTTAGGGTAGACTACGGTCTTTTTCCTTACACCATCAATTTTAATTTTAATTGTGAACACATTTCCTCCTGTTATTTTCTGCAGATCACGGTAAAATCGTTCTCAAGATAGTTATCAACAATCTGAACTTCACGGAATTTTTCTATCATTAAATTATAAATTTTTTCAGGATTATTATAAAAGTATTTGTTTTCTTTTGCTGTTGATCTTTCATGCAAAAGATTAAAAACAATAACATCATCGGAAATCCTGATAAACTTATCGATAGCCTGCATGAAAAAAATGTGATTATTGTTTAAGTTTAGATTAAAAATTCCTGATGTGTAAACCACATCAAAAGCTGTATCTTCGAATATGTCTGATTTGAATATATCTGCCGTAACAAATTTTGCATCGGGATGTTTTTTTCTGGCAGATTCAGTCATTTCATCAAGAATATCGACTCCGGTGTAATCAATATCTATATCTAGGTTTTCACAATGAGTGAGGAAGTCTCCGAGACCGGAACCAACATCAAGAAATCGTTTATTTTGAAGCTCTATGTTATCTGTAACAGCTTTAAATCTCATATACTGAGCCGATTTATTCTCCCAATCAAGAATAGCTGCATTTTCATCTTTACTGAAGCGGGGAACATAGTGCTGCTGCAGTTTTTTAAAGTAGCTCATCTTTTTCCTTTTTGATAACTCTGGCTTTGGCTGCACCTTTCCATCTTTTATGAAGCCATAGCCAGTATTGTGGATATTTTTTTATATATTCCTGATAAGTATCAGATATCTCAGCAGTAAGTCTGTAAACAGCCTCATCTGAGTATTGGATTTTATCGGTATAAACAGGTTTGAGGAAAATCAGCTTCATGTGCTTTTTCTCGTTTCGAACAGCGAACCCGTAAACAATTGGAGTACCCGTTTTAATGGCAATACGGGCTGGCCCGGTATGAACAGATGCCGGTTTTCCGAACACATCCATCAATATACCGTCCTTACCTGCATTCTGATCCGCAACGATTGTAACAATTTTTTTTCTTTTGATGGCAGAAATTATATTTCTCATTGATAACTTGTTGAATATTATTTCAACACCGCTGCCGACTCGTATTTTATTCATGAACGCATCAAATAATCTGTTACGCTGCCTTTTGGCTATTGCACAGACGGGTAGCCCTTTGTATGCCAGATATCGGCCTGCAAGTTCCCAATTACCGAGGTGAGCTGCCAGAAGAATGACTCCTCTGTTTTTGGAATAGGCTTCCATCATATTTTCAAATCCAACAACTTCTGTGTTTTGATAAAAATCATAAGGATTGGAAAAATATGTTTCAGCCGCTGTTCTGCCTACATGTTTATAGACTTTGATTACCAGTTCATTAATCTCTTTTTTGGAATATTCCGGAAAAGCATAAGATATGTGTTTTTTAGTATCTTTAAGCCTGATTCTCAGGACTGTTCCGGCAAAAACAAGAATATTCTCTATAAATGTGCAGACTTTTTCATATGGTACGAAGGATAATACTGAATATAATGCTCTGAATCCTGCATACTCGATAAAATTTTTTTGCTTCTTATTCATTTGTTAATCAGCTTTTTCATTGTTGCCACTGCTTCATGCAGTCCGAAGAAGACAGATCGGCTGATAATGCTGTGACCTATGTTAAATTCTTCAATAATTCCAATATCCTTCAGTGCAGATACGTTTTTGTAGTTTATTCCATGCCCGGCAACAACACGCATTCTGGCAGATCTTATCATCTTGCATGCTTTTTGAATCCTTTTCAGCTCTTCTTCAATTTCTTCCTGTTTTTTCAAGTTTGCGTATTTACCGGTGTGTAGCTCAACTGCATCGCACTGGTATTTATCAGCGAGTTTGATCATATCAGGATCAGCTTCAATAAAGACACTTACTTCGATACCTGCAGACTTCAAGTCTTCGATTTTGGTTTGAAGGTTTGTAATATTCAATCCGCCTTCAGTTGTAAGTTCTTGTCTTCTTTCCGGAACAAGGGTTACAATATCCGGCTTTATTACTTTTGCAATAGTTATCATTTCAGGAGATGCAGCCATTTCAAGGTTGAGCTTTGTCTGCACAACCTGTCTCAGGAGTTCAACATCGCGCTGCTGGATATGTCTTCTGTCTTCCCGAAGATGTACGGTTATCTGATCCGCCCCTGCCTGCTCAGCAATTAGAGCCGCCTGTACAGGCTCAGGTTCAATGCCAAGCCTGGCTTGTCTTAAAGTTGCTATATGGTCAATATTTACTCCCAGAGTTATCATCATTTCTCCTTTATCGCTAATTGAAGATTGCTTCAGATTCAATGTCGATTTCTGCATCAACTCTGAGCTGTTTCAAATGGTTGAGGAGGTTCAATTCAGAATCAATCTGATGAAGTCTTTTTCTGAGTGCGTCCTTTATATTCTCAAAGTCAGCAGTTTTACTGTCTTTTCTGTCTGTAACCATGATTATATGGTATCCGAAGGTTGTCTTTATAGGTTCACTTATTTCATCAATAGCCATGCTGAAAGCGGCATCTTCAATTTCTTTAACCATTTTACCTCTACCAAAATATCCAAGATCCCCTGCCTGATCACATGAAGGACAATCTGAGATGGAGACAGCATAGTTGTTAAAGTCTTCCTTAGTATGGAGTTGTGTTCTGATCTTGTTTGCTTTTTCCTCCGCATCACCGGATTCGTTTCTGACAAGAATGTGAGAAGCTTTTACCATTTCTCTAGTGGCAAACTTATCTTTGTTTTTTTCATAAAAATCTCTGAGGATATCGTCTGTATAGGTTTCATTGCTTTCTTTAAATTTCTCATAGATATATTTTTCAATAATAATATTGTCTCTGATTCTCTTTCTGAGAGTCGCCTCGTTTAGCTGCTGCTGTTCCAGAATATATTGAAACTCATCTTCCGAATCAAAAGTCAACATGAGGTCGAGAAGTTCGTTTTCAATTTCATCCTGAGATACAGTTATATCTGCTTTTCTGGCTTCAGAAAGGAGGAGGACGCCATCTATGAGGCATTCTAACGCTCTTTTTTTGCACTCCTGGCTTGGCTGCTCAAGCAGCATATTTTTCATCATTCGTATCAATTCAACCTTGTATTCTTTATCAGTTATTTCATAGCTGTTCACACTTGCAATTATCATTGAGTACTCCTAAATGTTCTTTTCCGTAACGAACGATTTTACTTGTTCCAATATAGAATAAAAATTATAATCTTCAGATAAAATTGTCAAATCAAAATCCAGTTTTCTAAACCAGGTCATTTGTCTTTTCGCATAGTTTCTGGTGTGCTGACTTGCAAGCTCAGCGCATTCTTTCAGTTCGGATTCTCCCTTAATGTACGGAATGAACTCCTTATAACCAATGGATGAAAAGCCGGGGCAGTTGAAATCGTAACCTGAATTTTTAATACTTTTTATCTCTTTTATTAACCCATCATTCAACATCAGTGTTATTCTTGTGTTGATTCTGGAATAAAGTTTCTCTCTATCTATATTTATTAATATATCAAATGAATCTGATCCTGAATCTTCTTTCTGTCTCCTCCAGTGTTCTGTCTGAGTAATTCCGGTGGATTTCCAGATATGTAAAGCACGTTGTACTCTGTATGTGTCGTTAGGATGAATTCTTTCGGCTGCTTCCGGATCTTCCTGTTTCAAAAGATTGTACAAAAAAATGCTTCCTTTTTCACTTAGTATTTCATCATAGTGAGTTATAACTTCTTCTGGAATTTTGGGAGAATCAAAAAGACCTTCTTTCAGTGATTTAATATAGAAACCGGTTCCTCCAACAACTATAGGGGTTATTCCTCTGGAATTCAGATTTGAAATAATATATTCAGCATCCTGATAGTATCTGCCTGCATTGTAAGTTTCGTCCGGATTAACTATATCTATCATGTGATGCTTAATTATTTTCATTTCTTCTTCAGTAGGCTTCGCTGTTCCAATATCCATATATCTGTATATTTGCCTTGAATCAGCAGATATGATCTCTGTTGACAACGCCTGTGCAAGCTTCATTGCTAACGATGATTTACCGGATGCAGTAGGTCCCTGAATAGTAATGAATTTTAATTTGTTCATTTTCACCTTTCTCTTAAAGTATCTGAAACCACAATAATATTATGAAAGCCAGTAAGTCCACTTTTTTTTAGGGTTGAGGTGGAAATTAGATTATGAAGCAAGGTAACAACCTATTATGTTGTACATAACAAAGAAATTATGAGAATATCTGTTTCATCGTGGAAAAATGAACCGTAACATAAAGTTTACACACAAG
Organism: Cloacimonadales bacterium (SeqCode); assembly: GCA_942492065.1. GTDB lineage: Bacteria > Cloacimonadota > Cloacimonadia > Cloacimonadales > JAIOQZ01. Next base: position 31,463 of record CALODV010000013.1, on the reverse strand, counting down.
TTACTATCTGTTGACAATATTGGATTAAGACTGTTGTTTCCCAAGTTTGATCTATGGTGAGAAAACTGAGAACTATAAATAAGTTTTCAGCTTGACGGAAAAGTAAATAATAATTATTGTTATAGTAAAATAAAATAGTCTGGAGATATTATGAAAATTACAAGTATTATTGTTCTGTTACTGGCAACAATTATGATAACATCCTGCACGGGAAATCTTAAAGCTAACATCAGAGGTATCTGGTTTATTCAGGAAGATGTATCAGGGATTCTGGCAGGTGTTGACTCTCAAGACGCTGAGATTGAGTTTATCAGTGGTGGTGGTCTTTCTCTTTCTACTCCAATTCGAGAAAATATTGCTGATGGATATGGTTTGGTTCTATCAAGAGCTAATTGGAAAGTCGAAAAGGGTATTCTTATTATTACAGTTAAAGGTGATGGTGAATTTAAAGAATCAGGAACCAAGAATAAATTCAGATTCAGAGGTACTCATGTTTCTCCATCCAAAATCGAACTTGAAGCAGAAGTTAACGGTGGATTTAATGGAGATTATATTACATTAATAAAAAATAAATAGTTTTGGCACGCTATTTGCATATTATATTGCTGAAACTAGTTATTTACATACTTTCCTTGCTTCTTGGGATGCCGCCCGGCGTCCCATTTTTTTTTCTCCAATTCTCAGACCAGTTTGTGGAACATCTATAGTTGATAATAATGACATTTAGAGGGAATTAGTCTCTAATACCTTAAAATACAAGTAATTACAGGCTCTAAAATAGTATCCAGATAGGTGTAGTGTGAATTCGGCAGTTATTTTGGTGCTGATTCACTGTAATTCAGGTGATTTCGATAACTGTAAACTCTATTGTAAACCAAATAGTCATTTTGTAAAAGGTGTATACCATGTTAACATTGTAGTCTGTCTGTCTACACTGGTTACAGTGTTTCGGTTGTTTACATAGCAAAAAATATCGATTCAACTAAATCAGACCTGCTCCAACGAAGGAATAGTATTCATTGTTGCTGATAATGAGATGATCAAGAAGGTGGACATTAATCATATTTATAGCCATTTTAATCTTTTCAGTTATAAGGATGTCCTCTTTGGAGGGTTGAGTTGTACCCCCAGGATGGTTGTGTACGATCACAATAGAAGCAGCATTACATAGAATAATATGCTCAATTATGACTCTTAGATATATCTTTGCTTCGTTTACAGTACCTTTGAAGAGAGTTTCCTCAAACAGAATTGTATTTTTTACACTGAGATATATTATTTTGAACTCTTCATTTTTGAGTCCCTTGTAATAGGAGTGTACATAATTGAAAATGTCATCAGAGGATTTGAAGAAATCTTTACCTATTATATGTTCCTGTAATCTGAAAACGTTTACATCTCTGAAAAGCTTGATTAAGGAGGCTGTTCTTTCTCCCACACCTTCAATTTCTGCTAACAGTTGAGGTGGAGCCTGAAATACATTATTAAGGTTATGAAATTTTTTCAACAGATCTTTTGCAATCTGTTTAGTGTCCTTTCTGATAATTGAGTATGATAGTATTATCTCCAGCACTTCATAATCATGAAATCCTGCTAACCCGTCTTTAAGATACCTTTCTCTCAACCTAGCTTTATGCTTTGAATTTTCATTCCCGTTTATTTCAGAAGCCATTCCAGATAATTATCCTTTTTTGCAATTGAAAAGTAGTTGTACTTTTTTCTGCTTACTTTGTTCTCATCAAAAATATCATCAAAGAGAGTAATCACTCTTCTGTGAGATGTAAAACTTTTTATAATCAATGCGAATTTTTCCAGTCTTGAACTGAATAACATTTTTTTGTATTCATTTATTACGCTATGCAGTCCCATTAGATTTGTTGTATCTGTTTTAACGAATTTGGCATTAAAGACAATAAAGTATCTTCCACTTTTTTTAGCATCATTCTGCACAAAATCCAAACATTGCTTCAATACTTTAGATTCATTGCTGATTCTTACATTATATAGAAATACTTTATGTTTTTTATATATTACTATTTCTCTGGATACTGATTCTTCTGCTTGTTCAAACTTATCCCAGATAGGCATAATTTATCCTTTATTCATTTTTTCATGTTCAATCATTATTCTTACAGCGTTTGTAGCTGCGCCAACAAAAACATTATGTGCGATGTTAACAAAATTAAGAGAGTAATCATCCAGACCTTTTCTTAGTCTGCAAACGTGAGAATACTCGCGTTCAGGGTTATTCTCAATGTACTTTGGAGTAATAATTTCATTATGTAGCTTCACATGTTTAGTTTTAGATAGAATACATGCTGAGTCGTAAATATCAACTTTTTTCTTAAATCTTACATGAACTGATAATGTATGACCATGAATTACAGGCACTCTGATTGTTGTTGCTGAAATATTAATATCCTGACAATTGAAAATCTTTCTCGTTTCATTAAGCATTTTGAGCTCTTCACTGCAATATCCATCTTCGTTGATATCTCCAATCTGAGGTATTACGTTATTTCGTATTGTATGGCTAAAGGTGGATTGGAACTTAATATTGTTTTCCTCATTTTTTAAGCTCATGATTCCGTTGTTTCCTGCACCTGAAACAGCTTGGTATGTGCTGACAACTATCTCCATAATTGAATAGATCTGATGTAGATCTGCTAATGCCATTACCATTTGAATGGTTGAACAATTAGGATTGGCAATGACTCCTTTGTAATTATCTAAAACATGATAATTAATTTCAGGTACAACCAAAGGAATACTATGCTCAGCTCTGAATGCAGACGAGTTGTCAATTATTGTGTTTCCTGCTTGTGCTGCAATGGGAGCAAAGTGTTTTGAGATTGATCCACCGGCTGAGAAGAGAAGATAATCGAACTTATCAAGCATTGATTCTTCGGTTAGAGTTTTCACGACAATTTTCCTGTCTCTGAATTTCAATATCTGCCCGGCAGACTTCTGGGAGGCGAAAAGATGAAGATCAATTTCACTAAAACTGCTGTCTTTGATTGAACTGACCTGATCAATCATAGCTCTGCCTACTGCCCCTGTTGCTCCGACAATACCTATTTTCATAAATTTCTCCATTACACTGGAAAATGAGATTTTGATCTTTTTTGTCAAATTTTATCTATAGCAATTCAATGACAGTCTATATAACAATCATAATCTTGAAATGCTTATTCCTGGATGTTATTATTGCTTCTGTACTACAAAAAAGAGTCTGGAATAAGTGCTGTCAAGTTGTTTGGGCAAGTTGTTAATCAAGTTCCTTGCCGATGACATAGAATGAATTCCGTGGAGATAGAATCCGGCTTCACTGAGGAGCCTCCTGATTGTTTCAACTGGGAATATCACCTGCTGATGAAGTTCTTCATGCAGTTCATATCCGTAAAACTCACGTCGGAAAATTCTAAGATGGTTCTCCTGAACACTTTCGTCTTTAAAATAATCGCTCATATGGATAAATACATCGTCACCATGTTCTTCTACATTTACAAATCCATCGAAATGCTCAGTACAGTTGAAAACAGTAGAAATATCAAATATGAATAAGCCGTTATCTTCCAGCGATTCATACACATTAAAGAAAAGTTTCATTACTTCGAATTCATTTTCCAAGTAGTTAATACTGTCGAACAGCAGAAGAATCAGATCATAATCAGTGCGGGGAAGAGGGGCTGTCATATCCTGCAGGAACAGCTCCGGATGGACTTTCTTTTTCCTGGCATTTCTCAGCATTCCGGGAGAGTTATCGGAAGCATGGCATTCAATACCTTTGCTTACGAATATCGAAGAGACATTACAAGTTCCGCAAGCCAGCTCATGAATCAGTCTGGGGCTTCTCTTCAGGATTTTGTTGAACCTGCCAAGTATGAACTTCACCCATTTCTCATAGTTCACATGTTCCATATATTTATCATAGATATCAGAAAATACATTATAAGCAGACGGCGCGTTACCGGTCTTACATCCGGACAGCATTTCTGCTTTGTGCAAGGCAGAGATGAGACTCATCTCAGATGCCTGATTTTTGCCTGCAATATCAAAAGCTGTTCCATGGTCAACTGATGTTCTCAAAAACGGCAGTCCGAGAGTAACGTTTACTCCTGAATTCTTATGCAGCATTTTAAAAGGAATCAAACCCTGATCGTGGTAGGGGGAGATTACTACATCGTAATCATCTGCATGATAAGCAAAAAAAGTATCTGCCGGAAAAGGACCGTCAATACTGATTCCCAGTTTTGCAAAATCTTGAGCTACTGCTTTCATTTCAGAGTCTATTTCTCCAAATGCTCCATTTTCTCCGGCATGGGGGTTGACTGCCAATAAGGCGTACTTCATGCCAGCATACACAGAATTAATACTTGAGAAGGCTGTCGTTATTTTACTTCGGATTTTATCAGGAGTAAGCTGATCATAAAGTTTGGTTATTTCCAGGTGCGTTGTAAGAAGAACAAGAATAAACTTGTCTCCCCAGAAAGTCATCACCGGGTCTTCTACACCGTAATGTTGAGCAAGATACTCCGTATGTCCGATGAAATCCTGATTGGTTTTCTGTATTTCGTGCTTGGAAACAGGGCAGGTTACAATGGCATCAATCATTCCTGAATCAATGTCCGCCATAATTTTATTAAGAATCCTCAGGGAATATTCTCCGCTTTTCACTGATGGCTTACCCGGAGTGAATTCTGTTTCTGCGATTATATTTAAAAGGTAGATTGTCTCCTGGTTAACTGCATCCTTCACATCGGAAATTATGGTGAATCTATGGTTGAACTTGCTGAATACCTGTGCAGCCCCATAAATGATATAAACAGTGTTAGGGGCGTGTTTGTAAAACTCTAAAGCTTTTGCTGTGATTTCCGGACCGACTCCGCAGGGATCACCTGTACTGATAGCTATTCTCTTCATCGAAAAGCTCCTGATTATTAATTAGAATCAAACAAAATACAGGTGTATAAATTGTAAATAAAAAAGAAAGGGCTATCTGAGATAGATAGCCCATATATAATATGATATTATTGAATTACTTTTTATCGCTTGATCCCGGAGTTGTGATAGGATCTCCGGCTTTGCATTGAGGACATTCTTCCGGTGGGTAAGACTGGATGTCTACAGTATGCAGGGCATAGGTAGGATGTCCGAAATCTGTTTTACCGCCGGATCTGTCAACAATCAGCCCTATAGCAGTTACGTTTATTTCTCTTTTCTTGAGTGCTTCGAGTACTTCAAATACAGAACCGCCGGTTGTAACGATGTCTTCAATGATAACTGCCTTATCTCCGGCACTGATTGGGAAACCGCTGCGGATTGTCATTTCACCGTCTTTACGCTGAGTAAAAACAAATTTTTTACCAAGTTTCTTTGCTACTTCATAAGCGAGTACAATTCCGCCCATTGCAGGTCCAACAATAACGTCTGCCTCAACATCTTTCAGTTTTTCGGCAAGCAGTTCACATAATTGAGATACTTTTTCCGGATCGTGTATCAATTTGATCTTCTCAATGTAAGTATCGGAATGTCTCCCTGAAGTAAGTTTAAAGTGACCTTTAAGTAATGCTTTTGCTTCTATCAGCAATTTTTCAACAGTGCTCATCAATCCTCCGTTAGATTTTTTCTTCCAGAATTATTGGTTTTTTCATGTTTTGTTCTTCCAGAACAGCCATTTCTGCCAATGCTTCATTCAATATTCTTACTTTTTCATTGTAAGGATAGAATGATGATTTGAAGCCGTTTATTATAAGCAGCTTGAGTTCCGGATAATTAATTCCGAGTTCATTGATTGCCAGCATGTATTCATCTGTCAAGGTTGTATCTGAAATTAATCTGTTATCTGTGTTAAGGGTTACTCTTAAACCATATTCGAGGTAGAATGAAAGTGGGTGCTCTTTGATTGACGGCACGGCTTTTGTGTGCATATTGCTTTTTACGCAGATTTCCAGAGGGATTCTGTGGTCATTCACAAAGTTAAGCAGGTCACCGTCTTCTTTTAGTCTGGTACCGTGACCGATTCTGTGTGTACCGCAATATTGCAGAGCCTGATGAATACTGGCAGGTCCGTAAGCTTCTCCTGCATGAATAGTAACATTCAGGTTGTTCTTAAGCGCAAGATCGAATGCTTCTTTATGGTCGAGAGCAGGATTGTCGTATTCTGCACCGGCAAGATCGAAACCCAGAACACCGTTGTGTTTGTATGCAACAGCCAATTCTGCAAGTTTTGTGGAGATTTTCGGGTCCATATTTCTGATTCCGCAGATAATAACACCAGTTTTGATATTGTATTTTCTCTCAGCTTTTCTCAGTCCTCTGATTACAGCTTCGGAAATCTGAGTAAGTTTAAGACCTTTATCTGTATGAAGGATAGGTGAATATCTGACTTCCATATATCTGATATTCTCTGCTGCAGCATCTTCGGCAAGTTCGTAAGCCGTTCTTTCCAGAGCATCTTCAGTTTGAAGTACGGAAAGAGTTACGCCGAAACCTCTGAGGTATTCGTTAAGACTTTTACATTCTTTATCACAGCAGACAATTTTCTTTAAGCTTTTTTCATCATTTGCAGGCAGCTTGACTTTCTGCTCTTTTGCCAGTTCAAAAATAGTCGGGATTCTCAGTGAACCGTCAAGGTGTACATGGAGATCTACTTTAGGCAGCTTGTGAATGAATTCTCGTGTCAATTTCATATTTTCCTCCTTAATTATTCATATATTTTTTATGTTGTATTTTTTGGTTGTCAGAACCGGGATTCAGTTAATTATAATAAGATAACTATAACGCTGGGATTGCAAAATATTAGTTTATCCTGCTTAGTCAGCTTAACATACAATTTTACTGTTTTGTTCAGGAGATTGTCAATAAATATGTTGAAATTTGGTTGGAAGAATTCTAATTGCTGTTCAAAATGTGGGTTAGGCTCAAACCTTACATCGGAATTATTATCTTAAGAAAGAATTAAGTCGATTTTTCGTACTTACGATAGAGGATTTCTCACAGGGAGGTACTAAAGTCAAATCAAAGCAAAGGAATTGCAAATTCCCCTCAAAGAAGAGGGATGGATATCGAAGGTGGACGTGTGTGTATAAAGCTCTATTGGAGCTGTTCCGTTTGCAGACAAACCCCATTAAAATAGAAATAAGATCTGTCGGGTGTAACCTGTGATATCCCATAAGTCCATAACAAGCAGGAAATTCTTGAATACTGACAATCACTTTTCATGCATTTATTAAGACAACCGTCCGGTTGCCTCTACGCGGTTTGTAGAATGTCTACAGCTCCCAGCCTTTCAGGAAGTCTATAATTTCCATGACAATATCATTGTAGTCCGGAGACGCATCCACCTGAATCAGTTTTTCACTGCCCCGGGTAATTGTAGAGTAATTACAGAATCCTTCGAAAGCTTCTATAATGTACCCAAAGTACACCAGTTCCTCGGATGGTACCTTGACTATATATCTGTCGATATCTCCTGCAAGTTTTTTGTGCGATCTAATCGTAATATTCATTAGTCTTTTAACAAGACCAGATCAAGAACCTGATCTATCCTCCTCACAAATTCCACATTTATGCCTTTCAGTACTTCAGGTTTTATTTCACCTAAAATCGGTTTATTTTTTTCAGGGATAATAACATTTTTGATTCCGGCTCGGTTGGCTGCTATCAATTTTTCTTCTAATCCTCCAATTGGCAGAACATCACCGGAAAGAGTTATCTCTCCTGTCATAGCGTAGGTATGGTCAACTTTTCTGTTGCTGAGACAGGATATTAATGCTGTAGCAATCGTAATGCCGGCGGAAGGTCCATCCTTAGGAATTGCTCCCTCAGGGATATGCAGGTGAATGTCGTATTCTTTATAGAAATTCTCAGGCAGATTGTAATCTTCAGCATGAAGTCTGGCATAACTGTATGCTGCCTGTGCGGATTCCTGCATTACGTCACCAAGTTTACCCGTGAGTTTGATTTTGCCTTCACCTTTCATCTTAATGACTTCTATGGTAAGGGTTTCTCCCCCAAAAGCAGTCCAGGCAAGTCCGGTAACAATACCGGATTTACTTTCCTGATGTACTTCTGAATCAAGAAATCTGGGAATCCCGAGATATTTTTTCAGGTTACCGGTAGAAATAGTTTTCTTTCCTTCAAAAGGTTTTTCAACGTAAGCTCTTACGGTTTTCCTGACAATTGCAGCAATTTTTCTTTCCAGTTCTCTCACTCCTGCTTCTCTTGTGTAAGAAGTGATTATGTTATGTATTGCAGGTTTCTGGAAATTTATGGAGTAGTTGCCGTTAATGCTATGTTCCTCAATCTGCTTAGGGATAAGGTGTTCTACGGCAATATTAAATTTTTCAAGAGATGTATAACCTGGTATATGAATGATTTCCATCCTGTCTAGAAGTGGTTGTGGTATTGAAGACAGGGAATTGGCTGTTGTAATGAACAACACATTACTCAGGTCATAACCAAAATCGAGATAGTGATCTCTGAACTGGTTATTCTGCTCTGCGTCTAGTACTTCAAGAAGTGCTGCAGAAGGATCACCACGGAAATCCACACTCATTTTATCAATCTCATCCATCATAATCAGGGGATTCATTGTGCCGGCTTTCTTCATACTCTGCATAATGATACCTGGGAGTGCTCCTATATAAGTACGTCTATGCCCTCGAATCTCGGCTTCATCTCTTACTCCACCAAGTGAAAGTCTGACGAATTCACGATGCAGGGATTTTGCAATGGATTTTCCAAGTGAGGTTTTACCAACTCCCGGAGGCCCAACGAAACAGAGAATTTGTCCTTTGGATTTTTTGGACATTTTAAGAACAGCCAGATAGTCCATGATTCTGTCTTTTACTTTTTCCAATCCGTAATGATCTTCATCCAGGACCTCTTTGGCAGTTTTCATTTCAAACTCGTCCTGTTCCGGTTCTTTCCATGGGATATCAAAAAGCCAGCTCAGATAATTGTATAATACTGTATACTCCTGAGAATGTGTAGAAATCCTGGACATTTTCTTGATCTCTTCCTGAGCTTTTTTATGGGCTTCATCATTTAACGGAGTATTTTTTAGCTGCTCGTTAAACTCCAGAAGATCATCGGATTCTTCACTTGAAATACCAAGTTCTTTATGTATAATCTTAAGTTGTTCGTTAAGATAATAATCTTTCTGCAGTTTACTGAGCTTAGTTTTTACTTTGACATCAATTTTCTTTTCAAGCTTTAACAGCTCGATTTCTTTATTGAGTATATTATATATTTTTAAGAGAGCACGAGAGAATTCTTCTATTTCAAAGACTTTCTGCTTTATCTTGATGTCTACATCCGTGTTTGCAAGAACAAAGTAAAACAGTTCATCCAGTTTTCTTATTTCCTGGAAAGGAATCATGGATTCTTCCGGGATGGATTTGTTTAACTCGATGTAGTCCAGAAATGTCTTTTTAAATGTTCTGAACAGTGCTTCTGTCTCGGAACTGATAGCTCCCACAGTCAGCGGAAACTCAGTTACTTCAGCCTGAAGCATACCTTTTTTTCGTTTAAACTTATCGATAAGCACTCTTGACTGTCCTTCAATTAATGCTCGGATATTTCCGTCAGGCATTCTGAAAATCTGCATAATTCTGCAGATCGTTCCCATTCTGAACAAATCAGATGCTCGGGGATCCTCTTCAAGTTCGGCATTCCCTTTCTGGGTAACACACAATATTTCCTTGTTAGAAGTATATGATGTTTCAAGGGCTTCAAGAGAGGCAGGTCTTCCAACCAGAATTGGTGTTATCACATAAGGCACCATCATTGCATTTCTTAAGGGTATAACAGGATAAGTGGACATTAATTCTCCTTCCGTAATCTCAGAATATATAAACTTATGATAAGTTATTTTACATGTACTATCAAATGAAACAAATAAATTTTGTCAAATTCTTCGTTTCCTGAGAGAAATTTTTACTTGTTAACAGACTTTTCAGAGAAAGTTAATTTAACACCTTCACCGCAGTTTCTGCACATCTTTATGGATTTTCTGTCTGTCAGAATAGTGTTTCTCATTTTCTGGAATTTTTTATTCTTAAAGATGGATTTCACAGAATTTGTTCTGACATTTCCAACCGGAAAATCGATATCTTTGTCAAAACAGCATACTGCCATTTCTCCATTCCAGTTTATAACAGGCTGATCCCAGATTCTTCGGCAGCGGTTTTTGATGCCGAACTTCAATTCAAAATCATCCCCTGATATTTTATAGCGTCTGTATTTAGGATTTTCAGGCAGGAAATTCTTTATATCATCTTTTTCATAAATCTGCACTGTTTTAAGTGAAAGTGAATCTACTCCAAGCTCTTTCGCAAGCTTGCGGATAGGCTCAATTTCGTGTTCGTTATGCTTCATCACAATAAACTGCCAGAGTATTTTGGGGAAAATTGAGTTTTTCTTTTTCTTTGCTGCAACAAGCTTTTTAACATTTTCTATGACTTTATCAATCTCTCCATTGATTCTGTATTGATTGTATGTTTCCTGAGATGCTCCATCGAGTGAGACTATCAGTCTGTCCAACCCGGAATCAACAATATCTTCTGCTGAAGGCATTATGTTTGCATTGGTTGAGACCAGTGTATACAAACGTTTGGAATGAGCATACTTAATCATTTTCACCATATCCTTATTAAGGAACGGTTCACCTTGATTCCACAGAATGACCATGAAAGCATATTCCGATACTTCATCTATGATCTTTTTGTATAAATCAAATTCCATATATCCTTTAGCTCTTTTTAAAGAACCATTTCCTGATGGGCACATAGGACATTTCAGGTTGCAGATATTTGTGGGCTCAATCATGATAACACCAGGCATCCCCCAAACGAAGGCCTTTCCGGTTATAATGGATAAACCGTATGAAGCATATTTTAACAGCGAATTAAAAAGCCTCTTCCATGTGAAAATTCTAAAAAAAACATTTATCTTTCTTTTAAGCATAATATCCTCTTATTGAGTTTTCCTTTCTTCATTCTTAACAATCAGCATTTCCAGTAAGAATAATGCCAGCACAATTAATACAATTATTCTCCAAAGCTCGTAGCCGTATCTTGTATGCAGGACATTATTGAACCAGTCATTTCCATATACATCTATTTTTTCAAGTCTGAGTGAATCAACCGGCATGAAAGTACTTTCTTTTTTATCAATATTTACCGATATATTATCGATACTGTTTCCGTTGAGCCTGTATATTCCGGCATCTTTCAGTATCAGCTCTCTTTCTGTGATCGTATTTCCATCCGGAAGTGTAATGGATTCTATTCCTCTAAGTTTGTCTCCAACCCGATATCGGTCAGAAGCAAAAGCCTCGCTGTTCTGCATTTGAGCACTTCTGAACAACATGACAGGGAAAACTTTGTCGTATACAAGCGTGTTGTTCTTGTTACTGAAGTCTATCAGCCATAAAATACTATTGCTTTTTTCCAGAACAAGTGGGTTAGTGCCGGATCCCGCCAGGACATTAGAATTACCGGAGATAGCACTGAAATAACCGTGAATCTGATGCTCTTCTTTGTCTTGAGATATAATCTTTGTAATCTCATGATAATTATTGAATTCCGTAATGAACAGCTCTTTATCATTATAATCACCGATATTTACCGAAAAGATGTCTGATAGTTCCGATTTCCATTGCTGATCGAGTTGTTCACCGGAAAAAAACATAAAACTTTTGCCATTGTTCTTCATTTCTTTCATCAAAGCAGATAGTTTTGTTGAATAATTCGGATTATACAATACAACAACATCATAAGAGGATATTGATTTCAGATTCTCGGAATTGACATTACTTATGTATTTAATATTACTCTTACTACCTGAATAAATATTAAGAATAGTTTTTATCGGCAGCGGTACATCTTTTTTGGACCTGCAGATAACAGCTATATCCTGCTTCATTTTATTGTAGAAGGAGAAGTATGTTTTGTTATCGAAAGGCAATCTCTCATCATTTACTTCAACATAACCGTTGTACCAGCCATTTCTTTCAAACCTTACAGGCAATGAAAGCTCTCTGGTCTGCCCGGCTTTCAGTGATACACTGCGTTCCTGTATAGTCTGCTGGTTTACGATCAGTCGGTATATCTGGTCTTCCATATCCTGATCAGAGTGATTTGTAATACTGAATACTACTTCTTTCTGTCTGTTCCTGTCTACATACCTATAACTTATATGAGCATTACTGCAGCTTATGTTACGCTGTCTTTCTGTATTAGATATTCTGACGAAGTTTACCGGTATATCTTTAATCATGTTGTCAGTATACACGTTGCTCTGCAGGTCACTGAAAACAACAATTTCCTTGTTGGGCAGGTGAACTTTATCTAAAAGATAGTATGCTTTTTCAAGGACTGTGTTAAAATCGATGATATCAGATACAGGATCAATTGACTCGATAGATTTGCTGTTAACTTTTCCCTGAGTCATGTCTGAGATAAAACCATTGTAACCAGAGTCAAATGTAAGTACAGCGCAATAGTCTTGTACAGTGAGAATACTGTTTATCTTCTGAGCATTTTCTTTAGCTTTTTCCAGATTAGTTATTTCTGACTCCAGATAATCCATGGAATAGGAGTTATCGATAATCATAACAATTGCTGTAGGAGGATGCTTGTCAGATGCTTTGAATATTCTGTGACGCACTGCCGGGCGTGATATTGCCAGAACACTAAGAGCTATAATCAGAATTCTTATGATCAGCAGAATGATATTCTTAATAGTGATTCTTTTGGTTTGCTGCTTTGTTATCTGTTTTAGAAACATCAGAGAACTGAAAACAAGTTTATCAGGTCGTCTTTTGGCAAACAGGTAAATCAGGATTGGTATAACTGCTGTTGAAAGCAGTGCCAGAAATCCCGAGTTAAGAAATGACAGCTGAAACATTCATACCCCGTTTATTCCCCGAAGGAGATAGTAAGTAGGTACTTGGCTGTATCAATATCCAGATTGTTGACAACCATTGAGAGCTCAAAATTGATTTTATCATATCTGTATGTAGAACCCATTGTTACAAATATTTTTTTCTGTGATGAAAAGTCCCTGCTGTATACACCGGTTCTGACACTTGAATTTCTTGTAGAGCTACCCAGAATGGAATAGTTTTTAACAAGTCCGAAATGATAAGTCTGTTTCATGCTTTTTCTTACATATCCTGTTACTGTAGATATAAAAGCTCCTTCCTCATTACCAATTTGATTACCAAATGCGAAACGCTGTTTCAATGTCACATTCTCACTTTTTTTCCAGTATAATTGAGATAATATATCATAAACAACAAATCCTGATGAATAATTGCCTGATTTGTATAACACTCCAAAGTCAGTTGTAAAACCATGAACTCTGTCATCAATAAAGTCTTCATTAATTATCACACCATTTGTTATTTCATCCTGCTTATATACAAGTCTTCCGAACATATACTTAAAGTTCAGTCCGAATGAAGAGTTTTTCCGTTTTTCCGCATAAGTGAAACCAACGGAATTCAATGAGTATGAACTGTATTCTGAGAAAACTCTTCCTGAATCAGTGTATGTGTTGGTCTCAGATAAGTCTGCAAGAGGCTGGAAAGAAATAGCTCCCAGATCTGCAAAAGCATTCGCATAGACAAATTGACTTCTTTTAAGTTTGTTTGAGTTCTCAATTGTCAGTCCTGTATTCTCTTCGCCACTGTTTCTCATCTGGTATGATACAGACGCTTTCATCCCATTGAGATATGCCAATATGGCGGGATTGTTGTAGTCAGGTGCTGAACCGTTTTCGTAGGTCACATGGCTTCCACCCAGACTCAGAGCTATTGCAGATACCTGCTTTTCCGGAAGATGATATTCATACCGTCTGATAGGAAAAGCTGTCAGCTGGAAAACAACTAACAATAATATGGTAATTACTAAAAATTTCTTCATGTTATCTCTTTTGTTATTTATTTGTATAATCTCTTGCACCAAATATTGCGGAACCGACTCTTAAAATATTGGCTCCTTCTTCTATGGCAATATTGAAGTCCCCGCTCATACCCATGGAAAGATATTCAAATTCTGTTCCCGGAAGTTTTGCAGCCTCATCATATAATCTTTTCAATTTCTTGAAACATACTCGAATGACTTGTTCATCTGAAGTAAACATGCCGATAGTCATCAAACCCTTGACTCTGACATTTTTGAATTTAACCGCTTCTTTCAGGAAATCAAGTGTTTCTTCAGGCTCAATTCCGAATTTAGATTCTTCGCCCGAAGTATTAACCTGTACAAGTATACTCTGTATAATTCCCATTTCCTGAGCAACGCTGTCCAGCTTTTTGATTGTCGAAATCTTATCGAGTGAATGAATGAGAGTCGGTTTCAGATTAAGCAGCTTTCGAATCTTGTTTGACTGAAGATGTCCAATAAAGTGGAATTCATCTATTTCATCCTGAAGCTCTGGGATTTTTCTCAGTGATTCCTGAATTTTATTCTCGGCAATACAGGTCAGACCATGTTTTATGCCTTCTCTGATTGTGGCAACATCGTGTGTTTTTGTTACTGCCAGCAACAGGATGTCATCTGTTGAGAGATTGCAGGCTTCTGCAGTATCAGCGATTTTCTTTCTTATTAAATCAATTCTTTCTTTCATTTTTTAGACTCCATCTCAAGCAAAGTAAAAAGCAGGCGTTCAGACTATATGTCAAGCTTAATTCAGTGTTTAGATGATATACATGTTTTGTTTTATTGTGATATTGTATTTAACGTATTTCGTTACCATATATTACGACGGAAAAAAGATGGCTTCAATCGGCAGTTCAGATAATGGTGTGATTAATTACTTCCTCTGGCTTGAACTATTTCTGATATTCTCATTTTTAATACTTGCTTGACATGATTCCGCTGAATAAAATTGTTAATTCTTAAACTAATTGCATAAATGGTAAGGAGTAAAAATCATGGAAAATCATGAAAAAGAAACTAATTCGAATTTCATCAGAGATATAATTGATGATGATCTTAAAACAGGAAAGCACAAAGTAATAGCTACCAGATTTCCACCGGAACCAAACGGGTATCTGCATATCGGGCATGCTAAATCCATCTGCCTGAACTTCGGTATTGCTATTGATTACAAAGGTACATGTAACCTCAGGTTTGACGACACTAATCCCGCACTGGAAGACGTGGAATACGTCGATGCCATTCAGAATGATATAAAATGGCTTGGTTTCAAATGGGATAACATGCACTACGCTTCGGATTACTTTCAGCAGCTTTACCAATATGCAATTGAACTGATAAAAAGTAACAAAGCTTTTGTATGCCAACTTACTCCTGAAGAAAATAAGGAGTATAGAGGAACAATAAAGTCTCCGGGGAAAAACAGTCCCTACAGAGACAGATCAATAGAAGAAAATCTCGAACTTTTCGAGAAAATGAAAAACGGTGAATTCGAAGAAGGTGCTGCTGTTCTCAGAGCTAAAATAGATATGGCTTCACCTAATCTTAATATGCGCGACCCTGTTATATACAGAATTAAAAAAGTGCATCACCACAGAACAGGCGATGACTGGTGTATATATCCTATGTACGATTTCACTCACTGTCTTTCTGATGCGATTGAGCATATTACTCACTCTTTGTGTTCACTGGAATTCGAAGATCACAGACCGCTGTATGACTGGTTTGTTGATAATGTGAGTTCAGTGAGTAAACCAAGACAGATCGAGTTTGCCAGACTTAACCTTACACACACTGTTATGAGTAAACGCAAGCTTCTTCGTCTTGTAGAGGAAAAACGAGTAATCGGGTGGGATGACCCACGTCTTCCTACTGTATCAGGAATGAGAAGAAGAGGATATACTCCGGAAGCAATCAAAGATTTCTGCGACAGAATCGGTCTGGCTAAAGCTAATAGTATGGTTGATTTTTCTCTGCTGCAGTTCTGTGTCAGGGAAGATCTGAATAAAAAAGCTATGCGTGTCATGGCTGTTATTGATCCGCTTAAAGTTGTAATCACAAACTATCCTGAAGGACAGATTGAAGAGCTTGACGCTGAGAACAACCCGGAAGATCCGGATGATAAAGGCAGAAAGATCATTTTCTCACGTGAGCTTTACATTGAACGTGAAGACTTCATGGAAAACCCACCTAAGAAGTACTTCAGAATGTCCCCCGGAAAAGAAGTTCGTTTGAAGCATGCTTACTATGTTACATGTAATGATGTTATAAAAGATGATGACGGTAATATTCTTGAAGTGCATTGTACCTATGATCCAACCACCAAAGGCGGTTGGTCAGATGATGGAAGAAAAGTTAAAGGTACTTCTCATTGGGTATCAGCTTCTCATAATTTTAAAGCTGAAGTGAGATTGTTCGATCATCTGTTTACCAGTGAAGTTCCGGAAGAAACAGGTGACTTTTTGGAAGATATTAATCCTGATTCTCTGACTTATGCAGATAACTGCATTCTGGAAGCCGGACTGAAAGATGCAGAACCGGGAACTCACTTCCAGTTTCTCAGAACAGGATACTTCTACACAGATCCGATAGATTCCAAACCCGGGAAACCCGTGTTCAACAGAACATGTACAATGCGCGACACCTGGGCGAGAATTAAGAGAAACATGAAATAAACGGACTTAAATAGTTTTATAAAACATAAAAAGACTGTTCTGCGGGACGGTCTTTTTTTGTACTCTGCAGTATCTTCACGTATTTCGAGTGCTAATTAATTAATTTTGTTAAAACAATGTAAAAAAATAACTTGCGTAAAATTAGTATAATTGTTTAGTTTATGCACCTTACTGATAAAACTAATATAACTATGTTTTTCAATAATAATCTATACGAATGCAAGGAGTATGTATGAAAAAAATCTGCTTAACAATTTTATTTGTTTCAATTTATGTTTTACAGCTGTTTGGGGGAATTATTCGTGTCCCTGAACATCAACCTTCAATCAAGGCAGCTGTAATGGCAGCGGAGACAGGAGATGTAGTTCTTGTGTCTGATGGTGTTTACACCGGACCGGACAATACTGAAATTACATGGTGGGGAAAACAACTATGGGTTCGCTCGGAAAATGGACCGGAGAATTGTATAATTGACTGTGAAGGGGCAGCAAGAGCATTTGTTTTTGATTTTGCCGGTCAAACAGCCCGATTTGTTTATAGAGCTTCAGCCATCGACGGATTCACGATTCGTAACGGTTATTGCGATGAACATAATGGTGGGGGAGGAGCAATCTTTATGGATGAAGGTTACCCAAACGATCCTGAAAACATACTGCATCCAGTCATCATTAATAATATTTTTGAAAATAACTATTCGGCATCTTATGGGGGCGCAATATATTACAATTACGGTTTGGCTGTAGAAGTTCCAGGAGAATATTGTTCAATAGAAAATAATATCTTCAGAAACAACACTGCTACATATGGCGGAGCAATTGCAATTCAATATTCAGAATTGAAGATACTGAATAATACTTTTGAGAATAACTCGTCTATCTCCGGAGGATCAGGTGGAGCTATATATATTTATAACGGATCAATCACTGATCTTTATTCAGAAGTATCATACAATACTTTTGATGGCAATACTGCTATAGATACTGAGGTCGATGGTACAGGTGGTGCACTTTATATTGCCGGAATGGCAGGCGGTGAGGTTTTCAATAATAGATTCTTCAATAACGAAGCTTCTTCCGGTGGTGGAGCAGTTTTCTGTGCTAATTCATACTTTGTGTTTTTCAACAATCTTATATATAATAATACCTGTGCTAACAGAGGAGCAGGGCTTTGTATTTATAATTACGACGGCTGTCTTGTAGGTAGTAATACTATCGCTGATAATATAGGACCGGGTATAACAATCAGCCCATACAGTGGAGATGTGGATTCGTATATAATTAATAACATTATCTGGGGAAATACTTCTAGTGTGACATGGACATACAATCAGTCTCAAGCTTTACCAACATTCCATTACAATGATATTGAAGGTGGAGTACCGGCTTTCGGAAATGATGCGGGTGGAAATATTGATAATGATCCTATGTTTGGTCGTAATGAGATGGTAATATACAGACTCAGGGAAGGTTCTCCCTGTTTTAATTCTGCTTATGCCGCTGGTGCATGCCCTTCAAACGATCTTGTAGATAATCCCAGACCATTGGGGGCAGGTTACGACTTGGGTTGTTATGAAGCGGATGATGATGGTGATTTTGTTGAAGCTTTGTCATTACCGATTGATGATCTCGGGCAACATGCATATCCTGTAATGGATGTGACTATACAGTTTGTAGAGGCTCATGCTGCGACAGAACTTGATATGTTTGAATTATTTGAAGAGCCTACAATCGTTGGTAATCTACCAGGGACTGTTCAGAACCTTGGAGATATCAGCTGGATTATAGAGTCATCATCAGGTGATGTTGGAGAGTATGAACTCACATTGGACTTATCAGATGTCAGAGGTATAAGTAACTTCAGTACACTCAGAATTCTCAAAAGACCGGACAGCAGTTCTCCATGGCAGGATGTTGTATCTGATCTGGGAGGAACTCTGGAATATAATGATCCGTACATTACAATAAGAGGTTTAAGCTCTTTCTCAGAATTTGTACCTGCGGGTGCAGGAGATAATCCACTCCCTGTAACACTGGCATCATTTAATGCAGTTGTAATTGAAGACAGCTTTGCGGAAATCAAATGGAGTACACAGACTGAGTCAGATCTAAGCGGATTTAATATTTACCGAGATACAAATGATGTACTCAATGATGCTGTACTGGTTACAGAAGACATTATCCCTGCATTCAATTCGTCAGCACTTAGAGCATACACTGTAACTGATATTGATGTAGAAACGGGAGAAGTTTACTCCTACTGGCTGGAAACAGTTGAGAATAATGGTAACAGCCATTTCAACGGACCAGTTACGGTTACAATCGGAACCGATAAGAAGGATGATATTGAAGAAGTATGTGAAGTTACTGCTTTGAAATCTGCTTACCCAAATCCTTTCAATCCTGAGACCAATATTCAGCTGAGTATTAAAGATGCTGAATACGGCAAGTTAGAGATATTCAACATTAAGGGACAAATTGTAAAATCTTATGATAACCTTAATGAAGGTGAACATACTTTGACCTGGACTGGAAAAGATGACTCCGGTAGCAATGTTGCCTCAGGAGTATATTTCTACAGACTTACTACTCAGACTGTTAAGCAGACAAAGAAGCTTATGCTTTTGAAATAAAATAAACTATGATAATTATTGAGACGTACTTAAGTACGTCTCTTTTTTTGTGCATTAATATTATTCTATTGACATAATTAATCTTATGACCGAAAATCTTACCGGAGGATTAGATGAAGAATAATACAGTACTTTTTTTACTGATAATACTGATTTCCGTTCCATTATTTTCTGAATTCGAAGAGAATATTACTGTTGTAGTGATGACTCCGGGTAAGGTTTTTGCGGAAAGCTCATCTGAAAGCAGACCTTTAATGAACACAGAGATTGGATTTACTTTTACAGCTCTTGAGAAGTCAGGAGACTGGTTAAGAGTTAAGAAAAG
The DNA here is from genome assembly GCA_942492065.1 of Cloacimonadales bacterium (SeqCode). Lineage (GTDB taxonomy): Bacteria > Cloacimonadota > Cloacimonadia > Cloacimonadales > JAIOQZ01. Next base: position 11,882 of record CALODV010000013.1, on the reverse strand, counting down.
GAAGCATATCGGCTGGATAAATGAATCGCATATTGCATACAGAAATGATCCTTCTTTAACAGGACAATTTGTTATAAAGGCAAATGGGACTCAGATTGCAGACAAAATGTCTGGGAAAAATGACAGAAAAACTTTGAAAACTCTAAAGATCGGTGATGTTGTTACTATCGCCGAAGGAGAGAAGAAGGGTATGTCAAGTACTTTGATTGAGTATCAAGGAATAAAGGGTTGGGTCGACAGTAAGAAAATAGTCAGGCTTGGACCATTAACACAGCATGAAAAGGATAACCAGAAATACTATGAGAAGTTCCTCAGTGGAAGAACAAAAGCTAACTCCGTTCTGGAGAAAATTCACAAATGGGGAGAGCAGAGCAAGGCTAAAAAAAATATAGTCTTCTTTTTCTCGGTCATACTTTTTTTGCTGCCATTCTTGTTTATGAGCAAATCCGTGAACTTTTTATGCTCTTTCAGATTTATTTCAAACTGGATTGTGAACGTTTATCTGATTTTCCTATGGCTTGCATATTTCCAATATCTCTTTCCCATGTACTTCTATTCTCCTTTATACAAAAAAGTAATTTTTGGACTACTATTCCAGTTTCTGGCAGGAGTATGGGTTTTCAGGGAATGGAAAAAAATTGATTATGAACGCTGCCCGAACTGTAAAGCTATGTTTGCAGCACGAGATAAAGGCACGCACTTACTGGGCAGAACTATTTTCAAAACAACAAGAACAAATAAAGACGGATATAAAAGTACAGAGACAAATGTAAAGTCATCTTACAGAGATGACCGTCAATGCAGATACTGCGGATATAAATGGAGTTTTCACAGAATAGTGTGACAAGAAAGACTTTCTCCCAGACTATTTCAAAAAAAAGGACTTCCAAATCAGGAAGTCCTTAAAATATTTATAACTGAATCCTATGGCAGTTTACCAACAGGAGATATGTAGATAACAAATTCTTCTTCACCATCGATTCTGAGCAGAGAATCTGCAACAGGCTGATTGTAAGAAGCGATTGCACATGTTCCTGCGTTAATCACTTCGCAGGCAAGATACAGATTCTGGCAGACATGCCCGGAATCCATAGCAATAACCTTATGAGAAGCATAAGAATAGCGCCATTCCATTCTGTAAGGGATCGTAGACCAAAAGAAAACGACACTTGCTGTTCCTGCGAATTTCTGTCCGTTACAGGCTTCAGCAACTTTGTCACGCATATTGTCAGTCTCGAACTCTTTCACCAGCTTGTGCTCCATTGGAAGGTATCTGTAACATCCGGGAGTGAATCCTTTAACATTCATTATCCACAGATATGTCTCAAATGCATGACGGCAACCGGCAGACGGAACAGTACGGAATGCTGTAGCTTCACTGAGCTGCATCTGGATTCCCTGAGTGGTCCAGCAAAGAAAGGCCAGCTCTTCTATTGTGAGAGGCTCATCACTGAATTTCCTGTGACTGCGTCTGTTTTTTGTGCAGGCAAGAAATCCTTTATCTTCAATATCTTTCCAGTCATCAGGACCGGGTAGTTCAATTGTGAATGCATCGTCAGCATGAGGTTTTTCAATTGGCGGAGCAGGCTTTTTCATTGCCTGATCAGTCTTAGAAAAGTCAGTCTGCTTTCTGATGGTATCTTTGAGAAATTCTCTGTATTCATTCATACTTTTCATGGTTTAGGCCTTTACGTTGACGTTTATGTTTTTAAATCTTGCCGGAGCAACACCGTGTGAAAGATGCATTGCCTGTCCGGGTTCACCTTTACCGCAGTTAAATGTACCGTGGTATTCCCATTCTTCCGGTCCGCAAATTGCATCGCAGGCATTCCAGAATTCAGGAGTTATTCCCCAGTATGTAGGTTCTTTCACAATATGCTTAATTTCACCGTCTTTAATAAACCAGCCAATTTCTGTTGTGAACTGGAAATTATTTCGGTTATCGTCAATAGACCAGGTTTTGGTGTAGTCGATGTAATATCCGTATTCTGTGGATTTAATCAGATCTCCCAATGATCCTGAAACAGGTGCCAGACAGAAGTTAGTCATTCTCACAAGAGGGAAGTCATCGGCAAAAGATGCTTTCATGTTGGAGCTTGGCTCAAGACCGAGTTTACCTGCAAATTCTCTTGCAGTCTGCTGATCGTTAAGTATACCGTTTTTGATAATCTCTACTTTTCTTCCCGGAACACCTTCATCATCTACTACATGGTAGCCAAGTCCTTTCGGATCGGTGCTGTCACTGAATATTGTCACGATATCAGAACCATACTGGAAGTTACCGAGCATATCAGGTCTGACAAAGGTTTTACCGGCATAAGAAATCTCCATACCGAAAATCCTGTCAGCTTCAGTTGCATGTCCAACGGATTCGTGGAGCTGTAATGCCAGGTGTCCGCCACCAATGATAATATCAGCTTTTTCATCTTCTATAACAGGAGCATTTATCAAAGCGATTGCTTCTTCCATAGTCTTTTCCACATTCTCTTCGAATTTGAAGTTCTTTATGACTTCGAATCCACCTCTTCGGGCAGCCATGTGTCCGGGATAGGTTCTGGAGTAGATTTTTCCATCACCGGCAGCCAGTACAAAGATTTCTCCTTTTGTATCATACACAAGAGAATCTGTGAATGTGCCTTCTGTGTTAGCAAAGATTTTGTACTGACGGAAGAAGTTAGCAGAGACATTTGACTGAACAATTTTATCCTGGTTCGTCATCATTGCGGCAATATTGCTGAAATAGCTGATTTTTTCTTCATCGCTCATCAGAAACGGATCGATTTCCGGACGGAAGAAATAGCTTTTTACTGTTGGTTTAACCGGAGTAAGTTTGATTCTATTCGTCTTGAATTTTGCACCGTGCTGAGCATTGGATATTGCTCTTTTGACAGCTTTATCAAGTGAAAGAGTATCCAAATTTTTTGTTCCTGCAAACCCCCAGCAGCCTTCTACAAGAACTCGGATTCCTACAGCAGCCGAATTAAGGTCGGAGGATATGTGTTTCAGTTCACCTTTTTCAAAGAATATATTCTGGGTATCGGAGACTGTAAGTCTGACATCTGCATAATCAAGATGTTCAAGTTTTCTGATGATATCATAAACTAATTTTTTCATTATATCTCCTAAATTGTTTTTGTCGATGAGCTGATTTTGAAACCGTTAACAAGAACGTGCGGCATGGCACTGGTAACAATATTGAAGGTTCCGTAATTTCCGGATGAAGGTACATTCTGCAAAGTATCTTCGATCATGGTTATTCTTTCTATGATTTCAGTGATTTTCTGGGTGAATCTCAGGTTGTTAACAACTTTTGTCATTTTACCGTTCTCAATTAGGAAAGTTCCATCACGGGTCAGACCTGTAACTGAGGTTTCCTTGGGATTGATGAAGTTCATATAGTGAAGGCTGGAAATATACAGTCCTTTCTTAACTGAACCAATCATCTCTTCCAGAGGTTTGTCACCTTTTTCCATTACCTTGCAGAAACCACCCGAACCGTTTTTCTCCAGCCCGAGTTTATGCGAATAGTAATTGCTGATGACAAAGTTCTTGAGGACACCATTCCTGACGATATCATTTTTTCTGTAGATGTGTCCGTCTCGGTTGTAATCATAGTTGATCATTCCCGGAAAATGCGGATCATCAATCAGAGTGATGTTCTCAGGGAAAATCTGCTGATCAATCTTGCCTTCTGCAAAAGACATCTTACGGTCAAGAGCTCTGGCAGATAGCATCCAGCCGAGATAAGACCACAGGTCACCTATACATCTCGGGGAAAGTATAACTTCGTACTCATCCTTTTCCACATCAACGATTTCATTCTTTGCAGCCTGAATCTTCATACTAAGAGCAGCTGTGAAATCAACGAGATAGAAATTATCCATTGATTCACTGCCGAATGTTTCCAGAACTGTAACCTGATTTCTCTCGCTGACAGCTTTAAGCTCAAGCATAACCGGGGCACTGTAAGTAAGCTTATCAAGTCCGTTGCTGTTTACTGTGCAGTTTGTAATGTAATTGCATACAAATGTACCGTACAGCTTGAAATCGTGTGGTGAAACAATCTTATCTATGTGTTTAAGAATATCGATTTTGTAGTTTAAGGGGTATTTTTCGATTGGATTCTCCTTAAAAGGATTTTCGACAACATCGATATTATCTTCAATATCAACGAAGTCCGGATCTTCCGGTAAAAGGTCGATCACCTCCAGAGTTTCCTGCAGTTTTTGCGTGATTTTCTCACGAGTCGGGGCAGCTACGTTGAATCCGTAAGATTTTTTCCCTTTATAGACATCTACATTCAGGTTAACTGATTCTTTGGTGATATTGTAATTAACTTCACTCTTAAAGAAACGCAGAAAGTCTGTTTCCCAGTATTCCAGTTCAAATTGAAGTTTTAAGTCTTTGTATTGATCGCACAACGATTTCAAGAACATTCTTAAATCTTGTAACATCTCATCCTCCTGCTTCTTCTGATAGAGGAAATAAGTTAAGAAGTTCTTCCAATGTCAAGCATTTAGTCCTGATATTGCTCAAAATTTTCAATATAAGGGAGTTATGGCAGTCTTCATATACTGTACCCAGATAGTTGGACGGTGAGATTTAAAATATACTAAATGCTATAACAATGGTTGAGATATTGCAGGTTTAATACTCAGATCCCGAGTAAGAATCGGAACCAGTTCCCTGAAAGAGGGAGCACAAAATTGTTAAAACCTATCAACATAAGAAAACCTTTGTGAAGGTTATAATTTCTAAAGATATTCATTGAATAACCGAAAGAATCCGGAGGTATTTCTAAAAAATCTACAGATAAGTTTATACTGATTACATAAATCTTTGTTCCGAAAAGTAAATTTGGAAAGTAATTCCAGAAGGGTTCGCCAATAATTTCTCTGTTTTTTCAAAAACTGGACTAAGTAAAGCCTGTACGAGGCAGGCTGATCATTTCATTTCCCCTTTTCTCTCAAATACTGCTCTTTGAGCTCCATCAAGGCTTTTTTCTCTCCCTTCTCATAGAATCTATAATCCAGCCAATAATCCCAATCTCCGGTGAAAGAAGTATTATCAGTCAATGCTCTATTAAACCACATCATTGCTTCTTCTCTTTTGTTTATACTATAATTCAGGAAAGCAAGGTGCATAAATACTCTTTCAGGATTTTCAATATCCGAAATTTTCTTCTTTATAAGTTGTTCATCCAATCTACATGTAATTAGTTCAATGCATTTCTCAGTACTATGGTCTTTTCTTAAGAGCCTGCTTCTAAGTACTTCAATTTGACCTCGATATTCCCAGCCATCACAAAATTCATCCAAAAGAAATTCATTAGAGTAACTGTATGATATCTCTGCTGCTTGCATCATAATAAAAAACTCTCCAAAAGGACCATAATTAAATATGACGTCGTCCAAAAATAATTGTACTTTCCTGAATTTCTTTTTCATTTCTGATCTTTTTCTTAGACAACCGCAGCAATAGCTGTCAACTAAATTGTAAAAATTATGCTCTTGGGCAATCATATAACTATTAAAGTCAGGAGAATAATATTCTTCTACTTTTGATTTTCTATACGCAATTGCCAATATTCGGAATCTTTCAAGCTCCTCTTGAATGATATCATATTCTCCAATTTTTGCAAGATTATACAAAAACAATCTTGTTCCGTAAATATTATAATCTTGTCGACAAAAAATATCTTCTATGCTATCTTTAGAATATTTACTCTCATTAATAACATTTTGACTAATTTTCAACAGTTGTTTCCTATAATGCAAAATAAAACCTACTGGATCATTTGTCCAAGATTTCTTTTTCTTATAACCCTCTTTAACAACCATAGTATCAAGCCTTGTATTAATGAGCTTTGTAAGTTTGCTGTTCTCAAATGACAATGCTTCAATAATATCATCATCAGAAAGTTCATAATTCAAGACAACATCAGACATTGTTTTTATGTAGGATTCATTATTATTCAAAACAATGTTTTTGAGATCATTCACATCAACTTTGATACGCTTGAGTTGAGGCCTTACACAATACAAAAATCCATTCAAATTGAAGACCAATATCACTGTAATTACTATATTTCTTATATTTATTTTCATTTTTTCCTCAACTATAATTTACACCTGAAATCATCATATGATGTTCTTATTTTTTCAAAATTACCAAAATAATCCATTACTTCAATGCGTTATGAATATCTTTATCCAGGTTTCCCCGAAACACTGAATCGAAGAAAAGTTCAGAAATGTCGTCATGCTTGCCTCCTATCTCCTCAATGATGTATAAAATGAGCTCATGTAGATAATTAGTCAAGAAAATATTCCAATATGCTATATCTTCGTGATTGATATCTTTGTTTGATAGATTTACAAATCGTAGCAATCATTAATGATTCCAACTTCGGAAAAACTCGTTAATACATTAAGTAACTGAAGTCACGGCAGCAAAATTAATCCCCACCCGGAGCATGGCAGCTCCGGGCAGAGGTATAGGTATCTACTTGACGGCTATGTACATGTCAAAGCCGGGGTTATCATTAAGAACCTGGTTTACACCATTTTCCCAGATTGTAAATTCGTCCATCGGAGCAAATTCGTAATTGACATTTTTTATCCACTCACAACAAATAAAAACGTAAGCGTCACGTACGGTTTTCATGTTGCCTTTATGCGTGAAAATCGCATATTGATGTTCGGGAATAGTGTATCGGTTCAGTCCTGCCGGGGTTGGCTCAGACGGATCGATTTCTATTCCTGTTACATATTGCCATTTGTCGTCCGGTCCCGGTTCCTGATCCATAAATCTTGGATCATGAAAACACAGTCCCACTGCTTTTGCATTTCGAAGTTTTTTGTCTCCTGCAATTTTACTGTTAAGGTCTTTCCACATTTCATTAATCTGAGTGCCTTGAGTTTTAGTTGTGATTTCTCTCTGCAATCCGACTAACGCAATCTCTTTCACTTTTTTGATTTTGTAATCCATTCTTTTTCCTCCTGTGTTATAGAGGCAGATCTGCACGGTCATTTTTGGTTTGTATTTTATCAGCTGATTTTTCTTTCTGAAAGCCTGAGGAGTTAAACCGAAGTATTTACGGAATGCCCTGATGAAGGTTTCCGGATTACTGAATCCTGTTTTATCCGACAACGCCTTTACTGTGATGTCTGAATTCAGAAGCTCTCTGGCAGCTTCCGAGAGAATACGTTCCCGCATGTATGTTTTGACTCCAGTCCCGGTGAATATGGAAAATACTCTGCTGAAGTGATATTGAGAGAATCCGCAGTAATCTGCAACCTGTTCTACTGTGGGTTGAGAGAACAGCCTGTTCTCGATGTAGTTCACAGATCTCTGGAGTATATTCTGATAATCCGGCATTTTTCCTCTTTTTTACATTGACTTTTCTTGCTCATACATCATAAACTTACGAGAGTCAAGTAATTTAAGGTATTAAGTAAAATAATCGTGACATACTTTACCAAACATAATATATTATATGTGTCTATTTCTTAAGAGAAATTACTTTCAACATACTGGAGAATAAAATGCAGAAAACAAAGATTGTTTGCACACTCAGCAACAGACTTTCAAGACAAAATATAGAAGATATGATTAAAAAGGGCATGAATGTAGCCCGTCTAAATTTTTCACATTCAAACTACGAAGATGCAGAGCAGATGATAGAGCTGTTGAGAGATATCCAGAAAAAACTGGATATCCCCCTGGCAATAATGATGGATACCAAAGGTCCGGAAGTGCGTATCTACGGACAGAAAGACACAGTATTCCTTAAGCCTGGCACTATAATTAAAATATCTTCCTACACAGAAGCTGATATTGCTTTAAAACTTTCTGACAGTGAAACATCTTTTTTTACTAATCTGCCAAACATATGTAAACTGACTAATGTAGGAGATAATGTCCTGCTCATGGATGGTTTTATATCCGGTGAGATTACAGAGATTTCAGCAAATGCCGTTCTGGTAAAGATAAAGAATAAAGGTGACCTAAGGCCTAAAGCCCATTTGACTATTCCGTCTCTGGATTATCCGCTGCCGTTCCTTTCTGATAAAGACCGCGAGGATATACGTTTTGCTGTGAAACATGATCTGGACTATATTGCCATGTCATTTGTAAGAGAAAAACAGGATATACTTGATGTTAAAAATTTGATTATTGATGCAAATATCAACTCGAGAATTAAGCTTATTTCTAAGATTGAGAATAAACAGGCTATAAACAATTTCGAGAGTATCCTGCAGTTATCTGACGGTATTATGGTTGCCAGAGGAGACCTGGGAGTAGAACTGCCTTTAGAAGAGGTTCCGATAAGACAGAAAGCTATTATCAAAAGGTGTTATCAGTCTGGTAAACCCGTTATTACTGCTACTCAGATGCTTGAATCCATGATTGAGAATCCTGTTCCAACCCGAGCAGAGGCTTCTGATGTTGCTAATGCTTGCTATGACCTCACTTCAGCGGTGATGCTTTCAGGAGAAACTGCAATCGGTGATTATCCTGTTTTGACGGTTGAGACAATGCAGAATATCATAAAACGGGTTGAGAACTCTTTTGATTACAGAAAATTCTTCTATCAGAGGGAAATAGATTTTCCTAAAACTAACCTGACAACAATTATATCTTATAACGCAATTTCTACAGCCTACCAGTGTCAGGCACGAGCTCTTGTTGTGCATACGATGTCCGGTTATACCGCCAGAATGCTCTCCAAGCTTAGAAGCGGACTGCCGATTTATGCATTCACTACCGACAAAAAAGTCTTTAACCAGTTGTCTCTGAATTGGGGAGTGCATCCATGTTTGATTTCTCAGGCAACAAATTTTGAAGAGCTTGTAAAGCTATCTATGGATATTTGTCTCAAGAAAAGCTGGTTGAAGAAGGGAGATCTTGTAGTAGTAGTGGCCGGTTTACCTCTGGGAACAAGAGGGACAACAAATATGATAAGGATCGAGACGGTCGGTAAAGCTACTCTCAAGGGAAAAGTTATTCATCCCGGCAAGTCTGAATCCCCTATAGTGTTTGTGAAGAGCTATACTGATATTTCTAAAAAGGATATCAATGATAAGATCGTTGTTCTGAATACTTTTAAGAAGGAGTATACTCCTTTTCTGAAGTATGCTTCAGGTATTATCATAGAGACAAGTGCTTATGAACACGAGTTATCATTACTGGGGCTTGCTTATGGCATTCCTGTGTTATCTAGAGTGCAGGATGCTTTTTCCCGTTTGAACGAGGATACTGTAATTTCAATGAATGCAGACAAAGGAATAATAATAGATATTTAATTTACATCGAAGATAAGGATAAATGAGAAATAAAACCGGGAACTTCAAACTCTCAGAGTATGTCTACTGGGCAGCTATTATCTCTGTAATTCTCGCAATTACAGCAATATATCTTACCATTGCACATATCAGTATGCAAAATGCTGCTAACCAGAGAAAACAGTTACAATATGAGAAACAGAATTATGATCGGAATAGTTTAAGACAACATGCACTGTCAATTTTGAGTTTGATCAAAACCGGTAATGAAAGAGAAGAGGTCAAAGGGAAGCATCGACTTCGTTATGAAGCAAGAAAACTGAATACACTTGTCAATTCGCTATATAGAAAGAACAGGAACAAGTCTAACAAGGCCTTGAAGAAGCATCTGGGTTCAATTATCAATGACCTGAATAATGAAATGCCTGACTATTATTTTGTTTATGATTTTCAGATAAAAGATTTCATTGTTCCTGAATTGAGAGTAACAGACAGAAATAATAAGCAATATTTGCAAGAGATGAATGTTATGCATGATTCTTTTGTTCAGGCTATCTACAGCCAGAATGAAACCATGCTTGAATATAAAATGTTCAGAATGAGTGGTGATGAGCTGCATTTCCGTAATACAACTGCTTATGCTTTTTACTTCAAACCGCTTGATATACTGATTGGGGCAAACTCATTCCCTTACGAAACAAAAAAGAAAATGAAGCAGGAGTTTCTGGAAAATATTGATGTTTTCGAGAAGAATACTCCATTCAAAATTTTTACAGGAAGTTATAATGGGGAAATTGATATTGATCCTGAGGACAAGGATGTTGTTCTTAAAGATGCAGAGGGTAAATCATACAGTCGTGAGTTAATTCGAGCTGCATTGAAAGGTGGAGGGTACACAGAGTACATGGTCGAGTGCGAGGAGGACGGAAGTTACAAAAGGATTATAAATTACACTATTGGTGTGGATGACTGGGAGATGTTCTACAACTGCCAGATTTTTGTTCCGTGTGAAGCTTTTCGAAGCAGTGTGTCATTTATGGAGGTTATGAGTAGTCACACATTAACCATAGTTGTGCTTTTCTCAATACTTATCGGTATTACTGTAGTACTTGGAAGCTTTTTTAAAAGAAAAATCTCACATGATATCACAAATATTTCTCAGTGGGTAGACAGGCGTGCAGAAGTTTATACTGAGGAAATGCCTGAGTTTAACTTTTATGATCTGGAGAGAATTCTTACAGGTTTCATAAATAGATTGGGGGAAGACCAGGTAAAACATCAAACCGCTTTCGAAGAAAACGAGTTCCTCAAAGCTATTATCGATCAGGCTCAAATTGGTATTCAGGTATGGGTGAGGAATAAGAGAAATTCTATACGGATTAAGTATACAAACCGTTATTACTCAAATCTAATGGACATGTTGACAAAATCAAAGTTCAGCAGCAGAAGAACGGGAATTTTACGGAGTACTGTGCATAAGTGTCTTATTTCAGTGAGGAATGTGTTTGATCCACCTTATAACAAATTGGAAAACGAAGTTGTGATTGAGAATATTGATGGAACCAACCTCTACCTGGATATTACGGCATCACCTGTGTTCAACCGGGAAAACGAATTTGTGGCCTGTGTTGAGATTGTCACCGATGTATCTCAAAAAAGTCGTGATATCGAAAAGCTGCAGACATCTGAACAGAATTATAAAGAAATATTTGATACATCTACCGACTCCATCATAATTTTTGAACCTGATGAGTTCCGGGTCGTGGATGTTAACAAAGCAATGCTGAAACTTTTTGGATATAATTACAGCGATGCTCTGAAACTAAACTATTTAGATCTTAGTTATGAACATTCAAACATCAAGATTATCCAATATAAAAATCTTTTTGCGAGTATCAGAGAAAAAAGTCCTTTATATTTTATCTGGAAGGGAAAGAAAAAGAATGGCAGTGCTGTAAGTCTGGAAAATGTATTGAAGCTCGCCCATATTGGAAATGAGGAACATGTTCTTCTATTCTCAAAGGACATCACAATCCAGAAGGAAGCTAAAGAAGAACTCGAGCGAACCAAGTCATATCTGGATAATATTGTAAACAGTATGCCATCGGCCTTAATTGGTGTGGATATGGATGGAATCGTTGTTGAGGTTAATCATAGAGCTCTGGAGCTTGGAACTGACCAGAACGTAGTTGGTCGACATATTCTGATAACTTTCCCATGGCTGGAAGAGTACCTCGGTCTTGTTTTCAGTTCGATCAAAGAAAGAACTCCCAGTACAAAGGCGAAACAGGCTATCCATGTACATAATAAGAAGATGTACTTCAATATAACTTGTTATCCTTTGCCGTCAGAATTTGAGAACCAGGCAGTTATCCAACTTGATAATATAACCGATCAGGTTAGAATAGAAGAAATGATTGTGCAATCTGAGAAGATGATGACTGTTGGTGGTCTTGCTGCTGGAATGGCCCATGAGATTAATAATCCACTGGGAATAATAATGCAGGCATCAGAAAATATTCTCAGAAGAACTTCACCCGATTTTGATAAGAATCAAGTCATAGCAGAGAAATGTAATATTGATCTTTCAACTCT